>NZ_CP138926.1:2425000-3432500 GCF_047125595.1 Thalassospira sp. MIT121401
CAGCCACCCTATGAGCTACCCCATGAGGCGCCCCACGGGCCACCCGACGAGCTGCCACATGATGCGGCCCATGGCGCGGTTCTGGCGGCAATTACCGATCTTGCCAAAAGCCGCCGACCCGGTTGGCAGGCAGCACTTGCACGCCTGATGGAGGTCGTGGTTCTGGAAATTCTCGGATCGCAGCTGGGCAAGGATGATTTGCCGCCCGGTGTTTTGGCGGGGCTTGCAGATCCGCGGATCAGTCGTGCCCTAACCGTCATGCACCGCAATCCCGAACAGGACTGGAATGCCGAAAGCCTTGCCCGTCATGCCGGGATGTCGCGGACCCGGTTTGTTGTGCGGTTCGGAGCATGTGTCGGGGTGCCGCCGATGCAATATCTTCAGGATTGGCGCATGATCCGCGCACGCACCATGTTGCGCGACACCAATCTGTCGATGGACGAGGTCGCCCTGCGCTGCGGATATCAATCGATGCCGGCCTTTTCGCGGCGCTTCAAGGCCCGTTTCGGGGAAGGGCCCGGCGGATATCGGCGGGGCTTGCGCAAGCAATCCGGGGCAGGCTGATGGTTATTTGGCGATCATGACCTTGTCGGATGGTTTTTCCGCTGCCTTGTCGGTGCGCAGGCTGGCCAGATAATCCTGGCTGATGTCATGAACCGACATGATGTGCCCATAGAGCAATTCTTCGGCCGCCTTGACGTCGCCACGCAGGATCGCATCGACAATGCCCTGATGTTCCTCGTGCGAGGAGGCAAGCCGGGCCAGACTTTGGAACTGCACGCGGCGAAATGGCGCGACCCGGCGGCGCACCGACAATGTCACATCGACCAGAACATCATTATGGGTGCCGCGATACAGCGCATTGTGGAAGGCCCGGTTCAGGGTTTCATAATTGTCGCTGTCGCCATGGCGGACGGTCTGTGCCAGGTCGTGATGGATTTTTTCAAGATTGTGGCGTTCGCCGCTGGTCATGCGTTTGGCAGCAAGGCGCCCGCACATGCCTTCGAGTTCGGCCATGCTTTCAAACATTGCAGTCAACCGTTCCGGGGTGGCAAGCGACACATAGACCCCACGATTGGGGATCTTTTCGGCCAGTTCGGTTGCGGTCAGAAGTTGCAGGGCCTCGCGGACAGGGGTGCGTGACACGCCGAAACGCTTTGCCAGAAGCGGTTCTTCAAGGCGCTGCCCGGGCGGCAATTTGCCCTTCACGATGTCATCTTCAAGGGCCTGACACAATTGCTGGGCAATGCCGACGGAATCCGGCTGGTCGGAGGCGGTGCTGAGCGTTTGGCGAAGCTCGATCATATGGCGTTTTAACCCTTCTTACGAGGTTTATGCGGTTTCCCTTTAAGGGATGTATACATCAATTTTGCCATCAAATCCAAGAATACCAAGAGTTGCGTATTATTGCTTTTACGCGCCCCGGTTTGCTGCATATTTTATGTGCAATAAATATATGCAGTGCAAGATAATGATTAAATAATAAACATAACTTATTGTTCGGTGGAAGGCAAAATCCAAATAAGTCATTGAAAAATATGAAATGGCACGACGGTTGCAAGATGTATACACAATGCGGAATGCATTCCGTTGAGAGTACGTTTCAAAGAAATAGCTATCTCTATCAGGGAGACATCAATGACGAATGTGAAACGGCGCGACTTTTTGACAAAGTCCGCAGTCGGTGCGGCAGCTGCGGGGGCAGCTGTTGTGGCGGCACCAAATATCGTGCGTGCCCAGGAAACCTTTAACTGGAAAATGACCAATGCCTATGGTCCGGGATCGCCTTTTTATGTGACCGGTCCGGGCAGTCCCGAGGATTTCTGCAAACGCGTGACCGAGATGTCAAACGGGCGTCTGAATATCCAGCATTTTGCCGCAGGCGAGCTGATCCCGGCCCTTGAAGGATTTGACGCGGTTCAGGCCGGCACGGTCGCAATGAATGCGGCTAACGCCTATTTCTGGGCTGGCAAGATCTTTGCTGCCCAGTATTTCACCACGGTTCCGTTCGGCCTGAACTTCCAGGGGATGAATGCCTGGCTTTATCATGCCGGTGGTCTGGATCTGTGGCATGAAGTTTACAAACCATATGGTCTTGTCGCCTTCCCGATGGGCAATACCGGTGTTCAGATGACAGGCTGGTTCCGCGAGCCGATCGAAAGCCTTGATGATTTCAAGGGCCTGAAAATGCGTATTCCGGGGCTGGCAGGCAAAGTGTACCAGCAGATCGGTGTTGAAGTGAAACTGCTTCCGGGTGGGGAAATCTTCCCGGCCCTTGAACGTGGTGTGATTGATGCCGCCGAGTTTGTCGGCCCTTATCAGGACCGTCGTCTGGGTCTGCAGAAGGCAGCGAAATACTATTACACCACCGGCTGGCACGAACCGTCCAACGTCACCGAACTTCTGATCAATCAGAAGGCCTGGGAAAGCCTTCCGGCCGACCTTCAGGCGATTGTCAAGAACGCAGCCCAAGCCTGCAACCTTGACAGCCATTCCTGGTGCGAAGCCAATAACGCAGCCGCCCTGCGTGATCTGGTCGAAAACTTTGGCGTGACCGCCCAGACCCTTCCTGATGAAGTGGTCACCAAGCTTAAGGGCATCACCAAGGAAACCCTCGAAGCCGAAGCCGCCAAGGACCCGATCACCAAAAAGGTCCATGAAAGCTTCATGGCGTTCCGCGACAACCATCACGAATGGGCGGCCGTCAGTGAAAAACCCTATCACGGGATCATTTCATCCAAAGACGGGATGAGCTGACATGACGACGACCCGCACCGAACCGCTTTTTGACCGTGTTCTTGGCCTGATTGTCGATATTGCCGGATGGGGGGCTGCGATCAGTGGTCTGGCCCTTGTTCTGGTGGTCGGCGGCAATGTGTTGCTGCGCTATCTTTTGAATTCGGGAAGTGTGGCAATGCAGGAGCTTGAATGGCATCTGGTCTCGCCGATTGCATTGATGGGCATGGCGTATGGCATGCGTCATGGTGGTCATGTGCGGGTCGATTTTCTCTATGAACGTCTGGGCCCGCGGGCCCGGGCGGTCATTGACCTGTTTTCGGCTGTTCTGATGGCAATTCTTGGCGCGGCATTGATCTGGTTTTCGATCCCCTATGTCGAGCAATCCATCATGATGGGCGAAGGATCCCCCGATCCGGGTGGTTTGCCATATCGCTTCCTGCTTAAGGCATTCATTCCCGTCGGCTTCGGGCTTTTGCTGGTGCAGGCCGTGTCACAGGCAATGATCAATTATCGACAGATACGCGCCGAAAGCGGCGTTCCCACCTATGAGACATCCGCCGCGATACCACAAAGCGGCGCAGGAGACTAATCAGACATGACCGGAAATGAATGGCTGGCCATCGGCATGGTCGGGGGCTTCTTTGGCTTCCTCGTGCTTGGTGTGCCGGTGGCGATCTCGCTTGCGATTTCGGGATTTGCCTTTGGAATTATGGGTTTTGGAACCGGCCTGTTCAATCTGTTGCCTGCGCGCGTTTACGGGGTTGTGACCAACTATACGCTTCTGGCCTTGCCGCTTTTTATCTTTATGGGGGTGATGCTTGAAAAGTCGAAGCTGGCCGAAGAACTGATTGATGTGATCGGTCATGCCATGGGGCGGCTCAAGGGCGGCATGGGGCTTGCGATTGTTATTGTCGGGGTTCTGATGGGCGCATCATCTGGCGTGGTCGGGGCGACGGTTGTGACGGTGGGTTTGCTGTCGCTCCAGCCGCTGATCAATCGCGGCTATGACAAGGGCGTTGCCAGCGGGGTGATCTGTGCATCGGGCACCCTTGGGCAGATCATTCCGCCCAGTCTGGTCCTAATTCTTTTGGCTGATATTCTGGGCGAATCTGTCGGGACCCTGTTTGCCGCGGCCATGGTGCCGGGGCTGATCCTGGCGGGGATGCTTGGGCTTTATCTTGTCCTTTTGGGGATCTTCAAGCCTGAAATGGTGCCAGCCATTCCACAGGATGAGCGCGATGCGCTCAGTTCGCGCGACCTGCTGATCAAGATCATCAAGGTGGTTCTGCCGCCGCTGGCGCTGGTTTTTGCTGTGCTTGGATCGATCGTTGGCGGGATTGCCGCCCCTACCGAGGCAGCATCGATGGGGGCGCTCGGCGCGTTGCTTCTTGCGCTTTTTACCCGGCGTCTAAGCCTTGGCGTCATGCGCGATGTTTTGCATGACACGCTGATTACCAGTGCGATGGTGTTCTTCATCCTGATCTGTGCGCAGCCATTCGGTCTGGCCTTCCGCGGGCTTGGTGGCGAGGGGCTTGTTCATGCGATGTTTGAATGGGTGCCGGGCGGCGATATGGGCAACCTTCTGTTCATGATGGGCGTGATCTTTGTTCTCGGGTTCTTTCTTGAATGGATCGAGATTTCCTATATCGCGCTTCCGATGTTCTTGCCGGTATTCCACAATAGCGGCATCGACATGGCCTGGCTTGCCATTCTGGTGGCGATGAATTTGCAGACCAGCTTCCTGACACCGCCTTTTGGCTGGGCGTTGTTCTTCCTTAAGGGGGTGGCACCGCCGTCGGTTTCGACAGTCGATATCTATCGCGGTGTGATACCGTTTATCGGTATCCAGGCACTGGCCCTGATCTTGCTGTTCATTTTCCCGGAACTGACAAGCTGGTTGCCTGATCTGATCGGCTGGTAGGATTTCTTTCTACGATGTGAAAAGCCGGGCGCCGTTCTGGAAAAACGGCGCTAAGAAGAAATCACCGGACAATGTGCGAAAAGCACGCAGCACGACCGAAAGCATTACGGCAGGGAGGCCGGATTACGATGTTACGTTCAAGAACCGCACTTGGTGGCATGGTTACGGCCCCCCATCATCTGGCAGCCCAGGCCGGGCGCGATATCCTGCGCGATGGCGGCAATGCGGTCGAGGCAATGATTGCCGCGGCCGCCACCATTGCGGTTGTCTATCCGCATATGAATGCGATCGGGGGCGACGGGTTCTGGCTGATTGCCGAACCGGGCAAGGACCCGGTTGCCATTCGGGCTTGCGGCGGGGCTGCGGGGGCTGCGACCCCCGATTTCTATCGTCAGCAAGGCCATGCCGCGATCCCGTCGCGCGGGCCGCTGGCGGCGTTGACGGTTGCCGGGGCGATTGGTGGCTGGATCAAGGCTGCTGATATTGCAACAGGGATCGGCGGGAAAGTTCCGCTTGAACGGTTGCTTGCCGATGCGGTGCATCACGCCCGGGCCGGGGTGCCGGTCACGAAATCGCAGGTCGAACTGACCACAACCAAAATGGCGGAACTCAAAGACGTTCCGGGCTTTGTCGATACCTATGCCGCCAATGGCATTCCCGCGATTGGCGATGTGTTGAAGCAACCAGCCCTTGGCGCGACGCTTGAGCATCTTGGCAAGGTCGGGCTGGATGATTTTTATCGCGGCGACATTGCGCGCAGCAATGCCAATGGTCTTGCCGCCGTCGGCAGCCCGATCGCGCTTGCCGATCTGGAAAGCTATCACGCCAAGGTCATGACGCCGCTTTCGGTCCGGCTGTCGGCCGGCACGGTCTTTAACATGGTGCCACCGACCCAGGGGGTGGCATCGCTTATGATCCTTGGTCTTTTTGACCGGCTGGGGGTGAAGGCGGGTGACGGATTTGATCATGTCCATGGACTGATTGAAACGACCAAGCGCGCCTTTATCGCCCGCAACAATCATGTTGGCGATCCCGATCGCATGACCATTGATCCGATGGCGTTGCTTTCGGATGAAAACCTTGCGCAGGAGGCTGCAAAAGTCAGCATGCAAACCGCGCAACCCTGGCCGCATGTCGCCAAGCCCGGCGATACCATCTGGATGGGGGCGGTTGATGCCAACGGTGTTGCGGTCAGCTATATCCAAAGCATTTTCTGGGAATTCGGATCGGGCATCGTGGTGCCGGAAACCGGCGTTTTGTGGCAGAACCGCGGGGCCAGCTTTACGCTTCATGACGGTCCCAATCAGCTCGGACCGGGGCGCTTGCCGTTCCATACGCTCAACCCGGCGATGGCAAGGCTCAATGACGGATCGGTTCTGACTTATGGCACCATGGGCGGCGAGGGACAGCCGCAAACCCAGTCGGCGGTCTTTACCCGCAATGTCCTGTTTGGTCAGGATTTGCAGGAAGCAATCACCGCGCCGCGCTGGTTGCTTGGCAAGACCTGGGGCGATGAAACCACCACGCTTAAACTTGAAAACCGCTTTGACCCGGCCCTGATTGATCAGCTTAAATCAGCAGGCCACGCGGTCGAGATCGTTGGCCCCTATGAAGACATGATGGGCCATGCCGGCGGCATCCGGTTGCGTTCGAACGGGGTTATGGAAGGTGCAACGGACCCGCGCGCGGATGGAGCCGTGGCCGCCATCTGATTTGGATATTTTGAGTTGTGATCCTGACGGTCTTTTATCGCTGATTAAGTTGATTTTGTGGTTTGATCCGGTAAATTTTGAAAAGCATCACCGCTTTATGGTGATGCCAAACAAAAATATCGGATGGGAAATCCATGAGCAGTGTTGAATTGATTCTGGGCGGCCTTGTCGTTCTGGTTGTCATTGCCTTTGTCTACGGGGTCGGTATTTACAACCGTCTGGTTTTGAAGCGCCAATCAGCAAAGGAAGGTTGGAGCGGGATTGATGTGCAGCTCAAGCGGCGCAGCAACCTGATCCCTAATCTGGTCGAGACGGTAAAGGGCTATGCCGATCACGAAAAAAAGCTTTTTGCAGAGGTTACCGAGCTTCGCGCAAAAACGGCAGCGGCAGAAGAAAATCCTGCACGGCGCCAGGAGCTTGAAGGGCAGCTTTCAAACGCTTTGATGCGTATCTTTGCTGTCTCGGAAGATTATCCCGAACTGCAAGCAGATAAGACATTTCGTGAATTGCAAGTATCGCTTGGCGAGCTGGAAAATCAAATTCAGATGGCACGCAGATACTACAATGGAACGGTTCGGGACCTGAATGTTGCGGTGAAATCTTTTCCCAGCAACATCGTTGCTGGCATGTTCGGCTTTGCCGAGGAAGAGTATTACGAGGTTGAGCACGCGATTGACCGTCAGGTGACAGAAGTGAAGTTCTCCTGATGGGACAGATATGGCGGGTTCCTGTTGCTCGTTACCTTCAGGTTTCTGGAAAACTGGTCGCGATATGCGCTTTTCTGTTTGCTGTCGCGCTGTGCGGGGGGATTGATGCCGCCGCGCGCCCTAACCTGACAGAGCGGATTACCGACTTTTCATCTGACATCCGTGTTGGAACGACAGGTGATATCACTGTGCGTGAACGCATTTCTGTGTTTGCCTATGGCAGGGACATACAACGAGGTATCTTTCGCGATATCCCCTATGTTCGGACAAGTATTCTCGGCTTTTACGAGCAAGGCAATATTACGGTGAACTCGGTTCTTCGCGATGGAAAACCAGAGCCGTTCGTGGTTCGCGATTTCGGTTCTTATGTTCGGATAAGAATTGGCAACCCCGACCGTCATTTGGTTTTGGGGGATCATGTCTATGAAATTACCTATTCGATGTCCGATCAGATTACCTTTGGTTCTGGCATTGATGAACTCTACTGGAACGTCACCGGAAACGGTTGGCAGTTCTGGATCGACCATGCGCGGGTAATTGTACATTTGCCCGATGGCGCACGCTCTGAGAGCCTTGCGGTTTATACAGGCAAGACCGGCGAACAGGGTACAAATTTCGATATCATTTCAGACAGCGGAAATACGATCGAGGCCAAGACATTTGGGCGCTTGAACCCTTATGAGGGGCTGACAATTGCTGTTTCCTGGCCCAGCGGTTTCGTGAAGCCGCCTGATAGGCTTGAGCGCGCACAAGACTTTGTTCTAGATAATAAAGGTATCCTGAGTGGCTTTGCCCTGACGGTGCTATTGGTTGGTTATTTGTGGTGGAGTTGGAACCGGTTTGGTCGGGATCCGGCGATTAAAACGGTAATCCCGCTTTTTAAGCCGCCAGAAGGGCTGTCTGCCGCTGAGATCGGGTTTCTTTGGCGCAGGGGAAATAGCGATGATGGGTTTGTAACCCGCGCCTTTGCGGTAATCCTGACAAGCCTTGCGGTGAAAAAGAAGCTGACGATCGAGGTAACACACCAGGACACCTATATCCTGAAACGCTTGCCTGTTGATAACGGCGGGCTATCGGATGATGAGGTTGCTGTACTTGAAAGACTGTTGCCCCAAGACGGCAACAACTACGCAGCTATTGGGGATGGGTATAACGAGAACCTCTATGATGCGCGTGTCAGCATCGGTGTGGCTTTTGATCGACAGCACCGCGAGAAATATATCAAACACAATCGCGGTGCTTGGAAAATTGGATGTATCATTGCTGTTCTGGCAGTTTTGGCAACGACCCTGCTTGACCCGTTGGTCGGGGCGCACGGGGCGGAAAGTCTTGTCGCAAGTGCGACCATCAGCGTTGTGTTCGTGATTGGGGCAAATTTGATCTTTAATCTGCTTCAGGCGCAGTGGAAAAAGCTACGTCGGCGTGGTGCTATCGGACTGGGGCAATATTTCGGGTTTGTGCTTACATGTATCGGGTTTGCCGCGCCCGTATTTGTCATCGGCTATTTGGCGATTGGATTTGTCTCGCCGATCCCGATCATTATTGCTTTCATCGCCATTGCCATTTGCTGCCTGTTTTATGGTTGGCTTGAAGTTCCCACTAAAGAGTTCAATGAGTTATATGCGCAGATTCTTGGGTATCGGCGTTATCTTTCTGTTGCAGAAGAAACGCGCCTTAATTTCAAAAGTCTGAACGCACAAGACCTGATCGAGCTTTTTGAGTTTCATCTGCCATACGCAATGGCGCTTGAAGTCGAAGACATTTGGTCATCTCGGTTCGAAAACGCTCTGGCCAAGGTGGCGCCTCAAGGAGGCGATAGCATCAAGACCTATAAGCCGGTGTGGTATAACGACCCCAAACATGGCTGGCACGGCCTCGGAACATTCGGTCATCGGAGTGGCAATTACCTGAGTGCCAGTGCTGTCAGCTATGGTGCGCCGGTCGCTTCCACGGCCGGTATTGCGTCGGCTAATATGCCAGGCGGCGGACTTTCGGGGGGAGGTGGCTTTTCTGGCGGCGGCGGAGGAGGTGGCGGCGGCGGCGGTTGGTAGCCGCAAGCTTGTACCTCTTTAGTCAAAAAAGCCCCGTAAATGCGGGGCTTTTTCGTTCATGAAAACTCCCACTCAATCACATGCTGGTAAGTTTCGCCGGGTTTCAGCCAGGGGCTTGGGAAGTCCGGGCGGTTGGGGCTGTTGGGCCAGGTTTGTGGTTCCAGTGCGATGCCGGCGGATGTGTGTAGGGGCACGCCGGTTGCCGATTTCATGGCGTCGATGAAATGTTGGGAAAGATAGAATTGCAAGCCGGCCTCGGTTGAGGACAGTTCGATCGAACGGCCGCTGTCGGGATCGGAAAGGGTGGCGATATGGCGCAAGGCGCCGCGATCCCCGGTCAGGCAGAAATTATGGTCAAAGCCCTGTGTCGCGCGCGGTAGCATGTCTGATATCCGGGCCGGGCTTCGGAAGTCATAGCCAGTACCGGTCACGTCGCGTTTATCGGCAAGCGGGATCAGTTTTTCATCGACCGGAAGCCAATGATTGGCCGTGATTTTCAGGACATGATCGGCCGCCGATTGATCAAATTTACCCGTCAGGTTCCAATAGGCATGGCTGGTCATATTGACCGGGCAGGGCGCATCGCAGGTTGCCGAAATATCAAGACGCACGCGGTTTTCCCCAACAATCGAATATGTTGCCGTCGCATTCAGCGTGCCCGGGTACCCCTGATCCCCGTCAGGTGAGGTCAGCTTGAACGTCACGATTGTTTCCGACTGATCGGCAATATCCCAGACCCGCCGGTCAAACCCGTCCTTGCCGCCGTGAAGGTGGGTTTCACCCTCGTTGGCGGAAAGCGTTATGTCATGACCGTCTGGATCGGTATAGCGGGCCTTTTCGATCCGGTTGGCGTAGCGGCCGCAAATAGCCCCGATATAGCTGTCTTGTGCCAGATAGGCCGCGTCATCTGCAAGGCCTATGGCGATGTTTGTGCCGCTGGAATCTGAATCCTCATACAAATCAAGGGCGCAAATGCGCGCGCCAAGCGCAGAAACCGTAAGGCGAATCTGCGACGTGCGCAGCTCCACACGCGGGGCATTTTCACCCGAATTACGGGTTTCCGAGGATGGTTCTACCATGTCTGATGGTTGGTGGCTTTTGGGCATTTTGTTCTCCCGTAATCTTTGATTTTTCTCGGTTTATCCGATGCTTTTGATCGTTATAGGCGATAGGTGGCGGATCGCAATCACTATATGGTTGAGCGTTAACAAATCATATTGTAATACTATATGGCTTTTAAGCAATAAAACCACACTTAGGGAGGAAATCGTGGTGAAATTCAAAAAGCTTGCAGTGTCAACTGCGGCACTTGGCGTTGCGCTTGGTCTTTCATTTGCGGCACAGGCTGAAATGATGATCGGCTTTTCGCAGATCGGGTCTGAAAGCGGCTGGCGGACGTCTGAAACCGCATCGATCAAGGCCGAGGCTGAAAAACGCGGTATTGATCTCAAATTCTCCGATGCGCAGCAAAAACAGGAAAACCAGATCAAGGCTGTCCGTTCTTTCATCGCACAGGGCGTTGACGGCATTCTTCTGGCCCCGGTTGTTGAAACCGGCTGGGATCAGGTCCTGAAAGAAGCGAAAGATGCCGGTATTCCGGTGGTGCTGGTGGATCGTGGCGTTGACGCCAGCGAAGACCTGTATCTGACCAAGGTGGCATCGGACTTCGTGGTTGAAGGCGCGCTTGCCGCTGCATGGCTTGCGGCGGAAACCAACGCGGTTTGCGATGTTGTCGAATTGCAGGGCACGGTTGGATCATCCGCGGCCAATGACCGCAAAGCCGGGTTTGAATCGGTCGTTTCGAACTTCCCGGGCATCAATATCATCCGGTCGCAGTCGGGCGACTTCACCCGTTCGGGTGGTAAGGAAGTCATGGAAAGCTTCCTGAAGGCCGAAAATGGCGGCAAGGATATCTGTGCGGTTTACGCGCATAATGATGACATGGCACTTGGTGCTGTGCAGGCCATCAAGGAAGCCGGTCTGAAACCGGGGACCGATATCCTGATCGTTTCGATTGATGCGGTGCCTGATATCTTCAAGGCGATGGCCGACGGCGACACCAACGCCACGATCGAGCTGAACCCGCATCTGGGCGGGCCGTCCTTTGACGCGATCAAGGCCGCCAAGGCCGGTCAGGAAGTTCCGAAATGGATCAAGGCAAATGGTCCGCTTTTCCTGCCTGATACCGCAGCAGAAGAATACAAAATGCGCAGCAAATAACATGTCAGTCGGCACCGTGATCCCTGGGTGACGGTGCCGGTTGCGTGGCTGGGTAGCGGGTGTGACGTGCTTCGGCTTTAGCCGGGGTGCGTCGCGCCGTATCAGGAACAAAAATCAAAAAGCAGGGAGAGGGTGAGGAACATGTCAAACGCCGCACTTTCTAACGGGGGACGCGACACCGTACTTTCGGTGCGTGGTGCGGGAAAATTCTTTCCCGGGGTCAAGGCGTTGCAGGATGTCGATTTTGACCTGAAACGTGGGGAAATTCATGCCCTTTTGGGAGAAAACGGGGCGGGAAAATCCACCCTGATCAAGGTGATTACCGGGGTGCATCCACGTGATGCCGGGGCGGTGATGCTCGATGGCATCGAAATCCACCCGCAGCATCCGGGCGATGCACAGGGGTTGGGGATTTCCACGGTCTATCAGGAAGTCAATCTGGTGCCGACCCTGTCGGTGGCCGAGAACCTGATGCTTGAACGCCAGACGCGGAAATTCGGCCTTATTTCATGGAAAAAGACCGAGGCCGATGCCAAGGCCGCCCTTGAAACACTGGGTCTTGATATTGATGTCAATCGGCCGCTGGGGTCCTATTCGGTGGCGATCCAGCAGTTGGTGGCGATTGCGCGCGCGGTTGCGCTGGATGCCCGGGTTTTGATCCTGGATGAACCGACCGCATCGCTTGACGGTGATGAAATCCAGACACTCTTTCGCATCATGCGTGACTTGCGCGACAAGGGGCTGGGCATTGTTTTTGTTACCCATTTCCTAGAACAGGTTTATGCCGTAACCGACCGGATCACGGTTTTGCGCAACGGGCGCCTTGTCGGCACCTTTGTGACCAGGGACCTGCCGCAGATTGATCTGATCAACCATATGCTGGGCCGTGAACTGGCCGAGGTCAGTGCGCACCGCCATCAGGACGAGGGCAGCTATGCCGGGCCCAAACGGACCATTCAGGTCAAGAACCTTGGTAAGAAACGGGTGCTGGAGCCGGTGTCGCTTGATCTGAATGCGGGCGAAATCGTTGGTCTGACCGGGCTTTTGGGTTCCGGGCGGACGGAGCTTTCCGAACTGATATTTGGCAGCCAAAAGGCCGATAGCGGCCTTGTGTTTCTGGATGGGGAGCCGGTGATGCTGCGGTCGCCGCGCCATGCCATCCGGTCGGGATTTGGGCTTTGTCCCGAAGACCGCAAACAGGATGGCATTGTTGCGGAACTGAGTGTGCGCGAAAACATCGTTCTGGCCCTTCAGGGGCGGCGCGGATGGCTTCGCCCGATCCCGCGGACCGAGCAACAGCAATTTGCCGATGACATGATCAGGGCCCTTGGCATCGCAACACCGGACAGTGAAAAGCCGGTCGGGCAGCTGAGTGGTGGCAATCAGCAAAAGGTCATTCTGGCGCGCTGGCTGGTGTCCAAGCCGATCCTGCTGATCCTTGATGAACCGACACGCGGCATTGATGTCGGTGCCCATGCCGACATCATCAAACTGATCAAGGAACTGTGTGACGAAGGATTGGCGTTGCTTGTGGCATCAAGCGAGCTTGAAGAAATCGTTGCCTTTGCCGACCGGGTTGCGGTGATGCGTGATCGCGAAAAGGTTTCCGAACTGGTGGGGGCGGAAATCACCCAGACCCGGATCATCGAGGCGATTGCACGATGACCAGTTTGCAGGACAAAAAGAAATTACGGGAAAGCAGCACCATGTCTGCATCTTCTTTGATAAGTAGGCCGTGGTTTGGCCCGGTCGCGGCACTGGTTCTGATCGTGCTGGGCATCGGGATCATTTCGCCGGACTTTTTCAATATTCGCATTGTTGACGGGCATCTTTACGGATCGCTGGTCGATGTTGTCCATCGCGGGGCATCGACGGCCCTTGTTGCCGTGGGCATGGCGATTGTGATCGGAACCCGCGGCATTGATTTGTCGGTTGGTTCGATCATTGCCATTTCGGGTGCCGTCATGGCGGTCCTGATCCGCGATACCGATCTTCATCCGGCGGTGATCATTCTGGCCGCCCTTGGGGCCGGGATTTTATGCGGCCTTTGGAATGGCATATTGGTCGCATTCCTTGATATTCAGCCGATCATTGCGACCCTGATCCTGATGGTGGCCGGGCGCGGGATCGCGCAAATGATCACCGATGGGCAGATCGTGACATTCCATGGTGCGTTCTTTGAGGCGATCGGCAGCGGCTATTTGCTGGGCATTCCATGGCGGGTGATCATTGCCGCGGCGGTGATTGCGGCAATCTTTTTCGTGATGCGCAAAACGGCCCTTGGCCTGTTTGTGGAATCTGTGGGCGGTAATGCGCGCGCCAGCCGGGTGGCCGGGATTGATGCACGCGGCATCAAGTTGATGGCTTACGGGGCATCCGGGCTGTGTTCGGCCTTTGCCGGGATCATTATTGCGGCCGATATTCGCGGGGCGGATGCCAATAATGCCGGGCTGTGGCTTGAACTTGATGCAATTTTGGCGGTCGTGATCGGTGGCGCGTCGCTGATGGGCGGGCGGTTCTTTATTGGCATGACAGTGATTGGCGTTCTGATCATTCAGGCGCTGAGTACCGGTATTCTTCTTTCGGGGTTGCCGTCGCAATATACCCTGATCGTCAAGGCGGCCGTGGTGATGATTGTTCTTCTGGTGCAGGCACCGAAATCTCGCCAACTGGTCGGGCAGGCGATGGATCGCATCAAACGGGGAAAAGCCGATGAAAATTAATGAACGTTTTTACCCGATCCTTGCAACGCTTGCGGTTCTGGCCTTGCTGTATGGCTACGGAATTTTTGAACATCGCGCCTTTTCCGATACTTACGTTCTGGGCGCGCTTCTGACCGATAATGCGTTCCTGATCATTACGGCCGTGGGCATGACATTTGTCATCCTTTCGGGCGGTATTGATCTTTCGGTCGGATCGATGATTGCCTTTATCGGAGTATTAATGGCCGAACTTGTCACCGGGTTTGGCATGCATCCGTTAATGGCGGCATTGATTTCCCTGATTGTCGGCGCGGCATTCGGGGCTTTCATGGGGGTGATCATCGCCAAGTTCGATATTCAGCCCTTTATCATCACGCTTGCCGGCATGTTCTTTTTGCGCGGTGTGTGCTTCCTGATCAATCTGGATTCCGTTCCGATTGATCATCCGTTTGTCGCAGCCTTTAGCGGGTTTAAAGTGCCGCTGCCCGGACGCGGCTGGCTGACGGCATCGGCGTTGCTCATGCTGGCGACCGTGATTGGCGGGGTGGTGATTGCCCATTACACGCGTTTCGGGCGCAATGTCTATGCGATTGGCGGGGATCGTCATTCGGCCGAACTTCTGGGCATCCCGGTGCATGGCACCATAATTCGCGTCTATACCCTGTCGGGCTTTTTCAGTGCGCTTTCGGGTGTGGTCTTTGCCTTCTATACCGCGTCTGCCTATCCGCTGGCAGCAGTCGGGGTGGAGCTTGATGCGATTGCCGCGGTGGTGATTGGTGGAACGCTTCTGACCGGGGGCATGGGCTTTGTCATGGGCACGTTCTTTGGCGGGATCATCATGGGGGTAATCCAGACCCTGATTGCCTTTGACGGATCACTCAATAGCTGGTGGACCAAGATCATGATCGGGGCATTGCTGTTTGGCTTTATCGTCCTGCAACGCCTGATCACAAGGTCGTTTTCGGGCATGCGGGCCGGGGCGACCTGATTGATGATGCAATCACGCATAATGAAAAACGGGCGCCATTGGCGCCCGTTTCTGTTTGGTTTAAAACCGGCAATCGGTTGCGAATTACAGCCCGATCTTGTCCCAGTCGTGATCGACCGACATGCCAAGTTGCTGGCGGAGCTGGCGCATGGTGCGGCGAAGCAGTTTGTGCATGGTCGCGCGCGCTTCGTCAGGGTCGCGGTGGCTGATGGCGGCATAGACCGCATGATGGTCGGGAAGCGATTGCACATGGGCCTTTGGGCCACCTGACGACAGGCGGAATGATCCGATCAGGGCGGTTTCAATCAGCATACCGAATGATTTCATGAAATCGTTGCCAGATGCATTAAGGATCGCCTGATGGAATTGCAGATCGGTAAGATAGACCGCCTCGGTCCCCGGTTCGGCCTTTTCCATGGCGTCATAGGCATCGCCAATCGCCTTGATTTCCTCGGGCGTTGCGCGCACTGCAGCCATGGCGACCGTATTGGGTTCAATGATCAGACGCGTTTCAAACAGCGCATACAGGAATGCCGGGTCCGGGTCCGGGAAGTGCCAGGACAGGACATCAGGGTCCAGAAGGTTCCAGCTTGACCGCGGTTTGACGCGCGTACCGGTTTTCGGACGGCTTTCGATCAGGCCCTTGGCCGACAGGATCTTGATCGCTTCGCGCAGGGCCGTGCGTGATACATCAAGGGATTCACTTAATGCCGCCTCGGTCGGAAGCACATCCCCCGGCGCCAGCTGGCCCGAAACAATCCGTGCACCAAGATCATGGGCAACGATGCTGTGCAGGCTGCGTTTGGCGTAGGTTCTTGACATCGACGACATTAAATTCCCTCCGGCATGGCCATGGGCCAGGACCTTGTAAAAATGCAAAACGGCAAAAGGCCCGCTTTGATATTATTCATATAATATGAATTAATTTCGAGGGCAACTTATCTGACCCCTCCAACGCTTTGTGTTGCAAAGCATATAATTATTTCGGGCAGGGGTGTAGTGATCGACGGTGAAGTGCCAAAGGTCATGGTGTTATAAACTACTGCGCGACAGATCGAAAGAATTCACTTCACCCGTTTGTCGCTTGACAGGCCCGGATATCCTGATCATTAATGTTATTGTATGAAGAATTAAAAACATAATTTTCAGGAGGAAGCATCATGATCACGGGCCGGATGACAATGCCGCAAAACTGATCCGCACAGTTGCCCGATGCGGGCAATTGGCACCGCAACCCGTTTTACGGACAGGTGTCTTTTGCGCTGCACATATCGGCAATGATGCCTATTCTGAACATTATGGAATGCAAATCCGGATCGCGTGCGGGGTGGAGTCCCCGTGCCGGACCGGCAGAGAGACACCAAAAGAGAAACCACACGACGGGAGAAGCACCGATCATGTCTGATCGCATGCCGACACACTATACCAGCCTTGAAGATAAATCGGTATTCATCACCGGTGGCGCATCGGGTATTGGCGAGGCCCTTGTTACCGCCTTTGTCGAGCAGGGCGCCAAAGTCGCCTTTGTCGATATCATGGAAGATGCGGGCAACGCCCTTGTCGAGAAGCTTTCAAAAGACGCGCGCAATGCGCCGGTCTTTATCAAATGCGACCTGACCGATATCCCGGCCCTTCAGGCTGCGGTTGCCAAGGCCGCTGAAATCAACGGACCGATCACCGGGCTTTTGAACAATGCCGCCAATGATACCCGCCACAAATGGCAGGACGTGACCCCGGAATACTGGGATGACCGCCAGGCAATCAATATTCGTCCGTCCTTCTTTACCATTCAGTCCGTCGCCCCGATGATGCAAAAGGCCGGCGGTGGTGCCATCGTTAATTTCGGGTCGGTCAGCTGGATGATGGGGCAGGGCGGCATGCCGGGCTATACCACGGCAAAGGCCGCAACCCACGGGCTGACACGCGGCATGGCGCGCGATCTGGGCAAGGATCATATCCGGGTCAATACCCTTGTTCCGGGCTGGGTGATGACCCAGCGCCAGCTTGATCTTTGGGTTGATGAGGCGGCCGAGCGCGAAATCGATGAACGCCAGTGTCTGAAGAACAAGGTGATGCCACAGGATATCGCGCGCATGGCGCTGTTCCTGATTTCCGATGAAAGCCGGATGTGTACCGCCCAGAACTTCATTGTTGATGGCGGCTGGGTCTAGGGCGGTTTTGCCCGTGGCGATCAAGCCGACATTCACATAACCGACAAAGATCATTCAGGACGAACTTTCATGAGACTGGTTCAATACAAGGATACCGCGGGTGCGCAGCATGTTGCCGTGGTCGAAGACGAAAATACCCTTATCCCGCTCAAGGGCGTTTCCACCACCCGTGAACTTGCGACCATCGCACTTGCCAAAAACATGACGATGATCGAAAAGGCGAAAATTCGCATGGGGGACGACCGCGTTGATTATAACGAGGTTGTCCGTGACGGACGCCTGTTGCCGCCGATTACCCATGTTGATCCGGCGCATTTCCTTGTCACCGGGACCGGGCTTACCCATCTTGGTTCGGCCTCTGCGCGCGCAAACATGCACAAGGCCAACAACAAGGCCGCCGATGAAACAGATTCTATGAAGATGTTTCGCATGGGCGTCGAAGGCGGCAAGCCCAAGGCCGGTGAGCATGGTGTGCAGCCCGAATGGTTCTATAAGGGCGATGGATCCATTGTTGCCAATCCCGGGGCGGCGATCCCGAGCCCGTCCTTCGCCCTTGATGGCAGCGAGGAACCGGAAATTGCCGCAGTTTATATCATTGACCATGACGGAACCCCGGTGCGCATCGGCTTTGCGATCGGAAACGAGTTTTCCGACCATGTGATGGAGCGCCAGAACTACCTTTATCTGGCGCATTCAAAGCTGCGCCATTGCGCGATGGGGCCGGAATTGCTGCTGGGGGATCTGCCTAGCCATGTCGAGGGGACCTCGCGTCTGTATCGCGATGGCAAGGTGATCTGGGAAAAGCAGTTCGTCAGCGGCGAAGACAATATGTCGCACTCGCTCGCCAATCTTGAATATCACCACTTCAAATACGACCTGTTCCGCCGCCCGGGTGATGTGCATGCGCATTTCTTTGGCACGGCGACACTGAGCTTTGCCGATGGCATCACGACACAGGACGGTGATGAATTCGAAATTTCATCTGCCCTGTTTGGCCGCCCCATCCGTAACCGCCTGATGGTTCAGGCAGAACGCCCGGTGGTGGTCAAAGCCATCTGATTTTTCGGGAATTCTGTGATTCCAAAGGGCGTAAAAGCCCAGTCTCCCTCCGAACGACACCAACTTCCCCGGCGCCGCAATGTGCCGGGGTTTTCTTTTGCCGCATTGGCGATGCAGGCGTAACATGCCTGAAAATAAAGTTCGGCCTGCAAAAAGGAGCGTTCAGATGAGGAAGGTGATTGTATCGGCCTTTGTGTCGGTTGATGGCGTGATGCAGGCCCCGGGCGGCCCGGACGAAGACATCGCCGGCGGATTTGAATTTGGTGGCTGGACTTTCCATTATTGGGATGCGGAAATGGGCAAGATCATGGGGGATCATTTATCCGCGTCCTATGATCTGCTGCTGGGGCGATATACCTACGATATTTTTGCAGCCCACTGGCCCTATGCCGGCGATGATGATCCGATCGGGCAGAAATTCAACAGTGTTGCCAAATACGTCGCGACTTCCGATCCCGACAGTCTAAGTTGGCAAAATTCGGTGGCGCTTGATGGCGACATTATCGATGCCATTCGTACTCTTAAGGCGGGCAATGGACCGGATTTGTTGACACAGGGAAGCAGCAAGCTTGTCCAAGCCCTTATTGCCAATGATCTGGTTGATGAATATCGCCTGTGGGTGATGCCCGCCATCCTTGGCAGGGGCAAGCGCCTGTTTGGCAACGACGGTGCGCCAACCAACCTGAAACTGGTTTCAAGTCAGTCCTTTTCGACGGGCGTGTGCCTGAATATTCTGCGTCCGGACGGGGCTGTTAAATGCGGGTCCTTTGCCCATCACGCCCCGTCGGATGCTGAACGTGAAAGACAGCGCAAAATGCGCATCGCCGAAGGGCTTGCCTGACTTGATCGAAGCCTATGAGCAGGGTGGTCAAATGTAAAAAAAAGCAGCGGATAACCCGCTGCTTTTTCGTTTGTCGTGTGATCTGTGTTGCAGGTGGTGCGAGGGATCAGGCCTGTTCGCTGACAGCCGGGGCGGGGCGCAAGACAGCAGTAACAACGACCGAGGCAACGACAAGGGCGATGCCGCCAAGTTCAAAGACGCCAAGTGCACCGATAAAATCAAACATCACCCCGCCAATGATGGCGCCGGCCGCGATTGCGGTTTGAAAACCGGCAACCAGAAGCCCGCCGCCGCTTTCGGCTTCATCGGGAACCATGCGGGTGATCCAGGTCGACCAGGCGACCGGCACACCGCCAAACGCCATGCCCCAGATCGCGACCAGAACAATGGTCGGGTTAAGCGCGCCATTGATCATCACCATGGCAAGGGCGCAAAGCCCCATGATGAAGGGCATCAGGGCAATGGTCATGCGCAGTGACCGCGCAATCAACGCACCGGCCAGATGGGTGCCGAAAAAGTTGGCGACCCCGAAGCCCAGCAGCACACCGGAAATCCCCGCCGTTGCCACACCCGTGACGTTTTCAAGGAACGGGCGGACATAGGTAAACAGGGCAAAGTGACCGGTAATGATGATGACCAGTGACAGCAGCCCGAATTTCATGCCCGGACGATTGATCAGATCAACAAGGGTGCGCAGCGATGCGCGTCCGCGCGGTGGCAGGGATGGCAGGGTTGCGAATTGTACGACGAAGGTAATGACGCCGATGCCCGCAGCCAGCAGGAAGACCGCACGCCAGCTGATGATATCGCCAAGGAAGCTGCCCACCGGGGCGGCAAACACGGTGGCAGCCGAAACGCCACTGAACATGATAGCAAGCGCACGCGGCACATGGTTTTCGGGCACCAGTCGCATGATGGTTGCTGCCGACATTGTCCAGAAACCGCCAAGCGCGATGCCCAGAAGAACGCGGCCAACCAGCAGGAAGGCAAAATTTTCTGCCGACGCAACGATGATGCTTGAGACCACCAGCAATATCGAGAAGGAAAGCAGGACATTGCGGCGGTCAAACCGGCGGGTGACGGTGGCAATCAGAAGACTTGTGATCAGGGCCAAAAAGGCCGTTGCCGAAATGGCCTGACCGGCGAGGCCTTCGGATACCGAAAGGTCGGACGCAATCGGGGTTAGAAGACTGACCGGCAGGAATTCGGCTGTGACCAGCCCGAATACCCCCAGTGTCATTGAAATGACGGCGGCCCATGCAGCAGGTGCTGGCGCGACGGCGGACGTCTGCGCGGGCCGGGCGTCGGATTGTGGTTCACTCATGCGGAAGTCCTTTTACAGGTGTTTGTGCATTGCACCTAAAATAGACTGGACCGTTCGGACGATCTATGACAGTTTGTCTGGATTAATTGATCAATCGTCCGGAATGTCATGTCCCCCATCCCGAATGCCGCATTCAACAGCCCGTCAAACCATATCGAGGGCCAGTTCAACGAAGCGGGCCATGATATGGTCAATGATCTGCTGTCGGGGGTTCGATTGCGCGGACTGGATTATCGCCGTATCGAGATTTCGGCGCCTTATGGCCTGCGCTTTGGCGAGGATATGGATGACACCCGTGCCTGGTTTCATTTTATCGGGCAGGGTACAGTTCATCTTCGCACCAAAAGCGGGGCGGTGCATGTTCTGGGTTGCGGGGATGCGGTATTGCTGCCTTGTGCGGGCATTCACGATCTTTACAGCGAAGATGGCGTTGCCATGCGCAGTGTCGATGCCTTTGAAAAGGCACCGCTTTGTGATGCGGCGTCTGAAATCCGGGCGTGCGAAGCGGATGCCTGCCGGTCAAAGGACAATCTGATTTTCAGCTGTGCGATGGAATTTGATCTGGGGTGGCTGCATCCGCTGGCGCATCTCAAACCGGAAATCATGCATATCGAAACCGTGCCCGATCATGATCCGCAAATTCCCGCGATCCTGGATGTCATGACCAGCGAATTGCGCGCCAAGCGTCCGGGCTATGGCGTGATCCTGACAAGGCTTGCCGATGTGGTGGCCGCCGCCATCCTGCGGCGCTGGGTCGAGGCGGGTTGTGATGTTTGCGGCTGGGTCGAGGCCGTGCGTGATCCCAAACTTGCGCGGCTGCTGGCCGCCTTGCACAAGGAGCCGGGCCGCAACTGGTCGGTTGCCGATATGGCATCGGAAATGGGGATGTCGCGGTCGGTCTTTGCCGAACGGTTTGTCGAACTGACCAAGGCCACCCCGCAGCAATATCTGACCAATTTGCGCATGCGTCTGGCCAGCCAATGGATCGGGCGTGAAAACCTGTCACTTGACGAGGTTGCCGAACGGCTTGGCTATGCCTCGGTCGCGGCATTCAGCCGCGCGTTCAAGCGCACCACCGGCAAATCACCCGGCGCCATCCGTCATATGGATTACTCCGCGCCGTAAAGGGCCTGGCGGGCGGTTTGTTTGGCCGATCGCAGATGATCAAGCAGACTGTCGCGATGCTGGCCAAGGATTGCGGGGGATGCGCCGAAAACCGAAAAGCCTGAAATCATTTTGCCATGCTGGGTCGTGATCGGAACAGCAATGGCATAAATATCATTTTCACGTTCGCCATTATTGGTGGCAAAGCCCTGTTGACGGATTGTTTGCAGTTCGTCCCGAAGGGTTTTTATGTCGGTGATGGTGTGATCGGTCATGCCATGCAGTTGGGCGTTCTTGAAATAGCGGTCCTGATCTTCAGAGCCCATATGCGCCAGCCATAATTTGCCGTGCGCCGTGCAAAAAGCATCCAGTTTCGAGCCGATCCGGATATCGACATAAAGCGGCCGGTCGGGCAGGGATTTGGCGATGCAGACCGCCATGTCACGATCAAATTCGGTTGCCATGCAGGCTTCCCCGGTGTCACGCGCCAGCTGATCAAGGATCGGTTGCAACAGGGTCGGCAGATTGCCGTCATGCAAAACCCGTTCGCCCAGATCGGCAAACATATATCCCAACCGGAAAACTCCGCGTGACGATGCCCGCAACGCGCCGGCATGGACCAGCGTGTGCAAAAACCGATGTGCGGTAATCATATTGATGCCAAGAGCGTCTGCGGTTTCCTTTGCCGTCAGTTCGGATTTCCCCGCGGCAAAAAGGTCCAGAATTTTAAAAGCCTTCAGGACAGATCCATTGAGCTGGCTGGTCATGATTTTCCATTCACATAAAAACGCCACGGGTCAAAGCCGGACGCGATGCTTGACGCCGCCCGGATTTCAATAATAAACTATATTATAAATCATATTTCAAATATAGAAATATTGAAAGAGCAAAACAAGAGGCGTCTGATGACAAGCGACACGCGTGACAAATCCGGTCAGATTACCCTGACCGCCGGCGGGGCGGTTCTGGCCCGCATGAAGGCGATCGGGATTGATTATATCTTTGCCAATTCCGGCACCGACTTTCCGCCGATCATCGAAGGTCTGGCCGAAGCCGCAGCAAAGGATATCGATCTTCCCAATGCTTTGATCATGCCGCATGAAAATGCGGCGATGGGCATGGCGCATGGCTATTACCTTGCGACCGGAAAAGCGCAGGCCGTTATGGCGCACACCAATGTCGGTCTTGCCAATTGTGCGATTGGCGCGATCAATGCCGCGACCGAACATGTGCCGGTCGTCCTGATGTCGGGCAGAACCCCGGTGATGGAAAAGGGCCGCCTTGGTGCGCGCACCGTTCCGATCGGCTGGGGCCAGGAAATGCGCGATCAGGCAGCACTGGTGCGTGAAAGTGCGAAATGGGAATATGAACTTAAATTCCCCGAACAGGTGCCCGAAGTCGTTGATCGTGCCTATGCCATCGCATCATCGGTGCCCAAAGGCCCGACCTATGTCAGTCTGCCGCGTGAGGTTCTGTGTGAACCCTGCCCAGGGGACGAGATTGACGGGCCGCTTCGCATGCAGCCGGTTCCGGTTGCCCCGCCGCAAGCCAGTGTCGAGCAGGCCGCCGACATTCTTGCCACTGCCAGGAACCCGGTGATCATTGCCCAGCGCGGGACGGGAACAGCCGAGGCATTTGGCCGCTTTTCCGAACTGGTTGATCAGTGGGGCATTCCGGTCGTGCAATATTGGGCGATCCAGCTTGCCATCGGCACCGAACATCCGATGTTTGCCGGGATGGATCCGGCACCCTGGCTTAAGGATGCCGATGCGGTGGTGGTGATTGATTGTCTGGCGCCCTGGTCGCCCGATATCCATACGCTGCGTCCCGACTGCAAGGTGGTTCAGATCGGTCAGAACCCGCTTTATTCCCGTTTCCCGGGGCGTAACTTTGCCGCCGACATCTCGCTTGTTGGCGAAACCGGTGATGTCATCATGATGCTGGCAGATGCCATGGATCGCCGTCATGCCGATCATGCTGCCGTCTGTTCGGATCGTCGGGGCAAAATTGCCACGATCAATGCCGAAACCCGCAAGAAAGCACTGGCGATGGCCAATACCGGGGCGGTGGACCCGATGACCAAGGCCTATGTTTCGCGCTGCCTGTCCGATGCGATTGCCGGTCGTGCGGCAACCGTCTTTTCCGAGCTTGGCTGCCCGCTGGAGCCGCTTTCACTTTCGGAACATGGCAGCTGGTATCAGGAGCCGCATTCCGGTGGTCTTGGCTGGTCGTTCCCGGCATCGATGGGCTACCAACTTGCCGATAAGGACAAGCTTGTGGTCGCCACCATGGGCGACGGATCATACATGTTCGCCAACCCGACGGCCTGTCATCAGATCGCCGAGGCGCTTGAGCTTCCGATCCTGATCCTTGTTCTGAACAATAATGAATGGGGGGCGGTGCGTCAGTCGGTGGCGGGGATGTATCCCAACGGCTATGCGGCGAAAACCAATGAAATGCCGCTAACAGCCCTTAAGCCCAGCCCGGATTTCACCAAGGTTGCCGAGGCCAGCCGCGCTTGGGTCGCCAAGGCCAAACGCCCCGAAGACCTTCCGGGGATCCTGCGCGATGCCATCAAACATATCGACACCAAGCGTACCCATGCGCTGGTCGAGGTAACGATTGCGCCGTAAGGCACGATCGTTGCAGTCGCCATGTTGTAGCGCCCGGCCTTGTGCCGGGCGTTTTGCGTATTAATGCCTGCTTTGTCGGCAGAATGGAATCCCTGCTTGCATCCTGTGCAATTTCATTATTTCATTGCGTAATGCTTTGAATTGCCTGCCCGGAAGGAGCCAGTATGGATCGTGTTGTCGGAACCTCGGGACGGATTGCGTTTGCCAGCGCGATGCGCAACCTGCTTGCAGATGTTTATCCCGAACACGATCACGAAGCATTGGTGCTGCGCGTTTTTGACGAGCTTGGCCTGCCGGTCGAAGGTGACGGGCCGGAACCCAAAGAGGAAAACCTGCGCAAATGGGATCAGCGCGATGCGTTTCTGATCACCTATGGCGACAGCATCCATCAGGACGGCAAAAAGGGTCTGCAAAGCCTTGGCGAATTTCATCGTAAATGGCTGAAAGACTGGCTTACCGGCATTCATATCCTGCCATTTCATCCCTTTACATCCGATGACGGATTTTCAGTCAGTGATTTCAGCCAGCTTCGCACGGAGCTTGGCGATTGGGGCGATGTCGAGGATCTGGCGAAGCATGGCACGGTGATGGCCGATCTGGTGGCCAATCATATTTCGGCGTCGCATCCCTGGTATCAGCAATTTCTGGCCGGTGAAAAGCCCGGTGTCGATTACATCAAAACCGCAAGCCTTGAAGATGATCTTTCCGATGTGGTGCGCCCGCGCAGTCATGCGTTGCTGAATGATGTAGTGACCAAGGACGGCGAAAAGTTCGTCTGGTGCACCTTCAGCTATGATCAGGTTGACCTTGATTACGGCAACCCGGATGTGTTTTTCGAAATGCTGCGCGTGGTGCTGAATTACCTGAAGCATGGCGTGCGCGTGGTGCGGCTTGATGCCATCGGCTTTATCTGGAAAGAGGTCGGAACGACATCCATCAATCTTGATCAGACCCATAAACTGATCAAGGCCATGCGCCTGGCCTGTAATGCGCTTTATCCCGATGTGCTGTTTATTACCGAAACCAATTTGCCGCTTCTGGAAAACCTGTCCTATTTCGGCAATCAGGATGAAGCACACCTGATTTACAACTTTTCGCTGCCACCGGTGATCATTCATGCATTGCTGAGCGGGCGAAGCGACTATATCCGCAAATGCATCATGGCGATGCCGCCGGCCCCGGCGGGCTGTACGTTCTTTAACTTTACCGCCAGCCATGATGGTATTGGTCTGCGCCCGGCCGAAAACCTTATTCCCGATGAAGATATTGATGGCCTGCGCGAGCATGCGCTCAAGATGGGCGGGCAGGTCAGTTACCGTGCGCTTAAGGGGGGCGGGCAAAAGCCCTATGAGCTCAATGTGACGCTTTACAGCATGCTGGCGGAAAACTTCGCCGGTGAAGCGACCATGGGGCTTGAACGGTTTGTGATGAGCCAGGCAATTGCCATGTCGCTTGAAGGGATCCCGGCGATCTATGTTCAGACCATTCTGGCAACGGAAAATGATCAGGCGGCTTATGAGGAAACCGGTATTCCGCGCCGCCTGAACCGCAAGATCTGGAAGCTTTCCGATGCAGAACGGGTTCTGTCCGAAGATGGTCCGGCCAAATCGGCGTTTGATCAGTTGCGCGCGCTTATGTCGATCCGTATGGGACAACCTGCTTTTCACCCCAATGCCACGCAATATACCCTTAATCTCGGTCCGGATTTGCTGGGCATCTGGCGGCAGTCGCATTTGAATGAACAAAGCATTTTCTGTGTCTTTAACCTGACCGAGACCCAACAGGATCTTGATCTTTCGAAGATCAATCTGATCATGACCGAAGGCTGGCAGGATTTGATCACCCAGCAAGTGATCGAAGATTACGACGGGATCATGAAACTGGCGCCCTATCAGATCGTGTGGATTTCCAACCGGGACGGGCGCAACCGTACCGAAAGCCGGTTGCTGCAACGCTATCGGGATGCCATGCCGGTCTGATCGGTTTTTCAGATTGTGCAAAAAATACGCAGCCGATGCGTTTATCGTTGCGTCACAAAATGTGCTTTGCAAAACTCGTGTCCAGATAGCAGGACATAGAGGGCAATTTACGCACATGGCGTATGCGCAGGAAATCGAAATTCCGCACTTGCCCGATGATACAGAAAGCCGCGTAAGATCCTATTTCGAGGTTTGGCAAGCGGCGGCAAAGGGTGGCAAGGTTCCTGACCGAAAGGTGCTGAACGGTCATGTTCTGGCGCCTTGGGTCGATGATATCTGTATCTATGAATATCTTCCGCAAAAGCGTGATTTTATCATCCGCATCGATGCCCCGAACATCATTGACGCCAGCGGCGAAGATTATCATGGCTGTTCACCCCGGCAGATTGATCTGGATTTTGGCACCACATTACACGCGACATTGCTTGAGGTGATCGATCACGGCAAGCCGGCCTTTCACCGCATCGGTTATGAACGCAAGGTCTGGGAAGAATGGCTGCGTCTTTTGTTGCCTATGCGGGCAACCGACCGGCAGGGGCGGGTTATCGAACAGGTTTTCGTCACCCACTTCTTTTATCGCGGGGCATCGTGATTATTTGGCTTTCATACTTGTTTCGGGGCGTGATTTACCCACGTGCATATCTGGGAAAATGCCATGATACCATCACGCGCGCTTGAATCAGCAGACACCGAACTGGACGGGTTGCCCGAGGACGTTGATGTCCGGGTCATTGCGCTTGTCGACACATGGTATGATGCATGGACCCAGACCGGAATAAACAGCGTGCCGTCACGCGCCATTCTGAATGCGGAACGTCTGATCCGCTGGCGCGACGAGATCAGTGTTTATGAATATCTGCCGGTCCGGAATGACTTTCTGGTGCGCATTGATGCACCGTCAATTGTTGCTGCCACGGGCGAAAATTTTCAGGGATCTACCCCGCGCGAGATCGACCTGAAATATGGCACCTGTCTGATGGCGGCATTGCTAAAGACAATGTACGAAAAGCGGCCGACTTTCCATTATGTGAATGTGGCCGGAAATCATGCCAAACACCGTCATTGGTTGCGTGTCCTGTTGCCGGCGCAAACCATGGACCAGTTTGGTGACCCGATCTATCAGGTGCTTGGCGCACGTTTCCCCTACGAGCCGATGCACTATATCTGACGGATGTGCAATGGCCGGGCTTGGTGGTTCGCATGACAAGGAAGTGCCGCTGGATCGGCTTGGCGCGGATGCACCGGCCGGGGCGCATGCGCTTTTGGCATTGTGGGGCCGGGCTGCTGCACGGCGCAGAATTCCGACCCGTTGCGACTTTACCCCGGATACGTTGTCCCCATGGATTGATGATATCAGCATCTATGAATATCACCCGGACAAGGATGATTTTCAGATTTTGCTCGAAGGTGAAAACATCATTGCGCTGACCGGCGAGGATTGGCGCGGTGCCTTTGCCCGTGAAGTGGATTGCCATTTTTCAACTGCATTGCATGCGGCCCTGTCCGCGGCACGCAAAACAGGCAAGCCGCAAATCCATCATTTGCAGATCTTTCAAAAAGACTGGCGCAAAGGGGTGCGGCTGTTATTGCCGGTGGTTCTTGAACGAAAAGGCCAGGAAGACGTTCTTCAGGTCTTTCTGGCCATATTTCCATTCCCCGATCATACGCAATAGCAGCGAGCCGCAAGCGCGTTCGAAACAGCGTGCCGGATCAAGCCCCGCTCTTAACCCTTGCCGATTTCGGTGTCGTTCAGATCGTCTTCAACTGCACTTGAAAGATGTTCGAAAATGTCACCCATCGCACTTTCAACACGCTGCCAGCTTGGGATGAACGGGCTTTCAAGCGGGTTGTCGAGATAGTGCTGACCGGCACTGATGATGACTTCCGACAGGACCTCGACGCATTTTTCTTCTTCGTCGCGATTGATTTTAAGGCCGTTAAACAGGGCATCGGCACGGTATTGCTCAATCAGGTCGAGTGCCGCGCGATAATAGGTTGCCTTAAGGGTGCGGAATGTCTCGTGCGAGAAAATCGTCCCCTGTGTTGCCAGTTTGCGGAACAGGGATTTGGCGATGTCACCCGCCATGCGCGACAGGCCGTCATCTTTTTGCGCCGGGTCGAATTCGCGGTGCTTGTGGTCATAGATATCGGCGATATCGACCTGGGCCAGACGATGGACCGTGTGATTGCGATACATTTCCGAAAGCATGGAAATTTCAAGCCCCCAATCGGACGCAACCCGCAGGCCATAGGCAACATCGGTGCGGATCGCCATTTCACCGGACAGGGAATAGCGGAAACAATCGAGATAATTCAGGAAATCGGTCTTGCCGACCACCTGTTTCAACGCCCGGATCAGCGGGGTGACAAACAGGCGGCATACCCGGCCCTTGAGGGTGCCATTGGCAACACGGGCGTAATATCCCTTGGCAAAGGCGAAATTGAACGCCGGATTGGCGATCGGATACATCAGCTTGGCCGGAAGATCGGGGGTATAGGTCGCAATGTCGCAATCATGAATGCCGATCACGGAACTGCGCCCCGATGCCAGGGTGTAGCCCATGCAATACCAGACATTGCGGCCCTTGCCGGGTTCGTAACGGGCCAGACCAAATTCATCAAGCCGGTCATGAACACCGCGCAGGCGCGGCCCGTCATTCCACAAAATGCGCACATGCTGCGGCAGGTCTTTGAAAAATTCGCGCGCATGAAGATATTGCTGCGCATTGGCGCGGTCCAGACCAACGACGATCTGATCGATATAGGTCGCCTGTTTGAGCCCATCGACAATGGTTGTCATGGCCGGGGTTTCAAGTTCCGAATAAAGGCACGGCAAAATCAGGGTCTGGCGCCTTTGGCGGGCAAAGGCAGTCATTTCATAGGCGAGTTCTTCCGGGTTGCGGTCAAGAATGCGATGAAGGGTTGTGATCGGGCCACCCTGATGGAAATCAGCCATGAAGTACCTCGCTGTTTTTATTGGTATTGGTTAACTGGTCGAGAAGGTCGTTGATCGCAGCGTTCCAGCCCGCAGGACCGGGGGCGGGCGCGATCCGAAGATTGGCATGGTCAAGCAGCGGCGATGTCCGCGCGCCATGTTTGGTTGGAATCTGAATGGCAAAATCGGCCTCGGCCAGCATCGGGATGTCATTGGGGGAATCCCCAAGCGCGATGGTGGTGAACCGTTTGGGCGGGGAGGTTTCGCTTTTGCCGCTTTGCGACAGGGCAAGCCATTGCAGAATGCGTTTCATGGCTTCGCCCTTGGTCGAGGGGCCGCACAAGGTATGGAAACGGCCACCCTTGACCAGTTTCAGTGACCATTTTTCGGCAATGGCGCGCGCCGTGGTGACATCCTGCTTGCTGGCTTGCCAGATCAGCGGGTCGGAACAATGGCGCTGACCGGCGCGAATGGCATCGTCAAGCGGAAGACCGGTTTCCGATGCAATGATTTCCGGCGAGACGGTCCGAAAACTGCCAACAGGGACGGAAACTGCATCGCGGATCTGATTGCGCGCAGCATCGATTGTTTCGGATGACGGGCCAGCCTGTTCGATTTCGCCATTCAGGGAAATGACGCCGCCATTTTCGCCAATCAGCCCGTCAAACAGCATGGATTGCTGATTGATATGTTCAAGTTCGGCAAGTGTTTTCGAGGATACGGCGATCAGGGGGATGGCAAGCTGTTTCACGCGATCAAGTGCCGGACGTGCGGCGTCCCAGCCATAGGTGTCATGATCAAGCAATGTGCCGTCAAGGTCGGTAAAGATGGCGATGGCGCGGCTGTTTGGCATCATCCCGTTCTGTCGCGGTTTTTGACATGTGCAAGACCGTAAACTGGTCTCTTGGTCAGAAGCTTATCACAGTGATCGGGGCGGATCGACCTTTGGGAAGGTTAATTTTTGATCACAGCGATAATTTGATCAAAAAACATGCGATGGCGTCGGGTGCGCAATACCGGTTTGGGGGCGGACGCGCATTTTCCTCTTCAATATCACCAAATGATGCTATTGTTGGTATGGCATTGATCCATCAATGGTTTTTACAGCGCCTGTCACGGTCACATTTTCCGGAGATGCCTATGGGGTTATATCGGGAAGCGCATGTGCGATGGTTGCAAAGAACAGTTGTCATCGGGTTCATATGTGTTGCGGTCATCCTGGATGTCGCGGCAACCGCCCGTGCCGGATCGGTCATTATGCCGGCAAAAGGCCAGAATACCCACAACCAAGCCAACACCCACACCCAAACCAACACCAAAACTGACCCCCATGCCGGTGGCAATGTTGGCGATGATGCCAGAAGCCGGGCAGGGGACGTGATCCGTGTCGGTGATGCCCGGCAAACCGGTCCGGGCAAATTGAAACCCGGATATGAGGTCTGGGTGGCGGTGGGCGAATGGCCGCCGATGATCAGTGAAACACTTCCTGATTTCGGCAAACACGCCAAACGGTTCCAGACGATTTTCAATGCGATGGGATTTGACGTCCGGTTCATTTTCGTGCCCTGGCAACGGGCCTATGAGCAAACCCGCCAGGGCATCTATGTCGCGACATTTCCGTGGCTTCGGACAGTCGAGCGCAGGGATGCCTTTCATATTCCGCGCTATCCGATTGCCCAGGCCCATCAAAAGGGATTTTACAAAAAGTCCCGTTTCCCCGAGGGGATCGATATCAACGCGTTGCGTGATGTTGTCGGGCTTGGACTGCGTCCGGTCGGGATTGCCAGTTACTGGTATGAACAGGAATTCAGACGACTTGGCATCGAAGCCGACATTGTAAATAACCCGGAATCCGCCTGGCGGTTTCTGCATGCAGACCGGGCCGATATCCTGTTTGAAGAGGAAGCCGTGGGCTGGCACGACCTGACCGGGCTTTTGGGCGAACAGGTGGCCGCACGTTATGCCACCACCAACACCATTACAACCAATGACATGTTCATTCTGTTTTCGCGCAAACATCCGTTCGGCGCGGAACTGATGCAGGCCTATGAAACCTTCATGATGTCGGATGACGGACAGGAAATCTGCAAGGAATGGGCGTTGTGCAAATCCGATTTTGTCACAGCCCCCGGGACGGCCGATGGCGGGGATCAGGCGCCGTCGGGGCAATTGAACTGAACCAGACCAGGCGGTGATTTGGCCGCAAGAGCCAAAACCAGATCAAACCCGATCCATAACCAAATGTGGATACGTGTTCGATTTGTCCAATCATTATCCCGGTTTGTCCATTCTGTCCAACTGCGAACAGGCGTATTCTTTCCGCAATGGAATGGTTCTTATTCCAATAAAAACCAACAACCGTGATCTTGTGAGGAAGCCGTCATGCATGTCCCTGTCGTCATTATTGGTTCCGGCCCCGCCGGTTTGCTTCTTTCCCATCTGTTGCATGTGCAGGGAATTGATTCCGTCATTCTGGAACGCAAAAGCCGCGACTATGTCGAAGGCCGCATCCGTGCCGGTGTTCTTGAAATGGGGACAGTCGACCTGATGAAACGGGTCGGGGTTGATGCCCGCATGAACAAGGAAGGCATCATTCACGGCGGCATCTATATCAGTGTGAATGGCAAGCGCACCCATGTGAATATGGAAGAGCTTACCGGTGGATCAACGGTGATGATTTATGGCCAGACCGAAGTCACCAAGGATCTGATCGCAGCGCGTCTTGCCCATGGTGGCGAAATCGTGTTCGAAGCCGAAGATGTCAGCCTGCATGACATTGATGGTGATGCGCCGCGTGTTCGATATGTCAAAGACGGCAATGAAGTCGAACTGCGGTGCGACTATATTGCCGCATGTGACGGGTTCCACGGTGTCGGCCGGAAAACCCTTCCGGGTGTTCAGGAATTCGAGAAGGTCTATCCGTTTGGCTGGCTTGGTGTTCTGGCCCATGCAAAGCCGGTGGCCGATGAACTGATCTATGCCAAGCATGACCGTGGTTTTGCGCTGTGTTCGATGCGTTCGGAAACGGTTGTGCGCCATTATGTTCAGGTGCCCAGCACCGATAAAATCGAAGACTGGTCCGATGACCGTTTCTGGGCCGAATTGCGCACCCGCCTTGGCGAAGAAGATGCCGAGCTGGTCAATGAAGGCGAAGTGTTTGAAAAAAGCATCGCGCCGCTGCGCAGCTTTGTCGCCGAACCGATGCAGCATGGTCGCCTGTTCCTGGCGGGTGACGCCGCCCATATCGTGCCGCCGACCGGTGCCAAGGGGCTTAACCTTGCAGCCAGTGACGTGCACTATTTGTCCGAAGCCCTGATCGCGAAATACAAGAAAAACCGCGAAGACCTGCTTGCGACCTATTCCGATACCGCACTTGCACGCGTCTGGAAGGCAGAGCGGTTTTCCTGGTGGATGACATCGATGCTGCATACGTTCGGGGATCAGAACGAATTTGACGGCCGCATTCGTGATGCCGAATTGCAATATATCCTGTCATCCAAGGCAGGATTGACCAACCTGTCGGAAAATTACGTCGGTTTGCCTTACTGATTGACGTAACGGGGATACCCACCCCCGTCGAAGAGCACCCACTCTTCATTTCCGCCCAGAAATTTCCGACAGGAACATGGAACGGCCCGCAGCCCACGCGGGCCGTTCTTTTTTTGGGCAGTTGGTAATCAATCGTTCCCGGTGCCGAAAATAATCATGAAATCGGTCTGGGCCGGGCAGGCAAAATCACCAATCGCATCGTCATAGGCAAAGCGATAGACATGCGTTGAGACCGGCGGGGCCAGATTGGTGACATAGGTCGAATTGTTTGCGCCAATAACACCGGTCGCTTGGTCACAGGTTTTCGATGATTTGTATTTCCCGGCACAGCAAAACAGATCCTGATTGCTGTCATTATTGACTTTGGCGTAGCTGCACGGGCTCATGCAGCCTTGGTATTTGCCATTGCTGGTGACCGTCAGGTCCCATTTGACGGGCGCATCGCCCTTGTTATAGCCCTGTGGCAATTGCGAGCTGCTTTGACAGGTCTTTTCACTGTCATTGATCCGGGCAAGAAAGATATCCGGGCCATATTTGCCAGCCCCGAGAATATTGGAATTTTCCGGCGGCACGGTATAGGTGCAATAGGTCGGCTTTGCCGGATAGCCGGTAACCGAAATGTTGTATCCGTCGACCGCCGAAATATCAAAATTGGTCGAACCTTCCGGGGAAGGGGCGCCGTTTTTGATCGGGACGGCCTTGTGGGTGAATTCGATCTTGGTGGCATAGGGGGTTTCGCCTTTGCCATATCCGCCGGTTTCAACCCAGTCGTCACTTGCCGACTTTTTATAGGCCGTGACGGTAAAGCCATAGGATGTCAGACCGGCAAGCGGCGTTTGGGCAGGTGTCGTGCCATCCCCATCGACATAAAAGGTCGCACTTTCCCCCTTGGCAATTTCATAAAGATTGAGGTTGTTGGCGCAGTTGGAATTGTCGGGGTTGGCCGAAACCGTGCAATGTTCGCCGATGCGGATCTGGGCGTATTGGGTATCGTTCTTGAAGGTGATCTTGCGTTTGGCGTAATCGACAGTGGTCGGGTTTGTCGGGGCCTGATCAATCGCGGGCCAGGCAATTGCCCCCATCGCCAGCGTATAGACATTGGAATTTGCGACCGGCTTGTTGATCACAGCCCCCGGGCAGGTGGTTGTCGTGGCGATCTGGCCGTTTGTCAGGACCATGTTACAACCGTGCCAGGCCGCATTTGAATCCTGATAGTAAAGGATGAAGTTCGCATTCGTAGCACCCGGCGCATAGTCGCCAAGGAAGGCTTGCTGGGTTGTGGCGTACAGATAATCGACCTGTGTGTCATTCTGATAGACATAGACCGGAAAACTGATCGCAGATCCCGGCAATTGCCACATCAGATAGCTGGTTGTTGTTGCCGCCGCATGGGCGCAGACCGGAAGGGAAAATGTCAGCAAAGCTGCACATAAAGTACCTTTGAAGGAACGCAAGAAACTTCTGAACATTGTTTAAGGCTTTCAATTACATGAATGATGGATTGAGAAGCGGTCGCATTCAGGACGTTTTGCCATGGCAATTGTGATGGCAGCACGCACATCAGGGCAATCGATATCGACCGGGTCGACAGGATCCCGGTGCCACTAAAACATCACAATTGAAGATGGAACCAAAGCCGGGCGGGGGCGTTTAGGGGGTGTTGCTGTTTTCAAAACAACAGGAGAAAACCATGGCGACCAAGACCGAGACGACTGCAGATACCGCAAAGCTTCAGGCCGATGTTGATGCCCTGCGCAATGATCTGGCCGAAATCACCAAGACCCTTAAGGCAATGGGTGGTGATGCGGCACAGACCAGAACCCAGGCGGCTGCAGAACGCATTCGTGAAGTTTCCGGTCAGGCCCGTGAGCAGTTTGATCACGCACGCGGTGTGGCCGTGGATCAGGTTCGCGAGAACCCGCTGGCATCTGTTGCCGTGACCTTTGGCGTTGGCCTGCTTGTTGGCCGTCTGCTGCAGAAATGATTGATCAACTGACAGATAGTCTGGCTGATCTGGCAAGAGCCGCGGCACGCAAGTGCGCGGCTTTTGCCGCCATCGCGATTGTGATGCTGATCGGGGCCGGTTTTCTGCTTGCGGCCATCTATATGGCGCTTGCGGCATCGTTTGGTGCGATTGCTGCTGCCACTGCATTGGGCGGAACGTTGGTGACGCTGGGATTGATTGCACTTGCGATCATTCTGCAACGTGATCCGGGTGATGCGGTTGATCAGCCCGATGCCGATGCGCAGATGGCAGCCGGGCGCAAATCCGAAGACGACATGCTGTTTGATCTTTTGGTGCATTCCGCAGTAACCGGTTACGCCACCGGACAGGGTAACAAGCCGCGCATGCAGACCGGGTTCGAACAGATCGTCGGCGATCTTGAAGCACTGGGCGTTTTTGATCGTCCGCCGGGGCGTGTGGATACGGCGCCGTCAGATGAAAATCACAATACAAAAATGGCGGGATAGCATCAGCTTCCCGCCATTTTAATTTCGATCGGGTCCCGGCCTATTCGCCGTGGAAATGCACCGTGCCGATATAGGGCAGGTTGCGGTTATTCTGGGCATAATCGATGCCATAACCGACCACGAATTCGTCAGGAATATCAAAGCCGCAGAAATCAATCGGGATTTCGACTTCGCGGCGCGACGGTTTGTTCAGAAGCGTGCAGATTTCCAGACGGTTCGGATCGCGGGTTTTAAGCAACCGGACAACTTCCGACAGCGTATAGCCGGTATCAATGATGTCTTCGACCAGAAGCACATCCTTGCCACGGATCTGGCCATCCAGATCCTTGACGATGCGCACATTGCGCGAACTTTCCGTAGAGTCGCCATAAGATGATGCGACCATGAAGTCGACTTCGACCGGAACGGTCAGTTTGCGGGCCAGATCAGCGATGAAAACAAAAGAGCCCCGCAACAGTCCGACAACAATCAGTTTTTCCGTGTCTTTGAAGCTCTCGTTGATCTTGGCGGCAAGCGCGTCGATCTGGGTGGCAATTTCGTCCGCCGTGATCAGCGGCTTGACATCATAATCGGCCATAAATTCTGGTCCTGAAGCGTTGGGTTGTGATGTTTGGCTTGCTAGCACACGAAGGTCGCTATGACCAGCCTGTGAATGGTAACAGAAGTATAATCCCTTAGATTGCAAACAGATTATCGCGCCTTGGGCGAGGCAAATTGCGCCATTGCGCGGCAGAGGTGCGCCACGACGCAGGCAATGCAAAGCCACCCATCAAGATGTTGGCGAGACGAGGCTGTTTTCAATGGTTGAGTGCGGGATAAGTGATTTGAGATTGCGGCTGCGCACCAGGTTCAGGAAAGCCTGGGCGGCGGGTGGTAATGTGCGCCCTGATCGCCAGATCAAGCCGATCTGGCGCAATAGAACCGGGCTTTCAAGCGGCCGGAAAATAAGCGGTGAACGCCCCAGAACCGGCAAGGTCAGCGATGGCAGGGCGGTAATGCACAGACCTTGTGACACCAGCGCACCCGCGGTTGCCAGATGGGCAACTTCAAACCGCGGGCGAAACAGGAAACTGTTTTGGGTGCAGGCCGCGTCAATAACGGCGCGCACACTTGTTTCACGCGACATGGCGACCATCGGCTGTGACAGGATTTCTTCCCACTTATATGTGCGTTCTTCCTGAAGAAAACTTCCGGGTGCCCCGACGGCGATGAACTTGTCACTCAGCAGGCGTTGAAAAGACAGATTGTCGCTGTCTTCGACCACATCGGCGGTAAAGCCGATATCGGCACGGCCCATTTCAACTTCGCGCAGCACACCTTCCGAAAGCATGTCATTAAGCTGAACATCGACATTGGGATGGGCATCCATGAATTCGGCAATCAGCGGCGGCAACAGCCCGGCGGTCACCGATGGCAGTCCGGCAATCGTCAATTTGCCGCGCCGGGTATTGAGATAGGTATCAAATTCAGCCAGTGCGGAATCCGTGGTGTTCAAGATCCGTTCGGCGAGTCTGAGAAACATTTTGCCCTGATCGGTCAGCGCAACATTGCGCGTGTCACGGTCAAACAGGCGGGCCTGCGTGCGTTCTTCGATGCGGCTGATCTGGCGGCTTAATGTTGATCCGGAAATTCCAAGTCGTTGAGCTGCTTTGCGAAAACTGCCCGTTTCTGCCAAAAGACAGAATGATCGAATTTCGTCCGTATCAAGATTGATGCGTTTCATGCATCAATTATCTCACTATTTGATCTTCCTGCAATAAAAAAACTGAACCACACTTTCGGTCCGTCGAAAAAATCAACGTCAAAACAAATCGACGGAACGTCAAACATGCCGTTAAAGGCATAGGGAGGAATACATTATGAAATTCACGAAACTCGCCTTGGCGGGCGCGCTTGCCATTGGTCTTTCCGTACCTGCATTCGCACAGGACAAATTGCTGATCGGATCAACGTCGGCATCATCATCGCATTACGGTTATTTCGTTTCTGTCGCCAAGCTGATCAATGATGCCGATAACGGTATCGAAGCATCGGTTGTCGAAACCGGGGCGACCATGGATAACCTGCGCCGTATCGAGCGCAACCAGATCGACCTTGGTCTGGTGACCACCAACGTCGCCCAGCATGCCTATTCCGGCAGCAAGGGCTTTGACGGCAAGGCGATGGAAAATCTGGGTCTGCTTTGGGTTTATACCGGCGCCCCGCAGAACGTTATCGTGCGCGAAGATGCCGGCATCAACAGCCTGGCCGAATTGGCCGGACAGCGTTTCAACCCGGGTATCAAGGGATCGGCAACCGAAAGCACGACCGAGGCGGTGTTTGCCGCACTTGATCTGTCATCGGATTATGTACGCGGATCGACCACCGATGTTGTCGACATGATCAAGGACAACCGTGTGAGCGGCTATGTGAAATCCGGTGCGGGTCTTAAGCTCGATAGCTCTACCCTTGATATCGCGACCTTTACCCCGATCAAGGTGCTGAGCCTGACCGATGCGCAAAAACAGGCACTGATCGAAAAAATGCCTGACGTTTCGGTGGTGGATATCCCCGAAGGTGCGGCTGATGGCATTCCGGCCTATTCGACCTGGAGCTTTGGCGTCGGCGTCGGTGCATCGTCAAGCCTGTCTGAAGACGCGGCCTACAAGATCGTTGATGCCATCATGGCTGACAAAGAAGTGCAGGGCGCGGCAATGGCCAGTGTGAAGGGCGTCGATCTTGCCAAGCTGACGCTGCAATATGCCACCATTCCCCTGCATCCGGGTGCAGCGAAATGGTTCCGCGAACATGGATATGACATCCCCGCGAACCTTGACCCGGCCAAACAATAAGAAACCAGAATAACAGGGGGAAAACCGCCATGTCTGTGCGCATCCGCGACGGGTTTGCGTTGCTTGTTGGTATTTTTGTCTTTTACACCGCGGCGACGGGCCCGTTTGAAAGTCTTGTTCAAAGGGCGGTTTTCCTCGCACTTGTGACCTGTTTGGGGTTGTGTCTTTATCCGCTGGGCAAAGACACAAACTGGCGAAAGCTGGGATTGGTTGTTGATCTTGTACTTGCTGCGGTCACGGTTGGTGCCTGTGCCTATATTGTTGTGAACTACGACGAGATCATGACGACCCTGCCATGGGCGACCCGTCTTGATATGGCCCTGACCGTCGGGCTGGTTGTGACCGTTCTTGAAGTCGGTCGCCGTGCGGTCGGGGCAATTTTTCCTTCCCTTGTGATTGCCGGTCTTCTGTATGCGTTGCTGGGCAAATATATTCCCGGAAGTCTCGGGCATCGCGGGTTTGATGTCGAATTCGTTACCGAGACGATTTTCCTGGGTGATCTCGGGATCTGGGGCATGCTGACCGGGGTTGCCGCCACGGTGATTGCCGCCTTTGTTCTGTTCGGGGCCTTGTTGCTTCATACCGGTGGCGGGCAAAGCTTTATGGATCTGGCGATGCGTCTTGGCGGTCGACAAAAAGGCGGCGCTGCGAAAATCGCGATTATTTCGAGCGGCCTGTTTGGCATGATTTCCGGATCGGCGGTGGCCAATGTTGCGACGACCGGCAATTTCACCATCCCGATGATGCGTCGTCTGGGCTATCCGGCACCCCTTGCCGCCGCGGTCGAGGCCGTGGCCTCAACCGGCGGGCAGATTGCCCCGCCGATCATGGGGGCGGCGGCCTTTGTCATGGCCGAAATTCTTGGCATTGCCTATGTCGATGTCATGATCGCGGCAATCATTCCGGCCATCCTTTTTTATCTTTCGGTGTTTGTGACCGTTCATATCGTTGCCACCAGACGCAATCTGAGCCTGGTGCCCGAAGATGAACTTCCGGCATGGTCCGAAATTCTTGCCCTGCGCAAGGTCTTGCCGATCATTGCTGCCCTTGGTGGTCTTGCCATCGGGATATTCATGGGCCGATCGGTTGCGACATCGGCATTTTATGGCATGGCGGCGTTGCTGGTGGCCTTTGTCCTGACGTCGGCCGGCCAGATATCGGTTGCCGAGATGGCAAAGCGGGTTCTGGACGGGGTGATTGATGCCGGCAAGGGCATGGTGATTATCGGTGTCTTGCTGGCCGGTGCGCAAATCCTTGTTTCCATGATCAACATGACCGGGATTGGCGTGACGCTCAGTTCCATGATTGTCGCGATTGCCGGTGATTCAACGGTTCTGGTGGCGGTGATTGTTGGTCTGGTGTGCCTGATCATGGGCATGGGACTTCCGACCACGGCGGCCTATGTGCTGGTGGCGGCGGTTCTGGCCCCGGCGATGACAGCGGTCGGGATCGAACCGCTTACCGCACATCTGTTTGTCTTCTATTTCGCGACCATTTCGGTCATCACGCCACCGGTCTGTGTCGCGGTGTTTGTCGGGGCGGGGATCGCGCAGACCAACTGGCTTCCCGCTGCGTTCGAGGCGGTGCGTCTTGGCGCGCTGACCTATGTCGTGCCGTTCATGTTGCTGCTGTATCCCGGCATGACAGGCGGCGGTGGCGTCATGGCGGTGACCAACGCCATTTTGTCCGGGCTTGTTCTTGTTGTGGCGATCCCGGCCTTGCTGGGCGGGCAGCCGTTGCTGGGGCGGGTATGGCTTGATCGCGGGATGCTGGTGATTGTGATTGCCATTGCATTGTGGCCGGCCTTCCTGACGCCGGTGATTGCCGCGGGCCTGCTGGGCGGGTTGCTGTTTTGGGGGCGCGATGCCCGTCGTGCTGCGATGGAGGGTGGACAATGAAGACCATCCGTATCGGAACCGGTGCCGGTTTTTCCGGCGACCGCATCGAACCGGCCGTCGATCTGGCCGAGCATGGCGATATTGATTATCTGGTTTTTGAATGTCTGGCTGAACGGACCATCGCGCTGGCGCAACAGGCAAAAATGCACGATCCCGATGGCGGCTTTGATCCGTTGCTTGAACGGCGCATGCGTGCGGTTCTGCCGATCTGCCACAAAAAGGCGATCCGGGTGATTTCCAACATGGGGGCGGCAAACCCGGTGGCCGCGGCACGGCGCACGGTCGATATTGCGCGCGAACTCGGCCTTTCGGGTTTGAAGGTGGCGGCAGTTGTTGGCGATGATGTTCTTGATATCCTGTCACCCGACCAGTTTCGCATTGATGAGGCCGGTTGCACCCTGGCCGGTTTTGAAAAACAGGTGGTGTCGGCCAATGCCTATCTCGGGGCGGGGGGGATTGTTGATGCGCTGGCGGCGGGGGCAGATGTGGTTCTGACCGGTCGTGCAGCCGATCCGGCGATGTTTCTGGCGCCACAGATTTTTGAATTTGACTGGCAGATGGATGACTGGACCCGGCTTGGGCGCGGGACGCTTGTTGGTCATCTTCTGGAATGTGGGGGGCAAATCACCGGGGGCTATTTTGCCGATCCCGGGATCAAGGATGTGCCGGATCTGGCCCGGTTGGGCTTCCCGATTGCCGAGGTTGCCGAAGACGGCAATGCCGTCATTACCAAACTTGCCGATACGGGTGGTTTTGTCACGGCGGCAACCTGCAAGGAACAGCTTCTTTACGAAGTTCATGATCCGAAACGCTATATCCAGCCCGATGTGGTTGCCGATTTTTCCAAAGTCGAGATTACCGAAATCGGACCGGACCGGGTTGCGATTACCGGCGGTGACGGATCGGCGCGGACCGGCACGCTCAAGGTATCGATCGGCTATGTCGATTCCTGTGTCGGTGAAGGTCAGATTTCATATGCCGGTCCCGGTGCCGAAGCCCGCGGGCGTCTTGCCCTTGATATCCTGCATCAACGGCTTTTGCTTGCCGGGATTGCGCATGAAGAAGTCAGGGGGGAACTGATCGGGGTGAATTCGGTGTTTCAGGACGCCAAATCAGGGCCATCAGAACCGGCGGAAGTGCGCCTGCGCTTTGTGGTGCGGAGCCGTGACCTTGCCACTGCCGCACGGATCGGCGAGGAAGTCGAAAGCCTGTATCTTAACGGGCCGGCCGGTGGCGGTGGGGTGACCAAATCCAAACGGGAAATCGTTGCGATCGTATCGGGACTTCTGCCCGAAGACCAGGTGCGCACGCAGTTTGAAATGATGGAGGCCTGATGTTGCAGTTACGCGATATTGCGCATTCGCGCACCGGGGACAAGGGCAACATTTCCAATGTGTCGGTGATTGCCTATCACCCCGAAGACTGGCCGCTTCTGATCGATCAGGTCACGGCAGAACGGGTGCGCGCGCATTTTGGCACAATGATTTCGGGCAAGGTCATCCGCTATGAATTACCACAGATCGGGGCCCTTAATTTCGTGATGCATGATGCGCTTGGCGGCGGAGTGACAAGGTCACTGGCACTTGATCCGCATGGCAAATGTCTAAGCTCTTTGATCCTGTCGCTGCCGATCAACAAGGCCGGGGCATAGGGCATCAAACACCGCCGGGTCAAACCGGCAAGGAACCAAAAAAGGGTGGCGTGATTGCCACCCTTTGGTCATCGTTGATTTGTTTGCCTTTGCCCGGCGTTTTCCAGCGTTTTCCGGTGTTTTTCAGTCCGGGCGCGCTTGATCAGGCGGCCCTGAAAATGACAGGGCTGTCGCCTTCGTGCCATTGATCATATTTGGTCATGGCCCGTTCAAAAAAGGACGAGGCGAGAAAATCATCCAGCCAGCGCTGGACATGCACAAACGGCATGGCCTCAAACGCATCCGGGTCGGTATTGGCGAACTGGCGGATAAAGGGTGCAATCGCAAAATCGGCCAGGGCCGGGCGCGACCCGAACAGGTATTTGCCAACCGCAAGCCGCCCGTCCAGACGATTAAGGATCTTTTCCGCATCCCGGCGATGTTCGGCGGGATCGGCATCCTCGTAGCGGGTATGGTATTTGTAACGATCAAGATGATGCTTGAACGGCCCGTCATTTTGCGCAATCAGCGCCAGCATGTCTTCAAGCGTGCCGCTTTCGGGGCTTAGCCAATCAAGCGGATCGTTTTCAGCAAGCGCCCAGACCATGATTTCAAGGCTTTCATCAATCACCGACCCGTCGGGAAGGATCAGGACCGGCACCGTTGCCTTGGGCGATGCATCGATCATGCTTTGCGGCTTGTCGCGCAGAACCACTTCGCGCAGTTCAACATCAATTTCCGCTGCCAGAAGCGACATCCGTGCCCGCATCGCATAGGGGCAGCGCCGGAAACTGTAAAGGATCGGGCGTTCGGGCGATGCGGTGGTGCCATGGTCGGTATCGTTCCCGGTCGATGCGTCATCGCGTGGCGGGATCGACGGACCGTCAGCAGACGGCATAAGGTCGGTGGTGTGATCAATTTCGGGCATATAACCGGATTAAACGGTGCGGGGGTCGAATGCAATGTCATTTGCAATGTCGTCGGTAATATCATCGCAACGTCATCGCAATATCATTCGGGGAAAATCGATCAAATCGCGGTTTTTTGATGCTGCGGGCTTGATTTCCGGGGGCAGTTTGTGAAAGGACAGTGCACCAGTTTTACGCACAGAGACAGGAAATGGGGCAGACGCCAAGGCGTCTATGCGATATCCTGTGATCTGAGAGATTAAAGCCGATTGGAAAGAACAAGGGGCAAGTCCTATGACACCGACCGAAATCGCGCGCGTTACCGATTATCTGCGCCGCACCTTTGACAATAACCAGATCGCGATTGATGCGCCGAAGAAAAAAGGCCATCCGATCGAGATGCGTATTGGCGATGAGTTCGTCGGCGTCGTGCATCGTGACGAGGACGAAGGCGAAGTCAGCTATTCGCTTAATCTGGTCATTCTTGAAGAAGACCTGCCGCCGGCACCGTGATCGGTCCTGTTATTGCAGGAAAATAAAAACGCCCCGGGCTTTGTTTCCCGGGGCGTTTTTTTTGTCTGTCGGATCGCTGCGATCAGGCCGCTGTTTTGGCATCTTCGGATTTGATGACCTTGTGGTTGTCTTCATTCATGCCAAGTTTCCAATAGCTTGAAATATAAAGATCATCCTTGCCAAGGCCGCGTTCTTCGCGGAAGTAGCTGCGCAGTTCCTTCATTGCGGTGAATTCACATGCCGCCCAGACCGACGGGCGTCCATCGCCCCAGGGAAGCTTTTTCACCACATCGACAAGGGCGTTGCTGACTTCGCCCGGACGCGGATTGATCACCCATTCGATGGTAATGTTGTCGGGCTTGGCAAGGGGCTGAATATCGGCTTCCGAGCGTACTTCGATCACCGCATAGCCACGTGCATCGGCCCCCAGCGTTTCGAGATTGACCGAAACCGCGGGAAGGGCGGTCATATCCCCGACAATCAGGAACCAGTCGGCATCCGGATCGACCAGCTTTTTCGGGCCGGGGCCACCGACCGTGATCACATCGCCGGGTTTGCAATTCACCGCCCAGTTCGATGCCGGGCCACCATGGTCATTGTGATCTGACCCATCGCCATGCATGACGAAATCAAGATCGATCTCGCGGCCCTGATCGGTCATGCGGTCATGACGCACGGTATAGGTCCGGCGCAATACCCGGTCCTTGTCATCGCCATCAATCGGAAAGATCAGTTTGACATAGGCGCTTTCCTGATCTTCGGGAAAGCCTGCCATGCCGTCACCGCCAAGGGTAACGCGCAGCATATTGGGGGTGACTTGCTTTTTTGCGATCACGACAAGATCGCGCGGGGCAGGTCTGTTCATGAGAAACTCCTAAGTCCTTTGGTGCGTTTTGTTTTTTGCACCATGTCCTATCCGCAGGGATCAAGGTTATCAGCCATAAGATTGGCGATTTCGACAAAATCCCTGATTTGTTGGGGGGTAAGACCGCGTGTCATTCGGGTTCTGACATGTTGCTCGACCGTGCGGAATGCTTCCATGCGGGTCTCGCCTGCGGCTGTCAAATGCAGTGTCTGGCTGCGTCGATCGATCGGGTGCGGGCGGCGTTCAATCAGCCCGTCATTTTCAAGTTCTTTCAAAAGCCGCGTGATGCGGCCTTTGTCCTGACCGGATTTTTCGGCCATTTGCTGGGCGGTGATGCCCGGAATGCGGATGATCCATTTCATCACGCGTTTGTGCGAAATCGGCATCGGCATATCGGCATCGACCATCGCATTCATCAGGCTGCGTTTATAGGCGTGAACAAGCCGATGCAGGGTTTCACCCGGGACATGTGCCTTGTCCAATGCCTGGTCTTGTGCCTGATCCTGTTCGATCATGATCTTTCTCGCTTTATCACACATTCGCGGCAATCAGGCCGGTACGAAGGGCATGGCGACGCCCTTCGCAAATCAGCGCCGATGCCAGGGCCGCACCACTTGCCACCATCATGATGGTATCAAGCTCAAACCCGCCGCCGGTGCCAATCAGGATCGCGGCCAGTGCCGCACCCACCGATTGCCCGGTCAGGCGCGCGGTCGATAACATGCCACTGGCCCCGCCGGAACGATCGCGCGGTGCCGATGTCAGCATCAGGCGGTTATTGGGCGCCTGAAACAGCCCGAACCCGATCCCGCACAGGGCGAGCGCGCCGATAATCCCGGCATAGCTTCCGCCTTCCGGTACAAAGGTAATGGCATAAAGCCCGATCGCAAACACCATCATGCCAAGCCCGGTCAGACGGATCGGCGAATATTTATCGGCCAGCCGTCCGGCAACCGGGGCGGCAACCGCGGTGGCAAGCGGCCATGGCGTCATCAAAAGGCCGGTGACGGTCGCGCTATAACCCAGCACGTCATGGAAATAGAATGGCAGGGTAACGAACGCAATCATCTGCGCACAGAAACCGCAAATCGATGATCCGATGGAACAGGCAAAAACCGGCAGTTTCAACAGATCAAGCGGCAACATCGGCCGGTCCTTTGACAATTGACGCCGGACCAGAAACGCACCGGCAATGACCGCCACGCCAAATTGCGCGCCAATCAGGGCCGGGTCACTTTCGGTGCCGACATTGCCAAGGGCCGAAATCAACCCGCCAAAGGTCAGCACATTCAAAAACGCGCTGATGAAATCAAACCGGGTGCGGCTTGGCGCGTTAAAGGGCAGGGTGAAATAGCCGACAATGATCGCCAGGATCGAAATCGGCACATTGATCAAAAACAGCCAATGCCAGCTTGCAACCGCCAGAATCGCCGATGCGATGGTCGGGCCACCTGCGGCCGACACCGATACCGTCATGGCGATCCAGCCAATGGCACGGCCCAGCTTGGCCTGCGGGAAGATATGGCGCATGACCGCGCCATTAATGCTCATCAATGCGGCACCACCAAGCCCCTGCAACACGCGCGCAGCAGTCAGAAATTCGATATTCGGGGCCATGGCACACAGGAATGATGCAATCCCGAAAATCGCAATACCGCTCAGATAAACCTTGCGAAACCCGATGGCCTCGCCAAGGGCAGCCAACGGCAATAAGGATACTACAATCGCCAGCTGATAGGCGGTGACAACCCAGATGGCATGGGCGGGCGAAACGCCCTGATCCTGCGCAATGATCGGAAGGGCGACATTCATGATCGTGCCGTCAAGCACGGCCATCATGATGGTCAGCAACACCGCCATTGCGGCAAATCCGGCCCGCGGGCTTGGCAATCCGTCCGGGTAAATGGTGCTCGAAATCTTCATGGGGCGATTTCACTTTCAGTCTTCGTGGCAACGCAGACGGCTCGTCCCGATCGGACGACACAGCACTGCGCAATTCGGTGACACGCGAGGGGTGCGGGGCGGACACAGAAGCCGGGGAATGGGGGGCGAAAAGCTTCTGTATCCGTAATCTTAATTGGTTGACTATATCAACTACATGAAGATGGTTGATTGTGTCAACTATATTTTTGAGGCCTGCACTTCCGGGTAGTTTCGATCCGCGCCATTGGGGCGTAACATCAAGGAAATGAACAGGGAGGACAGAATATGAAAACCGCAATGATGCTCGCCATCACAGCAATGATTGCGCTTGGCGCACACCCCGCGCCAGTACAAGCCGGATCAGAACCGACAATCGTTGATCAACAGATCGAACATGGCGGCGGCTGCCGCAAAAGCTCCCCGCCCGGTCAGTGTTGCCACATGGATCGCAAGGCCGGGACGGTGCATTGTCACTAGGAATAGATACTGTCCTAAACTCCAACTTCATGATGTGGGTTGCATTGGACGGCCACATTAATGCGGATGAATGTCTATCAGTAGCTATTCTCCGACGACGGGCTTTTTCGATAGAATTTGCCCTGTATATGAGATGCCTAGGATCTAATACTGAGAACGACTGTACTCATTAATAACTGTGTCGCAGGCCTCTAACACCGATGTACGGACCTCTTCAATATACACTTTCATTTCAATGGTAGAGTTTTCGACATAGTCGCGGGAAAATAAGTGATTGCTAGTGGAGGTTGGGTAGGTGTCGCATTCAGAGGCTACGCCTTTAAATGGCAGTAATAACTCCAAGTTAGAGCTTTGCAACTGATTGCCCAATAATACAATTGTCCGACATGCGTGTACTAAGTCTATTTGTTCGGATTTCACCAGAATGCATAAGCGAATGATTTCAGATTTGATCGCAATCTCATCGACATTCGCTTTTAAGCACTTGTTCTCCAACCAAGTCAAAAACTCGGTACACAAGTCCTTATCTATTGGATTGTTGATTTCGGAATTCGCGAGAGCCTGAACAATTGTGTCAATCTGCTCTGAGTATGCAGCCTCATACTCCAAGTCTTCCCGATATTCGACCAGATTTGCCCAGTCTGCGATCTCTTGAGCCGAGATGTATCCTTTCATAAAGCGTACAAGTAACGTTTGAAGCATTACAGCCTCAAGAATGACTCTCGGGTCCTCATGTTTCCTATCAAAAGTAGCCAACTCTGTTGATAGCTGAGCGCTACGGCCTCGAAGCCAAAGCAAGTCTTGCAAGGCTGCTCTTCGTTTTGGGTGCACTTTGGGAGCTCCCGTTATTTCGAATTGACGCTCTCTGCCAAGCATAAAGAGACAGGTTTAAATTTGGGCAAGGTCATTGCTCCAAGCACTGCGGATGGCCGCAGGCGCGTTGGCAGTTTTGGACGACGCGCTCTTGATCGGTTTTGTTGCACGAGAACGTTTTTGCAAAATCGAGTGCTGCGACCCGGCAGGCCTCTGTGCGGTAAGGGATGGTGATATCGCTTGTTACGCCCGTATCCGGGCAGGTGATCGTGGTATCGAATTCGTTGAGCTTTTCACCCGCAACAGTGCTGGTGCCGGTTGAGGAGCCTGTGCTGCCGCTGTTGTTCGAGATGGGCTGGGACAGGTTGCTAAGCCGGGAGTTATAGGCGCTTTGCAGGTTTTGCATATTGCTGCCGCCGGTGTCACCGAGGACATCCATTGCGAATGCGCCGCCGATTTCGGCCATGGATGTGGCATCAATATCAGCGGAGCCGATGGCAACGGCTCCGGCCGTCAAGGCAATGATCTTGCCGAAGTCAAAGTCGCTGTCCGGACTATCGACCCTGTCACCCTGATCGTAGGCGATGACAGCTTCGGACTCACCGAAGACGCCATGCGTGGTGGTACGGAATGCGCCATGGCGCTTGCCCTTGACATAGGTGCCGACGTCAAAGCTGTGCATCATGTTGCCGGCATCGAGGTCGGTCGAGTAAACGACACCGTTCAGAGCGCCATTTTTCCATTCACCGATGCTTGTACCGTTCGCGGTGTTTGACCAGGCGCCCCAGCCATTCAGGCTGCCGCGATGATAAAAGCCGATCCAGACATTCCAGATGGAACCGTCGGCATAGTCGCGTTTAATCTGTTTTGCGCCAAAACCTTCGAGCTTGTGCTCCTTGTACTGACCTACTTGATGCACATGCAGAAGGTTGACATATCCCCAAATATTCATGGCAAAGCCGTCAAACTGACCGCGGTTATTGAAATCGCCATAGAGATGCGATTGATAGCCATTCGTTCGCGACAGTGTGGTGAGAAAACGGGCGTTGCGATTTTCGACCGGGATGCCGCCAATCTGGGTTGTGCGACTGCCGTCTTTGCGTTTCATGGTGAAGATGCCGTTGGTCATCATGCCATGGTCAAACTCGCCAACAAACATTGCGTCCGATTGTGCTGCCTGAAGTCTGCCAACGCCATGGGCCAGGCCATTTTCGCAACTGCCTTTGACAAACTGCCAATCAAAACGGGTTGGTTCATCGTCCCGATTGAAGAAATAGCCGTCCTTGTTGGTGACGTCACACCCGGTTTCCGATCCGATGACCGGATAAAGGCTTGTGACCGCGGTTTCGTAATCGACCCGGGTTAGCGCCATGTTTGCCATAAGGTCGTTGTGATCATAGAGATCCTTGAAGTTATCAAGGATCGCCTTGTTGCGCGGGTCAAACCGGGTCTGGTATTCCGGACCGATCATCCGGTCTGCCATAACGATCTTTTCGATCCGTCGTTCGAGGTCTTTGACATGGGCGGCTTCGATATATGGATTGGAGCCGTATAAAGCCATATTTTGTGTGAATTCAGTGCGTTCGTCTGTCACACATGCGCCAAGTGATCCGAGTGCCGTGACGATAAATGCCGCGCGCAAAAGTGAATGCATCAATGTGGTTTCCCCCAACCAATCTGCCCCAGAATGTTTGTGCCCAATCCGGTAGCGTTGTGAAAACCGACTTGTGCATCGCATTATGGTTGAAAAGGTAAAACCTAACCGAATGTATGGTCAATTGAATTTCGGGCTTTTTTAACTGTATCTACAGTTACATAGTGTGAGTTGCGCTAGAAACCGCAGCTATGACGACAGGCAGGCGCTCAGCAAATACCCGCCCGTCGGGGCTTCCCAATCAATCATCTCGCCGAGGCAATAGGTGCCCGGGCGTTTGATGAGTTGGAAATTGTCATCGAGTTCTTCCCATGCAACGCCGCCGGCGGTGCTGATGGCCTCGTCGATTGGGCGGGGCTTTTTGATTTTGAGGGGGAGGTTTTTGATCGCGGTGGCCAGTTTGGCCGGATCGTTTTGAATGTCGCGCAGGGTGACTTCGAAAATCAGGGCTGTTTTGGTGGCATCGAGGCCGAGTGTTTTGCGCAGGTGATTGCCAAGCGAGTTTTTGCCGCGTGGTTTGGCAAGGCGGGTGGTGACGTCATCAAGTGTTCTGTCGGGGCAGAGGTCGAGTGTGAGGGTGCCGACCCCGGTTTCAAGCCATTGATCGCGAAGCGTGGCGGATATGGCGTAAACAGCACTACCTTCGATCCCGGTTTTGGAAATCACGAACTCGCCGCGCATGGTCTGGGTGCCGCAGGTCAGCGTCACGGCCTTGACCGGTGATCCGGCACATTTGTCGATCAGATGATCCGTCCAGTCGATGTCAAAGCCGCAATTGGCCGGTTTGAACGGATTGCATTTGATCCCGGCATTCATCAGGATTTCCATCCATTTGCCGTCCGATCCCAACCGTTTCCAGCTTCCGCCGCCAAGGGCGAGGATGGTGATATCGGCCTCTGCCGTCACGTCGCCATTGGGCGTTTTGAAAACGGCCTGACCGGCATCGTTCCAGCCGGTCCAGTAATGGCGGTAATGGATCACACAGCCCAACCCATCAAGGCGTCGCAACCAAGCACGCAAAAGCGGGCTTGCCTTCATGGCGGTTGGAAAGACCCGGCCAGACGAGCCGACAAAGGTTTCAACACCAAGCCCCGCGCACCAGTCGCGGATTTGGGTGGGGCCGAATTTGCGCAAATGCGGCTCAAGGCGGGCGCGTGACGCGCCATAGCGGGTCAGGAAGGTTTCCAGATCCTCGCCATGGGTGATGTTAAGCCCCGATTTCCCCGCCATCAGGAATTTGCGCCCGGCACTTGGCATGCCTTCATAGATCGTGACCGCATAGCCATCCCCCGCAAACCGTTCTGCCGCCATCAGGCCAGCCGGACCGGCACCGATCACCATGGCGGTTTTGCCATTCGGGGCTGGTTTTACGGGGGGGCTGGCTGTGGTCATGATCGGCCTTGTGATGCGATGCGGGTCTGTTGGGCGGTTTTAGCTTCTTTGGCGGGGATTGGCAATTTGTGCTGATGATCCTGTGGTGCCTGGGGTAAGAGGCCCGCGCCGTCGTACGGGTGACAAAGGGCGAGGCATAAGCCGACAGGTCACGCCCGCACTGGCGGGTATCCACCGGGGCGGGCGCAAAGCGCAAGGGTAGGGGAGATTGGCAAGTGTCGAGCATTCTCAACCGGATATGGGGACGGGGTCGCAGGGATTTCTCGCCTGTATCAGGTGATGATGAAATATCATTTCATGAATGGCGGGCTCTTGGGTGAATTCGACCCTTTTTGTCGCGGTTTGCGCCAAACATTGGCAATTTGTCGGCATTTCGGATAACAAAAAATCAGAAGAGGCAAACAAACCAAAAGACGACCAACAGGAGGAAACATGCGTTCTTACGATCTGGTGAAAGGGATCGGCGCGATTACCCGTCGTTCCATGCTGGCAACCGCACTTGGCGCCATTGCATTTGGCGCGGTGTCATTCGGGCAAGGGGCTGCGCAGGCGGCCGAGAAAATCAACATTGCGGCACTGACCTTTGTTTCAAGCTCGCCGTTGTTTATCGCCAAGGAAAAGGGCTATTTCGCGGACGAGGGGCTTGATGCGGAAATCACGTTCTTCCGCGCTGCACAGCCGGTTGCCGTTGCGATTGCATCGGGCGATGCCGATTTTGGCGTTACGGCCTTCACCGGCGGGTTCTTTAACCTGGCAGGCAAAGGCGCGCTTAAGGTAATCGGCGCACAGCTTCATGAAGATCCGGGCTATGACGGATCGGCGATCCTTGCATCCAATGCCGCCTATGAAGCCGGTTTGACGTCGGTTGACAAACTGGGCGGGCACAGCTTTGCGCTGTCGCAGGTTGGATCAAGTTTCCATTACATGATCGGCAATGTTGCGGAAAAGGCCGGCGTTGATATCGACAGTATGGAGCTGAAGCCGCTTCAGTCCGTTCCGAACATGATCGGTGCGCTTAAAAGCGGGCAGGTCGACAGCATGATCATCGTACCGCACATCGCCAAGCCGCTGGCAAATGCCGGTGCGGCGCATATCATCGGCTGGGTAAAGGATTATGTGCCTTATCAGGTTGGTGGTCTTTTCACGTCGACCAAGAATGTCGAAGAACGCCGCGACGTGGTCGAGAAATTCGTGCGCGCCTATCAGAAAGGTGTGGCTGATTACCGTGCGGGCCTTCTGGCGACCGATGCGGATGGCAAGCTGATTGAAAGCGATACCACGAACGAGATCCTCGAAATCGTTCACAAATATGTCTATGCCGATGACCCGGCCGAGAAGGCCTATCCGAAAATCCGCAATGGCGCGATGTACATCACCGAGGAAGGCAAGCTTGATGTCGAAGACGTCAAGGCACAGGTCAAATGGTATCAGGAGCGCGGCTATGTTTCCGAAAGTGCCGATCCAGATACCTTCATCGATACCAGCTTCATCGCGCCGCTTGGCCAGTAAGCGGATGTGATTTCAAACCGGGCCGGAACTGTTGCGTTCGGCCCGGTTGTCTTTGGGATGCCTGTTTTCCCGAATTGCCACCACGAATGTTAATTATCCAAAGAGTTGGCCATGCGGCTTACCATCAAAAATGTCAGCCATCGTTATGATCAGGTCGAAGCATTGCGCGACATTGATCTGACGATTGAACCGGGCGAGGTCGTTGCCCTGATCGGGCCTTCGGGCTGCGGGAAATCAACGCTTTTGTCGATCATTGGCGGGATGCTCAAACCCAGTTCCGGTGACGTCCTGATTGATGATCAGGCCAAACCCGACGGGTGCCTTAACCCCCTGACATATGTGTTTCAGGATTTTGCATTGCTGCCCTGGCGCACGGTTGCGGGCAATATCAGTCTGGTGCTTGAAGATCATCCATTGTCCAAAGCCGAACGGGATGCCCGGATCGAAGAAGTTCTGGCGCAAACCAATCTGTCGGATTTCCGCGATGCCTATCCCAAACAGCTGTCTGGCGGCATGAAGCAACGTGTCGGCATTGCCCGTGCCCTTGCGGTGCGCCCGGCGGTGCTGTTGATGGATGAACCGTTATCGGCCCTTGATGCGCAGACCCGCATTCTGTTGCTTGATGAATTTTCCGATCTGTTTGCGCGCACCGGCATGACCGCGGTTTATGTCACCCACAATCTGAACGAGGCGGTGCGTCTGGCCCATCGGGTGGTGGCGCTGCGCCGTCGTCCGGGCACGATCAAGGAAATCCACAGCATCGATATCCCGATCAGTGATCGCACTGAGGGCATGGCCGAACTTGTTGCCCATGAACAGGCGCTTTGGAACCTGATCCGGGATGAGGCGGTTGCCGCGGACAAGGAGCTTGAAAATGTCGCGTGAGGTCGCAAACAGCACTTCTGATGGCGCGGATAACAAGGTCCGTTTTCGCGCTACCGGCTTTAATCCCAAGGCCAACCCGGTTGCCGCATGGGCAAGCTTTGTGGTGGTGATTGCTCTTTGGCAATTGGGATCAAGCACCGGGTTTATTTCCGAACTGGCAATGCCAAGCCCGGTCGCGGTGGCCCAGGCACTTTGGCAATTGATTGTGTCGGGTGATCTTTGGCGCCATCTGGCGGCATCGCTTCAGCGCCTTGTTGGCGGCTGGGTGATGGGGACGGTTGCGGGCCTGATCGTCGGTTTTCTGGTCGGCATGTTTACCTGGGCGCGTTCGCCCGGTGTGGCATTGGTGTCCGCCCTGTTCCCGATCCCGAAAATCGCGCTTTTGCCGCTGTTTATCATCTGGTTTGGCATTGGCGAGCCGTCAAAATTTGCCACCATTGCCTTTGGCGTGTTTTTCCCGACTGTGATCAACACCTTTGGCGGGGTCGATAACGTCCAGCGTAACCTGATCCGCATGGGGCAAAGCTTTGACATGCCGATGTGGTCGGTGATCCGCAAGATCATCCTGCCCGGCGCATTACCAACCATCCTGTCGGGTTTTCGTATTTCATCCTCGATCGCGATTATCCTTCTGATCGCAGCCGAGATGATCGGGGCACAATACGGGATTGGTGCACTTATTCTTGCGGCAGGCAACCTGTATCAAACCGATCAGCTGATTGCCGGTGTGGTGGTTTTGTCGCTGCTGGGATTGTGCGTATCCTGGTTGCTGGGGCGGCTGGATCGCTGGTTGCTTGGCTGGCGCTAGGTTCTTCACAAGACACAGAAAAGCCGGGCAATTGTGACGATTGTCCGGCTTTTTTTATCTGTGATCGGCCCGGAACCTGGCCGGTGGCATGCCGGCCTTTTTGGCAAAGAAACGGGAAAAATATCCGGCATCGCGAAAGCCGAGTTCGCCGGCAATCTGCTGAACCGCGATGTCGGTATAGATCAGGGTGCGCTTGGCCTCCAGCATCAGGCGGTTTTGCAAGACCTCGCTTGCGGTCATGCCATAGATATCCTTGGCAATGCGATTGAGCTGGGTGGTGGTGACGCCGATTTCGCGGGCATAGAATTCAAGCGGTTTGTGATGTTTGTAAAACCGTTCGACCAGCATCTGGAATCTGCGAAATTTCGCGGTTTTCTGTTCCTGACGCGACAGATGGGCCGGATCGCCTTGTGGCGCGATCCGCCCGACATCAAGCAACAGCAATCCCAGAATATGACGAAGCGCAAACAGACGCCCGGTATTGTGGCTGTAATATTCGCGCGCCAACTGTGAAATCAGGAAATCAACCGGCCCGGATGGCTGGTTCTGATCGGGGTCAAGATTGGTATCAACACAGATCGCCTGATCAAGCCGGGCGAGCAATTTGGGGGCCGGGGCCAGAATTTCCTGAAGATGATGATCGGTCAGGGAAATGACCCAGCCATCAATATCATCACTGAATTTGAAACCATGCACCGTGCCCGGCGGGACAGTAATCAACTGCCCGGTCTGCATGGTCAGGTTCTGGTCATCAAAGCTGATTTCGGCTGTGCCCCGGGTGATATAAAGCAGCTGAAACAGGTTGGTGTGACGGTGCGGCTTGATGTGCAAATCATGCAGACGCGATCGTTCCGGGATGCTTTCAAGATGAAAGAATTCCGGTTCGGTGATCGGTTGCTGTTCACTGGTTTCCGCGCCATCGGGAAAATCATCGGCGAAACCATCGGACACATCCCGGTCAAACGCGTCGATTGGCGATTGTGCGCGATGGGCGTCGCGTTCGCCATACAGTTTGTAAATCGGGATGCTGTTGCGCATGGGGATCCTGATGGGGTTCCTGATGGAGTTCCAGACGATGGTGATCGGGCTTGGATGAAGTCTATCCGGTTTCAGACAGGACCAAAAGGGACCAAAACACCCAAAAGAAAAGCCCGCCACAGGGGAGTGACGGGCTTTTATGATCAGCTTTGTTTTGGCTATCCGCCCAGTATCGAGGGGACGAACAATGTCAGGACCGGTACAAAGATCAAAAGCAGAATACGAATGATCTCGGCCCCAAAGAACGGCATCACCCCGCGGAAGGTCTGGCTCATGGGGACACCCTTGGCCAGCGCGTTGATGATAAAGACGTTCAGTCCGACTGGCGGGGTTATCAACCCCAGCTCCACGACAATGAGTGCGAGAATACCGAACCAGATTTTAAGGTCCTCGGTCCCCATGCCATAGGCCGCGGTCGCCGCCGTTGCCCAGTCACCACCATTGATATCAACAAGGGCAGGCCAGAAGAACGGGATCACAACCACAATCATGGAAAGACTTTCCATGAAGCAGCCCAGCAGGATCAGCGCCATCAGCATCAGAACCATGATCAGCCACGGGTCCAGGCCACTGGTTGCGGCTGCTTCTGCCATATAGGCCGGAAGGTTCGCACGGCTGAAAAAGCCCTTGAGGATTTCCGCACCCAGCAGGATGAAGAAAATCATCGAAGACGTGATCGCCGTATCCTTAAGCGATTGACGCAGGCCTTCCCATGACAGGCCGCCTTTGCCTTTCCAGCGCATATAGGCGCCGTAAACCAGGATCGCGAACACCCCCACACCGGCGGCCGGGGTCGGCGTGAACAGACCGGCACCAAGACCCAGAATGATGGAGCCGAAAATCACCATGACCGGGATCAGACGCAGCAACGCTTCCTTGCGTTCGGCGGGCGGCATCGGTTCGGGTTTCGGGGCCAGCGACGGGTTCAGGCGGACCTGAATGGCGATTACGGCCATAAAGAACACAACGGCAATCAAACCCGGAATGATCGCGGCCTGGAACATCTGAATGATCGATGCTTCGACCGTGACTGCATAAATCACCAATGCGACCGATGGCGGGATCAGAATGCCAAGCGTGCCGCCAGCCGCCAGCGTGCCGGTCGCCAGACGCGGCGAATATTTCAGACGATCAAGTTCCGGAAGGGCAACCTTGCCCATGGTCGATGCGGTGGCAAGCGATGATCCGCATACCGCACCAAAACCGGCACAGGCCCCGATGGCTGCCATGGCAACACCACCACGGAACCGGCCCAGAATGGCATTCACCCCCTGGAACAGGTCGCGTGACAGATTGGCCTGGCTTGCCAGATATCCCATCAGAACAAACAGCGGAACGACCGACAATTCATAGTTAGACACAATCCCGTACAGCAGCGATTTGAACTGCTGAAGATAGGGGTCGAAACGCAGGAACGGGAAAAACAGGCTCAGCACATAGTTGCCGCCAATGCCAACGCCAACCATGGCAAGGCCGACGGGAACACGCAAAGCCAGAACGAAAAAGAGAACAGCAAGGCCACCAAGGCCGATCAATTCGCGCTCAGACATCGGCCTCTCTTTCGAAAATCTGACTTCCGGCAATGGCCGCCCACAGGAACATCGAAATGATGCCCGGGACATAGAACGGCCAGATGGTCCAGCCGAGAATTGCCGAAAGGGTATTGTCGCCACGAACCTCGATCAGGCCATTGACCATCATATAACCAAGGAACAGCGCCAGTCCGGTCATGAGAATGCTTGAAACCACGTCAATTACGCGGGCAAACCCGTCCGGGAACATTTTGATGAACACATCAACGGCAACGTGACCGCGATGTGCCTGGCAGTAGGGGAAGAACATCAGGGCAGCCGAGCTGACAATCATGCTGACGAAATCTTCATAGCCGATAATGGCCGGAAAGTTGGCGTCAAACAGCCGGGCGATCTTGTCCAGACCAAAGGCGGTAACGTTGACAATCGTTACAACGGCAATCAGCAGGGCAAGCAGGCCACCGATAACGGCGAACCATGATGCAGCCTTGTAGAGCACGTTTTTCATATGTCTTACAATCTAGAGGGCAATCTAGCGGGAAAAACAGGGTCACGCATCGGTATGATACGTGACCCCACAAGATTTTCCAGTAACTTGATATCGTTACTTGGTATGGGCCAGAACGGCTGCTTTTGCGTCTTCGACGAGTTTCGCGCCGTCGATGCCGTTGGATTTGGATTCTTCGATCCAGCGATCAACGACCGAGGCAGCGGCATCATCGAAGGTCGCTTTTTCAGCGGCGGTCAGTTTGACAACCTTACCCTTGCCTTCGTTGATCATTTTCTTGCCGACTTCTTCAACATTGTTGAAGACATCGCCGATTTCGGCTGCGAAGTCGCGGCCGGAATTGCGGTCGATGATTTCCTTGAGATCATCCGGAAGGCTTTCGTAACGATCCTTGTTCATTGCGAACAGGAAGGTCGAGGTGCCAAAGCGCGAATTCACGCCTTCGCCTTCAACAGAATAGGAAATCAGTTCAGCCAGTTTCAGCGGCGGAACAACTTCGAACGGAACCAGGCCGCCGTCAACAACGCCAAGCGACAGTGCCTGCGGCAGGGCCGGGACCGGCATGCCAACCGGCTCTGCGCCCCAGGATTCAATAACCCAGGAACCGGTACGGGTCGGGGTACGCAGTTTCAGACCTTTGACGTCATCAACCGTGCGGACTTCCTTTTCCGTCAGATGGATGGCCTGACCGGCATGGACGTGAACCGCCAGCGGGTGGATGTCTTTAAGGTCTTCGGCGAATTCGTCCTTAAGATCCCACATCGCAAGGTTGGTTGCGCGCGCGTCACCAAGATGCACGCCCGGCAGTTCGAAAACTTCGATGCGCGGGAATACGCCCGGGGTGTAACCCGGAAGGGTCCAGACGATGTCTGCAACGCCGTCACGAACCTGACGGTACAATTCCGGCGGGTTGCCGCCAAGCGACATGGACGGGAAGATTTCAAACTTGATACGGCCGTTTGATTCTTCTTCGATTTTCTTTGCCCACGGCTCAATCATTTTGGACTGTGCCGGTGCCTTCGGACCCAGGAAATGGTGGATCGTAAGCGTGACTTCCTGTGCGTGTGCGCCGAACGACACCATGGTCGCAACAGCTGCACCCGCAAGCAATTTGGTGATGTGTTTCATTCTTCCTCCTTTGAACGTCTTGTCGCGGTCATGACGCCGACAAACGTTTCAGCCATGATGCGCATCTAGCGTGCGAAGTTTTCCAAGATACTTGGTTGTTGTTTTTATTATTATTTTTGGAATGGCCTGCGTTTGGTGCAATTCTGCCATACCGAATTGGAACCAATCTAATGGGCACGTGATGGTTATGTATAATGATATGTCCGCACATTTGCATAACCAAACGATTATGTATTAAGGCCTGAATGGGTTGCGTGATGCAGTGCCGCTTCTTCGCGCACAGCATTGATCAGCATCTCGACAGGCGGTGAAATCGGCGAGTCAATTCGGGTCGTCAACCCTACGGGTCCAAAAGTGTCACTGGTATCTATCGGTAATTCAACAAGATGGCCCTCGGCGATGTCAGATGCAACAGCCCCGTTCGAGATGATCCAGATCGCATCGGTCTCGCGCGTAAAGGCACGCCCGAACGATGTTGAAACCGTTTCGATCCGGTCGGGAAGGGCACCGATGCCATGGGCAATCAGCATCTTGTCGACCGTCGGATGAATGATCGCATGTTTGGGCGGCACCAGAACGGTGAATTCGCGGATACGCGTAATGTCGGGGTTTTCATCGGTCAGCAACGGATGCCCCGGACGCGCAACCAGCGAAATATGTTCCGAATATAAATGTATGAATGACAGGCCCGACATCTGATCGGGTTCGGCCAGTCGTCCGACCACAAGATCAAGTTCACCAACGCGCAATTGTCCCATCAGCATCACGTTCGGACCGGCAACCACCTTGACCGTTGTGTCGGGACTAAGGGATTTGAACCGGCGGATGGCATTGGGCATGACGCTGGCGGCGACGGTCGGCAATACACCAAGATTGATCGAAAGACCGCCCTGCATGCGGACCTGGCTGATGCTGTCGACACCCTGGCGAAGGGCGGTGACGCTGGCCCCGGCATATCGCAGGAAAACCTTGCCGAAATCGGTCAGGGTCACGCCGCGTTTGGATCGGTCAAACAGCCGCGCATCAAGATGTTCTTCAAGTTCGCGGATGGTCTTGGAAACGGCGGGCTGGGTGATGGACAGGGTGTCGGCGGCCTTGACAACGCTGCGCTGACGCGCGACTTCCAGAAAACAGGTCAGATGACGGAATTTAATGCGTTGATCAAGCATGCGTGCCTACGTCGCGTCGTTGTAGAATAAAGTAATCAGAACACAATGCATAATTATATAGTTATGCAAAATACGCAATTCCTCATTTTACATAACCAAAACCATCTGCGAAATTGTGCGCAAATAAGCAGGGTGGAAACGACATGAGTCTACAAGTCGCCCCGATCAACGGGACACATATCCATTACAGCCAGTCCGGGCCGAAAGACGCGCCTGTGCTGGTGTTTTCGAACTCGCTTGGTACCGATCTGCGCATCTGGGATGATGTTGTTGCGGCATTGTCTGACCGCTTCAATATTGTGACCTATGACAAGCGCGGTCATGGATTGTCAGGCATCGGTGATGCGCCATATGACATTGCGCTGCATGCCAATGACCTGATCGGGCTGCTTGATCATCTTGGTCTTGGCAAGGTGATCATTTGCGGTCTGTCGGTTGGCGGGCTGATTGCCCAGAAAGTCACGCAATTGCAGCCCGAACGCGTTCGCGGCCTGATCCTTTGTGATACCGCCCCCAAGCTTGGTGATTATAACGGCTGGAATACCCGGATCGAAGCCATCAAGGCCGACGGGATTGATGTTCTGGGCGATGCGATCATGGAACGCTGGTTGTCGCCGACGTTCCGCAAGGACCGTCCGCTTGAAACCGCGATGTATCGCGACATGCTCGTGCGCACGACAGAGGCCGGCTATATCGGCACTTGTGTGGCGCTGCGCGATGGTGATTTGCGCGAAGCGGCGGGCAAGATTGCGGTTCCGACCTTATGTATCTGTGGATCGGATGACCTGGCGACACCGCCCGATGTGGTGCGCGAAATGGCGACCATGATCCCGAATGCCGAATTTGAATTGATTGACGGGGTCGGGCATTTGCCCTGCATCGAAACCCCGGAATTGCTGACCCGGTTGATCGACCGATTTACCAAGGAGAAGAACCTTGTCTGAGAGCCGGTATGACATTGGCATGAAAACCCGCCGTTCCGTTCTGGGCGATGCGCATGTGGATCGTGCGTCAAAAAACATCACCGAAATTGATGAAGGTTTTCAGCGCTATATCACTGAAAATGTCTGGAATGGTGTCTGGACCAGCGACACATTCACCAAACGCGAACGGTCCATCGTTACCATCGCCCTTCTTGCGGGGCTCGGTCACGAAGAAGAACTCGCCATGCATATCCGGGCGACCCTGAATACCGGGGCGACACGCGATGATATCCGTGAAACCCTGATGCATGTTGCGGTCTATGCCGGCGTTCCCGCCGCCAATACGGCATTCCGCATCGCCAAACAAGCCTATGCCGAGATCGACGCGGCATCCAAGGGAGAGTAAGTTAAATGTCCGTTTTCAAACCGCGTGACTGGGGATCCCACGCCCCGTTCATTGCTCCGGGCTACAAATCCACCATTCTGCGTGGCCCGTCGCGCCCGCCGCTGGCGATCAAGTCCGGCCTGACCGAAGGCACCGGACCGCGTTTTGCCCCGGCCAGTGTGCGTGCACTTGATTTCGATCTGACCAAAAACGGGATCACCAACGGCGAACCGCTTGGCGAACGCATTGTGGTGCATGGCCGTGTCATGGATACCGATGGTCGCCCGCAACCGAACATTCTTGTCGAAATCTGGCAAGCGAACGCGGCAGGCCGCTATGTGCACAAGGTTGATCAGCACGAAGCGCCGCTTGATCCGAACTTCCGCGGTTCGGGACGCTGCATGACCGATGAAAACGGAAATTACAAATTCTATACCATCAAGCCGGGCGCCTATCCGTGGGGCAACCATTTCAATGCCTGGCGTCCGAACCATATTCATCTGTCGCTGTTTGGTCCGGGCTTTGCCACACGCCTTGTAACCCAGATGTATTTCCCGGGTGATCCGCTGCTTGAACTTGATCCGATTTTCCTGGGCACCGAAGACCCGGTCGCACGCGAACGTCTGATTGCCAAATTCTCGATCGACAAGACCGAGGAAAGCTTTGCGCTGGGTTATCAGTTTGACATTGTCCTGCGCGGACGCAACGGCACCCCGATGGAGAATTAAGTTATGGCATTTGGTGAAACCCCTTCACAGACGGTTGGTCCGTATTTCGCCTATGGCCTGACAGCAGGTCAATATGGCTATGATTTTACCGATATCGCCGATCCGGTTGTTGCCGGTCCGGATGCCAAGGGTGAACATATCCGCATCACCGGCACTGTGTTTGATGCCGAAGGCAACCCGGTCAATGACGCGATGATCGAAATCTGGCAGGCCGATGCCGATGGCGTTTACAGCGAAAAGCCGGTCGATGTTGCTGATGCCGGTTTCCGTGGCCTTGGCCGGTGCGGCACGGGCACGGATGCCAAAAACCGATTCTGGTTTGATACGGTCAAGCCGGGCGTCGTTGCCGATGCCCAGGCCCCGTTTGTCAATGTGATCGTGTTTATGCGCGGCATGCTTGTTCACGCCTTTACCCGTTTTTACTTCGACGACGAAGCTGAACTGAATGCCAAGGACACCGTCCTGCAATCGGTTCCGGCAGATCGTCGCGACACCTTGATCGCCAAGCGTGTCGAAACCCCAAGCGGGATCGAATACCGGATCGACATCCACATGCAGGGGGACGCGGAAACCGTGTTCTTTGACTTGTAGGCCGATCTGGTCCGATGGCTGCGTCCGCTGCTTTGGGGAAAGCCGGCGGTCGCAGCCATCGATCCGATTTCCCGCATGATGCGGGGCAGTTGCCCCGAATTTGTTTTGTTCTGTTTTGGTTTGATACCACAGGAGTTTTACCGTGGTTGCACGTTTCATGTCGCTTAAAGAGGCTGTCGCGTCCTGCGTTAAGGATGGCGACACCATTTCGATGGAAGGCTTCACCCATCTTATCCCGCATGCTGCCGGGCACGAGATCATCCGTCAGGGGATCAAGGATCTGACCCTGATCCGCATGACGCCTGATATGATCTATGATCAGCTGATCGGTGCCGGCTGTGCCAAAAAACTGATCTTCTCCTGGGGCGGGAACCCGGGTGTTGGTTCGCTGCATCGTCTGCGCGAAGCGGTCCAGGAAAGCTGGCCGCACAAGCTTGAGATCGAAGAACATTCCCACGCAGCGATGGCCAATGCCTATGACGCCGGTGCGGCCGGTCTGCCCTGTGCGGTGTTCAAGGGATATCGTGGTGCGGAACTGCCGCGCGTCAACCCGAATATCAAGTTCATCAAATGCCCGTTCACCGGCGAAAGCCTGGCCGCGGTTCCGTCGATCCGCCCGGATGTGACGGTTGTTCACGCCCAGAAAGCCAACAAAAAGGGCGATGTCCTGTTTGAAGGCATCGTTGGTGTTCAGAAAGAAGCCGTTCTGGCCGCCAAGAAATCCATCGTGACGGTCGAAGAGATCGTTGATGATTTCGGCGATATCTCGTCAAACGCTGTGATGCTGCCGAACTGGGCGGTTACCGCGATTGTTGAAATCCCGGGTGGGGCGCATCCGTCCTATGCGCAAGGCTACTACAAGCGCGACAACGCGTTTTACAAGGCATGGGATCCGATTGCCCGCGATCGCGAGGCCTTCCTGGCCTGGATCGAAGAACATGTCATGAATGGCGGTCCCGAAGATTTCGCGGCCAAGCGTGAAGCAAACAAAGGCTAAGCGGAGAAAAGATCATGGTTGAATATACCCCGACTGAAATGATGACGGTATCCGCCGCACGCGCGCTTAAAAACGACGATGTGTGCTTTGTTGGTATCGGTATGCCGTCTGCGGCCTGTAACCTGGCCCGTCTGACCCATGCACCGGACATCACCCTGATTTATGAAAGTGGCACGATTGGCACCAAGCCGGACGTTCTGCCGCTGTCGATCGGTGATGGCGAACTGTGTGAAACCGCTGTGAACACGGTTCCGGTGCCCGAAATGTTCCGCTACTGGCTTCAGGGCGGCAAGATTTCGGTCGGTTTCCTTGGTGCGGCCCAACTTGATAAATATGGCAACATCAACACCACCGTGATTGGTGATTACGACAACCCCAAAGTCCGTCTTCCGGGCGGTGGCGGTGCGCCGGAAATCGCAACCAGCTGTGGTGAAGTTTTCCTGGTGATGAAACAAAGCAAACGCGGCTTTGTTGAAAAGATCGATTTCGTGACGTCGCTTGGTCATGGCAAGGGCGGTGATGACCGCGCGTCCTATGGTGTGGATACCAAAGGACCGTCGCGTCTGATTACCGATCTTTGCATCATGGAACCGCATCCGGTCGGCAAACAGTTCATCGTGACGTCGATCCATCCGGGCGTAACCCGCGAAGAAATCATCGAAAATACCGGTTGGGATGTTGAGTTTGCCGACGAAGTCGCCGAAACTGCGATCCCGTCCGAGAAAGAATTGCAGGTTCTTCGTGAACTGCATGCTCGTACCGCCAAGGCCCATGCGGGTCAGCAGTAAGAGTAATAACAAGGATCTTAGAAATGGCTGACGCATATATTTGCGATTACATCCGTACCCCGATTGGCCGCTTTGGTGGCAGCCTGTCACAGGTACGTGCCGACGATCTTGGCGCGGTGCCGCTCAAGGCACTGGTTGAACGTAATCCCGATCTTGATTTTGGTGCGGTTGACGATGTGGTCTTTGGCTGTGCCAACCAGGCAGGTGAAGACAACCGCAACGTTGCACGCATGTCATCGCTTCTGGCCGGATTGCCCGAAACCGTAACCGGAACCACGGTCAACCGTCTGTGCGGTTCGGGCATGGATGCGATCATCATTGCCGCACGCGCGATCAAGGCGGGCGAAGCCGACCTGATGATAGCCGGTGGCGTTGAAAGCATGTCACGTGCACCGTTCGTGATGCCCAAGGCAACGTCGGCGTTTTCGCGCAATGCGGAAATCTATGACACCACTATTGGCTGGCGGTTTGTCAATCCGGTGATGAAAAAGCAGTACGGTGTGGATTCCATGCCCGAAACCGGTGAAAACGTTGCCGAAGATTTCAACATTTCGCGCGGTGATCAGGATGCCTTTGCCGTGCGTTCACAGGAAAAGGCCGTCGCTGCCCAGCAGAACGGGACCCTTGCCCAGGAAATCACCCCGGTGACCATTCCCCAGCGCAAAGGCGATCCGGTTGTGGTTGATACCGATGAACATCCGCGTGCGGGTACCACGGTTGAAACCCTTGCCAAATTGCCGACCCCGTTCCGCGAAGGCGGTTCGGTAACGGCGGGTAACGCATCGGGCGTCAATGACGGGGCGGCTGCATTGATCGTGGCATCCGAAGCCGCGGTCAAGAAATATGGCCTGAAACCGATTGCCAAGGTTGTCGGTGGTGCGACGGCGGGTGTTGCCCCGCGCATCATGGGCTTTGGCCCGGCACCGGCATCGAAAAAGCTTCTGGCACGTCTGGGCTGGACCACTGATCAGCTTGATGTGATCGAACTGAACGAAGCATTCGCATCCCAGGGTCTTGCGACCCTTCGTGATCTTGGCATCGCCGATGATGACGCGCGTGTGAACCCGAATGGCGGGGCGATTGCCCTTGGTCATCCGTTGGGCATGTCGGGTGCACGTATTGCCGGTACGGCGGCCCTTCAGCTTAAACGCACAGGTGGCAAATACGCACTGGCGACCATGTGCATTGGTGTCGGTCAGGGGATTGCGATTGCGCTTGAAGCAGTCTGATCCCGGGAACGATTTGCCTATGAGTTGAAAGACGCCCCTGTGCGCTCAGATTTTTCTGAACGGGCAGGGGCTTCTTTTTGCGTTGTTGACCAACCCGTTGCACAGCGCGACACTATGAATTCGCACCTGATTACCATGGTGGATTTGACCTGATGACGATTTCGCCTTTTGACTCGGCCCTGCTTGGCGGGCTGTTTTCCGATCCGGAAATTGCGGCCCTGTTTGATGACCGGGCACAGATTGCCTCGATGTTGCTGTTTGAATCTGCCCTTGCCGCGGCAGAAGCCCGCGCAGGTGTCATTCCGGGGGAAAGTGCCGCACGGATTGCCGACGTTTGCCGCGATTTCAATCCGGATCCGGCGTCGTTGGCGGCGGGAACGGCAAGTGCCGGTGTGCCGGTCCCGGCCCTGGTCAAGGCATTAAAGGCCGAAATTGGCGGTGAAGATGCCCGGTTCGCCCATTTCGGTGCCACCAGTCAGGATGTGGTTGATACGGCACTGGTATTGCGGTTGCGCGACGCAATCGGCATCATCCGTCGGCGCATTCGCAAACTGGCCAGATCGCTTGCGGCCCATGCAGATGCACATCGCAAGACCGTGATGATCGGGCGCACCCGTTCACAACAGGCTGTTCCGACAACATTCGGCCTGAAGGCAGCCGGTTGGTTGGCTCCGCTGGTGCGGATCGACCGGCGGATCGACAGCTTGGCGGCGGATTTGTTGCGGCTGTCCTTTGGCGGGGCGGCGGGCACGCTGGCATCAATCGGGGCAAAGGCCGCCGATGTCGAAAGCAACCTGGCCGAAGAACTTGATCTTCCGGCATCTGATATGCCCTGGCATGCGCAGCGTGATGTTCTGGTGGATTTCGCAAGTCAGTTAACAGTGTTAACCGGTGCGCTTGGCAAAATGGGTCAGGATCTTGTTTTGCTGGCGCAATCGGAAATCGCCGAAGTCCAGCCGGGCAAGGGCGGTGGGTCATCCACCATGCCCCATAAATCCAACCCGGTGCAGGCCGAAATGCTTGTGACCCTTGCGCGGTTCAATGCCGGGCAACTTGGCGTTTTCAGCCAGTCACAGCTTCATGATCATGAACGTTGCGGGTCAAGCTGGCTTTTGGAATGGTTGACCTTGCCGCAGATCATTATGGCGGCGGGAACGGCATTGGCGCAGGCGGTTGATATGGTGCCGGACCTTAAAATCAATACCGGGCGCATGGCCGAAAACCTTGAATTGTCGCGCGGGGCGATGCTGGCAGAAGCCGCGACCTTTGCCCTTGCCGACCATATCGGGCGTGATGCCGCGGACAAGCTGGTCAAGGACGCCATTGCCAAATCATCGGCAAACGGGTCGAACCTGTTTGATGAATTGCCCAAATTGACCGACGCGCCGGTAAACTGGGCACAGGTCGGTGATCCTGCAAACTATGTCGGGCAGGCGGATTTGTTCATCGATCGTGTTTTGGGAACGGCCAAACGCGGATTGCGCGACTGATCAAACCGGGCTCAAATTCAAAAGGCTGCCAGCGACGAACCGTTGGCAGCCTTTTTTATGCGGGTTGGCCCGGTTTGCGCAGGCGCTTTTCAACGGCATAATTGTGGATCGGAACGCCATTGATTTCAAAGTCGCGCCGCTCGACCACGGAAAATCCCTGTTTAAGCAGGAAGGATTTGGCAAGTTCGCTGGCTTCGGAATAGAGCTTGCCGATATTTTGCGCATTGGCGGCGTTTTCAAGTTCACCATAAAGGCTGGCAACCACCCCGGTTCCTGCCACATCGGGGCTGGCATATAAAAATCCGATATGGCCATCGGGTTCAACATCGCCAAAGGCAACCGCACGATCATTCTGATCAACGGCGACCAGGCAATAGCGCCCGTCGGTCATCAGTTTTTTGAACTGATCGGGATTTGGTTGCAGGCTGGCCCAGATCGCCACCTGTTCCGGGCCATATGATTTCGGGCCGAGTTCGGCGACCGCCCGGGCATATATGTCGGTCATTGTCGCGGCATCTTCGTCGCGAAACCGGCGAATGGTGATCATTGCGCTGATCCCCATGCGGTATCAAAGAACCGGACTTCAAGTTCCGTTGCCCGCGCAAAGAACGAAAGGCAGCCGTCGCGGTCCGATGCCGACAGGGTGGGGCCAACCTGATCAAGCTGATCATTCAGATAGCCAACCACACTTTCAAAATACGCACCGACATGAAGATCAAGCCATTCGGCATACCAGAAATCCTCGGGACGCTCTGTCAGGGACCGGTTGACCCGGTCGGCCCAGCCAAGATAGGTGCCTTCGGCCACGGCAAGTACGGCCAGCATATCGGCATAGCTGGTGCCATTGGCGGCATCGGCCATCAATTGTTTGAAATCGCTGGTGGCAGACCAGTCGGGCTGTGTTGCGCGGGCCTCATCGGTGACGCCAAGTGCGACAAAGCATCGCTCGAAATAGGTGTTTTCAGCCCCGGTCAGAAGAGCCAGAAACTGGCAGCCGGGAATGCGGTCCTTCAGTGTCGGGGCGCGCGATACCGCCGCAGCCAGAAGGGCAACAAACCGGTCGATAAAGCGATGATCCTGAATAAGATAGTTTTCAAGATTGCGTTTTGGGATTGCCGCCTTACCCCAGGCATCCGTAAAGGGATGATGCGTGACGCGATGCCAGTTTTCAGCAACCGATGCCTTGAGCCAATCTGAAAATCTGCCGTCCGGGTTGGCGTGCTTCCATTCGGGATAATCCGGGGCGGATGAAGCCGCAGCAGGCTGGGGGATATCGATCGTCACGGCACGGTTCCTGATGTGTTTTGATGTGTTTTGATTTTTCCCCTTTTTACATGCCGCTCATATAAGGGCAATAATCCAAATCACATGTCTTCGAATTGGCCGCCAATTGATCATTATCAATGTAAATCAATACATAATGATATAATGCTTGTGTGATCTTACAGCGACGGCCCAAGGAGGATGTCATGGCAAATGTCGGGATGATTGATCGTGTATTGCGTGCCTGTGTCGGTGCGTTTCTGATTGCCTTGCCGCTGATTATGGCAACACCCGAACAGGGGATGGTGGCCTATGGGACATTCGGCTGGGTGATGGTTGCAGCCGGGATTGTCATGTTATTGACCGCGGCCTTCCGGTTTTGCCCGCTTTATCTGTTGCTGGGTGTTCGGACCTGTCCGCTTTCGAAATAACGTGCGGGTTGCTGTCAGTCGTCTGCACATGACAATTTTCTGTTCAAGCGGTTGCAACGACCGCGCTATAGTGGCATCCGTATCAGTTAAGGTGTTCTGCGCATGTCCGTTTTGACGGGCAGATTGCGGTACGCCATCGGCAAGACATAACGGAACAGAAAAATGAAACGCCTGAGCGACGACCTGACGGTATCCCCGCAATTGCCACTTGATGCGATCGACGAGATTGCCAAGGCCGGTTACAAGACCATCATCTGTAACCGCCCGGATAATGAAGACCCGGGCCAGCCATCCTTTGCCGAGATTGCCGCCAAGGCCGAAGCCGCCGGCATCAAGGCAATTTTCCAGCCGGTCGCAAGTGGCAATGTCTCGGACGCCGATGCCGACGCATTTGCCGCCAATCTTGCCGCGGCGGAAAAGCCGATCTTTGCCTATTGCCGGACCGGCACGCGTTGCACGATCCTTTGGTCGCTGGCCAACGCCGGAAATCTGCCGGTTCAGGACATTATCAAATCGGCATCCGATGCCGGTTATGACATGTCGCCGCTATTGCCGCGCATTGCTGCGCGCGCCTAAGTGCGGATGTCCGTTTATTGACCTTTATGCGATGGGAACGGTCCCCATCGCATAAATGCGCGGCACGCCTGCCAAAATTGCACTATCGCATTTTTGCAAATCATGTCGATATGACAGGACGGTATGATACCGTGTGTCAGATTTTCTGCTGTGGGTGTGACTTTGAATACGCGTGAAAAGGCCAAAATTGATATCCGGTTGGCCGTGCCTGGCGACATTGATGCGCTGTGCGAAATTGAAGATCAATCCTTTGAAATTGACCGGTTGAACCGGCGCGCATTCAAACGCTTTGTCGGAAGCGAAACCGCGCGTCTGTGCGTTGCCTGCACCGATGGTGGCGTTGTTGGCTATGCGCTGGTGATTTTCCGGCGCAATGTCGCACTTGCGCGTCTTTATTCCCTGGCGGTATCGCCGCACTGGCGCGGGCAGGGGATCGGGCAGCAATTGATCACCCGGGCCGAAGAACTCAGCCTTGATTTCGGCGCGCCGATCCTGCGTCTGGAAGTCAGTCAGAAAAATGATCGCGCCATTTCGCTGTTTCATGCTGCGGGCTACCGCGAATTTGCGCTTTATCCGGATTATTACCCCGATCATTCCGACGCGTTGCGCATGGAAAAGGTATTGGTGCCCAATGCCCTGCGCCTGCCATCCCCTATTCATTTCTATCACCAGACATTGCCATTCACCTGCGGCCCGGCGGCCCTGATGATGGCGATGAATGCACTTGATCCGTCACTTGAACTTGATCGCAATCTGGAAATTGCCCTGTGGCGCGAAGCAACCACCGTGTTCATGACATCGGGTCATGGCGGGTGTGGTCCGCTGGGACTGGCATTGGCGGCCAATCGTCGCGGATTTGGTGCCGAGGTGCTAAGCAGCCGCGACGGGCCGCTTTTTGTTGATACGGTGCGCAAACCCAAAAACCGCGAAGTGGTCGAACTGGTGCATTATGATTTTGCCCGTCAGGCCCAGGATGTCGGCATTGTGGTGACGACCGGACCGTTTGGCGTGGCCGAAATCGAAGAACGCGCCAAACAGGGCAAGATGGCGCTGGTCCTGATCAGCCAGTACCGCATTTACGGTGACAAGATCCCGCATTGGGTCGTGGTGTCGGGCTTTGATGACCGGTTTGTCTATGTGAGTGATCCCGATATCGGCGATGATCACGAACCGTTTAATGGCAGTGATTGTTTGTCGGTGCCGATCCTGCGCAACGAGTTTGATCTGATGGCAAGATACGGGCGCGACAAACTGCAAGCCGCCGTCTTCATAGACAAAAAGGCCGGGTAAACCCGGCCTTTTTTATGGTGCGATTGCGAATTCAGGGGCGGGCAATCTTGCCCAGAAGATGCGCAATGATGCGGCGATATAGCTCCATGCCCAGAACCACATCCTCGACCCCGGCATCCACATTGGGGTTGTCGTTCACCTCGATCACCATCGGGCCATGCGGGGTTTCCTTGACATCCACACCATAAAGGCCATCGCCCATCAGGCGGGCCGCGGCAAGGGCGGTTGCAACGATATCGGCGGGCGCATCTTCAACGGCAAGCGTTTCAAACCCGCCTTCCTCGAAACTTTTGCCGTCATCTTCATGTTTGACGATCTGCCAATGGCCCGGCGCCATGAAATAGCGGCTGGCAAAGATCGGCTCGCCGCCCAAAACACCGATACGCCAGTCAAATGTCGTTTCGACATATTCCTGAATGACCAGAAGTTCCGAGTTCTTGAACATCTCGGTCGCGACTTCATTAAGGTGTTCGGGTGATTTCACCTTGCGCACCCCGCGCGAGAAGCAGCCATCCGGCACTTTAAGAACCGACGGGAAGCTGAACTGCTGACCGATTTCGGCAATGCGGCGCTTGTCAAAAATCGCACTTTTCGGGGCGGGGATACGATGGGTGCGCAGCAACTCGGCCAGATAGACCTTGTTGGTACAACGCAACATCGAGTCCGGATCATCAATCACCGGGATGCCTTCCTTTACCGCGCGTTTGGCAAATCGATAGGTATGGTGATCAAGGGCCGTTGTCTCGCGGATCAAAAGTGCATCAAATTCCGAAAGATGATGGAAATCCTTGGCCGTGATCAGTTCGGCCTTGGCGCCAAGATCGGATGCGGCCTGAACAAAGTTTGCCAATGCTTCCTTGTCTGACGGCGGCAAAACTTCGTCCGGGTCATGCAGGATCGCGACCAGTGCGGTCGGCGGGGTGACGTTGCCCTGCTTGCGCACACGTCCGCGCAAATAGGCGCGGAGGGCTGCTTCAAATTCGGCAAGGTTGCTGTCATCAAGCTGACCCAGGGACGGGGCTTCGATTTCGCGCAAAATCTTGCGGTCCTGCTTGTTCAGATGCAGGCGCAGGATCGGGCAGCGGAACTGGTCAAACGCCCGTTCGGCGATCTGGCGGAACCGTTTGTCGGCGGTGCGTCCGAAATAGACATCAATATGATCCGGTGCCTGTTCCGGGCCATGGCCGGATTTTGCAAGGGCATCAATGATCTGCGGGCTGAGTTCCGAACGCGCGGTTTTCTGAAGACGCTTCCAGTTAAGGTCCAGAAGCACATCTGCCTCGGGAATGACACGTTCGGCACGCGCAGCAGCCAGAAGGCTGCAATAATAGCCGCGCGACAGATATTCATAGGATTGGCACAGGTTGATCACACGGCGGTTGCGCACCCCGTGATCAAGCGCAAGATAGTCACGCACCCGCATGACGCGCGCACCCGAAACAGCAAAACGCTGATCGGACAGGCGATCAACAAGGATCAGCGGCGCACCGGTGGCAACCGCCGGGGTAACATCGGTCTGACCGTCATAGAGCGCATGTTCAAGGCGAATGCCGTCACCGCCATCTTCGTAATAGCCCGGAAGATCGGCGACCTTCTGATAGCCGTGGCGCTCATACAGATTACGTGCGGTGTCGTTTTGAACCCGCACTTCAAGGCGCATACGATGGCAACCGGCATCCATTGCCAGATTCTCAAGCCCCGCCAGAAGCTGTGTACCAAGACCTTTGCCGCGCCATTCCTGTGAAATCGCAAGCGAGTAAATCCGGGCGACGACCGCATTCGCCCGCAACAGCAGCAATCCGTATCCGACAATGGCCGGTTTGTCGGCATCGCCGGCATCCGCAACAAGCAGACGCGCAGATGCCTGACGCAAGAAGCGCGAAAAAGAGGCGCGCGAAATCAGGTCGCTTTGGAAATTGGCGTTCTCAAGGGCGCAAAGCCCATCAAGGTCGGCACGTACTGCGTTGCGAATAATGACGGTATTGGTCTGGGTCGAAGCCACGAGACGGACCTCCTGCGATTGGATGTGATGCATATGTTGCGCGCAACTCCCGGTACGCTCAAACCAAAAAGCTCACAAGTGCGAATATTGTTCACAGCCATGCCATTTTTTCATGGGAAGTGGCACAGGTGACACTCGACCTGTAAGATGAATGAAAATATGGTGTTTTCAGTTCGCTGTTTTGAAAATAACAACAATTCTGTTTGCAACAATCCCTGATGGGATCAAAGGGTATAAAAGAACGCCAAACGATGTTAACTGGCGTCACCTGACCGGACACAAAGCACAAGGGATATGACGTTTGACAAGCCGCATCCGCCGCAAATTTGGATCATATGGGCGATCTGCTGCGATTGTTCCGCTCTTGATGGCGGGAACGATGCTGGCTGCGTGCTCATCTGACGAAGGAATTGGCGGGCTGGATTTCGGGTTTGGCAATGGCGAATCACAAGCCCCGGCTGATCTGCGCACCACCATCCCCTATGAGGTGGAACTGACCGGCATTGACGATCATGAAGAACAGCTGATCGAGGCATTGAACGCGGTCAGTACCGCGCGCCGGTTACAGTCACGCCCGACCGCATCGCGTGCCGGACTGCAACGCCGGGCCGAAGATGATGTTGAACGGTTCCAGGCGGTTCTGCGATCCAACGGATTCTATGACGGCCAGATCACGTTCGAGATCACCGAAAAAACCGGTGATGACGCACCGGTCGAAGAAAACGGCAATCCGGCGGGCAGCGAGAATAATGAAAATGACGATGTCACCGCAAATGACACAGTGAATGGCACCGCATCGCAAGACACGGTTGATGAAGCTGATAACCGGGGCAATGGTGCAGACGGTGATAGTGGTGAGAATGGGGATGGCGCACCCACACCGCTTGTTCTGACCTATATGATTGATACCGGTGCGCCATATCTGATTGCGTCGGTTGACCTGGTGATTGTGCGCCCGGACGAAGTCCTCGAACGCCCGGCAACTGATGCCGAACTTGAAAGAACCCGCCTGCAAATCGGTCAGCGCGCCACGGCAGAGCCGATCATTCTTGGTGAACAATTCGGTGTCGATATCCTGCGTGATCAGGGCTATCCGCTGGTCAAGGCGACCAAACGCACGGTAATGGCCGATACCGCACAGAAAACCATTTCGATCAAATATGCCTTTGAAACCGGGCCAAAGGCCAATTTCGGCGCGGTCACGGTCAATGGTGCAGACGAGGTCGATCAGGATTTCATCGCGGGATATCGCAGCTGGCGGGCCGGCGAACAATACAGTCCCGAACGGGTGCGCGAAACGCGGCGCGATCTGGCGCAGACCAACCTGTTTGACAGTGTGATCGTCAAGGTCGCAGGCCCGGTGGGCGAAAGCGGCGAGATCCCCGTTGAAATCAATGTGGTTGAACGTAAAATGCGGTCAATCGGCGGCGGGGTTGATTTTTCGACTGCGGATGGTCCGGGCGCCAACGCATTCTGGGAACATCGAAATCTGTTCGGCGCCGGTGAACGGTTGCGGCTTGGTGCCGATGCCTCAAGCCTTGAACAGGGTCTAAGTGCGGAATTCAAAAAACCGCAATTCCTGCAACGCAAACAGGCCCTGGTGGCCGAGGCGAATGCAAAAAACAATGATACCGATGCCTATCAGGGTGCAACGGTTGACAGTTTTGTCGGTGTCGAACGTCCACTTGGTGAAAACTGGTCGACGACCCTTGGCGTGACGGCGGAATATTCCGACCTGACCGGGTCGGATTCCCCGAACGAGGAATTCTATCTTGCCGGTTTGCGCGGTATCCTGCGCCATGACAATACGGACAATCCGCTTGATCCCACGCGCGGAACGCGGTTTGAAATCAATGTGTCGCCCTATATGGGACTGACCGATCATGATACCAATTTTACATCGGTGTCGCTGTCCGGGTCGCAATATCTTTCGATTGATGATGACGGGGATTATGTTTTGGCCGCACGGGCGCGGACCGGGACAATCATTGGCGAGGAACGCGGCAATTTGCCGTCGAACAAACGCTATTATTCCGGTGGTGGCGGGTCGATCCGTGGTTATGAATATCAGAAAGTCGGCCCCCTTGATGATGATCATGATCCGCTTGGCGGGCGTTCGGTTCTTGAACTCGGTTTTGAATTCCGTGCTCGGGTCACCGAAAGTTTCGGCGTTGTGCCGTTTGTCGAGGGCGGCAATGTCTATGCACGCAGCGAACCCGAAGACATTTCCCTGTTATGGGCGGCCGGTCTCGGTTTCCGGTATTACACCGCCGTCGGGCCATTGCGCTTTGACGTTGCCGTGCCACTTGATAAGCGTGAAAACGTCGATGATGACTATCAATTCTATATCAGTCTGGGGCAGGCATTTTGACCAGGTCTGAACTTCCGTCAGAGAATAATCCGCATGAACATGAACGCCGTAAACCAGCCCTGAAATGGGCGCGTTACGGTGCGTTTGGTGTTGGTGGTACCGTCCTTGCGGTGGCTGCTGTTGCCGGGATTGCCGGGACCGGACCGGTATTGCGCGCATTGACGCCGATGATCAATGAAACGGTTTCGGCTGCGACCGACAGTTCATTTGAGCTTGGCCGGATCGAGGGCAGCTTGTGGACCGGACTGACACTTGACGGTCTGCGAATGGAACGCCCGGCAGACGGCTTTCACCTGGATCTTGACCAGGTCGATTTTGACTGGTCGCCACTGGCCCTTTTGGGCGGGAAATTGCAAATCAATCACGTCGGTTTGCAAACGGCCAGCATTGTGCTTCCTGATGGCAGTCTTCCCGATACCCCCGATGACGAAACACCCGATGAAAGTGGCGGGTTCAGTTTGCCGCTTGCTGTGTCGGTTGATGCGATTGATCTTCGCGAAATTGCGCTGGTTGAACCGGTTTCGGGCAAGGGATTTTTATACAGCCTTAAGGCCAATGGCGCGATCGGCACCAATCTTTCGGCGACAGCTGCGCTGAATTTGCAGCCACTTGATGGTGGCACCGATCAGCTTGATGTCGATCTTGATTTTGATGGTCCCAAACAGCGACTGTCGGCCAGAATTGACGGGGAACTTGGCCGCGAAGGTGTGGTCATGACCCTTGCGGGGGTGACGCCCGATATTGCACCCGATGTACGCATCAAGCTTGCCGGGGATGGTCCGGCCGATGACTGGAACGGCAAACTTGAACTGACCGCAGACGGTTATGCGGCGCTGACCGGCGATGTCGGTGTGCAATTGTCATCCGATGTTCTGGCCTTTTCGCTGGATGGCGGGGTTCGGACATTTGACCGTATTTCCGGTGATTTGCCCGAACCGCTAAGGGGGGATATTGCCCTTGGCATTGGCGGGGCATTCAATGCGGATGATCAAAAACTTGCCCTTGATCGCATCACGGTGGCAATGGCAGATGTGCTTGATCTGTCGGCAAGTGCACATCTTGATCTGGCCGAAAACCTGATTGCCGCACGGCTGGATGGCGATATTGATCCGGCCTTGTCCGGGTTGCTTGATGATGCGGTACGCTGGGGGCAGGTTGCACTGTCGGTCGAGGCCAATGGCGATCTTGCCATGCCCGGTCTTGTCGTTGCAATTGATGGTCAGGATGTTGCAACACCGGTTTCGACGATCGCACGCATGCAAGTGCGCGCCAACATGCCGGCATCTGATGGGGACGGGCCGGTTGCGGCAAACCTTGATGCATCGACATCGGGCACCGTCTGGCAGGACAGCGACCTTGGCGCATTTTTGGGTGCGGATCAGGAACTTTCGCTCGATGCGTTGGTAAACCCGGATTTTTCGAGGGTATCAGTCGGTAAACTGTTGCTGACTGCGCCGCAAATGGCGGTCAACGGGTCTGCTGAAATTGATGACACATTTTCGCTTAACGGCGCCAAGCTGGTCGGTGATGTTGCCGATCTGTCGATCTTTGCGCCGATTTCCGGTCTTGATCTTGGCGGGCAGGGGCAGGTTACGCTTGATAATCTGAGCTGGTCGGAACTGGACGGTCTGAAAAGTGATGTGACGGTTTCGGGCACACAAACCGTGTTCGGGATTTCCGATCTTGACCGGATTGTCGGACCGTCCCCGACGATTTCGGGTAAGGTTGCACTTCTGCCCAACCTTGATCTGATGGTTGATCTGGATGCAGTGAATGCCGCAACGCTCAAAGGACCGGTCAAAGTCGACATCACAAACGAATTTGAACGTCTTGCTGTTACGGCCGATTTTGATGTCGCGCCGGGTACGGTGCCACCCGATATCGGGGTGACGATTGCACCGGCAAAACTTTCGGTGCGTCTGGACGGGGATATTGCCGCCCCGCCCGGTCAGATTGACCTGCGCGTCCCAAGTGTCAAAGCCGGCGGACAACGCATTGATAATGTGGTGTTATCGAGCCGCATGTCATGGTCTGATCAGGCGGTATTGGCGCTGCGCAATAGCGGTTCTTTCAATCTGGGCAAGCATGCATATGACATCGCGGCGAATTTGCGCCTGCCGGAAAATGATCTGTTGATCAGCGACATTCTGTTGCGCGGTGAATTTCTGGATCTGGGCGGTGAACTTGTTCTGCCGGGGTATGCCGTCCCGATGAAGGGCAGTCTTGAGCTAACCAAGCTTGATGCCGAAATGCTTGGCGATTTCGGGGTGCCCTTTGCCAATGGAACGATCAGTGGCGATATCGGATTTGTGCCGGAAGACGGGCGTCAAACCGTCACGCTGTCGGCCTTGGCCAAAGGACTGCGTATTGATCAGCAGCCCGATGGCAATCCGGCAATGATCGAGAATGTGAATATTGCCGCGACAATTCGTGATGCCTTTGCCCAGCCCGATATCAAGGCCAATATTGATGGCAAGGATATCGTCTTTTCACCCATCGCCATTGATGACGTTACCGTCGGGATTATGGGTGGGCTGGATGCCTTTGACGTCACGATGAACACGACCGGATTTTATCAGGGCAATGTTCCGATGTCGGCGGATTTGGCCGCCAATATCGGGTTGGGTGATGATATCCGTGTGGTTGCGGACAAGTTCGACTTCGCGCTTAGTGACCAGACCATCAAGCTGCGCAGTCCGTTGCAATTTGTCATGGCAGCAAACGGTCAGCAAAACCTGGATGCTGATGTAACCGTCGGGTCCGGTCGTCTGGTGGCAACGGTTGCGCAGGAAGCAGGTCAGAAATCAATAGCCGGTGACCTTTCGCTTGATGATGTCGATCTGGGGCCATGGGGCCGTATTGCCGGGTATGACGGGCTAAGCGGTGTTGCAAATCTGTCGGCCAACTTGCGCGAAACCAAGGGCACTTTGCCCGTGGCGGCGGTCAAAGGCCGGATCAGTGGCATTACCGCAAACACGGTCAAGGATATGGAGCCATTTGAAATGGTTCTTAACCTTGATCTTGCCAAGGGGATCCTTAACGGGACGGCCAATCTTGGCAATCGTGATGTCAAAATCCTGTCGGCACAGGGGACAGTCCCGCTTGCGGTTTCGGTCCTTGCACAGAATTTCAGTCCTGATCTTGCGGCACCGGTATCGGCAAGTGTGCGGATGAATGGCGAAATTGCCGAATTCTGGCCCTATGTACCGGCACCGGATCATCAGGTATCGGGCACGATCAATCTGGAACTTGATGTTGCCGGAACACTTGATGATATCGGCTGGAAAGGCAATCTCGGCCTGTCTGACGGGCATTACGAGAACCTTGTTTATGGCACGATCCTTGAACAGGTTACACTTGCGGGCGAGTTTGATCAGAACGGACTTTCGATCCCGTCAATCAGCGCAACCGATGGCGGCAACGGCAAACTTGATGCATCGGTTGACCTGACGATGAAGGATGGCGGCGAGGCGGCCTATGACGTAACCGCCACCTTGCGCAATTTCGCCCTGTCGCGGGTCGATGAATTGCAATTCTGGGCCGATGTTGACACCAAGGTCACCGGCAATCAGGAAAGTGCCGATATCGAAAGCACGGTTACCGTTCAGCGTGGCGAGGTGGATTTGTCGCTCGCGCTGCCGGAATCCGTTCCGACGATCGAAGTCGCCAATCTGCCTGACGAGGAAGAAAAGGAAGAAGCCCGCAAGGCGGCTGAAAAGGATAACGGTTTTTCCGGCAACCTTGACGTGACCGTTGATATTCCCGGCCGCTTGTTTGTGCGCGGCAAGGGGCTTGATTCCGAATGGGGCGGGCGCCTTGAAATTTCGGGCACCACCGATGATCCCAGCATTGTCGGTCAATTGTCCGCCTTGCGCGGGCAGCTTGATATCATCGGCAAGACATTCGTCATCAAGGACTCCAAAATTACCTTTGCCGGGGGATCCCCACCCGATCCGATGCTTGATATCAAAGGCGTCTATAGCACGGCCGATCTGGAAGTCACCGCCGGGTTCCAGGGCCCGTCAAGCGATCCTGAACTGGTTCTGACGTCGGTGCCGTCCTTGCCCGAAGATGAAATTCTGTCCCAGGTCCTGTTTGGCAAATCCCAGGGCAGCCTGAGTGCTGTCGAAGCCGTGCAGTTGGCCAGTGCCGTGAACGAGCTTTCAGGCGGGGGCAGTGGGCTTGATGTGGTCGGAAGTGTCCGGCGCTTTATCGGTGCCGATGTACTTCAGGTCGGTGGTGGTGAAAACGGGCCCGAGGTCAAGGTCGGCAAATACCTGACCGAGGGGGTCTATGTCGGCACCAAGGCCGGATCAACACCGGGATCAAGCGGGGTTGAAGTCGAAATTGAAGTCACGCCAAATATCAGCGTGACCAGCGAAACCACTGAAATCGACAGCAAGGCGGGTGTTCAGTACCGGCTGGATTACTAGGTCGGGGCGAACTTAGCCGAATTTCAGGTCGCTGATATCAACCAGCGCCCCGTGGCGGCAAATCACCATTCCTGCGACCTTTTGGGCGACGGCAATGGCGTTTTCGATGCTGTTGCCGTGTGACCGTGCTGCCAGAAACGCCCCGTTAAAGGAATCACCGGCCGATGTTGTATCGACAATGTCGGTGATCACGGGCGGGGTCACAAAGTCCGACTGTCCGTCACTATTGCACCAATAGGTCGGCGCACCGCCCGATTTGACCACAACTTCGCGCAGACCGGCATCAAGCCATCTTTGGCCCGTCTGTTGCGCGGATATATCCCCGAAAAGGGCAGCATCATCGTCAAAGGTCGGAAGTACCGTGTCACAATATGGCGCAATCGCCTGATAGATCTCGATTGCGGTTTTTGCATCAGGCCAAAGGCGCGGGCGATGGTTGGTATCAAAGTAAACCTTGCCACCCTGATCGGCATATTCGGCGACAAGCCTGATCATGTTCTGGCGGTCAGCAGGCGACAGGATCGCAAGACTGATCCCCGAAAGATAAAACCCGTCAAAGCGCGCAAATGCATTTTTGATGGTCTGGTCATGTCCGCCCGCCAGAACCTGTTTGGCGGCGGCCTGATCGCGCCAATAGGAAAAGCTTCGTTCGCCGGTCGCATCGGTCTGGATGGTGTAAAGACCGGGCAGGGCGCCATCGATCTGACGGACCAGATCGGTCGCAATGCCATCGGCCTGCCAGGCCGCAATCATCGCATTGCTATAGGCATCGCGACCAAGTGCCGTGATATAGGCAGCCGTCCCCGATTGTGCCGGATCAAGAAGGCGGCTGGTGCGCGCCATATAGGTCGCGGCATTCAACGTATCCCCGGCAAAGCCAAGCTTTGCAGCGCCGAAAACAGACCCGGGCTGTGCCCCGGAAAGTTCAAGCATACATTCACCGATAAATGCGATCTGGGGCATGGGGTAACCTTTGTGCGGGGCAGATAAATTTGGTGGGCGCGCCTAGTCCCCGATGGGCTGGCGCCCGGTCGGCAGATTGACCGTCAGAAGGGATGATCTGATACGGCGCAGCTTTTCTTTTGCCTGATCTGGCATGCGGCGCGCAACAGCGGTGGCAATGACATCGATGGTGGCCAGAAACGCATGGCGTGTTGCCGTGGGTTTATAGATATCGGGGTTTTCAGGCATCTCTATCCCGATGACAAGATCGCTTTCCGCAGCAAGCGGGCTGTCAGGATTGGTCAGCGAGATGACCTTGGCACCATATTGCCGGGCAATGGCAGCGGAATGGATCAGCTCGGTCGGGCGACCGCTGGTCGAGATGGCAAAAACCACATCGTCGGGCCCCAAAGTTGACGACAGCATGCGTTGCAAATAGCCGTCACTTTGCGATTGTGCCGGAATGCCCAGACGGAAAAACCGGTTGGCAGCATCAAACGCCACGGTGGTCGAACCACCCCCGACGCCGAAAAACGCAATCTGGCGGGCCTTGACCAGAATATCGGCGGCCTGATCGACCTGGCTTGATGAAATCTGTTCGCGCAGAAGACGCAAATTGTCGATGATAACGCCCAGAACGTGACTTGAAAGAACGTCTGCATCTGTTGTGTCATCCGAAATGTCTTCGGATGTCAGATACTGCATACTGACCGCAAGGTTCTGCGCCAGACGCATTTTGAAATCACGGAACCCGTCACAACCAAGTGTCCGGCAAAAACGAATGACCGTCGGTTCGCTGACGCCAACATTGTTGGCAAGATCGGAAAGGGCAATCGTGGTAACCGCTTCCAGATTCTCGCTGACATAATTGGCAACCAGCTGTTCCCGGTTGGGGAATTCACCCGACTGGTTACGCAGCAAACTGATAATGTCGGCCGTCGGTTGCATGGGTCTTGTCCGGTTCTGTTTCAAAGGTCGGGCAGGGGTGCCAAAAATGGCACCCCTTTGGGAAATATCACTTTTCCGGTTTGTAGGCGATAGCTTCAATTTCAATCTTTGCGTCAACCATCATCTGGGACTGTACCGTGGAACGTGCAGGACGCTCACCCGGGAAGAATTCGGCATAAACGCGGTTAAAGGTCCAGAAATCGCGGGTATCAGCCAGCCAGACGTTGATCTTGAAGACATCATCAAGCGTGCAATCGGCCAATGCGAGTGCGGCCTTGACGTTTTCCATGGTCAGACGGGTCTGGTCTTCGATACCGCCATAGGCGATTTCACCATTTTCCTTCATTGCGACCTGACCGGAAATATAGACGTAGTCGCCTGCGCGAACTGCGGGTGAAAACGGCAATTTCTGTCCGCCGGCACCGCTGCGTTCATTGCCATAATGTTTGATCGCCATTGAAAACTCCCTGCTTTGGCTGATGGATCGTTGTAAAAACAATATCCTGCTTAAAATGTAGTTTAACTACCTAAATCAGTTTCAAATTTCGGTCAATAGCCAAAAAATTGTGCTTTTAATGTCAAAAATGTGTAGACAAGCTACAAAATGATACTCAATATGTAGAAAAAATACACAAAAGATTCATCAGCGGAGAGTTTGGCGAAGATGGCATTACGCCGTGTTGAAACCATTGCAGCAATGTTAAGCCGTGGCCTGAACTGGGGTGTCGAACGCGTGATCGCGGTTCTGATGCTGGTTCTGGTTCTTGATGTATGGCTTGGGGTTATTGACCGATACATTTTCCATTGGCAATTGCCATGGCCCGAAGAACTTGCCCGTTACCTGATGATCTGGGCGGCACTTCTGGCGATTTCGGCCGGGATTGCGCGCCGCGAACATATCGGCATCGGGATGTTTGTCTTAAGCCTGCCAATGCCGATCCAGCGCACCATCCTGTTTCTTGTCGATCTGATTGCGCTTGCAGCCTTCCTGTATCTGGCGATCTACGGATTTGGTTTTGCCGAAGGCGGCATGCGCCGACAGGCGATGATTTTCGGCATGTCGCTGGCAATTCCCTATGCCGCAGTGCCGGTTTCGGCACTTCTGGCAGCCATCCAGCTTCTTCTTGTTGCCTTGCGTGATCAGGGCCGTTTCATCCCGGTTGATCTTGCGGAGGGCGCAGAATGATCGTCGCCATTATCTTTGTTATTCTGATGGTTCTGGGCATGCCGATCGGCTTTGCCCTTGGTGTGGCGGGCGTTGTCGGCCTGTTTGACATGGGCGGGGGAATGTTCCTGTCCCAAGGCCCAAGCAAGGTGTTTAACGGTCTGAACGTATTCCCGTTCCTTGCCATGCCGTTCTTTATTCTGGCTGGCGAAATCATGAACCATATCGGCATTACCAGCCGTCTGGTCAAATTCGCCCAGGCCCTTGTCGGGCATATGCGCGGTGGTCTTGCCCATACCAACATGCTGGCATCCGTCTTCTTTGCCGGTCTGACCGGGGCGGCGACCGCGGATGCGGCGGCCTTTGGCAAGACGCTTGTGCCTGCGATGGTTGAACGCGGATATCGCCGCGACTATGCCTGTGCGGTTACCGCGGCCGGATCAATCATCGGCCCGACCATTCCGCCGTCAGGCCTGATGGTGGTTTATGGGTCGCTGATGGGCGTTTCGATCGGTGGTCTGTTTGCCGCCGGGATCTTGCCCGGTCTGATGATCTGTCTGATCTGCATGACCGTGATTGCCGTGACTGCACGTGCCAAGAACCTGCCAAAAAATGAACGCCGGGCGACACTTCTGGAAATCTGGCAGATTTTCAAATCATCGATTACCGCCCTGATCATGCCGCTCATCATTCTGGGGGGTATCCTTGGCGGGGTTGTCACACCGACCGAGGCAGCATCCGTTGCCGTCGGCTATGCGCTGTTTATCGGGGTGTTTATCTATCGCGCGCTCAGCTTTGCGGATTTCTTCAAGATGCTGGTGCGCACCGCACGTGTGACCGGGGTGATCTTTGTGATCATTGCCTTTGCGTCGATCCTTGGCTGGTGGCTGAGTTTCAACCGCATCCCGCAAGAAGTCGCAAGCCTCGTTCTGGGCGTTTCGGAAAACCCCTATATCGTGATCTTCATGATTGTCGGGCTGCTTTTGATGATCGGCATGGTGATGGATATCAATGCCATCCTGATCATTCTGGCGCCGGTTCTGGTTCCGCTGACCCTTCAGATCGGGATGGACCCGATCCATGCCGGGATCATCTTTGTCCTTGCACTCAATATCTCGCTGATGACGCCGCCCGTCGGGGCCTGTCTGTTCGTGCTGTCATCAGTGACGGGTGAAAAGCTTGAAAAAATTGCTGCACAGCTTTGGCCGTTCCTTCTGGCCGAGTTGGGCGTGTTGTTCCTGTTTGCCTTCTGGTCGGATCTGGCTCTCGCGATACCGCGACTGCTTGGCTTCCGCTAGGCCAGCGGGTTGAAGACAGCCCCGGTCAGTCCGGGCCGGGGCGCGCACCAAAACAAGATGCCGGACACCATAAAGTCGTTACATCAAGGAGAGGTAAGAATGAAAACCGTAAAGCGTTTGGGCGCTGCTGCCCTGGCCACTGCGATGCTGATGGGCAGCACCTCGATGGCGTTTGCCGAAACCAAGGTTCTGAAATTCGCGCATGACAACAAGGCCGACCCGTTTGAGAACCCGGCCCATGCCTGCACCGCGGTTTTTGCCAATATTGTCGAAGCTGACACCAATGGCGAAATCAAGGTCGAAGTCTATCCGTCCAACCAGCTTGGTTCGGCAGCCGAACATGTTCAGATGGTGCGCGATGACCTGATTCAGGCGACGCTGACCTCGACCGGTGCGCTGGCATCCTATTATCCGCGCATTGATGTTCTGAACCTTGCATTCGCGTTCGACAGCAACGCATCGACCTATGATGTGTTTGACGGTCCGTTCGGTTCGGCACTTGCATCGGATATCGAAGGCACCCTTGGTGACGTCAAGGTTCTTGGCTTCCCCGATACCGGCGGGTTCTTTGCGGTGACCAACTCCAAGCATTCCATCGCGACGCTTGAAGATTTCAAAGGCATCCGTATCCGTACCATGTCGCTGCCGTCGCATCAGAAAATCATGCAGGCGCTGGGTGCAGAAGCATACCCGATGGCCTGGGGTGAAGTTTATGCCGGCCTTCAGACCGGTGTGATCGATGGCCAGATGAACCCGGTTCCGACTGTGACCTTTGCCAAGTTCAACGAAGTCCAGGGCTACCTGACACTGACCAACCACCTGTTCTCGCCTTACACCATGATGCTGTCGAAAACCTTCTGGGATGGCCTGACTGCCGATCAGCAGAAAATCATTCGCTATGCTGCGCAGTCTTGCGTTGTTGCAAGCCGTGGTGTTTCGCGCGTGATCGAGGCATCTGATCGTGGTCTTGCCGGTCTTAAGGACAAAATGGAAATCACCGCACTGTCGGCTGAAGACCGTGAAAAGTTCAAAGAAGCAACCCAGCCGGTCGTGGTCAAACACGTTCAGGAAAGCCTCGGTGACGAAGGCGTCAAGCTTCTGAACCTGTTCCAGCAGGAAGTCGATAAGGCCAACGCCAGCCGTTACATGGAATAAGCCGTTCCATCTGCCGAAGGGGCAGGGTTCTGCCCCTTCGGATTCCATTTTCCAATTTCATAAGACCAATAACAAAGGCACGGGCCATGCGGATTTTTTGCGCCTCGATTGCAACCGAGACCAATACATTTTCCCCTTTAAGAACTGATTTTTCCGATTTTCAGGAAAGCTTTTACGCACCTCCCGGCCAACATCCGGTCACACCGACGCTGTGCAGTGCCGTCTTTACCGAAGGCCGTCTTCGCGCAGCCAAGGAAGGCTGGGAACTGATCGAAGGAACCGCAACCTGGGCCGAACCGGGCGGGTTGGTCAGCCGCGAGACGTATGAACAACTCCGTGACGAGGTTCTTGGTCAATTGCGTGCGGCCATGCCCGTTGATGGCGTGATCCTTGGCTTGCACGGGGCAATGGTGGCCCAGGATTATCTTGATTGCGAAGGTGATCTGATTTCGCGCATTCGCGATCTGGTCGGTCCGGATGTCGTGATCGGCACCAGTTTCGACCCGCATAGTCATTTGACAGCACTTCGGGTCGACAATGCCGACATTATCGTGGCGTTCAAGGAATTCCCCCATACCGATTTTGTCGAAACCGGTCGGGCGGTTGTTGATCTTGTCCTGCGCACCTTGCGCGGTGAAATCACCCCGACCAAGGCGGTGTTTGATTGCCACATGATCGAAGTTCTGCCGACATCGCGCGAACCGATGCGGTCCTTTATCGACCGGGCAAAGGATATGGAGGGCACGGGCGATATCCTGTCGATATCGTTCATTCACGGATTTATGGCTGGTGACGTTCCCGATCTTGGGGCCAAGGTCGTTGTCACCACCAACAATAACCCTGCGGAAGCCAAACAGATAGCACGAGACCTGGGGGTTGAGTTGTTTGGTTTCCGTGGGGCCACCCGCCCGACATTCCTTAAACCCGAAGCCGCCCTTGATCAGGCATTGGCATCCGATGCACAGCCGATTGTTCTGACCGATGTCTGGGACAATCCGGGCGGCGGTGTTCCGGGCGACAGCACGATTTTGCTGCGTGCGGTAATGGAACGCGGGCTTTCCGATTATGCCTTTGGCACGCTTTGGGATCCGATGGCGGTAAAGACTTGTTTCTCGGCTGGCGAGGGCGCGACATTGCCGCTGCGCTTTGGCGGGAAAACCGGGGCCCATGCGGGCGCACCCATTGATGCCGAAGTGGTGGTCAAAAAGCTTGAACGCGATGCCTGGCAGTATTTCGGCCAAAGCATCGTGCCGCTTGGCGATTGCGCGGTGATTGAACTTCCTGGCGGCGGCGAGGTCATTTTGAACACCAACCGGTCGCAAAGTTTCGATCCCAGCCTGTTTTCCAATATGGGCATCGATCCGAAATCAAAAAAATATCTGTTTATCAAATCGACCAATCACTTCTACGATGCCTTCGCCAAGATCGCGGGCGAGATCATCTATATCGATGTGCATGGTCCTTATCCGTCGGATCCGAAAACCAACGGATACCGTCATGTCAAACGTCCGCTTTGGCCGATTGTCGATGATCCGTTTGCCCAAAAGGCAGGCTGATTGTCGATTGCCACTGCACCCTTCGCGTCACCACCGAATATCAAAGGACGTTTTTCATGACCCGTTCACCGCAATATCCCGAACTTGATACGCCTTGTGCGGTGGTCAATCTTGATACGGTAGATCGGAATATCGATGCCTATCAGGCCTATTGCGACAAGCATGGGATTGCGCTGCGCCCTCATATCAAAACCCACAAACTTCCGGCCTTTGCCAAACAGCAACTTGATGCCGGGGCCAAGGGGATTACCTGTCAGAAAATCGGCGAGGCCGAAGTCATGGCCGATGCCGGCATGGATGACATTCTTCTGACCTATAACGTGTTGGGGGATCGCAAGCTTGCCCGTCTGCGTGCTTTGTTTGACCGGGTCAAAACCCTGCGCGTGGTGGCCGATAACCTGCCGGTGATCGAAGGTCTGTCGCGTGCCTTTGCCGATAGTGCCAAGCCGCTTGAAATCCTGATTGAATGCGATACCGGTGGTGGGCGCTGCGGCGTTCAGACACCGCAGGCGGCGCTGGAACTTGCGCAAAAGATCAAAGGCCTTCCGGGCGTATCATTTGCCGGTCTGATGACCTATCCGGCGGCCGGGGGCGGTGACAAGGTTGCCGCATTCTTTGGGGATGCGATGACCAAGCTTGCGGCGGTCGGCATTGACTGCCCGATCAGAAGTTCCGGCGGAACTCCGGACATGTGGAAGGCCCACGAGGTCGCCAATATCACCGAATACCGTATCGGAACCTATATCTATAATGACCGGTCATTGATGGCGCGCGGTGTGTGTGCGGAAGATGATTGTGCGCTTCGTGTTTTGACCGAAATCGTGTCACTTCCGGCACCGGGCCGCGCGATCATTGATGCCGGGTCCAAGGTTCTGACATCTGATCTTCTGGGACTTGACGGGTATGGCTATGTCGTTGGTCATCCCGATGTTGCAGTGGTCGGGCTCTCCGAAGAACACGGCATTTTGCATTTTGACGCGGGTCTGACCCCGTTTGAAATTGGCGAACGGATTGAAATCATCCCCAACCATGTCTGCGTGGTCAGCAATATGCTTGATCAGGTGCATCTGGTGCGCGGTGATGCAATCCAGACCGTCGATGTGGAAGCGCGCGGCAAGGTTCTGTAATCAAACGAAAATATGTTGGATGAACCCGGGATTTACGCCGGGTCATGGTTGGGCAGATAGCCGGTAAACCCGGTAATCAGCCATTTTCCATCCGGCTGCTTTTCGCAGTAATAATGGGTTTTCCAAAGCAGACGGTCTTCTGTGCCGTCTGCTTTTTTGATGCGCCCGTTGAAATGTTTGCGCACCAGTGCCCGGTTGCCGGTGATGTCGATCTTTTCCAGTCTGGTGGCGCGAAATACCCCGTCAAACAGGTCTTCGGCAAAGTCGATCTTTTGGGCTGCGACGGCCTGGCGCAGCCATTCATCGCGATAGGCGCCAAGATCGGGAAACATCATTTTCCAGTCATCGGGATTATCGGATTTGCAGGCATCAATCGCGTAAAACCCGTCTGCCTTGAAATCATCCGCAACCATTGACCAGTCGGCGGCGACAAAGGCCGCAATATCACGCAAAACCAGCATTTCCCAGATACGGGTGCGATCGGTATCCGTGGACGGAAACGGGCAGGAACGGGGCAGGGACATGGGGTGCTATCCGGTTGATATAAAAATTGTTTCCATCACTTTCGCATTCCGGTCCCGACCAATCAATCACCGGGTATGAAAACGCGTAAAAATACGCATCCCTTATGCGAAGTGATTGCAAACAGGGTAAAATTGAAGAAAGATCGAAACAGGACGTCAAATCCTGTGGCGTTCAGTCCCGCAATGTCCGAGGTGCCGATGGCTTGGGGTGGTTTCACATCTGCTGAACTTGAATGGCAATATAATCCGCGCGAAACCGTGCCGGAATTCATGACCCATTTCGAACGGTTTGTGAAACTGTCCGATGAAACGCGTGCCCAGCTTGGCGGCAAGATTGATGTCCGCTTTGGCGATGGTCCCAAGGAAACCATGGATGTTTTCATGGCATCGGAACCGGGGGCACCGGTTCATGTGTTTTTCCATGGCGGATATTGGCGCAGCCAGGACAAAAAGGATTACGCCTTTGTCGCCCGTGATCTGGTGGCGGTCGGGTTTACCGTGATTTGCCCGAATTATGATCTGTGCCCGGATGTGACGGTGGCTGATATCACCGACGAAGCCGTGCGCTGCATTGATTATATCTATCGCCATATCGAAGACTTTAACGGTGATCGCGACCGCATTTCGATTTCCGGCCATTCAGCAGGCGGTCAAATTGTAGCCCGTCTTGCCACCCATGACTGGGAAGAAACGCTTGGCGATCCGGCACCATTTTCCGCCGTTGTTCCGATATCGGGTGTGTTTGATCTCGAACCGGTCCGTCATACGACGCTGAATGAGGATATCCGACTTGATGCGGCGTCTGCGGCCGATAACTCGCCGATGCTTGATGCGGTGCCGGTCGATGTGCGGATGATGGTGATTGTCGGCGGTAATGAAAGCCCGGAATTCGTTCGTCAAAGTGATGCCTATGGCGCCTATTGCGGTAGTGCCGGGCACAAGGTCCCGGTCTATAAGGCATGGGGGGCAAACCACTTTACCGTGCTTGAAGAAGTCTTTTTGGGCACGGGGTCACTGTTTGGGCATCTCAAGCGGTTTCTGCTGCCCTAAACGACGGCAATTTCCATAAAAAACAGCATAAAAAACCGGTGCTCATCCTGTGACGGGGCGGTCCTGACGTGGTATAAAAAACGTCCGCTACCAAACTGAAATCAAAAATAATTCTACAGGAAGGCACATGCGTTTCATCACTGCTGAAGATATCGACAAATTTGTATCGCCCCGGGATCTGGTCGAAGCCCTGCGCAACGGATTTGCCCAAGGGTGCGAAGCCCCGCTGCGCAGCCATTTCAACATGGAACGCAGCAACGAGGATGATGCGACTTTCCTGATCATGCCGGCCTGGCAAAAGGACGGGGCGGCCGGGGTGAAAATCGCCGCCGTTGTGCCGGGGAATTCGGCGCGCAATCTTCCGGCGGTTTCGGGGACCTATGTTCTTCTGGATGCGGTAACCGGTCAGCCATCCGCCGTGATTGATGGCACCAAACTGACCACGCGCCGCACGGCGGCGGCATCGGCCCTGGCGGCGGATTATCTGGCGCGCAAGGATGCGACTGACATGGTCATGGTCGGATCGGGTGCGATGGCCCCGCAACTGATCAAGGCCCATGCATCGGTGCGCCCGATCAAAAACGTCACGATCTGGAACCGCAATGCGGATAAGGCGACAAAGCTTGCCGCGGAAATTACCGAACTTGGTTTCAATGCGTCGGGTACAGATGATCTTGAAACGGCCTGTAAGTCCGCAGACCTGATTTCATGCGCCACCCTTTCGACCGAACCGCTTGTGCGCGGTGACTGGCTGCGCGACGGCACCCATGTTGATCTGGTTGGTGCCTTCAAACCAACCATGCGCGAAACCGATGATGGCGTGATGGCAAAATGCCGGATATTTGTCGACAGCTTCGAAGGGGCCAGTGCCGAAGGCGGCGATGTGGTTCAGGCGATCAATAGTGGTGCGATTGCCAAAACCGATATTCTGGGCGATCTGTTCGGTCTGACCCGCGGGGACGTTTCCGGACGCCAAAGCGACGGGGAATGCACCGTTTTCAAATCGGTCGGTCATTCGCTTGAAGATTTCTTTGCCGCGGTGGCCGTGGTAAAGGCGGTCGAAAAATGATCAGTGCCGATCTGTTCGCACCGGAACCGCTCGAAGCGTTTCGTGGCAAAATCAAACCGGAATGGATTGATTTCAACGGGCATATGAATGTCGGCTATTACGTCGTTGCCTTTGATCTGGGATCGATGGCGTTTCTTGATGCGGTGGGGATGGGATATACCTATCCCGAACGGCGCGGCGGGTCGACTTTCGGGCTTGAAATGCATGTGACCTATGATCGGGAAATTCATCAGGATGACCCGTTCGTCATCTATACAAGGGTGCTCGATTGCGATCAGAAACGCATTCACATGTATCATGAAATGCGCCACGGCACCGAAGGCTGGCTGGCCTCGACCAACGAAATCATCACCATGCATATCAATATGGCGGAACGCCGGTCGGCCCCGTTTCCCGATGATATCATGACGACCCTTAACCGGATCCGCGAAGCCCATGCCGAACTTCCGATCCCGTCCGGGGTCGGACGCAAAATCGGCATTCGCCGCAAGTAAAATGGAAAACCCCGCAGTCATCGATGCGGGGTTTTCTTTTGGGCCTATGGGCGGGTTGCCATATAAAGTCGGCACATCTCGCCCGACAGATTGACATCCTGATCACGCAGGAATGTCAGGCCAAGCTTTTCCAGCATGTGAATGGATGGGCCGTTGTCAGGCAGGCAATACCCGTAAACCTTGTCAAAGCCATAGACGTTCCAGCCATGATCAAGCAGGGCGGAACAAACTTCGTAGGCATATCCCTTGCCCTGGTGGGCCTCGGTCACGGCATAGCCGATATCAGGCGCATCAAGAGTATCGCGTTTGACGAAACCGATCAGTCCAATCGGGCTTTGTGTATCCTTTTCAACGGCAACACACATTCCAAATCCCAGCTTTTCATAATTCTCGCGAAAGCGCAGATCGATGTAATCGCGCGCAGCCGCAAGATCATGGATATTGCGATCGCCGATGAACCGGATCCAGCCCGGTTCGTTCAGTAGTTGCAGAATGAACGGGGCATCGTCATGGTTGGCTTCGCGCAGGATGGTGCGCTGTGTTTCAAGAATGGTCATGATGTGGGGCGCTTGTTATGGTGGAAACTGTCGATCAAAACTGTAGCGTGAATTCCATGTAATCAAAGCCGTTTTTCGTTTGCAAACGCGGAGGAATCAATGCCGGTCAAGCCCATCAAACTGACATTCGAAGGTGCCCATGGCGCGCAACTGGCCGCAAGGCTGGATTTGCCGGTCGGGCCGGTGCGGGCCTATGCGCTGTTTGCCCATTGCTTTACCTGCAGCAAGGATTTGACTGCGGCGCGTAAAATTGCCCAGTCCCTGACCTTGCAGGGGATCGGCGTTTTGCGATTTGATTTTACCGGGCTTGGTGGATCGGGCGGGGATTTTTCATCGACCAATTTTACATCGAACCTTGAAGATTTGCGACGTGCAGCGGATTTCATGCGTCATGAATTTGCCGCGCCCAAACTTTTGATCGGCCATTCGCTGGGCGGGGCGGCGGTTCTTGCCGTGGCCGATAGCGTGCCCGAGGCAACGGCAATTGCCACCATCGGTGCCCCGGCCGATGTCGAACATGTTACCCATAATTTTGACGATTACCTTGCCGATATCGACCGCGACGGGCAGGCGGAAGTATCACTTGGCGGGCGTCCCTTTGTGATCAAGCGGCAGTTTGTCGATGATCTGCGCAATCACAGCATCGAAAAATCGGTGGCCAGGCTGCACAAGGCGTTGCTGGTTTTGCATGCGCCGATGGATCAGACGGTGGGGATTGAAAATGCCGGGCGGATTTATGATGCGGCCAAACATCCCAAAAGCTTTGTCTCGCTTGATGATGCGGACCATTTGCTGCGCAATCCCGATGATGCCCAATATGTGGCAACGGTAATTGCCGCATGGGCGACGCGTTATATTCCAAAAGCCTTGGAAGACATTCCGGAACCAGCCGAAGGCGTGGTGGTGCGCGAAACCGGTCTTGGCAAATTCCAGTCGATGGTCATTGCCGGGCACCATCGCATGATTGCCGATGAGCCGGAAAATGTCGGCGGGTTTGACAGCGGTCCGTCACCCTATGATTTTCTTGCGGCTGGGCTTGGGGCCTGCACGGTCATGACGCTTCGCATGTATGCCGATCACAAACAAATACCGGTTGATGGCATCCGGGTCGAAATCCGCCATCAGAAAGTTCACGTGGATGATTGCGCCGAATGTGCGTCGGAAAAAATCGGCAAGTCCGGCAAGATTGACCGGTTTGAACGTCTGATCACCCTGCATGGTGATTTTACCGATGACGTGCGCAAACGGCTGCTTGAAATCGCGGATAAATGCCCGGTCCACCGGACACTAGAAGCCAGTTCCGTGATTGTGACCCGGGAACACGGGGCCTGACCCGAAGCATCCCAAACAAAAAGCCCGGCATATGGGGATATGCCGGGCTTTTGTGTTCGGATCGATCCGATTACGGTTTTGCCGCAACCACGATGAATTCGACAAGGTATTCCGGGGTGGCAAGCTTTGCCTCGCCGCATGCACGCGCCGGGGTGTGGCCCTGCGGTACCCATGCATCCCAGATTTCGTTCATGGCAGCGAAGTCTTTCATGTCAGCCAGCCAGATGGTGGTCGACAGGATGTTTTCCTTGCTCGAACCGCATTCGGCCAGAAGCGCGTCAACCTTTGCCAGGCATTCTTTGGTCTGGTTGGTCACGTCGCTTTTGGGATCGCCAACCTGGCCTGCAAGATAGATGGTGTTGCCGTGAACAACGGCCTGGCTCATACGCGGGCCGGTGTGGAAACGTTGAACGCTCATGAAGCTCTCCTTTGGTGACAAAATTGAATAATTTATTCGGGTTTAGCTATCACGCTTTTGCACACCGCACCAGTCTGCAATGAACAGCGCAAGGACCTCGGTGACTTCCATCATCGATGCGATTGAAACCCGTTCATCAATGCCGTGAATCCGTTCGGCCTTGGGCCCGTAACAGGTGGCCGGGATATTGCCGTAAATCTGGAAGAAACGCGCATCCGTGGTCGCGGTCGAGGCATAGTTTTTAATCGCGTCTCCGGTCACTTCCTGATGGATATCGCCAATCATCGTCATCATTGGATGATTGGTATCCATCTCGCATCCTTCGGCCTGAAAACCGCGATAGGTGATGTCGATCTTTGCACCCTTGCAGGCCGGATGATTATCAAGCGCGCTTTGCCTGACCATCTCGATGGTTTCGCGTACTTTTGCAAGCTCCATCCCCGGATAGAAACCGACACGGATATCGGCCGTACATACCGGCGGCACGGTCGATGCCCATTCACCGCCTTCGATCTTGCCGAGGTTGAAGTTCACGGGGTGAACATGCGCCCCGTATGCACAATGCCGGTCGGTCGGATGGTTCCAGATATCCTCGACTTCTTTGAGAACTTCAAAAAAGCCAAAGGCCGCCTCAATCGCGTTGCTTCCGGCCGAGGTGTTGAGAACGTGCGCCGGGCTTCCCGAAACATGGATCTGGAACCACATCACGCCAAGCTGTGCGGTCATAAGCGTCTGGTTGAACGGTTCGGGAATGATCGCGCAATCGGCACGATACCCGGCATGCAGACAGGCAAGGGCACCATTGCCGGTGCATTCTTCCTCGATCACCGATTGCAGGATGACCGGGGCGGTGGGTTCAAGCCCGATATCATGAAGTGCCCGAAGGGCATGGCAATAGGCAATGATACCGGCCTTCATGTCACCGGCACCGCGCCCGTAAAGCCAGTCACCATCGACATGCGGATCAAACGGACCACGCCGCCATTGATCAACCGGTCCGGTCGGCACAACATCCATATGCCCGTTCAGGATCAGGCTGCGACCGGTCGGATTTTTTGGGCGGTGCAAGCCGACAACATTTTCCCGCCCGTCATAATCATCAATCACTGGCGGGGAAAAGCCCGGCTGATCGCGCAATGCGTCGATGTCGATCGTCACGCGTTCAACATCCAGGCCCATTTTGGCAAACTGATCGGCGATCCAGTCTTGCGCCGATGCTTCATTGCCCAAAAGACTGTCATGACGCACCAATGCGCAAAGATCATCAATCGCCTGTGATGTGCGGTCGGCCACCGCCTTGCGAAGGGCGGCGCGATCAAAACCGGTCATGCTGTTTTCTCCATCAGGCAGGGGGCTTTCATCCCTGCCGGTATTTGATCATTTGCCAGATGCAAGTGTCGGGCGGCTTGCCGACAGGGCATCTTCGCTTACGCCAAGCTTTTCCATATGGGCCGGAATGCCGTTGCCACAGATCAGGCTTGCGGCATATTCACCCATGGCGGGGGCTGTCTGAATGCCATAGCCACCCTGGCCGGCCAGCCAATAGAAGCTGTCATCTTGCGGATCAAAGCTTGAAACAGGATCGCCATCGGCAAAGAAGCTGCGCAACCCGGCCCAGGATTCACCCGGGCGACGGACCACAACGCTGGTCGCGGTCATCAGACGGTCAATCGCAATGGCGATATCAAGTTCTTCGGGCTGGACATCATGGGGTTCGGTCGGGGTTTTATCGGCGGGCGATACCAGCAACCGGCCTGCGTCTTCCTTGAAATACAGGCTTTCATCAAGGGCCGCGACCATTGGAAGACTATGAATATCCATGCCATCGGGTGCATCCACCATCACGGCAGTCCGGCGTTTTGGCACAATGCCAAGCGGTTTGACACCGGCCTTGCTGGCGATGTCATCGGCCCAGGCACCTGCGGCATTCACAAGGATTGCACCGCTATGAACGTCGCCATTGGCAAGGGTGACCTGCCAATTGTCACCGGCTTTGGCAATCGCACTGACATCGGCCTTGATGACAAGGTTGCCACCCACGGCCTTGAACTGACGGATAAAGCCCCAGTGAAGGGCATGAACATCAATGTCCATCGCATCGGGTTCATGCGCACCCTTGGCGATCAGATCGGTATTGAGGATCGGTACGATTTCCTTAAGCGCATCCGGGGTCAGTTCGGTGAAGTTCGCGCCGTTCGCCCGGCCTTCGGAAATCAGCGCATCAAGTTCGGCTTCTTCGCCCGGACCGGCATACATGATGATTCCGCGCGGGGTCAGGATCGGGTTTTCGGTAAAGCCGGCTGGCGGGTTCAAAAAGAAATCGCGACTTGCCGTCGACATCTTGCGGATGATTTTCGGGCCATAGGTTTCGCTATAAAGGGCGGCGGACCGTCCGGTGCTGTGATAGCCCGGCTGATCTTCGCGCTCCAGAACGGTGACGGATTTTCCCGCCTTGGCCAGAAAATATGCGGCCGACATACCGGCGATGCCGCCGCCAATAATCAGGATGTCTGAATGGGTCATTTGGGGCCTTCTGATATCGAAATGTTTTTGTTGGTGGCGCCAAAGGCGCTTAGAAACTGATACAGGTTTTCCGCCAGCGTGACGCTAACATAACCACCTTCCTGCACTATCACGGTTGGGCAGGTAAGGGTGCCAATTTTTTCACCGATCCTGGAAAAACCATCCGGGCTGACAGCAAGGCCGCCAAACGGATCATCGCGCGATGCATCAAGACCAAGTGCGACCACCACCGCATCGGCCCTGAATTCGTCAATCGCTGCCATCGCCCGGTCAAGTGCGGCAAGGAACACGTCATCGCCACTGCCCAGTGCCAATGGATAGTTCTTGTTAAAACCAACCCCGTCCTTTGCCCCGATTTCTTCGGCATTGCCCCAGAAGAACGGATAAAAATCCATCGGGTCGGCATGGATCGAAAGGGTCAGCACATCGGACCGTTCATAGAAAATATGCTGGGTGCCGTTGCCATGATGCAGATCGACATCAAGGATTGCCACGCGGTCATGTTTTTTGCGCAATTCCTGTGCGGCAATCGCACTGTTATTCAGATAACAGAACCCGCCGGCAAGGTTGGAACTGGCGTGATGTCCGGGCGGACGACACAGCGCATAGGCCGATTGTGCACCGCCATCACGTACATAACGGGCGGCTGAAATCGCGGTTTGCGCACTGGCATAGGCCGATTGCCACGTGGTTTCCGATATCGGGCAGGATGTATCGCCCAGATGAAAACCGGCCTTGCCGGCATGATGACGCGGGTAGGGGCCATTACGATCAAACGGGTGAATGTTGGGGATCACCAGCTCCGACCCGCCCGCAGCAATCCATTCCGGGTAAATGGTTTGCAGGAAATCCAGATATTGATTGTTGTGAATGGCGGCAATCGGGGCCATACCGGCATCTGATGGTGCACAGACCTCAAGCCCCAGCCGCGCAATTGCCGTATGCAGGATTTCGGCGCGTTCGGGGACTTCCGGGATCGGCTTTTTCTCGCCCGCGACAATGAATGTCTTGCCGTGGTGGCGTAACTGATCGTCTGAGAAATAGGCACGCATCATCGCTGCCGCCTTTCACTGTTACGTGGATAAACGGTTGTCGTATCAACTGGTTCGTCGTTTCTGGCGGGCTAAAAGGCGACCTTGTCAGCCCCTTTAAGCCCCAAAATCGCACGCGCCTCGTCCGGTGTTGCGATTTCAAGAGACAACCCGTCCAGGATTTCGCGGATTTTGCGAACCTGTGATGCGTTGTCCGGCGCAAGTTCGCCCTTGCGCAGATAAAGATTGTCTTCAAGTCCGACCCGGACATTGCCACCCATCGCGGCTGCCATGCTGGCAAGTGGCATCTGATGACGACCGGCCCCCAGAACCGAGAACTGGTATTGATCACCAAACAACTTGTCAGCGGTGCGTTTCAGATGGGCAAGGTTATCGGGATCAGCCCCGATCCCGCCCAGAACACCCAGCACAAACTGGATAAAGATCGGGCCCTTGATCAGGCCACGGTCAACGAAATGGGCAAGGGTATAAAGATGACCGACGTCATAGCATTCAAATTCGAACCGCGTGCCGTTGGCTTCGCCAAGATCGGCCAGAATTGTCTCGATGTCGGAAAACGTATTTTTGAAAACAAAGTCGCGGCTGCTTTCAAGAAATTCCGGTTCCCAGTCATGTTTCCATTCGCTGCGTCCCGCAAGGGCCGGGAACAGGCCGAAATTCATCGTCCCCATATTGAGCGACGCCATTTCCGGTGATGCATGGGTGGCGGCACGAATGCGGTCCTTGACCGTCATGGTCATGCCACCGCCGGTCGAGATATTGATCACCGCATCGGTCGCGGCCTTGATCTTGGGCAGGAAATCCATGAACAGGTCGGGATCCGGGCTTGGAAAGCCGGTCTTGGGATCACGGGCATGCAGATGCAGGATCGATGCACCGGCATTGGCCGCATCAATCGCGTGCCTGGCGATTTCATCCGGGGTGATGGGCAAATGCGGGCTCATGGACGGGGTATGAACCGATCCGGTAACCGCACAGGTGATGATAACTTTCCGGCTCATGAAAAGGCTCCGGCGACGAGAAGTTCATCCTGAAGTTCGGCAAGGGCGGCACGCAATGGCACCATAATGTCGTCGAACTGTTCGGGCTTGATGGTCATGGGCGGGCAGACCATCACGTGATCGCCGCGATATCCGCCGCGTGTACGGCGCCAGTAAATGATCAATCCCTTGTCATAGGCGATATCGACCAGTCGGGCGGCCGCCATATGTTTGGGATCAAGCGGTTCCATGGATTTGCGATCCTTGACCAGCTCAACCGCAAGCAACAAGCCCTTGCCGCGTACATCGCCGATCATGGTGAATTCATCTGACAGCTTGGAAAGTTCGGCTTTCAAGGACGCACCGCTTGTTGCGGCATTTTCAAGAAGGCTGTCTTCGTCAATCACATCAAGAACCGCATTCCCCGCCGCACAGGCAAGCGGGTTCCCGGCATAGGTATAGCCATGGATGAACCCGCCATGATCAAGAACCGGGCCGACGATACGATCGGGCGCAATCATCGCGCCAAGCGGCGCATAACCCGCGGCCAAACCCTTGGAAACGGCAAGGATGTCGGGCGTGATGCCCCAATGTTCGCAGGCAAAATATTTCCCGGTACGACCGGCCCCTGTCATGACCTCGTCATAGATCAGAAGAATACCGTATTGATCGCAAATCTCGCGGATGCGCCCATAATAGCTGTCCGGGGCAACCAGCGCCCCGGTGGCGGCCCCGCCAACCGGTTCCATGATGAAACCAAGAACGGTTTCCGGGCCCTGTTTGATGATCTCGGCTTCGAGCATATTGGCGTATTTGATGCCGCGATCATGATCGGACAGATCATCACGATCCAGATAACAGGTCGGGGCGGGGATTTTGGGTTGATCGACCATCATCGGCGCGAACGGCGCATGCATCGGCGTATAGCCGGTCAGTGCAAGCGCGCCGAGTGTGGAGCCATGATAGCTTGGGAACCGTGAAATGACTTTGGTGCGCTGGGGTTCGCCCTTGGCCAGTGCGTATTGGCGGGCAAGCTTGATGCAGCTTTCAACCGCCTCGGACCCGCCCGAAACAAAGAACACCCGTTCAAGATCGCCCGGTGCACGTTCGGCCAACCGCCAGGCAAGGTTTTCGGCCGCGTCATTTTCAAAATGCAGGCGATAGGCGAAACTTGCCTTTTCAAGCTGTGCATTCATTGCGGCAATCACGCGCGGGTCACTATGGCCGATATTGCTGACCATCGCCCCGCTGGACGCATCGATATAGCGTTTGCCATCGACGTCCCACATATAAACGCCTTCTGCGCGGTCAATCAGCGGGCGGCGCGACCGGCTTTGATAAAACAGGCGGGATTCCCGGTTATGACCGACCGGATTTTTCATATCATGCGTCATTTATGGTGGCTCTCCTGAACCGGTATCAGCGATCCTTAATCCTGATGACCGGGCAACAACACACAATTACGTGCCGCGATATGCATAAAGATATCGGCACCTTCCTGATGGGGGCGGGCATCAATCGGATTGATCACCTGCCAGTCGCGGCCATTGGCCGTAACGAAATATCGGGCCTGCTGGCCAAGATAATCGACTGTCTTGATCTTGCCGGGAATGGCGATGCTGCCATCCTTGGCGCTGTTTTGATCTGACAGTTCAATCTTTTCCGCACGGATGACCGCACGGACATCCTTTGATCCGTTGGCCTTGACGGTTTGTTCCGCTGTGGTCAAAAGCGTTTCACCACTTTGCAGATTAACACTGGTAAAGGCCGCATCCGGGCTGCCAAGGTTTGCGGCAATAATGTTGGAATGTCCCAGGAAGTCGGCAACGAATGCGGATGCCGGATTGTTATAAACATCTTCCGGGGCGCCTTCCTGTTCGACGATGCCGTTATTCATCACCACCAGCTTGTCAGACATGGCAAGGGCCTCTGACTGGTCATGGGTGACAAAGACGGTCGCAACGCCCAGTTCGCGTTGAATGCGTTTAAGCTCGACCCGCATTTCTTCGCGCAGGTTCGCATCAAGGGCGGATAGCGGTTCATCAAGCAACAGCACATCGGGTTCGATCACAATCGCACGCGCAAGCGCAATACGCTGTTGCTGGCCGCCGGAAAGCTGATTGGGATAACGGTCCGCGACATGGGGAAGCTGCACCAGTTCAAGCGCGTCGGTTACTTTTTTGGCAATGTCGGCCTTGGCGACTTTGCGGTATTTCAGGCCAAAGGCGATATTGTCGAAAATCGTCTTGTGCGGAAACAGGGCGTAGTTCTGAAACACAAGGCCAAGATTGCGCTTATGGATCGGAAGACTGTTGACCCGTTTGCCCCGGATCAACAAATCACCCTCGGTAACGTCGGTCAGACCTGCAATCATGCGCAAGGTTGTCGTCTTGCCACAGCCCGACGGGCCAAGGAAGGTGACAAAGCTGTTATCAGGTACGGTCAGATCCATGCGTTTGACCGCGGTGAATTCCCCGTAACGTTTCACGACATTTTGCAGTTCAACAGCGTTGGTTGTGTCTGCCATTGTTAGATACCCTGTCAGAATAAATGTGCCTGCCGCCATTGCGGGGCAGATGTGTCCTGGCCGGTTGTGCGAAGGCCAGGACACAGGTTCAGGTGTGCTATCGGGCCTTAATAGCCGCGCTGCACACGAGAGAAGGTTTTCGACCAGTCCGCTTCGTTTTCGTTCCAGTATGCCGGATCAAAGAAGCTAAGCGATGCAAGCGTGCCTTTCGGGTCGAACGCTGGCAGGGTCGGGATGATTTTGCCAAGATCGACCTTGTTCGGGTCAAGGGCCGGCGGGTAGCTCTGACCTTCGGCAACTGCAATCGCGACTTCCGGTTCAAGCATGAAGTTCAGAAGTTCTTCACAGGCGGCCATCGGGCTGCCGCGCAGCACAAACAGACATTCCTGCCAGCCAAGACCACCAGCCGGATCAAGATAACCGATGTCATGGCCCTGATCCTGAAGCGCCTTGATGCGGCCCGACCAGCCTTCGGTGACATAGATTTCTTCTTCGGCCAGAAGGCTCATCAGTTCTGCGCCCGAACTCCAGTATTTAAGGGCCAGATCACGGTGCGAACGGATCATGTCCCAAACCGCATCGATATCCTTGATATTGTTCGGGTCCTGATCGGACTGAAGCGCGCCGTACCAGATGCGGGTTTTCCATTCGCCCCAACCGCCGATCTTGCCTTTATAGGCTTCATCGACCATCAGCTTGGCACCCTTGGCCTTGGCTTCATCGTCGCTGATATATTTGCGGTTATAGGCAATGCCCGTGGTGCCGTAATCATACGGAACCGCCGAAAGCGTGCCGCCACTGATCTTGCGCAGCGGATCAATCAGGGTCGGGATCACGTTTTTAAGGTTCGGGATATTGGCTTCGTTCAATTCCGAAGTCAGTTCCAGACCGTGATAGCGCGCATAGTCAAACACACCCGACAGGTGAGCAAGGTTGAACTCGCCCGGCTGGCCGGCCTTGACGCGTGCGATATATTCATCGGCCCCGCCAAAGGTGCCGGAAATGACCTTGATGCCGGTTTTCTGGGTATAGGGCGCGAAGGCATATTTTTCGAATGCCTCGGAAACAACGCCGCCCCAACCGTCAAAGCGGACCTGTTCCGGGGTGGCGGCGCGCGCATTTTTGGCAAGCATGCCCATCGGGCCACCGGTGACACCGGCAACAACACCGGCTGCGCCAAGGGCGGTCAGGAATGTGCGGCGGCTGATATCGCCGTCACGGTAACGATTAAGCAGGCGTTCATAGCGTTTCGTATCGTCCATTTAAGGCCTCCTGATAAAACAATTTGTTCCGTTATCGGTTTTGTTCTTGGTCGTTGGTCTTTTGGTCTTGTTGTTGGTTTTGGCGGTTACCCGCGATATTCGAAATCCACTAGGCAGTCTGTGTCTTGCGGTTTGATGCCCGAAGCTTGCGTGCGGACATCACCCGCGCAATCGATGCGGCAATCAGCGGAAGGGCGATGGTAAAGATCACCATGACCGCACCAAGCGCGTTGATTTCCGGGCTGATGGAATTGCGCAGCATGGCAAAAATCTGGGTCGGGACTGTTTCCACACCGCCCGGTTTCCAGAACAGGGTGCCGGTGATGTCATCAAAGGAAATCGTAAAGGAAAACAGCATCCCGGCCATCACCGCCGGCAGCATCAGCGGCAGGGTGATTTCAAAGAATGTCTGAACCGGGGTAGCTCCCAGGCTCATGGCGGCTTCTTCTACGTCGCGGCGGATCGATACCAGGCGGGCCTGAACCACAAGCACCACAAAGGGCAGGGTAAACACAACATGCCCCATCAGAAGCAGGCCAAAGCTTTTGGGCATGGAAAGCGCCTGAAGGAACAACAGCAACGCAACCGCAAGAACCACTTCCGGGATCAGGATCGGCGCAACCAGCAAGGTCGAGATCGTCCGTTTCCCGGGGAAGTCATAGCGCACCATGGCAAGGGCCGCCATGGTGCCAAGCGTTGTTGACACCGCACTGGTCAAAAGGCCCAGCAACAGGGACGTTTTGAACGCCCTTACGATGGCATCATTGTTCCAAAGCGCTTCGAACCAGCGCAGTGAAAACCCTTCGATCGGAAATCCGCCAAACTGATTGGCGTTGAATGCCAGAAGGATCACCACGGCAACAGGGGCGAACAGGAACAGATAAACAAGGATCGTGGCAATACGGATCATCGACCAGCCGGACATTGTCATATACCTCCCTTACTTGAAGCTCTTGGCGATCTGATCGATGCCGAGATAGCGGGTGTAAATGACGACCAGCGCGCCCAGAAGGGCCAGCAGGACGAGTGAAAGTGCCGATCCAAGCGGCCAGTTCAACTGGGTGACGATTGCTTCAAACACCAGATTGGCGAACATCGCATCGCGTGGGCCGCCCAGAACAATCGGGGTGATATAGGTGCCCGCCGCCAGCACAAAGCACAGAAGCGATCCCGCAGCCAGACCGGGAAGCGAGAGTGGCAAGGTGACTTCGCGAAAGGCCTGAAATCCGGTGCAGCCAAGGCTTTGGGCCGCTTCGGTCAGGTTCTTGTCAATGCCATCAAGGCTGACATAGACATTCAGGATCATGAAAGGCAGCAGATAATGCACCAGACCCAGAACAACCGTGGTCTGGTTATAAAGCATCTGGATCGGTTCATCGATGATGCCAATTGACAGCATCACGGTATTAAGCGCGCCCGACGTGCCCAGAATATTGATCCATGACATGGTGCGGATGATGTAGCTGATCCAGAATGGCAGCATCAGCATCAAAAGCAGAAACGCCTTTGATTTCATCGGTGTGTTGGCCACGAAATAGGCCGGGATATACCCAACCAGGGCACAGATCACCGTGGTGTAAAAGGCAATGGCAAAGGTTTGAAACAGAATATCGCGATAGAACCGGTCGCCAAGGACCTCGATCCAGTTATCAAGATAAAAGCCGACCTGATCGGCTCCGGTCGCCGTGCGCAACCAGAACGAATAGACGACGATAAACAGCATCGGGATGATCAAAAGCAGCCCGACTGTTGCCAGTGATGGCGATAACAGCATCCAGGGTGCGCGACGCGCCCCGGCGATATCTGCGGCCATTTATGCCTCCCGTTATTGTGCTCCGGCGATGCCGTGCGCGGTTATTTGGCCGTTGAAATATTTTCTGGAACCATTTCACCCCAGACTTGCGCATAGCGCAAATAGATAAGTAGAATAGATCCCATAGCCAATAACTATGGTATGGCTGGCCATACCGGTCCGGGGGATGAAATGAACGAATTGATGCGCCGCCAGTTTGACTGGAACCTGTTGCACACATTCACCGTCATTGTCGAAGAACGCTCGATAACCGGGGCGGCCAACCGGCTTTTATTGCGCCAGCCCAGTGTCAGTAACGCCCTGAAACGGCTTGAAGATCAAATCGGTGCGCGCCTGATTGACCGCGAACGCGGGCGGTTTGAAGTCACCGAGCAGGGCTTGGCGCTTTATCATGAATGCCGGGAAATTTGCGGGGCGATCGGGCGATTGTCCGATGTGATGTCTGATAGCGGCAATCAATTGACCGGGCATCTGCATTTGTGGCTGGCCAGTCATGTGGTGTTTCCGCCTCTTGATGATGCGCTGTTTGATTTCAACCGGTCCCATCCCGAAGTGACCTATGAAATCAATGTCGCGACCTCGATGCATGTGATTGATCAGGTGCTTTCACAACAGGCAAGTTTTGGCATCTGTCTGGTCAAGGAACAGCATCCGAGGCTTGAATATCGCAGGCTGTACCGCGAACATTTTGGTTTTTTCTGTGGGCCGACCCATCACTTGTTCGGAAAAAGTGACCTGACGCTTGCCGATTTGCGCAGCGAAGCATTCGTCTCGTTTTCCACCGACCAGTTGACGGATGCGCTGGCCCCGGTGGCCATTCTGCGCGCCCAGCAGGGGATGAAGGGGAAGGTCGTTGCGGTAAGTCCCCATCTTGAAGAAGTCCGGCGTCTGATCAATGCGGGGCTTGGTATCGGGCCCCTGCCGATCCATGTGGTGCAAAACGCCACCGAACGCGGCCAGTTGTGGCGTTTACCCCCTTATGACGCGCCGCCTGCTATTGATATCTATCTTGTAACCAACCCGCGCATGTCGCTCAGCCGGGCAGAACGGTTTTTCATCGATAACCTGACCGCACGCCTTGAAAATGCGCCCGATGGATATTTTGTCTATCCCTGACGGGATCGTTCACGGCTTCGGGACTTGCGTCTTGGGGGCGATTGCGCAAGCATGGCGCCAAATTCAATATTGCCATCAGGAACACTTATGAAACTGGTCTATTTTTCGTGGGTCAAGGACCGCATCGGTTTTGGCGAAGAAGACATTGATCTGCCTGATCATGTCAAAACCGTTGACGGGCTTTTGGCCTGGCTTCCCGAACGTGGCGAAAATTTCGCCAATGCCCTTGCCGATCCCGCAATCATCCGTGTTGCGGTCGATCAGGAATATGCGACATCCGATGCTGACGTGACCAAAGCCCGCGAGATCGCGCTGTTTCCGCCGGTCACAGGCGGCTAATCATCATACAAAAAGGGCGCCGCAAATTTGCGACGCCCTTTTATCATCATACTATTTCTGACGTCAGTCCGCGACCGTTGCCGTCTGCGTCAGACTGTCAAAGAATTCCTTGCGGCCAAGCGTTCCGGAAATCTTGCCCTCGCGGGTCAGAATGACCGGGTTCTGGGTGATGGACCGCATATCAATCAGATCCTTAAGCAGCACCTCATCCTTGGCGACAAAGATGATCGTATTGTCAGTCGGATCCAGATCGGCCGGAAGGCTGCCGTCATAATTGATCAGCTTAAGCTCCCCGCGCGCACCATTGGTTGCGGCACGCACAACACCGTTTTCAAGGGTGATCCGGATGTTTTCATCTTCGATCTGAAGATCACCCGAACCGTTGCGCTGATCCTTGGCAACCCGCTGCATGATGGCGCGACCGCGCAGGATATTGACCGGGTTCATATGGGCGACAAAGTCGGCAACATATTCATTGGCCGGGCGCAATGCGATGTCTTCGGGGGTGCCATGCTGAACCACATAGCCGCCTTCCATGATCGCGATCGAATTGCCAAGTTTCATGGCTTCGTCAAGATCGTGACTGACAAACAGAATGGTCTTGTTGAGCTTTTCCTGAAGATCAAGCAACTCGTCCTGAAGCCGGTTACGGATCAGCGGATCCAGGGCCGAAAACGGTTCATCCATCAAAAGGATTGGTGCATCGGTCGCAAAGGCGCGGGCAAGGCCGACACGCTGCTGCATGCCACCGGACAATTCATGGGCATATTTGTCCGCCCATTCATCAAGCCCGACCAGTGCCAGTTTTTCATTGACGATGTCACGGCGTTCCTTGCTGCCCATACCGCGCAGCTCAAGCCCGAAGCCGACATTTTCCGCAACCGTACGCCATGGCAGCAGCCCGAATTGCTGAAACACCATGGCAACGCATTCACGGCGCAGCTTGCGCAATGTCGGGCCATCGCATTTGGTGACATCGGCCATCCAGTCGCCATCGCGCACCCGCAACGATCCGCGCGACACGGTGTTCAGTCCGTTCACACAGCGCAGAAGCGATGATTTGCCAGACCCCGAAAGCCCCATAAGAACGCAAATCTCGCCTTCGGGAACGTTGAAGCTGACATCGGCGACGCCAAGAACGTTGTTGGTTGCCTCGGCGATTTCAGCACGCGTTTTGCCTTCGTCCAGCAGTCTGAGCGATTCAGCCTGACGGTCGCCAAAGATCACATCAATATTATCGAATTCAACAGCATTGGTCATGATCACTGCCCCGTTGTTTCGGCGTTTTCGCGACGGCAAATGCGATCAAGCACAATGGCCAGAATCACAATTGCAAGGCCCGCTTCGAAACCCTGGGCGACATTCACGGTGTTAAGTGCGCGCACCACCGGTTTGCCAAGGCCGTCGGCACCGACCAGGGCTGCGATCACAACCATGGAAAGCGACAGCATGATGCATTGGGTCAGGCCCGCCATGATTGACGGCATCGCCGACGGCAATTCGACCTTGAACAGAAGCTGGCGCGGGGTGCAGCCGAAACTTTCACCGGCTTCAAGCAAGGCCTTGGGCGTGCTTGAAATACCCAGGTGGGTCAGGCGGATCGGGGCGGCGATGGCAAAGATCACGGTTGAAATCAGACCCGGAACAACCCCCAGACCAAACAGAATAAGGGTCGGGATCAGATACACGAACGTCGGGATCGTCTGCATCAGATCAAGAACCGGGCGCATCGCCTGATAAAGCCACGGCCGATGGGCCGATGCCACGCCAAGCGGCACGCCGATCACCATGCAGAACAGCGACGCATAAATCACCAGCGCCAGCGTCTCCATCGTTTCTTCCCAATAGCCCAGATTGACAATCAAAAGCAGGGACAGAACGGTAAAAGCCGTCAGCTTCCAGGATTTGTGCAAAACAGCCGCCAGGGCGCCAAAACCGGCAATAATCAATAGCGGCGGCAACCACACCAGAAAATCGATGGTGTTTTCAATAATGAATTCAAGAACATCCGAGATGGTATAAAAAACGAAATCAGCATGTTCGTTCAGACCATCCATCAAGGACGATATCCACTGTCCCAGCGGAATCTTTGTTTCCGTGAGCCATTCCATGGGAAAATTTCCGTTGTTTTCAAAGTAAATAAAGATGCGATACGCCCGCGCAAAGCCCATGCGGGGCGCGGGCGTATCAGCATTATAGCAAAATCGGGCAGGGCCCGGTCATTTGCCGGACTTAAAGGCCAAGTTCGCTTTTGAGCGCGGCCTTTGCATCGCCACCGTCAAAGGTGGTGACGCCGTCAAGCCATGCATAGGCCGCATCCGGATTGGCTTTGATCCAGGTTGCGGCTGCTTTTGCCGGGTCGGTGCCTTCGTTCAGGATCGCGTCCATGATTTCGTTTTCCATGGCGAGGCTGAATTTCAGGTTGGTGACGAATTTGCCGGCATTCGGGCAGTCGTCGGTGTAACCGGCACGCAGGTTGGTGTGAACCGTGGCACCGCCAAAGTTCGGGCCAAATACGTCATCGCCACCATCAAGATAGGCCATGTCGTATTTCGCGTTCATCGGATGGGGTTCCCAGCCAAGGAAGACGATGAACTGATCACGTGCGGACTTGCGTTTGACTTCGGCCAGCATGCCCTGTTCGGAGGATTCAACAAGTTCGAATTCGCCCAGACCGAACTGGTCGCCATCGATCATGTCCTGAATCAGGCGGTTGCCGTCATTACCCGGCTCGATGCCGTAAATTTCGCCATCAAGTTCGTCCTTGAATTTGGCGATGTCAGCGAAATCTTTCAGGCCTGCATCATAGGCATTCTTGCTGACCGCAAGGGTGTATTTCGCACCTTCAAGGTTGGCACCGGTCGAAACAACCGTTCCCTTGTCGAGATAGGGCTGAATGTCTGCTGCCATGGTCGGCATCCAGTTGCCAAGGAAGACATCCACGTCGCCATTGGCAAGGCTGGTATAGGTGACCGGAACAGACAGCAATTCGGTTTCTGCGTCATAGCCCAGTGCTTCAAGAATGACAGATGCGGTTGCCGTGGTGGCCGTAATGTCGGTCCAGCCAACATCGGAAAATGTCACGGTTTTGCAGGCTTCGCTATCGGCGGCCTTGGCGGATGCGGCACCCAGAAGGGTGGTGGCAATGATGGTGCTGCCAAGAAGGCGGCCGAAAGTGGAAAGTTTGGTCATGTTTCTGGTTCTCCCTTGTGTGGACCTAACGGTTACTAATGACTGCGAACAAGCGGTCATCAGACTCTCGGTTCCGGAGGCCAGACGAACATCAACGTAATGTAAAAGGTCGCTAACACTCGCCCAGAGCCACGCCATCAGGCTCCCTCGAACCTGTTGGTATGGACCGGAATAATCACAAAAACGGTCGCAATGCTGCGCAACAAGGGATCCTGTCCTTTGCTGAACGCGCCGCGAAAGACGACGTGTTTTTATTGATTGATTGTTCAATTAAAATACAGCATATTCGTCAGACGTCAATTGCGAAGGGTTAAAAACTGCATCGCAGCTTGTTGTGATCGTGCTTAACCCTTTGGATCGCTTTGAATTGGATGATGTGAATGCCCAAGGTTGGTATGCAGCCTGTGCGCCGCAGGCAGTTGATCGACGCGACGATTGAAACCATTCATCGTCACGGATTTGCCGATACGACAATTGCGCGTATCGCCAATGCGGCGGGTATGTCGTCGGGCATCATTTCGCATTATTTCGGCGGCAAGAACGCACTTCTCGAAGCCACCATGCGGTTTTTGATGCAGGAATTGCGCAAGGATTACCTGTCGCGCCTGGCCAAGGCAAAGACCCCGCATGAACGGCTCGAAGCGATCGTGAACACCAACTTCAACGAAGAACAGTTCACCCCGCAGGTCACTGTGGCGTGGTTGTCCTTCTGGGCACAGGTGCCGTTTTCAAAGGCACTGAGCCGTATCAACAATATCTATTTTCAGCGACTGGCGTCCAATCTGCGCCACGAGCTGCGCCAGCTGACGACTGTGCAGCGGGCAGATGAAATCGCGACTGCAATCGCGGCAATGATTGATGGCATCTGGGTGCGTTCCGGTCTGTCGGACGGACGTGCCGATGTCAAAGGGGCGCGCGAAATGGTGCTCGATATGATGCGCCTTTATCTGGCCAATTCGCCCGCGCGCTGAAGACAAGCAAACACACAAAGTTTTGGGCTGCCCGGATCCGGTGCGGCCCGCAGGAGTTTTGAAATGAGCCTTTACCAGATTCAGAATTTCATCAATGGCAAGAAAACCACCGGTTCCGGAGCCGAGATGGTGACCCTGAACCCGGCAACCAATACGGTTCTTGCCAAGGGGCATGAAAGCACGGCGGGTGACGTGGATGCCGCCGTAAAGGCTGCGCGCGCCGGGTTTGAAATCTGGAAAAATACCCCGGCTGCCGAACGGGCCCGCATTCTGTTCAAGGCCGCCCAGATTTTGCGTGATCGCAATGATGAACTGGCCTTGCTTGAAACCCGTGATACCGGTCGCGCCATCCAGGAAACCGAAATTGTCGATGTGATTTCCGGTGTCGAATGCCTGGAATATTTTGCCGGTGTCGCCGGAAGCCTTGCCGGGGAACATATCGATCTTGCCGGGAACTTTGCCTATACCCGGCGCGAGGCCGTTGGTGTTTGTGCTGCCATTGGTGCCTGGAACTATCCGATCCAGATCGCCTGCTGGAAGGCAGCACCGGCTTTGGCCTGTGGCAATGCGGTTGTCTACAAACCATCCGAAGTAACGCCGCTTTCGGCGATTGCGGTGGCAGAAGCCTTGCAGGAGGCCGGTCTTCCCGACGGGGTTTATAACGTTGTGCAGGGCGCACGCGAATGTGGTGCGTCGCTTGTCGAACATCCGGGGGTGGACAAGGTGTCGCTGACCGGTTCGGCGGCGACCGGGGCAAAGGTCGCATCGGTTGCGGCGGGCGGCATGAAGGCCGTGACCATGGAGCTTGGCGGCAAATCGCCGATGATCGTGTTTGAAGATGCCAATCTTGATAACGCGGTTTCCGGTGCGCAGATGGCGAATTTCTATTCGTCAGGTCAGATTTGCTCGAACGGGACGCGGGTTTTTGTCCATGAAAGCGTTGCCGATGCCTTCATTGAAAAACTGATCGCACGGTCGAAAAACCTTGTTCTTGGCGATCCGGAAAAACCGGAAACCCAGGTTGGCCCGATTGTGACCAAAACCCAGTTCGATCAGGTCATGTCCTATATCGAAAAGGGCAAGCAGGAAGGGGCAGCATGCGTTCTGGGTGGCCATGCTGTTTCCGATGGCATGCCCGAAGGCGGGCTTTTTGTTGCCCCGACGATCTTTACCGACTGCCGCGACGATATGTCCATCGTGCGCGAGGAAATCTTTGGTCCGGTCATGTCGGTCCTGACATTTAGTGACGAGGACGAAGTCATCAAGCGCGCCAACGATACCCAGTATGGCCTTGCTGCGGGCGTGTTCACCAAGGACCTGTCGCGTGGTCACCGCGTTGTTGCCCGCCTTGAGGCCGGTACCTGCTGGATCAACACCTATAACATCACGCCGATCGAAATGCCGTTTGGCGGGGTGAAGAAATCCGGTGTCGGACGTGAAAACGGCCGGGCGGCAATCGAACATTACACCCGTATCAAGTCGGTTTATGTCGAAACCGGCGATGTCGAGGCGCCTTATTGATCACCATCATTGTTGATGTGACGGGCTGCCCACACTGCTTGAAGAAACAAGGGATCAGATATGACGACCCCAACGACGACTGAAAAATTCGATTACGTGATTGTCGGTTCCGGTTCTGCCGGTGCCGTGCTTGCCAACCGGTTGACCGAAGATGCCGACGTCAAGGTGCTGGTGGTTGAAGCCGGACCCAAGGATCATTGGTGGGATTGGCGTATTCATATGCCGACCGCACTTTCCTATCCGATGCAGTCGGAAACCTATAACTGGGCCTATTGGACAACGCCGCAGCCCAACCTGAACAATCGCCGGATGGAAACCCCGCGCGGACGGGTGTTTGGCGGTTCAAGTTCGATCAATGGCATGGCCTATGTGCGCGGTCATGCGCTCGATTACAATCGTTGGGCCGAAGAAGACCCGGCGCTCAAGGATTGGGACTATGCGCGGTGTCTGCCCTATTTCCGCAAGGCCGATACCCGCAATGAAGACCCGGGCGGCGACGAGTATCACGGCAACGGGCCACTTCATGTGACCACCGGTGCGTGCCGGAACGATTTGCACAAAGCCTGGATCAAGGCCGGGCAACAGGCCGGATATGAATTCACCCCGGATCAGAACGGCTATCGCCAGGAAGGTCTGGGAACCATGGATATGACGGTCTATAAAGGCCGGCGCTGGTCCACGGCACGGGCCTATTTGCATCCGGCAATGAAACGCCCGAACCTGACCGTCTATCACAAGGCCTTTGCCCAAAGCATTGTTTTTGAAGGAAAACGTGCAATCGGGCTTGATTTCGTCCATCAGGGTGAACTCAAACGCGTACTTGTTGACCGTGAAGTCATCGTATCTGCCGGATCGATCAATTCCCCGAAACTTTTGATGCTGTCTGGTGTTGGTCCGGCGGCCCATCTGCGCGAACATGGCATTGATGTTGTCCATGATTTGCCAGGTGTTGGGGAGAACCTTCAGGATCATCTCGAACTTTATGTTCAGATGGAATGCACCAAGCCGATCAGCCTCAACAGCAAGCTTGATCCGTGGAGCAAATTCAAAATCGGTCTGGAATGGTATCTGTTCAAAACCGGTCTTGGTGCCACCAACCACTTTGAAGCAGGTGGCTTTATCCGGTCCAAAGCCGGTGTCAAACACCCCGATCTGCAATATCATTTCATGCCGGCGGCAATTAACTATAACGGGTCAAAGGCCGCTGAAAAGGATGGTTTCCAGGCCCATGTCGGACCGATGCGATCCAAGTCGCGCGGCACGGTGCGACTGGCATCAAGCGATCCCAAAGATCGCCCGATCATTGATCCGAACTATATGAGCCACCCGGAAGACTGGGAAGAAATGCGCGCATCGGTGCGTCTGACCCGCGAAATCTTTGGTCAGGAAGCCTTCGCCGATCTGCGCGGGGCGGAAATCGCACCGGGCAAGGATATCCAGACGGACGAGCAGATTGACGCCTGGGTCGCCGATCATGCCGAAAGTGCCTATCACCCGTCCTGTTCGTGCAAGATGGGCAGTGATGACATGTCCGTGGTCGACGAAAAGACCCGCGTGCATGGCATCGAAGGCCTTCGGGTGGTCGACAGTTCGATCATGCCGTCGATTGCCACGGGTAACCTGAATGCGCCGACGATCATGATCGGTGAAAAGGCTGCCGACATTATTCGCGGACGCGATCCGTTGCCGCCATCAAACGCACCGTTCTTTGTCCATCCCGAATGGGAAACAAAGCAACGTTAACAGCCATAACGTCAAAGCCCCTGATCATTGGTCAGGGGCTTTTTTTATCTGGTGCGATGTTATCGACGCCGTGATCTGGCACGGGGCAGGTCGCGCCGCTGGACCGGGCGGTCACCGTTGCCACCACCAACACCATCACGCAGTCTGTGGTGCAACCCCGCACCGATGGCGGTGCCGATCGCGCTGCCCATGGCTGTTCCCATTGCGATATATGGGGCATGGTTTCCGGTAACTGTGCCCAGAAAAATACCGGCAGTAGTACCCGAAAGCGTCCCGACAAGCAGGCAAATTGACATCGACATTACCGGATCATCCGCTGTGCAAAGGGTGAGATTAAGGGGCAATAATGCGCAAGCACGAACCGGTTTGCAAGATAAGTAGATTGCAATTGCCGCAATGGCGGGTGATCATTATGGAATATTGTATGCAATGCGCATGTTGTTTCCCGCAATCATCCGAAGTCCCGCCATGCAAGAAATCAGTCTGCTTAATTCCGTGATCGGCCCCGTGATGCGCGGGCCGTCAAGTTCGCACTGTGCCGCGCCCTATATGATGGCAAAGCTTGTGCGCGAACTTTCATGTTCTAATGGCGAGGTCCTGCAAAAGGCGGTGGTGCGGTTCGATCCGCGCGGCTCGTTCGCCCCGTGCTACAAGGCGCAAAGTTCGGATGAAAACTTTGCCGCCGGTCTTTACGGGGCCAAGCTGACCGATGCGGATTACCGTGACATTCTGGGGCGGGTGGAACGCGGCGAAGGGTTCCATTTCGCAATAGAGGTCACCGAACTTGATAACAACAACCATCCCAACCGGGTTGATCTTGAACTGACCCTGCAAACGCAAGATGGCGGGCAGCGCACCGATCTTTATACCGGGGCGTCGGTTGGCGGCGGGATGTATTACATCGACAGTATGAATGGCGAGGCCCTGTTTCTGACCGGGAAAACCGCAAGCGTCTTTGTCTGGGGTGAGGCGGCGGTAACAGATGCCGACACCATTGCCGAAATGCTGGCCGGTGGTGGCAACATGTTGCTGGGGGTGGCTGTCGATCAGAAACACCCACGCATTGAAGTTTCCCTGCAATCCGTGCCCGCGATGGACATTCTGGGGCAAGTTGCCAAACGCGAAGGCGTGACCGATCTGCGCTTTGCCGATGCATCGCAATATCCGGTCTGTGCGATGGATGATCTGTTTTCAACCAGCGATGCGGTAATTGCCATTGCCGATCAGCAGGAAGGCGGATCGATTGCCGATGCTGCCCTGGCACTTGAAGCCAAACGTCTTGGTCTGTCGCGCCAAGCAACCCGCGATCTGTTTCGTGAACGGTGCGAATTGATGCTGCGCGTCGTGGCCGAGGGATTTGATGCCAAACCCGAAGATAACGTGATGCGGTTCCTGACACTTCGGGCGCGCAAGGTGCGCGATGCCAATTTGCCCGATGGTCTGGGCGGTCCGGTATTGCAGGATGCGATTGCCGGTGCGCTTTCGGCAATGGAACGTGACAGCAATCGCGGGTTGGTTTGTGCGGCCCCGACGGCGGGCAGTGCCGGGGTGGTGCCCGGAACGCTATATGGTTTGATCCGCCATGGCATTGATATCGAAGGTGCGACCGATGCGCTTCAGGTCATGGCATTGATCGGGGCGGTGTTTGCTGCACGCGGGACCTTTGCCGCGGAATGCGGGGGATGTTCGGTCGAAACCGGGGCGTCGGCGGCAATGGCGGCGGCCGGTGTGACCCAGGCCTATGGCGGGACGGCACAGCAGTGCTTTGACGCCGCCAGCATGTGTTTGATGAATACGCTTGGTTTGGTCTGTGATCCGGTCGGCGGCGATGTTGAAATCCCGTGCCATGCCCGCAATGTGGCCGGTGTTTCGCATGCCTTTTCATCGGCGATGGCGGTATTGGCCGGGTTTGATGCGGTTCTTGGCTATGACGAACTGGTTGATCAGACCGTCAAGATCGGGGCAATGATGCATCCCGATTTGCGCTGTACGGCGCGCGGTGGCTGTGCTGCGACCAAGACCGCCTTGCGCATGGTCGAAGCCGCAAGTCTTGGCAAATAGGACAGGACTCCGTCCGTGACGGCGGGCGGGATTTGTCATCCTTCCTGTTTTGGATGGTTTTGACGGATTTCTGCTGACAGATATCGCGTTGCGGATGCGGGTTGACGCAATCCTTTATCCCGATGGTTGCCTGTTTTGGCATAATTCGCGAAATCCGGTCAAAGTCATTAAAAACAGGCAGTTTTCCCTTGATAGCTGCCCCTGATCGGGCAGGATAGAGCCACAATATTCAACGAAAATGAGGATTCCTCATGTTTACCCCGAACCTGCTGACCGCCAATGACCGGGACGGCACCTATCCGGCATCCTATTACGCGGCAACGGCGAATGCGACCGACCCGTTTGCCAGGCTGGAAGGCGATCAAACCTGTGACATTGTGGTGATTGGCGGGGGCTTTACCGGGTTGTCATCGGCACTGCATCTGGCCGAGCGCGGTTTTGATGTGATCGTGCTTGAAGCCCATCGTGTGGGGTGGGGCGCATCGGGGCGTAATGGCGGGCAGGTCGGGTCGGGCCAGCGCCGCGAACAGGATGATCTTGAAAAAATGGTCGGGCGCAATGATGCCCGCAAACTTTGGGATATCGCCGAACAGTCCAAGGATATCGTCAAATCCCTGATCACCAAACACGATATCAAATGCGACTGGAAACCGGGCATCCTTCATGCCGATCATCGGGCGCGTTTTGTCCCGGAAACCCATGAATATGTTGAAAAGCTTCAATCCGAATATGGCTATGACCAGATCCGGGCCGTGGATCGTGATGAAATGCGTGCCATGCTGGGATCGGAATTTTATCATGGCGGGTCACTGGATATGGGGGCTGGGCATATTCATCCGCTGAATTTCGCATTGGGGATTGCCGATGCGGCACGTGCAGCCGGGGCGCGGATTTTTGAAAATTCCGTTGTGACGTCCTATGAAAGTCGGGCAGGCAAGGTAACGGTGAAAACAAGGGATGGCGGCGTTGTTAGCGCTAACAAATTGATCCTTGGCTGTAACGGGTATCTTGATGCGCTTGATGATCGTGTCGCGAAACGCGTCATGCCGATCAACAATTTCATCATCGCGACCGAACCGCTGGGCGATGATTTGGCGCGTGAATTGATCCGCGATGATGTGGCGGTCGCAGATTCAAAGTTCGTGATCAACTATTACCGGCTGAGTGCCGATAAACGCATGTTGTTTGGCGGCGGGGAGACCTATGGGTATACCTTCCCCAAAGACATCAAATCGTTTGTCGCGCCCCATATGCTGGAAGTTTATCCGCAGCTTAAAGACGTTAAAATCGATTATGGCTGGGGCGGGACATTGGCGATCACCATGAACCGCATGCCGTTCTTCCGCCGGATCGAGGATAATATCTTTACCGCCAGCGGCTATTCCGGGCACGGGGTGGCGATGGCGACCCTTGCCGGTCAGATCATGGCCGATGCAGTGGGCGGAACCATGGAACGGTTCGATGTGATGGCCAATATCAAGACCCCGATTTTCCCGGGGGGCAAGGCATTACGGTTCCCGATGCTGGTGGCGGCCATGCTGTGGTATTCGATCCGCGACAAGCTTTGATCGGTGCGGGCAAATCCGGATGGGCTGCCTGACAGGGTCAGGTGTCGCCGTCCCCTGGGGACCAGCTTGTCACCGGGTCATAGCGTTCACCCTTGGACAGGATGACGCCGTTATGGGCGGCAATCCCGATTTCAAAACTTGATGCAATACGCAGCGCACGTTCCATGAAATGCCGTGCGGCGGGTTCATTGCAATGTTCCGAAAGGGTCAGCGCAAACAGTTGCAGCCAGCGATCAAAATGATGGCGGGTGATTTTAAGCGGCAGGTGCTTTTGCATCGGGCGGCCGTCATAATTGCCAGTGGCAAGGGCAACCGATGACCAGAACATCACCATGCGATCAAGGTGATGGTCCCAGTTTTCGACCTTTTCGGCAAATACCGGGCCGAGCATTTCATCTTCGCGAACCTTTGCATAAAAGCCGTGAACGATGTTTTTGATCATGTCGTGATCGATCCCGGTATCTTCCTTGATACGGCGGGTGGCGATTTCGCGGCGTTCCTTGATTTCGGCAAGGGTAGGCTGTTTTTCAGACATGTCACATGGCCCGTGGTTCGCTTGATAGACCGCAGTTTTACGCAAATCCGCGATGTTGGAATATGACATATGTCACTTTGACCCGGGGCGCAAACAGATCACGGCCCCGGTCGGGCAGACCTGTTATGCGTAACGGTCGCGCAAACCGTAATAGCGATAGGCAACCGACCGGGCAACGCGCCGAAGGGCTGGCAGCGGGAAACGCTGCATCGGTGTTGCAAGAACAGCACCCAGATCTTCCTGATCGCTGATGCCCAGCATGCATTCCGCCAGCATCTTGCCGCCGAGACTGGCCAGCGCCACACCATTTCCATGCCAGGCAAGTGCGGTCCAGACATCATGATGACCGGGCACGCGACCGATATAGGGACGCCAGCTTTGCGACAGACAGGCAAGCCCGTTCCAGTGATGGGTCAGTTCAATGTCGCGCCAGGCCGGGAACATGCGATGGAAATTATCAAGCAAGTCCTGTTTGCCCGCGGCAAAGGCGGCCTCGGTCGCGGTAATGCCGCCACGTCCGCCAAACAGGAACCGGTTATCAGGCAGCTTGCGGAAATAATGCAGCAGAATGCGGCTGTCAAAAGCCATCAGATCACTTGTCCAGCCCTGTGCGGCGAGTTCCGCATCGCTTAGGGGCCGGGTGACAAGAATGCCCGAAAATACCGGCATCAGGCGCCCGCCAAGCCAGTCAGGAAGGTTTTCGGCACTGTATCCGTTTGTTGCAATGACAATCTTGCCTGCGGTGATCTGGCTGTCGCCGGCATAAAGACGATAGTTTTCACCATCTTCAACAAAGCGGTCGATGCGGGCCTGTTCAAATATCCGAACACCTGCCGCAACGCATTTTTCATGCAAACCCGCCAGATATTTCATGGGGTTAAGGCCAAAACCTTCTTTGACGTGCAAGCCGCCATAGGTATCCCCGGCATTCAGCCCGCGTTCGATCAGGGCATCCTTGTCAAGAAATTCGGTCTGAATGCTGGTGAAATGGGCGATCTCGTCAGCTTCGTGATGAAGGTCGCGCACGCGGTTGGGTTTGTGGGCCAGAACAACTTCGCCATCCGAATGACGATCGGCATCAATGTTCCAGTCGCGCAGGCGCTGATCAACCAGATTGATGGCATCGCGCTGAATGCGGGCAAAGTGACGCACGGCATCGTCGCCAAACCGTTTGGCAAGCTCACCAAATCCCTTGCCGCTGCCGCCCATGCAGCAGAAACCACCATTGCGTCCCGAAGCCCCCCAACCACTGCGACCGGCATCAAAAACCGCGACATCTGCCCCGTTTTTGGCAAGTTCAAGTGCCGCCGACAGGCCACAATATCCGCCCCCGATAATCGCAACATCGGCCTTGATCGCGGCATTACGCGGCAATTGTTGGCAATCGGGAAGGGGGGATGCGCTTTGTACCCAGAAGCTGTCAGGCAGGGTGTGCGTCTGATAGGCGGCTGGTTGATAGATGCGTTTGAGCATGGGGCGTCTCATGGTGGCGTAAGGTAAAAGTTGGGGCAAAAGTCAGGGCAAAAGTCAGGTCGAAAGAACGGGGCGGACAGTCACGTGATAGAGGTGGTCGAACGGCGGTCAAAAATTGGTCAAAAGTTGATCAGAGGCCGGGGTGGCATATCCGTCAGATGGTCGGGGCTTGGTGCGACGGCCGTAAAATGAAAATACCCGGCGATGATAATGCATGCCGGGTATTTCGTTAAGGTCCTGAAATCGATCAGAAATTACATTTTACCGATTTTCTTTGCCGTCTCGTCAAAGGCGGCGCGGGCGCGTTTGACCAGTTCGTCAATTTCTTCCTTGGTGATGCAAAGCGGCGGGGAAAGTACCATGCGATCACCACAGGCACGCATGATCACGCCATTTGCAACACAGGCATCACGGCAGATAGTGCCAACCGTGCCCGGCTTGTCGAACATCTTGCGGGTTTTCTTGTCGTCAACCAGCGGCATGCCGGCAATCAGGCCAACCGTTTCAACCGCACCGACCAGCGGATGGTCTTCAAGGGTTTTTAGGGCCTTGGCGAAATAGGGGCCGATGTCATCCTTGACGCGTTCAACCATCTTTTCGTCGCGCAGAATGCGAATGTTTTCAAGGGCCACTGCCGCACATGCCGGATGACCGGAATAGGTGAAGCCATGGGTGAATTCACCACATTCATTGATCAGCACATCCGCCACGCGATCACCGACCATAACGGCTGAAATCGGCAGATAACCCGATGACATGCCTTTTGCCATCGGCATCAGGTCCGGCTTGATGTCAAAGGTATCGGAACCGAACCATGCACCGGTCCGGCCAAAGCCGCAGATAACTTCATCAGCGATCAGAAGAATGTCGTATTTCTTGCAGATGCGCTGGATTTCCGGCCAATAGGTTGACGGCGGAATGATGACGCCGCCAGCACCCTGGATCGGTTCACCGATAAAGGCACCAACGCGATCCGCACCAAGTTCCTCGATCTTTTCTTCGAGTTTGCGCGCCGCAATCAGGCCGAATTCTTCCGGGGTGTGATCGCCGCCTTCGCCGTACCAGTATGGCTGATCAATATGAACCACATCCGGCAGAAGCGGGCCGCCCTGGGCGTGCATGCCGGCCATCCCGCCAAGCGAAGAACCGGCAACGGTCGACCCGTGATAGGCGTTCTTGCGGCTGATGATCACCGAACGTTCCGGGGTACCTTTGAGTTTCCAGTACTGGCGCACCATACGGACAACCGTGTCGTTCGCCTCCGAACCGGAATTGGCATAGAATACGTGGTTCAGGCCATCTGGCGTGATTTCGGCAAGAACTTTGGAAAGCTCGATCGCCGGGGTATTCGCGCACTGGAAGAAGTTGTTGTAATAGGGCAGTTCAAGCATCTGCTTGTAAGCGACTTCAGCCAGTTCCTTACGGCCATAGCCGACATTGACGCACCACAGACCGGCCATGCCATCAAGATAGCGTTTGCCGTTCGAGTCCTCGATAAACACGCCTTCGGCACGGGTGATCACCCGGGTGCCACGGTTATTCAGATCCGCTGTATCGGTGAACGGATGAATATGGTGTGCCTGGTCGATGTCCTGCCAATAGGCGGTTTTGTCGAAATTATTCATAACGTCTCCTGACAGCGCAGTTTGTCTGCTTTTGTGCGATATGTTGAACATCTGCAATCAGTGTTCGTTTTTTTGAACACCTTTGCAAGAGGATTTTTCGACAAAATTTTTTGGCTATCCAACTCGGTTTTTGTTATCCAGTGGTTGGTTCGGGACGGCCATTGTTAAAGAGTTGTTTCGACCGGGGAATTCTTTTGCACTGCATGATTTGCACGATATATCGAACGAAGGGGCTTGACCGGGGCATTCCGGCGCGGCACGATGGAACACAGGCACAATTCCTTTAATAAAAGGCCTTTTCTGGGAGTATAAGACGATGAACAAGTCGTTCGTCGAAGACAGTAGGGCGGAAGCCCAACGATTCTTTGAAGAAAACCCTGATGTCGAACTTGTTGAGTTGCTCATTCCCGACATTAACGGCGTGTTTCGCGGCAAGCGAATCAGCAAGCAGAAGTTTCTCAAAAGTTTTACCGAAGGTGTGACTTTGCCGGGCTCCATGTGCCTGGTCGATATTACCGGTGACACCCCGGAAGGAACGGGGCTTCTTTGGTCGAGCGGTGACCAGGACAATCTGGCAAAACCGATCCCGGGAACCCTGTGTCTTGTTCCGTATGGCGAATTGCCCTTGGCGCAGGTCATGATGAGCCTGCATAACCTGGATGGTACCAAGTTCTTTGCCGATCCGCGCAATGTGTTGCAGGGCGTTGTTGATCGCATGGCGGCAGATGGTCTGTATCCGACCGTCGCCCTTGAACTTGAATTCTATCTGGCAGATCAGAACGAAAAGACCGCGGAACCGCTTCCACCCCAGCCGCTTGGCGGCGGGATCGCATCGGACGGTGTGCAGGTTTACGGCCTTCAGCAGATCGAAGACTTTGAAAAGGTCCTTCATGACGCGGTTGCCGAACTGAACCGTCAGGGCATTCCGGCCGACACCATCGTTGCCGAAGCCGGGCCCGGTCAGTTTGAAATCAACCTTGGTCATGTGACTGACCCGATGCTGGCAGCAGACCATGCAATGCAGCTTAAACGCGTGGTCAAGGGCATTGCCTGGGATCATGGTGTGACCGCGACTTTCATGGCCAAACCCTATTCCGATCAGGCGGGCAACGGTTTGCATGTTCATGTGTCCTTGCGTGACAAGGATGACAATAACGTGCTGTCCCCGGTCGCGGGCGAGGAAGTTTCCGAGAACCTGCGCTTTGCGATTGGCGGTTTGCAGGAAGCGATGTTTGAAAGCATGGCGGTATTCGCGCCGAACCCGAATTCATATCGCCGGTTCCAGAACAAGGCCTATGCGCCGATGTCGCCGAACTGGGGTTTGAACAACCGCACGGTCGCGTTGCGTATTCCGGCTGGCAGCCCCAAGGCCGCCCGTGTCGAACATCGTGTGTCGGGTGCGGATGCCAACCCGTATCTGGTGCTGGCCTGTGTTCTGGCCGGGATGCATTACGGCATGAAAAACAAGCTCGATCCGGGCGAGCCGACCGTTGGTAACGGTTATGAACAGCATGGCGGGCGGATTGTCCCGCGCAGCATGATTTCTGCTCTTGATCGTTTCGTGGATGGCAAGATCGTCAAGGAATATCTTGGTGAACGCTTCGTCGAGGTCTTTGATATCTGCCGTCGGGCCGAATATGACGAATTCTTTGCCGAGGTCACCCAGCTTGAATATCGCTGGTACCTTGATGCGGTCTGACCGCAGGTAAAAATAAAAACATTCAATAGGGAATAACCGGGAATGTCACAAAAGGTCGGGGATCGTCTGAAAGCTGTGCGCAGCATGTACGGGCTGTCGCAGCGTGAACTGGCACGACGTGCCGGTGTCACGAACAGTACGATTTCAACGATTGAACAAAATCGTGTCAGCCCGTCTGTTGACAGTCTTGCCAAAGTGCTGGCAGGCATCCCGATGAGCCTGATTGATTTCTTCACCATTGATCTCGACAATGGTGAAGAAATTTTCTTTAAAAAAGAAGAGCTTGTCGAACTTTCCGACGGGACGATGTCAATGCGTCTTGTCGGGGCATCGCGCAAGGATCGCAAACTGCGCGTGCTGCATGAAACCTATCCGGCGGGTGGCGATACCGGTGACAATCTTATCGTTCAAAAGGGCGAGGAAGCCGGTGTCATTATCCGAGGGAAACTTGAAGTGACCGTGGGCGAGCGGGTCAAGGTTCTTGGCCCTGGTGATGCCTATTACTTCAATGCAGAAATTCCGCACCGTTTCCGCAATGTCGGGGACGGGGAATGCGAAGTCGTCAGTGCTGCCACACCGCCGTCATACTGATCGCGTAAAGTATCGGGCATATGACCCGACCTGAATTCCGATATTGAACAAGGCCCCAAAAGCGCCATCCGTCAGGAGACTTCCGATGACCAATCCGTTGAATTTTGAACAACTGACCGCACAGGCCGCCGCCCTTGATATTCGCAACAAGGCGTTCATCAACGGTGCCTATGTTGATGCCGCATCGGGCAAGACATTCGATTGCATCAGCCCGCGCGACGGGTCGGTTCTGACCAAGGTTGCCGAATGTGATGTCGAAGACGTCAACCGTGCGGTGGCATCGGCCCGCGCCGTCTTTGAAAAAGGCAGCTGGTCCGAAGCGGCACCTGCCAAGCGCAAGGCGATCCTGATTCATTTCGCGGACCTTCTTGAAAAGAATGCAGCCGAGCTGGCATTGCTTGAAAGTCTTGATATGGGCAAGCCGATCACGCTTGCTGCCCGCGATGACATTCCGCTGTCTTACAAATGCATCCGCTGGTATGCCGAGGCGATTGACAAGATTTATGATGAAATCTCGCCGTCGGGCACCAATGAAATCGGCATGATCACCCGTGAGCCGCTTGGCGTGGTTGCCGCTGTTGTGCCGTGGAACTTCCCGCTGATGATGGCGGTCTGGAAGCTTGGCCCGGCCTTGGCGATGGGCAATTCGATCATCCTGAAACCCGCAGAACAATCACCGCTGACCGCCCTTCGTGTGGCGGAAATCGCGGTTGAGGCCGGTATTCCCGAAGGTGTTCTGAACGTTGTGCCGGGCTTTGGTCCGACGGCGGGCAAGGCGCTTGGCCTGCATGAAGATGTCGATTGCGTGACCTTTACCGGCTCGGGCGAGGTCGGCAAGCTGTTCTTGCAATATTCGGGTCAGTCGAACATGAAGCGCGTCTGGCTTGAATGTGGTGGCAAAAGCCCGAACATTGTTCTGGCCGATTGCCCGGATATGGATGCCGCAGCCGCGGCCGCAGCCGGTGGTATTTTCTATAACCAGGGCGAGGTCTGTACGGCCGGTTCGCGTCTGATTGTCGAAGAAAGCATCAAGGATGAATTCATCGAAAAGGTCATCGCAGCGGGTGCCAAAATGCAGCCGGGTGATCCGCTTGATCCGAAAAGCCAGATGGGCGCGATTGTCGATGAAAACCAGATGAACCGCGTTCTGGGCTATATCGAAAAAGGTTCTGCCGAAGGTGGCGTTCTGCGCACCGGTGGCAAACGCGCACGCACCGAGTCCGGTGGCTATTATGTCGAACCGACCGTGTTTGATGGCATCAAAAACGATATGACAATCGCCAAGGAAGAAATCTTTGGCCCGGTTCTGTCGGTTATTTCGGTCAAGGACTGGAAAGAGGCTGTTCAGACGGCAAATGATACGCCATATGGTCTCGCAGCAGCGGTTTGGACGCGCGACATCAACAAGGCACACATGACCGCAAAGAAACTGCGTTCGGGTCTTGTCTGGGTCAATTGCTGGGACGGTGGATCAATCACCATGCCGTTTGGTGGTTACAAGCAGTCCGGCACCGGTCGCGATCGTTCGCTGCATGCGCTCGATAAATATTGTGAAATCAAGTCGACCTGGATTGCGCTGGGCGACGCCTGATTACAAGCAGGTTCTCATTCGGAGATAAGGGAAGAAAAATGAGCAGCACTGGCGTCATTGACACCAAGGGCGGTGATAACGCCTTTACGGCGAAATCTGTGCATCAGAATACCAGCGAGCCGATGTATTCCGGTGCGCTGTCATTCATGCGCCGCCGCTATTCGCGTGATCTTAACGGTATCGACATTGCCGTGACGGGCATTCCGTATGACCTTGCGACATCAAGCCGTCCGGGCACGCGCCTTGGCCCGCAGGGGGTGCGTCGTGCATCGACCAATCTTGCATGGGCACCGCATTTTCCGTCCGGGCGTGATATCTTTGCCGAACTGGCGGTGATTGATTACGGCGATATGGTGATCGATCCGGGCCATCCGGAAAAACTGCCCGACATGATCGAAGATCACGCACGCGATATCGTGCAGTCGGGTGCGAAGATGCTGACGATTGGTGGCGATCACTTCATCACCTATCCGATCCTGAAAGCCCATGCCGAGAAATACGGTGATGGTATTTCCCTGATCCAGTTTGATGCCCATTCCGATACCTGGGAAGATGATGGCGACCGTATCGATCACGGCACCATGTTCTGGCACGCGGCGAAAAAGGGCATCGTCAATCCGTCGAAATCCATTCAGGTCGGTATTCGGACCCACAATGAATCGACGCACGGCTATAACATCATCTACGGCCCGGAAGTTCAGTCGATGTCGATTGATGCCATTGTCGAACAGATCAAGGCAACGGTTGGCAACAACCCGGCCTATATCACTTTTGACATTGATGGTCTTGACCCGTGCTATGCGCCGGGAACCGGTACGCCGGTTCTGGGCGGTTTGACCAGCCATCAGGCAGTGTCGATCCTGCGCGGTCTTGCCGGTCATGTGAACCTGATTGGCAGTGACGTGGTTGAAGTTTCCCCGCCATTTGATGTTTCAGACATCACATCCCTTGCCGGGGCGACCATGGCGTGGGAAATGCTGAATATTCATGCGGTAAACCGCGCGAAATAACGGTTCTGGTCATAGGCCAGGGCGACGCAGTCTGGAAATATTCAAGGGCTGGTGCTTTTAACAGGCGCCGGCCCTTGTTTTTTCATTTTCTTGTGCTCTGATAGGGCCGAATAAGAAATGTAACATGACAGGAAATGAAAAATGAAACCGATCGCGATTACCCGTTTGACCATCTGTGGCATTGATGAATTGCCAACCCATCGTAATCACGGGGTTTCCCATATCCTGTCAGTTCTTGATCCTGATCGGGAAGATCCGTCCATCTTTGGCGATTTTGCCCCGCATGAACGCACCGTTTTGCGGTTTCATGACGTGATTGACGACAAGGAAGGCCGTCCGGCACCGACCCGTCAGGATGTCGAAGCCATTCTGGCCTTTGGCGAGGCCCTGAAGGCCAGCCACGCAGATCGCCGTGATGGTCACTTGCTGGTGCATTGTCATATGGGGGTGTCGCGCTCAACCGCAGCCATGATTACCCTGATGGCGCAAATCGAACCGGATCGTGACGAAGACAGCATTTTCACCACCATTCGCGAAATGCGCCCGATTGCCTGGCCGAATTCGGTCATGATTGCGTTTGCCGATGACATGCTGGGGCGCGAAGGGCGTTTGACCGCCGCCCTGCATCGTCACTATGCCATTCAGCTGGAACGTGATGACATGTTTGAACGCTGGATGACCGAACTTGAACGTGCGCGCGAGATCGAATTTGGCCGTGCACTGGCCCGCCAAAAGGCATCCACACAGTGATGTGTTATCATTCGTTCCGATTTTGGTTTGCACGTCAAATTGAATCGATTTAAAAAGCCCGTCGGTCCCACAGATCGCAACATGAATTTGATAACGGGTCCGCATTTGTTTGCGGACAATCCGAACGGAGAAACGTCATGACAGCCAAAGCTGTTTGTCTTGGGGAACTGCTGATTGATTTTGTTCCGACTGTGACCGGTACCGGCCTTGCCGATGCGCCTGCCTTTGCCAAGGCAGCGGGGGGCGCACCGGGAAATGCGGCTGTGGGATTGAAACGTCTGGGTATTGATACCGGCTTTATCGGCAAACTTGGCGATGATGCCTTTGGGCATTTCCTTGTGGATACGCTTAAGGCCGATAATGTTGATACATCGGGTATTGTTCTGACCAAGGAAGCGCTGACCGGATTGGCATTCGTGTCGCTTCGTGCCGATGGCGAACGCGAATTTTCATTCTATCGAAGCCCGTCGGCGGACATGTTGCTGTGCCCGGCCGATCTTGATCGGGATATGCTGACATCAACTGATCTGTTCCATTACGGAACCCTGTGCATGATCGATGATGATCCGCGCGCCGCCACCCTTGAGGCCATCCGTATCGCGCGTGAAAACGGGGCGATCATTTCATGTGACCCGAACCTGCGCCTGCCGCTTTGGCCGAGTGTGGAAAAGGCGCGTGAAATCCTGCGTCTTGCGATCAGTCAGGCCGATGTCGTCAAGATGTCGGATGAAGAAATCATCTTTGTATCGGGCAAGGAAGACCTGGAAGACGGCATCAAGGATCTTTGGTGTGACCAGTGGCGTGCACTTGTCGTGACCTATGGCCCCAAAGGATCGCGCTTTATCACGCCGGAATTTGACGGTTTCGTTCCGTCGTTTGACGTAACGGCGGTGGATGCCACAGGTGCCGGGGACGGATGCACGGCGGGCTTCCTGTCGCGTTTGCTGAAAGACCCCGAACTTCTAGGCTCCGAGGAAAAGCTGATTGCGGCATGTCGCTTTGCCAATGCGGTGGGGGCGATTACCGCCACCAAACGCGGGGCCATCAATGCGCTTCCGACCGAAAAGGAAGTCGAAGACTTTCTTTCAGCGCGCTAAGGCGCCAGCAACAGGAATGTCGTGGTATCCGCATAATCTTGCCACGACATTCTGCAAACTGTCCCACACATCGTTTGAACAAGATGCTAGTCTGCGGGATCGCGACTGCACTGTTTTGGTGTGTAATACGTTGAACAAGGCCGAGGGTGGTGATGTCCGCTGACAAACTGACTGCAAACTGGGAAGAACTGGATCAATTGGGCGCGGAGGTTTCCGGGAAACTGAACCTGCGCCAGGCATTTGCCGATGATCCGGCACGGTTCGAACGTTATAGCGCCGCGCTTAATGACCTGTTTGTCGATTATTCGAAAAACCTGATCACCGATGATGTGATGGCCGCCCTTGTGCGCCTGGCCAAGGCTGCGAATGTCGAAGAATGGCGCGACCGGATGTTTGCCGGTGACAGGATCAATATCACCGAAAACCGTGCTGTTTTGCACACGGCCCTTCGCAATCTGGATGGTGGCCCAGTCAAGGTTGACGGCGAAGACGTCATGCCCGCCGTCAAGGAAGTGCTGGCACGGCTTAAGGCATTTGCCGCACGTGTTCATTCCGGAGAATGGAAGGGCCATACAGGCAAGAAAATATCCGATGTGGTCAATATCGGTATTGGCGGGTCCGACCTTGGCCCGGTGATGGTCAACGAGGCGCTTCGCCCGTTCCATATTGATGGCATTCGCTGCCATTTCGTTTCAAATGTCGATGGCGCGCATATTGTCGATACGCTCAAGGATCTTGATGCGGAAACGACCCTTTTCATCATTGCGTCCAAGACCTTTACGACTGATGAGACGCTGACCAATGCCTATTCCGCCCGTGACTGGCTGGTAAAGGCGCTGGGGGATCAAAGCGCGGTCGCCAAGCATTTCGTGGCGGTTTCAACCGCCCTTGATAAGGTCGCGGCGTTCGGAATTGATACCGATAATGCATTCGGGTTCTGGGACTGGGTCGGCGGGCGTTACAGCCTGTGGTCGGCGATTGGTTTGCCGATCATTCTGGCAGTCGGCTATGACAAGTTCGAAGACCTTCTGCGCGGTGCGCAATCAATGGATAACCATTTCAAAACCGCACCGGTGGAAACCAACATTCCAATGATCCTGGCCCTGATCGGGGTGTGGTATCGCAATGTTCTGGGCGCATCGAGCCAGGCCATCCTGCCCTATGACCAGCATCTTTCGCGACTGCCGGCCTATTTGCAGCAGGCTGATATGGAAAGCAACGGCAAATCGGTCACCCGCGATGGCAAGGCGATTGCCTATGAAACCGGTCCGATCATCTGGGGCGAGCCCGGCACCAATGGGCAGCATGCGTTTTATCAGCTGATCCATCAGGGCACCGAACTGATCCCGGTTGATTTCATTGTTGCAGCCAATGCGCTCCATCCGCTTGGCGACCATCACGACAAGCTGGTGTCAAACTGTCTGGCGCAGGCCGAAGCATTGATGCGTGGCAAGACAGAGGATGAAGTGCGGGCCGAACTGGCGGGCAGTGACCTTCCCCCGGCCGAGATTGATGTTCTTGCCCCGCAAAAGGTATTTGCCGGGAATAAGCCCAGCACCATGATCCTGTATAAGCAGCTTGATCCATTCACCCTTGGCCGGTTGGTGGCGATGTATGAACATAAAATCTTTGTTCAGGGCATCATCTGGAACGTCAATTCCTATGACCAGTGGGGCGTCGAGCTTGGCAAGCAGCTTGCCAAGGAGTTGCTGCCGATGGTCGAAGGCAAGGAAGACGCAGGTGCGCGTGACGCATCAACAGCAGGTCTGATCAAGCGTCTGCATGCTTTGCGCGGGTGATTGCTAGTCCCCGTCATCGGGGACCAGACAAAGTCGATAGGCACCGGAAGGGCGGTTTTGGCCATGGCTGATACCGCCCTTTTGATATTCAAGCAGCCGTTCGGCGCAGAGCTGTTCGGCCACCTGATGAATGCGCGGCATCAGATCGGTCCAGCTTTTGCCAAATGATCGGGCGACCTCGGACGGGCAGAAGGATTTGTCCGCACCGCGCCGGGCGGCAAGTGACAGCATTCTTTGGCGCAAAACCGCATAGGTTGGCCGGGTTTCCTCGACATCATCAACCATCATGACCCTGCACCATCATGTGCAGGTGATCTTTTGTGAGAACGGCTGTTGCGGCATCGGTCGGAACAGTATTTGACGTCCTCCCAACAGGTTTTCCATTTGCGTCGCCACGAAAATGGCCGGCCGCAGGATAGGCATGTCTTTGACGGCAAATGCGCCTTGGCGCGGAATGATCCATTGGCATTGCGGGGCATGGCATTACCGGGTCGTATTTATCCGATCAGGGTTTCAATCATCGCATGGGCGGCAGACTGACCGCTGCGCCATGCGGCTTCGACCCGGGCACCAAGACACCAGTCCCCGGCGGCGATCACGCGCCCGTTCATACCGTTCAGATGGCTTGAACCCAGTGGCCGTTCGGTGCGCGCATAGCGCCAGCGATGGGCCTGCACCGAATGCAATTGCGGCAGTTTGACGCCACTCACATCGCGCAGGGCAGCCAGAAGGTTTTCAATCACCCGGTCCTTGTCATCTTCAAGATGGTCGCGCGACCATTGCGGACTGGCATGAAGAACCCATGGGTCGGGACAGCGCCGGTGGAACAGATCATCTGACTGTGTGCTGCGCGCTGCCCAACTGATTGCCGGGGATGGATGCAGCATGGCATCAAATGCTGTCGGAAGTGGCTGTTCAAAGGCCGCCATCACCGCCCAGCATGGTGCGGTAACCACGTCACCAATCGCGTCATAACGCGGTGAAAGTGGCCGCAACAATTCAGCCGTCTGCGGGGCAGGAGCCGTTACGATAACCCCGTCAAACGGGCCGAATTCGCCGTCGAGATCGTCATGAAGGACAAAGCTTTTGCGATCAAGCTGTTCAATCCTGGTGATGCGGTGCTGTTTGTGAATGGCAAAGGCATCGACAAGAGGGCTGATCAGTTTGTTCATTTGCGGCGCGCCCTGATACCAGTGATCAAGCGCAAGGTTCCCGGCACTTTGCATGGCGGGAATGTCGCCATGATGCAGGTTCGGTTTCCAGTTCTGGGCGGCGTTATGCGATGCGGCCTGTTCCAGATAGGCGGCAAAACCGGGATGACGAGCGGTAACATATTGCGCACCGTGATTGAAATGACCAAAATCGGTTCGCCGTGATGCCAGTCGCCCGCCCAGACCACGGCTTTTTTCAAAGACGGTGACGTCCATTCCGACCTTGTGCAAAGTGCTTGCAGCTTTCAGTCCGGTCATGCCTGCGCCGATGATGGCGATGCGGATTGATTTCATCTGACAGCCCCGATGATGTGGTGTTGCGACAATTCAGCGGTTTGATTCTGATACGCAAGACGGGGCGGGTTGGAGCAGTCACTGCCACAAGATATTTATGAAACTGTCACGCCCGGGTCATCAAACCGTTACAGCAAATCAGCAGGTTGTCTGATCTGTCGAACCATTTACCAAGGGGGAATTATGCGTTCTTCATTGATGGCAACTGCTGCTATTTCCGTACTTTTGACGGCCTGTGCCGGTACTACACCAGATCACGCGATGATGACCAACAGTGTTACCAACGCGGGCGCACACCCGATCACGATTGTGCCGATGGGCGAATATCGCACCGGCATGCTCGATGAGGGTGCCGCAGAAATCCCGGCATTTGACCCGTTGTCCAAACGCATCTTTGTCGTCAATGGCGCGGACAAGGCGATTGATATCCTTGATATGTCAAACCCCGACAAGCTTTCCAAGCTTGGCGCACTTGAACTTGCGACCTGGGGCAAGGGCGCAAACAGTGTTGCGGTGAAAAACGGGATCGTTGCCGTCGCGGTCGAGAATGAAGACAAGCAGGCCCCGGGCAAGGCGGTGTTTTTTGATACCGAAGGCAACTTTATCGCATCGGTAACAGTCGGTGCATTGCCCGACATGATCAAGTTTTCACCCGATGGCAAATATGTCCTTGTTGCCAATGAAGGCGAACCCAATGACGCATTCACCAACGACCCGGAAGGCAGCGTTTCAATCATTTCGATTGCCGGTGGTGTCGATGGTTTGAGCGATGCCGATGTGCGCACGGTTGGCTTCAAGTTCCTGAATGATGCGGAACTGCCATACGGCATGCGGACATCCAACCCGGGTACGTCAAGCGTCGCCCAGGATATCGAGCCGGAATACATTGCTGTTTCAGGCGACAGCAAGACCGCCTATGTGTCGCTTCAGGAAAACAATGCCGTCGCCATCATCGATATCGAAACCGCGACGGTCAAACATGTGGCCGGTCTTGGTTTCAAGGACCATTCGGTGCATGCCTTTGATGCCAGTGACAAGGACGGCAAGATCAATATCCGCACCTGGCCGGTGATGGGCATGTATATGCCCGATACCATTGATGCGATTGAAATTGGCGGCAAGGACTGGATCCTGATCGCCAACGAAGGCGATTCCCGTGACTATGACGGTTACAGCGAAGAAACCCGGGTTGGCAAACTGACCCTTGACCCGGTGGCCTTCCCGAATGCCGACACTCTTCAGAAAGACGAAAATCTTGGCCGGTTGAAAACGACCACCGCACAGGGTGACACCGATGGTGACGGGGATGTTGACGTTATTTACAGCTATGGCGCGCGGTCATTCTCGGTTCTGAATGCCAGCGGCGAGATGGTCTTTGATAGTGGCGATGCGTTCGAGCAGGTGCTGGCGGCGAAATACGCCAATGTCTTTAATTCCTCTGACACCGAAAATTACAGCCGTGACAATCGTTCCGACGACAAAGGCCCGGAACCTGAAGGCATTGCTGCGGGGTATGTCAACGGCGTTCCCTATGCCTTTATCGGACTGGAACGGCAGGGCGGATTTATGGTCTATGACCTGAGCAATCCGGCCAACCCGCAATTTGTCACCTATCACAGTGATCGCCGTTTCTCGGGCAATCCCGAAGCAGACACCGCAGGCGAACTGGCACCCGAAGGCATGCAGTTCGTTGATGCCAAGGACAGCCCGACCGGGAATGCCATGCTGGTGATTGCATCCGAAGTATCGGGCAGCACCAAGGTCTATGACCTGAAATAAAATCCGGTGTGACGCATCGGGCAGATACAGGGAAAGCCGGGTTCAGCCCGGCTTTTTCTTTTATGATCAGGTCATGGTAAAATGTTTCAATCCGAAGGCAATATGGACTAAACTCCGCGCACGGTCAGGAACATGACCGATTGATAAAGGGGAGTTCGGGACTCTGACTACGCGACGTGAACCTCATATTCTGGTTGTCGATGATGATCAGGAAATCCAGAAGCTTTTGAAAAAGTTCCTGCTGCAGCATGGTTTTCGCATCACGACCGTTTCGGACGGCAACGAGATGCACCGTGCCTTGCGCGACTGGAAGATTGATCTGGTCATTCTGGACATCATGCTGCCGGGCGAAGACGGGTTTGCGTTATGCCGGGATGTCCGGCGCACATCCAAGGTGCCGATCGTGATGCTGACAGCGGTGGGTGAGGATACCGACCGTATTCTGGGACTTGAACTTGGTGCGGATGACTATTTGACCAAACCGTTCAATCCCCGCGAACTTCTGGCCCGTATCCGGGCGGTGTTTCGCCGGTTTGAAACCGGTGCCGTCGGGCCGACCGACAATGAAGTCGCCCCGACCCAGCGTATTATTTTCGGTGAATGGACATTGGATATCGGATCGCGTGAATTGCGCGATGCCGACAATGTGGCGGTGCATCTGTCGACCGGTGAATTTTCATTGTTGCTGGCACTGGTGAAAAACAACAAGCGGGCGCTGTCGCGTGAACAGCTTGTTGATATTGTCCGCGGGCAAAGTTCACTGCCATTTGATCGCAGCATCGACATCCAGATCAGCCGTCTGCGGCGCAAGATCGAAAAAGATGCGAAAAATCCCAAACTGATCAAAACCGTTCGCGGGATCGGGTATCAGTTCTGCGCCGATACACAGACGCTTTAGGACTGTGTGATGGCGGACATGTTCGCACAGTTCAGTGATTATCTAAGACGCTACAAACCGCGTACCTTGGGTGGGCGGATCTTTATGCTGATGATGCTGGGCGGCGTGATCATTGCCGTGCTGAGTGCGCTGGCATCCTATTATGTCATTGAACGCAACGAGCGGATCAGCCGGGCCTATACGCTGGGCTTTACCATCCGTGAGCTGGCCCGCATTGCCGACAATCCCGAATTCGAAGCCAATATCGTCGATATTGCGGCGCGCGATGGCATGGCATTGCGCATCTTGCCAGCCGATGATCTTGGCACGTTGCTTTTGTTTTCAAGGCCGGCACAACATATCGCCATGCCGGTGCGACTGGCCAATACCGGTTGGCCGACATCGGTCAAGGTCCATTTCCTGCGCGGGCGCCTGAGTTCCGAACAACGTGCCACCATCGAGGCAACCGAAAATCCCAGCCTGTTTTTTGCAGAATTGTCGCGCGAAATGGCGCGTCTGGGACTGGAAGCCCAGCTTGAAATCATGATGCCGTCGGGCAAGCGGCTTTTGATCAGTCATGATGAATTATGGGCCAGCTATTCATCGCCATCGCTTGTGTTTCTGATGTTTCTGATGGGGGTGGTTGCGGTTCTGGCCGTCTTTGCCGCCCTTGCCGATTTGCTGGCCGGACCGTTCAAAAAGCTGACCGCAGCAATCATTGCCCATGGGGACGAGGTCGATGGCCCGCCGGTCGAAGAACGCGGCCCGACCGAAGCCCGGTCAATGGCCGCGGCCTATAACGATTTGCGCGAACGGATTTCACGCATGCTGGGCGATCGTACGCGCATGCTGGCAGCGATTTCGCATGATTTGCGCACACCGAGTACCCGCCTTCGTCTGCGGGCCGAATTCATTGAAAATGATGAATTGCGCGAAACCGTTCTGCGCGATCTGGATGAAATGGACGGTCTTTTGAATGATGCGCTCGATTTCCTGGGCGACTGGATTCAGAAAGAAGAAGAACGCACCGTTGATTTCGTTTCCGTGCTTGAAGCGATTTGCGATGACTATGCCGATCTTGGCCGTCCTGTCAGTTTCGACGGTCCGCAGCCATTACAATTTTCATCGGTTCATACGGTGTTTGGCGGTGGGGACGAGCCCCATTCATTTGATGGCAAACGCAGCATTCGATTGACCTGCCGACCGGGGACATTGAAACGCGCCTTTACCAACCTGATTGAAAATGCCCTGAAATACGGCCATCGCGCCAAGGTCAGTCTGGAAGCAACAGCGGACAATGTTCTGGTGACCATCCGTGACGAGGGGCCGGGCATTCCGGTCGAACATCAGGACAAGGTTTTCCTGCCATTCTATCGTGTCGAAGGATCGCGTGCGCGCAGTACCGGGGGCAGCGGGCTTGGACTGTCGATCGTCAAAACCGTGATTGACGCCCATGACGGACGGATCAGCCTGCGCAATATGCCGGGCAAGGGGCTTGAGGTCACCATATCGCTGCCGCGGCGGATCATCGTGCCCAACTGAACCGGATGGCAGAAACAAAAAAAGCGGTCCGCATATTCGGGCCGCTTTTTTCATGACCGGCGGGTTTGACACACCGGTAAAAGAAGAATGGCGGGTGGCCCCCAGAACCACCCGCCAATCAGATCAGATCCGCAACTCGGTTTCCGGGTCAAACAGACTGATCTGAGACATGTCGGCCGAGAAGGTCATGCTCTCGCCCGGTGTCGGTGCGCGGTCCGGACGGACACGTGCGACGATTTCTTTGCCGGCAATGTCGATCACCGTCATGGTGTCGGCACCGGTCGGTTCGATCACTTCGACCTTGCTGTCGAAGTTGACATACTGGCTCCCCGGTTCGTCTGAGCCGGTACGCTTGTGTGTCAGGCCTTCCGGACGGATGCCAAAGACGACTTTCTTGCCGACATAGGCCTTGTAGCTTTCCGGTGCTTCGAACAGCGGCAGGGTAATCGGACCGCCATCACGTTCGATGGAAACGGCAAGCTTGCCGCCATTGTCGATCAGGGTCGCATCAACAAAGTTCATGGATGGCGAACCGATGAAGCCGGCAACAAACATGTTGTTGGGGCGCTCATAGATGTTTTGCGGCGTATCGAACTGCTGAAGAATACCGCCTTTCATGACCGCGATGCGCGATGCCAGTGTCATGGCCTCGATCTGGTCATGGGTCACGTAAACGATGGTCGAACCAAGACGCTGATGCAGCTTCTTGATTTCGGTCCGCATATCAACGCGCAGCTTGGCATCAAGGTTGGAAAGCGGTTCGTCAAACAGGAAGATGTCCGGATCACGCACAAGCGCACGGCCCATGGCAACGCGCTGCCGCTGACCACCCGAAAGCTGGGACGGTTTGCGATCCAGAAGCGGCTCGATCTGAAGCAGCTTGGCGACATCGGCAACGGCCTTGTCACGTTCCTGTGCCGACACACCGCGGATTTCCAGACCAAAGGTGATGTTCTTGCGAACCGTCATGTTCGGGTACAGCGCATAAGACTGGAACACCATGGCGATGTTACGGTCTTTGGGGTGTACGTCGTTGATGACGCGGTCACCGATGCGGATTTCCCCGCCGGTCGAGCTTTCCAGACCGGCAATCAGGTTCAGAAGGGTCGATTTACCGCAACCCGACGGACCGACAAGGACGAGAAACTCGCCATCTTCGATTGCCAGATTGATTTCCTTGAGAACTTCGACAGGGCCAAAGGCCTTGCGAACTTTATCGAGGGTGAGTGATGCCATTTGCTTATCCCTTCACCGAACCGGCGGTCAGGCCGCGGACGAAGTATTTGCCTGCCAGGACATAAACCAGCAATGTCGGAAGACCGGTCAGCAGGGCTGCTGCCATATCGACATTGTACTGTTTCACGCCGGTAGTGGTGTTGACGATATTGTTGAGTGCGACTGTCATCGGAGCGTTTTCGCCAGAGGCAAAGGACGCGCCAAAGAGGAAGTCATTCCAGATCTGGGTGAACTGCCAGATGACCGAAACCACGATGATCGGGGTCGAAATCGGCAGAATGATGCGCCAGAAAATGGTGAAGAAACCCGCACCGTCAATGGTGGCTGCCTTTACCAGTTCATCCGGGATCGATACGTAATAGTTCCGGAAGAACAGGGTGGTGAAGCAAAGGCCGTAAACGACATGGACCATAACAAGGCCCGGGGTCGAGCTGGCAAGGCCAAGCTTGCCAAGAACCTGTGACATCGGCAGCAGAACGACCTGGAACGGAATGAAGCACCCAAACAGCAGGAGTGCAAACACGATGTTGGCACCCTTGAACCGCCATTTGGTCAGTGCATATCCGTTGATCGCACCAAGGAAGGTCGAAATCAGAACGGCGGGGATCGCCATTTTGACCGAGTTCCAGAAATAGACTTTGATCCCGGTGCATTCCACACCGACGCAGGCTTCGTTCCATGCATAATTCCATGCATCAAACGTCACCACCCGCGGCAGCGAAATCAGTGATCCTTCGCGGATTTCGTCAAGCGACTTCAACGATGTTGAAATCATGACAATCAGCGGGAACAGATAATAGGCTGCGAACAGGATCAAAACGAGATAGAGCAAGCCGCGCAGCACCGTGTTTTTCCAGCCTGCGTCGTGGCTATAGGTCTGAAGATCAGCCATTTTTCTTGCCTCCGCGCAGTTCGGAATACAGGTACGGCACAATGATTGCCATAACGGTTGCCAGCATCATCATTGCACTGGCCGCGCCAACACCAAGCTGGTTGCGCTGGAATGCCATGGTGTACATGAAGGTTGCCGGAAGATCCGATGCGTAACCCGGACCGCCACCCGTAAGGGCGATGACCAGGTCAAAGCTTTTGACGGCCAGATGGGCCAGAACGACGATCGCACTCAGGAAAACCGGGCGGATCGACGGAATGATAATGCCGAAATAGATACGGGGCAGGCTGGCACCGTCCATATAGGCTGCGCGAATGATGTCCTGATCGACGCCGCGCAATGCCGCAAGGAACATTGCCATGACAAAGCCAGATGCCTGCCAGACAGCCGCGATCACAACCGTGTAGATCGCCATGTCCGAATTGACCAGCCAGTCGAACTTGAAGCTCGTCCAGCCAAAATCATGCATCATGCTTTCAAGGCCAAGGCCCGGATTGAGAAGCCATTTCCAGACGGTACCGGTCACAATGAAGGACAGGGCCATCGGATACAGGAAGATCGTGCGAAGTGCGCCTTCGGCGCGAATACGCTGATCGAGAAGAACTGCCAAGAGGCACCCGATGATCAGGCAGGTCACGATAAACAGACCGCCAAAGACCAGAAGGTTTTCAATGGCAACATGCCAGCGTTCCATTTGCCACAGGCGTTCATACTGTCGCAGGCCTGCCCAATCCCATACAGGAAGCATGCGCGACTTGGAAAACGCCATATAGCCCGTCCACAGGATGAACCCGTAAACGAAAAACAGGGACGCAGCAAAGGACGGTGCAACAACGATCTTGGAAAGATGACGCTGGATGCGGGCCGTCAGGTTGCTTTCGGTGCTTTGAGAAGCCCCCATACCCTTTGCCTCAAAAGTTAAAGTAGCGGGAAGCAGGCCCCGGAAACCGGGGCCTGCATACGATTCAGTCGATAAGACTGTTCAGATCAGGTGAGATTAGTCTTTGGCCAGTTCAACAGCTTCGACCAGACGCGAGACGGCTTCGTCAGACGACATGTCGGAGTTGAAGTGGGCGGTGACAACGTCAACGATCGCACCGGACAGGTGGCCGCGAAGTGCCATGCCGTGTGCCATGGACGGCAGGAAGCCACCAGCTTCCTGGGCTGCCAGAAGGTCAGCTTCGGATTTCTTGGCGCAATCGTCGAACTTGTCGAGCGAAACACCAAGACGTGCCGGGATCGAACCTTTGAGAAGGTTGAAGGTTTCCTGGAACTTCTCGCCAACGATCAGTTCAGCAAGCAGTTTCTGGCCTTCGACCTTGTCGTCACCCGAAACGTTGAACATTGCAAAGCTGTCAACGTTGAACAGGTAGCCGTGCTCCGACGGGGTTGCCGAGCAGATGAAGTCTTTGCCCGGTACTTTGCCAGCAGCAAGGAATTCGCCTTTTGCCCAGTCACCCATGATCTGCATGGCCGCTTCGCCATTCATGACCATTGCGGTTGCAAGGTTCCAGTCACGACCCGGGAAGTCGGCATCGACATAACCGCGGATTTTACGCATCTGGTCGAACACCGCTTTCATGGTGTCGGATTTCAGGGCGTCTTCGTCGAGATCAACCAGGGCTTTCTGGAAGAATTCCGGGCCGCCAAGGCCAAGAACGACGGTTTCAAAGACGGTTGCGTCCTGCCACGGCTGACCACCATGAGCAACCGGGGTAATACCGGCAGCTTTGAGTTTGTCAGCAAGGGCGTTGAACTCGTCCCAGGTTTTCGGGGCTTCGGTCGCGCCGACTTTTGCCAGAAGGGTCGGGTTTGCCCAGATCCAGTCAACACGGTGAATGTTTACCGGAACAGCAACATAGTCGCCTTCATACTTCATGACGTCCTGAATCGCCGGCGGGATAACCTTGTCCCAGCCTTCTGCTTCGGCAACGTCATTGAGATCAGCAAGCGCACCCTGTTCGGCCCAATCCTGGATCGCCGGACCTTTAAGCTGAACAGCAGCCGGTGCGTCACCAGACAGAACGCGCGAACGCAGAACGGTCATGGCCGCATCGCCGCCACCACCAGCAACCGGGCTATCGACCCATTTGCCGCCTTTGGCTTCGAAATCTTCTTTAAGTGCAGCAACAGCTTTCGCTTCGCCGCCCGAAGTCCACCAGTGCAGAACTTCAGCGGTCGGCTCTGCATGTGCAAAGCTTGCGGTTGCGAGTGCAGAAATCGCCACACCGGTGGCGAGGATGGTTTTGCGCAGATACATTTAGGTTTCCTCCCTGGCTTTGAACCATTTGCAGCGACAACATGCTGTGAGAGACCGTTCAATGCATCCACAAAACTGTAACAGGGCGTTTCCAGAATGCGAACTGAAACAATCTGTTACAAAAATAATTTGGTAGCCAATCACCATATTGCAGGGCAGCAAAAACAATTAGAGCGTTTGTCAGCATCAAAGATGTTCCGGACCGTCACAAGTGCCGGAAAATTCAAGCATATTGGTATGGTTTACGATGTGATCCGGCACAAATGAAACCTGTTTTACGCCATTTGCCGGTTTTGACTGATCTGTTGTAGGTCGACAAAACGGGTGATCCTGTTTGCCCGACGTCAAATCGGTCATCAATTTCGCGAAAACAGACGTCATTTCCGTCAAAATAAAGCTGATATTGCCGGTGATTGCCAATCTTTTGCCGCGTCGCGGTGCGTTTTGGCGGGGCGTCCGTTGGCTGAAAACACCTGTGAAATATGCATAACTTCGGGATTTCGTGGCCGATCAGCCGTAGTCGCGGGTTTATATGTGACAAAATGGAACAGATGATATGCAAACTTTGGCAATTGAGGATTGAGTGACCCTTGGGCATATTGCATTGCGAAACTACTGAGGTGAATGCGCCAGACAGTTGGAGGTGAGCTCCAAGGCAGCATTCGAATTTTGTAACCCAAGGAGGTTCAACATGTTCCTGTCCAGTATTCTTGTTGCTGTTCGCCGTTGGGCCTATGCACGCTCGGTTGCGAATGAACTTTACGGCCTCGATAAGCGCGATCTTGATGATGTCGGTATTTCTCACTGGCAGATCAAAGACGTTGCTCGTAAAGCAGCTCGTGACGCGATTGCATAACGCCAGCGCACTTTAGGCACCCGTTCATCGGGATTGCCAATGCGGAAGCCGGACATCAGTCCGGCTTTTTGTGTTTTGGGCGACAGTTTCGTCTTTTGGTAATTCTGTCTTTTGGCGTCCAGTCCAGGGCAGCCTTTCCTGCCATCAGCTTGCCGTTCTGGTTCGGACGGGGAAACCCGCCAGGATTTCGGGCGATTTCCGGGATTTAAAACAGTGTTGCCTGCTTTGGCTGATTTGAAAAATCACCTTTATCAAGACGGTTCAGGAACTGTTCGGCCTGTGTGATCAGGTCACGCTTTGTCTCGTCTTTCATCCGGGCCCAGTTACGATATGGCATGCCAAGGCGGGGATTGTTGCCAAGCGTATCGGCATTGCGATCCAGAAAATGCCAGTAAAGCGCATTAAACGGGCAGGCGTCCGGCCCGGTGTTTTTGCGCGGATTGAATTCGCATCCCTGACAATAGTCCGACATGCGATCGATGTATTTTCCGCTGGCCGCATAGGGTTTGGACGCCATGACTCCGCCATCGGCATAAAGTGCCATGCCCAGGGTGTTTGGCAATTCAACCCATTCAAAAGCATCAATATAAACAGCCAGATACCAATCGCACACATCCTTGACGGACAGACCGGCAAGCAGGGAAAAGTTACCAATCACCATCAGGCGCTGAATATGATGGGCATAGGCATTGTCCAGCGTTTCGCCGATTGCATGACGCAAACAGTTCAGCGAAACGTTCCCGTCCCAGAAAAAGGTCGGCAGTGCCCGGCTGGCATTGAAATGATTGCGCGTGGCGTAATCCGGGCCCATGAACCAGTAAAGACCGCGCACATATTCCCGCCAGCCCAGAATCTGCCGAATAAAGCCTTCGACCGCATTCAGGGGCGCTGTGCCGTCATGATAGGCACGCTCTGCCGCCCGGCAGACTTCGTCTGGCAACAGCAATCCGATATTGAGATAGGGACTGATCAGGGCGTGATAAACGGTCGCACTTTTGACCGTCATCGCATCCTGATAATCACCAAAGCGGGGCAGGCGGGTGGTGATGAAATGATCAAGTACAGCCAGCGCATCATCGCGTGTCACCGCCCATCCAAATGAACGGGCATCCCCAATGGCATCGGGGAAATCTGTGTCAACGCATTCCAGAAGATCGCGGGTTATCTGATCTGGTGCAAAGGACACTGGTTCAGGCGGTGCCACATCGTCGGGCAGGCGTTTGCGATTGTCGTGGTCAAAGTTCCATTTGCCACCGACCGGCTTGCCATCGGGTTCCATCAGAATGCCGCTTTCACGCCGCAGCCCGCGATAGAAATATTCCATCCGCAATTCTTTGCGATCGCGTGCAAAATCCTCGAAAGCGCCAAGTGTTGCAAAGAACCGGTCATCGGGGCGAATTTCAAGTTCCGCATCAAATTGCGTTTCCCAGCCCTCTATTTCCTTGCGAACCCGCCGTTCCCCGGGCTCGGTGATGATGATTTTCCGGCAATTATACTGATCAAGGGATGAACGTAGTGCTTTGCTGAAGCTGTCGCAGGGGCGGCTTTGATAGTCATGATAATCGACAATGAAGCCTTCTTGGCGCAGCTGATCTGCGAAATGGCGCATTGCCGACAGGATCAGGACGATCTTTTGTTTGTGATGGGGGACATAGGTGGCCTCCTGACGCGGTTCGGCCATGACAATGACATCGGTCTGCGGATCTGCATCGGCGAGACTTGAAACAGAGCGCGTCAATTGATCGCCCAATACGAAACGAATGGTCTGACAAGAAGGCATTTTGATCCCGGTACAGGCTGCGTGAATGCGGTTACGAGTCGTACGGATCAGGGGCGGTAAAAGATCGCATTCGGGTGGTTTTTTGCCGAAGCGATTTTCATTCGCAGGCCCAAATCTGCGAATGATTTTTAATCAAGCAGTGTAAATGAAGAATTTTAAGGAAATCGCCTAAATTATTGATAATGGTAATCAAAGGCGCGTTTTTCTCTTGAAACGGGTGGGGGCTGTTCCCAATATCTTGGTAGCCCAACCCATCAGGAGAGCCATGATGAAAGGTGATCCCAAGATCATCACATATCTTAATCGCATTCTGACCAATCAGCTGACTGCGATTAACCAGTATTTCCTGCATGCCCGGATGCTGCGCGACTGGGGCGTCGAAGAAATGGGCGAATATGAGTACAAGCTTTCCATCAAGGAAATGAAACGTGCCGATGACACGATCGAGCGCATTCTGTTCCTTGAAGGCCTGCCCAATCTTCAGAACCTCAATAAACTTATGATCGGCGAAAATGTCGAGGAAATCGTCAGTTGCGACATGAAGTTCGAACTGGCCTCCTTGCCGCTGCTGCGCGAAGCAATCACTGCATGCGAAAAAGCCGAAGATTTTGTCACCCGTGATCTGCTGGTCAAATTCCTTGAAGAACAGGAAGAACATGTCGACTGGCTTGAGACCGAGGAATGGCAACTCGAACATGTCGGTATCGCAAATTACATTCAAAGCCGTTCAGGCGACGGCGACTAACCAGATCAGGAGCTTAACGCCATGAAGGGTAGTAAAAAGGTTATTGCCGCATTGAACAAACAGCTGACTGCCGAGCTGTCTGCGGCCGACCAGTACAACACGCATGCCGAAATGTATGCCGACTGGGGCCTGCATTCGCTGTATGAGCGCATGCACCATGAAAAGGACGAGGAACTTGAACACGCCAAACGTTTGATCGAGCGTATCCTGTTCCTTGAAGGCGTGCCCGACACCGCATCGCGTGAACCGATCAAGATCGGCAAAACCGTGCCCGAGATGATGAAAAACGATCTCGAGCACGAATATCACGTGATCAACCTGCTTAAGGAAGCCATCAAGATCGCGGAAAAGGAAGACGACTTCCAGACCCGTCAGATGCTGGTTGGTTTGCTTGATGACAGCGAAGAAGATCACGCATACTGGATCGAACAGCAGATCCGCCTGATCGATATGATGGGCCTGCAAAACTACATCCAGTTCCGCGCGGCCGGGGAACCGAACCCGCACGGCTGATCGAATTTGCGATCAACGCTTCAAAAGCCCCGGAATTCGTCCGGGGCTTTTTTTTATTATAATTCAAAGCTTTCCAGCCTTTTTTCGCATCGGAACTTTTCGGCTTGACCTTCCAGTTGCTGGAAGGTCTATCTTCCACCATATCAAACAGGGATGTGCGCCAAACGGCATTGAAGCCATGCGCCCCCCCGTCAACCCGGATTGAGGTGACAAGATATGGATAGCCGGATCGAAACAACCGATCACACCGCCCAGGGAAGTGCTGCCCAAGAAGGCACTGCCCAGGAAAGCACAGGCAGTGGATCGCAGGCACCGTCTGCGCAACAGGACGAGGTCAGTTTACCGATTGAGGGCATGACCTGTGCCAATTGTGCCGGGCGCGTGGAAAAGGCGATTGCCGGTCTTGATGGCGTGACCGGGGTCGATGTCAATCTGGCACTGAATTCCGCCCATATCCGCTTTGACGGTAACAAGCTTGATACGGCAAAGATTGCAGATACCATCAAGGATGCCGGTTATAGCGTTCCGCAACAGCAGCTGTCTTTTGATGTTGATGGCATGACCTGTGCGAACTGTGCATTGCGCGTGGAAAAGGCTTTGGCCGCGATGCCCGGCGTCACATCGGCCAGCGTCAATTTCGCCCTTGAACGTGCTGATATCGACGCGTTGCCCGGCAAGGTCAATGATGCAGCAGTCATTCGCGCGATTGAGGATGCCGGGTATCATGCAACGTCGCGCAACACATCCGCGACGGGCGGTAATGATGCGACCGACGGGCAATCCGCCGCCGACAATGGGCAGGCGCGCCGGTTTGACAAGTCACTTGTGATGCTTGCGGTATCGGCACTTCTGACCGCGCCACTGGTGTTGCAGATGGTGTGGATGAACTTGGGTGTGAATTATCACCTGCCGGCCTGGCTTGAACTGGTTCTGGCAACACCGGTGCAGTTCATCATTGGTCAGCGGTTTTACAAAGGTGCCTGGGCGGCATTGCGCCATCGCAGTGCCAATATGGATGTTCTTGTCGCACTGGGAACGTCGGCGGCCTATTTCCTGAGTGTCTATAACATGGTGGTCGGCAAGCCCGGCGACATGCATCTGTATTTCGAGGCATCAGCAGCGATCATTACCCTGATCCTGGCTGGCAAGATCATGGAAGAACGCGCCAAACGCGGTGCGTCCGCGGCGATCCGTGAATTGATGGCATTGCGCCCGCGGCGTGCGCGCAAACTGGTTGATGGTGCCGGTGAACAGGATGTCGCCATCGAAAGTCTGATGGTGGGGGATATTGTCCGTGTGCTGCCGGGCGAACGCGTTCCGGTCGACGGCACTGTGAATGCCGGTGAAAGCGAACTGGACGAAAGCCTGATTACCGGTGAAACCCGGCCGGTGGCGCGCATGCCCGGCGATGCCGTTGTTGGTGGTGCGGTCAATGGCACCGGTCGACTGGATATCGAAGTACGTGCCGTTGGCGATGACACCACGCTTTCGCGGATCATTCGATTGGTTGAAAAGGCCCAGACAGGCAAGGCACCGGTGCAAAAACTGGTGGATCGTGTTTCATCGGTGTTTGTGCCGGTCGTGGTTGCGATCGCCCTTGTGACCCTTTCGGTCTGGTTGCTGATGGGTTACGGGGCAGAGGCATCCATCGTTGCCGCAGTTTCGGTGCTGGTGATCGCATGTCCCTGTGCGCTTGGTCTGGCAACCCCGACCGCCCTTGTTGCGGGGACGGGCAGTGCCGCGCGTAACGGGATCCTGATCCGCAATTTCGAAGCCCTTGAACAGGCACATAACGTTGATACCGTGATCTTCGATAAAACCGGAACCCTGACCGAAGGCACACCGACGGTCCGTGATGTTCGTGCGGTAAACGGGGTCGAACGCAATGACATGTTGCGTCTGGTTGCAGCGGTGCAGGCGGCAAGCGAACATCCGCTTGCGCGTGCGATTGTGTCATTGGCCCGTGACGAGGAAATGCAGATCCCCGAAATCACCGATTTCAAAGGCAAAACCGGGGCCGGTGTCCTTGCCAGTGTCGAAAACCATTCGGTTGCAATCGGGACAGAGGCCATGTTGCAGGATCAGGGTATCGCATCGCCCCAACAGGCGATTGCCGATGAAATCAAACAGCATGAAAGCGAAGGCCGCACTGTTGTGCTGGTGGCGATTGACGGTGCGTTTGCGGGCTATATCACCCTTGAAGACCGCATTCGTGAAAGTGCCAAACAGGCGATTGCCGATCTTAAGGCGCGCGGCATTTCATCCATCATGTTGTCTGGTGACAGTCAGGATGTCGCAACCCATGTTGCCCGTGAATTGGGATTGGAGCGCGGAGAAGGGCGTATTCGCCCGCAGGACAAGGCGCGCGAGGTCGAAAAACTGCGCAAGCAGGGCCGTCATGTCGCCATGGTTGGCGATGGCATCAATGATGCCCCGGCATTGGCGGCGGCCGATGTTGGTATTGCCATGGGTGGCGGTACCGATGTTGCCATGGAGACCGCGGGTATCACCCTGATGCGGTCGGATCCGGCACTGGTGTCGGCGGCTATTGATATCTCGATCGCCACGCGCCGCAAGATCGCACAGAACCTGTTTTGGGCCTTTGCCTATAACGTGGTGGGTGTGCCGCTTGCCGCTCTTGGCGTTCTGAGCCCGGCGATTGCCGGGGCGGCCATGGCGCTCAGTTCTGTTTCGGTGGTCGGCAACTCTTTGACGTTGCGCGGCTGGAAAGTCCGGCGGTAAGGCGGGGAGAAAGTTATGAATATTTCCGATGCAGCAACCCGGTGCGGGCTTCCGGCGAAAACCATCCGCTATTACGAGGATATCGGGCTGGTTACGCCAGGGCGGCTTGAAAACGGATATCGCGATTACAGTGACGATGACCTGCATAAATTGCGGTTTTTGCAACGTGCGCGCGGGCTTGGATTCTCGGTCGAGGATTGCCGGGTCCTATTGTCGCTTTACGAGGATCGCAACCGCGCATCGTCTGACGTAAAGGAAATCGCCAAGGCCCATCTGAGTGAAATCGAACGCAAGATTTCGGAACTGCAAAGCTTGCAGAAAACCCTGTCCGATCTTGTGCATGCCTGCCATGGCGATGATCGTCCGCATTGTCCGATCATCAACGATCTGGCGCGCTGAAGCGCGGCCCGTGAACCAAAAAAGAAAAGAGAGAGACCAAAGCGTGCAAAACAAAGGTGTTATGGTGCTGGGGGCCGCTGTCGGGGCCGCCATCATGTATGGAATTGTTTCCTTTTTCGTCCCGCAGGCCGGGCCGCAACAGAACGTGGAATTGCACCCCGATGATCTGAAGGTCGTGGCCCTTGGCAAGAAAATCTATGACGCCAATTGTGCGTCCTGCCACGGCGTAAAACTGGAAGGTGAGGCCAATTGGCGCGAACGGGGTGAAGACGGTTTGCTGCCAGCGCCGCCACATGATGAAACCGGTCACACCTGGCATCACCCCGATGCCCTGCTATTTGCCTTGACCAAATATGGTCCGGCCGCAATGGCAGGGGATGGTTACACCTCGGCCATGCCGGGGTTTGAGGATGTCCTGAGTGATGAAGAAATCATCGCCAGCCTGTCCTATATCAAAAGCCGCTGGCCCAAGGAGGTCAGACAACGCCACGACCAGATCAACCAGTCAGCAGCTCAACAGCAATAGTATGCAGAACTGACTGGTGCGGTCTGCACGGCTGCTTGAAACACCAAGCCCCGCACCGGACGACCGATGCGGGGCTTTTGTATTGATATTCGGGATAGGGGGTTATCCGCGCGGCAGCGTGATGCGCACGGTTGTTCCTTTGCCCGGCGCGCTTTCGATGCTGAGATTGCCGCCATGCAGTTCGACCAGAAGCTTTGCCAGCGGAAGACCAAGTCCGGTCCCGGCACTTTCCTTGACCCCGGATGGGTGCAGCTGTGAAAAGCGGGCAAGTGCGCGCGGAATGTCATTCGGGCTCATGCCAACGCCATTGTCGGCAATCGCAATAGTGACGTCATCATCGGTGGATGTCAGATTGATCGTGATCGTGCCGCCATCAGGGGTGAATTTCGCGGCGTTGCTCAGAATATTGATCAGGATTTGCTTGAGCTTCAGCTTGTCACAGCGAAGGGTAAATCCATCCTGCGGCAAGTCGATCCGAAGATGGTGCTTGCGACGGGTGATGTCGTCACGAACCAGTTTGGCGGCTTCATTGATGACGATGCCAAGATCGGCGTCTTCGGCTTGAAGGGTCATGGACCCGGCCGACAGCTTGGACACATCAAGCACATTATTCACAAGTTCAAGCAGGTGCTTGCCTGCTTCATACACATCGCGTCCGCAGTCGCGATAACCATCGGGAATATCCCCCAGAACGGCCTGGGCGATCAGTTCGGAATTGCCGATGATTGCATTAAGCGGTGTACGCAATTCATGGCCCATATTGGCGATGAAGTCGGATTTTGATGCATTTGCGTCGGCCTGATGGCGGGTTTGTTCCATCAGGGATCGTTCGGCTTGTTGCTGACGATCATTTTCCAGAAGCGTCATCAAAACCGCGGTACGTGTTTCATTGTTCTGGAAATATTCAAGCGGGGCGATCGAAAGATCGCAAACATGGCTTTCGCGTGATGCACCAACCAGAACAATATCACCGCGCCAGGTGCGGCCCGATGCGAACACGTCTTCGATATCGTTGATCAGGCCCTTGGAAAGAAAGCCGGCCTTGCGGCCCATCATGCGGTCGCGCGACACACCAATCAGGCGCGCGATGGCCTCGTTACACTGAAGAACAATACCGTTTCGGTCACAGATGACAGCCGCATAGGGAAGGGCGTTCAAGACAACCTGATCGGCCAATGGCACACTGGTTGTGCCAATCGGTGTATTGCTGGTCATATCAGCCCCTGGTCCCATGGTTTACAGTAACGCTCGTTTAAAACGTTCGATACCCAGCCCTGTAAGTGGGATGTCAGGTGTGCGATTGCTTATAACGTCGGCGATTGCCTTTGCCGATCCACAACTCATCGTCCAGCCCAGCGTCCCATGCCCCGTGTTAAGGAAGAGATTACCATATTTTGTGCCGCCAAGAATAGGGGCAGAATCAGGCGTCACCGGGCGCAATCCCGACCAAAAGGCGATGCTGGACCGGTCCCCGCAATTTGGAAACAATTCTAATGCCTTATCAACGATCAGCTGATTTCGGCGCGGCGACATGCGCAGGTTATACCCGTCAAGCTCGGCAGTGCCTGCAACCCGAAGTTGGTCTCCAAGCCTTGAATACACCATTTTAACGCTGTCATCGATCAGGGCGGTGTGCGGTGCCCCGTCATAGCCGGTCGTATCGATACTGATCGAATAGCCCTTGCACGGGTAAATCGGCAAATTGATGCCAAGCGGCCTGACCAGAAGCGGACTGTAACTGCCAAGACAGACCAAAAAGGCATCAGCTTTGATCTGCCCCTGATTGGTCTGGACTGCCGTGACCTTGCCATTGTCATGGATCAGCCGGTTAATCGTGGTGTTGAATTTGAAATCGGCACCACGGGCACGGCAATGGCCGGTCAGTTGTTCGGTGAATTTTCGGGCATCGCCACTTTCATCATCGGGGGTGTAGCTGCCACCGACAATAGGGGCCGTGCTTTGACGCAAGGCAGGTTCAATTTCGTAACATTCCTGCGTGCTGACCAGTTTTCGGCCAAGACCGAGTTCCTGCATCTGTTGGGTCGCACGCGCAACCGCAGCCATTTCGCCATCATCGCGGCAAATATGCAGGATACCCCGTTCACTGTGATCGTATTGCAGGTCAAGCTGACCGCGCAATGCACGCAGGCAATCACGGCTATAGGTCGCAACCCGCAGGGCCTTTTCAAGATTGACCTGCGCACGTTTATCCGTGCAATTGGCCAAAAACCGCAATCCCCAGGCAAACAGTTGCGGGTCAAAGCGCATTCTGATCAGAAGCGGCGCTTCTTCGCGACCAAGCCATTTCAGGATTTGCCCCGGCGTACCTTTGTTGGCCCACGGGGTTGCATGACATGCAGAAATCTGACCGCCATTGGCAAAGCTGGTTTCCTGCGCGCTGGCATGTTGGCGGTCAATTACCGTGACCTGATGACCATTTTGCAAAAGATACCAGGCCGCTGTCGTCCCGATGACGCCAGCACCCATAACGACAACATGCATGTGGGCAAAGCCTTGTTGCGGAAAGTGCGTGATCTTTGCAGACCAGAAAGATAACCCTATGTGCTAACTGTCTGATGTGCGAATTTTGGTGCAATATACTGTTACATCAGGAAAATGGCTACCGGTGACTTGCCATGCCTGGTGACCGGACGGGCAGGTGGGAATTCCGCCATGCTGGTTGATGCTGCCGCGCAAAGCTGACGGGGTGAAATGTTCGAAATTCTGACCACAGACCAGATGTATGAAGCAGATCGTCGCACCATCGATGGCGGGATTGCCGGTGATGTGCTGATGGAGAATGCCGGACGTGCAGTGTACGAAGAAATCGTGCGCCACTGGTCGCCGCGATCGGTATCGGTTCTGTGCGGGCCGGGCAATAATGGCGGGGACGGTTTTGTCATTGCGCGTTTGCTGCGTGAGGCGGGCTGGTCTGTAAGGCTTGGGCTGATGGGGGATGTCGCGGCCCTTAAAGGGGATGCTGCACATCATGCCGCGCGCTGGGAAGGCGCATCCGAACGCCTGTCGCCGGCGCTGGTTGTCGGGGCGGATCTTGTTGTCGATTGTATCTTTGGTGCCGGGCTTGTCCGTGACATCACGAACGATATTGCGGTGCTGGTCACCACGATCAATTCAAGTGCGGCTTCTGTGGTTTCGGTTGATGTGCCCTCAGGCGTTGATGGCAATACCGGCATGATCCGCGGATGTGCGATCAAGGCGGATCTGACGGTTACGTTTTGCCGGGCCAAGCCCGGGCATTATCTTTTGCCGGGGCGATTGATGTGCGGTGAACTGGCTATTCGCGATATCGGGATTTCTGATCAGATCATCTCGGAAATCCGGCCGAATTGCTGGCGCAATGATCCTGTCTTGTGGCGGGCGGGCATCCATTGGCCCGGTCTTGACGGGCATAAATATCATCGTGGTCATCTTCTGGCTTTTGGTGGGGCTGCCATGACCGGGGCGACCCGCCTTGTCGCGCGGGCCGCACGGCGGTCCGGTGTCGGATTGTTGACGGTGGTATCCGACCCCTCAGTCTTGCCGATATACGGGGCCGATAGCCCCGGCGTGATGACCGCACCGATCGGTCAGATCGAAACTCTTTTGAATGATTGCCGGCATAACGCCTTTGTCATCGGGCCCGGATACGGGGTTGGCGACGATACAAGAAGCCTTGTTCTCAAACTTTTGCATCAGTGCCGGTCAACGGTTCTGGATGCGGATGCGCTCACAAGTTTTGCCGATGATCCGTCTACATTATGTTTTGCGGTTCAGGGGCCGACGGTATTGACCCCGCATGAAGGGGAATTCGGTCGCCTGTTCCCCGACATCGAAGGTGACAAACTGACCCGGGCGCGGGCGGCCGCGAAACGAAGTGGTGCGACGGTTCTGATCAAAGGTGCCGATACGGTCATTGCCGCCCCGGACGGGCGCGCGGCCATCAGCGCCATTGAAGCCCCCTGGCTGGCAACGGCCGGTTCCGGCGACGTGTTGGCAGGGATTATTTGCGGGCTTATGGCGCAGGGCATGGAAATGTTTGATGCGGCCTGCATGGGTGTCTGGTTGCATGGCCGGTGCGGTGCGGATATGGGCCCGGGGCTGATCGCCGAAGATATTCCGGACCATCTTCCCGTCATTCTGCGCGAATTGTGGCTGGCCTCGCGGAAGAAAGCCTGAACATTTCGCCATTGATCCCGGTGATTGCGCAAAGCGCGTTTTGCACCAAATTTGTGACAAGTACCAACAGGTGCTGGATGTTTGGTGCCGACCTTCCGATATAAATGTCAGACAGGCCGCATAAAGCCGCATAAAAAGTGATGCCAACGACATCTCCTGCATGTCTTACGTGGTGCGAGAAACTGGTCAGTCGTGGTCTGCCCGGATCATGGCCGGGCTGTAAAACTGCTGGATGTGGGGGACAATCATGTCTCAGACCTTTCTTGACAGAACCATAGATAATCTTCGTCTGGCCTGGCGTGAATTGCGCGACAGTTCGGTTGTGCGCAGTCTTGGTCTTGATGAAGGCCAAAGCCGTCAGGATCGTTGGCGCCGTCAGATCGCAGATTGTTTGGCCCGGCGCGGTGGTGCGGTATCGGCGCGATCACGTGCGGCGGAACTTGGGCATGATTTTCTGCGCCTTGATGATGCTGGCAAACGTGCGTTTCTGCATTTGCTGGTCAATGAATTTGGCGTGGATCGCGATCATGTGTCAGCGATCATGGCAGACTGGAACATGGCTGATGATCTGGCTGAACAGGCGCTTCTGGAGGCGGAGCTCAGAACCGCACTTGTGCCACCATTTCGCATGATCCTTAAGGAATTCAATTCCTTGCCTCAGGGGGTGAAGTTTCTGGTTGATCTGCGGGCTGATCTTTTGCGCTGGCGCAAGGAGGCACCGGGACTTGCGATTCTTGAACGCGATCTCAAGGAATTGCTGGCAAGCTGGTTTGATATCGGTTTTCTGGAATTACAGCGCATTACGTGGAATTCATCGGCAGCCCTTCTGGAAAAGCTGATCGCCTATGAGGCCGTTCACGCGATCCAGAGTTGGGATGATCTTAAGCGCCGGTTGGCCCCGGACCGCAGATGTTTTGCCTTTTTCCATCCGGGAATGCCCGATGAACCGCTGATCTTTGTCGAGGTCGCACTGGTTAACGGCATTGCCGGAAATGTCGATGCCCTGATCAAGGGTGATCAGGACGCACATGAACATCAGGACGATCAAGCGGACGCAGTGGCCGATACCGCGATTTTCTATTCGATCTCGAACGCACAGGCCGGACTGGCAGGGATCAGTTTTGGCGATTTCCTGATCAAGCGGGTGGTGGGTGAGTTACAGCGCGATTTGCCCGATCTTAAACAGTTCAGCACCCTGTCACCGATCCCGGCACTGAGGGGTTGGATGAACAAACAGCTTGATGCAATGGCGCAAAAACAGGAAACCGGCCTGCCCAAGGCGATCGAGGCGGCCTTGCGTGATTGTGATGACCTGATGGGGCCAAAGCCGCCTGCCAAACATCCCGACGAGGTCAGCGAACGTACGCGTACCAATATCGAATATCTTGCCGCATGGTATTTGTTGAATGCCAGACGCCCGGAAACCGGGTCGGCATTTGATCCGGTGGCGCATTTCCACCTGACCAACGGGGCCCGGGTCGAACGGCTTAACTGGAACGGCAATGGCAAGGAAAACGGCTGGCTGCAGTCATTCGGGGTGATGGTGAACTATCTTTACGACCTTTCGATGATCGAAAAAAATCACGAAAGCTATGTCGGGCAGGGCAAAATTGCCGCATCTGGCGCGGTCAAACGTCTTTTGCGCTAGTTTCTTTTTTCACGCAAACCGTTGAAAGTCGCGCGATAGCGCCGCCGTTTGCCAGTTAATTTCGACAAGAATGCATTTGTCGAAAAGGCGATGCTTGCATGAGGTGAGCGAAGTTTGTATTAAGGCGCACTCATTCCGGTCTTACCGGCATGATTTGCGTGCTTGTGTGCGGGCGTGGCGGAACTGGTAGACGCGCTGGATTTAGGTTCCAGTGGAGCAATCCGTGGGGGTTCGAGTCCCTTCGCCCGTACCACTTGCAGGCTTTAAAATTAGATCAGGTTTTATATTCGTTTAGTCATATTGACTTTCTGACGTCCGGACTGCGTCGCGTAACGGACATTATTCGAACCAAGCAAAAGAGTTATCTATGCAGGTTACTGAAACCAAAAACGAAGGCCTGGCGCGCGAGTTCAAAGTCGTCGTGCCCGCCGCACAAATCGAAGAAAAAGTCGTCGCCAAGCTTGACGAGATCAAAGACCAGGTTCGCCTGCCGGGCTTCCGTCCGGGCAAAATTCCGGCGAAACTCCTGCGTCAGCGTTATGGCCAGGCCGTCATGGGTGAAGTTCTTGAAGCTGCTGTGAACGAAAACACCGGCAAAGTTCTTTCCGACAATGACCTGCGTCCGGCTGTTCAGCCGAAAATCGAAGTCACCAAATTCGACGAAGGTGGTGATCTCGAGTTCGATATCGCTGTTGAAGTTATCCCGGCAATCGAAGCCATGGACTTCAAAAAGCTGAAGCTGACCCGTGAAGTTGTTGAACTTGACGAAGCCAAGGTTACCGAAACGCTTGAGCGTATTGCTGCTGCACAGGGCACCACCGAGCCGCTCGCACGCAAGCGCAAGTCGAAAAAAGGTGACGTTGTTGTCATCGACTTCCTCGGCAAAATCGACGGTGAAGCATTCGACGGCGGCAAAGCCGAAGATTACGAACTCGAACTGGGTTCGGGCTCGTTCATCGATGGTTTCGAAGATCAGCTGACCGGTGTGAACGCTGGTGACGAAGTTGTCGTCAAAGTGAAGTTCCCGGAAGCTTACGGTGCGGCTGAACTCGCAGGCAAAGACGCCGAGTTCGACGTAACCGTCAAGGAAATCAAAGAAAAGAAACCGGCTGAGCTGGATGACGAACTGGCCAAGAAGCTCGGTCAGGAATCGTTCGAAGCCCTCAAGGACGCGATCCGCAAGGATTACGGCCGCGAGTACGAATCGGTTTCCCGTCAGAAGCTGAAGCGTGAACTGCTTGACGCCCTTGCAGAAAACCACAGCTTCGAACTTCCGACCTCGCTCGTTGAAAACGAACTCGAAGGCATCATCGGTCAGATCAAACAGGCCCGTGAAGCTGGTCAGGAAGATGACGAAACCAAAGGCAAGTCCGAAGAAGAGCTGACCGAAGAGTTCCGCGAAATCGCAGAACGTCGCGTTCTTCTGGGTCTTCTGCTGGCAGAAGTTGGCCGCGCAAACGACATCCAGGTTACCCAGGAAGACGTGAACAAGGTCCTCGTTGCCGAAGCTCAGAAGTACCCGGGCCAGGAACAGCAGGTTATTGAATTCTATAAAAATAACCCGCAGGCCTTGCAGGCGCTTCAGGGCCCTGTATATGAAGACAAGGTCGTGGATTACATCGTCGAACTCGCCAAGGTTGAAGAAAAGACCGTTACGGTCGAAGAACTTCTGAAGCCGGAAGAGGAAGACGAAGCTCCGAAGAAGAAATCGGCTGCCAAGAAAGCACCGGCGAAAAAGGACGCAGAGAAAAAGGCTCCGGCCAAGAAAGCTGCTGCCAAGAAGCCGGCTGCGAAGAAAAAAGCAGCTGACAAATCCGACGAGAAGTAATCCGACCGGACACGGTTTAGGATAATGCAGGGAGTTGCAGTTGATGATTAGAGAACAGATGAATTCGCTTGTACCAATGGTGGTTGAACAGACCAGCCGGGGCGAGCGTGCGTACGACATCTTTTCGCGTTTGCTCAAGGAGCGTATCGTTTTCATCAACGGCCAGGTCCATGACGGCATGTCGTCGCTGATCTGTGCGCAGCTCCTGCATCTCGAATCGGAAAATCCGGACAAGGATATTTCGCTTTACATCAACTCTCCGGGCGGTGTTGTGACCTCGGGTCTCGCCATCTATGACACCATGCAATACATCCGTTGCGATGTTTCGACGGTGTGCATGGGGCAGGCGGCATCCATGGGATCGCTTCTTCTGATGGCCGGTGCAAAGGGCAAGCGTTATTGCCTGCCGAATGCACGCGTCATGATCCACCAGCCGTCCGGCGGTTTCCAGGGCCAGGCATCGGATATCGAAATCCATGCCCGTGAAATCCTGGCACTGCGTCAGCGTCTTAACGAGATTTATGTCGAACATACAGGCCGTGATCTCAAGACGATTGAAGATGCGATGGAGCGTGACAACTTCCTCACCCCGGATCAGGCCAAGGAATTCGGTCTGATCGACGAAGTGGTGACCTCGCGTCCGAAGCCGGAAGGCGATGAAAAGAAAGACTGATTGCCATATCGCAATCGGTGAAAACGCCCCGGTCAATGGCCGGGGCGTTTTTTTATGTCTTGCCTCATGGCAGTTTTAAGTCATAGACAGGTAATTAGCGCGTGCGACAGGCCGATGTCTGGAACTTGTGGGTCGCTCGAACGTTCGGGTGATTAATGCAAGGGGTTTCGCAACCACGATGGCGGACCCATATCAAACATGACGCCATAACGTCGAAAAGCGCAGATTAAACGTTGAGATCGGTATCGTTTACCGGCTAACATGGCGATAAAAGATAACGTCAAACGTAATTGGGGTTTGTATGAGCAAATCGAATAGCGGGGACTCCAAGAACACTCTGTACTGTTCTTTCTGTGGAAAGAGCCAGCACGAGGTTCGCAAGCTCATCGCCGGTCCAACCGTATTCATCTGTGATGAATGCGTAGAGCTTTGCATGGACATCATCCGCGAAGAGCATAAAACCCATCTCGTCAAATCGGCAGACGGGGTGCCTTCTCCGCAAGAGATTTGCAAGGTCCTTGATGACTATGTCATCGGTCAGGGCCATGCGAAAAAAGTTCTCTCGGTCGCGGTTCACAACCATTACAAACGCCTGCATCACGCCAGCAAGAATGAAGACATCGAACTGGCGAAGTCCAACATCATGCTGGTCGGTCCGACCGGTTGCGGTAAAACGCTTCTGGCCCAGACCCTGGCCCGTATTCTTGATGTGCCCTTCACCATGGCGGATGCCACCACCCTGACCGAAGCCGGTTATGTGGGTGAAGATGTCGAGAACATCATTCTCAAGCTGCTGCAGGCTGCGGATTACAATGTCGAGCGCGCCCAGCGCGGCATCGTCTATATCGACGAGGTCGACAAGATTTCGCGTAAATCCGACAACCCGTCGATCACGCGCGATGTCTCGGGCGAGGGTGTGCAGCAGGCATTGCTCAAGATCATGGAAGGCACTGTTGCATCGGTTCCGCCGCAGGGCGGCCGCAAGCATCCGCAACAGGAATTCCTGCAGGTCGACACCACCAACATCCTTTTCATCGTCGGTGGCGCGTTCGCCGGCCTGGACAAGGTGATTTCACAGCGTGGCAAGGGCAGCGCAATCGGCTTTGGTGCCGATGTTCGCAGCCCCGATGACCGCCGTACGGGTGAAGTTCTGCGTGAAGTCGAACCGGAAGATCTTCTGAAGTTCGGTCTGATCCCGGAATTCATCGGTCGTCTGCCGGTTCTGGCAACGCTTGAGGACCTCGACAATGATGCTCTGGTCAAAATCCTGACCGAGCCGAAAAACGCACTGATCAAGCAGTATCAGCGCCTGTTTGACATGGAAGATGTGAAACTTACCTTCCAGCCGGACGCGCTCAAGGCGATTGCCGACAAGGCAATCGAACGCAAGACCGGTGCACGTGGCCTGCGCTCGATCATGGAAGGCATCCTGCTTGATACCATGTTCGATCTGCCGACCATGGAAAGTGTCGAGGAAATCGTCATCAATAATGACGTTGTCGAAGGAAAGGCAAAACCGTTGCTGATCCATTCGGAGCGCCATGAAGGTGTCGAAAATACCGCCTGATCTTAAATCCCGCACCGGCATCCATTGCGGTGCGGGAATTTCAGCTTATCTAAGAAATGTTCGCGTTACTGGCGGGGCCTATGGCAGGACCCCAGCAACGTTTTTGGCTCAGAGTAGGGAATAGAACATAATGGTCGAATTGGCGCGTGGCGAAATTTACCCGGTGCTGCCGTTGCGCGACATTGTCGTGTTCCCGCACATGATTGTTCCGCTTTTTGTCGGACGCGAGAAATCGGTGCGTGCACTCGAAGATGTGATGCGCGAAGACAAGCAGATCCTGCTTGTTACCCAGAAGGACGCCGGTCTTGATGACCCGGCCGTCGAAGATCTCTATGAAGTTGGTACTGTCGCAACTGTCTTGCAGCTTCTCAAGCTGCCGGACGGCACCGTCAAGGTGCTGGTCGAAGGCGGCAAGCGTGCCGAGATTTCCGGTTATGTCGATAACCCGGACTTCTTCCAGGCTTATGGTGCCGTGCGCGAGGACGCTGACGAAGATGACAGCGAACTTGAGGCACTGGCACGTTCTGTGGTTACACAGTTCGAACAGTACATCAAACTCAACAAAAAAATTCCGCCAGAAGTCCTGGTTTCGGTCAATCAGATCGAAGAACCGGCAAAGCTTGCTGACACGGTGGCATCCCATCTGTCACTGAAGATTTCCGAAAAGCAGGAATTGCTGGAAACCAAGCTGGTTGGCGATCGTCTTGAGCGTATTTTCGGTTTCATGGAATCCGAAATCGGCGTGTTGCAGGTCGAAAAGAAAATCCGCAACCGCGTCAAACGCCAGATGGAGAAAACCCAGCGCGAGTACTATTTGAATGAGCAGCTTAAAGCCATTCAGAAAGAACTTGGCGAAGGCGAAGACGGCAAGGATGAAGCTTCTGAAATCGAAGAGAAGCTGAACAAGGCCAAAATGCCCAAAGAGGCAAAGGAAAAGGCCCAGGCAGAACTCAAGAAACTGCGCAATATGAGCCCGATGTCGGCAGAAGCCACCGTGGTGCGCAACTATCTTGACTGGATGGTGTCGATTCCGTGGAACAAGCGTTCGCGTGTTTCCCATGATCTGAAAAAGGCCAAGAAGGTCCTTGATAAGGAACATTACGGTCTTGAGAAGGTCAAGGAACGCATCCTTGAATATCTTGCGGTGCAGGCGCGTACCAAAAAAGTCAAAGGCCCGATCCTGTGCCTTGTTGGTCCTCCGGGCGTTGGTAAGACCTCGCTTGGTAAATCGATGGCCAATGCCACGGGACGCAGCTTTATCCGCATGTCGCTTGGCGGTGTGCGCGACGAATCCGAAATCCGCGGTCATCGCCGGACCTATATCGGTTCCATGCCGGGCAAGATTGTCCAGGGCATGAAAAAGGCGAAATATTCCAACCCGTTGTTCCTTCTCGACGAGATCGAAAAAATGGGTTCGGATTTCCGTGGTGACCCGGCATCGGCCCTGCTTGAGGTACTTGATCCGGAACAGAACTCGACCTTTAACGACCACTATCTTGAAGTCGATTACGATCTTTCGGATGTGATGTTCGTGACCACGGCCAACTCGCTTCGCATGCAGCAGCCGCTGCTCGACCGTATGGAGATCATCCGGATTTCCGGTTACACCGAAGACGAGAAAGTCGAAATCGCCAAACGTCACCTGATCCCGAAACAGATCAAGGATAATGGTCTGCGCAAAGGTGAATGGAGCATTTCTGACGAAGCGCTTCGTGATCTGATCCGCTTCTATACCCGCGAAGCCGGTGTGCGTAACCTTGAACGCGAACTGGCCCGTCTGGCACGTAAGGCGACCAAACGCATCATGCTTGAAAATATCAAGACCGTGCGTGTGACGCCGCGGACGCTTGGCAAATATGCCGGTATCCGCAAGTTTCGCTATGGCGAGACCGAGGGTGAAGACCAGGTCGGTGTTGTTACCGGTCTTGCCTATACGGAATTCGGTGGTGATCTGCTTCAGATTGAAGCCGTTACCGTCCCGGGCAAGGGCAACATGAAAACCACCGGCAAGCTCGGTGAAGTCATGACGGAATCGATCCAGGCGGCAACCTCGTTCGTGCGGTCGCGTGCAACGGAATTCGGCATCAAGCCGACCCTGTTCCAGAAACGCGACATTCACGTTCACGTGCCCGAAGGTGCGACCCCGAAAGACGGTCCGTCAGCCGGCGTGGGCATGGTGACTTCGGTTGTTTCGGTTCTGACCGGAAACCCGGTGCGCAAGGATGTCGCCATGACCGGCGAAGTTACGCTGCGTGGCCGTGTTCTGGCGATCGGTGGTCTGAAGGAAAAACTTCTCGCGGCACTGCGGGGCGGGGTGAAAACCGTTCTGATCCCGCAGGAGAACGAAAAGGATCTCGAAGAGATTCCGGACAACGTCAAACGTGGCATGGAAATCATTCCGGTGTCCCATGTTGACGAAGTTCTGAGCCATGCGTTGGTCAATCCGCTGGTCCCGATCGAGTGGGAAGAGCCCGATGATGATGTTGCCGTCAAATCAAAGGACGGTGAAGAATCGGAAATCGGTGGTGTGACGACTCATTAAGGTCCGTCACAACCGGCAGAAAACAAGGGGAGCGACCATGTCGCTCCCCTTTTTCTGTGGATAACTTTGCCCAAGAATCGGCGAAGGGCCATGTCGAGATTGGTGTAAAGCGCAAAAAAAGGAAAAAAACGTCAAAAACCGCAGAAAACTGCGTCTCTCGCATGGACGAGCTGTTTGCTACCTGCTTACACTGCCCATGCAACAGGTTTGGGGCAAACCAAATTTCCTCATAACTCCGAACGTCCAAACAAGGGGGCCAGGAAGTGAATAAAAACGATCTCGTTGGAAGTGTAGCTGCTAAAGCTGATCTGTCCAAAGCTGACGCTGCTAAAGCGGTTGACGCTGTTTTCGATTCCATCACCGATTCTCTGAAATCCGGCGACGAAGTTCGTCTGGTTGGTTTCGGTACCTTCGCTGTCGCTGCTCGCGCTGCTTCAAAAGGTCGCAACCCGCGCACCGGTGAAGAAATCGACATCCCGGCATCGAAACAGCCGAAGTTCAAGGCTGGCAAAGGCCTTAAGGATGCCGTCAACTAAGTTTGACGAAGTTCTTAGAAAAAATGCCGGTGACACACGTCACCGGCATTGCTTTTTGTAAAAACCGTGTTATGTTCCGCCCCGCTTCTGCAGGAAACAGCGCGGAAACAAATGGGTGATTAGCTCAGCTGGTTAGAGCATCTCGTTTACACCGAGAGGGTCGGGAGTTCGAATCTCTCATCACCCACCATGAAGAAGGCAGCCCTAAAGGCTGCCTTTTCTCGTATCTGGGCCGATTGCGAATCTGGGCGAATCATTTCCGAATCACTGCGAAATCTTGCACGGCATTGTTTTGGCGAAATTATCGGGCGCTCAGTGATGTTTACGGGGAATTTTGGCGGGTTCAGGTTGACCAGTTGCCGTGGATAAATACCCTTGAAATAGAAGTTACATTTTTCTGCAATCAGGGCATTGCTTTTTGAAAAAACCATGGTAAGTTCCGCCCGCTTCCGCAGAAAACAGCGCGGATACGCAACGGGTGATTAGCTCAGCTGGTTAGAGCATCTCGTTTACACCGAGAGGGTCGGGAGTTCGAATCTCTCATCACCCACCATGAAGAAGGCAGCCCTAAAGGCTGCCTTTTTTCTTTGCCGGTTTTCCCTGATAGACATGAAATCAAGCTCGTCATCTGCGCGTTTGCATGCGGGGTGATTTTGCGCTGCGTTACACGGTGCGAAAAGGCCCTGTGTGGCGCATATGCTGTGTCATGACAAAGTGGATTGCTGCGTGTGCAACGGGGCTCTGTTGCGGGTTTGTGCGCCTGTTGACGGCCGTTGTTTTCGGCATCCGGGTTTGTCTGCCGGGCAGGGTGGCTGACAGGTGTGATCCGTCCCATTGTGGTGGTGTGGTAAATATCTGTAAAAGTTGACGCTTGGGCATCTGCCGGGCAGTGTTAACAGCAAGGCACCAGCCACTGGATAAAAGAATCGGAACCTGCACTATGAATGTTTCCCCGGCTGAACGCGTTTCAAACCTTGTCAGACGAATTCGCCGTTTGATGCTTGTGCTGTTTCTGCCGCTGGTTCTGGCAAGTTGCTATCTGCCGGAATCCTTCAATATCGATATTTCGATGGAACGTAATGGTGACTATCGCCTGAGCTATCGCGGGCTACTGGTGCAGCCAAACATTACCCAGGGGCTGTTGGACAACAGTCTTGATGAAGCCGGTGAAAAGGAAAAGGTCGCCAAGGTTCTTGCCGATCTGAAACGCGATTCGGGTGTGCGTCAGCTGACTTATAGCGGCCGGGGCGTCTTCAACATGGTTTATGAGCGTCGCGGCAATATCATACGTGAAAAAAGCTTCGTGTTCGTGCGTCGGCAGTCCCGCATCCTTGAGATGTTCTTTCACAAGGATCGTAATACTGTCGAAATTCGCGGCGGCTTTGTGCCCGATCAGTATCAGGACCGTCTGAATGCGCTGGGTTATCAAATGACCGGCAAGATCGAGTTCCGGACCACAGCGGGCATCCGCAGTCATAACGCCGCCGAGTTCAAGGAAGTGGGCGGCCAGAACCGGCTACGCTGGGAAATCAGGTCAATCACCGATCCCGTCCCCAATGTGATTGTCGGTTAGGGCAGGGGGCACTGCGGCACATGAAAAAAGGGACAGCTTTTGCTGTCCCTTTTGAATTCGGATGGTCGTCATGCCGTGCTGGCGATTTAGTAGACCATTTCGTCTTCGCCACTGCCTTCGGAAATGACGATCTGGCCCTGTGCGGCAAGTTCCTTGGCCAGCTGGACAATCATCATTTGCGATTCTTCGACATCGGAAAGGCGGACCGGGCCAAGCGCATCCATGTCTTCTTTCATCATCTTGCCGGCACGTTCGGACATGTTCTTGAAGAACAGATCGCGCATCTGATCGGTGGAGCCTTTAAGGGCCAGGGCAAGTTTGTCTTTTTCGACCTGACGCAGAAGGGTCTGAACGCCGTTATTGTCGAGACGGGCAAGATCCTCGAAGGTGAACATAAGAGCCTTGATCTTCTCGGCCGAGTCACGGTTACGTTCTTCCAGTGCGGTCAGGAAGCGATCCTGGCTCTGACGGTCAAGGCTGTTGAAGATATCTGCCATCAGTTCGTGGTTGTCGCCGCGCGATCCGCGCGCAAGGTTCGACATGAACTCGGTACGAAGGGTTTTCTCAATATTATCAAGAACTTCTTTCTGGACGGCTTCCATGCGCAACATACGCATGATGACTTCCATCGAAAAGTTTTCAGGCAGCAACGACAACACGGAAGCCGAGTGACCCGGCTTGAGTTTTGACAGAACCACGCCGACGGTCTGCGGGTATTCGTTTTTAAGATAGTTGGCAAGGACCGCTTCGTTGACGTTATTCAGCTTGTCCCACATGGTGCGACCCGCCGGGCCGCGGATTTCTTCCATGATGCCGTTAACGCGGTCTTCGGGAAGAACTTTCGACAGCAGTCGCTCGGTCGTGTCAAACGAACCGACAAGAGAGCCGGTCGATGAAAGCTGGTCGGCAAACTCAACAAACAGACGTTCAACGATGTTGGCGCTGATGGTGCCAAGCCCGGACATGGTTTGGGAAATCTCTTTGATTTCCTCGTCATCCATCATGCTGAACATCTTGGTCGCGTGCTCTTCCCCAAGAGCAAGCATGAGAATCGCTGCCTTTTCCGGTCCGGCCAGTGATCTGTATTCTTCTTTAACGCGCCCCACGGGTGGTCTTCTCCGTCCTAATGACTCTGTCTTTCATTGAACCGACAATGCAAGAACGTGCCCCTATCGCACCGTAAGATAGGGGGAATTTGTCAACAATTCTATAAAAGCCGGCGCGTCTTTGCAAAGACCGACCGCACCTTGATGTGCAAAATGTACAGATTGGGTGAAATCGGTACAAATTCGGGCCGAAATTGCCTTTCAGCGGGTGATGTTGACTGGCGCAATTGTCGAAAGGGTTGAAAACACTGCTAGCTGCTTGACTTGGTTTGGGGGGTGGTCTAACAAAGGCCCGCCGATTGATGGTCATTTTGCGGGCGTAGCTCAGTTGGTTAGAGCGCCGGCCTGTCACGCCGGAGGCCGCGGGTTCAAGTCCCGTCGCTCGCGCCATGACCCATCATCTGTTGTCTTTTGTCGGGCGTTTCGTCTTTTCCGCGATCGCCTTTTCATGTGTTGCTTACACTGCATCGCAGGGCAGGGTCTTGATCATCTCGACATGCGCCCCGATATCGGACGGTAGTAAACGGTAAAAAGATTAGAAAGTTTCCGGTCTTAGAGCAGCTTAATCCTGCTTGAGGACTGGAACTTGTGCGGTGCATACGTTATGGTGCGCCGTAATGGGCCAGGTGGGGACCTGGTCGGGTCACAAGGCCTGTTCTTGAGAGGTCAGAGAGATGCAAGAGCTTCTTTCGGAATATCTTCCGATCCTGGTATTCATCGGGATCGCCGTCGGTCTTTCGGCGGTAATCGTCATCGCGTCGCTGGTTCTTGCCAAGCAGGCACCGGATGTTGAAAAACTGTCCGCATACGAGTGCGGGTTCGCGCCGTTTGAAGATGCGCGTATCAAGTTCGACGTCCGGTTCTATCTGGTCGCAATCTTGTTCATTATTTTCGACCTCGAAGTCGCCTTCCTGTTCCCGTGGGCTGTTACCCTCGGTGATATCGGGACTTTCGGCTTTGTATCGATGGTGATCTTCCTGGCTGTTCTGACGGTCGGATTTATCTATGAATGGAAGAAGGGAGCTTTGGAATGGGAGTGAGCACCAATACAGGCGCACCCCTGGCACCCGGTACGGATCAGGATGCACTGCTTAAGGGCGTGTTTGACGAGATGAATGACAAGGGCTTTGTCCTTGCCAATCTCGACAAGCTGGCAAGCTGGGCAAGCACCGGTTCCCTTTGGCCGATGACGTTCGGTCTTGCCTGCTGTGCTGTTGAAATGATGCATTCGGCTGCGTCGCGTTACGACCTTGACCGTTACGGTCTGGTGTTCCGCCCAAGCCCGCGTCAGTCAGACGTGATGATCGTTGCTGGTACGCTTACCAACAAGATGGCCCCGGCGCTGCGTAAGGTCTATGACCAGATGGCAGAACCGCGCTGGGTTATTTCGATGGGTTCGTGCGCAAATGGCGGCGGTTACTATCACTATTCCTATTCGGTGGTGCGCGGTTGTGATCGCGTTGTCCCGGTTGACGTATATGTACCGGGTTGCCCGCCGACAGCCGAAGCGCTGATCTACGGCATATTGCAGCTGCAAAAGAAAATCCGCCGTACTGGTGTCCTGACACGCTGATCCGTAATAGGGGGCTTGCATGAGCGAACTGCTCAGCGATAACAGCGCCGCATTGAATGATCTTAAAGATCTTGTGGTGTCCCAGCTGGCCAACGAAATCCTCGAAAGCGAGATTCGTTACGGCGAGCTGACCATCGTCGCAAAGCGCGATGATATTCTTAAAGTTCTGACCTTCCTTCGGGATGATACCGGCTGCTTGTTCAAGCAGCTTATCGACGTTTGTGGTGCAGATTACCCGGAACGCCCGGAGCGTTTCGATGTTGTGTATCACCTGCTGTCGCTCAAACATAACCTGCGTCTCCGCGTAAAGGTCCGCACCGACGAAGAAACCCCGGTACCAAGCTGTGTACCTGTTTTCAGCGCCGCCGACTGGTTCGAGCGCGAAGCATGGGACATGTACGGTATCTTCTTTGCCGACCATCCGGATCCCCGCCGTATTCTGACCGATTACGGTTTTGAAGGTCATCCGCTGCGCAAGGATTTCCCGCTGACCGGTTATGTTGAAGTTCGTTACGATGATGAGCAGAAGCGCGTTGTCTACGAGCCGGTAAAACTGGTTCAGGATTTCCGTAATTTCGATTTCGAAAGCCCGTGGGAAGGCATCCAGCATGTTCTTCCGGGTGATGAAAAGGCGGAGGGCAACGCCTGATGTCCGAACAAAAAATCAAAAATATGACCATGAACTTCGGCCCGCAGCACCCTGCGGCGCACGGCGTTCTGCGTTTGGTTCTGGAAATGGACGGCGAAGTCGTCGAACGTTCGGACCCGCATATTGGTCTTCTGCATCGTGGTACGGAAAAGCTGATCGAATATAAGAGCTATATTCAGGCGACCCCGTATTTCGACCGTCTCGACTATGTCGCGCCGATGAACCAGGAACATGCATATTGCCTGGCCATCGAGAAACTTATGGGGATCGAGGTTCCCAAACGTGGTCAGTATATCCGTGTTCTCTATGCGGAAATCGGTCGTATTCTGAACCACATTCTGAACCTGACCGCGTTCGCACTGGACGTTGGTGCGATGACCCCGCTTCTGTGGGGCTTTGAAGAACGTGAAAAGCTCATGGAATTCTATGAGCGCGCCTGTGGCGCCCGTCTTCACGCCAACTATTTCCGTCCGGGCGGTGTTGCGGCCGATCTGCCGGCAGGTCTTCTTGAAGACATTGATGCCTGGGCTGATCAGTATGACGTGTTCCTCAAGGACTTTGATCGCGTTCTGACCGGCAACCGTATCTTCAAACAGCGTACGGTTGATATCGGTACCGTCAGCGCGGAAGAGGCGCTTGACTGGGGCTTTACCGGCCCGAACATCCGTGCATCGGGTCTGGCATGGGATCTGCGTAAATCGCAGCCCTATGATTCTTACGAAGATTTCGACTTCGACATTCCGGTAGGCAAGAACGGCGATTGCTATGACCGCTTCCTTGTCCGCTTTGAAGAAATGTGGCAGTCGCTGAAAATCATCAAGCAGGCCATCAAGAATATGCCAGATGGTCCTGTTATTGTTGAAAATAACAAAGTGGCACCGCCGTCGCGCGCCGAAATGAAGCGTTCGATGGAAGCCCTGATCCATCACTTCAAACTCTTTACCGAAGGTTTCCACGTTCCGGCTGGCGAATGCTATGCCGCGGTCGAGGCACCGAAGGGCGAGTTTGGTGTGTATCTTGTTTCGGATGGCTCGAACCGTCCGTATCGCTGCAAAATTCGCGCACCCGGGTTCCCGCACCTCCAGGGTATCGACTTCATGTCCAAAGGTCACATGCTGGCCGACGTCGTTGCCAATATCGGGTCGCTAGATATCGTGTTCGGTGAGATTGACCGATGAGCCATTTGAGAAGACCAGCTCCGAAAGAGCTTCAACCTGTCAGCTTTGCTTTCACTCCGGAAAACCTGGAAAAGGCAAAGAAGATCATCGCCAAGTACCCGGAAGGCCGCCAGCAGAGCGCGGTCATGCCGCTGCTTGATCTGGCACAGCGTCAGACCGAAGGTAACTGGGTTCCGACCGTCGCAATGGATTACATTGCCGACATGCTCGAAATGCCGGCCATTCGCGTCTACGAGGTCGCAACCTTCTATACGATGTATAACCTTGCCCCGGTGGGCAAGAACTTCATCCAGGTTTGCACCACGACGCCGTGCTGGCTTCGCGGTTCTGCCGACGTTGTCGATACCTGCAAAAAGGAACTTGGCATCGGTGTTGGTGAAACGACCGAAGACGGTCAGTTCACCATGATCGAAGTCGAATGCCTTGGCGCGTGTGTCAACGCACCGATGATGCAGATCAACGACGATTACTACGAAGACCTGACCCCGGAAACGACCAAGGCGATCCTTGATGCCCTTAAAAAGGGCGAGAAGCCGAAAGCCGGTCCGCAGAGCGGCCGTAAAGGTTGCGAACCGATGGGCGGTCCGAAGGTTCTGAAGGCATTCTGTGGCTGCGGCGCAGCTCCGCAGGACGCTGATGCAAGCGAAGGGGACGCCTGATATGCTGCAGGATAAGGATCGTATCTTTACCAACCTGTACGGTTTCCAGGATTTCGGCCTTAAGGGCGCGCAATCCCGTGGTAACTGGGATGGTACCAAGGCGTTGATCGAAAAAGGCCGCGACTGGATCATCGACGAGATGAAAGCATCCGGTATGCGTGGTCGCGGGGGCGCAGGCTTCCCGACCGGCCTGAAATGGTCGTTCATGCCCAAGGAATCCGATGGTCGCCCGAGCTACCTCGTCGTCAATGCCGACGAAGGCGAACCGGGTACCTGTAAAGACCGCGAAATCATGCGCAATGATCCGCATACCCTGGTCGAAGGTTGCCTTCTTGCCAGCTTTGCGATGAATGCACATGCGGCTTACATCTATATTCGTGGTGAGTTCTATCACGAGGCCTCCAACCTTCAGCGTGCGATTGACGAGGCATATGATGCCGGTCTGATCGGTAAAAACGCGTGTGGTTCGGGTTGGGACTTTGACCTTTACCTGCATCTTGGTGCCGGTGCCTACATCTGTGGCGAAGAAACCGCCCTGATCGAAAGTATCGAAGGTAAAAAAGGTCAGCCGCGTCTCAAGCCGCCATTCCCGGCAAATGCCGGTCTTTATGGCTGCCCGACCACGGTAAACAACGTTGAAAGTATCGCAGCGGTTCCGACCATTCTGCGTCGTGGCGGTTCGTGGTTCTCAAGCTTTGGCCGTGAAAACAACCACGGTACCAAGCTGTTCGCGATTTCCGGTCACGTCGAAAAGCCGTGCACGGTCGAAGAAGCGATGAGCATTCCGCTGCGTGAACTGATTGAAAAGCATTGCGGCGGTGTCCGTGGTGGCTGGGACAACCTTCTGGCGGTTATTCCGGGTGGTTCGTCGGTTCCGTTGATGCCCAAAGACATTTGCGATGACGTCCTGATGGATTTCGACGGCCTGCGTGAAGTGGGTTCGGGTCTTGGGACGGCAGCTGTGATCGTCATGGACAAGTCGACCGACATTGTCTACGCGATCGCGCGTCTTTCGGAATTCTACAAGCATGAAAGCTGTGGCCAGTGCACGCCGTGCCGTGAAGGTACCGGCTGGATGATGCGTATGATGGCACGCATGGTCCGCGGCGAAGCCACGCTTGATGAAATTGATCTGTTGTGGGATGTGACCAAACAGGTCGAGGGCCACACCATTTGTGCGCTTGGCGATGCTGCTGCATGGCCGATTCAGGGCCTTATCCGTCATTTCCGTCCCGAAATGGAACGTCGGATCAAGGAATATCGCGCACGGATCGCGGCCTGAGAGGGGCCTGTTGAGAGGGATTGAGACATGCCGAAACTAACAGTTGACGGTATTGAAGTTGAAGTAGAAGCCGGGGCGACAGTCCTTCAGGCCTGTGAAGAGGCCGGTAAGGAAATCCCGCGTTTCTGCTATCACGAACGCCTGTCAATCGCCGGCAACTGCCGTATGTGCCTGGTTGAAATGGAACGCGCGCCAAAGCCGGTCGCATCCTGTGCCATGCCTGCGGCAGACGGAATGGTGATCAAAACCGATTCCGACCTGGTCAAAAAAGCACGCAATGGCGTGATGGAATTCCTGCTGATCAACCATCCGCTGGATTGCCCGATTTGTGACCAGGGTGGTGAATGTGACCTTCAGGACCAGGCCATGGCCTATGGTTTTGATGCATCGCGTTACGCCGAGAAAAAACGCGCAGTGAAAGACAAGGAACTGGGCCCGATCGTCAAGACGATCATGACCCGTTGCATTCACTGCACCCGTTGCGTTCGTTTCTCCGAGGAAGTCGCCGGTGTCGGCACCATGGGTGCTGTCTATCGTGGCGAGGACACCGAGGTCGGACCGTATATCGAAGCTTCGATCAACTCCGAACTTTCGGGCAACCTGATCGATCTTTGCCCGGTCGGTGCCCTGACGTCCAAGCCCTACGCGTTCACCGCGCGTCCGTGGGAGCTGAAGAAAACCGACAGCATCGATGTGATGGATGCGGTTGGTTCGAACATTCGTATTGATGCCCGTACTGCCGAAGTTCTTCGTGTTCTTCCGCGTACGAACGAAGACATCAACGAAGAATGGATTTCGGACAAAACCCGTTACGCCATTGATGGTCTGAAGCGTCAGCGTCTGGATCGTCCGTATGTTCGCGTGAATGGCAAACTGACCCCGGCAAGCTGGGACGAAGCGTTTGCTGCGATCAAGGCAAAGGTTTCAGGCCTCGATGGCAAGAAGATTGCCGCTCTTGCCGGTGACACGGTTGATTGTGAATCCATGACCGCGCTCAAGGATCTGATGGGCAAGCTTGGCTCACCGAACCTTGATTGCCGTCAGGACGGTTCGAAGATTGGCGGCCCGCGTGCTTCCTATATCTTCAACAGCACGATTGCCGGTATCGACGAGGCAGATGCCTGCCTGATCGTTGGTGCAAATGTTCGCGCCGAAGCGCCGATCATCAATGCCCGTCTTCGCAAACGCTGGCGTTCGACCGCCGGCGATTTCAAAGTCGGTATCATTGGCGAAAAATGGGATCCGACCTACAAGAACGAGTATCTTGGCGCAGGCCCGGACACCCTTTCGGAAATTCTCGAAGGCAAGAACGAGTTCGCCAAAATTCTCGAAGCCGCTGAAAAGCCGATGATCATCGTCGGTATGGGCGCGCTGAACCGTGAAGATGGCGACGCCGTTCTGGCGACTACCCGCGCAATTGCCGAGAAGTTCGGCATGGTTGCCGGTGAATGGAACGGTTTCAACGTTCTGCACACCGCAGCATCGCGCGTCGGCGGCCTTGATCTGGGCTTTGTCCCGGGTGAGGGCGGTCTTGCAACCAATGACATTCTTGATGCCGCTGCCAAAGGCGACGTCGAGGTTGTCTACCTTCTTGGTGCAGACGAAGTCGACATGAGCAAACTGGAAAAGGCATTTGTCATTTACCAGGGTGCCATGGGGGATGCCGGTGCACAGGCAGCAGATGTTATTCTGCCCGGTGCGGCCTATACCGAAAAGAACGGCACGTATGTCAATACCGAAGGCCGCGCCCAGCAGGGCTGGCGTGCGATCTTCCCGGTTGGTGACGCGCGTGAGGACTGGGCGATTGTTCGTGCTCTTTCGGGTGCGCTTGACCAGACCCTGCCGTACAACAACATCGATGCCGTTCGCTCGCGGATGGTCGAACTCAGCCCGACCTTCGCGTCGCTGAACGTTCCGACCAAGGCGGAATGGACCGATTTCGGTAAAGCGGGTGACATGAAACCGGAAGGTTTCGCATCACCGGTTCGCAATTTCTATATGACCGACCCGATCAGCCGTGCATCGGTGACGATGGCCAAATGTACCGAGGCCTTCGTCAAGGATGCGGCTGCCGAGAAGGTTGCCTGAGTAAGATAGGCGACGCACCCGTCGTCGCCTATCCCACAAGGGGGTGTCCCAATTCTGGGACGAAACGCAAAAGATACGGTTTGACCGATGGAACTTCTTTGGGACGGATATATTGAACCGCTGGTCTGGATCGTCGCCAAGATTTTGGCGATTGTCCTCCCGCTGTTGGGTGCTGTCGCCTATCTGACCTACGCCGAGCGTAAGGTTATTGGTGCGATCCAGCTCCGCAAGGGCCCGAACGTTGTGGGGCCGTTTGGCCTTTTGCAACCGCTTGCTGATGGTTTGAAACTGTTTCTGAAAGAAACAATCATTCCAAGCAGCGCGAACAAGGGCGTGTTTATCATTGCCCCGATGCTGACTTTCATTCTCGCGATCATTGCCTGGGCGGTTATTCCGTTCGACGAAGGCATGGTTCTGGCGGATCTGAATGTCGGTATTCTTTATATTTTCGCGATTTCTTCGCTGGGTGTTTACGGCATCGTAATGGCCGGTTGGGCATCGAACTCCAAATACGCATTCCTTGGTGCGCTGCGTTCCGGCGCGCAGATGGTTTCGTACGAGATTTCGATCGGCCTGATCATCATTTCGGTCCTGTTGACCACCGGCTCCTTGAACCTGAGCGACATCGTCCGCGGTCAGACCGGCGGTATCTGGGAGTGGAACTTCGTTTATCACTTCCCGATGTTCATCATCTTCATCGTGTCCATTCTGGCAGAAACCAACCGCGCACCGTTTGACCTTCCCGAAGCGGAAGCAGAACTGGTTTCGGGTTACAACGTCGATTATTCGGCCATGACCTTTGCGCTGTTCTTCCTGGGTGAATACGCCAACATGATCCTGATGAGTGGCCTGTGCGCCATTCTGTTCCTGGGTGGCTGGAGCGCGCCGTTGCCGTTCCTCGAATTCATCCCGGGCGCGATCTGGTTCATTCTGAAGATCTGCTTCGTTCTGTTCATCTTCCTGTGGGTCCGTGCAACCTTCCCGCGTTACCGTTATGACCAACTGATGCGTCTGGGCTGGAAAATCTTCCTGCCGCTGTCCTTCGCATGGGTCATGCTGGTTGCCACGTTCCTCGTTGTTTTTGACAAGGTCCCGGCCTGATCGCCGCGCATCGGAAAGAGAGAGGTAAACGATGTCATTTATTGATCGGACGGCCCGGAGCTTCCTGCTCGCGGAACTCGTATCGGGTATGGCGCTCACCTTGAAATATATGTTCAAGCCGAAAGTGACGCTGAACTACCCGTATGAAAAAGGCCCGCTGAGCCCGCGTTTCCGTGGCGAACATGCGCTGCGTCGCTACCCGAACGGGGAAGAGCGCTGCATTGCGTGTAAGCTGTGCGAAGCAATCTGCCCGGCACAGGCCATTACCATCGAGGTAGAGCCGCGTGACGACGGTTCGCGTCGTACAACCCGCTACGACATTGATATGACGAAATGCATCTATTGTGGTTTCTGCGAAGAAGCCTGCCCGGTGGATGCGATCGTCGAAGGTCCGAACTTCGAGTTCGCAACCGAAAACCGCGAGGAGCTGTTCTATGACAAGGACAAGCTGCTGGCAAACGGCGAGCGTTGGGAAGCCGAGCTTGCTGCACGATTGGAGGCAGACGCACCTTACCGGTAAGTGTCGCGTCTGATCGTTAGAAAGAGAGTTCATGGGCCGTTGTCAGCCAGAAGGGCGGCAACGGTTCGCCAAGGGGGTACCTTATGGTCGTACAGGCTTTGGCTTTTTACCTGTTTGCTACCGTCGCGGTCCTGTCCGCGACTGCGGTTGTGACCGTTCGCAACCCGGTGCATTCGGTACTGTTGCTGATCTTGACATTCTTTAACGCAGCCGGACTTTTCGTCCTGCTGGGTGCCGAGTTTCTCGCCATGCTGCTGGTCGTCGTCTATGTCGGCGCGGTTGCAGTCCTGTTCCTGTTCGTCGTGATGATGCTGGACATCAACTTTGTTGAAATGCGCCAGGGTTTCCTGAACTACCTGCCGATCGGGGTTCTGATCGCTGTGGTTCTGTTCGTCGAACTGGCACTGGTTGGCGCTGGTTGGACCCTTACCGACGGGGCGGTTGCGGTTCTCGCACAGCCAACACCGGAAGGGGTGACCAATGTCGAAGCACTCGGTCATCTGATCTATACCGATTACGCATACATCTTCCAGGCGGCTGGTCTGGTTCTGCTTGTTGCGATGATTGGCGCAATTGTCCTGACGCTGCGTCACCGTGAAGGTGTCCGCCGTCAGAAAATCTCCGAGCAGGTCAAGCGTTCCCGCGCTGATACGCTTGAAATCAAAAAAGTTCCGGTCGGAAGGGGGATCTGATGGAAATCGGTCTTGCACATTATCTGACCGTCGCGGCGATCCTTTTCACACTCGGGATCTTCGGCATCTTCATGAACCGCAAGAACGTCATCATCATCATGATGTCGATCGAGCTGATGCTGCTGGCGGTCAATATCAACCTGGTCGCGTTCTCGTCGTTCCTTGGCGACCTCGTTGGACAGGTCTTTACCATCTTCGTTCTGACGGTTGCTGCGGCTGAAGCGGCAATTGGTCTGGCGATCCTGGTCGTCTATTTCCGTAACCGCGGCACCATCGCGGTTGAAGACATCAACATGATGAAGGGGTAAGGCAGATATGTATCCGTTGATTGTATTCCTGCCCCTGATCGCGGCAGCCATTGCCGGGACCATCACGCTGGTTGGCGCCATGTCGACCGCCAAAGATGCCCCGCATGACGCGCATGGTCATCACCATCATGGTGTTTCTTCGGCTGATCGTGTGGCACAGCTTGTCACCGTTTGCGGTGTTGTTATTGCCTTTATCATTTCGATCTTTGCCTTTGTGGACGTCGCGCTTGGCGGCAACCCACAGACGATCGAACTGTTTACCTGGATTTCTTCGGGCAGCTTTGATGCATCCTGGGCCCTGCGTATTGATACGCTGACCTGTGTGATGCTGATCGTTGTGACCGGGGTTTCCTCGATGGTGCACATCTATTCGATCGGCTATATGTCGCATGACCCGGACAAGCCGCGCTTCATGGCGTATCTGAGCCTGTTCACCTTTGCGATGTTGATGCTGATTACCGCCGACAACCTGATCCAGCTGTTCTTCGGCTGGGAGGGCGTTGGTCTTGCATCCTATCTTCTGATCGGTTTCTGGTATTCCAAGCCGTCGGCATCTGCTGCTGCGATGAAGGCCTTTATCGTCAACCGCGTTGGTGACTTTGGCTTTGCCCTTGGTATCTTTGCCGTCTATGTGCTGTTTGACAGCGTTCAGTTCGACGTCATCTTTGGCAATGCCGAGGAAGTTGCTGGTGCGACGCTGATGTTCCTGGGCCATGAATTCTCGGCGCTGGAAATTACCTGCTTCCTGCTGTTTATCGGAGCGATGGGTAAATCGGCACAGCTTGGTCTGCACACCTGGCTTCCGGACGCAATGGAAGGCCCGACCCCGGTTTCCGCACTTATTCACGCGGCAACCATGGTGACGGCCGGCGTATTCATGGTCGCACGTCTGTCGCCGATCTTTGAATATGCTGAAACCACCCTGATGATCGTGACCATTGTTGGTGCGACCACGGCATTCTTTGCCGCAACGGTTGGCTGTGTTCAGAACGATATCAAACGCGTGATCGCATATTCGACCTGTTCGCAGCTCGGCTATATGTTCTTTGCGTGCGGGGTGTCGGCATATTCGGCTGGTGTCTTCCATCTGATGACGCACGGTTTCTTCAAGGCGCTTCTGTTCCTTGGTGCCGGTTCTGTCATCCACGCGATGTCTGATGAACAGGACATGCGCAAGATGGGCGGTATCTGGAAAATGGTTCCGCTGACCTTTGCTGTGATGATGGTTGGTACGCTTGCCATTACCGGCTTCCCGGGTCTTGCAGGCTTCTATTCCAAGGACCTTGTCATCGAAAGTGCCTATGCGGCACATACCGGTGTTGGTCTCTATGCCTTCTGGGCCGGCATTCTTGCTGCTCTGATGACCTCGTTCTATAGCTGGCGTCTGGTGTTCATGACCTTCTTTGGTGCGCCGCGCGCCGATGAACGGACCATGGCACATGTTCATGAAAGCCCGGCTGTCATGACTGGTCCGCTGCTGTTCCTGACCATTGGTGCGGTCTTTGCCGGCTGGTTCGCCAAGGACTGGTTCGGTGGTGGCGACTATGAAGAAATGCTGTCCTTCTGGAATGGCGCCATCTTCATGGCCGAAGGTCACCAGGCGCTTGAACATGCACACCATGTTCCGGGTTGGGTCAAACTGGCTCCGTTTGTTGCCATGGTTACCGGCTTTGTCATTGCGCTTGTGATGTACAAACTGGTGCCGTCGCTTCCGCGCGCCTTGGCGAACACCTTCAACGGTCTGTATCGCTTCGCGCTGAACAAATGGTACTTCGACGAACTCTATGACAAGATTTTCGTCAAGCCGGCCTTTGCACTTGGCTATGGCTTCTGGAAATCGGGTGATGGTGCCATCATTGATGGTTGCGGTCCGGATGGTGTTGCTGCTGCTTGCCGTAACATTGCACGTCGCGTCAGCGCCATTCAGAGTGGTTTCGTCTATCACTATGCATTTGCAATGCTGATCGGTATTGCAGCGCTGGTCTCCTACACAATTTGGAAGATGGGTTAACGGGCGATGAGTGATTGGCCAATTCTTTCGATCGTCACCTTCTTGCCGCTGGTCGGTGCAGCCCTGCTGCTGCTGATCAATGGTGAAGAGGCGACTGTTGCCCGCAATTCCCGTTGGGTTGCGCTTTGGACCTCGGGGTTCACCTTCCTCGTCTCCTTGATGCTGTGGGTGAACTTCGATGCAACGACCGCAGATTTCCAGTTCGTCGAGCAGGCGGACTGGATGCCGGGTCTGAACATTTCCTATCACATGGGCGTTGACGGAATTTCGGTTCTGTTTGTCCTGCTTGCGACCTTCCTGACGCCGATCTGTATTCTTTCGGCATGGGAAGCAATCCAGAAGCGCGTGAAGGAATACATGATCGCCTTCCTCGTTCTTGAAACGATGATGGTCGGTATGTTCAGCGCCCTTGACGGTCTGCTGTTCTATCTCTTCTTCGAAGGCGTCCTGATCCCGATGTTCATCATCATCGGTGTCTGGGGCGGTCAGCGTCGCGTCTATGCGGCATTCAAGCTGTTCCTTTATACGCTTCTTGGCTCGGTCCTGATGCTGGTTGCGCTGCTTGCGATGTATTTCGAAGCCGGCACCACCGACATCCCGACCCTGATGGAGCACGGGTTCAGCTATAATATGCAGCTGTGGCTGTGGCTGGCATTCTTCGCATCCTTCGCGGTCAAGGTTCCGATGTGGCCGGTTCATACCTGGCTTCCGGATGCCCACGTTGAAGCACCGACTGCCGGTTCGGTTATTCTGGCTGGCGTGTTGCTGAAAATGGGTGGTTACGGTTTCCTGCGTTTCTCGCTGCCGATGATGCCGCTGGCATCTGAAACCTTCGCGCCGCTTGTTTTCACGCTGTCGATTGTAGCAATCATCTATACGTCTCTGGTCGCACTGGCTCAGCAGGACATGAAAAAGCTGATTGCGTATTCGTCGGTCGCCCACATGGGTATTGTGACCATCGGTGCATTCACCTTTAACCAGCATGGTATCGAAGGTTCGATCTTCCAGATGCTGAGCCATGGTGTGGTTTCGGGCGCGCTCTTCCTTTGCGTTGGCGTTGTCTATGACCGCATCCATACCCGTGAAATTGACGCCTATGGCGGTCTTGTTCACCGTATGCCTAGCTACGCACTGATCTTCATGTTCTTTACCATGGCGTCTGTCGGTCTGCCGGGGACGGGCGGGTTCGTTGGCGAAATCCTTGCACTGCTTGGTGCATTCGAAGCCAACACCTGGGTTGCATTCTTTGCGGCAACCGGTCTGATCCTTGGTGCGGCTTATGCGCTGTATCTCTATCGCCGGATTATTTTCGGGGCACTCACCAAAGAGAACCTGAAAACCATCCTCGATCTGAGCCCGCGTGAATGGCTGATCTTTGCGCCGCTGGTGGTCATCGTTCTGTGGATGGGGGTCTATCCGGTCTCCTTCCTCGACATCATGCATGTTTCGGTTGAAAACCTCGTCAACCAGGTCGAAACGGCACAGGCTGCAGCGGCACATGCCGCCCAGCTGGCCGCGAATTGAGGGGAATGAACATGGGAGTTTCTATGCTCAACCTCGGGGCCGCACTGCCCGAAATGTTTATGGCAGTTTCTGCCTTGGCGCTGTTGATGCTTGGGGTTTTCGCCGGCAAGGACAAAGCGTTCCGTACTGTTTCCTGGCTGGCAGTTGCCGTTCAGGTCATCGCCATCATCCTTGTGATGACGGGCGAGGGCGGTACCGCGTTCTTTGGACAGTTCAGTGCTGATGCATTTGCCAAATTCTGCAAAGTCATGATCCTGATCGGTTCTGCAACCGGCATCATCATGGCGATGAACTTTGCCGAACGTGAAAATATGGCACGTTTCGAGTTCCCGATCCTGATCACCCTTGCCACCCTTGGCATGATGGCGATGGTATCGGCAACCGACATGCTGTCGCTGTATCTTGGTCTCGAACTTCAGTCGCTTGCACTTTATGTCGTTGCTGCTATTCGCCGTGACACCGTGCGTTCGACGGAATCGGGCCTGAAATACTTCATCCTTGGGTCGATCGCATCGGGCATTCTGCTGTATGGCATGTCGATGGTGTACGGTTTCACCGGTTCCACCAATTTCAGCGTCCTTGCAGAAATCCTGACGGCTGGCAACCTGCCGGTTGGTGCGATGGTCGGCATGGCCTTTATCTTTGCCGGTCTGTGCTTCAAGGTTTCCGCTGTTCCGTTCCACATGTGGACCCCGGACGTTTATGAAGGTGCGCCGACCCCGGTCACGTCCTTCTTTGCGGTTGCGCCCAAGATCGCCGGTCTTGCACTGTTCATCCGTGTCGCAATCGGGCCGTTTGGCGGTGTTGTCGAAGACTGGCAGCAGATCATCGTTCTGATTTCGATCCTGTCGATGGCTGTCGGTTCGTTCGCGGCCCTGCGTCAGGAAAACATCAAACGTCTGATGGCCTATTCGTCGATCGGTCACGTTGGTTTCGCGCTTGTCGGTCTGGCAGCAGGCACCAAGGATGGTGTTACCGGTATTCTGGTTTATCTTGGCATTTACCTTGTCATGAACCTGGGCACCTTTGCCGTTATCCTGTGCATGCGTCGTAACGACCGGATGGCCGAAGAGATCACCGATCTTGCCGGTCTTGCCAAAACCAAGCCGCTGATGGCTGCGATCACCGCGATCCTGATGTTCTCGATGGCGGGTATTCCGCCGCTGGCTGGCTTCTTTGGCAAGTTCTATGTCTTCAAGGCGGCTGTCGATGCCGGTCTTGTGACGCTTGCGGTTATCGGTCTCGTGACCTCGGTTGTCAGTGCGTATTACTATCTGCGCATCATCAAGGTCATGTATTTCGACGAGCCGGTCGAAGGGTTCGATCGCAATGGCACCGAGATGAATGTGATCATGGCTGTTGCCACGATCGTCATCCTGGCCTTTGTCTTCTTCCCGAACCTTCTGATGGACAGCGCAGCGGCTGCTGCGGCATCCCTGTTCGGAATGTAAGCATGACAGCGCGAACGATCCGTCTTCCCGAAGGTTTCTACCTTCATGAACTGGAAGCGATCGACAGCACAAATGATGAGGCCAAGCGCCTCGCAGACAAGGGCGCCCAGAGTGGCGCCCTTGTTCTAGCAAGAACACAAACGTCCGGTCGCGGTCGCCGCGGTCGTGCATGGTCATCGCCGGTTGGCAATCTGTATTCATCCCTGTTGTTGCGCCCGACCTGTTCACTGGCCGAAGCCGCACGGCTGACCTTCCTGATTGCGGTCTCGATGGCCGAGGCGGTCGAAATCGTGACTGGCAATCAGGTGCGCCCCGATTGCAAATGGCCAAACGATCTGATGGTCAACGGACGCAAGATTTGCGGTATTCTTCTGGAAAGTGCATCCAATCAGGGTTCGGCGACCGACTATCTGGTGATTGGGACCGGGGTGAATGTTGCCTTTGCGCCCGATGATGCCGAACGGCCTGCCACGTCACTTTCGGCGCTTGGCGCACCGGTTTCGGTAGACGAGCTTGTATCGACCTATCTGGCGCGGATCGCCCATTGGCTTCCAATCTGGGAGGACAAGGGATTTGGCCCGGTTCGGGAAGCCTGGCTGTCGCGTGGGTACGGGATTGGCCAGCCGGTCGTGGCACGATTGACCGAACGCGAACTTTCGGGAACGTTTGTCGGACTTGATGATGATGGTTCACTTGTCCTAAGAGAAGACAACGGAACCGAACACCGTATCGGGGCGGGCGAAGTTTTCTTTGCCACCGGATCTGAATGATTACCTTGCGATTTAGCGGAGGCCTGTAAGCATCATGTTGCTTGCGATTGACGCCGGGAACACCAACATCGTCTTTGCTGTTTTTGATGGCGATACCATCAAGGGGCAGTGGCGCTGTTCAACCACCACCGAACGTACGGCAGATGAATTGGGGGTCTGGCTCCATCATCTGTTTGCGCTGGCAAATGTGCCGGTTGATGCGATTACAGGTGCCATCATCGCAACGGTGGTTCCGGCTGCGGAATTCAGCCTCAAGACCCTGTGTCGCCGTTATTTCAGTGTCGAACCGATGGTGGTCGGCGATCCTGCGGTTGATCTTGATATGAAGATCATCATGGACCGCCCTAGCGAAGTCGGTGCCGACCGTCTTGTCAACGCGGTTGCGGCCCATCAATTGTTTGGCGGGCCGCTGGTCGTGCTTGATTTCGGGACGGCCACGACCTTTGACGTTGTTGATGGCAATGGCGATTATCTGGGCGGGGTGATTGCCCCGGGGGTCAATCTGTCGATCAAGGCATTGCATATGGCAGCCGCCCAGTTGCCGATGGTTGCCATCGAAGCCCCGCGCAATGTGGTCGGGAAAAACACCGTCGAAGCCATGCAGTCAGGTGTCTATTGGGGCTATGTCTCGATGATTGAAGGCCTGTTGGCAAGGATCCGGAAACAGCAAAATCTTGATTATATCAAAGTCGTGGCAACTGGCGGACTTGCGCCGCTATTTGCAAAGGCTGTAGATGAAATTGAACATTTGCACGGCGATCTGACCATGTTGGGTCTTTTGATGATTTATCGTCGCAACAGCGACAAGATCGCCAAACAGGCCTGATCAGACCCGATCAGGTTTGCGCCGGGGGCGGGCATGTTTTGCGCCCCTGATCTGAGCGTCGAAAATAAAGGATTACGGTCAGTGGATTTGTATTTGCCAAAAGACGAAGTGTTGTTCGTGCCGCTTGGCGGTTCGGGCGAAATTGGCATGAACCTGAACCTTTATGGCTACGATGACCAGTGGCTGATGGTTGATATGGGGGTTTCCTTTGGCGAGGAAGGGCTTCCGGGTGTCGATGTTGTCATGCCCGACCCGTCCTTTATCGAGGACCGCAAGGACAAGCTGCTTGGTCTTGTTCTGACCCATGCCCACGAAGATCACCTTGGGGCGGTGCCATATCTTTGGCCACGGCTGAAATGCCCGATCTATGCAACGCCGTTTGCCGCCGAATTCCTTAAGGCCAAGCTTGCCGAAACCGATTTTGCCGATCAGGTGCCGATCCATGTGATCGAACTTGGCGGCCGGTTCAAGCTGGGCTGCTTTGACATCGAATTTGTCACCATGACCCATTCGATCCTTGAACCCAATGCCCTTGCCATCCGCACGCCCAAGGGATTGATCGTTCATACCGGTGACTGGAAATTTGATCCCGATCCACAGATCGGGGAGGCATCCGACGTCAAAAAGCTTGAAGCACTGGGCGACGAAGGCGTCATGGCGCTGGTGTGCGATTCAACCAATGTCTTTTCCGAAGGCAAAACCGGTTCGGAAGGTGAAGTCGCCAAGAACCTGTCGACCCTGTTTAAGGAACATCCGCAAGGACGCATTGCGGTTGCCTGCTTTGCGACCAACGTTGCCCGCGTGCAGTCAGTGATCGAAGCCGCGCATGAAAATGGCCGTTGCGTCGGACTTGCCGGCCGGTCGCTTAATCGCGTGACAGAAGCAGCCCGCGAAGTCGGTTACCTTACCGGCTATCCGAACCTTTTGTCGGACGAAGAGGCAATGGAAGTCCCGAAGGATCAGGTGCTTTTGATTTGTACCGGATCGCAGGGCGAACCGCGCGCGGCTCTTTCACGGATTGCCAAGGGTGACCATCCGACAGTGGAACTTGATCCGGGTGATACGGTTGTGTTTTCCGCCCGTGAAATTCCGGGGAATGAAAAATCCATCGGCTATATCCAGAATCTTTTGATCCGGCGCGGGATCAAGGTCATTACCGCCCGCGATGAGCCGATCCACGTATCTGGCCATCCGGGACGTGAAGACCTGACACGGATGTATCAATTGACCCGCCCGCAAATTCTGGTGCCGGTGCATGGTGAAACCCGCCATTTGTGCGAACAGGCGGCATTGGGGGCGGAATGCCAGATCCCCGAACAGGTCATTCCCCATGATGGTACGGTCATCCGGCTGTCACCGGGCAATGCGCATGTGATTGGCGTAGCGGATGCGGGAATTCTTGCCCTTGATGGCGGACGGCTGCTGAAACGTGATGCCGATACCATCCGCAACCGTAACCGGATTGTCTGGAACGGTGTCATGTTTGTCACCGTGGTCCTGAACCAGTTTGGCGAGATGGTGAACGATCCGATGATCACCGCGCCTAGCCTGTTTGATGAACCCGATGACCAGACGCGGCTTGATCACTTTGCGGCGGAAATCGGCAACCGGATTGATCAGCTTAATGATGACGAGGTCCTTGATGATGCGGCGGTTATCCTTGCCGTACGTCAGGCATTGCGTCGTCCGGTACGCCAGCGCCTTGGCAAACGGCCATTGATCGAAGTCCATTTGGTGCGGGTAACCGAAAAGGGCTGATGGGCAAATCAATGCGACCCTGATCACAGTTCATTGGGCGGGCGCGCGGATAATAACCCTTTCGACGAAATGGGTAATTGTCTTTTGGCGTCTGCCTATCCTAGATTGTCGGTGATCGGGCTGATCACATTCGCAGGAGCAAGACCATGATTGGACGGCTGAACCATGTCGCCATTGCCGTACCGGACCTTGAAGCAGGGATCGCGCAATATCGTGATGTCCTGGGGGCCAAGGTATCAGAGCCACAGGACGAACCCGATCACGGCGTAACCGTTGTGTTTGTCGAATTGCCCAACACCAAGATCGAATTGCTGTATCCGTTGGGGGACAATTCACCGATCAAGGGATTTCTTGAAAAGAACGCGTCGGGTGGCATTCATCATGTGTGTTATGAAGTCGACGATATCCTGGCTGCGCGCGACAAGCTTCAGGCAAGTGGTGCGCGTGTGCTCGGTGACGGGGAACCGAAGATCGGTGCGCATGGCAAGCCGGTGCTGTTCCTGCATCCCAAAGATTTCAACGGCACACTGGTCGAACTTGAACAGGTCTGAGCCAGCGTAAATCATCATTTGGTATCATCCGACCAATCGGGCAGGGTACATCCATCCTGCCCGTCCTATCCGCACCACCATCAAAAGAGATCTTCATGAACTGGTTTTCGGGACTTCTGGTTTACATCGTTATCTGGTGGCTGGTGCTGTTCATGGTGCTGCCGTTTGGTGTGAAGCGGGCAGAAAATGTTGAACCGGGTCATGACAGCGGCGCCCCGCAAAAAGCCCATATGTGGAAAAAGGTGCTGGCAACCAGCCTGATTTCAGCGATCCTTTGGGTGGTTGCGGTTTTCGTTATCACCAGCGGCATGATCGAAGTCCGTCCGCCGAAATAATACCGGGTACGGTCAAACCACCAAAACAGGCCCGCCAACAGAAAACCCCGCACGAAATGCTGCGGGGTTTTGTCGTTTTATGCTGCAAGGAGAACCGGGATCAAAGCGGCGGGCAAAAAAAAAGCAAGATCACAAGGATCTTGCTAAGATGCTATTTTTATAGCTGTTTTCCCGTAATCTTTTTATGCTTCCTCCTAAGACCTGGGCTTCTTGGCACAGGTTTTAATTCGACGTCGCGCCTGCTTCTTGTATGCTTATTGGCAACAAAGCCTCCCGCAATTTTATGAGCGGCTGCGATACGCCTTCCGCAACGATCTTGCGTCGAAAGCGGAGGACTAAAAAGCCACATGTTTCAGTTTTATGCAAGCTGTTTTGACCAAACTTCACAAATGTTTCGATGCTGCAGTGCACACAGATAGGGTGAAACTAAGAGATGCATAATATTCCATTGGTCGAACCTATGTTAAGCCGTGGTTTTGGTCATAAAATCAGACTATTGGCGGCTGTTGCCGTATCATTGTTGGTGACGTGTCCGATATCTTCGGCACTGGCGCAGTCCGAATCCCCGCTGCCAACCAAACAGGATGAACCGGTATCGGGCGATGCCGATCCCGCGGGTGCCGGTGCGGAAACCGCAAAACCCAAAATCATCGTGTCGCGATCAGCCTGCAAGGCCCTGGTACAGCATGTTCCCGATGATGATGTTGCCTACAAACCCGGCGTCGATGTTCACGGCAACAAGGTTGTCGGTGCCGATCTGGACGGGGGCAGCGACATCACCAAATCCCTGCCCAAACAGATCGAATTTCCGGTTACACTGGATTTCTTTGAATATAGCGGCATCGCAGTACCAAGCGGCATGAGCGGCGAGCAATCGGTTGGCAAAATCACCTATCGCAATGGCAGGGTGTATTTCAATGAACAGCCGCTGGGTGACAATGCCTATGATGATGAATTGATTGCGGCATGCCGTGCGGCGGGTTTCCGGTAACCTGGCGATGTTGGAACTTTGGTCATCGCAGTTTTGCCATCATTGAAAATTAGGGTCCGCATTCAATTGCATGTGAACCTTATTTGGGCGGGGACCAGATAACCGAAGTTCCGGCTTGCGTTTCGGGCAGCTCTGTCGCATTTTCCGGGCAAGGTATTCAAACACCCAAATATTCAGATTTGATCATCACGAGGCATTGATGCGTCTTTCCCAGTTCTTCCTGCCGACCCTGAAGGAAACCCCGTCAGAAGCACAGATTGCTTCTCATCGTTTGATGCTGCGTGCCGGTATGGTCCGTCAGCTCACGGCCGGGATTTATTCATGGTTGCCGCTTGGTTACCGTGTTCTCAAAAAGATCGAGCAGATCGTTCGTGAAGAACAGGACGCCGTTGGTTGCAACGAATTGCTGATGCCGACCATTCAGCCGGCCGAGCTGTGGCAGGAAAGTGGTCGTTATGACGATTACGGTCTTGAGATGCTGCGCATCACCGACCGTCATGATCGCAAGATGCTGTTTGGTCCGACCAACGAGGAAGCGATCACCGATATCTTCCGCAAGGATATCCGCTCCTACAAGCAGCTGCCGCAGCTGATGTATCATATTCAGTGGAAATTCCGCGACGAGATCCGCCCGCGCTTTGGTGTGATGCGTGGTCGTGAATTCCTGATGAAAGATGCCTATTCGTTCGATATCGATTACGAAAGTTCGCGTCACGCCTATAACAAGATGTTCCTGGCCTATTGCCGCACCTTTACCCGTCTGGGTGTCAAGGCGATCCCGATGGTAGCCGATACCGGGCCGATCGGCGGTGATCTGAGCCACGAATTCATCATTCTTGCCGATACCGGCGAAAGCGAAGTCTTCTGCGACAAGAAGTGGCTGGACAAGGATCTGAGCGGCAAGGGCGTTGACCTTAATGACCGCACTGCACTTGAAAACTGGGTGCAGGGTACGCTGGTTGACTATGCCGCGACCGAAGAAAAGCACGATGCGGACAACAGCCCGATTTCCGGTGACGACCTGATTGCGACGCGCGGTATCGAAGTTGGTCATATCTTCCATTTCGGCACCAAATATTCCGAACCGATGGGCGCGACTGTTCTGGGCCCGGATGGCAAGGAAGTACCGGTTATGATGGGGTCGTACGGTATTGGCGTTTCGCGTCTGGTCGGTGCGCTGATCGAAGCATCACATGATGAAAACGGCATCGTCTGGCCGGATGCGGTTGCACCCTACAAGGTTGGTCTGATCAACCTGCGTACGGGCGATGACGAATGCGATGCCGCCTGTGAAGATGCCTATGCCAAACTGACCAATGCCGGTATCGAGGTTCTTTATGATGATCGCGATATCCGTGCTGGCGGCAAGTTTGCCGATATGGACCTGATTGGTCTGCCATGGCAGATCGTGATTGGTCCGAAGGGCCTTAAAAACGGTGTTGTCGAATTGAAAAACCGCAGAACCGGTGAAAAAACAGAAGTCACTTTCGAAGCGGCTCTGAACCAGATCAGCGCCTGATAGACCTTGTTCAAACGGGGCAGCGATTGCTGCCCCGTTGCCATTTCCGGTTCTGGATATATCTTAACCTGTTCAAACCGTTTCCCGACCCGCTTCCACAAGGATAGATTGCCCATGTTCAGTCCGTTCGAACGTATGGTGGCCTTCCGCTACCTGCGTCCACGTCGGCAGGAAGGCTTTGTTTCCGTCATCGCCATCTTTTCGTTGCTTGGCATCATGCTTGGTGTTGCAACGCTGATTATCGTGATGTCGGTGATGAACGGTTTCCGCGCCGAATTGCTTGGCCGTATTTTGGGGCTGAATGGGCATATTTCAGTTTATGCCCAGGGCAATGGCGGCATTGGTGATTATGCCAAGATCGAAAAGCAGATCGCTGAAAACGGCAATGTCATGATGACGGTGCCGGTGGTCGAAGGCCAGGTCATGGCGTCCAAAAATGGTCGCGCATCGGGCGCGATTGTGCGCGGCATGCGCCCCGAAGACGTCAAGAAACGCAAAACCATTGCCGACAATATCGTTTTCGGATCCCTTGATGATTTCAAGGGCGATGACACCGTGATCATGGGCGCACGTCTTGCCATGAAACTTGGGGTCGGAGTTGGCGATACCGTCAATCTGATATCGCCCAAGGGCAATGTGACGGCATTTGGTGCCGTGCCGCGGGTGCGCGCATACAAGGTCGCCGGCCTGTTTGACATCGGCATGTATGAATATGACAGCGGCTTTATCTTCATGCCGCTATCAGCAGCCCAAGTTTATTTCCGTCTGCCCGAAAAGATCACGCATTTCGAAGTGATGCTTGATGATATATCGGCGCTTGACGATACCATGGACCAGTTGCTGACAACTCTTTCCGGTGAAAGTTTGCGCCTTGTAAACTGGCAGCAATCCAATGCCGGATTCTTTAACGCGCTTCAGGTGGAACGCAATGTCATGTTCCTGATCCTGACGCTGATCATTCTGGTTGCGGCCTTTAACATCATTTCGGGAATGGTAATGCTGGTAAAGGACAAGGGGCGCGATATCGCGATCCTGCGGACGATGGGGGCAACCCGCCAGTCGATCATGAAGGTCTTTTTCCTGGCCGGGGCATCAATTGGTGTCTTGGGTACGATCAGTGGCCTGATCATCGGGGTTCTGTTCTGTCTGAATATCGAAAATATCCGTCAGTTCATCCAGAGCCTGACCGGAACCGATCTGTTTAATGCCGAGATCTATTTCCTGTCGCAGCTTCCGGCCGATATGGATGTTGGCGAAGTGGTAATGGTTTGCATCATGTCGCTGAGCCTGTCGTTCCTTGCGACCGTCTATCCGGCATGGCGCGCATCACGCCTCGATCCGGTGGAGGCCCTGCGTTATGAGTGATCTTATCAAAACCACTGCTGAACAGCGTTCGCGCAATGTCGTGCTGCGTCTGGAAAAGATTGATCGCATTTTCAATCAGGGTCCGGATCAGCTCGAAATTCTGAAATCGGTCGATCTTGAAATCCATCAAGGCGAAATTGTTGCGCTTGTCGGTCCGTCAGGTGCGGGCAAGTCAACGCTTTTGCAGATTGCCGGACTTTTGGAAAAACCCGATGGCGGGCTGGTTTCGATTGGTGGAAAGCGCAGCACGGATCTGTCAGACCTTGCGCGGACTGAAATGCGCCGGAACCATATCGGCTTTGTATATCAGTACCATCATTTGCTGCCGGAATTTTCGGCCTTGGAAAATGTGGTCATGCCGCAAATGATCAATGGGCTGAAACGGTCCGAGGCCGAAGAACGCGGTCTCGAACTTCTGCGGTGCCTTGGTCTGGAAAAACGCGCCGATCATCGTCCTGCGCGCCTGTCAGGTGGTGAACAGCAACGTGTTGCCATTGCGCGTGCGCTGGCCAATGTGCCCGATGTGCTGTTTGCTGATGAACCGACCGGTAACCTCGATCCGCATACTGCCGATACGGTGTTTGGCATGTTGATGGCGCTGGTGCGTGAAACCGGTCTGGCATCGCTGATTGCGACCCATAACCCGGAACTGGCGCGCCAGATGGATCGGGTTGTGACCCTGCGCGACGGTCATCTGATCGAACTTGACCGGGCTGAACTTTCCTAATCGGTCAAAATTCTTTAAGCTGATTTCCAGCGTCGCTTCGCATTCTTGCAAAGCGGCGCTTTACCTGCCTTTTGTCTTATTTTCCGGGGTTAGACTTCGATGGAAAACGGTTTCGTCCATCTTCGTGTTCACACCAACTATTCGCTTGCCGAAGGTGCCATCACGACGAAGGAGCTTGCCAAACTTTGTGCAGCCGATGGCCAGCCCGCCGTTGCGATGACCGATACCGACAATATGTTCGGTGCTCTTGACTTTGCTGGCGCACTGAGTGGTGGCGGTGTGCAGCCGATCCTGGGTGTCCAGATGGGGGTTGAGCGGTTTGGTGACAAACCGGCCGTTGGCAAAATTGCCCGTGAACCGATGCCCGATCGACTGGTGCTGATTGCCCAGAACAAGGAAGGTTATTTCAATCTTCTGAAAATCGTGTCACGCGCCCATATGACGTCCGAAGCCGGGAGCGAGCCCAAGGCGCTTTATGACCATATTCGGAAATATTCCGGACATATCATCTGTTTGACAGGCGGCCCGACCGGTCCGCTGGCCCGCTTGCTGGCCGATGAGCAGGTTGAAAAGGCCGAAGAATGTCTTGCGCAGCTCAGGGATATTTTTGACAACCGGCTTTATATCGAACTGCAACGCCATGGCGAGGAACTGGAAGACCTGGTGGAACCGGGCCTGATCAAGCTTGCCTATGATCATGATGTTCCCTTGGTTGCGACCAATAACTGCTACTTCCCGTCGGCAGATATGTATGAAGCCCACGACGTCTTCATCTGTATCGGGCAGGGGGCGGTTGTCGGCCAGGAAGATCGCTGGAAACTGACGCCCGATCATCGGTTTAAAACCGCAGCAGAAATGCGCGAACTGTTTGCCGATATTCCAGAAGCCTGTGACAACACGCTTCTGATCGCCAAACGCTGTTCCTGGCATGTCGAAAAAATTGACCCGATCCTGCCGCCATTTGATTGCGGTGAAGGCCGGACAGAGGTCGACGAACTGCGTCACATGTCAGAGGAAGGGCTGAAAGGCCGCCTTGAAAAATATGTCTTTACCGAAGACATGTCGGATGCCGAAAAAGAAGAAATCGCCAAACCGTATTGGGAACGTCTGGATTATGAACTGGGTATCATCAACCAGATGGGGTTCCCGGGCTACTTCCTGATCGTTGCCGACTTTATCCAGTGGGCGAAGGATCATGATATTCCGGTCGGACCGGGTCGTGGTTCGGGTGCCGGTTCGCTGGTTGCCTATGCGCTTTTGATTACGGACCTTGATCCTTTGCGGTTCTCGTTGCTGTTCGAACGTTTCCTTAACCCGGAACGTGTGTCCATGCCCGACTTTGACGTCGATTTCTGTCAGGACCGGCGCGGCGAAGTTATCGAATATGTGCAAAAGAAATACGGCCATGACCGTGTGGCCCAGATCATCACATTCGGTAAGTTGCAGGCAAAGGCAGCCGTGCGCGACGTCGGGCGTGTGTTGAGCATCCCGTATGGTTATGTCGATAAAATCTGCAAAATGATCCCGGGCGACCCGGCCAAACCGATCCCGCTCAAGGAAGGGATTGATATGGAACCGGATTTGCGCCGTATTGCGCGCGAAGACCCGGACATTGACCGACTGCTGTCGATCGCCATGCAGATAGAAGGTCTTTATCGTAACTCTTCGACCCATGCCGCCGGTGTTGTGATTGGTGACCGCGATCTTGACGCGCTGGTCCCGCTTTATCGTGATCCGCGCTCGGACATGCCGGTAACCCAGTTCAACATGAAGTTTGTTGAAAATGCCGGTTTGGTGAAGTTCGACTTCCTGGGTCTTAAGACGCTGACGGTGATTATCGAGGCCGTCAACCTGATGCGTCAGCGCAAGGATGTCCCGCAAAACTTTGATATCGGGGCCATTCCGCTTGATGACCGTGCGGCGTTCAAACTTTTGTCTGCAGCCGAAACGGTTGGCGTGTTCCAGCTTGAATCCCAGGGGATGCAGGACGTGTTGCGCGGCCTGAAGCCTGATACCCTAGAAGACATTATCGCTGTTGTGGCCCTGTATCGTCCGGGGCCGATGGATAACATTCCCCATTACATCGCACGTAAGCACGGTCAGGAAGAACCTGACTATATGCACCCGATGTTGCAGCCGATCCTCGAAGAAACCTATGGCATCATGATCTATCAGGAGCAGGTCATGCAGCTTGCCCAGATCATGGCGGGTTATTCGCTTGGTGGCGCAGACCTGTTGCGTCGCGCAATGGGTAAGAAAATTGCCGAGGAAATGGAAAAACAGCGCGGGCTGTTTGTTGATGGCTCCGAAAAGAACGGCGTCGATCGTGCGCAGGCGTCTGATATCTTTGATCAGGTCGCAAAGTTCGCATCCTACGGCTTTAACAAATCGCACGCGGCAGCCTATGCGCTGGTGGCGTATCAGACTGCGTATCTGAAGGCGAACTATCCGGTCGAGTTCATGGCTGCTCTCATGACGCTCGATATGCATAACACCGAAAAACTGGCGGTGTTCAAGCAGGAGGTCGAACGGCTTGAGATCGAAATTCTGCCACCATGTGTGAACAATTCCCAGGTGGCGTTTTCGGTTGAAAACCATGATGGGGTTCGCAAAATCCGGTATGCGCTGGCGGCGGTTCGAAATGTCGGTGATGCGGCGATGGAAAGCCTTGTCGCCGAACGCGAAGCCAACGGTCCGTTCAAGGACATTACCGATTTCGCATCACGCATCGACAGTCGCGCTGTCAACAAACGTCTGCTTGAAAACCTTGTGCGGGCAGGGGCGCTTGATTGTCTGACGCCCAACCGCAAGGTCATGTTTGAAAATGTCGATAAGGTGATTGCCGTTGCGCAGCGTGAAATGCAGGCGCGCAATGATGACCAGATTTCGATGTTTGGTGACAGCAGCGGCTTTGGCAAGGACAAGATCCGTCTGCCTGATGATCGTGACTGGGTGCCGATGGAAAAACTGACCGAGGAATTTTCCGCCATCGGTTTCTATCTGTCAGCACATCCGCTTGATACATTCGGCAAAAGCATCCAGCGGATCGGTATTGCCCCGATCAAGGAACTGCCCGCGCGTATGCGTGCCCAGAACAAGGGCGCCATTCGTCTTGCCGGGACATTGATCAATGCGCGTGAAATGATTTCAAAAAAGAACGGGTCAAAGTTTGCCTTTGTCATGTTCTCGGACCCGACCGGAAGCTTCGAGGTTGCCTTCTGGGCAGAAGCATGGGCGGCTTATAAGGAAATCATCAATGCGGGGCGGCCTGTTCTGTTGATTGTGGCAGCGGAAATGCGCGAAGGACAGCTGCGCATTCAGGGACAGCGCGTTGAGGATCTTGAACAGGCTGTTGCTGGCGCGGCCGAGGGTATCCGTATTCGCCTCAACCGTCCTGACCCCGTACCGGAAATTTGCCAGCTTCTTGCCGATGCCGGCAAGGGACGGGGGCTCGTGACGCTTTCATCTGTTTGCGATGACGGTCGCATGGCCGAAATTGAACTTGAAGACAAATACAAGGTCGGGCCGTCGCTGATTGGTGCAATTGGCGCAATTCCGGGTGTGGAATTCGCCGAAGAAATCTGATGATTTGACGTCGAAACTGTCTGCGTGTCGGTCAAAGGTTCCCGGATCGCGCAGAAATGCGTACTTTAGGGCTTGCATTCTTGTCAGGACGGGATTAAAACCCGCCCCGAACATCGCACGCGAAAGAGCGGCGACTGCCGTCATATGGCAACTCGTCCATCCGGTGTTTCATGCATGAGGCATGAGATTCCCTTTCGCGGAGGTATTAACCGGAAAAAGGTAGGAACTATTATGGCATTGCCAACCTTTACCATGCGCCAGCTCATGGAAGCTGGTGTCCACTTTGGTCACCACACCCGCCGTTGGAACCCGAAGATGAAAAAATTCATCTTTGGTGCACGTAACGACATCCACATTCTGAACCTGCAGGAAACCGTTCCGATGCTGCATCGCGCGATGCAGGCAGTTCGTGACGTTACCGCTTCTGGTGGTCGTGTTCTTTTCGTCGGTACCAAGCGTCAGGCTTCCCCGATCATCGCAGACGCTGCAAAGCGTTGCGGCCAGTACTATGTCAACCATCGCTGGCTCGGCGGCATGCTGACCAACTGGAACACCGTTTCCAACTCGATCAAGCGCCTTAAAGAACAGGAAGAAATCCTGTCTTCTGGTGCAGAAGGTCTGACCAAAAAAGAAATCCTGAACCTGACCCGTTCGCGCGACAAGCTTGAACGCGCGCTTGGCGGTATCAAGGACATGGGTGGTCTTCCGGACATCATCGTCGTGGTCGACACCAACAAAGAATCTCTTGCCATCCAGGATGCCAAGAACCTGAACATTCCGGTCGTTGCAATCCTCGACTCCAACTCTGATCCGGCAAACATTCAGTACCCGGTTCCGGGCAACGACGATGCGATCCGTGCGATCCAGCTGTATTGCGACCTGTTCGTCGGTTCTGTTCTGGACGGTATCCAGGAAGAAATGACTGCTTCTGGCGCAGATCTCGGCGAAGCGGAAGAAGTTCCGGCCGAAGCAGCTGCCGCAGCTGACGCTGCAGAAGAAGCTTCCGCATAAGTTTCATTTTGTACCTGATGAAACGGCGGCTAGCATGCCGCCGTTTTGTTAGGTGTTCACCTGATCGCGTAATAGGGGCTTAAAAAATGGCTATTACCGCTGCTCTCGTAAAAGAGCTTCGCGAAACCACCGGCGCTGGCATGATGGATTGCAAAAAAGCGCTGTCTGAAACCGATGGTAACCTTGAAGCAGCTGTTGACTGGCTGCGTACCAAAGGTCTTGCTGCTGCTGCCAAGAAAGCTGGCCGTGTTGCTGCCGAAGGTCTGGTTGCTGTTGCTGTTGACGGCACCAAAGGTGCAGTTGTCGAGCTGAACTCGGAAACCGACTTCGTTTCGCGTAACGAAGACTTCCAGAAATTCGTCAGCGAAATCGCAGTACAGGCTGTTTCGGCAAATGGCGACATTGATACCCTTAAAGCTGCTGCTTTCCCGGGTACGTCGCGTAACGTCGAAGAGCAGGTTACCCACATGATCGCCACCATCGGCGAAAACATGTCCCTGCGTCGTTCGGCTGGCCTGTCGGTGGAAAAAGGCGTTGTTGCGTCCTACATCCACTCGGCTGTTGCAGCAAACCTTGGCAAGATCGGCGTTCTGGTTGCTCTGGAATCCGAAGCTGATGCTGCTGTTCTCGAAGGCCTGGGCAAACAGATTGCAATGCACATTGCAGCAACCAACCCGGCATCGGCAACGGTTGATGATCTGGATCCGGAACTGGTCGAGCGTGAAAAAGCCGTTCTGACCGAGCAGGCCAAAGAATCCGGCCGTCCGGCAGAAATCATTGAAAAGATGATCGAAGGTCGTATCCGTAAATATTACGAGCAGGTTGTTCTGGTTGAGCAGACCTTCGTTATTGACGGTGAAAGCAAAGTCAAAGCCGTGATCGAAAACGCTGCCAAAGAAGCTGGCAAGCCGATCACCCTGAAGGGCTTTGTTCGCTTCGAACTCGGTGAAGGCATCGAGCGCGAAGAAAAAGACTTTGCTGCTGAAGTTGCTGAGCAGCTGAACAAATAAAACATCTGATCGGAATGGTGCGTTCGTCATCATTTCGTGTATGATCCAGACCGGCGAGGTCGGCAGCGCATATCCGCCCTGTTACTCGCCGGTCTTTTTATATCTGAATTTTGCATTTCCCGATCCGGGGCAGTGCGCTACATCGGCATTTAAGAGGCATTGAGATATGGCAGAAAACGGCCAACTGAAATTTCGCCGCGTTCTTCTTAAGCTCTCGGGTGAGGGGCTTTTAGGGAAACAGCAATACGGAATTGATCCTGAAACGGTTGACCGGATTGCCAGCGAAATCAAAGCCGTTCATGACATGGGTGCCGAAGTTTGCATGGTGATTGGCGGCGGGAATATTTTCCGCGGCGTCAAGGGCGCCTCACAAGGGATGGAACGCGCAACCGCCGACTATATGGGCATGCTTGCGACCATCATGAATGCGCTTGCGGTTCAGAACGCGCTTGAGCGCCACGGGGTTCAGACCCGTGTGCAGTCCGCGATCCCGATGTCCTCTGTTTGCGAACCCTATATCCGCCGTCGTGCTGTTCGTCACATGGAAAAGGGCCGCGTCGTCATCTTTGCTGCCGGGACGGGCAACCCGTTCTTTACCACCGATACCGCTGCTGCTTTGCGTGCGGTTGAGATGGGCTGTGATGCCCTGCTTAAGGGGACGCAGGTTGACGGTGTTTATACCGCAGACCCGAAAACGGACCCGACTGCGGAACGCTATGATCAGCTGACCTATATGGAAGTTTTGTCCAAAGATTTGCGTGTGATGGATGCATCGGCTATTTCTTTGGCACGCGAAAATGATATTCCGGTTATCGTATTTTCTTTGCATAATCCGGGTGCCTTTGCAGACGTCGTTACTGCGAAGGGGACGTTTACGATTATTTCGAATGGAGACTGAACGTGTCTGACGTTGCTGGCCTAAAAAAGGACCTGTCCCGCCGTATGGAAGGGGCTGTCGAAGTGTTGCACAAGGAATTCACCGGTTTGCGGACCGGACGTGCCAGTGTGAGCCTTCTTGAGCCGGTCATGGTTGAAGCCTATGGCGTTCCGACCCCGCTGAACCAGGTGGCGTCTGTTAGCGTTCCCGAGCCGCGTATGCTTTCGGTTCAGGTATGGGACAAATCCATGGTCAAATCCGTCGAAAAAGCCATTCGTGATTCGGGGCTTGGCCTGAACCCGGCTGCGGACGGAACGCTCGTGCGCGTGCCGATTCCGCCGCTGAACGAAGAACGTCGTGCAGAATTGTCCAAAGTTGCTGGCAAATATGCCGAACAGGCCAAGATTTCCGTACGTAACGTCCGTCGAGACGGTATGGACCAGCTCAAAAAATGGGAAAAAGACAGCGAGATTTCCAAAGACGAGCTGCACAGCGAAGAAAAAGAGATCCAGAAGCTGACCGACAAGGTCATCGGCGAGATCGACGAAGCGCTGTCGCACAAAGAACAGGAAATCATGCAAGTCTGATTATGGCTGTGCTTTCTTCGCAAACCCAACCGTCAGATACGCAAATTGTCCCGCGTCACGTTGCCATCATCATGGATGGCAACGGGCGTTGGGCGCGTAGCCGCGGGCGTCCTCGTACAATGGGGCATCGCGCAGGCGTCGAGGCCGTGCGTCGTACGATCGAGGCATCTGTCGAACTCGGTATCGAGTATCTGACGCTGTACGGTTTTTCGACCGAGAACTGGAAACGCCCGGAAAGTGAAGTAAGTGACCTGATGGGCTTGCTGCGCCTGTTTATCAAGCGCGAGCTTTCCACCTTGCAGAAAAATGGTGTGAAAATCCGGATTATCGGTGACCGGTCGCGGTTTGCAGATGATATCCGTGCTTTGCTTGATAAGGCCGAAAGCGCAACCAGTGGCAATTCGCGGCTTAATCTTACAATCGCACTAAGCTATGGCGCGCGTGCCGAATTGACCCAGGCGATGCGTGAAATTGCCAAAAAGGTCGCATCCGGGGAAATTTCGGCAGACGCGATTACCGAAGATCTGATTGAACAGAACCTGTCCACAGTCGGGATTCCTGATCCTGATTTGTTGATCAGGACCAGTGGCGAACAGCGTATCAGCAATTTCCTTTTGTGGCAGTCCGCCTATACAGAATTCGTTTTCGAAGACGTATTGTGGCCGGATTTCGACCGTAACCATCTGGAAAAAGCCATTGACAACTTTGCCGGACGGGAGCGGCGTTTTGGTGCAGTCATCTGAAACCGAACGTCTCAAAGATAATAATTCCGGATTGAAGCCGCGCATTCTTTCTGCGCTGGTTATGACCCCGGTTGCTGTTGCCGCTGTGTGGTTTGGATCACCATATTTCGATATTCTTCTGTTTGCTTTTTCTGCGGGTATGATGTGGGAATGGTCGCGCATGTGCGCGCCGGCAAACTATAATGGCATTTCGGTTGTTGCAGCTGTAGCACTTGGTGTTGCGATGTTGATGCAAATGACCGGCCAGGAAGAATATATCGTTATGCCGCTTGCCATCAGCGTGATTATTGGCGCTGCCCGGTCGGGCAAGAATTGGTTCCTTGCCGGTTTTGGCATTCTGTATGTATCGCTTGCTGCATTGGCGGCACTTTGGTTGCGCAATCAGGATCATGACGGATTGCTGACCATCATGTGGTTGTTCTTCCTTGTCTGGGCCACCGATACAGGGGGCTACGCTTTTGGAAAGATGATCGGCGGGCCGAAGCTTGCACCGCGTTTCAGTCCGAAAAAGACGTGGGCGGGGCTGATTGGTGGTATGGTGTGTGCGGGGTTGATTGGCGCAATTGTCACCTATTTCAGTGCCGATGCAATTAACTGGATGATTGTTGGTGTCAGCATGTTGCTTGCTGTAGTCGCACAGGTTGGCGATCTTGGTGAATCGGCGCTCAAACGTCGGTTTGCAGTCAAGGACAGCAGTAACCTGATCCCGGGTCATGGGGGCTTGCTTGATCGCGCTGACGGGATGCTGTCGGTATTTCCGGTTGCCTTTGTTATTATCTGTTTCGCAGGGCTTGCGCTGCGATAGGGCGGTTGAACCAGCGACCGCTTTTTTTACAGGTGTTTGATGAGTTTGAAGAAATCCGTCAGTGTTTTTGGCGTGACCGGTTCAATCGGGACCAGCACGGTTGATATTCTCAAAAGCCATGCGGACAAATATAGCGTCGATGCGGTGACAGCACACCGCAATGTTGAGGCCTTGGCGCAAATCGCCAGGGATCTGTCGGCAAAATTCGCGGTGATTGGCGATCCTAACCTTTATGATGAGCTGTGCGATGCGCTTGCCGGATCGGGTATCGAAGCCGGTGCAGGTGAAAGTGCCCTGATTGATGCCGCTCAGCGCCCGTCCGATATTGTTATTGCTGCTATTGTTGGCGCTGCCGGCTTGAAACCTACATTGGCGGCAATCCGGCGCGGGGCACGTGTCGGTTTGGCCAACAAGGAAACCCTTGTCTGCGCCGGTGCCCTTATGACGGCAGAAGTTGCGCAACATGGGGCGACACTCATTCCGGTTGATTCGGAACATAGTGCTATTTTCCAGGTTCTGGAAGACCGTCCGGAACACCAGGTTGATCGCATATTGCTGACGGCTTCAGGCGGACCGTTTCGCGAATGGTCCCTGGACAACATGAAGTCGGTGACCCGTGCACAGGCGCTTGCCCACCCAAATTGGGATATGGGGGCGAAAATCTCAATCGACTCTGCGACGATGATGAACAAGGGGCTGGAGCTGATCGAAGCCTGGCATCTTTTCCCGGTACCGGAAGACAAGATCGAAATTGTTGTTCATCCTCAATCGGTTGTGCATAGTATGGTCGAATATTGCGATGGTTCGGTACTTGCGCAACTCGGTTCACCGGATATGCGAACCCCGATCGCCTATGCGCTGGCATGGCCGGAAAGGATCAAGGTCGATGTACCTCGTCTTGATTTTGCCACGATCGGAGGGTTGAACTTCCAACAACCGGATACAGAACGCTTTCCTGCATTGCGTTTGGCACGCCAGGCCTTGCAGGAAGGTGGTACACTGCCTACTGTCCTGAACGGCGCAAATGAAGTTGCGGTTGAGGCCTTCTTGCGCGATCAGATAGGATTCCTGGATGTTGCGGGAATTGTCGAGACTGTGATGAACAAGATCGGCAGTCATCGATTGACCGATCTGGAACAGGTGTTTGAGACAGATGCGATGGTGCGCCGTGAAACGGCTGCCTGTATCGCTGCTGTTTAAGTTGAAATTTCCGGTTTTTCCGGACAAGGGACGTCTTGATGGAAACCTTACTTGCCTTTCTTTTTGTTCTGTCGGTTCTCGTGTTCGTTCACGAATATGGTCACTATTGGGTCGCCATCAAGAATGGGGTCAAAGTCGAAGCATTTTCGATTGGTTTCGGGCCGGAATTATTCGGCTGGAAAGATAAAAAAGGCACGCGCTGGAAAGTAAGCCTGATCCCGCTTGGCGGTTATGTGAAGATGTTTGGCGACATGAACCCGGCAAGTGCCGGTCAGCGCGATGATCTTGATGCCGAAGAAGAAAAATACGCCTTCCATCACAAAAGCGTTGCTGCACGCGCCGCCATCGTGTTCGCCGGGCCGTTTGCAAATTTCATCTTTGCCATTGTTGTATTTACATTTTTGTTTGCCGCTGTTGGCCAACAGCGCGCGCTGCCTGTCGTTGGGGATGTGCTTGACGACAGTCCGGCTGCGACCGCCGGGTTGCTCAGTGATGATCAGATCACGGCAATTGATGGTGAAAGCGTTCAATGGTTCTCTGAACTGTCAGAAATCGTTCGTGCCCATCCGGCGGAAACACTTTCGGTTACGGTTCTTCGTGATGGCCAGCAGATCGACCTTTCTGTTACGCCCGAGGCAATCACTGCTGATGAAAACGGTCAAACTCAGACCTTTGGGCGTTTGGGCATTACAGCAGGGGCCTTTGACACCAGTCGGGACGGCGTGATCGATGCCGTCAGCCGGGCGTTTGAGACATTCTATTCACTGACAACGCAAACTTTTGCCGCCCTTGGTGAAATGATCAGCGGAGACCGCGATAGCTCTGAGCTTGGTGGGCCGATCCGGATTGCACAGATGTCGGGGCAGGTGGCCGAAGGGGGCCTGGGACCTCTTCTGTTCTTTATGGGCTATCTTTCAATCAGTCTTGGGTTGATCAATCTGATGCCGGTACCTGTTCTTGATGGCGGGCATCTTGTGTTTTACGCGATCGAGGCAATTCGCGGTAAGCCATTGGGGGCAAAAGCACAAGAATATGGTTTCCGTATCGGCGCTGGTTTGGTATTCAGCTTAATCATTTTCGCAACGTGGAACGATTTGACGCAATTGGGTGTCTTCAGTTTCCTCAAAGGACTTGCTGGCTAATGAATGACAGCAACAGGGGGGTTAACTTGCTGCGTAAGGTAAAAGCGGCCGCACTGGCTGCGGCACTGCTTGGCGGTACAGCGCCAATTGTTATTCCGGTGGCAGCATATGCCCAACAGAATTCCGGCCTGATTCGCGAAATTCAGGTCGAAGGCAACAATCGAATTGAAAGCGGTACCGTCAACGCGTATCTGACCGTTGCACCCGGTGATTCCTATGACGCCCGCCAGATCAATGATTCCCTCAAGGCATTGTTCTCGACTGGTCTGTTTGCAGACGTGTCGTTCAGCTTCAACCAGGGTGTGTTGAAGGTAAACGTTGTTGAAAACCCGATTATTAACCGCATTGCCTTTGAAGGTAACAATCGTCTGAAAGACGATGTACTCAGTGCTGAGTTGCAGTTGCGTCCACGTGTTGTTTATACCCGGACCAAGGTTCAGGCAGATGTCCAGCGTATTCTGGAATTGTATCGCCGAAGCGGGCGTTTTGCGGCAACTGTCGATCCCAAAGTCATCCAACTCGACCAGAACCGCGTTGATCTGGTCTTTGAAGTTGATGAAGGCGAAGCAACCGGTGTTCGGAAGATCAATTTCGTCGGCAACAAGGCGTTTGATGACGGTGAGCTTTCCGATGTCATCCGTACCACCGAAAGTGCGTGGTGGAAAATTCTGACATCCGATGACAACTACGATCCCGATCGTGTGACCTTTGACCGTGAATTGCTCCGTCGCTTCTATTTGTCGGCGGGGTATGCCGATTTTCAGGTTCTGTCATCTGTGGCGGAACTGACGCCGGATCGTTCCGATTTCTTCATCACCTATACGGTGAGCGAGGGACAGCGATATCGTTTTGGCGATGTAAAGATCGTATCGCAGATCGACAAAATTGATGCGGATTCCCTGTTGCCACTGATCGAGATCGAAAAAGACGAATGGTATAACGCGACCATGGTTGATGATGCTGTTGATGCATTGACCAACAGCGTCGGCGATCAGGGCTATGCCTTTATCGATATCCGCCCGAGCGTTCAGCGCAACCGCGAAACCGGTACCATCGATTTGACCTTCACGATTGCCGAAGGACCCAAGGTCTATGTCGAACGGATTGATGTTGTCGGCAACGTCAGAACGCTTGATGAAGTTATTCGACGTGAATTCCGTCTGGTTGAAGGCGACGCATTCAGCAGTTCGAAAATGAAGCGTTCGAAGCAGCGTATTGAAAACCTGAACTTCTTCAAATCGGTTGATGTCAAAACCCTTCCGGGCCAGACGCCGGACCAGACTATCCTTGAAGTCGATGTTGAAGAAAAATCAACCGGCGAATTTTCGATCGGGGCAGGTTACGGCACGGATAACGGTGCTTTCGGGCAGTTGGGTATTCGTGAACGCAACCTTTTGGGTAAAGGCCAGGATCTGCGACTTAACTTCACTTTGGGCTCTACGGACCAGCAAGTCGATTTGTCCTTCACCGAGCCTTATTTCCTGGATCGCGAGATTGCCGCAGGTTTCGATGTTTATCGTCGTGAAGAGGATAACCAGGACGAAAGCTCGTACGATGAAGAGCAGACTGGTGGACGTCTTCGTGCAGGTTTCAAATATACCGAAGACCTGTCTCACTCGTTCCGATATACATTGGAACAAAATAGCTACTCGAACATCAGTACAACTGACGCGTCTCGGCTTCTGCTTGCGGAAGATACAGATTTTGTAGAGTCAGCAATTGGTCATACATTAACTTACGACAAGCGGGATAGCTCGGTCGCCCCGACCGAGGGTTATTTTGGGCGCCTGTCCAACGATTTTGCGGGCCTTGGCGGGGACGAGACCTATCTCCGTACGCGACTTGAGGGCGGTTATTACTATCCCCTTGATCGCGAGCACGAATGGGTTCTTTCGACCCGTGCCGGTACCGGTTATATCTTTGGTATCGGTGATGACACCCGCATTTCCCAGCGCTTTATGGTTGGTGGTTCCAACCTTCGCGGTTTCGAATCCGCCGGTGTAGGCCCGCGTGATATCGCAACGGGTGACTCCCTGGGTGGCAAGATGTATTACACCGGGTCTGTTCAGATGGACTTCCCGCTTGGTTTGCCGTCCGAGTTTGCCCTGAAAGGGCGCGTATTCAGTGACTTCGGCTCATCCGAAGGTGTTGACGGTGCGCGTGCCGGTGAAATTTATGACACCGGGTCCATCCGTGGATCGGTCGGTGTCGGTGTTGGTTGGGAATCGCCGTTCGGCCCGATCGGTGTCGATCTTTCCCAAGCCATCCTGAAAGAAGACCACGACAAAGAGGAAGTGTTCCGACTTAACTTCGGAACCAGATTCTAATGATGAAAAAGTCGTTCCAGAAAATTCTCGTTGCGTCTGCACTCGTTTTTGGTGCCGCAATGGTTCCGCAGGCCCAGGCGCAAGAAACGCCAAATCCGGAAACCGTCGCATCGGTCATGATTGTCGATTATGCGGGCATCATGCGTGAAGCATCGGCCATGCAGGACGTCAAAAAGCAAATTCGCGAGCGTCAGGTAACCTATCAGCAGGATATCGAAACGCGTCAGCAGGCGCTGCGCGAAGAGGAAAAGCAACTGGCACAACAGCGCACTTTGCTTGCCGCTGACGTCTATCAGGAAAAGCAAAAGCAGTTCCAGCAAAAGGTCGCGGCATTCCAGAAGTTTGCCCAGGGACGCAGCCGTGTACTTGATCAGGCTCTTGCCGAAAGTCAGGCAACTTTCCAGAAAGCATTGAACGAGGTTATTGCCGGTCTGGCCGAAGAGCGCCGCGCAACGCTCGTCCTGCATCAGGCACAGGTGATTATCTTTGCCAATGCAATGAATGCCAGCAAGGAAGTGTTTGACCGGATCAATAAAAAAGTGCCGACGATCAAGGTTGAGTTCAAGGAAGGCTCCTGATGGCTGATTCCCGTTTCTTTAGCCGCAAAGGACCATTCAGCGTCGCGCAAATCGCCGAGCTGACGGGGGCAGATGTTGTAAATGCTCCTGATCGCGACCGCGTGTTTGATGATGTTTCGCCGCTGCAAAATGCCGACAGCACGATCCTGAGCTTCTTTGATAACCGCAAATACATTGATGCGTTTATCAATAGCAAAGCCGGCGCGTGCTTTGTCCGGCCCGAGTTTGCCGACCGTGCACCAAAGGAAATGGTCCTGTTTACGACCAACGATCCGTATCGGGCCTATGCCAAGGCTGCGACGGCGTTTTACCCGTTCGAGACCGGAAATGGTTCCATTTCCGAATTCGCGGTTGTTGACCCGTCTGCCAAGCTTGGAAAAGGCGTGCAGGTCGATGCCGGGGCCGTTATCGGTGCGAATTGTGAAATCGGTGATGGAACCATCATCGAAGCCAATGCGGTAATCGGCAAGGGTGTGGTTATTGGTGCGGGATGCCGGATCGGGGCAAATGCATCAATCAGTCACAGCCTGATTGGCAATCTTTGCCTGATTTATCCTGGGGCGCGTATCGGTCAGGATGGGTTTGGCTTTGCCATGGGCCCGCAAGGGCACGTAAAAGTGCCGCAGCTGGGCCGTGTTGTAATTGGCAATGATGTCGAGGTCGGGTCGAATTCCACGATTGATCGTGGTGCAGGCCCTGATACCGTTATCGGCAATGGTTGCCGTATCGACAATCTGGTGCAAATCGGCCATAACGTCGAAATGGGTATGGGATGTGTTATCGTATCCCAGGTCGGCATTTCGGGATCGACCAAGCTTGGCAATTTTGTGGTTCTTGCCGGGCAGGCCGGGATCACCGGCCATCTTGAAATTGGCGATGGCGCCAAGGTTGCTGCCCAATCGGGTGTCATGAAAAATATCGGGCCGGGGGAAACAGTTGGCGGAAGTCCTGCTGTTCCGGTCATGGAATATCATAAACAGACGGTGGCCTTGTCCCGTCTGATACGAAAAAAGAAATAAGGGCTACACACATGACCGAATTGGTAAGTGTTGATATTCAGCGCATTCTGGAAATGATTCCGCACCGTTATCCGTTCCTGTTGATCGACAAGGTTGTCGATATTGCCGAGGGTGAATCCGCAACCGGCATCAAGAACGTAACGATGAACGAGCCGCAATTTACCGGTCATTTCCCGCAGCAGCCGATCATGCCGGGTGTTCTGATCGTTGAAAGCATGGCGCAAACTGCGGCCATCTTGGTTGTTCAGACCTTGGGTGCGGATGCCGAAGGCAAACTTGTCTATTTCATGAGCATCGATAACGCCCGTTTCCGCAAGCCGGTTACACCGGGTGATGTCATGCATATTCATGTCACCAAAAAGCAAAGCCGCGGACCGGTCTGGAAGTTCGAAAGCCAGGTCAAGGTTGACGGTCAGGTCGTTGCCGAGGCCACCATCGCCGCGATGATCCGGGATAACTGATAATGTCAAAAGTGCATCCAACCGCCGTTGTCGAAGATGGCGCGCAGATTGGTCAGGATGTCGAAATCGGGCCGTATTGCGTTATTGGTCCGAATGTTGTCTTGGGTGACCGTGTCAAATTGCACAGCCATGTTGCGATGGCCGGGCACACGACCCTTGGCGAGGAATGCGAAGTCTATCCGTTTGCTTCGGTCGGTCATGCGCCGCAGGACTTGAAGTTCAAGGGCGAGCAAAGCCGTCTTATCGTCGGCAAGCGCACGAAAATTCGTGAAGGTGCGACCCTCAATCCCGGTACCGAAGGTGGCGGGATGGAGACCACCATCGGCGATGACTGCCTTCTGATGACCGGGGCCCATGTCGGGCATGATTGTCACGTTGGAAATCATTGCATCCTGGTCAATAACGGCACTTTGGCCGGGCATGTTGTGGTTGAAGATTTCGCGATTGTTGGCGGATTGTCGGCCGTTCATCAGTTTGTACGCATTGGCAAACACGCCATGATCGGCGGCATGACCGGTGTCGAAAGCGATGTGATCCCTTATGGGTCGGTGATCGGCAACCGTGCATATCTGTCAGGCCTGAACATTGTCGGCCTGAAACGGCGCGGATTTGATCGTGAAACCATCCATTCCCTGCGCAAGGCATACCGTTTGCTTTTTGCCCAGGAAGGAACACTGGCCGAGCGCGTAGAAGAAGTTGCCAAAGACTTCGAAGGCGTTGGTCCGGTGATGGAAATCATCAACTTCCTCAAAGCGGAAAGCATGCGTTCCGTGTGTACGCCGAAATATGACAGCTCCGCAGGATAATCCGCGACCGAAACTGGGGATTATTGCTGGGGGCGGGGCGCTTCCGGCCCGCTTGGCTTCTGCTGCGCAGACGGCCGGCCGGGCTGTTTTCGTTGTGAAACTTGATCGCCACGCCGATGACCCCGAACTCGACCAATATCCTGGAATAACGGCAAGACTGGGGGCTGCTGCTAAGATTCTGGACGCCATGCGTGACAATGCTTGTCAGGATGTCGTCCTTGCCGGCAAGGTCGCCCGCCCAAGTTTTACGGCCATTCGGCCCGACTGGCGCGCGGCCAAGCTTTTGATGAAAGTCGGCATGAAGGCGCTGGGCGATGACGGATTGCTGAGACTGGTCGGGCAGGAGCTTGAACGCGAAGGCTTTCGACTGGTTGGTGCGCACGAAATTCTGACAGATCTTGCTGTTTCAGAAGGCGTTCTTGGCACCATCAAACCCGATGATCAGGCATTAAGTGACGCCAGACATGGTTTGCGGGTTGCCCGGATCCTTGGTCAGGCGGATGTCGGGCAGGGATGTGTCGTGCAACAGGGCCTTGTTCTGGCACTCGAAGCGATCGAGGGCACGGATGAAATGGTGCGTCGATCAGCCAATTATCGTCGTGACGGCGTTGGCGGAGTTCTGGTCAAATCATCCAAACCTCAGCAGGACAAACGCCTGGATCTTCCGGCCATCGGTCTGACGACGGTGGAAGAAGCCCACAAGGCAGGCCTGCGTGGTATTGCGCTTCTGGCTGGTGGGACAATGATCATTGACCGGTCGGCTGTGATTGAACGTGCGGACAGGCTCGGGATGTTTGTCATCGGCATCCGTCCGGAACATGACGGGGACCCCGAAAATGATTGATGATGCCCCGGCAACCGGGCCTAAAATCATGCTTGTTGCGGGCGAGGCATCCGGTGATCAGCTGGGCGGGCGTCTGATGGCGGCAATTAAACGTCAGGAACCGGAAGCCCGTTTCATCGGCGTCGGTGGCCCGCGCATGGAAAGCGAGGGCCTTAAAAGCCTTTTTCCGATGAATGAGATGTCCGTCATGGGACTGACCGAGGTCGTGCCCCATATTCCGCATCTGCTTAAACGGATATCGCAAACGGCGGAATTTGCCAAAATACAAAGGCCCGACGCCGTCGTAACCATAGATGCCCCGGATTTCAGTTTTCGCGTTGGTAAAAAACTGAAAGGCAAAGGCATTCCCCTGATCCATTATGTCGCACCATCGGTGTGGGCCTGGCGTGAGGGACGGGCAAAGAAGATTGCCGGATTTCTGGACCATCTTCTCGCGCTATTGCCGTTTGAACCGCCATACTTTGAAAAAGAAGGTCTTCCAACCACCTTTATCGGCCACTCAGCGGTCGAAGAGCGTCATGACGGCAATGCTGAACGGTTTCGGGCCAAACACGATCTGGACGCGGATAAACGGCTTTTGGCGGTATTGCCCGGCAGCCGCAATTCCGAGGTAAAGCGTCTGTTGCCGATTTTCCGAGAGGTCATCGACGCCATCGCTGCAAAATATCCCGATACCCGCATTGTCGTGCCGACGGTCAGCAAGGTGGCGCAAACGGTAACCGACGAAATGCAAGACTGGCCGTTATCGCCGATTGTCGTTACGACCGATCAGGAACGGCATGATGCATTTGCGGCGGCCAATTGTGCCTTGGCCGCATCGGGCACGGTATCGCTGGAACTGGCGATTGCCGGTGTGCCGCATGTCATTGCCTATCAGGTCAATGCGATTACGGGCTGGATCGCCAAACGCCTGATCAAGATTGACACCGTCACCATTGTCAATCTTGTCCTGGGGCGGAAATTGATCCCCGAGTTTCTTCAGGACAAATGCCGGGCAAAGGCGATTTTGCCTGCGCTGGAAGATTTGCTGAATGCGACCCCGACATATGAACAGCAAAAGGCCGGGTTTGACGAGGCATGCCAGATGCTTGGTTTCGCGGATCGCGCGCCCAGCGAAAAAGCAGCCGAACAAATTCTGGCAATTATCGCTAAAAAATAATGGCTAACGACTGGCATCGGTCGTGAAATGCATTTAGTTTCAGGTCATTGATCAATCCATGACGGAGACATTGCTATGCGTTATTTGCACACGATGGTGCGTGTCGAAAATGTCGATGAATCGCTGAAATTCTATTGCGATCTGCTTGGCATGAAAGAGACCCGCCGTATCGAGAGCGAGCAGGGGCGTTTCACCCTGATCTATCTGGCTCCGCCGGCTGATATCGAAAGTGCCAAGGCAACCAAGGCCCCGGAACTTGAACTGACCTATAACTGGGATCCGGAAAGCTATACCGGTGGGCGCAATTTCGGCCATCTCGCCTATGAGGTCGATGACATCTATGCGACTTGTCAGAAGCTGATGGATGCCGGTGTTACCATTAACCGTCCGCCGCGTGACGGCCGCATGGCGTTTGTGCGTTCGCCGGACGGAATTTCGATTGAATTCCTTCAGAAGGGCGGCAACCTTGAGCCGGCCGAACCATGGGCAAGCATGGAAAATACCGGCAGCTGGTGACACGCTATATCTGGCGAACAGCCAAAACCTGTTCACCGGAATTGAAATGCAAAAAGGCCCGGATTTCTCCGGGCCTTTTTTTTTGATCTTGCTCAGATCGTCGTCGGTACGACTTAGCGTTTGTCGACTGGAACGAACGGACGTTCTGCGACGCCGGTAAACAGCTGACGCGGACGACCGATTTTCTGCGACGGATCTTCGATCATTTCTTTCCACTGGGCGATCCAGCCGACGGTACGTGCAACCGCGAACAGCACGGTGAACATGCTGACCGGGATACCCATCGCCTTGAAGATGATGCCCGAATAGAAGTCGACGTTCGGATAGAGTTTCTTCTCGATGAAGTACTCGTCTTCACGTGCAATGCGTTCGAGTTCCTGAGCAACGTCAAGCAGCGGATCGCTGATGTTGAGTTCCTTGAGAACTTCGTGGCAGGTTTCCTGCATGACTTTGGCGCGCGGATCGTAGTTTTTGTAAACGCGGTGACCAAAGCCCATCAGACGGAACGGATCGTTCTTGTCTTTTGCTTTTGCAACGAATTCCGGAATGTTTTTCACATCGCCGATTTCGTTAAGCATCACCAGAACCGCCTCGTTCGCACCGCCGTGTGCCGGGCCCCACAGGGACGCGATACCAGCAGCAATACAAGCGAACGGGTTCGCACCCGAAGAACCGGCAAGGCGCACGGTCGAAGTCGAAGCATTCTGTTCGTGGTCGGCATGCAGGATCAGGATACGATCCATTGCCTTGGCCAGAACCGGATTGACTTCGTATTCTTCGCACGGGTTGCCGAACATCATCTGAAGGAAGTTTTCAGCAAAGCCCAGCTTGTTGTTCGGATAACGGAACGGCTGACCGATCGAATATTTGTATGCCATCGCTGCGATGGTCGGCATTTTCGCAATCAGGCGATAAGCCGAGATCAGACGCTGCTGCGGATCATTGATGTCGGTGCTGTCATGATAGAAAGCAGACATTGCGCCAACGACACCGCACATGATGGCCATCGGATGCGCGTCACGGCGGAAGCCGTTATAGAAATTGCGCATCTGCTCATGCACCATGGTGTGCATGGTGATGTCGTTTTCGAACTGTGCCTTCTGGGTGGCGTTCGGGAGTTCCCCGTACAGCAACAGATGGCAGACTTCCAGGAAGTCGGAGTTTTCTGCAAGATCGTCAATCGCATAACCACGGTGGCGCAGGATCCCTACGTCGCCGTCAATATAGGTCAGCTCGGACTGGCAGGAGCCGGTCGAAGTGAAGCCCGGATCATAGGTAAAATATCCAGTTTCAGCGTACAGCTTGCGAATGTCGATAACAGACGGGCCTACGCTACCCTCAATCACCGGCATCTCGAACGACTTGCCAGTGGCATTGTCGGTCAGTGTTACGGTGTGGGAAGTCTTGGAATTCTGAGCCATGACTTATTTTTCCTTCCCTGTTTGAACGAACACGGTTTCAAGTTGGGTGCAGCATAATGCTGCGGCGCATTAAGCGCAAACAGACTATTAGTTTTTTATAATTCGCTGTTGTTATGCATCGAAATGTCGAATGCGTTTCAGCGTTTGCTCTTTGCCAAGCACGATCATTACTTCGAAGATGCCTGGTGAAGAATTGGAACCGGTAAGCACCGCCCGCAAGGGCTGCGCAACTTTTCCGAGTTTAAGATCAAGTTTCTCGGCAGTTGCACGAACACATGCGTCAACGTTCTCTTCGGTCCAGCTTTCAAGCGCTTCAAGACTGTTGGCCAATTCTGCAAACAGACCTTCAGGTGCGCTATCGATCAGGGACTGAGCTTTCTCGTTAACGGACAATACGCCGTCAGTAACATAGAAGGCCGAAGATTCGGCGAGCTCGATAAGTGTCTTGGCCCTTTCTTTAAGGCCTGACATGCCATTGATCAAGATTTCTTTTTGCGCTGCATCAATTGCATCGGTTCCAATAATGGTCGCAACCCGTTGGGAAATCTCGTCTACAAGCCGTTTATCATCGGCCTGCCGCATGTAAATGCCGTTAAGGTTTGTCAGCTTCGCAAAGTCGAAACGTGCCGCACCCTTGCCAACATCCTTGATGTCGAACCATTCGATGGCCTGTTCCTGGGAAATGACTTCATCATCGCCATGGCCCCAGCCCAGACGCAGGAGATAGTTGTTCACGGCTTCCGGCAGGAAACCCATCTCGTCGCGATAGGAATCAACACCCAGCGCACCGTGACGTTTCGACAGTTTCGCACCATCCGGCCCGTGAATAAGCGGAATATGGGCAAAGGTCGGAACATCCCAGCCCATGGCGTCATAAAGCGCCTTCTGGCGGAACGCGTTGGTCAGATGATCGTCACCGCGAATGACGTTGGTAACGCCCATATCATGGTCATCAACAACAACCGAAAGCATATAGGTCGGGGTGCCGTCGCCACGCAGAATGACATAATCGTCAAGCTGTTCATTGGCGACACGGACTTCACCCTGGACCTGATCATTGATCACGGCGTCCCCATCCTGCGGCGCCTTGAGACGCACGACAGGTTTTACACCTTCCGGGGCTTCTGAGGGATCGCGGTCGCGCCAGGTGCCGTCATATTTCATCGGGCGACCTTCGGCGCGGGCCTTTTCGCGCATCGCGGTCAGTTCTTCGGGCGTGCAATAGCAATAATATGCTTTGCCGGCATCCAGCAATTGTTGTGCAACTTCGGCATGGCGGTCGCGACGGGCGAACTGGAAGGTCGGTTCATCGTCTGCGGTCAGGCCAAGCCAGTTGAGTCCGTCAAAAATGGCTTCGACGGCCTCGGGCGTTGAACGTTCGCGATCGGTATCTTCAATACGCAGCAAGAATTTGCCGCCGGTGTGTTTGGCATAAAGCCAGTTATAAAGGGCGGTGCGTGCGCCGCCGATGTGTAAAAACCCGGTCGGAGACGGGGCAAAACGGGTAACAACCGTCATTCAATCTATCCGCTATCTGGATGTTGTCGCTTGTCGTATGGACTTTTGGCGTGCAGGCTATAGCACAAATGACACGCTGTTGCACCACAGCCGATGTTAGATAGAAACTAAGCTTAAGGCGGGCTATTGGACATTCGTCGTAATACTTTTACAAGAAGTATTAAAAAACAAAGACTTGTGGGGTTTTTCTCGCAAGTCATATTTGTTGTTACAAGCCAAAGAAATAAATGGTTTCTGTCATCTGTTATCTTCTTTGGGTTGGGATGCGCCCTTTATTTTTTGCTTCCTGCGCGCATTTCCGTTGCAGAGATTTCAGTTGCCGTGATTCTTTCGGTCTGCGCGTTCTGGATGGTTCGCAGCAAAGCCTGGCTGGCATTTTTGATGCAACTGATGGCCAGTATCACGGTAGGTTGTCTGATCAGTGCCCTGCATACGGAACTGGGACCGGAAAATATCCCGACCAGAACCCTTTATTCGACCGAAATCATCGGAACTGTCATCGGTATTGAGCCCCGCGGCAGTCGCATGCGCGTTACCCTTGATCCGACAAATATTCAGGGTCTTTCCAATGATCAGATCGACTGGAATGTTCGGCTCAGTTTTCTCGGTGACAGCGCGCTTTCGATCGGTGATGAGGTGCGCGTAAAGGCACGGTTGTTTCCACTGCGCCCGCCGTCGGTTCCCGGTGATCCCGATTTCGCGCGCAACCTTTATTTCAGCCAGATCGGCGCAACCGGGTTTGCATTCGGTCGTCAGTTCGAAGTGTTGAGCGAGAAGGATGCTTATGAAAACAATGGTATAGGATACGTTGTTGAACACCTGCGTCAGAAAATATCCGACGTGATCAATCGATACGTAACCGCGCCCGAGGCCGGGATTGCCAAAGCATTGATCATCGGTGAACGCGGCGATGTCACTGCTGAAATTGCCGAGGATCTGAGGAAATCCGGGCTGGCCCATCTTTTGGCGATTTCCGGATTGCATATGGGGTTGCTGTGCGGAACCGTTTTCTTTCTGGTGCGTCTGGGTTTGGCTGCGATACCGGGGATCGCATTGCGCTATCCGGTCAAAAAATGGGCGGCACTCGCGGCCGCCGGGGCGGGGTTCATTTATCTCGGATTGTCGGGGGCAACAGTGCCGACGCAGCGGGCCTTTGTGATGTTGCTGGTGGTATGGATTGCCCTGTTGCTTGATCGCCGTGCCATATCTTTACGGCTGGTGGGTGTGGCCGCACTGGTTGTTCTGGTGTTAAGGCCCGATGCGGTACTTGGTGCCAGTTTTCAGCTTTCCTTTGCTGCTGTCGGGGCACTTGTTGCCTTTTATGACGGGCCCGGGCGCCGTTGGCTTGACCGCCATGGCGGACGTCCGTGGCATGAACGTCTTGTGGTCTATATGGCGGGGCTTTTGATCACCAGTGTCATTGTGACGGTTGTGACGGCATCGATTATCGGATTTCATTTCGGGCGGATATCGGTGCTTGGCATTGTTGCCAATCTGGTTGCCATTCCGATAATGGCATTCTGGGTGATGCCGTTAATTGTACTGACGCTGGCATTCATGCCATTCGGGTTGGCGGGCGGTGTGCTTGCGCTGATGGCGCCCGGATTGACTGTTCTGATCAAAACAGCATCCCTTGTCGCCGCCCAGGAATGGGGGTTGTGGTATGTGGCCGGGCTCGGTGATGTGGCAACCGCCTGTTTGTTGTTGGCGATTGCGTGGGCCGTGATCTGGCGCGATCAGATTGCCCTTGTAGTTTCCGGGCCGCTTTTGATCATCGCCATCATTGCGCAGGTGACCCACCAAACTCCGGATGTTCTTGTATCGGGTGATCAGGAAAGCTGGGCCGTTTATGACAGGGAACAGGAAATCCTGCATTTGGCCGACGGGCTTGGTGATTTCCAAAAATCCCTGTGGATGAGCCGTTTTGGCATCCGTCCGGAAGATGAAGCCACAAGAATAAGGTATTGTAAAAACGATCCGTGTCTTGTGGTCACTGGCGTTGGTGATAATGAAACTAGGACCATTGTCGCAACCAGTCTGGCCAATCCGTTCTATGCCTGTCGCAATGCCGATCTTGTGATTACGCTAAAAAACGATTTGCCAATCCGAACCTGTCGCCAGGCCGGGGCGCGGGTGATGATTGATGATGGCGTCTTGTGGTGGCAGGGCGGTGTCGCCCTTGATACGGCTAAGCTTGATCAGGGAAGGTCGTCATTTGAAACCGTGCGGGCAATATCCGGTCACTGGCCATGGATCGTGATTGGCGGCAAAGCTGCTCCATCGCAACGGTAATCAGTGGCCGTGCCTGGACCGGGCCGGATGCACTGATCCCGAATACACAAAATCGCCCGTGTGAAAATCACAGCGGGCGATTTTGTGTGTGCAGTTGCTGGTGGCTTAATACTGACGCAGCAACCCGACCAGACGACCCTGAATACGCACGCGATCCGGTGACAGGGCACGGGTTTCATACCGGGCATTGGCCGGTTCCAGAAGAACCTCACCGCGCCCGCGTTTAAGGCGCTTAAGGGTCGCTTCGCTGTCATCGACAAGCGCAACGACAATCGTGCCATCATGGGCCTGCTCGCACCGCTGGATCAGGACGGTATCACCATCAAGGATGCCGGCCTCGACCATGGAATCACCGGATACTTCAAGTGCATAATGATCGCCTGATCCCAAAAGGGCAGCGGGCACCTGAACCATGGTGCTTTGATCACGCAATGCCTCGATCGGGGTACCCGCAGCAATTCGCCCATAAAGCGGAAGCGAAATAGCTTCACCGGTTTCGGCAAAGGCCGTGGGCACGGTTGCCGGACGATGGGGGGCTTTGCGCGCACTGGCAATGGATGTGACGTTGTTCGGGGTTTCGGGGGCGTCATCATCGCTGTTTTCCGGAAGCCGGATGACTTCCAGCGCACGGGCGCGATGCGCAAGACGGCGGATAAAACCGCGTTCCTCAAGCCCGGTAATCAGACGATGGATCCCCGATTTGGATTTAAGGTTCAGGGCCTCTTTCATTTCATCGAAAGAGGGCGAGATACCGTGATCGCGAAGGTAATTGTCAATATAGACCAGCAACTCATATTGCTTGCGCGTCAGCATGATATTTCCCGAACCTGTAGCAAGAACAAAAAGGATACATAAATGTTCTACTTTAGTTCTTTTGTCGGGTCAAGCGCGTCGGGCCAAAAACAACGGATTGGCCGTAATTCAGGCCATAATTACGGGTTTTGAATGGTGGTCGCCCGCTCGCAAACACCCTAATCGGCGATGAAAGTCCCCGATTTCCCGCCTTCCTTGCGGGTGACGCGGATATCGGTAATCTGCATGGCCTTGTCGACAGCCTTGCACATGTCAAACACGGTCAAGGCTGCGACAGAGGCCGCTGTCAAGGCCTCCATCTCGACACCGGTCTTGCCGGTGGTCTTGCAGGTCGCGGTGATATCGACCCCGTCAACATCATCGGCCAGTTCAAGATCAACCGTCACCGATGTCAGGGGCAGGGGATGGCAAAGCGGGATCAGATCGGGGGTCTTTTTTGCTCCCATGATCCCGGCAAGCTGTGCGATGCCAAGAACATCACCCTTCTTATGGCCACGATCGGCAATCAGCTTTGCCGTTTGCGCAGACATCAATACCCGTGCCTTGGCAATGGCAATGCGGGTGGTATCGGCCTTGTCCGAAATATCCACCATCACGGCGTTGCCACCGGCATCAATATGGGAAAGCTTGTCTGTCATGTGCTTTGCCAGTCCCAGGTCAGGCCGCAAGGCCAAGAAGGTTGCGGGTTGCCGCAGCCACGTCATCCTGACGCATCAGGCTTTCCCCAATCAGGAAGCACTGCGCACCAACCTTGGCCATGCGTGCAAGGTCTTCGGGCGTGAACAATCCGCTTTCGGCGACCAGAAGACGGTCGCTATCGACCATGCCAGCCAGTTCCTCGGTCGTGGTCAGCGAAATTTCCATGGTCTTGAGGTTACGGTTATTGACCCCGACCAGACGCGATTTCAGTTTCAGGGCACGTTCAAGTTCCGGCGCGTTGTGAACTTCGATCAGAACATCCATGCCAAGACTGTGTGCCGCATCTTCAAGTTCGGCAGCCAGTCCGTCTTCAAGGGCCGCCATGATCAAAAGGATGCAATCGGCCCCCAAGGCGCGTGCTTCGGTGATCTGGTAAGGATCAACCATGAAATCCTTGCGCAATGCCGGAAGGTCAACAGCCGCGCGCGCCGCGACAAGATAGCTGTCATCCCCCTGGAAATAGGGCACATCGGTCAGAACCGAAAGGCAGCTTGCCCCGCCAGCCTGATAGGCCTTTGCCAGTTGCGGCGGATTGAAATCGGCGCGGATCAGTCCCTTGGACGGGGATGCTTTCTTGATTTCGGCAATCAGGCCATAACGGCCATCGGCAACACTGGTTTCAAGGGCCTTGATAAAGCCGCGCGGTGCCGATTGGGCTTTGGCTTCGGCTTCAAGCGTGCCAAGGCTTTTGCGGGACTTGCAGGCGGCAACGTGTTCGCGTTTGTCGTCGCAGATTTTCTTAAGAACGTCGCTCACGCTGCGTTTCCTTCGTTGGTAATGGTGACAAGACCCTGAAGCGTTTCTGCGGCCTTGCCGCTATCAATTGCTTCGGATGCCTTTTTGATGCCATCGGCAAGATCGCTGGCAACGCCGGTCACCACAAGTGCCGCCCCGGCATTCATCAGAACGATATCGCGATAGGCATCTTTTTTCGCTGCCAGAAGGTCAAGAATGGCCTTGGCATTCACATCCGCATCGCCGCCCTTGAGGTCATCAAGCGTTGCTGTCTCAAACCCGAAATCGCCAGGGGAAATTTCAAAGGTGGTGACATTGCCGTCTTTGACTTCGGCGACAAAGGTCGGGCCCGTGGTCGAGATTTCATCAAGACCGCTGTGGCCATGAACCACCCATGCATGAACCGATCCAAGGCGATTGAGCACATGGGCAACCGGTTCGACCCATTCCTTGGCAAAGACGCCAAGAACCTGGCGTTTGGTCTTTGCCGGGTTGGCAAGCGGACCCAGCAGGTTAAAGATCGTGCGTGTGCCCATTTCAACGCGGGTCGGCATCACGTGACGCATCGCCGAATGGTGACGGGTCGCCATCATGAAGCACAGCCCAATCTCACGGAGGGCCTTTTCCAGCAATTTCATATCGGCATCAAGATTGACACCAAGCGCCATCAAAACATCAGCCGAACCCGATTTCGACGATGCCGCGCGGTTGCCGTGTTTGGCAACGGTCGCACCTGCGGCGGCGGCAACAATCGCCGCACCGGTTGAAATATTGAAGGTGCCGCTGCCATCACCACCAGTGCCACAGGTATCAACCGCATTTTCCGGGGCAATGATGCCGGTGGCCTTTTCACGCATGACACGTGCTGCCCCGGTAATTTCGTCAACGGTTTCGCCCCGAATGCGCAACCCCATCAGGAAAGCCCCCATCTGCGACGGGGTTGCCTGACCCGACATCAGCACGTTAAAGGCCTGTTCGGCCATGCTTTCGGTCAGCTTTTCACCATCTGCGACTTTGGCCAGAATTGGCTTCAGATCATTATCAGTCGACATTCGGGTTTCCTCGGTTTGCGGTCCGGTGCGGTTTCAGGCGCCGGTAAAGTCGATAAAATTCTTTAACAATGCGTGGCCATGTTCCGATGCGATGCTTTCGGGATGGAACTGAACGCCATGTATCTGATGGGTTTTGTGCCGAACGCCCATGATCAGACCATCCGCGCTTTCGGCCGTGATTTCAAGACTGTCAGGCAAAGTTTCGCGTTCAATCACCAAAGAATGATAACGCGTTGCTTCAAACGGACTTGGAAGGCCGGCAAAGACGCTGGCACCTGAATGGTTCATGGCATCGGTTTTGCCATGCATGCATTCGGGGGCGCGAACAACCTTGCCGCCAAAAGCCTGCCCGATGGATTGATGGCCAAGGCACACGCCCAGAAGTTTGACCTTGCCGGCTGCCTCCCTGATCAGATCAAGGCAGATACCCGCGCGTTCCGGATCACAGGGGCCAGGTGAAATCACAATGCCTTCGGGCTTGAGAGCAAGAGCATCTCTAACGGAAATCTCATCATTGCGGCGCACTTCGACCTCGGGGCCGAGTTCGCGCAGATAATGCCACAAATTGAATGTGAAGCTGTCGTAATTATCGATGAGGAGATACATCGGAAAAGGCGCCTGTGCACATGAAGGTCGGCAGAGAATAAACGCCCTTGCCGCTACGTCAAGCGGAAGCAGGGTAAGGGTTTTTTCCTACAGCCGGTTGTTGTCGCCCGCGCTTAAAGGATCTCTTAACCCGGTGCTAACCAGCACCGATTTAAAACATCCCGACAATATCCGACAATATCCGACATGATCGGTCTATAATCACCATATGGGAAGGAGCTGCGAAGGTCATATTCGCAGCGCCGACGAGCGACCCAGAAAACGATACTGGAGACCACCGCGTGGCACGCCGGGCAACGACCGCCAAACGAAAAAAGGCGGCACCCAAAAAATCCAACCGCAAAAAAGCTGCACCGAAAAAGAAATCGGGTGGCATTGGCCGCCTGATGCTGGGCGGTGCCTTTGTTGCGGGAACGCTGTCGGCCATTATTGCCGTTGGCAGCATGCTTGAACTTGACCGCGCGTCCGACGAGTTCGGCCGTGCATCCGATCAGCGTGCGCCTGACTACACACTTGCGGCACCCGAAACAAAGCCGATGCTGCGCAAGGATTATCAGCTTCCCGACACACCGCCCCCGGGCATTCAGGGACGCACAGGCTATCTGATTGATGAAAACGGGCGCCAGACGGCAAATCAGACCAAAAATCAGGGGCAGGGTGGGCAAAACCTGTCCGATTTCGTCGAAAACCCGAAACCAGACTCCAAAACATCGGTCTTGCCAGGTGAAAGCGGTACGGATAGCCCGGCGCTGACAACTGCTACGCCGACAGACAATTCTGTGCCCTGGCGCAAATTTGCGGCCCTTGCCCCCGATGCCGGGCAAAAACCGGTCATTGCAATCGTGATTGATGATGCCGGTCTGGACCAGCCGCGCACCGCGCGCACGGTCAAACTGCCCGGACCGATCACGATTTCCTATTTGCCCTATGCTCGCGATTTGCAGCCGCAAGTCAATGCCGCACGCACTGCCGGGCACGAGGTCATGCTTCACATGCCGATGGAGCCGTCATCTGCTGCGGTGGATCCGGGGCCGCACGCGCTGCTTGCGACCTATGATCGTCAAAAAATCCTCAGTGAAATGAACTGGATGCTTGACCGGTTTGACGGTTATGTCGGTGTGAACAACCATATGGGCAGCAAATTCACATCCGATCCGGAACGGATGCGGATCGTGATGGAAGTCATGAAGTCGCGCGGATTGATGTTCCTTGATTCGCGTACAAGCGCCACATCGGTAGGCTATTCGACCGCCAACAAATTCGGCGTTCCCGCCATCACACGCGACGTTTTCATCGATGATGCGGATGATGCGGAAAAAATCGCAGAAATGCTGGCGCGTACCGAACGTGTAGCAGCCAAACAGGGATATGCGATTGCCATTGGACATCCCCGTGACCTGACGATCAGTGCCCTTCAAAAATGGATACCCGAAATCGAAGCACGCGGCTTTGTGCTTGTACCGGTCACGGATATCTTGCGCCGGTCATCACAAAGCGTAACCGGTTAGTTTGATATTCTGAAAAATGCAGACATTAAAAGGGCCGCAAATGATTGCGGCCCTTTGGTATTTGATCAGCTTGGATATTACGCGAACCGGTATGCTTCGCGGGCCGCGGCCATCAGGGCACCGGCCTTGTTGCGGCATTCCTTGTGTTCGAGTTCCGGTTTGCTGTCGACGACAATCCCCGCACCGGCCTGAATATGGATTTTCTCGTCCTTGATGACGGCGGTGCGCAGCGCGATACAGGTGTCCATTGACCCGTCAGCCGAGATATAGCCGATACACCCGGCATAAATGCCGCGCCGTACCGATTCCAGTTCATCAATGATTTCCATGGCCCGAACTTTGGGGGCACCCGATACGGTTCCGGCCGGGAAGCCGGCCTTGAGCGCATCCATCGCGTCATATTTCGTGTCGTCAATCTGACCGACGACATTGGAAACGATATGCATGACGTGGGAATAATATTCGATCTGTTCGCGATCCGTGACGCGCACGGTGCCCGGCTTTGACACGCGCCCGACATCATTGCGGCCAAGATCAAGCAACATCAGATGCTCGGATCGCTCTTTCGGATCATCCAGAAGGTCCTGGGCCATGACCTTGTCATCTTTTGGCGTTTTGCCGCGCCGGCGTGTTCCGGCAATCGGGCGAATGGTGACTTCGCCGTCGCGCAGACGCACCAGAATTTCCGGGCTGGCGCCGACCACCTGGAAACCACCAATATCAAGATAGAACATGAAAGGTGACGGGTTGATCCGGCGCAGCGCACGATAAAACGCAAAAGGCGGCAACTGATAGGGCAGCGTATAGCGTTGCGACAGCACCACCTGGAAAATATCGCCAGCCCGGATATATTCCTTGGCCTTGTCGACCATGTCATAAAATCCGGCTTCATCCACGCTGACCTTCGGGTCGGGCAGGGTATCGGGCACGGATTTGGAACGGCGATCGATGAACAGATTGCGCTGGAACTGCATGACCACGTCATTCAGACGCGCACAGGCCAGATCATAAGCCGCATTGGCATCAATGCCGTCTTCCGGGCGGACCGGGGTGACGACGGTTACGGTATCTTCGATGGTGTCAAAGCTTGCCGTGACGGTAGGGCGAATGAAAATGCCATCAGGTACGCCAAGTTCATCCTTGTTGCTGTCTGGCAGCTTTTCCATCAGGCGAACCGTGTCATAACCCATATAGCCAACCAGACCGGCGCTCATTGGCGGCAGGTTGTCGGGCAGCTCGATATGGCTTTCGGCAATCAGCTTTTTCAGGCTTTCAAGCGGGGCTTCGGCTTCGTCAACGAAGGCGTCGGCATCGGCCATCGCACGGCGGTTCAGTTCGGCCTTGTGGCCAAAACACCGCCAGATCAGGTCGGGTTTAAGGCCCAGAAACGAATACCGACCGCGAACAGCGCCGCCTTCAACAGATTCAAGCAAATAGGTATTGGGCATGCCTTCGGCGATCTTGAGGAAAGCCGAAACCGGCGTATCCAGATCTGCTGTCAACGCGGTCCAGAGAACCTGCGAGACGCCGTTATCGTAATTTTGCTTGAAGCTGTTGAAATCCGGTTTGATTTCCATGGTCTATCCAAATGTTGGTCTTGGTCGTAAATGTCATAAAAGAAAAAGGGCGACCGGATCAACCGGTCGCCCTTTTGTGTGGCTGTCAGTTTGCAGCGGACGGGGCGTAAAGCCCGTTGATCACGCTGTTATTGACCGTGACCGAGATTTCATCACGCAGATAGTCAAGATACTGTGACAGGATATCTTCATTGATCGCCTGTTTGAGTTCATCATTGACCGGCTGGGCATCTGCGGTTTCGACATTGGCTTGCTTGATTTCGTCAAGACGCACAACCAGGACGTCTTCACCGGTCTGGATTGCCTTGGCCTTGCCGTCTTCAAGCGTGAAGAGGGCTGCTGCCACCGCCGGATTGACATCGGCACCAAGGCCCTGTCCGGTCCGCTTGGTCAGGCCGCTTTCCTTGACCGATGCGCCATTTTCCGATGCAACTGCTGAAAGGTCGGCATCAGATGTGTTGACGCTGTTGGCAAGTTCTTCGGCCTTGGCAACCATCAGTTTCTGGCGTTCTTCGGACTTCCAGGCGGCAATGACATCTTCGCGGACATCTTCGAACGGGCGCAATGCCGACGGCGTGACATTTTCAACCCGGACAACATAACGGGTGCCCGATGCGGTTTCTTCAAGGAAGCTTTCCTCGCCGTTTTCAAGCTCGAAGATCTTTTCATTGATCTCGTCAGCCCCGTCGATGTTTTCGCCGGCAAGACCTTCGCCACGGACAATACCGTTAAGCTTGTAGGTCTTTGCACCGACATCGCGTGCTGCGTCTTCGATCGGGGTGCCAGCACCCAGTTCCTCGTCAAAATTGGCCGCCAGATCATAGATCGCGTCTTCGGCCTTGAACTGTTTGATGCCGTCGACAATCTCGTCGCGGACTTCGTCAAGCGACTGAACGCTGCCCGGCGTTACCGACGTCACACGCAGGATATGCCAGCCAAGTGCTGTTTCAACTGGTTCGGAGAAACCGCCTTCGGGCAGGGCAAAGGTCGCGGCACTCAGATCAGGCAAAATGTCGTTGGCGGTGAATTCGCCAAGCTTGACCATCGACTCATCCATGCCGGCTTCCTTGGCCGTTTCCATGAAATCGGCACCGCCCTGAAGGCTTTTGTAAGCTTCGCGTGCGGACTGTTCATCACCCGGCGCAAACAGGATTTGCTCGACAACGCGCTTTTCCGGGGTCTGGAATTCGGCTTCGCGCTGCTTGTAGGACTCCGCGATTTCGTCTTCGGTAACAGTGACCGTCGCAATCAGGTCCGCAGCACTCAGCGTTGCAAGCGTTACGTCACGGCTTTCCGGTGCCGTGAACTGCGCTGCATTGTCTTCGTGGAATTTGCGAAGGGTGGCGTCATCTGCAACGGCGATATCATCGAACTCTGCACCATTCAGGGCAAAGAACGAACCGCGACGCTGCTCATTACGATAGGCAACAATCTGCTTTGCCAGCATTTCAGGAACAGCCGCCGTGCCGGTCAGGCTGCCGACAACCTGCTGGCTCATCAGATCACCACGAACACCTTCGATGAATTCCTGTTCGGTGTAGCCCGCAGTGTAAAGAGCCTGAAGGAAACGGTCGCGGCTGAACTGGCCGGTGGTCGGGTCCTTGAAGTTGTCCGACGCAAAGATGGTATCGCGGACTTTATCGTCGCTGATACCGATCCCCATATCCTTGGCGTCTTCACGCAGCACCTTCTGCGAGACAAGCGACTGAACCGTATTGTTCAGAAGACCCATCTGGACAGCTTGTTGCTGGTTGAAATTCGGGCCGAATACATTTCGCATATTCTGCACGCTGCGCTGGAAGGCGCGTTCCAGTTCGACCGGGGTGATCTTCTGGCTGCCGATTTCGGCAACTTCACGCGATGTGCCAAGATTCAGCATCGATGCGTTCAGGCCCCAGATAACGAAGCTCAGTGCAATCACGCCAAAGATCACTTTGGCAAAGATTGATTTCGAAAATGTGCGAATGCCAGCAAGCATATGATAAGCCTAACAATTCGTGGTTTGGTGTCGATATAATGTATCGACAGCTTTTAATTATGATCGCCCAGGGACGCAAATCCCGACGAAATTGCCGGGCATCTTAATGGCGAGAGGTAACAGCGGCAACAGCCGATTGCATAGAAGATCATTGCAATTCCAAACGAAATGCATGAACGCGTGTTTTCCGGGACTTGGCCCGGTGCGGTGGACATGCTAAAAGCCGCTTCGAAATTGATCCTGTAACAATTCGTAACGATTGCCATTGATGCAATATCGAATTGTTATCAAAGGAATTTATCTGAAATCGACCAGCACGAGGTAGCTTCCCATGACCCAACGCCGTCCCCTGATCGCCGGAAACTGGAAAATGAACTGTTTGCGTGCGGATGGTCTTGCGCTGGCATCCGGACTTGCTGCAAAGGCATCCGAAAAGGGAACTCTGGGCTGCGATATTCTTGTTTGTCCGCCCGCGACACTGCTGTCTGATGTGGTTGGCGTCACCAAGGATAGTGCAGTTGGCGTTGGTGGCCAGGATTGCCACGCAGCCGTATCGGGTGCGCATACCGGTGATATTGCTGCACCCATGTTGGCTGATATCGGTGCTGGGTATGTTCTGGTCGGTCATTCGGAACGTCGTGCTGATCATGGTGAAAGTTCGACGGATATCCGTCGCAAGGCCATCGCCGCACATGATGCCGATCTGGTTGCTGTTGTTTGTGTCGGTGAAACCGAACAGGAACGCGATCTTGGTGCGACCCTGTCTGTTGTAAACGGGCAGGTGGCTGTTTCGGTTCCGGACGGGGCAACCGCAAAGAATACCGTGATCGCCTATGAGCCGGTCTGGGCAATCGGAACCGGACGCACCGCAAGTGTTGCCGAAGTCGCCGAAGTTCACACCGCGATCCGTGCCGAGCTTGTCAAACGCTTTGCCGATGGGAACGAATTCCGGATTCTTTACGGTGGTTCGGTCAAGCCGTCCAATGCGGCGGAATTGCTTGCCCTTGAAGATGTCGATGGCGCGCTTGTCGGCGGGGCGAGCCTCAAGCTTGAAGATTTTTGGAAAATTATTGAAACTTGCGCCTAGCCAACAGCCATAAAACGCGTTAAATACGCATCAAATTTATGCCCGATCCGGGCCAAATTGCGTTCGGATCGGAAGTTAGGACAAGAGTTTCGAGACCATGCAAACAGTCATTCTGGTAATCCACCTTCTTCTTGCGCTTGGCTTGATTGCCGTCATTCTCGTGCAGCGCAGCGAGGGCGGTGGGCTTGGTATCGGCGGTAACAGCGGCGGCGGAGGCGGTGGCTTCGGCGTGATGAGTTCACGCGGCGCTGCGAACCTGCTGACCCGTACCACTGCGATTCTGGCAGGTGCATTCATGATCACCAGCATCATTCTTGCACTGCAGTCCAACAGCCACACCAAGCCAGCTTCCATTCTGGAACAGGCACCGGCTTCGGCCCCGGCGGTTACTGAACCCGCCGAGGATACCGGGCCCGCGGCTCCGACCCGCTAAACAAATTAACCGACGACACGAGGCGGCAAACTTGCCGCCTCAATTTTTGATTGTTGTATTCCCCGGTTCGTGATGCACTAAACGGCATTGAACCGAGGCTTTGTGCTTTGAGATGAGGCAAAGAAATGACTCGTTATATCTTTATTACCGGTGGCGTTGTTTCTTCGCTGGGCAAGGGCCTGGCTTCCGCTGCTTTGGGTGCTTCGTTACAGGCACGCGGCTTTACAGTTCGTCTGCGCAAGCTTGATCCGTATATCAACGTTGATCCGGGCACCATGAGCCCGTACCAGCATGGCGAATGCTATGTGACCGAAGACGGTGCCGAGACCGACCTTGATCTTGGTCACTATGAACGTTTTACCGGCGTTTCTTCGCGCCGTTCCGACAACGTGACCACCGGGCGCATCTATTCGAACGTGATCGCCCGCGAACGCCGCGGTGATTATCTTGGCGGGACCGTCCAGGTCATTCCGCACATCACCGATGCGATCAAGGAATTCGTTCAGTCTGACGCGACCGAGGATTTTGTGCTTGTCGAAATCGGCGGCACGGTTGGCGACATTGAAAGTCTGCCATTCCTTGAAGCGATCCGTCAGATGGGCAACGACCTTGGTGATGGTCGCACGCTGTTCATGCATCTTACCCTGGTGCCCTATATCTCGACCGCTGGCGAGCTGAAAACCAAACCGACCCAGCATTCCGTCAAGGAACTGCAAAGTGTCGGTATTCAGCCTGATATTCTGCTTTGCCGTTGTGATCGTGAAATTCCGATCAATGAACGCCGCAAGATCGCGCGTTTCTGTAATGTCCGCGAAGCAGCAGTCATTCCGGCCTATGATGTCGATAACATCTATCAGGTGCCGATCAGCTATCACCAGTATGGTCTTGATAGCGAAGTTCTCCATCACTTCGGTCTTCAGGCCCAGGACCCGGATCTGGCACCGTGGGAAAACATCTGCAACACCATCCGCAACCCGGAAGGTGAGGTCACCATCGGTATCGTTGGCAAATACATCCAGCTTCCCGATGCCTACAAATCCCTGACCGAAGCCCTGACCCATGGCGGTATCGCCAACAAGGTCCGCGTCAATCTGGAATGGATTGCGTCTGACGAGCTGGAAAAAGAAGGCAACGTCAACGAAATCCTGTCCAAGCTTGATGCGATCATGGTTCCGGGCGGCTTTGGCGAACGTGGCGCAGAAGGCAAGATTGCCGCAGCACGCTACGCCCGTGAAAACAAGGTGCCGTATTTCGGCATCTGCTTTGGCATGCAGATGGCTGTTCTGGAAGCAGCCCGCAACCTTGCCGGTCTCAAGGACGCATCTTCGTCCGAATTCGGCCCGACCAAAACCCCGCTTGTTGGTCTGATGACCGAATGGGCAAAGGATGGCGGTTCGGTTGAACGTCGTACCGGCGAAGATGATCTTGGCGGCACCATGCGTCTGGGCAATTATGAGTGCAAGCTGGTTGACGGCACCCGTGCACGCGACATCTATGGCAGTGAAACCGTTCTGGAACGTCACCGCCATCGCTATGAAGTTAACGTAAACTTCATGTCGCAGCTTGAGGAAAAAGGTCTTAAATTCTCGGGCTTGTCGCCGGATGGTCGTTTGCCGGAAATCGTTGAATACCCGGATCATCCGTGGTTCATCGGTGTCCAGTTCCACCCGGAACTGCGTTCGCGTCCGCTCGACCCGCATCCGCTGTTCGTGTCTTATATCAAGGCCGCCAAAGAGCGCAGCCGTCTGGTATAATTGACACGCAGTCTGATTGCGCGAATGGCCGCGTGCTGTATGCGTGAATGGCCGAATGCTTGAATGAAAGTCATCGCAATGACCGAAATTAAAACTGTCAAAGTCGGCAATATCGAAATCGCCAATGACAAGCCCTTTGCCGTTCTGGCCGGGCCGTGCGCGATCGAAAGCCGTCAACATGCACTCGAAATGTCCGCAGCCCTTAAGGAACTGTCCGAAGGGCTCGGCATCGGTCTGGTTTACAAAAGCTCGTTTGACAAGGCGAACCGCACCAGCACCACATCCAAGCGCGGTGTAGGTCTGTCCGAAGGTCTTGATATCCTGGCAGAGGTCAAATCGGTCACCGGTCTTCCGATCGTGACGGATGTGCATTTGCCGGACCAGTGTGCGGCGGTTGCCGAAGTTGCCGATATTCTTCAGATCCCGGCATTCCTGTGCCGTCAGGCGGATCTGTTGCAGGCGGCGGGCAAAACCGGTCGTGCGGTCAATGTCAAAAAGGGCCAGTTCCTGGCACCTTGGGACATGGCCAATGTGGCGAACAATCTTGCCGCGACCGGCAATGACAATATTATGCTCTGTGATCGTGGGACCAGCTTTGGCTATAACACGCTTGTCACGGACTTCCGCGGACTTCCCACCATGGCCCGTCAGGGCTATCCAGTTGTTTTCGATGCAACCCATTCGGTTCAGCAGCCAGGCGGGCAGGGCACGTCGTCCGGCGGCCAGCGTGAATTCGCGCCGGTTCTGGCCCGCGCAGCCGTTTCGGTTGGTATCGCAGCACTGTTTATCGAAACCCACGATAATCCGGCAACGGCCATTTCGGATGGCCCGAACCAAATCCCGTTGAACAAATTACCCGAAGTTCTTTCGGTCCTGATGGAACTGGACAAAGTGGCAAAAGCCAATCCGGTTCGTCTGGATATGTTTGACGCATGATTTTCAAATGCCGCCAATCGTCATTGGCGGCATTCTTTTTTGCTGTAACCTGCATGCCTGACAAAAAGGCATGGTTCCTACCAGTGAGGAGAACGTTTCTGTCATGACCGCTATTATCGATATTCGCGGCCGCGAAATCCTTGACAGCCGTGGTAACCCGACGGTCGAAGTTGATGTAACTCTGGAAAATGGCGCCTTTGGTCGTGCAGCCGTTCCGTCGGGTGCATCCACCGGTGCCCACGAGGCTGTTGAACTTCGCGACAAGGAAGACCGTTATCTTGGCAAAGGCGTGACCAAGGCTGTTGCTTCGGTCAATGGTGAGATTTTCGAAGCGCTTGTCGGCATGGATGCCGAAGACCAGGTTGCTGTCGACAATGTCATGATCGAACTCGACGGCACGGATAACAAGTCCCGTCTGGGTGCCAATGCCATTCTTGGTGTTTCACTTGCGACCGCAAAGGCGGCTGCTGAGGACGCAGGTCTTCCGCTTTACCGTTATGTTGGTGGTGCCTTTGCCCGTACGCTTCCGGTCCCGATGATGAACATCATCAACGGTGGCGAGCACGCCGATAACCCGATCGATGTTCAGGAATTCATGATCATGCCGGTGTCGGCAGAGACCGGTTCTGACGCGATCCGCATGGGTGCGGAAATCTTCCACAACCTGAAAAAGGCACTGTCGGCAGATGGTCTGAACACCAACGTCGGTGACGAGGGCGGCTTTGCGCCGAACATCGCATCGACCGAAGCTGCCATCAGCTATGTCATGAAATCGATCGAAGCTGCCGGCTACCGCCCGGAAGAAGACGTCGTTCTGGCCCTTGATGCGGCATCGACCGAATTCTACAAAGACGGCAAATATGTTCTGGCGGGCGAGGGCAAGACCCTTGATTCCAGCGGCATGGTAAAATATTGGGCCGACCTTGTTGGCAAATACCCGATCTTCTCGATCGAAGACGGTATGGCCGAAGACGACTGGGATGGCTGGGCTGAACTGACGGCCGCCATTGGTGCCAAGACCCAGCTTGTCGGTGATGACCTGTTTGTCACCAACCCGAAACGTCTGGCTGATGGCATCAAAAAAGGCGTGGCCAACTCGATCCTGGTCAAGGTGAACCAGATCGGTACGCTTTCTGAAACGCTGGAAGCTGTCGAAATGGCTCATCGTGCCGGTTACACCGCGGTCATGTCGCACCGTTCGGGCGAAACCGAAGATTCGACCATTGCTGATCTTGCTGTTGCGACCAACTGTGGTCAGATCAAAACCGGTTCGCTGTCGCGTTCTGACCGTATGGCAAAATACAACCAGCTGATCCGCATCGAAGAGATGCTTGATGCCGGTGCCTACTATCCGGGTCGTTCGATCCTGAAATAACCGGAACGGGTGATTTCATATCACCGGATTTCTGCGGGATGCGCCATGTGCTGGTGCATCCCGTTTTTCGTTTCGATGGCGTTTTGCGGGCTGACTGACAGTGGAAAACAGTAAATCAGAACTATCTGATTGACCGTAAATTGCGGTGCTTGAGGGTGCCGTTTAACGCTATTTTTACCAATGTCTGTGTTACTTGGTGCGTAATATTGGCCGATATATGACTTTGTTCTAAGGCAAGTTGCTGAAGACAAATGGAAATGACGTATGTTGTTTTCTTGTTTTGGTTTCAAAATGGTCAGTGATGCGGTCAAAGTCGCGTTTCCGCGCAAGGGGCAAGGGTAAATGTCGTCACACTCACCGGTTTTTCGTCGTCTGCAACAGGCAGTCGCGCCGGTCATCGCATTTACAGTCATGGCATATTTCATCTTTCACAGTGTGGAAGGTGAACGTGGTCTGCTGACCTACTGGTCGATGCAGGACCGGGTGACCGAAATTGCCAAGGTGCTTGATGAAACGACCGAGCGCCGCAAAAAGCTTGAACAACATGTCATTTCCTTGCGCGCCAATCATCTTGATCCCGATCTTCTCGATGAACGCGCGCGTGCGATGTTGAATGCCGCACATCCCGATGACGTCATCATCTTTCATCATGACGGTTATCAGGACATGACCACCATCGCTGCCCACACCAACTGATCTGTTCCCGAACTGCGGGTCGCATCCGCCCAGAGAATCCGGGGGCATGGTATCCCGTGTTTGGGCGGGGCAATTGGCCGTTGCGGCGCGCTGTCACATCAAAAATCAAAGAAATTCCTGGTTGTGAAATCTGGTCAGCAATGATCGTTTGCCGGTAAGGTATTGTTTAAACTGACTTCTGGTTTATAGTCGGAAAACTGGCCGGATCGGTTGATTGCATTGATAATGAATGCATTCTTTGGGTTGTTTTCGATCTAGAACGGCTATGCGGTATTATCGTCATAAAAGCATAGCATTTGTGACACAGGGGAATGAACGAAATTTAACGCATTCGCCCAAGTCGCTGAAAATACTCAATCTCTGTATATTTGCCAAAATGCACAAATTAACTGAAATCAAGTTTATTTGTGATTGTGCGTTGCAAAACAACAGTTTATTCGGCGTTTGATTGCTTGCCCTTGGAGGTCGTTTTAGGTAGTCATTTCGGTGGTCCAGTACCGAATTAAGCGCTCATACATGATGCTTAAGCGATAGCCATCCACCGGGAGGAAACATGGCGACCACGAAACGCAAACGCGCCACTACGCGCGCCGACAACCAGGCGAGCAGTGACGATCTCCTCAAATATTACCGTGAAATGCTGCTGATCCGCCGCTTTGAAGAAAAAGCCGGTCAGTTGTATGGCATGGGTCTTATTGGTGGCTTCTGTCACCTGTATATCGGGCAGGAAGCCGTTGTTGTCGGCATGCAGTCTGCCATCACGGGTGATGATGGTGTGATCACCAGTTACCGTGATCACGGCCACATGCTGGCTTGCGGCATGGATGCCGGTGGGGTTATGGCCGAACTGACGGGCCGCGAAGGCGGTTATTCCCGCGGTAAAGGCGGCTCCATGCACATGTTCTCGAAAGAAAAGAACTTCTATGGCGGCCACGGGATCGTCGGTGGCCAGGTGCCGCTGGGGACCGGTATTGCCTTCAATTACAAATATCGCGGTGAAGACCGTGTTTGCCTGACTTATCTTGGTGACGGTGCCGTCAACCAGGGTCAGGTCTATGAAGCCTTCAATATGGCCGCTCTCTGGCAGCTTCCGGTGGTTTATTGCATCGAGAACAACCAGTACGCCATGGGCACCTCGACCCAGCGTCACTCGTCCAGCCCGGATCTTTATCAGCGCGGTATGGCCTATGGCATTCCGGGCGAACAGGTCGATGGCATGGACGTTCTTGCGGTCAAGGAAGCCGGTGAACGTGCCGTTGCACACTGCCGCGAAGGCAAAGGCCCTTATATCCTTGAGCTGAAAACATACCGCTATCGCGGTCACTCGATGTCAGACCCGGCGAAATATCGCACCAAGGACGAACTCGACAAGATGCGCAAGGAACACGACCCGATCGATATGGTCAAAAAGCTGCTGATCGATGGCAATATCATCGACGAAGCTGGCCTTAAGGATATCGACAAGGAAGTGAAAGCCGAAGTCGCAAAAGCGGCCGAGTTCGCGCAGAACAGCCCGGAACCGGATGTTTCTGAACTGTTCACCGATATTCTGATCGACGCGTGATCGCGACTTTCGCGAACCGCTTTTGACCGATATTTCCCGGGAGAGAGGGAACAATGCCGATTGAAGTTTTGATGCCGGCCCTGTCGCCGACCATGACCGAAGGCACGCTTGCCAAATGGAACGTCAAGGAAGGCGACACGATCGCATCCGGTGACGTCATCGCAGAAATCGAAACCGACAAAGCAACGATGGAAGTCGAAGCTGTCGATGAAGGTACTGTGGGCAAGATCGTCATCGCCGAAGGTACTGAAAATGTCGCAGTGAATGCTGTTATCGCCTATATCCTCGAAGAAGGCGAAGACGCATCCGCGCTTGATAACGTTTCTGCATCGTCTGGCGGCGCTGCACCGGCTGCCGAAGAAAAAACGGCTGCACCGGCCGAAGAAGCAGCACCGGCTGCAAGCACGGCAAGTGCCGCACCGGTTGCGGCCAGCGGCGCAATCGAACGTTCTGACGCCGAGCCGCGCGCCATGAGCGTGATGAACGCGACCCAGGACGAAAAGACCTATACCAGCTTTAAAACCCAGACCGTTCGTGAAGCCCTGCGTGATGCAATGGCCGAAGAAATGCGCGGTGACGAAAACGTCTTCGTCATGGGTGAAGAAGTCGCACAGTATCAGGGTGCCTACAAAGTCACCCAGGGGCTGCTTGACGAATTCGGTGACCGCCGTGTTGTCGATACCCCGATTACCGAAATCGGTTTTACCGGTATGGCAACGGGTGCGGCATTCATGGGCCTCAAGCCGATTGTTGAATTCATGACATTCAACTTCGCCATGCAGGCCATTGACCACATCATCAACTCTGCGGCCAAGACGCTTTACATGTCCGGTGGCCAGCTTGGTTGCCCGATTGTCTTCCGCGGTCCGAACGGTGCTGCTGCCCGTGTTGGCGCACAGCATTCGCAGTGCTATGCATCCTGGTATGCACATTGCCCGGGTCTCAAGGTGATTGCACCGTGGTCGGCTGCTGACGCAAAAGGCCTTCTCAAGGCCGCGATCCGTGATCCGAACCCGATCGTCTTCCTTGAAAACGAAATCATGTATGGTCAGAGCTTTGAAGTTCCTGACGATGACGATTTCGTTCTGCCGATCGGCCAGGCCAAAATCGAACGCGAAGGGACCGATGTTACCATCGTTGCTTTCTCGATCATGGTTGGCAAGGCGCTCAAGGCGGCTGAACAGCTGGCAGAGCAGGGCATCTCGGCCGAGGTCATCAACCTGCGTACCATTCGTCCGCTCGATGTGAACACCATCATTCGCTCGGTAATGAAGACCAACCGTCTTGTTACCTGTGAAGAAGGCTGGCACTTCGCCGGTATCGGTTCTGAAATCGCATCTGTGGTCATGGAGCATGCCTTTGACTATCTCGATGCACCGGTTGCCCGCGTGACCGGCGAAGATGTTCCGATGCCGTATGCTGCAAATCTCGAAGCGCTTGCGCTTCCGCAAGAGCAGCACATCGTCGATGCGGCCAAGGCCGTTTGCTATCGCTAAGTGATACGGACAGGGGCAGGCGCCGTCCAATGTGCGCCGCCCCGTTACCGGGAGAATGTGTTCATGCCTGTAAAAGTATTGATGCCGGCCCTGTCGCCGACCATGACCGAAGGCACCTTGGCAAAATGGCACGTCAAGGAAGGTGACACCGTTGAATCGGGCGATGTCATCGCAGAAATCGAAACCGACAAAGCCACGATGGAAGTCGAAGCCGTCGACGAAGGCAAGATCGGTAAAATCCTTGTGGCCGAAGGCAGCGAAGGTGTTGCTGTAAACGAAGTCATCGCGCTTCTGCTTGAAGAAGACGAAGACGAAAGCGCGCTTGATGGTGCCGATACGTCTGCTGCGGGTACTGCCCCGGCGGCCGAAGCCCCGTCCGAACCCGCATCTTCGTCGGCACCGGCCCAGTCAGATGCACCAGCAAAAGCCAGCCCGGCCCCGGCTGCGCCGGTTTCGGGTGGTGATCGGATCAAGGCAAGCCCGCTTGCGCGTCGCATTGCCGCCAATGACGGTGTTGATCTTGCATCGGTGACCGGTTCTGGCCCGCGTGGCCGCATCGTCAAACGCGATGTCGAAGCCGCCAAATCGGCAAAACCGGCAGCAGAATCTGCATCCGCCGAAAAATCAGCACCCTCTGCACCGGCTGCGGCAGCAGCACCGGCCGCTTCGGGCTGGAACCCGGATCTTACCGGTTTGCCGGAATACGAGGAAATCCCGAACAGCGGCATGCGCAAAACCATCGCGCGTCGCCTGACGGAATCCAAACAGCAGGTTCCGCATTTCTACCTTACGGTCGATTGCGAACTCGACAATCTGTTGGCAACCCGCAAGCAGCTGAATGAAAAAGCCGGCGACGGCGTCAAGATTTCGGTCAATGACTTTGTCATTCGTGCGGTGTCGCTGGCGCTTAAGAAAGTCCCGGCTGCCAACTCCATCTGGACCGACAAGGCGACCCTTCAGTGCAAGAAACAGGATATCTCGGTGGCGGTTGCCATTGATGGTGGCCTGATTACGCCGGTCGTTCGTGATGCCGGTTCCAAAGGTCTTGCTGAAATCTCGTCCGAGATGAAAGCACTGGCTGGCAAGGCCCGTGATGGCAAGCTGATGCCCGAAGATTACCAGGGCGGGACCTTCTCGGTTTCCAACCTTGGCATGTTTGGCATCAAGGAATTTTCTGCCATCATCAACCCGCCGCAGGGCTGCATTCTGGCCGTTGGTGCCGGTGAACAGCGCCCGGTCGTCAAGGATGGCGCTCTTGCCATCGCGACCGTCATGAGCTGCACGCTTTCTGTTGACCACCGTGCGGTCGATGGTGCGGTCGGTGCCCAGTTCATGGCCGAATTCAAAAAGCTGATTGAAGACCCGCTGAGCATGCTGCTCTAACGGTCCAAAGTTGCGCGGGGACTTTCGAAAGTCCCCGCAAGCATTTGAATTTTAAGACCTGTGACCGGATACGGGCAGGCGAAGGAGATCCTACGATGGCGGATAGCAATTTCGACGTAATCGTGATTGGTGCAGGTCCGGGTGGTTATGTAACCGCAATCCGTTCTGCCCAGCTTGGCCTGAAAACGGCCGTTGTTGAACGTGAACATCTTGGTGGCATTTGCCTGAACTGGGGCTGTATCCCGACCAAGGCGCTGCTGCGTTCGGCCGAAGTTTATCGCAACATGAAACACGCCAAGGAATATGGCCTGTCCTGCGAAAAACCGTCCTTTGATCTTGATGCGGTCATTCAGCGTTCGCGCGGCGTGTCCAAGCAGCTTGCTGGTGGCGTTGGTCATCTTCTGAAAAAGAACAAGGTCACCGTGATCAACGGCGAAGCCAAGTTTGACGGTCCAAAAAAGATCGTTGTAACGGGCAAGGATGCCGGTACCTATACCGCGAAAAATTACATCATCGCGACCGGTGCACGCGCCCGTTCGCTGCCCGGTCTTGAAGCCGATGGCAAAGTTGTTTGGGATTACAAGAAGGCAATGACGCCTGACAAGATGCCCAAAAGCCTTGTTGTTGTCGGTTCTGGCGCGATTGGGATCGAATTTGCCAGCTTCTATCACACCATGGGTGCGGATGTGACCGTGGTTGAAATCATGCCACAGATCATGCCGGTCGAGGACAAGGAAGTCGCAGCCCTTGCACAGAAGATGATGACCAAGGACGGGATGAAAATCCTGACCGAAGCCAAGGTCGCCAATCTCAAGCGCAATGCAGACAATGTTGTTGTGACGGTCGAAACCAAAGACGGCAAGAAACAGGAACTCACCGTTGATCGCGTGATTTCGGCTGTTGGTGTGATCGGCAATACCGAAAATCTTGGTCTTGAAACCACCAAGGTCAAAGTTGATCGCAACGTCATTGGCACCGATGAATATTCCCGCACCGCAGAACCGGGCATCTTTGCCATCGGTGACGTTGCCGGCCCGCCGATGCTTGCCCACAAGGCCGAGCATGAAGGTGTGATCTGTGTTGAAAAAATCGCGGGCGTTAAAAACGTCCATCCGATTGATCCGCTCAAGATCCCGGGATGCACCTATTGCCACCCGCAGGTCGCAAGTGTCGGCCTGACCGAAGCCAAGGCCAAGGACGCCGGCTACGACGTCAAGGTCGGTAAATTCCCGTTCATCGGCAATGGCAAGGCGGTCGCATTGGGCGAGGCCGAAGGTCTGGTCAAAACCGTGTTTGATGCCAAGACCGGCGAATTGCTTGGTGCGCACATGGTTGGCGCCGAAGTGACCGAACTGATCCAGGGCTTTGTCGTTGCGATGGGCCTTGAAACGACCGAAGAAGATCTGATGCATACGGTCTTCCCGCATCCGACCCTTTCGGAAATGATGCATGAGTCGGTCCTTGACGCTTACGGGCGTGCGATCCACTTCTAAAATATTGCGTTTTACCGGGCGCACATGCCCGGTATGACCATTTTTGACGAATGTCGGTTTGACAAATGCGTGACGTGGCGGCAAATTGCCGCCCGTCCAATCCTTCGGAGGTAACTCTATGTCGACGGCGCGCAACGAAGCAAAAGCACTTCGTCACCCGGAAAAACAAAAACGGCCTGATCGTCCTTCCGGACGCAAGCCGTCCTGGATTCGCGTCAAGGCGCCAACCTCCAAGGGCTATCAGGAAACCCGCGAACTTGCGCGTGGCCTGAACCTTCATACGGTTTGCGAAGAAGCCGCTTGCCCGAATATCGGGGAATGCTGGCAGAAGAAGCACGCATCCTTCATGATCATGGGCGACACCTGCACGCGTGCGTGTTCGTTCTGTAACGTGAAGACCGGCATGCCAAACGCGCTTGACCCGTTCGAGCCGGAAAACCTTGCAATGGCCGTTGCCGACATGCAGCTCAAGCATGTTGTGATCACCTCGGTTGACCGTGATGATCTTGCCGATGGCGGGGCGGCCCATTTTGCCCGCGTGATCGAAGCCATCCGCTACAAGTCGCCGGAAACCACCATTGAAATTCTTACGCCGGACTTCCGTGACAAGCCAGGTGCCGTTGAAATTGTCGCCAAGGCCCGTCCGGACGTGTTCAACCACAACCTTGAAACGGTTCCGCGTCTTTACACCAACATCCGTCCGGGCGCGCGTTATTACCAGTCGCTGCGTATCCTTGATCGCGTCAAGCAGATTGACCCGACCATCTTCACCAAATCCGGCCTGATGGTTGGCCTTGGCGAAGAACGCAAGGAACTGGCACAGGTGATGGATGACTTGCGTGTGGCGGATGTCGATTTCCTTACGATCGGTCAGTATCTTCAGCCGACGCTGAAACACGAACCGGTGCATCGCTTTGTCACGCCGGACGAGTTTGACGAATATGCGTCGATGGCACGTGGCAAGGGCTTCCTGATGGTGTCGGCAACGCCGCTGACCCGTTCGAGCTATCACGCTGATCGTGACTTCGAACAGCTGCGTGAAGCCCGCGAGAAAAAACTCGCCGCCGCAGAAGAAGCAAAAGCCAAGGCAGCACGCGCAGAAGTCGCTGCCCAGTAAACCTGAAACGATACGCGCGACGACAAAGGGAGATACGAGTGCCGACGCATGCAGAGCGCAGGAAACTGCCCTATACGCCGGAACAGCTCTTTGAACTCGTCGCGGATATCGATTCCTATTCCGAGTTTTTGCCGTGGTGCGTTGCATCACGGGTGCGCAAGCGTGATGGCGATGTGCTCCAGGCCGATCTTGTTATCGGCTTCAAGATGTTTCGCGAAAAATACACGTCCAAAGTCACCCTTCAGCGCCCCCATCGTGTTGATGTCGAATATCTTCAGGGGCCGTTCAAATACCTCAATAACCATTGGGTATTCGAAGAGGACGAAGATGGCGGGACCTGGCTTGATTTCTTTGTCGATTTCGAATTCCGCTCGGCATTGCTGCAAAAGATGATCGGTGTCGTCTTTAATGAAGCAGTCAAGCTGATGGTTGGCGCATTCGAAAATCGCGCCCGCGAAGTCTATGGGGATCCGAACACCGGTTCTTCGCAAAGCTGATAATGCGTGCTTTAGCCGGGCCGGGCAGGGTGCTTTAACCGCCCAGGCCCTTTTTCTGATCAATCATCTCGGCGATCAGGGCAAATGCCTTAAGGACCGTGGCCTTGCGAACTGCGTGGCGGTCACCGGCAAAAACTTCGTGATAGGTAACCGTCTGGCGTTCTTTGCCCGCACAACCAAAATGAACCAGCCCGACGGGCTTGGTTGCCGTTCCGCCGCCCGGGCCGGCAATGCCGGTCACTGAAACAGCAATGCTGGCATTGGGTGCACGGTCAAGTGCGCCTTCGCACATGGCGCGTGCAACCGGTTCGGAAACTGCGCCATATTGTTCAAGTAACGCTGTTTTTACGCCAATCAGTTCATGTTTGGCTTCGTTGGAATAGGTCACGAACCCGCAATCGACAACGGACGAGCTGCCATCCACCCCGGTCAGCGCCCCGGTAATCAAACCACCGGTACAGGATTCGGCCGTGGCAATCATTTCGCCATTTGCAGTGCATTTCGCAATCAGCGCGCTTGCCGCTGCAAGAATGTCCTCATCGATTTGCATAACTCATCCACCCGTCAGGTAAACCACGCCCGCCAGCACGATCATGGCAAAGATACCGGCCAGAACATCGTCAAGCATGATGCCGAAACCGCCACCGACCCGACGGTCGACCCAGCGGATCGGCCAGGGCTTGGCCACATCGAATGCACGGAACGCCACAAAGGCCACGAGAAGCCACACAATGTCCATCCAGTCGGCTGCCAATGGCACGACAAGCAGGCACATCCACTGACCAACGACTTCGTCAATTACAATTTCACCGGCATCATGAATGCCAAGCAAGTGACTGTATTGATGGGCAACCCAGATACCGATCGCAAAAATAATGATGCTGGCGATAATCAGCGCCTCATTGCCGCCGTAAATCCAGATCATCCAACCAAAGGGTAGGGCGGCAAACGATCCGGCTGTTCCCGGTGCCTTGGGGCTTTTGCCGCTATAGAACCAGGTTGCCAAACATGTGATCAGAAAACGGGAAAAAGCCATGGATCAGATACGTATGAGCTGTGAAAGATGGCCATAGGTAACACACCAAACAGCCCGCACGGTGAAATTTTTACCCTTAAGGGTGTGTTAACACACTTGCCTGCGTGCAAAGTTACAGGTAGCGTAAAGAAAAAGATTAATAAGTCGCAGGCGGGGTCAAAGAAACTCTACGCAACCGGGATACCCGGGCGTGAATACGGGCAACTAGGGGTTAGACACTGAATATGTCGGCGTTTCAAGGCATGCGTCGCTTGGTGGATAAATGGTTTCCTGACCGGCAAATTCTTGTTCGGTCCAATGATTCTGTTTACCAGCTTCGTCTTGGAAAATATGGACAGCTTGCGCTGGCTTCGTTCGGAGCCGCGGCCATTATCTGGTCGGTGGGTGTAACTGGTTATAGTTGGTACCTTGATCAGCGTCTTGCAACGCGTGAGGAACAGCTTTTCCGCAGCGAGCTTTCCTATAATCGTCTGATTGCGCGTGTGACCGAAAGTCAAAGACGTTTCGGCGAAATCACCGCACAGATGGAAGATACCCATCGCAATTTGCTGTCGATGGCTGAAAAGAACCTGCAGCTTCAGGCGCGGGTACAGGATTACACTTCCAAACTCGCCAGCAGCGAGAAGGAAAAGGTCCGGATTTCGGCCCTTCGCACATCGATGGATAACCAGATGAATGCGCTTCAGGGGCAGATTGACGGGATCACCAACCGTAACCTTGCGCTGCGCGATGAACTCGAAACCGTTGAAACCGTCATGTCGCGTGTGATGCGTGAACGTGATCAGGCCCTGCAACGGTCCAAAAAACTTCAAAGTGAACTCAGCGATGCGCGCCAACGCATTGCCGATTTGCACACGGTCCAGCAACAGGCCATGCAGCGTGTCGCCGAAACGGCCGACAACACGATCCTTGAGCTGGAAAACGTTCTGGAAATGACCGGTTTGCAGCCGGAAACCTTTATTCTTCCGCCGATGAAACCCCAGGAGCCGGGGGTCGGTGGTCCGTTCGTGGCGTTCGAACCTGAACATCCCAAGGACGAGGAATTTGTAAATGTGGCGATGGCGCTCAGTGATCGTATGGATCAACTCGCCAATCTGCATGACAGACTGAAAAAGACGCCAATTGGGGAACCTGCCGCGTCTTACTATCTTTCGAGCTCGTTCGGTAAACGAAAAGACCCGATCAATGGTCGCTGGGCTTTTCATTCCGGTGTTGATCTTGCCGGGCCGATCAGAACACCAATTCTGGCAACTGCACCGGGTAAGGTGGTGCATGCAGGATGGAGTGGAAAATACGGGAAGATGGTCGAACTCGATCACGGGAACGGCATTAGAACCCGTTATGGACACTTATTTAAGGTCCTCGTCAAGAAGGGCGACGAAGTGCGTTACCAGGATCAAATAGCGTTAATGGGAAGTACCGGACGAAGCACGGGCAGCCATGTACACTACGAGGTTTTGGTCCATGACAAGCCGGTCAATCCCCTAAAGTTTATTGAGGCGGGACGTTATGTTTTCAAAAACGAGCAAGACGACACAAACAACTAAAAGCGGCAACCCGGTTGCAGAAAAAAAGGGTGGCCTTTCCATTATCAATGCGGATCTCCGGGTTACCGGTGATCTGATCTCGGAATCGGATGTTCAGGTCGACGGTTCTGTGAATGGTGACATTCGCACCCGTACCCTTACCATCGGTCAGCATGGCGAAGTACGCGGCGAAATTGTCGCTGACAAGATCCGGATTTGCGGGGCCGTTATCGGCCAGGTCCGTGCACGCGATGTTTCGCTGTCTGAAACCGCACGTATGATTGGTGATATTCTTCACGAAAGCCTTTCAATCGAACCGGGCGCCCATATCGAAGGGCATTGCCGTCGTATTGAAGGTGTGTCTGAAGAAGGCGGTCTTACCGTCATTCAGGCCGGCCAGGTCGTTGCGGCCAACGTGAAAAAAGAACACAAATAATCATCAAAAAGATGGTGCTGATGGTGCCGCGATGACGGGTCCGGTTATCGCAAAGCCACACAGATACACAAAAAGGCAGGTCTGATTGGACCTGCCTTTTTCAATTGTGTTTGCAAAACTTGCCCGGTTACCGGGCCGCATCACATGATCTATGCCTTTTCCGGGCTGGACAGCAGCGGCAACAATTCATCAAGGCCACCCAAAACCACGTCGGCCTCGTGCGACAGCCGTTCTTTGGGTTGTTTGCTTCTGTTGATCCACGCTGTGCGGAAACCGAAATGACCGGCCCCGGCAATATCCCAGCCATTTGACGACTGGAACGAAATTTCGGCCGGTTCCAGTTCAAGCTTGTCTGCGGCCAGCTGGTATACATCGGGATGGGGTTTATAGGTCTTCAGGTCGTCAACGCAGATGATCTGGTCAAACAGCGACAGAATTCCTGACGATTTGGCAGCTGAAATCAGCATATGTTTTGCGCCGTTTGACAGAATGGCAAGCTTGTGTCCCTGCGCCTTAAGGGTGTTGAGCGTTTCGACCACCTCGGGGAAGGTATCAAGCGACAGGTATGTTTCCATCAGTTTGGCGCGCAGAACCGGATCTTTCTTGCCGGTTTGGTCCATCGCGTAATCAAGCGCATCGCCTGTCACGGTCCAGAAATCGGCAAAATCCCCCATCAGGGATCGAAGCCAGGTATATTCAAGTTGTTTCTGACGCCATAAAGCGGAAAGGCGGTCTGCCTCGTCACCGACGGCATCGCGCAGTTTCGCAACCGCCGAACCGACATCAAACAACGTTCCATATGCATCGAAAACAAATGCGCGGCAGGAAGACAGTACATTCTCGGACATATTGCTGACCTTTTCTGACAAGCAGTATTGATCAAATATGGGCAATCAGGCAAAAAGCGCAAATGAAGTCCCGGGCAGGTCAATCCCGCCCGGGTGTCTCATTCTGACCCATTGCAATCTCATCGCGGGCAAAACGCCGACGATAGACATAGGTTCCCTCCATTACGCGCTGTACGTAATTGCGGGTTTCGCTATAGGGAATCATTTCGATCCAGTCGACCAGATCAACTTCCGGATCACGGGGATCACCATATTCGTTGATCCATTGGCGGACACGGGTCGGACCGGCATTGTAGCTGGCAATTGTAAGGGCCTCTGCGCCATCCCAACGATCAAGAAGCCTGCTGAGATAGGCGCGTCCCAATGTGATGTTGAAGGACGGGTCATCGGTCAACCGGTCGGTTTCATAATCAAGGTCAAGCGACTTTGCCATGCGTTTGGCCGTGGCCGGCATCAGTTGCATCAAACCACGCGCACCGGCGGATGACACGGCCTGAGGGTTGAACAGGCTTTCCTGACGCATGATGGCATGAACCAGTGCCGGGTCCGGCGCATGGCCAAGCGGCACCTGTTCATGGATCGGGTAGGCGGCATCAAGATAACCGCTGCCGGTGCGAATGCTGCGCTTGGCGGCAATGATGCCAAGGTCGGCACGGCCATATTCGCGGGCAAGGTCAGTCGCCATCGCAAGGTATTCCGGCTCGTCATGTTCATAGACCAGCGCCATGATGAATGGCCGGATAATGTTGCCAAGACCGATGGCGCCAAGTTTGCGCACGACCTGAACAAGTTCCTGGTTTTCAAATGCGGCGCGCTGTTCCGCCGTCGGCACCGGCTGTTCAACCGAATAGGACGGTTTCAGGCCAAGCGCATCAATGGCAAGCTGCCCATAGAATGTGTGCGCATGCTGGGCGGCGAGTTCATACCATTCCTTGGCCCGTTTTTCATCGCCAAGGGCCGCATTGGCGCGACCGGCCCAATAAGCCCCGCGCGACAGGCTGATCGGGTACTGGACAACGTCATACAGATTTTGGAAGTGGGTCAGTGCAATGTCGGCATCGCCCAGAAATTCCAGCGCGATCCAGCCCGCATACCATTCGGCTTCCGCAATATCGCCCGGATCGGTTTGCCCGTGATTGGCAACCAGACGATAGGCGTCGGTGATATGACCCTTTTGCAAGGCACGCCGCGCCAGAATGGCCTTTTCAAGCCACCAGTATTGCGGGCGGATCGAGATATAAGCAAGGTCGTTTGCCTGCGACAAAAGCAGATCGCGGGCTTCCTGATCGCGGTCCTTGACCCGGCGCCAGCGCACGCGTTCATAAATCAGACCCGGATCATTCTGATATTTCTTCGGGACCCGATTGATGGCCGCATCGACACCGCCGGTCATCGCGCGCAGGGCTGCGCGGGCTTCTGCCAGCAGGCGATAGTCATTGCTGACATATTTCATCGTGCGTGACGCGGTAGTCAGGCGACCTTCCCACAACAGACGGTCAAGACGCTGCTGGTGGGTTTCCTGATCGATATATTTGCCATATCGGTCCAGAAATCTTTTTTCCTGCCCGCGACCGAAATTCTCGTTGATCCAGCTGGTCCGGACAAGGGCAATGGCCGCCGATTCCTGACCAGCGCCCAAAAGCGCCTTGATCTGGCGGGTTGCACCATCGGCCGTAACCGGGGCAGACCGTTTGAACCATGCCAGAATTTCATCATCGGGCACGGCGTCATTCATTGCCTCTTCGGCACGCTGACGCAACAGAGCCTGACTTGGCCAGGTCGGGTGGGTATCGATGAAATTGGTAATTTCTTCAAAGCTGCGGCCGGAATTCGGCGACGTCAGCAACATCCATTCGGCTGCCTTTTGCAGCAACGGATCGTCGAAATTGGGCAGAAGCTTTTCAAAGCTTTCGGTACGACCATCTTCGACGGCATCAAGGAATGCGTTCAAACGTGCGCGACTGACAGCCGAATAGGTCGGCGAGGGCGGCTGCATCAGAAGAATGCTATCTTCGTTTGCTGCGGCCTGTGCCAGATGACCTGTTGGCATCAATATCGAAAAGCCCAGTGCCAATGCGCAGACTGAAACTCTGCGGAAAGACGCTTGCGCCATGTAATTGTCCCCTTTGCCTGACGGCAGCGAATGCACTCTAGACCGGCGCATTATGACAGTGAAATCCGGAAAAGCCAAACAGTCCTGAAGGGAAATTGCAACCCCGATTACAGTTCCTTTCGATTAATGTATACAGTGCTTGCGGGATTGGCGAACAGCCGCTATTTTCGCGACCGCTTTCAATATATCCAATGTTTGGAGATCTCCATGTTTAAGGGTTCAATCACAGCTTTGATCACACCGTTCACGCAAGATGGTGCGATTGATGAAAAGGCGTTCCAGTCTTTTGTGGATTGGCAGCTTAAACAGGGCACGACAGGTGTGGTGCCTGTCGGAACCACTGGTGAATCCCCGACGCTGAGCCATGCTGAACATCATCGTGTTGTTGAACTGGCACTCGAAGTTGCCAAGGGCCGTGGCCCGGTAATTGCCGGAACCGGTTCCAACTCGACCGCAGAAGCCGTTTCGCTGACGCGCCATGCGCAGAATGCCGGTGCGGATGCAGCACTTGTTGTTACGCCTTATTATAACAAGCCGACCCAAAAGGGCCTGTATGCGCATTACAAGGCCGTTCATGATGCAACCGATATCCCGATTGTCATCTATAACATTCCGGGTCGCTCGATTGTTGATATGAGCGTCGCGACCATGGCCGAACTGGCAAAACTGCCGCGTATCGTTGGTGTCAAGGATGCGACCAGCGATCTGGAACGTCCGGCACTGACCCGTTTGGCGGCCGGTGCTGATTTCTGCCAGCTGTCGGGCGAAGACGGGACCATCGTTCCGTTCCTGGCACAGGGTGGGCATGGCTGCATTTCGGTAACGTCGAACATTGCGCCGAAACTGTGTGCAGAACTGCATGCGGCCTGGGCAGCCGGGAACATTGCCAAGGTTCAGGAGTTGAACTACCGTCTGATGCCGGTTCACAAGGCAATGTTCTGCGAAGCAAGCCCGGGACCGGTCAAGTACGCGGCTGAGTTGCTTGGCCTTTGTGGCAGCCACATGCGCCTGCCGATGGTCGAGATCGCCGATGAATCCAAACGCAAGGTCGAAGCCGCGCTTAAGGGTGCCGGACTGCTCGGCCACTAAGCGATAATTAGCGTCTTATGGCACCGAAGAAAGAAACAGATAACAATAAGGTCGTTGCGCAAAACCGACGCGCGCGCTTTGATTATTTCCTGACGGAAACATTCGAAGCCGGGATCGTTTTGCGCGGGACCGAGGTCAAATCGCTCCGCGATGGCAAGGGCAATATTCAGGAATCCTATGCCGAAGCCAAGAATGACGAAGTCTGGCTGATCAACGCATATATTCCCGAATATCAAAGCAAGATGCCGTTCGGTCACGAAGAACGCCGTCCGCGCAAATTGCTGTTGCACAAACGCGAAATCGCCAAAATGCATGATGCCTTGAACAAAAAGGGTTTTACCCTTGTTCCGGTCAAATTGTATTTCAATGAACGCGGGATCGCGAAGCTGGAACTCGCCATTGCCGAGGGCAAGAAAAAGGCCGACAAACGCGAGGCGGTCAAGGAACGTGACTGGCAACGTGACAAGGCGCGTATTATGCGCGACTTCGGCTAATTGCCGAACAAGGCCCGGTTTATCGCGGGGAAGTGAATTGCCTTTTCTGGCCGGTTTTATGATTAAATGGCGTTGTCATGGTGAACATGTCAGCGCCATTTTTCGTATCAGCTTGTGACAAGGGAGAAAGCGGTGACGCAAAGTTTTTCTGGAAAAATCAAAGACAAGCTGATCGAGGCCAAGCGCAAATGGGCCAAAGATGGTCGTTTACTGACCGGGACATCCGATGCCGCACGCGCAAACCGCCTGCCGCCCGGGCAGCGGCTGGTAAAGGATTGGCCGGTGCTTGATCTGGGCATCACGCCCCATGTCAGTGCAGATGACTTCAGGCTTGATATTACCGGACTGGTTGAAAATCCTCTGTCGCTGAGTTTTGTGGATCTTCTTGATCTACCAAATGTCCGGGCACGCAATGACATTCATTGTGTGACCAGCTGGTCGCGATATGACAATGACTGGCAGGGCGTGTTAGCGCTAACATTGGCGGAAATGGTCAAGCCGCATCCCGATGCCAAACATGTATTGTTTACCGCACATGACGGTTACACCACCAATGTGAGGATTGATCAGTTTCTTGATGAAGACGTCCTGATTGCCCATCACTGGAACGACGAACCGTTAAGCGAAGAACATGGTGGTCCGGTCCGAGTTGTCATTCCCAAGCTGTATTTCTGGAAAAGCACCAAATGGGTGCGCGAAATCCGGTTTGTCAAAGAAGATGCACCGGGATTCTGGGAAGAACGCGGATATCACAATAATGCCGATCCCTGGACCGAGGAACGATATGGCTAGGTGTTTTCCTCAAATTGAAAAGGGTCGGCATTTCACTGTATTATTCGTGCTTGCAGTGATTACGGTCATTTTTTCCTGGAGAGGAACCATGGCATCGGAAGATGCAAAAACGGCGTATGACTTTTCATTCCCGTCCATCATTGGCGGGGAACTTCATCTTGCCGATTATCAGGGCAAGGCCATCCTGTTGGTGAATACGGCATCGATGTGCGGGTTCACCCCGCAATATACCGGCCTGCAAAAATTGTGGGATGATTACCGCGATAACGGGCTGGTCGTGATCGGTGTGCCGTCAGGCGATTTCGGCGGTCAGGAATATGCTGATGATGCCGCCATTCAGGAATTCTGCGAAGTCAATTTTGATGTCGATTTCCCGATGACATCAAAAACCACAGTGTCCGGGGCCGATGCACATCCGTTTTACAAATGGGCGATCGATGTATTGGGCGCGGATAAGGCGCCAAACTGGAACTTTCACAAATATCTGATCGGGCGAAACGGGCAGTTGGTGGCCAGTTTTGATACACGCGTGAAACCGGGCGATGATGTGATTGTTGACGCCATCAAAGCACAGCTGTCAGGGCACTAGGGCCTGATGCCAAATTTTCGGGCGGCTGTTAGCGCCGCCCGTCCATCACATCAAGAAACGCCAGCCCATACTGATCTAGTTTCTTCACCCCAACCCCGTTAATGGACGCCATGTCTTCGAGTGTGCGGGGTTTGAAACGCACCATTTCCCAAAGTGTCCGGTCGCTGAAAATGACATAGGGCGGGACATTCTGGCTGGTGGCCAATTCGCGGCGCATGGTACGCAACCGTTCCCAAAGATCGCGGTCTTCCTCGTTTTCAAATTCGGTATCGAAATCGCGCAGGCGCCGCGTCATGGCGCGTTTGCTTTCGCCCGGGTCCTTGCGCATTTCGACAACTTTTTCACCGCGCAGGACCGGTCGCGATTCCTCGGTCAGGTAAACACCGCCATGCCCTTCGACATCGACCTGCAAATATCCCATGGCAAGAAGCTGACGGAAAACCGATCGCCATTGCGGTTGTGGGATATCCTTGCCAATTGCATAAACCGAAAGTTGATCATGGCCGTTCTGGCGGATTTTTTCGGTTTTGCGGCCCATCAGAACTTCGATCACATGGGCCGGGCCAAACCGTTGACCTGTCCGATAGACCGCCGAAAGCGCCTTGCGAGACGCATCGGTGGCATCCCAGGTATCGACCGGCTCAAGACAGGTGTCGCAATTGCCACAGGGCTGATGTTGATCTTCGCCAAAATAGGACAGAATGACCTGGCGGCGGCATTTGGTGGTTTCTGCAAGTCCGACCAGCGCATCAAGCTTGCGCGATTCAATGCGTTTCTGGGCTTCTGGCGCGTCGGAACTTGCCACCATGCTGCGGATCGAAACGATGTCTGATAGGTCGTAATTCATCCAGGCATTGGCCGGAAGTCCGTCACGGCCCGCACGCCCGGTTTCTTGATAATAGGCTTCCATGCTTTTGGGCAGGTTCAAATGCGCAACAAAGCGGACATTGGGTTTGTCGATGCCCATGCCAAAGGCCACAGTCGCACAAATGATCATGCCATCTTCACGCAGGAAGCGATCCTGATGGAGTTGGCGTGTTTCCTGTGTCAGGCCCGCATGATAGGGCAAGGCAGGGCGACCATTATCGGTCAGCCATTGCGCGACATCTTCGGTCTTGCGGCGTGACAGGCAATAGACAATCCCGGCATCTTCGGCATGTTCACGATTGAGGAACGACAGCAGGCGCTGCTTGGCGTTGCCCTTGGTTTCAATGCGATAGGTGATATTGGGGCGGTCAAAGCCGGTAATGAAGCATTTGGCATCGGTCAGATGCAGGTTTTCGGCAATGTCCTTGCGGGTCGGTGTATCGGCAGTCGCGGTAAGGGCGATGCGCGGCACATGGGCAAAGCGCGTCGGCAAAAGATCAAGCCGACGGTATTCCGGGCGGAAATCATGGCCCCATTGCGAAACGCAGTGTGCTTCGTCAATCGCAAACAAGGATATGCTGATACGATCAAGCAGATTAAGGAACCGGTCGGTCGCAAAACGTTCCGGTGCGACATAAAGAAGATCAATATCGCCATCAACGGCCCGTGCCTCGATCTCGCGGGCGGCTTCGGGGGCCAGTGTCGAATTGATAAAGGCCGCCTTGACGCCAAGCTGATTAAGGGCGTCGACCTGATCTTTCATAAGTGCGATCAGTGGTGACACCACAACAGCAGTACCCGAGCGGCACAGGGCAGGGACCTGATAGCATAATGATTTGCCGCCACCGGTGGGCATCAGTACCAGCGCATCATTGCCAGCAATCACATGGTCAATGATTTCAGCCTGTTGGCCTCGAAAACTGTCATATCCGAACACCTCGCGCAGGACGTCTATCGGCAGACGTTGTACGGGTCGGTCGAGCAGGTCGTTCATGGGCGATGTATCAGGCAAGTTAACCGTCCAGATGTGCGCGGATGTCGGCAAAGACGTTTTCAAACATCTCTGGCGTCAGGCGATAAGTCTGGGTGTTGTAGCGCGAACAGTGATAGCTATCAAACAATGTGATGCCATTTTCCATTTTATGCGATGCGCCATGGCCAAATTTAAGCGATGAAAGCTTAAGGCCAAATGTCCTGAGCATCGCCTGATGGGCAACCTGACCCAGGCACAAAATGGCCGAAAGGTTTTCCATCGCATCAAATTCGCTGATCAGAAAAGGCCGACAGGCATTGGCTTCCGGTCCGGTCGGTTTGTTTTCCGGCGGGACGCATTTCACCGCATTGGTGATGCGACAATCAAGCAATTCAAGCCCGTCGTCAGGTCGCTTGTCATAGGTACCCCTGGCAAAGCCGAACTTTTTAAGCGTGTCATACAAAAGGTCCCCGGCATAGTCGCCGGTAAACGGACGCCCGGTGGCATTGGCGCCCTTAAGGCCGGGTGCTAGTCCGACAATCAGCAATCGCGCATTCAGGGGGCCGAACGGGCGGACCGGGCCATTATAGAAATGCGGAAACTTTTCCTGATTGGCGCGCCGGAATTCGACCAGTCGCGGACAAAGCTGACAATCAATGTCGGGTTGCTGATAGGTGGTCATGGCAAGTCTGACATGCTTGCCGGTTACGGTTGGGACCGTAACCGGTCGTGATCACGTTGGGCGTATTCCGGGTGTATTTCCGGGCGAATTCGGGTTTTCTTACTCGAAATCGAAATCGTCAAGTTCCGGGTGATCGGGGTGATCGTCGATATCGGGATGATCGTCATCGCGGCGTTGCTGAACCTTGCGCGCGATCGTTCCTTCGAGTTCGGTCAGCTCGATAAAGTTGTCGGCCTGGCGGCGCAGCTCGTCTGCGACCATCGGCGGATTGGATTTGACCGTCGATACGACCGTTACGCGAACGCCTTTGCGCTGTACGGCATCAACCAGACGCCGGAAATCACCATCGCCCGAGAAAATGACAACATGATCAAGATGTTGTGCCATTTCCATGACGTCAATTGCCAGCTCGATATCCATGTTGCCCTTGATCTTGCGGCGACCGGCAGCATCGGTGAACTCCTTGGTCGGTTTGGTGACCATGGTGTAGCCGTTATAATCAAGCCAGTCGACAAGCGGACGGATCGGGGAATATTCCTGATCTTCGATAAGGGCGGTATAATAGAAGGCCCGGATCAGTTGACCTTTTTGGGCAAAAAGATCGAGTAAGCGTTTGTAATCAATATCAAAACCAAGAGACCGCGCCGCGGCATAAAGGTTCGAGCCGTCAATGAACAGCCCGATGCGTTCCTGCGGGTAAAAAATCATCCTGAAATTCCTCAAACATCAAATTTAATTATGCAGTTCCAAAAATACGGAACTCTCAATATCTACCGTGGGCAGAGGGACAAAGAAAGGCGAAAATATCGTAGACAGAGTATGATGGCTCCCTTAGATATGCCGTCTTTCGCGCAGCTGGCGAACAAGCCGTTGCTCGTTGAACCAACAAATATCCACCGAACTGAAAGTCTGCCTTGTGAGCACGCTGTCACCATCGACCACCAGCACACCGTCGGATGACGCCATTCTGATTGCGTTTGGTGCCAATCTGCCTACGGAAGAATATGGTGCGCCTGCACAAACATTGAAAGCCGCGTTGCAGCGTTTAATGCAGAATGGTGATATTTTGATCGATGCGGTGTCGTCCTTTTACGAGACGGCACCCGTTCCGATCTCTGATCAGCCCTGGTATGTGAACGGGGTGGCAAGAATTTCGACAAAGCTTTCTGCCCATGATCTGCTGGCGCGTCTTCATGAAGTCGAAGCCGAATTCGGTCGGGTGCGCCGCGAACGCAATGCGGCGCGTGTGATTGATCTTGATCTAATTGCCTATGGCCGCGAGCAGGTTCGTGAGGAGGGCGGCATTCAGGTTCCCCATCCCCGGATGGCTGAGCGCGCCTTTGTTCTGTTGCCTTTGCGCGACGTCGCGGGTGACTGGGTACATCCGGTCATCGGGCGAACGGTAGAAGATCTGATTTCGGAACTGCCCGAAGATCAGCAGATCAGAAAGCAGGCGGACTGACGAAAAAAGCGCGCGAAAACCTGCGCCAATAAGCGGTTTCGCTGTTGCAACACAGAAGATCCGGCGTTATATAGGTCGGTCTGGACACCCCAAAAGTATTTCTGGAGACATTTATGGCGCGCGTTACCGTCGAAGATTGCGTTGACAAGATTCCGAACCGCTTTGAGCTTGTTATGCTTGCAGCTCAGCGTGCACGCAACATCTCGGCCGGTGCAGAACTGACCATTGATCGTGATAACGACAAGAACCCGGTTGTTGCGCTGCGTGAAATCGCCGAAGAAAAAGTCGATTTCGACGATCTGCGCAACGGCATGGTGCAGGGTCTGCAGCGGCATGTTGAAACTGACGAGCCGGAAGAAGCCGAAGACGATTTCGGTCCGAAACTGGTCGCAGAAGCTGTCGAAGACGCATCGGCTGGTGTTGTGCTTCCGTCAGAAGATGAATAAGGCCAGATTGATATTGATCTGAGCCCGTTTGAAAAGAAAAGCCACGGTATTCATCTTCCGTGGCTTTTTTTTGTCTAAATCGTACTATCTTATGTAAGGGCTCGGTCATGAGCCCTGCTTGGACTATACGGAGATGCCCCTGAATGATGCGCCAATACGAACTTGTTGAACGGGTGAAAGCCTATGATCCGGACGCGTGTGAAACAACGCTGAACCGGGCATATGTTTATGCAACCCAAAAACACGGTTCGCAGAAGCGTGCGTCCGGCGACCCGTATTTTTCCCACCCGATCGAAGTCGCGGGCATTCTGACCAATTACAAGCTCGACTGTGACACGATCATCACAGCATTGCTGCACGACACCATCGAAGATACCGATGCCACCCCCGAAGAAATCACCAAGCTTTTCGGGACCAACATCATGAAGCTGGTCGATGGTGTGACCAAGCTGACCCAGATCGAGCTGAAATCGGCAGATTCCAAACAGGCAGAGAACTTCCGCAAGTTGCTGCTTGCGATGTCGGAAGATATCCGTGTTCTTCTTGTGAAGCTGGCGGACCGTCTGCATAACATGCGGACCCTGCATTATATCTCGAAGCCGGAAAAACGCGTGCGTATTGCGGCTGAAACGCTTGAGATTTATGCACCGCTTGCCGAACGTATCGGTATGCATGACATCAAGGAAGAGCTCGAAGATCTTGCCTTCCAGCATATCAACCCCGAGGCCCGTGATTCCATTCTGGCGCGTTTGGAATTCCTGCGCGAAAAGGATGACAATGTTGTCAGCCGCATTGTCTCGGAGCTCAAGGAAGTCATTTCGCGGCAGGGATTGAAGGTCGATATTTACGGGCGTGAAAAACGTCCATATTCGATCTGGCAAAAAATGCAGCGCAAGAACATTACGTTTGGCGAGCTGTCCGACATCATGGCATTCCGTGTTCTGGTTGATGACATGCCCGAATGTTACGAAGTTCTTGGCTATATGCATGCCAATTACAAGGTGGTGCCGGGTCGGTTCAAGGATTACATATCGACACCAAAGCCCAACGGGTATCGTTCGATCCACACCACGGTTCTCGGACCGGAAAACCATCGGATCGAGGTGCAAATTCGTACCCGCCAGATGCACGAGGTCAACGAAAACGGTGTGGCCGCGCACTGGGCCTATAAACAGGAAGCCCCGACAGGACAGCAAAAAGAAGGTGTTCAGTATCGCTGGCTGCGCGATCTTCTGGATATTCTTGAACATGCGTCGGAACCCGAAGAATTCCTTGAACATACCAAGCTTGCGATGTTCCAGGATCAGGTCTTCTGTTTCAGTCCGAAGGGCGACGTGATCGCCCTGCCGGCACGCGCGACCCCGGTTGATTTCGCTTATATGATCCATACCCATATCGGGGACACCTGTGTGGGGGCCAAGGTCAATGGCGCGATGGTGCCGTTGCGCACCGTGCTCAATAACGGTGACCAGGTCGAAATCGTCACTTCAAAGGCGCAAACGCCGAATCCGACCTGGGAACGGTTTGTTGTTACCGGGAAAGCACGGGCGCGTATTCGCCGCTTCATCCGTCAGCAGCAGGAAGACCAGTACAAGGATCTTGGCAAGGCGATCCTGCAAAAGGCATTCCGTCAGGAAGGGTATGATTATTCCGACAAGGCGATTGAAGGCGTTCTCAAGATTTTCAAGCAGCCATCTGTCGATGCGCTTCTGACGCTGGTTGGTGCGGGCCACCATACCGGGCGCGAAGTTGTTCATGCGGTCTTCCCGGGCTCCAAGGACAAGGAAACCGCACGCAAGGTTGTCCCGCTTGAAAAGGTCCGGGCGCGCAAACATGACCACGCCATTCCGATCAAGGGCCTTATTCCCGGGATGGCTGTGCATTATGCCGGCTGCTGTCATCCGTTGCCTGGGGACCGCATTGTCGGGATTGTTACAACCGGCAAGGGTGTAACAATCCATACGATTGATTGCGATACGCTTGAAACATTTACCGAGCAGCCGGAACGCTGGCTTGATGTTGGTTGGGACAATGATGGTGAACCCGAACATTTCATCGGACGTCTGGGCTTGACGGTCGGGCACGAGCAGGGGGCGCTCAGCTCGATTACCAGTGTGATTGCCAAGAACCATGGCAACATTACCAATCTTCGCTTTACCAATCGCACGACGGACTTCTTCGAAATGCTGATTGATATCGACGTTGTCGATGTCAAACACCTGACCAACATCATCGCAGCCCTGCGGGCGACACCGGTGGTAAATGCTGTTGAGCGCGCGCGCGGATAATGGCGGGCTGTGAACCCAATCATCTTTTAGGTGAGAAACGCGTAAAAACCTTGCCAAGCGCGCAGTCAGCACTTACCCATATGCCTCGACTTTTTATTGCGTTACCTGATTTGTTCCAGAACTGACCCGCATGTTTCGGCGCCGCATTAAACCATCATCTTTGCAACGAGTACGTAACGTAGTCTGGCCGCGTGGCGGGTGGCGTCGTTCTTCACAGTATTTTGCACATCGTGTCGCACGTTTGCCCGGAACGCCTTACAGCATTGCGTCGGGCTTTGCGATTGGTGCGGCTGTGTCCTTTACGCCGTTTATCGGGTTCCATTTTGTTGTTTCAGCCCTGATCAGCCTGTTGACGCGCAGCAATGTGGTTGCGTCCCTTCTGGGGACGGTAGTCGGGAACCCCTGGACATTTCCGTTTATCTGGTTGTGGTTGTATACCTGCGGCAACTGGATGCTCGGTGTTGATGAATCGAGTGTCGCTGTTCATTTCGACATGGCCGTTCTGTGGGACTTTGTGGTTCTGGGACTTAGCTATGTCGGGGGCGGGCTGATCTTCGGGCATTGGGATCCTGCGGATCACCAGACGCTTGGCCAGCTTTGGAGCAGCATCGTTGATATCATCTGGCCGATGCTGGTGGGATGTGTGCCGACTTCAATCGTGGTCTGGGCGCTGTTCTATTTCCCGGTGCGTCGGGCGGTTATCATTTACCGGCACAACCGGATCTTGCGCCGGATGAAAAAATCGGAGCGGCACGGGATTGGTCCCATGCTTGAAAGTGCCAAGGAAAAAATTGGCAGTGCTGCAAAGAATGCCACCAAAAAGCAGGATGAAACCCCATGAGTTCGAAACTTCGGCTCGGCGTTAATATCGATCATGTTGCGACCATTCGAAATGCGCGTGGTGGCAATAGTCCTGATCCCGTGCGGGCCGCCGCCCTTGCAAAGGCTGCTGGTGCCGATGGCATTACCGCGCATTTGCGCGAAGACCGTCGCCATATCCGTGACGAGGATATGAAGCGACTGCGCAATGAAATTGACCTGCCCCTTAATTTCGAGATGGCAGCAACTGACGAAATGTTGGCGATTGCGCTGGCGACCAAGCCGCATGCTGTGTGTCTTGTGCCGGAAAAGCGTGAAGAACGGACCACAGAAGGCGGTCTGGATGTTGTCGGCGGCCACAATCACCTTAAACGGTTTGTGTCGGAACTGGGCGATGCAGGTATCCGTGTGTCGCTGTTTATCGAAGCTTCCAAAGATCAGCTTGATGCTGCCAAAAGTCTTGGCGCGCCGGTTGTCGAAATCCATACCGGCGCCTATTGCGATGCTGAAAATGACGCAGACCGTGCTCATGAACTTGAACGTATCCGCAATGCCGTGACATACGGGGCAGGGATCGGGCTTGAAATTCATGCCGGGCATGGGCTTAACTTCGAAACGGTCGAACCGATTGCTGCAATGCCCGAAATTGCCGAACTGAATATCGGGCATTTCCTGATTGGCGAAGCAGTGTTTGTCGGGCTTGAAGCGGCGATTGCCGAAATGCGTCGTTTGATGGATGCCGCACGCGGTCAGACGGGTAATGTGAAATGATCATTGGGATCGGCACGGATTTGTGTGATATCCGTCGAATTGAAACCGCGCTGGAACGCCATGGGGAGCGTTTCATGAAGCGTGTTTTCACCGACGTTGAAATTGCCCGCGCAATTCGAAAGCCGCATCGGACCGCATCATCGTTTGCGATGGCGTTTGCTGCAAAGGAAGCCTGTTCAAAGGCACTTGGTACCGGGTTTCGCCGGGGTGTTTATCACAACACGATGGGTGTGGTACATCAACCAAGCGGCAAGCCGGACATGGTCCTTGTTGATGGGGCGCTGGCGCGATTGAACGAATTAACCCCGGACGGGAAAACTGCTTCGGTGTATGTGACCTTGACGGACGAATATCCCCTGGCGAATGCCGTTGTGGTAATTTCGGCCGACTGACAGATAAATTGATTGGTTAAAAACGGAATGGAAAAGCTTGTGCAGAAAAAGAAAACGGGTGGCCTTTTTGACACCTTGAAGACCGTTTTCTGGGCCATTGTCATTGCACTTTTGGTTCGGACATTTGCCTTCGAACCGTTCAATATTCCGTCTGGTTCTATGATCCCGACCCTGCTGGTGGGGGACTATCTGTTTGTGTCGAAATTCTCCTACGGGTATTCGAAACACAGCATGCCGTTCAGCCTGCCGGTCATTCCGGGCCGTGTGTTTGAAACCGAACCGGAACGTGGTGATGTGGTGGTTTTCAAACTGCCGTCCGACACCACCCAGGATTATATCAAACGCGTGATCGGCTTGCCCGGTGATACCGTTCAGGTCACTGACGGGCGCCTGTATATCAACAACAAGCTTGTTGAACGCGAACGGATCGAAGATTACATCCTGACCGATGGTACGGGTCGTTCCGCGGCGGTTCCGCAATATCTTGAAACACTTCCGAATGGCAAGGTGCATCGTATTCTGGAACTGTTTGGTGATCAGGGTCCAAGTGACAATACCGAAGCCTTTACCGTGCCCGAAGGCCATTACTTCATGATGGGTGACAACCGCGATAATTCGGCAGACAGCCGTGCCTTCCCGTCGCGCTTCCGTTTTGTGCCGATCGAAAATCTGGTCGGCCGTGCCGAATTCCTGTTCTATTCCAAGGACAGCTCGCAGCCGGTCTATGATCTGGGCAGCATCCGGTTTGATCGCCTGTTCCAGGGGGTTAACTGATGAGCGACGGCATACCGGTGATCGCCGAGATTGATCACGGTTTTTCCAATCCGGACCTGCTGCGTGTGGCGCTGACTCATCGCAGTGCGGCAAAGGGCAAGGATGCGCTAAGCGGTGGGAACGAGCGCCTTGAATTCCTGGGCGACCGGGTTTTGGGGCTTGTTGTGGCCGAAATGCTTTACACCCGGTTCGGACGTGAGCGCGAAGGTGCGATGGCCAAGCGTTTCGTTGCGCTGGTGCGTCGTGAAACTCTTGCGCGTGTGGCCAACCAGATCAATCTGGGTGACCATATCCAGATGGCAAAGGGTGAACGCGCTGCCGGGGCGGACGCCAATCCGGCAATTTTATCTGATTGCATGGAAGCCGTGATTGCCGCACTCTATCTTGATGGTGGACTTGAACCGGCGCGCCGCTTTATTGAAAAGCTCTGGACGCCGCTGCTTGATGAAGACAACAAGCCGCCGCAAGATGCGAAAACGCAATTGCAGGAATGGCTTCAGGGGCGGGGCAAGCCGCTTCCGAAATATGAAATGGTCGGACGTGAAGGTCCGGCACATGCACCGATCTTTACGATCGAACTGACCACCAGTGATGGCGATCGTGTCAGTGCAGAAGGAAAATCGAAACGTGAGGCGGAACAACTCGCCGCCCGCATGATGTTGGACAAACTAAGCGATGAATGAGGTTCCCACACCGGTGGCCGAAGACAGATTACCTTATCAGCAGCGTTGCGGCTTTGTTGCGCTTGTTGGCGCGCCAAATGCTGGCAAGTCGACGCTTCTGAACCAGCTTGTCGGCACCAAAGTGTCGATCGTCTCGCCCAAGGTCCAGACGACGCGTACGCGCGTGCGCGGCATCGTCATGACCGAAGATGCGCAGATTGTTTTCATTGATACCCCGGGTATTTTCGCACCCAAACGCCGTCTGGACCGCGCGATGGTCAAGGCCGCCTGGAATGGTGCGGATGATGCGGACCTGGTGGTTCTTGTCATTGATGCCGGTACCGGCATTACCGACGAGGACCTTGCCATCATCAATCAGCTCAAGGATCAGAACCGCAAGGCTATTCTGGCCCTGAACAAGGTCGACAAGGTCGCAGACAAGGAAAAGCTCCTGCGTCTGTCGCAGGATCTGTTTGCCCACGATGTCTTTACCGATGTCTTTATGATTTCGGCCAAAAAAGGTGCCGGCACGCAGGATCTTGTGAACTTCCTGGCTGCAAAAATGCCGGACGGTCCCTGGATGTTCCCCGAAGATGACGTTTCGGACATGCCGTTGCGTCTTCTGGCGGCCGAAATCACCCGCGAAAAGCTTTATTATCAGCTTCAGCAGGAACTGCCGTATTCCGCAACGGTCGAAACCGAGTTGTGGGAAGAACGCAAGGACGGATCGGTCAAGCTTGAACAGACGATCTTTGTCGAGCGCGAAGGCCAGAAGGCCATCATTCTTGGCAAGGGCGGAAAACGGATCAAGGCGCTTGGCAGCGAAGCCCGCAAGGAGCTCGAAGCCATTTTCGAACGCCGGGTGCATCTGTTCCTGTTCGTCAAGGTTCGTGAAAACTGGGGTGATGATCCCAACCGCTTTGCCATGTGGGGCCTTGATCCCAACGCATAACCGTGCGCGTTGCGCAGACAGATTATCAATTGCCGGGTAGATAATGGAAATCGGATCATTCTGGGGTGTCGTGATGATTGTTGTTGGCGCTGCTGCCGCAATGATTGTTGCCCGTGTGGCCAGACGCCCGTTCCGTAACCGCCGCGATTATAACGCTGTGCAACGCGAAAAATCCTTTTTGCATCGCCCGCTTAATCTGATTGCACTTCTGGTTGCGCTTGGCATCTTTGTGCTTGGCCTGTTCTGGAAAATGACGGGCGGAGGACCAAACTGATGACGCCAAATTCAATCGATCCGATCGATCAGGCCATAGACGAGGTCGAAAACCGTTCATGGCTGCGGAAAGTGGTGTTCGGTATTGCGATCTTTGCACTTTTTTCCTGTCTGTTGGGCATGTTCTTTCTGGTGACCCGTCTGATCGTGCCCAGCGGTTATTTCTAAGAGACCGCGATGGATTGGCGTGATGATGGCATCGTTCTTTCGACACGCAAACTGGGCGAAAGTTCGGTCCGGTTATCCGTCCTGACACGGGATTATGGTCGCCATGCCGGCATGGTCCGTGGCGCCATGAGCAAATCAATGCGCGGCACCCTGGAGCCGGGCAATGAAATCAGGGTAGGGTGGTCGGCCCGCCTTGCCGAACATCTCGGGCAGTTTCGCTGTGAACTGACCGGCGCACATGCCGCGGATCTGTTATTGCAGCCCGGCCCGCTGATGGCGATGAGTTCTGCCTGTGCGATGCTGGATGCAACATTGCCCGAACGCGAAGCCCATCCCGATCTTTATCATGGCACGGTGGCCCTGATGGCTGCCCTTAAGCTTGACCAGTGGTTGCCGGCCTATATCCGCTGGGAAGTCGGGCTTTTGGAAGAACTTGGCTATGGCCTTGATCTTCAAAGATGTGCCGCGACCGATCTTGCCAGTGACCTTGCCTATGTTTCCCCGAAAAGCGGCCGAGCAGTTAGCGAGGCCGCCGGGCAGGCCTATCGCGATCGTCTTTTGCCGTTGCCGGCGTTTCTTGCCCTTGGGCGGGCGTCGGGACCACGCGCGGATGCCGATATGCTTGAACAGTTGCGTGACGGGTTGAAGTTGACCGGTTTTTTCATTCACCGCGATATTTTCGAAGCCAAGGGCATAAAACCGGTGGCCGCGCGCGACCGGCTGGTCAGCCATGTCTGGCGGCTGTCAGGGGATGATGAAAAATAAATTGGTCAATTTGGTTCGCATCTGTTGACCAAGCCTATGCCCGGCGTAGTATGTTGCCAATATCGCAAGACATTCGGGGTTAGAATGCCCTTGCACCTGTCCATTCTGCCAAGCAACAAGAAAAATCGTTCATGAGCACCAAGACTTCCGAACCGGCCGGCGCCGGTCAAATCAGGGAAACCCGACTTGCTGATGCGCTAAGCGAACGGTATCTCGCATATGCGATGTCGACAATCATGTCGCGTTCCCTGCCTGATGTACGTGATGGCCTTAAGCCCGTGCATCGTCGTCTTCTTTATGCCATGCGCCAGCTCAAGCTGAACCCGGAACAGGGGTTCAAGAAATGTGCGCGTGTGGTTGGTGACGTGATTGGTAAATATCACCCGCATGGTGACCAGTCGGTCTATGACGCACTTGTCCGTCTGGCCCAGGATTTTGCGGTACGCTATCCGCTGGTCGATGGTCAGGGCAACTTCGGCAACATTGACGGCGATAACGCCGCGGCAATGCGTTACACCGAAGCCCGCATGACCGCCGTTGCCGCCGCCCTGATGGACGGTCTGGACGAGGATGCAGTCGATTTCCGCCCGACCTATGACGGGGAGGAGCAGGAACCCGTTGTCATGCCGGCAGCCTTCCCGAACCTTCTGGCAAACGGGGCCGCGGGTATTGCGGTTGGTATGGCGACCAATATTCCGCCGCACAATGTCGGTGAAATCTGTGCCGGCCTGATCAAGCTGATCGACAAGCCTGAAACATCGATTGCCGAACTGGTGCGTTGTGTGCCGGGGCCGGACTTCCCGACAGGCGGGGTTCTGGTCGAGCCGCATGAAAATATTCTCGAAGCCTATGCCACCGGGCGCGGATCGTTCCGACTGCGCGCGAAATGGGAAGTCGAAAAACTCAGCCACGGTCTGTATCAGATCGTCGTGACCGAGGTTCCCTATCAGGTGCAGAAGGCCAAGCTGGTTGAACGTATCGCCGATTTGATGGTGGCCAAAAAGCTGCCATTGCTTAATGACGTGCGCGATGAGTCAACCGATGTCATCCGTCTGGTTCTTGAACCGCGTACCCGTGCGGTCGAGCCGGAACATCTGATGGAAATGCTGTTCAAGAATACCGAACTGGAAATCCGGTTTGGCTTGAACATGAACGTTCTGGATGCCGACAATACGCCGCGGGTGATGAACCTGCGCGAAGTGTTGCGTGCGTTCCTTGCCCATCGTCAGGATGTGCTGATCCGTCGTTCAAACCATCGTCTGGCAAAGATCAATCATCGTCTTGAAGTTTTGGAAGGCTATCTTGTTGCCTATCTGAACCTTGACGAAGTGATCCGCATCATCCGGTTCGAGGATGAACCGAAAAACGCGCTGATGGCGGCATTCAACCTGACGGAAGTTCAGGCTGATGCGATCCTGAACATGCGTCTGCGGTCGTTGCGCAAGCTCGAAGAGATGGAAATCAAGAACGAGCACGCCAAGCTGACCGAAGAAAAGCAGGGTCTTGAAGCACTTCTTGCCAGCGAAACGCTGCGCTGGGAGAAAATCCGCGATGAAATCGAAGTCATGCGCGAGAATTTCGGCAAGAAAACCGCGCTTGGCAAACGTCGCACCGAAATTGGTGATGCTCCAGAAGAAATCGAAGTGCCGCTTGAAGCACTGATCGAACGTGAACCGATTACGGTGATCTGTTCGAAAATGGGCTGGATCCGCGCCCTCAAAGGGCACACTGCCGATATCAGTGATCTGAAATTCAAGGATGGTGACGAACATCGCTTTGCCATCAAGGCCTTTACGACAGACAAGCTTCTGATCCTGTCGACGGCGGGGCGTTGCTACACCATGTCTTGCGACAAGCTTCCGGGCGGTCGTGGTCATGGCGAACCGATCCGTCTTTCCATCGATCTGCCCCAGGAACATGACATTGTTTCGATGGTGGTTCACAAGGAAGGCCGCAATCTTCTGGTGGCAAGTTCTGCTGGACGCGGCTTCCAGGTCGCGGAAAAAGACGTTGTTGCCCAGACCAAGAACGGCAAGCAGGTCCTGAACCTTGGAACCGGGGAAGTGGCCAAAATCTTCATCCCGGTTGAAAAGGACCATGTTGCGGTTCTTGGTGATAACCGCAAATTGCTGATCTATCCGGTTGATGAAGTGCCGGAAATGACCCGTGGCCGCGGCGTCATCTTGCAGAAATACCGTCAGGGCGGTCTTTCAGACCTGATCCTGTTTAATCTGGAAGATGGTCTGAGCTGGGCAATGGGCGGCAGCGAAGGGCGGACCCGAACCGTCACCGAACTTGCCGAATGGACCGGCAAACGCGCCGGTGCCGGGCGACTGCCGCCAAATGGTTTCCCGCGTTCGAACAAGTTCGAATGACGAAAACAGACCTGAATTAATGCATCAAAAGCCGGATGGAATATCACCATCCGGCTCTTTTTATGCCTGAAACCGGCCCGCGAAGATGCAAACAACATCATATGCTGAGAATTTGGCGAGAAATGGCGGAATTGCGTGCCAAAAGATATGGCGTTTTGGGTGGTTAAAATGTAACTTCGCAACCTGATTAACAGGAAGCCCGCAATATTCCTGTGTGATTCAATAAGGGCTTGGGAGTGAAAAGTGAGATTTCTGGGAAATTTCGTCCACGCGATAGACGGTCTGAATGACTGGATCGGTCGCGGGATAGCCTGGCTGGTAATCCCGATGGTCGTGATCACGTTTCTGGTTGCGACATTGCGTTACGGCTTTGCGGTTGGCTGGGTATCGATGCAGGAAAGCTATATGTGGCTTTACGGCATCATGTTCATGGTAGGGGCGGGATACACGCTTTTGCACGGTGGCCATGTTCGGGTGGACGTTTTCTATCGTCCGGCTTCGGCACGATACAAGGCATGGGTTGATCTTTTCGGATCCCTGTTCCTGATGACCCCGGTACTGGTCATGATCCTGATGTACAGCTATCCGTATGTCGCGACGAGCTGGCACCGTCTTGAAGGATCTCACGAGACGGGCGGTCTTCCGGGGCTGTTCCTGTATAAATCGGTGATTTTGGTGTTTTGTGTGCTGATGCTGCTTCAGGGGCTTTCGCTTGCTGCGCGCAGTATTCTGGTACTTGCCGGTCACAAAGAATTTGAAATCAAAGAAGAAGAACACGAGGGCGTTTGATGACGGGTGAAATTCTTAGCCTGGTGATGTTCGCCGTGGCCTGCGGCGTGCTTCTTCTTGGTTTTCCGGTTGCTTTCTCGCTTGCGGGCACCGGTCTTGCTTTTGCCCTTATCGGCAATGCGATGGGTACATTCGACATGCCGCTTCTGGGGTCGTTGCCGTCGCGCTATTTCGGTGTGATGACCAACGAACTCTATGTGGCAATTCCGCTGTTCGTGTTCATGGGGGTTATGCTTGAACGCGCGCGGATCGCCGAAAAGCTTCTGACCACCATGGGTATGCTGTTTGGCACCATGCGCGGCGGTCTTGGCATTTCGGTGGTGATTGTCGGCATGTTGCTGGCAGCATCGACCGGTATTGTCGGTGCGACTGTTGTGACGATGGGCCTGCTCAGCCTGCCTGCGATGCAGAAGGCCGGTTATGATCCGAAACTGTCGACCGGTGTGATCTGTGCGTCCGGTACGCTTGGTCAGATCATTCCGCCGTCAATCGTTCTGGTTCTTCTGGGCGATATCCTTCAGGGCGCTTATGCCGAAGCACAGCGTGCGATTGGCAACTGGGCACCGGAACCGATTTCGGTGATGGACCTGTTTGCAGGTGCCTTCATTCCGGGATTGTTGCTGGTTGCGCTTTATATCACCTGGATCATTATCAAGTCGCTGATTGATCCCAAGGCGGCCCCGGCACTGGTCGAAGGCAAACGTCCGGAAGGCCTGTGGGGGGAAGTTCTTCGTGCCTTGCTGCCTCCGGGACTTCTGATTGTTGCTGTTCTTGGCTCGATCCTGACCGGTATTGCAACGCCGACTGAATCCGCTGCATTCGGCTCGATCGGTGCGATTGTCCTGGCGGCATTCTACAAGCGCCTCGATATGGCGGTTCTGCGCCATGTTGTGCGCCAGACCGTCCAGGTCAGCGCGATGGTGTTTGTCATTCTGCTTGGCGCGTCGGTGTTCTCGCTGGTGTTCCGCGGTCTTGGCGGGGATCATCTGGTTGAAGAATTGCTGCATAACCTTCCGGGTGGCGTTTTCAGTGCCATGCTGGTGGTCATGCTGCTGATGTTCTTCATGGGCTTCTTCCTCGACTTTATCGAGATCGTGTTTGTCGTGATCCCGATTGTCGGCCCGATCCTGCTTAAGATGGATATCGATCCGGTCTGGCTGGGTGTGATGATCGCCATCAACCTTCAGACCAGCTTCCTGACACCGCCATTCGGCTTTGCGCTGTTCTATCTGCGCGGTGTGGCACCGGCAGCGATCAAGACGCTTGATATCTATCGGGGTATCATTCCGTTCGTGATGATCCAGATGCTGGGCCTTTGCCTTGTCGCGGCGTTCCCGTGGCTGGCAACCTGGCTGCCAAGTGTTCTGTTCTGATCAGACATCAGATGACCATTTCAAAAAAGGCACCCGAACGGGTGCCTTTTTTTATTGCGCAATCCGAGGATCGAGGAGGGGGCTCGTCTGGGAATTCCAGCCGTCTTCTCATGTGCAAGAGGCAAAGAAAAAGGGCCGGCAAATTGCCGGCCCTTGATCGTTTCCAGAAATGGAAGATTTAGTATTTGAACGGCAGGACACGTGCCTGGGCAAATGCCGATTCCGAGAATTTCGACCATGCGATCGACTGGGTACGGAAGGCGATCAGGCTTTCGAAGACTTCCTGCGACAGCGGGTTCGAAGAAACCAGGTCACGCAGAACCTCACCCGAAAGTTTGCCAAGGCCGGTCAGAATGTCGTCAGAGAACGGACGAACATCGACATTGTGCTTGTTGCGCAGGGTATCGAGTGCCTGAACGTTACGGGCGGTGAATTCGGACAGAACCATCTGGTTAACAGCGCGGTTTGCCTGCTCGACAATGGCCTTCAGATCATCCGGAAGCGCATTCCATGCATCCAGGTTGATGAAGTTGTCAAGAACGGTCGCCGGCTCGTGCCAGCCCGGGTAGTAGTAATACTTCGCCGATTTATAAAGACCGAATGCCAGGTCGTTATACGGGCCAACCCACTCGGTCGCGTCAATCGCACCGGACTGAAGTGCCGGCGGGATTTCACCACCCGGAAGGTTCACAACGTTTGCGCCAGCCGCTTTGACAACTTCGCCACCAAGGCCCGGAATACGCATTTTCAGACCCTGATAGTCTGCAATGGTGTTCATTTCCTTGTTGAACCAGCCACCCATCTGCGTGCCGGTGTTCCCCGACGGGAAGAACTTACAGTTCAGTTCGGCATAGACCTTGTCAGCAAGTTCCTGACCGCCACCCCACTGGAACCACGCATTCTGTTCCTGAGCGTTCAGACCGAACGGCATTGCTGCGATATACTGGGTCGCGTCAACTTTGCCTTTCCAGTAGTAAGGCGCACCGTGGCCCATTTCGACGGTGCCGTTGCCAACAGCGTCAATGGCTTCGAATGCCGGGACGATTTCGCCCGCACCGAAAACGGTAACTTTCAGGCGACCATCAGATGCCTTGGTGATGTATTCAGCAAGAAGGTTCGCACCGGTACCAAGACCCGGGAAGTTTTTCGGCCAGGTGGTGACCATACGCCATTCACGGACGTCCTGGGCAAGTGCCGGTTTGGCAAAAGTGGATGCGGCAGCAGTCGCACCTGCTACGGCAGCGCCAGAAAGAAATTGGCGACGTTTCATTAGTTACAGCCTCCCAAAGATGCAAGCTCATGATTTATATGTATCAAAGCCGGTTAACCGGCTTTGTAAGGAGCTTATATGCGTCTTTGGATGCAGGCAACCGGGGATCGAGCTGATTTCTAGGACTTTAGTCTAATGTAGAATGATACGAAAGAAGGGTAGCCCATCCTATGCACAGGTATCGGGTCCGGTGTCGCTCATCGAGATCCATTGCCCGTCCCGGAACCCTTCAAGCGGCTGAAAGCGCATCTTGTAAGACATCTTGCGACAGTCACCGATCCAGTAACCCAGATAGATATGGGGCAAATCAAGAAGTTGTGCTTCTTCGATCAGGTCAAGGATGATGTAGGTCCCAAGGCCGCGCTTGTGTTCTGCCGGGTCAAAAAAGCTGTAAACCGCAGATAATCCGTCGGCAAGATTATCCACCAGTGCAACGGCAATCAAACTGTTGTCGGCGCGACGATATTCATAGATCGACGTATCAATCGTGCTGTCTTCAATCATGGCGCGATAGTCGCGCGCATCCATCCGGGCCATATCGCCATTGCCATGGCGGGCATCCTGATAGGTGCTGAACAGCTGGTATTGTTCCTGTGTGGCTGTTGGCGGCAGGATGGAACGCGTAAGGTCACTATTCTTGTTCTGGATACGGCGGGATGACCGACTATGTTCAAAGTCCGGGCATCTTACCCGCACGGGAACACAGGCATTACAATCGCTGCACGCCGGAAGATAGGCAATGGAATGGCTGCGGCGGAAACCGGCGCGCGACAGCAGATCGTGAATATTGTTGGCCTCGGGGCCACGCAATTCGGTCACCAGCTTACGTTCAAATCGTCCGGGCAAATAGGGACACGGCATCGGGGCCGTCATGAAGTAATGCTGCGTAAGGCGGCGCTGGTTGACTGTCATCTGGTATTCTCAATCCCGATCACACGCGATCATCTATATTATGAGATTAAGTGCTGTTTGTGACAGTTTAAAGGTCATGCAGCCAAAAGGGCATTCAAATCTGTGACATCGCCATATGTTTATGGTTGTGACGGCACGCCGAATGTCGGACGACGCGGGGCAGCACCATTGGCCGGTGTCTCTGATTGCTGGACCGGGGATGCACCGTTGGCAGGGGCGCCTGTGCCATTGCCATTCTGTCCATCTGATCCCAGTTCTGCGCGTTCACCTGTACCACGTAAAAGCGTGATGCTGATGCGACGGTTTCTTTCATTTTTGGGATCATCAGGTACCAGTGGATCGGTATCCGAAAGACCAGCGACCTTGGCAAAGCGGGCGGTTTCCAGACCCAGGTCCTGAAGGGCGCGGCGCGTGGCCAGTGCACGGTCTGTCGACAGTTCCCAGTTTGAATAACCGTCAAGGCGGTTGAACGGTACCGCGTCGGTATGGCCTTCGATCGAGATATCCTGGGGCATTTTTTCAATGACCTCGGTAACCTTTTCGAGAAGAAGCCGCGTATGTTCAGCCATATCGGCACTGCCGCTCGGGAACATGGCAGTTCCGTCTTCATCAAGGATCTGGATCCGAAGACCTTCGTCGGTTTCCTCGATCCGGATGTTCTTCTCAAGACCCTGAAGTTCCGGGCTTTCATCAATGGCCTTAAGGAGTTCTTCCTTGGCCTCGTTGAATTCCTGTTCTTCCATCTGGGCAACACGGATGGCTTCGCGTTCGTCGGGGGACTGCTGAGGCGGGATGTCCATGCTGACAGTTGGCATGCCGAATTCGGAGCGCAATGCGCCTTCTTCTGCAAGGCTGGTCCCGCCGAGCAAACCGCCCGAACCCGAATCATTCTGTGATATGGTTTCAGGTGTGAAATACATCGACACACCCTGAAGCTGTTCTTCGGTCGCGCTTGAAAGCAGCCACAGCAACAGGAAGAATGCCATCATTGCCGTCACAAAGTCGGCATAGGCAACTTTCCAGGCACCGCCATGGTGCCCGTGCCCACCTTTTTTGATCTTTTTTATAACGATATCGGGCATGTGCTGCGTTGTCCTCTAAACCAAAGCTCCCGGCTCAAGATCAAGCTGTGGGCGCATCTTGCAGCGCTTCGTCAAGTTCCTTGAAGCTGGGTCGAAGGTTATGGGGAAGGGTCTTGCGCGCGAATTCCACCGAAACCTGTGGGGCGTAACCCTGCATGTGACCGATCAGTGCTGCTTTGATACAGCCATAATATTTGCCGTCAGAATCAACCGTGTTCTTGATGATCGATGCGGTCGGGCCAACAAAGCCGTATGCACCAAGAATACCAAGGAACGTACCGACAAGGGCGGCTGCGATCAGGCCGCCGAGAATTTCAGGCGGTTCGGTCACCGAGCTCATGGTGACAATCACGCCAAGAACCGCGGCAACAATACCAAGTGCCGGAAGGCCATCGCCCGCGGTCTGAACGGCTGATGCAACGGCATGTTCTTCTTCGTGATGGGTATCGAGTTCCTGATCCATCACCGCTTCGAGTTCATAGGCGTTGGTGGTTCCCAAAGTCAGCAGGCGCAGATAATCACACATGAATTCCATCGCGTGATGATCTTTCATCAGATTCGGGAAGTTGGAAAACAGGCTGGAACTTTCCGGGTTCTCGACATGGCTTTCAAGCGCCAGATCACCCTTGGATTTGGCCAGACGGAAAATGGCATAAAGGCATATCAGGAGTTCCAGATATGCAGCCTTTTTCTTGGGGCCCTTCATGGCGCGCAGGGTATAGGTGAATGATTTTTTGACGATGCCAAGCGGGTTGGCGGTCAAATATGCACCGAATGCTGCGCCGAAGATGATCAAGACTTCAAGCGGTTGTACGAGAATGCCAAAGTCGCCATGCGGCAGATAGCCACCCAGGACAGAGCCGATTACGACGATATAGCCAATGATCAAGAACATTCTTTTTTCTTCTCCGCTAGCCCAAGCCAGATACCTGAACGATCAACCCCGAGTTCATTGAAACATCTGTCATCTGCGGCACTGCAAAACATGTTTCTGATATCTGTATGCTCTTATTAAGTTTTAATCTTATTAACATCGCGTTTAAATTAGCTGCGAGTTAGGTTTGACAGCGGGATGATTAGACGCCATTTTCCCCAAGCTCCATTCAGCGTGCGTCAACCATCCATATTTGTATACGAGAGCTGCCTTCAATATGTCTTTCTCTGCGCGCGATTTTCGCGATTGCCTTGGTCAATTCACAACCGGTGTTGCTGTGGTAACCACCCGCGCTGCAGACGGTGCAAAAGCCGGCATTACCATCAACAGCTTTGCTTCGGTCTCACTGGATCCGGCACTGGTTCTGTTTTCGGTTGATCACCGTGCGGCAACGCATGCGCTGTTTACCGGGGACGCAAAGAGGTTTTGCATCAATATCCTGAGCCAAAGCCAACAGCAGGTCTCCGAGCTGTTTTCCGCGCCGGGGCAGGATGGCTGGGATCGCGTGGCCTATGAAGATGACAGTCTCGGCATGCCGCGCCTGACAGGAAGTGTTGCGGCACTGACCTGCGAACGTCATGCCCTGCATGAAGGCGGCGATCACAGCATCATCGTCGGTCATGTCCGCGAACTGGTGATGGGCGAAACCGGTGCGCCGTTACTTTATTATGGCGGTCGGTATCGCAGCCTGGGTGACTGATCTGCTGGCGATCATGTGATCGGGTTTACACAGAAAAAGGGCCGCGGTGACATACCGGCGGCCCTTTGTCGTTTGGCAGTCGATCAGGTCAGGCCTGATCAATCGAGTGATGTGTTGCCAAGCAGGCGCCCGCCAAATCCCGCCTTGATCAGGCGTTCGATAACCTGCTGGGCATGGACGGTATCGCGGACTTCCAAAACCATATCGACGTCGGTCTGTTTTGCCGGCACGTCATAGAAATGACGCTGGTGATAGACTTCGATGATGTTGGCTTCTTCTTCGCCGATCAGCGAACTGATGGTTGCCAGCGCACCCGGCACATCGGGAATTTCAATACGAACGCGGACAAGACGTCCCTGACGGGCCATGCCGCGCATCAGCACCTGGGCAAGAAGGCGGGTATCGATATTGCCGCCGCTGACAATCAGGCAAACTTTCTTGCCCTTGAATTTCTCGGGATGGTCAAGCAGGGCCGCAAGCGGCGCCGCACCGGCACCTTCGACCACGCTTTTTTCGATCTCGATCAGCATCTGGATAGACCGTTCGATACTGCTTTCATCAACCAGTACGACGTCGTCGAGCTTTTCCTTGCAGATTTCCAGCGTCAGGCCACCGGGCTGTTTGACCGCAATGCCTTCGGCAATGGTGACACCGCCGCCGGTATATTCTTCGCCGCGAATGCCCTCATACATGCTGGGATAAAGCTTGGTCTCGACACCGATAATCTCGATATCGGGGCGGCGTGATTTGACTGCCGTTGCCACCCCTGATGCCAGTCCGCCACCGCCAATTGGCACGACGATGGTGTCGATATCGACATTTTCGTTCAGGATTTCGAGCCCGACCGTACCTTGGCCGGCAATGATATGGGCATCGTCAAACGGGTGGACAAAGGTCAGGCCGCGCTCTTTCTGAATGCGTCCGGCAGCCTCAAGGCTTTCGGCGAACACATTCCCGGTCAGGACAACTTCCGCCCCGTGGGATCGCGTATGATGGACCTTGGTAAAGGGCGTGTTTTTGGGCATGACGATGGTAGCCGGAATGCCAAGCCGCTTGGCGTTATAGGCAACGCCCTGGGCATGGTTTCCGGCCGAAACGGCGATAACGCCGTTTTCGCGTTCTTCGGGCGTCAGGCTGGCAAGTTTGACATAGGCGCCACGTTCCTTGAACGAGGCGGTATATTGCTGGTTTTCAAGTTTAAGATAAACTTCTGCCTGGCAAATGCTTGAAAGCGTAAGTGATTTTACCAGTGGTGTTTTGGCGACAATACCATCAAGCAAGCCGGATGCGCGTACAATATCGTGATAGGAAACAGTCATAATTTCCATGCTCCTGCGGCCACCATCGGTGTGATGTGGTGGCAATAATATCATGTGGTGGGTGAAAAACGGTAGTTAACCGGACCTGTCATCCGCAGATGACAGGGATCACATTCGCAGGTCGGAAATCCCCATAATCATGGCCATCGCACCGGCACGAAGCGTCGGACGGGAATGCGATGAAAGGATGTCAGTATATGCAGACATAGCCATGTTCTTTCTGGGTTAAAGATGTGTTTTCAAGCGGCAGCTTTGCGGATAAGTCGCCCAAGGTCAAGTGCCGCAATAGAAAAACCGGGTTGCGTGTACCGCAACCCGGCCAAGTGGAACGCCTAGTTTGGGGATCGGGCGTTATTCCATATTCAGAATGACGGTTTTCTTGTAGGTGAAATGTTCAAGCATGCTTTCAAGCGATGCTTCCTTGCCAAGTCCCGACAACTTGATGCCGCCATAGGACAGGTTCGGCTGAACAACAAGGTTCTGGTTGACCTGAACAAAGCCCGCTTCAAGGCGCTTGGTGGCGACAAGGGCGGTTTTCAGATCCGTGGTCCAGACCGTTGCCGCAAGGCCAAAGTCGCTGTCATTTGCCAGTTCAAGGGCTTCTTCAAAGGTCTTGAATTTGAAGACACAGGCAACCGGGCCAAAGATTTCTTCGCGGGCGATCCGGGCATTCGGGTCAACATTGGTGAAAATTACCGGACGGACAAAAAGGCCGTCGGAAAGTTCGGCGTCCGTGGGAAGGGCGCTGAGCTCGTGCTTGGTTGCACCCTCTTTTTCCCCGATATCGATATAGCCGCATACCTTGTCGAACTGTTTGCGGTTGATGATGGTGCCGATATCGGTTTCTTCATCAAGCGGGTTGCCCATTTTCAGGGTATTAACTTTGTCAATCAGTCGCTTGACGAACTCATCATGAAGTTTTTCATGAACCAGCATGCGTGACGATGCGGTGCAGCTCTGACCCTGACGGGTGAAGCGCATGCCGCCGATTGCACCGGCAACCGCCTTGTCGAGGTCGGCGTCATCCATCACGATCATCGGCGACTTGCCACCAAGTTCAAGGGTGACCGGGATCAGCTTTTCGGCGGCGGCCTTGTAAACCGTGCGACCGGTTTCAACCGATCCGGTGAACGAAACCTTTTTGACATCCTTGTGTTCCACAAGCGGGCCACCGCAAGACGGGCCAAAGCCCGACAGGATGTTCAAAACGCCAGCCGGAAGAATTTCCTGCATGATCTGGCAGACGCGCAGCACGGTAAGCGGCGTGTCTTCGGCGGATTTCACGACAACCGTGTTGCCGGCAACCAGAGCCGGGGCAACCTTGATCGCCATCAGAAGCAGCGGGACGTTCCAGGGAATGATGGCGCCGACCACACCAACGGCTTCGCGGGTGGTCAGGGTCATCATGTTGGGGTTAAAGGGAACGGTTTCACCTTTCAGTTCCGAGGCAAGCCCGCCAAAGAAGACGAACATGTCGGCCAGAACCGATGCTTCGACACGGCTTTCAGTGCGCAGCGCCTTGCCCGATTCAAGGGCGACCAGTCGTCCGAGTTCCTCTGTATGGGCCATCAGGACGCGACCGCATTCGGCAACCAGCTTGCCACGTTCACGGGCAGGGCGTTCTGCCCAGTCTTTCTGCGCCTTCTTGGCAATATCAACTGCAATTGCCACATCGTCAGCATCGCCGTCGGCTGCCTGACCGATAACCTTGCCGGTGGCCGGGTTGATGACGTCAAAGGTCTTGCCGTTTTTGGGGGCAACAAGTTTGCCATCAATCAGGTGGTGGCCGGAGAGTTCCGTCGCCAAAGACATCGGATCAAGGTTCGGTTCGAAAGGCATTTCAGGCTCCCTGTGGGTTGTGTGTGGTTGCGCTTTTTTGCGTGGGGCACACGATATTGGTTATTCGGTATTGGTTTACCAAATTATCGACAGGATGCCGCAATATCAAGATCAATTCGTGTTTACAGGCATGACAGTTTCGCAAAGGGCTGATAACCTTGTCGTGCAAAAAAGGCCAGCCCGGCGGCGGTACGTGTCTGGGCGCCAGCATTTCGCAAACGATGGAGTATTTATGCCACGTCATTTCGATACGACGTTCGATGTTGTTAAGGAACTCAAGCCTTCCTATCCGGTTTATTGTCTCAGACCCAATATTCTTCGAGAAACAGCGCAGCGCTTTGTCGAAATGTTCCCGGGCGACGTCCTTTATGCCGTGAAATGTAATCCGCATCCCGAAGTGATGCGCTATCTCCATGAAGGGGGTGTTCGACATTTCGACACGGCATCGCCAGAAGAAATTTCGCTGGTGCGTCGCCAGTTTCCGGGCATGAAGGCCTATTTCATGCATCCGGTCAAAAGCCGCGATGCCATCCGGAATGCGCACCGTGTGTATGGCATTGATCACTATGTCATCGACACGATCGAAGAACTCGAAAAAATCCGCGAAGAAACCGAAGGCGACAAGAACCTTGTCATTCATGTGCGCCTGGCAACGCCCCCGGCCGGGGCGACCTATAACCTGTCGGCGAAGTTTGGCGCGCGTCCGATGGTCGCAGCAGAGCTTCTTAAGAAGGTTGATGAATACGGATATGAAGCCGGTCTTTGTTTCCATGTCGGGTCGCAATGCACCACGCCGAACGGCTATCGGATCGCGGTTGAACTGATCCGTCAGGTTGTCGATTTCTCCGGTGTTCAGGTCAAACACATCGACGTCGGTGGCGGTTTCCCGGGCCAGTATATGAACCAGCGCGGTGCCAGCCTTGAAGAATTCATGGACGAGATCAAGGATTGCATTCGCTGGCTTGATATGCCCGAAACGACCTTTATGTGCGAACCGGGTCGGGCACTTGTTTCAAGTGGCATTTCCCTGATTACCCAGGTTCACCTGCGCAAGGAAGATACCCTGTTTATCAATGACGGTGTTTATGGAAGCCTGTCGGAAACCGTGACTGGTCAGCTGCGCTATCCGGTGCGGCCCATGCGGATCAATGGTGAATTCATCGAAGATGAAACGCTTGATTTCACCATTTATGGCCCGACCTGCGATAATATGGATGTGTTGCCAGCGGCTGTTTCCCTGCCGGCGGACATCCGTGAAGGGGACTGGATCGAATTTGGCCATATCGGGGCCTATAGCAATGCACTTGCGACCCATTTCAACGGGTTCTTCCCGGAAATGCAGGTCACCGTTGGCGAAGCATTCCCGTTCGTGGATGGCGAATTCCCCTATGTGGCCTGATCGCGCACCGAGTTGCGACGTTTGATTGATTACCGTGCGGGTAAGCAGTTTTTTCTGCTTACCCGTTTTTTTGTCGTGTCGCGCTTGGAAAATATCATTATCGGTAAAAAGGTACTTGTTTACCAATAATGATTGATTGCACTATGTTGCCCGCATTCGGAACCGACAGGTGGCCTGTCGGCCAAAAGACCAATCTTCGGGGAAGCAATACAGTGACCAACAGCCTTTTCATGCGTATCCGTGACCGGTTTCCAAAAGACCTTTCGTCGGTTCTGATCGAAACACCGACCGGCAAGACATACAGCTATGCCGACGCGGATACGGCATCGGCGCGGATTGCCGGTTTGTTGACGTCACTTGGTGCTCGCAAAGGGGATCGGGTGGCTGTTCAGGTTGATAAATCCCCCGAGGCACTTTTTCTGTATCTGGGGTGCATCCGGGCTGGCTTGGTTTACTTGCCGCTAAACACCGCCTACCAGGCCGGGGAACTTTCATATTTCATGGGCAATGCATCACCGGTGGTGTTTGTTTGTCAGCCCCATCGATTGGAAGAAGTCACAGCAATCGCCAAGGAGCAGGGCGTGACCCATGTTCTGACACTTGGCACCAAGGGTGATGGCAGTCTTATGGATGGTGCCGCCGGACAATCCGGGCAGTTCACGCCTGTGGCCTGTGCCGATGATGATCTTGCCGCGATCCTTTATACGTCGGGCACCACAGGAAAACCCAAAGGCGCAATGATGACCCAGATGAACCTGTGGTCCAATGCGGCAACGCTTGAAAAGCTGTGGGGCTTTAACGGGGATGATACCCTTTTGCATGCCTTGCCGATTTTCCACACCCACGGGCTTTTCATCGCCTGTCACTGTGTGATGTTGTCGGGCTCAAAGATGTTCTTCCTGCCGAAATTTGACCGTGACGAGGTCATGGCGCTTTTGCCGCGCAGTACGGTGATGATGGGTGTTCCAACATTCTATGTGCGATTGCTGGCAGAAGATGACTTTGATGCGGATGTTACCGCTAACATGCGTTTGTTTATATCGGGATCAGCCCCGTTGTTGCCAGAAACTTTCACTGCGTTCAAGCAACGCACCGGCAAGGCTTTGCTGGAACGTTATGGCATGACGGAAATGGGGATGGCGACGTCGAACCCGCTGGACGGGGAGCGTATTGTTCATACTGTTGGCCCGGCACTGCCCGATGTTGAAGTCCGTGTCTGTGATGGGGACGGTAACGTTCTGGGAACCGACGAGATCGGCGTTCTTGAAGCGCGCGGACCGAATGTTTTTGCCGGTTACTGGCAGATGCCGGAAAAAACCGCAGAAGAGTTTCGCAAGGACGGCTTTTTCATTACCGGCGATATCGCCAAGATCGACGCCAAGGGCTATGTCCATATTGTCGGACGGGCCAAGGATCTTGTGATTTCTGGCGGCTTTAACGTGTATCCGAAAGAAATCGAAACCCTGATCGATAAAATGGAAGGGGTTGTTGAAAGTGCCGTGATCGGTGTTCAGCATCCCGACTTTGGCGAGGCGGTTGTCGCCATAATCGTTCCGACCCACAAGGACGCCCTGTCAGAGGATGGGGTAATCGGCGCCATCAAATCGCAGCTTGCGAACTTCAAGGTGCCCAAGCGGGTGTTCTTTGTCGAAGAGCTGCCACGCAATGCGATGGGCAAAGTCCAGAAGAATGTCCTGCGCGATGACTATAAGGGCCTGTTTGCCAACTAGTTGCCAACTAGGCCGTTGCACAGCCACGATGTTGAGGCCGCATGAGTGCGGACGTGGCTGGATACTGGCGATCCTGAAATGCGGACAAAGAAAAACCCCGGCAGATGATCTGCCGGGGTTTTTCTCAAGGACGCTACGGTCGTGGCTTAGCGACCGAAAGCAACACGGTGTGCTACATCGTCGATCATGTCGCGGTTCAGACCGATGTCAGCCAGTTCGCGCGTATCAAGTTTACGCAGCGCAACCTGGGTCTGGTACTGAACGCGAAGAGCGCGAAGGAAAGCGAAGATTTTAGTTACGATCATTTCATCACCTATTTCAAACCGGCCGTTTAACACGGCGTCTATTCAGATAACCGGCATGTTCTCACCGAAGGTATTCCGTGAAGGAATAGTTAACTGGTTTGACGTGTCGGTTTGTTTACAATGTATCGAATGATCATCTGCTTGATGGCGCATTTACCAGTCGATACGTCCTATTCATTTGGTGAAGGCAATCTACGTCTGATTGTTGTCTTAATCCAATGCGTTTTTTGCATGGCAGCGGCTTGGAAAGCGCAGAAAGTCACCAAATTGCAATGAATTGGCGATAATACGGTTACATGAGGCTTCTTTTGCAACTTTAATTGCTATGCTAATGGTGCATGGCTAATGAAATTGCGTGACGCGTATCGGTTGATTTTGGCAGTTGCGCGCATTTAACAGGAATTGGGATGTATTTGGGGTCGCAATCAGCCGGAAAAGACCGTAACTTGCGCGACCAAATGCACGAACAGGAGAACTGACCATGAGCATCAATCGGCCGCGTTTGAATTTTACGCAGGCAATCGACGCATATTTGCAATATGCGCCGCGATTGCCGCAAGTGCAGGCTGATGCTGTTCCGGCAAAAACCGACTATGTCGAAAATCTTCTGGCGATTGCCGATCAGTTTGAACTGATTGTGTTTGACGCGTTTGGCGTTCTCAATAGCGGCCCGACGGCCATTCCCGGTGCTGTAAAAACCATCGCCACGCTTCAGGAAGCGGGCAAGAAGATTGCCGTTGTCACCAACGATGCGTCCAGTTCGGCAGAGGCCATCCTTGCCCGCCATCGCAAGCGCGGGTTTGATTTTGACAACAGCAACCTGATCAGCAGCCAGCAATTCATTGCACCACTGATGCATGAACATGCCGACATTACCCATTGGGGCGCAATGGCCCCGGCGGACTGGCCGTTTCATGTCTTGCCTGACACTGTCGAGCCGCTTGGCGCGGACCGCGCACTCTATGACCGCGTTGATGGTTTTCTGTTGATTGATTCGGAAAACTGGTCAGATCAGCAGCAGGAAATGCTGGAACAAAGCCTTGCGGCCAATCCGCGGCCAATTTTGGTCGGTAATCCGGATATCTGTGCGCCAATGGGGGACTTCCTGTCCGTGGAATCGGGCTATTTTGCCCATCTGGCGGCGGATGCATGCGGGGTGATTCCCCAATGTGTCGGCAAACCGTATCATCACGTGTTTGAAGAAGTTCTGCGCCGCCACCCGGATGTCAGCCGTGATCGCGTCCTGATGGTTGGCGATACGGTGCATACGGATGTCCTGGGCGGTCTTGCATCGGGGATCAAGACGCTTCTGGTGCATCAGGGGGGATTCCTTGATGGTCAGGATATCGAAAGTGTCTTTGCCAAATCCGGTCTGCGGCCGCATTTCTGCGCGCGTGCAATCGGTCATGGTATCGCCGATCCGGTCAGCGAAGCGGCCTGTTGTGCCTGATCTTCTGGCTTTATGATCCCGGGAAATGCAAAAGGGCCTCGGTTGAGGCCCTTTTTTGTGTTCTGGATCGGGGTTGCGTGCCGTGGTTTATCCTTCAAGCGCCTCGGCGACTTCAATGGCGCTATAGGTCAAAACCCCGGATGCGCCCGCACGTTTGAAGCATGAAAGCGTTTCAATCGCGCAGCCGATATAATCCAGCCAGCCATTCTGGCCCGCAGCCCGCAACATCGCATATTCCCCCGATACCTGATAGGCAAAGACCGGTACGCCAAATTCCTGACGCACGCGATAGAGAACATCGAGATACGGAAGACCCGGTTTGACGATGACCGAGTCTGCACCTTCTTCGAGGTCATAGGCAACTTCACGCATCGCTTCGTCGCTATTGGCAGGGTCAAGCTGATAGGTTTTCTTATCTGCCTTGCCCAACGCGCTTGCGGAACCGATGGCGTCACGGAACGGTCCATAGAAAGAGGACGCGTATTTCGCGGAATAGGCCATGATCTGAACGTTCTTGAGACTTTCGCCTTCAAGGGTTTTGCGGATCGCACCAATGCGGCCATCCATCATGTCGGATGGCGCGACAACGTCACAACCTGCCTGGGCCTGGACAAGAGCCTGACGGACCAATGCTTCGGTGGTTTCGTCGTTCAAAATCTGACCATCGACGACGATCCCGTCCTGACCATCGGAATTGAACGGATCAAGGGCAACATCGGTGATGATGCCGATATTGGGGCAGGCATCCTTGATCGCCTTGGTCGCACGGCAGACGACATTGTCGGGGTTATAGGCTTCGCGCGCGTCCTTGGTTTTAAGGTTCGCTTCGATATAGGGGAACAGTGCCAGGGCAGGGATACCGAGTTTTTCTGCATGTTTGGCGGTTTCGACCAATACATCGACAGACTGGCGTTCAACGCCGGGCATGGATGGGATCGGGGTTCGCTGGTTGGTGCCATCAATCACAAAGACCGGCAAAATCAGATCATGTGCGGTCAAGCGGCTTTCCGCGACCATGCGACGGGACCAATCGGACATGCGGTTACGACGCTGCCGGGTGCTGGGAAATGTGCCATAGGCGAATTTGTTGGCCATGATCTGTACTCTGTTCTGTGAGGCGGGGCGAACCTTGGATCCTGCCCGAGGAGTGGACAGGCCAATTTATGGGACAGATTTCATGCGCAATCAACCATTGCTGGCGAATTGCAGCCGTGCACGCATGGTCAGAAGGTAAACCGGGATAATCAGGGCAAGGAAGCTGGCGGTGATGGCAAATGCTGTGACAAGGCCGGCCACCTGGCCGATTGCGCCAATAATCGGCGGTCCTGCCATGATTGCCGAATAACCGGTGGCCGCGATGATCGACACCACCGCACCGCCACCTTTGCCCGTGGCCTTTGATGCTGCCGACAGCAAAAGCGGAAGAATAACCGCAAGCCCGGTGCCGGCAATGCCGCACCCGATCCAGGCCACGATATAATGCGGTGACAGGGCGATGATAAAGGTGCCAAGGGATGCCAGAACAGAACTTGTCAAAAGAACCGGTGCACGGCCGAATTTCATCACCAACGCATCACCCGACAGCCGGGTTGCAGCCATTGCGCAGGAATAAATGGCAAAGCCGACAGCGGCCATGGTCGCACCCGATGACAGTTCGCTATTCATAAAGACTGTCGCCCAATCGGTAATGACGCCTTCGCCGAATTGCCCGATAAAGGCACAAACACCGAACGGAAGCAGCATCAGGAACATCGGGCGGTCCTTTTGCGCGCCGGATGTTCCCGCATTGCCGGTAGCAGCATGGTCTGCCGTTTCCTGATTGTCCTGCAAGATGGCGATTGCATCCCGGTCGGGCAAAAGTTTGGTTTGGGCAATGATATGGGCGATCAGAAAGACCGAAAGAATGACGGGCAGGTGGTAGCTGTTGTCAAAGGGCAGGGCGAACCATGCCGCGGCAATCCCGGCACCGGCAAAGCCGCCAAGGCTCCAACAGCCATGAAGTCCTGACATGATGCTGCGTCCTTTGACCCGTTCGACATTCAGGCCATTGGCATTCATTGCCACATCAAGAAACGCACCGGAAAATCCAAGGGCAAACATCGCAACAGAGATGCTGACATAGGATTGCATGAAAACTGGAATGCCAACCGCGATGAAATAGGCCAGCCCGGAATAGCGCACGACCAGCTCGCTTCCGATGCGATCGGAAAGGCGGCCGGCGATCGGCATCACGGCAAGCACCCCAATGGCAGCAGCCAGCAGAATACCACCCAGTTCGTCATGACCAAGGCCAAGCCGTTCCTGCACCAGGGGGATATGCGGCACCCAGCTTGAAAAGGCAGCGCCATGCAAAAAGAAGATGGTGCGTACCCGGTTATGGGGCTGGGAATAATTTTGCATCTTTGGTGGCTCCGGTCACTGGGCGTTTGGGCAATCAGGCCTGAACAACGTTCATTCCGCGCTTGGCATAGTTTTTGAGATATCCGGCCGAAAGTTTGCGACCTGTTACAAGGTGGGATATCGCATCAATATCACACACCCGGAATGGCAGGCTGGTTTCAAGTTTGTCGGCGGTGGTGACAGCGATGATTTCGGCTGATTGGCTGATCATTGCGGCCTTTGATGTGCGTTCATCGGGGTGGCTGGTGGACAGTCCCGACTCAGGATGCAGGGCACAGGTCCCGAGCAATGCCAGATCTGCATTATATTTGCGGATTTCATCAATTGTGGTCGGTCCACAGACGACCATGTCATTTTTCAGAAGCGTACCGCCCAGCATGATAACCCGGGCGTTCGGGTGGGCGGCCAGCTCGACGGCAATCATCGGGTTGACGGTAATAACCGTACCACGAAAGGACGGTTTGAGGTGCCGTGCCACTTCGCAAATGGTGGTGCCGCTGTCAAAAAAGACCACGGCGTCATCCGGGATCAAATCGCGGGCTGTTTTCTGGGCAATGGCCGTGCGTTCAGGCTGAAGATCGCGTGCGCGTTCTTCATAGGTTTCGCTCGGCTTGTTGGGAAGCACCGCGCCACCATGGATGCGGCGCAGCTGTCCTTCGTCTTCAAGCTGGCGCAAATCGCGGCGGATGGTATCAAGGGATGCATGAAACAGGGCGGCCAGGTCATGAATATGAACTGTTCCCATGTTTCGCAGCAGTTTCAGGATTTCATCCTGACGGGTGATGACGCTCGACATTGCGGTGCCTGTTTTGCATGTTGTGCATGTTTTGCCGATTTCATCTAGGCCTGTTTGCGAATTTGGTCAATGAAAAACCGGTCGAACGTTGGTTCGACCGGTTGCAGATGACGTCGCAAAGTTTTGCAAGATCAGGCTTTATCAAGGGCCTGTGTCAGATCGGCCAGAATATCGTCAATATGTTCAATGCCGATGGACAGCCGGACATAACCGTCAGTCACGCCCGATGACAGACGATCCTGTTCCGACAGCTGGCTGTGAGTCGTCGTAGCCGGATGGATGGCAAGTGATCGCGTATCGCCGATATTGGCGACGTGATAGAACAGCTCAAGCGCGTTGATGAATTTCTCACCGGCGTCTTTGCCACCCGCCAGTTCAAAGCCCATCAGTGACCCGTACCCACCTTTGAGATAGCTGTCTGCACGACGGCGGCTTTCACCGTCCTGTTTGCTGGGATGGATGACCTCGGTGACTTTGGGGTGTGATGCCAGGAAGTCGGCAACCTTGTTGGCATTCTCGCAATGACGTTCCATGCGCAGCGGCAGTGTTTCCATGCCCTGGATGGTCTGGAATGAATTGAACGGGGATGCAGCGGCACCGATGTCACGCAACAGCGTGCAGCGCAATTTGATCGCATAGGCAACCGGGCCAATCGGTTTGACAGCCTGCGTCCAGACCGCACCGTGATAGCTGGGATCAGGTTCGTTCAAAAGCGGGAAGCGTTTGGAATGTTTTTCCCAGTCAAATTTGCCGGAATCGACCACAACACCACCAACCGACGTGCCGTGACCAGCAATGAATTTGGTGGTCGAATACATCACGATGCTTGCACCATGTTCGATCGGTTTGCAGATGACCGGGGCGGCCGTGTTGTCGACAATCAGCGGAATGCCAAGCGCGTCACCGATGGTGGCAACTTCGCGGATCGGGAAGACCTGCAATTTCGGGTTCGGCAGGGTTTCTGCATAAAAGGCACGGGTCTTGTCATCAGCGAGTTTGCGGAAGCTTTCCGGGTCAGCCGGATCTGCAAAGCGCACTTCGATGCCCATTTGCTTGAATGTATTGGCAAACAGGTTCCAGGTCCCGCCATACAAATCTGTCGAGCTGACAATATTGTCGCCGGCCTGTGCGATATTCAGCACGGCAAAAGTCGATGCCGCCTGACCCGAACCAAGTGCAACCGCAGCAGCGCCGCCTTCAAGGGCGGCAATGCGCTGTTCAAGCACATCATTGGTCGGGTTCATCAGGCGCGTATAGATATTGCCAAGTTCCTTAAGCGCGAAAAGGTCGGCGGCATGCTGGGTGTCGCGGAACTGATAACTGGTGGTCTGATACAGCGGAACCGCAACAGACCCGGTGGTTGGGTCGGCGCGATAGCCTGCATGAAGAACAATGGTTTCCGGTTTCGTGGACGACATGATGTGTTTCCCTGATTTATTGTTGTTCCTGACGCGGAGAAGGTAAGCCGACAGCACCATCATCAGCAAGAAACATTTGGTGAAAACGACTACGTGAATGCACGTAAACGGTGTGATTTTTTAATATTGTGATAATTCGGTACTGTTATACCGAATGAATTGACAAGAGGGTGTTTTCACGTTTACGTAAAGGGAAAACAGATAAACTTCAGAGGCGGCGATCCAATGGAATTCAACCTGTCTGACGATCAGCAGGCATTTGCCCAGGCTGCGCGTGATTTTGCCCAGAACGAAATGGCACCTCATGCGGGTGAATGGGACGCAAAGCACATTTTCCCCGAAGAAACCCTGCGCAAGGCGGCAGAGCTTGGCTTTGCCGCGATCTATACGCGTGAAGAGTTCGGCGGAACTGGGCTTGGCCGTCTGGATGCGGCTGTCATCTTTGAAGAACTTGCGGCGGCATGCCCGTCTACTGCGGCTTATATCTCGATCCATAATATGGCGTGCTGGATGATCGATAGTTTCGGATCGGACGCGCAGCGCAAAACATATCTGCCCAAACTTGTGTCGATGGAACATTTCGCAAGTTACTGCCTGACGGAGCCGGGCGCGGGGTCAGATGCCGGATCGCTTCGGACCCGCGCGGTGCGTGATGGCGATCATTATGTCCTTAATGGTGAAAAGGCGTTCATTTCCGGCGGATCACGCAGCGATATATATGTTGTGATGGCGCGTAGCGGCGATGACGGCCCGAATGGCATTTCGACATTTATCATTCCCAAGGACACTGACGGGCTTTCATTTGGCAAGCTTGAAGAAAAAATGGGCTGGAACAGTCAGCCGACATCCGCCGTTATCTTCAGCAATTGCAAGGTGCCGGTCGAAAACCGTCTGGGCGAAGAGGGCGAAGGTTTCAAATTTGCCATGAAGGGGCTGGATGGCGGGCGGTTGAATATTGCGGCCTGTTCGATTGGCGGCGCCCGTGCTGCAATGGAACATGCCCGCGATCACATGAAAGTCCGCAAGCAGTTTGGCAAGAGCCTTGATCAGTTTCAGGCGTTGCAATTCAAGTTCGCCGATATGGTAACCGAGCTCGAAGCAGCGCGCCTTATGCTGCATAAGGGGGCGTGGAAGCTTGATCACAAGACCGATGATGCAACGCAGTTCTGTGCCATGGCAAAACGTTTTGCCACCGATATCGGGTTCGAGGTCTGTAACCAGGCGCTGCAATTGCATGGCGGGTATGGCTATATTCGCGAATATCCGATCGAACGGCTGTTGCGCGACCTTCGTGTTCACCAGATCCTTGAAGGAACCAACGAAATCATGCGGCTGATCATTTCCCGCGCCGCTTTGAAAGACTAGGCCATGAATAACACGTCTGATACCCAAACCACTGTTGCCGACGCGTCCGTGCTTTTTTCCCAACAAGGTGCAATCGGGCAGATCGTTCTTAATCGCCCGCGCGCGCTTAATGCGCTTGATCTTGTGATGGTCGATATGATGATGGGGCAACTCAAATCATGGGAAACCGATCCGTCGATCAAGGCTGTTGTGATTGAAGGTGCCGGTGAAAAGGCCTTTTGTGCCGGCGGCGATATTCGCGGTCTTTATGATGCGCGCAAGACTGATGACGAAGATCTGCTTGATGCCTTTTACCGGCGCGAATATCACCTTAATCATTACATCGCCAGTTATCCCAAACCCTATGTCGCCTTGATGGACGGTATCACGATGGGCGGCGGGGTCGGTGTTTCGATACACGGCATGTTCAGGGTGGCGACAGAGCGGACCCTGTTTGCAATGCCTGAAACCGGAATCGGGTTTTTCCCCGATGTCGGGGGGGGCTATTTCCTGCCACGATGCCCGGGGCAGATCGGCATGTATCTCGGCCTGACCGGTGCGCGGATAAAGGCCGCGGACTGTCTTTATACTGGTCTTGCAACTCACGGCGTTGCAACCGACAAGCTTGACAGTCTTAAAGCCGATCTTGCGGCGGCGTCCTATGAGGGTGATGCAAAGGCGGTGGTTGCAGATATTCTCAAGCGCTATGAAACGGCTTTTGGTGATGCGCCGCTTACGACCATTCGCGATGATATTGATCGGACGTTTGCCGGTGACAGCGTTGTTGCAATCTTCGAGGCGCTTGAACGTGAAGAAACCGCGTTTGGCAAGGAGACCCTAGATATTCTGGCGGCAAAGTCACCGACGGCACTGTGCGTCAGCTTTGACCAGATCCGTCAGGGGCGTGAGATGACGCTGGCTTCGGTTCTGAATATGGAATACCGCATGTCACAACGAATGGTGCGCAAGCCCGACCTGTTTGAAGGAGTGCGGGCCGTGATCGTTGATAAGGATCATGCCCCGAAATGGCAGCATGGCGATATAGGTCAGGTCGATCCGCGTGAAATTGCCGAGTATTTCGAGCCGCTTCCGGCGGAAAAGGAACTTAATCTTTAAAATGATCCGGGCCATTCTATGGTCCTGAAAAATCAAAACAAAAGTCCCGAGCGGGATGTCAGAGGAGACTTCAAATGGCGACTATCGGTTTTATCGGTCTTGGCAATATGGGCGGCCCGATGGCGGCAAACCTTGTCAAGGCAGGGCACGACGTCAAAGTATTCGATCTGTCTGCAGATGCGGTGGCCAAGGCAGTTGATGGCGGTGCGGGCAAGGCCGCAACCGTGGCCGAAGCAGCAAGCAATGTTGAATTTGTTGTAACCGTTCTTCCGGCCGGTAAGCATGTTCTTTCGGTATATGACGGCCCGGACGGTGTGATTGCCAATGCCAAGGCCGGTACTGTTCTGATTGACAGTTCCACGATCGAGGTCGATGCCGCGCGCAAGGCATCTGAGCTTGCCCGTGCGGCGGGCCTTGGCGCGGTGGATGCACCGATTTCCGGCGGAACCGCAGGGGCCGCAGCCGGGACCCTGACCTTCATGGTTGGTGGTTCGGATGCGGATTTTGCCCGCGCAAAGCCGATCCTCGAAGGAATGGGCAGCAACATTATCCATGCAGGTGACAGTGGTGCCGGGCAGGCGGCAAAGATCTGCAACAACATGGTACTGGGTGTCAGCATGATTGCTGTTTCCGAGGCCTTCATGCTGGCCAAGCGTCTTGGCCTTGATGCCCAGAAGCTTTTTGATATCTCGTCAAAGGCATCTGGGCAGTGCTGGTCGCTGACCAGCTATTGTCCGGTTCCGGGGCCGGTGCCGACATCCCCGGCAAACCGCGATTATCAAGCGGGATTTGCAGTTGATATGATGCTTAAGGACCTGAAATTGGCCCAGCAGGCCTCGGCGGCATCGGGGGCGACCACGCCGATGGGGGCGCTGGCTGAAAGCCTTTATGCGCTTTATTCCAATAGCGGCCATGGGGGCATGGATTTCTCGGCCATTGTAAAAATGCTGGACGGGGAAAAGTGATCTCGTTCTCAGATGCTATGTCAAAGCGGGTCCGGATTTCCGGGCCCGTTTTTGTTATCTATTGCGTTGTCCGAGAATGGGCGCACAATAGGGGGCGGTTACATTCCCAAGGATCATCAGCATTACAATGACCACGCGACACAATACGTCAAACGAGATTTACTTTGAACTTCGTCAGGTGGGAACCTATCTGCGTTGTACGGCGATTGATGGCAAAACCGGGGTGGAGGTAACCGTTGCGGGACCTGTGAGTCGGAATCCTGAACAGTTGAAAAGGGTCGCCGCACAAAAACTTGAATACGTCCTGAAAAAGGGATAATGTATACAATATAAAGAGCGGGTGGCTTATCGGATCAGTGTTTTATTCCAATATCAATTCCTGATTTGGTGATTTTCACTAAAATCTCAAAGCCGCTTGCAGCCTTTGAACACATGTGTCTAAGGTTCACGCTCTAATCGCGCTTTCGGAAGTAAGAACCACAAACAGAATGGTCGGCTCCGAAGGCTAAAACCGGGTCATACCCGATAACAATAAGACGGAGGCTTCGCGGGTTTGCAAGGGGGCAATGGGGAGACTATGTCTCATCCAATCAATACATATATATGTGGCTTGATGCCTTCTGCCGAGCTGGCGAGGACCTTGTTTGTCTGTGCCAAATCTAAGGTTGTGCAATGGATTGGGCTTATTTCCTACAACAATTGATCAACGGTCTGACGCTGGGAGCCATTTATGGTTTGATCGCCATCGGTTACACGATGGTCTACGGCATCATCGGCATGATCAACTTTGCGCACGGCGAGATTTATATGCTCGGTGCGTTTCATTCCCTGATTACCTTCCTGATCTGTCAGGCGGCAGGGATCAGCGGCATTCTTCCGCTCACACTTCTTTTGATGCTGTTCGTTTCAATGGTTCTGACCTCGATTTACGGTTGGGGCGTGGAACGTGTGGCATATCGGCCCTTGCGCGGATCCTTCCGATTGGCAGCCCTGATTTCTGCCATCGGTATGTCGATCTTCCTGCAGAACTTTGTTCAGATTTCGCAGGGCGCGCGCGTTAAGCCGATGCAGCCGCTTGTTGAGGGCGGCATTACCCTTATGGAAAGCGCGAATTTCGACGTCCAGCTCAGCTACATGCAGATCGTGATCATCGTTCTGACCTTCGTGCTGATGGTTGTCTTCTCGCTGCTGATCGCGAAAACCTCGCTTGGCCGTGCACAGCGCGCTTGTGAACAGGACCGCACCATGGCGGGCCTTCTGGGCGTGAATGTGGACCGCACGATTTCGACCACCTTTGTCATGGGGGCCGCACTGGCATCTGTCGCCGGGATGATGGTGACCCTGTATTACGGTGTGATCGACTTCTATATCGGCTTCCTGGCCGGTGTGAAGGCCTTCACCGCCGCCGTTCTTGGCGGTATCGGGTCGCTGCCCGGCGCCATGCTTGGTGGGTTGCTGATTGGTCTGATCGAAGCATTCTGGTCGGGGTATCTCACGATTGAATACAAGGACGTTGCAACGTTCGGTATTCTGGTTCTTGTGCTGATCTTCCGCCCGTGGGGTCTGCTTGGCAAGCCGGAGGTTGAGAAAGTCTGATGTCATCTGCATTTGCATCAACTCGTACCAACGGCTCGGAAGTTGTTAAGGAACTCGCGTTCTTTGCAGTTGTCGCGCTGCTGATGTCGGTCATGATCCTTGGTGTTGAAACGGTTGACCGTCCGACCGGTCTGGAACTGGCCGTTCGCTGGGATCTTGTTCTGATTGCCATCGGATCAACCGTGGTCGGGCGTTTTGCCCTTATCATGCGCCGCGAAGGCATGTCCCGAATTGTCCAGGCATTGCTGATTACGGTGACTGCGGTTGCCGTATTCGAAATGTTTGTCCGTTTCCGTGACATGGATGATCGCTGGGCATCGCCGGTGGTTCTGGACATGGCATTTGGCAGTGTGCTTAGCACCGTTGTCGCCATTGCCTTTGTCGCCATCGTTTTTGCCATCGCCTATTTCTCGATGAAGGAAAAAGGCGCGGTCGAAGTCGATGAAAGCGCAAAGCTGTCGTCCAAGATCCAGCTGGTTTATCGCTCAAACACCAAAAAGATCGGTTTGGTGGGGATTATCTTCTTCATCATCTTCCCGTTCCTGTTCGGGGAAAACCGTTCCGCGATCGACCTTGCGACCCTCGTGATGATTTACATCATGCTGGGGTGGGGGCTTAATATCGTGGTTGGCTTGGCTGGTCTTCTTGATCTTGGTTATGTGGCATTTTATGCAGTGGGGGCCTATTCCTATGCATTGCTGTCACAGAACTTCGATCTGAGCTTCTGGCTCTGCCTGCCGCTTGCCGGGATCTTTGCTGCCAGCTTTGGCATCATTCTCGGCTTCCCGGTTCTGCGTTTGCGTGGTGACTATCTGGCCATCGTGACGCTGGGCTTTGGTGAAATCATCCGTGTTGTTCTGATCAACTGGTATGATCTGACCGGCGGCCCGGATGGCATTTCATCAATCGAACGTCCGAGCTTCTTTGGCCTTGCCGATTTCTCCCGCCGTGTACCTGAGGGCTCCGTTGCCTTTAGCGACCTGTTCGGGATGGACTATTCGTCCATGCATCGCCTGATCTTCCTGTACTACCTGATCCTTGCACTGGCACTTGTGACCAACTTTGTCACCATGCGCCTGCGCAAACTGCCGATCGGTCGTGCGTGGGAAGCGCTGCGTGAAGACGAAATCGCGTGCCGTTCGCTTGGCATCAACCCGACCAACACCAAACTTTCGGCTTTTGCGATTGGTGCAATGTTCGGTGGATTTGCCGGGGCCTTCTTTGCCACCCGTCAGGGCTTTATCAGCCCGGAAAGCTTCACCTTCCTTGAATCTGCCGTGATTCTTGCGATCGTGGTTCTGGGCGGCATGGGCAGTCAGATCGGTGTGGTTCTGGCCGCCATCGTGATGATCGGTTTCCCGGAAATGTTCCGTGAACTTGCCGAATACCGCATGCTGATCTTTGGTGCCGGTATTGTTGCCATCATGTTGTGGCGTCCGCGCGGTCTGTTGTCCTTCCGTGACCCGACCATTCTGCTCAATATGAGCCAGAAAGAAAAAGTTGCCGGAGAGTTGAAATGACCGACAACAAACTGCTCGAAGTCGAACACCTGACCATGCGCTTTGGCGGTCTGGTCGCGATTGATGATCTGTCTTTCACGGCTAATAAAAGTGAAATCACAGCAATCATCGGCCCGAACGGTGCAGGCAAAACCACGGTGTTTAACTGCCTGACCGGGTTCTATGTCCCGACCGAGGGGCGTTTGACCCTGCATGCCAATGATGGCCCCCGTTTGCTGGAGCGGACCGAAGGGTTCCGTATTCCGCGCAATAACGGTGTTGCACGTACATTCCAGAACATTCGCCTGTTTACCGGGATGACGGTTCTGGAAAACCTGATCGTTGCGCAGCATAACCGACTGATGGAAGCATCTGCATTTTCCATTGCCGGGCTGTTCAACCTTGGCCGCTATGCAAAGGCGGAAAAGGAAGCGATCGAAAAGGCGAAGTTCTGGCTGAACAAGGTTGGTCTGTATGATCAGGCCGACTGGAATGCCGGTAACCTGCCATATGGTTCACAGCGTCGTCTGGAAATCGCACGTGCAATGTGTACTGATCCGTCACTTCTTTGCCTGGATGAGCCGGCAGCGGGCCTTAACCCGCGTGAGTCGGCGGAACTGAACATCCTGTTGCAAAGCATCCGTGATGATCAGGGCGTTGGTTGCCTTCTGATCGAACATGACATGAGCGTCGTGATGCAGATTTCCGACCATGTGATCGTTCTTGATTACGGACGAAAGATTGCCGATGGCAATCCCGATGCCGTCAAGAATGATCCGGCCGTTATCCGCGCCTATCTTGGCGAAGAAGAGGATGACGAGCTTCCGCCGGAAGTTGCCGCCGACCTTAATGTTGATCCGAATGCGCACTGAGGGAGTTCATCGATATGTCCATGCTTAAAATCGAAGGTGTTCATACCTTCTATGGCAATATCGAAGCCCTCAAGGGCATTGATATGGAAGTCAACGAAGGTGAAATCGTTACCCTTATCGGCGCCAATGGTGCCGGTAAGACCACGTTGCTGATGACTTGCTGCGGGTCGCCGCAGGCAAGCAAAGGCCGGATTTTGTTCGAAGGTCAGGATATCAGTCGCATGCCGATGCATGAGATCTGCAATCTTGGCATTCAGCAATCGCCGGAAGGTCGTCGCATCTTCCCGCGTATGTCGGTTTATGAAAACCTTCAGATGGGGGCAATTACCCAGGACCCGAAACATTTCGATTCGGATCTTGAAATGGTGTTTGATCTGTTCCCGCGCCTGAAGGAACGCATCAGCCAGCGTGCAGGGACCATGTCCGGTGGCGAGCAGCAGATGCTTGCGATCGGCCGTGCCCTTATGGGGCGTCCGCGTCTTTTGCTGCTGGATGAGCCGTCACTTGGTCTGGCACCGCTTGTGGTGAAGCAGATTTTCGAGACCGTTGAAAAGATTAACCGCGAAAACAAGGTAACTGTCTTCCTTGTCGAGCAGAACGCATTCCATGCTCTCAAGCTCGCTCATCGCGGTTATGTGATGGTCAATGGCAATATTACGCTCTCGGGGACGGGTGCGGAACTTCTGGCAAATCCGGAAGTTCGTGCAGCCTATCTCGAAGGCGGCCACTAAGGAGGTCTGATATGGAATCCATTACGGGGACCAGCATTGGTGTCACCATTGGCATGACCATCATTCTGATGGGCTTCTGTGCCTTTATGACCGGACAGGCCATCGCCAATACCTGGCGGCCGTCATACCAGCTTTTGCCGTATGCGCTGTTGCTCGGTCTTGTTGATCGTTTCATGGTCTATGCGCTGTTCGAAGGCGAACTTCTTTCGCTTTCAGGCTATATTTTTGACACGGTAATCTTGTTTGCAATCATGCTGGGGGCCTTCCGGCTGACCCAGGTGAACAAGATGCTGTCGCAATATCCGTGGCTTTATGAACGCGTTGGTCCGTTTGCATATCGTGCCCGCGAAGGGGCGGATGTGCGCTGATTTTTGTGGTGGCGTTTTGCGCCACCACACCATTGCTAAATAATTGGCAATACACCAGTTTGTACTATTGCACACCAATTCAGGGGTGTTAAAGTACTAGGGAGCTGAAACCGGTAATCGGCGAAGAATATGAGCCGGTTTCGGGTCCGAAAAGATGGTTCTGTCATGGTGATGGAACCAACCTTTGGAACAGGGAGACTTCTCTAATGTCGAAAACCAAGCTCGGCCTTCTTGCCACTGCTTCCGCGCTTGTTCTTTCAATGGGTGCTGCCAAGGCTGACATCGTGATCGCGACCGTTGGTCCGATGACCGGTCCTTATGCGGCGTTCGGCGAACAGATGACCAAGGGCGCAGAGAAAGCGGTTGCTGACCTCAACGCTGCTGGCGGTGTGAATGGCGAAAAAGTCGTTCTCGAGATCGGCGATGACGCTTGCGATCCGAAACAGGCAGTTGCAGTTGCCAACCAGCTCGTCAGCAAAAACGTTGCTCTCGTTGCTGGTCACTTCTGCTCGGGTTCCTCGATCCCGGCATCGGAAGTGTATTTCGAAGAAGGCATCGTTCAGATTTCCCCGGCTTCGACCAACCCGCAGCTGACCGAGCGTGACATGGACAATGTGTTCCGTGTTTGCGGTCGTGATGACCAGCAGGGTGAAGTCGCAGGTAAATACCTGGCGGAAAACTATGGCGACAAGAAAATCGCCATCGTTCACGACAAACAGGCTTATTCCAAAGGTCTGGCTGACGAGACCAAGAAAAACCTGAATGCTGCCGGCGTTACCGAAGCCATGTACGAAGCAATCACCCCGGCTGAGAAAGATTACTCGGCACTGGTGACCAAGCTGAAATCAGAAGGCATCGACGTTCTGTATTATGGTGGTTACCACACCGAGCTTGGCCTGATCGTTCGTCAGATGCGCGCTCAGGGTATGGATACCCTTGCCATTTCGGGTGATGCTCTGAACTCGCTCGAATACTGGTCGATCACTGGCGACGCTGGTAAAGGCACGCTGTTCACCGCTGGTCCGGCTCTTGAAAAAGATCCGCGCAACGCTGAACTCGTCAAATACTTCGAAGGTCAGGGTTACAAGCCGGAAGGTTACACCCTTTACACCTATGGTGCGATCCAGGCTTGGGCACAGGCAGTTGCCAAAGCCGGCACCACTGATTCCGAAGCTGTTATCGAAGCTCTGCACAGCGGTGCAACCTTCGACACCGTTCTTGGTTCGATCTCGTTCGACGCCAAGGGTGATGTTGCGGCTCCGGGTTACGTATTCTACGAGTGGGACAACGGTTCCTACGACTACGCAAACTAATCAAATCATCCGATTTGGAAAAAGCCCGGCACATGCCGGGCTTTTTTTATGACCGGACATAAGAAAACGCCGTTCCTTTTCGGGAACGGCGTTTTCTTGTCAGCAAGACTGCCGGTATTTCTGGGCAGTCTGAAAGGTTACTTCGCCTTGCGACCAAGGCCGATCTTTTTGGCAAACTGCGAACGCTGTTTGGCGTAGTTCGGTGCGACCATCGGGTAGTCGGCCGGCAGGCCCCATTTCGCACGGTATTCTTCCGGCGTCAGGTTGTAGGTCGTGCGCAGGTGGCGTTTGAGCATCTTGAGCTTTTTGCCGTCTTCAAGGCAGATGATGTAGTCATCGCCAATCGATTTACGCACAGGAACAGCGGGTTTGAGCGGTTCTTGTTCAGGTTCTTTTTCAACTTCACGAATGTCGTCAAGCGAAGAAAAGACAGTAGAAATCAGTTCAGGAATCTGCGCAGCAGCAAGTGCATTGTTGCTGACATATGCAGAAACAATATCAACGGTCATCTGCAAGAGTTCGTCGCGGTCAAGCACGCTGTTCTCAGTTTCGGCCATGATTGAAGTAACCCTTCATTTGAAAATTCACATTAAAACTAATGCACTATTCCAAACAGATAGTCAAACAACAGAAAATAACAAGGGTCATTTATCTGATGTTATCATCAGACAAGTATATAGGGGTGCGTATAAGGTTATCGTAATTAGTACTTTTACGCGCATAGTTATGCAGTGAGGGCAGATATTTTGACCAATTGGTTAATATTGTCTTCGTGATTAAATCTCTAATTATTTGCCGGGACAGTAAAGGGACGCTACTTTGTGGTGTTTCTGGATTTTGCTTAATACTATTGCGTGTCAAATCCCGGGGCCGGGCAGGTGACAATATATATGCGTCCATCAATGCGCATATCTGGGTTTCGCAAAACTTGCCATTCTGGCCGAGCTCTGCGTTGGCAGGGGCACCGCTATATGCTACAAGGCGCTCAATTTTACTCTTTGACTTTTGAATAAAGGCGCGCAGATGACCGTCAAAACCCTTGCCATTGCGTCCGACCATGGCGGCGTTGAACTGAAATCAGCCATCATCGAACTTCTGAAAGACCGTGGTGTCGAGGTTTCCGATCTTGGTACCAATGGTTCTGCATCGGTGGATTATCCGGACTTTGCACAGGCCGTTGCCAAATCGATCATCGACGGTTCAGCCGAGGCCGGCATTCTGGTTTGCGGTTCGGGTATTGGCATGAGCATCGCGGCCAACCGGTTCCCGCAGGTCCGTGCCGCCCTTGTTCATGACCGTCTTTCGGCCGAGCTTTGCCGCCAGCATAATAACGCAAATGTTCTGTGCCTTGGCGCACGCCTGCTTGGCGAAGCGACGGCACTTGATTGTGTTGATGCATTCATTTCGACCGAATTCGAAGGCGGTCGTCATGAAGGCCGTATTGCAAAGATGTCCTGAGCAAACATATTTCACCGCCATCTGGCATTAACCAGACCGGGCAGGGTGCGTTTGATTGTTGCCCGTCCTGTGACCTTGCCCTGTAACCTTGCATCGAAAGAGGCCCCAGCATGTCGTTCAAAGGCTTTTTCTCTACCAGCTTGTCCGACGCCGATCCGGCATTGTTCAAATCCGTCACCGACGAACTTGCCCGTCAGCAGAACCAGATCGAAATGATCGCTTCGGAAAACATCGTTTCCAAAGCCGTTATCGAAGCACAGGGTACTGTCCTGACCAACAAATACGCCGAAGGTTACCCGTCGCGTCGTTATTATGGCGGTTGCGAATATGTTGACGTTGCCGAGGCCCTGGCGATCGAACGCGCCAAGGAAATCTTTGGCTGTGAGTATGTCAACGTTCAGCCGCATTCCGGTGCACAGGCAAACGGTGCGGTCATGCTGGCACTTTGCAAGCCGGGCGATACCATTCTGGGCATGTCGCTGGATGCCGGTGGTCACCTGACGCATGGTGCACGTCCGGCACTGTCGGGCAAATGGTTCAATGCGATCCAGTATGGCGTGCGTGAAGACGACCTGACCCTTGATTACGATCAGGTTGAAGCATTGGCCGTTGAACACAAGCCGACCCTGATCATTGCAGGTGGTTCTGCCATTCCGCGCCAGATCGATTTCAAGCGGTTCCGCGAAATCGCTGATAAGGTTGGCGCGCTTCTGATGGTTGATATGGCGCACTTTGCCGGTCTGGTTGCCGGTGGCGTTCATCCGAGCCCGCTTCCCTATGCTGACGTGGTGACCACCACCACGCATAAAACCCTTCGTGGTCCGCGTGGCGGCATGATCCTGTCGAACAATCTCGACATTGGTAAAAAGATCAATTCTGCGGTCTTCCCGGGCTTGCAGGGTGGTCCGCTGATGCATGTGATTGCAGCCAAGGCGGTTGCCTTTGGCGAAGCACTGCGTCCGGAATTCAAGGCATACGCCCAGCAGGTCGTCGACAATGCCAAGGCACTGGCCGAAGTACTGGTCAAGCGCGGCTTTGACATCGTGACCGGTGGCACCGATACGCATCTGATGCTGGTTGACCTGCGTCCCAAGGGTCTTAAGGGCAACACCGCAGAAGTCGCACTTGAGCGTGCGGGCATCACCTGCAACAAGAACGGCATTCCGTTCGATACCGAAAAGCCGACCGTTACTTCGGGTATTCGTCTTGGTACGCCGGCTGGTACGACCCGTGGCTTTGGTGTTGAAGAATTCAAACAGATCGGCGAGCTGATCGGTGATGTTCTTGATGCCATGGTTGACAACCCGGAAGGCAATTCCGAGGTCGAAGCCGCTGTTCGTGCGAAGGTCGAAGACCTTTGCAAACGCTTCCCGATCTATTCCTGATCGCAAGAGCCGAGTATAGATAATGCGTTGCCCGTTTTGCGGACATACTGATACCCAGGTCAAGGATTCCCGCCCGACAGAAGAGCATCATGCCATTCGTCGTCGTCGGTTCTGCCCGGCTTGCGGATCGCGCTTCACAACGTTTGAACGTGTGCAGTTGCGTGAATTGATGGTGGTCAAAACGGACGGGCAACGCGAATTGTTCGACCGCGACAAACTGGCGCGGTCGATCTTTCTTGCCTGCCGCAAGCGTCCGATTGAAGACGAGCGCGTCGAGAAGGCCTTGAATGGCATTCAACGACGCCTTGAAAGCAGCGGAGAAAGCGACATTTCAACCGATACCATTGGTGAAATGGTGATGGAGGCGTTGAATGCCCTCGATCAGGTTGCCTATGTACGCTACGCTTCGGTCTACAAGAATTTCCGCGAAGCACGCGACTTCGAACAATTCGTGGAAAAGATGAATGACGGGGAAGAAGAGGCGGACGCAGAGTAATGGCACCCCCCGCGTTTAGCGAAGACGACCGGCATTTCATGCGGGTCGCATTGAGCCTGTCAAAACGCGGTTTGGGAAATGTCTGGCCGAACCCGTCCGTCGGTTGCGTCCTTGTTTCAGCAGACGGCCTGATTGTCGGCCGTGGCCATACCAAGCCCGGTGGTCGACCCCATGCAGAACGCGTTGCCCTGGATATGGCCGGTGATCTGGCCCGCGGGGCGACGGCCTATGTCACGCTTGAACCCTGTAGCCATTTCGGAAAATCTCCCCCCTGTGCGGCCGGCCTGATTGAAGCCGGTGTTACCCGTGTCGTCAGTGCACTGACCGATCCGGATGATCGTGTATCGGGGCGGGGGCATGCGATGCTCCGTGACGCGGGTATTTCCGTGGATGTTGGTCTGTTTTGCGACCAAGCCAGAAAAATCAATGAAGGTTTCCTGTCGCGGGTGGAGCGCAAAAGGCCATTTGTGACCTTGAAGCTTGCCGCCACCATGGATGCACGATCGTCCACCCGGTCCGGTGAAAGTCAATGGATCACCGGCGACGCGGCACGCGAACACGGACACCTGTTACGGGCCAATCACGATGCCATTCTGGTTGGGGCGAAAACTGTTCTTGCAGATGACCCGACGCTGACCTGTCGATTGCCGGGACGCGCCCACCAATCACCGGTGCGGGTTATTCTGGACTGCCGGGGCGAGGTCCCCGAAACCGCGAAACTGATCCGGACGGCATCCGAGGTTGCCACCTGGGTCGTGACATCCGGCGCAAAATTTGCCGAACTATTGGAAAAGTTTGAAAAAACTTCGGTAAAAGTGATCGAAGCCGGATGCGACGGCGATCATTTGGACCTACATGATGCCATGCAAAAGCTTGGCGATGCCGGACTGACCCGGGTGCTTGTCGAAAGTGGCGGGGCCTTGGCCGCAGGGCTGATCACTGCGCAATGCGTTGATCGTATCGTGCATTTTGTTGCACCAGCCCTGTTGGGGGATGATGGCAAGGCAATGATCGCCGAACTTGGTGTTGAACGGCTTGTTGATATGCCGCGCTTTACCCGTACATCTGTTTGTGTTCTGGGTGAAGATATCGCGGTAACTTACGATTATAAAACGGGATAATTGCATGTTTACTGGCATCATTACCGATATCGCGACGGTGCGCGCAATCAAGAAAACCGGTGATACCCGGTTTGAATTCACGACATCTTTTGATACGTCGAAGATTGTGCTTGGGGCGTCGATCGCATGTAATGGTGCGTGCATGACCGTGATTGAGACCGGTGATGACTGGTTCGCGATCGAGGCATCGGCCGAAAGCCTTGACCGCACCACGTTGGGGGACCTGACGGTCGGAGCAAAGGTGAACCTTGAACAAGCGACCCGTGTCGGTGATGAACTTGGCGGTCATATCGTCTCGGGGCATGTGGACGGTGTCGCAACCCTGACCAAACGCATTCCGGAAGGCGATTCTTTGCGTCTGACCTTTGAGGTGCCCGAAGAATTTTCAAAATATATCGCGTCCAAGGGCTCTGTGACCCTTGAAGGTGTTTCTTTGACCGTCAATGAGGTTGACGGAAACACATTTGGTATCAATCTGATACCACATACGCAAACGCATACGACCCTGGGTTCGAAACAGCCGGGTGACCGGATCAATTTCGAAATCGATATGCTTGCACGCTATGTCGCGCGCATGCTGGGTAAGGATTGATCATACATGTCGCATCAATATCTTTCGCCAATTGAAGAAGTCATTGAAGAAGCCCGCAATGGCCGGATGTTCATTCTGGTCGATGACGAAGATCGTGAAAATGAAGGCGATCTTGTCATTCCGGCACAGATGGCAACACCCGATGCCATCAATTTCATGGCAACCCACGGGCGCGGTCTGATTTGTCTGACCTTGGAATCTGAACGGTGTGACGAGCTTGGCCTGACCATGATGAGTGCCCATAACGGCACCCGCCATGAAACAGCATTTACGGTCTCGATCGAAGCAAAGACCGGGGTTACCACCGGCATTTCGGCACCCGATCGTGCGCGGACGGTTGCAGTTGCCATCGATCCGAATGCCGGGCGCCATGATATCGTGACGCCGGGGCATGTATTTCCGCTGCGTGCGCGTCCGGGAGGTGTTCTGGTTCGCGCCGGCCATACCGAGGCATCGGTTGATATCGCGCGTCTTGCCGGGCTGAACCCGTCAGGCGTGATTTGCGAAATCATGAGCGAAAATGGCGAAATGGCGCGTTTGCCGGAACTGGTGGAATTCGCCAAGAAGCATGGTCTTAAAATCGCGCAGATTGCCGATCTGATCCGCTATCGCCGCAAACATGAAAAAGTTGTTCAGCGCAAGGCGACCACCAAAATACAAAGTGTGAATGGCGGCGAATTTGACATGCATCTTTATGTCAACAATGTCACCTATGCGGAACATATCGCGCTGGTAAAGGGCGACATCAGCGATCCGGCCCCCGTTTTGACCCGTGTGCATGCGCTAAATGTTCTTGAAGATGTTCTTGGCGATACCCAGACCGGGCATCATGGGCAACTGGCCGCTGCCATGCGCCAGATTGGCGAGGAGGGGCGCGGTGTTGTTGTTCTGATCCGTGAACCGCGGCCAAACACCTTGTCATCATCGATTGCCAAACTGATCGAGCTTAATGGCGGTGATGGCGAATCCCTGCGTCAGGAACTTGCCGAGGCAACCGGTGATGCGGATTTGCGTGATTATGGTGTTGGTGCGCAAATCTTGCATGATCTGGGCATTCGCGACATGATTCTGCTTTCAAATACCAAACGCCACATTGTAGGACTTGACGGCTTCGGCCTAAATCTGGTTGATCAGCGTCCGCTTGTCGTCTCGGAGGAATAAAACCATGACCAATGCCCCCCACATTCTGATTGTGGATGCGCCATATTACACGCATATCGTTGAAGACCTTGTCAAAGGGGCTGCTGCGACTCTGGAAGCCGGTGGTGCTACGTGGGACCGTATTTCGGTGTCTGGTGCGTTCGAGGTGCCGATTGCGATCCGCTATGCCGTCCAGTCGATGGAAGAATTGGCAACCGGGCCGCGCTATGACGGGTATCTTGCACTTGGTTGCGTTATCCGCGGCGAGACGACACACTATGATCACATCTGCGAAGAAGCCAACCGTGCACTGATGCAGCTTTGCCTTGATTACAATCTTGCGATTGGCAACGGTATTCTGACCGTTGAAAATGAGGCACAGGCGCTGGCACGGGCCAAGGCGGACGAAAAGAACAAGGGCGGTGAAGCTGCCAATGCTGTTCTGCGCCAGATCGAAGTTCAAAACCATTTTGGAATACATCACAAGTAATGACCGATAAACCAAAGGCATCAGCCGCCCAGCGGCGCAGCGCAGCGCGTTTCGCCGCAATTCAGGCGCTTTATCAGGCCGAATTGTCCCAACTTTCGGCCATCGACATCGTGCGCGAATATTCCGACTTCCGCCTTGATGGTGACGGTGGACGCGACCTTGATGTCAGCAATGAAGACCTGATCGATCCGGATCGTGGTTTCTTTGCCGATCTCGTGCAGGGTGTGGCTGCGCGGATGATCGATATTGACGCGCTGATTGACGGTGCGCTTGAAAAAGGCTGGACCACCAAGCGCCTTGAAACCGTCCTGCGCAGCATTCTGCGTGCGGGCACCTATGAGCTGATGGCGCGTGAAGACGTTCCGATGCGGGTGGTGATCACCGAATATGTCGATGCGGCACATTCGTTCTTTGACGAAAACGAACCCAAGCTCGTGAATGCTGTGCTTGACCGTATTGGCAAGAACCTGCGTCCTGGTGAAGCCGGGCAGAATTGATATGGCGGCGCGATCTGGCGAATTTGATCTGATCGCGCGGCACTTTGCGCCTATTGCGCAACGGGACCCGGCCGCATTGTCGCTTTTGGACGATGCGGCCGTTTTTTCGCCGCCGGCCGGGCACGAAGTCGTTGTGACGACCGACGCGCTGGTGGCCGATGTGCATTTCCGAACCATCGACACCCCGGAAACGATCGCGCAAAAGGTATTGCGTGTGAACCTGTCTGACCTTGCCGCGATGGGGGCGCGACCCGGCGGGGTTGTTTTGACCGCCGGGTATAATCGCGACCTTTCCGAAGACTGGATTTCGCGGTTTGCCAAAAGTTTCGGCCAGGATTGTGCGTCTTATGACGTGTCGTTGCTTGGCGGTGATACCGTTGGCACACCCGGCCCGACATTTTTCAGTTTAACCGCATTTGGCTATGTTCCAGCGGGCAGGGCGCTTCGCCGCGATCAGGCGCGCCCGGGCGATGTTATTGCCGTATCCGGAACCCTTGGCGATGCTGCACTGGGATTGTCGGTCTTAAGCGGTGATTTGACGGGCTTTGCCCCACCTATGGAAGATTTCCTTAAGGACCGTTACTGGGTGCCTCGGCCGCGGCTGGATGTGGCAAAGGCCTGTCTGGGGCTTGAAACCCGTATTGCCGCCATGGACCTGTCTGACGGGCTTGCCGGTGATTGCCGCAAGATTTGCGGCCCGTCAAAGGTCGGCATGGTCTTTGAGATGAAAGATATTCCGCTTTCGGATGCGGCACGCGCTGTCCTGGCATCCGATCCGTCACGCTGGAACCAGGTTCTCGGGGGCGGTGATGACTATGAATTGCTGATTACCGGGGCGGCAAATGACATCGCGGCCCTGGGGGATCAGGTCACGGTTATCGGGTCGGTGACCAATCAGGTCGGCGAGGTTCTTGTGCGGGGACTGGATGGCAAAATGGCCGAACTCGCACCAGGCGGGTTCGACCATTTCAAATAAGGTGGCAACGATCAAACGTTGCTGATCAGCTGTTACTTGTTTTCGCTGAACCGGCCAAGGTTGCCAAACAGCTGCTGAAGGATCGTTATTTCACGACCGGCAGTCGGGGTTACCCGGTCGGTCGGGATGACAGGCTTGCCGTCTTCAAGGTCATACTGGCTCAGGATTTCGACACGGTTGGCGGCGTCAAAGCTGATCAGGATCACTTTCTGTTCGACGGTTTCCGGCTCGAAAAAGGCGACTGTTTCGGTGGTTCTGGAAATATAAAGCCAGACATTTTCGTCAAAGGCGGCAATCGTGGACGGAGAGCCAAGAATATCGGTGACATCACCCTTGGTCGATTCTCCCACCGAGATCTGTTCAAGCAGTTCTGGGTCCGGTGCGTTGCCGCGTGTGGCGATCCGCGGGCTGCATGCCGAGACATAGACAACAGCCAATCCTGCCAGCATGATCAGGGGAAAGCGGGTAATTTTGTTATGCATGAAGCTCACCAGAGCGACCCTCTTGTTGAAACCTAACCGGAATTGCCTTGAGTTTCTGCGCTAGGCGCATGATATTGCCGGGCAATGATCGGGGCAGAGATGACCCGAAAAAGATTTACGGCATTCTGCGTGCCATGACAGGAATGTCAACGAAGGAGTGTTACTGTTGTTTGGATGGCTTAAGAAAAAAGACCGCAAGCAAACTGCTGCCTTTGAACTTTACACCGCAATGGTAACCCAGGCACGCCAGCCGGACTTTTATGCAAAGCTGGGCGTTCCCGACACGATGGAGGGACGGTTTGACCTGATTCTGGTCCATGCATTTGTTCTGTTTCGTCGTTTGAAATCCGACGAAGGGGACAAGGATCTGGCACAGAACATCTTTGATGTGATGTTTGCCGATCTTGATCAGAACATGCGCGAGATGGGCATTGGCGATGTCGGAATCCTCAAAAGGATCCGCAAGATGTCAGAATCCTATCATGGTCGGATCGTTGCCTATGAGGAAGGCGTTCAATCTGGCGCGGCTGAACTCGCCGCCGCATTGAACCGCAACCTTTATGCGGACACCGAGGTGTCCGATGAACAGCTTATGGCGATGGTCGGCTATGTGCATGATGCACTGGCGTCCCTTGCCAAACAGCCTATTTTAGATTTGCAGCGCGGTGTTGTGCATTTTCCCGATGCGCCCAAACTTGCCGTGACTGCCCCGTAATAGAAAGAAAGACCTGATGCCTGATACCTTCGCACCCGAATTTTCGCGTATCGTCAAAACGGACGAACAGGTAAGCGCGAAAGAAAAGCTGGCGATCGAAGCCAATGAAAAGGAACGCGCCGCACTGGCCAAGCGTTTCGAGCTTGTGTCCATTGACAGCCTGAAAGCGGAATTGACGATCAGTACCGCGTCGAATGGCGAAGTCACGGTGCGCGGACCGATGACTGCCGAAATCGTACAGAATTGTGTTGCGACGCTCGAACCGGTTCCTGAACTGGTCGAAGACACCATTGAAGTTCTGTTTTCACCGCATGTATCCGAAGACGATTTGCCGTCTGATCCGGATGATCTGGAAGACCTGTCAGAAGAAGAACTGATGGCGTTGCTTGATCAGCCGGAACCGTTGGTCGATGGCAAAATCGATTTGGGCGAGGTCGTGGCACAGTTTCTGGCCGTTGCCATGAACCCGTATCCGCGCAAGGAAGGTGCGGAACTGCCAGCAGCGGTCAAAACCGAAGAAGAAGCTGACGAAGAAAAACGTCCGAACCCGTTTGCACAGCTTGCCGGTCTTAAAGACAAGCTTGAAAAGAAAAATTGACGGCTGCAAACGGCCAAAAGCCTGAGAATTAGGGTGCTTGAATATGCCGGTATTTACCGGCATTTCACTTTTGGCCGGCACTATGGCGGTGCGCAAAGAGGGGATGGTCTGTATAACTGGCTCGGCTTTACCTTGTATCTGGTCGAGAATTCCGGTAATTACGGGCGTTCCGGCCACCAGTTGACCGTGCTTAGCCATATGGCTGACCTGCCGGATATCCGGTTCAGAAATTTTAGAACAACCATAAGAGAATACGTTGCCTGAACAGGTTTGCATATCACTTGACGCGATGGGAGGAGACCACGCGCCAGAGATGGTCATAGCGGGTGCTGAAATTGCACTTAAACGGCTGCCCCATCTCAAGTTTCTGATGTTTGGTGATGAAGCACGGCTCAAGCCGATGCTTGCGAAATATCCTGCATTGGAAGCCGTAAGCGAGGTTCGCCACGCATCGCAGGAAGTCTCGATGGAAGACAAGCCTTCTGTCGCCCTGCGCCAGCGCCGTGATTCCAGTATGCGTCTTGCCATCAACGCCGTGAAAGAAGGGGACGCGCAAGGTGTCGTGTCTGCCGGAAACACCGGTGCCCTGATGGCCATGGCCAAGTTTGTGCTGAAAACCGTCCGCGGCATCGACCGCCCGGCAATCGCGACATACATGCCGACCCAGCGAGGCGAGACCGTCATGCTGGATCTGGGTGCCAATATTGAATGCGACGAAAACAACCTCGTGCAATTTGCACTGATGGGCGAAGTGTTTACCCGCATTCTGTTCGGCCTTGAAAAACCGTCGGTCGGTTTGCTCAATGTCGGGATCGAAGAACTTAAGGGTAACGAGTCTGTCAAAAAGGCAGCCGCGATCCTGCGTGACATTGATCTGCCAATCCGTTTCGAAGGCTTTGTCGAAGGCGATGACCTTGCCAAGGGCACGGTTGATGTGATTGTCACCGATGGCTTTACCGGTAACGTGGCGCTTAAAACCGCCGAAGGTACCGCCCGTCTTCTGGTGCATTTCCTGCGTGAAACATTCAAAAGCTCTTTCTTTGCGAAGGTCGGCTATTTGTTGGCCCGCCGCTCGTTGCAGCGTTTCCGCGACCGAATGGATCCGCGACGTTATAACGGCGCGATGCTGCTTGGGCTTAACGGTATTGCTGTGAAAAGTCATGGCGGCACCGATGCGCTCGGCTTTTCCAATGCCATTGGCGTTTGTCATGATCTTATCGTCAACAAGCTCAATGACAGCATCAAAGATGAACTTGCAGCTTTTGAACAGGCGATGACCGGACTGGAAAACGTCGAGCAGGAAGTCGCAGTTCCGGCTGGTCAAGCCGACTGATAAACTCACCAAAACATCAAGATAACTGGCGGTCCCCAAATCATGACAGTTCGTTCTCGCATTATTGGTTGCGGCTCATACCTTCCTGCAAATGTTGTAACCAATGATGATCTGGCAAAGCGCGTCGATACGTCTGATGAATGGATTGTGGCGCGTACCGGCATCCGTCAGCGTCACATTGCAGCCGACGGCGAAACCACCAGCGATCTTGCCTATGAAGCAGCCATCAAGGCGATGGATCATGCCGGTGTAACCGCCGAAGACATCGACCTGATCATTGTCGCGACAGCGACCCCGGACAACACATTTCCGGCAACCGCAACCAAGGTTCAGAACCGGCTTGGCGTTACGGGCTTTGCCTTTGACGTGCAGGCAGTATGTTCGGGCTTTGTCTATGGTTTGACGACGGCGGATATGTATGTCCGCAACGGACAGGCCAAAACCGCGCTTGTCATCGGTGCAGAAACGTTTTCGCGCATCCTTGACTGGGAAGACCGCCGGACCTGTGTGTTGTTCGGTGATGGTGCCGGTGCTGTTGTCGTCCAGGCTGTTGAAGGGGCAGGGACCATTGATGATCAGGGGATCCTTGCCAGCCGCCTGCATTCCGATGGCAGCAAATACGAATTGCTTTATGTCGATGGCGGTCCGTCTGCGACGCAGACCGTCGGGCATCTGCGCATGGAAGGCAAGGAAGTCTTCCGTCATGCGGTGACCAATCTTGCCGGTGTTATTCGCGAAGTTCTTGCTGATACCGGAATTGATGCATCCGAAATTGACTGGCTGGTTCCCCATCAGGCCAACCGTCGTATTCTTGACAGTACGGCCAAAAAATTCGGTATTTCGCCTGACAAGGTTGTTGTCACCGTTGACCGGCATGCCAATACATCGGCGGCATCGATCCCGCTTGCGCTGTCCGAGGCCGTCCATGACGGTCGCATCCAGCGCGGTGACATCGTGATCCTTGAAGCAATGGGCGGCGGATTTACCTGGGGGGCTTCGCTGGTCCGCTGGTAAAACCCCGCGATCGGATTGCTGCTTTGGGGCGGAAAAACATGGCATTTCCGCAAAAATCACAACATTCCGCCGCAAAGCAGTGTATCCTGTTGATATTGACTGATTTCGCCACCAGATATAGCCTTGTGTATAAAGTCCCGTAATAAGGAGGCGGCCTGATATGTCGGAAACAACGATTACCCGTGCGGATCTCGCAGAAGCCGTTTACCAGGAAGTAGGTCTGTCGCGGAACGAGTCCGCCCAGCTACTCGAAACCGTTCTTGATGAAATTTCGACGGCGCTGATCAAAGACGAAGTAGTGAAGATTTCCTCGTTCGGGAGCTTCTCTGTACGTCAGAAAGGACAGCGTATCGGTCGGAACCCGAAAACGGGCGAAGAAGTACCGATCCTTCCGCGGAAGGTGCTTGTTTTCCGGCCGTCACAGGTTCTGAAAGCCAGAATTAACGCTTAAGAAAAAGAACTCATGAAAACGAACTTGGGGGCTGCGGCGGGATCAACCCGCCGTTCAGCAAAGTCTGACTCTGCTTTTCGCACAATTAGCGAGGCCGCGAAGGAGCTTGGTCTTCAACAGCACGTGCTGAGATTCTGGGAATCCAAGTTTCCACAGATCCAGCCGATGAAACGTGCTGGTGGGCGTCGTTATTACCGGCCGGAAGATATCGACTTTCTGGCAAATATCCGCTCGCTGCTTCATGATCAGGGTTTCACCATCAAAGGTGTCCAGAAGCTTCTTGATCAGAACAAGGGCAAGTTGCCGTCTGAAATTACGGTCAGTGCATCCGAAGCCGAACAGGAAAGCACATCCGCCCATGTTGCTGGCGGTGCGGTGTCTGGTAAGGCTGACTCATCGATTGATAAATCGGCACTGCAAAGCGTTCTGGGTGAATTGCAAGAGCTGCAAGGCATCCTTCGGGCGAGCCTGCAGGAAGTCAAAAAAAATCCGTAAAAATCATTTGCGTCTTTGGCGTGGCGCCGCTATCTATCGAGCCGCGCCACAGAGCGCATCTATACGGTCGGAGCGTGGCGCAGCCTGGTAGCGCACCTGCATGGGGTGCAGGGGGTCGGAGGTTCGAATCCTCTCGCTCCGACCAATATCTTCCCAACAGAAATTTGATCGCAAATGGTCGCTTGATCCGGTTATGGCATCAGACGGGCAAGTGTTTCTATTTTGCCGTTTTCCGTCGGTCTGATCAGAATGATTTCACCTGATCGGGGATATATCCCGGTCAGGGCCGTGATGTTGACCTGATGTGTTACCAACAGTGTTTTGGTGCCCGGCAGCAGTTCCGACAACAAATCGGTAATTTGGCGGGTTTGCGGGCTTTCTGTGCTGCGATCGCGGAAGAATGAATTTAGTGAGGGCTCCTTGGTGACCGGGCCGAGGTCCAGCAATGTCGCGGTATCGACACAGCGGCACCATTCGCTGCTTAGCACCAAATCAATCCTGATCCCCATTTCCCTGATTTTACGGCCGGTTTCGCGAGCCTGATCGCGACCGGTTTGATCAAGGTTTCGTTGTGTGCTGCAATCGCCAATGCGGAAATTGGCCGGATCACCGGTTCCCGGGGCGACCGCATGGCGCATCAGGGCGTGCACACCATCCCGCTTCCAGATTTCCCACGGGGCGGCGTCATCGGCCTCATTTGCCTGTGACGGGCTGGGCAGGGCGCAACATATCAGGATGGTCAGGAAAACCGGAAGAGTTCTGAGCAAGGTCATGACGAACATGCATGTTGTGAACGGGGTATATATTGATACCCCATGCCCGGATGATCGGATCAGTATGCTTTGGTGATGGGATGCAAATGACCGTGGTCGGTTTAATTGTCGCTGATGGCGCTTGCGACCCGGCGTCCTTCATCGGTCAGTTTGCAAATCAGCCAATCGGGTTTGACGGGGTTGTCAAACCATGGGGCCGCCCAGCCATGTTCAATGCAGCTGCGGACAGTTTTTTCGCTGATTTGTTTGCCGTTGCCATCAAATAGCGGCAATTTACCACCAGGTTGGCTTAAGCCACGGCGAAGCCATTCAAGTTGTACGTCGGTGGGTTTCGAATGTTTTTTCCCCGTCATCGGTACTCCCCGCACCGTTATGATATGATTGGTGTCATAAACATCGTCTGTTATCCAGTGTGACGGATTATCAACCATGGAGCAATCGCAATGACAGAAACCGGATTTCAGGACAGTGAAATGTCGTTTCTTTATGTCACTGTACCGGACATGGAAATCGCACGCGTCATCGCCGGGGGTGCGATCCGTGAAAAGCTTGCTGCTTGCGCAAATGTTTTGCCCCAGATGACGGCGATTTATGAATGGAATGGCGATGTTGAAGAAGAAAGCGAACTGGTCGTGCTTCTGAAAACATCACGAAACAAGGCCCAATTTCTGGCCAAATGGGTTGAAGAACATCACCCCTATGAGGTGCCCTGCATTCTTGAAATTCCGTTGGGACGTGGTAATCACGACTATGTTTCATGGCTACAGGGACAATTGGGCGCCGGATCACGGTTGATGTGATTGCATCGATTGTCTTGGCCCCCTAGGATGGCACAAATTCAATTCATGAAGTGAAGTGCTTTTAATGAACCAGCTTACCAAAATGGCCCTGGAAATGGGGCCGTTGATCCTTTTCTTCGGGGTCAATGCGACGACCAATCTGATGACGGCAACGGCCGTATTTGTGGCGGCAACGGTTGTTGCGCTGATTACGTCCTATGTGATTGCCCGAACCATTCCGGTTATGCCGTTGATCGGCGGGGTTTTTGTGATCGTCTTTGGCGGCTTGACGCTGTATCTCGATGACGATCTGTTCATCAAGATCAAGCCGACAATTGTGAACCTGTTGTTCGCGGCCATCCTGTTTGGCGGTTTGATGGCGCGGAAGCTGTTCCTGAAACTGGTTCTTGAAAGTGCGTTCAAGGCAACCGACGAAGGGTGGCGCATCCTTACCTGGCGTTGGGCGTTCTTTTTTGTGTTTCTTGCCGTGGTGAATGAATTCGTCTGGCGCAATTTTTCGACCGATACCTGGGTGGCCTTCAAGGTCTGGGGAATTATGCCGATCACCATGGTCTTTGGCATGGCGCAGGTGCCGGTTCTGATGAAACATCAATTGCCGGAAGAAGAAGGCGGTTCCGCGGCCTCGTAAAAACGTCGGCCAACTGATGTTCAAATACAAAGGGCAGGATCATGATCCTGCCCTTTGCTGTATCTATCGGATTTATCTCAGATGAATGATCAGCCGATCGGCAGGGCAATGCTTGCCGCGGCCTGGGCGGCAATGCCTTCTTCGCGTCCGGGAAAGCCAAGGCGTTCGGTCGTGGTGGCTTTGACATTGACGCGATCGACATCGATTTCAAGAATTTCGGCCACCTTTTCGCGCATGGCTTTGGTGTGGGGACCGATCTTGGGACGTTCACAAATCAGCGTAAGATCGACATTCACGATGCGGCCACCGCGCTTGCGGACAAGATCGGCTGCATGTTTGAGGAAAATGTCAGATGCGGCACCTTTCCATTGCATGTCGCTGGGCGGAAAGTGCTGACCGATATCGCCGGCCCCGATGGCCCCAAGAATGGCATCGGTCAGGGTGTGCAAGCCAACATCCGCGTCGGAATGGCCGTCAAGACGTGCGGTATGCGGCACTTTGACACCGCACAGGATGCAATGGTCACCGGGTGCAAAACGGTGAACGTCAAAGCCGGTACCGGCACGGTATTCTTCCTGCTGCATAGATGCATTATCCTTGTTGGCGCTGTCGATCCAGTCGTGGGCGCGGTCAAAATCATCGCGTTTTGTGATCTTGTCATTTGCCGATGTGCCTTCGACGCACATCACGTCAAGTCCAAGTTCCTCAAGCAGTGCGGCATCATCTGTGAATTCCTGGCCTTCGAATTTTTCATGTGCGGCCAGAATGTTTTCAAAGACAAAGCCTTGTGGCGTTTGTGCACGTTGCAATGTGTCGCGCGGGATGGTTTTCGTGATCACGCCATCGCGGGATGTCTGTTTGATCGTATCGGCGACCGGCAATGTGGGAATGGCACCGGCATGGGTTTCCAGTGCCTTGATCACGCGGGTAATCACATCATCGGAAATGCCCGGCCGTGCCGCATCATGGATCAGAACAATATCGGGCTTTTGTGCTGACAGTGCACGCAGGCCATTCAGGACCGATTGCTGGCGCGTCACGCCGCCGCCAACCGGTGCGGGCAGGGTGGTGATATCAGCCCCGAGTGCTGCAATCGCGCCATCATACCAGTCCTGATGTGCGGGGTTATATACCACCTGCACAAGTTCAGGCGATGTATGGCGGGCAAAACATTCGATACAATGGCCAAGCAGTGTTTTGCCGCCAAGCGTGTGATATTGTTTTGGTATTGGGTCGCCAAATCTGTTACCGCTGCCAGCTGCAACGATGACAACCCCGATTTTTTTGGTCATAAACGTGATGCCATGGCTTGTCTGAATTGCGCCGCAGGCTATCTTTCTGCGAAGCCTTTGCCAAGTCGCCATTTGGTTTTTCAAGTCTTATCGAAGTCTTGTGACAGAAACGGACCAACACATGCTTGCTGCCTATATTCATATTCTGGCCTTGCTGCCGCTGACAGCCCAGATCATGCGGGCCGAACCCAAGCGTGACATATGGCTGTATGGATCGATTTGCCTGGCGGCGACCGGAACGATGGTCGTACTTGGTCTGAGCGGTGAGGAAGTCCAGTCGCGCGGGTTTGCAGCGGCCCTGCATTGGTCCGAGCTGTCTGTCATCATGATCTTTGGCGGGCTTGTCATTTGCAAAGGCCCCCATCAGGTCTGGCGGCTTGCCGGATATATTGGCGGTTACCTGCTTCTGTTTGCGTTGCTTGCTGCGATCTTCAATCTGTTTGGCAAACATGTGCCGCCGACTGTAACCGGGCCTGCGCTTTATTCCGGATGGCTTTGGGCGCATATCGGAAGTTCGCTTGTGACCTATGCGTTGGTAACATTGGCGGCGATTGCCGCGATGGCCTATATCGTGCAGGAACATGCCCTTAAACACCGCAAACCGACACGCTGGAGCCGCCGGTTGCCGCCACTTCGCGACAGCGAATATATGCTGGTCGGGTTTTTGAAATGGTCCGCCTGGGTTCTGATTATCGGGATCGTATCCGGCTTTGCGCTGCGTTATGTCGAAGGCAGCAGTCTTTGGGCAATTGATCACAAGATGCTTTTGACCTTGCTTGGATTTGCCACGATCTGCGTTTTGATCTTCATTCATGAAAAATCGACGCTGCGCGGGCGCATGGCCGTGCGGTTTGTCCTTGGTGCATGGCTGCTTTTGACGCTGGCCTTTCCGGGTGTGCGGCTTGTTACCGGATATATTGTCGGCTAGGCCCTGAAACCATAAAGCCAATATCATGACCGATAATGGATTGAGGCACTGTCGGCATCAGGGCGGATAGGGTGTCTGTAATCGTCTGGGCTGTGGTCTTTGCATGTGATGGACCCGCGCCAGGCAACGATAATTTCCGCAAGACGCTTAGAGTTGTTGCAACTCGTAGCCAGTTTTATTAATCTGCCCAAGTTTTAGGCAATCGGATTACCTTCATGTCATTGCAGATCGGTTCTGTACATGTGCCAGAGAATGTTATTCTGGCACCAATGTCAGGTGTGACTGACCTTCCATTTCGTCAGCAGGTCCGCCAGTTTGGCGGACATCTTGTTGTGTCTGAAATGATTGCGTCAGATGCCATGACCCGCATCCAGCGACATGAAAAAGAAGTGCGCAAGATGCACGGTGATTGCGCAGCCGAAAGCCCGCTTTCTGTTCAGCTTGCCGGAACCGAGCCCGAAGAAATGGCCGAAGCCGCCCGCATGAACGAAGCGCGCGGGGCAATGATCATCGACATCAATATGGGCTGCCCGGCCAAAAAAGTCACAAAGGGCTATGCCGGTTCGGCATTGATGCGCGATGAAAAACTTGCTGCGGATATCATCAAGGCAACGGTTGATGCCGTTTCTGTGCCGGTGACGTTGAAAATGCGTCTGGGCTGGGATGATGACAACCGCAATGCGCCGTCCCTTGCGAAAATTGCCGAGGATCTCGGCATCAAGATGCTGACCATCCATGGTCGAACCCGCTGCCAGTTCTATAAGGGGGACGCGGACTGGGATGCCATTGCACTGGTCAAGGATGCTGTTTCCATACCGGTGATCGGTAATGGTGACGTTACCAGCGAAGAAGACGCCGAAGAATTGCTGCGTCGATCCGGTGCAGACGGTGTCATGGTCGGGCGCGGGGCACAGGGCCGCCCGTGGTTTTTGGCACAAGTATCGCACTATCTTAAAACCGGGGAAAAGCTGGCAGCACCGAGCCTTGAGGTGCAATTGCAAACAATCTTGCGCCATTACGACGCAATGATTGACCATCATGGCCGTCAGGGTGTGCGCATCGCACGCAAACATCTGGCCTGGTACTGCAACAGTCTGCGCAATGCCACGGAATTTCGGCGTGTTGTCAACGTGTTGGATGATCCTGATCAGGTAAAAGGTGAAATTCGCGCGTTTTATGAACCGCTGATCGAAAACGAAGTCAAATACAGTCAGGAAGCAGCCTGACTGCTCGATAACAATAATATGGCGATATAAAACTAACGTCGTCGGGGAAGAATTGAATGAGACTGGGATTTGGAAAAGGTAACGGGGTTGACCCGACCGGGGTGCTGAACGCAATTGCAAGCGCAGTTGTCGTCGCCAACCGGGATGGGAAGATCCGGTTTGTCAATCAGGCCACCGAACAGCTGTTTAACACCAGCGCCAGCGTTCTGTGCCGCAGCGATCTGAGCGACTTTATACCGTCAGACAGTCCGGTTTTTTCGCTGATCAAGCAGGCAATTGACGAGGCGACGCTGGTTGCCGATCACAATCTGCTGATTGAAAGCCCGAAAATCGGCAAGCATACCGTGAACCTTACCGTTGGTTCGATGCCCGATGACAGCGACTGCGCGGTTCTGACATTCGAGCCGCGCTCGATTGCCCAGAAAATCGATAACCAGCTTCTAAGCCGCAATTCTGCCCGTTCTGTCAGCGCGATGGCCGCCATTCTGGCCCATGAAATCAAAAACCCGCTATCGGGCATTCGCGGGGCGGCCCAGTTGCTTGAGCAAACCAGTAATGAGGACGACCGCGTTCTGACCCGGCTGATTTGTGACGAGGCCGACCGCATTGTCGAGCTTGTCGACCGGATGGAGATTTTCTCCGACAAGCCGATGGAACGCGGGGCTGTCAACATTCATACGGTTCTTGAACATGTGCGCCGTCTGGCCGAAAACGGTTTTGCCAAAAACCTTGCGTTTGAAGAAATCTATGATCCGTCCTTGCCGCCGGTATTTGGCAACCGCGATCAGTTGATCCAGGTATTTCTTAATCTTGTGAAGAACGCCGGCGAAGCCGTTGATCCGCAAGATGGTAAAATCATCATATCAACCCGCTATCAGCATGGCATCCGGCTGGCTGTTGCCGGCGGTGATGCGCGTGTGCATTTGCCGTTGGTGGTATCGGTCCGTGACAATGGTCCGGGCATTCCGCAAGACATGCGCGAAAGCCTGTTTGATCCGTTTGTCACGACGAAACCGACCGGTTCGGGCCTTGGTCTGGCACTGGTTGCGAAAATCATCAATGACCATGGTGGCGTGATCGAAGTGAAAGATGTGCCGGGGGGCGGCGCAGAATTCCAGATCATGCTGCCGATCTATAATCGTGCGCTGGCCGAGGGGGCCAGTGAACAACCGATAATAATCGATAACAGGGAACACACCGCATGAGCACGAGCCCTGCAAGAATTCTGGTCGCTGACGATGACCGGGCCATCCGTACCGTATTGACGCAGGCATTGTCGCGTCAGGGTCACGAAGTCCGCAGCACCGGTCACGGCCGCACGCTTTGGGACTGGATCGCCGATGGGGACGGTGATCTGGTGATTACCGATGTCATGATGCCCGACGAAAACGGTCTGGACATGGTGCCGCGTATTCGAAAATTGCGCCCAGACCTGCGCGTCATTGTCATGAGCGCGCAAAACACGCTGATGACGGCGGTCAAGGCCGCGCAGCGCGGGGCATTCGAATATCTGCCAAAGCCCTTTGATCTTAATGAGTTGATGGGCATTGTTGATCGGGCGCTTGAAACCCCGCAGGAAAGCCAGTCTGGCAAGTCAGCAGATGAAGAGGGTGATGATCGCCTTCCGCTGATCGGACGTTCGGCAGCCATGCAGGAAATCTATCGTGCCTTGGCGCGCCTGATGAATACCGACCTGACTGTTATGGTCACCGGTGAAAGTGGAACCGGTAAGGAACTGGTTGCGCGCGCCCTGCACGAATATGGCGGGCGTCGCCACGGACCGTTTGTTGCGATCAATATGGCGGCAATTCCGCGCGAACTGATTGAAAGCGAACTGTTCGGTCACGAAAAAGGTGCCTTCACCGGCGCGAACGAACGCAAGGTCGGCCGGTTCGAACAGGCCGAAGGCGGCACGCTGTTTCTTGATGAAATCGGCGATATGCCGCTTGAAGCACAAACCCGTTTGCTGCGTGTTCTTCAGGAAGGTGAATATACCCGTGTGGGTGGCCGTACGCCGATCCGGGTCAATGTGCGCATTGTTGCCGCAACTCACCGTGATCTGCGTAAACTGATCCGCGAAGGCACATTCCGCGAAGATTTGTTCTATCGCCTGAATGTCGTGCCGATCCGTTTGCCATCGCTGCGTGAACGTCTTGAAGATATTCCTGAACTGGTCAATCATTTCCTGATGCAGGCCAGCGAAGAAGGATTGCCGCGCAAGACCTTGTCGGCAGAAGCCATGGCGCGTCTCAAGGCGCATCGCTGGCCGGGCAATATTCGTGAACTGGAAAATATGGTGCGGCGTCTGACGGCGCTTTATTCCCATGATGTGATTGGCGTTGATGTCATTGAAACCGAATTTTCGGAAAACAATGTCAGCGAAGCAGCACCCAGTGCCGAGCCGCAATCCTTGTCGGAATCCATTGAACGTCATGTCCGCGAATATTTCGACGCGCATGAAGAAGACTTGCCGTCAAACGGGCTTTACGATCGCATCCTGCGCGAAATGGAACGCCCGCTTTTGAATGTGACGCTTGAGGCAACCCGCGGCAACCAGGTCAAAGCCGCCGAAGTGCTTGGCCTGAACCGCAATACGCTCCGCAAAAAGATCCGTGATCTTGGGCTGGAAGTCGTCAGGGGCACGAAATGAACAATGCGGAAAGTTCGATCTCCAACCGGATATTGAGATCGGGCTTCGTAAGGTTTCTGGGGCGTCTGGGCCAATCGCGACGGTTCGCGTTCGGTCTGGTTGCTGCTGCACTGGTTTCGGTAACGGCGACCTATCTTGCAATGACGGGGACGGCGCCGTTCCGTCCTGACCCGCGCCTGATTTTGCTTTTGCTGAATATCGATCTGGTACTGGTGTTGTTGCTGGCAACTCTTGTGGCCCGCAAGCTGGTTCAGATCTGGGTTGAACGCAGGCGCGGCGTTGCCGGGGCAAAGCTTCATACCCGCATGGTCCTGATGTTTTCGCTGGTGGCTGTAACGCCGGCGATTGTTGTTGCCGTATTTTCCGCGCTCTTCCTGCATTTCGGTATTCAGGGCTGGTTCAGTGACCGCATTCGAACAGCAGTCGAAGAAAGCATGGTTATTGCCGATGCCTATCTTAAGGAGCATCAGGAACTTATCCGTGCCGATGTTTTGGCAACCACGGCCGATTTGCAGCGGTTCGGGGTGAATTTTTCCACCAGTCCTGAACGGATTTCCGATCTTTTGACCGATCAGGCACTTGCCCGTGGTTTGCCCGAAGTCATGATGATTGACGGTTCGGGCCAAATCATTGCCCAGTCGGAATACAGCTTTTCCTATGATACCGATCAGGCGTCCATTCCCGCCGAAGTCTATGACGAAGCACGGGAAAAAGACGTGGTACTGATGATTGGGAACAGCGACAACCGCATTCGGGCGCTGGCCAAAATTCCAAGCTTCATCGATGCGTTTTTGCTGGTCGGGCGGTTTGTCGATCCCAATGTGCTTGATCGTATCGACAAGGCACGGCGGGCCGTTGACGCCTATGAAAGCCTTGAAGGTGAACGATCCGGGATCGTGATTACCTTTGTCATGATCTTTGTACTGATTTCTGTGGTTTTGCTGCTGGCGGCTGTCACACTGGGCCTTATGGTGGCAACAAGACTTGTTCAGCCGGTCTCGCAACTTATCACCGGTGCCGAACGGGTGCGCGATGGCGATTTGTCTTTCCGTGTGCCGCTTGACGGGCAGGGGGATGAACTTGAAGCACTAAGCCGCGCGTTCAACCGCATGACCGCCCAGCTTGAAACCCAGCGCAATGAACTGATTGCCGCCAACCGTCTTAATGACGAACGCCGGCGCTTTACCGAGGCCATTCTGGGCGGTGTGACTGCGGGCGTGATTGGCCTTGATCCGGATCGCAAGATCGATCTGCCCAACCGAAGCGCATCTGATCTGCTGGCTGTCGACCTTGAGGGGCATCTTGGGCAGGAACTGACGGAAGTCATCCCGGAATTTTCCCCGTTATTTGACGATTTCAGCCGTGACGGTGATCGCAGCAAGCCGCGCCAGATCGAAATTCGTCGCGATGGTGTCAATCTGACATTGCTAGCCCGGGTTACCGCCGAGTGGGCCGATGATGGCACGGTGTTCGGGTATGTCGTGACATTTGATGATGTGACCGAACTGCAAACCGCACAGCGCATGGCGGCCTGGGCCGATGTCGCACGCCGTATCGCCCATGAAATCAAGAACCCGCTTACCCCGATCCAGCTTTCGGCAGAGCGCCTTAAACGGCGCTATCTGAAACAGATCGAAGATGACAAGGATGTGTTCCAGACCTGTACTGACACGATCATCCGCCAGGTTTCAGATATCGGACGTATGGTGGACGAGTTTTCCAGTTTTGCCCGGATGCCGTCCCCGAAAATGCGCATGGAAAATCTTAGTGAACTGGTAAAAAGTGCGGTCTTTTTGCAAAAGCAGGCGCACAGCAACATCACCTATGACTTTGACCGGTCCGGGATCGAGGATTTGCAGATTTCGTGTGACGCCCATCAGGTTAATCAATGTCTGATCAATACGCTTAAAAACGCAGCCGAGGCCATCGAAGGGCGGGAAAAACCCGAAGACGGCGAATTGCCGCGCGGCCGCATTGAAATTTCGATTACCGTGTCACCAAACAATCAACATGTCTTTGTGGCTGTTTCTGATAACGGTAAAGGGCTTCCGGCCGAGCATCGCGAACGTTTGACAGAGCCGTATGTCACCACGCGGTCAAAGGGGACGGGGCTTGGTCTTGCGATCGTCAAGAAAATCATGGAAGACCATGGTGGAGAGCTTATACTCTCCGACGGCGTTGAAAGTGGGGCGACCGTGACACTATCTTTCCCGCAACCTACTGATGCCGAAATTGAAACAGGGGCGCAGGGCGCTTCTTCCTCGGGCAATTAATAAATTGCCAAAATCGCAACAATAATAAGATTGATTTGGTTCCGACATGGCGCACGACATTCTGATTGTCGATGATGAACAAGACATTCGAGCGTTGATTTCCGGTATTCTGGAAGACGAAGGCTACACGACCCGACAGGCCGGTTCGAGCCAGGAAGCCCTGGCCGAGGTGTCCGCACGTCGCCCAAGTCTGGTGGTGCTCGATATCTGGATGGATGAAAGCGATCACGACGGGATCGAGACGCTTAAACTGATCAAACGCGAGCATAGCGAAGTTCCCGTTGTCATGATTTCAGGTCATGGCAACATTGAAACCGCGCTCGAAGCGTCTCGTATCGGGGCCTATGATTTCATTGAAAAGCCGTTCAATACCGACCGTCTTTTGATGGTTGTGGAACGCGCAATTGATGATGCACGTCTGCGCCGTGAAAACCGCGAACTGACGTTGCGGGCAGGTGGTGATACAGAACTGCTGGGAAAATCGTCGGTCATCAATAATTTACGCCAGTCTGTTGACCGTGTTGCGCGAACAGGCAGTCGTATTCTGATCCATGGCCCGGCCGGTTCGGGCAAGGAAGTAGTCGCACGACTTATTCATCAGAAATCCGCCCGGGCCGAAGCCCCGTTTGTGGTTCTGAATTGCGCGAATATTTCACCGGAAACCATGGAAGAATCCCTGTTTGGGGCGGTTGCAACTGCGGATCGCGAAGCACGGACCGGTGTGCTTGAACTGGCGCATGGCGGGACTTTGCTGCTTGATGAAGTGGCAGACATGCCCCTTGAGACCCAGGGGAAAATCGTTCGGGTGCTTCAGGATCAGACATTTGAACGTGTCGGCGGATCGGTCCCGGTCAGTGTCGATGTCCGTGTGATTGCAACAACGGCGCGTGATCTTGAACAACGGATTGCCGAACAGACATTCCGTCAGGATCTATACTACCGGCTTAATGTCGTGCCGCTCGAAGTGCCGTCCTTGCAGCAGCGTCGCGACGATATTCCCGAATTGGCGGAACGTTTCCTTGAACGGTATGCGGATGCAACCGGGCTTCCGAAACGCAAATTGTCGCCGGAAGCCATGGCAACCCTTCATGCCTATGACTGGCCGGGCAATGTTCGGCAGTTGCGCAATGTCATCGAAAGATTGATGATCATGGCGCCGGATGACGACAAAACGGATCTGATCAGCGGTAAAATGCTGCCATCCGAACTGTTTTCTGATGTGCCGACGTCGCTAAGTTTTGACAAGACCAGTGAAATCATGGCATTGCCGCTGCGAGAAGCACGCGAGATGTTTGAAAAAGAATATCTCCAAACCCAGATTGACCGGTTTGGGGGAAATATTTCCAAGACGGCGAGTTTTGTCGGCATGGAACGTTCAGCGTTGCATCGCAAGCTGAAAAGCCTTGGTGTGAACAGCTGATCGGGCCATTCCCATCTTGGACTGTTGTGAACGGGAGATAACAAGATGAAGGTCATCATTTGCGGCGCCGGGCAGGTGGGGTTCCACATTGCCAAATATCTGGCTGCGGAAAACAATGATGTCACCGTGATCGACCAGTCGGAAGAACTGGTTCGCAAGATTTCAGACACCCTGGAAGTCAAGGGCATTATCGGGTTCGGATCGCATCCTGATGTGTTGCAGCAGGCAGGGGCCGATGAAGCCGACATGCTGATCGCTGTTACCTTTGCCGATGAAGTCAATATGACGGCCTGTCAGGTCGCCCATTCACTGTTTAACGTGCCAACCAAAATTGCCCGTATCCGAAGCCAGACTTATCTGCAGCCGGAATGGGCAAGCCTGTTCGGGCGCGAAAAGCTTCCGATTGATGTGGTGATTTCACCGGAAATGGAAGTCGCCCGTGCGGTCGCGCGTCGTCTGCAGGCGCCCGGCGCGTTTGACATGATCCCGTTTGCCGATGACAAGGTCAAAATCCTTGGCCTGCGGTGTAACGAAGATTGCCCGGTGATCAACACGCCGCTGCGTCAATTGCATCAGCTGTTCCCGGATCTGAATATTTCGATCCTGGGCATGATTCGCGATGATAAGCCGGTCTATCCCAAGGGCGATGATCAGATGCTGGCCGGGGATCTTGTCTATCTGGCTGTTTCAAGCGATCAGGTATCCCGTGCGATGTCGGCATTCGGGCATGAAGACCCCGAAGCACGCCGCATTGTCATCTTTGGCGGCGGCAATATTGCGCTGTTTCTGGCCGAAGAAATCAACAAGAACTTCCCGGGGGTTACCACCCGCCTGGTTGAAGCCGATCCGGAACGTGCGCGTTATGTCGCCCAGAAGCTCCCGAAGAAAAGCGTTGTCCTGCGCGGCGATGTGCTTGATCCGGAACTGCTCGAAGAGGCGAATGTCGGCAATGCCGAGGCCGTTGTTGCACTGACCAACGATGACGAGACCAATATTCTCGCATCCCTGCTGGCCAAACGGTATGGCTGCCCGCGCGCGCTGACGCTGATTAACAAAAGCACTTATAACTCGCTGGTTTCCGAACTTGGCGTTGATGTGGTGATCAGCCCGCGTATGACGACGGTGTCAACAATCCTGCATCATGTCCGCCGTGGACGTATTCGCGCGGTACACAGCCTATCAGAAGGCTTTGGCGAAGTGCTTGAGGCAGAGGCACTCGAAACCGCGCCGATCGTTGGAAAGGCGATCAAGGATATCGCGATGCCGGCCAGTGTGGTGTTTGGCGCCATTTTGCGTGATGGCGAAGTTGTGATGCCGCGCGCCAATACGGTGATTGAAGCCAACGACCGGATTGTCGTGTTTGCCGGTTCCGAGCAGATCAAAAAGGTCGAGAAAATGTTTGCTGTTCGACTGGAATATTTCTGATCGACGGCGGGGAAAAATATTCCTCATACCAATAAGCGCCCCTCATATCACCGGAAGACCAAATGTCTGACAAATTGCCCCATCCGCCAAAGGCCGTCATTTTTGACTGGGATAACACCCTTGTTGATAGCTGGGGAACCATTCAGGCAGCCCTGAATATGACCTTTGACGATTTCGGCAAGGATCGCTGGACGCTTGATGAAACAAAGCAGCGCGTTGCGCGCTCGTTGCGTGACAGTTTTCCGGTTCTGTTTGGCGAAGATCGCTGGGAAGCAGCCAAAGACAGCTTTTATGCCCATTTCAGGTCAATCCATCTTGAAACGCTGACGCCATTGGTCGGGGCTTATGATTTGTTGTGTGCGCTGCGTGACAACGGCACCTATATCGGTGTTGTCAGCAACAAGAACGGTGATTTTCTTCGTAAAGAAGCCGAGCATCTTGAATGGACGCCGTTTTTCGGAAAGATCGTCGGGGCAACCGATGCGCCAAACGACAAACCGGCACCCGATCCGGTCCATATGGCAATGGGCGACTCTTCGGCGTCGCAATATGAGAATCTCTGGTTTGTTGGGGATAGTGTGGTCGATATTCAATGCGCGCGCAATGTCGGGGCCACGGCAATCCTGATTGGTGATGAATTAACCGGTCACAGTGAGACGCAGAATTCTGCGACTCTTAGCCCTGATTGGCATTTCGCTGATTGCGAGGCGCTTGTAAGGGTTGTAAAAGGCTTCTCGAAAGTCTTATAGTTCAGACTGGTCATTAAAAATGGGGCAGGGGTCGTGACGGACCTTAACGTCGACGGCTCCACATTTTCCTTGACCGCCCGAAACCAAAAAAACGCTCATAAAAGAAGGCTAGGTCTAACCAATGGCGGAAAAATCACAGAATGTTCAGGACGTATTCCTGAATTATTGCCGTAAAAACAAAACGCCGGTTACCGTGTTTCTGGTCAACGGAGTCAAATTGCAGGGCATCATCACCTGGTTTGACAATTTCTCTGTTTTGCTGCGGCGCGATGCTCACACCCAGCTCGTGTACAAACACGCGATTTCGACGGTAATGCCGACGACACCGATTAAACTGTTTGATCCGAGCCAGCCAGCGACGGAAGAAGAAAATAGCTGACGAGTCTCTGACTTCGGGGGGAGGCACGACGCCAGACGCCCCCCGGGTCCTGGTTTTCCATCCAGAACTAAAACGCGCCGACCAGACAGCGTCTTGGCGCGATGCATCTTCGCGACTGGATGAAGCTGTCAGTTTGACTGGCGCACTTGAATTTGATGTGGTGGGCGCGGATATCGTGCCCATTGCTAAAACCCGTCCGGCAACCCTGTTCGGGACCGGTGTTGTTGAACGGCTTGGTCTGCAGATCAAGGCCGAAGAAGCCGATATCGTGATGATCAACGGCCAGCTTTCCCCGATCCAGCAACGTAACCTGGAACGCGAATGGAAGTGCAAGGTTATTGACCGCACCGGCTTGATCCTTGAAATCTTTGCTGATCGCGCGCGCACCCGTGAGGGGCGCTTGCAGGTCCAGTTGGCGTTGCTGAGCTATCAGCGATCCCGCCTTGTCCGGACCTGGACGCACCTTGAACGTCAGCGCGGCGGACGTGGCTTCCTGGCCGGTCCGGGTGAACGTCAGATCGAGATTGACCGCCGTTTGATTGGCGACAAGCTGGCCAAGCTTCGTCGTGAACTTGAAGAAGTCAAACGGACCCGTGAACTTCACCGCGAAGCACGCCGACGGGTTCCATACCCGATCGTTGCGCTTGTCGGCTACACCAACGCCGGAAAATCGACGCTGTTCAACCAGTTGACGGTATCGGAAGTCTTTGCCGAAGACATGTTGTTCGCAACGCTTGATCCGACCATGCGTGGTTTGATCCTGCCAAGCGGGCGCAAGGTCATTCTGTCCGATACGGTGGGGTTTGTTTCCGATTTGCCGCACGATCTTGTTGCGGCGTTCCGGGCCACACTTGAAGAAGTTCTTGAAGCGGATTTGATCGTACATGTCCGTGACGCATCATCGCCGGAAACCGAGGCCCAGAAACTTGACGTGCTTGAAGTTCTCAAGGCGCTGGGACTGCAAAAGGCAATTGATGGCGAAGAACTGGTCGAGGCCCTGAATAAAATCGATCTGCTTGAAGGTGATGATCTTCAAGCGGTGACGGAATATGCAAGCAGGCACGACAATACCATCGCAATTTCAGCGGTTAAGGGTCGGAATTGTGATGCGTTGCTTGAGCTGATTGAAAGCCGTCTGACCGAAGATATGCCGGTTTTCGAACTGTGCGTGCCTTATTCGGATGGCAAGTCACTGGCCCGTCTTTATGAACAGGGCGAAGTGCTTCAGCGCAGCGAAGGTGCCGACGGAATATCAATCCAGGTACGTGTGGATACCACACGTGTCGGGCGGTTTGAGGACTGGTGCGCAAAGGCCGGGCTTCAAATTCATGTGGTTTAGTGCGTAATCAAGTTTACCCGATGGGAGAAGTAGCGTGACGATAACAGTCGATATGGATAAGGTTACCGAAATTATCCGCGAGGTATCGGCAACTGAAATCGCCCCGCGCTTCGGCCAGCTTGACGACGCAGATATTGACACCAAATCTCACGCCCTTGATCTGGTTACCATCGCAGATACCGAAGCCGAACGTGTCTTGACCGCGCGCCTGACCGACTTGCTGCCCGGAAGTCTGGCACTTGGCGAAGAGGCTGCCCATGCCGATGCCAAGTTACAGGATCGGGTCTTTGCCGGTTCTGATCCGTTCTGGATCATTGATCCGGTCGATGGCACCAAGAACTTTGCCCATCATCGTCAGCCATTTCGATGCATGGTCGGGCTTTATCACGGTGGCGAGACGGTAGCAGCCTGGATTATTGATCCGATCGAAGGGCATGCAACTGTTGCTGAAAAGGGATCGGGAACCCGTTATCAGGATCAGCCGGTTTCAGTGCGATCCAACATCAAGAATGCCCGCGATGCGAAGGGTTTCCTGATTTCCTATGCCCGCGACCGCATCCGGAAACATTACGGGCATCTCGATTTCTTTGACGAGGTCGCACATTATTCCTGCTGTGGCGCGGAATATGAAGAAACGGCCCGCGGTGCATATGACTTTTGTGCTTATCGCACGTTGAAACCGTGGGATCACGCACCGGGTACGTTACTTGTGCGGGAGGCCGGCGGCTTTGCACGCTATATCATGACCGACAAGGACAATGAATATAACGCCAATGCCACAGCGCCGGGACTTCTGTGCGCAAGTTCTGAAGAACTGTGGCACGAAATAAACGAGATTCTGTTGCCGCTGTTCTCGTAACTTCACGCGGCCTATTTGTGGGTGTGAGCCAATCGTTGCCGCCATCCGGTGAAGAAGCGCGCGACGGTCCGTGTTCCTGGAATGTCTGAACAGCCCGCGTGACGTTCCACTAATCGGACTTCTGATCGAACTCTATATGCGGCAGGAAAACCAATCGGTTGGCACAAGACCGCATTCAGAGCGGTCTTGGGTAACTATGCCTGACCCCGCTCGACTTTTTTGGCGAGGTTCCAGAGCGCATCCATTTCATCCAGATCTGATTGTGCGGCGGTGCGTCCGTCGCGGGCAAGTTCGTCTTCGATGAAATGAAAGCGCTTGGTGAATTTGTGATTGGCGCCGCGCAGGGCAACTTCGGGATCCACACCGATTTTGCGGGCCAGATTGGCCATCACAAAAAGCATGTCACCCAGTTCATCCTGCAAGCGTGCGGGATCGGGGTTTTCGGTCATCTCGGCTTTGAGTTCGTCGATTTCTTCGTGAAGCTTGTCAAACACTTCGTCGGTGCTGGGCCAATCGAACCCGACACGGGCTGCGCGTTTGGTCAATTTTTCTGCGCGCATCAATGCAGGCAGGGCGCTTGCAACCCCGTCAAGGGCGCTGTGACGTTCATGTCCCTTGGTTTCTGCCTTTTGGGCGCGTTCGGCGGCCTTGATCTTTTCCCAGGTCTGATTGACGCCCTCGGTGGTGGTGGCATCACCATCGGCAAAAACATGTGGATGACGGCTGATCATCTTTGCAACGATGCTTTGTGCGACGTCTTCGAAGTCGAAATGACCGGCTTCTTTGGCCATCTGGGCATGAAAAACGACCTGAAGCAGCAAATCACCCAATTCGTTGCACAGTTCGGGCATGTCATTATCGGCAATCGCATCGGCCACTTCATAGGCTTCTTCGATCGTGTAGGGGGCAATGGTCGAAAAGTCCTGTTCAAGATCCCAGGGGCATCCGCCATCCGGATCGCGGAGCTTTGCCATGACGTCAAGCAACTCGTTGATGGCTGTGCTGTTATGGGTGCTCATGACGGGGTCCTTTTAAGCCGGAACAGAACAATGTTTTAGTCCTATCGCGCTGCATCATGGCTGGCAAGTACGGGATGCGGTCAAAACAAAACCCGCAAGGCAACAGGTGCACTTGCGGGTTCTGGTCTTGGTCGGGACGCGATCAGGATCAGGCAGCTTTAAGCTTTGCCTGCTTGTTAGCGCTATCATCCTCGGTGTTGTCGGTTTTGGCTTTGCCTTCGACCAGGCCGCGATGAAGGGCGATGACGGCCTTGTTGAAGTCGCCTTCGGCAACCACGAACTGAAGATCCACCCGGCGGCTCGGATAATGCGACGCCACCAGTTCAACACCGGCATCATCAAGAACCGACACGGCACGGGCAAACAGGCCCGGCTGGGCGATATTGGCACCGATCACCGATACGATGGCGACTTTCCGGGTCTGAACCGTTGCTTCGGGGTGCTTGGCTTCGATCTCGTCAACGCAACGACGGATCTGCTTGAGCGGTGCCGACACGTAATGGGTGATCGTATTGGCATTGAGGTTCTTGGTGACGGTCGGAACCTTATAGCGTTTCAGAACGCTAAGAATGGATTCCTCACCACCAGGAACGCCAACCATGTCCTGATTGAAAACTTCGATCTCGAACGCGGTCGGAACGCCGGTCACGATTTCAACACGGCTGCTTTCCGGATTCCAGTGGTCATCAATCACCGTGCCCGGATGTTCCGGTTCAAACGTGTTGGCAATACGCAGCGGAATATCATTCTGGCGCAGACCTTTGGCCGCGCGCGGATGAATGGCTTCCATACCCATATTGGAAAGCTGATCGGCAACATCATAACTGGTACGGCCAATCGGGCGAACGGCATCTTCACCAACAATGCGCGGATCTGCGCTTGAAAGGTGGAATTCCTTGTGAATGATGGCTTCCTGCGCCTGGGTCAGGCAGGCAATCCGCGAGAAAGTCACCTCGCTATAGCCGCGGCCATAGATGCTCATCAGACCTTCGCTGCACTGGGCATAGCCGGTTGCAATCGCAAGCTGGCTTGAAATGTCGATATCTTCGAAAACCTTTTCGATCCGGCCATCAAGGGTAGAGGCCTCCGGCTCGCGCCAGCCCGAAAGGTCTGCGAACACAGCATTGACGCCCTTGGCGCGCAGCAGAAGCATCGTGTTATGGGCACTATGTGCTTCGCCAATGGCCGAAAGCATTTCGCGAACGGTCAAAAGATGCTTTTCAAGTTTGAAATGACCAAAGCTGCAGAGGCGATGAAGATCCATCAGACAGCTGCGTGTCCCTTCAATACGTTCCTGAACAAACGCATTGGCCAGTTTCAGTTCCGGTGCGTCACCAAAGATCTGCTCGTTGATTTCGCACATCTTTTCGGAAACGCCGGTCAGGGCATCACCCCAGGCCCAATCGGTTTCCGAGCCGGCATAAAGCTGATAGACACCCGGCTCACCGGTTTTCTTGTTTTCCAGCAAAAGATCGGTAAAACCGCCATATGCCGAAACGACAAAGACCCGGTTATAGAGTTCGTCTTCTTTACGATTGCCGACCAGAATGTTGTCCATGACCGCATCAACCTGGGTCATCGACGTACCACCGATCTTGTGAACGCTATGCCCAGCGTCCGATTTTTTCTGGGCTGAAAGCATGTTGCCTCCTTTGGGGGCGTTTCCTTGAAAGTTTATTGGCTTAAGAAAGCTTGAGGCGGTCGTTGCCGGCCGCCTCAAACAAGAGTCTTAGCTGGCGAGCGCATCACCATCGAGTGGGTAGACGCCGTTTTCGTCATGGACTTCGCGGCCGTTCAAAGGCGGGTTGAACGCGCATGCGACAACCATGTCCTCGGTGCCGCCACGCAGATAGTGACGGTCATGTTTGTTGAGGATGTAAACCGTGCCCGGCTCGATCTTGTATTTCTTGCCATCTTCGATGGTTTCGACTTCGCCATTGCCCGAAATGCAATAAACCGTCTCGAAATGGTTGGCATAGCAGATTTCGGTTTCGGTGCCGGCATAGATGGTGGTGATGTGGAACGAGAAACCCATGCCATCATCGGCAAGCGACAGGCGGGTGCTTTCCCAGTTGTCCGAAACCACGCGACGGCCGGATGCTTCACATTCTTTCAGTGTGCGAACAATCATTTTTAACTCTTTGATTTTATGAAGTTGTGGGGCGCGGGCGACACCCGTGGGTGTCGCCCAACCTGGCTATTATTCAGCAGCTGCTTTGGCCGGTGCGACATCCTTGCCCATGGCTTTGGCGGTTGCCATTTCAAGAATATCAAGACCATGTGCCAAATCCTGCTTGGAGATGATCAGCGGCACAAGGCATTTCACCACTTCGTCTTCCGGTCCACTGGTTTCGATGACCAGGTTATGTTTGAAGCATTCCTTGGTGACTTTCGATGCCATTTCACCGCTTTCAAAGCAGATGCCCTGCATCAGGCCGCGGCCCTTGCGGTACAATTTGCCATCGCCATAGCGCTGCGCAATTTCTTCAAGGCGGTTACCAAGAAATTCGGCCTTGTCGCGGACATCGGCTGCGAATTTGTCATCCGACCAGAAATGGTCCAGAGCGGCGGCGGCCGTAACAAACGCGTGGTTGTTGCCGCGGAAAGTGCCGTTATGTTCGCCCGGATGCCAGATATCGAATTCCGGCTTGATCAGGACAACAGCCAGCGGAAGACCATAAGCCGAAAGCGATTTCGACAGAGTGATCATATCCGGCTTGATACCAGCCGGTTCAAAGCTGAAGAAAGTACCGGTACGACCACAGCCGGCCTGAATGTCATCGACAATCAGAAGGATGTCGTGCTTGCGGCACACAGCTTCGAGGTTTTTCAGCCAGCCGAAATCAGCTGCATTCAGGCCACCTTCACCCTGAAGCGTTTCAACGATGACAGCAGCGGGCAGGGCGACACCACTTGAATTGTCCGACAGGACACGATCAAGGTACTCGGTGGTATCAGCACCATCACCCATGTAGCCGTCAAACGGAACAGCAACAGCATTGTCAAGCGACACGCCCGCAGCGCCCCGGTGATGTTCGTTACCGGTAATGGCGAGCGAACCAAGGGTGCAGCCATGGAAGCCGTTGGTAAACGAGATCACGGTCTCACGACCTTTGACGCGGCGCGCCAGTTTAAGGGCAGCTTCGACCGCATTGGTGCCGGTCGGGCCGGTAAACTGGACCTTGTATTCCATGTCGCGCGGCTTGAGGATTTTGGTTTCAAGTGCCTCAAGGAATGCGGCCTTGGCCTTGGTATGCATATCCAGGCCGTGGGTAACGCCGTTTGATTTGATGTAATCAATCAGCTTTTCCTGCAGGACCGGATGGTTGTGGCCGTAATTCAGGCTGCCGGCACCGGCAAGGAAATCAAGATAGCGATTTCCGTTTTCATCGGTCAGCCAGGCGCCTTCGGCCGTTTCAAAAGTTACCGGGAAGGAGCGTGCGTAGCTCTGAACTTCCGATTCAAGACGATCAAATACAGTCATGGTTCCCTCTTTCAGATTGGGAAAATCAATTCCACTTGTCATGCCAAACGTTCCGGCAGGCCGGTTGTTCCAAAAACGGTGCGATCCGTTTGTTGCATGCGTTGGGTGAATATCGGTTGGGTCGGATCAGGCCGCGACGCGTTCAACGTCCTTGCGTTCAAACGGTCCGATCTGCCACAGGATTTCGCTGGCAGCGGCCCCATCGAAATGGGTTTCGCGTTCGAACTGGACTTTGCGTTTGACGTCAGCGCCAAGCTCACGTGCGACTGAACGGAATACGCCCTGTGACGGGGCATTCGTTGACGTGATCGTCGTGTTCAGTTCCGTCACGTTGTGGCATGCCGGACGATCAAGGATGTCAAGGATCAGACGTTTGGCCAGGCGCAATCCGCGCGCCTTGGGCGAAACGGCGACCTGCCAGATGAAAAGCTGGTCCGGTTTGTTCGGGACAAGATAGCCCGAGACGAAGCCGACGGCTTCGCCATCAAGTTCTGCGATCGCGCAGGTGTCTGCGAAGTGCGAGCATTGCAGCAGATTGCAATACACGGAATTTTCGTCCAGCGGCTTACATTCGGCAATCAGGTTGTTCACCGTCGCGCCGTCAGTGGCCTTGGGTTTTCGGATAATCAGGTTGGCTTTCTGGCCGGTATTGCCCTTTGTGGTGGCAATTTTCATCGGTCTGCCTGTTCTGTTATTTCGATATGCGATCATTCATGTCGCGATAGATGTATAGAATATCGATGGAAAATGATCAAGGGGGCGACTGTTAAAATCCTGTGAAATGCAATAAGTTATTGAAAATAAACGCAAATATAATGGATCGATGGTCGATAATCATTGCGGGGAAATGATGAAATAATCTTTCCTTAAAATAACGAATATCGATGTAATTAAATATCGAAAGTCGATGGAATAATGCCATATATCGTTGCGAATTGCGGTTTTCGGGGCTAAAACAGGTTTTGCAGCAGGACAAAATCAACGCCCGGATATTCATCATGGATAAATTGCACGAAGCACTGATCTCGATCCGCCGAATTTTACGGGCGAGTGATATTCACGCCAAAAAACTTGGTAAGATTACCGGGCTGAAAACGTCCCAATTGCTTGTTTTGCAGTCACTTGAAGAATTCGGCGAGATGACGGTCGGGCAGATTGCCGCGAAGGTCAACCTTGCCCAAGCATCGACGACATCATTGGTCGACAAGCTTCAGGCAATGGGGTTTGTGTCGCGCGAACGCGGCGATACCGACAAGCGCAAAGTCTTTGTCCGTCTGACAGAGCAGGGGCGATCCATCCTTGATCGTGCGCCGATGGCATTGCACGACCGTTTTTCAGACAATTTCAACAGTCTGGAAGAATGGGAGCAAACCTTCCTGATTGCCGCCTTGCAGCGTGTTTCGGGGATGATGGATGCCAGTGACATTGATGTCGCACCGGTTCTTGATCACGACGTGATCGTTGAAAAACGTGACTGATCCATCGGCATATCAAGGGCCGCACGTTCTGATCAAGTGCATCAGGTGGCTTCCATAATACACTGTAAATCAAAAATGTTTTCTATTTGAGTTCGCCGTTTTTGCGGTTGAAATGGCGTTCGAACCATTTTGCCATGATCGGTGCCAGAAGCACGATTTCGAAAATCCGCACGATATGGTGAAAGGCCACAAAGCTTGGTTCGACATTCAGGGCTAGTGCAATCAGCGACATCTCGGCCACGCCACCCGGCGCGAAGGCCAGCAGAACCGCAATGAAGTCAAGGTCGAGCCATTGTGACACGAACCAGGCAACACCGCCGGTAAAGGCCAGCACAACCAAGGTTGCCAGAACCGAATAAATCGCCAGCCGTCCCAGTACTGCAAGCTTCACACCAGAAAAGCGGCTGCCGATGGCAGATCCAAGGATCAACAGACTGCCAGCAAGAAGCCAGTCGGGCAGGTTGCCTTCGACGATGCCGGTGACATGCAAAACCATGCTTGCTGCCATCGCGCCGGTCATATAGGAGGCCGGCACACCGATTTTGCGGAAAATCAGGATGGTGACAAGGGCGCAAATCGCGGTAAGTGCGCCTTCGCCCAAGCTCATGTGGATGGCTTCGCTGTCGCCGTGTCCATTGGCGACGACACCCGTAATCAGCAAAACAATAAGCGGGGCAGACATCACCAGAAGCAGCACCCGCAAACCTTGTGTCAGTGCAATTTCCTGCTCATTCCCGCCGGCCGCAGCCCCGAGAACCACCATCGGGGTAAGTCCGCCCGGTGTTGCTGAAAACAGGGCGGTCGCCGGATCAAGACGGGCGACCTTGCTGTAAAACCAGGTGATGATCACGGTGATCACCGGGACATAAAGCAAAACAGCAATCATGCTGATGGGCCAGCGGGCCGCCTGATCAAAGGTATCGGGCGTAAAGGAAGCGCCAAGAAAAATCCCGATCACGCCCAAAATCACAGACCGGAACTGCATGGGAATACCCATCGGCACGCGCAGAAGGCTTGCAACAAAGGTTGCGAGCATCGGCCCCATCATCCATGCCAGTGGCATATTGATGGAATGGGCGATGAGCCCGCCAACAAGTCCGATCCCAAGGCCAATGGCCAGTTTTTTAAAAAAGCGCGGTGTCAAAACACTGGAAAATCGTGTGATCCAACTGTCTTGTGATGGATCGTCCTGTGTTTTGGTCATTACGCGTCAGCCTTGTTTTTTTCGATTTGTTCGAGGAAGCCGTCAATGGCATCACGCAAGCGCGATGCTTCGGTATTCAGGGTGTTGGTCGCCCGGGTCACATTTTCCGAGCCGTTATGAACCCGTGCGGTTTCGTTATCAAGCGCGCCGACGGCTTCGGCAACGGTACGCATGCCGCCATTCGCATCCTGGATGCTGTCGGAAATGCCGGCTGTGGAGGCCTGCTGTTCTTCGACAGCTGCCGCAATTGCCGCCGCCGACTGATCGACTTCGCCAATCACATCGGCAACAGAATGAAGCGCATTGACCACATTGTCGGTCAGACCACGGATTTCTTCGACCTGGCTTGCGATATCTTCGGTCGCGCGCGCAGTTTGCGAGGCCAGGTTTTTGACCTCGCCGGCAACAACGGCAAAGCCTTTGCCGGCATCGCCAGCACGTGCGGCTTCGATCGTGGCATTCAGGGCCAGAAGGTTAGTCTGGCTGGCAATGTCTTCGATCAGGCTGACGATATCACCAATGCGCTGGGTGGCAGAGGTAAGCTGTTCAAACAGGGCGCGAGAATGTTCGCTTTCCTCGCGGGCGCGCCCGGCGACAGTTGCGGAATTCTGGGCCTGCTGACCGATTTCGGCGATGGCTTCGGAAAGGCTGGCAGTCGTTTGCGATACCGCTTCGATGTGATGGAGAACCTGCTCGGAATGTTGATTGGCATCGGCAGAACGGGCGCTGGCGTGGGTGGCGATTTGTTCCATATCGCTGGCCGAACCGTTCAGAGATCCGAATTCACGGTCAAAGCCCGACAGGGCTTCCTGAACGGTGCGCTGGAAATGTTCGGTCGCCTCGATCAGGTTTTGCTGACGTTGACGTTCAAGGCCGCGCACGCGTTCGCGTTCCTTGCGCAGGTTTTCGGCTTCGCGTGACTGGTCGCGCAAGACGGTTACAGACCGGGCAACAGTGCCGATTTCATCACGGCGCTGAACGCCACGGACCTCGATATCCAGATCACCATTGGAAATCTGTTCGATCAAATGGGCAAGGTCGGTCATCGGCCGTGAAATACGGCGCGATACAAAAATCGATACCGACCCGGCAATCAGGACCACAACAATGGCAACAACAACAAAGACCTGCTGGAGGGCTTCTGCCTGGGATGTTGCTTCGGCAAAGGACGTTGTCGCGATGTCGTGGGATTGCACAAGAATTTCATTAAGCGGCGCTTGCAGGGCCTGGAATGTCTCATCGGCCTGGGCGATGACTTCCAGCGCGCCATAAATGTTCATTTCGCTTTCGACAAGGAACTGGTCAACCTGTTCCATGTATTTTGTGTAGTTGCTGCGGAATTCGTCACCACCAACAGTGGCCAGACGATCGGCAAGCGGTGCCAGTTCTGTCGACAGCTTGCTGACTTTTTCACGCAGGTCGGGGACAACTGCGGCATTAATGCCATTGGAATCCCAGGTCAGAATACGAAACAGCGATCCGTGTGCCTCATTTAACGCACTGCTGAGCGTCAGGGCATCGGATCGCCGTTCATAGGCTTCGACGCGAAGGCTGGTGAGAGTTGCTTTTTCGCTTTGAAGGGTTGCGACGGTGGCAATCCCCATGGCGATGATGACGATCATAAGGAAGACCGGAACCAAAAGGGTCTTGGGGCCGATCGACAGATTATCAATAAAACGCATTCACCAGTTTCCTTCGCGCCGATTAACGTCGGTTTTTAGAGTTCACCGTCATTGGGAACTGTTTTGCGATTACGCATCCATTCCCGAAGGTTCCCGATCAGCGGAGCAGACAGGAACAGAATGCTGATCAACAGAATGACGAGCGTAATCGGGCGTTCCCAAAGGAACGAGATCGACCCGTCACTGATTGCCAGGGCACGACGCAGGTTTTCTTCCATCATCTTGCCCAGAATGAAGCCAAGAAGCATCGGCGCCATCGGATAGTTCAGCAAGCGCAGGCCGATCGCGATTGCCGCTGCAATCACCATCATGTGGATGTCCATGGTGTTAAAGGTCACCAGATAAACACCAACCAGCGAGAAGAACAGAACGAACGGCACCAGAAGCTGCTGGGGCAGGGCAAGCAGACGGGAAATATACGGGATCAGCGGCAGGTTCAGGATCAGCAACACCACATTCCCGATATACATCGAAATGATGACAGACCAGAACACAGCAGGCTGTTCAACAAACAGGCGCGGGCCAGGCTGAACGCCATAGGAAATCAGCGCGCCCATCATGACTGCCGTCGTACCCGACCCCGGGATACCAAGGGTCAGAAGCGGCACGAACGAACCAGAACACGCGGCATTGTTTGCAGTTTCCGGCGCCGCCAGACCACGGATCGAACCTTTGCCGAACTGAAGCTTTTCCTTGGCCGAAGCAAGGTTGCGTTCCATGCCATAGGCCAGGAACGAGGCAATGGTCGCACCCGCACCCGGAAGAACACCGGTGAAGAAACCAAGGATCGACGAACGGCCAATGACCGGAACCATGGTTTTGACTTCATCCTTGGAAAGCTTCATCGAGCCCAGGCTTTTAAGGGCCTTTTCTTCGTCGCTACGTGTGTCCTTGGTCGGACGCAGGATCGACAGTAGTGCCTCGGACAGGGCAAAGGTCGACATCGCCAGCAACAGGAAGCTGATACCGTCGATAAGATCCATGCTGCCAAAGGTAAAGCGTGCAACACCGGCCGCCGGATCGGTGCCGATGGTCGACAGCATGATGCCAAACAGCGTCATGGTGATGGCCTTGAGAACCTGGCCCTTGCCGGCAAAGGCCGATACGGCCGTAAGACCCAGAACCATCAGTGCGAAATAATCGCCAGACTGGAAAGACAGCGAAACAGAGGCCAAGGCAGGTGCCGCCACCAGCAGGAAAATCGCAGCAATCGTACCACCCGAGAACGACGCATAGGCCGCAATTGCCAGCGCCTTGCCAGCCTGGCCTTTCTGGGCCATCGGATAGCCGTCAAAGGCGGTTGCAACTGTACCGGCAACACCCGGTGCGTTAATCAGAATAGAAGAGGTCGACCCACCGAAAATCGCCCCATAATACACACCAGCCATCAAAATCAGGCCGGTCGACGGATCAAACCCGTAGGTGATCGGGATCATCAGTGCAATGGCGGTAATCGGGCCAAGACCGGGGAGCATCCCGATAAAGGTGCCTGCGAAACAGCCAACAGCAACCATCAAAAGGTTGATCGGCATGACAGCGGTCGAAAGACCGGCGAAAATTCCATCAAGCATCGTTCGACATCCAACCGAGATAGTAGAAGAAATCGCCAGGGGTCAGGTAAATACCCATCAGATAAAGCAGGCCCCAGAATGCGAGTGTGACAAGAACAGCCGTCAAAACCAGAACCAGGGGACGTCGTTCGCCAAGGGTATAGAAACCACCCATCAGGAAGAGGGAGGTCGAAATCGGGAAGCCAAGCTGGCGGATCGTCAGGCCGTAAAACACCATCAGACCGGCAAGGATGACAACGCGGCGCCATTTGAGGCCGCGGAAGGCATCCGCAAGGTTGCCGGCCTCCTGGTTGGCCGGCAGGATCAGTTGGATAAAGGAAACCACGCCCAGGATCCAGGCAAGTGCATTAGGGAGGGTTCTGGCGTTAAACGGGGCATCCTCGTCGCCAAACAGCAGCGGGATATCACCGACATAAAAGCCATAAATCAGCGCAAGGCATAGGAATAGCAATGCGCCGAATTTGTCGCGATTGATGGACATGGCGTGGTTTCCTTCGGAGGTCTTTTTACTTGTGTTCTAGTGGCTTATTTCAGGAAGCCGAGTTCGCGCATCAGGTCGCCAACGACCTTTTCCTGGTTTTCCATGAAGGCGGAAAACTCGGCACGCGGCTTGTAGATTTTTTCCCAGCCATTGCGCTTGCGAACGGTTTCCCATTCCGGGGTTGCCTGAACGTCTTTCAGGACCGCTGCATAGGCATCCGCTTTTTCAGCCGAAAGTGCCGGGGAGCCGAAATAACCGCGCCAGTTGACGAATTCGGCATCAATGCCGAGTTCACCGAGCGACGCTACGTCCGGAGCTGCTTCAACGCGTTCTTTCGAGGTCACGGCAAGGATGCGGATCTGGCCAGCTTTGGCCAGTTCAAGCAGTTCACCAAGACCGGTCGACAGAACTTCGGTTTCACCCGACAGAAGGCCTGCAATTGCTTTGCCGCCAGCATCGTAGGGGATGTATTTTACCTGTTTCGCATCGCCGCCAGCTTTCTGGACAGCATAGGCAGCAACAATGTGGTCCATACCGCCACGAACCGAACCGCCGCCGAACTTGACCGAGTTCGGATCCGCTTTGACAGCGTCAACTACATCGGTAAAGGACTGGAATTTGCTGTCTGCCGGAACTGCAAATGCAGCATATTCAGCAACAACAGCAGCAATCGGGGTCAGGTCACGGAAGGACTGCGGGAACACACCGGTCAGCGAACGAACGATGATCGGGGTGGAGTTGACCATAAGGGTGTTGTCAAGACGGTCAGCCGCTTCGATCATGTAGGCAATGGCTTTACCGCCGCCGCCGCCAGACATGTTTTCGTAGGATGCGGTGCCAACCAGACCGGATTTGGTCAGGGCTTCACCGGTACCACGTGCCGTACCGTCCCAGCCGCCGCCAGCGCCGCCCGGAATGACGAAGTGAATTTCATTGATTTCTGCGGCTTTGGCATCCATGGCGCCAAATGCAGCAGTCGAAACAGCAACAGCGGTTGCTGCGGCAATAAATCCGCGACGCGAGAACATCGTCAGCTTATTCATCAGGGTCTCCTCCAGACACTAAAGCATTTTCCCAGACCACCCGTTTGGCGGTCGACCGATCGAAAGGAACAAAACTTCGACAAGGAAGATGGTTGATGTCGCAATGCCGATACAGTTTCCCCATCAGCATACGACCGCTAAAAATGACCTCCCTTGCCGATATTCTTTTTGTTTGTTCCAGGCACATTCAAGACGCACCCGGATCGGCAGTTGGAGGACGTTAGCAGTAGAACCTGTCATCAACCTGTCATTGCGGATAATTGCGTGAAAATTTTTCACATCATTTTTGCGGCAATGGAAAAGGTGGGAGGGAATACGCGGTCAGCCAGACAGTCGGTCGCCACATTCTGTGGCATGGTTTTGCAATGTTTTCAGAATGTTATGGCGTTTTTCGCGTGTGAAGCGGCTGCTTGGGCCGGATAGTGCCAAGGCACCCAAAAGATGCCCTTGACGGGCCAGAACGGGCACCGCGATCGCCGATATGTCCGGGTCACGTTCGCCTTCGCTTTCGGCAAACCTGTCATCAAGAACCTCGATCGCGCGATCATCGACACCATCGCCCCAGGCACGGATAACATGACCGGCCGCCCCGCGATCACAGGGCAAAAGAGCACCTTCTTCAAGATGATGGCGCAAACTGCGCGACGAGTTTTCACGAAACAGACAAAGTCGACTTGATCCTTCGGGCACATAGAAAGATGCCGTTTCCCCGCTTTCTTTGACCAGTGCCGACAGATGGGGGCGCACCACATCATCCATGCGATAAGAACGCCGATAGATCGAACCCAGTCGCCACAAGGCCGGCCCCAACCGATAGCGACCACGTCCCGACAACATCAGAAAACCGTGGGACTCCAGCGTACCCGCCAGTCGCGACAGGGTGCTTTTATACATTCCGGTGCGTTCAGCCAGATCCTTAAGCGACAAGTCGCCGTCCTGATCGGTAAAGACATCCAGAATTTTAAGGGCGCGTTCAACGGCGGTAACGTTTTGGTCTGACATGAAAAATCGTCCTGTTCCAGGCGGGTGATCGGCGATGACGTGCTGTTTGGATTTCGCGATGGTCCAAAATTCTATATAATAGAACATAATTCTACTAGACAGAATTTAAGGAAATTCCATGAACGGATCAAAATCGCTTTCCGGTATCACGGTGCTGGACCTTACCAATGTTCTGGCCGGGCCGTTTTGTTGTCATCAGCTTGCCCATCTTGGCGCGGACGTGATCAAGGTCGAAGCCCCGGGGCGCGGGGATCTTGCGCGGCAACTGGGTGCGGACATGGCCCTGAATGAAAAGCTTATGGGCGTCTCCTTCATGGCGCAAAATGCCGGGAAGAAGTCGATCACCCTTAATCTCAAGGATCCGCGCGGCAAAGAGATTCTTAAAAAACTGGTCGAACGCGCCGATGTGCTGGTCGAGAATTTTCGCCCGGGTGTCATGGACCGTCTCGGGCTTGGGTATGACATCCTGTCACAGGTGAACCCGAAGCTTGTCTATTGCGCGATTTCCGGGTTCGGGCAAACCGGCCCGATGAAAAAGCTTCCGGCCTATGATCAGATTGTTCAGGGTCTTTCGGGAATCATGACGATTACCGGCGAGGAGGGTAAGGGGACCTATCGCGTTGGCTATCCGGTGGCGGATACAATTGGCGGCATGACGGCTGCTTTTGCGATCAGCTCGGCGTTGGCCGGACGTGCGCTTGGCAACAAGGACGGCAAGGGCTGCTTTATTGATATCTCGATGCTGGAATCGGTCATCGCGACCATGGGCTGGGTGGTTTCAAACTATCTGGTTGCAGGCAAGGAACCGACTGCCAATGGCAATGACAATTTCACATCGTCGCCATCGGGAACGTTCCGCACCGCAGACGGCCAAATCAATATTGCCGCAAACAAACAGGAACAGTTCGAGGCATTATGCGGTGTCCTTGGGCTGGACGAGCTGATTGGTGACGACCGCTTTACGTCGCGCAAGGAACGGCTCGAAAACAGGGATGCCTTGACCGGTATCCTTGAAAATGTGCTGAGGACGGGTGTCACGGATCATTGGGTTGAATGTTTTAACGCGGTTGGGGTGCCGGCCGGTGCGGTTCTGACCGTTCCACAGGTGCTAGCGCTGCCACAAATTGCCGATCGGGGAATGTTGGCGTCCTTTGACAATGTCCCGGGAGCCGGGCGCGATATCCGCATTCTCAAGACCGGGATCAAGATGGACGGGGATGCGCCGTCGGTTGATATGCCGCCCCCGGAACTTGGTCAGGACAATACCGATATTCTGACCGGGCTTGGTCTGTCAGCGGACGAAATTTCAACATTGGCCAATGAGGGCGTATTATGAGCGAGAAGACAGCAACCGAAATCGAACAGGAAGTTCGCGACTGGTGGCATACCGGTATCATCGATATGGAGCCCGGAAAAATCCATTATGGTGGCTATGCAATCGAAGAACTTATCGGAAATGTCAGTTTCCCGACGATGATCTGGCTGATGACGCGCGGCGAACTGCCGACTGCTGGTCAGGCGCGATTACTCGAAGCAGCCCTGGTTTCCGCCGTTGATCATGGCCCGCAAGCGCCAAGCATTGCCATTGCCCGAATGGCTGCGACATGCGGGGTCGGGCTTAACAATGCCATGGCAAGTGCCGTGAATGTTCTGGGCGATGTTCATGGCGGTGCGGGCGAGCAGGCCGCAAGCCTTTATCATGATATCGCAAACCGCATGGATCGCGGTGTGGTGTTTGAGGAAGCGGTGTCTGACGGACTGGATCATCAGATTACAGAACACGGCAAACATGTTCCGGGTTTCGGTCACCGGTTCCATCCGGTTGATCCGCGGGCGCCCCGGTTGCTTGAACTGGTCAAGGTCGCCGCTGAGGACGGGCATGTTTCGGGCCGGTTTGGACGGATCGCCAGCGGTATCGAGGATGAATTGCTCAAACGCAAAGGCAAACGCATTCCGATGAATATCGATGGTGCCACAGCGGTGATCTATGCCGAACTCGGCTTTGCACCGGAACTGGCGCGCGGTTTGTTTTGTCTGTCCCGTTCTGTCGGTATCCTTGCCCATGCCTGGGAGCAGACCAGCCAGGGAGGCCGCAACAAGGGCCCAATCCCGCGTCGCATGATCTGGACCTATACGGGGCCTGAACGCCGACCGGTTCCCGAAGGTGCAAAAACGCAAGGCAACAAGGCCTGATGACGGAATGAATGCCGGGCAGGGTGCCTTAGCGACGGTTTAGCAAGGAATCCTGCCAACGGCGAATAAAGCGTTGGCGCTTGGCCTGATCAAGATAGACCAGAAGACCCGGACCAACCGGAAAGGAACGTACCCGTTCGCCGTAACGGTCAAAAATCAGCGACGAGAACGGGCTTTGTGGAACATCGGCGCGGACCGGGTTGAAATTGCCCTCGCTTTGCAGAACGCTTTGGCCCTTGATCGATAACATGAAGTCGAGGAAACGGGCACCAAGGTCGGGGTTCTCTGCGTCGCGCGGAATGATTGCAATCCGCGAATACACGACAATAAAGTCATCGGGCAGGATAACGCCAAGGTTCGGGTTGCGATGGCTGAATGTCTCTGCATAGGAGCCAAGAAGATTGTACCCAAGCACCACCTGCCCGTCGGCGATCTTTTCGAGCATTGGTGACGTGTTGGAATAAAGCTTCACCTTCGACTGGCCAAGTGTGCGCACGAAATCCCAGATACCCGGAAAGAAGCGTTCATCGCGGGCCAGAAACAGAAAACCAACCCCGCTTCGTTCAATGTCATAGGTGGTAACCTTTTCACTGAACAGATCATCATGTTTGGTCAGGAGTTCGATGAAGGCATCGCGGGTTCTGGGCGGTTCAAGATTGTGTTCGCGAAAAAATGCCCGGTTATAGGCTATGACGGCGGGTTCTTGCGTTACGGCAAAGGCTTCGTTGCGCCAGCGCGCCCAATGTGGCAAGGCGCGCGTCTGGCTGCTTTGATGTGAAATGGCATAGCCGTCATTGGCCAGTTTCATCTGCAAGTCCATGGACGAACTGATGATCAGGTCGGCATTTGGTTCGTCATTGGCACGCTGCGCCAGCGTCATGTCATACATTTCAAGGGTTTGAAGTTGATGATATTCAACGCCGACATAGGGGTTTTCTTGCTGAAATGCTTCGATGACCGGGGAAAACGCGCCAATATCGGCAGAACCGTAAATAACCGCGGACGGGGTATCGGGTGATAAAAGTGACTGTTCCGGGTCGGAAATCTGGGATGTTCGCAGCGGGGCAAAGGTAAAGACTTCTGCCAATGCAGAAGATGCTTGCATCGCAACCACGATGGCACATAAACGAATAATGGTACGGCCTAGGGTCATTTCGGATACTCTATGTCACGGTCGGCCAGAGACGACTGGCTGGATACGGGCAAAGCGTTTCAACATAAACGGCCATATCAAAGCCAATACCAAGAACGGCAAAGCATAACAACGCCGTAGAACGGTTTATCAGGGAAGAGTAACACAAACAATGAGAGTCCTTGTCGTCGAAGATCACGCCGCACTGGCTGACGGGATTGCACGGTCTTTAAGGCAATCGGGTTATGCGGTTGATATCATTGCCGATGGCGAGGAAGCCGACGATATCCTGCGGACGCAGGAATACGGACTTGTGGTGCTTGATCTCAACCTTCCGAAGCTTGACGGGCTTGAAATCCTGCGGCGGTTGCGTCATCGGGGGGCTGAAAGTGCTGTTTTGATCCTGACGGCACGTGGCGATATCGAAGACCGGGTGAAGGGACTTGATCTTGGCGCCGACGATTATCTGGCCAAACCGTTTGAGCTTGTCGAGCTTGAAGCACGGGTGAGGGCGCTGATGCGCCGCCATGCGGGTACGCACAACACCCAGATCAAATGCGGCCAACTGACGTTCGATACGGTTGCCCGCCGCGTCATGATTGACGGCAATGACGTCGATATTCCACGTCGCGAGCTCAATATCCTTGAAATCTTGCTGTTGCGGGTCGGTCATGTTCTGAGCAAGGAACAGATTGCAGACCAGTTGGCCGGATTTGAAGACGATATCAGTGCAAATGCGGTCGAACTTTATATCAGCCGGTTGCGCAAACGTGTCGAAACAGCCGACGTCAAAATCCAGACGGTTCGCGGGCTTGGATATTTGTTGAAAAAGACATGAAATGGCGTAACGGATCTCTTAGACGCAGGCTTGTCATCTGGTTGCTGATACCGCTTTTGGTAATCAGTTCATTGATGCTGCTTGAAGTGCGCAGCAACGCTGTAAGATCGACAAACCAGGCATTTGACAGGGCACTTTTAAGTTCTGCATTGGCCATTGCAGATCGCGTGGTCATGATCGGCGGGAAGATCGAGGTTGATGTTCCCTATGTCGCGCTCGAGATGCTGACCAGTGCGGCCGAAGACCGGGTATTTTATCAGGTAAGTACCGGGCAGGGCGAATTCATCACCGGATACGAAGACTTGCCGCCGGTGCCGGAGCGTTTGCTGCCGCTGCGCGAAGAACCGGTATTTTATGATGCGGTCTATAATGGCGAACCGGTGCGCATTGGTGCATTGTCGCGGTATGTTGCAAGTGTTCGAAAAGCAACGCGTTTTCAGGTTCTTGTGGCGGAAACCATGGGTACCAGAACCAGTTTGAGCGAGGATATTCTGGCCAGTGCTGCTGCACGTCAGATTGTGTTGATCATGCTTGCCGCAATCATTGTCTGGTTCGGGATCGGTCAGGGTCTTAAGCCGCTAACACGGCTTGAAGAAGCCTTGAATCGTCGCTCGCCAACCGATTTGCGACCCATCTTGCATGATGTTCCGACCGAAGTGCGGCATCTTGTCGGGGCGATCAATCAGCTGTTCGGACGCCTTGAAAACAGTCTCAAGACCATGCAGCGCTTTACAGCGGATGCAGCCCACCAGCTGCGGACTCCTTTGGCGGCACTGCGAACCCAGGCAGAGCTTGGTCAGCGGGAAGATGATCCGGAAAAAATGCGCCAGATCATGGAAACCATCGCGTCTTCAACCCGGCAAACCTCGCATCTGGCCAATCAGTTATTGGCGTCTGCACGTGCAGCACCCGAAGGCCTGGCCGGACGTCCGTTTGAAAAAATTGATCTCTGTGCCATCACACGTGCGGTAACCAGTGCAAAGGTCCCAGCAGCGATCGAAAACGGCATTGATCTTGGCTATGAAGGCCTGACAGAGCCGGCACTGATTATGGGTGACGCAACCCTGATTGAAGAACTTCTTAAAAACCTGGTGCATAACGCGCTGATCTATTGCCCGGATGGCAGTGCGGTGACGGTGCGTCTTGAAAATGATCGAAAACCGGGGTTCGTGCTGCTAAGCGTCGAGGACAATGGCCCGGGCATTCCGATTGAACATCACAAGGATGTTTTCAAACGGTTCTACCGGATGAGTGAATCTGGTCAGGAAGAGGGTTGCGGCCTTGGTCTGTCGATCGTCAAAGAAATTGCGGCACGTCACGACACCAAAGTGAAATTGACCCAGCCCGAACGCAACAGCGGGTGTGTGTTCAGCATTTCATTCAAACGCAGTTCATAGCAGCAGGTGCATCTGTGCGCAGGTAACAAACTGAATGTATTTTATGAGATAATATAGCGCAGTGAGTTGAAGGTATTATCTATTTTTCCGTAAGCGACATTCATAATTATTTGTCATAATATATATTATAGAACTTAGTGATGCGGAGAATGTACGGTGTACGTCCCGTGGAATTCTTATTCCCCATCGACACTGAAATGCACCTCTTACAGGCTTCTGAGCCGCGATGATCAGTTCACCTCGATGACAAGCCCATCATAAGCCGGTTCAACATGGTTCGGTGTGTCGGCCATCGCCTGCGCGTAATCGAACTGAATACCCATATGGGTCATGTAGACCTTTTTGGGTTTGAATTCTTCAACCCAGCCCAGCAGCTTTTCAAGATGCGCATGCGTGTTGTGTGGTCGGTGGCGCAGACAATCGACGACCCACACATCAAGATCATAAAGATGCTGTTTGGATTGCTCGGGGAAATTCACGACATCCGTCGAATAGGCAAATTTCCCGATCTTGAAGCCAAGTGTTTCGCCATAGCCGTGATCTTGCGAGAAAACGGTTATCGGGACCCCTGCTGCGACCAACGGTCCTGTGATGACGTGCGGTATCAGCACCGGTTTGAAATAGAACTCAACCCCGTTAGGCAGCGGCGTAAAGACATAATTGAAGCGATGGTCGATATCAGAGATCGTCTCGGCCGAGGCATAGATATCTATCGGCTGGTTCATCGCCACATTTAGCCAGCGAACATCATCAATCCCGTGCACGTGATCTGCATGCGAATGCGTGAACAGAATGGCATCAAGATGGTCAATGTTATGGCGGATCGCCTGTTCACGGAAATCCGGGGTGACATCGACAAGGATCTTTTTCCCGCCTTCTTCGATCAGGATCGAACTGCGCAAACGGCGGTTTTTCGGATTATTCGGGTCGCACTTTCCCCATCCAAGGCCAACGGATGGCACGCCATTTGATGATCCGCAGCCAAGAATGGTTATTTTGGTCACTGTGCCGCTTCTCCTGGCAGAAGAAGATTTTTGCGATCGGCCTTGGTAAAGAGCGTAAAGAAGTTGTCCGTGGTGATCCGGGTGATTTCTTCGAGGCTTACACCCTTGATTTCGGCGAGCTTTGCCGCTGTGTGGGCGACATAGCTTGGCTCGTTCGGTTTGCCGCGTTTGGGCACTGGTGCCAGATACGGCGCGTCTGTTTCCACAAGCAACCGGTCCAAGGGCACATCTTCAAGAGCCGCGCGGATTTCTTTGGCGGAATTAAAGGTAATAATGCCCGAGCAAGAGATATAAAACCCGATTTTCAAAGCCCGCTGCGCCAGTGTTGCCGAACTTGAAAAGCAATGGATCACCCCGGTAAAGGGCCCCTTTTCATATTCTTCTTCGAGAATATCCATCGTGTCATCATCCGCATCACGGGTGTGAACGATCAAAGGCAAACCGGTTTCACGGCATGCGGCAATGTGGGCGCGAAAGCTTTGTTGCTGGTCTTCGCGCGGTGCATTGTCGTAAAAATAGTCAAGGCCACTTTCGCCGATGCCAATAATTTTGGGATCGGATGCCTTGGCCAGCAACGGTTCGGGGCTTGAAAGCCCCTCCTCGCCGGCTTCGTGCGGATGCACGCCAATCGTGCAATAGATATGATCGGATTTTTCGGCAATGGCGCGAACCTGATCAAAGGTTGTCAGTTTCACGCCGATGCTGACCATCATGCCAACGCCGGCATTTTTCGCCCGCGCGATGGTGCCCGAAAAATCTTCGGAAAACTGCGGATAATCCAGATGGCAGTGGCTGTCGACCAGGGCGACATTCATGCCTTCTCTCCTTCGTCTTCTTCTACATAGCGCGGGAATACGCCAGCCGGTTTCGGGATTTCCGTTCCCGGCACAAGGGCATGATCAGGGCCAAGATTCTCGAACCCGCGCTGATCATCGGCCAGCACCAGCAAATCGAGAATTTTAGATGCGGAATCCGGCATGATCGGCTGAACCAGAATGCCAACATGGCGAATGACTTCGGCCAGAACATAAAGAACCGTTTCCATCCGTGCCGGATCGGTCTTTTTCAGGCCCCAGGGCGCCATTTCATCGACATAGCGGTTGGCATCGCCCACAAGGCTCCAGATTGCTTCAAGGCCCTTGTTGAACGCCTGTTCATCAAACAGCGGCCGAACGGTGTCCAGCATCCCGTGTGCTTTGCCCAGGATTTCATTATCCGCATCGGTGAGCGCGCCCGGTGTCGGGATCGCGGCGTTGCAGTTTTTGTGGATCATCGACAGAACGCGCTGGCACATATTGCCAAGATCGTTTGCCAATTCACTGTTCATGCGATTGACCATGGCACGATGGGCAAAGTCACCATCATTGCCGAACGGAACTTCGCGCATCAGGAAATAGCGGGTCTGATCCAGACCGTATTTTTCGGTCAGGTCATAGGGATCAATGACATTGCCGATCGATTTGGAAATCTTCTGGCCTTCGTTGGTCCACCAGCCATGGGCAAAGACGCGCTTGGGCGGCGTGATACCGGCGGCAAGCAGGAACGCCGGCCAGTAAACGGCATGGAAGCGCAGAATATCCTTGCCAACCATGTGAAGGTCCGCCGGCCAGTATTTTTCAAGTTTGGCCGGGTCTGCATCGGGATAACCGATCGCCGTCAGATAGTTGGTCAGCGCGTCAAGCCACACATACATGACATGGTCTTCGTCACCCGGAACCGGCACGCCCCATTTGAAGCTGGTGCGCGATACCGAAAGGTCGTGCATGCCGCCTTTGACAAAGCTGATGACTTCGTTGCGGCGTGACTGCGGCGCGATGAAATCCGGGTTCTGTTCATAGAACTCAAGCAGACGATCCCCCCATGCCGACAGCTTGAAGAAATAGCTTGGTTCAGACACCCATTCGACCGGGGCCCCGGTCGGTGCCAGTTTCTCGCCATCCTTGGTGATCAGTTCTTTTTCAGCATAAAACGCCTCGTCGCGAACCGAATACCAGCCATCATAGGAGCCAAGATAAATCTCGCCCTTTTCAAGCAACGTATTCCAAAGCGCCTGACAGGCCTTTTTGTGACGTTCTTCGGTCGTCCGAATGAAATCATCATTCGAATAGTTCATATGCACGGCCAGATCGCGGAAGTTCTGCGATACCTGGTCGGTAAAGGTTTGCGGGTCAATACCCTTGGCCGCGGCCGACTTGTCGACTTTCTGACCATGTTCGTCCGTGCCCGTCAGGAACATCACGTCATACCCGTCCAGGCGCTTGAAGCGTGCCAGAACGTCACAGGCAAGCGTCGTATAGGCATGGCCAATATGGGGCTTGTCATTGACGTAATAGATCGGGGTCGTGATGTAATAGGGCTGTTTGTGCCCGGTCATGGTCGCAAATCCTTCGCGCAAGTCGTGAAACAAAACGGCCCGAAATGGGCCGTGATGGTCAAAATTTCGGTTACTGGGCAGTGATGTCAGGTTCGCATGGTTTCTTCAAGCATGAAGAAGGCATTCAGCAAGGCTTGCTTGCGATCAAGATGCAAACCGCGGGTCGCGCCCATCAATTCGTTGATCTTTTCCCATACCTCCAGCCATTGATCAAGCGGTTGCGCAGCGGCCATGCGTTGCATGGCTGGCAATTCGCCCTCGACCACTTCGCGTGGCGGCTGTCCGGTTGCGGCAAACCGGATCATTCGGGCCAGCCACCAATGCAGAAGTTCGGTCACGGTGGCAAAGGCCGCGTCCTTGTCTGCCGGGGAAAAGCGTTCGGCAAATTTGTGCTGGGCCGCAACATCGGCATTTGGCAAAGATGCGATCAGATTGACCATCTCGGTATATAGCTCAAGCCCGCCGACTTCATGCAGTTGAAGGGCGCGGCCAATGCTGCCTTCGGCCAGACCCGACAGCGCATCACGATCGCCAAGATCCATTTCAGGACAATAGCGTCCCAAAAGATCGACAACCTGATGGTCTTCAAGCGCGCCAAGGTTCAATCGACGGCAACGTGAACGGATGGTTGGCAGCAAGCGGCCCGGATGATGGGCAATAAGGATCATCATCGCATTTGCCGGCGGTTCTTCGAGAACCTTCAGAATGGCGTTGGCCGCGTTACGGTTCAGCTCGTCAGCCGCATCGACGATCACGATCCGCCAGCCACCCTCGGCCGAGGTTTTGGACATGAAATTGCCAACAGTGCGCACATTGGCGACGGTAATTTCGCCCTGAAGCCGTTTTTTCTTATCGTCATACTGGCGCTCGATGACCTTAAGGTCACCATGTCCGCCACCCGCAATCCGTCGGGCGACCGGATCTTCGGGATCAACGTAAAGTCCATCCGGCTGATCACCAAACAGACCTGCCCCAGCGGTCCCGCCACCAGACAGGATAAAGCGCGCCATGCGATAGGCCAGCGTTGCCTTGCCGACGCCACGCGGACCACACAATAGCCACGCGTGATGCATCCGTTTGCTGTTCCATGCATCAAGAATTGTTTTCTCGGCCTCTTCGTGGCCAAGAAGCGCCTCATTACGGCGTGGTTCAAACGGATTGTTGTCTTCTTGAAGATCGTCGTTACGGGCCATCCGGATTTAAGCCCCCTGCCCGACAATACGGTTCTTGACCGTTTCAATAACACGTGCGGTCACGTCATCAATATCGCCCTGGGCATCAACAACGCAGCAACGTTCCGGTTCTGCGGCCGCGATTTTCCGAAAACCGTCACGCAGACGCTGGTGAAATTCCAGCCCCATCCGTTCAAACCGGTCTTCGGCGGCGCTGACATTGGCAAAACGTGCACCAGCGCGTTCCAGTCCTATTTCGATTGGAAGATCAAAAATCAGGGTGATACCGGGTTTGAAACCATCGATGGCAAGTTGCCAAAGATTTCTGATGTAATCTGCCCCAAGCCCGTGGCCATATCCTTGATAGGCAACGGATGAGTCGGCAAAGCGGTCGCAAAGCACAACCTTGCCTTCGGCAAGGGCCGGACGGATCGTGCGTTCGACATGGTCCCGGCGCGATGCAAACATCAAAAGCGCTTCGGTGACCGCATCCCAGCGCCCCGGATCGCCCGTCAGCAGAAGCGTTCGGATTTCCTCTGCGCCGGGCGAACCGCCAGGTTCGCGGGTGACAACGACATCACGGCCCTGATTGCGGAACCATTTCTCAAGGCATCTGATCTGTGTCGATTTTCCGCTGCCTTCCCCGCCTTCAAAGCTGATGAACAAGCCGGGCTTCACATTCACCCGTTTGCCCCCCACAGAAGATATTTGATGGCGGCACCGATACGGCCGACAAAGCCGAGGCGCCCGACATCATGGGCCGCATAAAGCGGGAATTCTTTGGCTTCCTGATCAGGAACTTCCACCTTCAGGGTCGCAATCTGATCGCCTTTGGCAATCGGGGCCGGAACCGGACCGTCATAGACGACAGACACTTTCATATCGCGGCTGGCGCTACGCGGGAGTGTCAGGAGAATGTCCTGATCTGCGACCAGATCAACCTTTGTTTCGGCGCCAAGCCAGACATTGGCGGAACTGACCGTTTCATCCTTGGAAAACAGGTCGTAATTGTCGAATTCGCGGAAACCCCAATCGAGAAGTTTCTGTGATTCCGTACGGCGTTCCCGGACCGAGTTCAGGCCATTGACAACAATGATCAAGCGACGGCCATCACGTTCGGCCGATGCGGTAAGGCCATAACCGGCAGACTCGGTATGCCCGGTTTTAAGGCCGTCGACACCTGCGCTGGTCCCCAAAAGCGGGTTGCGGTTGGGCTGACGGATGCCGTTATAGGTGAATTCCTTGACGGAATAGAGTTCATAAAGATCTGGGAAATTGCGAATGGTATCGCGGGCCAGGATCGCAAGATCATGTACAGTGACAAGATGCCCTTCGGCAGGCCAACCGGTGGCATTCTTGAACACCGATTTGGTCATGCCGATATTGCGCGCTTCCTGGGTCATTTCCTCGGCAAAGGCTTCTTCGGTGCCGGCCAGGCCTTCGGCTACCACAATCGCAGCATCATTGCCGGACTGAACGATAATTCCGTGCAGAAGGTCGGAAACTGAAACGTCGGAATTGACCTCGACGAACATTTTGGATCCGCCCTTGCGCCATGCCTTTTCACTGACATGGAAGGTGTCATCCATCGATACGCTGCCGTCCTTGATGTGCTTGAACAGCATATGGACAGTCATCATCTTGGTCATGGATGCCGGTTCGGTCAGCGTGTCCCCTTCCTTGTTCAGAAGGACAGCACCGGTATCGAAATCCATAATGTAGGCTTCACGGGCGCTGGTCTCGATCGCCTGTGCACTGGTCATCGACATTGCCATGACGGACCCCAATATTGCGGCCCCGGCCACTACCCGGTTCAGACTGTTTTTGAACGGAATTGGCGGCATCAAAGTCATAGCGTCCTAACCCTGTATAATAAAATCTGTTCCCGCCGGTCTTTCGGCGTGTTCATTCTGTTGCTTATGTCGCAAATCCGGCAAAATTGTGCAACAGCAAGCCGGTATGCTCATAAAACAAAAGACTTCATCAGAAAACCGTGCGCATGACAGCAATCAAAGCGGTAGCACAGCGGATTTCTGCAATCAACATCCCGACTTGGCAGCCCCACCGTCAGCGCATTCAACGACCACTTTGGCGCCGTTCTGGCCGGTAGCAATCACCCGTTCGAGTAAAATGTCAGCTTCGGGCACCGTGTTTAACGGTCCAAGACGTACCCGGTAAAAGGTCGTGCCTTTGACTTCAATCGGTTCAATCTTGCTTGGTGCAAGATCATAAAGACGGTTCCGAAGGTTCAAGGCATTGTCATAAACTGAAAATGCACCGGCCTGAACGTAGATTGACGAATTGGCAACAGGCGCAACATTGACAACTGCGGCCTCTTCAACAGTTCCTTCCAGCGGGGACGACGATACGCTTGGTTCGGACGATGGCGGCGTCAGTTTGATCCGGGACGTTGTCGGCTGTCCGCTGTCGGTAATCGGACCATCATCAAGACGTACGGTTTCGACAACATCACGCGGTGCGGCCGATACGGTGTTCTGTTCGGCAACGGTGACCGCCGGTGCTGCTTTGCCCTGCGCGATTGCGGCGATCTGTCGGCTTTCGCTTTCGATCACTTCAACCATCACCTTGGCCGTGCCCTTTTTCTCGAAACCGAGTAACTGGGCCGCGCGGCGCGACATATCAATGATGCGGCCATGTGCAAACGGCCCGCGGTCATTGATGCGAACCTTAAGCGATTTGCCGTTTTCAAGGTTGGTTACACGAACAATACTAGGCAGTGGCAAGGTACGGTGGGCAGCCGATATTTCGTACTGATCAAACACTTCGCCATTGGCTGTCCGTTTGCCGTGGAATTTGGGGCCGTACCAGGATGCGATACCGGTTTCGCTATATTCGTAATCAACGGCCGGGTAATACCACTGACCGGCAATTTCATAGGGATTGCCGATCTTGTAGCTTCCGACCTGAACCGGTTGTGTTTGTCCGCCACCCAGACGTTTGACACCGTGAACGGCCAACTGGGTTTCGGCACAACCTGCCAGTAACATACCAAGTGCAACCACGGACAGTCCGAGGCGGCTTTTTGTCCGCAGGCGTGCGAATGCACTTTTTCTTGGTGATGGCATCAAGGTGTCCCCGCTTAAAGATGCTCTGTATCTGTCGGTGACGGGACTTGCCCGTCACCTGGACATTCAATGGTTACTGCCCCGCAATCGCGTCTGCCAACGTTCCGACAGCAATCGCGAAATAGGTCGAACGGTTCCAATGCATGATGGTGTGGAAATTGTTATAAACCATATATGCCGGACCTTCACCGTCATTTACGGTAACAATTGATGCATCCATGCCGGCCTTTGGCAGATCCGCACCATTAGGCATGCGTACACCGGCTTTCTGCCATTCGGCGATTGGTTTGCGAATGTCGCGGCCAACCAGTGACTTGTCGAAATCTTTCGGGATGCTGACCTTGCGGCCCCAACGCTCGTCGCCCTTCCAGCCTACGGTCGAAAGATAGTTTGCAGCCGACGCAAAGACATCTTCCTTTGCCCCCCACAGATCAATCTTGCCATCCCCATTTCCATCACGTGCATAGTTCAGGAATGTGGAAGGCATGAATTGCGCCTGCCCCATTGCACCGGCCCAGGATCCTGACATGTTTTCAGGTGCAATATGCCCGGCATCGATAATGGTCAGGGCATTCATCAATTCCTTGCGGAAATATTCCGCCCGACGGCCTTCAAAGGCCAGGGTCGCAAGTGAATCAACCACGGAATACCCGCCGGTATGGCGGCCAAATCCGGTCTCAATTCCCCAAAAAGCCGTAAGATACTGACCCGGGACACCATATTTCTTTGCCGCAGCATCAATCACGGCGCGGTTTTCGGCGTATTTCCGGCGTCCTTCATCAATACGGGACTGCGGCACCACACGCTGGATATATTGTTCAAACGTCAGTTTGAATTCCGGCTGGCTGCGATCATATTCGATGACTTTGGGGATCGGTTTGGTATTGGCAAAGGCGACGTCGAGTGTCGGCTGTGAAATGCCTTTGGCTGCTGCTTCTTTTTTGAAGTCAACAAGCCATTCATCAAACCCCTCTGTGGTAAATTCTGGAAGTTTTTCATCGGTCTGTGCGAAGGCAGGTGAATGCGCAGCCAAAACAGTCAACACCGAGGCGGCAGTCAGCAATTTCCAGAATTTCATCAAAAGGCCTCATCCAGGATTTTAGTTGTCAGGGGCGACCGGCATCGGGCCGGGGAACCACTCATTCGTTCGCCCGGTCAGGTAATAAGCGGTCAAACCTACCCATTCACGCAAACCACGGCTTAGAGATTTGATACCGCCTGAGACGTTAAGACTTGCTAAATGGATGTCGTCTGAGGTCAATCTGCCGACCGGATAGGGAATTACAGTCCATCCAACCTGTCGAAAAACACCAACCGCGCGCGGCATATGATCGGCCGAAGTGATTAAAAGCCAAGGTTTTTGTGCCAGTTCCGGCCAGTTGCCGTACACAACCTTGTGGGAGTTTAGCGCATTCTCATATGTGTTGCGTGCTTCGGTCTCGAAATGCATGTTCGGCGTCAGAAGCTTCGAATCGTAAAGCCAGTCACGAAGAACATTGGCCTCGCTGAAACCCCGATCGTTGAAAACACCATCGCCCCCGGTGAATATTACGGGTTTATCGGGGTATTTGTTTGCAACGCGCAACATCGTAAAGACCCGGTCCGGGGCACTGAGAAACTGCACGTCGCCACGCTGAAGGAAGCCGTTTGCATCGATGCTGCCTGACAGTGTGATGACGCCTGCAAATTCGGTTTTGTCCAGATCAGGCTTTTCGAACCGTGTTTCGAGCGTCCGGGACAAAAACGCACCGAGCGGAAATACCGTAATCAACAGTGATAAAACGGTCACGACAACCAGGCCGGCAAGAGCAAAGCGCCGCGTTCGGCGCAGGAAAATCAATGCGGTCAGCGCCAACAAGACAACCCCATGGACCAGCCCGATATTGACGATATAGCCCACTGTTTTAGACAGAAAATAGAACACGTGAATTCAATCCGACTGGTTGTTCGCCCTGTGGTTGCTGGTACCTTACTGAAAACAAATTATTTCGTCAGCATTCGATGCAATATCGGATTGACCTATTGACAGGGCAGCGCACCCAATTTATTGAAAGCGCCCAGAGCGAGATGCTCCGACCATTTTTGCGGAGAGGTGGCAGAGTGGTTGAATGCAACGGTCTTGAAAACCGTCGTGCCTTTACGGGTACCGTGGGTTCGAATCCCACCCTCTCCGCCATTTCCCAAGTCCTTGATTACATTGTAAATTGCCGCTGATTATTGCGAATTGTGAACCAAAACTGGTTTCAGATTTGGCATTCAGCATGGCCTGTGCATGTCTGCACGGGCGGTCGCGGACATTGTTTTATCCGCCCGGCATGGGTTTGCTTTCAGGGCAAATTGCCATGATGACGGCATGGCAGGAATCCCATACGGTGTGATGCATTTAGGTTGTCGTGATCAGTAACTTAATTCTAGGCCGAGTATGCGGCTCAGTAATATGGCGACAAGCCCGACTGCGATCAATGCAACCAGGAAAATAGCGACCATCTTGGCCCCAGAGCGTATCAGGGCGCGGGTCTCGCCCTTTTCTCCCTGGTCGTAATGCCATTTGATGGAAAAGAACATGGCGGTGCATAACGCGACAATCTTGAATGTGCCGAAGATTATTGGGACCCAATCCATTTTATTCACTCATATCTGCATCAGCTGTGTGCGTTATGGCCGTGTTTTCATCAAACGCACACTTCCTATTCTGCAACACAGACATGTATCAGCGGGTGGGAATTGCACCAGCCCATAAGGCGGGTACATTGCGGATACGGACGCCTGCGATTGCCGCGGCAACTTATATCCAAATACGCGCCGGGAAATGACAATTGTCGATTTCGCCGGGATTTCGGGGTTTTAAGCCATGGGATGCTGACTGCGCGGATATTGTTTATCTTGACGTGGTCGTCACTGTTCTGCGAACTGTAGCCTCCATTCGCAAGATTTTGAAACCGTCCTAATGAAAGTCCGCCAATGAGCGCGTTACCGCCCTGCCCCAAATGCCAATCGCCCTATGCCTATGAGGATGGCGAGCTCCTGATTTGTCCGGAATGTGCACATGAATGGTCTGCATCAGCCGATACTTCATCCGAGACAACTGTCAGGGATGCCAACGGAACGCCGCTTTCGGATGGTGATACGGTAAGTGTTATCAAGGATCTGAAAGTCAAAGGGTCATCGGCCGTTGTCAAGGTTGGTACCAAGGTCAAAGGCATTCGCCTGGTCGACGGTGATCACGATATTGATTGCAAAATCCCCGGGATTGGTCAGATGGGACTGAAATCCGAATTTGTGAAAAAAGTATCGGACTGATTTCACAAGGCCTGCATCTCAGACAAGAAAAAGCGCACCGTTTCCGGTGCGCTTTTGTCATTTCGATATGGTTCAGGGCGGTTCTTAGTCCGCACTTCCGGTACGGAAAGTTGCACCGGCTTTTGGTTTGATCACGCGCTGAACAAACCAGATCACCGCAGCCATCCCGACACCGATAAGATCGGTGACAAGACCGCCGGAAATCATGAACAACGCTGCAATGATCAGGGCAATACGCAAGAACCAGACCGCGTTGCGGCCAAGGAACCAGCCCTGAACACCGGCAGACAGCAGGAATACACCGACAACGGCCGTAACCAGCGCCTGCCCGATCTGAAGGTATGTGCCCTCCATCAGGATCGCAGCGTTATAGAAGAACATGAACGGCACGATAAAGGCGGCGATGCCGATCTTGAATGACGCAACCGATGTTTCCATCGGATTGGCCCCTGAAATCCCGGCCGCGGCATAGGATGCCAACGCAACTGGCGGCGTGATTGCCGAAACCACAGCAAAGTAGAACACGAAGAAATGAGCGGTAAGTGGTTCAATTCCAAGCTCAATCAGGCCAGGCGCAACAACGGATGCCGCCACGGCGTAGGCAGCGGTTGTTGGCATGCCCATGCCAAGAAGAATGGCAATCAGCATGGCAAATACCAGTGCCAGAAGCTGGGATGCTTCTGCCAGACCAAGCAACAGGTTTGAGAACCGCGCACCAACACCGGTCAAGGCGATGACGCCAACAATGATCCCGGCACAGGCACAAACAGCAATGATCTGAATTGACATGCCACCGGCCAGCTCAAAGGCCTTGGCAACGGCGCGAACACCGACCCGGTTTGGTGTCAGCCAACTGACCACGACGGCGGCAAGCGTCGCCAGCGTACCGGCACGAATAACCGAATATCCAAGGAACAGTGCAATGATCAATATGATGATCGGCAGGAACAGGTAGACCTGTTTGACCATCGTGTTGAAGCGCGGCAGTTCTTCTTCCTTCATGCCGCGCATGCCGAGTTTTGCGGCTTCGAAATCGACCATGAAATAGATCGACACAAAATAAAGGATGGCAGGAATAACCGCGGCAATCGCAATATCGGTATATGGAATACCGGTAATCTCGGCCATGATGAAGGCGCCCGCCCCCATGATGGGTGGCATGATCTGGCCACCAGTCGATGCTGCGGCCTCAATCGCACCAGCGGTTTTCTTGTGATAGCCGACCTTTTTCATCAGCGGGATGGTCAAGGAACCGGTTGCCACAACGTTACCGGCCGATGTGCCATTGATCATGCCCATCAAACCGGATGCAAAAATCGCGACCTTGGCCGGGCCCCCCCGCGCCCGTCCGGCAACCGAAAAGGCAAAGTTCACAAAATAGTCGCCAACTTTGGATGCCTGAAGAAAGGCTGCGAAAATGATGAACAGGATGATGTAGGTCGATGAAACGGCCGTCGTCGGTCCGAGAATACCGGCATCGGTATAGACCTGGCTAAAGAAGCGCTGCCAGGTGATGGCCGGTGATTGCAGGAAGCCCGGCAGGAATTCACCGACAAAGACGTACACGAGGAAGATCGTTGCGATGATCACAAGCGCAAGCCCGGCGACACGACGGGTCAATTCCATAATCAGCAGCGTCCCGGAAATCGCAGCAATCGAAATTCCGATTGGCGCAAACGGCGTTCCGGTCGAGTTGCGCATCAAGGTGCCATAAATCGTAATCAGATAGATGGCGACTGCAAGCCCGCATACCGTAAGGACAAAGTCCGGCGGCGAATAACGGTTTCTGGTGGTTTTGTGGAACCAGGACAAAACGATACCGCCGACTGTCGCAGCCATAAGCGGCGCGCCAAAGACCCACGTTTCATTGAACTTGATGCGCGCATCAATGCCGTTCCACATCACCCCATTGTTGATTTCAAAGGCGAAACTGATTGCGGTTCCCACGGCAACAAAGGCCGGAACCAGCAGAATATAGGACAGATAACCCAAAAGCGGCGTCTGGCCGGTCGGGGCATCCGCAAATTTGTTGGCCGAATACCAAAGGAAACCAAGTGCCAGCGCACCGGCAACGTGAACAATTCGGAAGTTCCAGGTTTCGAGCGGAAAATCAGGCAGAAACGCAAGATTAACCAAACCACCGGTCATGCCCGACAGCGACACGCCATTAAGTGCCAGCATGTGAAACGCGGCATAAATCGCAGCAGCAATCGTAATGAAAGTAAGGCCGCGCCCTTCAAAAAGGCGTCGGTTTTGTTCAACCGGTTCCTCGTCAACGCCATCGGCGATGAGATGGTCGTCATCAGGTTTGTTGGGTTCGGTCATAAGGTTTCCCCGCACTCTTTGGTCATTTGTTTTTGGCAAGCTTCTTTACGGCGATTGAGCAAAGGCGGGTCACCATTGCGATGACCCGCCTTGCGATATCAGATCGGGCTGACTTAGTGGATCATGTCAGCCGGGATGGATGCGCCATGTTCATTGAACCATTTGGCGGCACCCGGGTGCCATTTCATGACTTTGTTCTTGTTCCAGTTTTCCGGAACCGTCGAACGGGCCGCACGGTGGATCGAAACCATGCGGGCATTGTCCGACATCACAACGTCGGTTGCGGCATAGACGAAGCTTTCAGGAAGATCGCAGTTGGCAATCGCAAAGTTCCACATCGAAACCGAACGTGCCGGTGCGGTCAAAGTGGTGTAGGTGTCAGCTGCGATGTCGAACTCGGATACCGGGAAGGCATCCATGATCTGTTTCTGTTCTGCTTCGGTGAACTCGATGATGTTCACTTTGGTCTGGACTTCCAGCTGGCTGACAGCCGGAACCGGGACGCCGGCGGCGAATGCGATAACGTCAAGCAGGCCATCCTGAAGCTGACCACCAAGATCAGACCAGCCGCCGTTACGGCGTTCGAATTTCACGCCGAGTTCTTCAAGCATCCGCGGGAAATAGGTGTCGGATGTCGACCCGGCCGGGCCGAAACCGATTTTCGCACCTTCCGGAATGTCGGCAACCGATGCGATGCCCGACGATGCCAATGCGGTGATCGAGAACGGCGTCTGATACATCGGGAACATTGCGCAAGCGTTGGTCATCTGGACGCCCGGTGCAATCGGGTTGGTCCCGGCCAGCGATTCTGCAGCCGGTCCCATCGTGGTCATGCCAAATGCGGCTTCACCAGTATGGACCAGGGCCATGTTCTGCATCGGACCACCGGTGACTTCACCACCACCGGAAATGCCGAGTTCTTCAGCGACAAGGTTTGCCCAACCCGAACCATAGGCAAAGTATGTTCCGCCCTGAGAAGCGGTGCCAACGGTAAAGCTATCAGGCCAACCGGTGCGATCCTGCGCGACAGCAGCAGTGCTCCCAAACGCAAACGCGACCGCCATCCCTGCAATTAATGCGCGTTTCATCTATTTCCTCCGTTTATCGGTACTTATGTGACGTTGCCCCCAAGACAGTTCCACATATGGGGAAACCAAAGGTTGAAGGCAATGTGATCTATAATCAATAACTAAAACAAGGCACTTGGAAAGTGATGTTGGTCTCAGAACTTATGCGACTTTCGTTGAATGGTTCTATTGCGTGCATTTGACGCCACTAAAACACGTTATTCTGATTTAAATTTAAAGACCGCGCTACAAACGCTTGTAATGGCATGAAGACGTTACAACGTCTCTAGAAACCATGGTGTCTCGGAGGGCGGCGCAGTGTCATTGAATATCGGCAGTAGAATCTTGCTTGCAGCGGCGATGATTGTTGTTGCGACGTTTGTTGCCTTTATCCTGTATTTTGATTACCAGCAGCGAACGTCGATCCAGAGCGCGTTGCAGTCAAAATTGACCGAAAGCGGATCGCTTGCGACGGCGGGGATTGCCAACTGGCTTGATGGCCGTCGTCTTCTGGTCGAAAGCCTTGCCAACAACATCGCTCGGGACAGCTCGCCTGAAGCCGTACGCGAAGTGGCCAGCGGCCAGGCGCTTGCTGAGTCGTTTATTTATGCCTATTTCGGCAGCGCCGATGGCGTAATGACAATGAACCCGCCAGACGAGCTGCCGCCCGATTACGATCCGCGCAAACGCCCATGGTATGGTGATGCGGTGGCAATCGGTGACAGTACCCTTACCGAACCCTACACCGATGCCTCAACCGGGCAGCTTATTGTTACGGCAACAACCCCGGTATTTGACGGTTCGAAACTGCTTGGCGTGGTGGGTGGTGATATCAACATCTCCATTCTTGGCGAACTGGTTCGCAGTATTGATTTGGGCGGGATCGGATACGGGTTCCTTGTCAATGATCAGGGCACCGTCCTGATCCACCCCAATGCAGATTTCACGCTTAAACCGATTGCCGAAGTTTTCCCGGAAAACACCCCGACCGTCGAAGAAGGCATGCAAAGCGTTCTTGAAGGAAGTGGTCCGCAATTGTTTACCTTCTTCAAGGTTGACGGGTTGCCTTCTGTGAACTGGTATCTTGGCTTTGCCCTTGATCGGGATGCGGCATATGCATCACTGACCGAGTTTCGCTATACCGCCATAATCACCGCGATCATTGCCGTACTGGCGATCATGGGGCTGATGGGTGTTCTGGTACGCACCTGGGTTTCGCGTCCGGTGCTAAGCATGACATCCGCCATGACCCGCCTGGCCAAGGGGGAAAAGGATGTCGATGTACCCGGAACGGAGCTGAAAGATGAAATCGGGGCGATGGCGGCCGCGGTCCTTGTGTTTAAAAACAATGCGGCCGAGGTCGAACGCCTCGCACATGAAAACGAACAGGCCACACAGCGGGCTGCGCTGGAACGCAAACGTGCACTCGATCAGATGGCCGACAATTTCGAAAAAAGTGTGCTTTCGATCGTTGAAACGGTTGCCGATGCGGCTGAACGAACCCAATCGGTAGCAACCCAGCTTTCAGCCAATGCCGAAGAATCCACCAGCCGTGCTGCCGCGGTTTCAAATGCAGCAAATATCACGACCGAAAACGTTCAGGCCGTTGCCTCTGCGACAGAGGAACTGTCAGCAGCCATTCGTGAAATCGGCGCGCAGGTGACCCAATCGATTGATGTTGCAACCGAGGCCGTGAATGGTATCAACAATACCACGGCAACCGTCACAGAACTGGCAGAGGCCGCCGAACGCATCGGTCAGGTTGTCGGGCTTATTCAGGACATTGCTGGACAAACCAACCTTCTTGCTCTGAACGCAACAATCGAAGCCGCACGTGCTCGTGACGCGGGTAAAGGCTTTGCCGTGGTCGCCGGCGAGGTCAAGTCACTGGCCAATCAGACAGACAAGGCAACGGGCGACATTCAAACCCAGATTGACGGCATTCAGGGATCGACTAACCGCTCGGTGACAGAAATCGGGTCAATTTCCACGACGATTGAAAGGATCAACGAGTTCTGCAATGCCATTGCAGCCGCTGTTGAGCAACAAGGTGCAGCAACCCGTGAAATCGCCGACAGTGTCCAGCGGGCGGCATCGGGTACACAGGAAGTTTCGCAAAACGTTTCAGCGGTATCGGATGCATCCAATATGGTCAGCACAGAGGCCAACTCCCTTCTGACATCATCGCGCGAGATGCGTGAGCTGGCCCAGCGGCTTCGCGAGGAGGTCCTTGGCTTCCTGAAATCTGTTCGGGAAAACAAATAGGATCCGGACAGAAGTCCCCTGCCCGTGCATCAAATTGACGCCATCGTTCCTGATCGAGAACGGTGGCGTTTTTTGTGTGATCCGGTTGCCGTTCCTTGGGATTTTGTCGGGATACATCCCAAGAGTCTGGTGCAGGTGGACAAATGGTAAAATCGAACGTGGTGTTTTGTTGCGTGAAATGCGGGTGCAGCGCACGATGTTTGCGGGTGTTTGTCCAATTGGAATGGCTAAGCGTTTGAAATATTGCCTTTATTCATAAAACTGCAAAAAATCAGTGGAAATACGCAGCGCCGATAGGCAATTATTGTCGCGATGAGAGGCGCATTTATGGCGTGTCTTGTGGGGGAGCATCGTTTCGATGATGCTAAGACGAACAAAATTCAGACTCTCAACAGGGAAACTTTTCACTCGCTATGAGCAAAAACATACCCGCCCTGCAGGTCGAAGGGATGATCAAAAGCTTTGGGGATCACGAAGTCCTCAAGGGAATTGACCTGACGGCGCATACTGGGGACGTGATTTCGATTATCGGTTCCTCTGGCTCGGGCAAAAGTACGTTCCTGCGGTGCATCAATCTGCTTGAAACCCCGAATGCGGGTAAAGTCCATGTCCATGGCGAACTTATTCGCATGAAGACATTGAAGGACGGTTCGCAGGAAGCCGCGGACAAAAAACAACTTCAGCGCATCCGTACCAAACTGGCAATGGTGTTTCAGAGCTTCAATCTCTGGAGCCATTTGACCATTCTTGAAAATGTTATCGAAGCACCGGTGCATGTTTTGGGTGTGCCGAAAAAGGAAGCGATTGAGCGCGCAGACGCGCTGCTTCAGAAAGTCGGCATGTATGAGCGGCGTGACTATTACCCGGGGCATGTTTCAGGTGGTCAGCAACAGCGTGCGGCGATTGCCCGCGCCCTTGCGATCGAACCTGAAGTCCTGCTGTTTGATGAACCGACTTCCGCACTTGATCCCGAACTGGTCGGGGAAGTGCTTAAGGTAATGACAGATTTGGCCGAAGAAGGCCGCACGATGCTGGTGGTGACCCATGAAATGGGCTTCGCTAAAGGGGTATCCAGCCACGTGATGTATTTGCATCAGGGCCGGGTTGAAGAATTCGGAAACCCGACTGATGTGTTCGAGAACCCCAAATCAGAACGTATGAAGCAATTCCTTCAACGCGATTTCTGATATGGGCAGGCTGCCTCTGTTGGGGGCGGTCGCGTGAATGGGTGCAAGAGGTTGTGCGCCATTCCAATTTACAAGGGAGAATTTGAATGAAAAACTGGATCAAGGTTGCTTCGGCTGCCGCTATTGGTATTGCACTGAGCGCATCTGCAGCAAATGCGGCGTGGGAAAAGGTTGTGATTGCAACCGAAGGTGCCTACCCCCCGTTCAACATGGTTGACGAGAACGGCAAACTCATCGGTTTTGACGTTGATTTCGCCAACAAGCTTTGCGAAACCGCAAAAATCGAATGCGAAATCGTTGCCCAGGACTGGGATGGCATGATCCCGGGTCTTCTGGCGAAAAAATATGACGCGATCATTGCTCAGATGTCGATCACCGAAGAGCGCAAACGCTCTATCGACTTCTCCGATTATTACAGCAACACTCCGGCTGTCTTCGTTGGTAAAGACGGCATGAGCATCGAAGCGTACAAAGATGGTGAAGTCGTCGACGACGCACTTGACGGTCTTGTCGTTGGCGTACAGCGTTCGACGACCCACGCAAACTTCCTGGAAGACAACTTCCCGTCTGTCGAAATTCGTATGTACGGCACCCAGGACGAAGCACTTCTTGACCTGACTGCCGGTCGTGTTGATGCCACCCTGGCTGACTCCGGTACGCTTGAAGACTGGCTGAAATCCGACGAAGGCAAAGGCTACGGCTTTGTTTCCAACCAGTTCGCACCGAGCGAATGGTTCGGCGATGGCGCTGGTATCGGTATCCGCAAGGAAGACCAGGATCTCAAAGAGATCTTCAACAAGGCACTGGCTGAAATGCTTGAAAACGGCTCCTATGCCGAGCTGAACAAAAAGTATTTCCCGACGATCAATCTGCACCCGAATTGATCTGTTGATTTTTCCGGGGCGGCATCACTGTGCCGCCCCGCCCTTATTGTTGTCTGGTGTTTCTTTTTAGGGGATTGAAACGCCTGCGACATCAAGGAAAGCTGGAGACACCATGCTCGATTTATACGGCCGCGGCTGGCAGATGCTTGAAGGGGGACTGGTTACAGTTCAGCTTTGCCTTACCGTTTTGCCATTCATGATCATTATTGGTCTGCTGGGCGCATCGGCGAAACTTTCACGCTATCGCTCGTTGCGCATTATCGGGGAAAGCTACACCGTTCTTATTCGCGGTATCCCTGAACTTCTTGTTATTTTATTGATCTATTTTGGCGGCACGATTGCCGTTCAGAACATTGCCGAACTGATTTCCGGTGAAGAAACCCGTGTCGATATTCCGGCATTCTGGTCCGGTGTTGCCGCCCTTGCACTGGTACAGGGCGCATTCGCATCCGAAGTTTTCCGTGCTGCCATGCAATCCATCCCGATTGGCCAGATCGAGGCCGCCACGGCATGTGGCATGACACCACGGCAAATCTTTATGCGCATCAAGTTGCCACAGCTTTGGCGTTTTGCGCTTCCGGGGCTTAACAACCTGTTCCAGGTGCTGATCAAGGACACCGCCCTTATTTCGGTTGTTGGTGTCGAAGAAATCATGCGCAAGGCGGCCATCGGGGCTGGAACGGACAAGGCACCCTTTACATTCTATCTTGTGGCGATGCTGATGTTTCTTTCATTTACAACAGTTTCGCTTATTGCCTTCAACTATCTTGAAAAGCGGGCTGCCCGCGGTATCGCGAGGGCCTAAGATATGTTTGAAGATCTGATTTACGTTCTTGGCAAATATGATACCTGGCTTTGGCGTGGCTTTTTGCTGACGATTGAGCTGCTGGTAATCTCGGTTACCTTTGGAACGATTTTGGCCATTCCGCTTGCGGTGGCGCGCGTGTCCAAAAAAGTCTGGGTCCAGGCCGTTCCTTTTGCCTTCATCTATGTGTTTCGCGGTACACCCCTGATCGGGCAGCTGTTCATGATGTATTATGGCGTCGGACAGCTGATTTCGAACATTGACGGCATTCAGGATCATTGGAGCTGGGTCTATCTTCGCAATCCCTATTGGTACTGCCTGCTGACCTTTGTGCTCAATACGTCGGCCTATGTTGCAGAAATCATGCGCGGTGGCATTCAGAACGTCCCAAGTGGCGAACTCGAAGCTGCGCGTGCATGCGGAATGACACCCTGGACCACCTATCGGCGGATTATCTTCCCGCGGATGTGGCAAATGATCTGGCCGGCTTACACCAATGACGTGATCTTTACCCTTAAGGCGACGTCACTGGCATCAACCGTCACCATGATGGAGCTTACCGGTGCCGCGCGTAAAATCGTTGCGCGAACCGCCCTTCCCTATGAAGCGTTTATTTCGGCTGGCGTGATTTATCTGATCATTGTTTATACGCTGACCTTCGGCTTCAAGGGCATGGAGCGATACCTGCGCCGGAACGAACGCCGCAAAGAGAAGCATTCAGCAAATACCAAGGCACTACCTACCTGACCTTGACTGAATTTGAATACTCAAACGGCCCGGAAGCCGGTAACAATCATATGCCAGAACTTTGGTGATGATTTGTTTCCGTCCGGGCTGTTTTGCCCCACGCCACCATTTTTCAGGAAACCAAAATGCAAGAAGAACGCATTGAACTCGTTCGCCCGCAAATGGGCACGTCACGCGCCCTTACCGTGCGCCGCTATGGCAAGGCCGGAGCCGGTCCGAAAGCCTATTTTCAGGCAGCATTGCATGCAGACGAGTTGCCCGGTGTCATAACCCTTCATCATCTTGAAGCATTGCTGAAAGAAGCCGATGCCAAGGGTGAAATCACCGGTGAGATTGTTGTTGTTCCGTTTGCCAACCCGATCGGTCTTACCCAATATGTCGATATGAAGCCGCTTGGCCGGTTTGAACTGCGCAGCGGCCAGAATTTCAATCGCCATTACCCGGATCTTAGCCCTGCGCTTATTGCGGCTGTTGACGGCAAACTCGGTCAGGATGCCGATGCGAACGTCAAACTGATCCGGGCCGAACTTCGCAAACTGATTGCGCAACACCGCAAGGATGTAAGTCCGCTTACCGATTTGCAGGATTTGCGCCTTACGCTTGCCGAACTGGCGATCGATGCGGACTATGTTCTGGATTTGCATTGCGACTGGGAAGCGCCGATGCATCTTTATATCAGTGACCATAACTGGCCCGATGCCGCCGACCTTTCCGCACAGATCGGATCGGAATGTTCCCTGATTGCCGAGATCAGCGGTGACAACCCTTTTGATGAAGCATTCAGCCGCCCGTGGGTCGAGTTGCGCCGTGCCTATGGCGACAAGTTCCCGATCCCGATGGCGACCCTGGCAACAACAATCGAATTGCGCGGTGACCGGGATGTTTATGATGAATATGCCATCCCCGATGCCCTGAACATGTTCAAGTTCCTGCAGCGCCGCGGTCTTGTTGTCGGGGATCCGGGGCCCCTGCCCGAACCGAAATGTGATGCGACGCCGCTTTCCGGTGTTGATCGTGTTGCTGCGGTTCACGGTGGCATGGTTGTCTTTTCTGTCGAAGCCGGCGCACAGGTTAAGGCCGGTCAGGAACTGGGTTACGTTCTCGATTGTGAAACCGGTCAGAAAACGCCGTTCTCAAGCCGCACGGACGGAATCCTGTATTCCCGCCTTGGTATCCGCCTTGTAGTGCCGGGGGGGTATTTGTGTTCGGTCGCCGGTGAAAAGCCGCTGCCTGGCCGCGAAGGACAATTGCTGCTGTCGAAATAGGGTTTTTGACGGCAGTTGTCAGGCAGTTCTGCTGTTTTGATTGAAACTGTGTTTTGGACGGATCGATTGATTGCCGGGGTAAGGTTGGATACCTTCTTGGCGATTGGACGATCCGTCTTTATCTTTAATGCCAGATGCATTAAGTGAACCGACTTTTGCCACCATTCGATGCCAGATTGTCTGGTGTGCACACCTAAAACCGACAAGTCGCGCGATGCGCGTTGCAAGGATATTCCGATGTTCGACCCGAAAACTGTTTCCGACGTGATTGCCGCTGCCCGCAAAAAAGCAGTAGCTGACGCCGATACTGCACGTCGTGCCATTTCCGTTCTTGACCTGACCAGTCTGAATGATGATGACACGCCAGAGGTCATCGAAGCCCTGTGCAAGCGCGCCCAAACACCCGAGGGCAATACAGCCGCGGTTTGTGTCTATGCGCCCTTTATCGAAACGTCCTGGCGGGCGCTGGGGCAGTCCGGGGTCAAGACCGCCACTGTTGTCAACTTCCCCGAAGGTGGCACCAATGCCCAGCGCGTCGGCGATGAAACAGCCGATTGCGTTGCCAAGGGTGCGGATGAAGTCGATCTTGTTTTCCCTTATAAGGCCTTTATTGGCGGGGATGCCGCGATTGCCGCCGATGTTGTTGATGCGACCCGGATGGCGTGCGGCACGATGACCACCATGAAGGTCATTCTTGAAAGCGGCGAGTTTGACGACCTTGCCAAGGTCTATGATGCCGCCCGCCTTGCGATCAGGCACGGGGCCAATTTCGTCAAAACCTCAACCGGGAAGGTTCCCGTCGGTGCCACGCCAGAAGCGGCTGTGGCAATGCTGACGGCCATCCGGGATGCCAAAGAAGAAGACGGCATTGACGCCGGTTTCAAGGCATCTGGCGGGGTCAAGACAACCGATGACGCCGCACTGTATATCGCAATCGCCGACCACATCATGGGGGACGGATGGGCAAAACCCGAAACGTTCCGTTTTGGTGCCAGCGGGGTTTTGACCGCCCTGCTTGAAACCTGCGGGTCGAAACCGTCGGACGCGCCCGCGGCGACTGGCAATTACTAAGACGACTGACTATCTGCGACACAGGTTTTCGCAGATTCTGGTTTGAAGGAAAATATCCATGGCACGTGCCATTATCATCGTAGCGGACAGTTTCGGTATCGGTTCTGCACCGGATGCATCGAAGTTCGGGGATCAGGGATCTGATACGCTCGGACATATCGCCGAACATTGTGCCAAGGGGCTGGCTGATAACGATCAGCGCAGCGGTCCGCTCAAGGTCCCGAACATGGTTGCACTTGGCCTTGGCGAAGCTGCACGCGATGCAACCGGTCGTGTGCCGCCGGGACTTGATCATGGCGGGGCGATGATTGGTGCGTTTGGCCATGCCAAGGAACTGTCGCGCGGTAAAGATACGCCAAGCGGTCACTGGGAAATCGCCGGTGTGCCGGTCGATTTTGACTGGGGTTATTTTCCGATGACGGTTCCGACCTTCCCGTCCGAACTGACCGATGCCCTGATTGAACAGGCCAATCTGCCGGGGATTTTGGGCAATTGTCACGCATCTGGCACGACGATCATTGCCGAATTGGGCGAAGAACACATCAGGACCGGAAAGCCGATTTGCTATACCTCGGCCGATAGTGTGTTTCAGATTGCCGCACATGAAGAACATTTTGGGCTTGAACGACTTTATGAAGTTTGCGAAATCGCCTTCAAACTGGTCGAGCCGTATAATATCGGTCGCGTGATTGCCCGTCCGTTTGTCGGCGAAAGCCCGGCTGATTTCAAACGGACTGCAAACCGCCGTGATCTTGCCGTTCCCCCGCACAAACCAACCCTTCTTGACCGGTTCAGCGATGCCGGTGGCAAGGTCATTTCAGTTGGCAAGATCGCCGATATCTATGCCCATCGCGGTATTGCCAAGAAGGTCAAGGCATCGGGCAATATGGCCCTGTTTGACGCCATGATGACCGAAATTGCCGACGCACCTGATAACAGCATTGTGTTCACCAACTTGGTGGACTTCGATATGGAATTCGGTCACCGTCGCGATGTTGCGGGCTATGCCAACGCGCTTGAGGAGTTCGATAAACGAATTCCTGAATTGCGCGCGGCCCTCAAACCCGGTGATTTGGTGATTATCACCGCCGATCATGGATGTGACCCCACGTGGCGCGGAAATGATCATACCCGCGAATTTGTGCCGATCATGGCATTTGGTCCGGCGATCGCACCGGGGCCGTTCGGTTTGCGGGAAACGTTTGCCGATATCGGACAAACGGTTGCCGATCACCTTGGTATCGCGCCGCTTGCTGCGGGAACATCGTTTTTGAATGGATAGCATCATGAACTGGCAAATCGGACAAAGTGAAACAACAACGGCACCGATCCGGATCGAGGCCATTGTCGATACGATTTGCCCATGGTGTTACATCGGTAAAAAACGATTGGAAAAGGCGCTGGCACGCGAAAAGCTTGATCAGTTGATGATCACGTGGCGCCCTTTCCTTCTAAACCCGGACATGCCCAGTGGCGGCATCGACCGCAAACTGTATTTGTCGGCAAAGTTCGGCGGATCAGAAAGTGCTGCACGGGTCTATAAGGCAATCGAAGATGCCGGGGCAGCTGTCGGCATTGACTTCAAGTTTGACCAGATCAAGGTCACACCCGATTCAACAGATTCCCATCGCCTGATTTACAAGATGTGTGCGGAACGCCCGGCTGTTGGCAATGCGCTGGTCGAAGATCTGTTTGTTGCCTATTTCCTGGAAGGCCAGGACATTGGCGATCATGAGCTTTTGGCCGATATCGCGGTCCGCCATGGCGAAGACCGAAATGAAATTCTTGAATATCTTGCCGGTGATATGGATCGGGAATTTGTCGGACAGGAAAATCGTGTGGCCCATCAAATGGGTGTGACCGGTGTCCCCTGCTTCCTGTTTAACAGCCGTCATGCTTTGTCTGGGGCACAGGAACCCGACATTTTGCAACGGATGATCCGTCTTGCGCGACAGGAAGAAATACCGGCCTGATCAGCCAAAGAAAATCAAAAAGGCGGGATAACAATTTGTTACCTGCCTTTTCTTTAAGTTGCGACTGCAATATCGGAAAGCCGCTTCATCAGTCTCTTCAGGCCTTCCAGACGATCTGTCGGTCCATCCCAGCCAGCTGAATAGACAATCTTGTGGTCAGGACGCAGGCGGGCAACGCCGACCTGCTGCTGGATAAAGCCGATCAATCCGGCGGGGTTCGGGAATTCGTTATTGCGCAACGTGATCAGTGCGCCTTTGGGGCCCGCATCAAGCTTTTCGATATTGGCGACACGGCACCATTGCTTGATCGTGACAACATCCAGAAGGTTTTCGACTTCTTTGGGCAATTTGCCAAACCGGTCGATCATCTCGGCCGCGAACTGGTCGACTTCTTCGCGTGATCGCAATTCGGAAATCCGACGATAAAGACCCAATCGCACGCCAAGATCAGGCACGTAGCGATCCGGGATCAGAACCGGCATACCGATATTGATCTGCGGGACAAAGCTTGCATCTTCGGAAGCATCAATTTCGCCCTTGGCCTCGGCCACGGCTTCTTCGATCATTTGCTGATACAGCTCAATCCCGACCTCCTTGATATGACCGGATTGTTCTTCGCCAAGCAGGTTCCCTGCCCCGCGAATGTCAAGGTCATGGCTGGCAAGGTTGAACCCGGCGCCAAGGCTGTCGAGTGTCTGCATGACTTCAAGACGTTTTAGCGCCGTTGCTGTCAGCTTCTTGCCGTTCGGAAGCGTGAGATAGGCATAGGCACGCTGTTTTGAACGGCCAATCCGCCCGCGCAACTGATAAAGCTGTGCCAGACCAAACATATCCGCACGATGGATGATCATGGTATTGGCGTTGGGAACGTCGATACCCGATTCAATGATGTTGGTCGCAAGCAAAAGATCAAATTTGCGATCGGTGAAATCAGTCATCACCTGTTCAAGATCGCGGGCGCCCATCTGACCGTGGGCAACATCGAACTTGATTTCCGGCACCAGGTTTTCGAGTTCCTTGGCTACCCGGCCAAGTTCGTTCACGCGCGGACAGACATAGAAAATCTGACCACCACGATGACGTTCGCGAAGGATGGCCTCGCGAACAACCACCGGGTCATAGGGCGTAATGTATGTACGAACCGCCAGGCGGTCGACCGGCGGCGTGGCGATAATCGACAGTTCTTTGACCCCGGTCAGCGCCAATTGCAGCGTCCGCGGGATCGGTGTCGCGGTAAGGGTCAGAACATGCACGTCTGATTTCAGTTCTTTCAGGCGTTCCTTGTGTTTCACACCGAAATGCTGTTCTTCATCAATGATCAGAAGGCCCAGATCCTTGAAATGCACGCCATTGCCCAACAACGCGTGGGTGCCACAGACGATATCAACATGGCCGCTTTCAAGGTTGTCTTTGACCAGTTTGGCATTCTTGCCGGTGACCAGGCGCGAAAGCTGTTCGACCCGAACCGGAAGCCCGTCAAAGCGTTGCTTGAAATTCAGGTAATGCTGGCGGCACAACAAGGTGGTCGGTGCGACAATGGCGACCTGTTTACCAGACATCACCGCGGCAAAGGCAGCACGCATGGCAACCTCGGTTTTGCCAAATCCGACATCGCCACAGACAAGGCGGTCCATCGGCTTGCCAGCGGCAAGGTCATCAAGTGTATCGCGGATGGCACGTGCCTGGTCTTCGGTTTCGGCAAACGGGAAGCTTGCGCAGAATTCGTCGTAACTTCCTTCGGGTGCCTGCAATTGCGCGCCTTTGCGCAGATGACGTTCGGCGGCAACCTTGATCAGCTTGCCGGCCATGTCGCGGATACGTTCGCGCAGCTTGGCCTTGCGGGCCTGCCAGGCAACGCCGCCCAGTTTATCAAGGATTGATATGCCTTCGTCCGAGCCGTAACGCGACAGGACTTCGATATTCTCGACCGGGACAAACAGCTTGTCACCGCCATCATATTCAAGCTCAAGACAATCATGCGGTGCGCCGCCCGCTGTCACGGTTTTAAGGCCAAGATAACGGCCGATACCGTGTTCAAGGTGAACAACAAGATCACCTTCGGAAATTTCGGATGCTTCGCGCAGGAAGTTGTCCGCCTTGCGGCGACGACCGCCCGGACGGCTCATGCGATCCCCGAGGATGTCCTGTTCGGTTACAAACCACAGGCCCTGACGACGGAAACCGCGTTCAATATCAAGGATGACGACCGCAACATGTTCATGGGTCAAATCATCAGTGATATCTTCCCAGCATTCACATGTGACAACCTTGCCAACCCCATGTTCGCGCAGAAGCGATACCATACGATCACGTGACCCGTCGGAATAGGCCGCAATTACAACCTGATTTTCCTTGCCGCGCTGGGTCGTGATGAAATCGCGTAGTTCGTCATAAAGGTTGGTATCAGCACGCGCACGCACGTCACCAAAATCACGCCCCGCCCGTGCACCAAGGTCAAAGATGCCGCGATCCGGGTTTTCATCGTCATAATATGGCGAATATTCAAGAACGACGCGATCTGCCAGCATGCGGTCAAATTCGGCCTGATCAAGATAAAGCCGTTCGGTCGGAACCGGCTTATAGACATTATCACCCGAAAGACCGCCGCCTTTGATATTCAGACGTGCCTGATAATAATCGTCAATCATTTCAAGGCGGTTCTCGATGACCTCGCCATACTGGTAATCCAGTGTGACGATGGTATCTGGCAGATAGGCAAAGATCGTATCAAGTCCGTCATGGAACAGTGGCAACCAGTGTTCCATGCCACCATATTTCAGGCCGTTTGAAATTGACTCATATAGCGGATCTGTTTGCGAAACCGCGCCGAACAATTCGCGATAACCGCTTCGGAACCGTGAAATGCTGTCGGGATCAAGGAATACCTCGCCCACCGGCAACAGGGCGATTTCCTTGACCTTGCCAACGGTGCGCTGTGTTTCAACGTCAAAGCGGCGGATGCTTTCAATTTCATCCCCAAAGAAATCAAGGCGCACAGGTTCTTTCATGCCCGGTGCAAAGATATCGACAATGTCGCCGCGCACGGCATAGTCGCCCGGTTCCATCACCTGCTCGGCGCGGTTATATCCCATGCGTTCGAAATAGGCGGTCAGTTCAGACCGGTCATATTCCGATCCGGCCTTGAAGGCGAGTTTACCCTTGCGCATTACTTCAAGCCGCGGGACACGCTGGATGGCGGCGGCTGCGGTTGTAAGCACAATGCGACCCTGCCCGGCGGCCGGCTTTGTGCCCTCTGCCAGGGTGGTCAGGGTCTCGATACGCCGTGCGGTTACTTCCGCGATCGGGGATACCCGGTCATAGGGAAGGCAATCCCAGGCCGGAAGCGTCAATATGTCGACTTCGCCAGCAAAAAACCGAAGCGCTTCTGCCAATTGCGACATGCGTTTGTCATCGCGCGCAATATGAAGAACCGTCTGGTTGGTTCCGGCAGCGTCAAGCAACTCACGCAGGATCAGGGCGTCGGCCCCTTCCGGGACACCACCAACACGTTTCCGACCTTTGGTCGATATGATTTCTTTGATTTTACTCAATGCTTTATCAGGCGTTACTAAGTTCCCGGATCATCCGCAGAACATCTGTGTCATATTGGGCTGGCGCTTGTTCCTTGCCGGTTGCCCATTTGAAGAAATCTGCATCCGGTACTTCGTTGATCAGTGCCTCGAACGTATCAAGCTGTTCTTCGGTCAGGGTGCTCAGGTGCTTGTCCATGAAACGCCCCATCAGGATATCGTTTTCCTTGGTGCCGCGATGGCCGCCCCGGAATAACAGTTTCTTGCGACGCATTTCGAGTTCCGAAATGTTGTCAGTCATAGTCGATCTCCTGATTTAACTCTTTGATAGCCGCCCGGCGGGAGGGCCGACTGTCTGCAATTCTGTGGCATGGTTTTTACGGTAAAATACGATCCGGGTCCATGGTGCCGATCACCTGATTTTGCATCAATTGGTGACTTGCCGGTTGTCCCGCGATAATTTTGTTGTATACCCGTGCCATAAACGCAATTGTTCTATTAACGTTCTCATCAAAAGTTGCAACCAAAACCGTCATGCGCCCGGAAATTCTGTTCCCGCTTTTTGCTGAAATCGACACCCTGCCGGGCATTGGTCCACGGTTAAAGCCGCTTGTTGCCCGGTTGATTGGCGGAGAACATGTAGCCGATCTGTTATGGCACTTGCCATCCGGGATCATTGATCGCCGCTTATCCCCGCCGTTAAGCGAAACAATTGACGGGTCTGTCGTAACAATGGATGTCTGGGTCGAGCGGCATGATCCTTCGCCCAACCGCCGCCGTCCTTACCGTGTGATTTGCAAAACTCAAAGCGGCACGCTGGTTCTGGCGTTTTTCAATGCACGCGCAAAGTACCTGAATGACGTTTTGCCGGTGGGCGAAAAACGCATTGTTTCGGGAAAGATTGATCATTATCGCGGCGAATATCAGATTACCCATCCTGACCGGATCGGGACAGAGGCCGAACGTGACGAAATTCAAACGGTGGAGCCGGTCTATCCAATGTCTGCTGGCGTTACCGGCAAAACATTGACCAAAGCCGCACGCGCAGCACTTGGCACCCTGCCCGACTTGCCGGAATGGCATGATCCGGCACTTGTTGCGCGTCATAAATGGCCGGACCTTAAAACGGCCCTGAATATTGTTCATAATCCGCAAGATGATACAGATCTGTCGCCCGATCATCCGGCGCGCAAACGGCTGGCCTATGATGAATTGCTGGCAAATCAGCTGGCCCTTGCGCTTATTCGCGCCAAGATGCGCAAGCTTGGCGGACGTGTGACTAGGGGGGATGGCGGGCTTCGTGATGCGTTGGCGGGCCACCTGCCATTTGCCATGACAGGCGCACAGCAACGCGCGTTGAAGGACATCTATGCCGATATGGCAAGCGAAGGTCGCATGTTGCGTCTTTTGCAGGGGGATGTTGGTTCGGGCAAGACGGTGGTTGCTCTGATGGCAATGCTGAACGCGGTCGAATGCGGGCGTCAGGCAGCATTGATGGCCCCGACTGAAATTCTGGCCCGGCAACATTTTGAAACGATTGCCCCCTTGCTTGAAAAGATCGGGGTCAGCTGCGCAATCCTGACCGGACGGGACAAGGGAAAATCCCGCAAGGCATCGCTGGAAGGTTTCGCAAGTGGCGAAGTCCAGATTGCGGTCGGAACACATGCACTGTTTCAGGATGACGTGGTGTTCCGGGACCTTGCCTTTGCCGTGGTGGACGAACAGCACCGGTTTGGTGTGCATCAACGATTGATGCTGGCGGGCAAAGGTCAGGCCGTGGATGTGCTGGTGATGACGGCAACTCCGATCCCAAGGACACTGACCCTGACCGCGTTTGGCGATATGGAAGTTTCGCGTCTTGATGAAAAACCACCCGGTCGCAAGCCGGTGGATACGCGCGTTCTTCCGATCGACAAGGTCGATGATGTGATTTCTGGTATTGGGCGCGCGATCCGGACCGGCACAAAGATCTATTGGGTGTGTCCGCTGGTGGAGGATTCAGAAGTGCTGGATCTGCAAGCAGCGGAAGAACGCTATCGTGTTTTGGTTGAGCTTTTTGGTGCAAGCCGCGTCGGCCTTGTTCATGGCAAGATGAAGGGCAAGGAAAAGGACGAGGTCATGGAGCGTTTTGCCCATGGCGAGACGTCAATTCTGGTTGCAACAACGGTGATCGAAGTCGGGGTGAACGTCCCCGAGGCGACCATCATGGTGATCGAGCATTCAGAACGTTTTGGTCTGGCACAGCTGCATCAGCTGCGTGGCCGCATCGGGCGTGGCGATGCGGCGTCCACCTGTTTGCTGCTATATGGCAGTCCTCTTGGTCAGGTGTCGAAGTCACGCCTTAAAATCATGCGCGAAACCGAAGACGGTTTTGTAATTGCCGAGGAAGACTTGAAATTGCGCGGCGCCGGCGAGGTTCTGGGGACGCGGCAAAGCGGTCTTCAGGAATACCGCCTTGCAAATCTGGAGCTTCATGGGGATTTGCTGGCGATTGCACGCGATGATGCAAGGCTGATTGTTGATCGCGATCCGGATTTGCAAAAGGCGCGCGGCGAAGCGTTGCGCTTGTTGCTGTATCTGTTTGAACGTGACGAAGCCGTGCGCTATTTTCGGTCGGGCTAGAAATGACAAAGGGCGCCCGATATCTGGCGCCCTTTGATTTGTGCTGCAAGCTTTAACAGGCTATGCGTCTTCGCCTGTTTTACCATCCTTTGGAGATGTATCCGCATCCGGATCGATGCGCGCGGGAATATCGCGCGAAACCAAAATCGGGACATTTTCCTTTTCACGAAGCACATCCACATCTTCATAGGTCTTTGCCGCGACCTTTGGCTGGCTTTGTTCTTCGGGCGGACGGCGGTCCGGCGGGGTAACGATACCCCCGGACATGACCATTTTGATCGCCTCTTCCACCGTCATGTCGAGAATGATGATATCGCGACGCGGCACGAACAACAAAAATCCCGATGTCGGGTTCGGGGTCGTCGGCAAGAAGATGTTGATGACCGTGTCTTCGGTAAGGTTTTGCACCTCGCCCTTGGTCTGGCCGGTAATAAAACCGATCGCCCACATCCCGCGACGCGGATATTCCAGCAATACCGCCTGCCGGAACGCATTGGACTGGTTGGCCAACACGGTTTCAAGAATCTGTTTTACCGCGCTATAGATGCTGCGCACGGCCGGAATGCGGCCGAGAATGCGCTCATAAAGCTTGATCAGTGCGCGACCGGCAAAGTTGGTCGTAAACCAGCCGACAATGGTGATGAAGACCAGAACGACCAGAAGTCCCAGGCCGGGAATGCCGTAATCCTGATAGCCCGCAGGCAGATATGTTTCGGGATTGTAGTGTGACGGGATTAGTGGGATGACTTTGCTATCGACAAACTCGATAAACCACCAGGCCAGACCGAACGTGATTGCAAGCGGCGCGCTTACAAGAATACCTGTCAGAAAATATGCCCGCATCCGGGCGAAAAAGCCCGGGCTGGGAAGAACATGACCGGAACCCTGATTTTCCGTATCATTTGTGTCGTCGCGCTTGGCGTTCATTGATCACCTGTGCTGAAGTGCCGCAACCAGACAGCTATTGGTAAGAATAGCCTTTGGTATTTAGTATTTGTAAGTAAGAATATGGCATTGCTGCGACATCGGATCGGGTTTCCCCGTTCCTTGAAGTGATAGCAGTATTCAAGTTTGCGGCGCAACCAAACAAACCGCAAATAGGCAAACAGAACCGTTGTGGAGACGTTTTGAAGGTCTGGATAGTCGAATATATTTACGACAATGATGGCTCGGTCGGGGTGAAAACGGCCAAGGTACGGGCCCCGGATTATGAAACCGCACGGCAATTCGCCCTTGGCGACGCGCCTGCGCGGGATTTCGTGATGTCCTTGCATCCGGAATCCGAAGACCAGTTTCTTGGTACAACCGGCATTCGTGCGCGCGAAATGACCGGTCAGGTAGTTCACGAAGTCCCTGATCCGGACGATGATTTGGAAGAAGATGATGACGATTTCCGAGCTTGACGAAAGAACGTTTTTACCGCGGCCGATGATCGGTGTTGGTGCGGTTGTCTGGCATCAGGATCATGTCCTGCTTATTCAGCGTGGCAAGGAACCCAATATCGGCAGCTGGAGCATTCCCGGTGGCGCGCAAGAGATCGGCGAAACCGTTCGCGACGCAGTATGCCGCGAGGTCATGGAAGAAACCGGTGTTAAAATTTCAAGTCCGATCCTGGTCGATACGGTTGATCTGATTTCACGAACCGAAGACGACAAGGTGGAATATCACTATACCCTGATTGATTTCGTTGCGGTTGCCCTTAACCCCGACATCAGTCTGGGGGGTGATGCGGCCGATGCAAAATGGGTGAAGGTTGGCGATGTCACGAAATACGGTTTGTGGAGCAAAACCGTCGACGTGATCGCGAAATCCCGCGCGGTTCTTGAAGGCCGTTAATTGCCCAAGTTCCCGAGCCCCCAAGCCTCCAAGCCCCCAAGCCCCGAAACGGGGCTGCTGGCAGATACAAAAAAGGCGGCACATCAAGGTGCCGCCCTTTGATTATTTGCTTCCTGCCCGATCAGGCTTGTGCATGCTGCATCAGAACGCTTTCCTGTAGCTTTTTGAAAGCACGGGCTTCCAACTGACGGACACGTTCGCGGCTGACACCGAAACGTTCACCAAGCTTTTCAAGCGTGATCGGATCATCGCTCAGGAAACGGGCCTTTATGATTTCCTGTTCGCGTTCAGGCAATTCACCAAGTGCGTTTTTCAGCATGCCGTTATGAAGAACGCGTTCCTCGGCATCAGCAACGATTGCTTCCGGACTTGGTGCATCCGACGACAGGGTATCGAGATATTCCATACCCTCGTCTTTTGGCATCGGCGTATTCAGCGAGAAATCACGCGCCGCCAGGCGACGGTTCATTTCAAGTGCTTCACGGCCGGTTACACCAAGCTTTTCGGCAACCTGATCAGCTTCATCCGGGGACAATTCGCCATTGTCATAGATATTGAGCTGACGTTTTGCCTTGCGCAGGCTGAAGAACAGTTTCTTCTGCGCGGCCATGGTGCCGAGTTTGACCATGGACCAGCTTTGCAGAATATATTCGGTTACCGCAGCGCGGATCCACCACATCGCATAGGTCGACAGACGGAAACCACGTTCCGGATCAAATTTCTGGACGGCACGCATCAGGCCGGTATTGCCTTCGGCAACCAGGTCGGCCATCGGCAAGCCATAGCCGCGATACCCGAATGCAATTTTGGCAACAAGACGCAAGTGGCTGGTCACAAGTTTGTGGGCGGCCGCGGTGTCATCATGGTCCTGATAACGATGGGCCAGCATGTATTCTTCGTCCGCGGTAAGCATCGGAAACTTCCAAACTTCGCGGAGATAACCCGAAAATCCCTCATCCTGGGGAACGGCTGGTAATTTAATGGCGCTCATTCTATGTCCTCCTGAGAGGTTTACGCGTCGACATCTGTATTGAATACGGAGTCCGTCAAAGATTAGATGACGCGCAAACACTGTCGGTTGTGAATTTATTCACTTGGACGACCGGAATTTAATGGGAGATATCGCAAGTCCGGTCGCAATTTCATTCCATAGGTGTCTATGGAAGAGGACAGCAGACGCTAATAAGAAGTTCATTCATGGTGTCTCATCCTTACATGAAGCAAATCGACAAGTTACATGTCCGCCAATAGGCCGGACTTTGATCCGGCGGTGCCTTTGGGCCCCCACCCGCAATTCTTAATATATCTAAACCTGACCAAATCAGTCAAGAACTTCTGACCAGTATTTCAGTTATATTAATCATCCAATATCAGCATTTTACGATCGATAGCCGACAAACCCTGTCGGGTACTCGGAATGCCAATAATTCACGGTAAAATCGATATGAGGCGAAACAAAGGCAAGCTGTCCAAATTCGGTGTCACTGATGACCCTTAGTCAAATAAACGGTTCCAAGGTGACCAAAAGGTAACCGTCGAAATCAAAGGAACTGGTATCCGCGAACCGCCTGATATAGGGTCGCGCACCATGCTTGATTACCGGGAATATCGTATGTCTGCTTTTCCATCGACAAATCCGTGCCCCTGCGGCAATCGGGAAACCTATGGCGATTGTTGTGGCCGGTTCCATGCGGGCAACAGCATGCCGGAAACAGCCGAAAAGCTGATGCGATCACGTTATAGTGCTTTTGTGGTTCGCAATGGTGACTACCTTGCGGCAACTCTTGCCCCGGAAAAACGGGCGGATTTCGATGCCGATGGGATCAAGGATGATCAAACCCAGTGGACCGGACTTGAAATCATTGACCGCGCAAAGGGCGGCCTCCTCGATCAGACGGGGATAGTCGAATTTGTCGCAAGCTTCATTGAAAACGGACAAACATATCGGTTGCATGAACGATCAAATTTCGTCCGGCGCGACGGCAAGTGGTTCTATGTTGACGGCGTCTTTCCATCAGAAGGCCAGTCGGCAACTATTGCCACCCAGGGCACAAGTGCCGTTGCCGGCGCCAAAGCGGGCCGTAATGATCCCTGCCCGTGCGGATCAGGGAAAAAGTTCAAGAAGTGCTGCGGCTAGCAGAGCTGACAAATTCCAGTGCCCAGCGATGAAACGGTCTGATTAGACTGTCATGGGCTTCCTGATACGCCATCCAGATCAGTTCGTGGTCGTCTTCAAGCGGCGGGCCGAGTTTTTCTGTCAGTTCGCATTCAAAAAAGGTACCGCGTTTAAGCCGGTATCTGCCTTTGGCGAAATTGTTCACATATTGTGATGCAAATCCCAGACGCGAAATAATCCGGATGCGATATCCGGACTCTTCATAGGCTTCGCGATAAAGCGCATCCTGCTCGCTTTCACCCGGCTCAACCCCGCCCCCCAGAAGAACGATCCCCTTGGGTGTGCGCGCAACAGCAACCTTGCCCTCGCCATTTCGAATAACGGCATAGGAGCAGTCCTGAACAACATAGCTTTGCCCCATGCGCGGGGTTCCAAAAACTGGGCCTACCAAATCGGATCTACTTGCCTTCTGAAATGATTGCCGTTGCCAGCAAATATCCGGGTTTCTATTTGATTTTTAACGCGATAGCACGATCAAGCAATGCTTGGCAACGCGTAGAGTCAAACCTCAGCTTGCTCTGCCTTGCTGCTTCAAATTTTGATCTTAGCACATCATCACTGACAGCTTCGGGTTCGGCATCAAAGCTGTCGACAAGTTTTTGCAGATAGCTTTCCGGAATGTGATTATTCCGGCGCCTGTTTTTAAATAAAAATCGTTCAGACAACGAAAAGTCGAACTGCATATTCCTGTAAAGAATAGTCTGATAGTTTGAGTGAAGCTCTATCCGTTCATCCGAAGTAACAAGAAACATCGGAAACATTACAGCCAGATCAGGGAAAACACGGTTCGGATAGACTTGGCCTTTCCAATATTTTTCGGCGAGATCAGCATATCCGTCATAATCATTGATCGGGAACATGCGCGCCTTGGAAATCGGCAGGATTTCTACCTTTGGCTTGGTTACAACGACCGTGTCATTTGCCACATCGACATAGAGACTCCCGAACTGGAACGCGTTTTGGAAATACTGATTACGCAAATTTCCCCAGATGCGTTTGGCCAAACCGCCTTGGGCAATGAAATTACGCATCGCTTGCATGCCCGGTGTTTTTGCGGTCTTGAGTTCCTGCTGCAACAGATTTTTGACACCAAGCGTGATTTCCTGACAGAACCCTTCCGGGTATGGCTTGCCACCTTTTGTTTGGGTCCGGTCAAATGACAGATCAAAAGACTGACGAAGCCGCAACATATCAGCTTCAATTTCTTTGAGCCATGGCAGCAGATGCAGCTTGGTCAGTTTAACCTGCTTGAAATTCACCTGCGCAATCTGTTCGTCCTCTGCGCGCGCCTTTAGAAAATCGAGAGTAAGTGGTGATGTTGATGTCATGAAAAAGACCGTTGATGGAACAGCTTACCGGATGAACTTACTGCTTTATGAAAACACCCCGAAACAGCTTTGTTCCGGGGTGTTTTGAAAATCGTGTCAGTAATGAATTCTTAGAACGGAATTTCGTCATCCAGGTCCGGTGCGCCGGCCGGTGCGGAACCGCCGCCCGACGATCCACCGTTACCCCAGCCCGCGTCAGACCCGCCGCCGAAGCCGCCATTGTCAGAACCGCCATAACCGCCGCCGGATGATGAACCGCCACCCATGCTGCCGCCACCTTCGCCGCGGTTATCAAGCATGGTCAGGTTGGAGTTAAAACCTTCAAGCACGACTTCGGTCGTATAGTTGTCCTTGCCGTCCTGTCCCTGCCATTTGCGGGTGCGCAGCTGGCCTTCGATATAAAGCTTGCTGCCTTTTTTTACGAAGCGTTCGACAACGTCTGCGAGGCCTTCGTTGAAGACTACAATGCGATGCCATTCGGTACGCTCGCGGCGCTCTCCAGACTGACGGTCGCGCCACTGTTCGGAGGTCGCAATGCTGAAATTGGCGATTTTCTTACCGGCCTGGGTGAACCGGATTTCAGGATCGCGCCCGAGGTTCCCGACGAGAATGACTTTATTGACACTACCAGCCATGGGTTATCTTCCAAGTTTGTGTTGTCCGCTGTCCCGAATGATCAGGACTTGTGAATTATCATTGCGCAAAAATGCGCTGCATTAAAGTTTCAAGTGAAACGCGATCCGTTTCATCAAACGAGCCATACTCGACACTATCCACGTCAAGCACCGCAATCAACTGTCCATCACGATTGATGACCGGAACGACGATTTCGGAATTGGAACGGCTGTCGCACGCGATATGTCCCGGAAATGCGTGGACATCGGCAACAAGCTGGGTCTCGCGGGTGGCAGCAGCTGTTCCGCATACGCCACGACCGAATGGAATGCGCAAGCAGCCCAGCGTGCCCTGATAAGGTCCGACGACCAGTTCATTTTCCTTTTTGGGATCAACCACGTAAAAGCCGGTCCAGAAGTAATAATCAAACTTCTCCGACAGGATGCAAGATACTGTCGCCATCAATGCGGTGACGTTCGTTTCGCCCTCTGTGATGCTGATCAGTTCTTTTTCTGCTTCGGCATACAGGGATTTTTTAGTGTCTGGCTGCACGGTGATCTCCATGTTCTTTGACGATACGAACTACCCCGTTCGCACCCTGCGAGACAAGGGCAAATTGACCGATAGACGAAACAAAAATACCCCCGGCACAGGATATATGCCGGAGGTATCTGAAATCAGATTGTAAACAGCGATTAAAGACGCTTGCCACTTTCCGTATCGAACAGATGAATTTTGTCTGCCGGCACTGTTAGACCAAGGGCATCAGTTCTGGAAAAGTTGTGCGTCCCTTGTAGGCGAAGCGTGACATTGTCGGCCTTGCTTCCGAAATCCAGATAAACAAGGGTTTCTGCCCCAAGGGATTCCACCATGCGGACAGTTGCATTGATCGTTCCCTGCCCGGCTGGCGCGATGCTGAGATGTTCCGGGCGGATGCCCGCTACAACAGCCCGTCCACCAGCAATGTTATGGTCGATATCAAGCATCACTCCGTCGCCGACAGTCACATGTTTACCATCGTCGGAAATAACACCATCGAGGAAGTTCATCGCCGGGGATCCGATGAACCCTGCCACGAACCGGGTTGCCGGCTTTTCATAGATGTCAATCGGCGTTCCGATCTGTTCGGCAATGCCGCCGTTCATGACAATCAGACGATCGGCAAGGGTCATGGCTTCGACCTGGTCATGGGTGACATACACAGATGTAATGCCAAGACGCTGTTGAAGGTTCTTGATTTCCAGGCGCATATCAACGCGCAGCTTGGCATCAAGGTTAGAAAGCGGCTCGTCAAACAGGAAGACTTTGGGTTGGCGAACAATCGCGCGGCCCATGGCAACGCGTTGACGCTGCCCACCGGAAAGCTGACGAGGTTTGCGATCAAGGTGATCTTCAAGCTGAAGAATTCGGGCTGCTTCGCGAACCTTGCTTTCGATATCGGCCTTGCTATAGCCGCGATTGCGAAGGCCATAAGCCATATTGTCAAAATTGTTCATGTGCGGATAAAGCGCATAGTTCTGAAACACCATCGCAATATCGCGATCAGCCGGTGCCACTTTGTTGACGACCTTGCCATCGATGCTGATTTCACCGCTTGAAATGCTTTCAAGGCCGGCGATCATGCGCAGCAAGGTTGATTTTCCGCATCCGGACGGTCCGACAAGGACGGTAAACTCGCCATCTTCAATGGCAAGATCAATGCCATGAATGGCCTTGAAGCCGTTCGGATAGGTCTTTTCAGCCTGATTAAGGGTAACTGTTGCCATCGTGGTATCCTGTATTCGGATCAGTTGTTGTCAGCTCAGCAAGTGTCGGGAGACAGAGTTATTTCTCTGTCTCGACCAGACCCTTGATGAACATGCGCTGGAAGATGACCACCACCAGAACCGGCGGAATGGTAGCCATGATTGTCAGGGCAAATGCCTTGGGGAACTGCGGGATTTGTCCGCCTTCATATAGCGAGTTATAGACCTGCTTGATGCCGATCACGATGGTATAAAGCTGATCATCGGTGGTCATCAGAAGCGGCCAGAGATACTGGTTCCAGCCAACGACAAACATGATGATAAAGATCGCAGCAATCATGGTGACCGAAAGCGGCACAAGAATATCGATAAAGAACCGAATGGGCCCTGCCCCGTCCAAACGGGCGGCTTCAAGTAGTTCATCCGGGACCGAGCGGTAAAACTGCCGGAAAAAGAAAGTCCCGGTCGCCGATGCAATCAGCGGCAGGATCAACCCGGTATAGGTGTTTAACAATCCAAGGTTTGCCACCACCTCGTATGAGGGCACAATACGTACCTCAAGGGGAAGCAACAGGGTCGAAAAGATCACCCAGAAAAGCGGCACCGCCAGTTTGAAGCGGAAATAGACAATCGCATAGGCCGCCATCATCGAGATAATGACTTTGCCAATTGCAAAGCCAAGCCCCAGCACCATGCTGTTAAACAGCATTTCAAGAGCGGTGACCCTGCCCTTTGTGGCCGACGGATCAAACAGGATTGCCCCGTAATTATCGATCATATGTCCACCCGGCCAGAATTGCAGACCGTTCTGGAAAATGAATTCACGGGTATGCGTCGATGACGCAAAGGCAATCCAGACCGGCATGATCATAAAGAGCGCGCCCAAAATCAGAATTGTGTGGTTGGTAAAAATTCGCCATTTCGACTGATACATCTGGGCCCCCTAGTAATGCACTTTGCGTTCGATGAACCGGAACTGGAACACCGTCAGTACGCTGACCATGATCATCAGAAGCACCGACTGGGCCGAACTGCCGCCAAGATCCGCACCGATGAACCCATCGACATAGACCTTGTAAACAAGGGTCGCCGTGGCCCCGCCCGGCGAACCTTTGGTCGATACGTCAATGATGCCAAAGGTTTCAAAGAACGCGTAGGTCAGGTTGATCACCAGCAGGAAGAATGTCGTTGGTGCCAAAAGCGGGAATGTAATCGTCCAGAAACGCCGTTCAGCACTTTTGCAATCAAGTGTGGCTGCTTCCTGAACCGATTTCGGAATTCCCTGAAGGCCGGACAGGAAGAAAATGAAATTGACGCTGACCTGCTTCCAGACCGCAATCAGAATGACGACAAAAGCCGCATCATTGGCATTCTGGATATGATTGAATTCAAAGCCGAAACTGTTGAAGGCCTTGTAAAGATCGCCCATCAACGGGTTAAACATCATATTGCCCAGCAATCCGGCCACCGGCGGCGCAATCGCATATCCCCACATCAGAAGTGTCCGATAGGATTTTGCCCCGCGAATGACCTCGTCTGCACGAACGGCCAGGAAAAGTGAAATTGCGATCGAAATAACCGCAACCAGTACCGAAAAGATCACTGTAAAGATCGCAGACCGGCTCCAGGACGCGCTTGACAGTACATCCTCGAAATTGCGGAACCAGACGAACTGCGACGACATGCCAAAAGCGTCTTCAAGCAGGAAGGACTGGTAAACCGCCTGTGCGGCAGGCCACAGGAAAAATATCGAAATAATCAAAATCTGGGGTGCAATAAAAAGATACGGCACCGCGCTATGTTCAAATTGTACGCGCTTCATCGCTCACGCCACCATTAATCACGTCCGGAAAATGCAAAACAGGGCGACCAGCAATGGGCCGCCCCGCATTTGCGTAAGGCTGTTTAGTTGGAATAGGTGTCGTTGAAGCGCTTCAGAAGGCCGTTGGCTTCTTCTTCGATCGTGTTGAAGGCCGCATCAACGGTTTCTTCGCCGTTCATGATTTTGTCGACTTCACGATAGATGACTTCGCGGATCTGGACATAGAAACCAAGACGGTACCCTTTGGTCCAGTCGCCACCTTCTTCAGACAGCTGCTGAATGCCGACTTCTGCATCCGGGCTTTCTTTGTAATAGCCGTCTTTTTTCGCCAGTTCATATGCCGCATTGGTGATCGGCACATAACCGGTTTCCTTGTGCCAGTAATACTGGGTTTCCGGCTTGGTCAGGAATTGGAAGAATGCAGCAACGCCTGCATCTTCTTCTGCGCTATGACCCGAGAAAGCAAACAGCGAAGCACCACCGATGAAGGTTGATTTCGGGGCATCACCAACGCCTTTCCAGTACGGAAGGGTCGACGTGCCAAAGTCAAACTGGGCCGACTTGCGAAGGCCACCGAAGGAGCCGGAGGAACCGATCCACATGGCAACCTGCTGCTGAACGAAAGCATCCTGGTTCGCGCCCCACGCACGGCCGTAATAGCCATAATAACCGGCGTCTTTCCAATCCTTGACGTGCTGCCAGTGATCTTTCAGCGCCTCGTTGTTATAAAGGATTTCAACGTCAGTGCTGTCATAACCATTATTGGCAGTGGCCATCTGCAGGTTGTGACGGGACATGAAGTTTTCAAAGAAGATCCACGGGCTGTGCGACTGGGCAAGCGCGATATAGCCAGCTTCTTTAAGCTTCGGAGCTGCTTCTTCGAATTCCTGCCAGGTCTTCGGTACATCAACACCGGCTTTGGCAAGGGCTTCCTTGTTGTAATACAGAAGCGGGGTCGAGCTGTTGAACGGCATTCCGATCATCTTGCCGTCAGAATCGGCATAGAAATAACGAACGCCCGGGATGTAATCATTGATGTCAAATTTGACGTTGTTTTCTTCAAGCAGGTCCTGAACCGGCTTAACAGCGCCTTTTGCGTTAATGATCGTTGCAGCACCGGCGTCGAAGATCTGGATGATGTTCGGCTGGTTTTTCGCGCGGAATGCCGCGATACCGGCGGTCATGGTGTCTTCGTAGCCACCCTTGTTTACGGCTACAAGGTGGTAGTCGGACTGGCTCGCATTGAAATCTGCGGTGATCTGATCAACCACACCGCCAAGCGCGCCGTCCATGGCATGCCACCAGGTGATCTCCGTTGCTGCTTCTGCGGTGTTGCCAAGTGCAAACACGGCAGCCGCTGCCATAAGCGTCTTGCGAAACATGATCTGTTAGCTCCCAATTAAAAAGACATCTGCGTCAAACCGCCTGTTGCCCGGTTCGCCACAACGTATTTGTTTTCTGTCGGGAGACCTGTTTCCTCAAGTGACAGTTTTCGGAAATTTACTTTTTGAACGCGCAAATGATCAATATAGCGCCGCGATGCCGTCTAAAAACTCGCAAAATGATGCATGGTTATGTTCACATGAACAGTAGATAATGGTGAAGGGCACGGCCATTTTTCGGCGTGTGGGGGCTCGCTTCATTGCGAAACCAAGTTCGATACTGCCTTAAATGTTAATCTTTTATTGCGATTTAATGACAATTGTTAAAGCGGCGATGATCAAGACTTGGGACTAAAAAACGACCACAACAAAACAAAGGGCGGCATTTCTGCCGCCCTTTCATTTTGTTCGCAACTGAACGGACATGTGCCCGATCAGTTTTTGCTGTCGCGCTGGACAAAGACCGACAGCAACGCCAACCCGCCGGAAACAACCATCAGAAGCAGTGACAACGCATTCAGAACAGGTGTTGACCCCTGTTTCAAGCGGTCAAACATGGCAATGGTCAGCGGCGCGTCGGAACCGACCAGCATCAAGGTCGTATTGAAGTTTTCAAATGACATCAGAAACGCGACGATCCCGGCGCCGATCAATGCCGGCTTCAGGAAGGGAATGGTGATCGTCCACAGTGCGGCCCGCCGTGTCGCCCCAAGGTTCAAGGCGGCTTCTTCAAGACTGACGTCGAATTTGCGAAGGCGTGCGGAAATCACAAGCGTCGTGATGGTCGTGACAAAGGCGAACTGGCCAATAATCACCAAAAACAGCCCCGGACGCAGAAATTCGAGGTCCCAGCCAATCGCTTCTTCGATGCCATTGGCAATCGCGTTCGAGAACACCAGAATGGATATCCCCAGAATAACCCCGGGGATGACCAAAGGCGATAACGAAACAATATAAAGCAGGTTCTTGCCGGGAAACTTGCTGCGTTCGAACAGAAACGCGTTACATGTTCCGACTGTTACGGACAGAACCGTAACCCAGAAGGCAACAAACGCCGAAACGCCGACACTTTCAAGAAGCTTGGTGTCATTGAAGATGCCGATATAGGGATCTTCATTCCCGAAAAACCACGCCAACGTGCCGCCTTCCCACGGCATTGACGGAAACAGACTGTCATTGAAGGCAAATACGCCAACGACAATCAGCGGTGCGCTCAGATAGACAAAGAACAACGCGATATAGGTCGAATACAAGCCCTTGTAGAATTTGGGCTGTGGAATGCTTGGTATCATGTCTTCCCCCTAGCCCACGGTTTCCGAAAGCGTCTGTTTGCTGAGTTTCAGGCCAACCCAGACAATTACGGACGACAATATCAGCAACAGGAACCCAAAAGCCGAGCCGGATTCCCAGTTAAAGCGTGTGATGAACTGGGTATAGATTTGTTCTGTGAACCACAGGCTGTCTTTCCCGCCCAAAAGATTTGGGGTCAAATAATTGCCCAGCGTCAGCATGAAGACCACGATACAACCGGACGCAATACCGGGCATTGCATGCGGGATAATGATATCGCGGGTCACGGTAAATGTATTCCCGCCTAGGTCATAACCGGCCTCAATCAGGCTGTCATCCAAACTGTCGAGAACCGACACAAGGGGGACAACCATGAACAACATGGATGTGTAAACAAGGCCAACCATGATAGCCGCATCGTTATAAAGCATTTCAACCGGACCATCCGCAAGGCCAGCCCATTGCAGGAAGTTGCTGATTACACCGCTTTCACGCAAAAGGATCATCCAGCCGAAGGTCCGCACAAGCTCTGACACCCAGAACGGGATAAGGCACATCAGGAACAGAACGTTCTTGCCTTTGCCTCGCATCACTTTGGCGATGTAATAGGAAACCGGAAAACCGATAATCAGGGTCAAGGCCGTTGCGAAAATCGACATGACCGCAGTGCGGACATAGGTGTTCCAATACAGGGGTTCAGCAAAGAATTCGATATAGTTGATCAAGCTGAATTCATATTTCCCGTACGAAATACGTTCACGCATCGACACCAGAAAAAGATCAACATGCGGAAGAATAACCAGCAGAAACAGCCACAGCAGCAACGGCATTGCCAAAAGCAGCAAGCCGAACCGGAAAGTGCCGCCCGTGGTTATGGACGCGGATTTGTTCATGCCCCTGCTCCGCTTTGGTTCGCAGCAAAGCATCGGGTATTTTCAACGGTCCAGCCAAGTGTGATTTCGTCACCGGCCCTCACCGACGCATACGCACCGGTTTGCGGTAGTGCCACCGTCATCTCTTGACCGGTTGCAACATCACGAACCTGCAGGCTGCTTGCCGCACCATTAAACAGAACGTTCTCCACCTTGGCGGAAATGGTGTTTTCAGCACCACTGGCCCCGTCAATTGCGATGGCTTCGGGGCGGACAAAGATTTCGACATTCTGACCTTCGACCAAGGGCATATGCGCATCGCGTTTGGCCAACACCTTGCCGCCAGTCGGAAGGATGACTTCGACCTTATTGTCATCACCACTACCGATTGTTCCGGTCCACCGGTTGCTTTCTCCAACGAAGCCGGCAACGAATGCTGTTTTCGGGTTGTAATAAAGATCTTGTGGTGCGCCCACCTGCTCAAAACGGCCGGCATTCATGACGGCAACCTGATCCGACATCACCAGCGCTTCGGACTGGTCATGGGTGATATAGACAAAGGTAGTGCCGATCTCGTGCTGAAGCTGTTTGAGTTCGACTTTCATATGTTCGCGTAACTTAAGATCAAGCGCGCCCAATGGCTCGTCGAGAAGAAGCACAGCCGGGTCAAGCACAAGGCAGCGGGCAATGGCGATACGCTGTTTCTGACCGCCGGAAAGCTGATTGACCTGTTTGGGCCCGGCATCGGGCAACCCGACACGGGCCAAGGTTTCGTTGACCTTTTTGGCAATCGTTTGTTTGTCAATGCCGCGCCGCTTCAGACCATAGGCAACGTTTTCCGCGACATTCATCATCGGAAACAGGGCCAAATGCTGAAACACCATATTGACCGGTCGGCGGTTTGGCGGAACGCCCAGCACCGATGATCCCTTGATCAGGATGTCGCCGGATGTCGGCGCCTGAAACCCTGCCAGCATGCGAAGAAGCGTCGTCTTGCCACATCCGCTTGGACCCAGGATCGAGAAAAAAGAACCCTTCGGGATCGCAAGGGAAATGTCATTGACGGCGGTAAAGTCGTCAAAGGTTTTGACCACATTGCGGCATTCAAGGTCAAATTGGTCAGCCATAGGAGCCCTGTTCACGTTATTTTTGTTGGTGGAGCCTGTTGAACGGTTATTGCCGTTCCTGAAAGCACGATATCCCCGGCACATAAATATGCCGGGGACAAAGGTGTTTGGAAACGTGTTCCGTTAGTTCGACTGTGCTGCTTTCACACGGTCAAGGGTCTTGCCTTCGAGCACTTCCAGACCAGCCGGAACCGTCGGATACCACTTGATGTTGTCAAGATCAGCCGGCGGGAAACTGCCCTGGAACTGAGCTTTCAGCTTGTCATCTGCAAACTCGTCGGCACCTTTGGACGCGGTGAAGTTACCCGCACTTGCCGTGATTTTGGCAGCGATTTCCGGCTGCATCACAAAGTTGATCCACTTATAGGCGGCATCTTCGTTTTTGGTCTTGCGCGGCAAGGCAAAGGTATCGATCCAGCCAAGCGCACCAGACTTCGGTGCAACAAAGGTGATGTCGGCATTGTCGTTATTGAGTTTCCAGCCGCCGGTATCCCACGCCATTGCGGCAACAACTTCACCCGAACGCACCAGGTTAAGCAGCGCATCGCCGCCTTCCCAATAGGTTTTCACGTTGGCTTTGCATTCGATCAGCTTGGCTTCGACGGCATCAAGGATTTCCTGATACTTGGCTTCGTCACCATAAGCGGCAAACGGATCCATACCCATTGCATAGGCAAAACCGATCAGCGTCGGGCGTTTCAGACGATAGGAAACCTTGCCGGCCACTTCCGGTGCGCAAAGGTCGGTATAGTCTTTGACAGCCGCGGCTTTTGAAGTGTCAACGATCAGGCCGCTCGTACCCCATACGTGGGGTACACCGTACACTTCGCCGTCAACGGTAGTGTTTGATTTGGTTGCGTCGAGCATCGACGGAATGAATTTGTCGCTGTCAATTTTGCCAAGATCAATCGGCTTGTAGATGCCATATTCAAGTTGTGCACCTGCAATGCGATCCTGGGACGGCTGAGCAAGATCGAAACCGCCGCCGCCAGTAGCGCGCAATTTCGAGATCATGTCTTCGTTGTTCGACAGCGTCACTTCAACATCAATGCCGGTTTCTTTTTCGAACAGCTCGACAACTTCGTCAGGGGCATAGCCGCCCCAGGTCAGCAGACGAAGTTCTTCAGCCTGAGCAGCCGAAACAAGCGAAACCATTCCTGCAAGTGCTGTAAGGCTGAGCAAGGAACCACGCAATGCGCCGTGTTTTTTTGACATTTTGAACCCTCGTAATAAACGTGATGGCATTTCCCTGTAGCCGGACCGCGCATGCCATTTGGCTTTTGTTTCGTTCCGGCACGGAGCAATATCGCAAACATTGTTGTTGATACGAAAGAAAAAAGGTCATTTTTTCTTTCTTTTGAACAAATCACGTTCATTTTTGCGCCGACACCCGCATCAGGGCAAGTTAAAGTTCTGCAACAATTAATCGACCCTGACGGTCGGTGCGCCCCAAAATGCCAAAAGGCGCCGGTTGTGGCGCCTTTTGATCCGAAGTCCTGTGATTGGAAGCTTTGTGAAATCTATTCTTCCGCGCTGAATTCAGCCGGACAATCGATTTTCTGGTACGCTTTACCCTTGTCATTGAAAAGATGCGCGGCACCGGCTGGTGCGGATGCTGTAACGGTTTCACCGATTTTGACACGGCTATGGCCCGGCGCGCGAACTGTGACCCGATCACCATTGGCAAGCTTCAAATACAAATAGGTAGAGTCGCCCAGCTTCTCGACCACATCAACCACGCCATTGACAGTAAGCGCACCTTCGTCGCCAAGTCCAAGATGTTCGGGGCGAATGCCAAGCTCAACCTGTTTGCCGATATCCGCCTGATCAACATTGAACGGCAGGACGGATTGCATGCCCCCGGGGACAGAAACTGTGGCCTGCCCCTGTCCGACGGCATCAATCGTGACCTTGGTGAAGTTCATGGCCGGTGACCCGATAAAACCGGCAACAAAGCGGGTTTCCGGATGATGATAAAGCTGCATCGGCGATCCCACCTGCTCGACATTCCCGCCATTCATCACAACGATCTTGTCCGCCAGTGTCATGGCTTCGACCTGATCGTGCGTGACATAGATGATTGTCGATTTCAGGTCCTGATGCAGCTTGGCAATTTCAATGCGGGTCTGAACACGCAATGCGGCATCAAGGTTGGACAACGGTTCGTCAAACAGGAAGACCTTTGGTTGGCGCACGATCGCACGGCCAATCGCAACGCGCTGGCGCTGACCACCCGAAAGCTCGGACGGACGCCGGTCAAGAAGCTGATCAAGTTGCAGGATGCGGGCGGCTTCACGCACCCGGGTATCGATTGCCGCCTTGTCCTGTTTATCGAGCTTAAGCCCGAAGGCCATGTTTTTGTAAACTGTCATGTGCGGATACAGCGCATAGGACTGGAACACCATGGCAATACCGCGATCACGCGGGCTTTTGGTGTTTACGACCTCTCCATCGATCATCAGATCGCCGCCCGTGATGTCTTCAAGGCCTGCAATAATTCGCAACAAGGTTGATTTGCCGCAGCCCGAAGGGCCAACAAACACGACGAATTCACCATCTTTGACATCCAGATCAATGCCGTGCAGCACATCCACAGCGCCATAGCTTTTGCGGATCTGGTCAAGTTTCAAGTCAGCCATTTATTCAAAGCTCCTATCAGCCAACAGTTACTTCACCGCGCCGGATGTCAGGCCGCGAATGAGTTGTCGGGAGAAAATCAGATAAAGGATAAGGATCGGAATGATCGCAAGGCTCAGCGACGCCAGAACCGCATTCCAGTCTGTCACATACTGGCCAATGAATTGCTGCACACCAAGGGTGATGGTCTGTTTACCGTCACCAGGCGCAAGGATCAGCGGGAACCACAGATCATTCCAGATCGGGATCATTGTAAATACAGCAACCGTCGCAACAGCGGGCCGGATCAAAGGCAAAATGATCGCAAAGAAAATCTTGAACTCCCCGACCCCATCGCATCTTGCGGCTTCTTTCAAATCCTTCGGAATTTGATGCATGAATTCGGTCAGGATAAAGATCGCCAAGGGCAAGCCTTGCGCGACATAGACCAGCACCAGTGCCGTCAGGGTGTTGACCAATCCCATATCAACAATCAGGTTCAGGATAGATACTGACCCCAGACGGATCGGTACCATGATGCCAATCGCAAGATACAAGGCCAATGCGGTGTTACCCGGAAACTTGTATTCCGACAGCGCCCATGCCGCCATTGCTGCCAACAGCAGAACAATAACAATGGTCACGATGGTCACGGTAAAGCTGTTATAGAAAAACAGCTCGAAATTGGATTTCGCCAGAACCTTGGTGAATCCTTCAAGACTGAAGGTCTCCGCATTCGGCAAGCCCATCGGATCGCGAAAGATCCCTTTGCGCGTCTTGAAAGCGTTGATGACCACAAGAAAAATCGGATAAAGCGCAACCAGGGTATAGGTCAGCAAGATCGCGTGCACGATGACTGCGCGGCTGGCGTCTTCTCTGCGGATGTTTGCAAAACTCATATTCGCCCCCGACTACAGCTGATAGCGCGCCAGTCGGCGCTGAATGGCGAACAGATAGAACAGAACGCCTGCCAGAATGATCAGGAACATCAAGGATGCAACGGTGGCGCCCAAATGCGGATCGCCCAGCTGCAACTGATAACCAAAGAATGTGCGATAGAACAAGGTGCCCATGATATCGGTCGAGAAGTTGGGGCCGGCCAACGCACCCTTTACCGCATATATCAAATCGAACGCATTGAAATTACCGACAAAAGTCAAAATCGACACCATCGCGACAGTCGGCAAAACCAATGGCAGTTTGATGTGAATGAAGACTTCGAAATGGGTCGCGCCATCAACAATGGCCGCATCCACCAGATCGTCCGGAATGGCCAGCAAGGCCGCATAGATCAGCATCAAAGGAATGCCGACCCACTGCCAGACCGAAATGAAGGAAAGCGTAATCAGTGCACTGCCTTCTTTGCCAAGCCACGGCCCAAACAGCGACTTCAGGCCAACAATATCAAGCAGGTCCGCGCCAACTCCCCATACCGGGCTCAGGATCAACTGCCAGATGAAGCCGACAATCACGACTGATAACATGGTCGGCATGATCATCATGGTGCGATATGTGTTGCGGAACCGCAATTGCGGCAGGCTCAGAATACCGGCCAGCGCAATACCGATCGGGTTCTGGATCAGCATATGAACCGCAAAGAACTTCATATTGTTCCAGAAGCTGTTCCAGAAGGTCGCAGACCAGTCCGGATCCGCCAAAATCGTGCGGTAATTATCAAGGCCGACAAAAGCCGCCTCACCGCCGCTTGGCGTTGCATAGAAGCTTAACCGGATGGAATCAAGCAGCGGATAGATCATAAACAGTGTGTAAATGATCGTTGCTGGGGCCAGAAAGGCAATCACAGGCAGTTTTGCCTTGCGCCAATCGGTCATGGGGCCGGAATGCGCCATACCCTGTCCTGTTATCCAAGATTTAAAAGAATGAAGACCTGCTTGGGTCTTCTGTAATCAGTGAACCGCAGTTTCGCCCGGCGGTCGGGCTGCTTGCCTGCAATGGCACGGCAAACATCAACGATGAATGAAGGATGGCAGAAACCGGTCGTTCCCGCCATCCTTTCAGTTCTTTACTGGTGCGGTGCGTACCATTTCGCCAGACCAGCTTCCGCAGCGCCGGCTGCTTCTTCCGGGGTCAGCGTACCGTTGATTACCTGGGCCGAAAGGTTCCACAGGTCGTTTTCAAGGTTCGGCGTGCCACGCGAAAGGATCTGGTAAGAGTTACGAATGGTGGACTCGCACTTCTGGCGCCAGCTTACAAACTCGCTGGCGACCGGATCGGTTACTTCGACCGTGTGGTTCGACAAGGAGAAGAAGCCCGGCAGCGCGTTGGAATAAAGCTCGGCAAATTCCGAACCGGTCATCCATTCAAGAAACAGCTTTGCTTCGGCTGCGTTTTTGGAATCCGCATTCAGACCAAGTGCGATATCGGTGTGGTCACTGATATAGCAGGTGTCTGCGCCGGCTGCTGCGGGCGGCGGGAATGCACCGAACTCGAAATCGGCCTGGTTGTTAAACAGCGAAATATCCCAGGAACCTGCCGGATAAACGGCGGCACGGCCAAGCGAGAACAGGTTCTGTGCATCCGGATAGGAAATGGCTTCATAGCCGTCCGGAAGGTAGTTTTTCCAGCTTGCCAGTTCCTTGAAGGTGTCGACATAGGCGGCATCGGTGAATTTTGCGCTGCCATCGATCAATGCCTTGCGGCCTGCTTCACCGTCCCAGTAGTTGGGACCGATGTTCTGGAAGCCCATGGTGGCTGCTTCCCACTGGTCCGCGGTGCCCATCGCCATCGGGATGTAGCTGCCGTCTTCCTTGATCTTATCAAGGGCAGCATAAAACTCTTCGCGGGTTTTCGGGACTTCAACGCCAACTTCTTCAAAGGCTTCCTTGTTATAGATGAAGCCATGAATGACCGATGCCATCGGCAAGCAGAAAGTGACTGCGCCATCGTCGGTCTGCCAGGCAGATTTGGCAACGTCCGAGAAGTTGTCCATGCCTTTAAGGTCATCAAGAGCGGCAAGATTGCCCTGCTTGTAAAGTTCAAGCGATGCATCAAACGGACGGCACGTGATCAGGTCACCCGCGGTACCACCAGCCAGTTTTGCGTTTACCGATGCGTTATATTCGGTCGGCGGGGTCGGCTTGAACGACACCTTGATGTCAGGGTGAACTTCATTAAACGCCGGAATGATTTTTTCATTCCAGATATCAATATCGTCATTGCGCCAGCTTTCGATTACGAGTTCGCCAGCAGACGCCATCAACGGAACCAGGGCGACACTTGCCGCCAGGGCCCCGGCCAGGCCTTTTGCTAAGACTTTATTCGACATTTATGCCTCCTCTGATCAATGTCGGCGGACTGGCACCGTGTTGATGTCAGTTCCTGTACTCAAGTGCCGCCCGGAGATTTCCATTAGACAGCACAAGAATTTCTTTTGCCCGGTCGGGGCTGTGGCCCTTGGTCACCAGCACCGCCACGCGGATATCGAAATCGGATTTTTCAAGGGCGTCTGATGCAAGTTCGGCGTCGCAAGATGCAATATGCGACACGATCCGAACCGCCCGGCCCCGAAGTTTGATGTTCTCGGCGCGCATGCCAACCATCAGGTTGTCGAACAATCGGCCCAACTTGTTCATCACAAGGGTCGACAGAATGTTCAGGGCTGCTTTTTGCGCGGTACCGGCCCCCATGCGGGTGGATCCGGCGACCACTTCCGGCGCGCTATCAAGAAAGATACCGGTTTCTGCGACGCCAAGAATTTTGCCATCCTGGTTGTTACAGATGCCCACCGTAAAGGCCCCGCGACCACGGGCAAGTTCGAGCGCGCGCACCGTGTAAGGGGTCGCGCCGCTGGCAGCGATCGCAATTACGGCATCATTTTCTGAAATGTTGTTCTGGGAAATTTCACGTTCGGCAAGGCTGGTATCATCCTCGGCACCATTGAATTCGTTCGGCGCACTTTGAACCCCGCCAGCCAGCATCACGATGGTATGGCTTTCAGGCCAACCAAAGGTACCGCCAAGTTCCTTGGCATCTTGCCAGGCGACAGTACCCGATGTTCCGGCTCCGACGTAAACGAGACGCCCGCCGCCGCCCAGGCGGCGCGCGATCCCGTTGGCGGCTGTCGCCAAATCCCCCAGGATCGGACCAACCGAGGCCACAGCGCGCATCTGGCCTTCCCACAAGGCCATAAGGAAATCGGCGTCGGACCATTGATCCAACCCGGCAAATCGCGAATCAAAATCTTCTGTGCGTGATGCCATTTTTCCGTCTCCCTCTGCAAATTAAATACCATTGTGATACCAGCAACGCAAGCTGCTTGATGAATAATTTGCGCCACAGCTCGGATATCTGGAGATATCTCTAGTTAAAACAAAGTATTGTGTAGGGATATCAATTTTGCGCAAAAGCTTCTGCGTATATGTACGGACTCCAAACTCAGACCAGTAACAGTGTTAGTGGCGTTATATTGGTATTGCTTTTTAAGATACCACTCTGCTATGCTCGCCCCATGAATGAGAAGGCAGTTGCTTTGAGATGAAAAACGAACAGCTTTATCTTGGTGTTGATGGCGGCGGAACGCAGTGCCGCGTTCGGATTGCAGATGCATCCGGACGGATCCTTGGTGAAGCTGTGCGTGGTGGTGCGAATACGCGACTTGGAGTCGATTACGTATTTGGCGAAATCATCGCAGCGGCGAAAATGGCCCTTTCCAATGCCGGACTTGATGAAAAATACCTTGGCGATCTGCATGCGGGCCTTGGGCTTGCGGGACTTCCACTAACGCGTGATCGTCAGCTTGTGCAGTCCTATAACCACCCGTTCGCCGACATTTGCTTTGCGACAGATGCCTATACAGCATGCCTTGGTGCGCATGATGGCCAGAATGGTGCCATCCTGATTGTCGGGACCGGAACATGTGGTCAGGCAATCATCGGGGATCGCCAGTTGTCTGTTGCCGGTTGGGGGTTCGAGGTTTCCGATCTTGGAAGCGGCGCGAGAATTGGACGCAATGCCATTGAAACCGCCCTGCTCGCCCATGATGGTCTGGCAAAGAAAACGGACCTGACCGCTGCGGTCATGGCCCGGTTTGATAATGACCCCGAAAATATCGTCATATTTGCGGAAACAGCAAAGCCGTCCGACTATGGAAAACTCTGCCCGATGGTGTTTGATGCCGAAGCGGCAGGTGACAGTGTGGCGATTGACCTGATCCAGATCGCCGTCGACGCCAATCTGGCAATCTTGCGCAGGCTGGTTGATTTCGGTGCGCCGCGACTGACCCTTATGGGCGGACTGGCAGAACAGATGGCCCGGCGCATGCCACCCGAAATTGCCGAATTGCTGGTGCCCGAGAAATTTGACGCCATGCATGGGGCTATCTTGATGGCCAAGCAACATGAAAGAGCCGCCGCATGATCGCAACGTCGGACGTCATTGCCAATCTCAGAACCCGCGACATTGAAAATAACGGGAATGGTCCTTTGTACCGTCGGCTGCAATCGGCGTTGAAGGCTGTGATTGATGATGGAATTTTGCAGGTCGAAGATGCCCTGCCCAGCGAGCGCGATTTGGCAACCGAACTTGGCATTTCACGGGTAACGGTTCGCAATGCGATGCGCGCCCTTGTCGAGGAAGGTGTTCTGGTTCAACGCCACGGTGCCGGAACGTTCGTCGCACCGCGTGTCGAGCAGGCCCTGTCACGCCTGACATCCTTTACCGAGGACATGATCACCCGTGGCATGGATCCCGGGGCCGTCTGGATCGAAAAAACACTTGGTCATGCCTCACCCGAAGAAGCCATGGCGCTTAATCTGTCGCCCGGCACCGAAGTTACAAGGCTGCGTCGTCTGCGTACTGCCAATGACAAGCCGATGGCACTTGAATATGCGGTAATTCCGCGCGCTTTCCTGCCCAGCCCGGATGAAGTCGACAAATCACTTTATGACGCGCTGGCGAAATACAACAAAAAGCCTGAACGCGCGCTTCAGCGGCTTCGAGCAGAACTTTTCGATGGCGAAACCGCCAAAATTCTGGGCGTTCCGGAAGGCAGTGCCGCGCTCTATATCGAGCGGCGGTCCTTCCTGGCAAATGGAACCCCGGTTGAGTTCACCCGGTCCTACTACCGCGGTGACAGTTACGACTTTATTGCTGAAATGCAGGTGGACGCCCGTTGACCAGATCAACGCATCCACCGGAAACCAAGGGAATACGGCATATGACAACGAATTGGCGCCCGCAAACACAGATGGGCCGCGAATTGGCAGAGGCCCCGGAAGTCGTTGCAACGCAGCTTGCGGGCAACAAGGACGCAATTGCCAAACTTGCTGATGATCTGCGCGCCAATCCGCCGAAATTTGTTGTGACCTGTGGTCGGGGTAGCTCGGACCACGCGACCCTTTATGCCAAGTACCTTATAGAAAGTCAGTTGGGCATTCCGGTGGTATCGGCCGCACCCTCGATCGTATCGATCTATAACCGGTCGATCGCCTCAAAGGATGCTCTGTTCATTACAGTTTCCCAATCAGGCAAAAGTCCCGACCTTGTCAAAAATGCCGAGGCGGCCCGTGACGCGGGCGCGCGAACCGTCGCACTGGTCAATGTGGTCGATTCCCCGCTTGCCGAAACTGTCGATCATGTCATCCCCCTGATGGCTGGTCCGGAAACAAGTGTCGCGGCAACCAAATCCTATATCGCCACATTGTCGGCAATTGCCCAGATCGTCGGTGCCTGGACACAGGACGACGCATTCAACAAGGGTCTTGGCAATCTTCCGCAATCCCTGCGCGCCGCACTTGAAAAGGATTGGCTGGGGGCCTCGGAAACCATCGCCAAATCAAACGGGCTTTATGTCATTGGCCGCGGACCTGCCTTTGCAATCGCCCAGGAAGCCGCCCTTAAATTCAAAGAAACCAGTAGCTTGCATGCCGAAGCTTTCAGCGCGGCTGAAGTAAAGCATGGCCCGATGGCGCTGGTAACGCCGACCTTCCCGATGTTGGTCTTTTCACAGCAAGACGCATCGCGTGACAGTGTCGAGGACTTCCTGGCGGAAATGCGAGCCAAGACCGACAATCTGTTTGCAGCCGAAACCGGCTATGCGGACGTAAAGGGACACCTTCCGGTGGTCGAGGATATCCATCCGTTGCTTGCCCCGATTACGATGATCCAGACCTTCTATACACTTGCTGAGAGTGTTGCGCTGGCGCGCGGCTGTAATCCGGATGCCCCGCCGCATCTTTCGAAAGTGACGGAGACGCACTAATGACCAGTTTTGCCATTGCCAATGCCCGCATTTTCGACGGGACAGAATTTCTCGACGGAATGGCGGTTGTTATACGCGATGGCAAAATTGATGCCATTTGCCCGGATAACGCCCTGCCCGACGGGATTGATGTTGTCGATGGCAAGGGACAGGTTCTTGCCCCCGGACTGATTGATGTTCAGGTCAATGGTGGTGGCGGCGTTCTTTTGAATGATCACCCGGATGTCGCTGGTATTCGCGCCATCATGGCGGCCCATCGCAAATTTGGCACCACGGCAATGCTACCGACCCTGATCACGGATTATCGTGACAAGATGGAAGCAGCCATTGCGGCGGTGGAGGACGCGATTAACGCAAACGTCCCGGGCATCGTCGGCATTCATCTTGAAGGGCCGTATCTGAACAAGGAACGCAAGGGTGTGCATTCAGCCGACATCATCCGCCCGATGGAAGATGACGCAATCGATCTTCTAAGCCGTCTTCCAAATGGCCGCATACTGGTAACAATGGCACCGGAAAAGGCCACCAGCGGGACCATCAAAAAGCTTTCTGACAAAGGTGTTCTTGTCTGTGCCGGGCACACGGCAGGTACCTATGACGACATTCAAAAGGCGATCAGCGAAGGTTTGCGCGGCTTTACGCATCTGTTCAATGCCATGAGCCCCCTTACCCATCGTGAACCCGGTGTTGCCGGGGCAGCGATGGCCGATGACGTGACATGGTGTGGCCTGATTGTTGACGGTTATCACGTTCATCCGGCCGCGGTGAAGATTGCTGTAAACGCAAAGGCAACCGGCAAGATCATGCTGGTCACTGATGCTATGCCGACTGTCGGGGCTGCGGACAAGCGATTCAATCTTGGCGGGGAAGAAATTATTGCCACGGATGGCCGTTGCGCCCTGGCGGATGGGACGCTGGCGGGTTCCGATCTTGATATGATTGGTGCGGTTCGAAATTGCGTGGAAATGGTCGGGATTGACCTTGGCGAAGCCCTTCGCATGGGGTCACTTTACCCGGCTGCGTTCTTGAAACTGGATCATAAAATGGGGCGTATCGCCCCGGGTTATCAGGCGGACATGATCCTGTTTGATGGCGAATACAACGTGACCAGAAGCTGGATCAATGGTGCTGAATAACAGGCATAATCAATAACTTATCAGGTATTTCAGGAGGCACAAAATGAAGCCGGTTCGCATTCTTGTCATTGGGCTTGGTAATATGGGCATGTCCCATGCAAAGGCCTATCACGCCCTTGTCGGGTACGAGATTGTCGGCATCTGTGCCCGGTCGCCCATTCCTGCTGATAAATTGCCGGATGGTTTTGCAAACTATCCTCAGTTTACCGACTTTCACACTGCCCTTGCCGAAACGAACCCGGATGCAGTTTCGATAAATACCTATACCGAGACCCATGCGGACTTTGCGATTGCAGCCTTTGAAGCCGGTGCGCATGTCTTTATTGAAAAGCCGCTTGCAGCCACTGTCGAAGATGCCGAACGGGTTGTGGCAAGCGCACGCAAACATGACCGCAAGCTCGTGATTGGCTATATCCTGCGCCATCATCCGTCCTGGGAAAAGTTTGTTGAAATTGCCAAGACCCTTGGCAAACCGCTTGTGATGCGCATGAACCTTAACCAGCAAAGCAGTGGCGCATTCTGGGAAACCCACAAACGTCTTCTGAATAGCGTATCGCCCATAGTCGATTGCGGTGTTCATTATCTTGATATCATGTGTCTGATGACCGGGGCCAAACCGGTGTCGGTCAATGCAATCGGTGTTCGCCTGTCTGAGGATGTCGCGCCCGATATGTATAATTACGGGCAGTTGCAAGTTCGCTTTGATGACGGCTCGGTTGGCTGGTACGAGGCCGGCTGGGGCCCGATGATCAGCGAAACCGCCTTCTTTGTGAAAGATGTCATTGGCCCGAAAGGCAGCGTATCAATCACCGATGTCGAAGAAAAAGGCGCTGGTTCGGCTGACATCGATACGCATACCAAGACAAATGCATTGCGCCTGCATCATGCGGAAACAGACAGTGCCGGTGAATTTACCCGCACAGACGAGATTATTCGCACCGATGACGAACCTGATCATGATGGTCTTTGCCTGCGCGAACAGCAATTTTTCCTAAAGTCTATAACAGAAAATCTTGACCTGACGCAGCATATGGAAGATGCATTGGGCTCTCTACGGATTGCCCTTGCCGCGGATCAGTCGGTTCGCACGGGGGCACCTGTTTTACTCTGACCCCCAGGAGGAGTACCCACATGCCTTCCGTTAAACCCGGTGTTGTTACCGGTGCTTCCTATCGTGACCTTGTCGCTGCCTGCAAGCAGGACGGTTACGCCCTTCCCGCTGTGAATATTACATCGTCAAGCACGATGAACGCAGCCCTTGAAGCCGCTGCGAATGCCGGTTCTGACATCATCATTCAGCTTTCGAATGGTGGCGCACAGTTCTTTGCTGGCAAGGGCATCAAGGACGCCGATGCGGCCCGTGTCGTGGGCGCAGTTTCGGCTGCCCGTCATGCGCAGCTTCTTGCTGAATATTATGGTGTTGCTGTTGTCATGCATACGGACCACGCGAACCGCAAGTTCGTTCCGTGGGTCGATGAAATGCTGAAATGGAGCGAAAAGGCCTATGCCGAAACCGGCAAGGCGCTTTACAGCTCCCACATGCTTGATCTGTCCGAAGAATCGCTTGAAGACAACCTGTCGACTTGCGAGACCTTCCTCAAACGCATGTCCGCCATCGAAATGAGCCTGGAAATCGAACTGGGTGTAACCGGTGGCGAAGAAGACGGCATCGGTCACGAACTTGATACTTCAAGTGACGAGATCGACCCGCGTCTTTACACCCGTCCGGAAGAAGTCGAAGAAGCCTATCGTCGCCTTTCGCCGCTTGGCCATTTCTCGGTCGCAGCTGCATTTGGTAACGTCCACGGCGTCTACAAGCCGGGCAACGTCAAACTGCGTCCGGAAATCCTTCTGGAAAGCCAGAAGTTTGTCGCCGAGAAGCATGGGCTTGATGACCGTCCGCTGGACTTCGTGTTCCATGGCGGTTCGGGTTCGGAAAAAGAAAAAATCGAAGAAGCCGTCGGCTATGGCGTCTTCAAGATGAATATCGACACCGATACCCAGTTTGCCTATGCCCGTCCGGTCGGTGAGTATGTTGAAGCAAATGCGCGTGCTTTCAAATACCAGGTCGATCCGGAAACGGACAAACCCTACAAGAAGAATTATGACCCGCGTGTCTGGATCCGCGAAGCTGAACTGTCGATGGCAGCGCGCCTCGAAGAAGCCTTCAAGGATCTTGGTGCCACCGGTCGTTCCGTGACCAAAGGCTAAGCCATCTTTTGCTTTGTCTGACCCGTTGGGTCACAGGATTTATGAAACCCGCCGGACTTGTTCGGCGGGTTTTTTCATGCATTTTGGGGTGCGGTGATTGTGTAATGTCAGTCTCCTGACAAATACTGACAGGAACTGTCAGGGGTGCGCTTGCGTATAGTGTTTGCGTCCTCTATACACTTTCCGAACAATTCAGGAACAAAAGGCCCGACATGCTGACGAAAATTTCGGTTCGCGGTGCGAAAGAACACAATCTTCAGAACATTGATGTTGAATTGCCCCGCGATTCACTGGTGGTCATTACCGGCCTGTCGGGATCGGGTAAAAGTTCGCTTGCCTTCGATACGATCTATGCCGAAGGCCAGCGCCGCTATGTCGAAAGCCTGTCTGCATATGCCCGTCAGTTCCTTGAACTGATGCAAAAGCCGGATGTCGAATATATCGATGGTCTGTCGCCGGCCATTTCCATCGAACAAAAAACCACGTCGCGTAACCCGCGTTCGACCGTGGGGACCGTGACCGAGATTTATGACTATATGCGTTTGCTTTGGGCGCGTATCGGCATCCCCTATTCGCCAGCGACCGGCCTTCCGATTGTCAGTCAGACCGTGTCGCAGATGGTCGACCGCGTGATGGAAATGGAAGAAGGAACACGGTTGTATCTTTTGGCGCCGATCGTCCGTGGTCGTAAGGGTGAATACAAAAAAGAACTGCGTGATTTGCGCTCACGCGGCTTCCAGCGCGTCAAAATTGACGGCGAAATGTATGATATCGATGATGCGCCGGAACTGAATAAAAAGCTGAAGCACGACATTTCTGTTGTTGTTGATCGGTTGATAGTGAAAGACGGCATCGCAACCCGCCTGGCCGACAGTTTTGAAACCGCTCTTGAACTGACTGACGGCATTGTTCTTACCGAAGATGCAAAAACCGGCGAAACAACCGTATTCTCGGCGAAGTTCGCCTGCCCGGTTTCCGGCTTCACGATCGAGGAAATCGAACCGCGTCTGTTTTCATTTAACAACCCGTTTGGCGCCTGCCCGGCCTGTGACGGTTTGGGAACCCAGATGGAGTTTGATCCGATGCTGGTTGTTCCTGATGAAAGCAAGACGCTTGAAGATGGGGCGGTCGCACCATGGGCCAGCACGACGTCGAAATATTACCTGCAGACCCTGAAATCAGTCGCAAAGCATTTCGGCTTTAAAACCAATGTTGCCTGGGAAAAATTGCCCAAAACGGCGCAAGACATCATCCTGCATGGGTCGGGTGACGAAGAAGTCACTGTCACCTATGACGATGGATCGCGCAGTTACAAGGTTTCGCGCCCGTTCGAAGGTGTCATTCCGAACATGGCGCGGCGCTGGCGCGAGACAGACAGTCAGTGGGCCCGCGATGAACTGGCCAAATATCAGATGGTGTCGCATTGCCCAACCTGTGCGGGCAAGCGTCTGAAGCCCGAAGCATTGGCTGTCAAAGTCGATGGTTGCGACATCTCGCAGGTGACGGATCTTTCAATTGCCAAAGCAGGTGACTGGTTCATCGCCCTTGAAGGCAAGCTGAACGAAAAGGAAACCGAAATCGCGCGCCGTATTCTGCGCGAAATTAATGACCGGTTGCGCTTCCTGCGCGATGTCGGGCTTGATTATCTTTCCATGTCGCGCACATCAGGCACCCTTTCGGGTGGTGAAAGCCAACGTATCCGTCTGGCGTCGCAAATCGGGTCGGGTTTGACCGGTGTTCTGTATGTGCTGGATGAACCGTCCATTGGTCTGCATCAGCGCGACAATGACCGCCTGCTCGATACGCTTAAGCGGTTGCGTGATCTCGGGAATACGGTTCTGGTCGTTGAACATGATGAAGACGCCATTCGTGCGGCGGATTATGTGATTGATATGGGCCCGGGTGCCGGTATTCATGGCGGACGCATCGTTGCCCAGGGCACCCCGGAAGAAATCCAGCAAAACCCCGAAAGCCTGACCGGCAAGTATCTCGTTGGTGTTGAACAGATTGCCGTTCCAAAGGAACGTCGCAAAGGCAACGGCAAGTCCATCACGATCAAGGGGGCCAAAGCCAACAACCTTCAGGGCATTGATGTCGACTTCCCGCTGGGCAAGTTCATCTGTGTTACCGGCGTGTCAGGTGGCGGGAAATCCAGTCTTGTCATCGAAACGCTATATAAGGCGCTGGCAAAGCGGATGCATAATGCCCGCCATCATCCCGGGGCACATGATGCAATTACCGGGATCGAGCTGATCGACAAGATCATTGACATCGACCAAAGCCCGATCGGGCGAACCCCGCGGTCGAACCCGGTGACCTATACCGGTGCCTTTACACCGATCCGTGACTGGTTTGCCCAACTGCCAGAAGCCAAGACCCGCGGTTACAAGCCCGGACGTTTTTCATTCAACGTCAAAGGCGGTCGTTGCGAAGCCTGTCAGGGTGACGGTGTCATCAAAATCGAAATGCACTTCCTGCCTGACGTTTATGTCACGTGTGATCAGTGCAAGGGCAAAAGATACAACCGCGAAACGCTGGAAATATCGTTTAAAGGCAAATCGATATCTGATGTTCTTGATATGACAGTGGAAGAAGGCGCGGACTTCTTCAAGGCCGTTCCATCGATCCGTGACAAGATGGAAACCCTTAAACAGGTTGGTCTTTCCTATATCCATCTGGGTCAACAGGCCACAACCCTTTCGGGCGGTGAAGCGCAGCGCGTGAAGCTTGCCAAGGAACTGTCAAAACGGGCGACCGGGCGGACAATCTATATTCTGGATGAACCGACCACCGGTCTTCATTTCCATGATATCCGCAAATTGCTTGAGGTCCTTCATACCCTTGTTGACCAAGGCAACACCGTCGTTGTGATCGAACACAACCTTGATGTCATCAAGACTGCCGACTGGATCATTGATATCGGCCCCGAAGGAGGCGACGGTGGTGGCCAGTTGGTCGGCACCGGCACGCCCGAAACCATTATGGCCAATGAACGAAGCTATACCGGGCGCTATCTTAAACGGCATTTGGGGCTTGAATAACCAAAGGGCTGCTTTCACCAGCCGCCGTTATAAAAGCCGCCACGATACAAAGAGAGGCGCGAACATTTTCTATGATGTTCGTGCCTCTTTTCTTTTGCGCCCTGTATGAGCAGGAATCTTTGTCCTAGCTGTTGCTTGCCACCCGGTTTTCGACCCGCCGCACAAGTGCAGTGCTTAGTCGTTCACTAAACCCGGACAGAAAGGCAAAAACCAGAACGATTGACAGTTGCCGTCCGGCCGGTGACGAACTGCTGATCTGGTCGAGGTCGTCAAGATTATGCAGATCGTCAAGCGGAATGGGCAACATCCCTGCCCGCAGCGCGAAAAGCACAATCAGGGCGAAACAAAATCCCATGCATGGACGGAACAGAAAATTGAAAAAGACCGATGATGGCTCCATCTCGGCCCATGGTGTCTGTTTGCCAAGCCGCATCATCATGCTGGTCAGAGCCCCGATCGCGCCAAAGCTGCCCACAAAAAACAAAAGATCATAGCTGAACCCGAAAAGCTTGCCGTTTCCGGTGCTGATGATGGTGTCAATCTGAACAAACAGCAGCACCGCAAAAATCAATACGATCGGCGACAGGGCAAGTGCCAGTGCGGCAATACGCAAACTTTTGTTGAATGCCTTTTGCAGGGTTGTTTGCGGTGATGACGGTTTCGGGTGTTCTTTGGCCTCGTCTTGCAGATCATGCAAATAGCCATGAACGAACCCGTCACGGCCCTGGTTAAGCGCAAGAAGCATCAAAATGGCGTCTGACTGCTTGCGCTCCCGGCCGGGATCATCAAGGGTTTCGTCTTCATTGCGCCACCAACGCAAAAACGCCCGTGTAACAAGGGATGCGCGCCATCCCTGACGTGTTGCAACCACATATTCGATCATGCTTTCGATGTCGGTGGCAGTGAAATTGCCGTCATTAAAACCGCCGAATGGAAAACCGACCCTGCGTTCACTGTTATCGGGCTTTTCATTATCCTGCGCGTCGCATCTGTCCTTGTCATCAATGATGACGGGGCGCCGCCGCGGCACCAGACCGATAACCGGGCAATGTGTGGGTTCGTATCCATATGGGTGATGCGGGTAGCTCATGTCGGCCCCAGTTTCACATATGTTTGACAGAACGGGTCTGGCATTTATGACGGGGAAGATGTGGCTTTGTGAATTAATCATGCCTGCATGCACAAAGCCAACGGGCACTATGGCGCAAATCACTTGAAATCTTCCCCCATGCACCGCTATGTGTGTGCCAAGCATTCAACACATTCTTCGCGAGGAGTTCGCACACGTGAATACGGTGAAACCTGTTCATATCATTGGCGCCGGTCTGGCGGGCAGTGAAGCCGCCTGGCAACTGGCCGAGGCCGGTGTGCCGGTGGTTCTGCATGAAATGCGCCCGGTTCGCCCGACAGACGCGCACCATACCGACAAATGCGCCGAACTCGTCTGTTCAAACTCGTTCCGGTCCGATGACAAGGAATATAATGCCGTCGGCCTGATCCATGACGAAATGCGCCGTGCGGGTTCGATCATCATGCGGTGTGCCGATCAGCACAAAGTCCCCGCTGGTGGTGCCCTTGCCGTTGATCGCGAAGGTTTTTCGCAGGCGGTCACCGATGCGCTTGAAAACCATCCATTGATAACAATGGAGCGCGGCGAGATTGATGGTCTTCCCCCCGAGGAATGGGAACAGACCATCATTGCCACCGGTCCCCTGACGTCCGGTGCGCTGGCCGACGCCATCCGCAAGGTTACCGGCGAAGAAAGCCTGGCCTTCTTCGATGCGATTGCACCGATTGTCTATAAGGAAAGCATCGATTTCGACAAGGCCTGGTTCCAGTCGCGATATGACAAGGGCGACGGCAAGGATTACATCAACTGCCCGATGGATGCGGACGAATATAACCGCTTTATCGACGCCCTGATCGAAGGCGAGAAAACCGAATTCAAGGAATGGGAAAAAGACACGCCCTATTTTGACGGCTGTCTTCCGATTGAAGTCATGGCCGAACGCGGTCGTGAAACCTTGCGCCATGGGCCGATGAAGCCGGTCGGACTGACCAACCCGCACAACCCGACTGTAAAGCCACGCGCGATTGTTCAGCTTCGTCAGGATAATGCCCTTGGTACGCTTTACAATATGGTCGGTTTCCAGACCAAACTGAAATACGGTGCGCAGATTGACGTTTTCCGCACCATTCCGGGGCTGGAAAATGCCGAGTTTGCCCGCCTGGGCGGCATTCATCGCAATACGTTCCTGAATTCACCGCGTTTGCTTGATGCGACACTGCGTCTTAAAGCCCGTCCTGATCTGCGATTTGCCGGTCAGATTACCGGTTGCGAAGGCTATGTTGAAAGTGCTGCGGTCGGCTTGATGGTTGGTCGGTTCACGGCTGCGGAAAAAGCCGGTGTTGCCATCCCCACACCGCCGCTGGCGACCGCGATGGGCGCCCTTTTGAATCACATTACCGGCGGTGCTGATGAAAGCACCTTCCAGCCGATGAATGTCAATTTCGGTCTGTTCCCTGATCTGGAGCTGACCAAACGGGTCAAGGGCCGCGACCGCAAAAAGCTTTATACCGATCGCGCCATTCCGCTGTTTGATGAATGGCTAAGTGCGATCAATGCCGCCTGATATGACAAAAGCCGCATCTTCGGATGCGGCTTTTTCATTGGCACCAGTGCAATTCGCGACTAGTAGCTTTTCTTCTGACGGGTCAGCTTTCCGGTAACATCGCGAATTTGCTCGCCATCGCGGAACCGCCGGAAAATCAGATCCATATTGCCGTCTTCGTCAAGTTTCCGTTCATAGACCTGCATCTCGTAGCCGCCCTCGTCCGTGATATAAAGGGCGTGTATGGTCAAGGTCTTGTCAACGATACGGGCCCAAAAGAACGGCTCCCCCTTTAACGGGTCATTGGGAATGCGTTTTCCGAACAATCCCGAACGCATGGCACTGCCATAAATGTCGGGACGTTCGGTCGAATAAAACTCGATGCTTAGTGATACATTCTTTTCGCGGCCATCGGCCTTGTGGATGACAGTTGCCCAATCAACGTTGAAACCGCGTTCTGTCTTGGCGATTGTAACGTCAAGATCACGTGCCTGCAGCTCACCTTCGGCGTGTTCAATGGTCACCCCGTGATAGACTCCGACAAACGGATCAATGCTGGCGGCCTGGCCCATTGATGGCAAAAATCCCATCAGGCAAATCACCCCGGCCAGCATCAGCCTGGTCAGCCAGTCACGTCCGGGTCTGGAATGCGGATATGCCATATGAGCCCTCATTCTGGGTGGCTACTGAACGTTACGCCGCGAAATCAACGCGTTAATCACGCTAGCACGGACAGAACAAACCTGTCTTATCCTTTATCGTTAATGTAGATGATATTTTTGCAATATCCAGTCTGTCCGATGAAACCTAATATCGTTTCAACAGACCATTCACCATCAGACGGACACTGGCCGGGCGCGCCAAACCAAATTCGGCCGAGAACGGATCGAATTTCGCCTTGGCAAGTTTGCGCAAATATCCATCGGCCAGCACCATCGGCAGGACTGCGGCATGTGCGCCCTTTGGAACAGCGCGGCGATGTTTGCGTGCTTCTTTGATGCGGCTTTGCGCAAGTTCGGCCAGTTCACGGGTCAGATTGCGAACTTCATCCTTCTTACGAAATTCGAAAATGTCACTTTGGACGACATTGTGGTGTTCCATCCGGTCCTTGGGCAGATAAAGACGTTTGGCGCGCCCGTGAAACACCATGGCGCGCATGATCCCGACCAACCCGTATGCGTTGCCGGCAAGGCGCACGGCCTGCTGGCCCGCTTCATCCGTAACGCCCAGTATACGTGCTGCAAGAACCGCCATCTGACCCGATGTTTGATCAATATATCGGTCAAGTTCTGCCTGATCTGCCGGTTGGCGATCCTCTAGATCGAATTCTCGTGCGGCCACAACGGTTTCCAGATCGTCGACGGACAAAGCCCCGGTTTGCACCAGATCTGCCAGTGGTTCGACGACCTCATGCTTTCGGACCTTGCCTTCGGCGATTTCCGAAAGCGTATCGCGCCACCATTGCAGGCGGATATGGCCCAGCATGATCTCACTGACCATTTCACGGGTTTTCGAAACTTCCTGATTGAAGGCATAAAGGGTGAATAGGTCTTCGCGCTTTTCCGGTGCCGCAAACAGGGCACACAGAAAACGGTCGCGGTCGTGGCGGCGCGTATAGTCCGCGCAATGTGATAATTTTGGCGTATCAGTCATTCTGTTTATCCGATCTGACGTGCGGGTCGCTGATCGTTTTTGGTGTCGACAAGGTTATCAGGAAGGCTTTCGACATAAAGCGATTGGGATGGGAAGGCAAAGGCAGCGTCTTCTTCCTCGACGATGCGCTTGAATGCGATGATGTGGCGGTTGCGAATTTCACGCCATGTAACCCAGTCGGTGGTCTTCGTAAAGTAATACAGATCAATATTGATCGAGCTTGCACCGAAATCGGACAAATGAACCATCTGCGCAACATCCGTCTGTGCGACGTCGTCGTCATTTTTCAGAAAGTCACGCAGCTTTTCGACAATCCGTTCCATCTGTTTGGCTGTTGTGCGGTATTCCAGTCCGATGACCATCTTGATGCGACGATGGGTCATGCGTGACCAGTTGATCACGGGTGAGTCCACAATTTGGGCATTTGGCATGGTGACAAGCGCCTTGGCAAAGGTCCGGACCTTGGTCGCCCTCAGGCCCACCTCCTCCACCGTTCCTTCGAAATGGGGCGTCTCAATCCAGTCACCGCGCTTGTAAAGATTGTCCGCAAAGATCGTCAGGCCGCCAAAGATGTTGGCAACCGAATCTTTGGCCGCCAGCGCCACAGCCATCCCGGCAAGGCCGAGCCCGCCCAGAAAGGCCGAAACATCAATTCCCCACCCTTCAAGGAAGATAACAAAGCCGATCACAACGATCAGCGTTTTGACCCCGCGGATAAAAAATTGCCGCAAGTCGTCACCAAGACCGGCACCAAACCGCCCGATCAGGCTGTTAAGTGACACCGCAACCGGTTCGACAGCCCGAAACAGGGCCCAGAACACGCAAAACATTGCTGCGATATGGATTGCCTCGATCAGGGGCGCATCAATCGCCACCGGCAGGTTCAGAAGCTCTACGGCGAAATACGCGCCCAGCAACATCACCAGCACCTGAAGCGGCAAGGCAAAGGCATCAAGGACATTTGCAATCATGCTGCGTTCGGTTTGATGCGCAATGCGTCTCAACACACCAAGTACGCCGCGCACCAGAACGCGCTTGAACACAAAGAATACGAACAGGACCAAGACCGCACCAACAAGCCGTCCGACTTCGCCGCCGCCAAGCAGATCGACCCAACTGTTCATTTGGTCGATGACTTCGGTGTTCAGGCTGTCCAGTTCGTTTGAAATTTCATCCATGGCTTGTAAGCTGTTCTGCTGTTAAGGTTATTTTGTCAGACCGAATGACACGATAACGTGCAAACCAGTTAATTCTGGCCTTGTATAACAATTAAAGTGGCGCAGGCATATGGCATCCTTCACGTCTGGGAAAGTTCACGTTGTTGGCGGCGGCCTTGCCGGGGCGGCATTGGCAACTCGGATGGCAGAAGATGGTGCAGAAGTCGTCCTTTACGACGAAGGCGAGCCGTTTGAAAGCCGGTGGACGCGCGGCATGCAAACCGCCCCTGAAAACCACAAAACTGCCGAACCCGAGATTTTCTATGACCCCGAAGGCTTGGTCGCCGATTATTTTGCCGGCTTCCCGGAAATTCCCAAAAAGCTGATCCGACCAGCCCATTGCGTGATCGGACTTAAACGAGGCCGGCGCAAGCCAGCCGTTATTTCACTTGATCACGGTATCGCGCGTGCCCTTGTTGCCCGACGACTTGGCTTTATCGCCCGCGCCTATACTGCCCTTGGTTTGTCGCGGCAACGCTTTGCCAGTGAAGAAAGCCGGGTTGATAACGTTCTGTCTTCGGGTGACTTCGATAGTGACGAACAGGCCAACCAGCCCGGCACATACCATCGCGATGCATTGGCGGTGTTGGCTGAAACATTGTTTTCGATCCCTGCGCACCGGTGTTCACGCGCCCTCTTGGCACGTGTTCTCGTTCCGAAAATATCAGCATTGTTTTCAAAGTCACATGAACCGGTATTTTCGGCCATTGATCCGATCATCCTGAATGACATTGCCCTTCCGACCTTGCGCGAACGATTTGTTGCCGCGGGTGGCACAGTGATGGCCCGCACAAAACTTGGTGACATTGACAGTACATCAGAGTTCGCAACAGACTTGCTGTTTAATGACGATATTCAGGTGGTTCTTAAGCCAGGTGACGCCGTTGTGCTGGCGCTGCATCCACGGCCGCTTTGCGATGCGGTGCCTGATATCGGCATTCCACCGGCCCCTGCCCGGCGTCAGACCGTAGCCTTTGAAATGCGGCGGCCTTTTGCCGAACCAAGTTGCCTTCTGGTCAGTGACGACCTTGTCCGGGCAATCTACTGTCATCGCCGCCACGTGCAGGTCAGCCTCAATAGCAGTTTTCACATGCCTGCCGACGGCACCACTGATCAGAATGTTGCCCGGGTCTGGCAAAGATGTCTGTGGTTATGCAATCAATATCTCAATGTCGATCTGCAAGCACGGTCTCGCAATGCTGACGGGATCGACCACCCGAAATTCAGCTTCATCGATGCCGAGGCCCCCTTCCCGGAATTCACCCCGGGCCATGCGGCCTTACGTGATCGTTTGCGATTGCCGTGGAAGAACCTGTTTCTGTGCGGGGAATCGTTCCCGGCCGGCTATGCACCGGGACCTTCTGCAATATTTGCCAGCGTAAAGCAGGTCCGCCATCAGTTGCAGCACTATCTGCGCGGCTAGCCTTGATCAAACCGCAATCAAGGCTGCGGCGACGCGGCGGGCTTCGGCGACAAGAACGTTATAGGTCCGGCATGCCGCACCGGTATCCATCGGTTCGATCACAATGCCATGTTCCTTCAATGCGTGGCGCCACGCCAATGGCACCGGCATCAGGCGGCTGCCCATACCAAGCAGCAGAATTTCAATCTCGTCTGCTTTTTCGATCACGCGGGCGAATGAGTCGACCGTGATATCGTCCATGGATTTGACATTCCAGGAATAGATTGATTCCGGAAACAGCAGGACCGACCCATTGACGGTTTCTTCGCCAAAGCGGAACAGACCGTCACCGTAACTCGACACCAGATTGCGACCTTCGGCAACAAGTGGGCTGACTTCAAGTGACATGGCAATCCTCATATGGTCTGGTGCGCAGTTTTCCACCCGGTTCAGGCAGAATGCCAAAAGAAAAAGGCCGGGGCGTTTTCGCACATCCCCGGCCTTCTTGCAAATTCTAGATCATCCGATCAGCGATCAGGCTTTTGCTTCCTGACCTTCTTCGGCTTCCGGAATTTTCCGTTTGAGACGCAACACAATCAGAAGTGGCGATGCCACACAGATTGATGAATATGTCCCGATCACGATGCCAAAGATCAGCGCCATGGTGAAACCGCGGATCGCCTCGCCGCCAAAGGCAAACAACGCAATCAGCGCCAACAAGGTCGTGAACGACGTCATGGTCGTACGCGACAGTGTCGAGTTGATCGAAAGATCAAGCAGATCCGGGATTTCCATTTTGCGGAACTTGCGCAGATATTCACGGATGCGGTCAAACACAACGACCGTATCGTTGATCGAATAACCTGCAACAGTCAAAACGGCTGCCAGCGTTGCCAGATCAAACTGCACACCAGTGATCACAAAGAAGCCAACCGTGATCACGACGTCATGCAAAAGCGCAACAACGGACGCCACAGCAAACTGCCATTCAAACCGGAACCAGATATAGATCATGATCAGCAGAAGCGAGATCACAACCGAATAGAATCCGGCTTCCTTGAGCTCATCACCGACTTTCGGGCCGACGAGCTCGCTTCGACGGATGGTTACATTTTCGCCAAGGGCTTCTGTAACTTTCGCCAATGCGGCCATCTGGGCCTTTTCGTCACCATCCTGACGCTGGAGCTGGATCAACACATCGTCAGCTGCCCCAAATTCCTGGATCGAGACATCGCCAAGACCAAGGCTGCCCAACTTGTCGCGCAAACCGCTAATATCTGCCGGGCCTTCGGTCTTGATCTCGACCAGGATACCCCCGCGGAAATCGATCCCGAAATTAAGGCCTTTGGTCGCAAACAGTGCCGCAGATGCAAGAACCAGCGCCATCGATACGATGTAAAAGATTTTCCGGAATTTGAGGAACGGGATGTTCACGTCATCCGGGATAAGATGCAAAGGTTTCATATCTTCCCTGTTCCCTTCCTCAAAGTACCAGTTCCGTCGGGCGGCTGCGCTTGACCCAGACGGAAATCATCAAACGGGTCAGCCAGATCGCCGAGAACATCGACGTGATGATCCCGATGGCCAGCGTCACGGCAAAGCCCTTGATCGGGCCAGAGCCGAAGCTGAACAGCACCAGGGCCGCAATCAGTGTCGTGATGTTCGCATCAAGAATGGTCGACATGGCACTGCGATAACCGGCATCAATCGAGTTGATGATCGTTCGGCCGTTACGACGTTCTTCACGAATGCGTTCAAAGATCAGAACGTTGGCATCAACAGCCATACCGACCGTCAGAACGATCCCTGCAATCCCCGGCAGCGTCAGTGTTGCCTGCAAGACAGACATCACCGCCAAAACAAGGATCAGGTTCATCATCAGGGCGATGTCGGCATAGATGCCAAAACGTCCATAACTGATCACCATGAAGGCAATAACAAACACCAGACCAAGAACAGCCGCGATTTCGCCAGCTTCAACTGAATCCTGACCGAGGCCCGGACCGACAGAACGTTCTTCAAGGATCTGCATCGGGGCCGGCAATGCACCAGCGCGCAGCAGCAGTGAAAGATCGTTGGCTTCCTGCACGCTGAATTGTCCGGTGATGATGCCGTTGCCGCCCAGGATCGGTTCATTGATCCGTGGCGCTGAAATCACTTCACCATCCAGAACGATTGCCAGGCCTCGGCCGGCATTCTTGCTGGTGACATCGCCAAAACGGGCACCGCCAGCCGCATCAAAGCGGAACGATACAACAGGACGACCGTCACTGAAGGTGGGCTGGGAATCAACAAGATTGTCCCCGGATACGACAATACGACGATCAATCAGATATTCGCGGATGCCAGCAGCCTTGTCCGACGCATCAGCAGCCGGCAGGATCATGGTTCCCGGCGGAAGACCGGTTGCACGGGCTTCAGCAGCCGTTTTCTCGTTATTCACAAGATGGAAGTTCATCTTGGCGGTACGGCCAAGGATCGCACGCAACCGCGACGGGTCATCAAGACCTGGCACCTGAACAACAATGCGATTTTCGCCCTGACGCTGGATCGACGGTTCAGTCGTGCCAAGTTCGTCAACACGGCGACGCACCACTTCAAGTGACTGCGCAATGGCACGGTCGATCAATTCCTTGCGGGCAACGGCGTTATAGGTAACGTGGATGTTGTTCCCCTCGCCGCTCAGTTCCGTATTGGGTTCTGCTGCGCGGGCGATCTCGCGGGCTTTTTCAACATCTTCAGGTTTGAGGATGGTGATCTCGGCACCGTTTGCGGTTGCTTCGCGCGGGCGGTTGCGGATCTGTTCCTGGCGCAGGTCGGTGCGGATCGTATCGGCGAGTGCGTCATAACGTTCACGCAGGACACTGTCCGTATCGACTTCAAGCAGCATATGCGAGCCGCCACGAAGGTCGAGGCCAAGATTAATCTGCTTGCCGGGCAAATAGCTTGCCTCGGTCGGGAATGTTCCCGACGGCAGGAAGTTTGGCGCGGCGTATATCACGCCCAAAGCACACACCAGAAGGACCAGTGCTGCTTTCCATTTGGTAAAATAAAGCATGTGTTCTTTGACCGGATCTGTCTGGGTCAACCTTGGTCTGGTTCCAAGGTTCTTGGAACAACGGGTATTTTGTACCGCTTCAGGCCACCGGTAAAATGCAAGAAGGCGGAGCCATGTGCCCCGCCTCACTTAGCGCGAAGAGATCAGTCTTTTTTGATCTCTTCTTCTTTTTCTTCTTCTTTGGCGTCGTTCTTGGCCGGTTCGGTTTTCGACAGAACTGTCGAAACCATGCCGCGTGCCACTTTGACTTTTACGCCTTCGGCAATCTCGACGGACAACTCGTCATCACCAACAACTTTGGCAACGGTGCCGATCAGGCCACCTGCGGTGACGATTTTGTCGCCACGGCGGATCGCCTCGAGCATTGCTTTATGTTCTTTCTGTTTTTTCTGCTGAGGACGGATGAGCAGGAAATAGAAAACAACGAAAATCAGGATAAGCGGTGCGAACTGCATCAGTGCGCCTGCACCATCTGCACCACCAGCGGCCTGAGCGTAAGCCGTCGAAATAAACATTAGGAACTCCTAATTCCTCAGAACAAAAAATATCAACTGCCGGAATATAACGGCGTACAACGCCAAAGCAAGGAAGAACCGGATATAAAGGCGGAAAATTGGAAAACATGTGGTTTGGATCACCTCGATCCCGAACCGGTCTGACCGTAACAAGCTGTTCCATTTGGTAGTCGGTATGCTAGTTTTCCCGCCAACAGGGTCTGTTTTAATGCAAGGACTGAAATGATCACCCGTCTTGAACGGGCCATGGCGCGACCTGCCCTACGTAACGTGCGGGCTTGGTGTCGTGTCATTCGTTTCGGCAACCGGTTTTCCGCAGTCCCTTGTGTCACCAAAAACAACAAACATCCAAGAGGCTTCGATGAGTACGGATTTCGATAAGTTGCTGCCAACGCTTGAACGGATTGCAACAGCACTTGAACGCATGGCCCCACCTGCACGAACCGAAAATGACCTGAGCGCGGCGGACGCCTTTGTATGGCAGGCCGAAACCGGCTATTTGCAGCCGGTGCGCAACGTCAACCGTATCGATATCGAGCTGCTGCAAGGCATCGGCCAGCAAAAGGAAATCCTGTATAACAACACGAAACGTTTTGCAGACGGATTGCCAGCCAACAACGCCCTGTTGTGGGGCGCACGCGGCACGGGCAAAAGCTCCATCGTCAAGGCGATGCACGCTAAAATCAACGCAGAACGTCCGGCCGCCTTGGCCCTGGTGGAGATTCACCGTGAAGACATTCCCAGCCTGCCCGACTTGCTTCACATTCTTGAACAAAGTGGCCGCCGCACGATCCTGTTCTGTGATGACCTGTCATTCGATATGCAGGATGAAAGCTACAAGTCGCTGAAAGCAGTGCTTGAAGGCGGAATTGAAGGCCGTCCCAAGAACGTTATTTTCTATGCCACGTCAAACCGCCGTCACCTTATGGCCCGTGACATGATTGAAAATGAACGTTCAACCGCGATCAACCCGTCCGAAGCGGTTGAGGAAAAGGTTTCACTGTCGGACCGCTTTGGTCTGTGGCTTGGCTTCCACAACATTTCCCAGGACGTCTATTTCGAAATCATCGAAGGCTACGCAAAGGAATTCAACCTCGATATGCCGGTTGAAGAACTGCACGCACGGGCCAAGGAATGGACCGTTACCCGCGGCAGCCGTTCGGGCCGCGTTGCATGGCAGTTTATTCAGGAAATTGCCGGTGAACTTGGCAAGTCGCTCGACTAAGCCGGTGCACAAGCGCTTTGGTGCCACATCAAAAAACACCCGGATCTTTGTCCGGGTGTTTTGCTATCTGGAAACCATGACGCTTGGCAGATATTTCAACGGGTCTGATGACTTGCGCCCGTTGCGAACTTCAAAATGAAGCTGCGGGAATGTCACAGCGCCGGTTGTGCCGACACTTGAGATCCGCTGCCCACGTTCAACAACATCGCCGCGCGCCACCAGCGGGTTTTCGGTATGGGCATAGGCCGTGACAAAATTGTCAGCATGCTTGATCAGGATCAGGTTCCCGAAACCGCGCAACTCGTTCCCGACATAGGTCACAACACCATTTTCGGCTGCAAGGATTGGCGTCCCGCGATTGGCCTGAATGTTGATCCCGTCATTAAACAGACCACCCGCGCCAGCCCCGTATTTCAGGACCACCTTCCCTTGCACCGGCCAGATGAATCCTTTGCGATCGGCCGGCTCGGCAATCACCACATTCTTGCGAGTGTCGCTTCCTTCACCGGCAACCGGTGTCGGTCGGGTATCTGTGACCCAACTGCGTGTGGATGCGATTTCGCGCTGTGCATCCGCGGCAAAATCTTGCGGTTTGATCCCGGGTGTTGGAATATTCCCGCCTTCTCTGGGGGCAACACGGGCGACCTGTGTTTGAACAGTCGATCGTGACGCTGAGGACGAAGTGTCTTTTTCAAGCGGGATGCTGACCACCTGTCTTTGACCGCCAATCGTTACTGTTTTCGTCGGCGACGACGTTGATGTGCGTGATGCGACGCTGGTTGGCGGCGAGCTGTCATAATCTGGCGTCCATGGCGGCAATACAAGCCGCTGGCCTGGATAGATGACATAGGGTTTTCTTAGGTTGTTCCGGGCAGCAAACTGGGTAAAGTCCGTGCGATACCGGGTTGCCAGTTCGGATACCGTATCGCCGGGTTCCACAGTAATCACCCGTTCTCCGTTTTGGAGTTTGGGCATGCTATAGGGGCTGTAGCTTGCCCCGTCGCCATAAACCACCGGCACAGGGACGGAATTCAGCAAACAGCCACTCAGCGCCGCGCTTGTCGCACAGACAAGCAGCAGTCGTTTTCCGCTATGAACAGCAAATTTGACACAATTTTCCATCATGTTAACGATTGTCTGCGAACAGCCGTTAACAATCGGTAAGCAAGCTTGTGATTTGACCCGATATTCGGTGAATTTGTTCTAGAATTCTTCTGTGCCGGGCAACATCGGGACAAAGCGCACCGGCATCAATTCGGTGACTTCAACCCCGCTTGGGGTGCGCAACACACGCAACAGCAGTTGCGTATGTGACACTTCACCCACCGGCACCACCATGATCCCGCCAACAGCAAGCTGATCAACCAATACCGGCGGCACATCCTGGGCCGCAGCCGTGACAATGATACGATCAAACGGTGCCTGGTTTTTCCAGCCAAGTCCCCCGTCACCATGAAGAGTGGAAATGGTGTGCAAGCCAAGCGCACGGAACTGTTCTTCTGCCTGACGCAAAAGCGGCTTGTGCCGTTCAAGTGTATAAACACGGCGCGCCAGCTTGGCCAGAATTGCGGCCTGGTATCCGGATCCGGTGCCGACTTCAAGAACCTTCATACGGTCATTAAGCTCAAGCGCCTGCGTCATCAATGCCACGATGTAGGGCTGCGAAATCGTTTGGCCCTTGCTGATCGGAAGAGCCACATTTTCCCAAGCACGATCAACAAACGGCTCGGCAACAAATGACTCGCGCGGGACTTCCGCCAATGCACGCAAAACTGCCTCGTCATGAATGCCGTCATGGCGAAGCATCTGAAGCAAATCGGCTATTTTTGATTCACGTGTAATGACCGGCTCGTTCACGGGAAAGCTTTCGTCAGGTTGTCAAAAGTCTCGTAATGGGTGAAATCAAGGCTGATCGGGGTGACCGAAATATTGCCCTGTTCAATCACGCGCAGATCAGCAGACGGATCTTCCGGCAATTCCGACCGGATGGCACCGATCCAGTAATATGGTTCACCACGCGGATCAAGACGTTCGGCAATATGATCGCCGATCTTGCGCTGTCCCTGCTTGGAAATCTTGACCGAAGCACCGCCGGGTGCCTCGTACTCGGGGAAGTTGACGTTGATCAGAACACCTTTGGGCCAGGTATTTTTGACCAGTGTTGCTGCAACATCCTTCAGATATTTTTCCGCGATGGTCCAGTCGATCATCTCGCCGGAAAAATACTGGGAAAATGCGATGGCCGGAACATTCAGCAATGTTGCTTCCATCGCGGCTGCGACGGTTCCCGAATAGGTCACGTCTTCGCCAAGGTTTCCGCCGCGGTTAATACCGGAAAGAACAATGGCTGGCGGGCTGTCACGCATTACCTGCTGCAAGCCCAGAAGAACGCAGTCTGTCGGCGTGCCATCGACGGCAAAATGGCGTTCATCGCGCTTGTGAATGCGCAAAGGACGGCGCAGGGTCAATGAATGACCTGCGCCGCTTTGTTCGATTGACGGAGCGATGACCCAGACGTCATCGGAGAATTCCCGCGCAAGACGTTCAAGCAGCTTGATCCCCGGTGCATCAATGCCGTCATCATTGCTGATCAGGATACGTGCGTTGGTCAGATCAATCATGCCGGTTTTGCCTTAGCGCGGGGAAATAACCTCGAGACCGCCCATATAGGGCTTGAGCGCGTCCGGAACCCGGATCGAACCGTCTGCCTGCTGATAGTTTTCCATCACTGCAATCAGGCAACGTCCAACCGCAAGCCCAGAACCGTTCAATGTATGGACAAACTGAGTTTTCTTGTCGCCAGCGGCACGATAGCGGGCATTCATGCGGCGCGCCTGGAAGTCACGGGTGTTCGAACATGACGAAATTTCGCGATAACGTCCCTGCCCGGGCAACCAGACTTCGATGTCATAGGTCTTGCATGCCGAGAACCCGATATCGCCGGTGCACAGGATGACCGTACGGTACGGCAGACCAAGGCGTTCAAGGACTGTTTCCGCACAGCGTGTCTTGCGAGTCAGTTCTTCGTCAGACTTTTCTGCCTCGACGATCGACACCATTTCGACCTTTGAAAACTGATGCTGACGGATCATGCCACGGGTATCACGGCCAGCCGACCCTGCTTCGGAACGGAAGCATTGCGTCAGCGCGGTATAGCGCAGCGGCAATTTTGCCTGATCAATGATGTCGCCGGCAACCTGATTGGTCAAGGTGACTTCCGATGTCGGAATCAGCCAGTAATCATTGGTGGTTTTAAACGAATCCTCGGCGAATTTCGGCAACTGTCCGGTGCCGAACATGGCGTCATCACGCACCAGCATCGGCGTTACGGTTTCTTCGTAACCGTGTTCGGTGGTGTGAAGGTCAATCATGAACTGTGCCAAAGCACGTTCAAGCTTTGCCAGACCGCCACGCAAAATGACAAACCGCGACCCCGACAGTTTTGCTGCGGTTTCGAAGTCCATCATGCCAAGCTTTTCGCCAATTTCGAAATGCTCAAGCGGCTTGAAATCGAATTCTGCCGGTGTGCCCCAGCGATTCACTTCGACATTGTCATCTTCGTTATCGCCAACCGGTACTTCCGGATCAAGAATATTGGCAAAGGATGACAGCAACAGATCAAGCTGCTCGTTCAGGGCGGCCTGCCCGTCTTCGGCTTCCTTGATCTTGTCTTTGAGCGTGCCCATTTCGGCCATCAGGTCGTCGGCATTCTCGCCTTTCTTGCGAAGCATGCCGATCTCGCCGGAAATGGCCTTGCGGCGCGCCAGCATTTCCTGATGTTCTGTCATCAGTTTGCGGCGCTCGACGTCGATATTCATCAGACGTTCCGCTGTAATTTCCTGTTTGCGTGCAGCCATTGCTGCGTCAAAAGCCTCGGGATTTTCCCGAATCCATTTAATGTCGTGCATCGAACAGCACCCTGTCAGTCAAATATTTGTGGCTTTATACGATGGGGTGAACACAAGGTCCACCCCACCAAATCAGACGTTTCGGGATCACAATTCCAACTAGCGCGCGTTATTGAAATCGTCTTCACCATCATCACGTTGCGATGGTCCCGCAATTTGAGAGGAAGGCTTTGCTGATGACGTGTCTGTCAAGGATGCCTGACCGTCATCATAAGATGCCGCGGCGGCCGCCTGCTCATCCACACTGTCATCTGTGCCTTCTTGCGCATTTTCGGACGTCTCATCTTCTGACGGATCATCTTCATCGTCGCCGTCATCTTCGGCCGCCTGACGCTTCTTGCGCTCGGAAATCCGCGCCATGACGATCGAAATTTCATAAAGAATAATGATCGGTATGCCGAGACCAACCTGGGAAATCAGATCAGGCGGGGTCAAAATTGCTGCAAACACAAACGCGATCACAACCGCATATTTGCGTCGCCGTGCCAGTCCGTCGGCCGTAACAATGCCCGCGCGTGCCATAAGTGTAAGCAAAACAGGCAACTGGAAGCAAAGTCCGAACGCAAAAATCAGCTTCATGACCAGCGACAGATACTCGCCCACCTTGGCTTCAAGCTGAATGGCAAGTCCCGATCCGTCGCCCGCATGCTCGAAACTCAGGAAGAATTTCCAGGCAAGTGGCATGATGAAGTAATAAACAAGCGCCCCGCCCATCAGGAACAGAACCGGGGTCGCAAACAGGAACGGCAAAAATGCCGACCGTTCGTTTTTATAAAGCCCCGGGGCGACAAAGGCCCACAATTGCCCCAGAAATACCGGTGCAGAAACAAAACAGGCCGCAAAGAAGGACACTTTGACATAGGTGAAGAACACTTCTGTCAGCGCCGTATAGATCATGCGGCGATCCGGGCCCATCTCGTTTGCCAGTGGCCTGACGAGGAAACCGTAAATGTCCTCGACGAAATAATAGCAAACCGCAAAGGTAATAAACAAAGCCAGAACCGCCCAAGTAAGGCGGTTCCGCAGCTCTATCAGATGCTCCATGATTGGCATCTGTTTGTCATGCGATTGCATGTTCACGCCTGGCTCTCCGGGTGGTCGTTCTTTTTGCTCTCTCCAGCCGCAGATTTGGCAACAGGCTTTTCGGCATCCGCTTTGGGTTCAGACTTAGTGTCTGCCTTGGCATCGGCCGGTTTTGCCTTGGTGTCTTTTGCCTTCTCGTCGCCTTTGGGAGCGCCAATGCTTTTTTCCAGGAAGTCGGATCCACTGGTCGGCGCACTGCTGACCTGCTTGCGCAGATCATCGAGTTCGGCCTCGCGGATGATGTCATCAATGCCACTTTGGAACTCGCGCGCCATGCCACGCACTTTTTTCCAGTAGCCCGCCAACTTGTAAAGAAGATGAGGAAGCTCTTTGGGGCCGACGACGAACAACGCGACGACGGCCACAAGAGCCATTTCGGTCCAGCCGATATCAAACATTTGACACGCCTATCTGAAGGAAATCCGACAGACGATCAGGATTTCACGGAATCCTTGTCTTTGCTCTCGGATGAAACCGATGCAGAGGTCGTGTTTTCAATGGTCTTGGCCGATGCGGCTGCATCTTCTTCTTTTTCGTTGATGCCCGCTTTGAAGCTCTTGATGCCTTTGCCCATGTCACCCATCACTTTCGGCAATTTACCAGCACCGAAGATGATCAGGACAATCGCAAGAATCAGAACGATTTGCCAAACGCCAATACCCATAACTTCAATCTCCAAAGATCCATTCTGCCTTCCGGCGATATGCTCGGATAATGGCAGAAAGCCCCCCACTGTGCAATGCGACGGTTGGGTTAATAACCGTGATCACATACACCTGTTAATTATACCTGATCCGACAGCCTGCCTTGATTTTTGTCAACCCGGCAGTTCGTCTTATCACGACATAGGAAACACGAAGGTCATCTCGGGATCAAGCGTTATAGCGACAGATTTCTGATTTAATGTCGAAAAACGCCGCGGCACGCGGGCATGGATATGACCGCCGGAATGCAGGGTAAGGTGCATCAGATTGACCTCGCCCAGGGCGCGCACGGCATCAACATTGGCCAGAATGTCATGACCGTTGACCGCATCACCGATATGAAGCCCTTCGGGCCGGATCAGCACATCAACATCCGTGCCATCCGCAAGGCCGACATCATCAAGCACCCCGACCGGGGTTTTCACACTGCCATTGGCAACAACGGACGGAAAATGGTTCACTTCACCAAAGAAGGACGCGACAAACCTGCTTTCAGGACGGAAATAAAGGGTTTCCGGCGTGCCGTCCTGCATGATCTGGCCTTCATTCATGATGATGATGCGGTCCGCCATATACATGGCTTCCTGCGGATCATGGGTGACCATCACCGTCGCAATACCGGCATTTTTCAAAACGTGTAGTGTCGTATCGCGCAAGTCAGCACGACGCGCGACATCGAGTCCGGAAAACGGTTCATCAAGCAACATGATACGCGGTGTGGGTGCCAATGCCCGCGCCAGCGCAATGCGTTGCTGTTGGCCACCTGACAATTCATGCGGGAAGGCATGTTCGTAGTCGGACATACCGACCTGATCAAGCGCCCTTTTGACAGCAACCGACCGATCCTGTTCGGAAAAATGACGCAGCCCAAAGGCGATGTTTTTCGCAACATTCAAATGGGGAAACAGGGCGTAATCCTGAAAGACCATGCCAACCCCGCGCTTTTCGGGTTCGACATATTCACCGGGGCGTGCAACCACCTGATCACTGACCGAAATCTCGCCGACCTGTAATTTTTCAAGTCCGGCGGCAAGTCGAAGTGCGGTCGTTTTCCCACAGCCCGACGGTCCCAGCAGACAGACTAATTCCCCAGGGGCGACATCGAAACTGATATCCCGCAGCACCCGGTTTTTCCCGAACATGTGCGAGACGTTCGACATCTTAAGGCCGTCGGTCATTCAAATTCTCTTCTTGTTGCAGTGGCCATGCACCCAAAGATGCAAATGATTGGCGAAATCTTTCTGAAATTTAAGGTCCCCGCCCGCAGGATGCAAGCAGATGGATCAATTCAGATCATCATCCGGAGAATCAACATCATCAGCAGGTGACTTGCTGGCTGAACGTTCCGCATCATCAAGCAGGTTGGGATTGTCGGAATAAATCGTTTCATCAAGATCTTCGAGGTTGCGCGTCGTAAGCGCCTCCTCAACGACCGCATCGGTCACTTCGCCATCATCGACCAGATCTGGCAATACATCGTCATCAGAGCTTGCGCCGTAACGCCCCATACCCGGACGACTGTCAAGCAACCCGGCAGCCTTGAGATCGGCAAGCCCTGGCAAATCATCGCGACTTTCCAGACCAAAATGATCAAGAAAATCATCAGTTGTCGCCCACAGAACCGGACGGCCCGGCACACGTTTACGCCCGCGCGGACGGATCCAGCGCGCTTCAAGTAAGATATCAAGCGTGCCCTTGGACAAGGCGACGCCACGAATTTCTTCGATTTCCGAACGGGTTACCGGCTCGTGATAGGCAATGATCGCCAGCGTCTCGAGCGTCGCGCGCGTCATTTTTTTGGCTTTTTCGACTTCAATATGAAGGTCACCGGCAAGATCGACAGCGGTTCGGAATGCCCATTTCTCCCCGACGCGATTGAGGTTAATTCCCCGCGCGGCATAGGTTTCCGACAAGGTCGCCAGAATGGCCGATACGTCCGTACCTTCTGGCAGTCGGGCGGCAATTACGCGTTCGCTGACCGGGTCGGCTGATGCAAACAGGACGGCCTCGACAATACGGACATGTTGGAAATCAATGTCGGGTGCTGTTTCAACGCCCTGGATTTCAAGCTGTGCGTCATTGCTCATCAAATATCCCTGCCCCTCAATCCGGAATCAAATCGTCGTCTGACGCAATTGGTCTGTCCATATCCCCGTCACGGCGCTTTTGCGGCGAGCGCAACAAAATCGGCCCGAAGACTTCTTCTTGCGAAATTTCAAGTTCACCATCGCGACACATTTCAAGGCTGGCGACGAAATGCGCGGCCAGTGCCGATCGCGCCTTCAAAGGTGATCCAAGGCCGCGTGGCATGAATTCAAGCAATTTGGTCCATGTCGGCACGACGCGTCGACCAAACAGATCACGCAGGCGCTGAATGGCATCATCCATCGCATAAAGGTCGAATGCCTCGATTTCCAGCGTCTTGCTTTCGGATGTCAGCATGATGCGTGCATATGACTTCAACAGATCATAAAGCGACGCGTCATAGACAGACGCCGTAGTGACCCGCACTTCTTCCGGGGCGCCGCGCGCGAAAAAGTCACGGCCAAGGTTTGGACGTTCAAGCAACTTTTCGCCCGCGGCCTTCATTGCCTCAAGCCGTTTGAGCTGGAAGGCAAGGAGCTCTGCCATTTCTTCGGCACTGAGCTCTTCGTCGTCATTTTCCTGCTTGGGCAGCAGCAACCGCGATTTCAGATAGGCAAGCCAGGCCGCCATCACCAGATAGTCTGCCGCCAGTTCAAGACGCAAACCCTGTGCGGTTCTGATAAATTCAAGATATTGTTCGGCCAGCGCAAGGATCGAAATCTTGATGATGTCGACTTTCTGGTCGCGCGCAAGTTCAAGCAGAACATCAAGCGGGCCTTCAAACCCGTCAAGATCAAGGATCAGGCGTTCGGCAAGGCTCGGCCCGGCTTCGTCGACGGGCTTCTTGTCAAACACCTCGTCCGGGATTTCCAATTCGAATTGGTCTGCCATCTGTCCCTGACTGTCCCCTGTCCTTCGCTGATCCTGTATCAGGCGAAAATATTTGCCAGAAGCCGCACCAGCGCATTGGCCGGTTCAAGCACCAGCCAATGAAAAATCGGCAGGTCAACCCCAAGCTTGCTGGTCACGTATGGCAGCAAAAAGACCAAGCCGATCAAAATGATCATGCCGGTTTTTTCCATACGCGCCAAGACCCGTGCAACCGGCATCGGGGAAACCGCCGTCAGAACCCGCCCGCCATCAAGCGGCGGGATCGGCAACATATTGAAAACCGCCAGAATGCAGTTCAGCCAAATCGATTGGTTAAGCGTGGTACCAAGCCATTGATTGATTGATGGCGAAAAGTCGGGCAACCACACCAGAAGAAGGATCGAGATAATGGCAAGCAACACATTCGTTGCCGGACCGGCAACCGCAACGCCAATGATGCCCAGCCGTTGTGGATGCAGGCGATGAAATGCCACCGGAACCGGCTTGGCATAGCCAAACAGGAATGGTGCGGCCGTTATCAGTAAAAGCCCCGGGATCAAAATGGTGCCGACCGGATCAATATGCCGGATCGGGTTAAGGCTAAGTCGTCCCATCCGCTGCGCGGTATCATCCCCGAACAGCTTGGCGGCAAACCCGTGTGCGGCCTCGTGCAACGTCACCGCCAGCAAAACCGGAATGACCCAGGTTGATGCCGATACAATCAATTCAACAATGTCGTTCACTTGGCTGTGTCCTCGGCCTGCCAAACCGGTGCAAGCAAGTCCGCCAACCGGACCCGCCAATCCATCACCTGTGTCGATGACGGCACGTCGGGTTTGAATGCGGCAATCTGGTTGGTAAATGTTTGCGCGCGAACCAATCCCGCACCGGACAGCAGCGGTGCCATGGAAACCACTTCTTCCATCTCGGTCCGTTTGCCGTTGCAATGAAGCGCAATATCACATCCGGCATGCAAACATTCATGGGTGCGGCTGGCAATCGACCCGCCAAGGGCCTCCATGGACAAATCATCGCTGATCAACAGATTTTCAAACCCGATTTCGGTTCTGATGACATCATTGATGACCTTCGGGGAAACTGTCCCCAGTCGCTGATCGTCGATCGCTGTAAACAGCAAATGCGCCGACATGGCCGCCAGCACATCTTTCATCTGTACGAACGGCGCGAAATCAAGCTGGCTTAGCGTGTCGTGCGATGCCGATACGACCGGCAGGTCCTTGTGGCTGTCAACAGCGGCCCGACCATGTCCGGGAATATGTTTGATTACGGGCGCGATTGCACCGTCAAGCAAGCCTGCCGCAACCGCACTGGCCAGTGTAACCACCTTTGTGACATCTGCGCCGTATGAACGGTCGCCGACAACGTCACTCATGCCAGGGAACCGCAAATCAAGAACCGGTGCGCAGGTAGTGTTAAAGCCCGCTTCCCGCAGATCCATTGCCATCAGACGTGCATTGATATAGGCCGCCTCGCGCGCGTCTTCGGGGTTTCGATCAAACAGTTCCCCAAACACGCCCGCCGCGGGTATTTTGCGCCAATGTGGCGGCTTCAGACGCATGACGCGCCCGCCTTCCTGATCGACAAAGATCGGAATATTGCTGTTTCCAACCGTATCACGCAATGCAGACGTCAAAGCACGGATCTGGTTGCGATCTTCGACATTGCGGGCAAACAGAATAAAGCCATAGGGATCAGCTTCGCGGAAGAATCCCTTTTCCCAGTTGCTTAACTCGGTTCCGGCAACACCCAGAATACAGGCGCGCGGTTTTTTGACTTCAAGGCCGGACAATGAGGCACCCCACATTGCGTTGTTTCAGATCACCACACAGCTTTTCTGCCGCAGCTGCATCGGCCAATGGCCCTGCCTGCAAGCGATAGAATACGCCCTTGTCACCAAGATCCGTACGCTGCACGAACATCTGAAGACTACCAAGCAAGTCTTTGTTTTTCGATGATAATCTTTTCCATTCGGCAGCCGCGCCATTTTCATCGCGCACCGAAGCCAGTTGAATGCGAAAATCATTCGTCGAAACCGCGTTTGCCGATGCTGGCGTGTCGCCAGACGCTGGTTTGGCAGGTGCTGCTGTGTTTTCGCGCGCGGTCGCTGCGGCGATTGCTTTTTGCGCATCTGTCAATTCCGGCTCGGAAATTTCTGGCGCATTTACGCTTGGCTCTGCCGCGGGGGCGTCATTTGTTTGCGCTACGTCCTTGGACGCAGACACTGCGTTCCCTTCGACAGTCGGGCTATCGCCGCCCTCGCCCGTCTCTGATTGCGCATTGTCGGCGACGGGGTCCTCAACGGTCTCACCGGTCGCAGGCTGGGATCTCGTGACTTCCGGTGCACGCGGCATATCGGGAAGTTCCTGCAAAACCACATTCGCATCGGGATCGACGTCATTGAGTTGATCATAAACCGTGGTGTTGCGATGTGGCACTTCCATCCCCCCGGGATCATCGGGGCGGATTTTGATCGGCGACGGGTCAGGCAAAAGGATTGGCAATTTGCCATCATCCTGGATCGGCTGGCCCTGATGATAGAACCAGTACCCGGCACTGCCAAGCCCGCCTGCCACCACAGCCAGACCGAAGAACACGGTAATCGCCCCTTTTAGCATGCTTTTGCGCGCTGGCTTTTCAGCCCGATAGTGGGGTGCGCGTTCTGCATGAAGGCCACGGCCGTGTTCTTCGTTCATATCTTACATCTCCTCGACAGGCTTGACGCCAAGCACCTCAAGACCCGATGCGATCACGGTCGCAACCGCACGGATCATTGCAAGACGCGCCAGAGTCGCTGCCAGATCATCCGCAACGATGAAGCGCAGCGCCGTGTTGTCACGTCCCTTGTTCCACAATGCATGGAATTCTGCTGCAATTTCTGTCAGGAAAAAGGCAATTCGATGCGGCTCGTGCGCGACGGCAGCCTGTTCAACAATACGCGGCCATTCCGCCATACGACGGACCAGAAGTTTTTCTTCGTCACTGGAAAGCTGGCTCAGATCCGCATTGATCAAGGATTCCGGCGAGAAGTCCTGATCGGGGAATGCTTCGGCAGCCTGACGGAACACCGAATTCACCCGTGCATGGGCATATTGCACATAAAATACCGGGTTGTCTTTTGACTGCTCGGTCACCTTGGCAAAGTCGAACTCAAGTGCTGCGTCGTTTTTACGGGTCAGCATGATGAACCGCACGACATCCTTGCCAACACGTTCGACGACGTCACGCAGGGTGACGAACGTGCCGGCACGTTTGGACATTTTTACCGGCTCGCCATTGTCAAACAGACTGACCAACTGACACAGTTTGACGTCAAGGTCGCCCTCGCCGCCGGTGATCGCCTTGGTTGCGGCCTTCATGCGTTTGACATAGCCACCGTGATCGGCACCGAAAATGTCGATCATCAGGTTGAAGCCGCGCTCATACTTGTCAAAGTGATAGGCAATATCGGATGCAAAATAGGTCCAGCTGCCATCCGACTTTTTAAGCGGACGGTCAACATCATCCCCAAAATCGGTCGCACGGAACAATGTTTGCGGACGCGGTTCCCAATCGTCGGGTTTCTTGCCTTTCGGCGGTTCAAGAACACCGACATAGATGTCGCCTTTTTTCTCAAGATGTTCGAAAGCCGCCTGAACCTTGCCGGCTTTAACCAACCCATCTTCGGATGTGAACACGTCATGAGAAACGCCAAGAAGACGCAGGTCTTCCTTGATCAGGGCCATCATTTCGACGATGGCAAAAGCGCGGAATTCCTCAAGCCATTCTTCTTCGGGTGCATTTACCCACTTGTCGCCATCACGCTTTGCCATTTTCTGGCCCGGCTCGACCAGGTAGTCGCCCGGATACAGACCTTGCGGGATTTCGCCGATATCTTCGCCAAGCGCCTCGCGGTAACGCAGATGCAGGGACCGGGCAAGAACATCAACCTGTGCGCCAGCATCGTTGGTGTAATATTCCTTGGTGACCGCATAGCCGGCCTTGGCCAGCAGGTTTGCCAGAACGTCGCCGACAACAGCGCCACGGCAATGCCCGACATGCATCGGCCCGGTCGGGTTTGCCGAAACATATTCGACATTGATCTTTTCGCCTTTGCCCAGATCACTCTGACCGTACGCGGTCCCGAGTTCGAGCACCTTGGAAACCTGTGACAACCAAAAGCGGTCCGCCATTCGCAGGTTGATAAAGCCCGGCCCGGCGATTTCGACATTTTCGATGTGGTCGATCTCGCGCAATTTTTCAGCAAGCTTTTCAGCAAGATCACGCGGTTTCATACCAGCGGCCTTTGACAGCAACATGGCGGCATTGGTGGCCGCATCCCCATGAGACGCATCGCGCGGCGGTTCCACCGTCACACGAGAAGTGTCGCTTCCGGCGGGAAGAACACCATCTTTTTCAAGGGCGAGAAGCTGGTTCTCGATGTCGCTTTTCAACAGGCTGAAAACATTCATGACTTTGAACTTTGCATTTTCTGGTTTTGACCCAGCGGGCCTTTTGACTGGCGCCTGTTTTGAGCCATTTCGCCCCAAAACGCAAGTCACCCTTGATTAGAGTGATTACAGGTTTTGACATTTCAGCCATGCGCGCTAAATAGTGACTTAAATACTGCGATCTGACCGTGCTATTATAACGCCATAAGATCGGAACTATTCCTGCCCGTTTGCGGGCAGGTCTAAGACCAAGGAGTGTTGAATGACCGAAGCTTCACGGCAAGTTCAAATGACTGAAAGTGCTGCGAAACGTATTCAGGAACTGATCGCATCGGAAGGTGCGGCAAACACCATGCTGCGCTTGCAGGTTTCTGGCGGCGGTTGCAGTGGTTTTCAGTATGAGTTCTCGCTGGACTCTGACACCACGGACGAAGACTGCATCTTCGAAAATTACGGTGCAAAAATGGTGATTGACGAAGTATCGCTTGATCTTCTGGGCGGTGCCGAAATCGATTTCGTCCGTGAAATGGTCGGGTCAGCTTTCCGTGTGAACAACCCGAACGCCACATCGTCTTGCGGCTGCGGATCAAGTTTCTCAATTTGATCCGGATCGAAAAAACGATTTATAAAACGGGGTCCGTTACTTTCGGACCCCGTTTTGTTTGAAAAACAACCTGACACTCAAAAGAACCGAGGCCCGAATGAAAATCGCCACATGGAACGTCAACTCGATCAAGGCCCGTCTGCCCAACATTCTCGAATGGCTGCGCGACGCGAAACCTGATGTGGTTCTGTTGCAAGAAACCAAGACAGTTGATGAAGCCTTTCCGGCGATGGAGATCGAAGATCTTGGTTACAACATCGCGATCCATGGCCAAAAGACCTATAACGGCGTTGCCATTCTGTCGAAATATCCGATCGAGGATGTCGAACGCGGTCTTCCGGGTAATGATGATGACGAACAGGCGCGCTATATCGAAGCCACTGTTTGTGCGCCCCGCCCTGTTCGGGTGGCATCCATTTATGTCCCGATGGGAACCGCGGTCGGGGATGAGAAATTTGATTACAAGCTCAACTTCCTCGATCGACTGATCAAGCGTTTTGAAAAAATCCGCGCCAGTGGCGAAGCCGCCGTCATGGGGGGCGACTACAATATCGCACCGGATGATGCCGACGTTTACGATCCGATCAAATTGCGTGAAACCGTCCTTTGCACCACCGTTGAACGCAAACGGCTGCGCACGATGATGAATATGGGCTTTACCGACGCTTTCCGGACATTCAACCCGAAAGGACACCAGTATAGCTGGTGGGATTACCGTGCGGGAGCCTGGAACAAGGATAATGGTCTTCGCATTGACCACCTGTTGCTGACCCCGGCTGCCGCTGATCGCCTGAGCGCGTCCGATATTGATCGCGACCCGCGTGGCAAGGAAAAGGCATCCGACCACACCCCGGTCTGGTGCATGATTGATGACTGATCGCGGGGAATATACCCCCGAAAAATCAAAGGGCAGCGTATTTCACGCTGCCCTTTTTGTATCTGGCTCAAAGCCCGAAAACGGGCTTTTGTGTCGTTTTATTCTGCAGCCTGCTGCATCGCGGTGCGATAGGCAACAATATCTTCGATGCTGATCACAACCAGGTCATGGGACCGGGCATATTCGATCAGCTCAGGAAGACGCGCCATGGTGCCGTCCGGATTGGTGACTTCGCAAAGAACGCCGGCCGGCTTCAAACCTGCCAGGCGCATCAGATCGACCGTTCCCTCGGTATGGCCGCGCCGTTCCAGAACACCACCGGCACGCGCACGCAGCGGGAAAACATGCCCCGGACGCGCAAGATCAGACGGCTTTGCATCATCGGCAATGGCGGTCTTGACCGTGGTCACGCGATCGGCGGCAGACACACCGGTGGTGACCCCGACTTTGGCTTCGATGGTAACGGTAAAGCCCGTTCCCATGCTTGATGTATTGGTCGCGACCATCGGTGGCAGATCAAGCGCCGTTGCCTTTTCATCGGTCAGGCACAGGCAAACAATGCCGCTGCAATCGCGAATAAGCATCGCCATCTGTTCATTGGTCAGATTTTCTGCGGAAAAGATAAGATCGCCTTCATTTTCGCGATCTTCATCATCAACAACCAGAACGCCCTTTCCTTCACGCAAATCAGCAAGCGCACGTTCCATGCGTTCATGCGGATCGCCAAAGATCGAAAGACCTGATTGTGGTTCAATACTCTGATTCATAACCGTCCTCTACGGATGGGGCTTACGAACCAGGGCAACAAAGAAAGGCCCGCTTTATGGCATATTGCCACATCGCGGTCGCAGGCAGACGCCAAAACAGTCACGCAAATGCGTTCTTGCCCTGTACGTCACGCTTTATCCTCTCCCATCCGGACTATTACCGTCGGCCCCGGAATTTCACCGGATCTGCTGACCCCGAAGATCGTTTGATCGTCGGGCGCTCGCGGGCTTCCCAGAAATCTGGATTACCGCCGGTCGGGATTTACACCCTGCCCTGAGAATAAGCGCCGTGTTTTAACGACATAGCCAATCATGATTGATCAGCTGCGGGCACTTTATGAAAGCACCACGCGGTTGTCAAACATCTAAAAAGCGATGGAAATCTTTGATTTAAACCTCGGCAAGCCGTTTTCCGCTTCGGAAATGGAAGTTGCAGCCATTCTTGCGCGCTTCGCGTGGCGCCCACTGACATACCGCACAACGTTTGTCGGTTGACCGCCGTTTTGATTTGCATTCCCGGTGCAAATAGGATCCCAGCATCGCATCAATATAGCTGCCCTGGAACACTTCAACGCCAAGACTTCGTCCCATGCGCAAGGCCGTTCGGCTGTCACATCGTGTCAGAATAAGACTTCTTTCGACAAACAGGCTCGCAAATTCACGCAGACGTTCGGCGACTTCTGTACGCCGCGATCCGATGATGTTCTGATCCCAGATCACCTTGATGAAATCGACATTCATCTTGCGCGGTGACAGAAACTCCAGCGCAGGCAATGTGATCCGGTCCAGACCGACTTCGATCCCCGACGAATGCAGGAACTCACAGGCATCTTCAAATTCCCACCAGTTGGCAATGGCGTTTTCCATCGAAAATTCGATCGCCATGTTTTTGATCAGCTTGCCATCGTCATGATTGACGAATTCGGCAAAAGTGTCGCTCAAAACAGTTTGCACCCGCATGTTAAGATGCAGCTTGTCGGGCAGGATCGACGGCGCGATCGTCCGTGTCACTTCCATTACTTTTTCGTCAAGCACCCGCGACAGGATTTCAAGTTCGCCCGGCCCTTCAAGTAAAAAGCTGGCAAGGTGGTGCTGGCGCAAATAATCAAGCGAACAATAGATTTCATGACCAAGGATCTGCCGACGGGTGTCATCGAAACTCAGGATCGCTTGACGCCGGCAGGAGTCAAACACAGCTTCTGTGGTGATCGCGCCGCGCAGCATTTCTGACATATCGAAACGCGCCCAGCCATCCCCCATCAGCCGTTCTGATAGCGGAATACCAAGCAATTGGCCCAGTCGTTCGTCATCTTCGGGCCAACGAAAACGGCTCCACAGATTTTTGGGAATCGTGCCAAGGCCTTGCCGTTCGATCACTTCTTCAAGTGTTTCGCGGACATGCTCGACAAAACTGGAATCGTCTTCGGTCCATTTTGTGCCGCGCACACAGGCCACCATCCCGTTTTCAAGACGGTGGATCTGTGTGTTTTCGGGCAAGTGGTGAAAAGCATCACGGCTGATTGCCTGATAATCTTCGGCCCCCAGGCGCAAATCTGGCGGGATGTTCAGAACACCCAAATGCGGCGTTTTACCATTGGCCGCGTTTTTGCGCAGTCCTTCGATAAACCGGTTAAGTGTCAGTGCGGGTTTTGTGGTTTGGGCGGTCATAGGCAATCCTGTAACAGGTCATTGCCCATGATCATGCAGATGCAGGGTTAATTTACCCTAAAGAACTATACTTTCGCATAGCGATGTTTCCACCGTTTGAGCAAGTTCTGCAAAGAATGTCATTGCCGGTACACCGATCACAAGACCGTCCACCATATCAACAACCCGCAATCCCTGAAGGGCATTCGCTGTAAAAATAGCATCGAATTCTTTGAGCATATCGGGTGTTTTGGCTTCAAATTCAACGTCTCGGCCGGTTTCTTCGGCCCATTCCAAAATGAAATCACGCGCCAGCCCGCACAGAATTCCGGTATCCTCATCCGGTGTCCAAAGAGTTTCACCCTTGATCCCGAAAATATTGGCAACCGTTGTTTCGGCAACATTGCCGTCCGAAGACAAAATCAAGGCATCGTCACCGCCATATGATTGCGCTTCCTGTTTGGCTGCAATGTTATCAAGGTAATTGATGCTTTTGATCCCGCCCGCAACCGAATGCGCGTTGCGACGTACCTTCTGGGACGTAAACAGCTTCATCCCGACTGCCGGTTCGACGGGTTCAAACGGTGAAACGGTAATCAGGATGGTCGGGTCCGGATCGGCCGGCGGCAAAAGCCCCCGTTCCCCGGAACCGCGCGACACCGTCAGGCGCACGACCGCATCCTTGCGATGAATCTGTTCAAACAGGGTGGAAACCACATTCGCCACTTCATCGGTTGCCGGCAACAGATCAACCGGAAACTCGATTTGTTCAGCGTGATAGTCCAGGCGCTCCATATGGGCATCGATCCAGGCGATCTTGCCTTCGTGGGCGCGCATGGTTTCAAAAAAGCCGTCACCCAGCAAAAATCCGCGATCCGTTACCGGGATAGATGCCTCGTCAAGGTCACGAAAGCTCCCGTTCATCCATACCTGCATCACGCCGTCCCTTCTGTTTTTGTGCCTTATGAAGAAGCCCGCTTCAGGAAGTTTGCCAACAAATCATGTCCTTGCTCGGTCAATACGGCTTCCGGATGGAACTGTACACCAAACAACGGAAAATCTTTATGTGCAAACGCCATGATCTCACCTTCGGGGCCACGGGCCAGTTCAATCAGACTTCCATCTTCAGGCAATTCAACGATTAAGGAGTGATAACGCGTTACTTGCAAAGGATTCTTTAATCCCGAAAACAATTCCGTACCACTGTGATGGATTTCAGATGTCATTCCGTGCACGGGGCGCTTGGCACGTTTGACCTTGCCGCCAAAAACCTGGGCGATTGACTGATGCCCAAGACAAACCCCCAACATCGGATACTCCGATTTCAGCGTATCAATCAGTGTCAGGCTGTTGCCTGCTTCATCCGGCCCACATGGACCGGGCGAAAAGATGATGGCGTCGGGATGCAGTTTGCGGACCTGGTTTGGACCAATTTCATCGTTACGGACCACAATGACATTGTGACCGAGTTCCTCGATATAGCGGGCCAGATTGAAAACAAATGAATCGTAATTATCAATCAGAAGGATCATGACACGACATCCTGCCCATCGATCCCGAACAGCTCGAACATCTTGGTCGCCTTGACCAGTGTTTCTTCATATTCAAGTGCCGGGTCACTATCAGCAACAATGCCGCCGCCAACATTGAACGCCATGCGCCCGCCATTCACACATAGCGAACGAATGGCGATATTTGTATCCATGCTGCCATCAAACCCGATAAACCCGATCGCACCGCAATAGGCCCCGCGCGTTGTCTGTTCCAGTTCGGTGATGATTTCCATTGCCCGGATTTTCGGGGCACCCGTGATCGATCCGCCCGGGAAACTTGCCTTCAAAAGGTCAACCGCTGTTTTGCCGTCACGCAATTCACCGGTGACCGTCGAAACAAGGTGATGCACGTTCGCATAACTTTCCAAGGCACAGATTGCTGGCGTATGAACGGAATGCGGTTTGCAGACCTTTGACAGATCGTTGCGCAATAGATCAACAATCATAATGTTTTCTGCGCGGTCCTTTGGGGATCGCATTAATTGCTGTGCAAGTTCCGCATCGCTGAGCGGGGTTTCTCCGCGTGGTCGCGTTCCCTTGATCGGTTTGGTTTCAACCTGTCCTTCGGCTACTTTAAGGAACCGTTCCGGCGAGTTCGATAGAACTGCAAATTCACCAAAATTCAAAAAGGCCCCAAATGGCGCGGAACTGATATCGCGCAGGCGCCGATAAAGCCCGAACCGTTCAGGGATGGCATCACGCGGATATTCCGCCCGGATGCTTTGCGACAGGTTTGCCTGGAAAATGTCGCCGGCAAAAATGTAATCAATGACCTGTTGCACACTGGTTTCAAACCCGGCGCGGTCAAAATTTGACGTCCATTTCCGGATCGCTGGCGCATGCGGAACACCCGGGCTTTCATGCAGCGGTCTGGCAAGACGCAAATATTTGCGCAGCAACCCCATGCGTTCTTCTGCACGTTGCGCGCGTGCCGCCCCGATACGTTCCGGCATACCCGTTGAAATCAGCCACATCTTGCGATCTTCCTGATCAAAGGCAATCACAAGATCATAGATGCCGATCGCCATATCAGGCATGCCCAGCCAGTCATCGGCGGCCTTGGGCAGGGTTTCGGTCTGATGGGCCAGCTCGTATCCGAAATATCCGACGGCCCCACCCTGAAACGGTGGCAAATCATCACGTCTGGTTTGCGGATAACGCGCCAGAAGATCCCCCAGCACATCAAACGGATTTCCGGGAAACGGAAACCCGTCCAGGGTGACCTGACCATTTTTCGCCGTCAGCTTATGAAGCGGCGACACAACGATATAGGAAAAGCGATCCCGATCGGCAGAATCAAGGAAATGACTGTCCGCATAAGGCGCAAATGCACCATACGCATCGACAGGCTCAATATAGGGGCATTCTTCAATCAGCATTCAAAACGCATTCGTTCGGGAAATACGATCAATGTCCGGCAAATGGTCGGACATCAATTCCGGCACGTGGCAGGGAATGGAAATTTACGCGATTCGCATCCCGTCCGGTGAAAAATTTGCGTCACTTTCGATTAAACAGCGGTCCCAAATGAAAAAGGCCAACCGCTGTGGCTGGCCTTTGACATTCAACAAAACCGCATGATTACATCGAAGCAATCCGGTCATAGGCCTCTGTCAGTTTTGCCAGAGTATCGCGGGCTTCCTCAAGTTTGGCCTTTTCGGTCGCAACGATATGTTCGGGCGCGCGACTGACGAATTTCTCGTTCGACAGTTTGCCTTCCTGTGCCTTGATGTATTTCGTTTTGTCCTGCATTTCCTTTTCGAGACGCGATTTTTCCGCCGCGACATCGATAAAGTCCGCAACCGAAACGAAGACAGCAACACCATCGACAACGGTCTGGATTGCGCCCTTGGCGATGGCTTCGACATCGCCCTGCCCCTTAAAGGCAATATCGGCGACACGTGCCAGACGTTTGACCTGCGCTTCCTGTGCGGTGACCGCCGCTTTCATCGCGTCGGTCGCATCAACAAGATAGATAGGCACTTCTGCGGCCGGCGGAACATTCATTTCAGAACGAACACCACGAATGTTGCCAATCAGACGAATGGCGAGATCAACCTCGGCTTCGGCCGCGCGATCAATCAAGGATTCATCAAATTGCGGATAGCTTTCCGAAATCAGCATCTTGCTGCGGTTCTCGGAAATCTTTTCCCAAAGTTCCTCGGTGATATAGGGCATTACCGGATGCAAGATCAGAAGGATCTGATCAAGAACCCATGCGGTAACGGCACGGATTTCTGCTTTGGCTTCCTCGTCCTGTCCCATCAGAACCGGCTTTGCCAGTTCCAGATACCAGTCACAGAATGAACCCCAAACGAACTGGTAGGCGCTGCTTGCCGCATCGTTGAAGCGATAGGTCTCGATCCCCGTCCCGACAGCCTTGGCGGCCTCGACGGTTTTTCCGACAATCCAGCGCGCAAGGGTGGATTTGACCGATGCCGGGTCAAAGCCTTCGACCGGCTTGCATTCGTTCATTTCCGCAAAGCGTGCCGCGTTCCAAAGCTTGGTCGCGAAGTTGCGATACCCTTCAACGCGTGATGCCGCAAGCTTGATGTCACGGCCCTGTGCGGCAAGCGCGGTCAGGGTAAAGCGCAGCGCATCACAGCCATACTCGTCGATAATTTCCAGCGGGTCGATCACATTGCCCTTGGATTTTGACATCTTCTGCCCGTTTTCATCACGGACCAGCGCATGGATATAAATATCCTTGAACGGAATTTTACCGTCCATGAAATGCATGCCCATCATGATCATGCGGGCAACCCAGAAGAAGATGATGTCAAACCCGGTAACCAGAACATCACCCGGATAATATTTACCAAGTTCCGGGGTCTTTTCCGGCCATCCAAGGGTCGAAAACGGCCACAAGGCAGATGAGAACCACGTATCAAGAACGTCGGTTTCCTGCGTCAGTTCGACATCCTTGCCGTAATGTGCTTTGGCTGCGGCAATTGCTTCTTCTTCGGTTTCCTCGACGAAAATCTCGCCATCCGGACCGAACCAGGCCGGGATGCGATGCCCCCACCAAAGCTGACGGGAAATGCACCATGGCTGGATGTTGCGCATCCACTCGAAATAGGTGTTTTCCCAGTTTTTCGGAACAAAGCGGATCCGGCCATCTTCGACCGCCTCGGTCGCCGGTTTTGCCAGCACTTCGGCATTCACGAACCACTGATCGGTCAGATACGGCTCGATCACAACGTTGGAACGATCACCATAGGGAACCATGTGAACGGTATCTTCGATCTTCTCAAGAAGACCCAGTTCGTCCATCTTGGCCACGATCTGCTTGCGGGCTTCGAACCGGTCAAGACCCCGGTACTCTTCCGGCGCATTGTCATTGACGCGCGCATGGTCATCCATGATATTGATCTGATCAAGACCACCACGTTTACCGACTTCAAAGTCATTGAAATCGTGCGCCGGGGTGATTTTCACCGCACCCGACCCTTTTTCCGGATCGGCATATTCATCGGCAACGATTTTGATGCGGCGCCCGACGATCGGCAGAATGCAATACTGCCCGATCAGGTCCTTGTAACGCTCATCATCTGGATGAACTGCAACACCGGTATCGCCAAGCATGGTTTCCGGGCGTGTGGTGGCAACGGTGATGAATTCGCCGTCGCGGCCTTCGATCGGATATTTGAAGTGCCAGTAATGGCCTTTGACCTCTTTCTGAACAACTTCAAGATCCGAAATCGCGGTCAGCAGTTTCGGGTCCCAGTTGACCAGACGTTTGTCACGGTAAATCAGACCTTGCTTGTGCAGGGTAACGAACACCTTGCGGACCGCTGCCGAAAGGCCTTCGTCCATGGTAAACCGTTCGCGGTCCCAATCCGGGGATGCGCCAAGGCGACGCAGCTGATTGGTAATGGTCCCGCCTGACTTTTCTTTCCACTCCCACACCTTTTCCACGAATTTTTCGCGGCCAAGGTCATGGCGTGTGACATTCTGTTCACCCAACTGGCGCTCAACGACCATCTGGGTCGCGATGCCGGCATGGTCGGTGCCGGGCTGCCAAAGGGTATCCTTGCCATTCATCCGGTTGTACCGGATCAGGATATCCTGAAGCGTGAAAGTAAGCGCATGCCCCATATGGAGGCTGCCGGTCACGTTGGGCGGCGGCATCATTATGACATAGGGATTGGCGCTTGACGCCGTATCGCAGGCAAAGGCCCCCGATTTTTCCCATTTATCGTAAAGTCTGCCTTCCACTTCGGCCGGGCTGTAGGTCTTCTCCAACATGGTCTTTTGATCCGCTGCGGGTTTAATCAATCATACAAAGAAAAAGCGGCGCACCCCGGGCGCGCCGCTTCAAATCAACTATCGGCTCGCCTACAGGTCTTCGGCGCGGTTCACAATCCGCTCGATTTCCTTCTTCACAAGGCGTTCGATCATATAGGGCAGGTTTTCGTCAAGCCATTCCTTAAGCAACGGACGCAACATATCACGTACCAGATCTTCAAGGGTGGCATGTCCTGCATTGATGCCAAGCGCAACTGCGCGTTTCTTTGCAACAGCTTGCGCCAGTTCCGAGATGGTGCCGGTCGCCGAGGATTCCGTCATGTTCGAAATCAGCGGTTCGTCATCATCATCGTCATAAAGTGCCGGCATCGCCGGTTCAGGCTCGGGTTCCGGTTCCGGCTCGTCGAATTCGTCTTCTAACGGTTCCGGGTCATCCTCAAGCGGAGTCTCATCGAAATCGAGCATGTCATCAAGTTCGAGCTCTTCTTCAGGCTCGTCGAGTTCAAGCTCTTCCGGTTCATCGTCGAACTCAAGTTCTTCGGGTTCATCGTCAAGAACGAGTTCGTCAATTTCTTCTTCCGGTTCCGGCTCGGGTTCTGGCTCGGGCTCAGGTTCCGGCTCGGGTTCTGGCGTCGGTTCGGGTTCAGGAGCGGCTTCCTGTTTTTCTTCGTCCCCCTCATCTGCAAGAATCTTGCGGATGGACTGGAGGATATCCTCCATTGAAGGTTCTTGTTGCCCGTCACTCATAATTAAAATTCCGCACTAGTGTCATTTAACCAGACCGATCCGAAAGCGCGCTCAGGACAGGATGACGACCACCCTGCCCTGAACATTCAAAAGGTCAGTCTGTTCCCCACCACTGGTCCTTGACTTTATTGTAGTTGGACTCAGTGTCGTAAACTTCGACCGGCAGGCCGAGGACCTGCGCATTAAGCGCGCCCATTGCGGCCTTGACCTGGAATTCGGCGACTGCCGCGTCACGGCGCGATCCGACAAGATCGACACGTGCCTGTAACAGTTCCTGTTCCTGATCAAGGACATCAAGAACAGTACGCGAACCGACAGATGCTTCGCGCTGAACACCGTCCAGGGCGACTTCCGCCGAAGATACCTGTGCCTGCTGGGACTCAATGCTTGCACGTGCCGTCACAAGGGTTTCCCAGGCACTGGTTGCATTTTCAATCACAGCACGGCGTGCTTCATCAACCTGGATCCGCGCCTGACCTGCGGTCTGCTTGGCAGCACGAACGCCAGAGAAAACAGCGCCCTTCTGATAAAGCGGCACGGATACCGATGCGATGATATCGGCGCTATCGGCAGTGAAATCTTCGGTCGACCCTTCATGGGCACGTTCGACACCTGCCGACAGGTTTACTTCCGGATAAAGCGACCCTTCATTCAGACGTATGTCCGACTGGGCAGCTTCTTCGGTATAAAGTGCCTGCAATACGTCCGGATGCTGACCCTGCGCGATCGAAAGAACATCAGTCACACTGGTCGGCAGACCTGCAAGCGGGTTCGGAATCTCGAGATCGGTCGGCGGATTGCCAACCAGTCGCTCATACTGTGCACGCGTATTGGCAAGTGCACCCTGGGCTGAAATCAGATCGGCCTTCGCACCGGCAAGGCGCGCCTCGGCCTGCGAGACGTCCGTACGGGTTACTTCACCAACGGCAAAACGGTCGCGGGTTGCTTCAAGCTGACGCTCAAGCACGCGAACGTTGTTCTGGTTCAGTTCGACAACGGCCGTGTCACGCAGAACATTGAAATAGGCTGTCGCGACCTGCAACATCACATCCTGTTCGGTTGAACGAAGTGCCGCACGCGCTGCCTTGATACGGGCTTCTGCGCGTTCGGTCTGGGCTGTCGTACGACCACCACGATACAGCGGCTGGGTAACGTTCAGACCAACAGTATAAGGTGTCAGACTGTTTTCCGTTTCCGATCCGTTGACCTCGGTATTGTATTCACGGAAACCGGCATCACCAGAAAGCGTAACACTCGGACGCCAGTTTGACAGCGCTGCCGAAATCTCTTCGTCAGTCGAACGCAAAGACGCACGACCCGCTTCGAGTGTCGGGTTGCTCTGATATGCCTTGATGAGAGCGTCCTCAAGACTTTCTGCAGATGCGCCACCAGCGACCAATCCGCCGGTCGCCAGAATACTGCAGGTCAGCAAGAACCGTTTTATCATTTATCTACCCTTGTAAAATCCTACACCAAGTCCCGACCCCGGCGCAGTTTCACGTATGGTAACGACGGAAACAAAATTTTCCAAGAAAAGAGGCATTTGGAACCCAAAAAAGTATTCGCCCCGTTTTCCGGTCGTTACGGCAATCAATCGTAGCGTGTCATATCCGGCGCAATTTCAAGCGCCCAGACATCTATACCGCCAGTAACATTAAAAACATCTTTAAATCCATATTCTTCAAGGAAAATTCCCGCATGGCGACTGCGCACCCCGTGGTGGCAGATGATCGCAATTGGTTTATCATCAGGCAATTCCGCCCGTCTCCCCGGCAATTCCGACAAGGGAATATGCAAGGAGTCCCCGATCATACAGATTTCGACTTCCCAGTCTTCACGCACATCCAGAAGTATAGTCGGCTTCTTCTGATCGAGTTGTTCCGCCAAATCGCGGCATGAAAGTTCCTGAACCATGAAACCCTGATCAGTTGGATATGTTCGATATGCGTAAAAAAGAAATGCCCGGCATGAACCGGGCAATTTCAAGAATCAGAATACAAAGCTTTCCGCCGGCTCAAATCCCGGAAGATACGGAATGTTTGCATCGAACAGATCACGATGACCGATAACACCGTTTTCGCGCTCATACAGACGTGCGACACCGACCTTGCCTGCTTCGCGGACAACCGCCAGAAGACGACCACCTTCGGCAACCTGGTCAAGAATGCCTGCCGGCACTTCGCTGACAGCACCATCAAAAATGATCACGTTATACGGCGCCTGCTTGGCGTAGCCTGCTGCAAGATCACCTTCGACGACGATTACGTTGTCATAGTTGACCTTCTGGAACGCGGCTTCGGCGGCTGCAGACATTTCCTTGTTGCTTTCAACGGCAACCACGGTTTCTGCGACGCGCGAAATCAGTGCGCTGCCATATCCGAAACCTGCCCCGATCACGAGAGCCACATCCGTTTCCGCGATTTGTGCGCTCTGCATCAAACGGGCAATGACCATCGGCTCCATGGCAAAGCGACCATCACCAACCGGGATATCTTCATCAACATATGCAATGCCGCGTTTGCCTTCAGGCAGGAACAGTTCGCGCGGAACTTCCTCCATCGCAGCGATGACCAGCGGATCGGTAACCTTGTTGGTCCGAACCTGATTTTCCACCATGTTATGGCGCGCGATTTGGTAATCCATGATTATCTGACCTGAAAATTCTCGCGAGAAAGAAACCGCAACAATCCTTTTTGTCCCCAAAGACGGTTGCGGTAATTGCCCTGTTTATAGTCAGCACATAAGCACCTGACAACATCGGATCAATGTGTGACTTGGATTTTAACGCATTGACCGCGCTAAATGATTGACCATTTCCCCCCGTCATCCACCCGCAGTTCGGTCAAATGCAAAAATCCGGCGCTATTTTAAACCGGCATTTTGCCCGTTCAAAACCTGGCAAAAGTGCAAGCGTCACCTTGTTATTTGATGCATCTCAAACATTTACACGGCATTTTTACAGTACGAATTACGCGAAAATATGCGCAACCGTTACTTGAAAAGCAAAGATCGCACGTAAACATATGCCAAAGCGGGACAAGGATAACCTCAAAGCGCCACTTCGCCGATGAGCTGCCCCTGCCCTCTGATCAAGTGCAACCCGATTTCCAGTCGGACACGACCCAACTGAACTTACTTGTGACATCCAGGGGAATACAATGCGTGACAATGGACCGGTAACCAACCGCGAAGTTCTGATGAAGGACAAGGATATCCTTGTCTCAAAAACCGATTCCGGCGGGAAAATTACCTTTACCAACAAGTCCTTCGTCGAGATCAGCGGCTTTACCGAGGAAGAACTGCTTGGCTCTCCCCATAATATTGTCCGTCATAGCGACATGCCCAAAGAAGCCTTTGCAAATCTGTGGCAGACGATCAAGGCCGGCTTGCCCTGGCAGGGACTTGTCAAAAACCGGGCAAAGAACGGCGACCATTACTGGGTCCGTGCCAATGTCACGCCAACGGTCGAAAACGGCAAAATCGCCGGTTTTATCTCCATCCGGACAAAGCCGACGGATGAAGAAAAGAAAACAGCCGAGCGCGTCTATACCAATATGCGGGCCGGAAAGGCCAAGGATGTCTCGCTTGAATATGGCGAGATCACTCACAAGGCAAAAACACCGGGCTTTATGTCAAGCATCCGGGGCAGCCTGACTGCGGCATTCGCGACAATGATCCTGCTGATGATGTTGCTTAGCGGGTATGGTTTGTACGCCGAATATCAGACCGAAAAAAATCTGGAAAACCTGTATGAAAACCGGGTCAAACCGTTGCGTTTGCTCAAACAGATTTCATCAGACTATTCCATGTCGGTGATTGATGCCTCTCACAAGGTCCGCGCTGGCAGCATGGAATGGCAGCAAGCCATTGAAAGCATCGACACAGCCAAAGCGCGAATCAACGAAAACCTTGAGACCTATGTAAAGCGTGAGCTGGGCCCGCGTGAGGCCCCGGTTGTGCAAGAAATCCAGAAACTTCTCCCCGCTGCCAACGGAGTGATGGATCGCCTGCGTCAGGCCATGGTAGCCAAAGACATGGCCGCACTTGATGCACTGGTCTCCGACGAGCTTTATCAAAATCTTGATCCGGTGATGCAACAGGTCATCACCCTCACGGTTGTTCAGAACGAAGTCGCAAGTCAACGTATCGCCAGTGCCGAGGGTGCCTTCCTGAAGGCCGTGATCTTCGAGATTGCCATTTTCATTGCTGCGGTCGCCTTGACCATTGCCTATGGCGTCTGGATGACACGTCGCCTGACGCAACCGCTCAAACAGATGGAAACCCATTTCAACGCGATTGAAGCCAACGACACCAGCTATGTCATCAACATGCCAAAGGTGACGGACTTCAAACCGGCGATTCAGCAGCTTCGTGGCCTTCATGCAAGGCTCTGTTATGCGAAACTCGAACGTGAAGAAAACGAAGCAAAGGCGAATTCCCAACGTGTTGGCGCCCTGCGCGGATTGGCAGAAACGGTCGAACAGGAACTTCAGAAAGTCGTTCAGTCCATCATTGACCAGACGCATCGCCTGAATTCGGCCGCCGGTGAAATGGCCGGATCCTCGGAACGCGTTTCCGAAAACTCGGAAAGTGTGGCCGCAGCCGCACACGAGGCCCTGGCCAACGCGGAAACCGTGTCGGGCGCATCCGAGGAACTGGCCGCATCGATCCGCGAAATCACCCGTCAGATCGAAGAAGCCACAACACTGACCGCCGAAGCCAACCAGGCCGGTGAAAGTGCTGAACACACGGTTAATTCGCTTCAGGACAGTGTCAGCAAGATTGGCGAGGTCGCCGAGCTTATCAGCGATATCGCAGCCCAGACCAACCTGCTGGCTTTGAACGCGACGATCGAAGCCGCACGTGCCGGTGACGCGGGCAAAGGGTTTGCCGTGGTCGCACAGGAAGTCAAAAACCTTGCAAACCAGACGTCCAAATCGACCGAGGAAATTTCGCGCCAGCTTGGTGAAATCCAGAATGTCACCAGCTCTGTTGTCTCGACAGTTCAGCAAATGACGGCAAGCATCCGCCGCGTTGACGAAGTTGCGTCCAACGTTGCCGTCAATGTCCGCCAGCAGGATGACGCAACCCAGGAAATTGCCCGAAACGTCGTTCAGACAGCAGAGGCATCAAACGAAGTGACCGAAAAAATCGGCCATGTCGCATCCGAGGCACAAGACAACCTCGAACGTGCAGCACAGATGAACAAAATCGCCGAGGAAGTCGACGAAAGCATCGCCGAACTCCGCGCCAGCCTTGTTCGAATCGTTCGTACAGCCACCCCGGAAGTCAACCGTCGCAAAGATCCGCGATATGATGTCCAGCTGGCTGTAACGGTCAAAATCGGCGGCAAATCGGTCCGCGGCCAGACCATCGATCTTTCGGTCGGCGGGGTAAAAGTATCGCTCGCAGAACCGATCCCGGAAGGTGCAAGCGGTGAAATCATGATCGAAGGCCCGAATGCGACCTTGCCGTTCAAGGTCGAACACGTCCTTGATACGATTGCCAACCTTGATTTTGCCCCCAGCAAGATCCGCGAAGAAAAAATCGCCCCGTGGATTGAACGCAAATTTGGCAAGAAGACCGCCGAATAACGTGCCCTTTCAAGATATGTCGCTTACGAACATCAAACCGCCCGGGATCATTTCTCGGGCGGTTCGTCTACTTTCAGGCGGATAATCAAGCCGCTGTTTAAAAAATGTAAAATTGGGTGCTTGACGGGTCGTATTCTATGAGGCTATACACCGCTCCAGCCAACGCGAAGGCGCGATGGCGGAGTGGTTACGCAGAGGACTGCAAATCCTTGCACGCCGGTTCGATTCCGGCTCGCGCCTCCACTGATCCGGCATAGCTCAGTTGGTAGAGCAAATGACTGTTAATCATTGGGTCGCAGGTTCGAGTCCTGCTGCCGGAGCCATAAACCCCTGGAACTCTGTTCCGGGGGTTTTTGCTTTGTACCCTTCCCGATCTTCCTGCGCCGTGGCACCTGCCAAATTACGACCTTAGGTCACCCAGCGCCCTTTGACTATCCATGGATGGTGGACGCGGCTTCCTGCTCGGTATTGATGTGAAATTTCACATATTCAGTCACCGCGTTTTGTGACGGCGCACCAACCTTTTTGCGATTAACTTCGCATGGTGGTTAACCCACAGTCGCACAACGGCATTCCAATTCCAAAAAGACGAAATTTTGGTCTTTTTTTCGTAAAAAAGGTCTTGCGGCGTTCGGGCCGTTTGATTATACACCCTCCACGCGCTTCGGACGGAGCGCAACGCCTGATCCGGCATAGCTCAGTTGGTAGAGCAAATGACTGTTAATCATTGGGTCGCAGGTTCGAGTCCTGCTGCCGGAGCCAATTAAAAAGGGACCGAACATCATGTTCGGTCCCTTTTGTTTTTGATACGTCGCAGATTGAGGCACCGCATCATGAAAACCGTCAAAATTGAATTGCGCGAAGTAAAGCTGGCCACTCTTTCCGGTGAAACACGCGGCTGGCTGATCACCGGTGAAAATGAAGTTATTCACGGTATGGTGCATCCGATTGACGGTGATCTTTTCACCATTTCATCGACCACGGACCCCCGCATTCAGGCATTTGGCTGGTGCCCGATGTTCGATAGTCTGGCCCATGTCCAGAATGATCTGGAAATTGCGCTGGCAATGACATCGGCTGGCGAAGTCGAACAATGGATCGAAGATTCCGAACGCTATGATGATGACGATCACCACGGTCATCTTCATTAATATCAGGCCCCGTCCGGAGCCGATTTGCCGAATTTGAATCGACACAGGGAAAGCGCGCCACGCGTGCCATAAAAACTTCGTGGCCTCAGTGCTTTATTGATGCACAGCAAATCAATATAATCAGTGCTGACTTAACATCGCGCAACTTCATGCGTGGCTATTGACTGCCCTGCCCGCACGGCAATGTGCGGACCGATGACGCTGCCACCATACAAGCCCACATCAAAACGCGGGAATCCGGCGATGAGCACAATTAATCTGGATCATCTGTTCAAACCCAAATCGGTCGCCGTGATTGGTGCATCCAACCGCCCCCATTCGGTTGGCCATGTGCTGATGCGCAACCTGCTTGCAGGGGGATTTGACGGGCCGATCATGCCGGTCAATCCGCGCAGCCAGTCGATCGGTGGTGTACTTGCCTATCCTGACGTCAACAGCCTTCCGGTTGTGCCCGAACTGGCCGTGATCTGCGTTCCGCCCAAGGCAGTTGTCCCGGTCATGGAATGCCTTGCGGAAAAAGGCTGCCTGGCCGCCATTGTTCTGACCGCGGGCCTTGGCGCCGAACAGTACGATGACAAACGCACAGTCAAACAGGCGATGCTCGATATCGCCGCCCAACGCAAGATGCGCCTTCTTGGACCGAACTGTCTTGGATTGATGGTACCGGGCATCGGATTGAATGCCAGTTTCAGCCACCAGAATATCGGCAGTGGCAAAATTGCCTTTGTCTCGCAATCCGGCGCGTTATGTACGGCGGTTCTCGACTGGGCCGCGGCACGCGGAATCGGGTTCTCGCACTTTATATCGCTTGGCGAATGTGATGATGTCGATTTCGGGGATGTGATCGACTATCTCGGGTCTGATCCCAACACCCGCGCGATCATGCTTTATATCGAATCCATCCATGAACGCCGTAGCTTTATTTCGGCTGCCCGCGCAGCATCGCGTAACAAGCCGATCCTGTGCATCAAGTCGGGCCGCTTTGCCGAGGGTGCGGCTGCTGCGGCATCGCATACCGGTGCGCTGGCCGGCGCCGATGACGTATTTGATGCCGCTATCAAACGGGCTGGCGTGCTGCGCGTTTATACCGTCAGTGAAATGTTTTCGGCGGCGGAAACCCTGTCGCGCATGCGTCCGTTCCGTGGTGACAAGCTTGGCATCGTCACCAATGGCGGCGGTATCGGCGTTCTTGCCGTTGATGCCCTGATCGAACGACAGGGCCATCTGGCACAACTTGACGACAGCACGATCGCCGAACTCGACAAGGTCCTGCCCCCGACATGGTCACACGCCAACCCGGTGGACATTATCGGTGATGCCCCCGGTGAACGTTATGCCAAGGCCATCGAAACAGTTCTGACCGACAGCAATATCGATAGCTTGCTTGTCATGCACGCACCAACCGCCATTACCGATCCGGTCGAAGTCGCACGCGGCGTAATTGACAAGATCAAGGACAGCAAAAAGAACATCCTGACCAACTGGGTCGGCGAAGCCACCGTCGCAGAAGCCCGGAACATGTTCTATGCGGCGGGCATTCCAACCTATCGCACGCCGGAAAATGCGGTCGCTGCTTTTCAGCATATGGTCAATTATCGCAAATTGCAGGACCTGTTGATGGAAACACCGCCATCCGTTCCGCGCGATTACACGCCCCAAACCGACAAAGCACGCAGCATCATTCATAGCGCCATTCACGCCGGGCGTGACATGCTGACCGAACCGGAAGCAAAAGCCGTTCTGGAATGCTATGGCATCAATACGGTCAAAACGATTGCGGCAAGTGACGTCGAAGAAGCCGTTCGTACCGCCGACGATATCGGTTATCCGATCGCTCTTAAGATTCTGTCTGATGATATCAGCCACAAGTCAGACGTTGGCGGCGTTGTCCTTAATCTTGACAGCAGCGACGAGGTTCGTGCCGCTGCGACCAAGATGCAGCGCACCATCGCCCAAAAGTTCCCAAAGGCGCGACTACGCGGCTTTACCATTCAGGAAATGGTTACCCGAGCCGGTGCACGCGAACTGATTGTCGGCATGACCACCGATCCGATTTTCGGTCCGGTGATCCTGTTTGGTCATGGCGGTGTCGAGGTCGAAGTGGTCCGTGACCGTGCCATGGCCCTGCCCCCGCTGAACATGAAGCTCGCCCGCGAACTGGTCGAAGGCACCCGCATCTACAAGCTTCTAAAAGGTTATCGGGACGTCCCGCCGGTCAATCTGGAAGACCTTTACATGACGCTGGTGCGGCTGTCGCAGCTGGTGGTGCATCTTGGCGAAGTGGTTGAGCTTGATATGAACCCGCTTCTTGCCGATCAGCACGGTGTCATTGCCCTTGATGCCCGTATCAAGGTAACCCCGAAAGTCGTCAGCGATGACAAACGCCTTGCCATTCATCCTTATCCAAGGCACCTGAAACAAGAACTGGTGATGGATGATGGCACGACCTATCTTCTGCGCCCGATCAAGCCCGAAGACGAGCCGGCCCACTACGAGTTCATGTCACGCCTGACCCCGGAAGATATCCATTTCCGGTTCTTTGGCTCTGTGCGTGAACTTCCCCATTCCGAAATGGCTCGTCAGACCCAGCTTGATTACGACCGGGACATGGCCTTCCTTGCTGTGGTGCCCGATGGCCCCGAACAGGGGCAAATACATGGCATCGTTCAGGTCGTGATTGATCCGAATAATGAACATGCCGAATATGCCATCATGGTCCGCTCCGACATCAAGGGTCGCGGACTGGGGCGGGTTCTGATGGAACAAATGATCGCCTATTGCCGGCGCAAAGGAACCGAAACCTTTATCGGCCAGGTTTTGCCAAGCAACCGGCGCATGCTGACACTTTGTGAAAAGCTTGGATTTAGCCGCAAATACATCCCTGATGAGGATGTATTTGAAGTCACCCTGCCGCTTCAGCGTGATGCGGAATAATGATCTGACCACAAACAAAAAGCCCGGCATTTATGGCCGGGCTTTTTTTTCATCGATAACTGGATTTGTCAGGCGCCCTCGGCAACCAGTTTGGCCTTGATGTCTGCGACCGCCTTTTCCGGATCAATACCCTTTTCACGCAGGCTTTCGACAGCCTCGCCTTCGATTTTACGAAGCTCTGCAAGCGTGGTCTGAACATCTTCAAGTTGCTGTTCGAGTTCCGCAATCCTGCGCCGCCCGACAAGCATCAAATGTGCAAGTTGCTCGGTCCGGGTGCGGTCCGCATCATAGAGATCAATATATTCCTTGATATCTTCCAGCGAGAATCCAAGACGTTTGCCGCGAAGGACAAGCATCAGCCGCGCCCGGTCACGATAATTATAGACACGCGTCGCCCCGGCCCGTTGCGGTGCGAGCAGGTTCTTGGTTTCGTAAAACCGGATGGCGCGTGGCGTAATGTCGAACTCTTCGGCCAGTTCAGTAATGCTGTAAAGCTTGTCGTTCATGGTTTTTCTTGTTTGTTGACTGCAATATGCCAACATCGCAACATTCCGACATTCCAGTCAACATATTTACGCATACGTAAACTCGAAACATGCCATTCCAATGATAACGATGACGTCGTGCGTTATCCAGGGATCGGCAAGGATCGAACATATTCAAGATCCACCGGCACATATTCTGGCCCGAATATCACACGCCCGTTTGTAATCGCTCCGGGCCAATACGCGCGCGGACTATGCCACGTAGTCCCATCCGGCAACGGGATTTCCAACCCGCAGGAATACGGAACCCGATGACATTCCGCCAAATCGAATTGCCCCGCCAAGCTGTTTTCAAATAACGGGCCATCGGCTGCTCTTGGATCATGAAGCACCCCGTCATAGGGATCGAATACTGCTGGATAGGTCGGATGGTTGGCCAGATCACCTTCGAACCGAACCGGCAATGGTGGACTTGCCGACAATTGAAGATCTTCCTGCTTGCCCAGAAAGGACTGATCAAGCGGCATCATCTGATCGGGCAAGGCGGTTGGGTCCGCATGGTCAATCGCGTTGCGCGCATTGATCAAGCCACGTGTGGTGCCCTTTTTGATGTATTTTTGCCGCAGGAAGAAACTATTGTGCAGACAGGCCGAAACATAGTCGGGCTGCGGTACGCTTCCACCTTTGCCCAGCTTGAAAACTGCACCGCCGTTATATTCGTCCCCCTCGGGTCCCGGGCGGCTGTCAAACCAGCAAATATTGCCAAAGTAATACCAGAAACCACCCCTGACCCCGTCCTGGGAAAACAGCTTGTGGCAATTAAAGAACCGGTTTCGGCCAATCCACCACCCGACGGCGATCGCTTCGGGCTCCACGGGATTATCACGTATATAGCTAAACCGGTTATCGAGAATGCGAACATCGCGATTAAACGTGCCGACAGGCGCACCAACATTTTCCGCCGACACATCCATCCTGATGCCGTTATAACAGTCGCGAATGTCGTTATTTGAAATCTCGACATCGCCTGCAATATCATCCGATCCGAAAAATGCACCATTAAGATACCGGTACGGCACCTTGATCACATTGCCGTCTTCATCTTTGCCGTCATGGATTTCGTCCCAGCGAATGGTGCGCCAGATCGCAACATCCTGAACCCATCGACAGGCCCGGATACGGATACGTTCGGTGCGCGGACCATTGGCATAAAAGGCATAGGTCCCATCGGAAATATCAAGGCCGTCAAATGAAAGGTCACAGCTGTTTTCAATATAAACGGCTGATGGCCACGCACGCCGGATCACAATTTCTTCGATGCGGATATGATCAACATTGATCAGTTGGAACACTGCAAACCGCGACGCCCCCGGATTGGTCGCCGAAACGGTCGCATCCGGGCCCCTGTTGCCATCCAGCACCACACCACTATCGCCACGAACAACAATCGGTTGGTCAGCTGTACCACTACGCGGCAAACGCAATGGCTGACTGATATTGTATGTCCCGGCAATTAACCGGATAAGGTGTCCGGGCTGACTTTGACTGATTGCGACCTCAAGCGTTTTGGTTTCTCGCTGCTTTGCATCAATCCAGTGCGTCCCGCCATCGTGCGAAACGTAGATAACTTCCATGCGTTTGCCCCTGTTTTTTTTGTTGTGTCGCTCAACGATACATCAAAAGCGTATTTGTCCAAGTATCTGTTTTGGATCGATGAATTGACGGGGAACCGGGCTGTTCGTGACGCTGGTTCGGCGCCTCGATCTGCGATGCAGGCCTGATGGCGGCAGATAAAACGTCATACGTTTTTGCAATTTCGTATGAAATATTCTAAATCAGTGCATCGCCATGCGTCAGATTGACGACGATATTGATTTTTCCAACAAAGGACTTTGCAATGTCCCTCGCCTCCCGATTGCTTTCAAAGGCATCATTGTCACTGCTTCTCACATCAATCGTCGCATCAACTGCATCGGCACATTTCCAAAAAATGGTTCCGTCAACCAATGTGGTCGATCAGGATACCGGCCGCACAGTAAAGTTTGATCTGACATTTACCCACCCGATGACCAATGGTCCGGCAATGGAAATGGCACCGCCAGTTCAGTTTGGCATGCAATACAACGACCAAAAGATCAATTTGCGCCAAAGTCTTGAAGCCAAAACAGTGGATGGAAAATCGGCTTTCGACGCCGAAGTCACCTTGAAGGCACCGGGTGGATATGCCTTTTATCTTGAACCGGTGCCGTATTTTGAGCCGGCCGAAGGCAAGTTCATTATCCAGTACACCAAAACCATCATTGATGCCTATGATTCCGGTGAAGACTGGGATCAGATGGTCGGATTCCCGGTGGAAATAGAACCCCTTACCCGCCCGTACGGCATCTGGACCGGCAATATCTTTTCCGGGATGGTGCGCCACAATGGCAATCCTGTCCCCTTTGCCGAAGTTGAAGTTGAATATGCCAATGACGGCAGTATCACCCTTCCCAACGCGACTTTTGCCACACAGGTCATCAAAGCTGATGCCAATGGCATCTTCCATTATGCAATGCCCAAGGAAGGTTGGTGGGTGTTTGCAGCCTTGATCGAAGACGGCACCATGACCGCACCTGACAGCGGAACCCAGGTCCCGGTCGAACGCGGCGGCGTTCTGTGGGTCAAAACCGATCAGATGAACTGAACCCAGCGGGCAAGTGGTCCGGGCCACTTACCCGTTCGTAAGTTCTGCTATTGAAATTGCATTCATCCTTAATCGATTGGCCTGCCCCCATGACAAGTCGTTCGCGCAGCTTTGGTTTTTTCATTTTGCTTTTCTGTGCTTTTGGCGTTTCTGCCTCACAGGCCCACAACCTTAATGTCTTTGCCATAAGCACCGGCGACACCATTGAAGGATATGTCTATTTCACTGGCGGGACGCGCGCCCGTACTGCTGAAATTGAACTTCATGCCGATGATGGCGCGGTAGTGGCGGCGGCCCGCACTGATCAAAACGGTGCCTTTGCAATCCGCGTCAGCCACCGGACGCCCTATGTCGTTCAGGCCAATACCGGCGATGGTCATGTCGCCACATTCACCCTGACCGAAGACGAGTTTTCCGAAAACCTTCCACCCGCGAAAAATGCGTCGGACATTACCGCAAGCTTTGTGACCGATAACACCCCCGATGCCGCGGTCGCCCAGACCATGACCACGCCTTCATCTTCGGCAACCGCCCCCATCGGGCTAAAGGCCCTGACGCGCGACGAATTGACCAGCTTGATCAATCATGCCGTCGCACGACAGATCGGCCCGCTTCGCGAGGAAGTAAACGCCTATCGCAATGATGTTCGTATGTCCGATATCATGGGTGGCATCGGTGTGATTATTGGTATTTTCGGAATCTTGGCGTGGGTCCGCGCCCGTAAACAGACATCTGTATAACAACTGCAATCAGACCATTTCACCGCTTTCCACCGGCCAGCGGGTATGGTGACTGTCAATCACGAAACGATGTTTGTGGCTAACCGGCGGATGATAATGGCGGTGCCGGTGTATTGACCGGTCTTCTTCTGCGTGCTGATGACCGTCATCATGATGCTTTGCACGGTTCGATGACATCCTCGACGACGTCGCGGCTGCTTCGGCGGGATGGACATGTCCATGGTGTTGGTCGGCATGATCGTGGGGATGTTCATGCCAGAAACCGGGATGGCTGTGCTGAAGTTCAAGCTGGTCTTGTTTGGGCCAAAGAACGCGCGCCATCACAGCACCGCAAAATGCAAGCCCGCCCGACACCCAGAACGCCACCGAAATATCGGCCAGACTGCCAATCCATCCGATCACCCCATATGCAATCAACCATCCACCGTGGGACAGTGCAAAATTGGCGGCAAAAAATGCGGAACGATCCCCCGCACCGGCAGATCGTTGCACCAACCGTCCACCTGGCGTCTGCGCAAATGTGGTTCCGGCCCCGGCAAACACCCACAGCAATGCAAAGGCGGCAACATCGCGAATGCCTGCCCCCATGATCACGGCACCTGCCACCATCGCCAGCGATGCGGCAACAATTCCGGCCATCATCAATCGGCGCTCGCCCACTGTATCAATGATCTTGGGCATGACGAATGCCGCAACCATTGATCCACCACCGGCACAGGCAAGAAACACCGTGGTCAGAATTTCAGACCCGCCAAGGATCGACCGCGTCAAAACAACCGTATTGACGATGATCATCGCCCCGACGCAGGAAACCGCAAAATGAACGGCCAGAAGTCCGCGTAGCCGTGGCGTTTTGAGATATGCAACCACCCCGAACCGCGTATTGGCGTAAATGCCGCCTTCGCGATCCGTCGCGGCGGCGCGCGGCACTGTTGTTGTCACAATCAGAGCGGCCGAAAGTGCAAATGTCAGGCTGTTGACGATAAACAGACTGTCAAACGACCAGACAAACAACAAGGCGGCTGCAAGTGCCGGACTGATCAGGTTTTCCAGATCATAGGCCAACCGGGCATAGGAAAGGCCCTTGGTATAGGATTTCTCGTCTTCGAGAATTTCCGGGATAATGGCCTGAAAGACCGGTGTGAACGCGGCGGACGCGGCATTGACAACAAAGACCAGAACAAAAATCTGCCAGATCTGATCGACAAAGGGCAAACACAGAACAATTGCAGCACGCAAGATATCAAGCCCGACAAGCCATGTCCGGCGCGGCAACAAATGCGCCATCCCACCGACAATCGGGGCGATCACCAGATACGCGACCATCTTCAAAACCAGAATGGATCCCAATACCCGCCCCGCATCCGCCCCGGCCAGATCAAACGCCAGAAGTGACAGGGCCACCGTGGTTAATCCGGTCCCGATCAGGGACGTGATCTGGGCAGCAAAAAGATGTCGAAAGGCCGAAATGGAAAATGGCGACATGTTGGGGCATCCGGGCTGTGTGTCGCCTTACACCCTATCTTAAACCGTCAAAGGGTTTCAAATGAATGATCATCGGCCTTGGCATTTTGCCTTGCGCGATCGGATGCAGTACATTTTTTGGGTGCAAGTTCCTTGGCCTGCGACATTTTCCCGGCGCGCAATTCCAACGTCCGGGTGGCCAGTTTCCGGCGAAAATGCGGGTCATGCGACACCAGAATCATGGCTTGCGGCAGTTCCAGCAATATCTCCTCAAGCCGGTGAAGATTTTCTTCGTCCAGCGCGTTCGTCGGCTCATCAAGCAAAAGAACATCGGGCTTCATGGCAAGAACCGCCGCCACAGAAACCAGCCGCTTTTCCCCGCCTGAAAGCTCGTGGGTGATGCGTTCGCGCAAATGTCTGAGATGAAGTTGATCAAGTACCTCGTCAACAATCGCCAGTGCCTCTTCGCGGCTGGCCCCAAGATTAAGCGGGCCAAAAGCGATATCTTCGACCACGGTCGGACAAAACAGCTGATCATCGGGGTCCTGAACAATAAACCCGACCCGACAGCGCAGATCATGGAAATCCTTATCCGTTACACGCGGCATTCCAAATGCCCTGATTTCGCCGCCAAACGGTTTGATCAGACCAACCAGAATGCGCAACAGCGTGCTTTTGCCAGCCCCATTTGGACCGGTAATGAACAATCTTTCACTGGCCTCAAGCGACAGGCTGACACGGTCCAGAACATTTTGCCCTGCGCGGTATCCGTATGAAATATCGTTTAGTTCAATAAGAGACGACATAAAAACGATCCAGAATAACAAGCACGGAAACCAGCATCAGAAACCCCGCCCCGAAAAGGGCATCACGTTGCCGGAACACAAGATGATCAATCATCGGGAAATGGCCACTAAATCCGCGGCATTTCATGGCCTCAAGAACCCGTTCGGCACGTTCAAGAGACCTGACAAGCAACATCCCGAAAAGATACCCCAGCGACCGATAGGTATGAATGCTGTTGCGCGCCTTGAAGCCACGCAATTTCATGGCCATGCGCAGTCGATGATATTCATCATGAAGAACCGAAATATAGCGCACCGTAAACATCATGAGATGTACCAAGGCTGCTGGGCAACGCAGCCGGTATAATGTATGCCCAAGTCCCACCGGCGTTAACCCGGCAAGCAGGCTAAGCATCATCAAAACAACCGCATTGGCGCGAATGCCGATCAGGACTGCATGTTGCAATCCTTCCTTGCTGGCCTCGGCACCCAGGACGGTAAACATGGCGGTTCCCGGCGTTGTGAATGGCAACATCACCAGCATCACAATGATGAACCCGTCCATTGCTGCCATACGTTTCAAGGTCAGACGCAAAGGCAAATCAGTCATGAACATCGTCGCCACTGCCACAAAAAAGGCAGCAAGCGCGAATTCGATCTGATGCAGGGAAACGACCATCACCGAAAACAAACCGGCCGCCACCACCCGAACACGCGGATCAAACGATCCGACAAAGGAAGACGGTCGTTGCCCGCCTCCCTGAACACTTAATGGCTGGTCATGCCCGAAAAGATGGCTCATGATTTGGTTGCTTTGGCTCTCAAACGTCTTGCTGCCAGATAATAGGCAATCCCGAAGAACCCGAATATATAACCAATACCGCCCAGAATCGATTGAAGATCGTTCTTTTCCTTGTAGGCGGTAATTTCCCGACGCAATGGCCGCAATTCATCACGAACGATCGCGGCAATGACTTCTTCCTGTTCGCGGGTGATTGCAGTTTTGGTTGCATTATCCCCGACAACTGCCCCATCCACAGTGATGTTAGCGCTATCATCCGAAGAAACTGCGGCAATGCTGCCTGCCCCTGAAATTCCCGTCAGGTCGGCAATATCAAAACTGGCTTCTGCAACATGCCCTGCCCCCAGATCGGCCCGAAAGACAAGGTCAACTTTCCGGCTTGGCGTATAGACAAAGAAGCCGTCAGAATCCGTTCTGATTTCATCGATCTTGTTTCCCTGCCGGTCAAAAATTTCAACCAGCGTGTCCGCAGCCATATCGCCATTGGAAAACCCGATCTCCCCTTCGACAGCTATGCCGCTTGGAAAAACCGATGCAATCACCTTATGGGCCTGGGCGGCCTGCATTCCGAACAGAAGGCCTGCCAGAAACACCCCAGTTGCAAGCTTAGCCATTGTTGGCCTCATTCACCTGTTCGGCCAGGATCGCGGGGTTTTGTGCGTCATATCGGCGGATCTGGGCATCGGCCATCAGCAAGGCCGGTTTGACCTTCATGATCAGATAAACCGCTGCTGCAGACACCAGACCTTCGACCGCCATGATCGGAATATGGGCAAAGAAAACAAGCTTGGCCGCCGGTACAAACCCTTCCCCGCTCAGACCAAGGGAAATAGCTACGAACAAGGTGGTCAGCGCAATTGAAAGCGCACCGGCACACCCGCCCCAGATTGCCGCAAAGGTTGGATTGCTTCGCGACACCAATCCGCGAAACATGAAACCGGCAATCACCGCAGGAAACGCAATATTGACGGTATTGACCCCCAATACAGTCAAACCGCCAAATCCGAAAAAGATGGCCTGCAACAAAAGCCCGACAAAAAGTGCCGGGAATGCGGTCCAGCCAAGCACAAGCCCGGCCAGGCCACTCATAATCAGATGCACGCTCGACGGACCGACCGGCACGTGGATCAGGGAGGCGACGAAGAACGTCGCCGATAACACCCCCGTCGCCGGAATTTTATCGATTGGCAGTTTGCGCAATCCAAGGCCAAGCCCCGCGACTGCAAGCACGCCACCGCCAATCAGCACCTCTGGGGCCAGTGCCCCGTCAACAATATGCATCTATTTTGTCCCCAAGCCTATTGCACATCATAGGCGCGAACCCACAGGACTGCATCCTGTGAAAGCTCTTTTCCCTGAAATTCTTTGTCCGGCCCACTGCCAAGGGCCGCAAAACCCCAAAATCCGGCCTTGGGGATCCCGAACGTAAAATACCCGTTGGCATCGGTAATCGCGACAATCGCCCCACCGGGCATCGGTCCTGCTGTCGGTTCCTTGGGCGCGTTACGGTCCATATCGGGTTCGGCTGCCATATATTCGATTTCAACCTCGACCCCGGATACCGGTTCACCATTGCTCAGCACCCGACCGGTAAAGGTCGAACCTGCGACAATGTTGGTCGGCCGGTTTAACGGCAGAATTTCGGTCACAAGTCCCTGTGCCTCCATCCAGTCGGTCGGGATTTCGTTGCGGTTCACATAGGACTTGGTGATCTGCTGAATGAAGATATCTTCGCTTTCTTCGTAATAGGGTTCGGGCACCACCACCATCACGTAATCGCCACTGCGCTTAAGGGTCAAAGTACCGTCATACGCCTTGGCGGTATTCTCCTTCCCTGTGAAGGTCACCTCAGAAAGCGTTGAAGATAAATCAATTTTATCACCGCGATGGATTGCGTAAAACGCCACCGGCTTTTTCATATCCATGACATGTCCGTTTTCGAACGGATGCCAGAATATCAGTTTCACCGGCAGTTCGCCGGGGGCGGTCACATTGACTTCCGGTGTATAGGCCAATTGAAAATGGGCGTGCGCACTTTGTGACGCGAACGCGAAACAGGCACTTGCAATCGCAAGCTTGCCAAGAGTTTTAAACATGTAATCGTCTCTTTTCACGAACGATGCACGTCAGAAAAGTTTCCCGACGCACAGAGTTAGGATCAAGAACGATAGGATGGCTGGAAGCAAGATACCGGTTTCACGACGAGACCGCCTTTTCCCTGCAACCTGACGCTCACCCCGGCGTCCAACAGTTCAGTACCGGACAAGCCGTGTCCGGCAGTCAAAGGCAGGTCTCCTGGCTCGTGGTTTCAAAAGCATTACGCCTTCCCGGTTTGTCACCAGTGGCATAGGTAATGCTCGGACCACTTACAGTTGCGGGGGCAGCCGTGGCATTGTCGTAACGCACCACGTTCCCTTTTAAGCCGATCCAATGGATCAACACCCAAGACGCGTTCATATTCCATGGGCGGCAAACACCTGTCAACTCTTTGCCCGCATCAGAACGGATTATCTTTTCGCGCCATTGCTTGACCTTCGCCCTTCCCGCGGCAAAGATCAGCAAACACATCGCACAATATTGCGATTGGCCTTACATGGGATGGGTTGGAAATGATGGCTCCTGAAACAGTCCTGGACTTCTGGTTCAAGGAACTCGAACAAAAGCAATGGTTTATCAAGGATACTGCACTTGATACCCACATTGCCGAACGATTTTCCGACATTCATGCCGCGGCGCTTGCCGGTGAACTTTTCACCTGGCGCACCACCGCATCGGGGCGCCTTGCCGAAATCATCGTTCTGGATCAGTTTTCACGCAACATGTATCGCGACACGCCGCAATCATTTGCTGCCGATCCGATCGCGCTTATTCTTGCACAGGAAGCCGTATCCTTGGGCAAGGACAAGGAACTTGGATCACCTGAACAGCGGGCGTTTCTGTATATGCCCTATATGCATTCAGAATCCGAAATGATCCATGAAATTGCCGTGACCCTGTTTGATCAGCCTGGGCTTGAACACAATTACGGTTTTGAAATCAAACACAAGAAAATCATCGACCGGTTCGGGCGTTATCCGCACCGCAATGACATCCTTGGCCGAACATCCACACCAGAAGAAATCGCGTTTCTCAAAGAACCGGGCTCGTCATTCTAGAATGAAAAACGGGACGTCAATCCGTCCCGCTTTCATAAAATCATTCACTGCGAAAACGCGATATCAACCGATATCGCGATCGCGATTATCCCACCACCCCTGCACCAGGGATTCGGCTTCGTCCATATAATCGGCTTTGCCCGCAAGGAATGCCGCCATCGCTGCACTGCCCTTGATCCTGGCTTCGGCCGGGGCATCCTCGACCTCGCCGCGCCAAACAGCCAGGAAGTGTTTGAGGGTCACCGGGCTTTGATCGTCGATTTCTTTTTCGGTTTTTGGCAAAAGTGCCGGCCACCGGACGTCGCAAAGCTCGCCGTTATCAAGCATCCGAAGATCAACATGTTTGAACGGTGTGCGTTCTGCTTCGCCGCCCCCGCCCTTGATCACGCCAATTCGCGGCAGTTCAAGAAGCTTGCCTGTTTCGCGATGCACATCCAGAAACGCCGGATGAAACACCCCCAGGAAAGCAGCCCGCGCCTGTAACGGGTTTAGCAACCGCAACAGGGTATTCACCGGACTGCGCAGCCCCAGAAGCGACCGCAGACCGATCAGTTCCTGCAATTTCGGATGCATATGGCGCAGCGGCAGATAAGCAAACCCCTTTGCGGTAATATCCGAACGGGCTTCTTCGGCTGACATCGCGATCGGCAGCTTAAGCGCTTTGATCGCGGCCTCGGTTCCAAGACCATTGACCAGATGCGAGTTATAACCGTGCATCAGAACCGGAACACCGTTCTGCGATATCAAATGTGCCGACAATACAAACCACGGCAGACCACGGGTTCGACCAGCCGCATATGAAGGCCAATCAAGCATCGGGCGGCCCACCGGGTTGGCGTCCTGTCCATCATCCGCATCAAGCCTTGCGGCTTTGCGCACGGCTTCGATCATGCCTGCGAGTTCTTCCGGCGTTTCCGCCCGATAGCGTAGCATAAGCAAAAATGCGCCAAGCTGGATCGGCTCGACCTCATCGCGCAGGATCATTGAAAAGGCATCGAATGCCTCTTCGCGCGTCAGGCTGCGTGAACGGCCCGGCCCCCGAAAGAATGTTCTCAAATACCCCGAAAACGGATGAGATTCGGGTAAATGATTTTCTTCCTCGAGCTGTTCAAGATGCTCGTCGGTCATACGTACTCACCGAAAAAATTGTCGTTACTGGTCATGGACGCGGGTAAAGACCCACTCCGTCTCGTTTGACAGGTCATCCTGGTAGCAATAACCGTCAACATTGAATTTCTTAAGGTCTTGCGGGTTTTCCAGTCGATTGTCGATCATGTAACGCGCCATCATGCCACGCGCACGCTTTGCTGAGAAGCCGACAACCTTGGCAGCCCCGCCTTTGACTTCCTTAAAGACCGGTGTGATGACCGGTCCATCAAGCAGCTTGGTCTTGACCGACTTGAAATATTCGTTGGATGCCAGATTGATCAGGCTGCGGTCCTTGTGGCCTTCGGTAAGCTTGTTGATCTCTTTGGCGATCTTGTCACCCCAAAACGCATAAAGGTCCTTGCCACGCGGATTTTCAAGCCGTGTGCCCATTTCAAGGCGATAAGGCTGCATCAGATCACGCGGCTTCAACAGACCATAAAGCCCCGACAGCATCCGAAAATGGTCCTCGGCCCAGTCGATATCGGCATCCTTCATGGTGTCGGCATCAAGACCGACATAGGTATCACCACGAAAGGCAAAGATCGCCGGTTTTGCGTTACTGCGATCAAAAGGCCGTGAAAAATGCTGGAAGCGCTGATAATTCAGATCCGCAAGGTTTTCACTGATCCCCATCAGCTTCATCAAATCGCCACGGCTTTTTTTCCGTGCAACTTCAATCAATTCTTCCGTGTCATCGAGAAACGCCGGTTGGGAAACGGCCATTTCCGGCACGTCCGTTTCGAAATCCAGCTTCTTGGCCGGGGACACAACAGCAAGCATCAATCTGCCTCTTCTCTTTCATCTCGGTTCAATTTGTCGTAACAAGCCACAAGGCATGGACAATGTCTAGGGCCCAAGCCCATGTACAGGTGTATACGACTGTGCATGGATTTGGACCCTTGGCTTTATCCATAAACTTCTAATCTTGCAGAAAATCCGTCTGGCGCAAGCCTTGGCGGAAGAAAGGACCAGTTATGAGTGAACAAGTTCGCGCGTCGCACATTCTTCTGATGTATGCCGGTTCGGCACGTTCGACCGCCACCCGCACCAAAGAAGAAGCATTGAACGAAATCAATGCCCTTAAAGACCAGATCGCAAACGGTTCCGATTTTGCAGAACTGGCAAAAGCTAATTCCGATTGCCCGTCCGGCCAGCAGGGCGGCGATCTTGGCTTCTTTGGCCGTGGCATGATGGTTCCGGAATTCGATGCTGCTGCATTCAGCATGGATGTCGGTGCGACCTCTGACGTTGTTGAAACCGATTTCGGTTATCACCTGCTTCAGCGCACCGCCTGATCCCGCGCTGCGATCAGAAAAAGGCTGGCACATTGTTGCCAGCCTTTTTCTTTTGGTGAGCCGGAAATGTGGCGCACCTTTGCCAGGACTGACGATCCGCGTTCTAATAATCAACGACGGGTGCATCAAGTTCGTACTGGCCTTTATGGTCTTCGATTTCGAGAACCCACACATCGCGGTCAAAGTCGATCTGCTTGCGCCAATAGTTATCACAGGAAAATTCGGTTTCACGCCCGCCATCTGGACCGCCTGCAACCAGCATCCAGCCAAGATCGCCGTCCAGTGTCGTAACCCGGGAATAGACGAAACATCCGGCATCGAACCGGTTCAGCTTGAGGAGAACCGCCCCCGCATCCTCGTTGCCCATATGGAGCACCATGGCCGTAATCAGGTTTGACTGGCAAATGGCAATCTGGCCACGAACCCAAAGTCCTGCTTTCAAACGTGGCTGCATCTATTTGCCATCCCGGCTGGCGACAACATTTTCAGGCATCTGCAACATCAGGTTCGGGTCCGGGCAAATGCTTGTCCAGATATCCCATTCCGATGGTTTTGCCGCCCCGAAATAGTCCCCTTCCCGGCCCAGCATGTCAAAAATGATCTGAAAATGCAGATGCGGTATCCAGTCACCATTGATCGGGAAATCGCCAAACCGGCAGAACAGCTCGCCGGCGCGGATTTCCTTGCCTTTATAAAGTCCTTCAAGGGACGGTCTGCTCAGATGACCATACAGGGTGTAAAAGCGCACACCACCCGCCGGTTCATGTTGCAAGATGATGGTCGGCCCATAATCAAGATGCAAATTGTTGTCAGCAAAGCTGTGTACGACGCCATCAAGCGGGGCAAAGACCGGCGTATAGGCGGCTGCAAACAGATCGATGCCCAGATGCTGGCTTCGGGCTTCACCGTCGTTTTTGAACTGTTCGGATTGATAACAGACACGGTCTTCGCGATATCGACCGATCCCGACCGGCGCGTCTGCCGCGGCCAGTTGTTGCCACATGATTTCTGTCTGACGTGCCGGGTCGCTCGTGCCGCCGATCACCACATCACTATTTGCTGAAAAATCATAAACGATCTTCGGGCAACGTTTCAGATCACATTCCACAACAGAATGAAACTGGTCGCCGTGATCGGAAATCCAGTCGCGCAACAATGCGGCATCTTCAAAGGGCTCAAGCCCGCGCGCATGACGGTCGTGATAGGTCTGCAATCGCTTGGTCGCATTGATCGGCATGGTGGCAGGCACAATGATGGCTCCCTAAAAGAAAAAGGCAGGGTTGGTTCCCCGCCTTTTGCCTACATGATTATCTGCCTGATCGGCAAGTACCAGCTTACCAGTTGGTCACTTCATACTCGCACGACACATCATCATCGTCGGTATCGGTCAGCGCAACCGTCAGACGACGCATCTGCGGATTGAACCGTTTGATGAAGTTCAACAGAAGAAGCGCTTCTTCTGAAAGCTCGCCGGCGTCTTCGTCATCTTCATCAAGTTCGCAAAGCTCAACCAGCTCCAGGAACAAGGCACCCAGTGCACGTTTGACGTCTTCGCCGCCTTTAAGGCCACCGGTCAACTCGCCCAGCGGTGACAGATCGATATCAAGCTTGCGCAGGTTCTCGCTCATCTGGTCGATGGCGTCTTCGTCCAGAACCATTTCAGCCGCAATCATATGCGTGCCGACTTCATTGATATTCATAAAGCCGACAAATTCGAACAGATCGTCTTTGGTACGACCTTCTTCCAGCAATTTTTCGGTGTGGGCTTCGAATTCTTCGAAGTCGATATCTTCGCCAAGATCGTTTTCAAGATCGCTCATGTCGGTCTCCAATGAAAATTTGCGCTGCTGATACTCTGGATTGATGGAAAACTCAACCCGCGCTGGCGACAAGATGATCAGCTATGCAGGATCCACATTTCGACGATATAGGGCCATGGAAAGAGGATTGCGAAGAATAACGCAATGTCAGTAGGATATAAAACAATTCCAAACCCGCTTGAACCTTCGGCATAACACGCATGGACCATTCAATGCCCGCATTCAACGTCATCGATATCGTCGCAATTTGCTGGGCTCTTTCATGGTGGATCGGCTACACGATCTTTGCCGATGCCGGGCCGCGTCGACGCAATTCCATATCTGCCCACATGGCACGCAATCGCCATCGCTGGATGGAACAGATGCTTAAACGCAATATCCGGATGGTTGATACATCGATCGCCGGCAACCTGATTACCGGTATCAGTTTCTTTTCATCAACCACCATTCTGGTGCTGATCGGTCTTGTCGCGCTGCTTGGCTATACAGACAAGGCCATCGAAACGGTCGCTGCCCTGCCCTTTGCCGCCATTACCACGCCTGGCGTCTGGGAATGCAAGGTGGTTTTACTGATCGTAATTTTCATCTATGCCTTTTTCAAGTTCACCTGGGCATTCCGACTGTCGAACTATTGTTCGATCCTGATCGGTGCCGCCCCGGATCCAAGCGAACCGGATGCTGCGCGTGCTGCCGCACGTGCATCACGCATGAGCATGATGTCTGCCCACAATTTCAACCGTGGCATTCGCGCATACTTTTTCGCCCTGTCGGCCCTGGCCTGGTTTTATCATCCGGTTGCTTTCATCATTTGTGCGACCTGGGTGACGCTGGTTCTTTACAATCGCGAATTCCGCTCGCATGCGCTGGAAATTCTTACCGGACATCATTGAGCCCAACCGAATTCGTCGCAGAAACCCCGTCACGAAAAAGGGCCGCAATCGCGGCCCTTTTGTCATTGATCGGTGCGTCACACCGTCTGGGTTTTGCGCCGGATGGCATATCCGGCAACAATCACCAGTACCAGTCCAACCGGTACTGCTGCACTGTATAGCAGCGTCACCCAGCCCGATCCCGCATAGATCGATCCGGCTGACAGGGAAGCCACCGCAACTGTACCAAACACCGCGAATTCATTGATTGCCTGAACCCGCGCCTGCTCGGAGGGGCGATAATTTTCGGTCAGGAAGGTCGTTGCCCCGACAAACATGAAGTTCCAGGCAATCCCCAACAGAACCAGCGACACCCAGAAATTCCCCATCAGGTCCTGACCCGACAAACCGACCGCAAGACAGGCAAAGTTCAGAAGTGCGCCCACCTGAATGATTTTCAACGCCCCGAACCGCTTGATCAGATTACCTGTAAAGAAGCCCGGCGCGTACATCCCGACCACGTGCCATTGAATGATGAATGCCGCATCCCCGAACGCATAATCACAATCAAGGATCGCCAGTGGCGTTGCTGTCATCACAAAGCTCATGACGGCATAGCCAAGTGCGCCTGCAAAAATCGCCACCATTACTGCGGGCTGCCCCAAAACGGTTTTCAGCGGCCGGGCCGGTTCATCATGAACACGGCCGCGCATATCGGGAAGACGAAGCTGCCCGATCGCAATCACCAGCAGGATTTGCAAACCAATCAGCGCAACGAACGTTCCGAGAAAAGGTACAGTTTCAAACCAGTTACGCGCGAAACTTGCCAAATTCGGTCCGATAAATGCCGATGCAAGCCCGCCCAGCATGGTATAGGAAATGGCGCGCGCACGGAATTCTGCGGGTGCTGCTTCGGCGGCCGCGAACCGGTATTGCATGGCGATCGCATTGCCTGCCCCGATACAGGCACAGGCCACACATAGCAGCCAGAAATTGCCGTAATAAACGGCCCCCATGCCCGAAACCGCGCCCATCATTGCAATCCCGGCCCCCATCCAGAAGCCGAACCGGCGTCCGAATTTCGCCATCACCATGGCCGATGGTGCTGTCATCGCCATCATGGCGATCATCATGAAGGCCACCGGCAAGGTCGAAAGTGACTTGTCTGTCGCCAGCGAATACCCGATCACCGCGGCAACAGTGAAGATCAGCGACATCGCACTGGCAGAAAGTGCTACGCATAAACTAAGGAACATGATGTTCCGGCGGACTTCCGTGGACATGTGGGGCTCCCGATTTTGGCGATGGTGGCGCCATTATTTTCTAAATTGTGACAAGGCACCCAGATCACGGCAATGAAGTCCGGAATATCGGCCATTGTCATGTGGTTGAGCCTTGCCCTTAAGGTCTCAACTGTTATATTGGCTCTTCACGCAACGGGATAGTATCAATGCACGGCATGGCCGAGAAAAACTTGATCACCAACACAATCTCCGGACACCATCGTGGTGGCACGGTGATTTGTGCTGTCCCGAAAGTCGCTTTTTTCAAAGAGCGAACTTGACCTCATCCTGAAATTCCTTTTCTTGTGCCTTTACCCCGCGTAAACATGCGGGTCGTATATGTGCATTACTGAATTATGCCCGCAGATAAAGCAGAGTTGAGCCAACCATGATTGCCCTGACCCTTCCCGATGGCGCCGTACGCGAATTTGACGGCCCTGTTTCGGGTTTTGATGTCGCAAAAAGCATCAGTTCTTCGCTGGCAAAGAAATCCTTTGCCATCATCGTTAACGGTGAAGTACGCGACCTCTCGCGCGAGATTGACACTGACGCGACTATCGAAATCGTGACCAAGGGCCATGACGAAGTTCTGCCGCTGATCCGTCACGACTGTGCCCATGTGATGGCCGAAGCTGTCCAGGAACTTTATCCTGACACGCAGGTCACCATCGGCCCGTCCATTGAAAACGGTTTCTATTACGACTTTGCACGCGCGACCCCGTTCACGCCCGACGATCTGGTCAAGATCGAAAAGCAGATGCACAAGATCATCGAACGGAACGAACCGATTGTTCGTGAAGTCTGGGATCGTAACGAGGCGATCAAGTTCTTCCTTGATAAGGGCGAGAAGTACAAAGCCGAGATCATCCGTGATCTTCCCGAAACCGAGACGATCACCTGCTATCGCCAGGGTGACTTCATCGATCTGTGCCGTGGTCCGCACGCACCGTCGACCGGCAAAATCGGCAAGGCCTTCAAACTGATGAAGGTTGCTGGTGCCTATTGGCGCGGCAACTCGGATAACGAGATGCTTCAGCGCATCTATGGCACTTGCTGGGAAAGCAAGGAAGACCTTGATGCGTATCTGCACATGCTTGAAGAAGCCGAAAAGCGTGACCACCGTCGCCTTGGCCGCGAAATGGACCTGTTCCACATGCAGGAAGAAGCCCAAGGGTCGGTCTTCTGGCATGACAAGGGGCTGAAGCTTTATCGCAAGGTCGAAAACTATATCCGTGATCGTCTTGACGATGCAGGATATCAGGAAGTGCGCACGCCGCAGCTTGTCGACCGTGTGCTTTGGGAAAAGTCCGGTCACTGGGAAAAGTTCCGCGAGAACATGTTCACCACCACCCCGGATGAAGATGATCCCGAAAAGGTTCTGGCCCTTAAGCCGATGAACTGTCCGTGCCATGTTCAGATTTTCCGTCTGGGTAGCAAGTCTTATCGTGACTTGCCGCTGCGTATGGCAGAATTCGGTTGCTGTCACCGGAACGAGCCGTCCGGTGGCCTGCATGGCATCATGCGTGTACGCCAGTTCATTCAGGATGACGCGCATATCTTCTGCACCGAAGATCAGATTGTCTCGGAAACCAAGATTTTCTGTGACCTTCTGAAGTCCGTTTACAAGGATTTCGGCTTCACCGACATTCTTGTCAAATTCTCGGACCGTCCCGAAGTTCGTGCCGGTTCCGATGAAATCTGGGACAAGGCAGAAGCCGCCCTTCGCGAAGCGGCCGAAGAAGCCGGTCTTGCGCTTGAAATCAACCCGGGCGAAGGCGCGTTCTATGGGCCGAAGCTTGAATTTGTTCTGCGTGATGCCATCGGTCGTGACTGGCAGTGCGGCACGCTTCAGGCCGACTTTGTTCTGCCGGAACGTCTTGATGCGTCTTATATGGGTGAAGACGGCGAAAAGCATCGCCCGGTCATGCTGCACCGTGCGATCCTTGGATCCCTTGAACGCTTCATCGGCATTCTGATCGAAAACTATGCCGGTCGCCTGCCGCTGTGGCTGTCACCGGTTCATGCAGTGATCTGCTCGATCACCAATGAGGCCGATGATTACGCCCACGAGGTCAAAGCCGCCCTTGAAGCAAAGGGCCTTAATGTTGAACTTGATCTTCGTAACGAGAAGATCAACTACAAGGTCCGCGAACACAGCCACGCCAAGGTTCCGATGATCCTGGCGCTTGGCAAACGCGAAGCAGAAGAAAAAACAGCTTCTGTGCGCCGCATCGGCTTCAAACACCAGAAGACCTTTGGGATTGAAGAACTTGCCAACGCGATGGCAACTGAAATCCGTGATCGCGTGATCGAGGCAGAGTTCTAGGAACGGTTTCTACCCGAACGACCAAATATAAAGCCCGCAGGCATATGCTTGCGGGCTTTTTTGGTTCCAGTGATGACGGGCCCCTTATTGTGGTGGCAATTTTGGATCATTCTTGGGCAGTTGGTTGTTTTCACGGGTGCCGGACAAACTGATTTTGCCGAACTGTCCGCTGTTAGCGCCGCCGTGCTGGGCCCGTGCCTGCCCGTATGCGGCGGCCGGGTGGCGCGCATTGCCAAATACGTCGCCAATAAAACGCCAGATTTTTGGCACCAGCCAGATCAACAGCAATACAAAAACCGCCAGCAACACAAAGAACACAACCGGATGGAACACCACGGTATAAAGGGCGCCGAACACGGCAATATCTTCGGTCACAGACGCCACGCTGTTGGTCACTGGTTCGGGTGACGTATTGATCGCCGCACGGCTTCCGGCCTTTGTGAAATGGCTTCCGGCTGCGATGGTTCCACCGACAAGAAGACTGATCACGGTTTGGGCCTCATCCCCCAGTCCAAGATCAAGTCCGCTTACGGCACCGGCGGCCAGCAAGGCACCGGCCGGAATACGGATAAAGGTGTGCAGGGCATCCCAAAGACTGTCAACAACAGGAATTTTGTCGGCGACGAATTCGATCAGATACAGGAAGATCGCAATTGCCAGCACCCACCAGCTGGCCAAAATCTGTAAATCGGGTGGAAGATCGATAAAGCCGAAATTATCCATCATCCCCAGAACAACCACTGTCCCGTACAGATTGACGCCGCTGGCCCAAGCACCGCCCATGCTCAGAGCAAGTGTTTCAACAATTCCCAATGACACGCCCTTTCATTGACATATTCTTCACCAACAAGTGATTACGACAACCCGGTGATTGTGATAAATCACAAGTTGACGCGTCCCAACGCACCTGTTGATGCCATATGTTGATCAATGAAAGGTATGACGATGAACCGCAAGGGTAAAACACCTAAAATCATCTCGTCATGTGCGATGTTTGTATTTTTGACCGGGGCGACAACCACAAGCGCCCTTGCCATGGGAAGCTCAAACACCTGGACGTCTGACGGCACCGATTTGTCTGCTGTTTCCGAACTGGTCGATACCGGCATGTATGATATGGCCGTCGACAAGATCGAAACCATGCTCAAAGACGATCCGGATAATGCCGATCTGTATAATTACCTTGCCTATAGCCAGCGCAATCTGGGCGACTATGACAGCGCCGGGCAAAATTATGAACGCGCGCTTATGATCAACCCGGAACATGTCGGTGCGCTGGAATATCAGGGCGAGCTGTTCCTTAAAACCGGAAAGCCTGAACTCGCACAGGAAAACCTGGCACGACTTGAACAGATTTGCGGAACAGATTGCGCAGAATACAAGGAACTGGCAGGCAAAATCGCCAACTGATCGGATTTCTGTGCCGCCATTTCAACCATCATTCGGAAAAATAGCCCGCCCTATTCGTTAGGATATCTTTTTATTTACGCCTGAAGAGGTCATATGTCGCCGCAAGGCTGATGTTTGAAGAGTGATTAAAGATATGTCTGACGCAATTATGCGCAAAAGCTACACCGTCGTTTGCGTCCGTGCGACCGGACAGCAGATGGATCTGCAGACGGTCTCCGATTATGGGGCGGCGCTTAATTCGGCAAAAGAAGCTCTGACAAACAAGAACAATACCGAAGTACGGATTGTCGAAAGCAAATACGACCAGGCCAGCCGCAAGGACAAAAGACAGGTTATCAAAATCCTGACGGCGGAAAGTGCTTCTGGCAGTTCCGGGGGATCGGGGGCGCGTGCGCGCAAGGCCAATCCCGGCATATCGCGCGAAACAGCAAACCAGGCTTCCAAAAGCGTAATCAACATCGTCATCGCGATTACCGTGCTTGTCCTTTTGATCGGCATCATGGTCCCGCTGATTTCCCGATAGAACCACCACCGGCCTGACGGCAGGCAGATCAGCCCAATCTTACAGATGGGGCGCCATATCCTTCTGATTTTTCTGGATGCTTGACAGCACCGGGGCGGCTTGTAACAGTTGCTCCGGGCCTTCCTGCTGGCTATAACTTACGCTGATAATATGATCATCAGGTGAAGCGTGAAAATCAGAGCTGCGACAAGAAAAAAGAACGCCCCGCTTAAAAAGGGCTGGTTTGCCGCCGCAGCACTATTGCCTCTTCTTGGCGCCTGCAGCACCGATGATTTTTCCGGGCTGTGGTTTGGATCTTCATCAAGCGATGTCTCAGCAATGCAGCCATCATCGGTTGACGGCGCTGCGACAGACAGTCCGCAAACCGGCAATGACTTGAACCGGGCCGCATGCGGATTGTTTTTCGGCAAGACGACCCCCGCCGAAGTATCGCATATCGCTGCTACCGAGATTTCACTTACGCGCACCCCGCAAGAAAACCTGATGCAGGCCATTGCCTATGACATCAATGGCAATTACGAAAATGCGCGTAAATTGTATGTCTGGCTGACAGCATCCCCGCCTGAAAACAAAATCAATCTTGATTGTGGTCAGGGCATCAAGCTGACCGGCAATGTCAACGCCCTCGCCCAGCGTCGATTGGTTGCACTTGATGAAATTGCCCCGCAATTTGCCCGTTCAAGCGAAATTGAATCGGTCGTGGCGGCCGCAACTGTCGCACCGGGCCCTGATCTTCCCGATCCGCCCAAGGTGGAACGTGATCGTCGTTTCTATGAAACCGGTGGCGTTGTAACCGCCGAACCCGAAGACAGCACCAAGCCGATCGAACGCATGGACATGCCGGTCAGTGAAAACACGGCCCAGCTCACCCGCGTTGAACGCCGCGTATCACAACCGCAAACCGCATCAACACCATCGACCGCCATCGCAGGTCCGGGCACCGTGGCGGCACCGGCCACAGCGGCTTCGCAGCCAACGATTATTCCGGTCATCCCCGCGCAACCGGCACCTGCTAAGGAACAGATGCCTGCGGCAAGCCCAAAAACAGTCAAAACCCCGGTGACCGAGGCACCGACAATCGCCGGAACTGCGGCCGATGTCGACCATCAGGGTGCGGTTGTTGTCACCAATTCCCGGCCGGTTGAGCAAGGGGAACTCGAAATCATTGATCGCGAACCATCAAACACGATGATCGAGCTGCCGATGGCATCGCAATCCACGCCGGCGCCCGCGCCGCGCAGCACACCAAGTGTTGCGGAAAAAACCGCACCTGCACCCGCTCCGTCATCTACCCCGGCGGCCTCGTCTGCAACCCGGTCGGGCCCCTATTATGCTGTTCAGTTGGCAGCATACCGGTCGCGCGGTCGTGCCGAAGATGCTTGGCCGAAATTTCAGAATTCATCTCGGGGAATGCTGACAAACGCCGATCATGAGGTCGTCAGTATCGCAATCGAGGGCAAGGGTTTGTTTTTCCGTCTTCTGACCGGAACATATGCGCGTCAGTCAGAGGCCGCCCAAGCCTGTAACCAGCTTAAATCAGCCGGCGTTGATTGCCTGATCCGCCGTGTGGAGCGCTGATATCCCGCGCCTGCTTTGACGATCTGGCTGAGATAGCCGCACGCTTAACAATCAACGGTCCAACCTTGCCTAACGCTTTTTATTGAGTCGCACCAGCACATCTGGCCGCGTCTTGTGGCCGTGACGGCGCAAAAAGCCCGGCAAGCGCGCCAGCAGATATTCGATTTTTGCATTATGTCGATAATACCGCCATCGCAGATGCTGGATCAGGCGGCGGGTTCGTTTTGAACCGGCCGCCAGCAATGGCAGGCCCAGCGCAATGAACACCATGCCGAAAAATGGCGGCGGCAATGGCAAAAACACCAATCCGATCAACAAACAAAGCCCCCCGGTCAGGATCAAAGCCATTGATTTCAAATTCGACAGTCTGCGCACGACGAAACCTTGTTTCCCGACAACCGCTTTGTTGCGCGCATTATCTATGGCCTGTGGTGCCCCACCAAAAGAATGTTCAAAGACATTTGATCAACAGGGGAATTGCTATTGTCGTGCACTGGGTTACATTGCAGTCAGAAATTCCAAACTCATCAGGTGAAAGACATGCTTTCCGCCCTTAAAACAGACAAGGCACAAATGCCATCCGCAGATACCGCATTGCCCGGTCGCGACGATGCCATTGCCGTCGCAGAACGTAACGTTGTGACCGGAAACCCGATGGTGGGTCCCTTCCCCGACAATCTCGAAGTTGCTGTCTTTGGCATGGGATGTTTTTGGGGGGCCGAGCGCCTGTTCTGGAAAGCGGACGGCGTCTGGACCACCACTGTTGGCTATGCCGGCGGCTATACCCGCAATCCGACATACCGCGAAGTTTGCAGCGGCATGACCGGCCATGCCGAAGTTGTGATGGTTGTTTTCGACCCGGCTGTGATTTCCTATCAGAAACTGCTGAAGCTGTTTTGGGAAAATCATGACCCGACCCAGGGCATGCGTCAGGGCAATGACATCGGCACGCAGTATCGTTCCGTGATCTACACGACCAACCCCGATCAAAAAGCAGCGGCAATTGCATCGCGCGATGCTTATCACGCGGCCCTTGATACTGCTGGTCAGGGCGGGATCACCACAGAAATTTCCGATGCGCCGACCTTCTATTATGCCGAAGATTTCCATCAGCAGTATCTGCACAAAAATCCTGATGGATATTGCGGACTGGGCGGCACCGGGGTTTCCTGCCCCGGTATGTAAAAGCCGAATTTGACCTGTCTTCAAAAACGGACCGCATCGCGTGGGCTATCGACAAATCAGATGCTTGTCATATTTCATGACCGGTATATTCTTTGGCTTGATTGGTAGGCAAAGGATATACAAAGAGATATGCCGGGTCCGTTTTTGAAAGACCGATACTTTATCGGCCTGCATATATCCTGGTGGCTACTGGGACTTTGGTTGTGCGGCGGCATTGAATATGCCCTTGCCATGACCGATAGTGACGCGACATTTCCCCCGCTTTCGACATCACTTGTCTTTTTCCTGTCCGTTGCCGGATTGCTTGCGATCGTGCATTTCATGGTGCGCCGAAACGCCAAATCACGGCAGCGGTTCTTTGCCCGCCTGCCCGGGCTGGTGTTCCGCATTGACGAGTTCGGCAAGATCGAATTTGCATCGGACCAGGGTCTTGACTGGGCCGGTGCATCAATTACGGACAGCCTGCGCAACCAGATTTTTGACCATGAAGCCCTGATGAACCTTCGCCAGGCGGCAATCGAGGCCAAAGGCGAAATTCAAACAACCGAAATGTCTGTAAAAACCAATCACGGTGAACAACGCTGGGTGCGTATTCAAATGCGTGCCTTACCGCCAATCACCCCGGATTGCCAGATCGATTGCATCATCTGGGACATCACCGAACTGGTCGAAGAACGCAACCGCCGCCAGGAAAGCGAAGAACGGCTCAAGATCCTTGAAACCCTGAGCAACGAAGCAATTTTTCTGCATGATGGCGGGAAATGCATCGATACCAATAATGCCGCCGAACGCATGTTCGGCTATGATCGTTCCGAACTTCTGTTGCTGAGTGCAGCGGACATTATATCAAGCGAAACCTTGCCGCTTGTCATGGCCAATATCCGCTCTGGATATAACAAACCCTATGAGGCGATTGCTGTTTGCAAGGATGGCAGCAAGTTTCCCTGTGAAATCAATGGCAGAAACGTCGTTGTCCAAGGCCAGACTTTGCGGCTGACCAGCTTTACCAATATCTCGGATCGCAAATTCACAGAGGAACAAATTCGTTTCCAGGCCAATCATGATGCGCTGACATCGCTTCCGAACCGCTATTTGTTCATGGACCGGCTGAACTTTGCGATCAAACTGTCAAAGCGACGGCGCGAATGCTTTGCCCTGATGTTCATCGATATTGACGAGTTCAAGTCGCTGAATGATACCGGTGGCCATTCCACAGGCGACAAGGCACTTGATGAAATTGCCAAGCGACTGACAGGAACATTGCGCAATGTCGATACCGTTGCCCGCATTGGCGGTGATGAATTCACCATTATTCTGCCCGGCACCGAGACGCCCGAAGACGCCGAACTTGTTGCGCGCAAACTGCAAACCGCCCTATCGGGCAGCGCCATTGAATTTGGTGATGACCTGTCGCCCTATACGGTGACAGCATCCATTGGCATCGCGCTTTATCCCGATCACGGCGAAACCGTCGATGAATTGATTGCCGCGGCGGATGATGCGATGTATGCCGCGAAAAAAAGCGGAAGGAACACCTTCCGCTTTGCGACAAACAACCGTTCACGTACCGAATAGCTGAACAACCAGCGAGCTTTGCCGGTTTATACCGGCTTCCCGCCATATTCACGGCTGAGATCGGCACAAACACGCCGAACCTTAAGCCCAAGTTGTTCGATGTGATCGTTTGGAATACGTGCAGCCGGCCCTGACAGGGAAAGGGCTGCGATCGGACTTCCGGTTTCATCGCGAACCACCCCTGCGACACATCGCAGGCCAACGGCATGTTCCTCGTCATCAAGGGCGTAGCCACGCTGGCGGGCGCGTTCCAGATCCTTTTCAAGTGCACCGGTCGAAACCAGTGTCCGTTCCGTGATTTTTGGCAATCCATGCTTGGCAACGACGGATTTCAGTTCGGATTCCGGCAGGAACGCCAACAGCGCCTTGCCAACACCTGAACAATGCATCAGTGCGCGGCGTCCGGGCGTGACCAGTGCGCGCATCATTTTGCGGCATTCGACCTGTGACAGGAAAATGACCTCCCCACCGTCGGCCACGGCCAGATTAACTGTTTCACCGCTATCTTCCATCAATGCCCGCATATAGGGACGGGCGATCTGGCTCAGATTGCGGTTTTTCGTGAATGCATTCCCCACACTGAAGGCCTGAACACCGACAAACCACAATGTCCGTTCGCCATCAAACGACACATAGCGTTCGTGTTGCATGGTCGTCAGCAACCTGTGGGCGGTTGATGGAGGCAACTTCACCTGTTGCGCAATTTCGGTCAGCGTCATGCCATCATCGCTTTCTGCAAGCGCATTAAGGATGCTTAACGCCCTGACCAGTGATTGAACCTGCTGCATGCAGATACGTCTCCCTGAACTGGTCCGTTTAACGGACCGCTATTTCACCATTGCCAGTGATATTATGGGATCATTCTAATGGGCGCACGGACTTTTGCTTCATCCAAACGAAAGTGGAATATGTAACAAGGTAAACCGTTGCTGCTGCAAACGAAACCAGCGTCCCGACATTCAGCCCAAGCACAGGATAGCTCAGCGATACGGCCAGGATATATGTCCAAAGTGCCCCCATGCCGCGCGGGAAATTCCGCACCAGCGTATGAACAGGTGCCGCCCCGTAACTGAAATGCAAAATGATCATTGTCGGATAAAGCGCAACCGGAAAACCCGAAAGCAACCCTGACCACCGTGGGCCAATCCACGCTGCCAGACCACTGATAATCAGCACGATCACCGACGCCAGTCCGGCCCGGAACAGGATAACGCGTTTGGTGACCCGCACCCGGTTGAGAATTTTGACATTCTCGATTTTCCGAAACAGGACGAGAGCGGCAAAAATCGCAAACAACAAAATGATCGCAGCCTGCGTCAGGGTCATTGATGTCAATTGGAACAACCACGACACCGCAAGATACACAGCAAAGGCCGCAAGCGAACTTAGCACAATCTGCGGGATCACGGGCAAACGCACCAAGCGACATGATGCGTGAAAATAGCCATACAGAAATGCCAGCGTGGCAATCAGCCCCGGCATCGCATAGACGGCACTTTCACTGGCGAAGGCAATGCCCTGCTCTACTGCGATAAAATAAAGCAAAATTGCCGTCCCCAACGGATAACCCGACAGGATACCTGCGGCACGCGGGCCTGCGCGTTCTGCCAGAAAGGACAGACCAAGAACCATTCCAACCGAGACACTCAGTTTGGCCAGTATCAGTTCCACGTTCGGGCACCTCGCGCACAACAGTCACTTAATGACAATTTATCAACAAATTGACTGTATCGCTATATGGTTTGCCGAACGCGGGCAAGCATGAACCACTTTGCAATGGTCCGCGCATTAAAAATGCGGACATCGTGATCGATACATCACGCCGAAAACAGAACGACCGCATCCCAAAGCAGCTTGATCCCTGTCAGGAACAGCAATGCGTAGCAAACCCTGTAAAACAGCACGACGTTCACCTTGTCATGCGCCCACAGCCCCATCCAGGTGCCGAACAATGCAACAGGTATCAGCACGGCTGACGTTCCAAGGTTTGCGCTGCTGAACTGGCCCAGGAACCAGTACGGTAAGAGTTTGACGTAATTGACGACGATGAAAAACATCACCGTGGTGCCGACAAAAATCGACTTGTCCATCCGCTGCGGCAACAAAAAGACTGAAACCGGCGGTCCGCCCGCATGGGCGACAAAGCTTGTGAACCCTGCAAGGCTCCCCAGGACCGATCCTTTTCCCCAGGTTGCTTCTTTTGGCGTGTCGCCTGCTTTCTTGCCACGCAGCCAGTGATCAAGGGTAAAGACAATGGCAATAAGTGCGATGATCAGTTTGACAGCCGCCACACTCAGATAACTGAAGGTCAAGACACCAACCAGGATCCCGACAAGTGCTGCGGGCACCAGAATAAGCATGTTGCGCCGGTCCCAACGATTGCGATAGGCCCAGACATTGGCAACATCCATCAAACACAGGATCGGCAACATGATTGCTGCTGCGGCTTGTGGCGATACGGCCAATGCCATCAATGGCACGGCGATCACCCCCAACCCGCCACCAAATCCGCTTTTTGAGACCCCGGCAATCAGAACAGCCGGCACTGCGACCGCATAAAAGAAACGATCTGTGATGAAATCCATGGAATTTCCCTGAGACAGATTAGGTCAGTGATGAAAAGAAATCCAAGGGCCGTTAAGCGGCCCCTTTGGCGCGATCTTCAACGTTCGGTAAGACGCGGCATCAATTCGACGAAATTGCAGGGGCGATGGCGAATATCGAGTTGATAGGTCAGGATTTCATCCCACGCATCCTTGCAAGCACCGGTCGATCCCGGCAGCGCGAACATATAGGTGCCCTTGCACACCCCGGCTGTTGCCCGGGATTGCACGGTTGATGTCCCGATCTTCTGGAACGAAATCCAGCGGAACAGTTCCCCGAAACCCGGGATTTCCTTTTCGTAAAGGGCACGATGGGCTTCGACCGTAACGTCACGCCCGGTGACACCCGTGCCACCCGTCGTGATGATCACATCAATTTCCGGGTTCTCGCACCAGTTTGCCAATTGGTCACGCAGTGCGCCCTGATCATCTGGCAAGATTTTCCGATCAAACACGCGATGACCGTTTTCTTCGATGCGACTGACAAGAACATCACCCGATGTGTCATTCGCGGCCGTTCGCGTATCACTGACCGTTAAGACGGCAATGTTGATCGATACGAACGGCTTGCTTTCATCTATCCCGGCCAAACTGACCTCCCGACTTTTTTGTGGCCAGATCAAACTAGTACGCCGCATTTGATGTGCAAGCCTTTTCATATTAACCGACATTTTGATTGCAGGCACCGAATCATGATCGACCAAAATCACATTGATTTTTGTCATTTAATTAGCAAACCGCGCAAATAATCACCAATCCCGGCAAAGATTTTTTACTTCTAATGATTTCCAATAACATCGATATTTATCAAATGATTATCAAACTATCTCAATCTTATATCGCAGGATTTTTGACATAATTGGTATTACCAATATTGGGCATCGACGTTACTCTGCTTGCCGCCCGACATTTTTCACCGTAGAAAAACGGTATGAAGATACCAAATTAGCGCCCCATTTGGACGCTATCAAACAATCACAAACAGGCAGGAAACAGAGGCCCCATCATGAGCGACGTGCTTTGGAAACCGACGACGGAACGCGTTGAAAACGCAAATGTCACCAGCTTTCGCCGCTGGGTTAACGATAAACACGGTCTGGATCTCCAAAGCTTCACAGCGCTGTATGACTGGTCTGTGGATCAGGCTGAAAAGTTCTGGCCTGCCCTGATTGAATATACTGATCTTAAAGCTGAAACCTGGGGTGAGCGCGTCCTGATTGACGGCAACAAAATGCCCGGCGCACAGTTTTTCCCCGATGCACGCCTGAATTTTGCGGAAAACCTTCTGGTTCGCGATGACAATACCGATGCCCTGGTTTTCTGGGGCGAGGACAAGGTAAAAACACGTCTGTCATGGGCGGACCTCAATATCGCCGTGTCGCGCTTTTCACAGGCCCTGCGCGCCGAAGGTGTCGGCAAAGGCGATCGCGTCTGCGGCTATATGCCCAATATGGGCGAAACCGTGATCGCGCTGCTTGCAACGGCCGCCATCGGGGCAACCTGGTCTTCCGCCTCCCCCGACTTTGGCGTTCAGGGCGTTGTTGATCGCTTCGGCCAGATCGAACCGACTGTGATGATTACGGTCGATGGATACCATTATAATGGCAAACAGCACGACATCCGCGAAAAGGTCCGCGATGTTGTTGACCGGATCGACAGCCTGAAAAAGGTCGTCATCGTCAAATATGCCTTTGATGGCACTGACAGCACCGGCATTCGCAACGCGGTTACCTATGATGATTTCATCGCCCCGTTCGAAGGCGCAAAGATCACCTTTGAACAGGTTGAATTCAATCATCCGCTTTATGTCATGTTCTCGTCGGGAACAACGGGCAAACCGAAATGCATTGTCCATGGCACCGGCGGAACCTTGTTGAAACAGGTCTCCGAACATGTCCTGCATTGTGACGTGGCACCGGGCGACCGGGTATTCTATTTCACCACCTGCGGCTGGATGATGTGGAACTGGCTGATGGCCGGTCTGGCTGCCGGGGCAACGCTGCTGCTGTATGATGGATCGCCCTTCTATCCCAGCGGCAACATCCTGTTTGACTATGCCGATGCAGAAGGCATGACCCTGTTCGGGACATCTGCCAAATATATTGATGCCTTGGCCAAGGCAGAACTCAAACCGCGTGCGACCCACGATCTGTCAACCGTACGTGCGATGACATCGACAGGCTCGCCGCTGGCACCTGAAAGCTTTGATTACGTTTACCGCGACATCAAGGAAGACATTCATCTGGCATCAATTTCGGGGGGCACCGACATCCTTGGCTGTTTCGTGCTGGCATCACCGGTTCTGCCGGTCAAACGCGGCGTCATCCAGACCCGCGCCCTTGGGGTTGCTGTGGACATCTTTAACGATGACGGCAAAGCCGTTCGCAACGAGAAAGGCGAACTGGTCTGCACCAAGCCCTTCCCGTCCATGCCGGTCGGCTTCTGGAACGATCCGGACGGATCACGGTATCATGCCGCTTATTTTGACCGGTTCGAGAATATCTGGTGCCATGGCGATTATGTCGAACTCGACGACGAAGGCGGCATGGTTATCTATGGCCGCTCGGACGCGACGCTTAATCCGGGTGGTGTGCGTATCGGTACGGCCGAAATCTATCGCCAGGTCGAAAAGCTTCCTGAAATTCAGGAATCGATTGTCATCGGTCAGGACTGGGATAATGACGTAAGGGTCATTCTGTTTGTTGTGCTGCGCGATAATTACGAATTGGATGCAGCTCTGATCGACAAGATCAAAAAGCAGATCCGCAACAACTGCACCCCGCGCCATGTTCCGGCAAAGGTGATTGCCGTTGCCGATATTCCACGCACCAAATCGGGCAAGATCACCGAACTTGCGGTGCGTGATGTGGTTCACGGGCGCCCGGTCAAAAATCAGGAAGCTCTAGCAAATCCCACAGCGCTCGAGCTGTTCTCCAATCTTGGTGAACTCAAGAAATAATCACACAACACCTCCTGAACATCCGGTCAGGAGGTGTTTTTCTTTTGCGGTTTCACGCGGCCCCGGCGGAAAGAGGCCGGAGTCATTCCCGTCCGATTCCGCACCGCGAAGTGCATCATTTTTACACAGGGTGAAATATTGACCTTTTTTTGAACAGTTGTTCATTCTGCGCGAAAAAAGTTCGTGCAATCTGCAAAAGCATCCCCTTGCACTGTCAATTCATCCGTTAAATTACTGATATAACAGATAATTCTCAATTCGCCATTTATAGAAGTTCAAACATTCATACCGCGACCAACAGCCAAAAACCGGCGATTTTCCGACCAAATCGGCTTTGGCCCGACCAGTATAAAATTTTTCGCACTTGACACATAGCGGCCTAAAATTTCTTAATTTGGCAATCCAATCTATTTGGATAGATGGATATGCTACATCGCGTATCCAGGGTGGTACAAAAGCTAAAAACAATGCTTTGCTAATAAGGGAGCTCATCTATGAAAATCAAAACGATCCTTGCCGCAGGCGCAATGACCGTTGCAGCCGTTGCCGCGCAGAATGCACAGGCTGGTGCCGTGCTTGACGGCATTAAGGCCAAAGGTTTCGTTCAGTGTGGCGTGAACACCGGTCTTCCGGGTTTCTCCGCTGCCAATGCCGAAGGTAAGTGGGAAGGCATTGACGTTGATGTTTGCCGTGCAATTGCAGCAGCAGTTCTCGGTGACGCAAACAGCGTTCAGTACACCCCGCTGACCGCCGCACAGCGTTTCACCGCTCTGCAGTCTGGTGAAATCGACATTCTGTCGCGTAACACCACGGCAACCACCACTCGTGACGCGAAACTGGGTCTGACCTTTGTCGGCATCAACTACTATGACGGTCAGGGCTTCCTGATCCCGAAAGCTCTTGGCGTTAAAAGCGCGACCGAGCTTGACGGCGCAACCGTCTGCGTTGAGCCGGGCACCACGACCGAGCTGAACCTGGCTGATTACTTCCGCGCGAAAGGCATGAGCTTCGAGCCGGTCGTTATCGAAAACATCAACGAAGCAACCGCAGCCTTCTTCTCGGGCCGTTGCGACGTTTACACCACGGATGCTTCGGGTCTTGCTTCGATCCGCACCACCATGGCGGAAAACCCGGATGATTACATGATCCTTCCGGAAATCATCTCCAAAGAGCCGCTTGGCCCGGTTGTCGCCCAGGGTGACGAACAGTGGTCGGACGTAGCTCGTTGGGCGCTGACCGCAATGGTCGAAGCAGAAGAGCTTGGCGTCACCATGGAAAATGTTGACGACATGAAAGCAAACAGCACCAACCCGGGCATCCAGCGTCTGCTGGGCGTATCGCCGGGCATGGGCGAAGCTCTTGGTCTTGACGAAGAGTGGGCTTACCGCATCATCAAGAACGTTGGTAACTACGGCGAAAGCTACGAGAAAAACGTTACCGCCAAGCTTGGCCTCGAGCGTGGTCTGAACGCTCTGTGGACCGATGGTGGCCTGCAGTACGCATGGCCGGTTCGCTAATACGATAGCAACCGTACGCTAAAACCTACGAAGCTCCGCCCCACTGCCTGAACGCATGGGCGGAGCTTTTCGTTAGGTGGCTACTGATTTTGGATACAATCTACACCTGAGGGTCATATGAGTAAGCCTCAAAATGCCCAGGGGGATGTTCGCTCCAAGAGCCTCGTCGATTACCTGAATGACGAGAACGTTCGCGCCGTGCTTTACCAGATCGTCGCGATCGGTCTTATCATTCTGGCTGGTTGGTACCTGGTGTCGAACACCCTGTACAACCTCGCGCAGCAGAACATCTCTACCGGCTACGGGTTCCTTGATCTTGAAGCATCCTTCGAGATCAGCGAGACCATGATTGATTACAGTGCCAAAAGCAATTACGCGACAGCACTGGTCGTCGGTCTTCTCAACACCGTAAAGGTCTCGGTGCTTGGCATCGTTCTTTGCACGATCATTGGTACGATTTTCGGCGTCGCACGCCTGTCGTCAAACTGGATCGTACGGAAACTGGCAACGGTTTACGTTGAAACCTTCCGTAACATCCCGGTCCTGCTTCAGCTGTTCTTCTGGTACGCGCTGATCCCCGGGGCGTTCCCCCACCCGCGTGATGCGCTGGAACCTCTTCCGGGTGTGCTTTTCACGTCGCGCGGCATGTATATGCCGGTTCCGGTGGCTGATACGGCCTATACCCTGATGGGGATTGCCGCGATCATCGCACTTGTTGCGATCTTCTTCATCAAACGCTGGGCGAAGAAACGTCAGGACGCAACCGGGCAACCATTCCCGATGTTCCTGACCGGTCTTGGCATTTTTGTCGGTCTTGTCTTGCTTGCCTATCTGGCAGGTGGTGCACCGACCGAAATGAGCATGCCGGAACTCAAAGGCTTCAACATTCGTGGCGGTTATAACATTTCGCCGGAATTCTTGGCGGTTCTGATCGGCCTGACTGTCTATACCTCGACCTATGTTGCCGAGGTTGTCCGTTCCGGTATCCAGGCTGTTCCGAGTGGCCAGTGGGAAGCGGCCGACAGTCTTGGCATCAAGCGTTCTGTCGCCCTTCGCAAAGTGATCCTGCCGCAATCCATGCGCGTTGCGATCCCGCCGCTCACCAACCAGTATCTGAACCTGACCAAAAACAGCTCGCTTGCGGTTGCGGTTGGTTATCCGGATCTGGTTTCTGTTTCCAACACGACCATGAACCAGACAGGTCAGGCGATCGAGGCCATCTCGATCTTCATGTCGATCTATCTTGGTTTGTCCTTGTTGACCTCGCTCTTTATGAACTGGTTCAACAAGAAAATGGCACTGGTGGAGAGGTAATATGTCCGATAACGCAAAATCACCTCCTCTTCCTACCGGCACCTTTGCCGAACGTGCCGTGTCCTGGTCGAAGAAGAACCTGTTTGACGGCTGGTTCAATTCCATCCTGACGATTGGCGCCATCGCCTTTCTGCTGTGGTTGATCCCGCCGATCATCGAATGGGGCATTGTCAACGCAACCCTGGAACCAACCATCGAGGGCTGTAAAGAAGTAAGCGGTGCCTGCTGGGGCTTTGTGAATGCCAACTTGCGGCTGATCCTGTTTGGCACCTATCCGTATGATGAACAGTGGCGTCCGCTGCTGGCCATGATCATATTGATGGGCATCATCTGCGGCAGCCTTGGCGCGGTTAAGTATCCCCGCCTGCGCAAGGCAATCATCCCGATGTGGGTAATCGGTGTACCGATCATTGCCATTCTGATGTGGGGTGGTGTTCTGGGTCTTACCTATGTCCAGAACAGCTATTGGGGCGGCCTGCCGCTGACCCTGATCCTGTCATCGATCGGTGTGATCTTTGCCTTTCCGTTCGGTTTGCTTCTTGCACTGGGTCGCCAGTCGCACATGCCGGCCATCAAAACCATGTCCGTGGTCTATATCGAAGTCATTCGTGGTGTGCCGCTGATTACGGTTCTGTTCATGGCATCGGTCATGTTCCCGCTGTTCCTGCCCGATGGGGTTACCATCGACAAGTTGCTGCGTGCACAGATCGGTATCATCCTGTTTACCGCCGCCTACCTTGCCGAGGTATTCCGTGGTGGTTTGCAGGCCGTTCCGCGTGGCCAGTTTGAAGCAGGTGACAGCCTTGCACTGTCCTATTGGCAGTCCATGCGCCTGATCATCCTGCCGCAGGCACTGCGTTTGGTTATTCCGCCAACCGTGAACAGCTTTATTTCGATGTTCAAGGATACCACGCTGGTCGTGATTATCGGCCTGTTTGACTTCCTTGGCACCGTGAAGCTGGCACTGCGCAGTGACCCGGCCTGGACCAAGTATTACGTCGAAGGTTATGCCTTCGCCGCGGCAATTTTCTTCCTGATCTGTTTCTCGATGGCGAAATATTCCGCCTATCTTGAAAAAGAGCTTCGCAAAGGCGAACGCAGGTAAGGAGTGAGGAAAGAACAATGACTGTAGCAACTGAAACCACTACCGGCGCTGTGCCTTCTCCGAGCGAGGAAGATGTCATCGTCGTCAACAAGATGAACAAATGGTACGGCAATTTCCACGTTCTGCGGGATATTGACCTTACCGTTCGCAAGGGTGAGCGTATCGTTATCTGTGGCCCGTCGGGTTCGGGTAAATCGACACTGATCCGCACGATGAACCGTCTGGAAACCTATCAGACCGGCGAAATCACCGTGGATGGCATCCTTCTTGGTGACGATGTCAAAAACATCGAAGCCGTTCGTCGCGAAGTATGCATGGTATTCCAGCACTTCAACCTGTTCCCGCACATGACTGTGCTTGAAAACCTGACACTGGCGCCGATCTGGGTTCGCAAGATGCCCAAGAAAGAAGCCAATGATCTGGCCATGCACTATCTTGAGCGTGTCCGCATCGCCGAGCAGGCCCACAAATATCCGGGTCAGCTTTCCGGTGGTCAGCAGCAGCGTGTGGCCATTGCCCGTTCGCTCTGCATGCAGCCGAAAATCATGCTGTTTGATGAGCCGACCTCGGCACTTGACCCGGAAATGGTCAAGGAAGTTCTCGACGTTATGGTCGAACTTGCAAAAGAAGGCATGACCATGCTGTGCGTGACCCACGAAATGGGCTTTGCCAAAGAGGTCGCCGATCGCGTGATCTTTATGGATGCCGGCCAGATCATTGAAATGGCTGGTCCGCATGAATTCTTCGACAATCCGAAAAGCGAACGTACCAAGCTGTTCCTCAGCCAGATTCTTTCGCACTAATCGGATTCTCAGACTTCTCGACCTTATGCAAAACGGCCCCGATCGGGGCCGTTTTCATTTTTGTGAAATTGATGCTTGCCCCCTGCCCGCCAATTGCCGAAACTCTGCGCAAACTGGATCACAACCGGAATTTCAATGACCCAAGCTGCATCTTCTCATTCGGATAGCACGGCCTTCGTTGCCGTTCAAAAACTCACCAAACGCTTCGGGTCTGTGGTTGCCGTCAACAATGTCGATCTGACCCTTTCGCGGGGCGAAACACTGGCGATTATCGGGCCGTCCGCGGCCGGGAAAAGTGTTCTGATGAAATGCCTGGTGGGCATTTATGGTGCTGATGAAGGTACCATTTACCTTGATCAGGATGATGTCAGCGATACCAACGCTCCCGAACGTCCGAAATGGGCGGCAAAGATCGGCATGCTGTTTCAACAAAACGCCCTGTTTGACAGTCTGACGGTCTGGGAAAACATCTGTTTTCGTCAGATTGAACTGGGCACACTCAGCCGCAAGGCCGCCAAAGAACGCGCTGTCGAACTGCTTGGACTTGTCGGGCTGGCCGAAGAAAGTGCGGAACTGACACCAAGCGATCTGTCGGGGGGCATGCAAAAGCGCGTTGGCATTGCGCGGGCAATCTCAACCGATCCGGAACTTCTGTTGCTTGACAATCCGACTGCGGGGCTTGATCCGGTTTTGTCGAACCATATCGAACTGATGATTTCAAAAATCGCGACACAGCGCGGCACCACCGTCATTTCGATCACCAACGATATGCAAATCGCCCGCACCCGGTATCAAAACCTGATGATGATGCATGATGGCAAAGTCTATTGGTCCGGCAAAACTGACGATATTGATGATGCCCACAACGCCCATCTGACCCAGATGCTTGATGGTTCATCGCAAGGCCCGATCACCATGCGAACCGGCAAACGCGAAGACGGCATCTTCGCCTGATCCCGTCCCTTGCCTCACGCCAAATCACGCACCGCTCAGACCGGACGCAATTATTACCCTTGATCAGTTTGCGGTATAGACCGACACATCGGCTTCACGGATCACATCCGACCAGATTGGCCCGGGATGGCGATCGGTAAACAGGGCATCAATTTCGGATAGGTGCCCCAGACGTACCATGGCGCGCCGCCCGAATTTCGAGGCATCGGTACACAGGAATGTCTGACGCGCATTGGAAATGATCGCGCGGGCAACCCGCACTTCCCGATAATCGAAATCCATCAAACTGCCGTCTTCATCGACACCGGAAATGCCGATAATGGCGTAATCGACCTTGAACTGGTTGATGAAGTCTATCGTTGCCTCACCGATCACGCCAAAGTCACGCTGGCGCACAACACCGCCGGCAATGATTACCTCAAACCCCTGATTGGCGGCGCAAATTTCCGCGACATGCAGATTGTTGGTGATGATTTTAAGGCTTTTATGACCCGAAAGCGCATGGGCCACTTCCTCGTTGGTGGTGCCGATATTGATAAAGAGCGATGCACCTTCGGGAATATGTTCGGCAACCAGTTTCGCAATTTCGCGTTTGCTGCCAAGGTTGAGAACCTGACGGTCCTGATAGGCCGTATTCTCGGTCGTGGACACGCTTGCCGCGCCACCGTGATAACGCGCAATTAGTCCCTCTTCGGCCATCTCGTTGATGTCTCGACGGATGGTTTGCGGGGTTACGGAAAAATGTTCGGCAAGGGAATCAATCGTCATAAAGCTGTTGGACGCCACAAGTTCGAGTATCTCACGACGCCGCCGATCCAGTTTTCCCATGCCGTTCTCTCCTGATATTTTCTGATTTTCATATTGGCGGGCAAATTTTCGTTACCGATCAAAATGCGGTGAATTTTCCTGTCTTGCAAGCGCAGTTGTGCAAATTCAGTCGCAATTTTTCAAGTACAGGGCAATCGGTTACACAAATTGGCTGGGGAAACCCGCAAACCAGTCATTCGATTTTGCTGTTTCAGCCCGAATAAAATCAATGAGTGGTCGAATACGCGCCGCGTCAATGACGTCATTGTGACACACCAGAAAATAGTCCCGATGGATTGGAATGCTGTGGGGCATCACCGCAACAAGGTCATCAAACATGTTGCCCATATAATATGGCAGGACACATAACCCGTAACCCGCACGACACGCCTTGGCCTGCGCAAACACGCTTGACGTCTGATAGGACGGCCGCAATCCGGGGACGATCTCACCCAAATAGTTCAGTTCGGGTGTAAAGATCATGTCTTCGATATAGCCAATAAAAGGATGCTTCGCCAAATCCGATCTTCGTTCGATTTTGCCGTGCTGTTTCAGGTAATCCTTGGATGCATAGATATAGAGTATATAGCTGCAGATCTTTTCAAAATAGTATGCCCCCGCCTTTGGCGTATTAAGCGAAATCGAAATGTCCGCTTCGCGCCGGGAAAGAGAAACAATTTGCTGAATATTGACCATTTCAATGGTCAGGTTCGGATGTTGCGACGCGAAGTGCGGAAGCCTGTCTGCGATGAAGAAACTCCCGAATCCTTCCGGAACACTTAGCCGGATCACCCCGCTTAGCGGTATTGTGCCCTCGCCGACGACACCAAGCATCTTGTCGGCTTCAATCGACATCGCCCGGGCCGGTTCCATCAGCTTTTCCCCCATGAAAGTCAGGGTATAGCCTGTTCCGCTTCGTTGAAACAATTTGGCGCCGATGCCTTCTTCAAGGCGGTCAATGCGCCGGGCAACCGTTACGTGGCTGGTGCGCAATCGGCGCGCCGCCGCAGACAGCTTGCCCTCTTGTGCAACTGCGAGAAAATACTGCAAATCATCCCAGGAGAATTGACGCATCCACCGACCTGTTCATTTTTGTACAATCATTGTCCAAAATTATATATTTGAAGGTGTTTTGGTCAATGTTATCGTAATTCAAAGTTCTGAATAACCAAATCAAACTAACAAAAAATACCAATAATTCAGATACTTGACTGACACATTTCACTTGCGCCCACCCATAACAAAAATGTGCAGTCAAACAACGTCCTACAGTCCGTTGTCTCATTCTTGACGACGGATACTTCATTCCATCAGGGAGGAATCTAGATGAAGAAGTTCACGATTGCATCGGTTGCAATTATGGCAGCAGCCGCTGCACTGCCCGCCCATGCCGAGATTTCAGATGACGTCGTCAAAATCGGCATTCTCAATGATCAGTCGGGCGTCTATGCCGACTTCGGCGGTGTCTGGTCATTCGAAGCAGCCAAAATGGCTGTTGAAGATTTTGGCGGCACCGTTCAGGGAAAGCCGGTTGAAGTCATTACAGCAGACCATCAGAACAAGCCTGATGTCGCGGCCAACATTGCACGTCAATGGTATGATCAGGACCAAGTTGATGCCATCATGGAATTGACGACATCTTCGGTCGCACTTGCCGTGCAGGGCATTTCAAAAGAAAAGAAAAAGATCGATATCGTTACCGGTGCTGCAACAACGGCACTGACAGGCGAACAATGTTCCCCATACGGTTTCCACTGGGCATATGACACGCACGCACTTGCTGTTGGCACCGGCGGCGCACTGGTCAATAACGGTGGAGACAGCTGGTTCTTTCTTACTGCCGATTACGCATTTGGCTATTCACTCGAAGAACAGACCGGTAACTTTGTAAAGGAAAGCGGCGGTACCGTATCGGGTTCAGTCCGTCATCCTCTTGGAACGAACGACTATTCTTCCTTCCTGCTTCAGGCACAGGCATCCGGGGCAAAAGTTATTGGCCTTGCCAATGCCGGTCTTGATACCGCCAACGCAATCAAACAGGCATCGGAATTCGGGATCGTACAGAGCGGCCAGCGACTGGCTGCCTTGCTCTTTACGCTTGCAGAAGTCCATGGTCTTGGCGCCAAGGCATCCCAGGGGCTGACCCTGACCGAGGGTTTCTATTGGGATCGTAATGACGAAACCCGCGAATTTGGCAAACGCTTCTTTGACCGCACGGGTCGTATGCCAAACATGATCCAGGCTGGCACCTATTCGGCAGTTCTTCAGTATCTCAAGGCCATTGATAAAACCGGCACTGACGAAACCGAAGCTGTCGCCAAGGCCCTGCATGAAATGCCGGTCAATGACGTTTTTGCCAACAATGGCAAGGTCGGCGCCAACGGCCGCATGATTTACGACATGTATCTCATGGAAGTAAAATCGCCAGACCAAATGACGGGTGACTGGGACTACTACAACATCCTTGATACCGTTCCTGGCACCAAGGCCTTCATCGATCCGGCCGAAAGCGGTTGCAGCCTGGCATCGAAATAAGACCATGACGGCAACCGAATTTCACACGAAACCCGGTAGCCAGCAAAACGAGACAAAGTCACGAGTGGTTCTTTCCGCTCGTGACCTTCGTCGCGATTTTGGCGGCTTTACTGCGGTCAACAACGTCAATATCGACGTTCATCACGCCAAAGTGCATGCGCTGATTGGACCAAATGGCGCAGGCAAAACCACCGTATTCAATCTTCTGACAAAATTCCTGCAGCCGACCAGCGGCAAGATCACCCTTCTTGGTCAGGACATTACCAAGACAGCGCCTGCGCGCGTCGCGCGCATGGGATTGGTGCGATCTTTCCAGATTTCGGCAATTTTCCCTCATTTGACGGTACTGGAAAATATACGCGTCGCCCTTCAGCGTCCGGGTAATTTGTCGACACAGTTCTGGCTGCCTTTGTCCAAACTCGATGTTCTCAATGATCGGGCGATGGAACTTCTGACCTCGGTCGGATTGCAAAATCAGTGCAACAGCCTTGCCGCGGACCTGTCCTATGGACGCAAGCGTGTGCTTGAAATCGCGACCACGCTGGCACTTGATCCGAAGGTTCTCCTTCTTGACGAACCAATGGCCGGTATGGGCGGCGAAGATGTCGGAATGGTCGCAGAGCTCATAAGAGAAGTTGCAAAAACGCGGGCTGTCCTGATGGTCGAGCATAACCTGAACGTTGTGTCTGACCTGTGTGACCACATCACCGTCCTGCAACGCGGTGAAATTCTGGCAGAGGGCGACTACGCCACCGTAAGCAATGACGAGCAAGTCAAGATCGCCTACATGGGGACGGACCATGACTGATAAAACTCTTCTCTCCGTTCGGGATCTCAATGCCTGGTACGATGAAAGTCACATCCTGCATGGTGTAAATCTGGAAGTCCGTGAAGGCGAAACCGTCACGATACTGGGTCGCAACGGTATGGGTAAGACAACCACCTTGCGTTCAATCGTTGGCATTCTGCGCAAACGTACCGGCACCATCAGCTTTGACGGTACCGACCTTATGAACCGCCCGCTTCATCATACTGCACGGGTCGGCATTGGTTTTGTCCCGGAAGAACGGGGAATTTTCTCGACTCTCAGTGTTGAGGAAAATCTTATGCTGCCCCCTGTCGTGTCCGATACCGGAATGACGGTAGAGGAAATCTATCAGCTTTTCCCGAACCTTAAGGAAAGACGTAACAGTCAGGGAACCAAGCTTTCCGGTGGTGAACAACAGATGCTTGCCATGGCACGCATGCTGCGTACAGGCGTCAAGATGCTGTTGCTTGATGAACCGACCGAAGGTCTCGCACCGGTAATCGTTCAACGCATCGGAGAAGTGCTGCAAACCCTAAAAGCGCGTGGCATGACCATCTTGCTCGTTGAACAGAACTTCCGTTTTGCAAGCAAGATTGCCGACCGCTTCTACGTTATGGATCACGGGAAAGTGACAGACGGTTTTGATTTGGCGGAACTGCCCGCGAAAATGGAAACCCTGCACGAAGTTCTGGGAGTATGACGCCGTGATTATGATTTTTGGTATTCCAATTCAGGCGTTTCTCGGTCAGCTTCTGATCGGCCTGATCAATGGTTCGTTCTATGCCATGCTCAGTCTTGGGCTGGCGATTATTTTTGGCCTTTTGCGTGTCATCAATTTCGCGCATGGCGCCCAATACATGATGGGCGCTTTCGCAGGTTTTCTTCTGCTGTCATGGGTCGGCGTCAATTACTGGTTTGCCCTTTTGCTGGCGCCGGTGATTGTTGGTTTGACCGGGATCGTCATTGAACGGTTTGCTTTGCGCCGTCTCTACAACCTGGATCATTTGTACGGCCTGCTGTTTACATTTGGCCTTGCGCTCGTGATAGAAGGCAGCTTCCGCTATTTCTATGGAACATCCGGCCAACCCTACGAGACACCCGAATTGCTGTCGGGCGGGGTCAATCTTGGCTTCATGTATTTGCCAATTTACCGCGGTTGGGTTGTTGTTGCTTCGCTGATCGTTTGTATCGGTACCTGGCTGTTGATCGAGAAGACAAAGCTTGGTTCCTATTTGCGTGCCGCAACCGAAAACCCGACGCTTGTGCAATCTTTCGGCATTAATGTCCCGTTCCTGCTGACGCTGACCTACGGGCTTGGTGCCGGGCTGGCGGCACTTGCAGGCATCATGGCGGCACCGATCTATCAGGTCAGCCCGCTGATGGGTTCAAACCTTATTATTGTGGTTTTTGCCATCGTTGTTGTCGGCGGCATGGGATCTATCATGGGGGCGATTGTTACGGGCTATATGCTCGGCATTCTGGAAGGCCTGACCAAAGTATTCTATCCGGAAGCCTCCAACATCGTGATCTTTGTGATCATGGCCATTGTACTGTTGATCCGGCCTGCGGGTCTGTTTGGTCGGGATGCTTGATATGACTGAAATTAGTATGACCTCCGAAACACGCAATCAGACTGCAAACCGCGTCCAGATTGCGCTTATCATCGCGCTGCTGATCGCGCTGATATTTGCGCCCTTCGTGTTGTATCCGGTTTTCCTGATGAAGGTGTTGTGCTTTGCATTGTTTGCCAGCGCCTTTAACCTTCTGCTGGGCTTTACGGGGCTTCTTTCCTTTGGCCATGCCGCCTTCTTTGGTGGTGCCGCCTATTTCACCGCCCATGCTGTCAAGGAATGGGGATTTTCACCGGAGGCCGGAATTCTGCTTGGTGTGGCCGGTGCCGCTGTCATGGGTCTGGTGATCGGGTTCTTCGCCATTCGCCGCCAAGGTATCTATTTCGCCATGATCACCCTGGCATTGTCGCAAATGTTCTTCTTCTTCTGCCTTCAGGCTGAATTCACCAAAGGTGAAGACGGGCTTCAAGGGGTTCCGCGCGGACATCTGCTTGGCTTCATCGATCTTAACGAGCCTTTGAACATGTATTTCTTTGTTCTTGGCGTCTTCGTTCTTGGTGTTTTTGCCGTCTGGCGGATCGTTCATTCCCCTTTTGGCATGATACTTCGGTCCATTCGGGAAAATGAAAATCGTGCAATTTCGCTTGGTTATTCGGTCAATCTTTACAAACTGGGTGCCTTTGTAATGTCTGCTGCACTTGCCGGTCTGGCTGGTGGTCTTAAGGCATTGGTTTTCCAGTTTGCCACCCTGACCGATGTTGCCTGGCAGATGTCGGGTGAAGTGATCCTTATGACATTGCTGGGTGGAATTGGTACCATATTTGGCCCGATTTTTGGCGCGGCCTTTGTGGTCACGGTCCAAAACTACCTCTCGACCACAGGATTCCCGGTCACCGTTCTGACCGGCCTTATTTTCATCGTCTGCGTATTATTGTTCCGTCGCGGGATTGTCGGCGAATTTAATGCGTCAAACCTGGCTGTAAAGCTGGGCCTGAAATCCCCCAAATAGAGTATCAGGCGCATGGAGCAAAAATTCGACTACATCATTATCGGTGCAGGATCGGCCGGGTGCACATTGGCAAACCGTCTTTCGGAGATGGCTGATGCAAACATCCTGTTGCTTGAAGCTGGCGGCAAGGATCGCAATCCCTGGATTCACATCCCGGTCGGTTACCTTTACTGTATTGGCAACCCGAACGTGGACTGGTGTTTCAACACCGTCCGCGAACCGGGGTTGAACGGCCGATCGCTTGGCTATCCGCGTGGCAAGGTTCTGGGCGGCTGTTCATCGATCAATGGCATGATCTATATGCGTGGTCAGGCCAATGATTATGACCAATGGCGCCAATCGGGTTGTTCAAATTGGGGCTGGGACGATGTGCTGCCCTTTTTCAAGAAATCCGAAGATTATTACCGCGGTGCTGACGAATTGCACGGCGAAGGCGGCGAATGGCGGGTCGAACAGGCTCGCGTGCGCTGGGAAATCCTCGAAGCCTTTCAGGATGCCGCCGAACAGGCCGGCATTCCCAAGGTTCCCGACTTCAATCGTGGCACCAACGAAGGATCATCCTATTTCGATGTGAACCAGAAACGCGGTATTCGCTGGAATACATCAAAGGCGTTTTTGCGCCCTGCCCTTGATCGTAAAAATCTTGAAGTCCGCACCAACGCCCATGTCCGTCGGCTGATCATTGCTGATGGACGTGTCACCGGTGTTGAATATGAACGCGGCGGCAACATCGAAACGGTCTATGCCAATCGCGAAACCGTTCTGTCTGCCGGCTCTGTCGGATCCCCGCAAATTCTTGAACTTTCCGGGATCGGGCGTGGTGACATTCTTCAGCAATATGGCATTGAACAGGCTGTCGACAGCCCGCAGGTCGGTGAAAACCTTCAGGATCACCTGCAACTGCGCTGTGCATTCAAGGTAAGCGGCATTCGAACCCTGAATGAAAAGGCCAGCAGCCTGTTTGGCAAGGCAAGCATCGCGCTGGAATATCTGTTCAACCAGTCCGGCCCGATGTCGATGGCACCAAGCCAGCTGGGCATTTTTACGAGGTCTGACGCCTCGTTTGAAACGCCCAATTTGCAATATCATGTGCAGCCGCTGTCGCTTGAGAAATTCGGCGAACCGGTTCACCCGTTCCCGGCCTTTACTGCCAGTGTCTGCAATCTTCGCCCGCAAAGCCGGGGCAGCATCCATATCACCAGCCCGGATCACACCGAGCAACCTGCCATAGCGCCAAATTACCTGTCCGCGGATGCCGATAAAAAGGTTGCCGCAGATTCCATCCGCCTGACGCGCAAAATTGCAAGCCAGCCGGCACTGTCACCCTATGCCCCCGAAGAATTCAAACCCGGCCCCGCCTATGATAGCGAAGAAGACCTGATACGTGCCGCCGGTGATATCGGCACGACCATTTTCCATCCGGTGGGGACATGTCGGATGGGGGCGGATCCGGCATCGGTTGTTGATCCGGAATTGCGACTGCGCGGTCTTGACGGTTTGCGCATTGCCGATGCGTCAATCATGCCGACCATCGTGTCAGGCAACACAAATTCACCAACCATCATGATCGCCGAAAAGGCCGCCGCCATGATCAGGGCATCTGCAACACAATAAAAAAAGCCGGGGTAATCCCCGGCTTTCCTTTTTCACATATCATGCGCTGACGTTTTAGCCCTTAAGGCTGGCCACAATGCGTTCGCGCACGGCGGGTTCCGACCCGGTCGGGGCAACGTCACCATCGCCAATCACGATGGCTTCACGCAGCAATGCGGTCGCCTCGTCCAATTGCGCCTGATCACGGGTATGCGCGACACACAGGGGGGTTTCTGCTGAAACCGGCTGGCCGACCTTGATGAAATCGGTAAAGCCGACGGCGAAATCAATCTTCTGATCGGCACGCGTCCGCCCGCCCTTAAGCGCGACAAGCGCCAGGCCAACCTTGCGGGCATCCATCGCCAAAACACGACCGGTCTTGGCCGCGGTGACGGCATTGGTCATCGGGGCCGCTTCAAGATAGTTGGCATGTTTTTCGACAAAGTCGTTCGGACCGCCCAGGCTGGCAACCATTTTGCCAAAGACCTCAGCCGCCTTGCCGCTTTCAAGCGCGTCGGTCGCCTGACGCAGACCTTCGGACACGTCGGTGGCAACACCACTGACCGCCAGCATTTCGGCTGCCAGCGCCATGGTCACATCATAGACACGCTGTTCCTGATGCTTGCCGGTCAGGAAATCGATCGCCTCAACCATTTCAAGCGCATTGCCCACCGTATCGCCCAATACCTGTTCCATATCAGTCAACAGGGCAACTGTCGGAACGCCATTGCGGGTGGCGACTTCGGTGATGCTTTGCGCCAGTTCACGCGCGCGATCATATTCATTCATGAACGCACCCGACCCGAACTTCACATCCATCACCAGCGAATCAAGCCCGGCGGCCAGTTTCTTTGACAGGATGGATGCCGTAATCAGCGGAATGCTTTCGACCGTCGCCGTTACGTCGCGGATGCCATAAAAACGTTTATCAGCCGGCGCAAGGTCGGACGTCTGACCAATGATCGCACACCCGACGTCACGGGTAACTTTGGCGAATTCTTCAAGGGTCGGCGTGGTGCGGTATCCGGGGATGGAATCAAATTTATCAAGTGTTCCACCCGTGTGACCAAGTCCACGGCCCGAAATCATCGGAACAAATGCACCACATGCCCCGACAATCGGCCCCAGCATCAGGCTGACCTTGTCACCAACGCCACCGGTCGAATGTTTGTCAACGACCGGTCCGTCAAGTCCGAGCGCCTTCCAGTCAAGGACGGTGCCACTGTCACGCATGTTGCGGGTAAGTGCGGCACGTTCGTCCATGGTCATCCCATTGAAAAACACCGCCATGGCAAGGGCCGCAACCTGTCCCTCGCTAATGCTGTCATCGGTGATGCCTTTGACGAAAAAGGCAATTTCTGCGTCTGTAAGAACTTCGCCTTCGCGTTTGCGGCGAATAATTTCCTGCGGCAGCATCTGCTGTCTCCTGCGCGCTTGTCGTTACTGTCTCAGACCGTTTTCCGGTCTTGGCCGCGTTTAGGCAGCACCTGAAAAATATTGAAGCAAGATCTTGATAAGATTGGCAGATCCTATTTTGGACATTTCAAGTGTCTGCTCGTGGCTCAGCGGTGTTGCGCTCATGCCGGCGGCAAGGTTTGTGATATTTGAAATTGCCGCCACCTTGAAGCCAAGGCGACGCGCAAGAATGTTTTCCGGAACGGTCGACATCCCGACCGCATCCGCCCCAAGGGTCTTGAGCGCACGGATTTCAGCCGGGGTTTCAAAGCTTGGCCCCGTGCACCAGCAATAAGTGCCTTCAAACAGCTTGATCCCCAGTTTGGCTGCCGTGTCATGAAGACCCGAACCGATTTCCGGATCATAAGGCACATCCATGCCGACAAAGCGGTCATTCCCGTGATAACCAATCAGCGGGTTCGGCCCAAACAGGCTGATATGATCGGTAATCAGCATCAGACTTCCCGGAACGGCTTCGGGCAGCAACGATCCGGCGGCATTGGTCAGAATAAGGCACTCTGCCCCCAGTTCCCGCATGGTTTCAAGCGGTTCTGCCATCAAATCGGAACGACCATGTTCGTAATAATGCGCCCGTCCCTGCATCACCGCGACCGAAACACCACCAATCCGGCCAAGCACCAGTGTCCCGCCATGTCCGACAACGGTCGGGCGCGGAAAGCCGGGCAAATCTTCATAGGAAATGCGGATTGCATCGCTGACGGCATCAACAACCCCGCCAAGACCACTTCCAAGTACCAATGCCACCTCGGCCTTGAAGCCGGGTGCCTTTGCGGCGATCACGTCCAATGCAGCTTTTACGTTGCTCATTTGAGGTTCTCCGGACCAAAGGAATGTGGAATCAGTTCTTCACGCGACAAGGTCAAAAGCGTTTCACCGGCATCATTGATGATAAAGATCGTCGCATCAGAACCGGTAAATTCGCGAATTTTCTGGCGGCAGCCACCACAAGGTGTGCAGGCAACATCCCCAAGACCGACAACCACGATTTCATCGAATTTGGTTTCGCCCGCCAAGACCATTGCCGAAATCGCCCCGGCTTCGGCACAGACGCCTTCGGGATAGGCTGCATTTTCAACATTGCAGCCAGCAATGACTTTGCCCTCGGCTGTACGCAATGCGGCACCGACATGAAATTTTGAATAAGGCGCATAGGCCTTGTCGCGCGCCGCCAATGCAGCGTCAATCAGATCGCGCGGTGCCGTTTTCATCTCGCCCATTTACGTAATCCTGTTTGAAATTTCACACCGTCCCGAACGGGACAGCATCGGTTGACATGTAGTCATGATTAAAATTCTTGCAGCGGAAATCGCAAGAAAGTGCGGTCCGGCTGCCTATGTTGCGCAACCGGACCGGATCAGACTTAGCGTTCCTTCACATACGGACGGCCAAGCGCCTTTGGCGGAATGGCCCGTCCGATAAAGCCGGCCAGCAAAATCACCGTCAGCACATAGGGCAACGCCTGCACAAGCTGAACCGGGACTTCGCCAATCACCGGAAGAACAACACCCTGCAAGCGGGTTGCTGCCGCATCAAGGAAACCAAACAGCAAACAGGCCGCAAGTGCCGGGAACGGCCGCCACTTGCCAAACACCATGGCAGCAAGCGCGATATAGCCTTTGCCTGCTGTCATGTCCTGAAGGAATGATGCCCCCTGCGCAGTCGAAAGATACGCCCCCGACATGCCGACAAGCACACCACTGCAAATCACTGCACGATAGCGCATGGCCACCACGCCGATACCTGCTGTATCAACCGCACCCGGGTTTTCCCCGACTGCCCGCAGACGCAGACCAAATCGCGTGCGATACATCACCCACCATGCTGCCGGCACGGCAAGAAACGCGATATAGACCAGAATGTTATGCCCGCTCAGAAGTTCGAAATAGATCGGACCGATGATCGGAACATCCTTGACGGCCTCGGCACCGGGCAAGGTGATCGGCTGAAAACGGGCTGCTTTGTCAAGTGCCGGCGTTTTGCCGCCTTGTGCAAACAGGGCAATCCCGACCAGTGCCGTCAAACCCGACATCAGGATATTGATCGCCATGCCTGATACGACCTGGTTGCCCTTATGGGTGATACAGGCAAATCCATGAAGCAATGACAACCCGATCGTGGTCGCAATGGCGGCCAGAAGACCGATCCACGGATCATCCATGTAAAAGGCCACAGCCGCCGCCGAGAACGCCCCGCCAAGCATCATGCCTTCAAGGGCCAGATTGATGGTGCCCGAACGTTCGGAAAACATGCCGGCAAGTGCCGCAAGGATAAGGGGTGTTGATGTACGAAGCGTCGCATCAAGCAACAGAATGACGAGTTCGAAATTTTCCATCACACGGCCTCCTGCGCGTCACGGCGTAAGCGCCACGCGGTGTACATCTTGGTCACGCGCGGACGGAACATATGTTCCATCGCCCCGGTAAACAGGATCACCAGGCCCTGAATAACCACCACCATGTCATTGGAAATGGTTGGAATTTCAAACGAAAGCTCTGCCCCGCCCTGATACAGCATGCCAAACAGCAACGCGGCCAGGAAGATACCGAACGGATGGTTGCGGCCCATCAGCGCCACAGCAATCCCGACAAAACCGTAACCGGCAGTAAAGTCGATCAGCAAACGGTGCTGAACCCCCATGATCTCGTTTAGCGCCATAAAGGATGCAAGTGCGCCTGAAATCATCATCGCAATAATGATAAACCGGCCCGGCTCAATCCCGGCATAGGTCGCGGCAACCGCATTGGCACCAACCGTTCTGATCGCATATCCCCACCGGGTATGCCAGATGAACAGCCAAACCATCACACTGGCCAAAATCGCATAAACGAAGGACAGGTTAAGCGGGCTTGACGCCATCTCGATGCCGAGCGCGCCTGCAATGTCATGGATGAAGGGCAAACGCAGATTTTCGGCGATCTGTTCGCTTTCCGGGGTCATTGATCCTTCGGGACGCAACACATTCACCAGCAAATACACCATCAGCGATGATGCGATGAAGTTGAACATGATCGTGGTGATCACGATGTGCGATCCGCGGCGGGCCTGCAAATAGGCCGGGATATAGGCCCAGGCCGCACCAAAGATCATCGCTGCAAGCATTCCGACCACAAGCATGACCGGAAATGGCAGGAAATCAAGATACAGGGCGGCAAGCGTCACCCCGAGACCACCGACATAGGCCTGGCCTTCGGCACCGATATTGAACAACCCGCAATGGAATGCGACCGCAAAGGCAAGCCCGGTAAAGATAAAGTTCGTGGTGTAATAAAGGGTGTAACCCCATGCTTCTTCATAGCCGAACGCGCCATAAAGCAGGATTTCCACCACTTCTGCCGGGTTCTCGCCAATCGCAAGAACCACAAGACCCGAAACAACAAGCGCCAGCAAAAGGTTGAGGAGCGGCAATGCCCCCACATCAATCCAACGCGGCAACTGGACGGTCGTACTCATGACTGTCCCTCCACGGCTTTGGCTTCGCTCGGGTCAACACCGGCCATCATCAGACCAAGCACACGTTCATTCGCATCAGATGCAGCAACTTCGCCGATGATCGCGCCATCGCACATCACCAGAATACGGTCGGCAAGCGACATGATTTCGTCAAGCTCCACGGACACCAGCAGGACGGCTTTGCCCGCGTCCCGCATGGCGACAATTCGTTTATGGATGAATTCGATGGCCCCGATATCGACACCACGGGTCGGCTGTCCGACCAAAAGCAATTCCGGGTCGCGCATGATTTCACGCGCCAGAACAAGCTTCTGCTGGTTACCACCGGAAAAATTGGCAGCCTTGAGATCCGGATTATCCGGGCGCACGTCAAATTCCGACATCATCTTTGCGGTCGCATCGGAAATCGCATGCCAATCAAGGAACACACCCTTCTGATAGGCCGGATCATCCTCGTAGCCCAAAATCGCTGCTTCTTTGGCCGAGAACGCGGTTACCATTGCCATGCGATGGCGATCTTCTGGCACATGCGCCACACCGCGACGGCGCAATTCGGCGGCATCAACACCCTTGCCCGGCGTGACATCCTGACCGTTAAGTTCAACAACGCCTTCGCTGGCCGCACGAATGCCGCCAAGTGCTTCAAGCAGCTCGCTCTGACCATTGCCGGAAACCCCGGCAATGCCGACGATTTCACCCGCACGAATGTCAAAGCTGGCATTCTTGACCTTGCGCACGCCCTGGGCATTTTCCACGCAAAGGTTTTCGACCTTAAGAACGGTATCTTTGGGCTGTGCCTGTTCTTTTTCCAGACGCAGCAACACCTTGCGACCGACCATTAATTCGGAAAGTTCTTCCGGACTGGTATCGGCGGTTTTGCGATGGGCAACCATCGCCCCCTGGCGCATGACGGAAACATTGTCCGTTGCAGCCATGATTTCACGCAGCTTGTGCGTAATCAGAACAACCGTCTTGCCCTGCTCTTTGAGGGTTTCAAGAATACGGAACAGATGGTCTGCTTCTTGCGGGGTCAGAACCCCGGTCGGTTCGTCCAAAATCAGGATTTCGGCCCCGCGGAACAGAGCCTTGAGAATTTCGACACGCTGCTGAAGACCGACCGACAGATCGCCAACAATGGCGTCCGGGTCAATGTCGAGCGAATATTCACGCTCAAGACGTTGAAGTTCTTCGCGGGCACGGTCAACACCGTCGCGCAGAACTGCACCACCTTCAACACCGAGAATTACGTTTTCAAGAACCGAAAATGTCTCGACAAGCATGAAATGCTGATGGACCATGCCAATCCCTGCGGCGATGGCATCTTCGGAACCTTTGATATCGCACAATTTGCCGTCGACATGGATGGTTCCCGCATCGGCCTGATAAAAGCCGTACAGAATGCTCATCAGGGTCGATTTGCCCGCGCCATTCTCACCCACGATACCGTGGATCGTTCCTTTATCGACCTTAAGATCGATTTCCTTGTTCGCGTGTACCGCTCCGAACCGCTTGTCAATGCCACGCAGTTCAATAGCGGGTTGCACGGCACCGGTTTCCCCGGTGCCGTGCATTTGATGCATCGTATCCGACACTACAAATCCCCGGTTTGCTTCAAGACTGCCTTATTGCGGGCAGGCGCTGTCGCTCATGTAGTCATGAACTTCAAGGCTGCCGGAAGTGATTGCTTCCTTCGCCTTGGCAACGGCATCTTTCATTTCAGCGGTAATGAGCTTCTCGTTGTTTTCATCAAGAGCCCAGTCAACACCACCTTCGGCCAGACCCAGAATGGTCAGCCCCGGCTGCCAGTTGTCACCGGCCGCAGCAGCGAATGCTTCGTAAACTGCAACGTCAACGCGCTTGAGCATCGATGTCAGAACCGAACCCGGATGCAGGGCATTCTGGTTGGAGTCAACGCCAATACCCAGTTTGCCAGCATCAGCAGCCGCCTGAAGAACACCAACGCCCGTACCACCAGCAGCGTGGTAAACAACATCAGCGCCACGGTCAAACTGCGACTTGGCCAGTTCGCCACCCTTTACCGGGTCGTTCCAGGCCGCACCGGTGGTGCCGGTCATGTTCTGGAAAACTTCTGCGCTCGGATCGGCGTATTTGACGCCCTGAACATAACCGCAGGCAAATTTGCGGATCAGCGGAATGTCCATACCGCCAACAAAGCCGACCTTGTGGGTTTCAGATGCCATTGCGGCAAGAACACCAACCAGGAACGAACCTTCATGTTCCTTGAACACGACGGACTGAACGTTCGGAAGATCGACAACCATGTCAACGATGGTGAACTTGGTGTCCGGGAATTCTTTGGCAACTTTTTCAAGCGCGGATGCCTGCGAGAAACCAATAGCAACGATCGGGTTCATGCCGCGACGTGCAAAGTTCCGCATTGCCTGTTCGCGCTGGGAATCGTTCTGGATTTCGAAGTCACGATACTCGGTACCGGTGTCTTCTTTGTATTTTTCTGCGCCGTTATATGCGCCCTGGTTAAACGAACGATCAAAACGGCCACCCAGGTCATAGACCACTGCCGGTTTGATTTCTGCAGCCGAAGCGACACCCGCATAGCAGGCGACAGCCGCGACCACCGAGGTCAGAAGCTTTTTCATTCCGATGCCCTTCATTGCTTGAATTCTGATTATTCTTCCCGCCGGTGCCCTTAACCGGGGGAACTCCCTCATCGAAAACACATGATCACACCATATCGGGACGACTACGGTCCCTCAACCTTAGCTGTCCGCATGTTTATGGTGCGAACGCGTATGGTAACTACAAAATATAGTGCCCTGTAAATAGCAGACCATGCAAGGGAAAGACAAAAGCTGTCCAGCCGGTCAAAATTCGGCGGAACCAAACCAACCCCTCAATCCGGTTTCTGCGGGGTTTCCCTTAGTTTTATGATCCAACCGCCAATTCGTCTGGCGAATTTCTGCGCAATATATTTTCTTGCCAGTCTTAATAATCCCGACTGTGAATTTTTTGCAAAATCGCCTTCCCCTACCCGATTTGCAGTCTGCCCGATTCTACAAAACAGCGATATTTGGGGCCATTCACATTGCGCGATGATCAAACTTTCACAGCGCCGTAATCAACCGGGCATACCGTCCCCATGAATTTGGTGCTACCATCCCGTGTTGGGGAACGCTTTACTCCCGATATCTTTGATCTGTCGTAGCACCCTTTCCCGTGAGGGACAGGAAAGGTGCCTATTTGCTGGAGAATAGTAATGAAATACAAGATTGCAGGGTTGCTGTCGGCCTGCACCATGCTGACCCTTGGTGCAGGAAGCGCATTGGCGGATTACGACTTGCGCATTCTTCACACCAACGACGTCCATGATCGCGTTGAATCGGTAACCAAATACAACAATACCTGTAAGGCCGAAGACGATGCCGAAGGCAAATGCTTTGGCGGATATGCCCGTCTTGCCACGGCCATCCGCGATGCGAAGGCCCAGGGCGGCAATGTGCTGGCCCTTGATGGCGGCGACCAGTTCCAGGGATCACTTTACTATTCGACCTACAAAGGCAAACTGACTGCACAGTTGATGGAAATGGCCGGCTATGACGCCATGACCATCGGCAACCACGAATTTGATGACGGCCCCGAAGTTCTCGAAGCTTTCATCAAAGCCAGCAAAATTCCGGTGCTGTCGGCCAACGTCCACCCGACCGCGGCATCCAGCCTCAAAGATGAAATCGCACCCGATACCATTATCGAACTTGGCGGCGAAAAAATCGGCCTGATCGGCATCACGACCGAAGAAACACCGGATATCTCAAGCCCGGGTGACAAGGTCGCCATCACAGATTCCGAAATGGCCCTGCGCTATTCCATTGCGCGTCTGCGCCTTAAAGGTGTCAATAAAATCATCGTCATGAGCCATTCGGGATCCTACAAGGATTTTGAACTCGCACGCGCTGTCAGTGGCATTGACGTCATTGTCGGCGGTCACGACAACCAGCTGTTTTCAAACACCGATGAAAAAGCCAACTACCCCTACCCGGTTGTTGAAACCGCACCGGACGGCAAACCTGTTCTGGTCGTGCAGGCCTATGCCTATAGCCGCTATCTTGGCGAGTTGAATGTAACCTTTGACGATAACGGTGTCGCGACTGCCTGGTCCGGCAACCCGATCGCCCTTGATGCCAGCGTCAAGCCCGCTGAAGACGTTCTGGCAGTCATTGCCGAGGCCAGCCAGAAGGTCGATGCTGTTCGCAACATCGAAGTCGGCAGCTTTACCACGGCTGCGGACGGGTCGCGTGAAACATGCCGCCATATGGAATGTTCAATGGGCTCCCTTGTGGCGGACGCCATGCTTTGGAAGGCCGGTGACGGTTATCAGATCGCCATTCAGAATGGGGGCGGTATCCGCGCCAGCATCGATGAAGGCACTGTCACCATGGGCGAAGTGCTGACCGTTTTGCCGTTCCAGAATGCGCTGGCAACATTCAAGCTGTCGGGCAAGGACGTTGTTGCATCCCTTGAACACGGCGTTTCCAAAGTTGACGAGGATAAAGGCCAGTTCCCGCAGGTGGCCGGTCTTAAATTTGATCTCGACCTGTCGCAGCCGGTCGGGTCGCGTGTTTCAAATGTCATGGTAGCCGAAGGCGACACCTTCGTTCCGATTGACATGAACAAGACATACGGCGTTGTTTCCAATGACTTCATGCGCAATGGCGGCGATGGTTATGCCCTGTTCCGTGACAATGCCACCGATGTTTATGACTTCGGCCCGAACCTTGAACAGGCTGTTGCCGACTATATCGGGATGAATTCGCCAATGACCCCGATGGCCAAAGACCGCATCATCATGAAGTAAACTGCTTCATCTGATCGGGAATACACATCGTGAATGCAAAGGGCGGCCGACACGGGTCGCCCTTTTTGTTTTTCTTGCCTTGGCAACCTGTCGCAGCTTATGACAGTCACCAATCGTGACATGCCCACACAAAGAGCGACATAACGTGATCACTCCGACTGCCAATATCCTTTGCTTTGGCGCGGCTCATTTTGACCGTACCCTGCAATGTACCGGCCATTATATTCCGGCTGCGTCAAACCCGGTTCGCACCCTGCATCGCAAGCCCGGTGGCGTTGCCCGCAACATCGCCGTTCATTTGCGCTTGCTTGGCAACAATGTTGCGATGCTTGGCGCGGTTGGTGATGACGGTGATGGCGAACAGGTTATCGCAGCCCTTGCCGATCTTGGCATCGATACGCGACGGATGATCAAGCTCGAAGGCAAGCATACAGCGGGCTACACCGCGGTTCTCGATGAAACCGGTGAACTCGCGATGGGCATGATGGATGCCGAGGTGTATGACCTTCTGACGATTGATCGTCTGGCCCCGCATCTTTCGAATTTTCAGGCATGGCCATGGTGGTTGATTGATGCCAACCTGCCTGCGCAAACCATTGCCTGGCTGGCTGAAAACAAGGGCACGGCAAAGATGTGTGCTGCCACTGTTTCCCCAAGCAAGGCGGTGCGTTTCAAGGATGTGCTGGGCAAGCTTGATCTGTTGATTACCAACCGCGCCGAAGCACAAATTCTGACCGGCATTGAAATCAACGACAAAAGCCAGGCCAAAACCGCCATTGAACTTTTGCGGGGCAAAGGTGTCCCCGATGTTATTATCACTCTTGGCGCGACCGGCGTTGTTTCATCAACCGGACTTGAAACGTCTTTCTGGTCCCCGCTTCCGACCCGGGTGCGTGATGTAAATGGTGCGGGTGATGCCTTCTATTCCGGGTTTCTGGCATCCTATGCCAAACCGGGCACCAGCTTTGATGCCGCGATTGCGTCGGGCCTTGCCATGGCAAGCCTGACTGCGGAAACCGACGGCACAACGGTCTGGAACCTGACACAGGACGCGGTTTCAAGCCGGGCTGCGCAGGCACGCAAAACATCTCTTTAGGGGCTGCCGGTTTTGATGGCGCCCGCGTGATCGCTGCTAGGTGATTGCAAGGTCCGTCCAAGCCGGGTAGCTTGTCTGAAATTCAAATTCAAACTGGAGCCGTTCCGATGCATCCGTTCTTCATTTTCGTAAAATGTGAACTTGGCAAAGCCTATGACGTGGCCGCAGACCTTGTGGAAGAAGTCGAAGGTGTGTCGGAAGTCTATTCGATCTCCGGCCCGTTTGAACTTCTGGTCAAGGTCTATGTCGAAGACGAACAGGATATCGGGCGCTATGTGAATGAACAGATCCACAAGCTGCCCAACATCAAGGACACCCAGACCATCATTACCTTCAATGCCTTTACCTGATTGATCTGATCGCGGATCAACAAGGCCAAAACGACATGCGCGGCGATATTATTCGCCGCGTTTTTTTTTCTGATTTGACGACCTACCGGTTACGTGCCACGTCGCGGATAATATCAAGAATAAGGTTGGTCCCCCGCTCAATCAGAACCACGTCATCACCGATAATCTGGCGGACTGCGCCATCCGTGCGATTTGGCAATTTTGATGCGAGGTTTGCTGGCAAATCACGCTTTGCAATGCCCGGCGGCAACGTACCGCCGCGCTCAAGCTTCATCGCAATGCCTGGCGGAAGACCCTTGTTGCCTTTTCCTTTATCGCCTTTGCCACCTTTGGAACCATTGTTGCGATCGCTGTCATCGCCTGTTGCAATATCAAGCACTTCGCGAATGATCTGACGTTCTTCGTCCGAGAAAACGCCGCCACCCTGTGCGATTTCGACAGGTTCATGCTGGTGCAGGCCGGCTGCCGTATGTGATTGGGCCATCGAAACCGGCAAGAGGATCGCAGTCATTGCAAGCAATACAATCGTGGCAAATCCCGGGATATGGCGCTGTTCAGACATTTCACCCTCAATCACTGTGGCACTTTGTTTATCAAAAGATATTGATTGCGGACCCGATTACGAGATCCGCACAACAGAATAACGATTTTGATAGGGATTTTCTGCCATCGGGAAAAAGAAAAAAGCACCCTTTTGGGGTGCTTTGATCAATGGCGGGCAAAGAGGGATTCGAACCCTCGATAGGGCTTGTCACCCTATACTCCCTTAGCAGGGGAGCGCCTTCAGCCACTCGGCCATTTGCCCTGTATGTCTTTGGTGTTCCCTGCGGAACGACGCCTTTCTTAAACACCGTCATGGCGCATGTCAATGCCCGAAACCGGCCTTGATGACGTTTTATTTTTAACAGGCCTTCCAAATAAAACCAGCAGCTTTTTGACCGCCCTGCCCATGAAATTTTCTGGTTGATGGGCAAAACTGTCTTCAAACCATCATAAAGCTGTCATCGGCTGGAAAAAAACAGCTGTCATAAAGCCTTGGTCGATTGGTCTTACATTGTCACCCGACACAAATGCTGGTTGGAGAAAGATGCGCACCATCTATCAAAGCACCGATGATTTCGGGCATACCCTCCGCGCCCTGAAATTGATCAAGGAAGGTCATAACGATCCGGTCTATATGGGCCTGGTCATTCAGGATCGCGAAGTGCTGTTCCGTACCCGTGAAAACAGCTCTCGCGAATTTGTTTTGCAGAAGATCAAGGAATTCGTTGCCGGCAACGCCGCATCGTTTGAATCACAACCGGCCTGATGGCCGGTTTTTTATTGGCCGGACAGCATCGTTGCATAACGTGATCCGGCGCGGAACGATTGAGTTTTTCAGTCGCGCCGGGGCGAAACTCCCCGTTTGCCCCGCAACTTCACCGCCGGTCGTCATGACCGGCGGTTCCTTTTATCTTTTTCATGCCCTGGCCTGTGCGGCTGATCGCTGTGCGACCAGTCCGCGCCACATCAAAATCATCGCAACCACAAGAACGGGCACCACGCCGTAATTCACCGGGATCCACCCTGCCCCGGCGATCAGGGCGCCACTGGCGATCGAGGCCGCAGTTGCCGTGATGCTGTTGCCAAGCTCCATCAGGCTTTGCGCATGTCCGCGTTCGGATGGATCATGTCCCGCACCAAGCATGGTCGTCCCCGCCAGCAACATCATGTTCCAGCCAATCCCAAGCAGGAATGAACTGATGAGAAATGCTTCTGCCGATATGTCCGTCACAGCAAAACCGACACTGATCAGCAAGATGCCAACACCAAGGGATGCCACACGATGCGCGCCGAACCGGTCAATCATCGGGCCTGCGACAAAGGCAGGCAGGAACATGCCAATCAGATGCCAACGGATGACGTTGGCCGATACATCAATATCAAACCCGCAATATTTCATCGCAAGTGGCGTTGCCGTCATCACAAGGATCATGATCCCGTGGCCGGCTGCACTGACGGCAATGGCCCCGCGGATTACCGGTCGCCGCAAAAGTGTGGCCATTACGGTCCAACTTGAACCGGATCGCGCCGGAATGCCGCCATCGGGCAACATGATCGTTATGATCGCAGCCATCGCTGCCAAACCGGCAAGTGCGACATAGGCACCGGCAAACGGTACGGGCAGGAAATCACGGCTGAACCCGGCGATTTCCGGCGCAACAAGTGCGGCCAGGACACCACCCCCGACAACCAGTGCCGCTGCCCGGCCACTTTGCGTTTTATCCACGGCCTCGATCGCGGCATAGCGATAATACATGGCCGATGCCTGATAGGTGCCAATCAACAACGGTGCAAATGCCACCAACCAGAACTGCCCGATATAAATACCGGCCGCCAGAAGCAACCCGCCCGCCACACCACAAAGCGCACCGAGAAAAAGGCCGACACGCCGGCCGCGCCGTTGCATCACTATGGCAAGCGGATGAACCGACATAAGATTGCCAAGCATCAAAACACCAAGCGGCAATGTCGCAAGCCCGGCACTTGGCGCAAGCGACACCCCGACAAGCGCGGTCAGGGTAATTCCGATCAACGAACAGGACCAGTAAAGGGCCTGTGCAATAAACAGCAGACGCACCGCGCCATTGGTCAGTAACAACATGTTGCCAACTCCGAAAAAATCAAACTGTGTTGAATTGATCAGGCAATCTGCCTGATGCCGGTACTGTGCGGGCTAGATTGCGCCCGCATACGGTTTTCGGGCGAACCGTTCGGCATATTCCTGCGGGCTGACCGACAGATGCCGCTGAAAGGCCCGGCGCAAGGTTTCCGGATGCCTGAAACCGCACAATTCGGCTACCCGCGATACTGTAATCCCGTCATCTTGCAGCAAGGCCCGCGCGGCTTCGACCCGGATACGTTCGACATAGCGTGCCGGGCTCATTCCAAGGTCGCGGCTAAAGACCCGTGAAAAGGTTCGCGGCGTCATACCCGCCCGACCGGCCAGCGTTTCAAGCGACAAATCTTCGGCCAGATTGGCCGGCAACCATTCCAGCAACCCGGCCAAGCGGGTGGTCGCCCCGCCTTCCGGCGTCAGATAGGCACTGAATTGCGCCTGCCCGCCCGGCCGTTTAAGAAACATCACAAGCCGCCGCGCAACCGATAAGGCCAGCGCCCGACCGTAATCGGCCTCGACAATTGCAAGGGCAAGATCAATGCCCGCCGTCACCCCGGCCGATGTAAAGACATGCGGGTCACCGTCATATCCGGTCGGATCGTAGCTGTGCAGTCGATCTGCCATCAGATGGATGGCCGGATAATCACGGATCATCTGATCACAGCGCGACCAGTGCGTTGTCGCCATGCGCCCGTCCAGAAGCCCGGCCTCGGCCAGGATCAGCGCGCCTGAACAAACAGATCCAAGGCGCGGAATGACTTTTTCCGCAGCACAGAGCCATTCAAGAAAATCATGGTCATCAAAAAAACGCGCAACCCCGTCCCCACCGGGCACAAGCAACGTATCAACCGTCGCAAGATCAAGATCCTGCCAGCCACAATCGGCATAAAGCTGCACCCCGCAGGACGTCCTGACCGGACCGGACCGGGTGGCTGTGACAAGCACGTCATATCCTGCTGCCCGCCCGGTTCGGGTCAATTCGTCATTGGCGGAACCAAAAACCTGAAGTGGCCCGACGACATCGAGGCTCATCACCCGGTCATAGGCATGGCAGACGATCAATCGTCTTGGGGTTTCTGATTTTGCGGCTGTTTTGGATACTGACATGCGGACACCTCGCTGGATTGATCCAAGCATGCCGCAAACAGGTTTTGGCAACAATGACAAACACCCCACGAATTTTGCCAAATGGCATCGCGGGGTGTTTTCAATCAGATCAGGAATGCAGTGGGCTGGCGGTCAGAACCCGCTTCGTTGCAGCAACGCATAAAAATCGCGAATTGTGCCTTCCTTGGCGGTCATATCCTTGATGTCATCAACCAGCTTGTCGGTAAAGTTGGGCTGTTTCAGATATCCAACCACCCGTTTGCGCGCCATTGCCGCCGATTTACCTTCGATCAGGACACCGCTGGAACAGAATTGCACAAGCATATAGGCACGCTTGCGCAGGTGCAGAGACGGATTATCAATCCGTTCGATCACCTTTTCACGTACCAGATATTCTGCCAGTCCATCATCAAGCTTGGCACCAATCTGGGTCTTTTGGTCTTCGGGCAGGTTGCTTTCGCTGAGCAGGTCATTCATATGCTTGACCGTTGCCATCTTGTCGCGCGGCTTGGATTCCGGATCACAGAAGGCCCGCAAGGCCCGCATATCCTTTACCGCGTCCTGCATCATGACATACAGCTCGTCTGCAAAATCTTCGACGATGCCGCTATTGGCAACCGCAATCAGCCAGGTCAGCTTGCGATAGTTGGGGATCAGGCGGCCGTTGATTTCGGCAACACCTTCGATCAGGGCGCGTGGACCCCCAACATTGCGCAACCGCGCACCGCGTTCTGCGATGGCTTCGACCATCGGGGTCCCATAAACAACGCCGCGCTCCGTGATCAGACGATCAAGAATGCCAATCAGCGGATCGGGATCACTTTCATGGCGGGTCAGGTTGTTGGCACTGCGCAACTCGCGTACGACGTAATCAAACATCGCTTCCTGACTGGTCGACAGCAGCCCGGATCCGAATAACGGGTTCAACAGTTCAAGAATATCATCCGCGGCCCCGCGGTTGCCTTTTGCACGGCCAAGAGCCAGATCGATATGAAGCGTCACCGCTTCGCCAAAGCTGCGTGAACTTCCCAGCAATTCCTTAAGCGCGACCGGTGATCCCAGAATATCGGCAATCACGTCATCAAGCATCTTGCGGGCGGCTTCGTCTTTTTCGTCGCCTTTGACCTTCAGGGCAAGATCAAGCTTCCCGACCCAGTTGCGGGTTGATGACAGAACGCGTGTTAGCGCTACCATCGTCAGGAAATCAGTATCTTCGGCCAGGTTAAGACGACGAATTTCGTCGCGCACTTCCGAGATGGTGGCGTCTTCGAATGCCGGCAGATCAACCTTTTCAACTTCGCGGGCGCGCGCAGACAATTGTTCGATCGCGCCATGAAGGTTGTTCATCGCCTCGATATGGTCGCCATCGGTCGCCTTGGCATGCAAACCGGCAACCTTGTCGACAGCCGTCGGCATCAAGGTGTCATGGAACATCAACTTGCGGAGGTTCTGGTAATTATACATTACCTCGCAAGGAGTCAGAATTTCCTGTTCGAAATATTTGCGCAGCAACCGGTTGATGGTTGCGCGGCTTTCTTTCTGCAAAAGGTCGTTGTCGGTCTCGCAAAGCGGCGCTTCATCGATCGAAGAAACACGGACGTCTTCTTCTTCGCTGTCACCTGCCCCTTCTTTTTCCAGAAGAACCTTTTCAACATGACGACCATCGCCGCGTTCCCAGTTACGGACCACGCGTACGGCAGACACCTTGGTTTTCAGAACCTTTTCCGCTTCTGAAACCGCTTCTTTTTCGACGTCAAATGTCGAGTGGATGATCCAGCGATCCCCCCGCTGAACCAATACTTCAAATGTCGTATCCGACATGATGCGCTCTGGCTCCCTAACTTCCTGTTTGGGCGGCATTTACTTGCCGGTAATCAGTCAGGCGCGTGTCCCGTTTTTTATATTTGTATCTTCTTTATAAGTCCATTCGGGGTATGAAAACAATAGGTTGATCAACAACTTTTACAATAACTGCGCTTTCCGTTGCCCTTCAATGCCTTAACGGCCCTGAAATCCAAGGCATCGTCCCTTTATGCCGGGATGCGAATTCACACGCATAACGTGCGCATAACCCATTGTATAGATTAGGGAATATGACTTGCGATCTCGCCGGTCATGTCTGAAAGCAACGTGCTCATGGCCACAACGGTGCTTTCGATTGTGGTGTCGGCCGGCTTGCTGATCTTGTTATATTTTGCCGACTGAACAATGGCGCCGTCTTCGAAATGCACCAGTTTCCAGCGTGCCACCAGAACAACATTGCCATCGGCCTGGCGTTCGAACCGGTCAATATCAAGAACGATCTGCCACACCACCCCGTCACGGGATGTCCAGGGGAATGTTTCAAGCCGCGACGCGCGCCCGGTTCGATCAAGATTGTCCATCAGAACCCGGTTGATGTTTTCATCAAGCGGTTCAGCCCAGCGATGACCGGCATTGACTTCCAGCCGATTGGCACTGCTGCGCGTGACAATCGTTGACCGGTCCAGGTGGCTTGGAATGGTCACCGGCCCGACACCGACAACCGGTGCCTGTGCGGAACGATCTGCCGTTTGCTGCATCATTGAAGACAGCAGGTAATAACGATCTGTTCCCGATTGCGATGCGCAGGCAACAAGCAGCGGTGCGACAAGCAACAACAGATATTTACGCGTCTGCATCCGGATTATCTGTCGCATCATTCATCCTCCTTCGGGCCACTTTTTCCAAGGATCAGCGCACTTGGGTTCTGTTCAAGGAACTCGGTCAGATCCCGCAATGACCGTGCTGTGGCACTCAGTTCCTTAAGCGCCTGTTCCAGATTGTATCGCACGGGTGATGTCGGGGCCGTCACATCGCGCACCCCACCCAATGCCTCGCGCGCGGTATCAAGGGCGGTCTGGGTTGCGGGCAGAACGCTGGTATCAAGGTTGTTGACCAGACTGCTCACACCTGCCGCTGCCTGTTTAAGGTTGGTCATCGCATCACTCAATGCCGGCGAAGTGACGATATTTTCCATGCCTTCAACCGTCCCCAAAAGACGAATGCCGATTTCCTCGAGCGGGAAGGTTTCGACCTTTTCAAGCAAGCTGGTCAGCGAATTGGCGATTTCGTCAAGTTTTTGCGGCAAGGTTGGCAATTCCGGATACGGCCCCTGCCCGTCGCCAAGATAACGGGCGGGCGAAACCGGGTTCATCGCCAGGTCAACAAACAGTTGCCCTGTGATAAAGCTTCCGGTTTTAAGACGGGCGCGCAAACCATTGGCGACAAGCGTTTCAATGGTTGCCTGCGGATCACGGGTGCCAAGATCACCACCAACCAGTCGCACGCGTTCAGGCTCGATCGTGACCAGGACCGGAACCCGGAAAATATTGCGGTTCACAACATATTCCAGATCGACACTTTCGACCGTTCCGACCCGGATACCATTGAATTCAACCGGCGCCCCGCGCGACAGGCCACGCACCGAAGAATCGAAATAAAGGATATATTCCTGACTGTATCCCTGGGCCAGCAGTTCGGCCTTTTCCAAACTTGGATGCAGGCGAAAGACCGTATCGGCAGACGCCATATCGTCATTCGTGCTGTCGTTGGGCGTATAGAAATTGATCCCGCCTGCCAGAACCGAACGCACCGACTGTGCACGAACCGACAAGCCCCCGGAATTGAGATCAAGCGCAATACCACTTGAATCCCAGAAACGTGTATCGCGCTTGACCAGGGCATCAAACGGTTTGCGTACAAAGATCGGGATGGTCACACCGCTTGCATCCTCGGTCAGTTCGGTATCAAGAACTTCACCGACTTCTATGCCGCGCAGCAGAACCGGCGTGCCGGTCCCCAATGAGCCAAGCTCGTCAGCCTTGAGCACAAAGCGCGTTCCGTCTTCTTCGTCATGAATGATCTGTGGTTCTTCCTCGCCAACGAAATCGCGTTGTTTTTTACCGGTCTTGTCGGGCACGACTTCGATATAGGCCCCCGACACAATGGTATCGAGACCGGTGATCCCGCGCACGGTCACCCGCGGTCGAACCACCCAGAAACGCGTTTTGTCGGTCAGATAGTCGCCAAGATCCGCATCCATGCGAATGGTCAGGCGCACGTGATCAAGGTCTTCGGCAAGATCGATTTCGACCACCTGCCCGACATCAACATCGCGGTAGCGAACGGCAGTCTTTCCTGCGGCGATGCCTTCTGCCGATTCAAAGGTGACAGTGATTTCCGGCCCCTTTGACATGACATCGCGCCATAACAGCCAGCCCCCGATGATCAACGCCACCAACGGCACAAGCCAGACGATGGAAAAACGCCCCCATCCCTTTTTGACATCCGGCGATCCGGGTCGCGGATCTGATGAAGTCGAATGTTCGTCAATCATGACGGCGTCCCCTGTTTTTCAACTTGGTTCCGTTCAAAACCTGTATCGGATCGCGATTTCAGCGCCTTCAATTCCGCACGATCCCAAATCAGCCGCGGATCGAAGGCCATTGCTGATAACATGGTCAAAATAACCACACCACAAAATGCAACGGCGCCAAATCCGGGATGAACCGATGCGATATTGCCCAGCTTCACAAGCGCGGCCAAGATCGAAACCATAAACACATCAACCATCGACCATCGCCCGACCAGCTCTGTCACCCGGTAAATAAGGGTGCGTTCACGAAGCGGCCCGGCAAGACCAAGATAGGTTGCCAAATACACCCACCCCAAAAGCACGATCTTGACGATTGGCACCAGAATACTGGCGGTAAAGACCACAATGGCGATTGGCCATTCCCCGGCTGCTGCCAATGCCGCAACACCAGACAGAATGGTATCGGCTTCGGACCGGCCAAGATAGGTCACCTGCATGATCGGAAACACATTTGCCGGCACATAAAGGATCACCGCCGCCAGCAAAAGCGCCCAGGCACGTGACAGGCTTCTTGCCTTGCGCTGATGCACAACATCGCCGCAACGCGGGCATTTCGTTGGCCCATTGTCCTGTTCGATGACCACCATCGCGCAGGTATGGCAACTCAGCAAGCCGTGCTTTCGCGCAACCGCCCCCGATATTGGCATGGTGCTTTCGCGCAAATCATCCTGATCGGGATAGCGCAATGACGACGGAGCAATGCGCCGCCAGACCGCACGCGTATCAAGTGTTACATTCATCAACAGAACGGTCGGGATCAGACAGCAAATCGCAAAAAAGGCCGGGCCAGCAATCACCTGGGCAAAGTCGGTCAGCTTGGTCAACGCCACCAGCAATCCGATCAGGAAAACATCAAGCATCGACCATGGACGTACCACGGCAAGAACACGCCATACCCGTTTCATCCCGGGCCAACTGGTTCCCCGCCAGATCGGCAACAACACATAAATATGCGCCGCGATCAAAAGCAACGGTGCGATGATTGATGTCACGGCCACCATAAAGGCAAGGAACGGAAATCCTTCCTGCCAGAATGTTATCACCCCGCTTGCCAGTGTATTGGTTTCAACCCGGCCTTCCATGCCAAACGTCAAAACCGGAAAGGTGTTGGCGATAGCAAAAAGAATGAGTGCCGTCACCGCCAATGCCAGGGGTTTGTCGAACCGGTTTTGTTCCGCGGAATAAAGCGGTGAGCCACATCGCACACAACACGCCACACTGCCTGCCGGGATGTCTTCCTCGACATGGAGATAGTCGCAATGCTCACACGCAATCAATCGACGCGACATGGTTTTCCTGTTGAAACAAACCGTTATCCATGATGGCTCGTCCATCAAAGTAAGCGACACTTTTGACATGAAGTCAAACCGCATCGGTGTCGCCACGATCACATGATCCCTGAACAGACACCCCGAACACTATCCGCTATCTTGTTGTTATGTCGTAATTTTGGGCAAAAAACGGCGGGCTTGTGAAAGCACGATCTCATTGACCTGATCAAGCAAACGGCTTTGGATGGTTTTGTGGTGCCAATATAGCGGCCGGTCAATTTCAAACGGGCATGGACGGATCAGACGACCGGTTCTCAATGCTTCCTCTGCCTGATGTTGTTCAACAACGGCATAGGCAATACCCTGTTCCGCGACCGTGACAAAGCCTTGTGAACTCGGAATGGTGTGGGCCGGGAATTCGCCTGGATTCAAGCCGAAATATTGCTTAAGAAACTGGTTTTGCAGTTCGTCATGTTCGGAAAAATTGACGGCCGGACAGGATCGCAATGCATCTGCCGTCACGCCGTTTGCAAAATGGCGCGCATTGAATTCCGGCGAAACGACCATGACATAGCGCATCATCCCCAACGGACGCACCCGGCATCCCTGGATCGGTGTTGAACGCATATCGACCGCACCAAGCACGGTGCCATCCTGAAGTGCGCTGTGATTAAGCGATTCATCGCCCACCTTCAAATGCACAAGAAGCCCAAGCTGATCAAACAGATATTTGGGGACATCAACAAACCAGGTTGCCAGACTGTCGGCATTCACCGCGAGCGCGACCTGACCATATCCGCCATCACTTTGAATGTCGGGCATTTCATCAAGCAGTTCCTGTTCAAGCAACCGAACACTTTGATAATGCTGAAGCAATCTTTGCCCTGCGGCCGTGGCGGCAATCGGCTTTGCCCGAATGATGACCGGCTGCCCCAAACGTTCCTCAAGAAGTTTGACGCGCTGTGACACAGCAGATTGTGTCAGCCCAAGATCACGTGCGGCCTTTTCAAAGCTGCCATGGCGGATGACTTCGGCGCTGGCCTGCAACAGTTTGTAATCAAGCATGCCTGATCCATAATTTTTTCTAATGGCACTTAATCATAATTCGATTTTCTTATTTTGTGAAATTGATATCAGTGGGCCATCACTTCAAACAGGAACACCGACATGCTTTTGACTTACGCAACCGGATTTGGCCTTGGCGGCGGATTGATTATCGCGATTGGCGCCCAGAACGCATTCGTTTTGGGACAGGGATTGCGTCGTAACCATCCGCTGATGGTTGCGCTGGTCTGTGCGCTGTGTGATGCGATCCTGATTGCGGCGGGCGTGGCCGGGTTGGGAACACTTATTGCGGCCTACCCGCTTCTGACCAAAATTGCGGCCTGGGGCGGCGGTGCCTTTTTGATCTGGTACGGTATCGGCGCGTTTCGGCGGTTGTTTGAAACCGAAACGCTGTCAGATGACACCAGATCAAAGAAGGGCTGGAAGGCAGTACTTTCAACGACACTCGCCGTGACGCTTCTTAACCCGCATGTGTATCTTGATACCGTGGTGATGCTGGGCGGGATCGGCGGCCAATATCCGGCGGACGAACGACTTGGCTTTGCCCTTGGCGCCATGAGTGCCAGTTTCGTCTGGTTCTTTTCGATCGCGCTTGGGGCTGCGTGGCTTGCCCCCTATGTCGCGCGTCCGATCACCTGGAAAATCGTCGATGCGATCACCTGTGCGGTGATGTGGCTTGTTGCCTATAGCCTGCTTGCACCGGAAATCAGCGCCATCCTTGCGTAAGCGCGTGCCACTGGACCAGAAACCATTATTCAGACCTCACTGGCCCATGGCATCCTTGAAATGGCGGCGGCATACCGGGACATATCGGTCATTGCCGCCGATTTCGACCTGCGCCCCTTCACGGACCGGGTCGCCATTTTCATCGACACGCAGCACCATGCCGGCTTTACGACCGCAATGGCAGATGGTTTTGAGCTCATTAAGCTTGTCCGCCCAGGCCAGCAACCATTTGGAGCCTTCGAACAACTGCCCTTGGAAGTCGGTGCGAATGCCATAGCAAAGTACCGGAACACCATGCTTGTCCGCGATATCGGAAAGTTGCCAGACCTGTTCCTTGCTCAGGAACTGGGCCTCGTCAATCAGGACGCAATCGACCTTGCCCTTTTTCATTTCCCCAAGGATCAGCGCACACATATCGGTTTGGCCATCAAACAGAATTGCCGGGGCTTCCAGACCAATGCGTGACGCAATCTTGCCCTCGCCAAAACGGTCGTCAAAGGCAACCGTCAGCAACAGCGTTTCCATACCCCGTTCGCGGTAATTGAAGCTTGCCTGAAGCAGCGTGGTCGATTTGCCCGCATTCATGGACGAGTAATAGAAAAACAGATTGGCCATGGATCCCCCCGAAAGTCGTCAATGGGACATAGCCGATCAGGCACAATTGATCAATATGGCGATGATTGCACCGTCATCCATTCCGTGAAATATCGATGTCACGCAATTCACGGCGCATGAATTCCAGCAATGCCTGGACTTTGGCGCTGCGCGTTACACCGGCCGGATAAACGGCATAGACCTGCAAATCCGGCAGAATACAGTCAGGAAGAATTCGGACCAGATCCCCGCGCTCAATATCATCCTGAACATCACATAGCGGCACAACAGCCATGCCGTGCCCGCCCCGAAGGAACTGTAACCGCGCCGTGGCATTATCAACGCGGACATGACCGTTAACCCGGACTTTCTGTTCTGTACCGTTGCAGGTCATGGTCAGGGTTTCCGGGATGCGGCTATACATCACCCAATCATGCAGGGCCAGATCGTCAATCTTTTCCGGCTGCCCCGCGCGATCAAGATAGTCCGGACTGGCGCAGACAATGCGACGTGTTTGATAAAGCTTGAAGCTTTTGAGATCGGAACTTTTCAGCGGTCCTGACCGGATGCCGATATCCATGCCCATACCAATCAGATCAACAACATCGTCACTCAGATGCACATCAATTGCGACGCTGGGATATGTCCGGCGGAACCGGTTCAAAATCGGAACGATCCGCAAATTGCCAAGATGCACCGAAGACGTGATTGAAATCTTGCCAACAGGTTCATCACGCAATTCTTCGACCCGTTTGCGGGCCGCTTCGGCCTCCAACATGATGGTGCGGCAACTGTCGTAATACCGTTCACCGGCATCCGTGATGCTGAATGTGCGAGTGCTTCGGCGCAACAACGGTACACCAAGTTTGGCTTCAAGCTGGCGGATCTGATGTGAAATGGCCGCGCGACTAAGCCCCATCTTGCGCGCAGCAGCCGAAAACCCGCCCTCCTCGACCACGCGGGCAAAGATCATCATTGCTCTGACTTCATCAAGTGCCGACATTTTATATGCTCAATTAATTTGACAATCTGTTCAATAATTCACGCTTACGCAAATTTTGTCAGCCAGTTACGATCATGGCAAATGAAATCAGCGCATGGAGGATTTGATGCGTATTTTGATGATTACGACGTCGCACGACCGCATGGGTGATACCGGCCACAAGACGGGTATCTGGCTTGAAGAACTTGCAGCCCCCTATTTCCGTTTTCTCGATGCCGGTGCGGAAATCACCCTGGCATCGCCCAAAGGCGGCAAGCCGCCCCTGGACCCCAACAGTCTGGTTCCCGATGCCCTGACCGAGGCGACCGAACGCTTTGAAAAAGATGCGGCTGCCAAACAGGCCTTTGAAAACACCGTCACGCTTGACGGCCTTAAGGCAGATGATTTTGACGCATTGTTCTATCCGGGTGGGCATGGTCCGCTTTGGGATCTTGCAACCGATGCAAAATCAATTGCCCTGATCGAAGCATTTGTCGCACAGAACAAACCGGTCGCCGCTGTTTGCCACGGCCCTGCTGCGTTGGTGAACGCCAAAACAGCTGATGGCAAGCCGCTTGTTGCGGGCAAACGTGTCACCGGCTTTACCAATGACGAAGAAAAGGCTGTCGGCCTTGAAAAGGTGGTTCCGCTGTCGATTGAAGACGAATTCAAGAAGCATGGCGGCACTTATGAACGTGGTGAAATGTGGGCGCCATTTGCTGTGGTTGACGGCAAACTTGTGACCGGACAGAACCCGGCATCAAGCGACGCAACCGCAGACGAAGTTATCAAACTTTTGTCCGCATAAAACTGCTTGACCTTCCATCTACTGGAACCTTCATACTGCAGGCATAGATACCGGTTTTATGGAGTATTCAAATGGTAAAACTGAAGGTCGAAAAAATGAGCTGTGGCCACTGCGCCAATGCAGTGACCGCAGCCGCCACCAAGGTCAGCGGCGTTGAAAGCGCAAAGGTTGATCTGGAATCTGGTGAAATTGCCGTTTCCGGAACCGCGGATGTCAACGCCCTGATCGCAGCGATCACCGATGCAGGTTATCCCGCGTCCGTGACCAGCTGATCAACACCATCAACGTTCGTGTCTCCCCCCACCCGAACGTCAAGGCCGCCTGTATAATCATGATACAGGCGGCTTTTTTATTTACTCATCGCCAACCGGCCCGATCACCGCGGGCATGGATGATGCATTTTGCCGCACGGACCAATGCCCGCCCCTGGCAGCATTATCACCATGAGCGCATCGCGACGGGCCCGGCATTCCTCATACAAAAAAAGCCGCCCGATCAGGGCGGCTTTTTCAATGGTCTGATGATTAATCAGCCAAGGATCTTGTCACGCAGCAGCTTGTTGACCATGCCCGGGTTGGCTTTGCCGCCGGTGGCCTTCATGACCTGACCAACGAACCAGCCCAGCATGCGGTCTTTGCCGTCACGGATTTCCTGTACCTTGTCCGGGTTCGCTGCGATGACTTCGTCAATCGCCCCTTCAATGGCACCGGTATCGGTGATCTGCTTAAGACCTTTTTCCTCGACGATCTTTTCAGGATCATCACCGGTTTCGATCATGATTTCAAAGACATCCTTGGCGATACGGCCCGAAATGGTGTCATTGGAAATCAGATCGATCAGCTTGCCGAGGTTTTCAGCCGAAACCGGGCTGTCTGAGATGCCGACTTCTGCCTTGTTCAGCGCGCCAAACAGGTTGGTGATCACCCAGTTCGCAGCCAGTTTGCCGTCACGGCCCTTGGCGACGATTTCGTAGTAATCAGCCTTTTCCTTTTCCGCAACGAGAACACCGGCATCATATGCCGACAGGCCGTTTTCACGCATGAAGCGGGCTTTTTTCTCGTCCGGGAGTTCCGGCAGCTCTTTTTCGATTTCCGAGATGAAAGCATCATCGAAGACAAGCGGCAGCAGATCCGGATCCGGGAAATAGCGATAATCATGTGCCATTTCCTTGGACCGCATCGAACGGGTTTCACCCAGACGCTGATCATACAGGCGGGTTTCCTGAACGATTTCACCGCCAGCTTCCAGAACTTCGACCTGGCGTTTGGCTTCGATCTCGATCGCCTGCATCACGAAACGGATGGAGTTGACGTTTTTGATCTCGCAACGGGTGCCGAACGGCTCACCGGGACGACGGACCGAAACGTTGGCATCGCAACGCATCGAACCTTCGTTCATGTTGCCGTCACACGTACCAAGATACCGCACAATCGCACGCAGCTTGGTCAGGTATGCACCGGCCTCTTCCGGGGTCCGAATATCTGGCATGGACACGATTTCCATCAGCGCCACGCCCGAACGGTTCAGGTCGATATGCGAATATTTCGGGTCCTGATCATGCATTGACTTGCCGGCATCCTGTTCAAGATGCAGACGTTCGATGCCAACCGACTTGGTCGAACCATCGGGCATATCAAGAATGATCGTGCCTTCGCCGACAATCGGTTTGTCAAACTGCGAAATCTGATAGCCCTGCGGCAGATCGGCATAGAAATAGTTTTTGCGGGCAAAAACGCTTTCCTTGTTGATCTTGGCCTTAAGGCCCAGACCGGTTTTAACGGCCTGGCGCACGCACTGGGCATTTACAACCGGAAGCATCCCCGGCATCGCCGCATCAACAAGGCTGACATTGGTGTTCGGTTCATTCCCGAACTTGGTCGATGCACCGGAAAACAGTTTGGACTCGGAAATCACCTGACAGTGAACTTCCAGACCGACAACGATTTCCCACGGGCCTGTCGAACCTTCAATCACATAGCTCATGGATTAACCCTCCAGCCCGGACGGTTTTGCGGTGAAGTTGGCGGCACTTTCAAGCACACCACCGACACGCAGAACGGTTTCTTCATCAAACGGCTTGCCAATCAGCTGCAGGCCAAGCGGAAGTCCTTCGGACGACAGACCGGTCGGAAGCGACAGGCCCGGAAGACCCGCAAGGCTTGCCGGAACGGTGAAGACGTCGTTCAGATACATCTTGACCGGATCGCCTTCGTTTTCACCGATGGCGAACGCGGCCGACGGTGCGGTCGGTGCCAGAATGGTGTCAACCGTGCCAAAGGCATTGGCGAAGTCTTCGTAAATGCGACGACGGACTTTGAGCGCCTTGTTGTAATACGCGTCATAGTAGCCAGCCGACAGCACATAGGTGCCGATCATGATGCGGCGCTGGACTTCCTTGCCGAAACCGGCTGCGCGCGACTTCATATACATGTCATCAAGGCTGTCGCCTTCATCCATGACACGCTGGCCATAACGCAGGCCGTCATAACGTGCGAGGTTCGAAGATGCTTCTGCCGGGGCCACGATATAATAGGTGCCAAGCGCATATTTGGTGTGCGGCAGGGTCACATCGACCACTTCTGCACCCGCATCGCGCAGCATGGCAACACCATCGTCCCACAGCTTGCTGATTTCTTCGGGCATGCCATCAACACGGTATTCTTTCGGAATACCGATTTTCATGCCGCGAATGTCACCCGTCAGGGCAGCTTCGAAATCAGGAACCGCCATTGGCGCAGACGTGCTGTCCTTGGCATCGTGACCGGCCATCGAACCCAGCATGATTGCCGCGTCGCGAACGGTTTTGGTCATCGGGCCGGCCTGATCAAGCGAACTTGCAAAGGCAACAATACCCCAGCGCGAGCAACGGCCATAGGTCGGCTTCAAACCGACAATACCGCAATAGGATGCCGGCTGGCGGATCGAACCACCGGTGTCGGTACCGGTTGCCGCAAGCGCCATGTTGGCAGCAACAGCAGCCGCAGAACCGCCCGACGAACCACCGGGAACCAGGTCCTTGCCGTCCTTGCCTTTCCACGGGTTGATTGCATTGCCGTAATAGGAAGACGTATTTGACGACCCCATGGCAAATTCATCAAGGTTGGCCTTGCCCAGCATCACCGCGCCATTTTCAAACAGCTTGCTGGTGACCGTGGATTCATATTCAGGTTTGAACCCTTCGAGGATATGCGACGCCGCCGTGGTCTGGACACCTTCGGTGCAGAACAGATCCTTGACCGCAATCGGCAGGCCTTCCATTTTGCCAGCTTCGCCCTTGGCGCGCTTGGCATCGGATGCCTTGGCCATTTCGATGGCCTTTTCCGGGGTTTCGGTGATGTAAGCGTTCAGATTGCGATGCGCTTCCATCGATTTCAGGTGCGCTTCGGTCAGTTCGACCGAGGTATATTCACCCTTTGCAAGCCCGTCGCGGGCTTCTGCAAGTGTCAGCTTTGTCAGATCAGTCATTATTCAACCACCTTGGGCACAACAAAACAGCCAGCATCGGTCATCGGTGCATTCGACAGCACTTTTTGCTGGATGTTGCCATCGGTGACTTCATCCTTGCGCAGCGGCAGGGTAAGATCGGCAACCGAGGTCAGCGGTTCGCAACCCTCGACATCAACTTCTTGCAGTTCCTCGACGAAATCGAGGATACGGGTCAAATCTCCCGCCAGTTCGGACAGGCCTTCTTCGGACACGTTGATACGTGACAGATAGGCAATACGGCGAACTGTTTCCTTATCCAAAGACGACATGGATGAAAGTCTCTCTTAAGGAATGACAAAAAACCCGGCAGATACGAAATCTGCCAGAACTTGAATTACAGCGCGGAAACTAGCACCCCGCCGCCCCTATCGCAAGGGCCGCAAACGGCCTAAATGCGCGACATCGGCGATCATTGTTCATCCGGGCGCGATCTGGCGATAAAAATGCCCGCAAGCAGCACCAAATGACGTTACAATCAGGCATGTCTGAATTGCATTGCCATCGCGGCAATTCGGCTGGTGTTTTCCAATCAACACGCCTATAAGGTCGCCATGATTTGCAATGATACTCAGGAATTGCTGCGGTTCTTACCACCAGCAGCGCGCGTTTTGGGCCTGGACCTTGGCACCAAAACCATTGGCGTGGCCCTTTCAGATGTCGGGCTGCAGATCGCTTCACCTTATGAGCTGATCTCGCGGAAGAAATTCACCCGCGATATCGCACAGCTGTCATCGATCATCGACAAGCAGAATGTCGGCGGCATCATCATCGGCTTCCCGCGTGAACTTGACGGTTCGATCGGCAAGGCATGCCACCGTGTCTATGCCTTTGTCGACGAGATGGAAAAATATATCGATCTTCCGGTTCTGATGTGGGACGAACGTCTGTCGACCAATGCGGTTGAACGTATCCTGATCGAAGAAGTCGACATGACCCGTAAACGTCGTGCCGAAGTCGTTGATAAAACGGCGGCGGCCTATATTCTTCAGGGCGCGCTGGACCATCTTAACCGTCACACCGACCCCGGCGAAAATGCCGAACCCGATGAAGACGCGTTCGATGAAGACGAAGACTGATTTAAGATCGGTCACACAACAAGATCAAAAGCTGCCAGGTTCGCCCGGCAGCTTTTTTTTGTGCTTCATTTCGACTTGATGACGACCATCACGCCAAAGAACTTCGATGGCGGCAGGATAATCTGGCCTTTTTTCTGAACCGCGCCAAGTGACAGAGCGGCTTCGGAAATCCGGGACAGATCATCGACAATCAATTCGAACCCGGCGAAACCGTCCGTCGGAAAATCGGTATCATCAAAACCGTATTTGGCAATCAGCTCGTCACTGTGAAGGGCGTCGACCAAATGATCGATCCCGATGGCCTCGTAAAAATCGCGCACGGCGTCCGCCGCCCAGTGACTAAGCACGACCTTGCCGATCGCCTTTGCACCGTTGGGATGGGATTGATATTCCGGGAAATAGAAATTCTGTGGCGGATGGCGATGCTGGCAAACAAATGACACCGCATGGCGGAGCAACGGGTGGTTGGCAAAGGCCAGTGAAAAGGCAACGCCCACCGTATCGCCCGACGGGGTTAACGCATCGCGTTCAAAATGAAATACCGACGGAACAGCTGCCCCGGCCGCAATGAATTCTTCGCGATCCTTTTCGGCATCGCGCGACTGAAGGGCGAGCATCGACATGCCCTGACGATGGCGCAGATAATCACGGTTATAGATCGGAAATGAAAACGGCACAGACAGGTCGGTTTCGGTAATCTTGTCCGGATCAACAACAGCAAGCAATTCGATATACATGCCGTCAAGCTGGATCAGCGCATTGCCCGTTCCAAACGGATGGGTTGCACGCGGCGTTACTTTAAATCCAAGCTGGGAATAAGCAGCAATTGCCGCTTCAAGATCATTCACACACAGAACAAGATGATCAATCGCGCGCGACATGGCGTCCCCTCGTGGCATTGGTGGCGGTCCGGACAGCTTTAGATTGAATTCAGTTTATCGCTGCCGCACTCTTATAGATGTGCTGACTATCACATTATGCTTTGGCAACAAAGAACAACTCCCATTTAGCTGAATTAAAGTCAGCTGGTGCACGGCACAATTCAATCGCTTGCAGTGATTACATTTTTGTCCGACAACATAGCAGGTCACCCGGTGCGTTGCGCCAAAGCATGACCTGTGCTTTTCGTTCAAAAGGTCCATTCATGATCGCCATTCTTTCCGCCCTGCTGCCGACATTCGCCCTGATTGTTCTGGGCTATGGCCTGCGTCAACGTCAGTTCCTGCCTGACGCATTCTGGCCCGGCGCGGAAAAGCTGACCTATTTCGTGACGTTCCCGGCCCTGCTGTTTTCCAACACTGCCAAGGCCGATCTCGGCAGTTTGCCGTTACTGGGGATTGCCAGTGCGATGCTGGGAACTGTTGCGATTTGCACCATCCTGATCATGGTTCTGAAACCGGTTCTGAAGGTCAGTCCCGCGGCATTTTCATCCCTGGTTCAGGGGGCGATCCGCCCCAATACCTATATCGGGCTTGCTGTTGCGGCCGCCCTTTTGGGAACGGCTGGACTGACGGTAACCGCACTTTGTGTCGCGCTGGTTGTTCCGACGGTCAATGTCATATCGGTTCTGGCCTGTGCGCATTGGGGCGAAAACGACCGCAAACCGGGTTTGCTGTCGCTGCTTCGTGATGTTGCAAAGAACCCGCTTCTGGTCGCCTGCGTTCTGGGCAGTCTGTTTAATGTCGCCGGAATTGGCCTGCCCCCGGTGATTGGCCCGTTTCTTGAAGTTCTTGGCCGCTCGGCCCTGCCCATCGGGTTGCTTGCTGTCGGGGCCGGTCTTGATCTCAAGGCCGCACGCAATGCCGGTTTTCCGGTCGGCATTTCGACCATTGGCAAACTGGTTGCCAGCCCGACCATTGCGGCCGGACTTTGTCTGGCGCTCGGGTTGCCGGGGATCGAAAGTGCCGCTGTGGTGTTTTATGCCGCCCTTCCCTGTTCGGCCAGTGCCTATGTCCTGGCGCGCCTGATGGGCGGTGATGCACAGATGATGGCCAGTATCATCACAGTCCACACCCTTGCCGCGATCATCACCATGCCGATCATTGCCGTTCTGATGCATGTGGTTTGATCCGGCGATCATGAAAATCCCCCGGAAAACCTGACCGGACAGTCAGGTTTTCGGCATGAAATCACACCATTCTTTGGAATATTTACCTTTTCGTCACACGGGCAATTCGTTATGCTCCGCGCGAAATTTTTTCCAGACCATCCAAGGGAAATGTGCAACGCCATGAGCGTCATGGGACCAGCGGCGGATCACTATCCGCACCCACACCTCCTCGGTATCGAGGGTCTCACCCCCGGGGAAATCACCCTTATTCTTGATCGGGCACAGCATTACGCGGAAAAGAACCGTTCTGCTGACAAGACCAGCAATATTCTGGCCGGTGCCACGGTTGTAAATCTGTTTTACGAAAACTCCACCCGTACATTGACGTCATTCGAACTTGCCGCCAAACGGCTTGGTGCGGATGTAATCAACATGACGGTGGGCACCAGTTCGGTCAAAAAGGGTGAAACCCTGATTGACACCGCCATGACGCTCAATGCGATGAACCCGGATGCCCTTGTGGTTCGCCATGCCGATAGTGGCGCGGTCAAGTTGCTGAGTGAAAAGGTCAATTGTGCAGTTCTCAATGCCGGGGATGGTCGCCATGAACACCCGACACAGGCCCTGCTTGATGCCCTGACCATCCGCCGTCACAAGGGGCGCTTGCACCGTCTGAATGTCGCGATCTGCGGTGATATCGCCCATTCGCGCGTGGCCCGGTCAAACATCCTGCTTCTCAATACCATGGGATCGCGGGTACGGCTTGTAGCCCCGCCGACCCTGATCCCGTCAAAGATCGATCGCATGGGTGTCGAGATTTTCCACGACATGGAAGAAGGTTTGAAAGACTGCGACATCGTCATGATGCTGCGCCTTCAGCTTGAACGCATGGAAGGAAGCTTTATCCCGTCCGTCCGCGAATATTTCCATTTCCATGGCCTTGATCGCGCCAAGCTTGCCAATGCAAAGCCCGACGCCCTGATCATGCATCCGGGCCCAATGAACCGTGGCGTGGAAATCGACAGCGAAGTCGCCGATGACGTCGAACGATCGGTCATTCGTGAACAGGTCGAAATGGGTGTTGCCGTTCGCATGGCTGCGCTGGAATTGCTTGTCCAGAACCACAGAAAGATGGGAGGTCAGGCATGAGCCCCGCCATTCGCGCCAAAGGCGCAGGTAAAAAGGCCCTTATCAATGCCCGTCTGATCGACCCGGTCGCACAGACCGATGGCATGGGCGGCCTTCTGATCCAGGATGACACGATTGCCAAAGCCGGCGCGGAAGTCACCAAGGACACCGTTCCTGAAGGATTTGAAATCATTGACCTTGGCGGTGCTTGCCTTGCCCCGGGTCTGGTGGACATGCGTGCCCAGCTGCGTGAACCGGGTTTCGAGCATCAGGAAACCATAGAAACGGCTGGCAAATCTGCGGCCATTGGCGGGGTGACCACCATCATCGCCCTGCCCAATACCGATCCGGTCATTGATGATGTTGCAGGTGTCGAATTCATTGCACGACGCGCGCGCAAGGTCGGCCTGGCCAAGGTGTTTGTCTATGGTGCGGTTTCCAAGGGCATCGAAGGCAAGGAAATCACCGAAATGGGCCTTCTGCATCAGGCAGGTGCGGTCGCGTTCTGTGATGGTGTCAAAACAATCGCCAGTGCCCGCCTGCTGCGCCAGGCACTCTCATATTCCACCTTCTTTGACGGCATGATCGTCCAGCATCCGGAAGAGCCGGAATTGTCCAAGGGCGCATCAATGAACAGTGGCGAACTTGCCACCCGTCTGGGTCTTTCGGGGGTATCGCCGCTGGCCGAAGTCATGCAGATCGAACGTGATTTGCGTTTGGCGGAAATGACCGGCGGGCGGCTTCATTTTGCCCATATCTCGACCGGGGAGTCGGTTGAGGTCATTCGCAAGGCCAAGAAACGCGGCCTGAAAGTAACCTGCGATACGGCACCGCCCTATTTCGCCTTGAACGAGAATTCGGTGTCCGATTACCGGACATTTGCCAAATTGTCCCCGCCCCTGCGTTCAGAAGATGACCGTCAGGCGATCGTGGCCGGTCTGGCAGATGGCACCATTGACGCCATTGCATCCGATCACAATCCGCAAGATGCGGACTCAAAGCGCCTGCCTTTCGCACAGGCGGCGGCGGGTGCAGTTGGTTTTGAAACGCTTCTGCCCATTTCGCTTGAACTTTATCACAACGGCCATATGTCGTTGCTTGATGTCATCACCAAACTGACGCGCGTTCCGGCGGATCTTGTCCGGATCAAGGGTGCGGGAACCCTTGCCGAGGGAACGGCGGCGGATCTGGTGGTGTTTGATCCGGATCGTCCGTGGAAAATCGATCCGTATCAGTTCCATTCGAAATCAAAGAACTCACCTTTTGACGGTCGCCTGACACAGGGCCGCGTTTTGCGGACCCTGATTGATGGCCGCGAAGTTTTCACGGAAGGCTCCTGATATGGAACAGGCACTCGATGAAGGCTACAAAGCCATGTTGATGTCCCTGCAAATTGCGACGGTTTGCGGCTATTTGCTTGGCTCGATCCCGTTCGGTCTGGTTTTGACCCGGATGGCCGGCCTTGGCGACATCCGCAAGATCGGTTCGGGCAATATCGGTGCAACCAACGTGCTTCGCACCGGGCGCAAGGGACTGGCGTTCCTGACCCTGATCGGGGATGCGGGCAAAGGCGCGTTTGCAGCCCTGCTCTTTACCCATCTTTCGGGCGTTGAACAGGGTATCTTTGCCGGTGGTGCTGCGGTTATCGGCCACATGCTCCCGATCTGGCTGCGCTTCAAGGGCGGTAAAGGCGTTGCAACGACGCTTGGCACCCTTGCGGCTATTAACTGGATAATGGGGCTGTCTGCTGCTTTGACGTGGCTTGTCATGGCGCTGATTTTCCGCATTTCGTCGCTTTCGGCATTGATTGCAATGATCGCCGCCCCGCTTGCCGCCTTCTTCATCGCCAATGACCCGGGTGCCGGATGGCTTGGGGTATTTCTGGCTGTGATTGTCTGGGCTGCGCATCACGCCAATATCGGTCGTCTGCTTCGGGGTGAAGAACCCAAGATTGGCCAGAAAAAGAAAGAAGCAGAACAAGATAGCCAGACGGTCTGATCCCGTTCCTTTCTTTTGAATAACTTGACGAAACAACGCCCGGATGATCACAATCCGGGCGTCATGCATTTTAGAGATCAACAACCGGCACGATTGGCACAATCCGAACGCCTTGCCCGTATGCGGCTTGCGCGCAGCACCAATATTGGCCCGGTGACATTTCGCAAATTGCTTGACCGGTTCGGGTCTGCACGCAATGCCATCGACGCACTGCCAGACATTGGCCGTCATTCGGGTACTGTTCGCAAAATCACCCTTGCCAGTCGTGATGACACGGTTGCCGAAATCGAACTGGCAAAACAAAGTCACGCAAAACCGGTGATTTTTGGCGACCCGGAATATCCCGCCCTTCTGGCCCGCACTGAAGATGCCCCGCCCTATTTTTATGCCATCGGTCGGCTGGAACTTTTGGCGCAATCTGCGATCGGGATTGTTGGTGCGCGCAATGCATCTGCCAATGGGTGCGGTTTTGCACGCAAAATAAGTCACGAACTGGTATCGGCCGGATATGTCGTGGCATCGGGAATGGCACGCGGCATTGACGGGGCCGCGCACGAGGCCGCACTCAATGCCGCCCGAACAACCGGTGGCAAAACGGGCGGCGGTACAATTGCGGTCCTTGGCGGGGGTGTTGATGTCATTTATCCGCGCGAACATCGCGCGCTTTATGAACAGCTTTGTCAGGATGGTCTGGTGATATCGGAAATGCCGCCCGGTCTTAAACCGCAAGCACGCCATTTCCCGCGGCGCAACCGGATCATATCGGGCCTCGCACACGGAACCGTTGTCATAGAAGCTGGGCGCAATTCCGGGTCGCTGATTACCGCGCGTTTTGCCGCCGATCAGGGGCGCGATGTTTTTGCGGTTCCCGGTTCACCGACCGACCCGCGGGCGGCCGGACCAAACAGTCTGATCCGGGATGGTGCAATTTTATGCGACTCTGCGGATGTGATTCTTGATGCCGTGAGGTCGGCAGAAAAAAACACACAGCTTTTTGAAAGTTTTCATCAATTCAACGCAGACGGTCGCAACAGTGAGCCCGATCACATACAGGGCACTTATGATGACATTATCAGATCCCTTGAACATGACGCCGAATTTTCCGGCGCAAAACAGGGGCATCAGGACATTGCAAACGCGCAGGAAACCGCGACGCATACCAATGGCGGAACCGATATTGATGACAATGACAAAGTGATTGATTTGCTGTCGACTTCGCCCCTTCTGATTGACGAACTTATCCGCACGTCAAAGCTGTCGGCAAACCGGGTTTCAACAATTTTGATTGAACTCGAACTTGCAGGAAGGGTTGAACGTCACCCCGGAAATAGGGTATCGCGTATCGCCAAATGAGAGTCGCGTCGGATTTCGGCGTGACAAATATTGTTGTGATTTGCCGCAATTTGCGCAATCTGATTTGAAATACAGACACACTATATATATGTGCGTCTCGCATTCGGGTTAATTGAAGCACAACATAAATATCGCCTTCGGGCGCAAGAACCGGACACGAAAAACGTAATGAATCTTGTCATCGTCGAATCCCCGGCCAAAGCCAAGACGATCAACAAATATCTCGGTGATGATTATAAGGTGCTGGCCTCTTTCGGTCACATCCGCGATCTGCCGTCCAAGGACGGATCAGTCGATACCGACAATGATTTTTCGATGGTCTGGGAAACGGATGGACGATCGGAAAAACAGATCCGCGAGATTGCCGCAGCGGCCCGTGACTCCGACACCATCTATCTCGCGACTGACCCGGATCGCGAAGGGGAAGCGATTTCGTGGCATATTCTTGAAGTTCTCGAGCAGAAAAAATTGCTCCGCGGGCGTGATGTGCACCGCGTCGTGTTTCACGAGATCACCAAGAAGGCCGTCACGGACGCCATCGCTAATCCGCGTGAACTCAATCAGGAACTGGTTGATGCCTATCTGGCGCGTCGTGCGCTTGATTATCTTGTGGGCTTCAACCTGTCGCCGGTTCTGTGGCGCAAACTTCCGGGTTCACGTTCGGCTGGCCGTGTGCAGTCGGTTGCCCTGCGTCTGATTTGCGAACGTGAAATCGAGATCGAGGCCTTCAAACCCGACGAATACTGGTCGCTTGAGGCCGGCTTTGCTGTTCCGGAAGGCAACTTTACCGCACGGCTGACGCATCTGAACGGCGAAAAGCTTGACAAACTGGCGCTTGGCAACGAAGACGCCGCCAAGATCGCCAAGGAAAAGGTCGAAAGCAGAAGCTACGCGGTCTCAAAGGTTGAGCGCAAGGACGTCAAACGTCGTCCGCAGCCGCCTTTCACCACATCGACCCTGCAACAGGAAGCATCGCGCAAGCTTGGCTTTGGCGCAAAGCGCACCATGCAGCTCGCCCAGCGCCTGTATGAAGGGGTTGATATCGGCGGTGAAACGGTTGGTCTGATCACCTATATGCGTACCGATGCCGTGGTTCTTTCGCAGGAAGCACTGGCTGCTGCACGCCGCCTTATTGGAAAGGATTACGGGGATGCCTACCTTCCGGCCAGTGCGCGCAGCTTTGCCAACAAGGCAAAGAACGCACAGGAAGCCCACGAAGCGGTTCGTCCGACCGATCTTTTCCGCCGCCCCGATCAGGTGGCGCGCCACCTTGATAAGGACCAGCTGGCACTTTACACCCTGATCTGGAAACGTACCGTTGCCTGCCAGATGGAAGATGCCCGCTTTGATCAGGTTGCTGTTGACCTGTCATCGAATGACAATCATGTCGTTCTGCGCGCCAACGGCTCGGTCGTGAAGTTTGACGGCTTCCTGAAACTGTATCAGGAAGGCAAGGATGACGAGGCCGAGGACGAAAATGATCGTCGCCTGCCGCCGCTCAAGGAAGGTCAGAAACCCAACCTTGGCAAAGTCAGCATCGACCAGCACTTCACCCAGCCCCCGCCCCGTTATACCGAGGCGAGCCTGGTCAAGAAGATGGAAGAACTTGGCATCGGCCGCCCGTCGACCTATGCATCGATCATTTCGGTTCTTCAGGATCGCAACTATGTGTTGCTTGAACGGCGCCGCTTTGTCGCACAGGACCGTGGTCGCCTTGTCACCGCGTTTCTGTCGAAGTTCTTTGAACGCTATGTTCAGTACAACTTCACCGCCGATCTTGAAAACCAACTTGATGAAATCTCGACCGGCAACCTTGCCTGGAAAGAAGTGCTTCGTGACTTCTGGAAATCGTTCAAGGGCAATGTCGACGAGGCCAAGGAACTGAAAATCACCGATGTGCTTGATGCGCTTCAGGTGATGCTTGAAAATTATCTGTTCCCGCCGCGTGAAGACGGCACCGATCCACATAAATGCCCGAAATGTTCTGATGGCACACTAAGCTTGAAGCTGGGCAAGTTCGGTGCATTCCTGGGATGTTCGAACTATCCGGACTGCAACTTCACCCGACCGCTGGTTGCCAATGAAAATGGCAATGATTCCGAACTTGATGCCGGACCCAAGGTTCTGGGCATCGACAAGGAAACCGGCAAGGAAATCACCCTGCGCAAAGGCCCGTACGGGGTTTATGTTCAGCTTGGTGAAGAAGAAGAAGTCGAAGGCAAGAACGGCAAACCCAAAAAGGTCAAACCGAAACGTACCTCCCTTCCCAAGGGGCTGGAACCATCGGTCGTTGACCTGACCAAGGCCGAAGAGCTTCTGACACTTCCGCGCGTGGTCGGGATTTACCCCGATACCGGCGAGGAAATGAAAGCCAATATCGGACGTTTTGGTCCCTATGTTCAGGCCGGCAGCATCTTTGCGTCTCTTAAGGCCGATGATGACGTGCTGACCATTGGTGAAAACCGGGCCATCGCCCTGATTGCGGACAAGCGCGAAAAAGCCGGCAAGGAAATCGGCAAACATCCCGATGACAACGAACCGATCTTTGTCGCAGTTGGTCGTTGGGGTCCGTTTGTGAAACACAAAAAGACCATCGCCAACATCCGCGATGTTGAACGCGATGACATCACCCTTGAGATGGCGATAAAGGCCATCAAGGAAAAGGAAGCAAAGTCGGGCAAAACATCAAAAGCCGCGACCAAGAAAACGGCAACCAAAACCGCGACGGCAAAGAAAAAAGCCCCCGCGAAAAAGAAAACGGCTGCAAAGAAAACCGCAGCAAAGAAGACAACCACGAAAAAGGCGGCGGCAGATTAATCTGCCGCTTTCCTTTTCAGTGGAAATTAAGTGAAAGGACGCCGCGAAGTTGGCGAACGATACAGAAGACAAAAAACACTTCCCGACCCGGGAAGAAATCATCGAATTCATCGATATGAGCCCCACCCCGGTGGGCAAGCGCGAAATTGCGCGCGCCTTTAACATCAAGGGTGCAGCGAAGATCGAGCTTAAAAAGATCCTCAAGGAACTGAAAATCGGCGGCGATGTCGTCAAAGGACGCAGACGGTTTGACAAACCCGACCGCCTGCCCCCGGTCGAGGTGCTTGAAATCACCGGCATCGACGATGATGGCGAAGTTCTGGCCAAGCCGAATGTCTGGAAACACGACTACGAACCGCCCCAGATTGTTGTCAAATCGATCCGCCGCGGCGGGCCAAGCGCGCCTGGCATCGGTGACAAGATCCTGGCCAAGCTGCGCTATACCGGCAAGCAAACCTACGAAGCCAGCATCATGCGGGTCCTTGGAAGCGGCCCACAGCGCGTTTTGGGACTTTACCGCCCCAACGAACGCGAAGGCCGTGTTGTGCCCACGGATCGCAAGGATAGCGGCGAAATCGCGGTACCGCTTGATGATCATCCCGATCTTGAAGCCGGATCGCTGGTTTTGACGGAAATCCTGCCGGGCAAACATTTCGGATTGCGCAAAGGCAGGATCACCGAGGTTCTTGGCAATATCAACGAACCCAAATCGATCAGCCTTGTGTCGATCCATGCGCGTGGCATTCCGTTTGAATTCCCGCCGGAAGTCGAACTTCAGGCACGGGAATCCAAGGCCACGCCGCTTGGCAAACGCACCGACCTTCGCGATATTCCGCTGGTGACCATTGATGGTGCCGACGCACGTGATTTCGATGATGCCGTCTGGGCCGAAGCCGACCGCGATCCTGCCAATGAAGGCGGCTGGCACATCATGGTCGCGATTGCCGACGTGTCCTGGTATGTGCGCCCGGGCGACGCGCTTGACCGCGAAGCGGTGAAACGCGGCAACAGTTGCTATTTCCCGGACCGTGTCGTCCCGATGTTGCCGTTTGAACTGTCAAACGGCTGGTGTTCGCTGGTTCCCCATGAAGATCGCGGCTGTATGGCAGTCGAGATGTGGCTCGACAAGCACGGGCACAAGCTGCGTCACAAGTTCTGTCGCGGCATGATGCGTTCTGCGGCGCGCCTGACCTATGATCAGGTGCAGCGCGCCATGGATGGTCAGCCTGATGACACCACAGGACCGCTGGTCGACACGATCATCAAGCCGCTTTATGGCGCTTTCCACGCCTTCCTCGAAGCGCGTAAAAAACGTGGCGTTCTGGAACTTGATGTTCCCGAACGCAAGATCGAGTTGAATGATCAGGGCCAGATCGTCGCCATTGCCCCGCGTGCGCGCTTTGACAGCCACAAGCTGATCGAAGAATTCATGATTGCAGCCAACGTTTGTGCAGCCGAGGAACTTGAACGCATCAAGCAGCCCTGCATGTATCGTATCCACGATGCCCCGAGCGAGGAAAAGCTTGAAGCCCTGCGCGAGTTCCTTGAAGGGGCCGGATATCAGCTGAACAAGGCATCGGTTCTGCGTCCGCGGGACTTTAACCGCATTCTGGAACTGGCCAAGGACACGCCCGAGGCAGAGCTGATCAACACGGTCGTTCTGCGCAGCCAGTCACAGGCGATGTATAGCCCCGATAATATCGGGCACTTTGGCCTGGCATTGAAGAAATATGCCCATTTCACGTCACCGATCCGCCGTTATGCCGACCTTCTGGTCCATCGTGCGCTGATTGCCGGTTTGAAACTCGGTGAAGGCGGTCTTCCGCCCGAAGATGGCGAACGGTTCGAGCAGATCGGCGAAGACATTTCCGGCACCGAACGACGCGCGGCAATGGCCGAACGCGATGCGGTCGACCGGTATGTCGCGGCCTATATGTCTGACAAGGTTGGTGCCGAATTCCCGGGCAAGATTTCCGGGGTCACGCATTTTGGGCTGTTCATTTCGCTCAATGAAACCGGGGCAGATGGCTTGGTGCCGATTTCCACCCTGCCCGATGACTATTACATCCATGATGCCGCAAGCCACGCACTGGTCGGGCAAAATCGCGGCAAGAAGTTCCAGTTGGGTGATAGCGTTGTGGTCCGCATCGCTGATGCCGATGCCGCAACCGGGTCACTGGCATTGCGACTGGCCGAACATGCCGACATCACCGCCCGCGATCTGGTCGAACGGCCACGTGGGCGCAAAGGCCAGGGCAAACGTCGGGGCAGCAGTCCCGGGGACCGCAGCCACCGTCATGGCAGCAAACCCGGCTTCCGTTCCGGCCCGCGCGATGGCAAGGGCCCTGGTGGCACGTCTGCGACCAAGTCAAAGGGCAAAAAGAAAACCACGCCCAAAAAGCAACGCAAGCTGGTCGCGTCAAACCGCGTCACCCGCAACACTGCCAAACGCGACGACAAGTCGTAATCAAAACACCCTTGAATAAACACGTAGACAAACAAAGGGCGGCCATCTGGCCGCCCTTTGTGCAATCAAAACAATAAATTACGCCATTTACATCATGGTCGCGATGAATTTCGCCAGATGCTCGGATGTCTGTTTGCCACGATTATTGATGATCGCGACATTGCCCGGCAACCCGTCCAGATCAGGATGCGATGCATCAAAACTTGTCAGAAGGCCCAGTTTTTTATCCGCCAGCGTCTTCATCGCCGCCAAGGCCCGGATCAGTTCAATGCCACTCAGCCCGTCAAGAACAGCCGCGGTGATGATCGCATCGGGATGGGACTGAACAACTGTTTCAAAGGCCTCGACAGCGGTGCGCGCAGTGATGGTGCGGAACCCCTGTTCGCGCAATTCGCGCTGAAGAAAATGGGCCTGAACAGCCGTTGCGGTCACAAGCAGGATTTCCTTGTCCTGCGCCGATCCGTTGTGGGATTTTTCGGCCTTTTCATCACTTTTTACCGTGCGGGTCGGCAAAGAACGCAGGATGCGGGTTTCTTCCTCGGCCTGCGGATTGGTGCCGCTTTCGATGATTTCGCGAATCCAGCTGGTGAAATCGACCAGGGATGCGGCTTCCAGATCATCGATTTTGGTCAGCTCGGCGATGTAATCTTCCATGCGATGGGCAATTGCGCCAACAAGGGGAAACCCGAATGATCCGGCCAAACCCTTGACGGTGTGGGCTTCGCGGCGAATTTCCGCAATCCCCGGCCCCGCTTCATCCATCCCGCCGGCGATACGATCAATCGTTGTTTCAATCCGGTCAACACGTTCAATTGTGTCCTCAATGAAGTCCTGTTTCAGACTGGCAACGATATCGTCCGCATTTCCCATTGGGCACTCCTTTAGCAGGTATTCAATTATGCTTTACAATCGCAAAGTCGCCCATAGGGTGATTAGAACGGGTCGATTTTACTTGCTTGCGCTATTGAACATCATGATGATGGCATACCGTTTCAATGCCCCTTTTTGCCCTTTGGATCAAGTGCGGGCAGAAAAGAAACAGGAGTTAAGCGCCCCATGACGATGCCCCTCAACGATCAGAACGATCCCCTTCGCGATATGACGCCCCCGTCCCATACCGAAGATAGCCTTTCCGGCCCGACCGATAGCGGCAAGCGGTTGCTGCTTGGTCTGCGGCGCGGGTTCCGGCGCAAATGCCCCAATTGCGGCCACGGGCTTGCATTTGGCGGGTATCTCAAGCTGCGCCCGGCATGTGATGTTTGCAGTCACCCGATTGGTGAATATCGCTGTGACGATGCACCGCCCTATTTCACCATCTTTCTGGTCGGACATATCGTTGTGCCCGGCGTTCTGATGATGGAACAAACAATCAAGCCGTCGCTTTGGATGCAAATGTCGATCTGGCTGCCGGCGACCGTGTTGCTGTGCCTTGGTTTCCTGCCCTTTATCAAAGGCGCGGTGCTTGGCACCCAGTGGGCCATGCGCATCAAAGGATAGTCATTGGCTATCGGGCACATTTTCCTTTAGAATAAGTAACTTGGATTTCCAAAATTAGTCGGATGTTTCCCTTGGTCACGATTGGCCGGCCCCGCATTGAAGACCTTTGTCTTAAGACCAGCTTGCGCCATTGGCGGCGTATCGGGGCTACGCTTGGGCTTTGCCTTTTACAGGCGGCTTGTGGCACCCCGCAGGTTGTCGGGATTACCGCCCCGGATGATCCGCAAACCCGCGAACTGGTTACCCAGACAATCGATCTTGTCGCTACCCGGTATATTGATCCGATCAGCCGCGATCAGATTCTGGTCAACACTCTTGATGGCCTGTCTGAAATCGATGACAACATCCGGGTCGATATCACCCCGGATGACCTGGTCTTGCAATATGACGGAAAGACGGTACAAACCATCGCCCTTCCGCAGACCAACTACGATCAGACAAGTGTCGAAGGCAACCAGATCTGGTCTGAAATCACCCTGCGCGGGCTTGGCACCTATCGGGCCTATTCACCAGTGCTGCGCAATAGTGACACCCTTGATGTTCAGGCCGCCCTGGTGAGTGGTGCCATTCGCAACCTAGACCGTTACAGCCGCTATGAAGGCCCAAAACAGGCCGAAACAGCGCGCAACCGGCGTGACGGATATATCGGCATCGGCATTCGCGTTATCGGCGGTGACGGCTATCCGGTGGTGAAACTGGTGCATCCCGAAAGCCCGGCGGCCAAGGCCGGACTGCATCCCGGGGATCAGATTGTCGCGGTCAATGGCGAAGACATGTATGGCAAGACCAGCACCTATACCGCCGATCTTCTTCATGGCGAAGAAGGCACACGGGTAACCATCGACATCAACAAGGCCGACAATCGGGCAATTGTCCCGGTTGAAATCATGCGCGAACGTGTCATTGACCGGACCGTTTTTGCCGAAACCCGCGACAATATCCTGATCGCCCGCATCACCAGCTTCAACAGTGCAACCGCAAGCACATTGGGCGACAACATCCTTAAGGCGCAACTTTATGATGGCGGCCTTAAGGGGGTTATCCTCGATTTGCGGGGCAATCGCGGCGGTTTGCTGCAACAGGGGGTCGCTGTGGCCGACCTGTTCCTTGAAAACGGCCCGATCGGCAACACATTTTCGCGCGTCATGGCCGCCCGCCATACGTTCCGGGCCGGCAATAGCGACCTGACAAGGGGCGCACCGCTGATTGTCCTGATCGACGGGCGCACTGCATCATCGGCCGAACTGGTTGCCGCGGCCCTTCAGGATCGCAATCGTGCTGTGCTTGTCGGATCCACCAGCTTTGGCAAAGGATCGGTTCAGGCAATCAATGATTTGCCAAACCATGGCACCTTGACCTTTACCTGGTCGCGGATGACGGCCCCGTCGGGCTATACATTTGACAGAATCGGACTGTTCCCGGCGATCTGCACGCAATCGAATGATAATGATACCCCGGTTCACCGGGTTTCAACCGCCCTGTCACAGCGTGATCAGACGGCCAGCATGCTGACCAAATGGCGCACCCTTGATTACCGGGATGAAAAAAGCCGCCGGGAACTTCGAAGCGTCTGCCCGGCCCACAGCAACAATGACGAATTTGACATTAAAGTTGCATTGGAATTGCTGAAAAACAGCCCTGATTACAAGAATCTCGCCTTTGTCGGACAACAGGAAATCGCCGATACTTTCGACGCGCATTAAAAATGCATTCTTTTTTGCCAAAATGGCTTGACACTCTGGCGATAACCTTTATGTTCCGCCGCCTGAGATACACCTGAACACAGGATGCAGAGACATGGCGAAGCCCGCTTCGATCCTCGTAAAGTTGGTAAGCACCGCAGACACCGGTTACTTCTATGTTGTTAAGAAGAACCCGCGGAATACCACCGAGAAATTCCAGTTTCGCAAGTACGACCCGGTCGTGCGTAAGCACGTCGTGTTCAAAGAAGCGAAAATGAAGTAATCAGGTTCTTCGGAACCGGACTACTGGACGATTTAAAAAAGACGTGCCCTTCGGGTCACGTCTTTTTTTTATTTCAATGCATCGGGCCAAAACGCCAGCCCGACGGATCGGGCATGGCATTCCCTATCCTGGCTATGCAAACCGGCGATACCCCGCCGCGGCAAGCGCAAGCCAGCCTGCAATGAACGATACACCGCCAATCGGTGCAATGGCCCCAAACGTGGAAATACCGCTAAAGGCGATGACATAAAGCGATCCGCAGAAGAACAGGATGCCAGCCAGCATCGCATAAGCCGCAATCCGCAAAAGCTTTTCGTCAGGAACATGATGCACAAGGCCTGCAATCGCGGCCAGCGCAACCCCGTGAACAAGCTGATAATGCGCGCCCTTTTCAACCAGGCTTCGCGCATATTCCATATCCGTCCCTGCCATCCCGTGGGCGGCAAAGGCACCAAGAGCAACCGCCATCGCCCCGTTAAGCCCCGCCATCACAACCGATAACCGCATTCCTGCCATCCTTTTGCGTTAATGATGCTGAATAATCGCGTCAGATTACAAAGGCATCCGCACCATCGCCATGCGAAAACGCAAAAAAAATGGCCGTACTAAAAAGTACGGCCAGTAAACTCTCTTGGGGGAGATGTGCCGGACCATCGAAATGCCCGTCACAAGATTATTACTACCTGCGTATACTCGCTATTTCTGTGACAGCCATCACAACTGATCGAAAAATCGTTCATTTTGTGACATTTCCGAGCAGAAACATCGTTTTTGGCAATTTTACCGACGATCCGCAAGACGATCAGTGAATGGACTCGCTCAGGAATTCTTCAAGGCGACGGACATCTGGAACATGCAATCCACTGTCAATCTTGTTGACCAGCCCCTTGCGGCCAAGACTTCCCATCACGCGCGCAACGGTTTCGCGCGACGTGCTTACACGGCCGGCCACCTCGGAATGCACCGGTACTGGCGACAAGGTTGCCGCCCCCTTGTCATCGCAAACCTGTTGCGCCCGGCGCAGGATTTCGGCAATCACCCGTTCGTTTGCACCAAGCGTGCTGACATCGACAATCCGGCGTGTTGATGTGCGTACAATCCGCGCCAGTTCGCTGATCACATTCCAGGCCACAGACGGATGACTTTTGACAACTTTTTCAAAGTTCGCGGGGCTCAAAATCCCGACATCCGTATCATCCACGGCAAAAACACAGGCAGATCTGGGTTCCCCGTCAATTGCGGACAATTGACCGACACAACCGCCAGCACCGATTTCTTCAAGCGTGATTTCGCGCCCCGACAGGGAATAATTCACAATCCGTACACGGCCCGACAAAATCAGATAGACGTCTGAGCTGTCTGCTTCGGGCTCGATGATCTGGGCACCGGCTGCATATGTTTTGCGATTGATGTGACGTTCAACGTCCCCAAGTGCGTCTTCGTCGAGGTTAGCAAAAATGCCAACGACAGATAATTTGGTCATGAACCCATGCTTTATGTTGCGCTGTTGTTGTTATTCGAATTGGCAACTGTGACGCTGCCCCTCTTGATACTTCCACTGTCCCGTACACAATCATAAGCAAACAACCAGGCACTGACAATCTATTGCAACAAGATGTAAATCAGCACATCCCGATAGACATGACCATGCTGCATATGCGAACATGTTTGCAGAATTTCCCATACGACTTCATCACATATTGGTCCTGTTTCCTTTAGGAGACCCAGCATGAGTCCAGAACTGGAAATTTTCCGCCGCAGTCCGACGGGCAAACCCAAAAGCAAACACCCGCTTGTCTTCGTGCACGGGGCCTTTACTGGTGCCTGGTGCTGGAACGAGCATTTCCTGAACTGGTTTGCCGACAAGGGATTTGAAACCGTATCCTTTTCACTCAGAGGTCACGGTGGCAGTGGCGGACGACAATTACGCAGCCTTGCCTCGATTGATGATTATGTCGAGGATCTGGAAGAAGTTGTCGACACACTGGGACAGACGCCGGTTCTGATTGGCCATTCAATGGGCGGCTATATCATTCAGAAATATCTGGAACAGCACACTGCCGAAGCCGCCATTCTGATGGCATCGGTCCCGCCCGAAGGCCTTCTGGCCAGCAATGCCATGATGGCGATGGCCCAGCCCGATCTTTATTTTCAGATGGCCTGGCTTCAGGCAATCGGCCCGCACACATTTTTGCGCGAACGACTGGGTCGCGCCATGTTGTCGCCCGACATCGCCGAAGATGAAGGCATGATCTATTTCGGGCGTCTGGAAACGGAAAGTCAGCGCGCACTTCTTGATATGATGGGTGCCAATCCGATTTTCCTGACCGCCGACGAAGCACCGGCAATGCTGGTGATCGGGGCGCATGATGATGAAATCATTCAAAGCGAACTGATCCACCACACTGCCAGGAAATATCACGCCGACTATGCGCTGATTGATGATATTCACCACGCCATGATGCTTGATAAAAACTGGGAAAAGGTGGCCGAGACGATGCTTGAATGGCTTCAGGTCAAGCTGGTGACCCAGCAGCGCACCAAGGGCAACAAAAGCGCGGCATGATCATCGATCATTTGTGGTTGAACTTTTGATCCGCTGCAAAACGATGGCTTTAAATCACAGACATTTTCTGGGAGCATGTTCACCTTAGCCAGAACAAAGGTTGGTGACATGCCCCACATGAACAGTCTTTTCCCATTGATCCGGATCCTTCCCGTCATTGCCATGGCGGGGATCGCAGGCACGATCAGCACATCGGCAACAGCCCAACAGGCCACCGATGCCGTTGCCCCGGAAAACGGTACCGCCACATCCGCCCCGCGCACAGACATTCACGCCCGACACTGGATGGTTTCGGCAGCCAATCCGCATGCCGCAAAGGCTGGTGCAGATATTCTGCAACAGGGCGGCAATGCCATTGATGCCATGGTTGCTGTCCAGACGATGCTGGGCCTTGTTGAACCACAGTCGTCCGGCCTTGGTGGCGGGGCGTTTCTTGTTTATTACGACGCACAAAGCGGCACTCTCACCACCCTTGATGGCCGTGAAACCGCCCCGCTTGATGCGACCCCCACCCTGTTTCAGGATGACAATGGCGAACCGCTTAAATTCTATGACGCGGTTGTCGGTGGCCGGTCCGTTGGAACACCGGGCACCCCGGCATTACTGAAAACGGCCCATGAAAAATGGGGGCAACTTGACTGGCCGGTCGTCCTGTCGCCAGCCATCGCACGTGCAGATGCCGGATTTGCGGTTTCCGAACGCCTGGCGTCATTGATCGCGGCAGATCAGGAAAAATTGTCGCGCGACCCGACGGCACGGAATTATTTCTTTAACAGCAATGGCACCCCGATTGCGGCCGGGACGACCCTGCGCAATCCGGATTATGCGGCCACATTGCGCGATCTAGCCCAACATGGCACTGAAAACTTCTATTACGGGTCCATCGCACGGGACATTGTTGCCAAAATCAAAGGTGCGACCTGGAACCCCGGCGTTTTATCCATGCGCGACTTTGCCAATTATCAGGTCAAGGAACGTCAACCGGTTTGTACCGAATATCGCGGCTATGACATTTGTGGCATGGGCCCGCCATCGTCAGGCGCACTTACGGTCGGACAAATCCTTGGCCTGATCGAGCCATATGACATCGCAACGCTTGGACCGAACGCGGCTGAAAGCTGGCGCCTGATCGGGGATGCATCGCGGCTGGCCTTTGCCGACCGAGGCCGGTATATGGCCGATATCGATTTTGTCCCGATGCCGTTAAGCGGATTGCTCGATAAGGACTATCTTGGTGAACGGTCCAAATTGCTTACCAGCACAAGTGCCCTTGATAACGTCGAAGCCGGTTTGCCATCCTTTAGCCATGCGATGAAGCTTGCCGATGATGAGGCCATCGAGTTCCCGAGTACCAGCCATTTTTCGATTGTCGACAGCTATGGAAATGTCGTGTCGATGACAACAACCATCGAAAACGGCTTTGGTTCGCGGCTTATGGTGAACGGCTTCATGCTTAATAACGAGTTGACCGATTTTTCATTCCGCACGCACAAGGACGGCGTTCCCATCGCCAACCGGCTAGAACCGGGTAAACGCCCGCGATCGTCAATGGCCCCGACCATCGTGATGAAAGATGACAAACCGTTCCTTGCCGTCGGCTCTCCGGGCGGGTCGCGTATTATCGGGTATGTCGCCCAGTCACTCATCGCAATGATTGATTGGAACATGTCCCCGCAAGAAGCCATCAACATGCCCCATCTGGTCAACCGGTTTGGCACATTTGATATCGAGGCGGGCACACCCGCCACATCACTTGTCCCCGAGTTGGAGTCAACGGGCTTTAAAACCAGTATCCAGGACCTTAATTCCGGCATTCACGCCATCATGATCACCGAAGATTCATTGATCGGTGGCGCCGATCCCCGCCGCGAGGGACTGGTTATCGGAAATTAGGCCAAACAAGCGTAGCAAAACACCATGCAACAACAAGGGCGGAACAGCCGTGATGCTGTTCCGCCCTTTTATCTTTGCCGTGATCGGCGGTTATTCAGGCTGCTGTGATCCAGCTTTCAAACAGGCTGTGCAAATCCTTGTGATCATTGGCAATGAAATGCGCACCGGCATCACGCAGATACTGTGCCGGTGTGATGTCAACCAACCCGACGGTTGTTGCCCCCGATGCCACGCCTGCCCGGACCCCGTTCTGGCTGTCATCAACGACCACACAGTCCGTGATCGGCAATCCCATTCTTTCCGCCGCCAGCAAATAGACATCCGGATGCGGTTTGGCATTTTTGACGTCATGGGCCGAACAGATCCGATCCCCGAAGCGATCCTTGATCCCGACCTTGCCCAGTGAAACATCCATCTTGTTATGGGGGCCGTTGCTGCCAACCGCCATCGGAATGCCGTGGTGATCAAGAAGATCAAGGATCGGTCCTAGATCAGCAAACGGTTCCAGATCATTGCGAAACGCCACAAAGGTCCGTTCATAACATTCTGCCAGCCAGTCTTCTGGCAAGGTGATGTCAAACAGTTCCTTCATTTTCGGGGGCACCATCGCAAGCGTCCCGCCGATGAAAAGATCATGGGTCTTTGTCATGTCCATATCGCAGCCATATTCACACAGCTGTTCGGTCAGAACACGACAGGCAAGTGTTTCCGTGTCCACAAGAACACCGTCGCAATCAAAGATCACGCCACGAATAACCGGCTTTGTCATGTCAGATACCCTTAAAGGCCCGCCAGTTCCGTCCAGCGTTTTTCATCATAGGCGACCGAACGGGTCGCACCGAAATCAACGACCGGCCGTTTGATCACAGTCGGGTTGGCAGCAAGAATTTCTGCGGCCTTTGCCCCGCCCTGCTCCAGCGTTGCCTTATCGGCATCAGTCAGATTGCGATAGCTTGGCCCGCGTTTATTGATCAGCACCGCGCCACCGACTTCATCAAGCCATCCTTCGATGGTTTTGGCATCAATGCCGTCCACACGGAAATCATGCAATTTGTTTTCAACACCTTGTGCATCGAACCATTTCAGGGTTTTGCGGACAGTATCGCAATTCTTGATGCCGTAAATCGTGACCATATCTATTCCTGTTAATTTTCAAACTCGGGATGCAGCCATGCATCGCTCAATCGGTTTTGACCCTTAATCCCTGAACCTATATAAAGACGGCGCTTGGAATACGGCAACCCCATTCACCCGCTTTGAACACAAACGGTAGGCATATGACTGTTAATCGACGTATTTCCGTCGCCCCCATGATGGACTGGACGGATCGGCATGATCGCTATTTCTTGCGCCAGATCAGTCGTCATACGTTGCTTTATACCGAAATGGTCACAACAGGCGCGATCATTCATGGCGGCGTTGACCGGCATCTGCGCTACAACACGGCGGAACACCCGGTTGCGCTTCAGCTTGGCGGCAGCGATCCGGATGATCTGGCACGTGCCTGTGACATCGCCAATCAATATGCCTATGACGAGATTAATCTGAATTGCGGCTGCCCATCTGATCGGGTGCAAAATGGTGCGTTCGGGGCTTGCCTGATGGGGACACCCGATATTGTGGCCGACTGCGTCAAATCAATGATCGCTGCCAGTGACGCGCCGGTTACCGTCAAAAACCGGATCGGTATTGATGATCAGGAAGACTATCCGTCGCTTAAACGGTTCACCGAAACCGTTGCCAATGCCGGGTGCAAAACATTCATTGTCCATGCCCGCAAGGCCTGGCTCAAAGGTCTGTCACCCAAAGAAAACCGCGAAGTCCCGCCCCTGAAATACGAGCTGGTTTATCAGCTTAAACAGGAATTCCCGGAACTCGAAATTCTGATCAATGGCGGCATCAAGACGCTTGATGAAACCGAAGAGCACCTTAAACATGTTGATGGTGTGATGATCGGACGCGAAGCCTATCAGAACCCCTATATTCTGGCGGATGTCGACCGTCGCTTTTATGGCGATGATGCCAAACCGCTGACCCGTCATCAGGTCGTCGAAGCCATGTTGCCCTATATCGAGCAACATCTGACCGAAGAAAATGCCACCATTGGTCATGTCACCCGTCACATGCTTGGCCTGTTCCAGCAAATGCGCGGTGCCAAGCAATGGCGTCGTTATCTCAGCGAAAATGCCCATCGCAAAGGTGCCGGAACCGAAGTCGTGCGCGAAGCACTGGCACTGGTGCCTGAACGTGATGACGAGGCCCTGTCTGCATGACAGCACGGGACCATGACGTCATCGGGGAAAATGACGCCCCTGCCAAAGCCGGCGCGATAACCTGGCGCGATGGCGATGTCCCGTTTTCCCCGCATTTTGGCGATGTTTATTACAATCCCAAGGACGGGCTTGCTGAAACACATTATGTATTCGTCGATGGCAACAATTTGCCGACGGCCTGGCAAGGCAAAGACAATTTTACCATTGGGGAAACGGGATTTGGCACCGGGCTGAATTTTCTGGCGGCGTGGCAATGCTGGGCACAGGATCCGGATCGGTCCAAACGCCTGCACTTTGTTTCGGTCGAAAAATACCCGTTATCGCGCGATGACATGATCCGCGCGCATCGAAGCTGGGCGGAACTGGCAGACTTGTCAGAACAACTTGGCGATGTCTGGCCCCATGAAACGATGCTGCCCGGTATTCACCGATTTATTCTTGGTGATGGCGCCATCACCCTGACGCTTTTGATCGGGGATGCGATCGACTGCTGGTCGGGATATTCCGGGGCAATTGATTGCTGGTTTCTTGACGGCTTTGCCCCGTCGCGCAATCCCGACATGTGGCAACCATCCCTGTTTGCGGCGCTGGCAGCGGCATCAAACCCGGCCGGTGCGACACTTGCGACCTTTACGGCCGCCCGCATTGCCCGTGACGGGCTGGAAAGTGCCGATTTCGAGGTCAGCAAACGCAAAGGCTTTGCCTATAAGCGCGACATGATCACGGCAAACCTTCCGGCCCGCCAACCGGAACTTGCCGATGATGAGGCCCGCTATGAAATTGCCGATGATCCGTGGTTTCACCTGCCCGGTGTGCCCACAACCAAAGCAAAAACCGTTGCCGTTATTGGCGGCGGCATGGCCGGTGCCGCCTGCGCGAATGCCCTGCATCAGCGTGACTGCAAGGTGGTCGTGTTCGAACAGCATCGCGACCTTGCCCAAGCCGCATCGGGCAATCCGATCGGGATGCTCGAACCATATCTGACGGTTGATCACGCGATCATGGGCCGTTTCTACGAGGCCGGATATCGGTTCAGTCATCGCATGGTCAAACGCCTGGCCGACCAGGGCAAGGTCGAGGCCGATTTTTGCGGGGTGCTGGACCTTGCGACCAGTCCGCGCAAACGTGAACGTCTTGACGGCCTGATCGCCCGCTTGCATGACAAACCCGATCTCGTTCGGGCTATGACCAGCGATGAAGCCAGCAACATGCTCGGCATTCCGGTTCCGATGGACGGAGTGTTCTATCCTTCTGCCGGATGGGTCCATCCGCCATCTTTTGTCCGCGCCCTGACAGCAGATATCGAATGTCAGCTTGCGACCTCTATTTCCGAAATCATTGATACCCCGGATGGCAAGCGACTGCGCAGCAACGATGGCCGCGAATTTGGTCCGTTTGATACGGTGGTGATCGCCGGTGCCCTCGAAACCGCAAACCTTGCCCAAACCAGCTGGCTTTCCGATCACCTTAACCCGGTCCGCGGACAGATCACCTATTGCCCGGCCGACGCATTGGCCGAAACGTATGTTAGCGCTAACATGCGTTGTGTTCTAAGCTATAAGGGATATATCACTCCCCAACGTGACGGCATGCACGTGATCGGGGCAACGTTTGGGCGCGATGATGCCAAAACAGATCTCCGCGAAAGCGATCATGCATTTAATATCAGACAGTTATCGAAAATCCTTCCGGCACTGTCTGAACATTTGTCGGGCAAGGCACTTGACGGTCGGGCGGCGGTCCGCACCACCACAGCCGATCACTTGCCGCTGATCGGGCCTGCACCGGATTTTGACCGCTATCTTTCGTGCTATCACGATATAGATAAAGGGAAAAAAGGCGCGCGATATATCCGTGCGCCTTACCACAAAGACGTGTATATCTGTACCGGGTTCGGGGCGCGTGGACTGATTGGTGCCCCGCTTGCCGCCGAAATTCTTGCCAGCGAGATTTGCGCCATGCCGTTGCCTTTGGAAAAATCCCTGATGGATGCCATACATCCGGCGCGCTTTGTCATTCGCGGGCTGAAACGTCGCCAGATCACAACATGAATGACCAAGCCACCACAATGAACGCCGCCCCGCAAAAAGACCCGGATCGCATGAAAACAGCGACCGTGCTTGCCCTGTTTTTTTCTGGCCTGTTTTTGATTCAGGGGGTGTTCCTGCCCTATTGGCCGGTATGGCTGAAGGCGCAGGGATTATCGGCCGGTGAAATCGGCATTCTTTTGTCCCTGCCCAACTGGGTGCGGGTATTTGCCGACCCGCTGATCGCACAGCGTGCCGATCGCACCGGCAATCGCAAAACGCCGATGCTGTGGCTGGCGGGCATTTATGTTCTGTCCATTCTGGCCTTCCCGGTATCAAGCAATTTCTGGTGGCTTGCCGCGTTATCGGTGGTGATCGGTTTTACCTTTTCGCCGCTATTGCCGCTTGGCACGACCATTACCGTGCATGAATGCAAGGCACGGGAACTTGATTACGGGCGTGTCCGCCTGTGGGGGTCGCTTGCCTTCATTGTGGCGTCATACGGTGCCGGCTGGGTTCTGGACGGGACATCGACGCAATGGATCGTCTGGATGCTGTTCATTGCCGGCATTGTCAATTTTGTCATCACCACCCGTATGCCCGATCCCCAAACCGATCGTCCGTTGCGTTCGGGATCATCCCTGATCTATTTGCTGCGCAAACCGGTATTTCTGGTTTATCTGGGCTGCATCGGCTTTGCACAGGGGGCACATGGCACCTATTACAGTTTTGCCTCTGTCCATTGGGAATCGGTCGGTTATTCGCATGAAATGATCGGCATGTTCTGGTCAATCGGCGTGGTTGCCGAGATTGTCCTGTTTGCGGTTGCAGGCAGGTTCGTTCGCGGACGCCATCCGGGCATTCTGTTTTCGCTTGGTGCGATGGCCGGTATCCTGCGCTGGACGGTTTTGGGGTCCAGCGACAATGTCTGGATGATCGTGCTTGTTCAGCCGCTTCATGCCATGACATTTGGCATCACCCATCTGGCAGCGGTGAGCTTTATTGCGCGCGCCATCCCGCAACAGCTTGCCACATCGGCACAAAGCCTGATGGCGACATTGTCGATGGGTGTATTTCTGGGCAGCAGCATCTGGGCATCCGGGCCGCTTTATGAGCAATTTGGTTCACATGCCTATTACTTCATGGCTGGTCTTTCGGGGATTGCGCTGGTATTCGCCTTCTGGCTTGTGCGAAGCTGGCGTGGTGAAGACAAAACGTTTTGTGATTAATGTCTTGTGCACCACATAACAGCACAATCCGTGTTCAAACCGTTTGACCATAAGGACTGCCAATATGACGTCGATGCCGTTCTCACGCAGAATGCGCCGTTGGAAACTCGGTTTGAAGACGCTTTTCGGATCCGAACCAGCGGGATATTTCATCCCTTATCGCTATGCCGCGGAAACTCAAAAGGCGGTCGGACGGCCGACATATCCGGCGATTGAAGCCATGATGGAACAGGCCGCCCCGACGATGAAAGCCTGGCTGACCAAGGCTGCCCTTTATCAGGATGCCTTTGCCAGCTTTGGCAATGCGTCACCGCCTGAACCGCGCTGGCAGCAAAGCTGGTTTCCGCGCCTTGACGGAATGATGGCCTATGTCTTTACCCGAGAATTTCGTCCCAACCGGATCATAGAAATCGGATCGGGTCATTCGACACGGTTTTATTACCGGGCCATCAAGGATGGCGATCTTCCGACACGGTTTCACGCCATTGACCCCGCCCCGCGCGCCGACATCGCCAAATTGCCGATCACGATCGAACGCAGCATTGTCCAAAAAGCTGACCAGACCGTGTTTAACGATCTTGTCGGATCGGATTTCCTGTCGATTGATTCCAGCCATATCCTGATGCCCGGCACCGATGTTGATTTGCTGTTTTCATCGGTTATTCCGATCCTGCCCAGCGGAACGATCATTCACATCCATGACATCACCCTGCCCGATGACTATCCGGAAATCTGGCAATGGCGCGGTTATAACGAACAACAGGGCGTTGCTGCGTTGCTGGCGGGCGGTGCATTTGAAATCATGTGGTCGAGCGCCTATGCCACGACCCGGCTTGATGATCTGGTCACAAATTCAATAGCCAATGGCATTCATCTGCCCGACGGCGCACATGAAACCAGCCTTTGGCTGCGCAAACGATAAACAGATATCACCGAACACATTAAAGGGCAGCCTGATCAGGCCGCCCTTTGATGTTATAAGTCGTTCCCGGTTGTCGCGGTTTCCTAGTTCTTGTAGGGGTCCGCGGCATCGCGCAGGCCATCGCCAAGGAAGTTGAAGGCCAGAACAACGATGACCACCGGGACCACGGGCAACATCAGCCACGGATAAACGGCAACGGCGTTGATGTTCTGGGCGTCATTCAAAAGCACGCCCCAACTGGTTACCGGCGCACGCAGGCCAAGCCCCAGGAAGCTGAGGGCGGTTTCGCCAAGGATCATGTTGGGAATTGAAAGCGTCACGGATGCAATCAGGTGACTTGCAAAATTCGGCAACAGATGTCGGGCAATGATGCGTTTGGGCTTTGCCCCCATCAAGCGTGCGGCAAGGGCATAGTCTTCTTCACGCAGTGCCAGAAGTTTTGAACGTACCGCACGTGCAAGCCCGGTCCAGTCAATCAGTCCAAGAATGATGGTGATCCCGAAATAGATCAGGATCGGGCTCCAGGTTACGGGCAAGGCCGCCGACAGCGCCATCCAAAGCGGGATTTCAGGCAATGATCGGATGACTTCAATGGCACGCTGTGCCGTGGCATCCACCCATCCCCCGTAGTAGCCGGCAGCACCGCCTATCAGGATCCCCAGAAGGAAACTGACCGAAATCCCCACCAGTCCGATGGTCAACGACACGCGCGCGCCATATACCATGCGCGAAAACATGTCGCGTCCAAGCCGGTCCGTTCCAAAGATGAACAATGTCCCGTCTTCCGATGGACAGACGAAATGGAAATCCATATCCACCGTGCCCCAGAATTCATATTCATCCCCCGAACAGAAGAACCTGACAGGATCAACACGGTCCATATTCGTCGTATAGGTCGGCTTCAGCGTTTCCATATCCACCGAGAAATCCGTGCCATAGGTAAATGGCCCGATAAACTCCCCGTCATGAAACAGGTGGATTGCCTGTGGCGGGTGATGGATGAATTCCGAATTGCGCGTTTCCTGCGCATAGGGGGCGATAAACTCGACGATGAACACCGAGGCATACATGATCGCCAGAATGATCAGAGAAAAATACGCCAGCCGGTGACGTTTAAGACGCCACCACATCAATTGCCATTGCGATGCCAGATAGTATTTTTCCTGTTCCGGCGTCAGAGCTTCGCGGTCCCAGGGATCAAAGGGCGCGGTATCAACAAAATGTTCGTTGCGCTTGTTGTCATCCGTCGTCATTTGGAGACGCCTCCCTGCAAGCGAATGCGGGGATCAAGCCAGGCCAGCAATACGTCAGAAATGAACATGCCAACAACGGTCAGCAACGCCAGAAACATCAGGAACGACCCGGCCAGATACATGTCCTGACTTTGCAGCGCGGCAAGCAACATCGGCCCGGTGGTTGGCAATGACATCACCACCGATACAAGGACCGAGCCCGACACCACCTGTGGAAGGATATTGCCAATATCGGCAATGAACGGGTTAAGCGCCATGCGCAGCGGATATTTGAACAGCACCTTGGTCGGTGAAAGGCCCTTGGCATGGGCGGTTACGACATATTGTTTGCCGAGTTCATCAAGCAGATTGGCACGCAACCGCCGGATCATCGATGCGGTCCCCGACGTGCCGATCACCACGACCGGCGCCCAAAGATGTTCGGCAACGGACATGATTTTGGCAAATGACCAGCCCTGATTGATGAATTCCGGATCCATCAGACCACCGATCGACGTCCCGAAGACCACATTGGCGTAATAAAGCAGGATCAGGGCAAACAGGAAGTTCGGCATTGCGAGGCCGAGGAAGCCCAAAAGGGTAAAACCATAATCGCCCCAGCTATATTGCCGTGTCGCGGAATAGATCCCGATCGGGAAGCTTACGACATAGATGAAAATGACCGTGCTGAAATTCAGCACCATCGACAACCACAACCGGTCGCCGACCACGTCACTTACCGGAAGGTTATATTCAAACGAGAAGCCGAGATCACCGTGCAACAACCCCCACGCCCATTCGGCATATTGCACATAGATCGGTTGATCGAGCCCGTATTGCCGTTTGAGAAATTCGATCTTTGCCGGATCGACGGCCTCGCCCTGGGCCTGAAGTTCATTGAGATAGGTGCTCAGAAAATCCCCGGGCGGGAGCTGAATGATCACGAATACCAGCACACTGATCAGGATCAGTGTCGGTACCATTACAAAAAGCCGTCTTGCCAAAAAAGTCAGCATCGGCGAAATCGCTCCCCCGTGTCGTTTTGCGCCCTTCCCTCGTTGGCAACAAAACGTCTTGTTATCAGTATGTCAGGCTTATCTGTCCCACCAGAATGTGTCTGGACGATACATGCCAAAGAATGCGCCCGGTTCCCAACTGTGAATGCCTTTTTCCGGTACGTTGCGCAGATCCTTGTCGACCACGACAGGCTGCGGCACGTTTCCGATCAGGCCGATTGAAAACATGTTTTCCGAATTGATATCCAGAATACCCTGCCAGGCTTCCTTGCGGCCCTTTTCATTGCTGGACTGCCATTTATTGTAAAGGTCCATCAATTCCCGAGCAGCCGGCATGTCAGGTGCTTCGCCGGCCTCGCCGTTGGTTTGATAATACTGTCCCCATTTCGGCCATTGCAGGCTGTCTTGCTGTACCGGTACGAATTCGGACGGCACCGAGTTCGCGGTGGCAAGACCGTTATCAACACCGTTAAAGATCGACATGATCGTCTCGCCGCTATAGGCGCGGTTACGCAGGACTTCGCGTTGAAGTCCCTTGATATACATTTTAACGCCGATCTTGCGCCAGCTGTCACCGATCAGCTCAAGCATGTCGTCATGTTCGGGATTTTCGCCGGTGGTTTCGACGATAATTTCCATCGGACGCCCATCAGGCAGCAAACGGATGCCATCACCGTCACGCTTGTCCAGCCCCATTTCGTCCAGCAGGGCGTTTGCCGCCTTGACGTCGAATTTTATAAAGTTTTCGCGATATCCCGGTTTGAAAAGCGGGCTTTTGGGCAGAACCGTATTATTCGTCGGCTGCGCCAGACCAAAGAACAGAACGCGGTTGATTTCGGTCCGGTTGATGCCCAGCGAAAGCGCACGGCGGAACCGCACATCGCGAATGACATCGCGCCATACCGGGTCGCTGCATGTCAGGTTGGGATAAAGCGCGGCATAGGCCCCCGCCCCGACATCCCACAAACGCACCTGATAGTTCTGTTTGGCTTCGGACTGTTTAAGGAACGTATAGTCCTTAAGCGACAGAATGCGGCTTTGCAAATCGACTTCACCGGCACCGACCTTTGCCGGGACCAGTTTGGAATTGGAAATATTGAAGATCATCCGGTCGATATAGGGCAACTGGTTCCCTTCGGGATCGACACGATGATAATACGGGTTGCGCACAAAAACGAACCGGTCGGACGGTTCCTCGGTCGTGATCAACCACGGTTCGAGGGACGGACGGTCGATATTTGAAAGTTTGTACGGGCGATCCATGTCGGTATGCAACACCGCCCAGCTGCGCAGGCCACGTTCCTGCACCAATGCGTCCAGTTCGGCCGCATCCCGGTATTTTTCGTGAAACTGCTTAAGATAATGGGCCGGACGGTAGATGAATGGCGGACGGGTCGCTGCCAACTCGGTCAGAAAGAACGGGTTGGGCCGCGACCAGCTGTAACGCACCGTGTATTCATCAATGACTTCGAAACTTGCCGGTTCATCGCCAACAAACAGGAAGCGTGGCGGGCCGACCGGGAACAATTCATCATTATTGACGATATCTTCCCAGTAATACCGGAAATCTTCGGCCGTAAAGGGCGCACCATCAGACCATTTGTGACCCTTGCGCAGATGAAGGGTGAAAACATTGCCCTCCTCGTTAACGTCAAGTGCCTCAAGAATATCGGGTTGCAGATTCAGGTCCTGGTCATAGCCCACCAAGCGCGCATAGCCATAAACAACCGCCATGCGGATATCCTTGGACCGCCCCATGATGGTGACAAATTCACCGCCATATTTTCCGACTGTTTTGCCTTCGGCACCGAAATCAATGACATTGGGATGTTCAGGAAGCCGCTGCAACATTGGCGGCAAGGTGCCCTTGGCAACCGCGTCTTCGAAATACGGGACTTCTGCCTGTGCGCCGGTTGGCAACAAGCTGGTCCCGACAAGCCCCATCCCCATCATCAGACCACCGAACAGACGGCGGGCTGATACAGCTGAACTGGCACAAAGCTTGATCATATTGCGATCTCCGTGAAATCGGCACGTTCGGCACGCACAAAATGGTCTTCGGCAAATTGCATCATTTTGGGTGCACTGGTGTCATTGATCGTAAAGGGTGCAGGCCAGCGTGCCGGATCAGACGCCTTGCCATCAACGATTTTGTCGAAATCAAGCAAATGTTCCAGATCGGCAAACGGCACAGCATTGAGCAAGGCCTGCGTATAGGGATGCAACGGATTACGGAACAACTGTTCGCGTGGTGCGGATTCAACAATTCGCCCGGCACACATCACCGCAATCCGGTCCGCGATATAATCGACAACTGCAAGGTTATGCGAAATAAACAGATATGTCAGATTAAGGTCACGCTGCAAATCTTTCAAAAGATTAAGAATTTGCGCCTGAACCGATACATCAAGTGCGGATGTCGGTTCGTCAAAAATCAACAGATCGGGCTTAAGGCTTAGCGCGCGGGCAATGCCAATACGCTGGCGCTGTCCGCCGGAAAAACTGTGCGGATACCGGCTTAGAAAGCGTGGATCAAGCCCGACCAGATCCATCAGTTCAAGGACCATATTCTTGCGATATTCCGCATCACCCACCCCGTGGATCAACATCGGTTCGGTAATGATATCCTGAACCGTCATGCGTGGATTAAGGGACCCGAACGGATCCTGAAACACGAATTGTATCCGTTTGCGATACGGGTTGAGCTGATCTTCATCAAGTCCGGTCAATTCGGTCATCTGGCCGCTTTCACCACGGAAAAGAATGGATCCCTCGTCCGGGTCCATTGCCCGCATGATCAGCTTCGAGAGCGTTGTCTTCCCACAGCCGCTTTCACCGACCAGGCCGACACATTCCCCGCGATTGACCGTCAGCGACACATCCGCAACAGCTGGGATCAGCCGTTGTTCGGATTTGATCCAGTTGCCCTTGCGCGTGGTGAAGCTTTTGCTGAGATGGCGGACCGACAGAACCGGTTCACTTGCCATCGCCGGATGCAGGGCCAGTGACGGCGGAACATCGGATGTTTCGCGCGCGCTTTCTTGCTGGCTGCTTTCGGCAAGCAGACTACCGGTTTTCGGTTTGATTTCACGAAGCGGACGCAACCGCTCATCCGGCCCCATATCAAAATGCGGAACAGCCGCCAGAAGCGATTGCGTATAGGTATGCCCTGGATTGATAAAGACATCATCGGTTTTGCCGGATTCAACAACGCGGCCGTCATAGACCACCACCATGCGGTCCGCCATGTTTGCCACCACACCAAGATCATGGGTGATCAGCAAAACCGACATTTGCAGTTCTTTTTGCACATCCTTGATCAGCCGCAGAATTTGCGCCTGGATCGTGACATCAAGGGCGGTTGTCGGTTCATCCGCAACCAGAAGTGCGGGACGGCACACCATGGCCATGGCAATCATCGCGCGTTGGCGCAAACCACCCGACAGTTCGAATGGATATGTTTTCAAGGCCCGCTTGGGATGGGGAAAGCCGATCAGTGTCAGCATTTCAACAGCAAGTTCTCTGGCCTCTGCCCGGCCGACCTTCCGATGCAGGCGCACGGCCTCGCAGATCTGGTCACCGATGGTATGCAACGGTGACAGCGAACTCATCGGTTCCTGAAAAATCATGGAAATACGGCCACCGCGGATCGCGCGCATTTCTGCGCCCGAACGATCAAGCATGGCAAGATCAACCCGCGTCCCCGGTTTTTTCGGGTCGGCAAAGATGATTGATCCTTTGGTGATCTGCGCTGTTTTGGGCAGCAGTCCCATAATGGCCTGGGAGATCGTGCTTTTGCCCGAACCGGATTCCCCGACCAAAGCGACAGTTTCTTGCGCACCGATGCGAAAGCTAACGTTTTCGACGGCCTTGACGCGCATATGCGGCAAGACAAACTCAACTTTCAGATCCTTGATACGCAGAATGTCAGTCATGTTCGTTTGGCACCACCATTTGTACGCTCGGCTGCGGCGGCCTGAACCAGTGTTTCGGCCTCATCCATGCGCATCAGGTTTGTTCTTGTCACATCATCGACCAGAAGTTGGTTATCTTTCGCCCAATCCCGTGAAATTTCAAGCAGATCATCAAAACCGTCCAGTGTTGATTCTGCGACAATTTTGGTTTCACCGGCATGAAGGGTCAGTTCAAACCAGCCTTTGTTGCCATCGCGCTTGGTGCTGAAATAACGCAGACGGAATTTCGAAAGTTCCGGCCAGGCAAAAGCGGTCCCGCCTCGAAGGCTTGAAAGACGAATGCCATATTCCGAAACAAACAGCTTTGACTGGAACCGGATCAATGTTCGCGCAAAATAGAACACGAACAACAATGCCAGCCCGGCCGCCGTCCACTGAATGATTTCAAGCATGTCAGGGATCAGCGCGATCACTCCACAAATCAGCAAACCGACAATCGATTTCGCCAGATCCGGTGCCATCAGTTTGGGGGGATAGGACATCATCTGAACGTCGCTGTCACCGACACCCGCCGGTTTGACAGGATCGACATTCGGGGCCGCTTCTGGCGCGTCCACCGGTTCCGCTTCGATATGATTTCTGGGCCTTATTGCCATGGAAATACTCCAGGAATTCTAAGCCAGCTCAATGCTGAATGTTCCATTGAAAACAAATTATCGAGAAACTTCGTGGTGGCGCGATCATGGACAAGATGGTGGGTCAAAATGCCGGTTGGCTCGGCCTTGTCGACCTGCCCTGTTCGCCGGGCCGCCAGATGCGACACCATGGCGCCAAGGGCGGCGTCTTCGCCGACAAATCCGCGCGACCCGCGCCAGTCAATGACATCGACATGGGTGTTTACCTGTATCAGGCCCTTGTCAGGTTCGGCAACTTTGCGCGGGTTAAAGGTGCTAAGCCCACAAAACCCAAGTGAATGCAGCACGGCCACAACATCATCTGCAATGCGGTTCCACGGCGGCACCATTACCGGCAGGAAACGGTTTCCGAACCGCGATTCCAGCACGTGAAACCCCTGTCGCAAGTCCGCAACCACCGCACCGATATCGCGAACATCATCGAGTTCCTGTTTCTTGCGACCTTCGGGCATGTGGTTCTGATGGGACCAGCCATGCTGCAAAACGCGGGTATCAAGCGTTTCGGCCAGCCGCTCAACCAGATCATCCTGCAGGTTGGCCGGGATGACCGCCAGTGCCAAGGGCACCTTGTAATTCTGTTCAAACGAAAGAAGGGTTTCGAGTTCCGGGGTCACGGTCACAGCATCATCATCGCGCCACCAAGCCGTGGCAACACGCCCTGCGGCCTGCCACAGATCAAGCTCCGTGCGCAAATGATCCCAACTGCTCATACCTGCCCCTTAATCATCCCTGCGATAATTGCCGCAGTTTTTTGCGCGCCATCCAGGGCAATTTTGACATTTGCCGGTTGGCTGGCGCGATCTATGTATTTCGCCAATGATTGCGCAGACAGGCCATCAAGATCAAGCAGGGAAATAACCCCTTCTTTTGAAAGAATTTCTGCGCGCTCTGTCTGTTCGCTTTCACCGCCATCTGCAAACGGCACCATAACAGCCGGCGTCGCCGTCGACAGCACATCCATCAGCGTATTATATCCGGCTTGTGACACCGATACAGCGGCCTTTGCCATCCGTTCACGGAAATCTGGCAGGAACCGGTGAAGTTCGACCCCGTCGGGCAACGTTGATGCAATCTTGTCAAACCGGTCGGGCGGGAAATGCGGCCCGGCAACGATATCCCATTTCGCCTGCCCGTAGGCCCCGGAATACTGGCGGGCAGCAATGGCAAGTTCAATCAGCTCCGCGCCAACCGCACCACCGCCGGCAGATACCAGAACCCCCGACCGTGATGCAGTTGTTTTTATACCGGGATCGGCTGCGACGTATCCGGTATGCGTGATCAAATCGGCAATCTGGTCGGCACATTCAAAGCTGTGTGCGAAATCAAACACGTTCGGATCACCATGTACCAGCATCCTTGTCAGATACTTTCTGGCGATGGTTGCCATCCACTGCGTTTTTGCCGGGTCCTTTTTGCGGACCAGAAGATCACGCACGGAACAGACAACCGGAATGCCAGCAGCCTTTGCGGCCTCGAACAACGGGATCAGTTCAAATCGAAATGCCCGGCGTCCAAACGGGAACATCTCGACCAATAGCAGCTTGGGTCTGGCATCGACAAAAGCCGTCAGCAATTCGGCCTTGCGCGTTTCTTTCCAGTCATCGCCAAGACGATTGCCCTTGGGATCAACAAGGGTTGAAAAGCTGGTGTCTGCTGTTTTGCAAGGCGATAGCTGCACAACCTGATCTGCTGCAAAATCAAGTCCGTCATCGGGTACCCCGCCACTTGCGACCAAAACCGAAAGCCCGCGGTCACGGATCGCACGGTTGATCAGGGCCATCCGGCGAACGTGGCCAATCCCCAAAAGATGCTGCACATAGACAAAAACGTCTGCCATCAGGTTTCCTTTGTTCGCGCGATCAGGGGCACATTCAGATTCCAGATTGAAAACCCGTCACGATCCGACCAGTCAAAAACATGAAGGCAATCCCAATCGAGCTTGTCCGGGCATTTTCCCATCATGTTCCATGGTGTGGCCGCGGCATAAACCGCGCGAATAACCCCCTTGTGGGTCACGGCACCAAAGACCGTATCTGAACCGGCTTTCAGGAAGTCTTCCACGCGCCTGACGACGTCCCGCGGACTTTCGCCCCCTTCGGGCCGGAAGTCCCAGCCACGATCTTCATTGTCCTGCATGGCATCGCCCAGTTCGGTCCGCAAATCGGCCAGTTTGCGCCCTTCCCATGATCCCCAGTTCATTTCTATCAGCGACGGCGCGATATCGACCGTTTTGATTCCCAGTGCATCGGCCGTTTCACGCGTACGTTTCAACGGTGTGCAATACCATGGAACATTTTGCCAAACTGCGGGTAAGGCTTTGTCCTGATAGGCTGCGACCGTTTCGGGGCGTAGCGATATGTCGGAATGACCCTGAATACGTTTTTGGGCATTCCAGTCCGTAACCCCGTGACGCAGCAACGCGAACCGAACAGTTTTCATGCGCCGTCCTTTCCCGGGATCTGCGCTGCATGATCACCCACAATCGCGCGCAATGTCGTGCCCAGAATGTCCGATGCGGCTGAAACAGTATGATGTTGCATTGCCTTTGATGCCCCGGCCGCCCCAAAGGACCGCAAGACCGATATGTCCGTGCCAAGACATTGCGCAAGCCGATCGGTAAAGGCATCCTCGTCCCCCACCGGAACCAGCCAGCCGGTCACACCATTGGAAACGATCCCCGAAACACCCCCGGCATCCCCGGCCAGCACAGGCACCCCTGCTGCTTGTGCTTCGAGCATCGCCATCCCGAAAGCCTCGTTAATTGCCGGCCAGACAAAAAGATCGGATTGCCCCAAAATGTCGCGCGTCTGATCAGGCACGCACAGGCCAGCCAACGTGACATGGTTTTGGGTAATGCCGGCGTGGTCAAACATCGCCTCGACCCGGTCACGGGCCGGGCCATCCCCGATCACGGTCAGGTGCCAGTTCCCTATTCCATCACGCAACAACCGCCCCAATGACCGCGCAAGGAGGTCAAATGATCTAAGCTTGTCGCCATCGCGCATCATCGCTGTGGTGACAAGTCGGAGACAGGCGGGATCAACCGGTGGGCGGTGGGAAATCTGCCAGTTTTCAACATGGGTAAACGGGGCAATGAAATGCAGAACCTCGTCGGGGCAAACATCGCGCAGGCAAACCATGTCTGAACGGTTAAGCGAAAAGACCGCGCGACTATGGCACAACGCGGTTTCAACCGCAGCATGACTTTGCGCCCAGGGACCACCTGCACGTTTGGATGCAAAGGATGCCTCGGCCACGACATAGGGAATATCAAGAGCACTGGCGACAATCGGCCCGATCCAGTCCGGGGCCTTGTAATACAGATGATAGGTAAACCAGATATCGGGACGCGGGCGAAAGCCTGATTGATATTGGCGTAGCAGGCGACCGGCCAGTTTCGTGCCAAGTTCGGCAAGCCGGGCCTGTTTCAGAACACTGCCATCCGCCACCCGGCTGCGCAGTCGCGCCGCAATATCGACATTCATGTCCGCATGGCGCAGCGCATCACATAACAGGCGCGCCAAAAGCCGGTCACCCGACGGGACCGGATGGTCAACTGGCTTCAGCGGTGCATAAAAGGCAACCTGCAAACGCATGCCTCCTACTGGGCGGCGGGTTGATGAATGTCCGAATTCAGGAAACCGTCACCGGCAAGCGGATCTGAAACACCGAAACGATGTGCCAGATCTTTCATGCCGCGATAAAATGAAAAGTCGCGGCGCACAATTTCATTGCCCTTGCGCCCCATGGCATCACGCATCGCCGGATCGGTAATGACGACTTGCAGGGCATCTGCCAGGGCATCGGGATTGCGTTGCGGAACAAGTTTTCCATTCACCCCGTCAACGAGAAGTTCCGGAATGGCCGAAATTGCCGTCGACACCGCAGCAAGACCACAAAGCTGGGCTTCCATCAGAACGTTGGGCAAGCCGTCCCGATCACCATCCTGTTCAATGCGGCTGGCCAGCACGAAAAGGTCCGATGACTGACAGGCAGCGATGACTTCTTTCTGATCGCGCGGACCACGCCAGTCACATTTCACCGCAATGCCAAGTTCGGACGCCAGCTGTTTATATTTGCTGTCACTGCCACCGCCGATATGAATAAACCGCCAATGCAAGCCGTCTGGCAATTTTGCCAGCGCACGCAAAAGATCGTCATATCCCTTTTTGCCGACCAGACGACCGACCGACAGTATGGTCACCGGGTTGCCCGGATCACTGCCGTCACGCATCGGCCGGTTTGGCAATTCTTCGGGAAAGCGCGAAAAATCAAGCCCATGATAGAGCAGGTTCACCTTATCCGGGTCTTCGGCAAGCCTGCGCAGATAATCAACATTGGCCTTGGTACAGGTCACCAGCCAATCCATATCGCGCAGCTTTTCGCGCATGTCCCAGTCTTCACTGGTATAGATGTCCTTGGCGTGCGCCGAACATGACCATGGCAAGCCGCGCATGATCGCGCAATAACGGGCCACCGATGCGGGGGTATGCAGGAAATGCGCATAAATGCGCGTCACATCATCAGGCAGCTCGGCCGCCATGACCACTGCCTGTGCGAACCGCCGTGCGCGGTTGGACGTGCGATCACGACGGTAATCCTGCCACCAGATATTGAAAGCCCGGCGATATCCCGGAAGTTTGCGGGCCTTTAACCAGGCACGCAAAACACGCATCGGTTCCTGATAAACATATTCCGGAAGGTAATCGACAGCCCCGGTGATCCGGTCATTGATCGGATGGCGTTTTTTGTCGGTCGGATGACGCAATGAAACGATGCGATACGGAATACCTGCCTGCTGAATGCCAAGAATTTCCTGCGCAATAAAGGTTTCCGACAATCGCGGATATCCCTTCACCACGATTGCAAGATTGTCGCGTGTCATCAATTTTGTTCCCGGAAATGCTTATTCAGCGGCCATTTGCGGCGGAAGCCAGCGATCAACAAGATCCCCGACCCGATCAAGCCCGCCCATAAGGTTAGGCACCGTGACGTGAGACGGTTTGGGCTGATGGATCAGTCCGTGAAGGGCATCGGCCATTTCACGCGGATCGCGCCCGCCATCTTCGGTCAGCATCTTGACCAGTCCGAGCTTTTCGGCGGCCGATGCGCGGACATATTGTTCCAGACGCGGCACCGTGCGCGGCACGATAACTGCTGGCTTGTCAAAGGACAGGATTTCGCAAAACGTGTTGTAACCGCCCATGGCAATGACACCGGCCGATTTATCCATCAGCATTTCGACATTGGCATCAAAGGTAATGACCGAAAGCTTTTCAATCTTTTCGGCACGTTCCATGAAGGCCTTTTGTTCTGCGGGCGCCATGAATGGTCCCAGAACAACAAGCGATGGAACCGCAATCGTCGGGTCGGTTTCATAGGCACTGATCACCCAGTCCACCAGATTGACACCGTCCCCGCCACCACCGGTGGTTACCAGGTAATAGGGTTCTTCAAGACCAAGCGCACCATGTTCCGGGGTCGGGCGGCGTGTTGCTGTACGCGGCAGATATCCGGTATAGGCCATCTTGTTTTCGACACCTGGCGGCAAATCAATCCCTTCGAGCGGATTACAGATTTCCTGCAAACCATAGACCCAGATTTCGTCATACAGATCGGCCAGCGCCGGAACACATTGTTTGCGATCCCATTCTTCGCGCAGATTGGCCGGGTCATCCATCACATCACGCAAGCCCATCACCAGACGGGTCCGGCGATGACGCAACATCTTAAGCGTCGATTCCACTTCGCCACGAAGACCAAGCGGTTCCTTATCAACGATGAAAATGTCGGGATTGAAGACATCGGCCGTGTGCTGAATGATCGATTCACGCATCGCAAGGATCTGATCAACGTCGATATTCAGATTAAGGGACGTATATTCCCCGTTCGACAGTTTGATCACGCCGGGAATACGGACAAAGTCGACTCGCGAACGGAATTCGAAACTGCCAATGATCGGTGACCCGGACAGGATAAGAACAGAAACATCATCACGACGTGACACAAGCGCATGCGCAATTGTGCGGCAACGGCGCAGATGGCCGAGCCCAAACGTATCATGACTGTAAATTAGAACCCGATACCCGGAGTTCCCCACGATAGACATATACCCGCCCGTCTGCGTAGTGATCCTTAATATCCTGTCTCCCCACCTCACAGGGTGACAGGATATCTCTTATTGGCAAGCAAATCCGTTTGTACAAATCCGGTTTGCCATTTTGTTTTCCCAGCTAATTGCTCTCACACTGACCCAATATCGCGCAAGACTTTTTCGAGCAGCTTCTGCCTTTCGGCTGGTGTGCCAAGTGACTGCAACTTCTCGGAAAGCGCGGTGATGGTCCCGGCATACATGTTATGCCAATCATCACGCGACAGTTCTTCACCCGAAAGTCTTGGCTTGTGCTGAACCACATGCAAGGTGCCCTTTTGCAAGGTCACTGTTTCATCAAGCATGGGCAGGGATATCTTTTCGACAGGTATGTCATGGGCACTCAGCGCTTGTTGGAAGGCAGTTCGCGCGCCCTCTTCACCATGGGTAAGGAAAATGCGCTTGGCCACAGGTAGTCTGTCTTTGGTCCAGCGCAAGAGCATGTCCTGATCGGCGTGACCGGAATAGACATCAAGCGTGCGAATTCGGGCATGGACCTCGATCTCGTCGCCATGAATGCGGACATGTTTTGCCCCCTTCTGCAAAACACGTCCGAATGATCCTGCTGCCTGGAAGCCGACTAGCAAGACGGTGCAGTTGGCCCGCCACAGATTGTTTTTCAAATGATAGCGAATGCGACCCGCATCACACATGCCGCTTGCCGACAAAATGATCGCACCGCTGGTCACTCGTGCCAATTGCTTGCTGGCTTCAACATCGGGAACCATATGGAATTTCGGATGTTCAAGGGCACGCGCATCTTCGTGACTGAGATGACGGGCAAAAACATCTGTGGCATGTTGCGCAAGCGGGCTGTCGACAAAGACATTTGCCTCGGGCAAGTGCCCGCGATTGAACAGATGCGCAAGATCGACCAGCAATTCCTGGGTTCTGGCGACGGCAAAGCTTGGAATGACAAGGTTGCCACCGGCATTCAGCGCATCACGAACTTCCTTGCCCAACATGGCACGACGTTCATCATCACTGACATTCGGGCGATTGCGATCACCATAGGTCGTCTCGACAAACAGATAGTCAAGATCAGACGGGCCTTCGGGGGCCTCGTTAAACACGGCTTCGCCAGTACCGATATCGCCCGAAAACAGAATGCGGGTCGGTTTGGTTTCCTTGCCAACCGGTGCGACTTCAACCTCGATCGAGGCCGAACCCAGCAGATGCCCGGCATCCCAATAGCGGGCGCGTACACCGTCGATGACATCAATCCATTCGTGATATTCGACGGGTTTGAGCCTTTGCAAGGTTTGTTCGGCATCCTTGCGGGTATAGATCGGGGTTACTTCCGGACGTCCACGGCGTGCATTGCGGCGGTTAAGGCGTTCGACCTCGCTTTCCTGAATATATCCGGAATCGGGCAACATATAGGTCAGAAGATCACAGGTTGGTTCTGTCGCCAGAATGTGATTTTCAAAGCCTGCCTTGACCAGTTTCGGCAACAATCCGGAATGATCGATATGGGCGTGGGTCAACAAAACGGCTGAAATGTCGGACGCCTTGAACGGAAACGGTCCATAGTTCAGTTCGCGGACAGTTTTGCTGCCCTGGAACATGCCGCAATCAACAAGAAACTGACCATGGTCGGTCTGCAACAGATAACACGAGCCGGTCACACCGCCAGCGGCACCACAAAACGTAACTGATACGGTCATTCCCGTTCCTCCTGCACGTCAACAAGGCTGCAAGGATTCAGGAATAAACCTGTCATTGCAATGATATGGATCACTTATTGGACGCTTTATTGCAAACCACGCAGCGGCAGATACAAAACCTGATCGCCCTTGGACAGCTTGCCGCAATTTTCAGGGATTTCAATCAGGCCTTCTGCCCATACCATGGATGATAGCATCCCCGAACTGGTCGAAGAAAAGGCGACCGCTTCGAATTCACCGTCATCCGTCAGTATCAGTCTCGCACGCAGCCACTCGCGACGTCCGGTCCCACGCTGAAAATCAAAACCGGCGCGAACCGGAATGCGCACAGGCTCACTCCACGACCGTTCAGCCCCCATCATATGACGAAGCAGTGGCAAAACATACAGCAGACCGGACACCAGAACTGAAACAGGATTGCCCGGCAATCCGATGACCAGGCATTTGCCAATCCGGCCACGCATCAACGGCTTTCCCGGTTTGATGGCAAGCTTCCAGGCCGTGATTTCACCAAGCTTGTCGACAACCGGTTTCAGCAAGTCCGCCTTGCCCACAGACACCCCGCCCGATGTCATCACAACATCATGATTTTGGGCAGCCCCCCCTATCGCGGTGGCAAGCACGTCGAAATCATCCGCAAGCAGGCCAAGATCGGTGACCTGACATCCGATGTCGCGCAACATGCCGATCATCGCAAACCGGTTGGAATCATAAATCCCCCCGGGCGGAAGCGGATCTCCCGGTTTTGCCAATTCATCCCCGGTTGAAAAGACCGCAACACGAAGCGGACGGGCGACTTTCAGACTGGCACACCCCTGCCCGGCTGCAATCGCGATATCCTGTGGGCGCAAGACCATGCCGGCACGCAGAACAACATCACCTTTTTTGATATCTTCACCCGCCCAGCGGATGTTCTGATGACGCCGGGTCCGGACAATCACGTCACCGGCAATTTCGATGCCGGTTTCATCCTGATCGGCGATGACATTTTCCTGGATAATGACGCAATCTGCCCCATCGGGAATGGCGGCCCCGGTGGCAATCCGGATGGCCGTTCCTTCTGGTACGGTGCCCGAATACGGATGCCCGGCCAATGACGTCCCGACAACGGGCATAGTTCCTTCAACCGTCGCCAAATCGGCAAAGCGCACGGCATATCCATCCATGGCCGAATTATCGACCGATGGCACAGAAAAACCGGCCATCACATCTTCGCGCAGGACGGCACCATAACAGTCCGTCAGGGGGCGTTCTTCGATATGTTGCGCGACCGGCACCTCGGAAAATGCGATTTCAAGCGCATCGGAAAGCAGTGTCAGTCCGGGTTTGATATTTTGCATCTATGTTACCTGCCCGCGTTGACGTGATTTGGATTTCAGGACTCGCCACCATGGCCCGGGCGGGATTTTGAAATGGCACGGCTTAGCATGATCACCGGCACCACACCGACAAGAACGATGGTCAGCGCACCAAGGGCAGCCTGTTCGATCATCTCGTCCTTGGCAAACTGATAGACATGAGTTGCCAATGTATCGAAATTGAACGGTCGCAAAATCAATGTTGCCGGTAGTTCTTTCATGCCATCGACAAACACCAGTACGGATGCCGCCAGAATTCCGCCCCGCACCATCGGAAAATGAATACGTTTCAGCGTTCCCCACGGGCTTTCGCCAAGGGTCCTTGCTGCGTCATCCATGCTTGGCCGCACCTTGCCCAAGGCAGCTTCGATCGAACCATACGACACCGCCATGAACCGCACCGCATAGGCAAAAACAAGCGCAAACACCGTCCCGCTGAGCAACAAGCCGGTCGAAATCCCGAACGTGTCGCGCATCACCGCATCCAGCGCATTGTCAAATCGCGCAAACGGGATCAGAACCCCGATCGCCAGAACTGCGCCAGGCACGGCATAGCCCACAGATGACAACCGCACGAAGAATTTCAGGAATGGTTGCGGGAATAACCGCAACGCATAGGCCATGAACAATGCACATCCAACCGCCAACGCCGTGGCAAGCCCCGACACCAGCAGACTGTTACCGGCAAATTCAAAGAAATCTGCCGTCCAGCTTTGATCAAAATAGCCGACCGAATAATAAATCAGCACCATCGACGGGACAACAAAGCCCAGCACAATCGGCAAAATGCAGATTGCCAGCGCCCCGGTTTTTGCCATCGGCCCAAGATCATAGCCCGGCAGTTCCTGATACCGGTTGGTTGTATCGTGGAAGCGCTGGCGACGGCGCGAATAGCGTTCAATCACCAAAAGCGCAATAACCACCGCCAGCATCGTCAGCGCAATCTGTGCCGCACCACCGGCATTGCCCATGCCAAGCCATACATTAAAGACCCCGGCTGTCAGGGTATGCACCGCAAAGAAATCAATGGTGCCGAAATCGTTCAGCGTTTCCATCAGCGCAATGACAACACCGACAACAATCGCCGGGCGCGCCAATGGCAATGCAACGGTGACAAACGAGCTCCATGCGCTGCGGCCAAGAACGCGGGCTGCTTCGATCACGCAGATTGACTGCGCCAGAAACGCCGCGCGGGCGAGCATGTAAACATAGGGATAAAGTGTCAGACTAAGAACAAGGATCGCCCCGCCCTTGGTACGGATATCGGGGAACCAGTAATCTGCCGCTGATGACCAGCCAAAAATATCACGCAACAACCGTTGCACCGGCCCGGCATATTCCAGCAGATCCGTATAGACATAGGCAACGATATAGGCTGGCACCGCCATCGGCAGAAGCATGGCCCATTCAAAGAACCGCTTGCCCGGAAGTTTGCACATCGTGACAACCCAGGCCGATGAAACGCCAAGCAATGTCACACCAACGCCGACACCAAGCATCAGTACGGCCGTGTTTTTGACATAACGCGGCAACATGGTCGATGCCAGATGCGGCCAGATATTCTCTGTCGGGAAGAATGCCAGATAGGCCACGGCGATAATCGGGGCTGCCACCATCATCGCAATAACAAATGCCCCAATCAGCCAGACAGCCGATTGTCCGCGCGGCAACCAGCGCATGGCAGAATTGCCGCTGGGCGTGCGCATCGGATCAAACGTTTCAGTAACTGCGGCGGGACGGATATCCTCGTCCTTTGGCGTGTGGCATGCGTTGTTCAAGGCAGTTTCCGTCTCAGTCGTCAAAGGCCACTTCATCAAGAAGCTGTTTCGCCAAATCCTGATAGCCTGCAATGACGGTTAAAGGCAAATGTTCAGAGGTGAATTCACCCCATGAACGCAACATTTCCGGCCAGACGATCCCGACCGGATATTCGAAATTGACCGCGGCATAAACGTGCTGGATTTCGTTGCTCGACATGAATTCGATCAGTTTCAGCGCATTTTCACGGTTCGGGGCCTGCTTCATCAAGACCACACCGGTGATATTAACGTGGGTGCCAGTCGATTTCTGATTGGGAAAGACAATCTGGACCCTGCTGGCATCCTTGCGCGTGGCCGGATCATCCAGCATTTTCCCGTAGTAATAGGAATTTGCAATCGCGACACTGCATTCCCCGCGTGCGACCGCCGCAATCTGATCGGCATCGCCGCCCTGGGGTTTGCGCGCCAGATTGCCCTTAACATAGCGCAGCCAGTTTCGGGTATATTCCGGCCCGTGATGCGCAAGCATCGATGCCACAAGGCCGGTATTATAGACATGATATCCCGACCGGATGCAGATCTTGCCACGCCATTGCGGATTGGCCAGTTCCTCGTAACTTTCGATTTGCATCTGGTTTCCGGCCTGACGCGGGGTGACCAATACCCGTGCCCGCGATGTCAGCCCGACCCAAAGATTGTTGGTATCGCGATATGTCGTGGGAATGTTTTCATCAACGATTGGCGATGTGATCGGTGATGCGATATCGGCATTTGCCGCCTCGACCAGGCGCCCGACATTCACGGCAATCAGGATATCGGCCGGGGTTGATTCATGTTCGCGTCGAATTCGGTCGACCAAATCTGTTTGGGAATACAGGACGTTAACCCGAATTCCTGTTGCTTTGGTAAAGCGATCAAAGACAGGCTGAATGAATTGCGGCTGGCGTTCGGTGTAAACATTGACTTCATTGCCGGCCTGCGCGGATGTGCCCATTCCCAACGCCAGCAGACATCCGAAAATCACCCTTTGAACGTAACTGCCCGTCATCAACCCGCGCCATGTTCCCCAACCACATCAATCTGGACATAGTTGCCCAATGTGTCCGGGAAATCAATTCAGACAAATCAATTATACCAACCAGCTTGCCGCCCCTATCCGGAAGACAGGGGCGTTATGGCGTGATGAATTTATTCGTTAAAGCCGACTTCATCGATCAGACGAATGGCCGCGCCGCGATTTTCGGCGATCTTGTTCAAAGACAGTTCATCATGGGTAAAGGTACCCCAGGACCGCACCATTTCCGACCATGCCACACCCGGCTTCACCGGATATTCGAAATTGACGTCGGCATACATGTGCTGGGCTTCATCGCCTGACAGGAACTCGACCAGCTTGATGGCGTTTTCCTTGTTCGGGGCATGTTTCATCAGGGCGACACCCGAAATATTGACATGCGTACCCCGGTCACCCTGGTTCGGGAAGACAATGCGCACCTGTTTTGCTGCCGGGGCCTTGTTCGGGTCATCCAGCATCTTGCCGTAATAATAGGAATTGCCGATCGCCAGATCACATACGCCCTGCGAGACGGCCTCGATCTGGTCGATATCGGCCCCTTGGGGCTTGCGCGCCAGATTTTCCTTCACCGATGTCAGCCAGGTTTTCGTATATTCTTCGCCGTGATGGGCAATCATCGATGCGATCAGCGCGATGTTATAAACATGCATGCCCGACCGCACACAAATCCGGCCTTTCCATTTCGGATCGGCCAGTTCCTCGTAGGTGGAAATCGCATCCGGTGCGACCCGGTCAAGCGATGTGTAAAGCACACGCGCACGGGTCGTCAGACCAACCCACAATTCATTTTCATCGCGAAACTGGTCCGGGATGTTTGCTTCGAGCACGTCACTTGTCAGCGGCTGGGCGATATCGGCATCAACGGCATCCTGAATACGACCGATATCAACCGTCAGAAGCAGGTCAGCAGGACTGTTGCGCCCTTCATGCTTGATCCGTTCAACCAGACCACTTTGCGAAAACAGCGTATTGACCCGGATACCGGTTTCTTCGGTGAAACGCTTGAACATCGGTTCGATCAGGAATGGCTGTCGTAACGAATAGACATTCACTTCTTCTGCTGCATTGGCGCCCTGAACCATCGAAAGTCCCATTGCCGCCGCGACCAGACCATAGACCGTTTTGCGCAGAAAAATCATGAATGCCTCTTGTGGATGTGCTGTGCGAACAAACAGCAATTAGGAATGATTTGTATTCGCCGTCGGCGAAATTAAAGGCCAGAGCCCGGTTCTTGCAAGCCCGAAAGCACAGATTTTCGATGTTAAAGGGCTGACATGCGGACAAATGCGGCTTTTTGGCCATCCTAACCACAAATATGAAAAAGGGATGGCAATGTGCCATCCCTTCAAAAATTCTGCTCTCAGAATCAGCGATTTATTCGTTGTAGCCGACCGTATCGACCAGCTTGATCGCATCCGGGCTAAGACGTGCAATATCGGAAAGCGGCAGTTCGTCAGCCTTGAAGGTGCCCCAGGATTTGACGTTCTCGGCCCATTCGACACCCGGTTTCACAGGGTATTCGTAATTGACCTCTGCATAGATTTGCTGAGCGACATCGCCGGTCAGGAATTCCATCAGCTTCACGGCGTTTTCGCGGTTCGGGCCATCCTTGATCAGGCTCATGCCCGAGATGTTCATCGACATGCCACGATCTGCCTGGTTCGGGAAGACGATATTGACCGACTCTGCCCACGGGCGCTGCTCTTCGTTGTCGAGCATCTTGCCATAGTAATAGGTATTGCCGATCGCGACGTCACATACGCCTTCCTTGATCGCCTTCACCTGGGCGCGGTCATTGCCCTGCGGCTTGCGGGCAAGGTTGTTTTTCAAACCTTCGAGCCATTCTTTGGCTTTTTCTTCGCCATGAACTGCAATCATCGATGCAAACAGCGCAACGTTATAAACATGCGTGCCGGAACGGGTGCAGATTTTGCCTTCCCATTTCGGGTCCGCCAGATCTTCGTAAGAGGTGATTTCACCTTCGGCCACGCGGTCCTTGGACGCATAGATTGCACGACCACGCTGGGTCAGCGCAAACCAGTGACCTTCGGGATCACGCAGATGCGCCGGGATGTTGCCATTGATGACATCATTGGAAACGGCTTCGGTTACGCCGGCATCAACAGCCTGCTGAATGCGGCTGATGTCGACCGTCATCAGAATGTCGGCCGGGCTGTTCGCCCCTTCCTGCTTGATACGTTCGACCAGACCTTTTTCCGCAAAGATCACATTGACCTTAACGCCCGTCTGTTCGGTGAATTTTTCAAACAGCGGCTCGACCAGGAATTCCTGGCGAAGGGAATAAACATTCACTTCCTGTGCGCTGGCAATGGCTGCTGCAAAGGTGGTCGCACCGAATACGGCACCACCGATCAATTTCCTGATTTCCATCTGAACGATCCCTATTGAACGTGATTACGTCTCAACTCCCATGAAGTTGCAATTAATTTGCAACCGCGCTTGCAATTAAGAGCAATCCGCCATCATTTCAATAAGGTTTCATCCTAAGGCCGCCCGCAGTGTGATTCACATCACTCCATCGCACCCCGCATTGAAAGAATGCTTGAACTCCTAGAGAACGTTGAACGACCCGCCGCTTGAGGCACGCCATGCATCCAAAAATTCCTGATAGGCGGGAATGTCCCCTGCCCGTTCTTCAAGCCAGCCAACCGTCAAATTGATCGCGTGATTATATCCGTCATGATCGGTCAGCCCGGTATGCAAAGCATGGCGCAGATACAGCAAATAGGTATTGAGCACATCTGTTTCACAATAACGGCGAATGCCATCGATCTCGCCATTGTCAAACATGTCCGAGACCTTGCTGCCATCAACACCAGTCTTGCCCGGCAAATCCAGTGCGGCACAGACTTCATTCATCTTGGTGCGGGCTGATGCACCGTAATCAGACAATACTTCGGCAAGGTCGCAATGCCAGTTCGGTGCATAACGGGATGTGTAGTTTTCCCATTTGTTCGATGCCTGATGCAGCCAGCGCGCCGTAACGCCATGCTTCATCGCGCGGTATTTAAGAACCGGCAAATCAAACCCCCGCCCATTGAAGCTGACCAGTCTGGGATAAAGCTTTCCGCAATAGGCAAAGAACCCGTTCACGAGATCCTTTTCCTCGGATGTCAAATCCCCGCCGGACCGCAATTCTTCGATCTCGTACATTTCAAGATCACCATCGCGCTGGATGGTTGCACGCAGAAAACTGATTGCCACAACCTTGTGAAACGGTTGACGGGGGAACCCATTGCGACCGCTGGTGATTTCCAGATGATAATCTTCGAGCATCTTCTGTCCGGTTTCCGGATCAGGTGCCGTTTCACCAGTCAGTTGCGGCAAAACATCAATGTCGGGAACGGTTTCAATATCAAAGACGAACAGACTGGAATGCATCATCGCGGGCCCCACAGGTTTGTTTTGCCCACCATAACGGCAAGCAGACCGGATTTCACGGGAATATCGGCATGAATTCCATCCAGTATAGCTGACATCTCCTGCCATCATTGTCAGGAGCAATCTGTCATCATTGCTGCAACTGACCGGGATCACATCATGGTTAACTGACGCACCGGGGGTTGCATCCATTTTGCGCGCCCGGTTAAACTTGCGCATGGGACTTTAACCACCTGTATCAGGGGCACTGTCGGCTTCATCGGGGGACCCAACCAGGATGAGCCACGCAATTACCGGGCAAAAGCAGTGCATTTGATGCGATTCCGGACCGCAACCACGAAGGGACAGAAGGATGAAAACCCTGCCTACCGGAGCCGCAATGCTGATGGCCGCTGGCCTTGCATTTTCCACATTCATTTCAACCGCACAGGCGCAGGACGCGACATGCGAAATTGATCGCCCCGTCATGTTTGCCGGCCTGAATTATGACAGTGCGCTTTTTCACAATGCCGTCGCACGGTTCATCATCGAAAAGGGGTATGGCTGCAAAACCGATGCCCTGCCCGGTGATGTCATTCCGCTGTTGACCGGTGCCGGCAAAGGCGATGTTGACGTCGTCATGGAAATCTGGCGCGACAATGTGGCCGATGCCTGGAAAAAGGCAGAGGCCGCCGGAACCGTCAGCCAGATCGGGGTGAATTTTGACGATGCTGTCGAAGGATGGTTTGTCCCGCGCTATGTGATCGAAGGCGATGCCGCACGCGGGATCGAGCCGATGGCACCGGATCTGAAATCGGTTGATGATCTGCCAAAATATGCATCCTTGTTCGAAGACCCCGAAGAACCCGGCAAAGGGCGCTTTTATAACTGCCCGTCGGGTTGGGTATGTGAAAAGGTCAACTCGGCAAAGCTTTCGGCCTATCAGCTTGATGACAGCTTTACCAATTTCCGCCCCGGCACCGGTGCGGCACTTTCCGCGGCAATCGCATCTGCGCATAAACGCGGAAAGCCGGCACTTTATTATTACTGGGGACCAACCTGGGTCATGGGGCTTTATGACAGCTATCGGCTCGAAGAACCGGCCTATGACCAGACCATTTTTGATGCGCTGAAAACCGATCCTTCCCCGAAGAAGGCAACCGCATATCCGCAAAGCACGGTGACGGTCGGCGTCAATTCCGACTTCATGAAATCCGCGCCGAAACTGATCGAGTTTCTGACCCATTATGAGACCAGCAATGCACTTGTTTCGGAAATGCTGGCTTATATGCAGGAAAATAACGAAAAGCCCGAAGGCGCGGCACTTTATTTCCTGAAACAAAAACCGGATGTATGGAAAGCCTGGGTGCCGGAAAAGGTCGCCGCCCGGGTTGAGGCCGCTTTGTAAGCTGCTGTGTAAAGCAACCTTGCAAAAGGCACTTCAAACAACTGATTTTGATGTATGGGGCGGATCATTTTCCGCCCCGTATTTTTTGCGCATTTTGCCCCTGCCATCACATCCATTCCGGCATGGCGTCATCCTGACGGGCTAACTCAGCTCATTTTCCAAGTGAAAACAACCAAAGGAAACAGAGATGAAAATCCGTTTTGATGCCTTGCGTGGTCTTGCGCGCCACGTGATCATGGCCGGAATCATGATTGCGCTTGGTGCGGTCGTTGTACCTTCCCCATCGCATGCAGCTTCTTGCACGGCCACCACCAATTCCGCCTTTGCCACGACGATCGCAAACGGGCATGCCTATACCAAACACAAGGACGAATTTGTTAAGGGAAAAGTCATTGACAATCTGGCTTTTCCGGACGCCACCATCGCCAGTGCTGGCGAGTTTGCCACTTTCCTGGAGGGCATTCTGGACGCTCCCAGCGAAAACAAGTCGCTTGCCAATAGCCGCGCGGCATACTGGGACAGCCGTACCGGCACAATCATCATCACCAATGCAAATGCAGGTGATTGCGGCACGGCATTTCGCCCCACGGATGGCGTTACCTATTACAACCAGCAAAAATGACACCTGACAGGACTGGATTTTAATAATCATGCCCGGCACGCAGCCGGGCATGACAAACCGAAACAGATCAAAGCTGCAAGGAACCCGAAATGTCAGAGCATGACAGCAAAATATCTCTGTTGCTTACACGCGACGAAGCGATCGCAGTGTCAAATGCATTAAACTATATGGCAGCCGGTTGCGATGCGAACGAGTGTTCCACCCTCACCGGCGCAAGCCCGAAACAAATTCAGGCAATTTTTGATCGTCTGAAACAGAATTTGGATGAAACCGAAAAATGAACTGAATTAACCCGGGCACGCGGAGATAAAATACTTGGCCCATCTGCTGCCCTGCCTGCCCGTATGCCAATGGTGAATGATCATCAATCACCATAAGGCGAAGAACCATCTGTTCGGGTCGGCGGCCTTGGATCGACTTCGGTCGTATCCATCAAACGGGCAACATGCTGCAACGAATCAAGGATCTGCTTGCGTTCATCCAGATCAAGCATTTCATAGCGCAACATGAAATGGCCATCCATCAAAGGTGGCGTATTGATCAGAACTTCCCGCCCCTTGTCGGTCAGGCTGCTATTGACGACACGTTTGTCGCTGGCATTGCGCGTGCGCACGATAAAACCGCGTTCTTCAAGACGGTTCAGAATTGTGGTTACCGTCGCCTGACTAAGCGACACGTGGCGAGATATTTCACGCACAGTAACCGCACCAAGTTCTTCGATCGCAAGCAACACAACCAGCTGCGGAACCGTAAGACCACAAACCTTCATCACATGTTTTGAATGAAGATCCGTTGCTCGGATAATCTGTCGCAATGCGACAAGAACATCGAGAAATTCCCTACGCTTTGGCTGTTCCGACCCCATCTTGATGCGGCTCCTTCCGTTCTTCGTTGCGCCCAACTTAACGCCATTATAATTTGACATCAAATGTTTTGAGCTGTAACTATCGCCTTAACGAATATAACGAGACTTGGGGGAACCTGCGCCTGGCGGCCATCCGGTCCAAAGGCGCCTTGCGGGTTTCACAATGAAAAAATCCGACGGGCACCATGATCGCGCCAACGTTTTGTCCTGGCGGGATTCAAGATGTTCATCGCCAAAATTCGATAAGGGCTCATGACCGAAAAAATCGTTGTAAAAGACCTCTATAAAGTCTTTGGCGACCATCCTGATCAGGCCATGCAAATGATCAATGACGGTATCGACAAGGACGAAATTTTCGACAAGACCGGCCAGACCGTCGGTGTCTGTGGCGCCAATTTCACCGTCCATGAAGGTGAAATTTTTGTGGTGATGGGCCTGTCGGGATCAGGAAAATCCACCCTGGTGCGGCTTTTGAACCGTCTTATTGAACCGACATCGGGTCAGGTTTTGTATGATGGCGTCGATATTGCCGCGATGTCGGACGAAGAATTGCGCGCCCTGCGCCGCAGCGACATGGCCATGGTTTTCCAGTCATTTGCCCTGATGCCGCATCTGTCCGTCATCGATAATGCTGCCTTTGGCCTTGAACTGGCCGGCGTTGACGAGGCCGAGCGTCATGAACGCGCTCTTGCCGCCCTTGATCAGGTTGGCCTTAAGGCCCATGCCAATTCTTATCCGGATGAACTTTCCGGCGGTATGCAGCAGCGCGTCGGCCTTGCCCGCGCACTGGCCAATGACCCGGCCGTCATGCTGATGGACGAAGCATTTTCCGCACTTGATCCGCTGATCCGGACAGAAATGCAGGACGAACTGCTTACGCTTCAGCGTGAACACAAACGCACGATCATTTTCATTTCGCATGATCTTGACGAAGCCATGCGCATTGGTGACCGCATTGCCATTATGGAAGGCGGGATTGTGGTTCAGGTCGGCAGCCCGGAAGAAATCCTCAACAACCCGGCGAATGACTACGTCAAATCGTTCTTCCGCGGTGTTGATGTTTCCACCATTCTGAGCGCCAAAGACATTGCGTCAAAACGTCAGGTCACGGTTATCGAACGCGAAGGCGTTGGCCTTAAGACCGCCCTTAACCGTCTGCGCAATGAAGACCGCGAATATGGGTATATCGTCGGTGACAAGCTTGATTTCCATGGAATCATTTCTGTCGACAGCCTTGACGAAGCCATCAAATCAGGTGCGGACAAACTGTCGGCGGCCTTCCTGCCAAATGTCGAACCGGTTTCCCATGACACACCGCTTTCCGATCTGATCGGGACGGTTGCGCATGCACCATGCGGCGTTCCCGTCATCGCAGAAGACGGCAAATACATGGGCGTGATCAAGAAAGCCAACCTGTTGGCAACCCTTGACCGAGAAGGAGACGGCACCAATGGCTGATACCAGTAATCCTTGGGGCCAGAGCACAGAGGCCGGCTCCGCTGACAGTGCGGGTTCATCCGCAACAAGCACAACCAGCAACCCGTGGGGAAGCGCAAGCCCGGATGCCGCGGCAAGCGGCCCGGGCGGCAGTACCGGTGGCGATGCCGCAGCATCGTCTGACTGGCTGTCAAACGCGGCCCCTGCCCCGGAAAAGCATTTTGATATTTTCCACCCGTTCCAGGATGCGCTGATCCCGCTTGATGGCTGGGTCAATGACGGTCTTGAATGGATTGTCGAGAATTTCCGAAGCGTCTTCCAGGCCATCCGCTGGCCGATTGATGCGGTTCTAAGCGGTGTTGAAGCCGGGCTGCAAGCAACCCCGGCGATCCTTGTCATCATCATCATGGCGCTGATTGCCTGGCAGCTTGCCGGACGTCGTTTGGCCATCGGGACATTGGCATCGATGATTGCGGTCGGTCTGATAGGTGCCTGGTCCGAAGCAATGGTGACGCTGTCGCTTGTCATCACATCGGTCTTTTTCTGTGTTGTGATTGGCCTTCCGACCGGTATCTGGCTGGCGCGTAACGAACGCGCATCCAATGCCGTGCGTCCGATCCTTGATGCCATGCAGACAACACCGGCCTTCGTTTATCTGGTGCCGATTGTCATGCTGTTTGGCATCGGCAACGTGCCGGGTGTGGTGGTTACCATCATCTTTGCCCTGCCGCCGCTGATCCGCCTGACCATTCTTGGCATTCGACAGGTCCCCGGTGATCTGGTCGAAGCTGCGCGGTCATTTGGTGCCAGCCCGAAACAGCTTCTGTTCCGGGTTCAGCTACCGCTTGCGATGCCGACCATCATGGCTGGCGTTAACCAGACGCTGATGCTGGCGCTGTCGATGGTTGTGATTGCCTCGATGATTGCGGTTGGCGGTCTGGGTCAGATGGTCCTGCGTGGCATCGGCCGACTGGATATGGGTCTGGCAACGGTTGGCGGCATTGGCATCGTCCTTCTGGCGATTGTCCTTGACCGCATGACCCAGGCGCTGGGCCGCGACCAGCGATCCAAGGGAACCCGTCACTGGTATGAAAGCGGCCCTGCTGCTGTCGTACGGTCGATCCTTGGCAAGAAATAATACCGAACAACGAGATAGCTGACGGAACCAGGAGCGGTTCCGTCAGTTTGGAGAACAGGGACAGATAAACTGTCCGAGGCTCATTAAAACCAGGAGAAGCTCATGACGATCCTCAAAAAACTGACAACCGGCGCTGCGATTGCCGTTACCGGCTCCATGCTGATGACCGGTGCTGCATTTGCCGATCATCATATGCCGGGCAAAGGCGTCGAAGTTCAGCCGCTCAAAAGCTCGATCGCCGAAGAAACCTTCCAGACCCTTCTGGTCATGAAGGCACTTGAAGAACTGGGCTATGACGTCAAGCCGATCCAGGAAATCGAATATGCTGCCGGTCACGTTGCCATCGGCAACGGCGATGCAACTTTCCTGGCTGACCACTGGAACCCGCTTCATGCCGATTTCTACACGGCTGCTGGCGGTGACGAGAAAATCTATCGCAAGGGCGTATATTCGCCGGGCGCGCTTCAGGGCTACCTGATCGACAAGAAAACCGCCGACAAATACAACATCACCAATGTCAGCCAGCTTGCTGATCCGGAAATTGCCAAACTGTTCGACAATAATGGCGACGGCAAAGCCGACCTTTCGGGTTGCAACCCGGGCTGGGGCTGTGAAGGTGTGATCGAACATCACCTTGACGCATACGGCCTTCGTGACACCGTAACCCACAATCAGGGTTCCTATTCGGCCATCATCGCCGATACCATCACCCGTTACAAAGCCGGTGAATCGATCCTGTATTACACCTGGACCCCGTACTGGGTTTCGGGCGTTCTGGTTCCGGGCAAAGACGTAACCTGGCTGCAGGTACCGTTCTCGTCGCTTCCGGGCGAACGTAAAGATGCCGATACCTCCCTTCCGGATGGTTCGGATTTCGGTTTCCAGGTCAACAACCAGCAGATCATCGCCAACAAGGCATGGGCAGAAGCCAACCCGGCAGCAGCCAAGTTGTTTGAAGTCATGGAAGTTTCGGCCAATGACATTTCGGCTCAGAACCTGCGCATGCGCGATGGCGAAAAGTCCGCCGAAGACATCGGCCGTCACGCTGATGCCTGGATCAAGGCACATCGCGAAATCTTTGATGGCTGGCTTGAAGAAGCTCGCGCTGCTGCGAAGTAATTCCGGCAAGCCGTTCCTTCAGGCATCCGCCTGATTTGAAAGACCAGACACCCCGCAGATCAAATTCTGCGGGGTGTTTTTTTTTGCGGACAGACCAAAAACTGTCAGGAGATGTCAGGCGTCGCTCGATTTACAGTCGCATGGAAAGATCGAACTTGTTAGGCTTTCAAACTCATTGATTTTTTGAGCAACACGGGCCTGCCGTCGCCATGTTTCCGGAACAATTGAATGTGCCTTTGGGCAAGTGGGTCAATCAGTTCGTTGATTGGCTGGTCATCAATTATGGCACAGCGTTCGAGGCCTTTGCCGACAGCTTGCTGACCATTCTGGTCGCGCTGGAACAACTTCTGCGTGGTGCGCCATGGTGGCTGATCCTGATTGCGATTGCTGCCATCACCTGGCATGCCAGCAAAAACTGGAAGCTGGTTGCCGGCCTTGTGATCGCGATGTTTGCCATCGGCACGCTGGGCCTTTGGGACAAGGCGATGCAAACCCTTGCCCTGATGATTGTTGCGACCTCGCTTTCGGTCGTCATCGGGGTTCCGGTCGGCATCGCAATGGCAATGTCCAACCGGTTGCGGGCCATTATGCTGCCTGTCCTGGACACCATGCAAACCATGCCAAGCTTTGTGTATCTGATCCCTGCCCTGATGCTGTTCGGGCTGGGCAAGGTACCGGCCATTCTGGCCACCGTGATCTATGCCGCACCACCAGTCATTCGCCTGACCGATCTTGGTATTCGTCTGGTCGATCCCGAAGTTCTTGAAGCATCACGTTCGTTCGGCGCCAGCCGCAAACAGATCCTGTTTGGTGTTCAGCTGCCGCTTGCCCTTCCCAACATCATGGCGGGCATCAACCAGACAACCATGATGTCCATTTCCATGGTGGTGATTGCGTCCATGATCGGTGCACGCGGCCTTGGCGAACAGGTCCTGATGGGTATCCAGCGCCTTGATGTCGGCGCAGGCATGGAAGCCGGCATTGCGATTGTGCTTCTGGCGGTTGTCTTTGACCGGATCGGCCAGGCCTATGGCAAGCGATCCCAGCGCACATCAAGCGCGGAGGATGGGCAATGAGCTATATCGAAATACGCAATATTTTCAAAATATTCGGTCCTGATCCGGATGTTGCACTTGAATTGGCAAAGTCCGGCTCGGACAAGGAAGAAATCCTTGCAAAGACCGGCAACACAGTGGGACTTCATGATGTGTCCCTGTCAATTGAACAGGGCGAAACATTTGTGGTCATGGGCCTTTCGGGATCCGGAAAATCGACATTGATCCGCCACCTTAATCGCCTGATTGATCCAACCGCAGGCCAGGTATCGTTTGGCGGCGAAGATATTCTGTCGATGGATATCCCGACCCTGAATGCATTTCGTCGCAAGCGGCTTGGCATGGTGTTTCAACGGTTCGGGTTGCTCCCCCATCGCAATGTGATGGACAATGTCGCCTATGGGCTCGAAATCCAGGGAACTGATCGCAAAACCCGCGAAGCAGCCGCAAGCAAATGGATTGATCGCGTCGGGCTTGCCGGGTACGAAGCCAAGTTCCCCGATCAGCTTTCAGGTGGCATGCAACAGCGTGTTGGCCTTGCCCGGGCACTCGCCACCGACCCGGAAGTCCTTTTGATGGACGAGGCCTTTTCCGCCCTTGATCCCCTGATCAGATCGGACATGCAGGATGAGTTGATGAAGCTACAGGCGGAACTGCACAAGACCATTGTCTTCATCACCCATGACCTTGACGAGGCACTCAAGATCGGTGACCGGATTGCCATCCTCAAGGACGGGAAACTCATCCAGGTCGGCCGACCCGAAGAAATTGTTCTCAATCCGGCTGACGCCTATGTGCAGGCCTTTACCCGGGATGTGAACCGGGGCAAGGTCCTGCGTGCCAGAAGCATCATGGAACCGGTAAAACCGGCATCCGGCGCGGACGGGTTTTCAACCGCGCATGTGGTCCGCTACGATACCCGGCTTGAGGATATCCTGCCTGTGGCACTTGGCTCGGATACCGCAATCACGGTAACGGGCCACGACAATCACCCCATCGGAACCATTGGCAAAAAACAGATTCTTGACGCCCTGTCGGTGCATAGCAACGACTAGCCAACACTTGAATTTCGCATTCTTCTACTTTAACTCGATAAGAAGGGGATTTGAACAGATTGAGCAAGCGTCGGGACCGTGCCGCAAGATAACGTAAACATAATTCACGTCCTGTGCGATCAGGACCACCGTCACTTGCTTCCGGAAAGCTTGATGGGGTTTGATCTGTGCCTGCTTGATCCGGCAAAGCCGATCCGGGCTGATATCATGTCGCTGATCATAGATGTCGATCTTCAGAACCCGGACATGATTGCCAGGCTTCGGGCCTTTCGCAAAGTATCGGAACGCGGCTCGGACCAGATTATTGCAATCGGCAAAGGCAACCTTCAAGACGAGTTGCAGGCCACAGCACTTGGCGCGCGCAAAACCATTCTCAAGCCGCTATCGGAGAAGTCGCTGGCGACTTATATCGAAGACCGCCGCACGGCCTATGGCATGACGGGCAAGACTGCAACCGCCACCACGCAGCTGGCAGCAAAAGCCATCCAGAACAGCTTTGACAAGATCACCAGCAATCAGCCCGTCGATCTGAAACAGATCAACGAGGCCGGCCAGAATATCGCAACTGCCATTGCCGATCTGGGCATTTCGGAATGGCTAAGCACGGTGCGCGTCTATCACCAGTCAACATTCCAGCACATCTTGCTGGTGACCGGTATTGCCTGTGCCTTTGCACAAAGTACGGGCATGAGCAAAACCGACGTCGCCAAATTGACCGAGGCCGGGCTTCTGCACGATATTGGCAAGATCTGGATTTCGGACACGATCCTCGACAAGCCGGGGGAACTTACCCCCGAAGAGTTCGAGATCATCAAACGTCACCCTGTCGAAGGGTACAAGAAGCTGTCTGAACAGGGAAATCTTGACCCGGCCGTCCTTCATAGTGTCAGACACCATCACGAATATCTTGATGGCAGCGGCTATCCCGATGGGTTGACGGCGGACGCCATTCCCGATCTGACGCGTATTCTTACGATTTGCGATATCATGGGGGCGTTGCTTGAAGAACGTGCCTACAAGCCACGATTTAGCGTCGAAAAATCAATCTCGATCCTGAAATCGATGGGCAAGGAAGGCAAGGTCGAGCTGGCACTGGTGCTGGCGCTCGAAACCGTGATGAAAAAGCACACCTCAATTCCCGAAAATGTTGCCGATCTGATCAATCAAACCGGCTGACTTTGCCGGTTGCATAAATCACGACGGGTTGCCATCCGTCAGAACACATCGCCGGAAATAGCGAATAACATCGCCGTCCTGCCCGTTTGTCGGCTTCTGATGATGTGCGCGATACATGCGGCTGTCCAGAACCCCGGAATTGTCAGTGGCAATTATCAGCCACAAAAAACCGTCCACATCGGCACGACCACGATCCGTTGTTGAGGGCAAGACACTGCCATTTGGATGCGAATGAAAGCAGCCCACCACCTCGTCACCGCTTTGACGGGCCAGACGATAGGTATCAATCAGGGTTTGCGGATCAATTTCAAAGGTTCTGAGCGGATCATCGGCAACATTGCGTGCTGCCACCACCCGACGGATCCGGTTTGGTGTCTGCTTTGACGCAACAAGAAGCCCACAGCATTCTTCCGGCCATTGCATTGCGGCCAGATTGCACATTTCCTGATGCAGGTCAGCAGACAGAATGACAGCCGAATGATCGCCGGTGTCGCAGGCTTTCTGATTTGTCATGCTGCCGCTATCCTGTTTGTCCTGCACTTGTTGGCCTGTCTGATCGCCTGCGCGAACCCTATTGGCCGTCAGCATTCAAAATAATACGACCAAGGACCTTTTTATCGGTCAGCGACACAATCACAAGACGCGCACCAAGTCCGTCCGGGCCTTCGATATGCAGGATTGCCTGTGTTCCCTGAACGGAATAAGCGACCAGCACTTCACCAGGTGCAACATCGATAGTGATGTCACCAAAATCCGGGATGACGGGTGCACCGGAAAGTCCGGTCGCCGCCTGCGGGCCGTTTTCAAGGCCTGCGATCGGAACCGAAGGCGCCTGCCCCGTATCAGTGCTATCTGCTTCCTTGGCATTTTTATCAAGCGACAGCCCATAGGCAACAAGCCCGATGCCGATCACGATCAGCACCCCCATGAACACAACCAAGGCCTTAACTACACGCATCTTGTTTCCAACCAACCCATCTGTTTGACATCAGCATGGCCGGTCAACTGCCCCGATCACGCAAAACACATCCCAAGGCCATAGCTGCAAGCACCAACAATTGCAAGATCACAACATAAACGGGCCGCGCCCTTTGTCGTGCCCTGTGTATTGGATCGCTCCTTTTGATGGTTTCCGTATTCCGGCGCGCACACGAGGCGGCCTCATCCCCGGGATCATGACGGCATTTCATTGCAATCGGGCATAAAACAGCTACAAGCTGCCAGCACAAAGCATAACCTGTTACACTGCATATCGAAATCAGACTGCAAGACATTGATGACCAGTAGCGACCAGATGCCAGAACAACTCCGCTATATTGCAACTGCCCAGGACGAAGGTGCGCGCCTTGACAAGGTGCTGGCTGTGGCCTGGCCGGATCAGTCCCGATCCCGCATCAAGGCATTGATCGAAGATGGTCATCTGCGCATGAATGGTGACGTCGCGCGCAAGATGTCGGCCAAGGTCAAGCAGGATGACGTGTTTGAACTTGTCATTCCGCCCGCTGAACCGGCCGAGCCGATTGCCGAAAATATCAAACTTGATGTCCTCTATGAAGATGATGACCTTTTGGTGATCAACAAACCGGCGGGGATGGTTGTCCATCCAGCAGCCGGAAATGAAAGCGGTACGCTGGTCAATGCGCTTCTGGCCCATTGCGGCGATAGTCTTTCGGGGATTGGCGGGGTCAAGCGACCCGGCATCGTCCACCGACTGGACAAGGATACCAGCGGCGCGATGGTCGTTGCCAAAAACGATACGGCCCACCGTGCCCTTTCGACCCTGTTTTCCGAGGACAAGGAAAATATCGATCGGGCGTACCTTGCGGTTGTGTGGGGTGTTCCGCGTCCGCTTGCCGGTGATATCGAAGGCAATATCGGCAGAAGTCCGCGCAACCGTAAGAAAATGACGGTTCTTAGAACCGGCGGAAAATATGCACTAACCCACTACAAAACACTTCAGTTCAGAGACGACTCGTTAGCATCTCTGGTTGAATGCCGTCTTGCGACCGGCCGAACCCACCAAATTCGGGTGCATATGACCCATATCGGCCACTCACTTGTGTGTGATCCAGTTTACGGCAGGAATAAAAATTCACAGAAGTGCAACTTGGAGACGCAAGAACTTCTGAACGCATTCAACAAACAGGCTCTACACGCCAGAACTCTGGGATTTATTCACCCTCGCACCGGGGAATATATATCGACAACAGCCCCCCTTCCCGACGACTTGAACGCATTGATTGAGAGCCTGAACCTATCCCAAGGGATAGTATAGATTAAACTTTATGGTCAAAAAATAATTGACGCCATCTAATACCCTCGTATAAGGTTTAGTCAGTGCTAGGGGATAACAGCACTTGATCGAAGCATAACGGGAGGCTTCAATGAAACAGGGAAATGCTCTGCCAGTAATCTCTCAGGATGGTCTGACTGTATATTTGCAGCGTATCCGACGTTACCCGATGCTTACCCCCGAACAGGAAACGACGTACGCATGCAATTTCCGCGACAACGATTGTGACAAGTCGGCGGAAAAACTGATCACAAGCCATCTGCGACTGGTTGCCAAGATTGCCATGAGCTATCGCGGCTATGGTCTGCCTTTGAATGAATTGATTTCCGAAGGCAACGTGGGCCTGCTGCAATCTGTCAAACGTTTTGACCCTGACAAGGGTTTCCGGCTTGCAACCTACGCCATGTGGTGGATCCGCGCAGCCATTCAGGAATACATCCTGCATTCCTGGTCGCTTGTGAAAATGGGCACCACGGCCGCGCAGAAGAAATTGTTCTTTAATCTTCGCAAACTCAAAAGCCAGATGCAGGCGATTGATGAAGGGGATCTGTTACCAGAACAGGTCGAACTCATCGCGACCAAGCTGAATGTTTCCGAAGATGACGTGATTATGATGAACCGTCGCCTTGCCGGTCCTGATCATTCGCTCAATGCACCTGTCCGTGTTGACGGCGATGGTGAATGGGTCGACTGGATCGAAAGCGACGACGAAGACCAGGAAACCCTTTACGGCAAACGTGAAGAATTCCTGCAACGGATGAATATGCTTAAAAGTGCCATGTCGCATCTTAACGATCGCGAGCGTGACATTCTGACCCAGCGTCGCCTGCTTGAAAGCCCGGTTACTCTGGAAAACCTCAGTGTCGCCTATGGTATTTCACGCGAACGCATTCGGCAGATCGAAGTCCGGGCCTTTGAAAAAGTCCGCAAATCGATCCACAGCGATCTGCCACACTAAGGGTGCTTACCAGCCCTCTTCCCCCTTGCAACGAACTACGGCGGACAAATTGTCCGCCGTTTTTTATGTCATCGATGATGTAAATCGGAACAAAACATCATGGCATGATCAGTTCCCGGACCGGTCGACTTCCTTGATCAGGCTGTCGCCCCAGGTTTTGATCAGGGCACGCTGCTTTTTGCGAAGCTCCCCTACCCGGCGCTGGGCAGAAAGATTAAGCACATTGGCAACGATCGGCGGCATCGCAAGATACAGCAACCAGCCAAGGCCCGCCGCCCCGTACATGATTGATAATGCCAGTGGCTGAAAGATCTGCTGGGTCGCACCGCCCACTGTTTGCGACGGCACTTGCCACAGTTCAAGGATATAGGGTGCGACACCGGAAAAATTCAGACCAAACACACAGCGCGCCATGGTCCGGCCCGGACTGCGATCAAAAATGAACGCGACCAGCGACGGCAACAAGCCGACCACCAATGTCACAAAGGTCGGCAGGGCGACCATGAATAGCAGCACAGCAGATGCAACCACGGACAAACCGGAAAATGCGCTGCGGCCGCCCTTTTTGGTGCTTTTACCTTTTGCCATGTCGATCCCTTAAAAGATATGCATCAAGAACAGTGCCGATACCGTCAGCAGCGCGATCATGGTTGATGCGAATGCTGCGGCCTGCTGACCGACTTTTTCCGCAAGTTCCAATCGCGCCGGCCCCGACGATTCAAGGTCGAAAACCTCGCTTTCGGCTTCGGAATATTCAGCCACGGCCTCGACAAATTCGGACTGATCCTTGCGGCGTTCCTGTTCATCATTGATCAGGTTGTAAAGCTCCACCAGATTGCCGCGCTTGGCCAGTTTCGGGATTTCGGTTTCAACCCGTTCCCGACGCGCCTTGCTGTGGAATACCTTGATGGCCGGTTCCATAAGCCGCGCCACCCAGTGCGACAGATTTTGCAAATTGTCCGGTCCGTGACGCCATTGCACAATCGCCAGCATACTGATGATGGCGCGGCTGTATTCGACCTCGTCAGACGGGTTTTGCATGGCCAGCAACTGGCCTTCGATATCATCTTCAAGACGGGTGGCGATGAAAGCAGCAATATGGCGATCGACCGGCCAGCTGTCTTCAGACGCACTTTCCGCTGCCTTTTCGAGCGCCGGAAGAAGTTGCGAAATTTCAACAACATATTCCTGTTCGATCATCGGGCTCAGGCAATGCTGGTTACGCACAAGCGCATAAAGACAACGCTCATAGCCATAACCTGCACTTTGTTGCTGAACGTAATAGCGCAGGTTTTTATATACCTGCTGAAGCTTTTGAATTTCCGGGCTGAAGCCTTCCTGGCGGCCAAACCAGTAGGCCGGAATATCGCGGACGATCACATCGGCAAATCGCTGTGGGCCACGTCCATGCTGCACGTCATAGGACAACATATATCCAAGACCATCGACCATGGCCGAAAAACCCTTGAACCGGACCGGTCCCTGATGGTCCATGATCAGGATAGCACGTGCGACCAGAACATCCTCGGCCGCACGCTTGTCCGCGCCTGCCCATTGCAACTGCCGCATGGCATCTGCAAGTGCCTTGGCCCGATCATTGTCGCCAAGACCGCGCCGCAGCCAAATCTCGATCGTGCCGTCGCGCAATGGCGCAAGTGCACTGACCCAGTTCTTTGCCATTCCTTGGGCAAGGGAACGCACGGTATAGTAGTCACGCCCCGACAGGTTCTGGGATCGTGCGGCGCGTTTTTCGCTATTGGCCTGTACCGGCTTGGTCCGGCGACCGTCCAGCCATGCATTCAGTTCGGCAAAGCCCCAGCGTTCTTCGGGATCATCACAAAGCAATCCGCGAACCGGTTCGATCAGAACCAGTGGCAATCTTTCCTGTGATGCAATTGCCTGAAACGATCCCTTTGCCAGTTTGAGATCCATGATCTCCTGATCGCCCAGTTTGCTGAGCGGACGGTGACCGATCCCGAGTTCCGCCAATGTCATGCCCAGGGCATACAGATCGTCCATGATGGTACCCGATCCGCGACCTGCGGCATCGGCGCTCATTCTGGCGGTTGTTTCATAGACAAGCGGCTGGGCATAGCCCGGCGGTGTCGCGGCACAATCCCCCAGAACGACTTTCTGGCGCAACGGGTCGGCATAAAACAGATTGCCCGCACGAATATTGCGATGTGCCAGATTTTTTTCGCCAAAGGACTGCAACACACCCATAAGCGGTTCGATGACCACTGTGCCGATTTCGTGTTCGTCGATGGTCGCCTTTTTGCTTTCACCAGTGACGACACGACCGCCAGCGGGCTTTTCATAGAACAACACCATGGTGTTGCGCCCGAATGGCGGCCAATAGGCAATCTCGCTGTCAAGCAGGTCAATCTGCCCTGCCATATGCATACCGGTCAGAAAGTTGATATGTTCCTGACGGGTTGGCAAGGCCGGGTCGGCAACAACCGCAAACGCACTGCCTTCATCGCGGCGTAAATTATCAGCGGAATAGGCCTTGCACGGGCCCATATCAAATTCCGGCATACGCAGATCAAGAAAAACCCGAAAATTGCCGATTTCGATGCTTTTGCCGCCGGTTGAAAACTCGACATTTTCCGGGCTGGCTTCGGGATTGGCATCATCGGGTTCTTCAGGTGCAGGCGCACCGCCGCCCGGCGCATCCATCACTGGTTCTCGCGCAGCACCGCTCGAAACTTCCTGTTCCTGGTCTTCTGCTTGCTCTGCCATGATCCCGATATTTCTTTACGAGTTATCGTTATTTGGTGACGCGCATGATCTGATGAACCGTCATCCTGACGCGACATTCAGTACGCTACCGTCAAAAGGTTGATAAAACGATACTTCTGATACGCCACACGAGCAAGCTGTTATAAGACCGGCACACCGGGCCTGCATGCGACAACACATTCAGACAAAACGAAAAAAGCCACCAGTCGGAACTGGTGGCTTTTGCTGTGCGATGCACAAACCCTGTATCAGGCGCTGAACGGGTCGTGAACCAGAATGGTGTCATCACGTTCCGGGCTGGTTGACAGCAATGCCACCGGCGCTTCGATCAGTTCTTCGATGCGGCGAACATATTTGATGGCTGCTGCCGGAAGATCGGCCCAGCTGCGTGCGCCCATGGTCGTTTCCGACCAGCCTTCGATGGTTTCATAAACCGGCTTTGCCTTGGCCTGAAGGCGCTGGTTGGCCGGAAGATGATCATAGATCTTTCCGTCAATGTCATAGCCGGTGCAGATCTTGATTTCATCAAAACCGTCAAGCACGTCAAGCTTGGTCAGTGCGATACCGGTGATGCCGTTGACCTTGACCGACTGGCGCACCAGAGCGGCATCAAACCAGCCACAACGGCGTTTACGGCCGGTCACAACGCCGAATTCACGGCCACGTTCGCCAAGACGTTCGCCATCTGCATCAAACAGCTCGGACGGGAACGGACCTTCGCCGACGCGGGTGGTATAGGCCTTGGTGATACCAAGAACATAACCGACACCGGACGGGCCCATGCCGGAACCGGCAGCAGCTTGACCCGATACCGTATTTGACGAGGTCACGAACGGATAAGTACCGTGATCAATGTCAAGCATCGTGCCCTGGGCACCTTCAAAAAGGATACGCTTGCCAGCTTCCTTGAACTGGTTCAGCGATTTCCAGACGGTGTCAGAGAACGGCAGGATTTTCGGCGCGATTTCCTTAAGCTGAGCAAGAAGCTCTGCGCCGTCGACTTCCGGCTGGCCCAGACCACGCAGAAGCGCGTTATGGTGGGTCAGAAGGTTTTCAACCTTTGCCTCAAGCAGATCAACATCAGCCAGATCACCAACGCGGATCGCACGACGACCAACACGGTCTTCATAAGCCGGGCCGATACCGCGACCGGTGGTGCCGATCTTGTTGTCACCCGATGCCGCTGCTTCGCGTGCACGATCCAGATTGCCATGCAGCGGCAGGATCAGGCAGGCGTTTTCCGCCAGACGCAGGTTTTCCGGGGTGATATCCACACCCTGCTCTTTCAGGCGGCCGATTTCGGCAAGCAACGCCCAAGGATCAACAACAACGCCGTTGCCGATTACAGACAGCTTGTTCTGGCGAACAATGCCGGACGGCAGCAGGCTGAGTTTATAGGTCACGCCATCGATCACCAAAGTATGACCGGCGTTATGACCACCCTGGAAACGCACAACGACATCGGCCCGTTCGGACAGCCAGTCGACGATCTTGCCTTTACCTTCGTCCCCCCACTGGGAACCGATCACGGCAACATTGGTCATCGCAAAACTCCTTGCGCGATAAAAAGTTCGTTCAGTTAGGGTCCAGACCCTAAGCGTTCAGCGGCACGACCTGGCCGCCAAGATAAATGTAATCACAGCCCATGCGGCGCGCTTCGACGCGCGCACCGTCTTCTGTTTTGGCCTCGGCAGCACCTTCAAGGGCAGCAACCGTGTAATGGCCTTCGGCACGCAATTTGCGGGCTTCTCGCTGCGGGGTACCAAGCGGAAGGTAAACCCGTTCCACCGGTTTCGCATCCGGAAGTCCACGCAAAATACTATCCATATAAAGCGACATGCCGGTCGCTGCTTCACCCGATGCGCCACCGGCCCGGTAACGGCCGCCACGCCCGATCTCACCACGGACATTGCGGGCAAACAGGGTAAAGCTGACACCGGTCTGATAACGGAAACCGGCCATTTCAACCGGATCAATGGTCAGGGCTGCATCAAGATCAGACGCCAGAATGCGTTCCGCAACATCGATCAGACGATAAAGTTCCTCGGATGCGCCCAACGGCAGTTCGAGTTTTTTAAGCTTTGGCAATGCCGTTGTCGCCGGACCGGCCGCCTCAAGCAAGGCAACAAGCACATCGGTAACCTTGCCATCCATCACGCGAAGGGCCGCGACGTCGCGACGTTCAAGCGCCTCGGTCAGGGCTTCGCGATCATCACGCGACACACCGAATGCATCAAACAGGCGTACGGGCAATGTCGGCAGGTTCAGGTCAACCGAGACATCGGCAAGACCAATGGTTTCAAGTGCTTCAAGCGCCAGCAGAACAATCTCGGTATCGGCTGCGGCACTCGAAACGCCAATAAGTTCCGCACCAACCTGTGCGAACTGACGTTCCGGGCGCAGGTGCGATCCCTTGATCCGCAACACATCCCCGGAATAGGACAAACGCAACGGCCGCGGCGCATCGCCAAGACGGGTGGCGGCAATACGACCGACCTGCGGGGTCATGTCCGAACGCAGCCCCATCATTCGGCGCGATTCAGGATCCATAAGACGGAAGGTCTGGGTTGCCAGTTCCGGTGCTGCCCCTTCGAGCAGGCTTTCTTCAAACTCGACCAGCGGCGTTTTCACACGGTCATAGCCTGCATGCGCCAGACTGGCCATCAGCTTTTCGCGGATTTCGGCTTCCCGCGCGGCGGTTCCCGGCAGGACATCCTGCAGGCCGGCGGGCAAAAGTGCTTTCCTGGCGAGTTCGGTCATTTTGTGTGCTTTCCCGGACGAGGCGCGCAAATTCAATCAGGCTCGATAATGCCCCAAGGATTACTCAAGGCTCACTATCCGGTAGCGGTTACTACCGCGTTGTGCCGGACAGGGCAACGGGGAAAACCCCAAAAACGCAAATAATACGTACGAAATGTTTCTCAGGCAGCGGAAAATTCCGCTTTTACCACCGCATAAGCCCAATCAAGCCACGGCAAAAGTGCCTTGATATCGCTTGGTTCCACGGTCGCACCACCCCAAATCCGCAGGCCAGCCGGCGCGTCGCGATAGCCATTGATATCAAGGGCGACATTTTCCGCCTCAAGCAGCTGGGAAATCTTTTTCGGCAGTGCTGCCTGCTGATCTGCGGGCAATGCCAGTGCCCAAGGATCGACAATCTTGATGCACATCGATGTGTTTGATGCGGTTGCCGGGTCCTCGGCAAGATCGGCAGCCCAGTCACTGGTCGCAAGCCAGGCGTCAAGATGGGCGCGGTTTTCGCGGGTACGCGCCAACAGACCATCAAGGCCACCAATGTCTTCTGCCCATTTCAGGGCGTCGATCGCATCTTCGACAACCAGCATCGACGGAGTATTGATCGTTTCACCGCGGAAAATGCCATCAATCAGCTTGCCGCCCTTGGTCATGCGGAAGATTTTGGGCATCGGCCATGCCGGCGTATGGCTTTCGAGGCGCGCAACGGCCCGCGGGCTCAGGATGATCACACCATGGCCGCCCTCACCGCCCAGAACTTTCTGCCAGCTATAGGTCACGACATCGAGCTTGTCCCACGGCAATTCCATGGCAAAAATCGCCGACGTCGCATCACAAATGGTCAGGCCCTTGCGGTCATCTGCGATCCAGTCCCCGTTTGGAACACACACACCGGCGGTCGTACCATTCCAGGTAAAGACAACATCACGATCAAAATCGACAGAACCAAGATCGGGCAGCTTGCCATAATCGGCATCAAGGGTGCGGACATCATCAAGTTTAAGCTGCTTGACCACATCCGTGACCCAGGTCGCGCCGAAACTTTCCCACGCCAGCATATCGACACCGCGTGCGCCCAAAAGCGACCAAAGCGCCATCTCGACCGCACCGGTATCAGATGCCGGGACGACGCCCAACAGATAGTCATCAGGCAGGTTCAGAACGGCGCGTGAACGGTCAATGACTTCTTCAAGACGCTGTTTGCCCAGTTTGGAGCGATGGGAACGCCCAAGAATTTCCGTTTCAAGCGCAGATGCAGACCAGCCAGGACGCTTTTTGCACGGACCCGACGAAAAGTTCGGGCTTGCAGGGCGAAGTGCGGGCTTTGCGAAAGCGGTATTCTCGGCAGTTTGAGCCATCGGCATATTCCTGAGCAGCTGGAACGATCCGGCCGGATCATTCCCGATCAAATTAGGGGGCTGATCCTATTGACACAAAGGCAAAAGTCAAACGCCTTCGACACAGACAAGCCAGCCAATTTTGCATGGCTGGCCATTCTCTGAAAATCATCATGGGCTGATTGCCCATACGGGATCAAAACCCGATCAAAACGGGATGTCGTAATACCACGGCGCAAACAGGCTGAACGCAATCCAAAGCAACACAATCAACGGCGTTCCGGCCTTAAGGAAATCGATAAACCGGTAATGCCCCGGCCCCATGACAAGCAGGTTGGTTTGATAGCCGACAGGCGATGCAAACGAACAGTTCGCCGCCATCACCACGGCAATTGCAAAGACATGCGGCGGCACGCCAAGTTGCTGGGCCATTCCGATTCCAATCGGGGTAAACAGAACAGCACATGCATTGTTCGACAGCACATTGGTAAAGGCCGCCACAATCAGGAAGAACAATGACAGGATGACCGGTGCCGGGGCCCCGCGCGTCACCGTCAACAACTGATCGGCAACGAATTCCGCCCCGCCAGTCAATTGCAACGCATTGCCCAACGCCAATGCTGCTGCAACCAGCAGCACGATCTTGCGATCAATCGCGCGCGATGCCTGCCGCAAATTGAGCGCCCCGGATGCAATCATAAGCCCCGCACCGATGAAGCTTGAAACCATGATCGGAACAATGCCGGTCGCGGCAAGCGCAATCACACCAAGGAAAATGGTTGCTGCGCGGCGGGCATGGAACGGACGCGGCAAGGTGCGCGTCGACCATTCCAGCAACACCACATCACGAATGGTACGAAGTGCCTCGACATCTTCGGAACGCCCCTGCACCAGCAAGACGTCCCCGGCCTCAAGGCGGATTTCCGTCATTTGGGTACGGATCATGCGCGAACGGCGCTGAATGCCCAGAACAAGACATTTGTACTGATAGCGGAAACCGATCTGTTCAAGGTTAAACCCGATCAGACGCGAACCGGGCGGCAACATAACTTCGGCAAGAAGCTGGGTCGATTTCTGTGGCGTTTCTTCGCCATCGCCACTGACGGCAGCAGCATCGGCATGCAGAAGCCCCGGGTCCTTCTGAAGGGCCTCTGTCAGCGCCTTTCGCGTCGCCGCAACAACCAGAACATCGCCCGCCTGAATTTCCATATCACTTTCAAATGGCGGCAATTCGGCATGTTCGCGACGCACGATCATTTGAATGGTGATGTTGGGCAGGTTTTTGAAGAAGCCCGCAACCGGACGGGTTCCGATCATTTGCGATGCCGGGCCGACCGTGATCTGGGCAATGAACTGTTTGCCGCTGCTGTCCGGATTGGCAAGCTTGCTGCGCATTGATGCCAGGGCTGGCAAAAGGCGCGGCGCAATGAACAGAACATAGACAAAACCGGTAATCGCCAGAACACTGCCAACCGTCGTGAATTCAAAGAATTCCAGCCCCGGCATGCCCAGTTCGATCAGGGAACTGGAAACCAGAAGGTTGGTTGACGAACCGATCAGGGTGGTCATCCCGCCCAGAATGGCGGCATAGGAAAGCGGGATCATAAGGGCGCTTGGCGAACGTTCAATCCGCTCTGCCAGGGCCTGAATGATCGGGATAAAGATAACAACAACCGGCGTATTGTTCAGGAATGCCGACATCAGCATAACCACAAACAAGCCGATAAAAATCGCAACGGCTGCGTTCTTGCCGCCATGTTCGGTGATCAGGCCGGCGATATAACTGACACCACCGGTAAGTACCATCCCCTGCCCGACAACAAGCAGGGACAGAACCGTCAACAATGCCGGGTTGGCAAAGCCGGACATAATCGTGTCCGCACCCAGCAGGTTTTCACCATTGCTGTCAAGCAGCGGGAAGAATTCGAAAAACAGCAACAGGGTCGCAATCAGCGCCATGCTGGTCAGTTCAAGCGAAATGCGCTCAAGCCCGTACAGGACAAGCGACCCGGCCACAAGTGCCAGGACCACCCACATCTGCATTGGCGTCGCAGAACTGGCGACAACACTTTCGATCACGATAAATCTACCCCTGTAAAACCAGCACCCTTTGCGGTTTCAGGCACGGAATTTTATCCCTGCGCCCTGCCCGCATTCATCGTATTTTGCCTTTACTTAGACGAAAGCCCTATGGGCCGGTCAATAAAAAAACAGCGTCGCGGCGGTTCAATGCGGATTAATCGGTACGAACCGGCCAATGAAAAACCGCCGTTTTCCATATGGTTTTCGCAAACAAAAAGCGGACAACAATCCTGTTGCCCGCCCCGTGCCTTGAAACTGAATGCCGCATTTTACGCCGGCACGACAATTTCACCCTTAAGATACAAGACGGCCTCGCCCTTCAGTTCGACCCGGTCGCCCGCAACCTTGCATGCAACAACCCCGCCGCGTGCCGATGCCTGATATCCGACGACATCGGCCTGACCAAGCTTGCCTGACCAATAAGGGGCCACCACACAATGCATATAGCCCGTCACCGGGTCCTCATTGATCCCGATCGCCGGCACGAAAAAGCGTGAAATCATATCAAGCCCGGTCTTGTCCCCCGGTGCCGTCACGATCACCCCGCGTCCGGTCAGGCGGCCAAGCACCGACATGTCGGGCGCCATGTCCCGCACGGTTTTTGCATTGTCATAGACGGCAACAATATCGGTGTCACGACTGGCAACGACATAGGATTCAACCGGTTTGGCACCACCAAGCGCCGTCAGCACATCTTGCGGAATTTCATTGGCCTTGATCGGTTGTTTGGGAAAGTCGAGGACGATCGCATCATGATCGCGCCGGGCCGTCAAAATACCGCTTTTGCTTTGCAGTTTGAGCAAATCCGACTTGAAACCAAGATGGTTGAAAATCACAAACGCGCTGGCAAGGGTTGCATGCCCGCAAAGCGGCACCTCCACCGTCGGGGTAAACCAGCGGATGTGAAAATCGGCTTCATCCTTGTCATCACACGGAACAAAGAATGCGGTTTCCGACAGATTGTTTTCCATGGCGATTTTCTGCAAAACATCATCGGCAAGCCAACCCGACAAGGGAACAACCGCCGCCGGGTTGCCGGCAAACAGCATGTCGGTAAAGGCATCAATCTGATAGATCGGCAAAGTCTGGGTGGTCATATCTTGGTATCCTGAAGACGGAAAGTTCTGCTTTTCTCATGTTATCCGAACCTAGAGAAATTCGGATCAAAGAGCCATCTCGATTGCTTGCTTGACGATGGCAAGATCGTGATCCTGCGTCCGCCAGTTTGAAAAGGCCGCGCGGAAACCGAACCGCCCGCCATAAATCGTCGGTGTCAAAAAGGTCTTCGCGCCCGCATTGATCCGGTCAAGCAAGGCACGATTATCATCATCGCTGCCAACGGATGCGAACATCGTGACATTGAGTTTCGGTTCGCGCAGCAACTCAAGTTTTTCATGCGTGCGCACCCACATGGCCAGATCGGCCGCCTGATCGCAATTGGCCCGGATGACAGCCGCCATTCCGTCAATGCCGTAGGCCATCATCGTCATCCAAAGCGGCAAGGCCCGAAACCGTCGGGAATTTTCGACGCCCCGATTGATATAGCTGTTGCCGATTGCCTTGGTCTCAAGATACGGGGCAAAGGCACGGCAGCAGGTTTCCAATACCGAAATATGTCGCGTCAGGAATATCCCGCAATCATAGGGCACATTCAGCCATTTATGCCCGTCAGACGTTATGGAATCCGCACGGTCCAAACCGGACAGAAAATGTGCCCTGCGATCATCAAGTGCGGCAAAGAAACCGAATGCGGCATCAACATGCAACCATGCCCCAAATGCCGCACACAAATCGGCAATCGCATTCAAGTCATCAAAATCAGTGGCATTGACGGTCCCGGCCGAGGCAATGACAATCTTTGCGCGCGCGTCGCTGGCTTCAAGCTTTGCACTAAGGTCAGAAAGATCGGTTTCCTCGGTCCCCGGCAGTGTGGCAACCTTGATAAAACTGCTTCGACCAATCCCGGTTATCGACAGGTCCTTGATCATGCTGGCATGCGGACTTGCCGCTAAGATCGCAAGATCGGGCAAAACCGACGCACCATCCGCATCAATATTGACACCGACCTGCTCGCCGCACCATTGCCGGGCCGTAACCAATCCCAAAAGATTGGAAACCGTTGCCCCGGTGGTCAGCACACCATCAAACCGGGCACGGGGCAGATTGCCGATATCACACAGCCAGTTGATGACCTGTTCCTCGACGGCGGCATTGACCGATCCTTCCGGCCCGGTCGCATTCTGATCGACCGCGGATGCCAGCCAGTCGCCGACAAGGGCCGCCGGGGTGGTACCGCCGGTAACAAATCCAAGATAACGGGGTCCGATTGATGCGGCGAGCAGCGGCAGAATTTCTTCCTTGGCTGCCCGCAACGCATCAAGCGTGCCGCTTCCCTGCCTTGATAAGGGGCGCGAGGGGTCAAAAGCAGAGAAATCGCGACAGGTCACATCCATGTCATCCGCCCCCTGAATAAAGCCATGGGCGGCATCACCGGTTTCCACCAGGATACGACCAAGCTTTTCAAGGTCATCAAACATGAGATGACGCGCGTCCTCAGTGGGGCTGAGTGGCGCACGATTTGAACGATAGGTCATCTTTCGTCTCCCGAAAGGATGCGGGCAAAGTCGGCCCGGTCGATATTGGCTCCGGTCAGGACAAGGGCGACTTTTTTGCCAATATTGCGATCACGTTCGGCAATTGCCGCGGCCAGCGGCACCGCACCGGCCCCCTCGGCCAGTGTGTGACAGCAACTGAAATAAAGACGCATGGCATCTGCGATCTGATCATCACTGACGGCAACAATGTCGGCTGCCCCCTTTGTGATGATTTCAATCACCCTGGGGTCTGGACTTCGACATGCCACACCATCGGCAAATGTATCAGCAACGGGTGTATTGATCACCTTTCCGGCCAGAAAAGACCGACGCACGGCGTCTGCGCCACAGGCAACCACCCCGACAATTTCCGTATCAAGGCCCAACGCATCGCGCACCGCAATCAGCGAACAGATCCCCGATCCCATTCCAACGGGAACGTAAACGCGATCAAGCCCCTTTATATCGTCAAACAGTTCCAGCCCATAGGAAGCAACACCACGCACAAGTTCCGGATGGAAAGGCGGAACCATGACCGCCCCTTCGCTTGCGGCATAGCTATGTGCAAATTCTGCTGCGGCCTGAAAATCGTCGCCATGCTCGATCACCTCGGCCCCCCAGGCGCGCATGGCCGCATTCTTTTCAACAGAATTGCCGTGCGGAACAATAATGGTTGCCGCCATTCCGAAACGACTGGCCGCATGGGCAAGACTTTGTCCGTGATTGCCCCGCGTTGCCGAAACAATACCGCGCGCAGTATCGGGCAGCCGCCCCAGATACCGGCAAAAAGTCAAACCACCGCGAATTTTAAACGCGCCCAGCCGGGTATGGTTTTCATGTTTGACATACAGGGACAATCCCGTCGCCCGATCAAGAAGCGGCCAATGGATTGTCGGGGTCGGCGCAACAAAATTATGAACAAATGCGGCTGCATCACGCAATTCGGTCAGACTGAACATTCACATTGTATCCCTGAATTCGACAGATAAAGACAATTGACCCGAACATCGATCCCGGAACCGGACGGAGGCACGATGGGAGCACGCGCCTCCGTCACGCGCGGGGTGGCTAGCCGCGCGGTGGTAACCCGTTCCAGAATGGCTTTGACAGTTCGGTGTCAATGTCTGCACGCGACAGCCCGACATCCTTAAGCATATGATCGTCAAGCAATTGTATCGCATGACGGTTGCGCGCACGCGATTGCAGACGCGCAACAAACTCGATAGCAGAGATTGCAATACCAGCCATTGCCGCGCGCCAGGTCACAGGCTTGTTGCCCTGCTTGCCCTTGGTCAATGCGCGATCAGTGACATGAATATCGGGAAGCTGGATTGTATCGTTACAATTTACCATCCCCATCTCCTATCGGTTAATTGTCTCGATATTGTTTTGTCATTGACATTGTCATTGTGTCAATTTAAACATTGTCACCATGACAATGTGGCTCCCCAACCTTTCAGAAGCCGGCGGTCCTGTTTATCGACAGATCGCGCAGGCCATTCGCGAAGCAGTCAAGGATGGCTCCCTTAAACCGGGTGACCGACTGCCAACCCACCGCGACCTCGCCTATCATCTGGGCGTGACGGTCGGCACGATTACGCGGTCCTACCGCGAAGCGGAAAGATTGGGACTTGTCGCCGGCGAAGTCGGACGCGGGACCTATATTCTTGATAACATTCAGTCCGAACTCGACATGGCCGCAACTGCGCCTATCCCGATGGCTTTTACCAACAACCTTGCCCAGATGGGCCGCAAACCGGCCTTTGCCCATGGTGCATCTGATGACAGCGAAGACACCGGGCCGATCAATTTTCGAATGAATTGCCCCCTGCCCCCGCAGGAAGGTCACATTCGTCAGACATTGCTTGAAATTGCCGGCACCATGCCGATTGACGATATGGTGTCCTATAAATCGGAATACGGGGTTGCCCACCAGCGCGAAGCATTGGCCCACGCCGCCGGTCGGGTTGGACTTGATGACAACCCCGAACGCGTCCTGCCGACCGCGGGTGTCCAGCACGGCATGACCGTATCGCTTCTGGCAACAGTTCGCCCCGGCGATCTTGTTTTATGCGAAGAACTGACCTATCCGAACCTGCGCAGTTTGGCCAATTTGCTGCAATTCCGTCTGCGCGGTGTCGCCATGGATGATCAGGGCATCCTTCCCGAGGCCCTTGAAAATATCTGTCGCACGCAAAGTCCGCGCGCAATTTACCTGATGCCGACCCTGCACAATCCGCTTTGCAGCACCATGGATCAGCAACGCCGGATCGAAATCGCCGAAATCCTGCGCAAATATGATCTGACACTGATTGAAGACGGCATTTACCATTTCCTTGATCCGGACGCACCGCCGCCCCTGTCGTGCTTTGCCCCGGAACGCAGCATCTATCTTGATGGCGTATCCAAAAGCATCGGCGGCGGTTTGCGGGTTGGATATATCCATGCCCCCGGCGAAATGATCGGCAAACTCGCCAGCGCCATTCGATCGACCTGCTGGATGGTATCGACCATCAATCTGGAACTGGTCACTCGCATGATCATGGATGGCAGCCTTGCCCAATACGAAGCCTGGCACCGCAATGAAGCCGCCCAGCGCCTGGCGGTCATTCTTGGAACCCTTAAGGGATATGACGTCCGCTTCCACCCGACCAACTATCATATCTGGCTTGAACTGCCCGATCATATTGATCCGGGTGAGCTTGTCATGAATGCCGCCAATAGCGGCGTTCTTTTGACCGCAGCCCAACAGTTTTCTGTTGGCCATGTGCCACGCGGGTTGCGTTTGTGTTTCGGGGCTGAACGATCCGCCGAACGGTTGCGTCGCGGCGTGCAGATTGTCGACCGGCTGCTCAAAAGCAGCGACTTCGGCAATGCTGCTGTGATCTAGGGCCCGGACACCGGTTCTTGTTCCATCATCATGGCTTCGATGACGTTTGCAGGCGGCACTATCGCGCGGCAACAGCCGGGTGGTTTCGGGTTTCCTGTCGCCATTTCAACAATTTCCGCACGCAACGCTTGACCACGTGATTGCCTTGCTTCCAAGATATGCTGCGGGGCGCAAATTGCCCCGATGATTTGTTATCTTGGGCAGCAGAAAGTCAGCAGATGCCAGTTTCCCGCCTTGACGCAGAAGATTGCGGTTTTCCGCATTTCCGTATTCGCAGCCCTCATAAAGACCAGCATCCGAAAATCTTTGATTTTTCATCGCACTACCGTGCCGCAGAGGCCCTGAAATTCGGACTTTCCATGTCCGAGCCGGGCTTTAACATCTTTGTTCTTGGTCTGGATCGCGCGGGCCGCATGACCGCGACCCTTGATTATCTGAACAAGGCCATGGAAGAACGTTCAGCCCCGGATGACTGGGTTTATCTGAACAATTTTTCGCGCACCAACCGTCCGCGTCCCTATGCCCTGCCCGCGGGCGAAGGTCGCAAGCTTTTGTCTGCGATGGAAACCCTGATTTCTCATCTGCGCGAAGCATTTGCGTCGGCCTTTAACGCCCCGGCCCATCTGACCGAAACCCAGACCCAGACCGAAGAAGCCCGCACCCAGCTGCGCGAAAAATTCGATGCGCTGCGTGAATATGCCCGTGAACGGGGACTGGATGTTCAGGAAAACGAAAAAGGCGTGATGATCGTCGCCCTGAACGAAGACGGCGAACCGGTATCCCTTGATGAAATCCCCAAGGAACGCCGAAACGAGGCAGAAGACGCCTTTGAAGAGGTCGCCGAAGAAGCCCGTAAAACCCTTCTTTCAACCCGCGACCTTGAAGAACAGATTGCCGATACACTCGACAGTCTGCGTCGCAGTGCCGCCAAAGTCGTTTTGAAACCGCGCATCAAAAAGCTGCGCGACAAGTTCACAAGCCCGGGTCTTAAGGCGTGGTTCGAAGCGCTTGAAAAAGACATCCTTGATAATATCGACGCGTTCGAAGAAGCCAGCGATCAGCCCGCCATCGAAAGCGGCGATGGCAAGATCCCGGAAACCGTCGATGATCGCTATGCGGTCAATCTTCTGATTGATCATTCGCGCGATACCCATCCCGATGTCGTTCTTGAACCAAGCCCAAGCTACGACAATCTTTTCGGGCAAATTCAGTACCGCCCGATGGGCGGCGGCATGCATCCGCATTTCAGCCTGATCAAGCCGGGCGCGCTTCATCGTGCCAATGGCGGCGTTCTGGTTCTACGTGCGGAAAGCCTGCTTGAACATGAAGAATGCTGGGGGTTCCTGAAGGCAGCCCTGCGTGACCGCGAAATCCGCATCGAGGAAACCCACAAGGGCGGCGCCCCGACGGCGGGTGCCCCCGAACCGCGCCCGATCCCGCTTGACCTTAAGGTCGTGATCGTTGGCGCGCCGAAATTCTATTACACGTTCTTTTCGCTCGATGTCGATTTTCGAAACCATTTCCGGGTCAAGGCCGACATTGATGCGGATATGCCAGCCGCTGGCCGCAACATATCGATCTATACCGGCTTGTTGCGCGAGTCCGCCCTCGCCCGGTCGGGCATTCCGGTCGATAACGGTGCAATCCGCCAGCTTTTGGGTCAGGCCGCGCGCTGGGCGGGTGAACGCGACAAACTGACCGCCCAGATCGAACGGGTTGAAGATGTCGCGATCGAGGCCGGGGCCCTTGCCAAGGCCGATGGTCGCGAAAGCATCCGTGCAGCCGACGTCAGACGCGCCATCGAGGAACGCCGTCACCGCAATTCTCGTCTGGAAGACAAATCGCACGAACGGGTCCAGCGCCGCGAAATCCTGATTGACAGCTATGGCGCGGTTGTTGGGCAGGTCAATGCATTGACCGTCCTGGATTATGGGGATCATGCCTTTGGGCTTCCGGCCCGTGTGTCGGCACGGTCTTATGTCGGCAGTCTCGGGGTTCTCAATATCGAACGCATGGTCGATATGTCAGGTCCGCTGCAACAGAAGTCGGTCATGACGATTGAAGGGTTCCTGAAATCGCGCTTTGCCCAGGACTTCCCGCTTTCCTTTGCCTGTAATGTCACGTTCGAACAGAACTATGGCGGCATCGAGGGCGATTCGGCATCAATGGCTGAGCTGTGTGCCATCATATCGGCAATCTCGCACGTTCCGATGCGCCAGAATATCGGCATCACCGGATCGATGAACCAGTTCGGCGAAGCGCAGCCGGTTGGCGGTATTTCGCACAAGATCGAAGGGTTCTATCGCATTTGTGCCGATCAAGGCTTCACCGGGGATCAGGGCGTAATCATTCCGCAGGCCAATGCTGAAAATGTGGTCCTGCGCGAAGAAGTCGTTCAGGCAATCCGCCAGGGCAAGTTCAATATCTGGACCGTCGAACACATCAATGACGCGGTCGAACTTCTGACCGGCATGCCATCCGGCGATCGTCCGGACAGCCAGTATCCGGAAGACAGCGTCTATGGCAAAGCCATGGAACGTCTGCGCAGGAATGACCAGATATTGCGTGACCGGTATGCCTATCCCCCGCGCGCGGAGATGTAACAATGAAAGGACCACTCCACGATCAGCCAGACAATGTGGCAGCCATGCCGCATGCTGCTGGCAATTTTGATCGGCGGGGTGGTCTTTTTTCTTTGATTGGTCTGGTTGCGTTGCTGGCCTTGAATGTCGCTGTCATTTCCGACGTAGCAGCACAAACCAGCGAAATGACCGAATTCCCAACCGGGACGGACATCATCCCGAATGATCTTCCCGCCCATGCATCACAACCGGTCTTGCGTAATCAACCGCTCAGCCTGCTTCCGGGAACGATCCCGGCCAGTGATACCGTCATTGATGACGCGGACATCCCGTCACTTGCCAATCAGTATTATCAAGAACTTACCGGCACAACGCCAAGCAGAGCGCGCCCGGCGACAGTCCGTAAAACACCCGACAAGCCGACGCCAGCAGCCACCACCGTCATGGCCAAGCCACCGGCGGCAACAAACAACACCGTTCCCCCCGCACCCGTGGCAACCAGCCACCAAACAGCGACGACGGCTCCTGCAAAGCCGGTTATAGATACGGTTGTTGCAACACGCGCCGCGCAACCGGCCGTGACGCCGCCTGAAACGGCAAAGCATGATCCAAACGGGCGTTATCTGATCCAGCTGGGTGCTTTTCGTGACACGATTTCGGCTGAAAGTTACTGGGCAAGTTTCCTGGTGCGTTACCCCACCCTGTCAAAATCGCACACCAAACAGATCGTCACTGCCAATCTTGGCGTTAAAGGGGTTTATCACCGGCTTCAACTGACCGGCTTTGCCACCTTTGATGGCGCCAAACAACAATGCCGCCAGCTGAAAGCTGACGGCACCGATTGCTTTGCATCCCATCGCTGAGCGATCAAAAGCGATCGCAGGCACCAATGGTTAGCACAATATTCTGATTTTTTGCGGCTCAGTTTCCTGGCGACAGCATGACGATCTTGTCAACGATCAGGGTCGTTGCTTCGGTACAGGTCGTCATCAATGCCATATGTCCGGTTACACGGACCTTGTCCCCCGGACGGAATCGGCTTGCCTTGTTGGCAAGCGCATAAAGCGTTCCATCTTCGGCACGGAAAGTCACACATTCGTTGCCGTGATCCGTAATTTCACCAACAACGGTAAAATTATCTTTTTGCAGGAATGAGCATGCAGACAGCGCCAGCGCAATGCCAATTACCACAATTTTCTTAGTAAACCCAACCATCAACCGGTTTTGCATCGGTCGTTCTCCTGTGCGTGAACGATTCTCTTTGGACACAAATTCTTTCGTGCCACGTTAAGGTTCTTGTAACGCGATCAACGATACAACGATAGACATCCTTTTAAGGGTTTCACCATCCAATGTCATTGATTACAAGACGGCACATGGAAAAGTCGCAGATAGAATTGCTCATGGAACTTGCCGCTGATTTTCAGCAGCAGACCGCGATTAACAATCGCGCCAGTGAGGTTACCGAGCAAAGTAATGCTCTGTCGACTCTTGTTGATCTGGCGCGTGATATGCAAAACCGCCTGGATCAGCAGCAGAACCGCATTCGTCAACTTGAACTGATGGTCGAAACCGACGAGTTGACCGGCCTTTATAACCGCCGTGGCTTCATGCGGCGTACCCGCGAAGCATTGGCACGCGCAGCGCGCACTGCCGAACGCGGCCTGATGGTGATTGCCGACCTTGACGGGTTCAAGGAAATCAATGACGAACATGGTCATGCCGCCGGTGATGCTGTTTTGCGCCATTTCGGACAGAATTTGCGTACCCATACCCGTTCCGATGACTTTGTCGCACGGTTTGGCGGGGATGAATTCGCCATTCTGATGACCGGAAGCAGCCCGGAAGCAGCCCAGAAACGCATTGCACAGCTTCAACAGGCAACCGTGCGATTCCCGCTGATCTGGCAGGGAAAGGCATTGGCGATCAAGGCAAGCTTTGGCTACACGGTTTATAATGCCAAAAGTGACATTTCGGACCTGATTCGCGCCGCCGATCAGGCGATGTATGTCCAGAAGCATGCCGCACGTGAAAAAGCCATTCCGGCCAAAAAAGACAACGACGCGGCCTAAGCCGCGACTTGTTGCATTCTTTCCAGTCTTTTCACGACTTTACAGCTGTCTCGGGGACCGATTTTTCCCGCTATCGGGGCAATCTTTTGTGCCTGCCCGTTTTTTTTGGCTTATGAAGTGCAAATCCTTCATATCCTTAGTAAGATCGCTATCTAATAATGGCGGCAAATGCTGCAACAAGAATGATCAGGCGGCTTGAGAATGACGGTTCACAAATGACAGACAGCACCAGCTATTCTGCGGAAACAAATGACCAGGACCTTTTGGCCGCCATGGCGTTTTGCTGGGCCGACATGCTGCTGGAAGTGGATGAAAACGGCTATATCCTGTTTGTCGCCGGTGCAACCGAAAGTCTTTTGGGCTGCACGCCGGACCGACTGATTGGCGAGGCACTTGAAAAAATTGTCGTCAAATCGGAACGCCCGCTTCTGCGTGCCTATCTGCATACAAGCAACGGGCTCAAACGCCTCGAAGAACTTGATCTGGATTTCCAGCTTTGCGAAGCCGACGATCAACCCGTTCAGGAAGCGGTGCCGCTGTCGCTAAGCGGTTATATGATCGCCGATCCGTCAAGCCGCTATTACATCGCCGCCCGTCATCGCGCCATTCGCCCCCGTGCAAGATCGGGGATTGACCGCATCATCCTGCAAAACGCGGTTATCCGCCAGAATCAGCAGGCCGAAACCCGGCAAACCGCCCTTCTCAGCAACAAGGATGCCGGGTCGTATCACAGCGAAGCACTGGTGGTTCTTGAAAACCTGGCGGCATCGCGATCACAGGCGGAAACAGCGGCGACCAACGAGCTGGCACGCCTGATCGGCATCGGGGCCAAACGGCTGTCATCACTAAGCGCATCGGACCTTGTTGCCCCTGGCCGGTCGGCAAAAATTCATCCGGTTGACGAGCCGATGATTGAACTTGAACGACGGATTGTTGCCTATGCCAGCGCACTGCGTGCTGATCTTGAAGAACCGGTGACCGGCAGGACACAGGATGACACATCTGCCCCGGCCGGTGGCGGTCTGGCATCCCTGACCAACAATCCCGGTTCTGGCGAAAATACGACCCGGCAAAAGAACGCCAATGACCTGTTTGGCAGCGATTATGAAAGTGCGCGCAACATTCATCATTTCGATACCGACAATGACGAAAATGATCGCGACACCAACCTTACCCGCGCGGTTGCCTATGCGCTTAATCGCATGCAGCGCAAGGCACAGAACGATGTCACTGCCGCGCGTCTCTCGGCCAGCCTGCCGCATCTGATCAATGAAACGCTTAAATCGGTGCGCGCTTTTCGGGAAATTGTCGAAAACGGGTCATTTGCCGTCGCCCTGCAACCGATTGTCCATTTGCGCAGCCAGGAAATGCACCATTTTGAGGCCCTTGCACGCTTCAACATTGGAAACAGTCCGCTTGCGGTTGATCAGATCATCCATTTTGCCGAGGGCACCGGCCTGATTACCGAATTTGATCTGGCGATGTGCGGCAAGGTTCTTGATCATTTGCGCGACAATGCACAAAACATCCCCCATCCGGTTGCCGTCAACCTTTCGGGCCATTCACTTGAACAGGCGGGCTTCCTTCCAGCTCTGGCGGAATTGCTGGATCGCTATGACATCGCGCCGCACCGGGTGCTGTTTGAAGTAACCGAAACATCGCGCATTCGCGCCCTTGATGACGTCAATAACGGCTTGCAGGTGCTGCGCGAACGCGGCCATGAAATCTGTCTTGATGATTTTGGTGCCGGGGCTGCGAACTTTGAATATCTGAGCGCGCTTGACGTCGATATCATCAAATTTGATGGCGGGGCCATGCGCACCGCCCTTGCCAATCCCAAAGGACGTGCTTTCCTTAAGGCGACGGCCCTTCTTTGCAATGATCTTGGCATCCACACCATTGCCGAAATGATCCATGATCAGGCCAGCTATGAGATGGTCCGTGATCTGGGCATTGATTATGGTCAAGGCTATCACCTTGGCCCGCCCGTTACGATCAGCAGCAAAGCGTGTTTTGAAAAACTGCAGTCGGGCAAGTGCGATACCGACGCCGGAGAAAATGATTTGAACATTTCGACTGCAACAGGAGGAAGCCTATGACGCCGCGCCATCCTGTTGATGCCCCCGTTGATGCAAAAACCGCCGCAACCGACCCGCAAGATGATTTGACCAGATATGATGCGGATGTGTTTACCCTTGATCCCAAGGTGATGGCACAGGCCGAGGCACCGGTCATTGTAATGGATTCACATGGTGTGCCGCTTTTTGCCAACAAGAATGCTGTCGGCTTTGCCAAAGGTATCCGTGACGGGCTGTTCCCTGAAATCTATCAGTTGATCCGCCGTACCCTGACCACGCCGGGCGGGGTTGTCGAAATGATGACATTTGAAGTACAGCGGGGCACTGCGACGCTCGAACTGACCGCCCTTCCGACCACCAACAATCAGGTGATGATCCTGCCGCGTGATGTCAGCATGGATCGCAACCTTCGCGAAGCATTGATTGATTCGCGCCAGCGTTACCGCGACATTGTCGAAGTATCATCGGCCTTTGCATGGGAAACCGACGATACAGGGAAATTCATTTTCGTGTCGCCGCGCGGTGCGCTGGGATACCGTGCCGATGATATTGTCGGACGGTTTCCGCAGAACTTTCTTCTCGATACCGCCGATCAGGACAGCGAACATGTGTTTCGCAGTCAGAAGGCCGTGCGCGATGTTCCCGTCTGGTTCCGCCGGTCCAACGGCAAGGATGCCTGTCTTTCGGTATCCTCGACCCCGGTTTATTCGCGCGATGGACGCTGGACCGGGACGCGCGGGCTTGCCCATGACATTACCGAACAGCGCCGCCGCGAAAGCGAAGTCGCAACAGCGCGAAACCGCGACCGCCTGATGACCTATATCGTGCGGACCATGCGTGATGAAATCGATCCGCTTCTGGTTCTTAAGGGCGCGTCCGAGGCCAGCACGCGTGCCCTTGCCTGTTCAAACTGCATCATTTTCAAACGCAATGATGAAACAGATGAACTTGAAATTGCAGCAGGCGACGAAAACCCCGAAGCCAGCCACATTGCAAAACAGGCCTTAAGCCAGTTGCAAAATTCGACCGATACCTTTGATGCCCATATGGGCCAGTATCGTATTCATGCCCTGCGCTGCCATTATCATCAACGCAACAACGGCGCTGTGATTTTCCTGTTTTCCGCAGATCACCCCGAACCGACTGACGGCGAACGTGCCATCATGACCGAAGTATCCGATCAGGTCGGCATTGCCATTGAACAGGCAATCCAGCATGAACGTATCCTGACCCTGTCACGGACCGACGGGATGACCGGGCTTTTGAACCGTCGCGCGTTCTTCGAAGAACTCAAACGACGCCACAGCCGTCTTCAGCGTGAACGCGCCCCGGCTGCCTTGATGTATGTCGATATGGACAACTTCAAGATGGTCAATGACATTCACGGTCACCAGACCGGTGACGAGGCCATCCTCGCCCTGACCCGTGTTCTTCAGGACAATGTCCGCCCGGCCGATCTGATTGCCCGTCTTGGCGGGGACGAATTCGTGCTGTGGCTCGAAGGTGCCGATGTTTCTGCGGCTTCGGGACGCGCACGGCTGTTGATGAAGGAAAGCGCGATCCTTGGCCAGTATTCGGGCGACAAGGACCACCCGCTTGGAATATCGGTCGGGATTGCTGTTCATGAACCAGGTTCGAAAGAAAACCTGCAGCAACTTGTACAACGCGCAGATCAAACCATGTATCAGGTCAAGAAACATGGAAAAGGTCGCTTTGGCATCGCTGCCGCACCCGGCTCGGAAGAGCCGGCAAAGATCGAAGATTAGGAGGAATGCCCAATGAAGGGATTTTTACAGCGGGTATTCACCAAGCGGCGCGAAACCCCGATCACCTATGACGAAGCCAAGGAAATGGCTGCCAGCCCGGATGCCAATGTGCGCGGCAAACTTGCCCAGCGCCATGATACCCGGCCCGAAATCCTGTATTTCCTGGCATCCGACAATGATTCGTCGGTGCGTCGTCACATTGCCGCCAACGAAGCAACGCCGATTCAGGCCGATGTCCTTCTGACTGATGACGTCGATGACAGCGTCCGTGGCAGCCTTGCTGAAAAAATCGCCCATCTTTCGGCGGGTCTGACCCCCAACGAAACCGACAAATTGCGTCGCATGACCTATGAGGCGCTCGACAAACTCGCACGTGACCAGGCCGTGCATGTCCGTCAGGTCATTTCCGAGACGCTCAAGGATATTGCCGAAGCCCCGCAACCAATCATTCAGCAGCTTGCCCGCGATGCCGAAAGCGTCGTTTGCGGACCTGTCTTGCAATATTCCCCAGTCCTGACCGAAGAAGACCTTCTAGAAATTATTGAAGGCAGTTCTGGTCGCGGGGCACTGAGCTTTGTGTCACGTCGGCGCAATGTCGGCGAAAAGCTTGCCGATGCGATTGCCGCAAGCAGCGACAAGGATGCGATTTCGCACCTTCTTGGCAACAAGTCCGCACAAATCCGTGAAGAAACGCTCGATCAGCTGATTGACCGCGCACCGGATTATCCGGAATGGCACCAGCCGCTGGTCAACCGTCCGAAACTGCCTCCGACCGCAGCCGGGAAACTTGCGCGATTTGTCGCCGAAAACCTGATCAGCGTTCTGGAACGGCGCAAGGACCTTAAGAAAGATCAGCTTGAAGCCGTTCGCGAAGTGGTTCAACGCCGTATCGCATCTGGCGAGTTTGAAAAACGCGACGACGCCGCCGAAAACGCACCATCGGTCAAAAACAAAAAGGGCGAAAAAGCCCAACCGGCTTCTGCGGGCGACGCCGCGTCAAACGAAGAAGCAGAAGAAGACGGCGAACCGGCCTTTGAAAAGGCGCTTGCCCTTCATGCAAAGAAAAAACTGACCGATAAGGAAGTCGCCAAGGCCCTTGCGGCCAATGACGTCAAATTTGCCCGCGCATCGCTTGCGGTTCTGGCCGGTATTCCGCCAGAAGCCGTAACCAAGGTTCTGAATACACATTCGGCAAAAGGTGTCGTTTCACTGGCATGGAAGGCCGGCCTGCCGGCTGATCTTGCGGTGAAGATTCAGGTCAAGCTTGGTCACGTACCGCCAAGCCAGACCCTTAATCCACGCAACGGCAACCAATACCCGCTAAGCGAAGATGACATGAACTGGCAGCTTGAATTCTTTACCGGTATGGCGACCACCGGGTTGCGTTAACATCACCCCGTTGCGGATGCTGATTTCCATATGATCTGATTATCGGGACGCCTGGTCCGTGACCGGGCGTTCCATACAGATATGGGGAATGCCGTCTTCTTCATAGACGTCGCCAAACTGAACAAATCCAAGACTTTGATAGAATGCCTTCAGGTAAAGCTGCGCATTCAGATAGATCGGCTTGCCCCCGAATTCCTGCGCGCAAACGTCAATGGCACGGGCCATAAGGCTCCGCCCGATCCCCTGCCCGCGCAGTTTTTCGCTTGTGACCACCCGCCCGATGGCCGGATGGTCGCCCTGTTCGGCATGTCCCGGATCGACACCGGGTGCAACAATGCGTGCGGCAGCCAGAACGTCACGCCCGTTTGCGGCCTTGTCAACAGCCAGAAGATGGGTGCAGAGCGGATCAAGACCATCAATTTCAGGAAAAATGCAGTCCTGTTCGATGATAAAAATCTGCTGACGCAATTGCAGCAGACTGTGAACCTGGTGGGGTGTCATCGCGTCAAAATGGCAAACAATCCATTCCAGATCGCTGGAAGTCCTGGTCATCGATATTTCTTTCAAATGGCAGGGTAAATCAGGTGTGGCATGTGAACGTGGCGCTTGGTGGCAATACCATCAACCCATTGTCAGGAAACCGTTTTTTCAATGAAATAGATAAAGACATCATCTTCCTGATCCGAAGAAATCAGTCGATTGCCGGTCATTTCACAAAAAGACTTCATATCCGCAACGGATCCGAGATCCGTTGCCAGGACTTTCAAAACGCCCCCGTCCGGCACATCACGCAGGGATTTCTTCGCCTTAAGCACTGGCATGGGACAAATCAATCCTCGTGCATCGAGAATTAGATCAAATTTATCACTTGAAGATGACGACATGAACGACCTTATAAAAAAATCGGAAATCGGTCTGATATAGCGCCAATTGGCGATTGTTGCATTTGCACAATATGTTAGACTGAAAAACAACAATCAATCAAACGCTGTTAGCCTGCCCGCAATGCAAATCTATCTCCCTATTGCCGAAATATCGGTAAATATATTTCTGATTTTGGGACTGGGCGGCGGAGTTGGCTTTTTGTCCGGCCTGTTCGGCGTTGGCGGCGGTTTTCTGATTACCCCGCTTTTGATTTTTTATGGCATCCCCCCCGCTGTATCTGTAGCAACAGCCGCGAACCAGATTGTCGCATCGTCGGTGTCCGGCGTATTTGCGCATTGGCGCCGTGGCAATGTTGACATCAAGATGGGCCTTGTGCTGCTGGCGGGCGGTATTGTCGGGTCGACGGTTGGTGTCTGGGTCTTTGCCTGGTTGCGTTCACTCGGTCAGATCGACCTTGTGATTTCTCTTTGCTATGTCATTTTCCTTGGCATTATCGGCGGGATGATGTTGCTTGAAGCAACCCGGGCAATTTTCAGAACCCGGCGCAAAGGCCCGATCCGTCGATCAAAAAAACACCAGCACAGCTTTATCCATGGCCTGCCCTTCAAGATGCGGTTTTATCGTTCGGGCCTGTATATCAGTGCGCTTTTGCCACTGACTGTCGGGTTCTTTGTCGGCATGTTGACCGCCTTGATGGGGGTTGGTGGCGGCTTTGTCATGGTTCCGGCGATGATTTATCTGCTGGGCATGCCGACCGGGGTTGTGATCGGAACATCGCTGTTTCAGATCATCTTTGTCACGGCCAACGTTACCTTCCTGCAATCGGTTCAGACCCAGACGGTTGACGTTGCACTGGCCATCCTGCTTCTGATCGGTGGTGTGATCGGCGCCCAGTTCGGCGCCCAGTTCGGTGCGCGGCTCAAGGCGGAACACCTGCGTGCGCTTCTGGGGCTGCTGGTTTTGTCGGTATGCCTCAAACTTCTGTTTGATCTGGTGATCGAACCTGACGAACTTTATTCCATCATGCCGGGGGATCTGTGATGTCCCTATCGGCACGGTTCATCGCATCGATTTGTCTTTCGGCATTCGCCGTCATTGCGACTAGCACACCAATGAAACGCGCCTTGGCCGATCCGCTTGTCGTGGATTTGTCAAACCATCTGGTGGCGATCACCACCGGCTTTACAGGTACTGATGTGCTGTTGTTTGGGGCCGTCCAGAACGAAGGCGATGTCATCGTGACCGTGCGCGGCCCCGATCAGGACATGGTTGTCCGTCGCAAGGAACGTAAAGTCGGCATCTGGGTGAATGCCGAAAGCGCGCGTTATAAAAATGTCCCGGCCTATTATGCCAGCGCGTCCAATCGACCGATGGATATCATCGCCCCGCAAAACATTCTTCAGGATTACCGCATCGGCCTGGACAACCAGCGTTTTATTGCCGTGTCCGACAATCCTGATGCCGATCAGAAAGTCTATCGCGATGCGCTGGTTCGCAACATGCAGAATGCCGGTTTGTTCAATCAGCGTCCGGCAAAAATCAGCTTCCTGTCAAACCAGCTGTTTCGAACCGACATCCATTTCCCGGCCAACACCCCGACAGGCACCTATACGATCAATGTCTATCTGATCCGTGATGGCCGTATCGCCAGTGTAAAGACCACGCCGCTGGTTGTTTCCAAAACCGGGGTCAGTGCCGAAGTCTATGAATTCGCCCATCGCTATTCGGCGCTCTATGGCATTATTGCGGTGATCATTGCCGTCATTGCCGGCTGGATCGCCAGTGTGGCATTCCGCAAACGCTAGTTCCCGGTTCCACCGGCTCCACCTGCTCCAACGCCGATTTGGGCATTCTCATCTCTGGACTTTCACGGCCTCTCACAACGCAGATGCAGCATGATTTATTGTGCGGATGCACAGTATGAAACTTTCCCGATTGCGATAAAAACCACTTGGAAACCGTGCCGGATTTACGGCACACTTGATGCAACATGCTCTAATATCCGGGTGATCCATTGCCCCACGCAACCATGCATCAGACCCGGCACAGGAAACTATTCAGAGAACCCATATGACGTCATACGATGCCGATCAGGAACTCCGCGCCACGTCCAACCGAACATTTCTTGTTGTGATTGATGACAGCGATGAAATGACCAAGGCGTTGCGCTATGCATGCCGCCGTGCGCAACATACCGGCGGCCGCGTTGCCCTGCTTAGCGTCATTGAACCGGCCGAATTCCAGCACTGGATGGCGGTTGGTGACCTGATGAAGGAAGAAGCCCGCGAAGAAGCCGAATCACGGGTCAATGAACTTGCCGCCTATGTGCATGAACAAACCGGCACAATGCCGCTTCTGTTCATTCGCGAAGGCCGTCTCAAGGACGAGTTGCTGAACCTTCTGGAAGAAGAAGAACAGATTTCCATTCTTGTTCTTGCGGCCGGCACCACATCCGAAGGCCCGGGACCACTGATCACGGCACTGACCAAAAGTGACACTGTCGGTCAGCTCCGCCTGCCCCTGACAATCGTCCCCGCCGCACTGTCCGAAGCCGACATTGACGCGTTAAGCTGATTTATCAGCGCCTGTCGTGGATCGGTAAATTCATCCGACGTTTTCAGCCGGAACGGCAATGCATTCCTCAAGGAACTGCATATAGGCATCAAAGGATGATTTTTGGCCAAACAGGATATGTGACCGGCTTTTGATTGCGTGCGAGACAACGGATCGGCGACGCTTGTCCATTGCGAGTGTCAGGGCGGTATCGACGTAATCCGCGGAATGGTAGGCGACGCAATCAAACACCGATATCTGGCGGTAACAGGTGTGGCTGCGACGCGACCGCGCGGCACTGCCCGGCAATGTCACCAGCGGCACACCAAGCCCCAGACAATCAAAGGCCAGCATCGCGTCATTCCATGCCGGACTTTCAAGAACCACATCCACCGCGCAAAGCAGCGACAGCAAATCGGCGCGGCTGCGCACATTGACAAACCGCATGCGCCCGGCGACATCGGCATAGTTCACCGCAAAACGTCGTCCCCATGCCGCATCCCAGCTGTCGCGTTCCGGTGCAATCAGCAACAGCTCAGCCGTTTCATCAAGACGCAGGATTTCCGCAATCAGCGGATCAAAATCGGCCGTCAAAACATCAAGCGGTTGCGGACAGAGATAGGTATTTCTGTCCTGTGCCAAACGCCAAAGCCGTTGCAGTTCCGTCGGCGTCATATCGACATTTTCGGGCGGTGTCGCATTAACAAACAGTCCCGGCAACCGGATCAGTTTTTCACTGAACCGTTTTTCGCCACCGGCCGTTTCCCAGTCTTCTGCGATCAGGTGATAGTCAATATTTGAAAGACCACTGGTCGCGGCAATCCCGCCACCGGAAATTTGCACCGGTGCCAGACGCCAGCTTGCCAGCAACATGGTATAGGCATCGGCCTGCGGATCGGCATAATGCAACACATCAAGATCAAGCCCGGAAATCACCCGTGCCGAATGCAGCGGATCAAGCGGCAACGGCACGACCAGATCGGCATGTTCGTCAATCCGCGACGTGATATCATCTTCGCCGGTTGGCGGGCGGATCACCGTGACATCAAAGCGGTCACGATCAATCGCATCAACAAGCCCCAAAATCCAGCGACCAATCCCGTTATCACACATATTGGCCGACACGATCCCAAGGCGGATTTTGCCCCCTTGCCGGGGTTTGCCGGGATCAACATTGGGAACATCATAGCCTGAAACCAGACGTTCCCAGTAATGCCCGACGGCGCGCAACTGCTTGTCACCTTCCGGACGCAGGGCCGCACGCCAGACCGGCGGGAACCGCGTCAGGATTGCCGGGTCAATGCGATCGGATGCGACAAAGGCCAAATCGGGTTCAATGGCATCGTCATCAAGTGTGTCATCGAGCAGATCACGAATGACTTCGTCATTCTGGGCCGCAATATTGGTTGGAACCGGCGCAAACAACAAACGACGTGCGGTTCGAAACAGTGCGGTGTTTTCACCGGCTGCGATTTTGCGGTCGATACCGTTTTGCAAAACAGACTGGGCTGATGCGGTGTCGCCTTCTTCGGCAAGTTCGACTGCCAGTCTGAAAACCGCGTCATCACCGCCACCGGCCCCGATGGCCGCCCCGAACCGTTCGACGGCTTCGCTATGACGGCCGACAAGACTTAACGCCTCGCCCATCATCAGCAGCAATTGGGGATCATTCGGATTGGCCGCGACAAGCGGTTCAAGCGCACCGATTGCCTCGGTCCCCTGTCCGACCCGCAAGTTAAGGCGCGCCAGTGTGCGCCGTGCTTTGGCATCATCGGGATCAAGGGCAAGAACCTGACGCAAACAATGCTGTGCACCGGCAAACTGGCCAAGCCGGAACAAGGCATCACCATATGCAGTCAGGGCACGCTGGTTTCCCGGCTCCAGCGTCAGGGCGCGGCGCAAGGGTTCGCTTGCTGATACCGTGCGTCCCTGATCAAGCCGGATCTGGCCGATCAGCACCAGTGCATTGACAATATCGTCGCGCATTTTAAGGGCGGTCAAACAGGATGTCTCGGCACCGGGAATGTCGCCCATCGCATAAAGACATGCGGCATAGTTGGCGTGAATTTCGGCAATATCGGGGGCCAGTTCCAGCGCGTATTCATAATTTTCGCGCGCATCCTGCAATTCATCGAGTTGCCGGTATGTATTGGCGATATTGCAATATAGCGCCGGTGCATCCGGACACAGCCGAATGGCCCGCTTGAAAGCGCCAACAGCTTCGCGCAATTTGCCGATCGCCTTTAAGGCCTGCGCATGATCATGTTGAATTTCCGCACTGTTGGCATCGGCAATTGCCGCCCGCCCCATCCGTTCCGCCGCAAGAGTTTGATTTCCCTGTCGGGCTGCGACCAGGCCTGCCAGATGCATGGCTTCTGCGGCTTGTGGATAGGCATGGATCAGCTTGCGGCAGGCTTCTTCTGCCTCCGCCAGCTGGTCTGCTTCATACAAGCCCAACGCAGTTCGGTAAGGAGCGTCAAAATCAGACAAGGAATACCTGTTGCGATAAAGAGTGCGATTACCGGCCACCATAAGGGCCAAGCGTTAACAAACCACGTCTTTGCCACAAATAATCGGCCCTGACCATGCCCGGCCGATCAAATCTGTAACGCGTTTCAGGAATATGCGTCCCTTTCTGAAGTCGGAATAAACAAGATTAAAATAATCACCTGAAAACAAACAAAAATCCCCCGAACCACAGTCGGGGGATTTTTCTGGAAAATCATCACGCGGTTATCTTTGCGCCTGAAACGGCACTTGAAGCCGTCACTCAAAACCGGAAACGGCCCCTATGCCCGGTTGGCATAATAACGCCCGAACCGGTTCGAAAGCAGATCATCCAGACCGACTTCTTCCTGCCGGACATAACCGGAACCAGGCAATTTGGACGTCATCACCATATCCATCACCGCGCAAAGCCCCGCGGATGTCGTGATCTGGATCGCGGACCATTTTTTGCCACCGATTTCTGTGCCATGCACCTTGCGGATAAAGTTTTCTTCGCACAGCTCGCCATTGCGGGTCCCGACGGCATCGGCAAAGATTACAATGACATCCTGCTGGGTTACCGGCAGGGCATTTTCAAAGATTTCCTTCATCATGTCGGGACGTTCGCCAAGACGCAGATCTTCGATCAGGATTTTCAGGATTTCCTGATGCCCCGGATACCGCACGGTCTTGTAATCAAGGTTATCCACCTTGCCTTCGAGCATGTCACAAAGCGCCCCAACCCCGCCCGATGTGTTGAAGGCCTCATATTCCGTGCCATCAATGGTGAAGCGTTCATAACCTTCAAGCGGCAAGACTTCGACACGCTTGCCATTGAGGATCGCCTCGCACGGATTAAGATATTCATTGATCAGGCCATCAGTTGACCAGGTCAGGTTATATTTCAAACGGTTGGTCGGGTTTTGCGGCAATGCACCGACGCGCAGGCGCAACTTTTTAACCGTATCAAACCGTTTGAACAGATCATGGGCGGCGATTGAAATGAATCCCGGCGCCAAACCACATTGCGGTACGAACGCACCAGCCGCACCTTTGGAAATTTCACGAATAGCACGGGTGGTTTCGACATCTTCGGTCACATCGAAATAGGATGCCCCAACCGCGCGTGCGACGCGGGCAATCGCAACATTAAGATAGAACGGACATGTCGACAAAATGGCGTCGTGCCCGGTTGCCACGTCGGTCAGGGCGGCTTCATCTGTGACATCGACCTTGATCAGGGTTGCCGCATGATCCTGGGCACAAAATTCAAGCATTTCGCCATTGGCATCGGCAAGGGTCACCGCATAGTCGCCACTTTCATTGAGCATGACTGCCGCCATACGGCCGATTTTGCCCGCACCAAGAATCAAAATCTTTTTCATTTTCTCTCACTCCCGACTGAACTGACACCTTTGCGATGGATGTCGTTGCTGCCCTGATAACGTTTTGTTGTTTACCCCTTGATGCTCCGCCGCTGGACTAACGCTTGCAACCCGGCAATACTGTCAAAACAATTGAATAACCCGTCATTTTTATGGGTATCACCGATGAAACGTCGCCTTGATGAAACCGACCGCCGTCTGATCGCCAAATTGCAGGAAAATGCCCGCATTCCGACTGCCGCCCTTGCGCGCGAAGTCGGCCTGTCGCGCAGTGCCGTTCAGGAACGCCTCGAACGGCTGGAACAATCACAAACCATTACCGGCTTTACGGTGCAGCTTGGTGATGCGGCACGACCGGTTCTTCTGGCCGAAGTCATGATCCAGCTTGAACAAAAACAGTCTGCGGGCGTGGTCGGTGCCTTGCAGAAAATACCGCATTGCATTCGGTGTCTGGCGATATCGGGGGAATATGATCTGATTGCCGAAGTTGCCGCCGACACACCGGAAGAACTCGACGGTGTGCTTGACCGGATCGGCGGGCTTAGCGGGATAAAACGCACTTCAAGCTCAATCATCCTTTCAACCAAGTTCGATCGCCGCTAAGATGCCAGTTGAGGTTGGGGAACCTCTTGTCAGAAAGAAAACCGAGTGACATCCAAACGCAGATATTCTGTCCTTTCTGTTCTTCTTGCCAGTTTTATCGGCACCAGTGTCTTTGGCGTTGGCCTTGCCCTTTATGTCGGCCTTGGCACGGCCTATGAAAACACCCGCAATCTTTGGGTTATGCTGGCTGATATCGACCTGACATCGGTTCAGCGCACCATGCATGAACGCATGAGCGAAGTTGACGAACGGTCCAACTGGGTCGCCCGACAGGTTGCCGATGGCAATCTTGATCCAAGCTTCCAGTATGGCTGGACCAACGCCATGCGGGCGCTGGCTGCGGCGGATATGGATGTCATGGCCTATGGGCTGGTGACCGGTGATCGGCAATTTATCGGCTTTAATCCCGATGATATGAGCGAAATACGCCGCACCCTGCCCCAGGATGACATGCTGTTTTCGGAACTGGCGCAAATTCGTGGCCCGGTCGCCAACCGCACCGGCTTTCCGCGCTGGGATCCGTATTTCAATCGCACGGTCCTGACCAGCTGGGTGCCACTTTTTTATGACGGGCACTATCTTGGTACTTTCATACAGTATCTGTCGCTGTCCAATCTGTCGGAAAGCCTGATTCGCGGCCGTGAAGATTTACCCGGAACGCCATTTATCCTGATCGGTGGCAATCGCGTGATGGCCCATCCCGATTTGCGCGACTGGGGTGAAAATACCGCCAACAAGCTGATCAACGGGGCCGATATTGCCCGAAGCCCGATTCCATTGCCGACCATCCATGATATCGGCGATCCGGTTCTGGCAAATATCGGCAAGTCCGAACGCATCAGGACCGACGAAAAGGATGCCCGCCAGAATACCGGGCTGCGTCTGGCAGGGCTTGAAGTTGATGGCAGATACCATCTGATCGTCACCCGTCAGGTTCTCAATGCGCCGATCTCGCCGGTCATCATCGGCATGCATTTCACCGAAGAATTGTTTGACGATGAATGGGACAGGCTTGTTCTGGCCTCGATCCTGGGTGGCGGGGTGTTCATTTTGGCTGTTATTGTGGCGATCATACTGTCCAAACAATTCACCAAACCGATCCGCCGGTTTGCAGCCGCCGCGCGCGCATTTGAAGATGACGACATCGCATCAATCGATGTGCCGCAACTGTCAGGCAGCCGTATCCGTGAATATGACGATGCGGCACGATCGTTCAATCACATGATGATGGCGGTTCATGACCGCGAACGCATCACAAGCCTGTTTGGTAAATTCGTGCCCCAGTCGATTGCCAAAAAGCTTCTGGCATCGGGAAATGATTCCGGGGTCCTGCCGCCGCAACAATCCGAAGCAACGGTTCTGTTCATCGACATTGCCCATTTCACATCCATGTGTGAAAGCCTGCATCCGAACCAGATCATTGCAATGCTTAATGATTACTTTGATTGCGCAACGCAGATTATCGAATCACATGGCGGCATCATCACCCAGTTTCAGGGGGATGCGATCCTTGCGGTCTATAACGTGTTTGATGACCTTGAACATCACGCCGATGCCGCACTCGACAGCGCCATCGCCCTGCAAAACGAAGTCTCGAACCGCACCTTTGAAGGGTTGAACATTCAGGTGCGCTGCGGGGTGAATACCGGAACAATGGTGGCCGGGAATGTCGGGGCAAAGGCACGCCTGTCCTTTACCGTGCATGGGGATGCGGTCAATACCGCATCGCGCCTTGAACAGGAAAACAAGGTGCTGGGCACGCGCATTCTCATTTCAGACAGCACACGCAACCTGCTGACCGATCCGAACCGCGTCATCAAGGCCGGTGATGTTCTGTTGCGGGGCCGTCACAGCAAAACCGAACTGTTCACCACAAACGGGTAAGCACCCCCCCACACACCATCGATAAAAAAGGCGACCGCAATATTGAAACTGCGGTCGCCTTTGATTTTGCCATCGTGACAAACATGAAAAACAAAACGCCGCATTGGATGATCCGATGCGGCGTTTTGTAAAACCTTTGAGAACAAGGTACCGGGAATTAACCCTGGCGTGCCTTGAAACGCGGGTTCTTTTTATTGATCACGTATACGCGGCCACGGCGGCGCACGATACGGCAGCCTTTTTCCCGCAGCTTCGCGGATTTCAATGAGTTCCGGATCTTCATAATCTTAAACCTTAGAAACTTGGCCCCTTCGAGGAAGCCGGAAAATAGAAGTACGACATGCCCCTGTCAACACTAAAAACAGGTTGCGGCGACAGAAATTGGAACAAATCCCGTCAAAGTCGCCTGCAGCAGTCTGAAACCTGAGCGATCAGTTGATCGTTGCGTAGAACCGATAAAAGGCCAGCGAGCCATTTTCAAGCATTTTTACGCGATTCATCCACATTTCCATCTCTGGAAGCAGATAATCCATCACATCGGGGTCCAAACCGCTTTTCTGAATATCCGACAGCATGGTCATCCAGGCCTGTTTGATATGCACAAGATGGGTTTCCGACTCATCCTTGGCGATGCGGATATCAAATTTGAGTTGCCCCAGACGGGATTTGTATTCCTGTGCGGTCCAGGGGAAAAGATCATCCCCTTCGAGCTTGGCCCATTGCGTAAGCCCGTCCTCATCAAGATCGCGGGTTAGGACATAGTCCGTCAAAAGAATCTGACCCTGTTCGCGCAACGTCCCCGCCAGTTCGCCCAGAAACGTCTCTTTGCCCGGCACCTTGTAAAGTTCGCCAAACGAATAGACGACGTTGAAATAGCCTTTGCGCAGTTCGGGTTTTTCGGGATCGAATTTCTGAACGGGGACCTTTTTCTGCACACCGGCATGAACGGATCGCTCCATCCCCAACAGAGCCAGTTCCCCATCCTGCTCATAGGCGGTCACCCAAACGCCAAGCCGGTCCGCCAAAACACGCGCAACCCCGCCAAGCTTTGCCCCGATTTCAAGACAGCTGAGCGTTTCATCCAGTGCAAGCGGCTTTGCCAGTTCAAGGGCGTAATCATGCCCGCCCGGGATCATGATCCCGTGATCAAACAGCTTGTCATACAGCCTGATACGCTCGGGCGGCCACCGCCCGATTTCGTCATCAAGATCAAGTTCGCCCAGTTCCGGTTCAACCGGACGCGCCAGCCAAACACGCATTTTGCGCAACCAGTCGGCATAGGCGTCTATTTCAAGCTGAAGCAGATAATATTCAACCGGGTCGTCATAGCCTTCCCACTTGGCACGCAAACGGGTCCCAAGGCCAAGATGATGCCCGGGCGGCATCTCGAACTCGGACGCAGTCCCCTGCCCGCCATCTTCGGACAGTTCGCCGTCATCGTCGGCTTTGCGTTGCCAAAATTTGAGTTTCAAGACGGCTACCTGCTTATTCGAAATGCGCGCTTACGTGATTCTTGCAAAATATGACAAATAGGCAAAAGTGACAACGTGTTAAGATTTCAATCATATGATTGCACCCGTCACCGCCGGCAGTAAAATCCATGCTGGCTGATCGCGCGCACCGGAACGTTTGTCAGGACAGGAATCTACATAAGACATGAACAAGGATCGTCTTGGCCTCTATTACAGCATGCTGAACATTGCGCCAGGCGCGAGCGCCAAGGAAATCAAGCTCGCCTATCGCAAACTGGCATTTGAATATCATCCGGACCGCAACACCGATCTTGATGCCGAAGAAAAATTCAAGGACATCACCGAGGCCTATGAAATCCTGATTGGTGAACGCAAGCCCCCTGCACAGCCATCGGGCAATAACACCAGTCGGCCTAATGACGGCACAAAGGGCAAAACTGCCGCGTCTGAAAAGCCAACTGCATCCGGCTATGGCCCGAATGCAGCCGGTGCGCAAAATGCGAACCGCACCAGACAAGGCTTTGCCGGAACCGGACGCAAACAGGAAAAGGCCAAGACCGGTACGGACGAAAAAACCGCCCGCGCCAATCAGGCCTATCGCGAACAGCAAGCCAAAACCGGCACGCGCAAAAGCAACATCCATCCCGGCGCCCGGCGCCATAACCGCAAAAAAACCGATAGCAACGCCCAGGGTTTTATCGCCTGTGCGGCAACCGGTGTGGTTTCGGCCCAGCCAAGGCAGGTCGAATTCAAGATCGTCCGCGGCTTCCTGAATTCCTGCAAAACCGAAACGCTTACCGCCAATTTAGCCCCCAAGGGGGCAAAGCGGATGGCGCTTAAGGCAAGTTTCATTACATGGCTTCGCGGATTCTGGGGATGGCGCAGCATCGTCCCGGCATGGAAAGCCATTCTTGGCAACATGCGCGGCGGCACCTTCCCGCCCGAAGGCAACGCCAAAATGCTGTTTGCCCATGCCAATGCCTTTGAACGCGCCGGTAACAAGCCGCTTGCCCGCGCAGTATTGATGCAGGCGCTTGATTTCATCGGCACCAACAGATCGGTTCTTGCCGAGCAAATCCGTGCCAGCTTGCGCCGTCTTGAAGATGGCAGCCCAACCCGGCGTGTCCGCGATGAATGGAAACGCGCAGGGATGCTTGATGCACTTTTGCATCTGAGCCCGTTATTTGTTCTGATTTTTGCAGGCCTTCTGGCATTTGGCCCGGGTCAGGGATTTGTCACCCGCGAGATCCCCGAACTGATGGCAAAACAGGGCAGCCAGATCACCAAGCAGGTCAAACAACTGATCGGTGAGGATCGCGATCCCTATTACGTGGATCGCGAACTTCTCAATATGCGTGACGGGCCAAGTGTGAATAACAAAATCATCCGGCGTCTGACGCGTTTTGAAACGGTTTATATTGCCGGTGACAGTCAGGGTTTCTGGATTGAGGTTGAAACCACAATTGGCGAAAACGGCTTTGTGAACCTTGATGCGCTGGTTCCGGGCAACGGATCGACTGCGCGCGATAACTGGTGTGCTACAAACAAATGCGACTGACCGAAACATTCCGGTCAGTCGCACAACAGACTTCTAATCTGTAGGTCCCGTTTGCGCCCAGGCGGGCACTTACCCCTTGGTCGGGATCGCTTTCAAGGCCGCAAGCAGATAATCCCAGAAACGTGCGACACTGGGCACATGGACACATTCATCCGGGCTGTGTGCGCGCTTGATGGTCGGGCCAAACGAAACCATGTCCCAATGCGGGTATTTCGCACCAAGAACACCGCATTCAAGACCGGCATGGATCACGCGAATTTCCGGATCCTTGCCAAACATGTCGCGATGTACCGACTTCATCATTTCGACAACTTCGCTATTGGCATTGGGTTTCCAGCCAGGATAGGCATCCCCCCACGCCACACTCGCCCCAATCAGCTCAAACACCGCAGTTGCCGCTTCGCGAATGGCATCACGGGCCGAATTGATCGAACTGCGCGCAGACAAGGTCACCTTGGCCGTGCCGTCCGCTACCTTGACAATCGCCAGGTTGATCGACGTCTCAACCACTCCTTCAACCGATGTGCTCATGGCCTGGACACCATTGGGCGCACCGACACAGGCATTGTTGAATTTCTTTGAATCGGCTGGGCTCATTGCCGTTTCCGGCAAATCGGCATCTTTCGATGCAATCGCGAAATTCGGCTCAATCGCGCCAATTTCATCACGGACATCGCCGGCAAATGCCTTAAGCGCGGTATCAAATCCGCCAATCTTACTTTCGGGCAGAACAATGGTGGCAAAGGATTCACGCGGGATCGCATTTCGCGCCGTACCCGCATTGATCGCAACGATCCGGGCATCAAAATCGCGAATGGCCGTGCGCAGGAAACGTGCCATCAGCTTGTTGGCATTGCCCAGACCAAGAATGATATCGATGCCTGAATGACCACCCTTAAGCCCGGTCAGCGCAATGTCGCGGGCCACATATCCGGCACCGATTGCGTCGGGGCTGTAATTGAAGGTCGCAACAAGATCGCCCCCACCGGCACACCCGACACACAGTTCATATTCATCTTCGGTATCAAGGTTCAGAAGGATTTCACCCTTAAGACGCCCCGGCTCCAGATTCATTGCACCGGTCAGGCCGCGCTCCTCGTCGACCGTAAACAGCAATTCAAGCGGTCCGTGCTCAAGCCCGTCTTCGGTCATGAAGCCCATCATGGCAGCAGCACCAATACCGTTATCGGCACCAAGGGTGGTGTTGTCGGCCGTGATCCATTCCCCGTCCATCTGCATCCGGATCGGGTCCGTGTCAAAATTATGGGTCGAACCGGAATTGGCCTGGGTGACCATATCCACATGCGCCTGAAGGATCGTCATTTTGCGATTTTCGTAACCCGGTGTTGCCGGAACACTGATCACAAGGTTCTGGCCACTGTCACGGAAATGCGAAAGCCCCTTGTCATCCGCCATTTTTTCAAGCAGCTGAAGCACTGCTTCTTCCTTGGTTGACGGGCGTGGCGTATCACAAAGTTTCTGGAAATTTTCCCAGATTGCGACCGGCGCAAGTTTGCTGATCTCGTTCACGGTGGCGCTCTCCTGTTTGATCTGTTCAGTGTGTTTGAACTGAATATTGTCGGTTATGCGGTTTCGCGGGTTCTGACTGTTGATTACCCTATCACCGGCCGAATTTAAAGGGCATCTACGTGTTTTTACGCAACGCGCAACCAAACCGGCAAAAGGCCTTGGCCGATCGCAGAAAACCGCTCAAACCCGGCGTTTGGCGCAAATTGCTGCTGTGTTAATCAACACCAACCGTCGTGCTGCGCCGTTGCAACAGCATGACATCGCGCCACTGCCCGGCCATCGGACCGTATCCCATACGGCCGAGTCCGCGACGCAAACCGACTTCGGTAAATCCGTGCCGTTTATGAAGTGCGATACTTGCGATATTTTCCGGAAAAATACCGGCCTCAAGCGACCAGATACCTTGGTCCTCGCTTGCCGCAATCAGGGCACCAAGCAATGCGGTTCCGATCCCCTTTCCTTGGGCGTCGGGATCGACATAGACCGATATTTCGGCAACACCGCGATAAACACAGCGACTTGAAACCCCGGACAACCCGGCCCAGCCAACAACCTGGTCCGTTTGATCACAGGCAACCAGACGGCATTCATTCAAATGTCCGCTATCCCAATCATCCCACGTCCCGGGATGATCCTGAAACGTTGCGTTTCCGGTGCGGATCCCGCGCCCATAAATCTCGATCACTGATGCCCCGTCTTGTGGGGTCATGGCACGGACAATCATGCTTCGCTCTCCTGATCGTCAATGGTGTGGCACCAAAGGACGGGGCAAATCGCAACAACCTGTCGCTGGAAAAGAAAAAGCATCAATCGCGCATGTGATCAAGTCCGCCGTCAAAGGCGTCTGCCCGAAACAGCCCCTAGTTTTCAGGATCACGTTCAAAGGTTTTGAAAATCATGCGATCGCGGCCGGCATCCTTGGCCTCATACATTGCTTCATCGGCCAGTGCCATCGCATCGGCCAGATCAACAGATTTATGCCGGCCTTCACCGCCAACGGTGGCCCCGAAACTTGCCGTCACCTTGACGAGTTCCTTGCTGCCCTTGGATACCGGGACTTCAATCGCGCGGATCATATTCGACAGACGTTCACCGATCCGTTTCGTCACCGCCGCTGTTGCAGATGGCAGAAGAACGGCAAATTCTTCACCCCCGAGACGCACAACAAGATCATCGTCGCGCAGGGCCTGACGCAGGGTTTCGGCCACCTTTTCAAGCACCCGGTCACCAATCGCATGTCCATATGTGTCGTTGATGTCCTTGAAATAATCCAGATCCAGAATGATCAGACCAAAGACCCAGCTTTTATCCTTAAGATGGCGAATTTCGCGCAGGCGACTGACCGCAATTTCAAAGCCGCGCCGGTTAAGCGCACGTGTCAGCGGATCGGTTGATGCAAGGGTATCAAGCATCTGCTCCTTGCGCTTGTGATCGGTGATATCGGTCGCCGACACCATGATCCCGCCGCCATCCATCATATTCATGCGAATGTCGGCCAAACGCCCGGACGGGGTTTGCATTTCATCAAGTGTCGAATGACCGTGCCCGTTCAGCTTCATCCGCGCACAGCATTCATAAAGTGCCGATATATCAAATGCCGGTGCATCGCCATCGGTATTGGGCACACCGAACATCCTGGCAAATTCATAGTTGTGATTGATGACATGCAAATCTTCGTCAAGCATCGCCACCGCCGATGGCACAAGCCGGATCACCTCGGTCACGGCATGTTCAAGACTTGCCTTTGCACGCACAAGTTCGTCATTCATTTCGACTTCGTCGCGCACATCATGCGCTGTCGTCAAAACAGCCGGCTTGCCATCGTGCCACAAAATGCGCTCGTCCGTCAGATCGCGCCAGACGGAACTGCCATCATCAAGAATGTCGCGCACCCGGTGGCGATCGCCGTGGCGTTCCCCGCTCAGGATACCGGCAACATGTTTAAGGGCGCGCGGGCGGTTTTGTTCGGGGATAAACCGCAAAACATTGGGATTTTCCATGAATTTGCTGGCATTTTCCGCCCCCATCAGATGGGCGAACGCATCATTGACATATAACGCCGTCATGTTGCGATGAACCATGACCCCGATAAAGGACCGCCCCAGCATGTGATCAACCTGCATGGCGGTTGTGCCATTGTCGATCATTTGCGCTGTGGTCAGGACTGCATTGCCCTGATCCCATTCCACGGTTTCGTCGCTGATTTCCATCCAGACCGGGGTGCCGTCGGTACGGATGTTATAGACCTTCTTCCAGCCGTGAAATCCGTTGCTTTCCTGGAACCCTTCGGCCAGCTTTTCAGCTTCGTGGTGGAAACTTGGCGGGATATATTGACGCATGTCAGGTTCGCTCATGAAATCCTGGACATCACGGCGCCCCAACATCTTCGCATAGGCATCATTGACATACACAGCCTGCAAGTCCTTGTGTACGACAACTCCTACGCGTGATCGTCCATACAGACGTGCGATTTCTGTTGGCTCGAACCGCATCAACGTCTTGTTTCCCCCGAAACCCTGAAATCCAAAACCACATGATATGCCACCATGCGGCTTGATTGGTGCCTTAAATACTACAACAGTTCAGGTATAATTAAAACCGAGGGATGCCCTACCTATCCCTACGAACACCCCGCAAACAGCAGGTTCAGGCCGCCCACCACCTTGAGATTCACCAAATACATACATAAGAATAAAAAAATATTACCATGAGTTTAGATTGTCTTAGACCACTCTCCTTTTGCATTGTAAACCCTTTAGCCTGATATACGGACAATGACCGAACAAAAACACGCACGCCCACGACAATTTCACATTCTTGACCAAAAACGCGGCTGGGATGGATATTTCAAACTTGATGTCTATCGGCTGCAACATGACAAATTCGATGGCGGCAAAAGCGCGATCCTTGAACGCGAAGTTCTTGAACGCGGTCATGCCGTCGCACTTCTGCCCTATGACCCGGTGCGCGACGAGGTAGTCCTGATTGAACAGTTTCGCCCCGGCACCCTGTCGGTCCAAAACCATTATCCGGACATGCCGGTCTGGCTGACTGAAATTGTTGCCGGCATTATCGAAGACGGCGAAAACGCAGAAGACGTCGCACGCCGCGAAACGATCGAAGAAGCCGGTTGTGAAATCATCGGCCCGCTTGAACTGATTTCGCGATATTATGTCACACCGGGCTGCTCAAGCGAGACAGTGACCATGTATTACGGACGAGTTGACACATCCAAAGCCGGTGGCATTCACGGTCTTGCAGAAGAAGGCGAAGACATTCGCGTTTTTACCGTCAGTGCCGATGAATGCTTTGCCATGTTGCAGAATGGACAACTCTGCAATGCAACAGCGACGATTGCCGTACAATGGCTTATGCTTCATCGCGACCGCATCCGCAGAGAAGCAGGCGTCTAGGGGATTTTCCGGATATTCGGAGATATGATATATTTCACACAAACTTTGCGTTATAATTTTCAAACCATCTTGACTTTTGTGTAATAAAGCCCCAATCAACAACTAATCAAATTTTGAACTCACCACGTTTGGAGTCTGTCATGGACATTCGCAATGGCACCATCGAAGCCATTGGCCGCACCCCGCTTGTGAAACTGAAAAAGGTTTCCGAGCTGACGGGTTGCACCATTCTTGGCAAGGCGGAATACGCAAACCCGGGCGGCTCTGTCAAAGACCGTGCGGCTCTTGCCATCATCCGCGACGCAGAGGCCCGCGGCCTTTTGAAACCGGGCGGCGTTATCGTCGAAGGTACGGCCGGCAATACCGGTATCGGCCTTGCTGTTGTCGGCAATGCCCTTGGCTATCGCACCGTTATCGTCATCCCGGAAACCCAGAGCCAGGAAAAGAAAGATCTTCTGCGTCTTCTGGGTGCGGATCTGCGCGAAGTTCCGGCCGTCCCCTATCGCGATCAGAACAACTATGTTCACGTATCGCGCCGTCTGGCCGAAGAACTGGCAAAAACCGAACCCAATGGCGCAATCTGGGCCAACCAGTTTGACAACGTTGCCAACCGTCAGGGTCATATCGACACCACGGCCCCCGAAATCTGGGAACAGACCGATGGCAAGATTGATGGCTTTATCTGTGCCGTTGGCACCGGCGGCACGCTTGCCGGTGTGTCGATGGGCCTGAAAGAGCGCAACAAGAACATCCAGATCGGCCTTGCTGATCCGATGGGTGCGGCACTTTACAGCCACTATAAATTCGGCGAACTGAAATCCGAAGGCAGCTCAATCTCCGAAGGGATCGGCCAGGGCCGCATCACTGCGAACCTTGAAGGCATCGAGATTGACCACCCGTTCCAGATTTCCGACGAGGAAATGCTGCCGATCGTCTTTGACCTGCTTAAGGAAGAAGGCCTGTGCATGGGCGGTTCGACCGGGATCAACATTGCTGGTGCAGTGCGCCTTGCCCGCGAACTCGGCCCGGGCAAAACCATCGTCACCGTTCTGTGTGATCTTGGTACCCGCTATCAAAGCAAACTTTGGAACCCGACTTTCCTTAAGGAAAAAGGTTTGCCGAGCCCCGACTGGCTCTAGGACCATTTGATGTCTGAAACGCAAAACCCCGCCAGATATTCTGGCGGGGTTTTGTTATAAGTGCGCGATTTTTTTCCGCCATCAGGTCGCATCGACCAGTTCACCCTTTACGGCATTTCCACCGGCATCCTGACCGCGATCACCCGATGCCTTGGCGGCCAGCCGCCACAGATGGATACCGCACAGCAAGGCACAGAACAGCAACGCCACGGCAAATCCCGCCACCGCGTTCCATCCCCCGTGATCCCAGAACCATCCGCCAACCGATCCCATGATGCTTGATCCCAGATAATAGGCCAGAAGATACAGCGATGATGCATGGCCCTTTGACGTTTCGGCAAGACGACCGACCCAGCCACTGGCAATCGAATGGGCAACGAAAAAGCCGCTGGTCAAAACCACAATGCCGCCAATGATCCCGCCCAGACTGTCAAGCATGGTCAGAACAACACCAAGCCCGGCCAGCAGCACACCAACCACCAGCACCGGCCCGCGGCCCAGCCGGTCGGAAAGCGCCCCGGCAATCGACGACATCACCGACCCGCACAGATAGACAACAAAGATCAGGCCGATCTGACTTTGGCTCAGGCTATAGGGTTCATCAGAAAGCCGGAACCCGACATAGTTAAATACCGTGACAAAACACCCCATGGCAAAGGCGCCAATCAGAAACACATAAGGCAGGCCCGCATGTTTAAGATGCCCGCCCCAGGCCCGCAGGTGATAACGCACCTGAAATCCCGGACGCCGGACAAAGTTGCGCGATGCCGGCAACAAAACAGCAAAACCAAGGGCCGCAAGCAAACCGAACGCCCCCATCGCACCAAGGGCGGTATGCCAGCCAAACATGTCGGTCAGAAAACCGATCACAACGCGGCCACTCAAGCCCCCGATTGCGGTCCCGCTGATATAGATGCCCATCGCCATGCCCAGCCCCTTGGGGTCAATTTCTTCGGCCAGATAGGCCATGGCAACCGCAGGCACACCACCAAGAATAAGCCCCTCAAGCGCACGCAACACCAGAAAGGCATGCCAGTCTGACAAAAACGGCGCAATCAGGTTCAGGATCGATGCCACACACATTGACACCAGCATCAATTGTTTGCGCCCGGCGGCTTCCGATACCGCACCGGCCAGCAAAATGGCAAAGGCCAGGAACCCGGTCGTCAGTGACAATGCCAATGAACTTTCCGCCGGTCCGACACCAAAATGACTGGCCAGTTCCGGCAAAAGCGGCTGCACGCAATAAATCAGGGAAAAGGTCGCATAGCCTGCAAGGAAAAGGGCAACACTGATACGGCGGAATGCCGCCGACCCCGGACTGATCCAGACCGGTTCGGATGACATTTGCGCATTGGTGGACGCGAGCGGGCTTTCAGCACATTGGGGGGACGTGCTGTCATTATCCGCCGTATCAGCAGCGACGTTTGAATGTGGCTCAGGTTTTTGATCCCGAGAAACAGACATTTGCGACCTCTTTTGGAAGGGTTCGTGGGGTGTGCTTATGATTGCATTCCACGCGCCATCCGTCCAATATATGAAACAGTCATTTTTGATATGTTTTGGATATACCACCGATGGAACTGCGCCATATCCGTTACTTTCTGGCTGTTGCCCGTGAAGGCAATTTTACCCGTGCGGCTGCGCGGATCGGCATCGGTCAGCCTCCGCTTAGTCAACAGATCCGCGATCTTGAAACCGAAATCGGTACCGCCCTTTTTCATCGTGTGCCCCATGGCGCCGAACTGACCGAGGCCGGGGCAGCATTCCATGACGTGGTCGCCCAATTCCCCGACCTTGCTGAACGGGCCATTCGTGCTGCCCGTCGCGCCGGGCGCGGTGAAACCGGCACCATCCGGGTTGGCTTTACCGCATCGGCGGCCTTTAGCCCGTCGGTTCCCGGTGTCTTTCGCGATTTCAGGCGTGCCTTTCCGGCTGTTGAGATGACGCTCGAAGAAAGCAACTCGGCCCAGCTTGTCACCCGGCTTAAGGAAGAACAGCTTGATGCTGTTTTCCTGCGTCAGGATGCCATTGCCGATGACGGCATTCGTCTGCATGTGATTTCGTCCGGTCCGATGGTTGTGGTGTTGCCTGCCGGGCATCCGGCGGCAAAACGTGATAAAGTCTCACTTTCTCAATTGCGCGATGATGCCCTGATCCTGACCCCGCGCGACGTCGGCCCGACCCATTATGACAAGGTGGTCAGTGCATGCCGCAATGCCGGGTTCGAACCCCAAATGGGCCAGATCGCCCCGCAGCTTGGATCGGTCATCAACTTTGTGGCAGCTGAACTTGGTTTTTCACTGGTGCCCAAACCCATGACGCAGCTTCAGGCCAATGGGGTTGTCTATCGCGAAATTGATGGTGAAGTCCCGATTGCCGAATTGTCGCTGGCCTATCGCAGCAACGACATTTCCATCGCCCTTCGCAATTTCGTCAGCCGCACCCTGGCCGCCCATCGGTCATTTTCCGAACCCGACGATGATTGAGCCATAACAGGACTGGCAAGACGATGATTTCGGGCTAGATTAATGCCAACTGTGAAATCAGGCGCCCCGCAAATGCGATGTCGGCGCCAAACCGAAAGTCTGGCTGATGCTACGATATTCCCTTCTTGATCTTTGCCCGGTGAATGCGGGCGAACATCCCTCTGATGCGCTTCGCAATACACTTGATCTTGCCCAACATGCCGAAAAGCTTGGCTATCATCGCTATTGGCTGGCCGAACATCACAATATGCCCGGTATTGCCAGTGCGGCGACCTCGGTCGTGATGGCCCATGTGGCGGCGGGCACCAAAACCATCCGTGTCGGTTCAGGTGGCGTGATGTTGCCCAACCATGCGCCGCTGGTGATTGCCGAACAATTCGGAACCCTTGATGCACTGCATCCCGGGCGGATTGATCTGGGCATCGGTCGCGCACCGGGTACCGATCAGCGCACCGCCGCCGCCCTTCGCCGTGACATGCACGGGTCCGAAGAACGCTTTATTCAGGATGTATTGCAGGTCCAGGCGTTCCTCGCCCCGCTTGAAGGCAATCCGCCGATCCGCGCCGTTCCGGGCTACGGATCGCAAGTCCCGATGTGGCTTTTGGGAAGCAGCCTGTTTTCGGCTGATCTTGCGGCACGCCTTGGCCTGCCCTTTGCCTTTGCATCGCATTTTGCGCCTGACATGCTGATGGATGCGCTGTCGCTTTATCGTCACCGGTTCGAGCCAAGCGAACAGCTTGATAAACCCTATGCCATTGCCGCCATGGGATTCTTTGCTGCTGACACCGACGAGGAAGGCGAATATCTGGCGACCTCGATGCAGCAGCAATTCCTGAACCTGCGGCGTGGCACGCCGGGCCAGTTACCCAAACCGGTCAAGGATATGGGCGAAATCTGGAACCGGGTTGAAAAGGCCGGTGTTGATCACGCCATGCGTTATGCCGCAATTGGCGGGCGTGACACGGTTCGCAAAAAATTGCGCGAATTTGCCTATATGACAAAGGCCGATGAAATCATGGTTACCGCCAACATCTATGATCAGGCCGCGCGTCAGAAATCCTTTGCCATTGCCGCCGAACTGTTTGGTGAAATGAACGCACAAGGCGACAATAAAGACTGCGCCTGATCACGAATTTACGCAATGCGATCAATCACATCAAAACGCCGGGCTCCTTCCGAACCCGGCGTTTTGATTTCATCATACGAAATACCAGATTTCCACTACTTGCGCTTGCATCATAGCTCGGACAATATGCGCATCCCGTCGACGTCATCGACGGCAGCCCCATTTTTTCAAAAGGTTATGGTGCGCCACCCATGAGCGACTTTTTGTTGGCCGCGTTGCCGATCGCAACCATCCTGTTTCTGATGATCAAGATGAACTGGGGGGCTGCGCGTGCCGGCGCGGCTGCGTGGTTTGTCACCGCCGTCATCGCCGTGTTTTTCTTTGGTGCACCAACCGACATGCTCGTCATCGCCCAGGCCAAGGGCGTGATGCTGGCACTTTATATCCTTTATATCGTCTGGGCGGCCCTGATCCTTTACTTCGCGGCCGAAGAAGCCGGTGCGATCAAAACCATCGGGCGTGCCATCCGCTCCCTGACCGATGATCGACCGCTTCAACTACTTATTCTCGGCTATGTTTTTGCAAGCTTCCTGCAAGGGGTTGCCGGGTTCGGCGTTCCGATTGCCGTGGTCGCACCACTGCTTCTGGGCATGGGCTTTTCGCCGGTGCTGGCGGTTGCTGCCCCCATGATCGGTCATAGCTGGTCGGTGCTGTTTGGCAATATGGCAACATCGTTTGAAGCATTGATTGGTGTAACGGGTATTCCGGGCACCGAACTGACGCACTATTCGGCCATTCTGCTTGGCCTGTCCGGCTTTACTTGCGGGGCGGCAGTCTTGTGGCTTGATGGCGGTTTTCGCACCATTCGCCGGCGGATTGTCCCGCTGGTTCTGATTTCGGGCGTGATGGGCGTCGTGCAATATTGCATGGCCAATTACGGTGTCTGGACGCTTGGTGGATTGACCGGCGGTATTGCGGGGCTTGTAACATCGATCATCGTCACCCGGTTCTGGAAATCCCATCCCGATGATGTCGCCGAGCAGGTTCATGATGATCATGCCCACATGCCATTGATCGAGGCGCTGACACCTTATCTGGTCTTTATCGTGCTGGTGACCGTGGCGACCTTTGCGCCGGGGGTTGAGGACTTCCTGGGCAAAGTCCGCTTCACCCTTGATTTCCCGGAAACATCGACTTCGCTTGGCTGGGTCATTGGTGCGGAAAGTGCCAAGGCGATTGCCATTTTCGGCCATCCGGGTGCGCTTCTGCTTTATACCGCGGCCATCAGCTTTGCCTTTTTCAAATTGCGCGGTCGCTATGATGACGGGATTGGCAAGCGGATCTGGCAACGCACGCTCAAAAGCGGCCTTCCGACCAGTATTGGCATGGTGCCGGTTATTGGACTTGCCATCATCATGGATCATGCGGGCATGACCTATGCCCTTGCCGAAGGTGGTGCCGCGATCTTTTCCGGTGCCTTTGCCGTCGCCTATCCGGTGATTTCACCGGCAATCGGCGCGCTTGGTGCCTTCATGACCGGCAGCACCAACAATTCCAACGTGGTGTTTGGCATGTTCCAGCGTCATACCGCCGAACTTTCGGGGCTTTCCACGGCCCTGATCCTTGCCGCCCAGGCAACCGGGGCGTCGCTTGGCAGCATGCTGGCACCTTCCAAAATTCTTGTTGGCTGCTCAACTGTTGGCCTGTCTGGCAAGGAAGGCCCGGTGTTGTCGGTTGTCCTTAAAACCGGCGTGATCCTGACCGCGCTTTGCGGGTTTATGGCGCTTGGAATATTGCTGATTACCACCATGTACGGGGGCGCGTGACATGAAACAGAAACTGCTTAACCCGGTCTTTCTGGTTCTGGCATCAATCATTCTTCCGGTCGCCAGCTTTGAGGCAATGGTTATTGGCAGCATCGCTGCCAGCGATATCCTGTTTGCCCTGTTCTGCGCGGTCATGGCCCTGATCATTGTGCGCAAATAACAAACCCGCCGATTTAAAACCGGCGGGTCAGAATGACAACGGCATCCGTTCTTATGGGCGGAATGTCGCCAGCTTCACCCCAAACGCGATGAATACCGCCCCCGTGGTTGCCTTGAGCACCCGCTGAAAACGGCCACTGCCGGCAAAACGGGTCAGTTTGGCCAGAAGAAGAATAATCGCCCCGAACCAAACGGCATTGATCGCCGCATGGACACAGACCAGCATGAAGGCTGCTGAAACCGCCCCTTCACCGGTCGGAATGAATTGCGGAAATGCCGCAAGATAGAAAATCGACACTTTCGGGTTCAGCGCATTGGTCAGGAACCCTTCACCAAACGCCATGATCAGGGTCCGCTTGCGTTTTGCTGGCGTGACAGGCCGCACCGTTTTCACCCCGCGCCAGGCTTCGCGCAGCGCCTTGAACCCGACCCAGCACAGATACGCCGCCCCAAGCAGTTTGACGATCATGAAAGCCTGTGCCGATTGCACCAGAATGACCGAAATACCCAATATTGATAAGGTGCCGTGAATGTAAAACGCCGTGACAAATCCGGCGACATTGGCAAATCCGGCAGCACGCCCCGATGTCGGAACCGTTTTGGCAACCAGCACACCGTTGGGCCCGGGTGACATCACCAGAAGCGATGTAACAAGTGCAAAACTTAAAATATGCGTCCAATCCATGGGGCGGCTCCTTGCGTCGCGGTTGCGCGGGGTGGCTTGCGCATCTCGACTATAGCTCCGCCCTGTGTTGCGGCAAGAAAATGATTGTGACCATGACATTTTCCCTGACACCAGCCCCATTGCCGTTCAGGGAAGATGATAACTTTTGGAAAAATGATAAAGAATAGAACTGGCCCCGCCCTGCTGGCAGCATTACGGTTTTTCCGAACAAAAAGTGATTTGGCAGAAAGCCATACACGCCCGGGGCACAAATTTCCCCACGAGCTGACAGATCCCAACGCCTCATCAGTGCATCAGCAAATTGCTGTAGCACATTGAGCCCTGCTGACCAGATTGAACATGCACACCAGCCACATCATTCGCCCCGCATTCCTGTTTGCCGCAACCTTTATTGCATCCTCCGTTGCCCATGCCGATGCGTCACAAACAGCCGACAAATGGGGTGGTCACATCGACCTTGAAGGCAAGGCAGGCACCGACCGCAATCTTGGTGAAACAGACCTGTTCATTCCGCTTTGGCAGGACGATGACACCCTGACCTTCACCAGCATTCGTGCCCGCATGGATGACAATAACAGTCACGAAGGAAACTTTGGTCTCGGCATCCGTCAGATGCTTGATGCCGGATGGAACATTGGTGGCTATGGCTATTTTGACCGCCGCCACAGCCCATATGGCAACAAGTTCAACCAATTGACCTTCGGCGCTGAGGCCCTGTCACTTGATTGGGACTTTCGCGCCAATGCCTATCTCCCGGTCGGCACCACACAATATATGGAAGACAGTCTGAGCACTGTCGATGTAAGCGGCACCACCCTGATGTACCGTCAGGGCGAAGAACGGGCATTAAGCGGCTTTGACGGCGAAATTGGCTGGCGCATTCCCTTATTTGAAGATGATGCCGGACAACAGCTTCGGGCCTATGCGGGTGGATATCGCTTTACCGAAAACAATGTTGATACCGTGCAGGGACCACGCGGGCGACTGGACCTGACCTTTGACGAGGTCCCCTTCTTGTGGGAAGGATCTCGTTTCTCCCTCGGGGCTGAAATTCAGCATGACAGTCCGCGCGGTACGCAAGGCTTCGCCAGCTTCCGCCTTCGCATCCCGTTACAGGGGTTTGGCGGCGCACCAAAACCACGTCTGACGGCGATGGAACGCCGCATGACAGATCCGATCATCCGCGACATTGATGTCGTCAGCCAGGCCGGACAGTTTTCAGATGCAAGCGAAATCACCCAAACAGCGGACGGGGAGACGATCACGCTTCTGAACAGCGACTCAACATCGGCTGCCGATTTTGCCACCGCCATTGCCAATGCGGGCACAAACTCCACCGTCATATTGAGCGGCAACTACACATCCATTAATTCCATGACAACCGTTCAGGATGGTCAAACCATTGTCGGGGGCGGCACACTTGCCATTAAAACCCCGACGGGACGATCCGTGACGGTTGCCATACCGGATGCGTCAATCTCGGGCGAAGGTGACAATGGCTCTGGCGGCCCCAACCGGTTTTTTGAAATGGCTGACAACAGCAGCCTGATCGGCGTAACGGCAAGCATCAACCGCGCTGGAAGCACCGTTATCGCGCATATAGATGGCAAGCAGAATGTCACAATTCGCGACAATACGCTGACCAGCACTGTAAGTGCATCAACCGCATCAGCCTTCTTGATCAAGAACAGCCATAACATCACCATTGACAGCAATGATGTATCCATTGTCGCCAATGGCAGCACCGGTCAGTTCATTGCATTCACGGACAACAATTCGAACATAAGCGTGAATAACAACTCTGTCTCGATGACCGGATCAATCCTGACGACGGATCAACATTATATCTTGCTTGCCGGTGGGGTGACGATCAACAACCTGTCGGGCACCGGAAATACATCCAACATCGCCAGATGTTATATTGTCAGCACCTACACCATTACCGGGTCAATCACGACAAACGGCACGACTTGCCCCTGACCTGACATCGCACAGTTCGATGATCGCGGCTCTGACTTGAATGTTCCTATTTTGTTCTTTATTATGTTCACATGAAGAACAACATCGCCCATAGCCCGGATCAGCCCCCTACCGCCATTTTTGATGATGGATGGTCAATGGCAGCCACTGATCTGAACATCTTGCCTGCCCGCGGACAAAAGGGACGCGGTGCGGTTTCCAATATTGACGGGCGATTTGAACGCCATACCCATCAGGCCATTGATGATGGATGGCTGGGCACATTGATGGAAGATCAGGACGCCCCACGTACCAAAACCACCCTTGGTATCGATGGTGCGCGGTCTGTCATTACAAAGAACCAAAGCCCGGATGTGCCATTTGATCGGTCGATCAACCCTTATCGCGGCTGTGAACATGGCTGTGTCTATTGCTTTGCCCGACCAACACACGCCTATCTTGGCCTGTCGCCGGGGCTGGACTTTGAAACCAAGCTGTTCTGGAAGCCAGAAGCCGCCAGCTTGCTCCGAAAGCAACTGTCTTCAAAAAGCTATCACCCCGAACCGATTGTGATCGGCACCAGTACCGATCCCTATCAGCCGGTTGATCGCGACAAGAAACTGACCCGCGATATCATCCGCGTATTGGCCGATTGCCAGCATCCTTTTTCGCTGATCACCAAAAGCGCACTGGTGACGCGCGACATTGATCTGATTGCACCGATGGCGGCCCTGAACCGTGCGTCGGTCGCGGTATCGGTCACAAGCCTTGATCACCGCCTGTCCAATTTGCTGGAACCGCGCGCATCGGCGCCGCATCGCCGGCTTGAAGCCATTCGAAAGCTTTCGGATGCTGGCATCCCCGTCACCGTGCTGGCCGCCCCGATCATTCCCGGGCTTAATGACATGGAAATCGAAAAAATCGCCGCGGCCTGTGCCGATGCCGGGGCATCATCAATCAGCCATATCGTCCTGCGCCTGCCGCTTGAAATCGCAGATCTGTTTGAAGAATGGCTGAGTGCCCATTATCCGAACCGCAAGAACAAGGTCATGTCGCTGGTCCGCCAGATGCGCGGCGGCGAACGATATCAGTCGGAATTTGGCAACCGCATGCGCGGCACCGGCCCGGTCGCGGATCTGATTGCTCATCGATTTGCCCTGGCCCGCAAGAAATATGGACTTACCGGCCGGTCGCTCGACCTTGATTGCAGCGGCTTCAAACGTCCCAGTGCAGACGGGCAGATGTCGCTGTTCTGACACCTGCCCAGGATATATCGCACTTTCATGGCAAGACCATCATCCGACCCGTTTGATTGCAGCATGGCGTTTCTTGCCAACGGAAAGCTGCAACAGTTCCCAATCATCAAACGCGTAATTCAGGACGTGATGTTCCGGGTCGGTGATTTGCTTGTCATCAATCCGCACGGCCCCGCCTTCGACCAGACGGCGGGCTTCGCTGTTGGTTTTGGCAAATCCGGCCATGACAATCAGGGCCAAGATCCCGATGCCGTCCTTAAGCGCATGGGCGGTGAATTCCAGCGTCGGCAGGCCGTTAAGATCGCCATTCGCACCAAACACCCCACTGGCGGCGGACTTCACGGCTTCGAGTTCAAATTCGCCATGGGCCAGACGGGTCGCCTCATCGGCCAGAACAATCTTGGCTTCGTTGATTGCTGCGCCTGAAAGCTGTTCAAGCTGTTCGATATCGAGCAATGGCAGATCGGTGAACAGCCGCAGGAAACGACCAACGTCCCCATCCTCGCAATTGCGCCAGAACTGCCAGTAGTCAAAGGCACTCAACCGATCGGCATTCAGCCACACGGCCCCGGCGGCAGTTTTGCCCATCTTTACACCTGATGCGGTGGTCAGAAGCGGTGCGGTCATGCCAAACACCTCATTGCCATCAACCCGGCGCACCAGATCAACACCATTGATGATATTGGCCCATTGATCGCCCCCGCCCATCTGGGCCCGGCATCCGAAACGACGCGACAGTTCAAGGAAATCGAACGCCTGCAAAATCATGTAGTTGAATTCAAGGAAGCTGAGGCTTTCCTGCCGTTCGAGCCTTGATTTCACCGAGTCAAAGGACAGCATCCGGTTGACCGAAAAATGCCGCCCGATATCACGCAAAAGGTCAACATAGCCAAGCTGATCAAGCCAGTCGGCATTATTGACCAGAACCGCATCGCTCGGACCGTCCCCGAAACGCAGGAACCGTCCAAACACCTTGCGAATGCCATTGATGTTTGCCGCGATCTGTTCGTCGGTCAGGATCGGGCGTGCTTCGGACCGGAAACTGGGATCGCCGATGCGGGTCGTACCACCACCCACCAGCACAATCGGTTTGTGACCGTGGCGCTGCAACCAGCGCAATGTCATGATCGGCAACAGGTGCCCGACATGCAGGCTATCCGCCGTGGCATCAAATCCGATGTAAACCGGCACGGCCTCTTCACCGGCAAGAATACGATCCAGCCCGGCAAAGGATGTGCATTGATGGATAAAGCCCCGTGCATGCAACGCAAGCAACGCATCGGATGCAAAACCGTTCTGGGTTACCTCGCTGGCATTTTGCGGCGAAGCTGGTTGGTCAACAGGTTGGGATATCGTCATGTCGGTTTTCCTTGATGGTGGGGCCACCTCGGGCAAACCGGTTTATGGAAAAAACAAAGGCCGCCCTGGGGCAGCCGGTCTTGGTTTTATAAAAACACGTCAACAGGCGCCGCACTATGTGTGCAGCGGATAATACGAGTTGAACTGTGCAAATACGTTTTCCATGCCCAAATGCATATGGCGCAAATCCGGATCGGTCAAGCGTGTTTTGCGACACGCCCCGAAATAGAAACACCCGCCAAAAGATGGCGGGTGCGTGATCACCTGATGAAACCGACGGACTGTCCTGTGCCGCCAGCCTCAGCTGACAACCAGTCTTAGCTGACAACACGATAGCGCGCATGCAGGGCCGGATTGTTGTTCATCATGGTTGCGCTGATCATCGGTTTGCGTGCGACGTCGTCCGACTTTTCGGCGGCCTGAACTGCACTCAGATCATCCTGGCTGAGATTTCCATTTTCCGTAAGCGCCAGATCACGTGCGCTTTCAAAGAAGCGCAGACCGCGCTTTTCCATGACATAAAGGGTCTCACCACCCCATTCCCCGGTCCAGACAAGGCCAGAAAGGCCTTCCATTTCCTTTTCAATCCGGGCCGGTGAAATCGGCATCCCAAGGCAGGTGGTCAACAGAAATGAAAGTTCGGCCGCCGTCACCCCGTCTTCACAGCATTCTTCGGCCAGAACCGACATGACCGCCATGGTCACAACCCGAAGCGACACCTTGCTGGTTTCCAGCCCCGGGAAACGGTTTTGCTGAAGTTCGACAATGTCGTTGGCAATCCGGTCAACATCCCCGCGGATAACATATCGACCGCGCCAGACACGACAGCTTGTTCTGACTTCCCATTCACGCATTGTTGGTCCCACCCGTTTTTATCTGTCCCAATGCAAAAACGATACATCACCCATACATATAGTCAATACATTTATCGACATTTTGTATCATTTTCGACATTCCGTTTGAAACCACTGATATCCAGCCTTCGAGACAGCAAAACCGTCGTCGCCTTCCACCGGATCAAGGTAGCCACGCGTCACAGCAACATGAAAATCGCGACTGAAATTTCGCGGCATGCGAAGATGCTCCTGACGCCGCAAGACACGACGAATATCATCGCGCGTCACAATGGCCCGTCCTTCGCGATAATGCAGCCAGATCGCCGCAATCAGAATGGTTTCGGCAAAACCGCGCGGTTGCAGACGCCTGACCAGATCCCCCAGCGTCCCCATGAAACTGGTAATGAATGCACCGGGATCAATATCCATCGACGCCACGAGCCTGTAACCGACATCAAACCGACCAGGCTGCTGGTGATCGCCATACTCTTCCACCCCAACCGATGCCGGATCAGCAGCACGGGAACCAGATGCCCCGCTCGTTCCGGCCGGGGATGCACCATCAGCAAAGGATGCGCCATCAGAACCGGCAGGAATACCGTCGTACCGCGCATTGCCGGAATGCGCAAAATCCGCCCCCGGAACGGATACCGGCACGGATGCCGCAGCGGCTCCCGACGCGGATTCCGGAACAGGAGCAGCCCCCGAAGCCGACCCCGCCCGGGATGCCGGTGGGGTTACCATTGAACCCGGCGCAGTCACCCCCTGCGCCGCCGCGGGCATCCCGGGTACGGCCGACGCCATAACCGGTGCCGGCTGCCCGAACAGGGCCGCCATGACCACAGGCAACCGTGCCGGTGGGATCGCACATTCAAGATCCACCGGTCCGAAATCGCCCTCGCCCGTAAGTTTGACGTGAATTATTGCTGCCAAGGTTGCTGCCACTCCTGATTTACCCAACCAGATATCATACAAAATGTATAAATTGCAACCTTTGATCTTTATTTTACGTAACAATCACTACATCTCAGAAAATCCGATCTGGCAAATTTGATCTCGACAACACCCCCGCCGATTGCCCACCATGCCAAAATTGTCGACCGGTACCGCCTGGTGCGATTTTCCATGCGCAATCTCGTGCATGAAATTGCCCCGACCCGTAAGCAGATCGGCACAGAAACGCCACCACCAGGGGATCGAGACCATGACACGCCTTTTGTTTCGCGAAGATGCCTATGCCAGAAGTTGTGATGCCACCATCCAAAGCATTTCAGATCGCGGCATCGAACTTGATCAGACCGTTTTCTATGCCACCGCAGGCGGCCAGACTGGCGATATCGGCACCTTGAAAACCGCATCGGGGGATGTTCTTCCGGTCGTTACCACCGTCAAGGACCGCGAAACCGGTCGCATCCTGCACATCATCGATGAAAACCATCCGCTTCCGGGCGTTGGTGACGCCGTCACAGCCGAACTTGATTGGGATCACCGCCATAAACTGATGCGCTTTCACACCTGCCTGCATCTTTTATGTGCCGTGATCGAAGGCGACGTTACGGGTGGCAATATCGCCGCCCACAAGGCACGCCTTGATTTCAATCTGCCTGACAGCGCACTCGACAAGGATGAAATCACCGAAAAACTGAACGAACTGATTGCCCGCGATGCCGATGTCTATGACGGTGAAATCAGTGTGGCCGAACTTAAAGCCAACCCGGAACTTGTCCGCACCATGTCGGTTCAACCACCCATGGATGGCAATTCGATCCGTACTGTTACAATCGAAGGCATCGATTTTCAGCCCTGTGGCGGCACCCATGTGCGCAAAACCGGCGAAATCGGCCCGGTTTCTGTGGCAAAGATCGAAAAGAAAGGCCGTCAGAACCGGCGGATCAACATCGTTTTCGCCAGCTGACATCACCAATATCGGGTCATTGCGCGCATCAGGGCAACAGTTTGGCGAAAATCACGCCAAGGCGCAGGACTGCCGGTTGCCAGTTGCCATTCCTGCCATTACAAATTTGTCCTTAGAAACTTGAACGACAAGAAGTCACAAAGACCATCAGGACCCCATAACATAATGATCCCGGGACCAACCGGGATCGTGCAATACCCACCACATTGCCAACCGGAGCTTGTCCATGAATAACCCACTTTCCGCCCATGTGGCTGACGCCCTGGTTTCCACCCAGTGGCTGGCGGATCACCTCGACGCACCAGATGTGCGCGTCGTGGATGCAAGCTGGTACATGCCAGCCGACAATAAAAATGCCCGCGAAATTTATGACGCCCGGCACATTCCAGGCGCCGTCTTTTTTGATATTGATGAAATTGCCGCTGACGACAGTGCACCACTGCCGCACATGATGCCTGATGCCATCAAGTTTTCGGCCAAGGTCCGCAAACTTGGCCTTGGCGACGGGGTGCGGATCGTTGTTTACGGTCAAACCGGTTCTGCCCTTGCTGCTTGCCGGGCCTGGTGGATGCTGCGTCACTTTGGCCATAATGACGTGGTTGTTCTGGATGGCGGCCTGCCGAAATGGCTGGCCGAAGGCCATCCTGTTACCGATGCACCAACCCCGCCGCGTGAACGTCATTTTACCGCACGTGCTAACAGCTTCCTGCTGCGTGAAATTGATCAGGTGATGTCAAACGTCACGACAAAGCGTGAACAGCTTGTCGATGCCCGTGCGGGCGAACGGTTCCGCGGCGAAGTTGCCGACCCGTGGGGCAAGTCGGGCCATGTTCCGGGCTCTTTCAACCTGCCCTTCAATGTGCTGTTGAATGCGGATGGGACCTTTAAGGATGCCGCCGAAATCCGCACTGCCTTCGAAGATGCCGGTGTTGATCTGGAAAAGCCGATCGTCACCACCTGCGGATCGGGTGTCACCGCCTGCGTTCTTGCCATGGGTGCCTATATTGCTGCCAACAAACAGGTCGCGGTATTTGACGGCTCCTGGGCGCAATGGGCCACCACCGAAGACAGCCCGGTTGCCACCGGCCCTGCATGATCGCGGTTCGATCAACCCGACCAGTCGGGTTGATCACATATTTAAAGTATCGAGATTTAAAGCATCGAGAGTTTGACATGCCTGCTGCGTCACAATTTGGTTCCGGTTTTCCTGACCCCTGTCGGAAAACACCCGGTGACGAAGCAGGCATCATTCTTGAGCAGCTTAAATCCCCGACCCGCGACGATATCGCCGCAATTACCACATTGTGGATTGCAACCGGCCTGATCCCTGCCATTCGCGACGCCAGGCAAGATATCGAGAATTGCATCAATGCCGATCATGGCAGCCTGATCATCGCCCGCCACCCGTCAACCCGCCAGATCATCGCCACCATGATGACCGGTCATGATGAATTTCATGGCTGGATCCATTATCTGGCCATTGCGGCGGATGCGCAGAATCTTGGCATCGGACGCGAACTTGTCACCCTGGCCGAAGATATCCTGCGCGCCAGCGGCCTTTCAGAAGTCCGCGTCACCATCGAAAATGCCACAGCGGGTGATTTTTACGCCAAACTCGGCTATGACTGGCATGACAACGCCACCCGTCCGGAAACAACGGACAACAGTCAAAACATGATCATGCGCAAGAGTTTAGACCAATGACCCCATCCAATCCGCGCAAGCTGGAAGTTGTTGTAAGCTTCCTTGAAATGCAAAGCCCGCCTGACCGCCCGCCGGCAATCATCCCACCGGGCAAGGTCGCGGTCATCCGGGCCGAAGACCCCACATTGTCATTTTACCGCTACCTTTATAATACGGTCGGTGAACCGTGGTTGTGGTGGCAACGCCGCCTGATGAGCGATGATGAACTGGCCCCGATCCTGGCAAGCCCGCATACCCATGTGTATGTGCTGTATGTTGCCGGTGTGCCGGCCGGCTATTGCGAGCTTGATCTGACCGGCCTTGAAAATGACGGGGTCATTGACCTTCATTATATGGGCCTGATCCCGGAATTCATCGGCAAAGGCTTTGGCAAATACTTGCTGGACTGGGCGATTGACACGGCCTGGAGCCTCAAACCATCGCGGATTACCGTAAATACCTGCACACTTGATCATCCAAGTGCATTGGGGGCTTACCAAAAGGCAGGCTTTGTTGTATACGACCAGCGAACGGATATTGTTGACGATCCGCGCGATGTCGGGCTGATCCCGCATATTGATCATCATGTTGATCGTGATGGCCAATCTGGTGGTGACGCGCCTGATACCGGAAGTGGGCCGGAAAATGCAAATAATGCAGATTCTGGAACTTTGGTCGTTGACTTTCCCGACCGCGCAAGGTAACAAGCGCGCCTGAGTTTACCCAAGCCAGAGGATGATGACCCATGGCAGTGCCAAAGAAAAAAGTGACCAAGTCCCGTCAGGGCATGCGTCGCTCGCATGACAAGCTCGCCAAGGGCTCGTACCGCGAAGACAAAGAGACCGGCGAACTGCATCGCCCGCACCACATTGACCCGAACACCGGTATGTACCGTGGTCGTCAGGTGGTCGAGCCGAAGATGTAATTCCGTCCCGGAGAGCTCTTGCTCTTTGGCGGTTTGCGACGCTACAAAATTCCGCGCCACCTGATTTCAGATGGCGTCTGGTTTAAAAAGGGATGAAGCCCAACGGTTTCATCCCTTTTTATTTGCCCAACACACAAACAAAAACGGGCAAGGATACACCCTGCCCGCCGCATGATCAGCCTATGGCGATTTCGCCCTACTTGATGCCGTCGGTTCCGGTGCCACAGATGATCACACCAACCCGGCCCGGATCATCCACCCCCAGACGGTCCGTCATGATCGCGGCAATCCCGGCAGCAGCCGAAAGTTCAACTGCGATCCCCAAATCCTTCCAAAGCCAGCTTGCCGCCTTTTGCATTTCCTCGTCACTGACAAGGGCGATGCGATCGACATTCTTGCCAATCAGGTCGATATTCAATGCCGATGACTGACGCGGCGCCAGACTGGTGGCCGCTGTGTTCACGCTTGGCAAGGTCACGACTTCGCTGGCCTTGATGCTTTCAAACAGGGTGGCAGCCCCGGTGGGTTCCACCCCGATCACCCGGATCGATGGCCGCAACAGGCGCGCCGCCGTTGCCACACCGGAAATCAGCCCCCCGCCGCCAATTGCGACAACAAGCGTATCAAGATCAGGTTGCTGCTCAAGAAGCTCCAGCGCGATGGTGCCCTGCCCCGCAATTACTTTGGGATCGGCAAAGGGATGGATATAGGCCATGCCGCTTTCACGCGCATGGTCCATTGCTGCCCGGTTGGCGTCATCCCAGACCGCCCCGATCAGGGCAACATCAACGCCCTGCGCACGCAGCTTTTCGACTTTCGGCTTCGGGGTATTGGTTGGCAAAAAGATTTTGACCGGCACACCAAGGGTTCGCGCCGCATGGATCACCCCCATGCCATGATTGCCCCCCGATGCCGTGCAAAGCCCGACCGATCTTTTTTCGGCATCAAGGGCGAGTGCCGCATTCATGGCGCCACGCGCCTTGAAAGAACCGGTGACCTGCATGTTTTCAAGCTTCAGGAACAGCTCCGGCATATGTTTAACACCGCCAAAAGCCGTATTGTCGGCAAAGATTCCGGCCGCGAAAACCGGCGTCAAGCGCATATGGTCTGAAATTGCGCGGCGCGCAGCACGGAAATCCTGAAGATCGATCACGGGGCCCCCATTTGAAATCGTTATTTGATGCCCCGGCAGAAGGATTTCCCGAACAAGGCATTTGACAGAAATAACCCGGATCACTGATTTCACAATGACTTTTGCGCAAAAATCCTTGAAGGACGCCCGCCAAGATGGTTTGTCTTAACCCTAATAAAGCGGCATGAAACGACCATGTGCCAGCCAGACGATCAAGGAGATGCACCACCAATGTCCGCCAAAAGCCCCAAGAAAACGGCAACCCGACTGGTTCACGCCGGACGCCGGTCCAGTCAGTATCACGGCGTGGTCAACCCGCCTGTATTGCACGCATCGACCATCCTCTTTGACAGCCTTGCCGAACTGGAAAAGGCAGGTGCGTCTGCACCGGGCAAAGTCACCTATGGCCGTCACGGCACCCCGACCCGCTTCCTGCTCGAAGAAGCGGTTGCCGAACTCGAAGGCGGCTTTGGCACGCTTTGTGTGTCATCGGGTGTTGCAGCCATCACCAATTCGATTTTGGCCTTTGTCAAACCGGGCGATCATATTCTGGTCACTGACAGCACCTATTATCCGACTCGCAATCTGTGCAATACCTTCCTTAAGAAGTTCGGGGTTGAAACCGAATATTATGACCCGACCATCGGGGCGGATATTGCCGGTCTGATCCGCGACAATACCGCGCTTGTCTGGTGTGAAAGCCCCGGCTCCCTGACTTTCGAGATGCAGGACATTCCGGCAATTGCCGATGCTGCCCATGCTCGTGGCGTCAAGGTGCTGCTTGATAACACCTGGGCGTCTCCGATCCTGTGCCGTCCGTTTGAACTGGGGGTCGATGTTTCGGTTCAGGCCGGCACCAAATATATCGTCGGTCATTCGGATGTCATGATGGGCACCATTACGACAGCCACCGAAGAAGACCTTCTGACCATCAAAAAACAGATCATCATTTCCGGTGACGCGATTGGCCCTGATGACTGCTATCTGGCACAGCGCGGTCTTCGCACCCTTGGCGTGCGCATGAAACAGCATCATCAAAGCGGTCTTAAGGTCGCCAACTGGTTGCAGTCACGCCCCGAAGTCAAACGCGTTCTGCACCCGGCCCTGCCCGATGATCCGGGCCATGCCATCTGGAAACGCGACTTTTCGGGCGCCTGCGGCCTGTTTTCCTTTGTGATGAAACCGGTTTCCAAGCCGCAACTGGCCAATATGGTCGATCATATGGAACTGTTTGGCATGGGCTTTAGCTGGGGCGGATTTGAAAGCCTGATCCTGCCATCGGACCCGACCAAAATCCGCACCGCCACCAAATGGGACGAAGACGGCCAACTGATCCGCCTTCATATCGGCCTGGAAGATCCTGATGATCTGATTGCCGATCTTGAAGCCGGGTTCGAACGGTTGAAATCCGCCTGAAGCAAGTTTGCCCCAAACAACAAACGGCGCGGTAACTTCCGCGCCGTTTTCTTTAAAACCAATTCTGTCGGGTATGGCATTTCAGGAACGCCGCAACCCCATCATCACGATTGAACTGATCACAAACAAACCTGCCGCTGAAATAACGATGCTGGGTCCCGCAGGCGTGTCCACATGCCATGACATGGCAATCCCCGTCAGAACCGCACCCGTACCAAACAATGCCGCTCCAATCGCCATCTGTTCCGGTGTTCTGGCAAAGAACCGCGCACTGGCGGCCGGCACAATCAGAAGGGCCGTGATCAGCAACACCCCGACAATCTTGATCGCCAAGCCAATGACAAGCGCCATCAGCAACATGAAAATCAGGCGCAGCCGTTCGACCGGGATGCTTTCGGCCGCGGCAATTTCGGGACTGACTGTCAATGCCAGCAACGGCCGCCACATCCAGATCAGACCGGCAATGGCAAATGCCCCGCCACCGGCCATAAGCCAGATATCGCCCATGGTAATGGCAAGGATATCGCCAAACAGATAGGCCATGATATCGACGGCAACACCCTGGACAAAGGCCAGCGCCACCATGCCCAGCGCCAATGTCGAATGGGCCAGCATCCCCAGAACCGTGTCACTGCCGATCTTTGATTGCCGCTGTCCATAGGCCAGAAGCAGTGCACTGGCAAGACAGGTAGCAATCATGCCAAGCCGCACATCCACCCCGATCAGAAGGCCAAGCGCAACCCCGAGCAACGCCGAATGGGCCAGCATATCGCCAAAGAACGCCATGCGCCGCCAGACGATAAACGCCCCGAACGGACCGCAAACACAAGCCAGAAGAACCCCGCCAACAATGGCCCGCAAAAGGAAATCATCGATCATTTTGCTGTGTCTTCCTCTTTGTGCGCATGTGCATCGCCATGATGGTGATGATGGGCGTGATGATGATCATTGTGATGGTGGTGCCCCTGATCATGCGAATGGTCATGCCCGCATCCCCCAACAACATGCCCGGAAAGGTCATGTTCATGGTCATGTTCGTGGGTATAGATACCGATTGCATCGGCTTCACGCACACCAAACAGCGACCGGTATTCCGGATGCTGGCGCACGGTTTCGGGCTGCCCCGAACAACAGACATGACGGTTAAAGCACACCACCTGATCGGTCTTGGCCATCACCAGATGCAAGTCATGCGAAATCATCAAGACCGCACAATCAAGTTCGCGGCGGATTTCATCAATCAGACGATACAAATCGGCCTGCCCGCTGACATCGACACCCTGCGTCGGTTCATCAAGTACCAGCAATTCAGGACGCAGCAAAAGGGTCCGCGCCAGCATCACACGCTGGGCCTCGCCACCGGAAAGGCTGCTCATTTGCGCATCGATCACATGGCTGGCACCAACCTGTGCCAGGACCTGTTCACAATCTGAACGGCTTGCCGACCGGGTCAGGGTCAGGAAACGCTTCACTGTCAGCGGCAAAACCTTATCAATTGCAAGCTTCTGGGGAACATAGCCCACCCGAAGGCCCGGTTTGCGGATGACATCACCGCGATCGGGCTTTTGCAAGCCCAGCAATGTTTTGACCAATGTCGATTTGCCCGCACCATTTGGCCCGATCAGGGTAATGATTTCGCCTGCACGGATGGAGATTGATACCTGATCGAGAACCCGCTCGCCCCCGAATGACAGGGTAAGCCCCCGCCCCTCAATGAGTGGCGCAGTCATGGCACAGCCCCTTGATCTCGACCGTGGTTGCTTCGATGGTGAACCCTACACCACGTGCGGCCTTGCGCACGGCATTGCTCATGTCTTCATTCACGGCCTCGGCCACACGGCCACAATCGGTACAGATGAAATACTGCCCCAGATGTTCACAGTCGGGCCGGTCACAGCCGAAATAGGCATTAAGCGATTCAATCCGATGCACCAGACCAAGTTCGGTCAGGAATTCCAGCGCCCGATAGACCGTTGGCGGCTGCACGCGCTGCCCTTCGGCAGTCAGCGCATCAAGCAGTTCATAAGCCGTCACTGCCTTGTGCGATTGCCAGATCAGGGTAAAGACCTTGCGGCGCATATCGGTAAAGCGTGCATTTTCCGCATCACAGACTTTTTCAGCCTGCGCAAGTGCGCTATGCACACATCTGTCGTGATCGTGGCCCTTTTTCGGGAAAAGATCGCTCATATCTGGATATCTCGTCTCGCTGGCTGAACGCTTTTGATCCAATTGAATTCCCAAAAGCGCCAAAAAGCCATGGCATCTGATGAAATGTTATAATATATCATTTTCTGACGTGCCGAACATAAAAAGTCAACCTTCATCGACCGGAGCATCCCCATGACGGCTGCCAACCCGCAAATTGCCGATAAACTCAAATTCAACGAAAACGGCCTGATCCCGGCAATCGCCCAGCAGCATGACACGGGTGAAGTCCTTATGATGGCGTGGATGAACCGTGATGCGGTGCTTGAAACCCTTGAAACCGGTCGGGTGTGCTATTTCTCGCGGTCGCGCGGCAAGCTATGGCGCAAGGGTGAAAGCTCCGGCCAGGTGCAGAAACTTGTCGATTTCCGCTATGACTGCGATCAGGACACCGTCTTGGTACAGGTCGACCAGCTTGGCGTTGCCTGCCACACAGGGCGTCGCAACTGTTTTTATTTCGCCGCCCGCGATGGACAGGAAGTCGTGATTTCCGAGCCGGAAGTCTCGGTCGATGAATTGTACGGCAAGAAATAAGACAGAAAACAAGACATATACGACATGGCCATTTCCGACGAACAGTTTGAACGCATTGCCACCACCGTCATTACCGGCTTTCTGGGCAGCGGCAAGACCACCCTTCTGAATGCCCTTCTGACCCAGGACGGCATGGACAATACAGCCGTCCTGATCAATGAATTTGGCGAAATCGGGCTTGATCACCTTTTGGTGCGCGAAGTCTCCGAAGATGTGGTGTTGCTGAATTCCGGCTGCATTTGCTGTTCGGTGCGCGGCGATCTGATTTCGGGTCTGCGCGATCTGTTTGTCAAACGCACGCGTGGCGAAATCCCGGCCTTTGATCGGGTGATCATTGAAACCACGGGGCTTGCCGACCCGGCACCGATCCTTCATACGCTGATGACCGATCCGCTTCTGACCACCAAGTTCCGTCTTGATAGCGTTGTGACCACGGTGGATGCCATCCATGGGTCCGGGCAGCTTGACCAGCACCCCGAAAGCGTCAAACAGACCGCGGTCGCCGACCGTATCCTGATGACCAAATCCGATCTGGCCGATGATGCGACGCGCACCGCCCTTGAAGCCCGCCTGCGTGCCCTGAACCCCGCCGCCCCGATCTATCAGGTGATCAATGGCGATATCACGGTATCCAAGCTGTTCAATGCCGGCCTTTATGACCCCGAAACCAAAAGCATGGATGTGCAAAAATGGCTGCGTGACGAGGCCTATGACCATCACGGTGATGAGCCCCATGAACATGAACACAGCCACGATCACAGCCATTCCCGCGATGATGCACATGACCACGGTCATGATCATAGTCACGACCACGATGTGAACCGCCATGACGACCACATTCAGTCATTCTGCATCACCTTTGACGAACCGCTGCATTGGGATGCCTTTGTCACCTGGGCCGAGATTTTTACCCAGATGCGCGGCGAAAGCCTTTTGCGCGTCAAGGGCATCCTGAACCTTGTCGGTGAAGACGCCCCGGTCGCCATTCACGCCGTCCAGCATGTTTTCCATCCACCGGCATCGCTTCCGGCCTGGCCAAGTGACGACCATCGATCAAAGATCGTTTTCATCACCAAGGATCTCGGTCCCCAGGTCATTCGGGAGTCCCTTTATCACCTCAATGCGGCGGTCAGTGAAACCGGGAACACAGCACCAACATCATAAGTTGATCCGGTTTGAGCCATATCAAGGATATCGAACCGTTTCCGGTGCAGATTGGATCTTGGCTTGATACAGCCTCACTCTAAGTCCTGAACTTCGGGCGACCCGACATACCCGGTCGCCCTTTTTCTTTTCAAAAATGTCTTTTGACACAAAGACATCTGTGGCACGTCCTTCCCCATTGAACAGCGCACTTCATCCAACCGTACAGGTTGCGGTTTGGTTGCATTGCACTAAATCTGGCGCATGTTAGCGCATAATTGACACCTGATCGTCATTTGAACAGGACGATGACAGCAGCCACAATTACAACAATCAAACACAGAGGGGGTAACACATCATGATTTACCGGAACTGGCAGGGTATCGAAATTCCGGCCCTCGGATTTGGGACATACGAACTCAATAATGATGACGCGGCCACAATGGTCGCAGAGGCCGCCAAAATCGGCTATCGCCATTTTGATACCGCCCAGATGTATCACAATGAAGAAGGCGTTGGTCGCGGTCTTAAGGCATCGGGTCTTGCGCGCGATGACTATTTCCTGACCACCAAGGTCTGGTACGACAAGTTCCAAAGCGGCGATTTGCAAACGTCGGTCGTTGAAAGCCTGCGCAAGCTTGATCTTGACCATGTCGATCTTCTGCTTTTGCACTGGCCGACCGACGAAGTCCCGCTTTCCGAAACGCTGGCCGCCCTTAACGAAGTCAAAAACCTTGGCATGACGCGCATGATCGGGATTTCAAACTTCCCGACGGCTCTGATCGACAAGGCCGTGTCGCTCAGCAACATTCCCCTGACGGTCAACCAGGTCGAATATCACCCCTATCTTGATCAGTCCCGGGTGCTTGAAAACCTGCGTTCGCATGACATGCTGCTGACCGCCTATTGCCCGATTGCACGCGGGACGGTTTTGCATGACCCGGTGCTTAAGGATATCGGTGCGAAATACGGAAAATCCGGCATTCAGGTCACCTTGCGCTGGTTGATGCAGCAAGACAGCGTCATGGCGATCCCGAAATCGGGGTCTCCGAAAAATGCCGCCGCCAATTTCAACATCTTTGATTTTGAATTGTCCGATGAAGACATGGCGGCAATCAACAATCTGTCAAAACCCGACGGCCGCATGATTGACCCGTCCTTTGCCCCGAAATGGGACGAAGCCGCCTGATCGGGACGCTGTTGCGCGGACCAGTCCGCACAATGAAGCGCATGATTTTGCCAAGACCGGCTCCTTTCGGGCCGGTCTTTTGCGTTGGCCTGCACGGCAATATCAAAAACGGGCGAATTGACATTGCATTGCAACGCCAGCTTGTTTCGCACATGCGAAAAGCGTAAATTGATCCTATTCATCAGACAAAAGACTGTTGTCCGACATGGCCCAAACCAACGCATCCATGACCGATACCAACGTATCCACCGCCACACAGGCGCCGTCGAAGAAGGACGATATTTCCCATCGTCTTTACGAAGATGTGCTGGCTTTGCTGCTTGGCACAATGGTGGTATCGCTTGGCGTGACGCTTTATAGCGAAAGCGTTCTGGTTACCGGCAGTACCGCCGGGGCGGCGCTTTTGATCGAACATGCGACGGGGCTGTCCTTTGGCCTGATTTTCTTTGTGATCAACCTGCCCTTCTATTGGCTGGCGTTCAAGCGCATGGGCATTGCCTTTACGCTCAAAACCTTTATCGCGGTCGGCCTTGTATCGGGTTTTTCAAAACTGACCCCGATGCTGGTTGATTTTCAGATGCTCAACCCGGTCTATGCGGCAATCTCTGGCGGTGCGCTGATGGGGATTGGCCTGCTCATGCTGTTTCGCCACCGTGCGGGGCTTGGCGGGATCAATATCCTTGCCCTGTACCTGCAGGAACATTTCGGCATCCGTGCTGGTTACTTCCAGCTTGCCATCGATATGGTGATCCTGATTATCGCCTTTCTGACCCTGCCCTTTGACAAGGTCCTGCTTTCGATCCTGGGCGCGGTCGTCCTTAACCTGATTATCGCGCTCAACCATCGCCCGGGGCGGTATTTGGCAGCACGGTAATCGGCCGTCTCCAAGCGTCTCCATGCCCTTCCACGACCGGCTTACTGTTGGGTTGACCGTTGGGCTTAAGACGACGGCGTGATCAATTCACGAATTGTTTGACGACTGTCGGCACAGGCTGTTTGAACGTCTGTTGCCTTGGACGCAATCGGCAACCGTTGGGCAACAGCCCAAAGCAAAAGATTGCTGTCGATCCGCGTCAGTCCAAGCGCCTCTCCGGCGTCGAGAACCACCGAGCACAACTTTTTCGCCTGGGTCGGAAGTTCTGTCCCACTGGCGGCGGCAACATCCTGCAATCTTGTGCTGAACTCTGTTGACGCCAGCAAATAGCTGTAAATCGTGCTGTTTTCAGATAACGGATAATTCAAAACTCGCTCCGGCGCCAATTTGAAATCCGTCGGCAGGCTTTCGACCTGATCCTGACAGGAAACCTTGTTATTGCCCGTGGTCACTCTTTTTGCGGCAATGAAAAGCGAACGGGTCGGACAATCAAGCGACACATGCCATTCCCCGACATCCAGTGCGTCTCTGAGGCCATTGCTATCAAGGTCTTTGGGCAACCTCAACTTGACCGAGACAATCGGCATGTCTGGCGAGAACTCCTGAAGCAAACTGTCAGACAGGACTTTTTCACTCAGACTAAGCGAAAACAGTTTTCCAAGGGCGCTGTCCCAAATCTGCGCTTCCTTGTCGACCGAATTCTTGGTGAAGGTGGTCAAAAGATCGGATTCAGGTGAAATGACCTTTGTTGCCTCGCGCGCAACATTCAAAGCACTTTGCACGATCTGGCTGTCGGCACTTCTGGATCGTGCCAGTTCGACCGCAATGCTGACGCGTGACCCGGCCCGGATACGCACAAGCTTATTGACCGACTGGCCATAAATATCGGTTGACCATGCCTCGCCAACTTCAATGTTGCTGGTATGTGACATTGCGACCACCGGAATAACCGCCGAATAGGCTGGTCGTTCTCCGGCAATATCAACGCGGAAGGTCAGATTTGCCGACAGGGTCTTACCGACAAAGAAACGCGCAATCGCATTTCGACGCTCCTCGTCATAGTCGCGATTCACAACCGACGCCGCGGAACCGGTTCCACCACCGCTTCCCAATGCAACGGCTGTTACTCGCACCCGGGTATAAGTATCGTCCCAAAAACCGATCGTCGCACCGGAACTCTGACGTTCGACAAGAATGTGGGGTGTTACGTTCAAAACGTTACTGGTCGCGGCACGCGAACCGCCATCCCCGTTCCCGCCTGCTGCCGGTTGCTGTTGCCCTCCGTTACCTTGGCCACCACCTGCAACCTGTTGCGTCTCAGTACCTGGCGCGCCTGCGCCCTGCACCGGGGACTGGTTGCCAGCCGGTAAGCCCTCACATCCTGCAAGCAGCAGTAAAGTCAGTAATCCAACCCCGCGCATTTCAAGTCCCCCCGGATGCATTATCGCCGCAAAAAATAATGAATATAACAACCACATAAATCAACCCATGATTGTTTACGCTTTTGCAACGTCAAGCTGCCCCGGGGATAAGGCTTAACCAATGCCCAACGAAAAAACGGGGCGCGAACGCCCCGTTTTGGAAATCTGATTTTTGCGTGCAAATGTCAGAATTCGACTTTGGCACTTAGGATTGCCTGGAACGGCTCCCCGATCTGGTTGCCCAGATTGTTGGTGCCGATCGAGGAGGTGTAATACACCTCGTCAAAGATGTTTTTCAGATTGAGCTGGAAGGTGATCGGGTTGCTGGCATCAATCGTGTAGGACGCAAACATGTCCGCAACCGCATAAGCCGGAAGATCATAGGTATTGGTGTTGGTCCCTGGGCGATCACCGACCGCACGGACACCACCGCCTGCCCGGAAGTTGCTGGCACCGGGCACCGCAGTCCCGAAATCATAGGCCAGGAAAAGCGACCCGGTATGGCGGGCCACATTGGCAAGACGCTTGCCCTTGAGTTCGGGATCCTTTGTCACCCGTGCATCGGTAAAGCCATAGCTTGCGATAATGTCGAGATTTTCGGTAAGCGCCCCGGCCACGTCAATTTCAAGCCCGCGCGAACGCACGGTTCCCGCCGCCTTGACCACGGTTTCGCCACCGACATCTTCGGAATAGGCGACGTTGTTTTTCTCGCTGGTATAAAGGGCGATGTTGGTCGTCAGACCATTGGCGACCTGGTATTTCGTGCCGACTTCATAGGAAATACCTTCTTCCGGGGCAATATTGCCGACATAGCTGCCGATCGAGGATTGCGGACGGAAGGTCTTGGCAACATTGGTATAAAGCGACAGTTGCGGCGTCGCCTTATATACCAGACCGCCATTGGGGATCAGTTCCTGACCATAACGTTCGGTGTTGGTCACAAACGGCCGTCCCTTGCCCGCCAGAATGTCGTAATATTGCACACGCAACCCACCAACCAGGATCCACTGGTCATTCAGATGCAGGGCATCGCGCGCATAGGCCGAAACGGTCGACAATGTTTCGGTCTGGTCACTGTCGCTGGCCGAAACGTTCGTACATTCATCCAGATTGCCATAGACCGGATTATAGATATTGAAATTGGTGACGTTGCTACACCGGATCATATCCGTACGCAGCGTATCACTGTAATCATAGGACGTGCCAAACAGCAGCTCGTTCTTAAGCCCGGCCAGTTCGACCTCGCCGGTCAGATCGGCACGCACGGAATGCTTGATCAGGGTTGAATCCTGTGTCGCATCGGCGCGCCGGGTTACATCGCCGGTGCTGGCATTATAGGACCGCACACGTGCCTGGTTGTCGGCATATTTGTTACGGCTGAAGCTGTAATCAAAGCCAAGTTCCCACGCATCGCCAAGATCCTGATTGACTTCGAACTGGACCATATCGGTCTTGCCCTTGGTCACGTTATAGGGCTCGTCGAAGCGGATTTCCGGATCAACATTGACCGCCTTGCCGGTATTGAGATCAAAGATGGTCCCGCGGTCGAACGGCACACTGTATTTTTCGTGGAAGTAACTTAGCGTAATGTCGGTTTCATCGCCTTCCCAACGAAGGGACGGTGCGATTTGCTGGCGTTCGGTTTCCCCGAAATTACGCCAGTAATCGGTTTTCTCGTAATCGCCAAGCAACCGGAATGACAGGGATCCGTCTTCCACCAGCGGTCCGGTCACATCAAACCCGGCATTGCCGCCGCCAAAACTGGTCAGGCTTGTATTCACCTCGCCACCGAATTCGGATTGCGGTTTCTTGGTGACGATATTGATCATCCCGCCCGGATCAAGAATGCCATACAATGTCGATGCCGGCCCCTTGACCACTTCGACATGATCGGCCGTGATGTTGAAGCTGCGCGGTGTGGCAACCTTAAGACCGTTCACCAGAATGGAATCATCACGGTTCGATCCAAATCCGCGGCGAATGATCGCATCCTGCGTCGCGCCAAGCGTATTGGTCTGCGTCACCCCGCTGACATTGGCCAGAACATCATCAAGGCTGCGCGCATCCTGATCTTCGATAACCCGCGATCCGACGACATTGACCACCCGCGGCACATCAATCAACGGGGTTTTGGTCCGGGTCGCCACCGATGTGCTGACCGGCTGATAACCGTCAACCGCATCATCGCCATCCCCGCTTCGCTGGCTTGCTGTCACGGTGACCGGCTGGGTCGTTACCGATGTTGCAGTCTCGTCGGTTGACTGCTTTTGGGTTGGTTGCGCTTGCGCGACCTGCTGGATCTGGCTGCCGGCTTCTTGTTCGCCCGCGGCACGGGCATGGTTGACCATAACCCCGCTTATCGATACCGACGCCAGCAACAAGGCCCCGAATTTACAATGTTGCACCTTCATTCTAACCACACTCACAATTCCAGTTAATAATTATTCTTAATTACTTTGAGAGTGGTTATCATTGTCATTTATGTAGTAGTCAAACCCTAGTTTCACCGATTGCCACAAAACCGGCCTGTTTTCGACCTTTTTATGCCATCAAACACCGGTCGAAAACCGCTAAATCACCCCTGTTTTCGATAAAAAGTGAAAAAATATAACCGTTGGTTTCTTGACTACTACAGTCGCAAATGTTTCTCATTTGCTTTTGGAATCTGCGGAATCGCAAAGACTCACCCGATGATCAAAGACGCTCCATCACGCGACATTGCCCCATTGGCAGCAGAAAAACTGCATGCTGCATTCCGCGAAACACCGGTTTTGCACGATATATCATTGTCCATTCCGCAAAACCGGCTCACGGTTCTGGTCGGGCCGAACGGTTCTGGCAAGTCGACATTGCTTTCGACTTTGTCGCGTCTGATGTCCCCGGCAAAGGGCACGGTTTACCTTGCCGGCAAGGATATCCATACCCTGCCTACGCGTGACGTCGCCCGCAAACTGGGCATTCTGCCGCAAAGCCCGGTCCTGCCCGAAAGCCTTAATGTCTATGATCTGGTGTCGCGCGGTCGTTACCCCCATCAGGGACTTTTCCGGCAATGGAGCAATGCCGACGAAAAGGCCGTCCATCACGCGATGGAAATCACCGACACCGCAAGCTTTGCCCAAACACCGGTCAATGCCTTGTCCGGTGGTCAGCGCCAGCGATGCTTTATCGCCATGGCATTGGCACAGGAAACCGACATCATCCTGCTTGATGAACCGACAACCTATCTTGATCTGCGGTATCAGGTCGATGTCATGAAACTGATCGCCGAATTGTGTCGCAGCCACGGCCGGACAATCGTCACCGTTCTGCATGACCTGAACTTTGCCATGCAATATGCAGATCACCTGATTTTCCTTAAAGACGGTAAAATACATTGCACAATCGATGATCCGAAATCCTGTTCAGCCAACCTGATTTCAGATGTTTTTTCCACCGACGTCATCCGGTTGGTGGATCCGGATTCCGGCATTCCGGTTTTCATTCCGTGCCATAACACTGGCAAGTCTCCTTTGCCATCCGCATCACCATCAAATGCCGCCCCGGCCGGATGTGCACCGTGAGAACGGAACGGTTGTCAGGTGCCCATATGGTATCGCGTCCGATCCTTGGCCTTGCCGCCCTTCTGGTCCTGATTTCAACGCTTTATCTTATGGTCGGGCCGCGTCTGATCGGGTTTGACAGCCTGCTTGGCCTTGCAAATGGTTTTGATGCCGGCAGTTTTGATCACCGCGTTCTTCAAACCATTCGCATGCCACGGCTTGTCGCGGCCCTGACCACCGGTGCGTGTCTTGGCCTGTCGGGTCTGTTGTTACAGGGGCTTTTGCGCAACCCGCTGGGTGAACCCCATATTCTGGGGCTGAATGCCGGGGCGACACTTGCGGTTGTTGTTGCAACAGCGGCCCCAATGGGCCTTGGCACCGACGGCATTGCCCGCCCGCTGATGGCCGCGACCGGTGGCGGATTGCTGTTTCTGGCGACGATTGTTTTTGCCTCGGCCGGGAAATCGGGCATGACGTTGCTTAAGGTCACCTTTTGCGGGATTGCCTTTTCCGCGCTGGCGTCTGCTGTGACATCGGCCATTCTTATTCTTGACGATGACACCCTTGATCAGGTGCGTCTTTGGATGGTCGGGGATCTGGCCGGGGCCCGGATGGATACCCTTTGGGCGTCTTCCTGGTTGCTGGTGCCAGCCGTGATCGCCGTGCTTTATGTTTCAAGTTGCCTGAATGCGCTGGCACTTGGCGATGATGTGGCAACCGGACTTGGTATTTCCGTTCGTCGGGTACGCCTGATCGGTATCATTGCCGCCGCCCTGTTTTGCGGGATCGCGGTCGCAATCGCAGGTCCGATCGGCTTTGTCGGGTTGATTGTGCCCAATCTGGTGCGCCGCTTTGTCAGCGATTACCGATTGTCGGTACCGCTTGTCGCATTGGGTGGTGCGGGTTTGCTGGTCCTTGCCGATCTGGCAGCCCGACTTGTGATGCTGCCCCACGAAATTCCCACCGGACTTGCCACTGCCTTTGTTGGCGCACCGGTCTTTATCATTCTGGTGGCAAGGGCCCTGCGATGACCAAGCCATTCAAACAGCCCCGTGCCACCGGCTATCACCAGATCAGGATCGGCCGCCTTGAAATGCGCCTGCATATTGTGCGCACCATCATCCTTGTCCTTGCGACATCAGGGCTGATTGCCGGTGTATTCTGGGCGATCACACTGGGCAGTCAGGATATCCTGCCGGCTGGTCTGATCGCCGTCATGTCGGGTAATATGACATTATCACCCACGGCACAGGCGATCTTGACAGAACTGCGCCTGCCACGGGTTGTTCTTGCCGTTTTGTGCGGGGCGATGCTGGGGCTTTCGGGTGCATCGATGCAGTCACTGACTCGTAATGGTCTTGCGGATCCGGGGCTTCTTGGCGTGCGCGAAGGCTCCATTCTGGTCATTTTGTGCCTGACCCTGTTTGGCCCATCCCTGCCCGCCATTTCATATCCGCTACTGGGCACGATTGGCGGTCTGCTGGTGGCCGCAATGACGGCTGCCATCGCGCGATCGACCTCCAACCTGCGCTTTGTGCTGATTGGTATCGGGCTGTCGTGGTTTTTATCAGCACTGGTTGCCATGATCCTTGTGTCGCTTGACGCCAGCGACGCCCAGCCATTGCTTCTTTGGGTTACCGGCAGTCTGGCATCTGCCACCTGGGATATCGTCCCGGTCGCAGCGGGACTTCTGCTTGTCAATTTTGTGCTGCTTCTGGGCTGCGCACGGGCATCTGATGTGATGTCCCTTGGCGCACAGACCGCCACCGGACTTGGTGTGCGGCTTGGCCGGACGTCGGCGATCCAGCTTCTGGCGGCAACCATGCTTTCGGCAACATGTGTCTCGACCATTGGCGGGATCGGCTTTATCGGCCTGATTGCCCCGCACCTGACCAAACTTGTCATTGGCAACCACAGCCAGGCATCGGTTCTTGCGGCCAGCGCCCTGGTCGGCGGGCTGTTGTTGCTGGCATCCGATACCATTGGCCGGGTTGCGTTTTTACCCCTGCAACTGCCAGCCGGCATTGTTCTTGCCATGATTGGTGTGCCGGTTCTTCTGATCCTGCTTTGGAAACGCCGCGATGAACTTTAGGACGATCTTGATGGCAATACCCGTTGTGTTTTCATGCAATCAACCCCCGGTTGCGCGCGATCGCATTTCCCCGAACCCTCAATCCCCTCAGCCCAAATCCCGACGGGTCAAAGCCGCTATTGCCGCCTTCGTCGCAGTCCTTCTGTGGGGCATGACCGTGCAGGCAAAAACATTCACCGATGACCTTGGCCGGGATGTCGAGGTGCCGGACCATCCGACGCGGATCATTTCGCTATATGATGTGGATGTCACCATTCCGCTGATTGAACTTGGCGTTTTTCCAATCGCCAGTCACGGACGTATCGGCCTTGACGGGACGCCGTATTTGCGGTCTTCCCGGCTTTTGACCGGGGTGGATTTTGACAATTCCGACATCCGCTATATCGGATCGACCGAGATTGATCTTGAAACCATCACTGCCCTGGCGCCCGATCTGATCATTACCGCCCCGGGCCGGGCCAGTGCAATCGAACCGCTTCAGGCGATTGCACCGACGGTTTCACTTGATGCCGCGCGGCTGGGTGGCCCCCATGTTTATCAAAAGCTCGCCGAACTGACCGGACGGCAAGATGCCCTGAAATATCTAGAAGCCCGCTATCAGGCCAATATCGCCGCCCTGAAACGCAATCTGAACCCATCTGACATCACCGTCAGTGTGCTTCAGCCCCTTAATGGCAAGATCAATATCTATCATACCTATCGATCACTGGGGCGGGTGCTGCGCGATGCCGGGTTCAAATTCCCCGCACTGATTGACAATATCGCCCCTTCCGGGCGCCTTCAGGTCAGCCCGGAATATCTTCCCGATCTTGATGCCGATTACATATTCGATCCGTTCCGCGATGACCGTAACAATGGCGCCAAGGCCGAGATCAAGGCAATGAACGATATCTTTCCCGATTTCTGCCGTTTCCTGAAGGCCTGCCGCGACGGCCGCTATATCCTGGTGTCGCGTGAAATCGCGATTTCGAATTCCTATGGCGCGCTTTCGATGATGACCGCCCTGATCACGTCACACATTGTTGCCGACCGGTTCCGGCCGCCATCCGGCCCCGCGATCAAATCACCGGAAAACGCACCCAAACCCTGAATGCGGTGCGCCGCCTTACATCGGCAGCACCGCCTGTTGCATCCTTCATCAAACCGGGAGTAGCCCGTGTCCAAGAATTTCACCGAAAATCCCGTTGATCGTTTTGCCGAACGCATCAATGCCCGCGCAGACCGCCTGTCCCCCAGCATGCAACTGGTTGCCGAATATATCCGCGATAATCTGAGCGCGACCCTGTCACAATCGGCCCTTGAGATCGCCCACATTACCGATACATCCGATGCCACGGTGATCAGAACGGTTCAGGCTGTCGGCTTTACCGGCCTTCGCGATCTTAAGGAAACCATCGAAGGTTTCTTTATCGCCACCAATTCGCCAACTGCAAAAATGGCGTCGACAACATCGGATGTCGCCAATGATGCCGATACCGCCATCGATTTCATGGTCGAAGATCAGCTTAACGCCATGCGTGAACTGGGTCAGCCCCACAACCGTGCCGGAATGCGCAAAGCGGTCGAACTGCTGTCTGGTGCCAACCGGATCGGTGTATCGGGGATTGGGGCATCTGGCATCATCGCATCCTATGCCGCCCGTCTTTTTTCACGCAGCGGCTATCCCGCCTATGAATTGAACCGCACCGGCATATCATTGGCCGAACAATTGATCGAGGTCGGACCAGGTGACGTTATTGTAATGCTGGGTCATGGCCGCCTGCATCGCGAAGCCAGCGCCACCGTTGCCGAGGCCGAACGCCTGTCGGTTCCCCTGATCGGGATTGTCTCATCCGACAAAAGCCCGCTGATCAAAATCGCCGAGGCCGCAATCGTCCTGCCGCGTTCCAAAAGCGATCAGGTCGCCCTGCACGCCCCCATGATGTGCTGCCTGGAAACTATGATGATCGGCCTTGCTGCGGCCAATCCGGCCAAGCCGCTTGCCACACTTGAACGCATCGTTGAAATCCGCAACCGCATCCGCCCGAAAAAGTAAAACCGCCTCTGCTGTCACGACGCAGGATGCGCGCGGCTGGCACGGAAAGGTCGAAACATCCGGATAACAGATTGATAAATAAGAAAAATGGCGATCCCTGCAGGACTCGAACCTGCAACCTACAGATTAGAAGTCTGTTGCTCTATCCAGTTGAGCTAAGGGACCGCTGGGTGGGGGGTGGTTTGCTTATCCCCCGGGGCATGGCATTGGTCGCCTGCCCGGCATGTTTGCAGGGTTTAACGTCCCCTGTCAGACGAAACGGGGCGGATGCCCGCCCCGATGTATGGTCAGCCGGTAACAGCCAGTCCGCAATCAGACAACGCGTTTGAACGCGAAATTGTCGGCATAGGACTTGATCTGGACCTTGCGCGGCTTGGGCTGTTCGATATCGGCGATCAGCTTGTGCTTGGCGGCAAAGGCCTGGGCTTCTTCAAGGGTATCGAAATACATGCGGACCTGGCCACGGGTATCGGTTGATCCGATCCACCCCATCAGCTGATCGGCGACTTTTTTCGCACCCGGTTCAAATTCCATAACCCAGTGCTTGGTCGCAGCCTGACCGGACTGCATGGCGTTTTTGGCAGGTTTATAAACACGGACCTTCATCGGGACCCTCGTCTTGACCGTCGGGATAAGATGGTTATGGCAGTTTAACGGGCCTCTCTAACCCCTACCAATACTTCATCTTTTACACCTTTTGTCGCGAATTGGAAATCCTGTTGGATCACCGTCAGACAACAAAAAGGGAAATGGTCGGGAAGGCGAGATTCGAACTCGCGACCCCCTGCTCCCAAAGCAGGTACGCTACCAGACTGCGCTACTCCCCGACGCGGATGTGGATTTAGCACCATAATGCCGGGTGGGCAAGACCGCATTATGCGTTTTTTCCGAAAAACATGCACAAAAACCAAAGGCCGCAGATATGGTCTGCGGCCTTGCTATTGCTGATTGATCTTTTGACTGTGGGCGGGTTGGCCACAACGCCCTAGCGCGGCAGGCCTTCTACCTTTTCGCCAACCTCAAAGCCCATCTTGTCGGCCGAGCCACCATTCAGCTCAAGCACGAAACGCACCGGCTTTGGCGACGGGATGATGGTTTCCGATTGCGGTACCGTGCGCTTTTCAATGCCGACAATCGTACCACTGGCATCAATGAACAGCATATCAAGCGAAATGAAGGTGTTCTTCATCCACATTGAAATGTCACGTGCGCCGCCGAAATCAAACAGCATCCCGGCATCACTGGCCATTTCGGTGCGGAACATCAGGCCGCGCGATCGTTCTTCCGGGGTGACGGCCATTTCGACATTATAGACCTCACCATCGACGAGAATGCGCGATCGTTCAAATCCGGTTGCCTTTGCATTAAGCCCCGCAACCACTGCTGCGCTGATAAAGCACACCACCAAAGCCATCTGAATAAACGACTTCATACCCCATACCCTCTTAGTCTTCTGACGCGTTCCCGGACCTCGTCCCGGATTGCGCCGCCCCGCCATGGATCCGCCAAAGTTGTAAACAACTCGTTGGCCGGCTGTCTGCCACGACTATGCGACCATTTTATGACACGCAGGATATTTTCCGCTGTGATGGGTAACACAGGTGGTATTTCGATCCCGTTAATGGTCGCCCACACCCCGGACCAACAGCGCGCAACCCCATATGGACTATATCCTCCGCCGCCAAGAACAAGACTTCTTGGCGCCAATCTGGTCATCGCCCCCACGACTTCCCAGATCGATTGATTGCCCAAAAGCTGTTTTGAAAGCGGATCCTCGGCAAGAGTATCACATCCACATTGTAAAACAATAGCTTGTGGTGCAAAACTTAATGCAAGAGGAATCAAATATTCAAAAAGAACGAACCGCATCTCGTCGTCATTCATCCCGCCCGGCATGGGCAGGTTGCGGGCCATGCCCCCGGCCACGTCATCAATCGTACCGGTCTTGGGCCATAAATCTTCCTGATGCATGGAAACGGTCAGAACCCGGTCATCTTCGGCAAAGGCATATTGCACGCCATCCCCGTGATGGGCGTCAATATCAACATACAACACCCGATCCAGCCCCGAATCGAGAAGCGCATAAATTCCCAGAACCGGGTCGTTGAAGTAACAAAACCCCGATGCCCGGTCGCGCAATCCGTGGTGCGTCCCCCCGGCCGGATGATGGATGATGCCGCCATCGGCAATCAATTGCGCTGCCAGGATCGATGATCCGGCCGCAGTCGCCGGACGCCGGAAAATTTCCGGATAGATCGGATTGCCATTTTTACCCAGACCAAACCGGACCATGACCTCCTCGGGAAGGGACTGGTCACGTTCGGCCTGCATGACGGCATCGACATATTCCGGGTCATGAAACCGTGCCAGTTGATCGGGTGTGGCCACCGGCCCCGTCAAATAGGTGCTTTCATCCACCCAGCCCAGCGCATGCACCATATCGACCACCAGCGACACCCGCGGGATCGCCAATGGATGTTTCGGCCCGTAACTGGACCCGCGGTAAATTTCGGCGGCAATCATGCGCGGGGTTATGTCACCCCGACGATAATCAGGAAGGGTTTCGGGCAAGATGGTCACAACAGATGTCAGTCAATTTCAACGGCAGGATGCCCACAGCATTGCGTGCATTCACGCCATTCTGCAAGGGCTGATTACAGCGATCTGACACACCGATCATCGTTCTTTATCGCGCGCAGCGCCTGACACAAATTGTCACAAAACTTGACGGACGCGTTTTGACTGCGCATAGTCCCGTCATCTCCGGGGGGGCCGATCGTAAATCGGCTGAGAGGTTCGGTGTTGCCGAACGACCCTTTGAACCTGAACCGGTTAAGACCGGCGTAGGAAGGATCGAATGCGCGACACAGAACAAGCGCCCCAGCAGGCGCAAAATCCAACCAGTTTCGATATCCACCTGTCGGGTGCCCGTGTGGCATTTGGTGGCGTTGATGTTTTTGATGATCTTGATCTGACCCTTCGGGCCGGAAGCTTTACCTGTTTGCTCGGTCCCAGCGGCGTTGGCAAAAGCACGCTTTTGCGCTTTCTTGCCGGTCTGGTCGAAGGCGATGTTAGCGGTAACATCACCTGTTCTGACGGCGGAATCCTTAGGAACCGCATCGCCTATATGGCGCAGCAGGATTTGCTTTTGCCCTGGCGCACGGTGCGCGAAAATGTCGAACTTGGTGCGGTCTTGCGCGGGGAACGCCCCGATCATGCGCGCGCCGAACACCTGATCGCCGAAGTCGGTTTGACCGATGCCGCCCATCTGCGCCCGGCAAAGCTTTCGGGGGGCATGAAACAACGTGCCGCCCTTGCCCGCACCCTGATGGAAGATCGCCCGGTTGTCCTGATGGATGAACCGTTTTCAGCCCTTGATCCGGTCAATCGATTACGTTTGCAGGAACTGGCCGCACGGGTTTTGCGCGGCAAGACGGTATTGCTGGTAACCCACGACCCGCTTGAAGCATTGCGTCTTGGCGATCATGTTCATGTCCTGTCGGGTGCCCCGGCCACCCTTGCCGATGCGATCACGCCAGATGGTCAGAGCCCGCGCAACATCACCGACCCCGCCATTTTGGCCCAGCAGGCCGAATTATTGCGCCAACTTGGTGCAGATATCAGCACGGATTATGGTGCGGAGGCTTTGTCATGAGCCTTCAAAACAATCCTCATCCCCATAAAAAGCCACTGACAGAACGCCGCTGGCTTATGCTTGCGCGGCCCCTGATCATTGTGGTTGCGCTGATTGCAACATGGCAGGCGCTGGTTCTGATTACCGGTGCGCCGAAATACATGCTGCCAACGCCCGCAGATGTCTGGGCCACCCTGATTGCCCGTCATGATGTTTTGCTTGATCACGCGCAATATACCATCGCCGAAACGGTGATTGGCCTGTTTGCCGGGGCCGCCCTTGGTACGCTGGCGGCCATTCCGATGGCGCTGTTTTCGCCGGTTCGGTTCTGGCTGATGCCGATCCTTCTGGTGTCGCAGGCCATTCCGTTCTTTGCCCTGGCACCGCTTCTGGTTCTTTGGTTGGGCTTTGGTCTGGCATCCAAGATTGCCATGGCCGCCCTGATCATTTTCTTCCCGGTGACGGTCGCCTTCTTTGACGGATTGGCACGCACTGAAACCGGCTGGCTTGATCTGGCACGGACCATGGGGGCCAGTCGCTGGCGACTTTTGACCCACATACGCCTGCCCGCTGCTCTTCCGGCCTTTGCATCGGGTTTCCGGGTTGCCACCGCCGTTGCCCCGATTGGCGCGGTGATCGGTGAATGGGTTGGGTCCAGCCACGGGCTTGGCTATCTGATGTTGCATGCCAATGCCCGGGTTCAGATTGATATGGTTTTTGCCTGTCTTCTGATCCTGTGCGCCTTTTCGATCACGCAATATTTCATTGTTGATCGCGTCCTGCGCGCCGCCCTGCCCTGGCAGCCCGACAGCCTGAAACCGGTTCGGTAATACAATTCCCCGCAGCCAGATCGGCCGCGGTTTAAATCCTCATACGAATAATTTGGCGCATCTTACGGAGGTTCATCCATGTCACGCCTTAAATCCATGATCACCGCGACCGCATTGGGCGCAATGGTTCTTGGCACGTCTTCATCGGCCTTTGCCGCCGACAAGCTGGTCATTCTTCTGGACTGGTTTGTGAACCCGGATCACGCACCGCTGATCGTTGCCAAGGAAAAGGGTTTCTTTGCCAAGCATGACCTTGATGTTGAACTGATTGAACCAAGCGACCCGTCCGCGCCGCCGCGCCTTGTTGCTGCCGGTCAGGGGGATGTGGCGGTCAATTATCAGCCGCAGCTTCATGTGCAGGCCGCCGAAGGATTGCCGCTGACCCGTATCGGGACGCTAGTTGCCACCCCGCTTAACAGCCTGATCGTTCTTGAAGATGGCCCGATCAAGGAAATCGCAGACCTTAAGGGCAAGAAAATCGGCTATTCGCTGGCCGGGTTCGAAGATGCGCTGCTTGGCACCATGCTGGGCAATCACGGCGTGTCGATGGATGAGGTCGAGCTGATCAATGTGAACTTCTCGCTGTCGCCGTCGCTTTATTCCGGACAGGTGGACGCGATCATTGGCGGCTATCGCAACTTTGAACTTAATCAGATGGAAATCGAAGGCAAACCGGGCAAGGCATTCTATGTCGAGGAAGAAGGCGTTCCGCCCTATGACGAGCTGATCCTGACCGTACGCAATGACAAGGTCAATGATCCGCGCTTTGCCCGTATGCTCGCCGCCCTCGAAGAAGGCGTGCAGTACCTGATCAACCATCCCGATGACAGCTGGAAGGCCTTTATTACGGCCTATCCGAACCTTGATGACGAACTCAATATCAAGGCATGGGCCGATACCTTGCCGCGCTTTGCCCTGCGTCCGGCCGCCCTTGATAAAAACCGCTATGCGCGTTTTGCCGATTACATGGTGCAGCAGGGCCTGATCAAAGAAAGCCCGGCACTTGAAACCTATGCCACGGTGATTGAATAAAATTCAGTCCCCCTGCTTCCGCAGCGCTTTCCCGGTGGATGCGGAAGTTTCAGGAAGGCCGGAACGTGTCCCCCGCGCTCCGGCCTTTTTCATGTGGCATCCGCCGTGATACGGGTCATTGGCACTTGCGTTTACCTTCTGGTCACCAGACCTTGTGACAGACATAATCACATGATTGTTTTGATGGCAGGAACAGACGCGTGCAAACCCAATCCCGACCCGATCACCATACCGAAACCGGTTTTGAAAACCGTCATCCCCTGCCCGATCCGGTCAAACGGTCGTTCTGGCGTTTTTTGAAACTGCGTTTCTCGGGCGATTACAAATGGCCAAAGGCAACCGAGCAAATCGGCAAAATCGCGACCGAGACACCCGATTTTGAGGCCATCCAAAACCCGGACCCGACCCGTTTGCAGGTCACCTGGGTCGGTCATGCCACGGTTCTGGTGCAATATGGCGGGCTTAACATCCTGACCGATCCGGTATTTTCAGATCGCGCATCACCGTTCAAGCGACTGGGCCCGAAACGATACAGCCAGCCGGGCTTAAGCATCGATCAGTTACCCAAGCTTGATCTGGTGTTGCTGTCACACAATCATTACGACCATTTCGATCTTGCCAGCCTGACCGTTCTTGGCGATGTGCCGCGTTATGTGTTGCCGCTTAAAAACGGGCCGTTGCTGGAAAAGGCAGGCATCACTCCTGATCGCTATGTTGAACTTGATTGGGATGAAAGCCACCATCACGGGGATGTCAAAATCACCCATGTGCCGTCCAACCATTGGTCAAGCCGCACCACCAAGGACCGCAAGGAAATGCTTTGGGGTGGTTACATTCTTGAATTCGCCGATGGCTACCGGTTCTATTTTGTCGGCGATACCGGCTGGAACGAGGCCCTGTTTACCGAACTGGGCCAGCAGCATGGCGGGATTGATTTCGGCCTGATCCCGATCGGGGCCTATGATCCGCGCGATTTCATGCGCAATTCCCACTGCAATCCCGAAGAAGCCGTTCAGATCATGCAGGCAATGGGCGTCAAACAGGCACTTGCCATCCATTGGGGGACATTCGTTCTGACGGCCGAACCGGTTGATGAACCGCCCAAGCGACTGGCATCGGCCCGCAAGGAAGCGGGTCTTGGCGATGATGACTTTATTGCCCCGCCGATTGGCGCGACCCGGTTCTTTGCAGGCAAGCAGGCCACAGCTGCCCCCGAACCGCATGCCATTTCGATCAGCGCCGAATAACAAACAAAACCGGCAGCGTGTAAACGCTGCCGGTTTCGTCCGATCCACGACCACCCATTGGGAGACGGGCGATCCGCATCGTTTCTGATCTGCAAGGAAACGCCGTCCTGCACATCATTAAAGATATGTTATAACATTACATTTGTTCTGCAAGGAAATTCTGAAGAGATAACGGGATGATGTGACGTTGCTTACACCATCCCGTCCAAACTTTGATAATGCGGGATTTAGACCCGCGTGCGGGGACGACGGACCGATCCGTCTTCAAACCGCGAAAGCTCCATCCCCGCAAGGGTAATGGATGGCTGTCCGGTGGTGATCCAGTCTGCCAGAACCTTGCCGACCACCGGCCCCATGGCAAATCCGTGCCCCGAAAAGCCCGTAGCGACAAAGAAGTGCTTGGGATTGTCGAACTGATCAATGACCGGCACGGCATCCGGGGTGACATCAATATCACCGGCCCATTTGTCAACGATGCCGACCTGTTTGATCTGCGGGAAAACCTTTTGCAGATTGGCCATCGCGTTGCTGACACGCACCTTATAGGGTTCCGCCTGATTGGTGCGCCGTCCGATCATTGGTTGCTTCGATGCTTCTGATCCCGGCAGACGATCGACCAGATCATCAAAGAACCGCTTGTTAAGGTGGAACTTGAAGGTCGCCCAGTTATCAAAAAGCCCCGGCGCAAAGGCCTTGGCATATTTGAAACGGCCAAGGGTCAAATCGATATCGGTCATGAATTCATCCGCAATATTCATCGACCCGTCAGTGCGTTGACGAAAGGCCAGACCCGCAGCAAGCGTCCCGGCCGCCGAGATATCGGGCACGGGCGTTGTACGGATCACGGTGCCACGCGTGGTTTGCTGTGGCAGTCGGCGGCCGAAATTGGCAACGAATTTATGGGTGGCGGCACCGGCCGCACAGATCACATATTTGCATTTGATTTCGCCCTTTTCCGAAACCACCGAACTGATCGCACCCGCGGTTGTTTCAATCGAAAGCGCGCCGCATCCCTCGGCAATCACCGCGCCCATTTCGCTGGCACGTCTGGCGATGGCCGGTGCGGCTTTTTTCGGTTCGGCCTGCCCGTCCGATGGCGTGTAAATACCCCCGACACCGGGCGTTGTGATGCCCGGCGTTATATTCTCGACACCCTTTGGTGACAGCACCCGGGTTTCAATATCAAAACCCTTGGCGTCTTCGATCCATTGTTCGTAATCGGCCATTTCCGCGTCATCGCGCGCCACAAACAGAACCCCGCCCTGACGCCATTCAAGATCGGCATTCAGTTCCTTTTCCAACCCTTGCCAGATGCGGTTGCATTCGATCATCAGCGGCAATTCAACCGGATCGCGCCCCTGCTGACGGACAAATCCCCACGCCCGGCCTGACTGATGGGATGCAATCGTATCCTTTTCCAGAAGAACCACCTTCATCCCCGCCTTGGTCAGGTAATAGGCACTGGAAGATCCATGGATTCCGCCACCGATAACGACAACGTCGCATTCCTTTGGCAGGGTGATTTCGGGGTAATTGGTCATGTCGGGGCCTCTGGATTGGATTACAGTTTGGTGTGTGGCGCGAACCACGTTATGTTGCGCGGCAATAAATCTCAACAAAATCAGGTAGCCACCATGTCTGATCACGCAAAAAACCAAAAACCGGCCACCATCACCGCCCAGGCACTGGGCTGGGTTGATGACGCAACCAAGTCGGTCACACCGCCGCTTTATCCGTCGACCACGTTCGAGCGTAATACCGATCTCAGCTATCATGACGGGCGCTGCTATACGCGCGCCGACAACCCGACCTATGATCAGGCCTGCGAAGTATTAAGCACCCTTGAAGGTGGCAGCGAAACCCGCCTGTTTGCATCGGGCATGGCAGCGGCAGTTGCCTGTCTTCATGCCCTTAGCCCCGGCGATCATGTTGTTGCCCCCAAGGTGATGTATTGGGCGCTGCGCAGCTTCATGCTTGATAGTGGCGTGCGTGCAGGCCTGTCCTTTGACTTTGTCGATAACGCCGACATTGCTGACTGGGACAAGCACATTGTTGCGGGCAAGACCAAACTGGTCTGGCTTGAAACCCCGGCCAACCCGGACTGGCAGATCACCGATATTGCAGCTGTTGCCGAACTGGCGCACAAGGCCGGTGCAAAGGTGGTTGTCGACAATACCGTTGCCACCCCGCTTTTGACCCGCCCGATTGAATTTGGTGCAGATATCGTCATGCATTCGGCGACCAAATACCTCAATGGTCACAGTGACGTTCTGGCCGGATCGCTGACCGCTGCATCAGACAGCGAATACTGGCAACGTGTGTGCAAACAGCATGCGTCTGGCGGTGCGGTTCTTGGTGTGTTTGAAACCTGGCTTTTGCTGCGCGGGATGCGCACGCTTTCGATCCGTGTTGAACGGGCATCGGCCAATGCGATGGCCATTGCCAAACATTTCGAAAACCACCCCGAAGTCGAACAGGTCCAGTATCCGGGCCTAGCAAGCCACGCCGGGCATGATATCGCGGCCAAACAGATGATCGGCGGATTTGGCGGCATGCTTTCGATCCGGGTCAAGGGCGGCGAAAAGCGCGCGGTTGATTTCCATAATCAGTGCCAACTTTTCAAACGGGCAACGTCACTTGGCGGTGTCGAAAGCCTGATCGAACATCGTTCTTCGGTCGAAGGCCCGACAAGCCCGGTTCCGGGCGATTTGCTCCGCCTTTCGGTCGGGATCGAGGATGCAGATGATCTTGTTAACGACCTGGAAACAGCATTGCGGTTAAGCAAATAAACCGAACCATCTATCAATCTGGAATTTCACGATCGATGTCAAAGCTCCCTCTTCGCTGGCTTCACGCAAATGCATTGTTTCGCAGTGCCGGTGTGATCGCCGCAATTGCAGGGAGCTTTGTTTTTTCCGGGCACAGCATCGCACAGACGCAGGAACCAGCACTGGTACAAATACCAGCCGGCACCGGCAGTCATCATGTCGCCGACATCAATGCGCTGCCGCCTGCGCCCGGTCTTATTTTTGATCGGCGTGCTGGCGAATACATCATGTTTGATGAACTTGTGCGCCGTTTATCGGACCGGAAATATATCCTGATCGGTGAAAAACACGACAACCCGATCCATCACCATCACCAGTCCCAACTGATTGATGCGCTGACAAAATCCGATCAACGCCATCGGGCCGTGGTCTGGGAAATGTTTACCCGCGATCAGCAAGGTCTTCTTGATCAAAGCTGGCAGGAAGTTCCGATCTCCGACCTTGGGCAGACACTGGAATGGGAAGAACGCGGTTGGCCGTCATGGCATGACTATGCCCCGATCGCCGAAATCGCCAAGACACATGACCTGACGATGGTGGCGGGCAATCTGCCAGATGATCTTTTGCGGCCAATCATTGCCGAGGGCACAGCTGCACTGCCTGCGACACTGGCGACAAAGCTTTCGCTGCCCGCCATGCCCGACGAGATTATGGAGCGGTTCCGTGTTGAAATGGCCGAAAGCCATTGCAACGCCCTGCCCAAAAGCATGCTGGGTGGCTTTTCAACGGTTCAGTTCGCACGTGATGCGTCCCTTGCCCGCGCTATGACCGATATCGCCAATACCGCCGATCATGACGGGGCATTTTTGATCGCGGGCGCCATGCATGTGCGCCACACCATTGCTGTTCCCTGGCATATCAGCCGGTTCGAACCCGGTCTTGATGCCAATGACATTGCAGTCGTCAGCCTGATCGAAGCCGACGATCCAAGCGACAATCCCCCCAAACCACAGGACTATGCCGAACGGTTCGGCAATCGGGATGATGTCGATTTCATGTGGTTTACCAATGACATGGTCCGCAAGGATCCGTGCATTGATCTTACAGTCGGGCAATAGATCCCGATAACGGCCTGTTTACCGCCAAATATCCGGATATGCCGTATCCTGATCGGGATTACTTGATACGCCGCGGCAGCCAGTCGGTTGTCGCCACGGGTTTGCCCTTGTGCGATCGCATGACACGCGGGCGCACGACTTCCTTTGCCTCGGGCGTGGTCGCACTTTTGCGGACCGATGCATAAAACTCCACCAGCTCCGTATATGGAATGATGGTTCCGATCCCATCCTTATAGGCCTTGGTAAAGGGCGGATGGTTGCGCACCGTCATGCTCAGATGTTCGACCGTGTGATGACCAAATTGCGACCAGATGCTTTCAAGGAAATGGGCCGTTTTCGGGTCAATCGGTTTGAGCCGCACATCAGGACGGCTTTCTTCCATCACCGCATAAAGGTTGGGTTCGACCGGGCCGAACTCCTCAGCGACGAAGATCGCAGGCATCAGCATATTGCCGTGATAATTCGCCCCGTAATAGGCCTGGGCCAGATACAGCAAACGGTGCAATTTTTGCGGTTGCAGATATTCGTTATCGTTCAGGGCAAGATCAATGAATCTGAACGCTGCTTCGAAAACTGTGTTGAGAACCGGCTTGTTCTGCATTCCTGGCCCGATGGTCTGATGGGAAGATGCCCCATCATAAGGCCTATGTCATATGGCAACAAGCACCGGCGACTTCGATCGGGGAAATTTTGCAAGCCGATTTGATCCCGCGATGATCGCCAACAACCCGGTCAAATCCGGGTCAAACCGATGCATCAAGCTGACGACCACGTACACCAACACCATGCGCCACCGCATTTACCAGCGCATAAAAGGACGTGCCGCTATTGGCTGACAGGTCAAAGGGAATGGATGGATCAAGCATGGATGCAAAGTCCTGATCAGACTGGACGTCCATCGCACCTTCGCGGTCGCTTGCCCGCCGGGCGGCCGACAATGCGCGCTGTTCGGTTCGCTGATCCTTGTGGTCGCCCGGGTTGCCCTGCCCCGGCTGGCGCTTGTTCTTGCCGTCGATATAGGCATTGAACAAAATGCCGTCATCATCCGGGTTATAGGAATAATGCTGAGAGGATTCTTCGATCTGCGTGCTGCGATCAACTGTCGACACACCGCGCGCACCAGCAGCCGCAAGTCGGCCATACTGGCTGACTTGTGAGGTTGTCTGTGCTGTTTGGACCGGTGTGATCATTTCCTCTTTCCTGCCGCAGGGCGGCGAACCAATTCAACCCAAGCATTATACATGAATATAATGGGGAATGGCAGAAATTTAAAAGATCCGGCGGTATTGGACCTGTTCAGTCGCCTTCGAACTCGACCAGATGGAATTCCTCGATACCGCGATCACGGATCTTTTGCGCCCCGCCCAGATCGGGCAGATCAATGATAAAGGCACAGGCGGCAACTTCTGCGCCAACCTTTTCAACCAGATCAATTGCCGCCAAGGCAGTTCCGCCGGTTGCAATCAGATCATCCATGACAAGAACACGGCTGCCCGGCTTGATCGCATCCTTGTGGATTTCAATCACGTCGGTTCCGTATTCCAGTTCATATTCCACACCGATGGTTTCGGCCGGCAATTTGCCCTGTTTACGGATGGTGACAAACCCCACGCCCAGTGCAAGTGCCACCGCCGGACCAATCACGAAGCCGCGTGCTTCGATCCCGGCGATCATGTCGATTTTCTTGTCCTGAAATTCTGCGGCAAAGCTGTCGATGACTTCGCGCAGGCCGTCAGCATCTTCAAACAGGGTCGTGATGTCGCGGAACATGATCCCCTTTTTCGGGTAATCAGGAATGGTACGGATCAACGACTTAATCGACATGGGATACTCCGGCCAGCTTTCAGGTGGTTCGCATATCGCGCACACAGAACCCGGTCATATCCGGGCTTGCTGCGCATACGGCGACACTTGATGCCTGAAAGCTGCCGGAATGGCAAGCTTCATCAAAAAGCTGCACCAACGGCCGGAACGCCAAATCGCGTTCAGGCGGCGTGCGGTGTCATTGCACGTCCTTGGGTGCGTACATGGGCGCGGTGGTTTTGCGTTCGCATTGCGACGAAATCATTTGCCAGCTTTTTGCTGATTTCCGCGCGTGTTCCGCGCGGCAGTCCGGTTTGGGCGGCCTGGCGATTGCCCCAGACCGCACGATAAAGGCGGTAATCATGGTCATTGATCTGACCGAATACTTTTTCGACTTCCATCAGAGTTTGGACGTAACTCTTTTTCATGTCAGCCATCCTGTTGCTCGTTAGGCATTCGCACATCATTGCGGCGAAGGAAATGCACCGTTTGCCGATGCGCGTTTTACAGCAGCGATATAGTCCGGTGTTCGTGGCCACTCAACTGCATGACCGTGACAAGATCAGGAAGATTTTGTGACAAACTGCCCCAATTGAAAAACGGCCCGCTTTTCGCGATGAAAAGCGGGCCGTTCAGGATGTTTTTTTTCAATCGCAAACAAACGCGACGAGTATCAGTTTACGGTTTTTGCCGCCTGTATCTTGGCTTCTTCGTCGATCTGCTTTTGCAGCGCATCGCCATACTCGCCATAGATCCGCCCTTCGAGCGACAGCTCAAGAAACCGGATATAGTCGTTCTGATCGGTAATCTTGGCGCGTGCGACTTCGATCACGTCAAACGGGCTTGCGGCATCCAGATCGTATTTACGGATCAGACCCAGCATTTCCGCGGTGATCTGATCAAGCTTTTTACGGGTGTCGCTATAGGAAAGCGTCATCTGCCGGTCCTGTTCATTCCAGTAGGTTGGGTGCGATACTTGTTGGCCTGCTTATGCCTTTTCCATCACATCAAAACAAGCCCTGTGCAGTCTGTTCGGGGATCAATCGCGCACCCATTGCGCATCGAGTTGGCCCCCGAACCGTCCCGATATCATTGATGACTTGAGTCATATCAAGGCGGGACTTTGACGATCATGCATTGTTCCAACCATTCAGGACAATGCGAAACCGGCCGAACAAGGTGTCTGTTTCCGTCATCGCACCGGGGAATGAACATGAAAATTCTGTCTGCCTTCAATGCAATGGGCATACGCAAACGCTTTATGTGGGCATCGGCATTTGGCGTGACGTCAACCGTTGTCATTGCGCTTTTGATGATGACCGTGGTTGAAGAAAACGCGATGGACAGCAAGTTGCGTCAGCTCAGCGAAAATGAACTGACCTCATTGCATGCGCTGATCGTCAATGTCATGGCGGCCCGCCCCGATGATGTCGATGACATCGGCATTCATGTCTTCAATAACTGGTTTGACAGCCGCAATGCGGATTATCCCGGTGAACTTTGGTCGGCCTGGGGACCAACCACACAGGCATATATGGAAGAATACGGCGACAAGCCGATCAAAACCCCGCGCGACGACATTGATATCGAAGCCATCGAAACAGGCAAACTGATCGGGCGCTATACTGAAAACGGCACCTATCGCATGTCGATGCCGATTGTCCTTGGTGAAACCAAGGGGGCCGACCGCGAGGTCTGTTTTAGTTGCCATGGCGCGATGGATGCCCAAAAAGGCGACGTGATTGCCGTTCTGTCTTCAAGTCTTTCGGTTGCCGCCGAACAGGAAAAAACCAACAAAATTCTGATCGGCATCGTTCTTGGCGGTTTGGCCATTGCCATCGCCACCATTATTGGCATGCGCGTATTGCTGACCCGGATCGTAACCGCACCGCTTTCCGATCTTGGCCGGGACATGACCGAACTTGCCCAGGGCAATACCGATTTTGACATCAACGCCCTGTCGCGCCGGGACGAGATCGGGCGCATGGCCAAATCAGTCGAAGTGTTCCGCACCAACGCCATTGCCAAAAAACAGATGGAAGCCGAACAACAGGCCGCCTCCCAGCGGCGTGAAGAACGGATGAAAAAGCTTGAACAGCATATCGGCAATTTCGAAGGCGTCATTGCCAAGATTGTCGGTGCGGTATCAAGTTCGGCCGGTAAAATGCAAACCACCGCCAATGGTCTGGTTGAAACCGCCGACCGCGCCAGCAAAAGTGCAACCACGGTTGCCGCCGCCTCCGAACAGGCCACGGTAAATGTGCGCACCGTCGCCGATGCGGCCGACCATCTGTCTTCTTCCATTTCCAAAATTGGCGAACAGGCAGATGCCTCCACCCGGGTTGCAGCGGAGGCATCACGCGAAGCCGAACAATCATCGGAAACGGTTCAGGGTCTTTCGGAAGTTGCCGGTCGTATTGGCGAAATCGTCGCCCTGATCAGCGACATCGCCGGACAGACAAACCTTCTGGCACTGAATGCGACGATTGAGGCCGCCCGGGCCGGCGAAGCCGGCAAGGGCTTTGCCGTGGTTGCAGCCGAGGTCAAAAACCTTGCCAACCAGACAGCCCGCGCCACCAACGAAATTGCCGATCAAATCACCGCCATTCAGGAAGAAACCGGCAAAACAGTCAGTTCCATGGCCGATATATCGGATGTGATTTCGCGCATCACCGAAATGGCCCATACCATTTCAACCGCGGTCGGTGAACAGGCCGACGCCACGGACGAAATCGCGCGAAATGTCGAACAGGCCGCTGTCGGCACCCAGGAAGTCAGTAGCAATATCGAACAGGTCAGCAACACCGTTGCCGATACCGATCATGCTGCTCATCAGGTTCTTGATGTCGCGCGTGAACTTGGATCCCTGTCTGATGATTTGCGCTCCGAAGTTGACCGTTTCCTTGCCGACATTCGGGCCACCTGACCCAGACATCCGTTTTCAAAAACGGATACAATCCGATACTGACGCATCTGGCGACAGAACATCCCGCGCAGGTTGTTTTGTCGCCAGTCTTGTATTTTGCCCCCTGCAGGCAAAAATGAAGATTTATGCAAAACATTCCGGCATCTGGCACACCATACCGGGGACGGCCCCGCAGATTTTCGTTCATGCTGATTGCGATATGGGCAACCATGCTGCTTTGGGCACCTGATCTGTATGCGTCGGATAACCGGCTGCGCAAAAGCTGCCATCATCTGATTGTTTCCGGCCATATTGATTATCCGCCCTTCAACTATACCGAACATGAAACCTTTCGCGGGGCGTCGATTGATCTGATCCGTCTGATTGCCCGCAAAATCGGGGTTCGCGTTGAAATCCGAAATGTCGGCCCGTGGATACGGGCGGTAAAGAACCTGACGGACGGGGATATTGATCTTCTGGTGGCGATCTATAAGACGCCGGAACGCGAAGCCCGTTATCTTTATACCCTGCCCTATGCCGAAGACCCGATTGTCATGTTTACCATGGCCGATGCAGCATTTGACTTCCGCGACTGGTATGATCTTGTCGGCAAGGTCGGCGTTACCACGCGCGGCGACAGTTGGGGAGCTGATTTTGATCAGTTCATCGAACAACATCTGACGATGATGCGGGTCAATACAACAGACCAGATGATCGACATGATTGCCAGCAAACGGGCAAATTATGGTGTCCAGGGGCTTTATACCCTTCAGCGATCCGAACGGCGCGCATCCCTTGGCACCGACATCACCATTTCAAACACGCCGATAAAATCCGAAAAGATGTATATGGCCTTTTCCAGATTGTCGCCCTGTCGCAATCTGATCGACAAGGTCAATGCCGCGATCACCGATTTTGAAAAAGACAAAACGATCGCCCGGCTGATTTCAAACTATGTCCACCGCAACGGTTCATGAATGTTCATGACTGTTCCGGACCCTGCGGGTCTGTCTTTGCGTTGTTTTAGATCCTTTTTCGATCTGCCCAAGCCATTGAAACCAAGGCATAACGCACCGCATTAGACTTTTGTTAAATTCGAAATTAACCAGACCTCAAGCTTTTATGGACCTATTCTTACGTAAAAACTTATAGAATAATTATAATTACGGGCAGGATCGCGACAATACCCCGATACGGTTGGTCGTCGGGGGAAACGACAGCTCGACGGATCGACGGATCGAAAGGTCGACCGATCGACGCTTGGGGGATTGTGGGAACAATGTCGTTTACGACGATTTTGGGCATAATGGTTGGCCTTGGACTTTTTGTCGGATCGATCTTTATTTCGACCGACAACTACCTTGTATTTGTCAGCCTTTCGAGCGCGCTGATGGTGGTTGGCGGCACCTTGGCCGCGACCTTTATTGCCTATGAAGCGCGCTATGTTCTGTTGGCGCTTAAACTGATCTTCAAGATTTTCCGTGCCCCGCAAATGGGCCGCGGGCAACTGACCGGCGAAGTCGGCCGGGTTGTCAAATGGGGATACCTTCTTCAGAAAAAGGGCATCAACGCCCTTGAACAGGAAGCCGAACGGGTCGCCAAGGACGAACCGTTTCTGGGCTGGGCGATGGAAGTCGTGATTACCGGCTATAACGGTGATGAAACCGCCGAAATGCTTCACAACGCCATTGATAATGCCTTTGGCCGCAACCTTGTGCCGGTCTCGATCCTGAAAAGCATGGCCGCCGCCGCCCCGGCATTTGGCATGATCGGCACATTGGTCGGGCTTGTGATCATGCTTGATAAAATGGCCGATGACCCGACATCGCTTGGCGCAGGGCTTGCCATTGCGCTGATCACCACGCTTTACGGGATTGTGGCTGCGCGGTTTTTCTTTTTACCCGCGGCCAGCAAAATTCAGCAGCGCGAAGAAATCATGCGGTTTCGCAATTATCTGATTGCCGAAGGCCTGATCATGCTGGCCGATCGCAAAGGCCCGCGCGCCATTCAGGATCGCATGAATTCGTTCCTTGATCCGGCCATTCACTTCAACATCGACAAATCTGCGAAATAGGAAAATCTGTCATGGCCCGCCGCAGAAAGGGTATCCCCCGCACTGTCGAAGAAGAAGTCAACGAAGACTGGCTTGCCACCTATGCCGATGCCATCACTCTTTTGATGGCGTTCTTTGTCATGCTTGTCAGCTTTTCCAAAGTTGAATTGCCGGTGTTTGAAAAAGTCCAGGCAGGTATCGCCGAACAGATCGGCAAACGCGATGTCGTGCGTCCGACCCAGGTTCTTGAAACCGATCTCAAGGACGTTGTGTTCAATATTGCCATGGACAGTGCGGTCAATGTATCGACCGACGACGAAGGCATTCTGATGGAAATGGGAAGCGGCGCCTTCTTTCAGCCGGGATCGGCCAATCTGACCAAGGATGCTGTCCTGTTTCTCAAAGACGTCGCGGACCTTTTAAAGGAACCCCGCTATCTCGGCTTTCAGATCGAAGTCACCGGCCATACCGATGACAGCCCGATAAGCTCCCCGCGCTTTCCGTCAAACTGGGAATTGGCGGCGGGCCGTGCCATCGCCGTTGTCCGCTTTTTCGGGGCACTGGGTGTTGACCCCGACCAGAAACGCATGCGGGCGATATCATATGGCGATACCAAACCCAAACTGCCAAACAATGACGATGCCGGCAACCCGATCGAAGAAAACCGTCAGGCAAACCGGCGCATTGAAATCCGCGTATTCCCGAAATATTCACGGATGTTCTGATCTGCCTGGCATCAGCTTGCTCCACGGGTGACTTGAAAGTTCACGGAAACATCTGACGTCCCAGGCGGGCAGCAACCAGCAAGCCTATTAGATCACCAGCACCATCTCGTCACGGGCAGCAAAGGCGCCGGACCAGGTCGATTTTGCCTGTTGTTCAATGGCGCTCATCACGGCGTCATTGTGGTCCGGATCATGATGGAACAGTGCTAGCCGTTTTGCGTTGGCCGCACGACAAAGACGAATGCCTTCCTGCCAGGTGGAATGCCCCCACCCGATTTTTTGCGGGAATTCTTCGTCGCTATAGGTGCTGTCATAAATCACCAGATCCGCATCCCGGATGAAATCGAGAATAATTTCATCAGGCTTTCCCGGTTCATGTTCGGTATCGGTGACATAGCAAACCGCCTGTCCGCCATGTTCGACCCGAAATGCGGTTGCACCATTGGGATGGCGCAGCGGTGCGGTGCGAATAACAATCCCCTCGCCCGGATGAAGATCATCGCCGACAGTAAAATCCTCGAATGTCAGTTTTGACTGCATCGCCGAAAGCGGCACCGGAAATGTCGGATTGGCCATTTGCGCGGAAAACACACGTTCAACCCCGCCCTGGTCGGTCAAATGCCCGGCCATGACATGAAAGGCCGCCTTCGGGTTATAGGCCGGAACGAAAAACGGAAATCCGTTGATATGATCCCAATGGGTGTGGGTCAGAAAGATGGTGGCTTCGGTCACCTTGCGCCGGATCAGGTCCTTGCCAAGATTGCGAATGCCGGTCCCGGCATCAAAGATCAGCACCTTGCCCGCGACCCGCATTTCCAGACAGCTCGTATTCCCGCCATACACCACATGGTCGGGCGACGGACAGGCAATGCTTCCGCGAACTCCCCAGAATTTAACCTCAATCGACATTCAAAAGACCCCGTCCATCCGTTGACAGTGCGATACGGATCAATGCTGTAACATCCTTGAAAGATAGCATTTTATTTTCACAAACCAATCAGGGATTGCGCAAATTTGCCGGTGTGACGCAAACCTTTGTTCCGATCTCCGCATCAAACAGCCGGTCTGCCCGCCCGCAATTGACGGCAATTTCACATAAACCGATCGAATTGCCATAGTGGAAAGGCTTGCCCACCGGCACGTCCGAAAATGTACGCGCCATTGGAACGGCCTGACCATTCACAGCAACCGTATCATCCGGTCCGCAAGCGCGAAGTCCGGTCATGAGATTACCGTATGTATCAATGTAAATAACTTCATCAAGTTCATCGGGCCATTCCATGGCATCACCATAACGCTGATCCAAGGTCAGATCATGGCAGGTAAATTCCTGGCCGGTGGCAACACAGGCCGCGACCGGTGCGAAAAGATCCCGGCCATGAAAACTGGCCGAAAGGTTTTCCGGCTGCCAGTCGATACAGCGCAGCTGAACATCATCGGATTTGCGGATTACCATTTCAAACAGACCATTATCGGGCCCGACATATGTCACACCGTCTGCTGTGACAACGATCCCCTTGCGTGCACTGCCCACTCCCGGATCAACAACACCCAGCACCACATCACCGCGATGGAATTCACGACGAAGGGCCGCCAGAAGATAACTTGACGCCTTGGGGTTACGGTCCGGCGCATCAACCATCAGATCACAAACAGCACATTCAGGCGCATTGCGCATCAAGACCGAACGCATTGTCCCGCTATAGGGACCGTTCACACCAAAATCACTGAAGATAAAGATCATCTTGCCCGTGCCTTCCCGTCGACATGTCGACCAAAAACAACAACGCCGGTGGTTACGTTCATCCCCACCGGCGTCATTTCGATCAGTATATAGGGCATTTTGCCCGTGATGCCATGTGCACTACTTCACTTCGCAGAACTGCCCGCGACGTTTGAGTTCCGCACAAAGCGAGTTGGCCGCACTGTCACTGAGCCCCGTTGCCATCAGACGGTAAAATGTACCCTTGCCCGGAATACTGGCCCTGGTCACCCCATGCTGAAGCGGTGCAAGCTGTGCATAACGGCCTGACAGGATTTGCCAACCGCGTTCGGCCTGCCCTTCATTGCGATAGGATGCCAGATGCACCGACTTGCTGCCACTCGCAGCAACCGGTGCGGCGGCCTTTGCCATTTCCTCGCCAGCCTGGACCGGGCGACTTTCGCCTGTCGCCACACGGCGCACCGGTTCGCCGGAATTAAGGGTCACGACATTGCCCTTGGCCGGTTCGACGATTGCCGCTTCGATCGCATCACGTTCACGTTTGAACTCGTCCGGCGTGACCAGTTTCATATCTTGCAGATCCTCAATCCGCGCGATCTGGCGGGCCGCATCCATCAGGCCCTGTGGCGCGGGTGGCGGAACAGCGCGCTGGCGCGGTTGGGCGGGCAACAACGCATCAAGGATGGCGGTGCGTTCCGCCACATGTTCCTGCACCGTGATCGCCCCGATCTGAAGCGCACGGTTCAACTGATTAAGGCGTTGCTCGACCTGTGATCCATCGGGCGGCGGATTGTTCAGGAATGCCGATGGCGCGGGCTGGCTCATGGGCAGCAACGCACCAAGATTGGCCGAACGGCGTGCAGAATATTCTTCGGGCGTGATCAGGCCGGTCGATTGCAGATTGCGCAAAATCGAAAAGCGTTTTGCAATCGCCTCGTCCCCACCTGACAGTGCTGCACCGGCCGGAATGTCCATTGCGCGGGTCGGTGAACTTGTCATGACCGGCTGGGTATTGGCGGCCATCGGGGACACGGCCATCGCCGATCCGCCCCCTGTGCCAAGCCCTGACGGACCGGTAACGATCTGATCATTGATGCTGAGCGATCCGGGAAGACCGCGTTGCAACCGTTTGAGGTTGAATTCGGCGGCATCGCGCAACGGGCGCGGCTGTGTGCCTGATGCGGTTGACATCAAAACCGTGCCCGGCGGGTTCATGGCAATCAGCGTGTCATAGCCATCACGCGCACGGTCCGGGCGGTTGGTATTTTGATAAAGCACCGAACGCCACAGCATCGCATGACCGTCTTGCGGATTTTTGCGCAAGGCTTCGTCAAACAGCTTTTCGGCAGATGCATAATCCCCCGTCGCCAGTTGCTGCAGGCCAAGGGCAGTATAATTGTCATCCGCAAAGGACGTCGCTTCGTCCCAAAAGTCCTGATCCAGCAGCGGCGCACAGGCCGACACCCATGAAACCATGCCGATCACGGCAATCCCCTTGCCGATTTTCAGCCAGTTCCCGGTCCGCTTTGCGGATACCTGCATGGCGCCAACCCCCTATTGTCTAAACCATGTCCCTGGAAATCATGCGGCAACATCTGGCCCAATACCAGCGAAAAACCGGTAATGATTTCCCCATATCACATTGATTTTGCATCCTGCTTGCCAAGAATTCGTTAAAGCGGCAATCGCTGTTGCCCGGCCTTGCAAAAGCATCGATCCCGTTTGCCGATTAAATCCGTTTGGCAGTGCATCATGCCCTTGCTCTTTTATATCTATAATTCATATAAATAATGATGGTTCGCCCCATTAACCTGTGCTTCAGAACATTATGATTTGATCAAACTTCGTTCTTGGGTGTATGCAACCAACCTGTAACGATAAAAACAGTTTCTCTTTCAGGGGTCGCGCGTGATCGAACCGCAGCAATTTGGCCAACAGGCCCTTCAGGAATACCTGTTGCTGGATTATGTCCAACGGCTTGAAACCCGTAAATACGGGCACCGTGCCGTGCATATTCACCTGTCACGCATGAAACCGTTCCATCGCCGCGACTATCATATTCGCGTCGCGACCAATACCTTTGAAAGTTACGTCAAACTGTATGTCGGACGTATTTTTGTCCTGACCAACAATGATCTGATTTTCGTCTGGAAAGACAAATCGATTGCCGATGTCGAACCGGCTGTCGATACATTGCGTTATCTTTTCCGTGACGACCCGCTGTCCCAGGACGAAAGCGAAGAAACCGGTTTCTGCACCTGGTACAACCTCAATACCGAATTCCAGGAATTCCTGTTGCTGTGCCAGCATCTCGACGAGCGCGCAAAAAAGTTGCAGCAAAGCAGCAACATGCGCACCGCCATGCAGCGCGAAAAGGACGAAACCCTTAAGCCGATCAATGCGGAAAATCTCGCGCAGCTTGAAGAAACAATCCATTCGGCCGATCTGTCCGAACATATCCGCCAACAGCCGGTTTGCGTTTTTGCCCATGGCGGGTCAAAGGAACTGCACCCGGTCTTTGACGAATTCTTTGTATCGATCGCCGATTTGCGCAATGCCTTGATGCCCAATATCGATCTGGCATCGAACCGCTGGCTGTTTCAGCACATGACAGAAGTGCTCGATAAACGGATGCTCAATTATTTGTGCAAACGGACGTTCAAGACACATGCCAGCTCGTTCTCGATCAATCTCAATCTTGGCACCCTGACCTCCAAGGATTTTGACAAGTTTGACGAGACGGTCCGGCGCAAGTGGCCCGGCAACGTGATTATCGAGCTTAATCAGGTCGATCTGTTTTCAAACCTTGAGACCTATCTCAGTGTGCGTGATGACTTCCACAAGCGCGGTTATCGCATTCTGATCGATAACCTGACGGTGGAATCCCTGTCCTTTGTCGATCGCAAAAGCCTGAAGGCCGATTTCATCAAAGTCGCCTGGCGCGAAGAAATGACTGACAATGTCATCCGCAAGAAATACGGCGAAATGGATACCCTTGTTAAAAACTCGGGCCGCGAACGCGTTATCCTGTGCCGTTGTGATACGCCGACTGCGATCAAATTCGGTCAGTCACTGGGCATCACCCTGTTCCAGGGGCGCTATATCGACAATATGATCGCCCGTCAGCGTCGCGCAAAACGCGCCCAGAAGGCTGCCCAAAAGCAAAAATAATCCTGCCTTTTCCAAGGCACCGCAAACAAGCCGGGAATTTCCCGGCTTTTTGTTTGGCCTCCTGACAGTTACTGACAGGAACCTTGGGGTTTGAGGTGGCTTTGCGCATTTCGGCCCTTGGCATTCAAGGAACAAAAGAAGTACAAATAGGCATGTTGTACGCGCTTTGCCCCGACTGCCATCACAAATGGCGACTGCATATTGACCAGCCACTGCCCAAAAGCGGTGCGGGCTCCTATGTGCCCTGCCCGGTTTGCGGATGCAAACGCGCGATTGCCCATGGCGAACTGCCAGACCTGTCGATCGGGCATCTTGATTGCGATGCGTTTTATGCCTCGATCGAAAAGCGCGACCGCCCCGAACTGGCCGATCAGCCGGTGATTATTGGCGGCGGACATCGGGGGGTTGTTTCGACCTGTTGCTATGTGGCGCGCAAATACGGGGTACGTTCGGCTATGCCCGCCTTCAAGGCGCGCGAATTGTGCCCTGACGGGATATTCCTGCCACCTGATATGAAGAAATATCAACGCGAAGGATATCGCATTCGCGACATGATGCGCGCACTTACCCCCGATATCGAACCGCTTTCGATTGACGAAGCCTTCATGGATCTGACCACGGCACAGGAAACACATGGCAAGTCCGCAGCCGAATGCCTGATTGAACTGCAATCCACCATCCGCAACGAGGTTGGCATCACGGTTTCGATCGGGCTGTCCTATAACAAGTTTCTGGCAAAGATCGCATCGGACCTGAACAAGCCATTCGGTTTTTCCATGATCGGGGCGCAGGAAGCTGTGGATTTTCTTGCCGACAAGCCCGTGCGCATGATGTGGGGGGTCGGCCCGGCCATGGAACGCAAGCTCCATCTTGATGGCATCACCCGGATCGGACAGTTTCAGGAACTTGATATCCATGCCCTTCAGGGGCGTTATGGCAGTATTGGCAAACGGTTCTATTATTTCTCGCGCGGGCAGGACAATCGCCGGGTTGAACAAAGCACCGAACGCAAAAGCCTGTCATCGGAAACGACATTCAATGACGATATCGCCGATCTTGCACAACTTACCGATATTGCCACCCGCCTGACCGCACGCGTGGCAAGCGACCTTGCGCGTAAGGAAATTGCCGGTCATACGGTGGTATTGAAACTGAAATCGGCCGATTTCAAAACCCGTACCCGCAACATGCGCCTGACATATCCGACCATCCGCGAGGATGTCATTCTTGATGCGGCGCTGACTTTACTGAAAAAGGAAGTCGACGGCACGAAATACCGGCTTCTGGGTGTCGGGGTTTCCGACCTGTTTGCCGCAGACCAGGCCGACCCGGTTGACCTGTTTGCCGAACAGCCATCACCGGACAATCCCGCTGCCCCGCAAGACACCCCGACCGATGCCCCCCGCCCGCGCAAGGCCATCGAATTGCCCCGGCCCACTGCCGAACAATTGCGCGAAAGCCTGACCCGGCGGTTTCGGCTGCATAAACGCAAACCGGTCCAAAAACGGTTCCCGTTCTGAACAATTGCATCATTTAAGCTGTAATTGATTTCTCTGGTTGTTGTAATGCGGCCATTACCACCCAAAATGCAAAACAGAAGAAACTTTGACTTAGAATTATTTAATCGCGGCCACCCAGACCCGACACAGCAGGCGGCCCGCATTCGTTCGGATGGGAGTCTGAATTGTTTGGCGTTGAGTTGGATATACGTACCCTTGCCTTCATTGCCACACTGGCGGCAATTGTTCAGGCCATCACGCTGACATCGCTGTGGATGGTATCGCGGCAAGGTGCCGGCACCGTATTCTGGGCGGCTGGTGGTGTCTGTGCGGCTATCGGGTTTGTTCTTCTGGGGTTCAGGGGGGCCATTCCCGATGTGATGTCCATCATCATTGCCAATACCTTTATTGGCGCATCCCATGCCCTTTACTGGCTTGGCATTGAATTCTACACCAAACGCAAACCAAACATTCTGGCCGCTGCGGCCATCATCAGTACGGTCGCACTGCTTTTTACCTATTATTGCGAAGTGGCCCCCGACATTGCCGCGCGCGTCATCGTCATTTCCGTTGCTTTGGCGATCACGTCATTCGGATCGTTCCGTGCTCTGTGGTTTCAACGCAAAGGACAACGTTCGGCCCCGGAATCGGTTGTTGCCATCACCTTTGCGGCACACGGGATTTTTCACTGTTTTCGGGCGATCTATACATGGCTGGTCGAACAGGAAATCGCCAATTTCATGAACGCATCAACCGTTCACATGTTTGCCTTCCTTGACATCATCCTGTTCCTTTTGCTGACCGCAGTCGGCTTTACCGCCATGATCATTATTGCGCTCAACACATCCCTGCGCGCCGAGGCCAAGGCAAAAGACCGCCTGTTTACGGTTCTGGCCCACGATCTTCGCACCCCGTTTCAGGGATTGGCAGGCTTGTCGCTTTTGGCCCAGCAGGATCTGGTTGCCGGTAATCAGGCACAGGCACTTGGCAATATTCGCCAGTTGCATTCATCAACGTCCGAAACGCTTCGTTTTCTTGATGACCTTCTGATCTGGGGTCGAACCCTGTTTGATGCCGGCAAGGCGGAAAAGACCGAGATCGATATCGACGATCTGATCGAAACCACGATCAAGGTGTCCCGTCCGCTTCTGGAAACCAAATCGATCAATGTAGCCTATAGCCCGCAAAAACTTGTCGGGTTTGGCATCGCGCCGCACGCACAGATGATCTGCCGCAATCTTCTTGTCAATGCGATCAAATATTCCAATCCGCGCAGCACGATCTCGGTGTCGTCATCTGCCATCGGAAACAAGATCCATATCCGGGTTGTCGACCGCGGGGCTGGCGTCAGTGATCAGATGATTGCCGATTTTGCCAACAACAATGCCCCCTTCAACTCGGCCGAAGGCACATCAGGCGAACTGGGATCGGGGGTCGGATTGACCCTGTGTCGTGATTTGTGCTGGGAAGATGATGAACATATCTGGCTGGAACATAACCCGGATGGCGGTGTTATCGCTGTCTTCACCATTGCGGCAAAGCGGGTTGAAAATCCGGTCACGCAACAAAAAATGCCCGCCGATATATCGGACGAGCATCTGCTTATAAAGAACTGATCTTTATAAAATGGCGTCCCCTAGGGGATTCGAACCCCTGTTGCCGCCGTGAAAGGGCGGTGTCCTAGGCCTCTAGACGAAGGGGACACAAGGCACAAAGTGCTTATGTCGTGACTGTTTCGTTGGTGGCGTCCCCTAGGGGATTCGAACCCCTGTTGCCGCCGTGAAAGGGCGGTGTCCTAGGCCTCTAGACGAAGGGGACACATACGCACCAATCGAAGTCAGTCTGTTAACGAGTGGCGTCCCCTAGGGGATTCGAACCCCTGTTGCCGCCGTGAAAGGGCGGTGTCCTAGGCCTCTAGACGAAGGGGACGCAGCGCGTTAACGAGGCCGGTTTTTAGCGATTGGGTCGGGTCAGGTCAAGCGGCTTTTTCGCCCCTGTGACGTTTTTTTTAATCCCCCACCGAAAATAGGGCCATATACCGCCCTATCCCGGAAAAACCCGGCCTCACTGTTTAACCTGACGGTTCATTTCAACCATCCTTCTCGCAGATGAGGATATATGTCCCCACCTGCAAGACCGGCGCGGATGGAAAAAATAATTTCAAATCAGCTCTTTTTGCGTTTTGCCCCGAACCAGAAACTGATCCCCGCCGCGCCAAGGCCGATTCCAAGGAAGACAAACATCCATCGATAACCGTCCGGCGCGCCGTCTTCGAATTGCCCGATGATCAGACCGGCAAGCCCCTGAAGCACGAACAACCCGGCAAAGGTCGCAAGATTGACGGTGGTCAATGCCCGCCCGATCTGCCGTTCGGGCACGGCCTGACGGGATGCGGCATAACTAAGCGTCGCACTTGATCCAAGGAACCCGTGCAGCAGCATCAGTGCCGCGGCAATACCCGTGCCCCAGGGCCCGACAAAGGCCTGCAACAGGCACGTCGCAGCCCCCAGCAACACGGCAAACACGATCAGACCATGGGTCTTTGTCGGAAGCTTGCGTGACAGCTGGCCATAGGTCGGCGGTCCAAGGATCATGCCAATCGTCATCAGCAACAGGATATTGCCGACTTCCACCGCACTTAATCCGAACACATCATGCAAATACGGTCCGCCCCAAAGCCCGCGCACGGTCAGAATGGCCGGATAACTGAAAAACGCCACCCCGGACAACAACCAGACCTGACGATTCTTCCAGACCGACACCATGCCCTTAAGGGCCTCAAACACGGTTTCGCCTTTTTGATCGTCAGCCTGATAACCGGGCGGCGTATCGCGGACAAACAACAGATCAAGCATCACGGCCAGCGTGCTAAGCCCCGCCAGACCGTAATAGACCGTTCGCCATCCATGGGTCTCGACCAGGGCGGCAAGCGGCGTTGCCGATGCCAGAACCCCCAACAGGCTGAAGGAAACAATAAGTCCCGATGCCGCAGCAAACTTTTCCGGCGAGGTCCAGCGCGCAGCCAGCACCAGTGCTGCCATAAATGCCGCCGAACAGCCAAGCCCGATGATCGCCTGCCCGATCATCAGACCGAGCACACTATGCGCGCTGGCAAAGATGATGACCCCGACCACGGTCGCCATCATCAAAAACCCGTTGGTCACGCGCGGACCATACCGGTCCAGCATCACGCCAACCGGAATTTGCATCAGGGCAAAGGCAAAATGGAAACTGCCAGATACCAGACCAAGCTGCTCGGGCGTGATGGCAAGTTCAACACGCAACGGCTCGGCCAGAAGCGCCTGGGCCGAACGGAAAAACTGGCTTAATGAAAAAGCCAGAAGGATGGGCGCAAGCACCAGAATGAAATGACTGGTACGCGCAGTGTGGGGCGATTGTTTTGTGTGTTCTGTCATGATGTTATCTGGGATAATCCCATCACCGCAGAACAGCAAGCCTTTGCATCACGGCGCCCCGGATAAACACGTTTTGCGCATTTTGCCGGGCTGTTTTGCCAACAGCTTATCGGCCAGCCAATTGGATCATTTGATGGAAATTATTGGGCGGTGCGCGCGGTCAGATTGACCGACTGATCGCCAAGCCCGTATTGCCGGGCAATGACATCGGCCATACCACTTCCCTGCACGATTTCAAGCGCCCTGCGCCATGGTTCGAGCGTCGCATCGGGTGTGCTTTTGGAAAAGGCAAGATACATATCATATTGCCCCAGCTCGACCGTCGGGACCACTGATCCTTTTTCAAGGCCAAGCATCTCGCGCTGGAAATTCATGGCAATGTCGGATGCTTCCCACAGATCAATGCGCCCTTCGGACAGCATGCGCAAAGCATTCCCGGGCGTATAAAGCGATTCAAGGTTTTCAAACCCCATTTCACGCAGGCTGCGTTCGGCCGCACCGCCGGCCTGGACACCGATTGATCTGACCTTTCTGGCATCGGAAAGGTCGCTGACATCGATTTTGTTATCGGCCATGCGATAAAGCCAGCCGCGGGTGATAAAGATCGGCCCGACCCATTTGAACTCGTCTTCGCGTTCGGGGGTCCGGACAATGGAAAACAGCGCCGTGTCCGGTTCGGTCTTGACGATTTGCAATGCCCGCTTCCACGGAAGAACTTCAAACCCGGACTGATATCCGACCAGAACCGCCATGGCGCGCACGATTTCCGCCCCGGCCCCGGCCAGTCCTTTTGGCGTGACATAATTAAACGGTGCGAAATCTTCGGTATAAACTTTGACATTGCGTGCCGCGGCAAATTGAAGCGGCTCTTGCGGCGATGCCTGTGCCGGTGTTCCCAACCAAACCAGAACAGTCAAAAAACAAAAAAATCGCCGGACAAGCGACCATCGACGAACACAGAGACTATACCGCAAAGATATAATGTTCCGCCAAAGGTTGCGTTGCGGACAGTTTCGCAGAAAATATTGTTTTTGTTTGATAAATTTGCCCACAACAAAACCAGCAGGCAAACAATTTGCGCGCCAGAAACACCATACATCTGGATTGTCAGTGGACGCATTCATATCTAGACTCAATATGGACAGGAAACTGACCCGGAAAGGAAACCGCGACATCAGACCAAAAACATCAGTCAGATCGGGGCTTCACAAACCCGTTCAAAACCATAAACGCACCAGAAGCCTAAGGTTATACTGATATAACCATATTCTAATATTAACGGGATGACCCAGTCACATGATCACGCCCGAAAAGTCGAATCGTATATCCAAAGGCAGTTGGCGCAGGAACAGTTAAAGTTGAACATGAGCAAGATTTACAACGAAAAATTTCGTCATTCAACTAAAAAAATTCGATATACCAAATATCCCTGGGTTGCGGGGCTGCCAGTTCATTCTAACAAAATTTGCAGTGCCCAGCATGACGAAGCATAATCACCCCACGCCTCTTCCGGTCCTGGATGCGGAAATGGGGGAACGTATCCGTCAAGTTGTAAACCTGTTTGACCGCAAAAAGGATGCTGCCGAAATTGCAGGCGTCATTCCCGAACAATTGAACCGTTGGTGCCAGGCACAATCTGAGCCACGCTTTGTCGGCGTTTCGCGAATGGCCCTGATAAAAGGCATCAATCTGAACTGGATTGCAACCGGAAAGGGTAAAACCGATCTTTCCGACGATATCCACCCCACCGGATCATCTGTTGCGCCCGACACCATTCACCGGGACATGCTGATGGCAATGATCAGCGGTTTTCTGGCGGCCGAGGGCATCGACAATGGTGCGCAGATCGCGCTCGATATCCTCAAGGCCCATGACGAGATCGTCGAAAAGATCGAAAAAAATCGATACCCGATTGATTCCGGTTACATCCTTGCAGAAGCAATTTCGACCATCATCGCCCGCCATCGCAGCCGGGATTCGGCAACAAATTCCGACAGTTGCCCTTAATCACAGGCGAACGCATTCACCGGCATCGCGCCGGTGATTTCGCGTTGCGGATGTTTCCGCCCGAACTCGGAACAGATTTCAGACCGGCAAAGACACGTCATCAATGATCAGCTGAACGCCGTCACGGCCCTGCCATGTATCGCGGCGCAGATGCCCCAGAACATGCAACGGCCGACCGCCATGCTTGATCAATGTCTGACCCATGTCATTATCAAGGCATCTGAACGCAATCGCCTTGAGCCGTCCCTTGCCATTGGCCCCGGTCAGAATACAGCGCACATGATCGGCCCCGACCACATCGGCCTTTACCGCACGACAATCGACAAAGGCAAATCTGGGCTCGGCATTGCCCGCACCAAATGGACCAAGCTTTTCAAGCGCATCAATCAGTTCAATCGTCGCCCCATGGGCATGCAGGGCCCCGTCCACCGTGATGGTGGGACGAATATCGTTTTCTGCGATGATTTTCGCGAACCGTTCTTCAAGGAAGGCTTCAAACGCGTCCTGCTTTTCCGGATCAAGCGTAAAGCCCGCCGCCATGCCGTGACCGCCCCCGTTGATCAGAAGCCCGGCCTGACGTGCAGCAATAATCGCCGCACCAAGATCAATACCGCGCACAGATCGGCCCGATCCCTTATACACACTATCCACCAGCCCCATGACCAGTGACGGCACGTGATAACGATCCTTGAGACGGCTGGCCACAATCCCGATCACGCCGGGATGCCAGTCCTCGCCGCCCACCAGCACCATGGACCCGACTTTTGACCGGCCTTCCACCGCGCTGATTGCCTGATCAAGGACAATATCCTCGATCGCCTTGCGTTCACGGTTATATTCGTCAAGCTTGCGCGCGATATCTTGTGCCTGTGCCGGGTTGTCCCCCGACAACAAGGTTGTACCAAGGAAACTTTCGCCAACACGCCCGCCTGCATTCACACGCGGCCCCAGGACATATCCAAGATGATAGGCACTTGGCGTTTCATTGACCCCGGCAATATCGGCAAGTGACGTCATGCCGATATTGGACCGATGTTTCATGACCTTGAGCCCCTGGGTCACAAAGGCGCGGTTCAACCCGCGCAACGGCACGACATCACAGACGGTTCCCAGCGCAACCAGATCAAGCCAGTTGCGCAAATCGGGTGCCCGAACCCCTGCCTTTTCAAGCCAGCCGCGACTGCGCAATTCACGCAGGATCGCCACACATAACAGGAACGCCACACCGGCTGCACACAGATGACCAAGCCCGCTTTCATCATCAAGCCGGTTCGGATTGACCACCGCGACGGCGGGCGGTAATTCCGGTTCGGCCGCGTGATGGTCAACCACAATGACCTCGATCCCGGCGTCCCTTGCCTCTTGTAACGGGCCATAGGCCGTCACCCCGCAATCGACCGTCAGGATAAGGTTCGCACCCTTGCGCTGCAGTTCCAGCAATGCCGGGGCGTTGGGGCCGTATCCTTCGGTCATGCGGTCGGGAATATGCACCGGCACATCTGCGCCAAGTGCCCGGAAGAAACGTTTCAAAAGCGCGGTACTGGTTGCACCATCAACGTCATAATCACCAAATACTGCCATCTGCTCGCGCTTTTCGATGGCATCGGCGATGCGTGATGCCGCCATGTCCATGTCTTGCAATGACGATGGATCTGGCATCAGGTCGCGCAATGTCGGGGACAGAAAACTTTCGGCATCGTCAAGTCCGATGCCACGATTTGCCATGACCCGGCCCACGATTTCCGGCACCCCGAAGCGCTGCGAAATCGTGGTTGCCAGGCGTTCATCCGTTGCGCGCTCACGCCACCATTTCCCGGTGACGGATCGCTCGATGCCCATGAATGTCGTTTCTTTTGCGTACTCTGTCATGCCCTATGAAATAGCGCAATCTCGGGCCCGCTTAAACCGGATAATTTGCCGATCTGAAAACTTCGTTCCCGGGCACCGGATTTCATCAGCGCGGGTTTTCACCGCACCATTTCAGGACGTTTTCGGCATCGGCGGCCGGATCATCGACCGGATAGAAAACCCGGGTGATCTTGCCATCATCAATCACCATGGTCAGGCGCTTGAAAAGCCGCATGCCGCCTGCTTCGAAATCGGGCATGGCCATGGCTTCCTTGAACCGGTGATCGGCATCGGACAACAGCGCAAAGGGCAGATGAAGCCGTTCGGCGGCCTCTTTCTGATAATCCGTTGTCTGGCTCGAAAGCCCGTAAAGATTTTCAACACCGACCGCGCGCAACTCGACCGCATGATCGCGAAAAGAACAGGATTGCGGCGTGCAGCCCTTTGCTCCGGGAATTTCATCCCAGCCATCCGGCGACGGCACACCCGGCTCGGCCGTTCTGGGATAGGCATAGACAACAGTCCGCCCGGAAAGACTTGAAAGATCGACCATCTGGTCATTGGTCGCAGACATCGGCAAAGCCGGCAGGATCTGCCCCGTCAGACGTTCAATCACATGTGCATCACTTTCGGTATTCATGTGCGTTCCTCCCTGAACACCATCACGCCCGTTGTTCCATTGCGGTTCGGGCATTTATGGATTCAAGATAGGTGCGATTTCCCAAACCGAAAAGAAGGCGCGTTTGCGCATCGTGGAAAAGTTGCGGGTTCGACGATCACTTGCAGACAACTCAAAGCTGTGCAGACTGTGACAACAGCGACAAAAAAATGGATACGAGCAATGCCCCACAAAAAAGGTCTGCGGATCGGATTGACCATCCTGTCCGTGCTTGGTGCCGTCATGTCGATGCCATTGGTGATGTTTTCACCAATGATGTTTGACGCCCCCGGGTCTGAGAACAATCTTCTTACCGAACTGCTGTTTTACAGCGTTCTGGCCTTTCCGGTGCTGTGCCTTGCCGGTGGCATTTTGCCATGGATTTTCCGACGCCACCCACTTGGCATCTGGCTTTATGCCCTAAGCGGCCTTGCCATCGGGCTTCTGGTAAGCGCGATCGTGCTGTCACTATCCGAGAGTTCCGCCTTGGCCTTGGACACCGTCTGATAAAGATGGAAGCCCATTTCATCTTCGATGATGGCGACCAGATCTTCGATATCGTCAGGCCGGGTTGCCGAGCGGATCAGGCTTTTGATTTCATTGATCGTTTTGGGCTGGTTCATCATGGCAAGTTCATGCCAGCGCGAAAAGGCCGTGTAATATTGCCGCGGGATCGGCAGGGTCGCCCCCATTGATTTATATTCCGACCCAAAGCCCAGGCGCGGCCAGACGGCCTTTTGAATGATGCGATAGTCAAACCGGTCACCAGCAATGCCAAGACCGGTATGGGCAAGTGGCTGCACACCGCGAATACCAAGACCCGGCGTAAAGCGGATCAGCGAAAAGTCACTGGTACCACCACCAAAGTCGGCCACCAGAACGGTTTCGGGTTTATCAAGCTCGCGCCCGTAATAATAGGATGCAGCAAGCGGTTCATACACCATCGCCTCAACATCAAAGCCGGCCTGCTCATAGGCACCGCGCAGGCGCATTTCGGCAAAGTCGTTGTCGGGATTATTGCCCGCAAAGGCAACCGGACGTCCGGAAATCACCCGATGCCCCAGCCAGCCAAGGCTGTGCTGCGCGAAATGATGAATTTGCGTAAGAAACGTTCCGATCAGATCTTCGATCGAATAGGTCGTCCCGAAAATGTCCGTACCTTCAAAATCCTTGGTCGCCAGATAGGATTTCATCGACTGGATCAGCCGGCAATCATGGCTTTCCTTAAGATATTCGGCAATCGCAAACGGGCCGGAACAGCTTTTGGTATGGGTCGGCGCACCCGGTGCGGTAAGTTCCTGCTCTTCCCAGAAATAAAGGATGGTGCGGTATGTATCAAAGCTGTTGGCACCGACGTCAAACTTGGCTGATTGCACATTGCCTGCACTGTCTGCGACCGCAAGAACAGAATTGGTCGTACCGAAATCAAGGGCGATAATTTCAGACATCAGGCAGGCTCCGATAACAGGCTATTTTGAAGGGGGCGGAGGATGTAACCCAGACCGCCCTGCCCTGCAAGTCCTTAAACGAAAAAAGGGAGTGCCTGGATTGAGAACGCGGCACTCCCTTTTCGAAATCCGTTTTGCGGGTTTCTTACTTGTACCAGATTTTCCGGCTGAAATCGTGAACCGCGCGAACGTAACGTACGGTACCCGACTGCGAACGCATCACGATGCTTTCGGTTTCCGCACCATTGGCGAAGCGACGCACACCGCGCAGCATCGCACCATCGGTGACACCGGTTGCCGCAAACATGACATTGCCCTTGGCAAGTTCGGTCAGTTTGTATTTGCGGCTAAGATCTTCGATGCCCCATTTCTTGGCGCGGGCAACTTCGTCGTCATTACGGAAAACAAGACGCCCCTGGAACTGGCCACCAATGCAACGAAGGGCTGCTGCGGCAAGAACGCCTTCCGGTGCGCCGCCCGTCCCCATGTAAAGATCAATGCCCGAGGTTTTCTGCGAGGTCGCAATCACACCGGCAACATCCCCATCACCGATCAGCATGATGCGTGCACCTGCTTCGCGGGTTTTGGCAATGATTTCCTGGTGGCGCGGACGATCCAGAATGCAGACAACCAGATCGGCAACATCACAGCCCTTGGCAGCAGCGAGGCTTTTCAGGTTCTCAAGCGGGGTTGCGTCAAGATCAACCACATCATCGGGAAGTCCGCCGCCAACCGCGATCTTGTCCATATAGGTATCGGGCGCATTCAGGAAGCCGCCCTTTTCGGCCATGGCAACAACCGCCAAAGAGTTCGGACCACCGGTCGCACAGATGGTGGTGCCTTCAAGCGGATCAAGCGCAATGTCGATTTCCGGACCATTGCCCGAACCAACTTCTTCACCGATGAACAACATCGGTGCTTCGTCGCGTTCGCCTTCGCCGATCACGACCGTGCCCTTGATATCCATGCTGTTCAACGCATTGCGCATCGCGTCGACAGCCGCCTGGTCGGCTGCCTTTTCATCGCCACGCCCCATAAGGCCGGAGCACGCAAGTGCAGCCGCCTCGGTCACGCGAACCGTTTCAAGCGCGAGATTTCGATCCATTTTGTCTTCCTTGTCTAGTGTGCAGGGTCTGGGGGCCCTGTCTCGTTGTTGTCTTCTATTTTTTGATTTTGTTGATTTTGCGTCGAAACTTTACAACAGCGCCCCGCATCATGACAGGTGCGAGGCGCGTATATCGTGATATTCCCGTTAAGATGCGAAGCTTTCGATCCGCATCAATACCGGCGGCTGCGAGTTGCTTTCGAATGCGGCGATATCATTCACCGCCCCCGACATTGCAGCTTCGGTGGTTTCATGAGCAACAATCACTACAGGCACAACACCGCCTTCGGTTTCGGCCCGGCCATGCTGGATCATCGAGGCCATCGACACCCCATGCTTGGCAAGGGTTGCGGTCACTTCGGCCATGACACCCGGACGATCCCACACCATCAGACGCAGGTAATAGGCACCGGTATGCTTTTCGAGCGATGCACGAACGTTTTTCTTAAGCCGTTCGGCCGGCACGCCAAATACCGGCGCGCTGCGCCCGGCAGCAATATCGACGATATCGGCAACCACGGCCGATGCGGTCGGGCGTTCACCGGCACCACGGCCCTGAAGAACCACCGGACCGACGTAGTCCCCTTCAAGGGCAACCGCGTTAAACACGCCTTCAACCTTGGAAATCTGGGTTGCGCGATCCACCATGACCGGGGAAACGCGCTGCTCGATGCCTTCGGGCGTCTGTTTGGCAATGCCCAGCAGCTTGATGCGATAGCCAAGTTCTTCGGCCAACTGGATATCAAGGGCAGAAACGCTGCGGATACCTTCAACAGCAACCGCATCAAAATCGACCTCGACCCCGAATGCCAGGCTGGCAAGGATTGCCAGCTTGTGCGCGGCATCAATGCCATCAACGTCAAAGGTCGGGTCTGCTTCGGCATAACCAAGTTTCTGCGCCTCGGCCAGAACGTCGGCAAAGTCACGGCCCTGTTCACGCATGGTGGTCAGGATATAGTTGCACGTGCCGTTCAAAATACCGGTCACACGCGAAATCGCATTCCCAGCCAGACCTTCGCGCAATGCCTTGATCACCGGGATACCGCCGGCAACGGCGGCCTCATAGGCGATGGTCACATTATTGGCGTCAGCAATCTGGGCCAGTTCAACACCCTTAAGCGCAATCAGTGCCTTGTTGGCAGTCACCACATGCTTGCCATTTTCAAGGGCGGCCTTGCAGACATCATAGGCAATGCCGTCCGATCCGCCGATCAGTTCGACCAGAATGTCGATTTCATTGTCAGCAGCAAGATCACGGGCGTCGTCGTACCAGGTCAGACCTTCGGTCGAAAAACCACGATCACGAGTTCGATCACGCGCCGATACCGCTGTGACGACGATCTGGGTGCCCGAACGGTCAGCCAGAATGTCGCGATGTTCACTCAGCAGTTTAACGGTTCCGGCACCGACCGTACCCAGGCCTGCCACACCGATTTTGACGACGTCTTTCACGATAACTCCTTAGCACGTGGTTGTTTGCGCAAGCGCGCAGATGACCGCATTCGGTCAACGCGTCCTGATAAAGCAACGCCCGGGACATGTCCCGGGCGAAACACAGAATGCTTTATCGGATATCAGAAAGATTTCTTCAACAGTTCACGTGCAGATTTTGCATCCGGACATTTGGCAAAGAACTGTTTGATGTTCCGGTTGGCCTGCCGGATGCGGTGTTTGTTTTCCACCAGCGCAATCCGAACATGGCGATCACCATATTCGCCAAAGCCAAGACCCGGCGCGACAGCCACCCCTGCTTCCTGCAAAAGAAGCTTGGAAAAATCAAGCGATCCCAGTTCGGCAAATGCATCCGGGATCGGGGCCCAGGCAAACATGGTTGCCGCCGGAGACGGAATATTCCAGCCCGCACTTGCCGCCCCTTCGATAAAGATGTCGCGGCGTTCGCGATACAGATTGCGGAATTCCTCGACACAATCCTGCGGACCGTTAAGGGCCGCGGTTGCCGCGACCTGAACCGGTGTAAAGGCGCCGTAATCAAGATATGACTTGATCCGGGTCAGCGCGTTGATCAGCTTTTTGTTGCCGGTGGCAAACCCGATACGCCAGCCCGCCATCGAATAGGTTTTCGACAGCGAATAGAATTCGACAGCAATGTCCTTTGCCCCCTTGCACTGAAGGATCGAGGGCGGCGGGTTGCCATCAAAATAAATCTCGGAATAGGCAATATCAGACAGCACATAGATTTCATGCTTGCGGCAGAAATCGACCACTTCCTGATAAAATGCCAGATCAACCACAAGTGCTGTCGGGTTGGCCGGGAAGTTCAGGACCACCGCACTTGGTTTCGGGACCGAGTGTTTGACCGCGCGATGCAGCTGTTCCATGAAACTTTCGGTGCTGAACGTGCCCTGATCATCGTGGCCGATCGGAATATGACGCAGGGCCGCACCGGCAATGATGAAACCGAACGCATGGATCGGATAGGAGGGGTTGGGCACCAGAAAGATATCACCCGGACTGGTGATCGCTGCTGCCAGGTTGGCCAGACCTTCCTTGGAACCAAGGGTCACAACCGTTTCGGTTTCCGGATCGATATCCACACCAAAACGGCGGTCGTAATAGGCTGCCAGCGCCTTGCGCAGGCCCGGAATGCCGCGCGACATCGAATAGCCATGAGTGCGCGGGTTCTGAACCGTTTCGACCAGCTTATCGACAATATGCTGCGGGGTGGCCGGGTCCGGATTGCCCATGCCGAAATCGATAATGTCCTCGCCCGCTCGCCGCGCCGCCGCTTTCATCGCATTTACTTCTGCGAATACATATGGCGGGAGACGTTTTATGCGGTGGAAGTCTTGGGACATTATCCTATATCCTCATCAAATTGCCGAATTTCGAATTTTATGCGAAAAGCACATCCTCGAATTCACGAAAATTGCGTTTAGGCCATAAAAAATGGCCCTGAGCAGCGTACAATTCGAAGGATGTACCTTTTATGGAAATCAGACTCAACGAATTATTGCGCACGATCCATGGTTAATTCGCATTTGCGGCAAGCACGCGGCGCAAATTCGGCGATTTTCCCGGAAATCAGGATTATTTGCGGATGGATGGTAACCGGGCGCGAAACCGTCTTGAAACGACAACAGCGCGAAAGGATTGCTCCCTTCGCGCTGTCTGATTAAACGACACCCCGGCTGTTCCGGGACACGTGATCAGTAATCGAGATAGATTTCAACACGGCGGTTGCCGGCTTCGCCCGCCGGAACACCTTCGTAGTAACGCGGATCAGCCGATCCGTCGGCACCAACAAAGATTGCCTCGCGCGAGACGCCAAGCGACAGCAGACGCGAAACCACGGCTGCGGCGCGACCTTCGGAAACGCGGCGGTTAACCGCCAGATGATGTTCAAGCGACATATTGCCGGTCCGCATCGACGCATGGCCGATCACGCGCAGCACACCACCGGTCTGCTGCCAGGTATTGGCAACCTGTTGCAGAACCGAATAGTCCGATCCGCCCAGATTGGTCGAACCGTGGCCAAACTGGATCTGGGCGATCTGCATGCCATTGATGGCCGGCGGCAATTGATCGACAGAACCAACACCAAGCCGGGCCGCAAGCGCCCCGTTGGTCACGGTCATATCAACCGAACCGGATTCGCCATATCCCGCCTGGCTGCCACCAAACTGGCTTTCATCAACCACAACCGATCCGTCATCGGCATAAAGCGAATAGTCAAAGCCCTGCCCGGAATCGACCACAGCAGCCGGTTCGTTGGCGAACACGCCCTGCCCTTCGGCCAGGCGGCGCTGATACTGATCCATCACCGGATCACCAGATGAGGCCTGTGATGCTGGTGCAGACGCGGATGCTGATGCAGCTGATGAGGATGTTTCAGCACCACCGCCCTGATTGGCCTGGGCAGCTTCAAAGGCCGCAAGTTGCTGCGCGCGGGCTTCTTCGGCGGTCATGCCAGCAGCACCGCCCGCCGCGGCACCGGCAACCACCGCCGGACGTTCAGGTGCGGCTTCCGGGGTTGGTACCGGACCGGAAACCGGGGATTTGGCATTCCATTGATCGGCAATCGACGAGCCCGTTGGCGCCGATGTCACAGCCCGCGTTGTCGCAGGCGCGCTTGGTGCGGCCATTTCGCTTGCAGCAACCGGGGTGGTCGGTGCCGGTTCAATGACCGGCTGTGCGACCGGCACCTGCGGTGCGGACTGAAGCGCATTGACCGGCGGGCTGCTTTGACGACGGCCGGACTGGGTGTATTGGGCATTGGCACGATCGGCAGCAAGCCCCGCGATCAGCGCATCGCGTTCGGCATCACCGGTAACGATCGGCTTGCTCGGCGTATCGGAAAGATTCGGGTATTCCCCGTCCTCGCCCGGAATCGGTTCTTCGGATTTGGCACCGGCGGTTTCGTCGTCGCCGTCAAACATGTCACCGACCGATTTTCCCCATTCGATCGGGTTGATTGCGTCAGGAACAGAAGAACAGGCGCCCAATGCCAGCACAACCGCCAGCGCAGAGCCGGTCTGCAGAACCATCCGCAGCTTCCCCCTTGCAGTTTCCTGCCACGACCACTGCCCTGTCGTCGATTTCAGAACGCCCATTTGTTTTCGCTGCTCCAAATTCAGTTGGATGACCTTTGCGTGAAAATATCCGCAGAAACGTCACCTTATAATTCTTGTACTACCCCTTGGCGACGCGCTAGGCTAAGACCATGATAAGCTTGGGATCAAGCAGAGTTTCAACCCGGAGCGCCATTCAGATACCGAACACATAAAACGTCAAAAGTCTTGCGATATTGCAAAGAACCCAAAAACGTTTTGAAGTCACAAGGTAACTGCGGCGGTATCATAAGGGAATGCCCCATGAGCGATCAACAGGCCATCGAAACCGAAATCACGCACCCGGATCCCGAAAAGCTGTCTGCAGCAATGGCAGAAATTGCCGAAAGAAGTCAACGACTTGTGTCTGACTTCCTTGCAAAACAGGCAGAAGACCCGGAAATTTCCGACCCCGACCCGCTGAATATCGGTTCTGCATTCGCCGAACTGACCACCCAGATGATGCAAAACCCGGCCAAGCTGGTCGAAGCCCAGATGGAACTCTGGCAGCAATATTATACCCTTTGGCACAACACCACCTTGCGCATGCTTGGCGAAGACTCCGAGCCCGTCGTCACCCCGCAAAAGGGCGACCGGCGCTTCCGCGACGAGGCATGGGAAAACAATGAACTGTTTGATTTCATCAAGCAGTCCTATTTGCTGTCATCGCAATGGATGCAGAACCTTGTCCATGAAGTGGACGGGCTTGATGAAAAGACCGCCCAGAAAGTCGAATTCTATACGCGGCAGTTCGTCGATGCGATTTCGCCGACCAACTTCCTGATGACCAATCCCGAAGTCCTGCGCACCACGATTGAAACCGGCGGGGAAAACCTGCTTAAGGGATTGCAGAACCTTTTAAGCGACCTTGAACGCGGCAAGGGCAAATTGCAGATCCGCATGACCGATCTGGATGCCTTCAAGATCGGTGAAAACGTCGCCACCACCGAGGGATCGGTCATTGGCAGAACGCCCTTGATGGAGTTGCTGCAATATAAACCCAGCACCGATCAGGTCGCCAAGCGGCCCCTGATGATCGTGCCGCCATGGATCAACAAATACTATATTCTTGATCTGCGCCCTGAAAATTCCTTTATCAAATGGGCTGTCGATCAGGGGCACACGGTCTTTGTCCTGTCCTGGGTCAATCCCGACAGCAAACTGGCCGAAAAATCGTTCGAAGATTACGCCAAGGAAGGCATCCTTGCCGCCCTTGATATGATCGAACAGGCCACCGGCGAAGACGAAATCAACGCGATCGGCTATTGCCTTGGCGGGACGCTTTTAAGCTCCACCCTTGCCTATATGGCCAAGGTCGGGGATGAACGGATCAAATCGGCGACCTTCTTTACCACCCTGACCGATTTTGAAAAGCCGGGCGAACTTTCGGTCTTTGTCGATGATGAACAGATCGAAAGCCTTGAACGCAACATGTCCAAGGAGGGCTATCTGGATGGCCGGGACATGTCGATGTCTTTCAACATGCTGCGCGCCAATGACCTGATCTGGTCGTTTGTGGTGTCAAACTACATGCTGGGCAAGGATCCCTTTCCGTTCGATCTTCTGTACTGGAATTCCGATTCCACCCGCATGCCCAAGGCAATGCACAGCTTCTATCTGCGCAACATGTATAACAAGAACCTGTTGCGTGAACCGGGCGGCATTTCGATCCTTGGCGAACCCATTGACCTGCGCGATATCAAAATCCCGGTCTATTTCCTGTCGACCCGCGAAGACCATATTGCGCCATGGCAGGCGACCTATGCCGGGACACAGCTTATGTCAGGTCAGGTCAAATTCGTCTTGTCGGCATCGGGCCATATTGCCGGGGTGGTCAACCCGCCGGCGGCCAAGAAATATTGCTACTGGACCTATAACCGTACCCCCGCCAATCCCGATGACTGGATGGCAAAGGCCACCCAGCATGAAGGTTCCTGGTGGACCGACTGGCAAAACTGGATCAGCCGCCGTTCAGGCGGCAAGGTTCCCGCCCGCAAGGAAGGTGATGGCAAGCTCAAGGTGCTTGGTCCGGCACCCGGTGAATATGTAAAAGTCACCCTGTCCTGACCGGCAGATCGCACTTTGTTGAAAACGCGGTCTGGCATGGCACAGACCGCGTTTTTTTTATTCCATAACGATAAACATCAATCATTTGACGGGGAAACACCATGACCAAGACAATCGGCTTTCTGGGGGCCGGGCGCATGGCATCGGCGATGATCAAACGCCTGCTTTCAAAAGGCTACCGGATACAGGTCTGGAACCGCAGCCCGGACAAACTTGACCCGCTTGTTGCGCTTGGCGCGGTTGCCTGTGCCACGCCGGCCAAGGCAGCATATGGTGTGGATACCATCATCTCGTTCATGGCCGATGACAATGCTGCGCGGGCCGTATGGCTTGGTGAAAATGGTGCACTTGCGGCCATGAATGCCGGGACGGCCGCCATTGAATGTTCCACCCTTTCACATGGTTTTGTGCTTGATCTGGCCAAGGCCGTTTCGGCTGCCGGGCATACCTATATCGATGCGCCGGTTACCGGCGTTCCTTCTGATATCGAAGCGGGCAACACGATCTTTCTGATCGGGGCAGAGGCATCTGACCTTAACCGTATCAAACCGATCCTTGACGATACCGGAAAACGCACCGTGCATTTTGGTCCGGTCGGATCGGGCACGGTTTATAAGCTGATGCACAATCTTTTGGGTGCTGTTCATATCGCGGCCGCGGCCGAGCTTGTGGCTGTTGCCAGCAAAGCCGGGCTTGATGGCGCAACCGTTGCCGAAACATTTTCAATCGGTGCCAATGCCAGTGCATCCGGGCTGATGACCATGCCCGGCATGATCAGTGGCAACCATAACGAAGGCATCCATTTCACCACCGCCCTTCGCGCCAAGGACGCATCCTATGCCCTGACCATGGCCAGGGAATTCGGCATGACCGTTCCGGTTGGACAGGCGGCGGCAAATATATTTGAAACCGCCACAAAGGATGGCCTTGGCGACCTTGCCCAAAGTGCGGTGATCGAAACGCTTAAATCCTAATTCGCGGCTTTGGCCTGCTCGGCCAGCAAGGGTTCATACCGCGCATCGGTCAGCGTTTTAAGGAAGGCAACGATGGCCTTGATCCGCTTGCTGTCAAGGGCATCGCCCTGCTCCAGCTCCTTAAGCGAAATGGTTTCGGGTACTTCCGCATCGCCCCAGGGCTGACCGGTTTCCGGGTTGGTCTGGTTGGCTTTGGCCTTGCTGTTATATTTGTTATAGAACCGCACCACGGTTTCCAGATCGGCAAACACGCCGTTATGCATATAAGGCCCCGTCACCGCGACATTGCGCAGCGACGGGGTTTTGTATTTGCCGCGATAGGCCGGGTCATCAATCGCCGGATTATCCAAAAGCCCGTTATCGGTAAAACTGACATCCTTGGCATTGGCCTTGCGGGTCGCGACATTGCGCGGCACACCGATATTGTGGAACTCGTAATTGGTGAAGGTTTCGCCTTCTGCCGTCGGGCTGGTTTTCAGCATGTGGCAGGTATTGCAATTGGTAAATTGCTGCGAAAAGAACAAAACCCTGCCCAGCTCTTCTTGCGGGGTCATTTTATATTCGCCGCGCAGGAACCGGTCATATTTGGAATCGAACGGGGCGAATTCGTCCCCCTGTTCAAAGGCGGCAATCGCCTGTGTCATCGCGCCATAGGCCGTCTCGCTGTCTGACCAGACATCATCGCCAAACAATGCCTTGAAGCCCGCGACATAATCTTCATCCTCCATCAGGCGCGCAACGACACTGGCCTTGTCGGGCATGCCCATTTCAATGGGATTAAGCGGCGGCCCACCCGCCTGTTCGGCAAGATCCGCAGCACGCCCGTCCCAGAATTGACCACCCACCGCGACACCGTCATCACGTACATGGAATGTCGGGGAAAATTTCGCATAGGCCGCCATCGGCGCATTGCGATCGCCAAGGCTTTTGCCATCATCGCCCAGTGAAAAGGCACCATTTGCCACGTCAATGCGCGGATCCTTGAACCCGGCGGACGGCTCATGACAGGTCGCACAGGCCTGCGTGCGATTGGCCGAAAGATTGGGATCGAAATAAAGCGCCTCGCCAAGTTCCGCCTTGTCAGCAAATGGGGAATTTGGTGCATTCGCAACTTCTGTCGCCCCGACATCGGATGCGGACTGCATATTTCCCTGTGCTGCCAGACGATGCAAAAACGCATCAGGGGTTTCGGCCCGGGCCTTTGCCACCTGCAACACCGGCACAATGATACAGACACTCATCGCAGAAACGATCAATGCAAAACGAAACGAATGGCGGTTGTGGTGACGCATGGCAGGCACTTTGATCTGATCACGGAAAAGAATGTATATGACGGCCGCCCGCATGATCGCGAACGCAACGCATTTACGCCTACAGACTTGAACCCTGCCTTGATAAAAGTCAATGGCGGCCCGTTAACCGGCCCGCCATTGATGATATTTGGCATCAATCCGGTGCGAGACGGATCGGTCAGATGGCCACAGACGGGCGGCGGCGCATCATCGGCAACAACTGAACCCCGATAATCGCCGCCAGGATCACACCACAACCGGCATATTCCGCCGGTGCCAAACGTTCACCAAGGAACCATGCCCCGGCAATTGCGGCAAAGACCGCCTCGGCACTCATGATGATCGCGGCATCCGATGCCTCGGTATAATTCTGGGCCACGGCCTGAAGGGTAAAGGCAATCCCGGCTGACATGATCCCGGCATAAAGGATTTCAAACCCGGCATTATAGATATCGGCAAAGCTGAAGGTTTCGGTCACCGCCCCCATCGCCATGCCAAGAATGCCGGTGATAAAGAACTGGGTCGCGGCAACAAGGGCCGGTGCATTGGTGCGCGTCACCATCACCCCGATCATCACCACCTGGACCGCCCAGAAAAGCGCACTGCCCATCACCCAGAAATCACCGGTGCCAAGCCCCGAAAGATCCCCGCCACTTAAAAGGTAGGTGCCATAAACACACATTGCCCCGCCCGGCCAGACCGACCAGTGCGGTCGATTGCGAAACACCACATAGGCCAGAACCGGTACTGCGGGCACATAAAATGCCGTCAGGAAGGCCGCATTGGTAACAGTGGTGCCCATGATCCCGATCTGCTGGAAGATGCTGGCAAGATACATCGAAATCCCCGTGGCAATCATGCCAAGGATATCAACCCGGTCAAGCCGACGGCCCGCACGGTCAAGTTTGCGCAACTCGCGCAAGGCAAAGGGTAATACAGCCAGTGTCCCCAGCAAAAAACGCACGCCCGTAAAATATTGCGGGCCGATATTTTCCATGCTGGTGTGCTGAACAACAAAGGTCGTGCCCCAGATCAGGGCAACGAAAACAATAACGGCATTTGCCTGCCAACGTGTCATATTCCCGGTCCATTTCCTGTGCCCGGGCGTGGTGGCGCGCGGCAGGTTGTCTGTTAAATCCGAATGTCCTGACTTGCTAAACCAAGTCCGGCTCCTTCGCAACACAGATCAATCCACCCGCGCATTTGCGGGCATCACAAACCTGTCGGTCGAAATCAACTAATTGGTGCTAACACTTTGATTTCCAAACAGGCGCTGATATCCATCAGTGGTGATTTCGTGCTCGATCGCTTCTGACAGTTTTTGCGCAAGTTCCGGGGCAATGGTCTTGGCCGAGAACATCAAACGCACCGGCTCCTTGGCCAGGATAAACGGATGTTCTTCAACACCACCGGTAAATCCAAGCTCGTCTGCCTGCGCAACATAGGCCGCCGGAATGCCAAGCAACAGATCAACCCGGCGCGCCATCAAAAGCTGCATGCCATGCGGGGCCATCGACACATCCATAATGAACGGGGCATTTTCCACCTTCGCACTGAAAGCTTTGAAATCTTCGCCGCGATAGGCCCCGCGCACATGCCCGATCACAAGGTTTTGGCGCGCAATATCATCAAGACCTTCAATCTGAATACGTCTTGCATCGCCTTTGCGAACGGTAAATCCGATGACATCATTGCGGTATGGCACGGAAAATAATCCATATTCTGCCCGTTCCGCAGTAAAGGATGCCGATGGCAGAATATCGATATCGCCATGTTCAATGGCATAAAGCGACCGTTTCCAGGGCATGAAGACAAACCGGGCATCACATCCCGTTTCACGCAGGATCCGGGTAATGAACTGGTTATCAATGCCCGTTGCCATGCCGTTCACATCTTTCATGCTGAACGGGCTATAGGTTTCCGATGCCCGGATCACCAATGGCCGCGAACATTCCGTAATTGGTTCCGCGACACTTGCCTGCATGCCGCCCAACAAGGACACAAGCAACATCGCGATGCCAGGCATCAAATGGCGAACCGCCATATCTTCCCACGCCTCTTCACGTCGCAGCATGTCCCGTTTGTTTTGTTATCGGACATGCCTTCATTTTTGATTATTGCGAACGCTTCCCCTTTTTCGCACTTGAAGGCCATGATGCAAAAAAATATTGCGCAGTCCAAGCGTCTTGACCCGGACTACGCAGAAACCCCCAGATATATCCAGACAGACATATGCGGGCAGACATTGCCGAAAATTCCCGTACCCTATTTCAGGTCTTCGGGGATGGATTTGACATATTCCTGAGCAAGATCGGCATAGCGATCGGCAGACACCTTGAAGAATTCGATTTCTTCCTGTGTCAGATCGCGCACCTTGCGCGCAGGCACACCGGCCCAAAGTTCGCCTGCCGGAATGCGTTTGCCCGGTGCGAGCAATGCATTGGCCCCCAGCATGCCGCCCTGCTCGATCACGCAACCATCCATCACGGTCGCCCCCATCCCGACAAAGCTTCGATCTTCAAGCGTGCAGGCATGAATAATCGCCGCATGTCCGATGGTCACGTCATCCCCGATATAGGTCCCGAACTTGCCCTTGGCGACATGCACCATGGTCAGATCCTGGATATTGGTGCGCGATCCGATACGGATTTCGTGAACATCCCCGCGAATGACACAGCCAAACCAGATGCCTGTCTCTGCACCGATTTCGACATCACCGATGATGGTCGCATTCGGGGCAATAAAGGCTGTTTCATCAATGGTGGGCTTTACCCCGCGATAGGACAAACGCATGGTCACATGACCTTTCGTAACTGGTGTTCACATCTCTCGAACCAACCGCAAGCAGGATACTTCCGGTACAGCATCACTTGATTTGAGAGTTTAAATTCTAACATGGATAGAAGGAAACCCCGTCGTAACAAATCTTGCTCATGATCGCATCAATCGCCCGCTCAAAAATAGCCCGGCCTGCCGCACCGCCTTTGGCGCGTGGCATGTCTGTGGCTGTGCTGTGCCTTGGGCTTTTGGTTGGCGGGGCATTATCATCGGGTGTGGCGCACGCCCATGAACGGCAATCCCGGCATACAGACAGCGGCTTGCTGATTGCAGCATTTTCGGTCTGGGAACCCTTCGTGATCGAAGATGAAGACGGTTCACGTCATGGCATTGACGTTGCCCTTCTGGCTGCGATTGCCAATCGGCTTGGCTTGCAGCTTGATCTGCATCCCTGCCCCTGGCGGCGTTGTCTTAAAAATCTTGAAGACGGGGATATCGACGTTCTGACAAGCTTTGCCTATACCGAAGAACGCGCGCAATTCGCCCACTATATCAAGCCGCCCTATAGTCAGGTCACCCCGGTCTTTTACATCAATCGCGAAAACCCGGTCCTGATCGAGGAATATAACGACCTTCGCAATCTGACGGTCGGCGCGGTTGTTGATTCGCGCTATTTCGAACCGTTTGACAGCGATACGTCCCTCGACAAATTCGAAGCCGGCAGCGAAACCATCTTGCTGCGCATGCTGACCGCCAACCGGCTTGATGCAATTGTCGGTTCGGACTCCAACGCCGACTTTGAAATCCGCCGCAACCATCTTGAAGACACCATCATCAAGGCACCATTTCGATCAGGCCATAACAATGACATCCATTTGGCGGTTTCGCGCAAATCCCCGCTGATGTCACGCACGGATCAAATCGCCGAGATCATGCAGGACCTGCTTGATGAAGGCTTTGTCGCCAGTTTGCACAAACTCTATTGGCCAGACAAAAGCCCCGAAGACACCCCGCAATCGGCCCAATCAGACAGCCCCCAACCCAATCAGTAGGCCCCGGCCCGCAACCGGAATTCGGCACGCTGTCCTGACATTTCGATCCGTTTCCGTCAGGCAAACCGTCGCGCACCCGCCACACATAAAACAACCGCAACCGTCACCCCGATCATCGCCGGGCTGACCGGTTCGGCCAAAATCAGTGCCGCCAATATCAAGCCCATAAAGGGCTGCAAAAGCTGTAATTGCCCGACCGTGGCAATTCCGCCCAACGCCAGACCGCGATACCAGAAGAAAAACCCGATCAGCATGCTAAACAACGACACATAGCCAAGCCCAAGCCAGGCAGGCATTCCAATCACCCCCATCTGTTCGGGTAACGTCACCGCGCACAAAACCGCCATTGGCACCACCGAAATCACCAGCGCCCAGCAAATAACCTGCCAGCCACCAAGCTGTCGCGACAGCTTGCCACCTTCGGCATAGCCAAGCCCGCAGACGATAATCGCCCCCAGCATATAAAGATCACCCGAAAACGCGCCCGCTTCGCTACCTGTTGCGGCAAATCCGGCCACCAGCGCGCTCCCTATAATGGAGAAAAGCCAGAAAACGACACGTGGTCTTTCACCACCGCGCAAAAACCCGAAAATCGCAGTTGCCAATGGCAAAAGCCCGATAAAGACAATCGATCGAGCCGAGCTGATATGTTCAAGCGCCAATGCCGTCAAAAGCGGAAAGCCGACAACCACCCCCCCGGCAACCACCAACAACGATACCCATTGCGATCGTATCGGGCGCACCGGCCTTGAAACCATCAGGATCAAAACCGCAATAAACCCGGCGATTGCGGCGCGTGCAACCGTGACAAAGACCGGATCAAAATCCATGACCGCCAACCGCGTTGCCGGTAACGACCCGCTGAAGATCACCACCCCCATCAGGCCACTGAACCAGCCCGCACGCGTCCGGGAAACCGATTGCGCTATTACCTGTGTCACAAGATCCTCCATCTGAATGATGGCGATATCTTTGTCTTGTCTTGGTCGCACTTGCCAGACACAATACAGTACAAAACAATCGAACTGTACTGGATACAAGGGCAATACAGTGACCGTTCAATCCCAGCCACACATGCCTGAAATCGTGCAGGATGGTACGCTTGTTTCACAGGTAATGGCATCCATTCGCGACCGGATTTCGGCACGCAATCTTCTTGCCGGGGACAAGTTGCCCTCTATCCGGTCCTGTGCGCGTCAGATGGGTGTTTCCAATTCAACCGTGGTCGAAGCCTATGACCGCCTGGTCGCCGACGGCACCATTCAGTCGCGCCGCGGTTCGGGGTTTTACGTTTCGGGACACACCGCCCCGCTTTCGATCGCGCGGATCGGCCCCAAACTTGACCGGGCGGTTGACCCGTTCTGGGTATCGCGACAATCGCTTGATGCCAGACCCGACATGCTCAAACCCGGTTGCGGCTGGTTGCCGGCGGACTGGATGCCCGAAACATCAATCCGGCGCGCCTTGCGCACCCTTGCACGGGCTTCTGACGATGTTCTGGTTGAATATGGCACCCCGCTTGGACTTGCGCCCTTGCGGCAATTGCTGTCCCGACGGTTGGCCGGGTATGGCATCGTGACCGACCCCGATCAGATTTTACTGACGGAATCCGGCACCCAGGCAATCGACATGCTGTGCCGCTTTCTGATTGAACCGGGTGACACGGTTCTGGTTGATGATCCGTGCTATTTCAATTTCTGTGCGCTATTGCGTGCCCATCGCGCCAATATCATAAGCGTCCCCTTCACCCCGACTGGGCCTGATATTGATACCTTTTCCCGTGTCGTTTCCGACCATAAACCGCGCCTTTATATCACCAATTCCGGCATTCATAATCCGACCGGCGCGTCCCTGTCCCCGCAAACTGCGCATCGGATTTTGAACATTGCCGACCAGCACGACCTGATCATCATCGAAGATGACATTTTCGCGGATTTCGAAATCACACCCGCGCCGCGCCTGGCCGCCCTTGGCGGCATGGACCGTGTCATTCATATCGGCAGCTTTTCAAAAACCCTGTCGGCATCCCTGCGCTGTGGCTATATCGCCAGTCGCAGTGACTGGATTGACCAACTGATCGATCTTAAGGTCGCAACCGGATTTTCCGGCAGCAACCTTGCCCCCGAACTGATCCATCTGGTCTTGAAGGACGGCACCTATCGCAAGCATATGGACGGATTGCGCACCCGGCTGTCGCACGCAATGACCAGCACGGCAAAACAACTGGCATCCCGTGGCATTCGCCCGGTAATTACACCCGATGCGGGAATATTCCTGTGGTGTGCTTTGCCCGACGGGATCGATGCCGCACAAACGGCACGCAACGCCCTTGCCGATGGTGTGGTTCTGGCACCGGGCAACGTGTTCAGCATTTCGCAATCGGCTGGCAATCTGATGCGCTTTAACGTCGCGCAATGTCGGAACCCCGAAATATTCAAGGTCCTCGAACGCGCCATGCGCCCGTAACCGTACACAGCTAAAAAGGCGCACCCGAATGGATGCGCCTTTTGCAATTTCAAAGCTCTCGGGCCAGCCGTCGCTTACGGGAACAGCGGCTCGATCTCAAGCCCCATGGTTTCCGGAAGACCCAGCATCACGTTCATGTTCTGCACCGCCTGACCCGATGCGCCTTTGACCAGGTTGTCTTCGACCGCAACAATAATCACACGACCTGGCACACGGTCCTTGACGACACCCATCAGGACATAGTTCGAACCACGTACATGGCGGGTTTGCGGCGTGACACCGAACGGCAGAACACGGACAAACGGCTCGTCGGCATAACGCTTTTCAAGGGCGGCCTGAATGTCTTCGGCCGTGGTGCCATCGGTCATTTTGACATAGATGGATTCAAGGATACCGCGGCTCATCGGCATCAGATGCGGCGAAAAGTTGACCACAACATCCTGCCCCGATGCCCATGCCAGGCCCTGCTCGATTTCCGGCGCATGGCGATGCCCGCCGGTGCCATAGGCATGAATGCCTTCGGTCACCTCGGCATAAAGGGTGCCTTCCTTTGGCGAACGACCGGCACCGGTCACACCGGATTTGGCATCAATGATGATGTCATCAGCATGCACCATCTTGCCTTCAAGAAGCGGCGTCAGTGCCAATTGCACCGGGGTCGGATAGCACCCCGGATTGGCAACCACACGCGCCTTTTTGATCTTGTCGCGGTGCAGTTCGGTCAGGCCATAGACCACCTCTTTCTGCAAATCCTGTGCGGCATGTTCCGCGCCATACCATTCCTTGTAGGTCGCCGGATCAAACAGACGGAAATCAGCCGAAAGATCGACCACCTTCACATGTTCCGGAAGACCGGCGATGACTTCCTGTGTCGTGCCATGGGGCAATGCACAGAAAATCATATCGACAGTCGACCAGTCTGCTTCGGCAATCGAAATCATGGTCGGCAATTTGATATGGGCAAGATGCGGGAAAACTTCCCCGAACGGACGGCCGGCGCGTCGGTCTGCGGTCAACAGGGTAATTTCCGCGGCATCGTGATGCGCAAGAATGCGAACCAGCTCTGCCCCGGTATAGCCACTGGCACCGAGAATTCCGACTTTGACCTTCTGGTCAACCGACACGTCACTCATTTAAATCTTGCTCCTAAAGGCGTGCCTGCAAATGCGCAGGTATTGATAACGTGCGGATGTTGGCAAACAAGCCCATCAGATGCAAGCAATTAGGCGACAAATATCCCTGAGAAACCGCAATATTCCCATGCAGTTTTGACATGAGGGGTTTGACATTAGGGGCTTTGGCATGGGGGGCTTGGCCCTGCCCTATTTCTTGCGCGCCCGGCGCACTGTTGACGGACAGGCGCGTTTATCCTGCGGCAAAACGGTATAAAATTTCTCGATCTTCTCGTACCCGCTGGGTGCTGCGACCGGGTAATCGGTGACAAAGCGCTGATCGGAAAGGCCAAAGTCACTGGCCTTCAATCCGGATCGTTGCAACCACATCCGTCGATGGGCATCCGAAACAACCACCTCGGGATCATCGACCAAAAAGATCGCATCACGGGCCAGTCGGTCATTATATTTGTGATGGCTCGGAAGCCAGGCTGCAAGCTGTTTGCGCAGATTTCCGGGGCTTGGCAAATTGCGCGTGCGGGTCACAAACCTGGTCATCTGATCGACAAGCTTGCTGATATCACCGGGCGGTACCGATCCATGGGTTGCCCGGTCGATGAAAAAGGCCAGATCAATCTCGGTCGGATCGCGCTTTATCACCGGTTTTATTGATTTATACAATTTGAAAAATCGCGCTATTTTCCCGCCATCGGCATTGGCCGCATCATACACCCGATGATAGGCCGCCTGCACTTCGGGCCGCGCCCCATAGGCGGCAAAACGCCGGGTAAAATCGGCCCGCTCACGATCATTGACCCAGATCGCACATAGCACATCAAACGCCGCATCATTATTGCCAAGCGCCAGTCTGTGCATATCCTCGGTAAAGGGACCAAACACATCGCGCAACAAGCCGGGATTGGCCCGTTCGGCGGCAAACAGAATCTGCTGGATTTCAGCCCCGGCGCCGGCAGTTGCCCCGCGCGGCCCCCAGGTCAGATAGGCGCGCGGATCATTGGTAAAGCAATATGGATCCCCTTCAAGAAACCGCTTGCCGCTGCGCGGATTGGGTGACTGACAGAAATTGAACTGGATCACGTCGTAATCCGTGCCTTCCAGTGCGAATGTCAGATGATTGGCCCGTTCGATCGCGTCCGGCGGCGCTATTTGCGACGGCATCAAAAGCCGCCAAAGCCCGGTGGTTATCGCCCCGTAACTTTCCGCCCCGACCGCGGCACGCACCGCCGAATTCAGACATGGTTGCAGATCAATAATCGCCTGTCGGGTCTTTGCCCCGACAATCCCGTCCGCCTTGCCATAACTGCTGGCAGGCTTTCCCGCACAATTGGCAGCCTGGGCAAACAACCGCTGCTGAAACGTCGCCACCGACCCATACCGGCCAAGTGTCAAAGCACGGTTTTCAAACCGGTATAACACCTGCGCCAGGTCCTGAGCCTGTGCTGATATCACCAAACATGCCGACATGACCGCAACAGCCAAAACCATCGCGACGGTTTGGCGCCAAAAACCTGACATCAAATGCGATAACTGTTTTTGGATCACAACAGACATCAATCCGGTTCATATTTACCCGATACTCGGAACCCCGCCCGTGATCTACCGCTTGCAAGGCGATTTAATCAGACGCGCCCACTACTCAGGGCTCAAACGTAAACCCGGCCTTGATGGCATCCCCTGCGACCTTGGCCGGGTCAAATGTGATTTTTTCAACGATTGTCGTAACCTGCTGAACAAGTTCCTGGCTCGGCTGTGCCTTGTTTGCATTCTTTTTGGGTGGCATCACGCACGCGCCATCAATACCGAGGTCAGTCAAAAAGGCCTTCGCCCCTTCTTCATGGACCGCCTCGTCAAGTGACACATCGACCATCTTGATCTGATCGGCATATTTTTGGCGGTAATATTCTTGCCGCGTGGCCATTTCATAGCAATACCAAAGCGGCATGCCCAACGGCCCGAATTGCGAAAATGCATCAGCATTGATGATTTTTCGCGAATAGGACGGATGCAAGTACCACTGCCAGGCAAGCGTAATATTCCCGAAATCATTACGAACCAGATAACTGACGCATTGTTTGACGATGTTTCTTTTTAAAACAATCAGCGTCGTGAAATCCGCCCGACCATTCGAAATCACGTTTTCGACCAAACCGCACTTGCAAAGGGTATGGTTGGTTTCGGCATAGGTTCCATCGGGAATGGTTTTAAATTTCCGCTCCCAGAATTCCTGCACAAAGCGGGTATTTCCATGGTTGTTATAGGTCCGCATGGTTCGGATGTCGGGCATCCGGGTGCCGAAATCCTCGATACCAAGCGGTTCGTGTATCGCCTCGATCTTGAGGTTCGCCGACAGAAAATCAGCCAACCAGGCCGAGCCTGTTCGACCGGCGGTGATCACGAAGTAATTCGTCATGAACCTTCCTCTAACAACAATCAGCAGCAACACAGCCGCTTTTCACAAGTACCCTTTGCCGGCCATTATCGCCGCGCACCCTTTATGCAAGCTTAACCATTGTGCGACATGCCCATGCAGCACCGGATGGAAAAATGCCTGCCCCCGATCATACCGGACGGCAGGCACATATTCGATGGTCAAATCGGGCATTGTCATTGCGATATGCAGGCTTCTTTGAGCTATGCAGCGGACATTTTACCAAGCTGCATCGGGCTTTTCAAAAGCGCCAAGCGGTAGCGCCCGATTTTCTCAAAACCAAGAGCCTCATAGGCCTTTGCCGCAGCTTCGCTGTCTGTGGACAGGATGGCGCGGGTTACCCCGCGTGCCCGTGCGGCTAGAAGTGTTTTGGCAACCAGTATCCGGGCATAGCCGTTTGACCGGTATTCCGGCGGTGTCCAGACCGGGCCGACCTGTACCATGTCGGGCAGTTGGGCGTTAAAGCCCGAAAGGCTTACCGCCTGTCCTTCAACAATCAATGCCCACAGATTGCGCGCATCAAGGGACTGCACCAGTCGCGATGCGACCTTGCTGTCAAGAACCGGGGTGTCTTCGGCCCCCAATGCCTCGATCTCATAGGCCCGCAGCCAGCTTAGCAACGTGCTGCGTTCAACCTTTTCGGCATCAACCATCTGAAAGTCATCCGCCCGCGCATTGACCGGCACCACCAGATTGGCAAGATCCAGCCCATACAGAATATCCGATGCATTGATTGCAAATTCACTGCCCGCAAGACCAAGCTGGCCCAGCATATCCGCCGCCTGATCGGCCTCGCCGAATACCCCGGCTACGGGCCGCAACGGGTCGGCAAGAAAGGCTTCGGTCAGTTCGGTCGGAACCGTTTGGTTATCCGCTGCCTGGACAAAGACATTGCCATTGCCGAACTGCGCAATGATGGCCCGGATCGCGCCATCATTTGCCACAGCACCGAACCAGCTTCCAGAAAGCGGATGACGGCGTCGCTCGATACCGGCAGTTCGCAGGTTCCCGCGCAGGATCATGCTGGTCGCAGCATGGTCGGCAAGAAATGCGGTTGCGGCATCAAGATCGGCGTCGTGCAGCTTTCTGTACTGCATATCGGTGGTCCCTTTCTTTGGGGGTTAACTGGGATTTTCAGGATTTCGAATTGGCATAAAAAAAGACCGCTCTATTAGCGGCCCTTCACAAACAGCAAGGATGTCCAACAGAGTTTCAAAAAGCTATGTTTTGAAAATTCGTCGCATGTTCCCAACCATTTTGTGATCCTTTGCAAATCGGAAATTATCGTTCCGGAACTTGTTCTTATCACAAACTTCGCAATTTCCGACCCTTCTTTTTAAAATTCTTTTCCCGTGATCGCATCGCACTGTTTCCGGCATGTGGAAATGGTCAGTAAGGGGCTGTTTTTCAATTCGGTTTGCGATAACTTGGGAAAGTGGTATTACCATTACCACGCGCACCTTATTCGGAGTTGAACTCATGCCAGTGATTACCTGCGTCGATGACCTTAAACGTATCTATAAACGGCGCACCCCGCGCATGTTTTACGATTACGCAGAATCCGGAAGCTGGACCGAGCAGACATTCCGCGAAAACACCACCGATTTTCAGGATATCCACCTGCGTCAGCGCGTCGCAATCGACATGTCGGGCCGCACCACCAAAAGCCAGATGATCGGTCAGGACGTCTCCATGCCGGTCGCCCTTGCCCCTGTCGGACTGACCGGGATGCAGTGTGCTGATGGCGAAATCAAGGCTGCCCGTGCGGCCGAAAAATTCGGCGTACCCTATACCTTGTCGACCATGTCGATCTGTTCGATCGAGGATGTGGCCGAAAACACATCCAAGCCGTTCTGGCTGCAGGTTTATACGCTCAAAGATGATGACTTCATGCAGCGCCTGTTTGACCGCGCCAAGGCCGCAAAATGTTCGGCCGCCGTCATCACGGTCGATCTTCAGATGCTGGGTCAGCGTCACAAGGATTTGAAAAACGGCCTGTCTGCTCCGCCCAAGCTGACCATCAAATCGGTCGCCGACATGATGACCAAGGTCCAATGGGGTCTTGGCATGCTTGGCACCAAGCGCCGTTTCTTTGGCAATATTGTTGGTCACGCCAAGGGCGTTGCTGATCCGTCGTCGCTCGGCGACTGGACGGCCCAGGCATTTGATGATTCCCTTGATTGGGATCGTATTCGCGAATTCCGCAAAATGTGGGATGGCCCGCTGATCATCAAGGGGATCATTGACCCGCGTGACGCGGTCGAAGCCCTGAATGTCGGTGCCGACGCCATTATCGTTTCAAACCATGGCGGGCGTCAGCTTGACGGGGCGCTGTCTTCGATCCGCGCCTTGCCGCAAATCATGGATGCGGTCGGCGACAAGATCGAGGTTCACCTTGATAGTGGTATCCGTTCCGGTCAGGACGTGCTCAAGGCATTGGCCCTTGGTGCCAAAGGCACCTATATCGGGCGCGCCTATGTTTATGGCCTTGGGGCCATGGGCGAAGCAGGTGTCACCAAGGCGCTTGAACTGATCCATAAGGAACTTGAAGTTTCGATGGCATTCTGTGGTCACACCGACATCAACACGGTTGATCGTGACATCCTGATGGTCCCGCGCGATTTCTCGGACCGCTGGCAGTAACGCACAAGATTGTTGGGGCACGCACCAAGCACCCCCACCATCCACCGATAAGAAAACGGCGCCTTTCCTTGGAAAGAGCGCCGTTTTCTTTTTTGTGCCGGTTCTGGAGAGCCAATCGCATCGGCACCCTGCCCCGCAAAAGAAAAAGCGCCACTCGAAAGTGACGCTTTTCCAATACTGTATCGTACCAGATGTCTGGAAACGTATTAACGTTTCGAGAACTGGAAGCTACGACGTGCTTTGGCGCGACCGTATTTTTTACGTTCGACTGCACGCGAGTCACGGGTAAGGAACCCGCCAGCTTTGAGCGAACCACGCAGTGCCGGCTCGAACAGGGTCAGTGCACGGGAGATACCGTGACGAACCGCACCTGCCTGACCAGACAGACCGCCACCAGATACGGTGCAAACGACGTCGAACTGATCTTTGCGATCGGTTACGCCGAACGGCTGGTTGATGACCATGCGCAGAACCGGACGTGCGAAGTAGTCTTCGAACTCGCGGCCATTGACGGTGACTTTACCCGAGCCCGGCTTGATCCAGACACGTGCAATTGCGTTTTTACGACGACCGGTTGCATAGGAACGGCCCTGTGCGTCGATCTTCGGTTCCGGCAGGGTGCCTTCAGCAGCAGCTGCGGTTTCGCCGCCCTGTGCCAGATCCTTGAGATCTTCAAGAGTTTTGGTGTCGGCCATTATTTGCCACTCCGCTTGTTCTTTTCGTTCATAGCCGCAACGTCGAGGACTTCCGGCTTCTGAGCTTCATGCGGGTGCTCGGTACCAGCATAGACGTGCAGTTTGGAAAGAACCTGGCTGCGCAGCGGACCACGGGACATCATACGCTCAACAGCTTTGATGATCACACGTTCCGGGTGCTCACCATTCAGGAGCTTGTCCATGGTGCGTTCTTTGATGCCGCCCGGGTAACCGGTGTGCCAGTAGAACTTCTTGTTCTGAAGTTTACGGCCGGTCAGTTTGACTTTTTCGGCATTGACGATGACGATGTGATCGCCACAGTCCATGTGCGGGGTAAACATAGCTTTGTGTTTACCACGAAGACGGTTGGCAACAACAGCAGCAAGGCGGCCAAGGACGACGTCTTCAGCGTCGACCACGAACCATTTGCGCTCGATGTCGCTCGGTGTCGCAGTGAAGGTTTTCATTATTTCAATACTCGAAAACTGGGTTTCACGGAGGGAATCTTCCCTCGTTGAAAGTCGGCGCATTATGCCAGCATTCAACAGGAAAACAACAGGAATATTTCATTGTAAATCAATGAGTTACGTAAAGAGGTATTATTTTACCACACGATTTCGCGCTATTTTTCCGCCGGCGGCATGGCATATGTCCCGATCACATGCGCACAAAGACCGTTATCAACGTCTGATCGAATATGGCATTCCGCAATCAAAAGCCGCCTACCCGCCTTAAGGATCCTGGCCTCGGCAATCAGGTCGCCCGGCTTCGCCCCCGACAGGAAATGTACCGTCGCCTCGGTCGTTACAGCCAGATCCGCCTTGGGCACCACAAGCCAGGCCACCGCATAAAGCGCAATATCGGCCAGGGCAAAAATCGCCGGGCCCGTTACCACATTGCCGGGCCGCAAATAGCGTTCCCTGAACGGCAACCGCAGGACCGCCGTGTCATTTTCAAGACTTTCGGTGATAACGCCCATATCGCCGACAAACGGCACCTTTTCGCGCATGATGGCATCAAAATCGGCCGGGGTGATCCCGGTGCGGGCGTGCGAATTGTTCATGACAGCAGACCTCCCCAGATTGCCTGTTTTGCTTTGGCATTATTGATCCAGATCGACAGCCTGACATAACGTTTACGTTAACGTCAATATTTTACGGTTTCTGCATCCCTTCCCCACCATTGGATGCGGACTGTTTGCCGTGGTCGATTTTGTCACCGTGTGTTTGTCGCCATCTGTTTATTGACGTCCCTGGATCAGGCAACAATGGCGCGCCCGCAGCAAAGCCGGTTCGCACCCGGCCATATCACGGTACAGGTACGGGTTCACGATTACCGCAAAACGATCGATGCCAGATCGGTAAATGTGGCCAGAACCACACCCCCGATAACAATGGCGACAATCGCCGTCGCGCCGATATGCGGCAATTTGCGTCGCATCCATTCACCCGATGACATCGGCGGTTGCGAGGCTGCTTTATGTTTGAACCTTGCCCGGACGGGCCCGCGCGACAAATCCACAACAGGTTTGTCGACCTCATCATTGGATGCCCAATGATGGCGGTTTTCCGGAAGATAGACAGGGCGGCGGTCTTCCTGACCGGTTTCGTCACGCATCATGGCGATTTCACAGCGTCACTCGCTGCCTCCTGCAACAAGGGTATGTCGAAAATTCCGGTCATTTTCATGCTGCGATGCTGTGCATCACGAAAATGACGGCCCCCTCATTGATGGTCTGTCGCGTCTGTCCCGATGCTTTGCCTTTTCAAAGGCTGACAGTTATCCGGATGCTGTCCCCAAACAGCATGCCCCAAACAGCATATCACCGGCCGATCCCCGACTTTCAGGTGTATGGTTTTGTTATCCGCAACCGGCTTGCCTGCACACAACCTGTGGGGCAAACCGATGGGCAAAACCAGTGGGCCGGAACCGTCTGATTATCCTGATACTTATATGGGGATTACGGCAACAGTTCGACAATAGCCGACTATTTCCCCAAAATTGCCGAAAACTCGCTGACCGTCAGAACAAGCACATAGCCGATGGCAACCGCTGCAATCATATAGGCCGCGGCACGTGGCAGAAACTTATCCCAGGTGATGGGGTCGCGTGCCTTGCGTTTTGACCGCGCGGCTTTTGCCTTGGCCTTTTCCTGTTTTTCAAGGATTTCCAGACGCTTGCGGTCCATTTCTCCGCGCGCAGCCCAGTTGGCCGTGTTATCGGGCAAATCAATGCGTGACTGCCGGACTTCCTTTTCCTTGAAGTCATCAACACGTCCCTGAATGTCATTGCCCGATGATGCGTCGCCATCGTCTGTCTGTCGCACCCGATCAAGCAATGTCGCCCCGCCATTCAGGCTTGCGACATATTCGTCATATGCCGTCTTTTCTTCGGCGAATGCGGCGGCCTGGGCGGCTTCGTGGCTGGCCTGGGCGGCCGGGTTTCCATGCAATGCTGCGGCACCGGATGCGGCGTTCTGCACATGAACATGGCGGCTGGGCTTGGGCCGTGTCGCATTTTGTGCGCGCTCCGCACTGGCGGCACTGGCTGCGGCGATCTGTTTGTCGCTGACCATCGGGGACGGCTTAGGCCCCAGCATCGCGGGCGGACGGGTTTCCGTGACCTCGACCGTTTCGGGATCGGGGGTTTCGCTGTCATCATCGATGATTTTGGGCTTGGGCATCAAAAAGGGCGGGATGTCAAAACCGTTGCGAAGCAACCGCGCACGCGCTTCGGCGCGATACCGTTCAAGATCGCGCTCCATTACGTCCTTGCGATCAAACCGTTTGATCGGCGTTTCCCGGACAGGCTTTTGCGACTTTATCGTTTCCTGCCATTTACGCGCTGAAACAAACCGGTTCGGCGCCCGACCAGGACGCCGCGTTTGACTGTCACTCATCCACAACCATGCGTTTTTCACCGTTCGGTTTATTCTTCAAACATCGAATATCCCGATGCTTGTAAACGGTTTTATTGATGACCCGATGCGTGCAATTCTACTACGATCACAAGTAGAAGAAAATCAAAAACGATGCCACGCACACGCATCAAGGAGGAACACCATGACCACCGCCACCCCGTCATCCCCGCTGGTGACCCGCCATGATCACGACGGTTATGTCACCCTTGTCCTGTCCAACCCCGCCCGGCGCAACGCCCTGTCAGCGGCAATGATGTCCGCCCTTCAGGATGCCTTTGACGACATCGCCCAAAACCCCGATATCCGGTGCGTTATTCTTGCCGCCGATGGGCCGGTTTTTTGTGCCGGTCACGATCTTAAGGAAATGGGCGGCATCACCGACTGTGATCAACATGCCAGCCTGTTTGCCCAGTGCAGTCGCCTGATGATGCGGATCGTCACCCTGCCCCAGCCGGTCATTGCCCGTGTCCGCGGCATGGCAACCGCGGCTGGCTGTCAGCTGGTGGCAAGCTGCGATCTTGCCGTTGCCGCCCGTTCGGCCAAATTTGCCACACCCGGGGTCAATATCGGCCTGTTCTGTTCGACCCCGATGGTCGCTCTGAGCCGCAATATCGCGCGCAAGCACGCCATGCGCATGCTGCTGACCGGCGATCCGGTGCCGGCCGACACCGCCTTTGCGATGGGGCTTGTATCGGACGTGGTTGATGATGATGATCTTGAAACGGCAACAGATGATCTTGCCGCGGGCATTGCCGCAAGATCCGGCATGACCGTGCGCCTTGGCAAACAGGCATTTTACAAACAGATCGAAATGCCCCTGCCCGATGCATATGCCTATGCATCCGATGTCATGACCGCCAACATGCAAAAACACGACGCCCGCGAAGGCATCGGCGCCTTCGTTGAAAAGCGCCACCCGACATGGCGTCATGAATGACCGCCTGATGACGGATTGAAGGGTTGCATTCGCATCTGAACTCTGCGTTTGCTCATATATCTGCTGCCATCGCGGTTCTGCCCGGGTGCCCTGTTGCGTTTGCCCGGCATTGGTCCTGCGATGGTGGCGACCTGTCACGCCCTGATGGAGTAACTCCGATGCCGTTTGAAATGTGGCTTGCCTTTGTCGTTGCCTGCACCGTCATTCTGATCATTCCCGGCCCGACCATCATGCTGGTGGTCAGCTACGCCCTGAGCAAGGGACGGCAAACCGCCTGGGCGACTGTTCCCGGCGTTGCCCTGGGCGATCTGACTGCAATGACCATTTCGCTGGCCGGGGCCGGTGCGCTTCTTGCCACCTCGGCCGAGGCCTTTACCATCCTGAAATTCTGCGGCGCTGCCTATCTGGTCTATCTGGGCATCAAGATGTGGCGCGATAATCCCGGTGCGTTGCAGGACAACCCGGATGCCAAACGCAACCGCCCGTCACGCATGTTCCTTCAGGCCTATGTGGTCACCGCCCTTAATCCCAAGGGCATCGTGTTCTTCATTGCCTTTGTGCCGCAATTCATCACGGCCGGAAGCCCGGTTTTGCCGCAATTCGTCGTCATGACCGCAACCTTTGTCATTCTGGCTGCGATCAATGTTGCGATCTGGGCGGTGATGGCCGCCGCCCTGCGTGAACGGTTCCGCCATCCTGATGCCATGCGTCGTCTGACCCGGGTTGGTGGCGGGGTGATGATTGGTGCGGGCTTGCTGACTGCCCTTACCCGCCGCGCGAGTGCTGCGGTCTAGAACCGGCACCAATCAGCGCCGATAACATCGCCCGTCCCGCACCATCGCGGCCAAACGGGTAAATCACCACCATCACAAGACCGGCCAGCAACACATTCCATGCCGGGCGCAATGGCCACATCCATTCAAGATTGGCCGCCACCACGCGCCCGGCCGGAATACCGGTCGCCAGCGCGTACCAGCCATATTCAATGCCCGCTGTCGCAAGGCCTGCGATCACCGCAATCACAACAAGCGTCACCGCCGACCGCAATGACCAGCCCCGCCAATGCGCAAACCGATACAGCATCAGGGCCACGAACAACCCGGCCATCAGGGTGGCTTCGCTGACATCGACCTTCGACTGCGTAAAGAAATGCAGTGCCCCCAGAACCGCAATCGGATAAACCAGTTTGTGCAGGCGCGCCCATTTCGCACCAAGCCGGCGCATTGCCGCCTTGGTCGAGGTCGCGGCAAGGATCGCAAGCCCGATCAGGGCGACAAACCCGATCGTCAGATAAATCCGAAGGACGATCTCGCTTGCGATCCTCCCAAGATCAAGGTTCTGACTGATGGCATAAAGCCCAAGATGAACCATCCCGTAACAAAAGGCCGCAACACCAACCTGGCGGCGCACCTGCACCAGCTTTGAAAATCGGGTAATCCGGCGCAATGGCGTAATCAAAAGCGATATCAAAAGGATCCTGATCGTCCAGTCGCCACTTTGCAGGATGGCTTCCTTGACCGGGATCGTCGCCCCGCCCTGTGCAATCACCGGCCACAGCAAAGCCACACCGGGCACAAGCAGCGCGACAAAGACCACCAGTTTGAAAAAGGAAAACCGTCCGGACGGATCAAGCCATGGATACATGCAGTCAAGCCTATGGTGTTGTAGCGCACGCAAGCGCGCGCCAAATTCAAACACGGCATCCCGGGAAAGCCGGAAACTGCCATGACCTACTCAAAGCGCATTTGATGTACCGCGTCATTTAAACTCGCCATCAACTTTCCGCGAGCCCGCCTTTCAACCCGTGACCCGCGCCAAACAGTTGCACAGGATCGCCGATCATATAACTATCAACCAAGAACAATTGATGGATTGAACAAAATGCCCCAGTTCGAAAACCCGGATGATGCCGCCCTTAAATCGCTTCTGGAAACGACCAGAACAATCGCCCTTGTCGGCGCCAGTCCCAAGCCTGATCGCCCGTCAAACCGGGTGATGAAATTCCTGCTTGATCGCGGATATCACGTGATCCCGGTCAATCCCGGTCAGGCAGGCGGGGAAATTCACGGTCAGACGGTGGTCGCCACCCTTGCCGACATTTCCGAACCGGTCGATATGGTCGATATCTTCCGCAATAGTGACGATGCCGCTGGTGTCGTGGATGAAGCCATCGCAATCAAGGCCAAGTCGGTCTGGATGCAGCTTGGCGTGCTGAACCCCGATGCGGCGTCCAGGGCAATCGATCATGGCATGGTTGCCGTGATGAACCGTTGCCCGGCCATCGAAATTCCCCGGCTGTTCTGATCGGGTGATTTTGCGAAATTTGCGATGGCGAGTCGCCAAAATAAAAAGGCACCGGAACCCGGTGCCTTTTGCCATTCAGTCAGACAAATGCATGATCAGCCGCGACCGCATTTTGCCATCAGTTCGGGCATCAGGCCCTGATTGCCGATAAAGACCGGCTGTACGGCACTGGTCACGCTATAGGTCGTGGTCTGTTCGTCAACGATCTGGTCATAAAGCCCCGATGTTTCGAGAACCAGCGACACCACCCCGTCCGACTTGATCCGCAATGCGGCAAAGCCGTTGGCATATTCTGTGCGGGCGCATTCACGGCCAAGGATCGTGTCAAAACGTTCCACCAGCGCGTAACGCGGATTTTCCGACAGATGATCCCGGCTGGCAACAGTGCCGGGGACGACATTGGGTTTGGGGATATATTTGCTGAACCGGGCTTGTGACTGGACGATATAGCCATCCGGGAAATAGACCGCGACATCTTCGGAAAGAAGGATGCGGTCACCAACAACCTGACCCGATCGCAACAGCGCCTTGATTCGTTTCCCCGGAATTTCCCCGGAAAACGCATTAAAGCGCAGCAACTTTCCGTCACCTCGCTGATCAGCATAAAACTTTTCAAAAGGTACGATTGGGGTTTTATCCGCTGCCATCGCAGCCGGTGTAATTGCCGCTGACGCAATCGCCAGTGCAAGTGTCACGCCCCCCGAGCGTCGCGAAAAGACCGCCGCAATGGCCTTTAGCATATGTCCCCGCCTCTCACTGATACGTGTCGGAATACTTCGCTGAGATTATGCAGATTAATCCGAATTTCAACTGTAATTCCTGCGAAATTCTTCGGCACAGGTAAAAGCACATATAAAAACAACGAGGTGGCATTATGCCACCTCGTTGCCAAAGATTTGGTAAATGTCGAAGCTTAGTCGACAGAAATCGTCACACGACGGTTACGCGGCTCACGAACACCATCCGGAGTCGGGATGAGAAGTTCGCCTTCACCAACCGCGTCGCTCTCGATCATGTCAGCTTTGATACCACGACCGGTCAGCTGCGACAGAGCAGCCTGTGCACGACGTTCGGACAGTTTCAGGTTATAGGCTGCCGAACCCGATGCATCGGCGTGACCGACGATCGCAACATTACCCATCGAAGTTGCCCACTGTTCGGCCGCTGCATCAAGAACGCGCTCCGAAACCGGGGTAATTGCAACACTGTCGAAATCGAAGAAGATCGTGAACAGACGTGCTTCTTTCGCAGCAACCGGTGCCGCAGCAGCCGGTGCCGGCTCTACCGCACGAAGTTCTGCCATCGCAGCTTCGAAGTCTTTCCAGCACTGGCTGATCAGCTCGGTCTGCCAGCCTTCTTCACTTTCCTCGATCCAGCAATCGAAACGGGCCTGTGCAATTGCTGCTGTGTCAGGCTTTTCTTCGCGCTTGCCATCATCAAGCAAACCGATCAGCTCGTCACGAACTGCACGTTTCTGTGCAATTTCTTCAGCCGAGAAACGCCAGTTTGCCGGATCTTCCGGAAGAATGGTTTCGTTGCTTGCTACTTTGCCGGCCTTTTTCGCAAAGAAATCGGCATCAAAGAAGTCGTACCACTCGTCAGCTTCACGCTGTGCATAAGCAATATACTCGGCTTTCAGCGCCTTGCCGAATGCGGTCGTCGGCTCGGTGCCAGAGATCGCAGATGATACGGAATTGCTGTATGTCAGCGGGTTACCACCATACATAACCGCAGTCCCGGAATTGTCTACGCTGCTACACGCACTCAGAAGCGCAACGCCACCAAGAGCACAAAGAATAGTCGGACGAATCTGCATGTCTTACCCCTGTCTTAAGGTTGTTATTCAGCAAATACTTTATCACCAAAGATGGTGAGATTATGTCTCAAAACGACCGAAAACGCGATTTGTTCCATACGTGTAAAAAGAATTGTGTTTTGCTACACACTTTTCAAGAACACATAAACCTGTAATTCTTATTGTGTCATACTGATGTATGAGTAGCAAATAATACAACCATGACACTGAGCGCACGAGGATGAAATGATTGAAACCGATGTATCCAAGATCACACTGATGCTAAAGCAGTTCGCACTCGGCTTTGGCATGGATCTTTTAGGCGCAATTGTCATCCTTGCCGTTGGCTGGTGGCTTGCCGGACGCGCCTCGGCACTGGTACGCCACTCGCTTAAAAATGCAAAATTTGTCGATGCGACTCTCAAGCCGCTGGCAGCAAGCATTGTGCGTTACGCAATCCTGGTATTCGTCCTCGTCGCGGTTCTTTCGAACTTTGGTGTGGAAACAACCAGCATCATCGCCGTCCTCGGTGCTGCCGGTCTGGCAATCGGTCTGGCACTGCAAGGCACGCTGTCAAACATCGCCGCCGGTGTCATGATCCTGATCCTGCGTCCGCTCAAGATTGACGAATTCGTCGAAGCCGGTTCGATTTCCGGTACCGTCGTTGAAATCACCCTGTTCACCACCCTGCTCAAGACGCCGGACGGTGTGTTCATTTCTGCCCCGAACTCGCAGATCTGGAACAGCGCGATCAAAAACTATTCGCGCAACCCGACCCGTCGTCTCGATATCAAGGTCGGCATCGCCTATGACGATGATGTTGATGCGGCACTTGATTTCCTGAAAAACCTGGTGGCATCCGATCCGCGCGTTCTCAAGGACCCGGAACCGATGAGCTTCGTCGCAACCCTTGGCGAAAGCTCGGTCGATCTGACCGCACGCGGCTGGGTGGCAACGTCCGAATTCTGGCCGACCTTCTTTGACCTGACACGCAAATCGAAAACCGAACTTGAAGCTGCCGGCTTCTCGATTCCGTTCCCGCAGCGTGACCTTCACATCATCGAATCTTCGGAAACTGCAAGCACCGCGACCAAAACAGCAGCCAAACCGGCTGCAAAGGCACCGGCCAAGAAACCGGCCACCCGGTCGCGTTCAACCGCTGCAAAATCGACCACCAAAACCACGGCGGCCAAAACCACCGCTGCGAAAAAGGCACCCGAAAGCAAAAGCTGACCGGTTCCTGATCCTTGATCACATGAAAGAGGCCCCGATAACGGGCCTCTTTTTTTATGGCAATTTTCAAGGCCGGGGCCGATGCTCCGCCCGCTACCTTGAACACTGGTTACAGAGCACAAGGCACAGGGCACAGGGCACAGGGCACAGGGCACAGGGCACAGGGCACAGGGCACAGGAAGGAACACCACGCACCATGCCTGTCAAATGCCATGCCATGCCATCGCCGTGCCAGCCCGACCGCAAAGGCGCATAACTGGCCCTTCCCTGCGCCCCTGTTCTTTCCCTCGGCACTCCTGTGGCAATCCCACGGCCCGCTATATATCCCCACGGCCTTTGCACCGGTCATGTAGTAGCCCGCTGTTACCCGCCCGGCTACTTGCAGGCGTATGATTTCCATCCCTCAACGACAATCACAACACGCCCGGGAGGATATAAACCATGTCTGCCAAAAAGATTTTGATGATCACCGGTGATTTCGCCGAAGATTACGAAACCATGGTGCCATTCCAGACCCTGCTTGCGGTCGGGCACAAAGTCGATGCCGTCTGCCCCGACAAGAAGACTGGCGATACCGTAGCAACCGCCATTCACGATTTCGAAGGCGATCAGACCTATAGCGAAAAGCGCGGTCATAACTTTGCACTGAATGCCGATTTCGCTTCAGCGCGTGCCGAAAACTATGACGCCCTTCTGATCCCCGGTGGCCGTGCGCCGGAATATCTTCGCCTGAACGAAGACGTCATCCGGCTTGTGCGCGATTTCAACGATGCCGGCAAACCGATTGCTGCTGTTTGTCATGGCGCACAGCTTCTGGCGGCTGCTGATATCATCAAGGGCCGCAAGGTTTCCGCCTATCCGGCCTGCGCCCCCGAAGTCAAACTTGGCGGCGGGATTTATGCCGATATCGCGATTGATGATGCCTGCACGGATGGCAACCTTGTCACCGCACCGGCCTGGCCGGCCCACCCCAAATGGCTGGCGGCTTTCCTTGCCGTTCTCGGGACCGACATAAAATTGTGATGATCAATCGCCCATTCGCTGATTGCGCTTGGGCGATTTTTCCCTGACCATGCACTGACGGGTCTGCGCAGACTTGGCAACAGGCCCGGACCATAAGCTGCCCGGCACCTTTTTCGCGGGACGCGAAACGGGCAGCATTGCAGGAAAGGCCGTCCTCATGTGTCAAATCTATTCCGGTACCGAACCCGAACTCTATCAGTGCGTCAGCCGGTCCGTGCGGATCAATGGCGTTGTCACCAGTCTGCGCCTTGAATTGCGCTTCTGGCAGATTCTCGATGAAATTTCGGCAGGCGAAGGCTTCAGCACCCCGCAATTTCTGGGCAAGATTTATGACGAGGTTGTCGCGCAGCGTGGCGACATCCCGAATTTTGCTTCCCTGCTACGGGTCATTTGCACGGTCTATCTGGAAAAGCAGATCGGACTGCACACCACACTAAACGAAGCCCAGACACGCTCGCGCCTGGTCAGCTAGACCAAAAGACCCGGGACTTTCAAAATAAACACACCCGCCCGCCTGAAACTCACATCGCGTGACTTCGGCCATCTATCGGGACGGGATTTTGCGTGGATGTGGGGATAAACCTGATCTTGGCTAGTTCAGCCAGGATGAAAGTTCGCGCGTGCTGAACCCGCCGCTGCGCATGATTGACGGATTGGCATTGCGTCGCAGGGTCGGCTCGGCCGGCTTTATGATGCTGTTGCGCTGATGCATGCCCGCCGCAGCACCGAAATCGATCTGGGATCGCGCCACAAGATCAGCAGCACTGGGCTGCGGCTTGCTGGCATTGATCGGATGCGGGGTTTGCTGTTTCTGCTTGGTCTCGTAGATCCAGCGCAGTTCCTGTTTCAGGGTCTGATATTCCGGCGTATCGGGTGCAGAGTTAACCTCGTTAACAATCTGCAACTTCACCATCTGCGGGAACCGGTCAAGGCGTTCCAGCAACATGAATTTCACGCTCGGACGCACCGCATCGGACCGCATAAGCTTCATCACCAGACGGCGATAGATATCAATACGCAGGTTTCCGTTCGATGCCAGTTCGATGAATTCTTCGACAAATTCGCGTGCCGCCATCTTGCCATCCAGAAGCGCACGCAGATTGTCGGCCATCGCCCGGCGATATGCTTCGCGAATTTCGACAACATGGTTGGATGCGCGGGTCCGCACCAGATGGAATGCTTCGGGGCTGAAAGCGTTCTTTGTCAGAAGCTTGGCGCAATCGGCCACCAGTTCGTGTTTGGTGGCATCCGAAACCACTTCAAACACGCCGGTAATCAGTTCCTTGCATTTTGCATGCGGTCCCATGCGGATCGCCGCGGCCAGCGCCATCGGGCTTTCCGGATCGCGGGTCGCGATAACAGCAAGCGCCAGCGGATCATCATATTGCATCAAGGCCAGATCATTGCTCAGCAAATGTTCCGGCATCAAAAGACGTTGTTGCTTCGCCGCCCCGGTCACTGTCAGCGGCTCGCCACTCTGATAGCTTTCCTTGATGGTCAGCGCGTATTTCAACGCGTCATATGAGATGCCGTGATTGCTGCTCATGGCACTCAGTCCCCTTTGGGCCCCTTGCTGAGCCGCCTGTCAGAGACCAGCCCTTCAAGGCCGCCATTGTTGCGGCCTGCCCGTGGGCGAATATTCGGGTTCGGATTGCGTTTGTTCGACGCAGCCGGTGCTTGCGCACTCTCCTTTTCGGCCCGCGGGCGTGATGCCGATGCGGCGGGCTTGGTATCGTTAAAGAAGTCGATATACCAATCCATATCCGTCGATGCCATGGCATAACGTCCCCCCGCGGCCGGGCTTTCGATATTGGCTTCGGGGATACCGTTGCTGATCTGAAGCACGACCGATGACGGGGCGGTCATGCCCGCACGCCATGCCAGTGCCGTGATCGCACGCGCGCTTCCGGAATCAAGGATTTTGGAAACCGCACTGATCGGGATTTGCGCATAATGGGCCAGCGACTGCACAACCAGCGCATCTTCATTCCGCGAAACCGCGTCCAGAATATACTGGTCGATCGTCATCTTCTGGTTCGATGCCGTTTCATGATCGTGATCAAGCATCACGTCATCGGCAATCTCGACCGGCATCCCGGCATCCGCCGGATGCAGCGGCATGCGGTTTTCAAACCGTGCCTTTTCAATCCGCTGGCGAACCGACTGGCGCAACGCGCGGGCAACCTCGGTGCGCATGCGCCCCTGTTCAACCAGAGTATCAAACAGCGATGCCATGATGAAATGGGCGATACGGCGCTGGGCCTGACGCGAAATGCGGCTCTGCCCGCCCAAAAGATCCCCTTCCGGCGATTTGGGTTTGGCGACCTTGCGTTCTGTGAAATGCGGCGTCATGGCAACAACGTTGCGCGGCGCGTCATCAGATGACAGCAACCGGTTCAAAAGACTGCTTTTTTCTTTTTCGGCCTGCTGCTCGATCAGGCGTGCCTTGGCTGCGGCTTCCTGTTCTTCGCGTGCGCGTTCTGCGGCGGTCTGAACAAATTCACCGCGCCCGCGCATGATATCAAGGAAGTCGGAATCACTTAGAAGTTCGATATATTCGCCAATCGACACGCGCCCAATCGCCTGGATATCCTGACGCAGACGGCTTGCCGCCTGACGGGTCATATAGGGCGTATGCCCCAGTTCCTGCTCGATCAGATTGATGACCTGCGGACGATAGCAATCGCCCATATTGGCAATGGCTGCGACAAACTCCTCGACCATTTCAAGGCGTTCGGACGGGCTGACATCATTAAGATGACGGCGCAAACGGCGGGCAACATCCATACGGACATCGCTGTCAAAATCCGGTGCGTCTTCGTCTTCTTCGGCATAGGCCATTTCGTTCGACAAACGGGCCGCATGCTCAAGAGCAGTCTGTTCTGAAATTTCTTCGCTGGAATTCTTGCGCGGGATCGACCGCCCACGTGCGTTTCCTGCATCAGCCGAAAAAGCATCGGGTGCGACTGTACGGACAGTGTCAGCAAGATCACGCAGCTTCGCCGTGGCTTTATCGTCAAGCCCCCCGTCGCCGGTGTTTTTCTGCCGATTGAACATCCAACTCAGCATTATCGCAGCAATTCCCCTGGTCCCTTGCCTGGCGGCGGATCGGGTATCAATTAGTCAGATACCCGTCGTTTTTATGTTTTGTCAGAACAGTTTAACCAGAACTGACCGTGATAAACAACCAGACAAGACGTCTAAATTTAAATCCCCAACATCAAGGACCGATGCCATCAGACACAGCCTTGATTACCTCTAGACTATCGGCGGAAAGACTCAAAAAAACATTAACAATACAGCGCCCTAAACAAACCGCTGATATTCGCCCCCGATCATCGCCCGGAAGTTACTCTGAAGTTATCCGGTTTGGTCACCTCCCCGGTCCGCTTCGCCCCCATTTGCTGACCGTCCCGGCTTCACGGTTTTTCCAATTCCGGGCGAGCCCCCGGATACGACACGTTTGGAAATTTCGGGCATAAAAAAACGGGCGACCGTTGTGGCCGCCCGTTTTGATATCCGTTACCGGATCAAATCATATCAGATCAGTTGCTGACCCATGCGATACGCAGGATGTTGGTCGCCCCCGGAGTACCAAACGGAACACCGGCGGTAATCACCAGCGAATCACCCGGTCCGGCGAATTCTTCGCGCTGGGCAACTTCACAGGCAATGCCGACCATTTCGGCAAAGTTGGTCGCATCACGGGTAAAGACCGGATGCACGCCCCAGCACAGCGCCAGACGACGTGCGGTCTGAATCCGCGGCGTCAGGCCAAGGATCTGCACTTCCGGACGCTCACGCGCGGCACGGAATGCGGTTGAACCCGACGTGGTATAGTTGACAACTGCCTTGGACCCGATGGTTTTTGCCACCTGACGGGCCGCCGCACTGATCGCATCCGGTGCGTTATGTTCCGGATCCGGGCGGTTGGCGTCACGCATGCGGAAATACAGCTCATCCTGTTCCACACGCACCAGAATACGGTCCATGATCGAAACGGTTTCAAGCGGGTATTTACCAACCGCACTTTCTGCTGACAGCATCACGGCATCGGCACCGTCATAGATCGCGGTTGCAACGTCGGATGCTTCGGCGCGGGTCGGTGCCGGGTTGGATACCATCGAATCAAGCATCTGGGTCGCAACAATCACCGGCTTGCCGGCCTCGCGGCAGGCCTTGATGATGCGTTTCTGCAGAATCGGCACATCTTCGGGCGGGCATTCAACGCCAAGGTCACCACGGGCGACCATCACCATGTCAGACAGATCGACGATCTCGTCGAGATGCTCGATCGCCTGCGGCTTTTCGAGCTTGGAAACGATGGCGGCACGACCCTGAATGATCTTGCGGGCTTCGGCGACATCTTCCGGGCGCTGCACGAATGACAGGGCGACAAAATCAACGCCCATCTCAAGACCATATACCAGATCGGCACGGTCCTTTTCGGTCAGCGGCGACAATGGCAACATCACATCGGGAAGATTGACACCCTTGCGGTTCGACAGCGGACCACCGGTGATCACGGTACATTCGGCTGACTTGTCATCGCATTTTTCAACGCGCATGCGCAGCTTGCCATCGTCAAGCAACAGGTTCGCACCCGGCTTCAATGCGGCATAGACCTCGGGATGCGGCAAGGAGACGCGCTTATTGGTGCCCGGGGTCTTGTCCATATCAAAGGTGAAGGTATCGCCGGCTTCGAGTTCGACCTTTTCATCGGCAAAGGTGCCAACACGGATCTTCGGCCCCTGAAGGTCCATCAGAATTCCGATCGGACGGCCGAGCTTTTCTTCGACCGCGCGGATGGCTTCGAACCGGGCCAGATGTTCAGCGTGTTCCCCGTGCGAAAAGTTCAGGCGAAATACATCGACGCCCGACTTTACGATTTTCTCAAGGATTTCTGGCTTGGAACTCGCCGGCCCCAGGGTCGCGATGATTTTCGCCTTACGTTGACGGCGCATCGGCTACTACCTCTTGTTATTTGGTTTACACGTGAGCCCTGCCGCTTCGGCCTGCATCTGCGGCGAGGCGTCAAGGCGTCCTGATCTTTTTCTGGGGGTAACCCCTTAATAGTCAATCAGCCCCTATTTGAACAGGGGCTTTTCATTAAATGCCTTTACAAAAATGTGATTTTTCACTGGACAATTACAAGAAGCCCCCTCTTAAAAGGTAACCGGACACGCATCCGGGCAATGGGCAATCACCTGTCGATTGCCGCTTTTCAGTGACGCAAACAGGGCTTCTTTCGATGAGCAAATGGCACCACCGTTTTCTGGGCCTCGCCGCCCACATCGCAGACTGGTCAAAAGACCGCAGCACCCAGGTCGGTGCGGTTGTCATCGGCCCGAAAAAGGAAATCCGCGCAGTCGGCTATAACGGATTCCCGCGCGGCGTCGATGACGAAGTCGAAAGCCGCCATCAGCGTCCTGAAAAATACGCCTATACCGAACATGCCGAACGCAATGCCATTTATAATGCAAGTTATACCGGCACATCCCTTGATGGCTGTTCGCTGTATGTGACCCATTTTCCATGCTGCGACTGTGCGCGCGCCATTATCCAGGCCGGCATCGCCGAGGTTTTCGTCGATAAAACCAAACTGACCGCCGATTTTCTGGAACGCTGGGAACAGGATATGAAAATCTCGACCGAGATGTTCGAAGAATCCGGCGTTGCCGTGCAAGTCATTGATGATGATGGCACAACCGAACCGATGAAATAATCTATCAGCCCCTTTACTATTGCCCAAAGCCCCCAATATGGTGGGCGTGCAACTCGGGTACGAGCACCAATAAAAAAAAGACTATCGCGCTTTCTGTTCACAACCAGCGGCTGGTCCGGCGTCAGTATTTGTCAGATTCTCGGGGCTTCTCACGGGCGGTTTGACCTTGCTGGAAACCAGACAAAGGTATAAGGGTTTATACAACAGCAACCGAAATGATTTGCTGCTGTTGGTCCCTGAACAGCGACGCATTTCGTGATGATGCTCAGGAAACGAGGCCGGATGAACGCGAAAATCGACTTTAGTAAAATCAGTTTTCTGATCGTTGACGGGGACAAGATTTCAGCTCAAGTAGTGTACGACACGCTGGCCTATCTCGGCGCCAGTCACATTCAGCGCGTAAAGACACCGAATGACGCGTTTGATGTTCTGCGCAGTGAAAAGATTGATATCGTTGTGTGCGAATGGCGACTCCGGGGCATGGATGGCCTTGAATTCCTTGACGTCATGCGCAATTCGACCAATTCACCCAACAGGTTCATTCCTGTGATTATGCTGACTGCACATTCGGAACACCGTTACGTGACCACTGCACGTGACCTTGGCATTACGGAATTTCTTGCCAAGCCTTTCAATGCCAAGGCACTTTATAGCCGACTGGTGTCGGTCATCGCGCGGCCCAGACGTTTCATCAATACCGGAACGTATTTCGGCCCCGACCGTCGCCGCAGACAGGTCCAGTTCGACGGCCCTGACCGAAGGAGCCTTGACGAATGACCCATTATGACTGGGGAAGCGGAGCAATCGTGAAACCGGAAGAGCCTATGAAAAAGAAGAATGTTCAGATCATCCCCGCACAGACTGACCTGAAGCGGCGGGCTGTCAACTTCGTCAAGGGCTTTGACATCAATCTGTCGCCTGAACAGCTCGAAGAGCTGGAAAAAGTCGTGCAGCGCAGCTCGGAAACCTTTGTGCGTGATATCGGCAAGGATCTGATGGATTGCCGCCGCATGATCATTCAGGCGCTTGGCGACAAAACCAAACGCCAGGATGCGGTTGCGACCAGCTCCGACCTTGCCTATTCGGTCAAGGCGCTTGGCGGTACCTTCCAGTATCCGCTGATGACGCAGATCGCAAAATCGATGGAAAACTTCGTGGCGGACCGCACCACCGCCAATGAAAAACAGTTGCTGGTCATCCAGCTGCATATTGACTCACTCTATGTCATTCTTGCGGGCCGCGTGACCGGCTTTGGCTCGACCGTTGAACAGGCAACTGTTGCGGCCCTGACCAAACTTGCCGAACGCTACGAACAGCCCCGCGAATAGGCTTCTGGAAACGCAATCAACATGTTTGCGTTTCCGCCTTTCTGATCCCGATCCGAATATCCCTTCCTGATCCCGTCCGTTGCACCGCATATCGCGGCACCATGACGTCTGCCTGCATGCTGGAATGCCCGATGCAACGGAACCCTGACGCTTCTCAATCACGGCGGGTTTCTACCCACAGAAGAAACGACAAAGAAATTTGAAATTCCGGTCAAAAACCGCTTGCGCCCCCATGGGGTGACTGCTAAAAACCGCGCCACACACCATGCGGGTGTAGCTCAGTTGGTTAGAGCGCCGGCCTGTCACGCCGGAGGCCGCGGGTTCAAGTCCCGTCACTCGCGCCATTCCCTCCCAATGGGAATGACATTCAAAAAAGCACCACGGTTCATCCGCTGGTGCTTTTTTGTTTTTATCCCCGGTACAAACGCACTGCTCCCACCTCCCCTTACCATCTGGCGGTCAGACCAGTGGCAATTTCCCGCCGCCATCACGATCATCAATCTTGATTTTTCCGGCCCCGGGTTTGTTTTGGCCAACTTTTCGGGCTTGGTCCTGGCACCATGCCTTGATCGGGTCTGGGCCCTGTCCGGGTTAACCTCCCCGGTCATATGGACGGGCATCTGACGGGGCTGATAAAACCGCGCACAACCTTTTGATATCTGGCATTTTTTCCCGATCGGGATCGCCGGCCTTATACGACTGTCCTTTTTTTGCAAAAAAGCCCTTGCCAGACTGAACCGCCCCTTATATAAACCGCGCCACACACCATGCGGGTGTAGCTCAGTTGGTTAGAGCGCCGGCCTGTCACGCCGGAGGCCGCGGGTTCAAGTCCCGTCACTCGCGCCATTCCCTCCCGATGGGAATGACATTCAAAAAAGCACCACGGTTTATCCGCTGGTGCTTTTTTGTTTTCGGCTCAAAGCCGCGCCAAAGCGGCACTTTCCGGTGGCATTATTTTTCTTTGAAAAATCTGACAAAAAGCCCTTGCCAGACCGGACCACCCCTTATATAAACCGCGCCACACACCATGCGGGTGTAGCTCAGTTGGTTAGAGCGCCGGCCTGTCACGCCGGAGGCCGCGGGTTCAAGTCCCGTCACTCGCGCCATTCCCTCCCAATGGGAATGACATTCAAAAAAGCACCACGGTTTATCCGCTGGTGCTTTTTTGTTTTCTTCCTCTTTTTTCTCGGTCTTTGTTTTCGCCGTGCGGTCACACCGCATCGCGGGCAAAACCACCTCCCCGACGCCATCCTGACGGTTACAACCACATTTACGTGTAACGACTGCGCAATAATTCAACCCTTATACGAAAATCCCGCAACAAATTTCGGAATTGATCAGTTTTGGAGCAATCCTGACCGTCTGGTCATTGATTAATCGTATAAATTATGCTCAGCTTCGCAGGCATTTAGCGAAAAACTTGCAGGCCGCCCCACTTTGGGCTTGTAGGCATTGACCGCGATCCGTCGCGCTGACCCATTGGCGTCTCGCCAGCGGATTGTTGTTTGATTGTCTATCGGTCTTCGCCTTGGCCTGCAGTCCCACAACAACAAAACGGGAGGCGCATCATGCGCAAACTAATCGCAGGGCTGGTCATGGGGACCGCGCTCGCTACCATGCCGTTGGCGGCACAGGCTGAAACGCCGAAAAACGCACTTGTCATGGCATTTGCCATCGATGACATCATCACCCTCGATCCGGCACAGATCTTCGAGTTTTCCGGCGCAGAATATGCCGGTAACACCTATGACCGTCTGATCGGCTTTGATAACGACGATGTTTCAAAAATTCACGGCGTAATCGCCGAAAGCTGGGACGTCTCTGAAGACGGCAAAACCTTCACCTTCAAAATCCGTGACGGCATCAAATTCGCATCGGGTAACGACCTGACTGCAGAAGATGCAGCCTTCTCGCTTCAGCGCGTGATCCTGCTTGATCAGTCACCGGCATTCATTCTTGGTCAGTTCGGCTTTACCCCGGAAAACGTAAAAGACAAAATCCGTGCGGTTGACGATTCCACGCTGGTTATGGAAGTCGACAAACCCTACGCGCCAAGCTTCGTTCTGTACTGCCTGACCGCGGGTGTTGGTGCCGTTGTTGATAAAGAAGAAGTTCTTGCGCACGAAGTCGATGGCGATCTCGGCCATGAATGGCTCAAAACCAACTATGCCGGTTCCGGTCCGTTCAAACTGAACAAATGGACGGCTGGCGAAAGCCTCAGCCTGACCGCAAATGACGATTACTGGGACGGTGCGCCGGAAATGAAGCGCGTCATCATCCGTAACGTCAAAGAAGCCGCTGCTCAGCAGCTTTTGCTTCAGAAAGGCGACATCGATATCGCCCGTAACCTCGAAGCTGACCAGCTTGCTGCGGTCAAGGACGATGCCAACATCAAGCTTCTGTCCAAAGGCAAAGGCGCACTTTGGTATCTTGGCCTGTCCCAGAAAAACGAATACCTCTCGAACCCGAAAGTTCGCGAAGCTCTGAAATATCTGGTTGATTACAAAGGTATTTCTGAAACCATTCTTGCTGGCCGCTCCCAGATCCATCAGGGCTTCCTGCCTGAAGGTTTCCTTGGCGCCTATAACGAAAACCCCTACAGCCTTGATATCGAAAAAGCCAAATCGCTTCTTGCCGAAGCAGGCCTTGCTGACGGTTTTTCGGTAACCATGGATACCCGTAACACCACCTCGATCATGGCGATGGCCCAGTCGATCCAGGCTACCTGGGCACAGGCAGGCATCAATCTGGAAATCATTCCGGGTGATGGCAAGCAGACCCTGACCAAATATCGCGCCCGCCAGCACGACATCTATATCGGTCGCTGGGGCCCGGATTATCAGGATCCGCACACCAACGCATCCACCTTTGCCTGGAACCCGGACAATTCCGACGACGCGACCGCCAAGCCGCTGGCATGGCGTAACGCCTGGGATGCCGGTGACCTGACTGCACAAACCGATGCAGCAACCCTTGAACGTGACGATGCGAAACGTGCAGCAATGTATGTGGACCTTCAGAAGAAAGTTCTGGCTGACGGCCCGTTCGTGATCATGTTCCAGGAAACCGAAATTGCATCGATGCGTGGCAATGTGAACAATTTCGTCCTCGGCCCGTCATTCGATAACAACTATTATCGCTTTGTAACCAAGGACTAAGGAGACAACGGTCGTAATGTCCGCTGTTACACGCAAAAACCGGGACGGGCGCAAACGCGCCCGTCTCATTTCAGGCAAGGCAGGAAGCCTCCTGCGGATTGTCTTCTCGCTCGCCATCACCTTTTTCGGCCTGCTGCTTGTCACCTTCCTGATCGGTCGCGTTTTGCCCATCGATCCGGTTCTGGCCGCAGTCGGCGATCGCGCCCCCCAGGATGTCTATGACCGCGTCCGCGAAGAAATGGGCCTCAATCTGCCGCTTTGGCAGCAATTCTTTATCTATATTTCCAATGTCGTACAGGGTGACTTCGGCCAATCGGTCCTGACCGCAAACCCGGTCATCGAAGACATCAAACGTGTTTTCCCCGCGACCCTGGAACTGGCAACACTTGCGACATTCATCGGTGTGGTTCTTGGCATTCCCGCGGGCGTTTTCGCCGCGATCAACAAGGGTAAATGGCCGGACCATGTCGTACGCGTGATCGGTCTTGCCGGTTATTCCATGCCGATCTTCTGGCTTGGTCTGATGGGGCTTCTGGTCTTTTACATGAAGCTCGACTGGGTCGCAGGCCCCGGACGTCTGGACGCCTTTTATATCGACTTTATCGAGCCAACTACCGGCCTGATGCTGATTGATACCCTGATCGAAGGCGACATGGACCTGTTCTGGAATGCGGTATCCCATATCATTCTGCCCGCGTCGATCCTTGCCTATTTCTCGCTGGCCTATATTGCCCGCATGACCCGGTCCTTCATGCTCGAACAGCTTAGTCAGGAATATATCCTGACCGCCCGGGTCAAAGGCATTTCCGAACATCGCATCATCTGGCGTCACGCGCTTGGCAATGTCATGGTGCCCCTGGTGACCGTGATTGCGCTGTCCTATGCCAACCTGCTCGAAGGTTCGGTTCTGACCGAAATCATCTTTGCCTGGCCGGGACTTGGTCTTTACATCACCAACTCGCTGCTCAATGCCGATATGAACGCGGTTCTTGGCGGCACGGTTGTGGTTGGTGCGGTCTTTATCGGCGTGAACATGCTGTCTGACGTGCTTTACCGCCTGCTCGATCCCAGAGCGCGGAGATAATCATGAATACACAAACAACCATCTCCAAACCGGGCCTGAAACAGTGGCTGACTTCCGACACCCCCCGCTCGCGGCTTCAGGCAAAATGCGGTCGCGCATGGCTGGGCTGGATCAAGTTCACCGAAAACAAGCTGGCCATGATCGGGCTTTCGATTGTCATCGGCCTGATCCTTGTCACCATTTTTGCGCCCCTTCTGGCCCCCTATGATCCGCTTGCTGCCGACCTTGCCAACCGCATTCAGCCCCCCGGGGCAGATCACTGGTTCGGCACCGATCAGCTGGGCCGTGATATTCTGTCGCGTCTGATTTACGGCGCGCAATATACCCTGCTGATTGTCGGGCTTGTTGCCATTACCGCCGCCCCGCTTGGCCTTCTGGTCGGCACCGCAGCCGGTTTCTTTGGCGGCTGGGTTGATGCGACATTGATGCGCATCACCGATATCTTTCTGGCCTTCCCGAAACTGATCCTGGCACTGGCCTTTGTCTCGGCGCTTGGCCCGGGGCTTGAAAATGCCATTCTGGCAATCGCGATTACCGCCTGGCCGCCCTATGCCCGTATCGCACGTGCTGAAACGATCACGGTGCGCAAATCCGACTTCATCGAAGCCGCCCGCCTTCAGGGCACCTCGAATATGGGTCTGATTATCGGCCATATCATGCCGATGTGCATGAGCTCGCTGGTCGTCCGCGTTACCCTTGATATGGCGGGCATGATCCTGATTGCCGCCGGTCTTGGTTTCCTTGGTCTTGGGGCACAGCCGCCAATGCCCGAATGGGGTGCCATGGTGTCCGATGGCCGACAGTTCCTGCTCGAACAATGGTGGGTTGCCACGGTTCCCGGTATTGCCATTTTCGTCGTCAGCCTTGGCTTCAACCTTCTGGGTGATGGCCTGCGTGATGTTCTTGATCCGCGTGGAGGGGATTGATCATGTCAAACGAACCCCTTTTGAACGTCAAAAACCTCAAGGTCACCTTCAACACCCCCAAGGGTGAGGTCAATGCCGTGCGCGGTGTGTCCTTCAGCCTCGGGCGGGAACGCCTCGGGATTGTCGGGGAATCCGGTTCGGGCAAATCCCAGACCGGGCGGGCCATTCTTGGCCTGACGGCGGCAAATGGTCGCATCACCGCAGACGAGCTTAAATTCCACGATGTCGACCTTGCCAACCTGACACCCAAACAATGGCGCAAGGTGCGGGGCGCGCGTATTTCCATGATCATGCAGGATCCGAAATACTCGCTCAACCCGGTCATGACCATTGGCGATCAGATCATCGAGGCCTATCGCGAACACCACAAGGTCAACGCCAGGGAAGCCCGTCATCGCGCCATTGATATGCTCGAAGCAGTCAAAATCCGCGATCCCGAACGCGTCTTCAATTCCTATCCGCACGAAGTTTCGGGCGGCATGGGACAGCGCGTGATGATCGCCATGATGCTCATCCCCGAACCCGAACTGATCATTGCCGATGAACCGACATCGGCCCTTGATGTCACGGTTCAGCTTCAGGTGATGGCAATCCTTGACGACCTGGTGCGCGATCGCGGCATGGCGCTGATTTTCATCAGCCATGACCTGCATCTGGTTTCAAGCTTCTGCGATCGGGTTCTGGTCATGTATCAGGGTCACGTGGTCGAAGAACTGGCCGCCTCTGCCCTGCACGAAGCCAAACATCCCTACACCAAGGGCCTTTTGAACTGCTTGCCGAAAATGGATGGCGATCATTCCGATCTGCCGATCCTTGAACGCGAAGCAAGCTGGGCAGAAGGATAAGAACCACAATGATTGAAATCAGCAAACTCAACGCATGGTTCGATGATCATCACGTTCTCAAGGACGTCGATATCTCTGTGCCTGCAAACGGATCATTCGGTCTGGTCGGGGAATCCGGATCGGGGAAATCAACGGTCCTGCGTACCATTACCGGCCTTGTAGACGACTGGGACGGCAACATTCTGGTCAATAACAAGGAACTCGGCACCACCCGCGACAAGGCCTTTTATCGTCTTGTCCAGATGGTGTTTCAGGACCCGTTCGGATCGCTCCATCCACGTCATACCATTGACCGCATCCTGACCGAACCGGTCAATATCCACGGTCTTGGCAATTCCGATAGCCGCGTGGTCGAGGCGCTTAAACAGGTCGGTCTGGATAACTCCTTCCGGTTCCGTTACCCGCATCAGCTTTCCGGCGGTCAACGTCAGCGCGTGGCAATTGCCCGCGCGCTGATCCTCGAACCCAAGGTGCTGTTGCTTGATGAACCGACATCGGCCCTCGATGTGTCCATTCAGGCCGAAGTGCTTAACCTTCTCAGCCGTTTGCGCCGGGATTTGGGCCTGACCTATATCATGGTCAGTCACGATCTCGCGGTTGTGGCCCATATGTGTGACGATATTGCCATCATGAACCATGGTCGCATTGTCGAACGCGCCACCGCCGGTCAACTTGCCGAAGGGTCGCTTGAACACCCCTACTCCCAACAGCTTTACAAGGCTGCTGGCGGCTATGACCGTGCTGTGGTTGACAGTTTCGTCGATTGGGATTGATCCGCCCTTCACGTCGCCACACCAAACGAAGAAACGGGAACCTGTTTGAATGACGATTGCCACCAACCCATCGCGCCCGGCAACCTATCGCCCCAGCTTTACCTGGGATGCGCATGCCTGCCTGCCTTTGGATGAAAAAACACCCGAAAGCCTTCTGGACGAATATGTGAAGGGCAACGTGGATTATGTCTGTATCAATGTCGGCATGGACATGAACACCATCCCCCACATTCTGCGCGTCATTGCCGCCTTCCGCGCCAAGATCGCCGCCCATCCCGACAAATACATGCAGATCGACAGCTTTGACGATCTTGCCATCGCCAAGCAAAAAGGCCTGCTCGGCGTCGGCTTTGATCTGGAAGGCTCGGTCATGCTGCAAGACATGCCCGAAATGATCCCGGTCTTTGCCAGACTGGGGGTCAAGCAGATCCACTTTGCCTATAACCGCAACAACTCGGTCGCGGGCGGCTGTCACGATGTTGATATGCCCCTGACCGACCTTGGGGTGGAAATGGTCAAATCGGTCAATGCCAATGGCATGATCATGGATTGTTCCCATACCGGACGGCAAAGCTCGCTTGATATCATGCGGGTATCATCCAAACCGGTGGTCTTCAGCCACGCCAATCCCAAGGTTCTGGGCGGTCATGAACGCTGCGTTGATGATGAACAGATCAAGGCCTGTGCCGATACCGGCGGCGTGATCGGCATTTGCGGTTTCCAGCGTTTCATCAAATCGCCAAATGCCCCGGAAGTCCCCGATATGATCCGCCACATCAAATATGCGGTCGATCTGGTCGGTGTTGATCATGTCGGCATCGGGCTTGATACCATGCCCGAAGTTGCCGGCTGCAACGACTTCCCCGATGGCGTTGACCGTTCCTATTACTGGCCGGTCGCCAGCGGCTATGGCCCGGGTGCGGGCGGTGCTGCGGTATTTGACCCGAAAAAGCTCCCTGCCCTCGCCGATGCCCTGATCGCCATCGGCTACTCAACCGACGACGTAGACAAAATCATGGGCGAAAACTTCATCCGGGTTGCCAAGGCAAGCTGGTAGCAGCGACACACAGATAAAAAGCCTCGTCCGAGTATCTCGGGCGGGGCTTTTTCGTTATCCACCCGATGGCACAGCACAATCATTTGCCCACTGTGCTCAAAATAGGTAGGATAAAGTAGGATAAAAGAGGCTAGGAGATCACTTTATGATCAAGAAAAGCATCACCGTCACCGAAACGCAGGAAGCCTGGATTCAGGCACAGCTTGCGACGGGACAATATGCTTCTGACAGCGAAGTCGTCCGCGAAGCTTTGCGCGAAAAACAAATGCGCATGGCAGAAATGGAACATATTCGCAGCACGCTGATAGCAGCCGAAGAAAGCGGTCTTTCAACCCTGTCGAAGGAAGACATCCGCACATCTGTCAAAGCGGAACTTGAACCCTGATGGCATCTTATCGTCTGAGCAAACTTGCAGAAGACGATATCAGGCGCATTTATCGCTTTGGCATCGATACGTTCGGGCAACAGCAGGCTGATATTTACTTTGACGCGCTGTTTGATCAATTCGACAAAATCGCGCAGGCCCCTGCCATCTATCAAGCCATAGACTTCATCCGTCCCGGGTATCGCCGCTGCGTCTTTGGCGCGCATAGCATCTACTTTCGGATGGACAACGATACCGCTCTAATCATGCATATACTTGGGCGCGAAAATCCGAGCGCACTCGATATCTAGCGGGATATGCAAAACCGCCAGAAAACCGGATCGGTTCTGCACATACCCCGTAGCCTGACAATCAAACCGTCAGACCGAAACACCGTCACTTCTCACCGCACGCGGGCGGCCTTCGGCGTCGATGGCAACAAAGGTAAAGGTGGCCTCGGTGACCTTGATGCGCGGCGGCTGGTTGCGGCGCAGCACCCAGGCTTCGAGATGCAGAACGATTGATGTGTTGCCGATCCGTTCGATATCGCCATACACGCAAACCGTATCACCGACATAAACCGGACGCAGGAAGGTCATGCCGTCAACCGCGACGGTTGCAATACGGCCTTCGGCGATCTGGCTTGCCAGAACACCCCCGGCAATATCCATCTGCGACATCAGCCAGCCGCCAAAGATATCCCCGCTCGGGTTTGTATCGGCGGGCATTGCCAATGTCCGGGTACAAAGATCGCCACGCGGCATCGTGTTGTCGCTGACGTGTGTTTGCTCATTCTCTGTCGCCATCGGGCTCACTCCTGTTTCGGGCACGTTGAAAAAAGACGTGCATATTTTTTTATTGGACCTCCCGGTCTCGGTTTTCTGCGCCGCAGCTTTAAAAATGTGATCTTTGGCAAAGACCACCACTTGCATTGGACTTGAAAACACATTTTTATGGTCCGTGCTAACCGACATGTGGCACGAACCATCGAACATATGGTACTCGTTTAGCGCCGAGGCATCCAACGCTCAATATCGATCAACAGATATGCGTTGTTGGACCTTGTTTTAACACAATAAAAGAAGTTGCGTTCCGGGGCATGACCGACCTTTTTGAAGATTCAAACCAATCCACAGACAAAGCCTATTCCGCCAAGGACATCGAGGTTCTCGAAGGCCTGGAGCCTGTGCGTCGCCGCCCCGGTATGTATATCGGCGGCACCGATGATGCGGCCCTGCACCATCTGGTCGCAGAGATCCTGGATAACTCCATGGACGAAGCGGTCGCTGGCCACGCGGACTGGATCGAACTGGAACTGAAACCGGACAATACCGTACTTGTCCGCGATAACGGCCGCGGTATTCCGACCGATCCGCATCCGAAGTTCCCCGACAAATCCGCCCTTGAAGTCATTCTGACCACCCTGCATTCCGGTGGTAAGTTTTCGGGCAAGGCCTATGAGACATCGGGCGGTTTGCACGGTGTGGGTATGTCTGTCGTGAACGCCCTGACCGAAAAATTCCGGGTTGAGGTCTGCCGCGATCGCAAAATGGTATTCCAGGAATATTCGCGCGGTGTGCCGCAGATGCCGCTTCAGGATGGCGGTGCGATCAATAACCGCCGCGGCACCACGGTCATTTTCAAACCCGATCCCGAGATTTTTGGCGCCCGCGCCAAACTCAAACCGGGCACCATCTTCCGCATGGCGCGGTCCAAGGCCTATCTCTATAAGGGCGTTGAAATCCGCTGGTCGGTTGATCCGTCGCTTTTGACAAGTGATGACCCGACCCCGCAGCAGGAAGTCCTGAAATTCCCGAACGGGATTCTCGACTATCTGGAAATGACGCTTGAGGGCCGCGAACTCGTCACCGAACGCCCGTTCGCCGGCGAAGCCAAGTTTTCCGACAGTCCCGGTCGCGTTGAATGGGCAATCGGCTGGCCCGAAAGCGGCGAAGGCTATTTCCATTCATACTGTAACACCGTCCCGACCCCGCTTGGCGGCACGCACGAAGCCGGTTTCCGCTATGCCCTGACCAAGGCAATCAAGGCCTATGGTGACATGGTCGGTCAGAAAAAGGCTGCGGCCATCACCGCCGAAGACGTGTTTGGCGGCGGCTGCATCATGCTGTCGGTCTTTATTCCCGATCCGCAGTTCCAGGGCCAGACCAAGGAAAAGCTCGGCACCCAGAATGCCACCAAACTGGTTGAAACCGCGGTCCGCGACCATTTCGACCACTGGCTGACAGGGGACACCGAAAACGCCAAGCGTCTGCTCGAACGCATCATCCTGCGCGCCGAGGAACGTCAGCGCCGCAAGGAGAAAAAGGAAACCAAGCGTCAGTCGGCCACCCGCCGCCTGCGCCTTCCGGGTAAACTTGCCGACTGTTCGCGATCAATTGCCGCTGGCACTGAAATCTTCCTGGTCGAGGGTGACTCGGCAGGTGGTTCTGCCAAGCAGGCCCGTGACCGTGAAACACAGGCCGTCCTGCCACTGCGCGGCAAGATCCTGAACGTTGCCTCGGCCACCCGCGAAAAGATGATGGCCAACCAGGAAATCAAGGACATGATCGAAGCCTTTGGCTGCGGCTCCGGGTCCGATTTCCGCCTGAATGACCTGCGTTACGAACGCATCATCATCATGACCGATGCTGACGTCGATGGTGCGCATATCGCATCACTTCTGATGACCTTCTTCTATCAGGAAATGCCCGGTCTGATCGAAAGCGGCCATCTCTATCTGGCGATGCCGCCGCTTTATCGTCTGACCCAGGGCGGCAAATCGATCTATGCGATGGATGACGCCGAAAAGGAAGTCATCCTGAGCACCGAGTTCAAGAACCCGAACAAGGTCGAGATTTCCCGATTTAAAGGTCTGGGTGAAATGCCCCCGCAACAGCTGCGTGAAACCACGATGGCGCATAAAAAGCGGACATTGCTGCGTGTCACCCTGCCCGATGCGGCAGAACCCGATGAACGCGGCCAGACCAAGGACCTGGTCACCCGCCTGATGGGCAAGAAACCGGAACTGCGTTTCCAGTTCATTCAGGAACATGCCCGCTTCGTCGAAGATATCGACGTCTGATCGGCAAACCGATTGCGAAAAACCCGGCCAGTGTGCCGGGTTTTTTATTGGTCCCGCCACAGCATCGCCGCAAAAGCGCGCCTTAATGATCGTCATATCTTTCAGACCGGGTGATCACGCCTGCAATGTGATAGGCTATCTTGCCCGATAAGCTGTCAAAGGACTTGTCCAATGAACATGCGCGCATTTTCCCGTTTTTTGCCGACCGTAACCGGCATGGCGTTGCTTTTGCTTGGCGGGTGCAGTGCCGCCCTGATCGAAGCGCCCAATTACAAGGTCACCGAAGTCCAAAGCTTCAAGACCACCGGCGCGCCAAGTCAGGTCATGCTGCTTGAAATCGTTGATCCGGCCAACAGCCTTCCGGCCAAAACATGGACCGATGCGCTTTCCAATCACGGTTTTGCGCCGCGCCTGCGCTTTGTTACCGATCCCGCCGATATTGCGGCAAATGAAACCATCAAACCGGAAAACCGGTTGGTGGCTGTGGTCAACCCGTCACAAAACACCTTTGGCGATGCGATCTGCACCAACCCGCAAACCGGCGGCATGGAACACATTTCTGATCGCCTGATTGTGCGGTTCGGCTTTTGCTCCGGCGATAATGTCATCTCTGAAACCCGGGCGCGTTTTGTGCCTGAAAACTTTGAAAGCCAGCTGTTTGCCAATGCCGACACGCTAAGCTACCAACTGTTCCCGCGCCATATCCGCAACAATGACGATGACCGTTTCTGCAGCCCGTTCCAGACGGTTTGCTGATCCGGGATGCCTAAACGATCAGTCAGCAATCAACATGTTGGTGAGAACCGGTAATGCAAACGCACACATCCGCGATCAAGCATTTGCGTACTGATCAATGTCGGACTGCTGCGAAAACCTGTCTGGGGGAAAAGCGGTTTTCCCCCACCCAGAATTTCGGGCATGACGTAAATTTCAATTTCGTCAAGCGCACCTCGTTCAATGAACGCCATTTGCAGCTTTCCACCGCCCAGCATCCAGACATCCCCATCATCAAAAGCACGAAGTTCGGCAATCAATGCGTCAACGTCACTTCGCACGTCAATATCCGCGACAGGATTATCAATCGGACGGGATGTAACCACAATTACCCGCTTTCCGTGATAAGGCCATTCCGATGGTTGGCGTGCAACAAAGTCGTAGGTTCCCCGCCCCATCACCAGGGTTTGAATGCGCTTGATGAACTTGTTGTAATCGTATTCACCAAGATCCATCCCGTCATATGCAAACAACCAATCGAGATTGTCATTTCTGTCCGCGATCATCCCGTCAAGACTGGTTGCGATATACCCAAGAATTCTTGCCATGATCAAATCTCCATTGATTTATAAATGAATATACGTTTATAAATAATCATGGCAAGAAACAAGACAATTCCCGACGATCAGGTGCTCGACACCATCTTTGAAACCGTGCTTGAAACCGGACCGTCAAACCTGACATTTGCCCGGGCATCAAAAGCCTGCGGTCTCTCACCAGCAACACTTGTGCAACGCTATGGCACGCGTGATGCTCTGCTCGTTGCAACATTACTCCGGGCTTGGGACCGCCTAGATGCTGAAACGCATGCTGCGGATCAGGAAGAAGCACTTGATCCGAATGGCGCAATCGAAATTCTGCTGCGCCTGATGCCCCCGGAAACGGCAGACCGGGACAGCACCAACGGCTTGCTGGTTCTGCATGAAGACATTTGCAACCCGCAACTTCGCGCACGCGGCGCAGCTTGGGGACATCACCTTGCCGCAATCCTTGGCCGCCGCCTGTCAGACCACCCCGAAGAGGGAAAAAAGCTTGGCTGGCAAATGGCCAGCATATGGCAAGGGGCACATATATGGTGGGCTTTCACCCGTGAACAGCCAGCCGATCAGTCGATCCGGGCAACGCTCGAAGAATGGGTTGCTCGTAACATATAAAAATGCCGCCCTACCGTAGAAGAAGGTCAACCAAAGCACGGGCAAAAATCGCGGGCTGTTCAAGCGGTACATAATGCCCTGCCCCGGCGACCTCGTGATAATCTGCGCTGGCAATCCGGCTTGCCATATCCCGGTGGCTTTCCGGGCTGATCACCTGATCGGCTTCGCCCGACATCACACAGCTCGGGATATCAATCCTGGCAAGCGTCCCCTGACTGTCGGGGCGATGGGCAACCGCGATGCTTTGACGCAGAAAGACCTCCGCTCCGGCCTGCTCGGCCATATCGCCCAAAAGCTGGATCAAGGTGTCATTGCTGCGATTATCGGGATGGATCATCTCGTCAAGCAACGTGTCATTGATCCCGACAAAACGTTGCGCGCGCCCGGCAAGCCGGGCAAGAAGGACACGACGGCGTTTGACCGCCTCTGTATCGGCTGTTGCCCGGGTATTAACCAGCATCAGATGACTGACGCGTGCTTTCGCCTGACGCAGGATTTCAAAGGCGACATAGCCGCCCATCGACATCCCCACCAGCGCAAACCGGTCTGGCGCGGCATCAAGAACCGCACGCGCCATCGCCGCCACACTGTCCTGATCAAACAGATCAAAATGAAGTGGACGGATCGCAGGTTTGCCGTTCATTTCAACCCGACCATAGGCCGCAATTGCCGGCTCCCACATCCGCTGATCAGCCAGCATTCCTGACAAAAACACAACGGGCACGCCATCCATTCCGGCGTGCCCGAAATCCTGATCCGGCCCGGATGTCATTTGATCAGCGCACTCAATTCCTTGAATTCCGGGGTACCGGCAACGCGCAGCCATTCAAACATCACGCTTTCACGGGTGACGATCTTTGCCCCGGCATCGCGCATGCGTTCAAGCCCGAAAATCTTGTCCTGGGTGCTGCGCGATGTCACCGCATCGGCAACCACATAGACCTCGCGTCCGCGTTCAAGAAGTTCCAGCACCGTCTGAAGCACACAAACATGGGTTTCCATACCGATCACCACCACCTGGTCACGGCCCGGATTTTCTTCCATTTTTTCGATAAAGCCGTCTGCCGGGATTGCCGAAAACGCCACCTTGGCAACCACATTGCCGCCATCGGCAACATCACCGGGTTTTTCCACAAGATCCAGAATGGGTTTTGCCGTATGGCCAAGCCCCTTGGGATATTGTTCGGTGACAATCACGGGCACGCCAAGCCGGTTGGCACATTTGATCAGGAAACAGCAATTGGCAATGATCTGTTCGGGCTCCTGACATGCCGGATAAAGCTTTTCCTGAACATCGATAACCAGCAAACTTGCGCGTGTCGCATCCATCAGCACGGCTTTTCTCCCATGTGTGATTGTTATTTTGACAGGTTACGCTGCCAAATTGTTGCAAACAAGCCTCTCAACAGGGTGTTTATCGGTTTTCGAAGCGAATTTTGCGGCGTTTTTCTTGACTTAATTCAGGGTTAGCTTTACGACCCAAACTGATTTTTGCATATCCGCTTCACTTAACGCATTCTATTGCGGGAAAACGAACCATATGAATTTCGCCGATCTCGGTCTGAGCGAAGATATCCTCAAAGCCGTTGCAGACGCCGGCTACGACACCCCAACCCCGATCCAGGCTCAAGCTATCCCGTCGGTGCTGATGGCACGCGACATTCTGGGCTGTGCACAGACGGGCACGGGTAAAACGGCCAGCTTCACCCTGCCGATGCTTGATATCCTGCATCACGGCCGCGCGCGTATGCGTATGCCGCGTTCCATCATTCTGGAACCGACCCGCGAACTTGCGACCCAGGTTGCGGCAAACTTCGACACCTATGGCAAATACATGTCCCTGTCGAAGGCATTGATCATCGGGGGCGAGTCCGCCGCCGAACAGGGCAAAATCCTGGAAAAGGGCGCAGATGTCATCATCGCGACGCCAGGCCGCCTGATCGATACCTTTGAACGTGGCAAGCTGCTTCTGTCTGACTGCAAATTGCTGGTGATTGACGAAGCCGACCGTATGCTCGACATGGGCTTCATCCCCGACATCGAAAAGATCGTCAATATGCTGCCCAAGCAGCGCCAGACGCTTTTCTTCTCGGCGACCATGCCCAAGGAAATCCGTCGCCTTGCCGACAAATTCCTGTCCAATCCCAAGGAAATTACCGTCGCCCCGCCATCAAGCATGGCCGCAACGGTTGAACACAAACTTCTGGTCCTTGATGACTTTGACAAGCGCGAAGCACTTCGTCAGTTGATCCGCCAGGAAAATGTCAAAAACGCCTTTGTGTTCTGCAACCGCAAAAAAGACGTTGATATCCTTTACAAGTCGCTGACCAAGCACGGCTTCAATGCCGGGCGCATGCATGGCGACATGGCCCAAAGCGAACGTACCGAAACGCTGGCAAAGTTCAAATCGGGCGAGATCACCCTGCTGGTCTGCTCTGACGTTGCTGCGCGCGGGATCGATATCGCCGATGTTTCGCACGTCTTTAACTTCGACGTTCCGTTCAACGCCGAAGATTACGTCCACCGTACCGGCCGTACCGGTCGTGCGGGCCGCGATGGCAAGGCCTTCACCCTTGCCGTACCCGAAGACGGCAAACTGGTCGCAGCCATCCACAAGACGATCAACAAAGACATTCCGCTGACCGAACTTGACGGCATTGAAACGCTTGAGCTGGACTTTACCGGCAAAAAACGGCGTAACAAGAAAAGCCGCAAGTCCAATACGCGTGATGACAAACCGGCCCGTTCGGCAAAATCAAATGACCGTGGCAATGGCGACACCGCCAAGGCACAGCCGGAAACCCCGGCCCAGCCCGCCGCCGCCAAGGATGCCGATCAGAACAAGGCCCCTGCCCGCGATACCCGGGGCAGCAATGAGCGCTTTGATCGCAATGACCGAAACGATCGCAGCGACCGCAATGATCGCAACAATAACCGCAACCACCGGCGCGATCGCGATGACCGCGATGACAAGCCGGTCATCGGTTTTGGCGATCATGTTCCGTCCTTCCTGCTGACGGCGGTTCCGGCTTCAAGCCTTGGCAAAAAGCCTGAGGCAGAAGAAGAAGCACCGAAAAAGACCACCAAACGCAAAATCGCGACGAAATCGACCGCCAAGTCTGACGCCAAGTCGGAAAAGACCACGCGTGCCAAATCGCCGCGTCGTAGCGCGAAAAAGAAAACCGATGACAAGCCGGCAGAAGAAGCTGCACCAACCGCGGTTGATGCACCGATCGACGCCCCAGTAGAGGCCAAAGTAGAAGCCAAAGTAGAGGCCAAAGCAGACGCCAAGACCGAAACCCCGGTCGAAGCAGACGCCGCACCGGCCCCGGCCAAGACCGCAGAAAAGAAACGCAGCCCGCGTCGCCCGCGCAAAAAAGCAGCCCCCAAGGCTGCCAGCAGCGACACCGCCGAAAGCACCGCGCCAGCAGCAGAACCCTCTGCCCCGGCCACCAGCGAAGGCTAGGCTTGCGACATCCCCAAACAAAAGGCCGTCAGAACATTCTGACGGCCTTCTTTCTGTCTGCAAACGCTGCCCGGCTTCTGCAATCAGACCGCGCGGAACAATCCGGTTGATGTCGGCTTTTCCGGGCGACGCTTGCGCATCAGTTTGAGCATGGTTTCGATCGTGATCGACAACAGCGTCGCGTGGGTGATTTCCTCGATCTCGTCCATCACCAGCGACAGTGCCGCCCCGGCATTGGTATTTTGCACAATGCTGTTGGACGGGCCGGTACCGACCTCCTCAAACAGCTGCACCACGTCAAGAAGCGTCGTGCGCTTGGCATTGCCACAAAAACGATATCCGCCCCCGGCACCACGTACCGATTCAACAAGCCCCGCCCGGCCAAGATCACGCAGAACCTTTGCCAGATGGTTGGTGGAAATATTGTACCGTTCGGCAATTTCGGACGCCGAAAGCTGACGGTCGGTATCTTCGGCCAGTTCAAGCACGGCATAGAGGGCAAACAGGGTTGCCTTTTGCAAGGACATCATGGCTTAGGCCCCCTCTTCCATATCGGTCTCAAGCTGGATGAACGGTCCGGCCATCATGCCCTGGGATCGGAAGAATGACATCAGGTCGGTGGCATCGCGCGGGATCATGGTGCGGACCTTGGTCACACCGGCCTTGCGGAAACACCGGCAGATTTCCTTATAAAGAATGGTGCCGATCCCGCCCATGCGCAGATCCGGCTCGACACTGACGGTACCGACCCAGCCACATGGCACGGAATTGAATTCCCACGACCGCACTTCACCGAAAATACAGCCCAGAAGCGTGCTGCCTTCTTCTGCAATCAGGAAAAACCGGGAATCCTTGCGGTTGCCATATCGGGTAAACAGATCGTCCCAATAATCAGGCTTGCGCAAACCTGTTGTCCGGTCATCCAGATCGACAACATTTGGCAGATCTTCAAGGACTGCCGGACGGATATTGATTTTATGCTCGCCAATCGTAACCAGGTTATATCCCGGTGCATTTTGCGCAGCGTCCACCTTGTATGCCTTTCAGTAACGTGGTTGGCCGTGCCAACCTCTCCCGGCGTCGGATCAGGAGAATAACCACAATCAAAATAAGTAAATTGGTACGATTATACTATACTGTTCAGACCGGGCACGGCAATGATAAGTTCCGCTGCAACTGCGAGCAGTCCGGCCCGTCTATGCCAAGCATTTCAAGGAACTGAAGGACATACTTGCATTCATCTGATCTTGCAAGCATCAAGCAGATGGCTGCTTTGGCTCTTTCACCTCTGTCATATACACAGACAGCCCGTAAAAAATGCGATGCGCGATCACGCAATCATTGACAGAAACCCGAAGTCATGGCTTATCGCGCAGCAGAAAATACTTACATCGGGCCTGAAATTTGGCAAATTGTAGCCCGCTGTTTATGACCCAAAGGAGTGTGGCACGCTATGGCGCGCAACGGATTCGACGCAATTGATCGCAAAATTCTTCGTGAAATTCAGGAAGACGGTCGCATTTCGATGGTCGAATTGGCTGACAAGGTCGGCCTGTCTGTTTCTCCCTGTCTGCGGCGTTTGCGCAAACTCGAAGAAAGCGGCGTGATCCGCAAATATGTTGCCCTGCTTGATCCGGCACATCTTCATCTTGGCGTGAATGTCTTTGTCACCGTCTCCCTGACCCAGCATGACGAACCGTCGCTCCGTCGCTTTGAAACCGCGGTCCAGGAACATCCGGAAATCGTCGATTGCTATGCCATGGTCGGCAATCAGGATTACATGATGCGCATCGTCGTGCCCGACCCCGCATCCTATCAGCGCTTCCTGTCCGAAGTGATGATGAAGCTTCCCGGTGTTGCCAACATGAAATCAAGCTTCACCCTGCATGAAGTCAAAAACAGCACCACCCTTCCGGTTTCCGACATCGACTGATCTGATGTTGCTGCCCTGCGAGTGCTGATTTGCGGCTTGCGCCATCTAAGCAATGACGCAAAACGGCGGACCATTCAAACCGGCACCGTCATCCCCGCACAGGCTGGCACATCGCCCCTGGGTGCAAAACATCCCAGCTTTAGCTTAACCCTGCGGACACACTGCGCACTTGGGCACCCGGCCTTAAGACACAAGCTCGAAACGCCAGCCGTGTACGCGCATCATGCCCACTGTTACGCGCGCATCGCCGCCACACGCCGATCCGGGATAATGGTCGGGAACAGAACGGCCAGTGTCAGACCGCGCAACAGGAAAAAGGCGTTAAACGCCGCCCACAGCAAATGGTTGCTGTCCATCGCAACAGCCCCCCACGCCATCAGCGCATAAATCCCCACCGATACCAGCATCATGTTGCGCCAGTGCTTGGTTTGCATCGCGCCCAGAAACACCCCGTCAAACTGAAAGCCCAGAACCCCGGTAACCGGCAAAATGACCGCCCACAGCAAATAGGTATAGGACGCCTCGCGCACCTCGGGGATGCTGGTCAGGGCATCAATGATCCACGGACCGGTCACGGCAAAGATCGCCGCCATACACACCGCTGATACAATCCCCCAGATCGTGGTCTTGCGCACCGCCCACAGGAACTGTTTGCGTCGCTCCGCCCCATAGGCCTGCCCGACAAGGGTTTCGGCGGCATGGGCAAAGCCATCAAGGGCAAATGACCCGAACATCAAAAAGTTCTGCAACACCGCATTGGCCGCAAGGGTGACTTCGCCAAATCGGGCCGAGAAACTGGTAAACAGCGCAAAGGCCGATGTCAGCGCCATGGTGCGCACAAAGATATCACCATTGATCTTCATCAGCTTGGCAAGCTGCACCCGATCAAGAACCCCGATCCCGCGCCATGTGCCGCCCAGACGTTTCAGGTGCGGCTGCATCAAAAACCAGCCCAGAACCACGCCGGAATAATCGGCAATCACCGTCGCGCCAGCCACCCCTTTGACGTCCCAGCCGAACCCTTGCACAAACAGGATATCAAGAACGATGTTAAGCGAGTTCAGCACCACCTGGAAAATGAACACCGCCCGGCTGTCGCGCATCGCAAGCAACCAGCCCAGCATGCAATATTGCATCAATGTCGCCGGTGACGCCCAAATCCGCACATGGAAATAGTCACGGGCGGCGGCCTCGACCGCCGGTGTTGGCGCAATCAGCGACATCGCAAGCTCGATGATCGGCCATTGCAATATCATCACCGCAAGCCCGGCAGTCATCGCGATCAGGGCCGCGCGCGCAAACACCGCCCGCACCCCGTTGGGGTCACGCCGGCCATAGGCCTGTGCCGCAAGCCCGGTGGTCGCCATGCGCAGGAAACCGAAACTCCAGAACACATAGGAAAAAATCAGCGCCCCGACCGCAACCGCACCAATATAGTGCGGGCTGTCAAGATGACCGACCACTGCCGTATCAACCGCGCCAAGCAACGGAACTGTGGCATTGGACAAAATGATCGGCAGGGTCAGTGACAGAACACGTCGATCCCCCTTGCCGAACCAGCGGCGCGTGCGGTTCATCTGGGCCTCGGAATTGGACTTGATTTGGGGCGTTTTGCCGAACAGTGCCGGCAACCGGAAGATTTCTTGTCGCACAGATTAAGGCAAGACAAAAGACGGGTTGTCATGACAACCACAGGCAAAAAATCCACATCGTTGAATTTTGCCCGACCTTGCACCTATCATTTTGCAATAATCGTATTTCATTTTTGTGACATCCGTCGCGATTTTCGGAATACCAAATTCGCCAATGCGTAAAAATATCGACGCAACCATTTGATTTTAAATAACAAATAAAGTTTCACAATATCCACACTGGAAAAAAGGTCACTTTGCGAAAACCGATACCAACGGATAGATCATTCTTCAGATGATCGTAAAAATGGCGGTGGAATTATAAAAATTCGCCTATACCGGCCTTTCCATCCACACACTTATCCACAGGCTGATGATCCTGACCGGTTCGCGCACGCGAAACCCGATCGTCCCGAACCGGTCCCTGTTCCTTATCACCAGTCATCATCCATCCTGTTGCCATGACCAGCTTGATCTGGTTCCAACCATCCGGTCGTTGTGATCACGCCTTTGCGCCCTTTGCGCCCTTTGCGACCTTTGCGACCTTTGCGGCCTTTGCAAAATTTCCGATCCGTGCAACTTTATTGCCAGCACAAAGGAAACCGGCATGTTTGATCTCACCAGTCTTCTGACCATTGCCATTGCCTTCTTCATCGCCGCGGCATCGCCGGGGCCGGCGACCCTTGCGGTTGCGACGGTCTCGATGCATTCCGGGCGAAAATCAGGCCTGCTTTTCGGGGCCGGACTTGCGCTCGGACTGGCCTTTTGGGGATTGGTGGCGGCAACCGGTCTTGGCGCGATCCTCCAGGCATCAAGCTACGCGCTCTCGGTCCTGAAGCTGGTCGGCGGGGCTTATCTTCTGTGGCTGGCATGGATGTCGGCCCGTTCTGCCATGGTCAAAGCCGATATGTCTGTACCCCCCAAATCAACGCGTCACCCCGGCTTCCGCCACGGGCTGGTTCTCAACCTGTCCAATCCCAAGGCCGTGATTGCCTGGATGGCGGTTCTGGCACTTGGCCTTGATGATGGCGGGTCTGCTGCCCAGGTGATGCTGGCAACCGGCACCTGCATGGTGCTGGGCCTTGCGATCTATATGCTCTATGCGCTGGTCTTTTCGACATCGGGGGCGATGGCGCTTTATCGCAAAACCCGGCGCTGGATCGATGGCGCGGTTGCCGGGCTGTTCGCAGCGGCCGGGATCGGTTTGATCCGCTCTGCCTTTGTAAAACAGTGATCATCTTTCCCCGCTGACTTGCTGAATTTGCCGAACTTGCCGAACCTGCCAGCGGGACGGCCTGCGCAGCTCACCCTGTTCGCGCCATTCCGGCTCCTCCGCGATACCCTCACCCGGCCATATGTCGGTTATCCCGCGAACACCCGTTGCCCGACCATGGCCCCCTCCATGCCCAAGAATTCCGCAAGATTTCCCGATATTTGCCCTGCACATGACCGACAGCACCCCGGATCGCAAAAATAACTGGTGGTCAGCTGTCTGCATTGCTAATCAGGGGAAAAGGATTTTTCAGGAAAGTCATTATGAGCACTGATCATCTATTGTCTGGCCCGACACTGCCGGCGGCATCGGGAACCTCCAAAAGCGTTGTGATCCTGCTGCATGGATATGGCGCGGATGGCAACGACCTGATCGGGTTGGCCCCGCATCTGGCGCGCGCCCTGCCCGACACCAGTTTCTATTCACCCAATGCGCCGTTCCCCTGCGAAATGTCGCCATTCGGTCGTCAATGGTTCAGCCTGGCCGAATATGATCCGGAATTCCTGCGCCGTGCGCCCGAAACCATGTCCGGTGCCCTTGCCGCCATGGCCGAAGGGGCCAATAAAAGCGCATCCTACGTCAATGACTTCATTGATCATGTTATGGAAACCCATGGCATTGACGAAGACCGGATCGCGCTGGTCGGTTTTTCACAAGGCACCATGATGTCGCTGCAAACCGCCCCGCGCCGCGCCAAGCAGCTTGCCGGTGTGGTCGGCTTTTCCGGGGCACTTCTGGGCGATGGCGCCTTTGCCACCGATCTGAAATCGCGCCCGCCGGTCCTGCTGGTGCATGGCACCGCCGATCCGGTGGTCCCGATCGAGGCATCGCGCATCGCACGCGATACATTGGCCGCCAACGGCATCGACGTTTCCCTGCATGAACGTCCGAACCTGCAACATGGTATCGACGAAGAAGGCCTGGGTCTCGCGCTTGAATTTTTGCGCAAACATCTCGGCTAAGGCCGCTTCAAAACACAAAAAAATGCAAAAGCACCTGCTGTTAGACAGTCAGGTGCTTTTTTTATTGAAAACAGCCCCAACATATCACCGGTCATCGCACGGGTCTTGCCGGTGATTTCAACAACCAGGCCGCACAAAGCCCCCTGTGATCAACACCATACAGCCCGCGTGGCACGCAAATAACTGATGCACATTTTCGCGCCACACCCTATACTTTCGAGATAAGAACCTATCCATAACATTAATAAAATTCTAAACGGCATCGCTTCCTGCCGTGGCTCAAACGGAAACAATCAAGAAAACGGGTACACAGACCATGCTTCAAAACATCAGGATCGGTAAAAAGGTCGCAAGCTTGTCGCTACTGTCGCTTGTCGCTTTGCTTTTGATTGCCGCACTTGAACTTCAAACGTTGCGCAGCGGGATGCTCGAAGACCGCAAAGACAAAATTCAGACAACTGTTTCAATGCTGGTAACAGCGGCCCAATCCTATCAGGACCGCGTAAACAGTGGTGAACTCACTCAGGAAGCAGCTACAACCGAGTTCTATCGCTGGAGCACTGCGGCAAGGTTTGATGAAGGCACGGGCTATTTCTTTGCCTATGACAAAAACGGCATCAACAAGCTACATGGCGCCAAGCCGTCTCTTAACGGCACGGATATGAGCCAGGTTAAAGACCCTACGGGCAACTTCATCGTGCAGGACCTCTTGGCTGCGGCGCAAAACCCGGAAGGCGGTTTCTTCTCTTATTACTGGCCAAAACCCGGCGAGCCAGAGGAGAAACTTTTCGAAAAGCTTTCCTATTCCGCTATGCTCCCGTGGGGTGATGCAATCGGCACCGGGATCTATATTGACGATGTGGATGCCGCCTTCTGGGAACAGGCCGTTTTTGTGATGGTATTCATTGCGATCGTTGTTGCCCTGATGATTGCCTTATCTCTTGCGATAGGACGCAACATCACAGTTGGCCTGAATAAACTCTCAACCCGTATGACTGAAATCGCCAATGGCAAACTCGAAGGCGAAATCGAAGGCCAAGACCGTGGCGACGAAGTCGGCGACATGGCACGCACTGTCGTTTCCTTCCGCCAGCAAGCGCTTGAAAACCGCGAATTGCAGGATCGCCAGAAACAGCTGGAAATCCAGGCGGACAAACAGCGCCGCAAGGACATCACCGATATGGCTGATAGCCTTGAACAGCGCGTCAAAAACCTGATCCGCTCGATCTCGACCTCGATCGCAGAGATGAAGCAGGCCACCTCCTCGATGCAGGAAGCCAGCAACACCAACAGCCAGCTGTCAGCCGCTGTGGCATCTGCCACGACCCAGACGTCAACCAACGTTCAGACCGTCTCGGCCGCGACCGAGGAACTGACCGCATCAAGCGATGAAATCGCCCATCAGATCGCCCAGTCAGCCGACATTGCCAATCAGGCCAATGAACAGGCCGCACGCACCAACGAAACCGTCACCGGCCTTGCCGATGCGGCCCAGAAAATCGGGGATGTGGCAAAACTGATCGGCGATATTGCCGAACAGACCAACCTGCTGGCCCTCAACGCCACGATCGAGGCGGCCCGTGCCGGTGACGCCGGCAAAGGTTTCGCCGTCGTCGCAAGCGAGGTCAAAAACCTTGCCAATCAGACCGCCAAGGCGACCGAGGAAATCAACCAGCAAATCCTCTCGGTTCAGAATGAAACCGGCGAGGCCGTTGATGCCATCCGTCTGATTTCCGAAACCATCGCACGCGTTGCCGACAGTTCGACCGCAATTGCCGCCGCTGTTGAAGAACAGCATGCCGCAATCGGGGAAATTTCGCGCAACGTTCAGCAGGCTGCCGATGGCACCGCCGAAGTCTCCCAGCGCATTGAAACCGTCAATGACAATGCCGGGCGCGTATCTTCCGGCACCAGCCAGCTGGCCCATTCGGCCGAAAAACTGGTCGATGAAGCCCGCTCGCTTGATCAGGCGGTCGAAAGCTTCCTCGCTGACCTGCGTCAGAGCGCGATCAAATAATCGCGACACACATCACCGTGACAGGGCCGCATTCGCATGAATGCGGCTCTTTTTTTGGCAATAAATCGACATCACACCACAGAGTTGAACTCGCGCCTGGCAACTCCCATCTCAAGAAAGATCAGAAACTATACTTTAGTGGGGAGTTTTACTTGCCGTAGGTTGCAGTCTCTATTTATATATTAATTCATAATAATATTAATCATAAACCTATCGAGATACTAACGAGCCGGAGGAAACATGCTCGGGAACCTGAAGATCAGTTTTAAAATCACAGCACTTTGTGTCCTTGCATTGCTGGCCGTTGTCGTCATTGCCGTCGTCCAGTTGCTTGAACTCAGAAGTTCGCTGATCGAAGACAGAAAAGAAAAGATCCGCGCCACGACCGAATATGTTGTCTCGATTGCCCAGCGCTATCAGGACAAGGTCACCTCGGGCACCCTGTCCCAAGAAGACGCAATCGCCCAGTTTTATGCCGATGCCGCATCGGGCAGATATGATGGCGATATCGGATACTTCTTTGTCTTCTCCAAAGATGGCATGACCGAGATGCACGGGGCCAACCCGGCACTGGTCGGCAAAAACCTTGGCGAATTGCAGGATTCGGCAGGGAACTACTTCATCCGTGACCTGATCGCTGCGGGCAGCGCGCCCGGTGGCGGCTTCTCGACCTACTGGTGGCCAAAACCCGGCCAGGACAAGGAAACGACCTTCAAAAAACTGTCCTATGCCCATCCCCTGCCCTGGGGTCCGATCATCGGAACCGGCATCTATATTGATGATGTTGACGCTGTCTTCCAGAAACAGGCCCTTTATGTCGTTCTGATTGGCGGCATCATCCTGTTGATCATGGCAGCAAGCGGCCTTGTAATCGGTCGCAACATCACATCGGGTCTGCATAACCTTGCGACAAGAATGCGGGTTATCTCGTCTGGCGACCTCGAAGGCGAAATCGAAGGCCAGGACCGCGCAGACGAAGTCGGCGACATGGCACGCACTGTTGTTTCCTTCCGTCAGCAGGCGCTTGAAAACCGCGAATTGCAGGATCGCCAGAAACAGCTGGAAATCCAGGCGGACAAACAGCGCCGCAAGGACATCACCGATATGGCTGATAGCCTTGAACAGCGCGTCAAAAACCTGATCCGCTCGATCTCGACCTCGATCACCGAGATGAAGCAGGCAACCTCCTCGATGGAAGAAGCCAGCAACACCAACAGCCAACTGTCTGCGGCTGTGGCCTCGGCCACCACACAGACCTCCTCGAATGTGCAAACCGTCTCGGCCGCGACCGAGGAACTGACCGCATCAAGCGATGAAATCGCCCATCAGATCGCCCAGTCGGCCGATATTGCCAATCAGGCCAATGAACAGGCCGCACGCACCAACGAAACCGTCACCGGCCTTGCCGATGCGGCCCAGAAAATCGGGGATGTGGCAAAACTGATCGGCGACATTGCCGAACAGACCAACCTGCTGGCTCTTAACGCCACGATCGAGGCGGCCCGTGCCGGTGACGCCGGCAAAGGCTTCGCCGTCGTCGCAAGCGAGGTCAAAAACCTTGCCAACCAGACCGCCAAGGCGACCGAGGAAATCAATCAGCAGATCCTCTCGGTTCAGAATGAAACCGGCGAGGCCGTTGATGCCATCCGGCTGATTTCCGAAACCATCGCACGCGTTGCTGACAGTTCGACCGCGATTGCCGCCGCTGTTGAAGAACAGCATGCCGCAATCGGGGAAATTTCGCGCAACGTTCAGCAGGCTGCCGATGGCACTGCCGAAGTCTCCCAGCGCATTGAAACCGTCAATGAGAATGCCGGGCGCGTATCTTCCGGCACCAGCCAGCTGGCCCATTCGGCCGAAAAACTGGTTGATGAAGCCCGCTCGCTTGATCAGGCGGTCGAAAACTTCCTGGCCGATCTGCGTCAAAGCGCGACCAAATAACCGCTCTTTGATCCCTGCGGATATTTCATCCCCCGGTGCCCGCCACCGGGGGATTTTTGTCTCTCCGGAATATCTCCCTGTCCGCCCGTTTGGTGCGTATTGACCCGCTTGTCTGACCGCATTTCCGACAGCATCTCCGACGAAAATTCGGATCACGTTTCGGACGATCCCCGGACCTGTTGCCCTTGCCGTTTAGCAGGCCGTGTCTCAGGCCATTTCAATCGTCCCTTCACTGGTCGGCTTCTCTTGCCATGCTTCTTGCACGTCTCTGGCCACGTGCCCGAGCACTACCCATGAACGCACCTCAATCCGTCGCCGAAACCGCGTTCCAAACCTGCCCCACCCGCAACCACGCCCCGAACATCGCCGCCCGTCATCCTGACAGTCTCCCCACGTTCCGGGCGCGCCTAAAAACACGGATCACATCCTTTGGGTCAAACAGTTCGCCGATCCATGCGCCATATGGCTCTGGCCTGATTGTGGTCTTGGATTTACACTGAGTGCGACTTCAGTTCATTGATCGACCGGCCGCCATGCGGTCATGGCCATCGGAAGGACGGAATATCATGACGCCTTCAACCAGTCTGAACACGGCTTTTCGCCATATTTTATCGGGCATCGCGATTGCGGCACTCCTTGTGACTTTCAATCCGCTTGATGTTCGCGCCGATGACCGGAACCCGTCCCTGCATGGCATTGATACATCCCATCACAATGGCGATATCGACTGGCAGAAGGTGCAAAATAACGGCATTGCCTTCACCTTTGTAAAGGCCACCGATGGGCTGGATTATCTTGATCCGACTTTCACCGACCATTTCGCCGCCGCCCGCAAGGCCGGGCTGTTGCGCGGGGCCTATCATTTCTATGAAACCAATGATGACGGTGCCGGTCAGGCCGACTGGTTTATCAAAAACGTCACCCTTGAACCGGGGGACCTGCCGCCGGTTGTTGATATCGAACGGATCAAACCGCCGGTAAAGGGCGATTTGCATCAACAGTTCGAAACCTTCCTGACCAGACTGGAAACCCATTATGGCCGCCGCCCGATCATCTATACCGGCCCGACATTCTGGGAACATGCCATGAAGGATCATTTTCCCGGCAATCAGCTGTGGATTGCCGAATATGGTGTTGATCAACCAACCATCCCGGTGGAATGGGCCAGTTGGAGTTTCTGGCAATATACCGAAGAACTCAGCGTGCCGGGCGTACCGACCAAGGTTGACGGCACCTATTTCAACGGTGATCACGCCCATCTGCGCGCCATGCTGATCCCGGCCAAATAGCCCTCCCGCGCCAACCCCGTCACACAGCTTCAGGCACATAGCATCACACGCTGGCACGTTCACGCTGGCGCATTCACGCTGGCATCAGCCCCCCGAACGCCACAAACAACAAAGGACGGAAAGCACCCTTTCCGTCCTTCATCATCAGCAATTTTTTATTGGCAGTTCCGGGCCAGCCCCGATGCCAGATGCCCGATGCTTCACGCTTTGCCCCGGCATCCCCGACCGCATCGGCGGTCATGACAGGGGGCTGGCGTCTGCGGCGTTATTTCGACGCCGCAATCGTGATATTGATCGTCACGTCATCGCCAACCTGGCTGGTATCTGCCCACTGGCCCTGCCCGACGCCAAAATCGGTACGTGCGATGGTGACACTGCCTTTTGCTTCGGCCTGATCGCCAGTGATCACCAGATCAAATGGCAAGGTTACTTCACGCGTCACATCGCGGATCGTCAGATCGGCGACCGCCTGATAGCGGCCCGGTTCGATCTCGGAAAACGACTTGGTTTCAAATTTGGCGGTTGGCCATTGTGCGGCATCAAACCAGTCGGGCGATACGATCTGGCTGTCGCGGTCGCCATTCTGGGTATCGACCGATGCAATATCAATCAGCACCTCGACCGAGGATCCGGCAAGATCGTCTGGCGAAAAGGCAATGGTTGCGGTGAAATCCTCAAACACCCCGTCAAACCCCGCGCCAAGCTGTGATCCGGTAAAGGCAATCGTGCTTTGGCTGGCGTCAACAGTCCACTGGTCGGCGGCCTTTGCCGGGGCGGCAAATACCATAAGCGATGTCACGAACGCGGCGGCAAGCGGGCGCATCAGTGTCGATTTGAAAGTCAAACCCATCAGGAATTCTCCTTGGCAGTAGTATTGGCGCCGATATCGGCATTGTTATTGCCGCCAAACGCCGGCAACATCCGGCGCAATGTGGCATCGCGATCAATAAAGTGATGTTTCAGAGCCGCACAAACATGTCCGCCAACCAGGGCAACAATCACCCAGGACAACACGAAATGCACAGTCCTGAGACTTTCAAAAAGCCCCTGATCCGGCGCGACAAGGTTTGGCAATGTAAACAGTCCGAAAACACTGACCGGGAAATTGGCCGCGGACGACATCATCCAGCCAGTCAGCGGCATGGCAATCATCACCCCATACAGGCCAAGATGCCCGATCTTTGCCGCCAGCCGTTCAATCGCATGTTTGCCCAGTGCCGTAGGTGTCGGTTCGGACAAACGCCAGATGATCCGCAACACCGCAAGCATCAGGATCGTCACACCAAGCGATTTGTGCCGTGACATCCATTCAAGTTTGGCCATGCCAAGCGGCAGGAAATCCATATACCAGCCAATGGCAAACACACCTATAAACAGTGCGGCAACAATCCAGTGCAGGCTTTTGGTCACGCTGCCAAAACCGGTACGGTGACTACGCAATGCCATACTCATCCCCTTCCACGCAGAAGACGAAAATGGCAGGCCGGCCATCATGCCAAACCCGCCATTCTCTTTTAAAAAAGTCGGCTTATTTCTGCTTCAGGAATTCCGAAGAAATCTGCAATTTGACGTCATCGCCAACACCCGGAACCAGGAAGTTCATGCCATATTCCGAACGGGTCACGGTACCGGTCGCGCCAAAGCCGACAACATGATCGCCGGTCATCGGATGATCGCCTTCACCGGTCAGGGTAACATCAAGAACCAGCGGCTTGGTTTCGCCAAGCAGGGTCAGGTCACCGGTGATTTTGGCTGCATTGTCGCCAACCAGCTCGACCGAGGTGCTTTTGAACGTCGCGGTCGGGAATTTTTCAACATTCAGGAAATCGGCGGTTTTCATATGATTGTCGAGCGCCTCGACACCGCTATCAACCTGGTTAAGGTCGATCGTGATGATCGCAGCCGATGCTGCCGGGTTTTCACGATCAAGGGTCAGTTCGCCCGAAACACCGGCAAAACGGCCCTGGAAATTCGAAAAACCAAGATGGTTAACAATAAAGATCACGCTGGTATGGGTCGGATCAAGCTTATAGCTTTCTGCCGCCTGTGCCGAAAAAGCAGCTGCCGAAAGACCGGTTGCAAGTGCCAGTGCAAGACCGGCTTTTTTCATCGCTTTGAACATTGTCTATTTCCCTCATTTTCGGATCGCGATCCGCAATGCTGCGTCGCAAAACTTGTGGCATGAGGATGACAGTCAAACCACCGGCTCTCAAGCCGGTGCTGCGGCAACATATATTTTCTATTCAGGAAACAATATCCGGCGTTTTTGCCATATTTGGGACAACATCCAAACAATCAAATATTGGTTCGCCCGGCATCCGCGACCCTGAAACGGCGCAAAACCGCCAAAAACCGAAATCCTGCCCGCAAACCACATATCTTCACGGCCTGTCCCTGCATTCCGGCAAAATGGCACGACTGGGTCCGTTCCGTGAACGATCAAACATTCACCGCCAGACACCAAGCAGATGACGGAAAAAAACCAGGATCAGGAGCCCACTGCCCGAGTGCCCGAGAGCACAAGGCTGATGACAGCCTTACATCCATGCTTGTACGGCTGCCATATTAAGGCTGCGAACTTATGGCTGCGATCTTATGGCTGCAATCTTATGGCTGCTCGGGGGCCGGTTTGCCCTGTGCGGCTTCGGGTTTGGAGTCGCCCGCATCCGCCGGATCAAGACATTCTTTCAGCCACACATCGTAAACCGGATGTTCAAGTGCCGAAAGACCGGGGCTTGATGCAAACATCCATCCCGAAAACAGCTGTTGGCGCGTCGCATTGCCATCATCGCGCACATCGGCGATCTCAAGGAAGGTCGCGCTTTCCGGGCGTTCTTCGGGCGGGGTCCGGTAACAGGCATCCACCCGGATCGACAGGGTGCCGAAACTGGCGACCTGCCCGACCGGCACTTCAAAGGTCGAAATGCGGGCGGTAATTTTATCAAGCCCCTGAAGCTGGGCAACCGGGGCCGGACGATAATCAAGCGCGGCATAGGCCGTTCCGATCATTGCACATGTCGAACAGATCGCGGCAATCGCAAAAGATCGTTTCATCTTGTTATTCAGTCCTGTGTGTCGCTGGTATCATAGGGATTGTGCAGTTCGGCCACGAGATCGCGCATCACCTTGCGGAATTGCTCCTCGTCGCAGCCCATCAGAAGCGCATCTTCAAGCGCATCCTGCATCATCTCGCGCAATTCGCCGAAATTGTCGTTCAAAACCTTGATCTTTTCCACGCAGGACAAAGGCGACCCGTCTGTCGCCTGCCAGGTTGGAAAATGTTCAATCTGTTCGGTTTTCTTCATCGAACGCTCCGACATTTCTTGCACAGCAGACCATTTTACTGCCATTGCCCGGCACCCTGCCCGGCAAAACCGGCAAAATCATGACCGGTTTGATCTTACCCTGCGAGTTGCAAGGCCACCATTCCCGAACTGGTCACAATAGCCCGTCACAATATGGTGTGCTTGTGCCTATTCGCTGCTACTGGTCGAGGAATAAATAACCTGACCAATCAGATCTTCAAGATTGACCGACCCTTGCGTGTATTCGATTTCACCACCGGCCTGGATCATGTCGATATCCCCGCCCGGCTCGATCGATACGAACTTGCCGCCCAAAAGACCATCCGATGCCACCTTGGCCGAACTGTCCATCGGCAGCGACAGGTCCGCGCGCACCGACATTTTGACAACCGCCATATAGGTATCGGGATCAAGTTCCTGTCCGGTAACGCTGCCAACCTTCACGCCGGAAATCCGCACGTCGTTGCCCACGACCAGACCATCAATACGGTTAAAGCTGGCTTTGATTTCATACCCTTCTACCGTGTCGATCCCCGCACGGCTGTATGAATATGCTGCAAACCCGATCGCGACTGCGATCACCGCAGCACCTGCAAGGGTTTCAATCAGTCTGTTGCTCATGGACCTTATCCGATCTGTATCTCTTTGATTGGCATATTGTATTGCACAGCGCCAAAACACAACCGCCCAAAACAGAACCACTTAAACAAAAAGCGGGCCCCGAAACAAAAACGGGCGCGAGTTGCCCCGCGCCCGCCTGAATTTTCAAATTTCCGGCTGATCAGCCTTCCGGCGACCAGGCCTGATAATCGCCGGTCGCTTTCGCGCGCTTGCCACCGCTATATTCGTGACCCTGCGGGCGATATGCGTGTTTGGTCCCGGTCAGGTTCGGCAGATGCTCTTTCTGCCAGTCATAGCGGTCCTCGGCCTTTTCCGACAGCGGCGCATCAAGGGTATAATGCAGCCATGCATGCCATTCGGCCGGAACTTTCGATCCTTCGTCAACGCCCTTGTAGATCACCCAGCGCTTGGTGCGGCGGCCCTTGGCCGGAGTCTTTTCGGTGTAATAGACATTGCCGAAACGGTCTTCGCCAACGCGCTTGCCAAACAGCGCAGTATAAATACGGGTGCCGACGGTGGCCATGTTGGGTCTCTCTCCAGATTTGGTTTGTCCGCCAGACTGAAACCGGCGGAACAGGGGTCATGCGGTGTGAACCCTGTCGAACAAGTGACTTATATGTCGTGATGCGGTTTGAAAGTCAATGTTTCAACACACAGCCAATTCCAACTCGTATCCGAATTACTTTTTACGCGCTCCACGGCCTACGCTGCGGTCCTCACAAACAAACCGAAACAAACCGTCGATGATAGTAATATTGTTGCGAGAAAATTGTGACGTTTGGCCCAGAGAACTTTACGATTTTCCACTGGATGCTTTCGCAACAGCGGGGATCAAGCTATTGAGATAGACAACCTCCCTCTCAATAGCTTCGCTGGCCGACAAGGCGTAACCTTCGCTTAACAGACGTCGACTGGTTTGTAATGCCTCGGCAGGTTTTCCGGCGAGGCAAACGGCATAGTCCCGGGCCACGGAATGCACATCGGCATCCGGTTTTACGCATGAGACAAATCTATGGAGCAAAGCCTCGTCTGCGGATACTCGACGGGCACTTAATAGCCAGTCTCTAGCAACGATGTCCCCTACTCTGCGTGCTAATAGTGCTGTAGCCCCGGCTTCCGGGACGATGCCCAAATCGGCGAAAGGAAATTTGAAAACTGCACTTTCACCCGCCACAACCCAGTCGGCGTGCAAAAGCATGGTGGCACCAAATCCCACAGCCGCACCAGTAACGGCGGCAACCATTGGCTTGGATTGTTTGGCAAAGGCAGAAATACAGCGACGCACCGAACCGTCTTCGGATTGCGGCCACAATCTGGCAAATTCAGCGATGTCGTGACCCGCGCTGTAATGTGGGCCTGCTCCTTGCAACAAGACACAATGCACATTTGTATCTGCATCTGCACGGTTCATCGCATTTGCCAATGCATCAAACATTTCACCATCAAGGGCGTTGCGTTTATCGGGACGATTAATGCTGATCGTGCAGATGTTATCGCTAATTTCTGACGTAATTCTGGCTTCCACAATAGGCCCCATCCTGTAAAGACATACATCGATATTGCTTTACTTTTACGTAAACGTCAACACGCACAAAATCGAGAACAACCAAGCCACCATACTGTGCCGATTTGGGTTCAGGCTCTCGAATCACCCTCTCTCCCAAACTTAGCCAATTTTCACGACGGGAAATCAGCGTTGCATCCAACACAACCACCCCGGTCTGACAAATATTTACCGGTTCAAAACAACCCACAACTGCTTGTAGTGCGACGACTCATTGATCCGCATATATCTGGGGCGTCTGTCCACCCGGTTATCCACAATCACGCACATATATATGGTATGGGCTGTTGGCTGATATCCGCGGATTTGCGCCTGCGATAAAATCAATACTTTAATATAAATATCAAACTGTTATCATTGCCGCATGTGCTAAGAACATCATTGTTACGGCACATTTTCAGCTTCGCACTGGAAATGAAACGCAAACAGCGTTAGCTTGGGTTCGTGTTCGGGAAAACCGATCCTTCCCACACAACATCTAGTCCGAGTCTTAGGACAGGCACACAATCTCGCGGCAACAGAAACCGCAGTTTTACAGGCCCTTAGCCCTGATTCAGAGATTGTTAACACGAATCCCACCAGCATCGAATCAGCAAGACAGCAACCGACCCACTACATGTTGTGGTAAAAATTGCTGTCAACCACAAAGATTAGTGGACTGTGGCGAAATTTTGCCATTATAGTCTTCCCCACGGACCGGATGGTTCCAAGGGGGGACCACACCACCGAATTCAGATAGATGCGAGGCGCCAAAAACACCGGAAAATATCGGGTATTGGGGCAGCGCAAGAGCGATGAGCAAACTATATAAAGTCAGGCGATGTTGGCGCATTACCAGATAGCGCCCCCTCACGTCTGATCAAAACCGGAGCAGACCATGCGGATTACCAGAAAGTTCACTCAGGACGGTGTCAGCCCTTACGCCGACATCGAGTTTCGTAAGTCATCTTCTGTCATCAAAAACCCGGATGGTTCCGTTGTTTTTGCGATGAATGACATCGACATGCCCGCTTCCTGGTCACAGGTGGCGAGTGACGTTCTGGCTCAGAAATATTTCCGCAAGGCCGGTGTTCCGGTTGCCCTCAAACCGGTCAAGGAAAAGGACGTCCCGTCCTGGCTGTGGCGCAAGACTGCCGACACCGCCAAGCTTGACAAAATGCCGGCTGAAAAACGCTACACCAGCGAAACCAGCGCGACCCAGGTCTTTGATCGCCTTGCCGGCACCTGGACCTATTGGGGCTGGAAAGGCGGCTATTTTGACGCCGAATCTGACGCGCAGGCCTTCTTTGATGAAATGCGTTATCAGCTCTCCCACCAGATGGGTGCGCCGAACTCTCCGCAGTGGTTCAACACCGGTCTGCATTGGGCCTATGGCATTGACGGCCCGGCACAGGGTCACTCCTATGTTGATTTCAAAACCGGCGAACTGACCAAATCGGCCAGTGCCTATGAACATCCGCAGCCCCATGCCTGCTTCATCCAGTCGGTTGCCGATGACCTGGTCAATGAAGGCGGCATCATGGATCTGTGGACCCGTGAAGCCCGTCTGTTCAAATTCGGTTCGGGTACCGGTTCGAACTTCTCGAACGTTCGCGGTGCGGGCGAAACCCTGTCGGGTGGCGGTCGTTCTTCGGGCCTGATGAGCTTCCTGAAAATCGGTGACCGTGCTGCTGGCGCGATCAAGTCGGGTGGCACCACCCGCCGTGCGGCCAAAATGGTCGTGGTTGATATCGACCATCCGGACATCGAAGAATATATCGACTGGAAAGTCGTCGAGGAACAGAAAGTTGCCGCCCTTGTTGCCGGCTCCAAACTTGCTGAAAAGCACCTGACCGCAGTTCTTGCGGCCTGCACCAACTGGGACGGTGCCGCTGATTCGGAAGACCGTTTCATTCCGCGCGCCAACCCGCAGCTCAAAGAAGCTGTGCTGGCAGCCCGCGCTGTGATGATCCCGGATTCCTATATCAACAAGATCATCGAATTCGCCCGTCAGGGCTTCACCGAAATCAGCTTCAAGACCTATGACACTGACTGGGATTCCGAAGCATATCTGACCGTTTCGGGTCAGAACTCGAACAACTCGGTTCGTGTGTCGAACGACTTCCTTCAGGCTGTTCTTGATAACGGTGACTGGAACCTGATCCGTCGTATCGACGGCAAGGTCGCAAAAACCATCTCTGCCCGCGAATTGTGGGACAAGGTTGGCGAAGCAGCCTGGGCCTGTGCCGATCCGGGCATCCAGTACGACACCACCATTAACGAATGGCACACCTGCCCGAATTCGGGTCGCATCAATGCGTCCAACCCGTGCTCGGAATACATGTTCCTTGATGACACCGCATGTAACCTCGCATCGCTCAACCTGATGAACTTCCGTTCCGATGATGGCGGCGTTGATATCGAGGCCTACGAACATGCCGTTCGTCTGTGGACTGTGGTTCTGGAAATCTCGGTTCTGATGGCACAGTTCCCGTCCGACCGTATTGCCGAACTGTCCTATCGTTACCGTACCCTTGGCCTTGGCTATGCCAACATTGGCGGCCTGCTGATGAGCATGGGCATCCCTTATGACAGCGACGAAGGCCGTGCGATTGGCGCGTCCCTGACCGCGATCATGTGTGGTATTTCCTATGCGACCTCGGCCGAAATGGCTGGCGAACAGGGTCCGTTCCCGGGCTATGCCGACAATGCCGATGAAATGCTGCGCGTCATGCGCAACCATCGCCGTGCGGCTTATGGCGAACAGGAAGGCTACGAAGGCCTGTCAATCAATCCGGTTCCGCTGGTTGCAGCTGACAGCCCCTATGCCGATCTTCCGGTTGCAGCGCGTGCTGCTTGGGACAAGGCACTGGAACTGGGTGAAAAGCACGGTTACCGCAACGCCCAGACCACCGTTATTGCGCCGACCGGCACCATCGGTCTGGTCATGGATTGCGACACCACCGGGATCGAGCCGGACTTCGCCCTTGTGAAGTTCAAAAAGCTTGCTGGCGGCGGTTACTTCAAGATCATCAACCGCACCGTTCCGGTTGCACTTGCGACCCTTGGCTATACCGAAAACCAGATCCGCGACATTGAAAAATACGCGGTTGGTCACGGTACGCTGGTTGGTTCGCCGGCCGTCTCCCATGACGATCTGCGTGCCAAGGGCTTCGATGACGACGCCATTGCCAAGGTCGAAGGTGCGCTTAAAAACGCATTCGACATCAAGTTCGTCTTTAACAAATACACCTTTGGCGATGATTTCTGCGTCAACACCCTGGGCCTTGATGCCAAAGCCATCAACTCGATGGACTTTGACATGCTTGCCGCTCTTGGTTTCGACAAGAAACAGATCGAAGCAGCCAACACCTATGTTTGCGGTTCGATGACTCTTGAAGGTGCCCCGCATCTGCGTGACGAAGACCTTCCGGTCTTTGATTGTGCAAACCCGTGCGGCCGTATCGGCAAGCGTTACCTGTCGGCTGAAAGCCACATCCGCATGATGGCAGCAGCCCAGCCGTTCATCTCGGGTGCGATTTCCAAAACCATCAACATGCCGAGCAGCGCCAACATTCAGGATTGCAAGGACGCCTATATGCTATCCTGGCGCCTGGGTCTGAAAGCCAACGCTCTGTATCGTGATGGCTCGAAACTCAGCCAGCCGCTGAACGCTGCCCTGGTTGAAGAAGACGATTACGCCGATCAGCCGACCGCTGCCAAGGCAACGGCCGTGTCTGAACAGATCGTTGAAAAAATCATCGAACGCGTCATCCGCGGCGAGCGTCGCTCGCTTCCGGGTCGCCGCAAAGGTTACACCCAGAAGGCCACCGTTGGCGGTCACAAGGTTTACCTGCGCACCGGTGAATATGAAGACGGCAAGCTTGGCGAAATCTTCATCGACATGCACAAGGAAGGCGCTGCTTTCCGCTCGCTGATGAACAACTTCGCAATCGCGGTTTCCATCGGCCTTCAGTATGGCGTGCCGCTCGAAGAATATGTCGAAGCCTTCACCTTCACCCGCTTTGAACCGTCGGGTATGGTCTCGGGCAACGATGCGATCAAGATGGCAACCTCCATCCTTGATTACATGTTCCGCGAACTGGCCATCTCTTACCTTGGCCGTAACGACCTCGCCCACGTTCAGCCGTCTGACATCCTTCCCGATGCCGTTGGCGAAGGTGTCGCCGAAGGTGATCTTGGCGAAACCGCCCAGAAAGCCGGCGATCAGGCGATCGAAACCATCCGCAAGGTCGCATCAAGCGGCTTCGTGCGTCGCAACCTCTACGTTGTCGATGGCGGCGCCCAGACCGAAGAACGCGTTGTCGAAGTAAAGTCCACCGGCACGGACGGTCATGGCCATAACCACAGCCATGAAACCACCGCAAGTGCCGCAACCACCGCAACCCCGTCCGCACCGCAGACCTCTGCGATCCTGACGGCAAGCGAAGAAGTCATCGCCAAAACCGATGACAAAATGGACAAAATTCGCGAAGCCCGCATGAAGGGCTACGAAGGCGACGGTTGCCCCGATTGCGGCAACTTCACCCTGGTGCGTAACGGCACCTGCCTGAAATGCGACTCTTGCGGCGCGACCACCGGTTGCTCCTAAGGGTTACGGCCCGAGCGACTTTCTGATCTGATCAGCAAAACGGCCGGGATTTTCCCGGCCGTTTTTGTTTTGCACGCAGTCCGTCAGACAAGGAAACACCACCATGCCCCTTCCATCGCTTGGCCAAGACACCGCCCTGATCATTCTTGATGTGCAAAAGGCAATGGATCATCCGCGCTGGAATGCCAAAAACAATCCCGGTTATGCCGATGTGATTGCCAAACTGCTCGCGGCCTTTCGCGCCGCCGACCTGCCCGTGATCCATATCCGCCACGAAGAAGCCAATCCGGCTTCAAGCTTCTATGTCAACGGCCCCGGACAGCCGTTCAAGGACGAAGTTGCGCCCATTGCCGGTGAAACCGTCTTCGCCAAGCAGCAAAACTGCGCATTCGTCGGCACCACGCTTGAAAAACACCTGCACGATCAAGGGATCAAACGCCTGATCTTTACCGGTGTGGTCATTCATAACTCGATGGATGTCACCATCCGCATGGCCCATTGTCTGGGCTTTGATAACTGGTTACCCCTCGATGCGACCACGGCAATCGATGTGACCGATGCCAACGGCAAGACCTTCCCGGCACAGGATGTGTTTGACCTTTATGCCGCCGTTATGGCCTCGGAATATTGCCAGCTGACCGACGCCGATACCGTGATCAAATCCCTGTCCTGACATCGTGTTTTTGACGCGTCGGGAACAAGCTTCCCGATTGCGCGTTATCAACCCTGTTCAAAAGTTCTGGCAAACGGAACCGAAAAAAACAGGAGCAAACATCATGTCGATTGGCCGCATTCTTGGCGTTGTTATCCTTGTGATTGGCGTTGGCCTTCTGGTGACCGGCTATAACGCATCGGAAAGTGCTGTGGATCAGATTTCCGAAACACTGGTTGGTCGCTATACCGACGAAACCATCTGGTATCTGATCGCCGGGATTGCCGGCATCGTCGGCGGTGTCTTGCTGATGCTGTTTGGTCGCCGTCGCTAATTCTCCCCCCGACAGCCTGTTGCCATCGCCCTCGGCCCTCCCCCCACTGAAACGCGGGCCTTGGCGACAGGCTGTTACCCTTTTTTCCTGACCTTCTGACCTCGGGATCTGATCGCGACACTGTTTCGCAAATGGAAACACGCATCATCCCAACGTCCCCCGGTCACCCCCCGGACTTCCCGACCGATCCCGGAATTGGCAAAGTGTAGCCCGCCACATGTTTCTGGAGTGTTCGTCACTTGTATCTGGAGGAAGCGGAAAAACGTTTTCTTCCGATCTGAGAGCATTCTCAGAGGCCTTTTATATCACTCTCAGAAGGCTCAAAGAAACGGCCACAGCACTGTACCACTGTGGCCGTTCCGCGTGTAGGAGTAGAGGTTGGTAACAGCAACGGCTCACGCGATGAACTTATTGGTATTTTTAGAGATAAATTGCCATGCCGCCAGTTATGTCTCTCGACCAGCTATCCATCCTTGATCAAACCCAATCTGACTATCGTTTCTGCCACCTCTCGCTTTGAAGGCACAGGGACGCCCTCTGGCAAATGCTTTGGCAAACTTAGCCATGCCTTTCCTATATTGCCTTTAGCGCCTCCTTTCAGGATACGCATGAAAGGTAAAACCCACGGCGGTGCGGTATTATCCTCTTCCGGCTCAAAATACTCAGGTGCCGGTTCTATTTCGGGCAAGATCTCCACCTCAACGTCCACATCGTCATAGGACCTCGGCACAGCCAATATCCGCGATATCAGCGCATCGAAAGCACGAGCCGGAAGATCCGAGTAATGATATTTGAATCGCTTGCCGCCTAGTCCCTTCGCATCAAGTCTGCGCCAGCCACGGGCGTTTGCAAGCCGGGTAATTGCGGCCTTTGAGGCAGGCATCCCCGGCAACCGCAAATCAAGCAATTCCTGTGCATCATACCATTCCTGAATACGGTTTTTATCGTGCAAAACCTGAACCAGCACGGCCTCAAGATATGTTGTCCGACGCTGGCAATAGGCCCATTCTTCTATGGGCACCTGCACTGTCAGGTCGAAACTATCGGTTTTGTCCGTCATGCAACCTCCATAAAACCGAAGTGCCGGATAAACCCGGCACCGGTACAGGTCAGGCAGTAGCGGCCATATCCGTGCCGCTACTATCCGGATCAATGTCGGAGATTGCACCGCTGTCGCGGAGTTGTTCGATTATCCGCTGGACGGTCTGTTTTTTAAGATTAACCGCTTTGGCGATTTCCTCGACTGGATGACCTTGGCGATAGGTCGCAATGATTGCATGGTCACGTACAGAGAGCTTTGGATAGCTCTCATCAGCACTTGATGTTGTCGCATTTTCCTGCTGACTGCTGTGTTCTGTCGAGGCCATTTTATGCATCATCATCCCGGCTCGCAGTCCCCGTTGCTCAGCTTCCCGCAACTGATGATCCAGATTTTCCGTCCCGGTACGATGGAATTGTTCGTCAAGTTCATCTGTTGCAATCGCTATGTTTTTACGGATTGCGCCGACCAGCGTCACGAGCCCGGAAATTGAATTATTCAGAGGATTGCGGTCCAACATGCTCAAATCCTGACTGCCAGAGATCAGGCAATCTATCAGGTCCAAAACATCCATTGAGTCCTGAAGCCCTTCCATAGGGCTGTGGCTATTGAACGGATAAGGGTTTTCCATAGGGTTTCTCCAGTGTGCTTTCTAGGGCATCCACTGTCTGCGACCACCGCAGACAGCCGGGGGCTAGAAACCGTCACTGGTACGGCACCATGACCTTTGGGCTTACGCCTTGGACATTCGCCATGGTCCCCCGGCCTGAAATCCGCAAATGTAGGCCTGTCGGAATTCAGGCACAAAAAAACACCTTCAACGACCTCAATCTAGGAAGCCGTTCGGCGGTGTTTGCCGCCAGTGGATGGGTTTCTAGGCCCGATGAAAAGATATTCGCATGGGCCGGTTTCGTCAACCTGTTTGAGAACGCAATGATTGCGTTCTCCATAATGGAAAACGACACAATGTCGTTCTCCATATTTTCTGAGGTGCCTATTGAGAACGACATCGTGTCGTTCTCGCAGCGTGGTCGATGCAAACGACACGATGTCGTTTGCAAACTTGCTATGAGCTACCTTGAATGTTTGATTTAACAATGGACACGGTGTCCGTTGCTAAACGCAATCATTTCGTTTAGCAGATTTCTTTACGATCCACCCATTGCGTAGCCTGCATAGACGGATGGCACAAAATCGGGGTTGTCGGATTTGACTTCCTTGACCCGCATGTTTGACGGGGCGTTCTCGAAGGAAACCTTAACCTCACCACCAAAGCGGCCCTGAGGCTGCCCATTTTGCCGCCCGATCGCGGGTGCTATCGCCGACGCGGCATTGCCCATAGCACCGGGCATCTGACCAAAGCCGCCGGCATCGACACCAATCCGTTCTTTGACCCAATCAGGCATCCAGTCCATCAATTCGGTCACGGCAGAACTTAGCCAGGCAATCAGTTCGGACATTTTTGCCTGCATACCTTGCAAGAGACCATCAATCCATTGCCCGCCAATGGCCGAAAGGCTGAAACCGGAGAAGGTCGAAAAGACGCTTTTGACGAATGAATTGAATGTCTCTTTGACACCTTCCCACAACTCAGAGAAGTACTTTCCGATAGGTGCCCATGCCCGCTTGATGGCAATCGATGCGCGTTGCATCGCCTCAATAAAGAACGTCGAAACGGCTTCCCAGTTGTAAACAACGAGGGCCAACCCAGCCAATGCCGCGACCACCGCAGCAATCGGGGTCAAGAGTAGACTGAACCCTGTGGCAAACACCCCAGCGGCAGAAGCCGCAAGCCCCAGACCGAAAACCAATGGCCCAATTGCAGCCGCCAGAACACCCGCAACAAATGCAACCTGTGTCAGCAAGGGATTTGCCTTTGCGAAATCCCGGAAACCAGCAGTCACGCGCTGAATCGTAACGATCAAGCCATCCAGCCCGCCTTTGATGCCAAGCATTTCGGTCATTACTTCGCCGATCTCGGTAAAGAACAGGCCGATATTATCCATCAATGTTGAGAGTTTGCCGAATAGGGTTTTGGACTGTTCTTCCATCTGTTTGTGGAATACGCCGCCCTGCGCTGTCATGGTTTCCATTGCTCGGGTGAGAATGTCGAAGCTGATCCGCCCCTGAGACGCAAGTTCGAATATCTCGTCTTTCGATTTTCCCAGCCCTTTTGCCAGTACGTCAATGACTGGAACGCCCCGGTCAGAAAGCTGCAAAAGCTCCTCGGTCATAGCCTTTCCTTTGGCCTTGACCTTGCCATAGATTGCGGCCATTTCAGTCAGTGGGATATTCGCACCAGCCGAGATATCGCCCAGCATGGTGAGCTTTTTGATTACCTTGCCACCTTCAACGCCGAACGCGAGAAGTTGTCTCGCGGCCTGTCCGATCCCTTCCATCTGGAAGGGTGTGCGTGCAGCGAACTCAGACAACCCCTGAACCATTTTCTTGGCAGCGTCTCCACTGCCCAACATAGTTCGGAACGATGTTTGAAGTTGCTCCATTTGCCCGAATGCTCGCAAGGCAAAGCCACCAATTGCCGCAAGAGGCGCTGTCACCTTCATAAGTGCTTCGCCACCAAAATCGCGGAACCGCTGCCCCACATTACGGGCAGCTTGACCAAGCGCCTGTAACCGTTCCCGCGCGGCAGCAAGATTTGCCTGAAGACGATCCAGACGCGCTCGGCGAGCAATATCGCCTAGTGCAGCGCCGATCTGGCGGGCCGGTTTGGTTACCCGATCAACGGCCTGAATGATCATCTTGAGATTCAATTCGCGAGACATGGTTGCTCTCCAGTGTTTTTTCCAAAGCGCACAAGCCCGAAAATCGCCCCGTCAGTGCGCGTAACATGATTTGATAGGGATGGGTGCGAAAACATCGGACACACATCTCTTAGCGGCTCTTATCGCCTCTTAAGCAATGGAATAGGCATTGCCAGAAGGATTATGATCCCTTAACGTCAAGCATCAGGATCGAAGAGTGCAATCTGGTCACGGCGAGACGCCCAACCTCGCTACGATCTAGTGGTCGCATCTGGACGATATTGCACCGACCAGATTGCAATATTGAAGCATACTTCAAAAATAATGGATGATAAGGCTGCGTATCTCCCGGAACAGTTCCGGGAGTTTTCATTTTGTCTATCCGTGAAATGTTCCGGTCTATTCAAATGGATCGGAATAACATGCGCCATTTACCGGATATCTATTACCATCAATCTTTTTTGGCATTGGCCGATATTATCGGGTTTCATGCGGCCTTCACATTTGTGAATGCGATGCCTCAGTCAGACCGTTTCTATATCCCGAAGAAGTTTGTGGCTGACCACAGGATTTCCCTGACTGTTGGTGATGATAATTTCCGTAAGCTCATTGATGCTTTCGGTGGCTGTCATATTCTGATCCCGAAATCACCAGAAGTCTCCAGTAAGAAACATCGCATCATCGGAGTACTGATGGAGGGCAACCTGTCTCAGCAGGCAATCGCTCAACGGTTTAACGTCACTGAACGTTACGTGAGGAAAATCTTCGCTGAATTGCGTGACATCGGGGTTGGACGCCCCGAAACACCTGACACCCGCCACCCTCAAATTTCACCTGAACTATTAAGAATACTGGGATGGAATGCTGACAGCCCCGAAAGTTTAATTGCAAATTGCAATGAACAGACTGCCGCTCGTGTCGCGACTAAGCTCAATTTGCCACAAGAAAAGTGCAGCAGCGTGCGGAGCCTCATCAACTCGATATTGAAAGATACGCCTCTCACCAAACGGGCGATATCCTGCCTTTCGGCTTCCAATCAGATCGCGTACCGGGAAAATCCCGTACAATTTCTGGCAAAACTTAGAGCCGCTGCCGAACCAAATGGCCACGCCATCCTCCAAAAGGATACTGTAAAATGACCGATACCCTGATGGCGATGCAGACACCGCAAGAAGATGCATACAAAGGGCGCTTCAAAGTGCGGGTTATCCGGGCAGGGTTGTCGGGTAACATGAATTTTTATCCCGACGAAACTTTGAAAAAAGCGGTACCTCTTTTTGAGGGTGTCCGGGTTTTTGTTAAATCTGACAACGAACATCTGAAGAGCCAAGGTAAAGATGTTCGCAATTTGATCGGTAGAATTGTTGATGTGTCTTTCTCTGACGGACAATCTCCTGACACCGGTCAGATTGAAGGCACTTTGGAAATGATCGATCCGACCGCTCCTGAATCCCAAAAGCTGAAGTCAGCGTGGGACCGAAAAATGACCGACCTAATGGGTCTCTCCATAGATGCAAAAGGAAAATCTACAGTCGGCAAAATTGGGCGGCAGCGTGCACGCATCATTACCGATTTTTCGGCTGTTAGTTCCGTGGATTTGATCGTTGAACCCGGTGCCGGTGGTCAAGTCCTCAACCTGATTGAAAGCAATGGAGCTCAAGAAATGGACCCGCAATACCTGAATGATGAAGACGTCAAAGCCACCGTCAATGCCACTCGCTTGCCTTTGGTCGCCAAACAGAAATTGATCAACCAAAATTCGTCCCCCTCTCAGGTGACCTCCGATGACTTGCGGGAAGCCATAAATACAGAGGCCGACTATTTGGCATCGGTATCCGATAGCGGGAAAGTTAAAGGCTTGGGTGATGACGCTTACCACTCAAATAGCCGCGTCCAGATCCTCGAAAGCCGGGATGAAAAGGTCAGCAAGATGCTCGATGCGTTTTTTGATCCTTCGGACCGTTCAGTTATTTCAATCCGCGAGTGCTATCTGGATATCACTGGCGACCGAACTTTTTCCGGAATTTTGCGCAACTGCGATCAGGCACGGCTTCGGGAATCTCTTGGTAGTCAGAGTTTTGGTGATGTTCTGGGTGACAGTATTTCTCGTCGTCTTGTCGCCGAATACAACAATCCCAGCGTTTATGACGTTTGGCAAAATCTTGTCAGCATTGTTCCAGTGAATGACTTCCGTGCCCAGGAGCGCACGCGGTTTGGTGGCTATGGCGACTTGCCGAAAGTTCTAGAGTCAAATCCATACACCTCGCTGTCCTCTCCAACCGACGAAAAAGCCACCTACTCGGTAGAAAAGCGTGGCGGCACTGAAGACCTCACTCTCGAAATGATCACCAACGATGATGTCGGCGCGGTCCAACGCATCCCGACAAAATTGGTACGATCAGCCAAGCGAACTTTGTCAAAGTTTGTTCTGGATTTCCTGAAAAACAATCCTGTCGTTTATGACGGGGTTACCTTGTTCCATGCCACTCACAACAATCTGGGTACGTCAGCACTTGACGCGGCATCGGTTGCTGCTGGAAGGCTTGCTATCAAAAGTCAGCCAGAGAAGGATTCCGGCGAAAAGATCGGGATCGGGCCGCGTTTTCTCTGGGTGCCGGACGAACTGGAAGAAGAAGCTGTCAATCTGTTTCGTAGAAATACGGAACAGGACAAAACTTTCATCCAATCTCTCAGCCTTGACGTTATCCCGGTTTGGTACTGGACAGATGTGAATGATTGGTGCCTGTCAACTGACACCAATGACGTTCCCGTTATTGAACTCGGTTTCTTGGGTGGAACAGAAGAGCCGGAAATTTTCGTTCAAGACAGTCCGACCAGTGGATCAATGTTCACGCACGACAAAGTGACTTACAAAATCCGCCATATCTATGGCGGCACGGCGCTTGATTATCGCGGGGTCTACAAATCCGTAGTCGCCTAATCGACCTTGGGCCACTGGCAGCTTCTGGCCCAATGCCGCCACCATGTAGATTGTGCTTCTCACGTGGTGGCGGCTTCCCTTTTCATATCTTGGCAAATCAATAGGATCGTAATGGACTTCGCAGAACACAACTACGCAGACGCCGCAGTCGATCTAGCGGAACAACTAGATGATGTTCCTCTGATGATCGCCGATGTGGTACTTGACGATGTGCGGCGGTACTTGTGGCTGCGACAATTCTCCGGTGCCTCGAAACAGGCATTAATTCTTGGTATGACAACCGAAGAAACAGAGCAGGCCATCCAGATTGCCAACTCATTGGATGGATCAGTGACCTTGAATGAGGCCGAAGAAATCATCCACGAAGCAAGGGCGATAATGTGGGGGGCAACCTTCTCTCAGATACCTCGTTCACACTTTGCTAAGAGCATTCTGGCCAATGCCGGAAAAAAGGGTGAGAGTGTCCATTAATCTGTGCTGACGAGAAGTTTTTATTTACTCTTCAGCATGCACCAGAAAATGAAACTTCCTGAATTTTAACAAGTCATATCAGCTACATACAAAGAACCGTAAACATAGAGAGAACCAGTAAGCAGACTTTACGGTTGCGGTTCTAAACCGTAAAACCGAAACTTCTGTCAATCCGAATGAATGGTCAGGTAATTTACCCAAATTCGTTCCGGGTTGGGCGAAAGTTATCGACCGAAATACCCACTCGTCAACAGTGTTTAAGCATCTGAACTATAACAATAATTATTGAAATTTTGATCAACTCGGAAACTATCGCTGAAGTGGGAAAGTTCGTTCCGACTTCTCTCGCCCAACCCGGAACCACCGACAATGGCCGCGACTACCTTGATCCCGCGCAAACATTAGATTAAGAGCCGATTTAGAGACCGTTCAGTGCGCACTGACTTTCTCCAACTTCAACTGGCGAAAACTGTGACTTTCCGTTTTACTCCAGATTCAAACACCTTTTGGGTGCGGGCCAATGCAACACCGCATAAGATGTTTATTATCAATGCCATCCCACTAAGTCCCGCCTTATCCCGGTATATCCCGGATTACTCTAAGAACAAGTGACGGTTAACATTTGGCATCGCCGCCCTTTCGACATCGCTTGCCTATATCCTCTATTTCGCGATCCTCAAACGCGCCGGGGCATCCAACCTTCTGCTCGTCACCTTCCTGATCCCGGTCAGCGCGATATTGCTCGGTGTCGGTTTCCTTGGTGAAACGCTTCTGGCCCAGCACATCATCGGGATGGGCGTGATCGGGGTTGGGTTGGCGGTGATTGATGGGCGAGTTAGAAAGCTCTTGCCCGCAGGAACCCGAAAACAACCTTAAAAAGTAAGGACCGGTTTTACCGGTCCTTTTACTTATGGCACAGGGTCAAAATATCCACCTGTTTTCATATCATCAAACAACCCGATCTGTGACGGAACCCAGCCTAACTTTTCACGGGTTATGTCACTTGATGCCGGGCAATCAATTGCAGCAAAGTGGCTAAACCAATTGAAATAGCCATGCGCTTCCTCGGTCGTGAGTGCCTTCTTCGCTATACCAAGTCCGCTGGCAATTGTGGCTGCTATATCACCAAAGGCAAGCGCGCCCTCGTCCACTGCATGATAGACCGCATTTGGTTCCGCCCGTTCCAACGCCAAACGAAACGCACAGGCAGCATCAAACCGATGGACAGCCGCCCAGCAATTGGAGCCGTCATTAATACAGGCAGCATAACCATGTTGCCGGGCCATGTTGATCAAGATTGGTACAAAACCGTGGTCACCTTTGCCATGAACCGAAGGTGGCAGCCGCACAACAGATGCATTCACGCCCTTGGCAACAATGGCGGCAACGGCGTCTTCGGATGCCTTGCGCGGGGAATGTTCGCCGACTTTGTCGGTTTCAACCACCGGGCGATCTGCACGCAAAAGCCCGATCCCCGATGTGACGACGATCGGACGATTTGAACCTGCAAAAACCGATCCCATGGCCTCGATAGCACGGCGATCATTTTCACAATTTTCGGCAAATTTTGAAAAATCATGATTGAATGCGGTGTGAATCACCCCATCACAGGATGCTGCACCGCTCTTAAGGCTTTGGAGATCCTCAACATCACCGCGGAAGATACTGACGCCGGTTTTGGCAAGTCGTTCGGCTGCTTCATCGGAACGCACCAGACCGAGAACCTCGTGTCCCGCGCTCAAAAGCTCCTTCAGCACTGCTGATCCAACAAAACCCGTCGCCCCGGTTACAAAAACACGCATGGCTACTCCATCAAACTTTGACTGGTTGAAAATTTTGCGGGAAATCCATTTTCCCGATGGAGAAACCATATCGGCTGTCAATAGGACGATCTATGCGCTATGATCCATAAAATCTTTTTAATCGTCCAAATTCGGAAAAGAATATGGATCCACTTTCCGATATTCTGTCACTGATCAAACCCGACAATTACCTGTCAGCCGGATTTGATGCCGGTGCACCATGGGCCATCCAGTTTCCCGATCAGGGTAAAAACATCAAAACCGGTGCTGTCGTAAAAGGCGAATGCTGGATTTCGGTTGACGGGATTGCCGAGCCCGTCCTTTTACAGACCGGGGATTGCGTGCTTCTGCCCCATGGGCGGGCCTTTTTGATGGGGAGCAGCCTTGATCAGCCACCAATCCACGCACAAGGTACCTTCAAGCCCGAACGATACGGCCATATCCGGACGATTAATGGTGGTGGCGATTGTGTCGTGGCCAGCAGCCGCTTCGGCCTTGCAGGCCCGCAAGCCGACCTATTGCTCAATATGTTGCCTCCGATTGTCGTGATCCGCGACAGGCACGAGAGCACCCGGGGGCAAAGCAGTCAGCTTCGCTACTGCATCGAATGCACCATGGCGGAAATGCGCCGTAATGATCCGGGTAGCAAACTGATCTTGCAGCATCTCGCCCATATGATGCTGATCGAAGCCTTACGTCTTTATATGAATGATGATGCCAAGGGAGTTGGCTGGTTCTTCGCACTGGCCGATCCGAAAATCAGCATCGCCATTTCGGCAATCCACGCAAATCCAGCCCATGGCTGGACCGTTGAAGAACTGGCACAGACAGCCGCCATGTCCCGATCCGCCTTTGCAGCCAAATTCAGGGACAAGGTCGGCGAAAGCCCGATGGCCTATCTGACGCGCTGGCGTATGTTGCTCGCTGGCGAAAAACTCCGCACATCACGCGAACCGATCTCGCAAATCTCGCTGTCCTTGGGATATGAGTCTGAAAGTGCATTTAGCACGGCATTCAAGCGCGTTATGGGCTGTTCGCCAAGAGGGTATGGCAAAGTTGAAACAGCACCTGAATTGAAGGAATGACGAGCTTGCCTCATGGCTTCTTTATGAGACTTCACCTGATGGATTATACCCAATCCCGGTCGGTCGTTGGACCCCGAGGAGGGAATTGTAAAAATCAGCCTTTGGGCTGCTTTTTATCCTTGGGCTTTCGCCCGGCGGACCGTTGCGCGGTTCGCGCAACGTCTCTAGAAAGCTGCGTGCCTCGCTTTCTCGCGAACCACTATTTTTTAGGGGGGAAGCCCGATCCTGGGCGTACAAATGAAATAAGGCCTGCATCATGGGATGCAGGCCTTATTTAGTTGGTAGCGGAGGAGGGACTTGAACCCCCGACACGCGGATTATGATTCCGCTGCTCTAACCAGCTGAGCTACTCCGCCACAAGCATTTTGTGGTGTTCCGTATCGTTCGGAACGAGGCGGTTTTTAAGTCAGGGAGCCGTCCCCGTCAAGCGCCTTTTTGACGTTTTTGTCAAAAAAGATTTCACCTCAATCAACAGATGAAGTTTATCTGCCCTAGCCCGCCTTTCCGTATGAAAAGGCGGGCATTGGTAGCGTTGGAACGACTTGAACCCCCGACACGCGGATTATGATTCCGCTGCTCGCCCTGCCACTATGCGACCCTATGCCGCCGTCGCGGTATTGCCGATCAGCTCCTCGCGGGTGATCCAGCCGCCACCAAGGACACGTTCGCCCTGATAGAACACACCGGCCTGCCCCGGGGCGATGCCGAACTGGGCATCATGGAGTTCGATGCGGGCTTCGCCGCGGGCTTCGGGGAAGACTGTTGCCGTGGTCGGCTGCATGGCCGAGCGCAGTTTGACTTCGACCTCGACCCCGTTTTCATCGATCTGGTCGCCATCAAGCCAGTTGAGCTCTTTGACATAGACCATTTTCTTGGCAAGGGCGGCCTTGGGGCCAACCACGACCTGACGTTTTTCCGGGACCAGCTTGACGACATAAAGCGGTTCTGCCGTACCGCCGATATTAAGACCGCGACGCTGCCCGACCGTGTAATGGATCAGGCCACGGTGATCGCCCATGACATTGCCGTCAAGGTCAACGATCTGGCCCGGCTCACCGGCTTCGGGACGGAGGCGTTCGACCAGACGGGCATATTTACCATCCGGAACAAAGCAGATGTCCTGGCTGTCGGGTTTGTCGGCGACCTCAAGACCGAATTTGGCGGCAAGGGCACGGGTTTCGGCCTTGCTCATCAGATGGCCAAGCGGGAAGCGCAGGAAATCAAGCTGTTCCTGGGTGGTGGTGAACAGGAAGTAGCTTTGATCGCGGTTCGGATCAGCCGCACGGTGAAGCTGCGCGCGCCCATCAGCACCGAGTTTACGCTGCACATAATGGCCCGTCGCCATGCAATCCGCGCCAAGGTCATAGGACGTTTCAAGCAGATCACGGAATTTGACGGTCTGATTGCATTTCACGCACGGGATCGGGGTTTCGCCGCGCATATAGCTGTCGGCAAAATCATCAATCACTTCTTCGCGGAAGCGTGATTCGTAATCGAGCACGTAATAGGGAATGTCGATATCCTCGGCCACTTTGCGCGCATCATAAATATCGCGCCCGGCACAGCAGGATTTCGCACGGGTCGGTGCATTGGCACCCATATCATAAAGCTGAAGCGTGATGCCGACCACGTCATAGCCTTCCGATTTCAGAAGGGCCGCAACCGCAGAGCTGTCCACACCACCCGACATGGCCACAACCACGCGCGTGTCTTCAGGGGCCTTATCAAAGCCAAGAGAGTTCATTTTTCCCACCCATCTGCGGGTCAAGGCCGCAGCGACAAGAAGTTAATCCAAAAAGGCAACGGGCGGCATTTCCGCCACCCGCACGCAATATTTCGAGCTTATATAAGCGATGTTCGCCTATTTTGCCAGATCAAGTCCCATCTGCCAGAAATCGGCTTCAAGGCGGCTTGCCATGGCAAAGGTATCGACCAGACCATCGATGCGATCATGACCGCCGCGCTTGGCGACAGTATGTTCCAGCAAATCAATTTCGGCCTTGGCCACGTCCTGGAATTCGGCGGACGCATACATTTCAATCCATGCCCGGTACGGATTGCCGTCCAGCCTTGTATCAGAACTTGCCATCAGGCGGTTTGCGATTTCGGCATAGCCAACCATACAGGGCATCAGGGCAACCTGAAGATCAACCACATCGCCCTGCACACCGCGATCCAGCACATAGCGGGTATAGGTCACGCACGCACGTGCTTCGGGTTCGGCAATGATATCGTCCTCGGACAGGCCCCAGCCTTTGCAGAATTCAAGATGCAGGCTCATTTCCATATCAAGGATCGCATGCACGGTGCCCGAAAACTGGCGCATGGCGGTCAGGTCTTCGGCCTTGTAGACCGCAAGCGCATAGGCGCGCGAAAACTGGATCAGAAACAGGTAATCCTGGATCAGGTAATGCTTGAAGGCCGCTTCGGGCAATGTACCGGCACCAAGCTGTTTGACGAAGTCATGGCAGACATAGCTTTCCCAGGCGTCGGTTGCGCGCGCACGCAATTTGCCAAACAGGCTGTCGTCCGGAATGATATCGGTAAAGGTGGCGGTCTGGCTCATGGCTGTTTCGTCCCGTTTTGCGGTATCGGCCATCATGGCGGTGATGGCGGTCATTCAAACAAAAACAGACCAGCCCGCGCAAAGCAGGCTGGTCTGATATTTCGTGGTCAGGGTGCAGGCCGAAAGGCGCACGTCTCAACCCTTTCGAAATCAGTCTTCGCGTTCGTCGATCCAGGCCATCTGGATGGCTTCGAGAATCTTTTCGTTCGATTTCTCGGGATCGTCTTCGAAACCTTCAAGCTCGCAGACCCATTTATGCAGGTCGGTAAAGCGAAGGTTGAGGTTATCCTTGTCAGGATGGGCTTCCTCAAGCTCGATCGCGATGTCCTGAATATCTGTCCAACGCATATCCGTCTCCTTTGGTGCCCGGGGCGCAAAACACACCGGTCAAAAGAAGGTCAAACTTACTTGTCGACCATCATGTTGCGGGTCGCAGCCGGCAGCATAACGCGCAGGCCGTCGAGTTCGTCGCTCATGATGATCTGGCAGCCAAGACGCGACGTCTCGGTCAGGCCGAAAGCAAGATCAAGCATGTCTTCTTCGTCTTCGGACGGTTCGTCAAGTTTGTCGAACCATTCTTCGTCCAGAACAACGTGGCAGGTCGAGCAAGCCAGCGAACCTTCGCATGCACCTTCAAGGTCAATGCCGTTCTTATGGGCAGCTTCCAGAACGGACAGGCCGTCGGCAACTTCGAATTCCTTTTCGGTGCCATCGGTCTCAACAAAAACGATCTTAGGCATCTGTGCCTTTCTCCTCGGTAATACTTTTCGTTCGATCTCTGTTTGCTGCGCTGCTTGTCACAACGCAATTGTCCGGCCCTGACCTTGGCGGTTGTTCGGGACAATCGCCGTACTTGACCGGTTTGTCAATTCCACCGGTGCCGATTAATTCACTTCATCGACATTTTGACCGGCAAGCGCCTGTCTGATCCGGCTATCCATTCGGGTTTCGGCAAAGGGTCGTGACGCATTTTCAAGGGCCTCGGCGGCCTCGTTAATCGCATCGCGATCATCGCCGGCCATCGCCGTCTCAAGGGCGGTGATGGCGTTGTTGATACTGGTTTCGTCCTCGGCACTCAGAAGTGCTCGGTCGGCCGCCATGGCCGCCCGGACCGCAAGGATATTGCGCCGTGCCTCGACCCGTGCTTCGGTCAGGACGCGCATTTCCATATCTTCGCGGGCATGGACCATACTGTCGCGCAGCATGTTGGCCATATCAGTTTCATTGATGCCATAGGTCGGCTTGACCGCGACTTCCTGTTCGGTGCCGGTGGTTTCTTCGCGTGCCGACACGGTCAAAAGACCATCGGCATCAACATTGAACTGCACACGGATCCGCGCGGCACCGGCCGCCATTGACGGAATGCCGGTCAAAACGAACCGGGCCAGTGACCTGCACTGATCGACCATTTCGCGTTCGCCCTGCACCACATGGATCATCATGGCCGACTGGCCATCCTGATAGGTGGTGAATTCCTGGGCCTTGGCGACCGGGATCGGGGTGTTGCGGTCGATGACCTTTTCAACAATCCCGCCCATGGTTTCAAGACCAAGCGACAGCGGCGTGACATCAAGAAGAAGGTTGTCAGAGCCCCCCGTCAGCGCCTCGGCCTGAAGGGCGGCGCCAAGGGCCACGACCTCGTCCGGGTCGATATCAGACAGCGGTTCCTGTTCGAACAGATCGGCCACCGCCTTGCGCACCGCAGGCACACGGGTTGACCCGCCGACCAGCACCACGCCCTTGACGTCTTCGGGCAGGATATCGGCATCATCAAGCACCTGTTCGGTGATCGCGATGGTACGCGACACCAGCTTGGCGATCATTGCTTCGAACGCGGCGCGGGTTACAGTATGGCTGGTCACCGATCCGTTCAGATCGACAGACACCTCGACCGCATCCTGATCGGTCAGGCCTTCCTTGACCTTGCGTGCAGTTTTCAAAAGCCGTTTGGCATCCGACGCATCAAGGGAATCGGCTGCACCACCGTCCTTGCGCTCAGCCAGAAGATGTTCGGCAATGGCGTGATCGAAATCATCCCCGCCAAGGGCGGCGTCACCGCCGGTCGCCTTGACCTGGAAAACGCCCTTTTGCATTTTCAGAAGCGAGATATCAAACGTCCCGCCGCCAAGATCGTAAACGGCGTAAAGCCCCTCTGCCCCGTTATCAAGGCCATAGGCAAGGGCGGCTGCGGTCGGTTCATTGACCAGACGCAGAACTTCGATCCCGGCAAGCTTCGCCGCATCCTTGGTCGCGGTACGTGCCCCGTCATCGAAATAGGCCGGAACCGTGATCACCGCCTTTTCGACCGGCTTATCAAGACCTTCTTCGGCGCGTGCGCGCAGGGCACGCAGAATATCGGCTGACACTTCAACCGGGGTCAGAACCCGCCCGCCGACATTGAGGCGCACCATCATCGGTTCACCCGCACCATCATCGGTGCCTTCGGGGACTTCGACGTCATAGGGCAGCGTACCGGCAACGGATTTGACATCCTCAAGCCCGCGCCCCATCAGGCGCTTGACCGAGGAAACCACGCGATTGGCATCGGTATTGATATGTTCACGGGCGTCTTCGCCAACCACCGGTGCGTCATCGCCATAATAGACAACAGACGGCACAATCGCATTGCCACCGGATTTGTCGCGCAGGACTTCGGGTTTTTCGCCGCGTGAAATCGCAACGACCGAGTTGGTGGTACCCAGATCGATACCAACAGCGATCTGGCGCTCGTCCTCGTGGGGGAGCGGCGTTTCGCCCGGTTCGTGGATTTTAAGCAGAGCCATGAATTCTATCCGTATCGGTTATTTGAAATGATCAGGCAGCGGCAAGGCGCGATTTCTTCCCGCGCGCTTCCTCGGTCATTTTCATCAGGTATCTCAGGCGGGTGGTCAGTTTTTTGGCAACGTCATATGACTGTTGATCAAGTGCCTGGCCAAGGTCCTTTTCACAGGCGCGCGCCTGTTTGCGGGTATCCTTGATCATTGCATCAATGGTGATCCTGTCATCGGCATCATCAAGTGCCTCGCGCATTTCCATCGCTTCCATCAGAAGTTCCGGATCATTGACAGTATGGCCTTCGCCGCCTTCGGGTTCGATCCCGGCCAGACGCAACATGTAATGGGCGCGCGACACCGGGTTTTTAAGAGTCTCGAAAGCCTCGTTCAGGCTGGCAGCCTGCTGGGAAGACAGAGCCTGCTCGCGACCGGATTTCGATGCAAAACGGTCGGGATGCAATTGCTGCTGCTGTTTGAGGTAGGTTGCCTCCATCGCGTCGATATCAACGTCAAAGGACCGTTCCAGACCGAACCGTTTGAAATGGTCGAGCTGACCCGGGGCCTGAATGGCGTTGCAGGTATCACAAAACAGTGCGCTGACTTCGACCGGCCCCTTGCAGGACCAGCAAGCTTTGTGTGCCGGATGTTCTGTATTGCTCACGCGATGCACTTCCGAGGATTAAAACAATAACAAATCAGTCAAAAGGCAGCCGGGACTATGGATCAGGCCGCCCTTTTCAGCCGATGGCCCCGGCGATGAAACCGGGGCCATGACCAAACAGAAAGCAGGGAAAGCCCGGCCGATCAGACGTGGAAGGATTCCCCGCACCCGCAACGACCTTTTTCGTTGGGGTTACGGAAGACGAAACCTTCTTCCATCTTGTTGACCTCGTAATCCATCTCCGTGCCGAGCACGAACATGATGGCTTTCGGGTCGATCAGGATTTTCACGCCGTCTTCCAGCTCGACAACTTCTTCGAAGCCGCTGGCATCGTCAGCATATTCAAGCGTGTAAGACAGGCCCGAACACCCTTTGCTGCGCACACCAAGCCGAATGCCATGCGACGGTTTGCCGCGGCTATCAAGCAACGCCTTGATGTGATCAAGGGCAACTGGCGTGACAGAAATCGGTGACGGTAAAGCCATGGTATTCTCCCAAATTCCGGAAAACGTGGCGGTTGGGACGCTGCTTATTCAGCAGCGTCAGCCGCACCGTTTTTGGATTTGTAGTCGCTGATGGCTGCCTTGATGGCATCTTCAGCGAGGATCGAGCAGTGAACCTTGACCGGCGGAAGCGCCAGTTCTTCGGCAATCTGCGAGTTTTTGATCGAACCGGCTTCATCAAGCGACTTGCCCTTGACCCATTCGGTGATCAGCGAGCTCGACGCAATCGCCGAACCGCAACCAAAGGTCTTGAACTTTGCGTCTTCGATGATGCCTTCCGGGGTGACCTTGATCTGCAGCTTCATGACGTCGCCGCAAGCCGGTGCACCAACAAGGCCGGTACCAACAGACAGTTCGTTCTTGTCCATGGAACCAACGTTGCGCGGGTTTTCGTAATGGTCGATCAGCTTTTCACTATAAGCCATGATTTCTCTCCAATCTTCTTGTGGTCTCTCGCGAGACAATGACGTTTATTCAGGCGCTTCTTAGTGCTCAGCCCATTCGATCGACTTGAGGTCGATACCTTCCTGGGCCATTTCCCAAAGCGGGCTCATCTCGCGGAGACGCTCGACCGCAGTGCAGATCGCATCAACAGCGGTATCGAGTTCTTCCTTGGTGGTGTAACGGCCGATGCCGATACGAAGCGAGGTATGTGCAAGTTCTTCGTCAACGCCAAGCGCACGCAGAACATAGGACGGCTCAAGCGATGCAGAAGTACATGCCGAACCCGACGAAACCGCAATGTTCTTGATGTCCATCAGAAGGCTCTCGCCTTCGACATAGGCAAAGGAAACATTGAGGTTGCCACAAACGCGTTCTTTTTCGTCGCCATTCAGATAAATGTCGGCAAGACGATCACGGAAACGCTGCAAGGTGTAATCACGCAGTTCAGCGATACGGGCGTTTTCTTCGGCCATTTCGTTGGACAGGATGTCACATGCCTTGCCAAGACCCACGATCAGCGGGGTCGGAAGCGTACCCGAACGCATGCCGCGTTCCTGACCACCACCGGTGATCTGGGCGATAACGCGAACGCGCGGACGACGGCGGACGAACAGCGCGCCGATGCCTTTCGGGCCATAGATCTTGTGACCGGAAATCGACATCAGATCGATATTCATGTCTTCGACATCAAGATCGATCTTGCCAACGGCCTGTGCGCAATCAGTGTGGAAGAACACTTTGCGTTCACGGCAGATGGTACCGATTTCTTTCAGCGGCTGAATGACACCGATTTCGTTGTTCACGCCCATGACGGAAACAAGTGCGGTTTCATCGGTGATCGCAGCCTTGAGTTCTTCAAGGTCGATCAGGCCGTTTTCCTTAACGCCAAGATAGGTCACTTTGTAACCTTCCTGCTCAAGGTGACGGGCACTGTCGAGCACGCATTTATGCTCGGTCACGACCGTGATCAGATGCGGCTTTTTCTTGCCATAGAACTTCATCACACCTTTGAGTGCGAGGTTGTTCGATTCAGTCGCACCAGAGGTAAAGATGATTTCCTTGGCCGATGCGCCAATGATCTTGGCAACCTGGGCACGGGCGACTTCAACGGCATCTTCGGCTTCCCAGCCAAAGCTGTGGTTGCGGGAATGCGGGTTACCGAACTTCTCGGTGAAATACGGCAGCATCGCTTCGACGACACGCGGGTCGGTCGGCGTCGTGGCCTGGTAGTCCAGATAGATCGGCTTTGCTTTAAGCTCGTTCATATTTAAGGCTTCCTCACTCACTCTCTTGTCAGGCAGCGTGACGCGCTTTCTTACGCGCTGCATTGCCCCTCATCCGGCTCCAAACACGGATAAATGTATCAATATCTTCGTCGGTGGTTTCCAGTCCCAGACTGACCCTGATGGCCGATCCGGCATCGGAAACCCCCATTTCCTTAAGCACGTGGCTTTCACGTACCTTGCCTGACGAGCAGGCTGATCCCGAACTGATGGCCACACCTGCCAGATCCAGCGCCATAACCTGGGTTTCCCCCGGCATTCCCGGCAAGATCAGGCAACTTGTATTCACCAGTCGCTCCGTTCCCTTACCAGCGATCAGAAGCTCAGGCGCCTCTGATGCCAATTCCGTTTCAAGGCGGTCGCGCAAGGCCGCAACATTCGCCATATTCGCCAACTGGGCCCCTGCCCGTTCGGCCGCGGCGCCAAAGCCCGCAATGCCCAGAACGTTTTCGGTGCCGCCACGGCGGTATTTTTCCTGTCCACCGCCCCGGATCTGCGGCACCAACATTACGCCGGGCGCGATCGCCAAAGCGCCAATTCCTTTGGGTCCGCCGATCTTATGGGCCGAAACCGACACCATATCAACCAGCAAGCGCCCCATATCCACCGGCAGACGGCCCAATGCCTGAATGGCATCACAATGGACCTTTGCCCCGTATTCACGCGCCAGCAGCGCCACTTTGGCCACCGGCTGGATCACGCCGGTTTCATTATTGGCCAGCATGACCGATACCAGAACCTTCTGCCCGGCAGCAGATGCTTCCTTCAGCATCGCCTCAAGCGCATCAAGATCAACCACACCATTGCCATCAACCGGAATGCGTTTTGCATCCACGCGCCCCTCTATGACAGAGGGATGTTCGATGGCACTGGTAAAGACAGTGACGTCTTCAAGTCCGTTCAGCGCGAGGTTGTTGGCCTCGGTCCCGCCGCTGGTGAAAATGATCCGTTCGGAATCACCGCCCACCAGATCCGCGATGGTGCGCCGGGCATGATCGACGATCTTGCGCGCGGCACGTCCGCTGGCATGAACCGATGACGGATTACCTGCAACATCCATCGCAGCGATCATGGCCTGCCGTGCCTCGGGGCACAGCGGCGCGCTTGCGTTGTAGTCGAGATAAACCTGGTCGGCCATCAGTTTGTAATCATCCTTATTCGCATCTGCTCTCGATATAGAGGAGCATTTACTGTGCCGCAACCTGTGACGGCTCTTCTATTTGAGTTGTTTTGCCCGGGAAGACCCGAAGCGATCCGCTGACATTGCGATCCACAACATCAGCAAGGCTTACCGATGCAAGATACAGATAAATCTGGTTGCCCAGTTCTTCCCACAATTCATGGGTCTGACAGCGGCCCTTGTTGGCCTTGCAGCCCTTAGGCGATCCGGACTTGCAACGGGTTGCGCGGATCGGCTCGTCAACGGCCAGAATGACATCGGCCACACGGGTTTCATCGGCCGTTCGGGCCAAAAGATAACCACCACCCGGGCCGCGCACGGAACGGACAAGCCCGCCTTTGCGCAATTTGCCAAACAGCTGTTCAAGATAGGACAGCGAAATTTCCTGACGGTCCGCAATATCGGCAAGTGCGACCGGTCGGTCCTTGCTGCTTTCAGCGAGATCGACCATCGCCATAACGGCATAGCGGCCTTTGGTACTCAGCTTCACGGTGCGTCCTCCTGCCTTGCTGCCTGGGTTCGGGTTTACCCGGACCTGACAGCGGGCTTTTCATTCGACTTTGCGCGATAGGCGCCAATTATTCCGACGATGCGACGATGCGCGGTTTTTCCGGCGTCACATCACCACCCGGTGTTCCCGCTGCGCCGGACTTTTCGGCTTCGAGTGCCGTTACCTGATTGCGCAGCGACTGTACCTCGCGGCCAAGCTCTTCAAGGGCGCGCGCCACCGGATCGGGCAGATCACCAAGCGGCGTACCATAGGCACAGAAACGATCATCGGCCTCGCGGCGAACGATCTTGGCGGGGATACCCACCACAGTTGCCCCTTCGGGCACTTCGGAAAGCACAACAGCATTGCCGCCGACACGGGCATTCTTGCGCACGGTGAACGGACCAAGGATCTGTGCCCCGGACCCGACAATCACACCATCTTCAAGTGTCGGATGGCGTTTCAGGCCGCGCTGCCCGTCGCTATTCACACTGGGCGACGTCCCGCCAAGGGTTACCCCCTGATACAGGGTTACGTCATCCCCGATCTCGGCGGTTTCGCCAATCACGACACCCATGCCGTGATCAATGAAGAACCGCTTGCCGATGGTCGCACCCGGATGGATTTCAATTCCGGTCAGCCAGCGCATGATCTGCGAAAGAAAACGCGCCGTGATGCGGAAACCGCGCTGCCAAAGCCAGTGTGTGCCACGATATCCCATGATCGCATGAAACGCCGGATAACAGAGCGCGATCTCCCAGCGGGAGCGTGCCGCGGGGTCGCGGGCAATCATCGCGTCAATTTCCTGACGAATTAGCTTGAACATGGGGCGGTCCACTGTGTAATTAGTACCTTCGATTCCCGGCAGCCACGCCTACGCCCGGCCTCGCGACACTCGCAAGATCGGGTTTTGTCGGCACCATCGGGTTAGCCGGAATATAGGATAACCGAGTAACTTGGTCAAGTATTTGCCCAAAGCAATTTATGCGCAAAGACGAAAAAACTTACAAAAAGACTCGGATATTTTTGTTACACACTTCATTCCATTCGTGGACAGGAGCAGTCTGATCCATGCCTGAGGTCATTTTTAACGGCCCCGAAGGTCGCCTTGAAGGTCGCTATCACCATAACGGCGCTGACGATTCGCCCATCGCACTTATCCTGCATCCGAACCCGCAGCAGGGTGGCACAATGAACAACAAATTGTGCTTTAACATGTTCAACATGTTCAAGGATCGCGGATATTCCGTCATGCGGTTCAACTTCCGCGGCGTCGGACGTTCGCAGGGCGTTTACGATCAGGGCATCGGTGAACTCTCGGATGCGGCATCTGCGCTTGACTGGATGCAGACCTATAATGCCAATGCGCGCGCAACCTGGGTTGCCGGCTATTCGTTCGGTTCGTGGATCGGCATGCAGCTTTTGATGCGCCGCCCGGAAATTGACGGCTTTATTTCGGTTGCAGCCCCGGCAAGTGAATATGACTTCACCTTCCTGGCCCCCTGCCCGTCGTCGGGCATCCTGATCCACGGATCACAGGATACCAACATTCCGGTTGCCTCGGTCAACAAACTTGCCGACAAGCTCAATGCCCAGAAAGGCATCGAAGTCGACATGTGCACGATTGACGGTGCCGATCACTATTTTGCCAAACAGCAAGATGACGTGATCAAGCATTCGATCGCCTATCTCGACAAGCGCGGCGCATAACCGTCCGCCAGCATGTCTGACGATCTCGAAATCAAGGCCGCCTGATCAGGCGGCCTTTTTCGTTGGATAAAGCTTCCCGCCACAGCACGGCGCAGGCACCCCGGTCGTCCCCGGAAAACTGAGCGGCAAGCCGCGCAAGTGACGCACGGCAAGATAGCCAAAGCATTCCGCCTCGACCGCATCGCCATCCCAGTCAAGGTCATCGACCGGACGCACCGGCACGCCAAGACGACTTGCAAGCGTTTCCATCACATATTGATTATGCCGCCCGCCCCCACAGACAAACCAGCTTTTGGGCGCGACAGGCAAATGGTTTACCCCCGCAACAATGGCCGCAACCGTGCAATTGGCAAGCGTTGCCGCACCGTCAGAAACATTCAGCCTTGCCTCGGCCACCAAACCGTCAATCCGCGCAGCCATGTCTTCGCGGTCCAGTGATTTTGGCGGCACACGGTCGAAATACGGGTCTTCAAGGAACTTGATTTCGACCATCGGGTCCGCCGTTCCGGACGCCGCCGTCGCACCATTCAGATCAACCGGATTACCGGTATGGCGCAACATCCAGTCATCAAGACGTGCATTGCCCGGCCCGCAATCAAATGCCAGAAGATCCGCGCCGTCCGCACCATCGCCAATCCAGGTGACATTTGAAACCCCACCGATATTAAGCACCGCCATCGGCGGTTCAACCCCGGCACTTTTCATCAGGGCGGCATGATAGATCGGGGCAAGTGGCGCGCCTTCGCCCCCCGCGGCAACATCAGCCAGACGGAAATCAGCGACCACCGGAATGCCGGTTTTTTCCGCCAGCATATGCGGCGTTCCGATCTGACGGGTCAGCCCCGATGCCGGTTCATGAAATACGGTCTGCCCGTGAAAGCCGATAATCCCGATATCACCGGGCAACATACCCGCCTTGGCCAGCAACATGTTAACAGCATCAACATGAACCTGTGTCAAATCATCCGCCACGACATGTTCGGAATTGGTGGCACTGCGATTGCCGAAACATTCGCGCATCCGTTCGCGCAGTTCCGGCGCATAGGGCACAAAAACAGACTGATCAAGACGACGCACATCAATGCCATCGGTTTCAATCAGAGCCGCATCGACACCATCAAGTGACGTGCCGCTCATCATTCCGATTGCCGTGATCCAGTCTTGCGTCATGTCGTGCTCCGCATGGTATTTTCGGGTTGTTTGCGCAGGTTAACGCCAAATTCTGGTGAAATCGTTACCCGGATTGCAGATCTGCGCGCCGATGCGTTGCCCAGCGCATGTTTTCTGTGCTAGATCATCGCCTCCGCACTTTGGGCGGGTCGAATTTTCTATCACAACCAACATAGCGCAAAAAACCATGACTGAACTTAAGTCTGATTTTCTCCGCGTCATGCATGACCGCGGTTACATCCACCAATGTACTGATCTTGAAGGCCTTGATGCCTATGCATCGGAAAATACGGTGGTGTGCTATGTGGGTTATGACTGCACCGCAGACAGCCTTCATGTCGGATCGCTTGTATCGATCATGATGCTGCGCTGGCTGCAGAAAACCGGTCACAAGCCGATCGTTCTGATGGGGGCCGGCACCACGCGCGTTGGTGACCCGACCGGCCGTGATGATGCGCGCCCGGTGCTGACCGACGAAGTCATTGCCACCAACATGGCGGGCATCAAAAAGGTCTTCCAGCAGTTCCTGACTTTTGGCGATGGCCCGACCGATGCGGTCATGGTCAACAATGCCGACTGGCTCGACAAGCTGAACTATATCGAATTCCTGCGTGATTTCGGTCGCCATTTCTCGGTCAACCGGATGCTGAGCTTTGACTCGGTCAAGCTGCGTCTGGAACGCGAACAGTCGCTGAGCTTCCTTGAATTCAACTACATGATCCTTCAGGCCTATGACTTTGTCGAACTGAACCGCAACTATGGCTGCATGTTGCAGATGGGCGGATCGGATCAGTGGGGCAATATCGTCAATGGTGTTGAACTGGGTCGTCGCGTTGACGAGAAATCCCTGTTTGGTCTGACGACCCCGCTGATGACCACCGCATCCGGTGCAAAGATGGGCAAAACCGCGGCCGGTGCCGTGTGGCTGAACGAAGAACGCCTGTCGTCCTATGACTATTACCAGTTCTGGCGGAACACCGAAGATGCCGACGTCATCAAGTTCATGCGCCTGTTCACCGAGATGTCGCTTGAACAGATCGACGAATACGCAAAACTTGAAGGCTCGGAAATCAACGAAGCCAAGAAAGTTCTGGCATTCGAGGCCGTCAAACTTTGCCGCGGCGAAGAAGCAGCCCTTGCCGCTGCTGAAACCGCACGCAAAACCTTTGAAGAAGGTGTTCTGGCTGACGATCTTCCGACCGTGGAAGTCGCCAAGGCCGATCTTGATGCCGGTATCCCGGCCTTCGATCTGTTCCGTCGTGCCGATCTTGCCAAATCCGGTGGTGATGCACGCCGTCTGATCAAGGGCGGCGGTGCAAAGATCAATGACGAAAAAGTCAGCGACGAAAATGCCAACATCACCGCAAATGCAGTGAATGCCGATGGCGTGATCAAGGTGTCTGCTGGCAAGAAACGCCATGTCCTGATCAAGCCGGTCTGATCACACATATCCGGTCAAAATTTAAAAAGCCCCGTGCAATTTGCGCGGGGCTTTTTTCATGTGTTAGCGCTAACATCATCCCGTTTCCGGACCGGTCCACTTGATTGGTCCGGGCCTTAGCCGGTCTGGGCCTTAGCCGGGCTCGGCACCGGTGATCAGGTTGCGAAGCACGCCGGGCACGAATGTCGAAAGCGGATTGACCGTCACATCAGGTTCGCCAAGGTCGCCTTCGATGGTGTAGGTCGGCGCAAAGATGCCCCCGCCTTCTTCCCCCACCAGAAGATCGCCAAGGATCGGGATCACGCCAAGGGCCGAATTGATGGCATAGATCGGCACAATCGACCCGGCCAGACGGATTTCGGATTTCGCCAGATCAATCGATCCGTTCGCGGTAACACCAACCGCGGTGCCGTTGGCAGCGACCTTTGACAAGGTCAGCACGTCATTCACATAGGTGAAATCGCCATTCAGTTCGGTGAAGGAAATGCCGTTTCCTTGCAAAACGTCGCTGAGCCCCGAAAGAGATGCTGCCCCCAGGACACGTGCGGCAATCGGTGCGTTGACGACACGGAAATCGCCGATCTTGACCGATCCGGTAAAGGGCTGGGCAAAGTCGCTTTCATCGACCGTGCCTTCGACCGTCATGTTCCCGCCCAGAAGGTTTTCATACATATCAAGCGCCCGCAGGAATTTACCGGCATCTTCGGCCGTCAGACTGACCTTGCGGGTGGAAAAATCATCGCGGCTGACCTGTGCAAATATGGTGGCCCGGTCCGCCAGCGAACCATTCAGAACCAGCCGGTCCCATTCCTGTCCGACAACATGGATCGATCCTTTTACATCGCCAAACAGTTCGCCATTGGCCATCACCATCTGTTCGATATCGAGGAAGATCTCGGTCGTTCCGCCTTCGCGGCTGGCGCGTTGTCCTATGCCGCCACTGTTTGGTGCCTTGGCATCCTTTGGCTTGCCGGTGTCTTCGGCGTCATCCGACAGGATCCAGGGGGTCGCGATCAGCTGACGGGCAGTGATTTCGATTTCGCGATTTTCATTATTCTGCCGGAAGGTGACCTTGCCATCATTGAGCAGCGGCTCCGCCCCCTTAAGCAGGAAGCCGCCACCGGTCAGATTGACAATGACATTGCGTTTTTCCGACGGCTGGGTGTCGCTGCTTTCTGCGGGCTCAGGCGATGTTTCATCCTCGACAAATGGTCGCAAGTCAAACTGCGCCCCGCGCAGATCCACCAGCATCCTGTCATCATTGGCAAGCCTGATCGTTCCCGAAAGACCGGTATTTTCACGAAAACGGGTATTGTCGATTTCAAAGGACCATTGATCGGCAATCGGGTTTTCACCGCGCCATTTGCCCGTGCCGGACGCCACCAGTGCCGGTGCCATCACCGCAAAGGATTTAAGCGTGCCGCCACCTTCATAACGCACAGCCACATCAAAGCTTGCCTTGGCTTCGGCACCGGGTTGTTTGGTGTAGTTGACCCGTTCCATCGGAAGCGTGATGGCAACATCATTAAGCGCCACATCCCCCTTGATCTCGACCCGGTCATCCAGAACCCTGATTTCGACCTTGCCCTTGCCCATCCCGGCAAGATAGGGCGCAACATCAAGTTCCACATCGGGCATCACCGCCAGATCGAGATCGCCAGACAGGCTATAATGGCTGCGGATTTTGGCCGCGGTATCAAAACTTTCAACCCAGTTGATCGCGGTTTTGCCCTTGCCGATCGATGCCGTACCGGTCAGTTCCAGCCCCTTGGTGTTGACCTGAAGTTCGAAACTGCCGTTATTGACATCAAGTTCGCGGAACGCGTTGGTGATGCTGGCCTTTTGAATGCGCGATGCTGCCGCGACCTCGACATCGTCGAATGTCACATCGCGCAGCAACGGGAAATTCAGGCGCACGCGGGTCGCCTGTTCACCAGCAATCTGGGCCGGATCAATGCCAAGGCGGGTGGCAAATCCAAGCGGCTGAGCTTCGATCAGTTCAAGCGCCTTGCGCGCACTGCCATTGGCGACCACTTCGATTTCGGCAAGCGGAACCGGTTCGTCTAGCTTGGTGAACAGGATGCTGGCATCCGTTACAGTCAGCCCGTCTGCCTGTCCGCGATCAACATAGATATTGAAACTGGTTTCATCGAATTCGGCGCGGCCACCGGCATCATGCACATCGGGCATATCCCCCAGATAATGCACAGTGACACCGGACATCGTCATCTGTCCGCCCAGCGCATCAAGCGCCACGTCGCCGGCGTCATCCTGATGAAGTTCGGTATGCAGGGTGGCCTGATGAACAATGCCGTCCGACAGGTTGGTTACAACCCAGATACGGGCATCTTCGCCAACCGATTCCGGCCAAAGCCGGTCCAGATCATCTGTGGCCACATCGGTTGCCTTCGCATCCAGGCTAAGCTGCCATTTGCCAAACGGATCAAGCACGACACCGGTAACCGATGCCGTGGCATCCCCGACATTGAGCGTCACGTCATCAACACTGAACCGGCCCGGTACATAGCTTGTGACGATCTTGCCGTCATTGACCCGATAGGTCGCGCGGATTTCGGATGGCAGTGAAATCACCCCGCTTCCGACTTCCAGATCGGTCGCAGCAGAAACCAGTTTTCCACTGACATCATATTTGGCACGGATTACCCCCGAAACCGGGACATAGGCATCGCGCATCGGTTCAAAGATGTCAGAGATGCTGACCAGATCGGAAAGCTCCACCTCGCCGATGCGGGCTTCGAGATCGATTTCACCGCTGCTTGTGCTGTAATCACCGGTCACATTGACCCGGGTCGACAAGGCACCAGCACTGACCTGCAAGGAGGCTTCGGCCCCGATGCCAAGCGGCTTGCGCGACAACAGAATTTCAGCCTGCGGCGCGGCCCAGACGATGCCAAGCTGTTCATCGCGCACCTGCAGGTCGGCATTTACAATCCCGAAACTTTCGAAATAGGCCGCAGCCGGAAAATCGGTGCGTTCGCCAGACAGGATCGAGACCACATCGCGCAGGATTTCGCTGCCGGATCTTTCAATCGGCGCGGTTGCCACATCGGTTTCATCATCGGGTGTTTGCGGTGCAGGCTGTATTTCGGTGGTTTCGGGAAGAACCGGCTGCGCATCGTCACTTTCGGGCAAATCGATCGTGACCGACGCCCCCCGCCCGCTGTCATAAACCGGGTCTTGCGGTTCGACGGATGTGTCTTCGTCCGGTCCGGCAAGTGGTGCTGTCCCATCGGAGTTTTCGGCGACATAGCCGATATCGATCTGCCCATTGGCGCGGCGTTCCAGGCGAATGCGCGGCCCGATCAGGTTCAATTCACGAAGTGCCAGAACCCCTTCAAACAGGGCCTTGCTGGAAAACACCACGTCTGCTTCGGGAATATGGAGCAGTTCACGATCATCCCCGCCAATGATCACCACATCGCGCAAACCGACATCAAATTTTTCGGCCCATCCGCGCCAGCGCAAAACGACGTCACCAACCGACAGCCGGTTTTCACCCATCGACTTGTTAAGATGATCAACGATATAGGGGGTAATGCGGTGCAGGGACACAGGTTCCTGAGACAGTCGCCAGATGGTGACTGCTGCAAATACGCCAACAAACAGCACGATCGCCGACAAAATCAGCGCCAGCCATCCAGCAAAGCTTTTAACGAGGCGCACCCTTATTTATCCTGTTTTCCTGATATCATATGTCGCAATAGCACCACTGCACACGTTCTGGCCGGTGTTTCCGTTCTGCAAGAAGAAACAGATATCACCGGAACTGCCAGTATTGATCTAATCCCTTTTTGTCCGATCGCAGAAAAGCTACATAGAGACAGTCACCCGTATGATCGGGGTTGCAATCTCCTTGCCAAGAGCATGCAATCAGGCACAAGTTTGTGCATAGCCCGGTTCGTTACCTTTTCGCAATACAAGGAAAGCAAAAAGTGTCTCTTTCCTGGATTTCACAGGACCTGCCCCAACCCTTTGATGCCGAACGTGTTGCCAATGCGTTTGAACGATGGAACGCCCTTGGCGATCGCCCGGCATTTGAAAGTCTGGCATCCAAAATTGGCGATATTGCGTCCGATCCCCAAAGCAAGGCGGTTTTGGCAGCCCTGTTTGGTAACAGCCCCTATCTGACCAATTTGTGCCTGCGCGATCCCGACATTGTTTGCGAAGTATTCGAAAGCGGCCTTGATCATGCCTTTGCCACCGCACTGGATCCGGTGCGGCAAAGTGCGGATGCCCGTGATCTTGATCAGGCGACAACAATGTCCACGGTGCGCAAGGCAAAACGCCGGGCTGCACTGGTGATTGCGATGGCCGATATCTGCAAGGCCTGGCCGCTTGATAAAGTCACATCCGCGATCAGCGATACTGCGGAAACCACACTTGATTTCACCATGGCCCATTGCCTGTGTGCGATGGCGCGCCAGCGCAAATATGACCTGCCCAATCCCCAGAACCCGCTTGAAGGATCGGGGATCTTTGCGATCGGCATGGGAAAACTGGGTGCGGGTGAACTGAACTATTCATCCGATATCGACCTGATCTTCCTGTATGATCAGGATATTGTCACCTATCTTGATGAAGATCGCCTGCAACAGGATCTGGTGCGCATGGTGCGTGACATCACACGCGTGATGGAAGAACGCACCGGGGACGGCTATGTGTTTCGAACCGATTTGCGCCTGCGTCCCGATCCGGCATCGACCCCGCCGATCCTGTCGATGATTGCGGCTGAAACCTATTATGAAACGGTGGGGCAGAACTGGGAACGTGCGGCCATGATCAAGGCCCGCATTGTTGGCGGCGACCGGGCGGCCGGCAACGAGTTTCTGGAAATCCTGCGACCGTTCGTCTGGCGCAAACATCTCGATTTCCTTGCCATTCAGGACATTCATTCGATCAAGCGCCAAATCAATGCCCATAAGGGCGGCAGCAAGATCAATATCCCCGGCCATAACATCAAGCTTGGCCGCGGCGGCATTCGCGAGATCGAATTTTTCGCCCAGACACAGCAATTGATCTGGGGCGGGCGCGAAGTTGCGCTGCGTGGCAAGGCGACATGTGACACATTGCGCGCACTGACCAAATTCGGACAGGTATCCGAGGAAGTCCGCGATGAAATGCTGGCGGCCTATGAATTTCTGCGCACGGTCGAACACCGGCTTCAGATGATCAATGATCAGCAGACCCAGACTCTTCCCGATACGGATGACGGGCTGCGCGCCCTTGCGACATTCCTTGGCTATGCGACGCTTGATGCGTTCAAGGATCATTTGCTGCTTCATCTGCGCAATGTTGAAAACAACTATGCCGAACTGTTTGAAGATGACACGCCGCTGACCGGCGACAGCACGACCGGCAATCTGGTCTTTACCGGCACCGAAGACGATCCCGACACGCTTGCCAATCTGCGTGAAATGGGGTTTGAAAATGCCGAAAATGTATCGGTTACGGTGCGTGGCTGGCATCACGGGCGTTATCGCGCCACCCGGTCACGCAGGGCGCGTGAAATTCTGACCGAACTGATGCCGACACTTTTGGGGGCACTGTCGAAAACCACCAACCCGGATATGGCATTCCGGGCCTTTGACGAGTTCCTGAAAGGTCTTCCGGCCGGGGTTCAGCTGTTCTCGCTGTTTACCGCGCACCCGGAATTGCTTGAACTTCTGGCCCAGATCGCCGGAACCGCCCCGCGTATGGCCAAATATATCGGGCGCAACGCGTCGGTTCTCGATTTCGTCCTGATGTCGGGCTTCCATGAAGAATTGCCTGATGCCGACAGCATGCTGGCAGAACTTGATGCGCGCCTGTCACGCGAAGACATGGTCGAAGACTGGCTGGATGTCGCACGACGCTGGGCCAATGACCAGAAATTCCAGATTGACGTTCAGACCATCCAGAACCGCCAAACCCCGCACGAGGCCGGTCGTGCACTGGCCGATGTCGCAGATGTTGCCATTCGCGCCCTGTTCCCGCGCATTGCCGATGATTTCGCCGCAAAGCACGGTACCTTTGCCGATGGCGGGCTTGCGGTATTTGCGCTTGGCAAACATGGTGGGCAGGAACTGTCCCCGGGGTCGGACCTTGATATGGTGTTCATCTATGATGTGCCCGAAGAAGCCGAAGAGTCTGATGGGGAAAAACCGCTGTCACCCGGGCATTATTTCATCCGGTTGAGCCAGCGTTACATCAACGCCCTTTCCGCCCCCACCGCCGAAGGTGTTCTGTTTGAAACCGACCTTCGCCTGCGGCCCAGCGGGTCAAAAGGCCCGCTTGCCACCCATTTCAAAAGTTTCGAAGCCTATCAGAACAATGAAGCCTGGACGTGGGAGCACATGGCGCTTACGCGGTTGCGCCCGGTTTATGGGCCGCAATCGCTGTGTGACAAGGTGATTGCCACCACAACGGCCGTTCTGCGCAAGGAACGTGACCCCGATCAGCTGGTGCGCGCGGTCTATGACATGCGCAACCGCATGGAAGCCGGCAAAGGCGACAATCACCCCTGGGCGATCAAGATGCGGCGCGGCGGGCTGGTTGATCTGGAATTCATCGCGCAATATTTGCAACTGCGTCACGCCCATGACCATGCCGACATCCTGTCGCCCACCACACGCGACGTGTTCAAACGGCTTGGCACGGCCGGCATTCTTGAAAATGACGAGGCAGAATTTTTGGCCAATGCCGGATCATTCTGGCTGGCACTTCAGGCAATGCTGCGCCTGACGACCGAAGGACCGTTTGATCCCGCACGGGCCAGTACCGACCTGCAACAGATGCTGGCACGGGCCGGAAAATGTGACGATTTCGCAAGCCTTCAGGACAAAATCGAAACCACGGCAACCCGGATCAAAACGATCTATGACCGGATCATCGCCGATCCGGCCGAAAAGGTCAGCCCGCCCGAAACCACACAATAGCCGGATCGAAATGATCCGGCTGGCCTTGCCATCCTTATAAAGGATTGTATTTTCAGTGCGGAGCGGATCGCACAGCGACACAGACAGACAAAGGATGGAACATGACACTTGAAGTAGGTGACAAGGCCCCGGATTTCGAATTGCCAACCGATGGTGGCAACAGCATCAAGCTGTCCGATCTGGCAGGCAAACCGGTGGTGATCTATTTCTATCCCAAGGACATGACACCGGGCTGCACCACGGAATCCTGTGAATTTCGTGATGCCGAGCCGGACTTCAGCGCCGTTGATGCCCAGATCATCGGCATTTCCAAGGACAGTGTCAGCCGCCATGACAAGTTCAAGGCCAAACATGACCTGAACTTCATTCTGGCATCGGATGAAAACGGTACCGTGTGCGAAGATTTCGGCGTCTGGAAAGAAAAAAGCATGTATGGCAAAAAATTCATGGGCATTGAACGGTCCACCTTTGTCATTGATGGCAGCGGTGTCATCCGCAATGCCTGGCGCAAGGTAAAGGTCAAAGGCCACGTGGCAGAGGTTCTAGAAGCCGTTCGCGCCCTTTGATCAAAAAAATGACACTCGTAGCAGACCAATTGGTCCCGTTACCCCGCAAGGCCCGGCAACTGATTGCCGGGCCTTTGTTTTTTGGCCTTCGCCGACTTTAAAATTTAACCCGCCAAACTGCCAAAACGGCCATTCCAACACATTGATTTTGTTGCCTTGGGTTACATGTCAGGATAACAATTTACATATGGGAGTTTGGGTGAAGGTGCTTTTCACCTGTTCAGAGAAAACAAACCGGCACGCCGGCAAAGCAGGTATTGCTATGAACAAAAATGTTGTTGATCTCGACGATCAGATGCTTGCGGATTTTCGCGATGAGGCACATGACATCATCAGTGCGATTGATGTCCATCTGCAAAATGCGCGTGGCAAAAGCGATCCCGCACACCTGACCTCTATCCAGCGCGAAGTTTTCAACTTGCGTTACAAGGGCAAATCGGTTGCGGCACCACTGATCAATCTGACCAGTCATCGTCTGGCCGATTATGTCACCACCTGCAAGGAACTGAATGAAGGTTCCATCGAAGATATCCAGGCCTTTGTCGACAAGATCCAAAGCCTGCTTGAAGGTGACATGACCGCCGGCGGCACCGATACCGCGGAATTTGTCCGTGAATTGCCGTCCAAACGTGCCCCTGACATTGATCCGAACTGGCTTAAAAAGGCCAATGTCGAAGCATTGCTGGTGATCCCGCAGCGCTCCATGGCAACCATTCTTGAACGCGAACTCGCCGCATGCGGTTATCGCAGTTCCGTGACGCAAACCTCGTTCGAGGCCATCGAACTTGCCGTTCGCACCCGCCCCGACTTCATCATTGTTGCCAAAACCATTGATGAGCTGAGCGGTGTTGATCTGGCCAATGCGTTGCAGGCCATGCCAAAAACCCGCGCCATCCCGACGGCTGTTCTGACGTCTGATGCACCGAACCACCCGTCCTTGCAGGATCTTCCGTGCCGCACGGCAATCATCCGCAAGGGCAATGCATTTGGTGAAGATCTGGCCGAGGCACTGGCACGGTTCAACATCACCTGATAACGACATATCCGTAGGCAGCACATTATCTGTCACGATGTATCACAGGGGCGGCGCGCAAATTTGCAGGCCGCCCTTTTGTTTGGCCATTGACCATATCCCCGGCAGATGGCAGACAAAGCCGATCTGAAAATCATTCTGAAAACCGGGCCGTCATGACCAAGCTTACCCTCGCCGAAGCAGCCAAACGTGCGCTTTTGACCGAAGATGCGACCGAAAAAGCCGATGTTACGGCCGAACTCGCCGCGATGTGGCGCAATGGCGAGATTACCGAGGTCGGGGCAACCGACCTGCCCGATCGTCCCGGTCGCCCGGCCAAGCCGGAACTTCTGGCGCCAAACAAAATGCCCAAGCGCAAAAAAGGCAGTGTCCAGGGCCGCATCGGGCTTTTGCATGCGCTGGCCCATATCGAGCTTAATGCCATCGACCTGGCCTGGGATCTTTGCGTGCGCTTTCCCGAAGCTGACATGCCGCGGGACTTCCACGATGCCTGGGTACAGGTCGCCGATGACGAGGCCCGACATTTCAAAATGATCAACAAGCGCCTTGGCGAAATGGGCGCGACCTATGGTGATTTGCCCGCCCATGACGGCCTGTGGCAAACATCGATGGATACGGCCTATGACATTTTGCCACGTCTGGCCGTGGTGCCGATGGTGTTTGAGGCACGCGGGCTTGACGCCACGCCGCCCACCCTTGAACGTCTTTTGGCACATGGGGATACGGAAAGTGCCCGTATCCTTAAAATCATCGCCCATGATGAAATTGCCCATGTGGCTGCGGGGCGCAAATATTATGAATATGTCTGCGACCAGCGTGGCCTGCCCTATTACACCACCTGGCATGACATGCTGCGCAAGCATTTCCGCGGGCCTCTCAAACCGCCATTCAATGACGAAGCCCGTTACGAGGCCGGTATGCCGCCGGATTATTATCAGGACTATGTTCTGGAACTGCCGGGCGAGGCAGACGATCTTTAGGCCCGATGTCGCGAACTGGGATTTTTAAAATTTGACCCAGCGCAAAGCGTGCATAAGCAATCAGGTTTAGCCTTTTTCCGAGAATGAGACAGCCGCACCGGTGCGGCACATATTCCATTCCGTCAGGAGGCACGACCATGCCACGCACTATGAAGGCCGCCGTCGTTCGCGCGTTCGGCAAACCGCTTTCCATCGAAGAAGTGACCGTTCCGAAAGTCACGCCGGGAAAAATCCTTGTGAAAATCGAAGCATCGGGTGTCTGTCACACCGATCTTCATGCCGCCGAGGGTGACTGGCCGGTCAAGCCCAATCCGCCCTTTATCCCCGGCCATGAAGGTGTCGGCATTGTTGCCGAAGTTGGCGAAGGGGTTACGTCCGTCAAGGAAGGTGATCGGGTTGGCGTGCCGTGGCTGCATTCGGCCTGCGGACATTGCCATCACTGCATTACCGGGTGGGAAACCCTGTGTGGCGAGCAGCTTAATACCGGTTATTCGGTCAATGGCGGCTTTGCGGAATATGTTCTGGCTGATCCGAATTATGTCGGGCATCTGCCCAAACCGCTTGAATTTGGCAATGCTGCCCCGGTTCTGTGTGCCGGTGTAACCGTCTATAAGGGGTTGAAGGAAACCGAATGCAAACCCGGTGAAACGGTTGTGATTTCCGGGATTGGCGGGCTTGGTCACATGGCCGTGCAATATGCCAAGGCCATGGGCATGAAAGTCATTGCCGTGGATATTGCCGATGACAAACTGAAACTCGCCCGTGATCTTGGTGCGGATTGGACCCTGAATGCATCCGAGATCGATGTGGTATCGGAAGTCCAGAAACAGATGGGCGGTGCCAACGGTGTTCTGGTGACCGCAGTTTCACGCGCCGCCTTCAAACAGGGTGTCGGCATGCTGGGTCGTGGTGGCACCATGTCGCTGGTTGGTCTTCCGCCGGGAACGTTCGAACTTGATATCTTTGATACGGTTCTGTCGCGCAAAACCATTCGCGGTTCGATCGTCGGCACCCGTGCCGACCTTCAGGAAGCGCTGGAATTTGCAGGCGACGGCAAGGTGCATTCGCACTTTACGACCGAGCCGATGGAAAACATCAATTCGATCTTTGACCGCATGCGCGATGGCAAGATTGATGGCCGTATCGTGATGTCGATCTGATCAATCTTCATATCCCAAGATGCAAAAGGCTGCCATCTGGCAGCCTTTTGTTTTCAATGTCACGCGGCACGCGCCAGCATGGCGGCCTCGTGATCAAGCAGCCATTTCTTGCGATCAAGCCCCCCGGCATAGCCGGTAAGCGTGCCGTTTGATCCGATCACGCGATGACATGGCACAATGATCGACACCGGGTTCAGCGCATTGGCGCGTGCCACCGCGCGCACGGCCTTGGCATTGCCAAGCTGATCGGCCAACCCGCGATAGGATATGCTTTTGCCACTTGGGATCGTGATCAGGGCATCCCAGACCGATTTCTGAAAATCCGTACCGATCATGTTGATGGCATCAACCGGAAGCCGCACCACATCACCATTGAAATAGGCATCAAGCCAGTCGATCACCAATTTTGGGGTGGCAGTGCGATCTTCGACCCAGTCGAGTTTTTTGAACCGCCGGGTCTGGATGGTTTTCAGACGGTCATCATTGTTTTCGAAGTCCAGATGCACAAGCTTGCCGTCAACGGTCGCCAGGGACAATTGGCCAATCGGACTGGCATAGCGGGTTACATAGATTGTCGTTGTCATCATCCTTCTCCTTCGAGTGCCGACCACAGATATTGCGCGGCATAGGCCCGCCAGGGGCGCCAGCTTTCAGACAGGGCATCAAGCGCCTTGGCCTTGTCCGGTCCGCCGCCCATCGCCGATGCCTTAAGGATGCCAAGATCAGCCGCCGGAAAGGCATCCGGATCGCCAAGCCCGCGCAGCCCGAAATAATTAAGCGTCCAGGGGCCGATCCCCTTTATCCCCGTTAAATCGGCAATCAGGGTTTCGCCCGATTTCTGATCGGATGCGCGATCCGCAAACAGTTCAATGACATCGGCCAGTGTTTGCGCACGACGGGTGGTAAGTCCGATGGAAATCAGTTCCTGACCGACAAGCTGTGGCGCATCGGGAAACAGATGCGTCACTCCGGTTCCGGCAACAAGATCGCCCGGCAATTCGGCACCGAACCGTGCGACAAGACGGCCCGCCAAGGTGCGCGCCGCGGCAACCGAGACCTGTTGACCAAGAACGGCCCGCATGGCCAGTTCAAAGCGGTCCCAGCATCCCGGAACGCGCAGCCCCGGGCGCTTTTCAATCAGGGGGGCAAGCAGCATGTCTTCGGCAAACTGTGCCGTGATTGATGGCACATCAGCGTCCAGATCGAACAGGCGCCTGACCCGCGCGCCGATTTCAAGCACCGCTTCGCGGGCCGGCCCCCGCAAGATCACATCCACCCCGCTTTGATCCGGACTGAAATGACAGATCATAAGTCCGACCTGATCGCCCATGGCGAAGCCACGCGCATAGATGCGGTCCCGGACGGCTTCCAGCCCCGGAATGGCGCGGGCCCGGAAGAATGCCAGAAGATATTCGGCATCAAACGGCTGACGGGCACGCAATCGCAAAATCAGATCGTCATTGCGCGGCGCAAACGGATCATCATCGCCCCTGTCATCGGAACGGGCCTGCGATGATTTAAGTTTGATCCCCCGGCGAAAGGCCGTCGGGGCCTGTCCATAGGCCTGCTTCATGGCATCATTGAACCGCCGCAAACTGCCATATCCGGCAATATCAGCAATTTCAATCATGGTCAGGTTGCTATCAACAATCAGCTGGCGCGCCCGCAAAAGGCGTCTGGCCTTGGCATGTTCCTGTGGCGTTACACCGGTATGTTCCTTGAATATCCGGCGCAAATGCCGGTCCCCGACCCCAAGCCGGTCGGCCAGATCGGCAATCGATCCAGTTTCAAGCACGCCCTGATCAATCAGGCGCACGGCACGGGCCACCGTCGCGTGGACACCGGCACTGGCCGGACTTCCCGGCGCTGCTTCGGGCCGGCATCGCAGGCACGGACGGAACCCGTGGGCAATTGCGGCCTCGGCACTGGGATAGAATTCCACATTGGCACGCTTTGGCGTGACCGCGGGGCAGATCGGGCGACAAAAAATCCCGGTGGTCAGAACCGCGGTATAAAACCGTCCGTCAAACCGGCGATCACGGGTTTTGAGTGCCTGATAGCATATATCGTTATTGAGCTGTTCCATGCCCGGCAGTGTATCAGAACCGGCAATCAAAACTCGCCAGATTCGGACTCAGACGTCAAATCCCCCGATACCGTCAGTTCAACGGGATGTCATTGTCGGATTTGCCATTCTGATACTGGGCAGACAAGCGGTCATATTCATGGGAAAGCGCCTTGGCCCGGGCGATATAATCCGCCCGCTGATTTTCAGGAAGATCGGCAATCATGCCCATGATCGAATGGCTTTCCCAAAAGGCATTCGATTTGTTGTATTCGCCGTCCTTCAGGGTGAAGACTTCCTGCATGATTTTCAGATCATGGGGAATGGCAAAGGCATCGCGGGAATCTTCGTAAGAAAAGAAATAATAAAAATTGTCAAAACCCGCCCAGGTGATGGCGGACAAACACATCGAACAGGGTTCGTGGGTCGACAGGAAAATCAGATCCGAAGTCGCCGGGCGCTGATCTGCGGGGATTTCATAGAACCGTTTAAGACAATGCACCTCGCCATGCCATAGCGGGTTTTCGGTTTCATTGTTGGTTTCGGCAATCACCAGCGCCAAATCGGCCTTGCGCAGGATCGCCGCCCCGAAAAGCTTGTTGCCATCAGCAACCCCCATCCGGGTCTTGGGCAGAATGTCGTTTTCCAGAACAGAAAACAGCTTGTCGAGAATGTGCTGATCCGGGGTGATGTCTGACATGTTGGCGGTCCCTGATGAACTGGCGTGTTGTTTCAACCATTTCACCGGTTCAGGACCGCCATGCCAACTGTTTTTAAGCACTCCGGGCGCAAAACAGTGATGCGCCCCACATGACAATCAGATGCCACGCAAGATCCCGTCATTATCGGGGACCTGGCGACGTTCAGGGGGAACAGGAACATAAAAATCACGGTTCAAAAGGGTTGTGACCGCGATCAATGTCGGGGATTTCGTGTCACGTACCTTGGTGATCAGGGCATGATCCACCGGTTTCATTTCACGAATTTTGACAACCTCGAAAACCGGACCGTTGGGAGTAGCAAGTTTGAACTGGTCGCCGACTGCGACCGGACCAAGGGACTGTTGGGCCATTTGGGACTTCACCTGACAATAGATGTTTGCTCTGAGCAAGCCTGCCAGTGACCAGTCGATGTCTGGAATTTTGTTTATAGGCGGCAGGTCTCGCTTGGCCACACCATGGCAAAGCTATTCGGCAATTCTGTGACAGAAATTGGATTTTTGGGGGCAAACCGCCTTTTTCCGCCGCCTGGCACCCTGCCCGATTGCAGCGACTTGGGGTCCGAATCAAAACACCCCGCCGGGAAATTGGCGGGGTGTTTTGTAATTTCAACCGGTTAAGGGCAACCGATCAATCGATATCTTCGATCTCGCCAGCCGAACCGGTAACCTTGGCGGCAAGGGCGGCTGCCATAAAGGCATCAAGATCGCCGTTCAGAACGCCCTGCGTATCGGATGTTTCGGTACCTGTGCGCAGGTCCTTGATCATCTGATAGGGCTGAAGAACATAGGAGCGGATCTGATGGCCCCAACCGATATCGGTTTTGCTGTCTTCGACGGCCTGTGCTTCGGCTTCGCGTTTTTGCAGCTCTGCCTCATAAAGACGGGCTTTGAGCATCTTCATCGCGGTGTCGCGGTTTTTGTGCTGAGAACGGTCGTTCTGGCACTGTGCGACAATACCGGTCGGAATATGGGTAATACGAACCGCAGAATCGGTACGGTTAACGTGCTGACCACCGGCACCCGATGCGCGATAGGTATCAACACGAAGATCCTTATCGAGGATTTCGATATTGATATCGTCATCAATCACCGGATAGACCCAGACCGACGAGAAGCTGGTATGGCGGCGTGCCGAACTGTCATAGGGCGAAATACGCACCAGACGATGCACGCCCACTTCGTTCTTGAGCCAGCCATAGGCATTGTGACCGGTGATCTTGTACGTCACCGATTTGATGCCGGCTTCCTCGCCCGCGCTTTCTTCGAGCATCTCAAGCTTGTAGCCCTTGGACTCTGCCCACCGGTAATACATGCGCGCCATCATCGATGCCCAATCCTGTGCCTCGGTACCACCGGCACCGGCATGGATTTCAAGATAGGCGTCATTGGCGTCTGCCTCACCCGAAAGCAGGCTTTCGAGTTCACGCTGGGATGCGATTTCACGAATGGCACGCAGACCTTCCTCGGCCTCGGCAACCGTTTCGGCATCGCCTTCGGCTTCGCCAAGCTCGATCAGTTCTATATTGTCTTCGAGCTCCTGGGCGAGCTTTTTATAGCCATTGATGGCATCATCAAGCTGGGTACGTTCACGCATGACTTTCTGCGCATTGGCGGCGTTGTCCCAAAGGGTCGGGTCTTCGGCCAGTGCGTTCAGTTCGTCGAGGCGTCTAAGAGCGTTATCCCAGTCAAAGATGCCTCCTCAGCAGTGCCATCGACTGCTTGATTTCATCGACCAATGCCTGTGCTTCGGCGCGCATTGATGTCTCCGTTATTCATCAGAAATTTGTTGGGCCCCAGACCGGTTTGGACAAACCGGCTGCGGCAAACTCGGCGCAGCTTATAGCAGTTTTTGCCGCGGTTGAAACCCCTGCAACCATGCAAAAACCCGGCAAGATTTCCCTGCCGGATTTTAGATGTCTTCATTCAGGCCAGATCGACCGGTCAGCAAATCCGTCAGTAAATGCCGCCCGGTCCTGAAACCGCGCCATTGCCACTGTCAGAACCGCCAACACCGCTGTAGCCGCCATCAATGACATTGTCATTCGATGCCGGAATGGTCCCGGGTTTGAAAGCTTCCCAGATCACGTCCTGATCACCCGGACGGGCCGGAATGCCGGTACGGGCTTCGACGCGGACCATGCGAATGCCCGGCGGGGTACGGAACGGAATGGCTTTGGTGCCTTCGAGGGCACCGCGCATGAATTCCTTCCAGATCGGGGCTGCGGCACTGGCACCCTGTTCCTTGTCACCAAGGGAACGGTTGTCATCAAAGCCGACATAAACACCGACCGCAAGGTCAGGCGAGAACCCGACAAACCACGCATCGCGTGAATCGTTGGTCGTGCCGGTTTTACCAGCCAGCGGATAACCAAGTTCGGCAATCGTGCGGCCCGTGCCACGCGACACCACGCCTTCCATGATATGGACCATCTGGAACGCGCTTGCCGGGTCGGTCAGCTGTTCACGGGTATCGGGAAGATCAGGCGGCATCTGATTGCGGAAGGCAACGTCCTGGCACTGGGCGCAATCGCGTTCGTCCCGGCGATAGATCACATTGCCCCGACGGTCCTGAATACGGTCAATCAGGGTCGGTGTAATTTTCTTGCCACCATTGACCAGTTCGGCATAGGCCGCGGTCAGGCGCATCACAGTCGTTTCCGCCGCACCAAGCGACATGGACAGAACTTCGGGCAGATCATCGACAATACCGAACCGTTCGGCATAATCGGCAACAATCGGCATCCCGATGGTCTGGGCAAGACGCACGGTCATCAGGTTACGCGACTTTTCAATCCCCAGACGCATGGTCGAAGGACCATAGAAATTGCCGCTATAGTTACCCGGTTTCCACTTGCCAAGTCCCGGCCCCTGATCGATCACGAAAGGCGCATCAAGCACCAGGGTCGAAGGGGTAAAGCCCTGATCAAGGGCGGCAAGATAGACAAACGGCTTGAAGGCCGAGCCCGGCTGACGACGGGCCTGGGTTGCGCGGTTGAATTTCGACAGATCGTGCGAAAAGCCGCCCGACATTGCAAGAACGCGACCGGTATGCGGGTCCATCGCCACCAGGCCCCCGTTGGCATTGGGGATCTGGCGCAGGCCATAGGTGTTTGGCGGCAGTTTTTCGCCATCAAGTTCAGCGAAATGTTTGACGTAAACAACATCACCGGGCTTGAGAACATCAGACGGACGATTGACCACCGGGCCCAAAGTCTGACCTTTTTGCCAGGGCCGTGCCCATGTCAGGAAGCGCAACGGAATGCGGCCCTGCTCGCCCGATTTAAGGCCAAGGGTCGCCTCATTGGCATCGGTGCCAAGCACAACCGCGACATCCCAGGGAATATCGCCCGGGGTTTCGACTTCGCGCAATTTCTGCTGCCAATTGTCATTCAGATCGATCTGGGTGATCGGCCCGCGCCAGCCATGACGACGGTCATAGGCAACGAGCCCGTCAAACAGGGCCTTGTCGGCAACACTTTGCAAGCGCGGATCAACGGTCGATCGCACCGAAAGACCACCGTCATAGAGCATGCCTTCGCCGTAACGATCAACAAGCTGGCGACGGACTTCCTCGGCAAAGAAATCAGCCTGATAGGTATCCACCGATTCACGGGATTTTCCTTCAAGCGGCGCAGACCATGCGGCCTGTGCTTCGGCCTCTGTGATGTATTTTTCTTCAAGCATCCGGCCGATGACCCAGTTACGACGTGCCTTTGCCTCGTCATGGTTGCGGACCGGATGGTAATTCGAAGGCGCCTTTGGCAAGGCAGCAAGATAGGCTGCTTCTTCGATATTAAGCTCATCAAGCGACTTGTCGAAATAGCGCAGCGACGCCGCCGCAACACCATACGCCCCGCTGCCCAGATAAATCTCGTTCAGATACAGCTCAAGGATATGTTCCTTGGAAAATGCCCGTTCGATACGGAAAGACAGGATCGCTTCCTTGATCTTGCGTTCATAGGACACTTCGTTGGTCAGAAGAAAGTTCTTGGCGACCTGCTGGGTGATGGTCGATGCGCCAACCGGGCGACGACCGGTGCCGATATTGACAACGTTGGTAACCGCGGCACGCAAAACAGACGCGAAATCAATCCCGGGATGGGAGAAGAAGTTCTTGTCCTCGGCCGCGACAAAGGCATCAATCACCTTGTGCGGGATGGCGGTGATCGGCACAAAGACACGTTTTTCGCGTGCATATTCTGCAATCAGCGCACCGTCAGATGCATGAACACGTGTCATGACCTCCGGCTCGTAATCTTCAAGCTGGGTGTAATCGGGCAGGTCCTGACCAAAATGCCAGAAAATCGCCAGAACGCCGGCGCCGCCTGCGATCCCCATCAGAAACAGAAAGCCGAAAATACTAAGTAAAATGCGCATATAAGCAGGTCTTTTTTCGTTTTGTTGGCCTGAGGTTGCGCATATTCATGCACAATCATCAGAAATGCAATGTCCCAACGGATAACCGTTTCCCGCAGGGCGATCCCCGCACTAACCACTATTATAGCGGCAAAAAAGTGACGAGGTTGTGACAGCTCTCACTTAAGGGAACTTTTAGTTTAGCAAAACCTGCATATGACTGACCATCTGCCCGCTTAAAAAATGTCGATGCCGGCAAACGGAGCAGACCGGAAGCGTTCAGGGAATGCAGTTCCCGTGAACATCGCTGCTAGAATTTGTGCTTTTCGAAATAGATATCAATTGCCCGCAAGACGGCCTCGGCAATCTTTTTGCGATGGGCCGGGCTTTGCAGCAGCTTGGCATCGGTCGCATTGGACAGATAACCCATTTCAAATAGGGCCGACGGGATGTCAGGCGCCTTCAGAACGGCAAATCCGGCAAAGCGGTGTGTTCTGCGTTGCAGTTCGATGCTTTTGGACAGCTGGCTGACCATGTTGGCGGCAAGCGTTGCCGACAGGTTCATGGTTTCGCGCTGGGCCAGATCGATCAGGATGCTTTGCACCAGCGAATTTTCATCGGAAAGATCAATACCGGCAATCACGTCGGCCTTGTTTTCCTTTGACGCCAGGGCGGCGGCTTCTTTGTCCGATGCGTTTTCAGACAGAGTATAAACCGAGCCACCGCGATGTTTGGGATTGGCAATTGAATCCGCATGCAGTGATATGAACAGATCGGCACCGTTTTTGCGGGCGATTTCAACGCGCTGGCGCAGTTTCAGGAAGACATCCTTGTCACGTGTCAACAGCACGCGATAGCGCCCCGATGCCGTCAGGGTATCGGCAAGCTGCCGGGCCGCGGCCACTGTCAGGTCCTTTTCATAGACATTGCCAACCCCGATTGCGCCCGGATCAACACCGCCATGACCGGCATCAATCGCAATAAGCGGCTTTTCATCGCCACCACGACCGGATTTGACCGCCACATCCACACTTTGTTCTGTAGCGCTGGTATCATTGCGGCTGCGTGCGGAATAGGCTTCCATGCTTTCGCGTGACGCGGTCAGGAAGGCGTCGCGTTTTGCCGGTTTCAGATCGACAACCAAACGGTTGGGTTTGCCGCCTGATGACGGCAATGCGAAAATTTTGGACACCAGTGACGGTTCGGCAACATCAAGAACGACACGGAACGTACCGGGTTTGAACAGGCCATAGCGCAATCCCGAAATAAGCCCGCCCCCCGATGTCACCTTGCCGGGCGGGGCGCTCCAATCGATTTCGGGCATGTCAATGATGATGCGATAGGGATCGGGCAGCAGGAAATAGGTAAATTCGACATCGCGATCAAGATCGATGACAAAGCGGGTATAATCCGGATAAACGCCCAGACGCGCCCCCAGAACCTTTGCCGCCTGTGCATTGGCAGTCGATGTTACAAGCTGGACTGAAAACAGCAGCAAAAACAATGCGATCGCAAGTCTTGCGAGTTTTTGAAAACCCGAAGACAACGAAGCAGATCGCACATGGGAATATGTGTTTGCATGCGGTGAATTCATCTGTCGTGCTTGTGCCTGGTTACCCTGCCAAAGGTGAGATAGTCGCTTATAGCAATGCGTTGGTTAACGGGCAATTGACCAAAGCAAGAAGTTCCAAAGACGCGTTTTGCCGCCTTTGTCCCATCCCGTTAAATCGCCAACCGGGCAAAAACATCGCGTTTTCATGGATTTGCCCGCATTTAATCGCCAAAGGCGAAACTGCGCGGAATTCTTCGCCTTTTGACGGATCACTGTCAGAAAGTCGTCATATGATGCAACAAAACTGTTTGTCGCAGGCGAATAAACCGGATATGTTGCACCCGAGATTCCTATGCTTTGTGGTATGAAACTTAAACGCCACCAGGCTGAGGACGCGACTAGACCAGTTCTTACGGTCGGTGTCTCGGTGACGCGGCAATTCCCGCTCCCGATAGAGCCCTCCTGAAAAAGGCTGCCTTGGCGCGCTCGAAAATACGCAACCTATTTTTGTTTCAACATCAAAACCAGGTCCGAACCGGAAGAGCAGCCGACACGCGATGAACCAGAGACATACAGGACATATCGCGACCCTATTGGACGGCGCCTCCGGTCACGCCGGTTTGTTTGCATATCAGCGCAGCAATGCGCGTAGCATTGAACTGGCGGGGCCTCCAGGAACAGGTTCCGAATGGTTAAACGCATGCTTATCGATGCAACGCACGCGGAAGAAAGCCGCGTCGTTGTTATTAATGGAAATCGCCTAGAAGAATACGACGTCGAGACATCGACCAAAAAACAGATCAAGGGTAACATCTATCTCGCCAAAGTGACGCGAGTAGAACCGTCGTTGCAGGCGGCCTTTGTTGACTATGGCGGAAACCGCCACGGTTTTCTTGCCTTCAGTGAAATCCATTCCGACTATTACCAGATCCCGGTTGCCGACCGCGAAGCCCTGAGCCAGGGTGGCGCACAGGTCAAGGACGCCGAAATTGTCGAAGACAATATTGGCGAAACCGACGACAGCCCGAAAAAAGAAAAGAAATCGACCCGTTCGCGTTCGCGCCGCAAACCGCGCGCAAAGGACAAGGACGAAACCCAGGACGCATCAGAATCAGATGCGACTGATGGGGAAACCGTGGTTGATGCCGATGCAGCCAATCCGACGGATGGCGCATCTGAGGGCTTGGTTTCTTCTGATGAAGAAGAAACCAAGCCGCGCCGCCGTCGCACGCGCAACCGTCGCAAAAAATCCGACGATGCCGACGCACAGGCAAGCGATGCGTCTTCTGACGAAGCAGCATCGGGTGATGCCAATGCAGACGCCGATGGCGGTTCTGATGACGACAATTCCCCGTCGGGTGGCAATGCTGCCATGTCGGCGGACGTCGCAGAACTGAGCGTTGATGTCGACGCCGACGGTGACGACAACGAAGAAGACGCACCGTCTGCTGATGCCGGCACCGAAGAAGAAGAGATCGAAGATCTTGGCGGTGACGACACCGACGAATTCGTTGAGTCGCACAGCCGTCAGCTTCAGAAACGCTACAAAATTCAGGAAGTCATCAAACGCCGCCAGATCATTCTGGTTCAGGTCGTCAAGGAAGAGCGCGGCAACAAGGGTGCTGCCCTGTCGACCTTCCTGTCGCTGGCTGGCCGTTATTGCGTTCTGATGCCCAACACCCCGCGTGGTGGCGGCATCTCGCGCAAGATCACCAACGCCAAGGACCGCAAACGTCTGAAATCGATTCTGGCCGAGCTGGAGATTCCGGACGGCATGGCCGTGATCGTTCGTACCGCCGGTGCCGAACGGACCAAGGCCGAGATCAAGCGCGACTTCGATTATCTGATGCGCCTGTGGGATCGTATTCGCGAAACCACCCTTCAGAGCCAGGCACCTTGCCTGATCTACGAAGAAGCCGATCTGATCAAACGTTCGATCCGCGACCTTTATGCGCGTGATGTGGATGAAGTTCTGGTCGAAGGCGACGACGGTTACCGGGTCGCCAAAGACTTCATGAAAATGCTGATGCCGTCGCATGCCAAGCGTGTGCAGCCCTATAAGGATCAGGGCGTGCCGCTGTTCCACCGTTTCCAGGTGGAAAGCCAGCTTGATGCGATGCTCAATCCGGTCGTACAGCTTAAATCCGGTGGCTATATCGTCATCAACCCGACCGAAGCACTGGTCGCGATTGACGTGAACTCCGGCCGTTCGACCCGCGAACGCAATATCGAAGAAACCGCTTACAAGACCAACCTTGAAGCAGCCGAAGAACTGGCGCGCCAGTTGCGCCTGCGTGACCTTGCCGGTCTGATTGTTGTCGACTTTATCGACATGGAAGACCACCGCAACCAGGCATCGGTCGAGCGCAAGCTGAAAGAAGCCATGCGCAATGACCGTGCGCGTCTTCAGATCGGCCGTATCAGCCCGTTTGGTCTGCTTGAAATGTCGCGTCAGCGCCTGCGTCCGTCGCTTGTTGAAAGCGCGTTCGAGGTTTGCTCGCATTGTCGTGGTGTCGGCCTTGTCCGTTCGATCGAAAGTGCAGCTCTGCATCTGCTGCGCGTGATCGAGGAAGAAGGCATGCGTCGCCGGTCCGGTGCGCTTACCGTTCATGTCGCAAGCGAAGTTGCGCTTTATATCCTGAACCGCAAACGTGATTCGCTGGCCGAAATCGAACAGCGTTACGGCTTTACCGTCATGATCTTTGGCGATGACAGCCTGATTTCGCCAGATCACCGCATTGAACGCACCCGTGCGAAAAAAGGTGACGAACAGGAAGAAGCTGCACCGGTTCTCAATACCGACAGTGTTTCCCTGACGGCGATTGAAAGCCCGGTTGAAGCCGACGACGAAGAAGAAGAAACCGTCCGCGGTGACGATGACGATCAGGGTGGCAAACGCCGCCGCCGCCGTCGCCGCCGTCGTGGTCGTAACGATGATCGTGATGATCGCACCGAAAACCAGCAGGACGCCGCAGATAGCGAGGCCGAAGATGCTGATGGTTCGGATCGCAACGGATCTGATGATGATGACGAAGACAGCAACCGCAAACGCCGCCGTCGCGGCAAGCGTGGGGGTCGTCGCCGGTCGCGTCGTCAGGACTTTGACGGTAACCGTACCCGGTCGCCCAATGATGATCCGGCCCTGACGGCAGCACGCCGCAACCGTGATCACGAAGCACCGGACGGTTCCGAAGAAAACACCGTGATCGACGCCGAAAGCGAAGGTCAGGATGCTGACAGCTTTGATCAGGAAGGTGTCCGCGCCGGTCGTACCCGCAGCACCACCGCCCCGGCCCCGGCCCGTCCGCGCCGCGATCGTAACGACAACCGTCGTAACCGTCGTGACCGCAACAGCCGTCCGGAACGTGGCGAAGGTAGCAACGAGCGCGGCGATGTCAAAAACATCCCGATCCAGACCGGCCCGGCACCCGAAGCGGTTGCTGAAAGCAAACCGGACGTCGCAGCGGCCACGGCCAGCGCACCGGCAGAAGTAACCGCACCGGCCCCGAAAACCGAGGCACCAAAGGTTGAAGCCCCGGCTGAAAAGCCGGCAGCACCGAAACCGGTCGAACCGGCCAAAACCGAGGCACCGGCTCCTGCGCCCGCCCCGGCCCCGGAAGCTGCCCCGGCGGCTGAACCGGCCAAGGACGAAAAGCCGAAGCCGAAAAAACGCGGCTGGTGGAGCCTTGGTCGCTAAGACCTTAGCTACAGACAAATAAAAAGGGCTGCCCATCAGGCAGCCCTTTTTCGTTACAGGCGTTATGCGGTTAACGTTTCCAGTTCTGCAACGCCTTGACCGCACCAATCATGGTTACTTCGCTGTGCGCAAACGAGAAGCGCACATAGCCCTTGCCGCGCATCCGGTCGAAATCGGTGCCCGGTGTGGTGGCGACGCCGGTTTCTTCGAGCATCTGGCGACAGAATACTTCGCTGTCTTTGGTCAGTTCGCGCACATCGGCATAAAGATAGAACGCACCATCCGCCGGGGCGAATTTGGTGAAACCGGCCTTGGGCAGACCATCAAGCAGGATTTCACGGTTGCGCGCATAGGCCGCGATATTGGCCTGAAGTTCGTCTTCGCAATCAAAGGCCGCGACAGCCGCGATCTGAGACAATGCAGGGGCTGAAATAAACAGGTTCTGCTGCAAGCATTCGACTGCCCGCATCAGGTCCGGCGGCACAATCGCCCAGCCCAGACGCCAGCCGGTCATGGAAAAGTATTTCGAGAAGCTGTTGATGATGATCGCCTCATCCCCGAATTCAAGGGCGGTACATTCGGCAACATCGCCAAATGAAATGCCCTGATAGATCTCGTCACTGATCAGGCGAATGCCGTTTTCGCGGCAATAGGCCGCCAGTTCGCGATAGGTTTCAACATCAATCATGCTGCCAGCCGGATTGGACGGGCTGGCAACGATCAGACCATCAATCGGCTCGTCGAGATCACGCAGCATCTGCACGGTCGGCTGATAATGGGTTTCCGGTCCTGCGGGCAGATTGACTGTTTCAATGCCAAGCGCGCTTAGGATGTTGTGATAGGCCGGATAGCCCGGCGCGGCCATCGCCACCCGATCCCCGGCATCAAACGCCGCAAGGAAGGCTAGAACAAAGATTGATGACGATCCGCTGGCAACGCATACACGCGATGGATCAACCGACACGCCGAATTTGGTTTTGTAATGCCCGGCGATGGCTTCGCGCAGGGGATCAATGCCCATCGCATTGGTATAACCGATCAGATCGGCATCAAGTGCCCTGGCGGCTGCTTCGCGTACCTTGCGTGGTGCGGGTGTCCCGGGCTGGCCGACTTCAAGATGGTAAACAGCTTTTCCTTCGGTTTCGCGCGCATTGGCGGCACGCATCACATCCATAACAATAAAGGGCGAAATTGCCCCGCGCTGTGATTGTTTCAAAGCCATTATGTGGGGTCCTGGATATTGATCAAAAGCCACAGGGCAGGATGACCCTGCCCTGTGGAAATGGTGTGGTTAGCGCACGCCCGCCATACCGCCGCCGGCGGGATCGGCAACAAACTGGCAGCTTTCGGGATGGGGTGGCACCCCTTCAAGACAACGAATGACATTGACCGACGATGTGCCACTGGAATTCAGCGCAACACCCGATGCAGCACCGGCACCGATCAGGTCTTCTGCCATGGTGGCAATCTGTTTGGTTGCACCGGCAGGCGTCCCGGTTCCGGCAATGCCGTAATAATATTCCCAGACAAAGGGGTTCACCATCAAAGCCGGCCCCATCAGCGGCGTTGCCGCCTGTGCCGCATCACCGGCAGCAAGGTTCAAGCCAAAGGCATCGGCACCAAGTCCGGCACCAAACGGCGTGTTCATGGTGGTCATGCAGGCCACGGCATTGGCCGCGCGGTCAACAACGACAAAGCCGCTGCGACCCGACATCGGCTGTCCGGCCATGTTTCCGGCATCAATATCGGCAAGATAACGATTAAGGATATCGGCCACATCACTGCCACCTGAAATCACCGCCGGTGCCGTCGCCGCACGTGGCGGATAGGCCAGATACAGGATTTCGTTACCGTGTTTGACCTCGGTCGCCGATTTCCATTCCGGGCGATAGTTACGCAAATCATCAGCCGTCAGCGTACCACCGGCATTCTGGACCGCCGCGGCAATATCGGCACCAAGCGCCCCGTTATAGAAATCCCCCGGCCCCTTGACCCGAAGCGACGTCAGCAGGGCCGCAAGGTTCACAGACCGGATGCGATCACCAACTTCGAGCAATTTACCATTCGGCATAAAGGTTTCGCGCAAGGCCGGGCTTGCTTCGATGCGGTCGCGATTGGCTTCGATGTCATTGACCAGCGACCGTGAAACCGGCACGCCAAGGCGGGCATATTGTTCCGCCGCACTCAAAAGCGACGCCCATTGCAAACGCCCGAAACGCGCACTAAGCGCATAAAGACCGCGCGGCACGGCCGGGATCGTCGTTGCGGTCTGGCCTGCACTGGTGCGCGTGCCCGGACGGGGCCAGAAATCAAGAACTTCGACTTTTTTGGCTTCGCGTTCATGCACGACACATACCCCGCCACCGCCGATCCCGGCGACCGACGGTTTGGTCACGGTCATGGTTGCGTAAAGCGCAACAGAGGCATCCGCCGCCGTCCCGCCAGCCGACAGAACATCCCGTGCAACCCGGACGGCGCGTGGCTCATCTGCGACCACACCACCGAAATATCCGGTCACTGCCCCTATTTGACCAAGATTTTCTGTATTAGTACTACTGCAGGCAGCAAGACCGGCAGTCATTGCGATTGCGAACGCGATCCGCCATGATGGCTTGCGCGTCGGCATTGAACCGACATCAGTCGAACGAAAACATGGAACGCACATTTTGCTCAGACGCATTATTACTCTCACTGCCATTTTCCTTGTTGCCCTGCCTAGCACGGTTTTGGCGCAGGGTCGTTCTTTTATCCGCGATACCGAGATCGAGGAAACCCTTCGTCTCTATGCTACGCCAATCTTCAAAGCGGCGGGGCTCGATCCGAATGGTGTGTCCATTTATATCGTTTCTGACAACAGCTTGAACGCATTTGTTGCCGGTGGCCAAAAGCTTTTTATCAATACTGGGCTGTTGTTAAAAGCAGAGACTCCCGAACAGGTTATCGGGGTGATGGCCCACGAAACCGGTCACATTACCGGCGGGCACCTTTCGCGGGTACATGATCAGTTGCGCAACGCATCGGCAATTTCAATCCTTTCGACCATTGCGGGCGTTGCTGCCGGTGTGGCCGCAGGCCGGTCTGATGTCGGTACCGCAGCGATTCTGGGTGGACAGAATATCGCCACCCGAAACTTTTTGGCATATTCGCGAACCCAGGAAAGCAGTGCTGATCAGGCCGGTGTCAAATATCTGACGGCGGCGGGTATTTCCGCGCGCGGCATGATGGAATTCATGGAAACGCTTGAAGGTCAGGAATTGCTGAGTACGGCAAGCCAGGACCCCTATATGCGAAGCCACCCGCTGACCACGGAACGTGTCGAGTTTCTCGAAAACTATGTTGCGAATTCAACGCTGAAAGACGCCAAGGTCAGTGACGATCTGTATGAACGTCATGCACGGATGCGCGCCAAGCTTTATGCCTTTACCAATCAAAAGCAAAATACGTTGCGCACCTATCCCGAAAGCGACACCAGCGTCGCCGGGCAATATGCACGTGCCATTGCCTATTACCAGAATTCCGAACTGGCCCCTGCCCTTGAGATCATCGAAAACCTGATCGCGGTTGAACCGAACAACCCGTATTTCGAAGAACTTAAAGGTCAGGTTCTGCTGGAATTTGGCAAGGCGCAGGAAGCCATTGCCCCGCTTGAAAAATCAACAGAACTGTCAAACGGTGCGCCTTTGATCCGTCTGTTGCTGGCGCATGCGATGATTGAAACCGGCGATAACAGCTATCTCGAAGCTGCCAAAACCAACCTGATGGGCGTGTTGTCACGTGAACGCGGCAATGCATCGGCATGGCGTTTCCGCGCCATTGTCGAAAACCGTCTTGGCAATGAAGGTGAAGCATCGCTGTCGCAGGCCGAATACAGCCTTCTGACCGGCGATCGCCAGGCGGCAAGCTATCACGCCGTTCAGGCCGACCGTAAACTCGACAAGGGGTCGGCCGCCTGGTTGCGTGCACAGGATATCTTGCAGGCTACCAATCCGGACGGAAAACCCGGCAAGGACGCACCGAAGTGATCGGGCCTTGGCCGCATTTCGCGCCAATGTCCGCAATCTTCAAAACATTTCCGGTTCTCAAACGCTTTTTGGGCGTTTGGGTACTGGTGATGGCAACAAGCCAGATCACGGCCTGTGCCCTTCCGGGGGCCGGGGTTGATGTTGGTGGTGATCTGAAACTTCTATACGCGCCCTTTTCGCTTGATCATCCGCCGCGCTACTGGACCGTTGATCAGAAACCCTACGCAAGCCAGGATTTGAGCCGGCCATCGACGTCAGCGTCAGATCTACCATTGCAATGGACTGACAAGGATGGCCAGATCGCGCTGGCTGCCCGTCCGGGGCTTGGATCGTTTGAATTCGGGCGTCGGACCAATGTTATCGTTCTGGCCTCGCCATATCTGTCATTTGACTGGCAATTCAACAGCACGGCCCAGATTGGCGATGTGGAACTGGAACTCGGATTTCGCCGACAAAGCCAGGGAAGCTGGCGGGAAAATGATCTTGGATCGGGCAAACCGGCAATTGACCAGCTTGTCCGCATTCCCGTTGGACAGCCATCAGTTCAATATGGTGAATGGCAGCGCGAATATTTTGATCTTTCGACCCTTTATCGCCGGTACTGGCCAGAAGCCAGAAGCGACGAGGTTCGCCTTGTCTGGATCGGGATTGTTCCGGGTCGCGACCATAAACCTTCTGTGAGTGGGATCACCTATCTAACGCATATTTTACTTTCCCGTTAGCGGCCTGATCCCGTATCACAGAACCAACTCTTAACCGTCAGGCCATAAGCGGCCACAGTCACAGAAGGACACCCGATGAATTCCAAGATTGTAAAACGCTTCCTTGGCTGCAGCGCGATTGCCACGACCATGCTGTTTGGTGCTTCGCTTGCGCAGGCCGATGAAACGCTGAGCGATGGACAAAAAGCCGCCGTCGAAAGCCTGATTGAAGACTATCTGTTGAAAAACCCGGATGTGCTGTTGCGCGCCATCCAGAATGTTCAGGTCTGGCAGGCCACCGAAAAGGCCCGTCAGCAGGCAGAAGCCATCACCCCGGTCTGGGATGCCCTGGTGGCTGACAGCTCGGTTCCATCTTTGGGTCCGGTTGATGCCCCGGTCACTGTGATCGAGTTTTTTGACTATCATTGCGGCTACTGCAAGCGTGCCTTTGATGGCGTGATGGATATCGCCAAGGAACATGACGGCAAAGTCAGGACCATCTTTGTTGAATTCCCGATCCTGCGTGAAGAAAGTGCCACGGCCGCACGCGCCGCACTGGCCGCCGACAAGCAGGGCAAATATATGGAAATCCACGAAGCCTTCATGGCCAACCGTGGCCTTCTTGATGACACCCGCATTGACGAGCTTGCCGCGTCTGCCGGTGTCGATGTTGCCAAAATGCGCGAAGATATGCAGTCGCCCGAAATCGGCGGCATGATCGCCCAATATGCGGCAATGGCCCGCACCGTCGGCATCAGCGGAACGCCTGCCTTTATCATCAATGGCACCATGGTATCGGGCGCGGATATGGACCGCGTCAATGCGCTGGTGAAAACCGGGCTTGAAGAAGCATCCTGATTTTTGGCCCCTGCGCCATTGTGACAACATTTGCAGTCACACCGTTGCGCAGTCCGAACAAAACGACAAAGGCCCGTTTCGAAATCGAAACGGGCCTTTATTTTACGCAAATGGCATGCAGATCAGATGATCCCGGCCAGCGGGGATGACGGATCGGCATATTTCTTTTTGGGCATGCGACCGGCCAGGAAGGATTCGCGTCCGGCAATGATGGCATGCTTCATCGCGCGCGCCATGCGGATCGGGTCCTTTGCCCCGGCAATCGCGGTATTCATCAAAACCCCGTCACAGCCAAGCTCCATGGCAACGGCCGCATCGGATGCCGTCCCGACGCCGGCATCAACCAGGACCGGCACATTGGCATTTTCCTTGATCAGGGCAATATTGACGGGGTTAAGGATCCCCATGCCCGACCCGATCAACGATCCCAGCGGCATGATGGCACAGCATCCCATATCTTCGAGCATCTTGGCCTGAATGGGATCGTCGCTGCAATAGACCATGACGTCAAAGCCGTCCTTGATCAGGGCTTCGGCCGCCTTGAGCGTTTCGGGCATATTGGGATAAAGCGTCGCCTGATCCCCCAATACTTCAAGTTTCACCAGGTTCCAGCCCCCGGCTTCGCGGGCAAGGCGCAGGGTCCGCACCGCATCATCGGCGGTAAAGCACCCCGCGGTGTTTGGCAGATAGGTATATTTTTTCGGATCGACATAATCGACCAGCATCGGCTGGTTGGGATCGGTCAGATTGACGCGACGCACAGCAACAGTGACGATTTCTGCCCCGGATGCCTCGATCGCGATTTTGGTTTCCTCGAAATCCTTGTATTTGCCGGTTCCGACCAGCAAACGCGACGAGAATTTTTTACCGGCAACGACAAAACCGTCATCATCAGCGGCCGCCAGATCAGCTTCGCCCGAACCGCCACCGATGAAATGGACGATCTCAAGCTTGTCACCATCGGCAAGTGCCGTTTGCCCATAGGCTGTCTTGGGCACGATTTCGAGATTTCGCTCAACCGCGACCTTGGTTGCGGCAATGCCCAACTGGCCCAGCAGTTCTTCTACATTTGCGGCATTCTCGATAGTCCGGTCTTCACCGTTGATCGTCAGAAGCATCTTTTTCGTTCAATCCCTGTGGTATCAAAATCTTCATGATTGCCGCGCAGTATGCGCAGCTGCCCTGCCCGAGGCAAGCTGTCTTGTGATGAGCAGAGCCGGTTATGACCAGTTATGGACAAAGCCCGGCTTTGTCCATGCAGACATCCGAAGCCCCGGAAGTCATCGCAACAGCGTTCGATAATGACAAAGCAGCGATGCAATGCTGCATTGCCGATGCTTATTGCAACGTTGCGTCAGACTTTGGTCGTGTTATAAACGCAGCACCAAAAGTTGGGCGTATGGTCGGAAAACGGCCCTTGAAACGCCTGAATGGATGTCTGGGGTAAGATGACATTGCACGTGATCAAGGATCGATGTGAAGTCAATGACACGGCTGTTTGCCTTCGGGCCATCTGCCATGAAGACAACAACAAAGGTGAACTGGTTGACTGGTTTCAGGAAACCCGACAAGAAGATTCTGGCATTCTTTGCGATGCTGGGGCATATACGCACACATCGGTTGCGATCCTCGATGCGATTGGGGCATCAGATTTGCCGATGATCGAGGTCCATCTGTCCAATATTCAAAAGCGGGACGCCATAAGACTTTTGTCAAACGTCTCAAACGCTGCAAACGGTATGATCTATGGCTTTGGCGACCAGAGTTATAACCACGCCCTGGATGCCATGCGCGGATTGATCCACACACCATCATAAAAGATATCGAAATGAGCAAGTTCAACATCGACAATGACGCCATTCGCCAGCTCGCAGAGCTGCTGGACGACACCAATCTGACCGAAATTGAAGTTGCCGCTGGTGACAACCGCATTCGTGTTGCCCGCCAGGGCACCATGGTTGCAGCAGCCCCTGCTGCACCGGTTGCGGCGGCTCCGGCACCGGTTGCTGCCGCTGCTGCGGCGCCGTCTGATGCGGCATCCCATCCGGGCGCAGTGAAATCACCGATGGTCGGTGTTGTTTACTTTGCACCGGAACCGGGTGCGGCTCCGTTCATCTCGGTCGGGTCGACCGTTGCCGAAGGTCAGACCCTGATGCTGATCGAAGCAATGAAGACCTTCAACCCGATCCGTGCGCCGAAATCGGGCAAAGTGACCCAGATTCTTGCGACCGACGGCCATCCGGTCGAATATGACGAACCGCTGATCATTATTGAATAAGCCGGGGTAAGAACCGCATGTTCGACAAAATCCTGATTGCCAACCGCGGCGAAATCGCGCTTCGTATTCAGCGCGCCTGCCGTGAAATGGGCATCAAAACTGTCGCGGTGCATTCCACCGCCGATGCGGACGCCATGCATGTGCGTCTGGCCGACGAATCGGTCTGCATCGGCCCGGCAGCATCCAAAGACAGCTATCTGAATATTCCGGCCATCCTGTCGGCAGCTGAAATCACCGGCGCCGAAGCCATCCATCCGGGGTATGGCTTCCTGTCGGAAAATGCCGATTTCGCAGCTATGGTCGAAGAACACGGCTTTGTCTTTATCGGCCCGACCGCGGAACATATCCGCATGATGGGCGATAAGATCACCGCAAAGCAGACGGCCGAAAAACTTGGCATTCCGTGCGTTCCGGGTTCCGATGGCGAAATTGCCACCGTTGACGAAGCCCGCAAATGCGCCAAGGAAATCGGTTATCCGGTCCTGATCAAGGCATCGGGTGGCGGCGGCGGTCGCGGCATGAAAGTCGTTGAACGCGAAGAAGACCTTGCCGAAGCATTTTCCATGACCCGTAAGGAAGCATTGCAGAACTTCGGCAATGCTGCAGTTTATATGGAAAAATATCTGGGCAAGCCGCGCCACATCGAATTGCAGGTCATCGGCGACAGCCACGGTAACGCCGTTCACCTGTTTGAACGTGATTGCTCCTTGCAGCGTCGTCACCAGAAGGTTCTTGAAGAAGCACCGTCTCCGACCCTGACACCGGAAGAACGTGAACGCATCGGTTCGACCGTTGCCAATGCCATGATCGGCATGGGCTATCGCAATGCCGGCACGATCGAGTTCCTGTATGAAAATGGCGAGTTCTATTTCATCGAAATGAACACCCGTCTTCAGGTGGAACACCCGGTGACGGAAATGATTTCCGGTGTTGACCTTGTGCGTGAACAGATCCGCGTTGCAGCAGGTCTTGAACTGTCATTCAAGCAGGAAGACCTTGAAATTCATGGTCATGCCATTGAATGCCGTATCAACGCAGAAGATCCCAAGACCTTTGTCCCGTCGCCGGGCAAGATCAAGGAATATCACGCACCGGGCGGCCTTGGCGTGCGCGTCGATAGCGGTATCTATACCGGCTATTCGATCCCGCCCTATTACGACAGCATGATTGCCAAGCTGATCGTACATGGCCGTGATCGTGAAGAATGCATGATGCGCCTGCGCCGTGCACTGGCCGAATATGCGATTGGCGGTATCAAAACCACCATTCCGCTGCACCAGACGCTTCTGGCGAACCCGGACATCCAGAAAGGGGATTATGACATCCACTGGCTGGAAAAGTTCATGGGCATGAAGAAAACTCTGTGATCGATCCGGATACAAGCATCAAACGGGAACCTTCGGGTTCCCGTTTTTTTATGGCGCGATTTCAGATCACCCGGCATTAAATAATTAATCTTGCGCCGATAAACTTGACCATGGATCCCGTCATGTTTGATATGACACCTTGTCTGAAATGACGGCGTTCTCATATGTATTTTGACGTCAGATAGACAGGACAAAAACAATTATCACTGCGATCATGTCGAACCAGCTGACCCCTGATCTGTTGATCCGCGCCTATTCCGTCGGTCTGTTTCCCATGGCTGAAAGTCATGATGATCCAACCCTTTACTGGATCGACCCGGAATGGCGGGGTGTATTGCCGCTTGAGGGCTTCCACGTCCCGCGCAGCCTGAAAAAGGCCGTGCGCAAAGGCATCTATAAAATCCATGTCGACCGCGCCTTTCCCGACGTTATCCGTGCATGTGCCGAACAGACCGATACCCGCGACGATACCTGGATCAATGACAATATCCTTGAAGCCTATTGCGCGCTTCACAAGATGGGCTGTGCCCATTCGATCGAGGCCTGGAAAGATGGCGAACTGGTCGGCGGGCTTTATGGCGTCAGCCTTGGCAAGGCATTCTTTGGCGAAAGCATGTTTTCGCGTGCCACCAATGCATCAAAGGTCGCCCTGGTTCATCTGGTTGCCCTGATGCGCCAGGGGGGCTTCAGCCTTCTGGATACGCAGTTTGTGAATGATCATCTCAAACAGTTTGGCGTTCTGGAAATCCCGCGCGAACGATATCGCAATGAACTGGCCAAGGCATTGGCCGGACGCGCAAATCTTCCGTTCGAGGTCGAACCGGAATTTCTTGAACAAACGCTTTCGGGCGGCGATAGTTAGGGTCAGAACCCAGCGGTTCCGGATTTACCCGCCCACCACGCCACCGAACGAGCCATCAGATGAATATCCGCCTCGCAACCGAGCAAGACATCCCCGCCATTCTTGATATCGTCGCCCCGACATTACGGTCCGGGGAAACCTATGCCATCGACAGTGATCTGAGCGACGATGACGTCATCAAATACTGGATGGCCCCGGACAAGGTGACGCTGGTCGCCGAAGAAGACGGCAATGTTGTTGGCACCTATTACATCCGGCAAAATCAGGGCGGCGGCGGATCGCATGTCTGTAATTGCGGCTATATGACATCCCCGAAGGCCAGCGGCCGCGGCATCGCGCGCCGCATGTGCGAGGATTCGCTTGCCCGCGCCAAGGAGCTTGGCTATCGCGCCATGCAATTCAATTTCGTCATCGCCAGCAACGCGGCGGCTGTTCATTTATGGCCGAAACTCGGCTTTGAAATTGTCGGCCGTCTGCCCGGTGCCTTCATGCACCCGACCCTTGGCGAAACCGATGCATTGGTGATGTATCGCAAACTCTAGAGCAGGTTCTGTTCAGATTGAAATTTCCCCGGGAGTTTTCCCAAGACAGAAAAAGGGCGGGCACCATATGGCACCCGCCCCTTTTGTTTGAAATCTGATCGATGCCCGATCAGAACCTGATCAGAACAGGAAACGCACGCGCAGCGTACCGTCGATGGCAGCAAGTTCCTTGCGCACGCCGGCACCCGGTTTGATTTCCTCGTCAACTTCGACGACGACATAGCCAACGCCGCCTTCAGAACGCAGATACTGGCCGCTGATATTGATGCCACGCGATGCAAAGACATCGTTGATTTTCAACAGCACGCCCGGAACGTTGCGGTGAATATGCAGGAAACGGGTGTGGGAACGATCCTTGACCGGAAGCGATACTTCCGGGAAGTTGACCGCGCCAAGGGTCGAACCGTTATCGGAATACGTGATCAGCTTGTCGGCCACTTCGATCCCGATATTTTCCTGTGCTTCCTGGGTGGAGCCACCGATATGCGGGGTCAGGATGACGTTATCCATACCACGCAGCGGGCTTTCGAATTCTTCGTCCTTGCCAGCCGGTTCAACCGGGAACACGTCAAGTGCCGCACCCGCCAGATGACCGCTTTCAAGAGCAGCCGCCAGATCTTCGATCACGATCACGTTGCCACGTGCCGCGTTGATCAGGTGCGCGCCCTTTTTCATTTTGGCGATCTCAGTCGCCGTGATCATGTTTTTGGTCTGCTCATTTGCCGGAACATGAAGCGACACCACATCGGATTTCGCCAGCAGTTCGTCCATCGATGCACAGGCCGTCGCATTGCCCATGGCAAGTTTGTTGATCACGTCAAAATAAATGACGTTCATGCCAAGTGATTCGGCCAGAACCGACAGCTGCGACCCGATATGGCCATAGCCGATAATACCAAGCGTCTTGCCGCGGGCTTCGAACGATCCCTTGGCGTTTTTAAGCCAGCCACCGTTATGAGCCGCCGCGTTGCGCTGCGGGATACCACGCAGCAGCATGATGATCTGGCCCAGAACGAGTTCTGCCACCGAACGGGTGTTCGAATACGGCGCATTGAAGACCGGAATACCGCGCATCGCAGCAGCAGTCAGGTCAACCTGGTTGGTGCCGATACAGAAACAGCCGATCGAGGTCAGCTTGGAGGCGGAATCGATGATTTCTTCGGTCAGTTTGGTGCGGGAACGGATGCCCAGGAAGTGCGCATCGGAGACGACGGACTTCAGTTCGTCTGCGTCGAGCGCAGCAGGGTAATGGTCGACATTAGAGTAGCCGGCCTCTTTGAACATCTTTACAGCGTTTTCATGGATACCTTCGAGCAGGACGATCTTGATCTTGTCCTTCTCCAACGAAAGTTTGCTGTTCACGGCGCACCATCCTTTTCTTCGCGAGGGCGACACGGGATAATCCCCGAGCCGTTTATCAGGCCGTTCCATAACGGCCCGTGGACCAATGAAATAGGGCCTTGAAGCGCGTCCGTCAAAGGCTTTCCCTTGCGTAAATGTGCATTGCCCCTATCTTCTGAACGCATATACCGGCTAATGCGTACAAAAACAAAGACCCGCACGGGTCACCAACCGCATGACAGCCTGATCAGGGGATAAAGAATTGCCTGCCGAAATCAAAACCGTCACCGATATCCACACCATCGGCCAAGCCCAGTGGGATAAATGTGCTGGTACGGACAATCCGTTTGTCAGCTTTGCCTTTTTGTCGGCGATGGAAGACAGCGCATCAACAAATGCGCAAACCGGCTGGCAGCCGTTTCATCTGGTATTGAATGATGAAGCAGGCCGGGCGATCGGCATTGTGCCGCTTTATATCAAAGCCCATTCTTACGGCGAATATGTGTTCGACTGGAGCTGGGCCGAGGCCTATGAACGGGCGGGCGGGAAATATTATCCCAAACTGCAATCAGCCGTGCCGTTTTCCCCGGTTCCGGGGCCTAGATTGCTGGTAGCCAATGACCATCCCGATCCGGATTCCGTACGGCGCATCCTGATTGACGGGTTGGCAATGCTGCCCGAAAAGCTTGGCATGGCGACCCTGCATGTGACGTTTTGTCACGATGATGAAAGCCGCCTGATGGAAGACGCAGGTTTCCTGCGACGCAGCGGCATCCAGTATCACTGGCATAATCGCGACTATCAGAATTTTGATGACTTTCTTGCCGCACTGAATTCGCGCAAACGCAAGAACCTGCGCAAGGAACGCAAGCAGGTTCTTGAAGCCGGATACCGGTTTGAATCACTTCGCGGTGATGATCTTAAACCCCATCACTGGGACCGGTTTTACCATTTCTATCGCGATACATCCGATCGCAAATGGGGACAGGCCTATCTGACCCGGACGTTTTTTGATCTTCTGCATGAAAGATTGCGCGACCGCACGGTTCTGGTGGCGGCTTTTCGCGATGATGAAATGGTTGCCGGTGCACTTAATCTGATTGGCAACGATACGCTTTATGGCCGCAACTGGGGCACGATCGACCGCACGCCGCTTCTGCATTTCGAGACCTGCTATTATCAGGCAATCGATATCGCCATTGCCCATGGCCTTAAAACGGTGGAGGCCGGCGCACAGGGTGAACATAAAATCCAGCGCGGCTATGAGCCGGTCATTACCCACTCGGCACATCTGATTGCCGATCCGGGGCTTCGGCGCGCTGTCGCGCAGTTCCTGAGACAGGAACAAACCCATATCGCGCAGGACCGGGACTATATCCTTGCCGAACATAGCCCCTATCGCAAGGTTCAGGCCCCCGACTAATTGACGCCGGCTAATTCACGCCGACTAATTCGCGCTGATTAAATCACGCTTCCCAAATCACGCGGACCAATCCCCGCGGGCATAAGCATGCCGCCAAGAGCAGAAACGCCAAAACGAAAAAGGCGCAAGGTTGCCCTTGCGCCTTTTGAATGATCATTTTCAAGCAGGCCTAGACAGTCCGGACATCGTCCAGGAAGCCGTTGACATGTGTGCGCAACTCATCGTTGGCAGCGGCAAGTTTGCCAACACTGTCGAGCTGTCCGTTCGACAAATCACCGCTTTCCGTGGTCGCCACTGCAACGCTTTTAACCGCGTTGGAAATGGCGATATTGCCGTTTGCAGCACCTTCGACACTGCGCGAGATTTCCTCGGTCGCGGCCCCCTGCTCTTCGACGGCACTGGCGACAACCGACATCAGTTCGTCGATCTTCTGGATCGTGTCGGCAAATCCGCGCACGGCTTCGGCCGCGGCACCGGATTCACTTTGCATTTCAACGATCTTTGCCGTGATTTGCTCGGTCGCCTTGACGGTCTGGGATGCCAGGTTTTTGACTTCGCCCGCCACAACGGCAAAGCCTTTGCCCGCCTCGCCGGCGCGCGCCGATTCAATCGTTGCGTTCAGGGCCAGAAGGTTGGTCTGATCGGCGATGTCACTGATCAGATTGACGACTTCACCAACACTTTGGGCGGCTTCGTTGAGTTTTTCCACCCGTTCATTGGTCCGTTCGGTTTCACCGACCGCAATCTGGGTGATTTCGGTAACCCGGGCAATCTGCGACGAGATTTCCGAAATCGACGCCGAAAGCTGTGCGGTTGCCGATGCCACCGTTTCGATATTGGTGGATGATTCTTCGGCCTGTTCGGCCACGTTCTGGGCATCCTGATTGGCCCGAACCGCATGTGACGTCAGGATTTCGGATGCAGAACGGACTTCATCAAGGGCCGCATTCACCGAACTCAGGACATCCTGAATTTTTTCGTCAAATCCTTTGGTCAGGACACCCATTTTCTTGGTGCGGGCGACCTGGCGTTCGGCTTCGACTTTTTCCTGTTCGGCCATGCGGGCACGTTCGCGGGCATTCTCCTTGAAGACTTCAAGCGACTTGGCCATTGCACCGACCTCGTCATTGCGCTTCATATCAAGCGTTTCGATATCGAGGTTGCCCGATGCAAGACTGCCCATGGCTTCGGTCATTTTGCGGATTGGCGTTGCAATCATCCGCGACAGCGTCCCACCGAACAAGGCGGCCATCGCAATCAGCAGCACAACACCGACACCCAGTGTAACCTGGAAAATCTGCATGGCCTGATCGACCTTGCTTTCGACATCAAGCACAAGCTGGTCAATCGCCTTGGCCAGATCACCGGCAATCATGCTGACGCGATCGGACAGTTCACGCGGTTCACCCGATGCTTCGATCGCGCGAGCATGGTTCACCGTCAGATAGTGACGCATCAGCTTCGCCTGTTCGCCGGCAATCTCTTCCCAGCGGTCAATTGCGCCATCCATTTCCTCGATCAAGGTCGCGATATCGGCATTGATCGAGCTATAACCCTTAAGCACGTCGGTGCGGGTGTCGATTTCCTCAAGCGACTTCTGATAGCTGAGCAACCCTTCGCGGTCGCCGGTGGTCAGGAAATAGATCAGTTCCTGGCGGGCCATCAGATAGGCGCGGTCAAGGTTGCGATAATCACGTTCAAAGGTGGAAAGATAATCGCGCTGTTCATTGGCGTTTTTGACCTGCATGGTCGCAAACATGCCCGCGGCGGCAACCATCAGGATCACGGCAATCATGATCGCAAAACAGGTTGTCAGTTTGGCGGGGATGGAAAGATCCTTAAAGAAATTCATGGCGTTTCTCCCTACTGACTGCCGCGCCGCACGAGTTCATTCAAATTGACCTCAATGGTCACAGCGCCAATCGCCTGCTGGTTTTCGTCGCTCATGGTCATGTTGAGCTGGGAACGCCAGGAATCAGACTCTTCGTTATATTCTGCTTCGTCGATAAAGACGGCATTGGGCCCCTTGGGGAAAGTATTCTGGAACTTGCCCTCGTCGCCCTGCCAGAAGTCCGACGTGATCGAACTCTGTCCGACATTCAGTCCGACCGCATCCATGACGAAAATTTCGGCATAAAGACCGCCGGAACGGGCCTGCACCTGGGTCAGGTAACTGGAAAGCGGATTGGTAAGAATTGCCGCCACAAGGGGCTGATCATCGGCTTCGCGTTCGGCGCGCCATTGTTTGTCCGCGGCGTCAATCTGATCCTGCGTCATGTCTTTTCGCAGACGGTTCTGGGAATTGATCGACAAAGCCACGACCGGGTTTGCCAACCATCCCCGGATATCCTTGATAAGCGCATCTGTAATCAGATCATTCGGATTGCCTGGCAGCTCTGCCTTGGCCATGGCAGCCTGCGGCACAGCAAATATCGCTGCCGCAAGTATCCCTGTCAGGACCATACTTCTCGTAGACTTCATCGGTTTCCCTCCCACAGCTTTGTTTGCAGCCAAGAAAGCACTAACTAAAAGTATAGGTATTTATACCAAAGGAAAAGCATCCATACAACTTTTTGTTAGAAACAAGGCATTAGCGGAAGCGCACGGGTAGACTTCCACACGATTCAATATGTGGATTGCGGGCACATCGACAAGAGTACCAGTTACAAGCTTTTGAAATCCGGGAAAGAAAAAAGCGGCGGAAAAACCGCCGCTGAGTTTGGTTGGGACACGAGCAAACTGCAGAAGATTACGTTGTTCCAGGCGCGAAACGCGCCCCTGCAAAGAACAACTGTCCGACATGACATAAGCAGGAAGCGTGCCAACTTTTTAAATCCGTGAAAAATCGCAATTTTTAGGGATTTTTCATCGAAACCGAACCTGACCATCTGAACAGGTTTAAATGATCTTTGCATTTCAAAATGCAAAGATTGCAAAATGCAACAATCAATCTTTGCATTTTGCAAATTGCAATTCCAAAACACGCAACAGGTCCGACTTTCACCGGGCAATCAGCGGCGGCGCTTTTTCTTCTGCGCCCCGAAATTCAGCAAGGCCGGTGCTTTTTCAATGATTTCTTCAAGAATGGATTTGGCCGTTTCCAGATCATCGCGCGCGGATTCATCAAGCTGACTGATATAGCGCGGATCAGAGATCATGCGTTCTGCCTCGTATAAAGTGCGCAACTCGCTCTGAAACATTTCGCGCGCGCCAAGCGGCAGGTTTTCCTTGGCACTCATGACAAAGAAGAACTTCAGACTGGTCTTGATCACCAGACGCAGCATCAGGACCTGAAGCTTATGAAACTGGCCCTCCAGTTCTTCTTTTTTCGGATGCGACTCAAGCTTGTTCATCCGCTCTTTGATCACCAGCGACAAAGCCTTGAAGTTATCGACCTCCTCGCGGAAGGGTCGATACCCGGTAACATCCATCTTGTCGGTGGTTTTTTCCAGATTGTCGGCCAACGCAATCAGCTTGCGCGCACGCAATTCCAGCCGGGAAAGGAATTCCTCGACCTCTGTTCGATATTTTCTTTGTGCAGCCTGGCTCATCGTGTTCTGGCGTTCTTATTTTAAAATTGTGCCCGGGAACCAACATCCCGGGCACAATTTAACCGCCAATGATTAACAACACACCAAGTCCGGGTGTCGTTTTACCCTTCAACCATTTCCGGGTTCTTTTTGACGTGTTTCTTGTCATCGCCATCTTCCGGATAGCGGAAGATGACCGCATCGTCTTCAATATCGACAAGCACTGCCCCGCCTTTGGACAGCTTGCCAAACAGAAGCTCCTCGGCCAGCGGCTTTTTGACATGCTCCTGGATCACACGACCCAACGGACGCGCACCAAAGGCAACATCATAGCCACGTTCCGCCAGCCAGCTTCTTGCGGCTTCGGTTAGTTCGATCGACACATTCCGATCCGCAAGCTGGACTTCAAGCTGTAGGATGAATTTGTCGACCACCATCTTGACCACTTCGGGCTGCAGATTGGCGAACGGAATAACCGCATCCAGACGGTTACGGAATTCCGGCGAGAAGGTGCGCTTGATCGCCTCTTCATCTTCGCCGATCCGCATTTCGCGCTTGAAGCCGATGGGCGGCTTGGCCATGTCCGATGCGCCGGCATTGGTGGTCATGACCAGAACGACATTGCGGAAATCAACGGTTTTGCCGTTATTGTCCGTCAGTTTGCCGTGATCCATGACCTGAAGCAGGATGTTGAACAGGTCCGGGTGGGCCTTTTCAATTTCATCAAGCAGCACCACCGCATGCGGGTGCTGATCAACAGCATCGGTCAGAAGACCGCCCTGATCAAACCCGACATAGCCCGGCGGTGCACCGATCAGGCGCGACACACTGTGTCGTTCCATATATTCCGACATGTCAAAGCGGATGAATTCAATCCCCATGACAGTTGCCAGCTGTTTGGTGACTTCGGTCTTGCCAACCCCGGTCGGCCCCGAGAACAGATAGCTGCCAATCGGTTTTTCAGGTTCGCGCAAGCCCGCACGCGCAAGCTTGATCGCGCTTGCCACCGCCTCGATCGCCTTATCCTGGCCAAAGACAACAGTTTTCAAATCACGTTCAAGATTTGCCAATGCCTTGCGGTCATCGGTCGAAACCGATTTTGGCGGGATGCGGGCAATTTTCGCAACGATTTCTTCGACGTCGCGCTTACCCACCGTGCGCTTGCGCTTGCTTGGTGCCATCAACATCCGCGATGCACCGACCTCATCGATCACATCAATCGCACTATCAGGACGCTTGCGGTCATTGATATAGCGTGATGCCAGTTCCACCGCCGAACGCAGGGCTTCGTTGGTGTATTTGACCTTGTGATGATCCTCGTAATAGGGCTTCAGCCCCTTGAGGATCTTGACGGTATCTTCTTCGGAAGGTTCTTCGACATCGATTTTCTGGAAACGACGAACAAGGGCGCGGTCCTTTTCAAAATGACCACGGAATTCCTTGTAGGTCGTCGACCCGATGCAGCGCAGCGAACCGCTGGCCAAGGCCGGCTTGAGCAAGTTGGACGCATCCATTGCCCCGCCCGATGTTGCCCCGGCACCGATCACGGTGTGGATTTCATCGATGAACAGGACCGCACCTTCGTATTCTTCGAGTTCCTTGACGACCGCTTTCAGGCGTTCCTCAAAGTCCCCGCGATACCGGGTCCCGGCCAGCAACGCGCCCATATCAAGAGCAAAGATCGTGGCATCCGCCAGAACTTCGGGCACATCACCATCATTGATCCGACGCGCCAGCCCCTCGGCGATGGCGGTTTTGCCAACACCCGGGTCGCCCACATAAAGCGGGTTGTTTTTGGTACGACGGCACAGGACCTGAATGGTGCGCTCGATCTCGCTTTGGCGACCGATCAACGGGTCAATCTTGCCCTTCTGGGCTTTGACATTCAGGTTGACGCAATACGCCTTAAGAGCTTCACCCTCGGCCGGGCTGCTGTCGTCGCCTTCTGGCGGCATACCGGCAACCGGCTCTTCATCCGCACCGCGCGGGATGCGACGTTCATTAAGCTCGGACGCCTTGGCAATGCCGTGGGAAATGTAATTCACCGCATCAAGACGGGTCATATCCTGAAGCTGCAGGTAATAAACCGCGTGCGATTCCCGTTCCGAGAACAAGGCGACCAGCACGTTTGCACCGGTTACTTCCTCGCGCCCGGATGACTGGACATGAATGGCTGCCCTCTGGATAACGCGCTGGAACCCGGCAGTCGGTTTCGGGTCGATCAGCCGGGCGCTGATCAGGCCGGAAAGTTCGCTGTCTGCGAATTCCAGAAGGTCTGAGCGCAAGCGATCAATATCGACCCGGCATGCCTTGAGCACGGCGAGCGCATCCTGATCTTCGGTCAGAGACAGAAGAAGATGTTCTAGAGTGGCATATTCGTGGCGGCGCTCCGACGCATATGCGAGCGCACGATGCAGGCTTTCTTCAAGATTGCGCGATAGCATATGTCACTCCTTCTCTAAGGTACACTGCAGCGGATGCTGATTCTGGCGGGCCAGATCCATGACCTGGTTAACCTTGGTCTCCGCAATTTCGTACGTAAACACACCACATACTCCAACGCCCTTGCGGTGAACCTGAAGCATGATTTCGGTGGCCTCTTCCCGGCCTTTCTCGAAAAACCGTTCCAACACGTGCACAACGAACTCCATCGGAGTGTAATCGTCGTTTAGCAACAGCACCTTGTACATGGACGGCTTTTTCGTCTTGGGCCGTGTCTTTGTTACGATCCCCGTGTTTGGCAGATCAGTGCCGTCATTATCCTGTTCAGTCATCGTCTACTTACCGGAACCCTTATTTCCTGCATGAACTTCATGATAGGTCATTGCCAGGCTCTTTCAAAGGCCGCAGCTTAAAATCGTGTCACTAAATTATCGTCTATCTTCAATTCATTTAGGCTGAGAATGACACGCTGCAAGATCACCCGATAAACTTCATGCAAACCCGGCTGTCGGCACGGCCCGAAAACGGCGACAAATCACGCAAGCCCAAAAGAAAACGGGCATGACGCGATGTCATGCCCGCCTTGATCTTCATTGCAGAATACGGAAACCCGAACGTTTTGGGATCATTTCATCACGGCATTTGCTGCTTTTGACATTGCGGTGATGCTGTCGGTCATGGCCGCAAACATGATTTCCTGAACCTTTTCGGTTTCGGCAACGCTGCTATCGACATAACGCTTAAGGATTTTTGCCTGCAAATCCTGAATATCAGACAGGCTTTCGGCCTTGGCCAGGGCGTCGATATCGGCTTGTGATGCTTCGATTTCACGCTGCATCCATCCGGCAAGTTCCGTTCCGATCCCCCCGGTCTTTTCAAACAGGGCCATGGACGCCTGCAATGCCTCGCCAATGTTTTTCTGTTGTGCTTCGATGATTTCTTCGCACTGGGCCGCCATGCGCGATCCTGCACCGGAAAACACGTCCGACTGACCGGTCATGGTATCGAAAAGCTTGCTGAATGCTTCGTTGGCGACAGAAATGCTTTCCTCGATCGCATCGCTTCCTGCGGTCATGATGGCATCCATTTCTGGTGCCTTCCACAGGGCGAGATAGCTTTCCATGGCATCCTGATCCATGAACATCGCACCAAAACCGAACACATCATCATTTTTCGCTGATGGCGCAGGCGTTGCTGCGGCTTTGGCGGTATCGGTTGGTGCTGCCACGATTTTAGGGGCTGCTGGTTTTGCAACAGGCTTGCTGGCAGGCTTTGCTGCGACCGCGGCAGCGGCCTTTTTGGGGGCTGCTGCTTTTTTCGGGGCTGCGGAGGAAGTGGCTTTTTTGGCTGCTGGCGCAAACTTGCTTGTCGTACTCACGGTACTCGCCCTTTCAGTATCAGAAGAGGTAACTGGCGCGCTTGACTGTTCGGGGGCCTTGGCAACCGATCGCGGTTTTGCCTCTGCCCCGGGTTTTGCTGACGCGGATGGGGATGGCGTGGCGGATGAAGCAGACTTTTTCGGCTTCTTCACATTAGCCGACGCCGACTTTTTCGACGCCGGGGATGCCACCGGCTTGGTCTGTTTAGGGACCTCACTCTGTTTTGAGGATGGAGTCGCCGGTTGTGCCGCCGTATTTTTCACCACCGGCGCTTTTGCAGGTTCTGCGGCTTTTTCCGAACCGGATATTTCGGCTTCGGATGGCGTTTTTGATGCCTCTGCCACCGGCTTTTCCGGGGTCGCGGCGGGGGACGCAGACGAGGAATCTGATGACGTGCTTGCAGTCACCTCTGATTTTGAAACAGCAGGCTTTGCGTCAGCCTGCTTTGCGGCCGCTTCGATTTCAGATGACGTCATCACGACACGCTTTACGGCACCCTCAGACGCCACCGCTGGCTTTGAAACAGTTGTGGATTTTTTGGCGCTGCCCGACGCAGCAGGTGCCGCCTTGGCAGCAGCCGAGACCTTTTTGCCAGATCTCGCAGAGGTCTTTTGTTTTGAAACAGCCATTGCTTCTAACCTCGTTCTTGCCGGGGCAGATGCCCCAAATTCATGTTGCATTGCAACATAACCCTAGATGGAATTACCCACAAAGGTCAAGAACAGTTTGGTGACAAAACCGCGACGCAAAGCACAGCTGCCCTGATAAAATCAGCACATCACACCTGACCGACGAATTGCAGGCGATCAAAAGCACAAACCAAACAAGCATCTAACAGCTTGCACTGCGCGCACTTGTCCCACCGGGCTCACCAAAAAAATAACGGGGACGTTTTCCCAAACATCCCCGTCATCGTGATCGCATTCTGAATTTTATGGCTTAGCGCAGCATGTTTCCGCGCACCGTCCGATAAAATGTCCCGGACTCGTTATTTTGAATGGTTTGAACCTGTGCAGCGGATTGAGACCGCGCATTTTCCTTTGCCGGCGGTTCCAGCAACTTGCGGTCGATGCTTGAAAGCTCGGTCAAAACTTCCGGGAATTGGAGTGCACGCAGATCGTCAACACCCGACATCCAGGTCGCAAGCGTCACATATCCCGATGAACATCCAAGCGCGACCCAGTAATAGTCATCGGAATAAAGCCGGATACCGTCGCGATCTTTCTGGGTGCCGAATCCGTCCTGTTGCAGGGCATCGGTGATCGCGATGTAATCATCACGCCCGATCACATCGGTTGCGTGTTCCCCGCCAAACGCACCAAGGGGCGCGTTGATTTCGACATTGATTTCCTTGACCTGTGCCGGGCCGAAAACGCGAGTTGTCAGGTCAAATTGCTGATTACCGGCATGCGGATCAAGCTCGAAGACGCGTACTTCGTCGTAATAATCCGCATTATAGATGATGCGAATCCGTCCTTCTGCATCGCCAGCAGAACATGCCGTGCGCAGATCATCGGCGTTCAGATAGGAAAACCAGGCTGACTTTCTGACCAGCGGGTTGCTGATGTCGCTGTTTTGCGTATAGGAGCAACCCGCAAGCCCGATTGCAGCAACCGACAAAACAGCCAAACTGTTCAAACCGGCGCGACGCATACCTATCTTATTGAGAAATGGGGCGATTAATTTAACCATTCGATCCTCGATTTTTTGCCGATCAGGAGATATAAAAGTGACGTTCGCGCAGAAAGATGGTCACAGAATGGCCGCGTTTAGAAAAGCCGAAAAATTGACGCTCTTAAACATTTGTTTAAGGCTGGGATGCGAAACTGGTCTTATTTAGTTCTTGGGGACTACCGAAAGCCGAGCCCGAATAATGCGTTTAACGACCCCTTCCGGGCCAAATGCGTTGGCCAAGACACCGCTTGTGACACGCAACAGTTTCTTGCGTGCCTGTTTGGCTGCGTTTTTGTGTCTGACAGCAATCATGCTTTCTGCGACCCTTGTCCCGAACAAGGCCATCGCACGAACCTATACCGCCATGGTCATCGATGGTGACACTGGTGATGTGCTTCATGAATACCGTGCAGACCATAAAGTGTACCCTGCGTCACTGACCAAGATCATGACGCTCTATATGCTTTTTGACGCGCTTGATAATGGCAAGGTATCACTTTCAACCCCGATGAAAGTATCCAAACGCGCCTGGGGCCAAGCCCCGTCGAAGCTTGGTCTTCAACCTGGCGAGACCATTACGGTCAAGGACGCGATCCTCGCACTGGTAACAAAATCGGCCAATGACGTTGCGGTGGTTGTGGCAGAACATCTTGGCGGCACCGAAATCAAATTTGCCCAGATGATGACCGCCGAGGCCCGCCGCCTTGGCATGAAGCGCACGACATTTCGCAATGCATCGGGCCTTCCCAATCGCGGGCAGATGACAACAGCACGCGACATGATCACGCTTGCCGTTGCGCTTCGTAAGAATTTTGGCAGCTATTATCATTATTTCTCGACCCAGAAGTTCCGTTTTGGCAACCGTACCTATGGCAACCACAACAACCTTCTGGCGTCCTATTACGGGACAGACGGGATCAAGACCGGCTACATCAACGCATCGGGCTTTAACCTTGTGGCATCGGTCAACCGGAACGGAAAACGGTTGATTGGCGTTGTGTTTGGCGGCCGCACAGCCCGCACCCGCGATGACCAGATGAAGAAACTTCTGGATCGCGCCTATGTCGAACTGACCAAGGAAGGCGAAATTCGCGTTCCCCGGCCCCGCATCAGCCCGGAAGACAAAATTCTGCCTGCCGATGCACAGTTGCTGATGGCAAAGCGTGAAACATTGCGCGAAGTCGAAGAACCGGGCCGCATTGATACCCAAACCGTTGTGACCCGTCTGAAACCGGAAACCAATAGCGGCTGGGCAATCCAGGTTGGTGCCTTCAGCGATCAGCGCCGCGCCCAGGAAGCCGTTCTTGCCGCCGCCCGTACCGCGCCAGATGTCCTGCGCCTGACCCGTGCCGCGGTTGAGCAACAGGCCAGTGGCACCGGCGTTGTCTATCGTGCGCGTCTTCTTGGTTTTGATGGCGAGAATGAAGCACGGGCAGCCTGTGCGGCCCTGCGTCGTGAAAACCTTGCCTGTATCCCGGTCAATTCCGGTGACGCGGGCTAAGCTCCGACCAAACCCCTGATACGAAAAAAGGCTGTCAGATTTACCTGACAGCCTTTTTCTTTTGGATCGCAGTCCCGAACATTCAGATCAGGGCTTGATCGCATATTTGGTTGGATCAGAAACCTAGTGCCCGGCACCCGGCGCAAAGAAATCATCCGATTTCAGTCCGCTTTTTACCAGCTGGTCGGTGACCTGGGCCTTAAGCCGTGCGAGACCGGCATCATCACCCGCTTCACAGCGCGCAACAATTGCCGGCTGGGTGTTGGACGCCCGCAGCAACCACCAGCCGTCGTCTGTGCTGACACGAACGCCGTCAATGCCACTGACTTCGGCACCGGTTTCAGCCAGGCGTGAACGTACTTCTTCGATCAGGGCAAATTTGCGATCATCGGGGCATTCAATACGTGTTTCGGGCGTATTGACCGCAACCGGCATTGCTTCACGCCATTCCGCCAAGCTTTTGCCGCTTTGGACCAGAATGCGATACAGACGCACGGCGGCATAAGTTGCATCATCATAGCCGTAATAGCGTTCGGCAAAGAAGATATGCCCGCTCATTTCACCGGCGATCGGTGCTTTTGCCTCGATCATCTTTGTCTTGATCAATGAATGACCGGTTTTCCACATGATGGCATTGCCACCAAGGCGGTTTACCTCGTCAAACAGGGTCTGGCTGGCTTTGACATCGGCAATGATCGCTGCACCGGGTTTGCGTTCCAGCACATCAGCCGCATAGATCTGCAACAGCTGATCACCCCAAAGAACATTGCCCTTGCCATCAATCACGCCGATCCGGTCACCGTCACCATCAAAGGCAACACCCCAGTCCGCGTTATGCTTGGCAACGGCGGCCTTCAGATCAACCAGATTGGCTTCGACTGTCGGGTCCGGATGGTGATTGGGGAAAGTACCATCGACCTCGTCAAACAGCAGATGATGGGTTCCCGGCAATTGTGCGGTCAATTTGCGCACAACATCACCAGCAGCACCATTGCCGCAATCCCAGACGATCGTCATCGGGTTGGGCACATCACAATCAAGCTCCGCCAAAAGACGCGTAACAAAACGGTCTTCGACGTCGATGTCACTTACCGTGCCCTGCCCGGTTTCGAAATCACCGGCCGCGGCAATTTTGCCCAGCTCCTGGATCGCGTCACCAAAAACCGACTTCCCGGCATTGAGCATCTTGAACCCGTTATAGTTTGACGGGTTGTGAGACCCGGTCACCATGATGCCTGCATCGGTTTTTTCGTCATAAACCGTAAAATACAGCATCGGGGTCGGACCGCGACCGATACGCACAACGTCGCAACCGGTCGAAAGCAGCCCTTCTGTCAGGGCTTCGGCAAGTTCCGGGGAACTTAACCGTCCATCCCGTCCCAGGGCGACGCGCTTGCCACCGGAACGGCGCACCATGGTCCCAAAAGCCTTGCCCAATGCATGCGCATCGGCAGCATGAAGGGTCTGTCCGACCACACCACGCACGTCGTATTCACGCAAAACGGAACTGTCAAACTTGTATCCGGCGGAATTCGTCATAGCTTGGATTAGCCTCCAACAGTTGCACGTCCGACACAGGAATAGCTGAAACCGTTTTCTGCCATTTCGGTCGGATCATAAACATTTCGAAGATCGACAACGATCGGGTGCGCAAGCGCATCCTTGATACGATCAAGGTCCATACCGCGGAATTCGTTCCACTCGGTCAGGACAACCATCGCATCTGCGCCGTCGATCGCGTCATACGCACCATCGCAATATTCGATCCCGTCCAGAAGCTTCTGCGCTTCTTCCATTGCTTCGGGATCGAATGCCTTGATCCTGGCACCAGCAGCCGTCAGCGCCGGTATGATATCAAGGCTCGGTGCGTCACGCATGTCATCGGTATTGGGCTTGAACGCCAGACCAAGGATGCCAATCGTTTTGCCCTCAACCGAACCGCCACATGCTGCGATTACACGATCTGCCATCGATTTTTTGCGTTTTGCATTCACATCGACCACAGTTTCAATAATGCGCAGCGGGCTGCCATGTTCCTGGGCGGTACGCACCAGCGCCAGCGTATCTTTCGGGAAGCAGGACCCGCCATAGCCCGGTCCAGGATGCAGGAACTTCTTGCCGATACGCCCATCAAGACCGATGCCACGCGCAACGTCATGCACATCTGCACCAACTTTTTCACACAGATCGGCGATCTCGTTGATGAAGGTGATCTTGGCTGCCAAGAAAGTGTTGGCTGCGTATTTGATCATTTCCGATGTTTCACGCGTGGTGAAAACAATCGGCGTTTCAATCAGATACAGTGGACGATAAAGATCGGACATGACTTCGCGGGCCCGCTCGTCACTTGTACCGATGACAACGCGGTCCGGGCGCATGAAATCGCCAATCGCCGAGCCTTCACGCAGGAATTCCGGATTGGACACCACGGCAAAATCGGCATCCGGGCGTTTTTCCCGGATAATACGTTCCACTTCACGTCCGGTCCCGACCGGCACCGTCGATTTGGTAACGATCACGGTAAAGCCGTCCATTGCCTCGGCGATTTCTTCGGCCGCGGCATAAACATAGCTCAGGTCGGCATGTCCATCACCACGACGGGTCGGAGTCCCGACGGCGATGAACACCGCATCAGCATCCTTCACACCTTCTTTAAGATCAGTGGTAAAAGTCAGGCGCCCTGCTTTTACGTTATTTTCGACCAGAACATCCAGACCGGGCTCGTAGATTGGCATGATACCGTCTTCAAGACGGGCGATTTTTTCCACATCCTTGTCGACACAAACCACGTCTGTACCGAACTCGGAGAAACAGGCACCGGAAACAAGTCCAACATATCCGGTCCCGATCATTGCTACGCGCATGGATGTTTATTCCCAATTTAGAACGAACTGACCGAAACAGTTGTTGCCCGTTCCGGTCAGTTCTTGTTGAAATTCAATAATTATTCTGCTGCTTCGCCTTCGGCGAATTCATGAATGAGTTCGCGAACATCGTCGCGCATATCATCGCGCGCAAGCGCAAATGACATGGTCGCCTTAAGAAAGCCGATCTTGTTGCCGCAATCAAAGCGACGGCCCTCAAAACGGTATCCATAGAACGGAACGTGACCGATCATGGCTGCCAGTGCGTCGGTAAGCTGGATTTCATTGCCAGCCCCGCGCGGGATGTTTTCGAGAACTTCGAAAATACCCGGATCAAGGATATAGCGCCCGATTGCCGACAAGGTTGATGGCGCATCTTCGGGTTTCGGTTTTTCAACCATGCCGCATGCGCTGACCAGACGGCCATTGGTGCCTTCGACTTCCAGAACGCCATAGCGCTGGGTTTCTTCGCGCGGCACGTCCATTACGGCAACCATGTTGCCACCGGTCCGGCCATAACTTTCGACCATCTGCTTCATGCATGGCGTTTTGGCCTGGATAAGGTCATCTGCCAGAAGAACCACAAACGGCTCGTCCCCGACCAGAGACTTGGCACACAGAACCGCATGACCAAGACCAAGCGGATTACCCTGACGGGTATAGGTCACACGACCGTTTTCCGGGATCATGGCAAGTGCTGTTTCCAGCGCGTCGGTTTTGCCGCGTTCGGTCAGAATGGCTTCGAGTTCGGCGGAACGGTCAAAATGGTCTTCAATTGCCGTTTTACCGCGACCGGTCACAAAGATGAATTCTTCAATGCCTGCGGCGATGGCCTCTTCAACAGCGTATTGGATAAGGGGCTTATCAACAACCGGCAGCATTTCCTTGGGCATGGCCTTGGTTGCTGGCAAAAAACGGGTTCCCATACCTGCAACCGGGAAAACAGCCTTCTTGATCTTTCTCGACATTCACAACTTCCCTTTTCAACCGCTGCACGCCCCTTCGTTCAGAAAGTACAGGCAAATATGCTTCTGCCACATTTCAAGAACATCTATCAAGCGAGCGCACCAATAATTCACGCTAATCTTTACATAGCCGTAACAAAAGGCTTCGCGCGGTGTTGATTTGTGCAGCCAGATAGTCTGATCCCCCATGATCGGGGTGGACCGCCTTGATCTGGATCTTGTAAGCCCGATTAATTTCCGCGCGGGTGGCATTGGCCCCCACACCAAGGATTCGTCGAGCTTCATCTGCAGTCATGTCCGCCGTGCTGGCACTTTCGTTATTGCCCTGGCTTCTTTTGCCATTGTTGCGGTCGTTTCCCCTGAAATGCGCATCGTGATCGCCATGATCTCTCTGTGGCCATTCACGCCAACCCGAACAATCGGGCCGACGATCAAAATAGGCTTCCAGAACCGTCCGGCTTTGGTCCGTTGCACGACAACAGTCAACAAAAAGCAACTGCAGGTCGTCAACCCCCAAGCTGTCTAAATCTTTTCCGGCAAAGGATCCGGTCAGCACCGTTCCCTTCATTTGTCCGGTTTCAAGATCAAGCAGCATATGCAAAATTTCCGTGCGAATTTCAGATATTCCACCAACACCACCGGTGCTGGCAGATCCTCCGCCCATCTGTCCCGGACGCGCCCGGCGCCGGTAATGGGCAAAGACCCGACGAAACAATGGCCATAAAAAACCGAGTTTCATCATCCGCACCAAAAATGGCATTGTTACGGCCAAAGCTGCTGACATTGCGGCAATTTTACCGGTCAAAAGTAGCCAGATTGCAAGCAAGACCAGAAGCCCTACAATCAGGAACAGACCAATTTTGCGGACATCTTTCGGCTCGGCCTCAGCCAGCCAGCGGATCAGAAACCCGACAGCAACAAAGACCGCAATGCCGATTAAAACCCACTGCATCAGGAACGTTTCCGCAATTGATGGCCAAGCATCAGGACATCATCAGATCCGGTTTTCTTCTGATACAAAGACAAACCATCGTGCCCGCCGACCGCATAGCTTGCCACCGCGCCAAGCAATTTGCGAAGCTTTGCAGCAGAATGCGCATCAAACTGCATGAAGGCGCCACCCGTAATACGGGCAATTTCACCAAAGGCGAAACTGGCATCGCGGTCATTTCCTTCCTGGAACATGAAGGCCTTTACCCCCTTTAACGCCAGACGCCCGGCAATCGGCGCCAAATGGTCCGGGTTTTCTTCGATGCAGTCACCGACATAAATCAGGGCATTTATTTTGTGGGTGTCGGCTTCACGTTCGACATGGGCAAGTACACGTTCGATCTGGGTATGACCGGCATGGCAGCTGACCTTTGAAATGTAGTTGCGCAGTGTGCCGGCATTGCGACACCACCCGCTTGCCTTGCATTCAGACAGACCGCGAAAGAACACAAGCTGAATATCAAGTGCGCCGATGCCATCCACCGCGTCGAACATTTCGGCCTGAATTTCCGCCGCCCGGTCCCAGCTTGGCTGGCGGCTGGCAGTTGCATCCATGGCAAAGATCAGTCGCCCCTGCGACGGACCCGATGCCGGTGCATGCACAGCAAGATCACGCGCATTCTTAAGGAAGTCATCGACTTCCCCGCTGCTTGACGTGTCAGGGATAATATCTTTGCGGCTCACGGTGACCTGCCTGCTTTATATGTCGGTTGGACTGTGTCGGGTCCATCAAGATATAGGCCGCAGGTGGTCAGATCGGCAACTCTTCGCCCTCTGCCGGTTTGAAGCCGATCACTTCGAGCAACGATCGCACTTCCTGACGGGCAGCCATATGGGACATGCTCATCGGGATACCGACACCTTTTTCCCGCAGGTCCAGCAATGTCAGCCCCTTGAGAAACAGCTCGCGGTAAATGACACGTTCCCCGAAGCCCGGCGCCTGACGGAACCGGATGCGGTCGGCAAGCTTTTCGACAATTTCGGCGATATCGCGCTTGTTACGGGCATCAAGATGGGACAAACGGTTGCGCATGACGATCCAGTCAATGGTCCCGCCATCAATAGCCGCCCGGCGTTTGCGCGCATCCCACACCATTTCGGCATAGATGCTGGGCCCCTTGATCGCCAGACTGTCCGGATCAATCCGCGCAAGCATGTCCAGATCGATGAAGCTGTCATTGATCGGTGTAATCAATGTGTCGGCACAGGCATGGGCAAGACGCGACAGATAATTGTCACTACCCGGGCAATCCATGACCACGAAATTGCAGCTCAGAACCATTTCGCCCAACGCGGTCGTAAAGCGTTCGCGTTCGTCAAGCTTGGCCTCGTTGGCATCAGGAAGTTCGCTGCGATAGATCGGGCGATGATCGGGCACCGGAAGCTTCAGACGCTTTTTCTCGTTGAATGCCGTGCGGTTTTCGACATAACGCGTCAGGGTCCCCTGACGGGCATCGATATCAAGCGATCCAACCTTGAACCCCATCTTCATCAGGGAAACAATCAGATGCATCGCCGTGGTCGACTTGCCTGATCCCCCTTTTTCGTTCCCGATCACGATCACATGGGCGCGGTTGGACTGCGGTTGTTTGTCCGTCGCAGTCTGTTGGCCTGCGCTGTCCCCGTTGGCGCTGGTCTCTTGCACCGTCATGAATGTCTGCTCCGTTATTCAGGCTTATTGGTTGTGTCCCCAATGACCAATCACCCCAATGAGCCACTTTATCAGTAAAAATCAAGGTAAAAGAAACTCATCTCGACAATGTCGAACGACTGACCACTAGCCAATCCTTATGCACAAAGGTAAAGATAAGGGTAGCACAGCGCAAAAATGCGCCTGAAAACAAAATGAAAGGACGCGATGTGAGGTATCGGGCGGCGGTGTTTGGCGCCATATTTGCCAGCTTGGCGATTTCTGTGCCGCATGTGGCATCAGCCCAACAGGCCGGTGCATTTGAACAGATTCCCGCCGATCAAAGCCCAGTTAACTTCACAACACAGCTGGATGGGCAGACAGCCTTCCTGCGTCAGTATCGCGACAACAGCACGGTTTTTGTGGGTCGATGGTTCGCACCGCGCACCCCGAACGAGCCGCAAACAGCGGCAAGCGACCTTTATCTCGAAACCGTTTACACGACATCCGCACCCGGTTTCCGGTTCAGCACCGCCATGGCACCGGACCGTCTGCTTGACATGTTTGACGCGCTAAAGGATCGCACCGCCATCAATGGCAAGGGCTTTGTCCAGGATACGCGCTATGGTCCGGTTGCCCTGACGCCGTTTGTCCGTCAGGGGTCACAATGCGTGGCCTTTGTCGGTCAGTGGGATCCGCAAACCCAGACACAGCGTGGCAGCCGTATTCTTGGCTATTACTGCACCCCCGGCCTTGTCCAGGCCCAGGCAGGCGTGGTTTCACCGCAAAATGCATTGCCGATGATCGACGCCCAGCAATTCGCCGCCGCGTTCTTTGGCAGACTGATGATCGAACTTCCGGAAAACTCGCCAGCCACTGCCGAAGTGGCCCCGTCCGTTGATGCCGATCAGCCGGCCGGAACCACGACACCGCCACCGACAGATGGCATCCGGATCACAACCAACTGGCAAGGCGTTCGTGGCACAGGCATGCTGCGTTTTGATCAGCCATCCGGCGAAGGCACCATGATCCTTGATGACGACCAGCGCCATTGCGAAGGTATCTGGCGCCACGAAGGCGGCGCATATCAGACCGGAACTTTGCCGTTCGGCAGCTGGTATGTTTACTGCAATGACAGCAGCTTTGCCCGCGGACATTACACCAGTGAAAGTGCGGCGACCGTTACCGGTGACGGACAGGACAACCAGGGACAGGCTGTTTATTTCCGTCAGGCAAACTGACCAGACACACCATCATTACTCACCATCATTCAAATTTCCGCCCCAACGAAACGACAGAATATGACCGCAGATATCCAAACAATCGTCATTGGCGCCGGCGTCGTCGGACTGGCTTGCGCCCGTTCTCTTGCCAATACCGGCCGTGAAGTTCTGATCATTGAACAGCATGATGCAATCGGGACGGAAACAAGTGCGCGCAACAGCGAAGTCGTCCATGCCGGGATCTATTACCCGAAGGGCAGCCTGAAAGCCAAACTGTGCATTTCCGGCAAGGAAATGCTGTATCGCTACTGCGCGGAAAATGGCATCGATCACAAACGCACAGGAAAACTGATCGTCGCCACCGCCAAGGACCAGCTTGATGCGCTTGGCGGAATTGAAAAAAAGGCCCGTGAAAATGGCGTGATGGACCTTGTCTGGCTTAGTCAGGAAGAAGCCCTTGAACGTGAACCCGCCCTGAATTGCGTCGGCGCCCTTCACAGCCCGTCCACCGGCATCGTTGATTCGCATCAGCTGATGGTGACGTTGCTGGGCGAAGCGGAAAATAACGGTGCCACGCTAGCCCTCAATACAAAGGTCACATCAGTTGATCACGCAAACGGGCTTTACACGGTGACGACCCGTGATGCCGATGGCGAAGAAATGAGCCTGACCTGCGCCGAACTGGTGGTGGCGGGCGGATTGCACAGCCAGACGGTTGGTCGCAACTTTGCCGGTTTGCCATCCGACACCGTTCCGCCGCAACATTATGCGCGTGGATGCTACTTTACCCTGTCGGGCAAGGCCCCCTTTTCCACCCTGATCTATCCGGCACCGGAACAGGCCGGGCTTGGTATTCATCTGACACTTGATCTGGGTGGACAGGCGCGGTTTGGTCCGGATGTCACCTGGGTTGATCAGCCAAATTACGATGTCCCCGAGGAACGCCGGTCTGCCTTTGCCGAGGCCATCCGCAAATATTATCCTGATCTCAATGAAGATGCCCTTCAGACCGGTTATGCCGGGGTTCGCCCCAAAATTCAGGCCCCCGGCGAAGCCGCCCGCGACTTCATGATCGCCGATGAAAAGGTCCATGGTCTTAATGGACTTGTAATGCTCTATGGTATTGAATCACCCGGACTGACTGCGTCACTTGCGATCGGCGCCCGGGTAACCGACCTGATGACACAAAAAGGCGACCTCCAAGCGGCATCGTGAAGCCATTTTGGGCAACCAGCGACGGGTAAAGAATGGGAAAAGCACGCCAGAAAAATTCGGTTCGCACACAGGACAGGGCATTGCTGCCAGATGGCCCGCATCCTTCATCCACCATGTCGCGACGCCGTTTTCTTGCAAGAAGCATGTTGGGACTTGGCAGCGCCTTGATGGCGTCAAGCCCGCTTGCCCTTCATGCCCAGCAACTTGAACCATTTACCATTGCCCCGAACAGTCTCAGTTCCGGCCGCGGATCCGGGATTGATACCGGAAAGCCGAAAGTCGAATTCACCGACGAGATGCGTGACTATGTGATTGCCATCAGTCGTTGGGCAAAAAGCTATCGCAGCGACTTTTCGATTGTCGCGATGAACGGGCTTGAGCTGACCGAATATCTGGAAACCACCCTGTTTGCCGCCCGCGGCACCGCAGAACCCGCACGCGATTATTTGCGCGCCCTTGACGGCATCCTGACCGAAGCACCGTTTTTCGGTTATGACAATTACGGCGAACCGACCGAGGACGAGGAAAGCAAATATATCCTCGGCTACCTTGAACGGCTGAAATATGAAGGCCTGAAATATCTGGTCGTTGATTATACCGACAAACTCGGTGATATGCAGACCGCACGCCAACGGCTTTCGGGGTTGGACGCCCTTTATTATGCAGCCCCGCCACCGGGCATGCAGCTTTCAAGTCTTGCGAAGGTCCCAAGCACGCCGATCAATTCCAACCCGCATGTGGTCGACAATCTGCGTCAGGCCAAAAACTTTGCCATGGTTCTGGACAGTTCGCCATATGGCACCAAAGACGCCTATATCAATGCGCTGGCCCAGACCAATTACGATACGCTGATCATTGATCCGTTCCATCGGGGCACCATCCCGCTGACCTATGATGACATGAAGCGCCTGCGCTACAAAAAGACCGGCACACCGCGCACCATCATGGCCTATATCAATGTCGCGACGGCGGAAACATATCGCTATTACTGGCAAAGCAACTGGCGCGCCGGTTCCCCGGACTTTGTCGGCGAAGGCAACCTTCTGGCCCGCTGGGGTCAGGAACATCACGTCTATTACTGGAAACGTGAATGGCAAAGCCTGATTTATGGCAGCGAGAACAGTTATCTTGGCGGCATCATGAAGCTGGGCTTTGACGGCGCCCTGCTTGGGGGTCTTGATGAATATGCCTGGTGGCTTGATTACTGATCCCGTTCTACCGAAAAACGACCTTCACGCATAAATGATCGTATCGTCGTGCCTTCGCGACGACTGGCATTTGACGTCCTTGGCGGGCTTGGGCACTGTAGGGCATTGATAAAATATAATCTGCCTTGCAGAAACAGGAGGCCAACTTGTCCGAACCGATCATCCATTACTTTTTCGTCCAGTCGCCCTGGTCGTTTTTCGGTTTTCGCCGTGCCGTCGACATTGCCAAAAAACATGGCGTCGACATCATTCACAAGCCCTGCCGTGCGGCAGATGTCTGGGAACATGGTGGCGGCGTGCCCTTGGCAAAACGCCCGAAACCGCGTCAGGAATACCGTTTGGTAGAACTTAAACGCTGGTCGGAATTTCTTGATCTTCCCATCAATCTGCATCCCAAATTCTTCCCGGTCGACGAAACCCTGGCCGCGCGGACCATCATTGCAGTCCAGGAAGACGGCAAGGATGTCGCAGACCTGACCGAAACCCTTATGGGCGACATCTGGCTTCGTGAACGCGACGTTACCGATCCGGCGGTTATTCGCGATGCGCTTTCGGCAAGCGGACTGTCACTGGAGTATCTTGAGAATGCCGACCTTCCGGAAATTGCCCGGATTTACGATGACAATTGCCAGACCGCGCGCGATCGCAACATCTTTGGTGTTCCGACCTATTTCGTGGGCAATGAAATGTTCTGGGGACAGGACCGGCTTGATTTCGTTGACCGCGCCCTTGGCTAAGTCCCGGGCTTGATCGCCTGCAAAAACATCATCCACAAACGAACGGGGCGGGAAATTTTCCCGCCCCGTTCGTTTGGTTTTTGATCAGATCAGCAACCAGATTTCTTGTCCCCTCAGACAAGGCGTTTGACGTGATCGACAACAAATCCGTCAGACGACGGATAGGTGTTTTCGATCATGGCAAGGGCCTTCATCTCGTCGCAGGCTGCAACTTCACGGGTTTGCACATCCGCCCAGCGGTCGTCAAAGATATCGTGGGAACGGTTTTCCTTGACGCATTCGCGAACGGCCTGGTTGTGCAATTCAACTTCGAAAACGGTCTGGCGATGGTCTGTGAATGCAGACATTTCCGCCGATCTCCTTACTTTTTTGTCCGGCGGCGCCGCCCAGACGCCGTCGTGTCCTGAACCGGGAATCTCAACCACAAGATACCCAACCATCAGCTTACGTTTCGTGCCTTAACGAGCCGTAAATTGTCCGGTTAATTCGTATTTCACGGTTAATTGCTCCGGTTTCAAGTGCGATTTTGTCATAGCTGCATCTCCGTCAAACGCCCGGTCAGCGGTGATCAGCGCGCATAGCACGCAAAAAATCGAGACTGGAAAATTGATTGCCACAAATGCAGCTACAATACCGACCGGATCGCGTTTTTTGTGCGCGATTTCCGATCAAAAAGAATCATATTCCGCCCCCAAATGGGTCACTTCCGCGCGCCGACAACATGCTGCAGCGCACAGGTCGCGAAATAATATTTCAAAGCAAATGCGCAATGATCATAAAATTCCACGCCATCATCACGCCCCAACCGAAACGTTCTTTTTTGGCTGTTCGATGAATTTGAAATTGATCGGATCGGCAATGCATCAAACATAAAAGAATAAGCAGGCATCAGCCTGCACCAGAACAATGATGCTGCCAGGAGGCTGCAATAGGATGAACGTCTTTTCCGATACCGCATTTGATGGCCATGAACAGGTCGTGTTTGCCAGTGACGAAACCACTGGCCTGAAAACCATCATTGCCGTCCACAATACCAATCTTGGTCCGTCGCTTGGCGGTTGCCGCATGTGGCCCTATGCCAGCGAACAGGAAGCCATTCATGATGTGCTTCGCCTGTCGCGCGGCATGACGTACAAGTCAGCCCTTGCCAACCTTCCGCTTGGCGGCGGCAAATCCGTGATCATTGGCGACCCGCGCAGCCAGAAGACACCGGAACTGTTCCGCGCCATGGGCCGCGCTGTTGAACAGGTGGGCGGGCGTTATATCGTCGCCGAAGACGTCGGCACCAGCCCCGAAGACATGGAACAGATCGCAAGCCAGACCAAACATGTCGGCGGCATCAATGACGGCTCCGACCCGGCCCGCACCGGTGATCCATCCCCGTTCACGGCCTATGGCGTGTTCATTGGCTTGAAAGAAGCCGCGCGCTTCAAATTCGGCAGCGATGATCTGACCGGATTGCGGGTTGCCGTTCAGGGTCTTGGCCATGTCGGCTATCACCTGTGTCAGATGCTCCATGATGCGGGGGCCAAGCTGATTGTCGCAGACCTGAACAATAACAGCGTCACCGCCGCAGTTAATGCCTTTGGCGCCACCGCTGTTTCGGTCGACGATATCCTTGCCACCGAGGCCGATATTCTTGCGCCCTGTGCGCTGGGCGGGGTGATCAATGACAAGACCATCGAAAAATTGCGGATCGGCATCATTGCCGGTGCCGCAAATAATCAGCTCGAACATGATCGCCATGGCGACATGTTGCGCGAAGCCGGCATTCTTTATGCTCCTGATTACGTCATCAATGCCGGCGGCGTGGTAGAAGTCCACTATTGCCGCGAAGGCAAACCGGTGGCCGAAACCAACAAACATATCGAAGGCATCGCCAGCACCGTGCGCGAAATCTTTGAACGCGCCAAACAGCAAAACCTGTCGACCGGCTTTGTCGCCGACCGCCTGGCAGAAGAACGTTTTGGTCTGACCCGCAAGGCGGCCTGATCGTCAGAATCAGCAATCAAAAAGGCGGGGGAATATCCCCCGCCTTTTTTGTAACCGTATGTCGTCGCCATCGGCCCGTCATGAAGGCCCGTGTGCCTGCCCGAACAACGCGATCAGACCATCGGCAAGCGCCCCCCGCCAAACCAGATAATCATGCCCCCCGGCATATTCCCGATAGGTCACGTCATATTCTTTGGCCAGCAACACATCGCGCAGATGCCTGTTGCTTTCGAGAATACCCGCGACATCGCCACGTCCGGTTTCAAACAGCCCCGCCATCATGAAAATACGCACCGGACGTTTGTCGGTACGGGCAAGATGGTATGACACATATTCGTTCTGATCGGCCGGTGTTCCGTCTGGCGACCACCAGAATGATCCCGACATTGATAATACATTTCCGAACAATTCAGGATGGCGCATTGCGATGGTCATTGACGCCAATCCACCATAACTTGAACCGCCAATGACGATGCGATTTGATGCAAAGTTTGTCCCGAACCGCTCAAACACGACCGGCATCAGATCATTTGCCAGCACATCGGCAAAAACAGGATTTCCCGGCAATTCGCGGCCGCGCGCATCCCCGTCGGGATTGGCAATGAAAGCAACCGAAACCGGGGGTAAAACGCCCTGTTCGATCAGATTGTCAAGAATTGCCGGTGTCGGAACGGTTTCCCGATATTCACGGGAATCAAAAAGCACAAGCAGCACATTCTTTTCATTGCCCGGATCAAACCCGTAGGGACGGTAAAGCGTGATCGTCCGCTTGTTGCCCAAAACCGGACTATCAAATTCGAACTCCCACAAGGTGCCCTTGTTTGATGCGTTTCCGGCCATGCCGGGTTGCTCTGACGCATGATCAAGTTCGATCACCGATTTCTGATTGTAGATGTCAGGCGCATCGTCCGGCCACACATTCGGATTAAGCGGATCGGCCTGTGCCGTGGCAAGGATCGCGACCCGGCGTGCGCGCGCATCAGCATCAAATTCCGGAATGTCGCGGGCGATCTTGTAGGAAAGCCTTGTACTGTCTGGCACCACAAAGCTTTTGAACCAAATGTCACTATCCCCCAAACGTTCAAGGAATTCGTGATCATTGCTTGGCGCACCGAGGATACGACCATTGCGTTCAAGGCCACGGGCAACGAATGTCAGGACAACATTGCTATCCGTGCGGGGCTCGACAAGTGGTGCGCCCTGTTGCGAAACCAGCGCCCAAAAGGCGTCCGTCCCCGCTCCTGCTGCAATCGCCTTTGCCGCATTGGCAATCATCGAGCTTTGATATTCACGGGCGGGCGGGATCTGGTCTTTGCGTTCAACCAGATGGTCGAACGTCATTGTGAATGCGACACCGCTGGTGCTCTCGGCAGTGATCCGCACTTTGGGATGATCGGTTGGTGCCACAAAGAAAAACCGTATCTGACCAGAAGCATTACGCGCCAGTTCACGCATAACCTTTTCATCGGCATCCAAAAGTTCGACCGTGACCGGATCATGATCACTGTCAACCAGCCCGGCCACATAACCGCCCGAACCAATCCGGACGGCGATGTCAGTAGCTTCACCACGAGAAGCAAGCTGTCCGTGCACAGACAGTTGTTTTTCGTCAGGACCGGCATGAAGCGCCCCGGAAAATGCAAGGGTCATCAATCCCATCCCCATCAAAAATTCAAATATCCGCACACGAACAGCATTCTTCATCGGACTTACCAGTTATAGCGCAGTGTTGCAGTAACCGTACGGCCCGGACCATACCAACATGCCCAGGCAGCTCGCGTACAGGAAGCCACATAGGTGTCATCAAGCAGATTGTTGGCATTCAATTGCAATTCCATCCCGTCGAACCGGTGCGACAAGGCACCAAGATCATAGGACAGCATTGCATCAAACAAGGTATAGTCAGGAACTTCTACCGCGTTCACAGAGTCCGTCGAGACACCGGTGTAACGAACACCACCGCCGACAGCAAGACCATCAAACGTTCCGCCATCGAAGCTGTATTTCGACCACAGGGTCGCCTGTTCTTCGGGCATGTTGGCAACCTTGAGACCGATATTCGCGGCCTTGGCATCGTCAGTGATTTTGGTGTTGTTGCGCGAATAGCTTGCCAGAACACTCAGTTGCGGGGTGACTTCCGCCTGGACTTCAAATTCAAAGCCGCGACCCCGAATTTCACCGATCTGACGTTTGGTACTGGAATCATCATAGGTCACGATGTTTTCCTGGGTCAGCTGGTAAACAGTTGCCGTGACCGAAATCCGTCCATCATCAGGAGCATATTTGATGCCGCCTTCATATTGTTCGGCCTCGACCGGATCAAATGCATTGCCGTCACTGTCCGTACCCGATGCCGGTTCAAACGATGTGCTGTAACTGGCAAATGGCGAAATGCCATTGTCAAAGTTGTAAATGACACCGGCACGCCCCGTCAGGGCATGATCGCGCTGTTCTTCGGTGGTGTTGGTTTTGCGTTTGGAAATCGAACTTTCAGCCCAGTCGTGACGCAATCCCAGAACAACATTCAGACGATCAATCTTGATCTGGTCTTGCAGGTAAAGACCGGTTTGCGACGATTCTGTTTCCTGGTTGGTGCCGTCAGAAAGCGCCACATTGCCGATATAGCGCGTCAGATTACGCCAGTCCTCGTCACCAAGATTGTAGTTTCCGTAATATTCTTCATAGAGCTGATATTTGTAATCCAGACCACCGAGCACCTTGTGTTCAACGATGCCGGTGTCGAAATTGAATTCGGCCTGGTTATCAACGACATACTGATTAAGGTTGTCATCGGAATGGGTCGCAAGACGGTTGATCTGGGTGCCGCCGGCCTTGATCGAGTTCAGAATAACCTGATCAAGCGTGCTTTCGATGTCGTTATAGCGCGCATTCTGACGCAGGGTTACGACGTCATTGACCGCATGTTCAAGGCTGTAGCCAAATGAAAACTGGGTGCGTTCGTGCTTGTCGAAATCATATGCACCGGCCCAGAAATCACGCGGGAAATAGCCATATGGCGTCGGGTAAAGGGTCCCCTGCCCGGCAAGGAACGGCCGCAACCCGCCATCGGGATCGTTTTGATAGCTGGCATTGACCACAAGCATGGTGTCTTCGTTTGGTGTCCAGCTGACCGACGGTGCGATGGCGATGCGGTTCTGTTCCATTTCACCGCCGAATTCATCCTTGGTCAGGCCCTTGGCGACCACGCGGTAATCAATTCCCTTATCTGCCAAAAGCACGCCGCTGATGTCGCCACCAACCGAATAAAGGTTGTCCGTACCGACCGAAACTTCGACTTCACGCTTTGTCTCGCCAGTCGGGCGTTTGGTCGTCAGATTGACGACACCGCCCGGGTTGGCCTGCCCAAACAGGACAGAAGACGGCCCGCGCAGAAGTTCAACACGTTCAAGCAAATAAGGATCGATCTGCCCCAATGATGTCAGGCCATAATTCAAGCCATCGACATAGCGCGGCACATAGGAAAAGCCGCGTACAAACATTTCGTCATGCAGGTTCGACGTCCCGCGATATTCGGTCAGCACGCCCGGGGTATAGCGCATTGCCTCGGCAACGGACCCGGCAGCCTGGTCTTCAATCTGGTCGGCTGTGACCACACTGATCGATTGCGGGATTTCCTTGAGCGCCGTGTTGGTTTTGGTTCCACTTATCGAGCGTTTGGCGACATATCCTTCGACCGGACCGGTCGCGCTTTCGATACGCGATTCAATAACCACCGGTGCTGTCTGCGTACCGTCACTGGCCCCGGTTGCCTGATCATAGATCGTGACACTACCATCTGCGCCGCGCTGATGGGCAAGGCCGGTACCCGCCAGCAACCGGGTCAGCGCATCATCAATCAGATACGTCCCGTTAAGGCCGCTTACGGTTTTGCCAGCGGTCAGCGCGCTGGGGTAAACAATTTCAAGATTGGCCTGTCTGCCAAATGTCAGCAATGCGTTTTCCAGCGCCCCCCCGGGCACCGCAAACGTCACTTTCGCCGCGTTTTGTGTTTGCGCAGTTGCATAGCCAATTGGCGCCGCCACCATCAAGGCTGTCATCGAGACGCCTGTAATCATCAATGCCGCCAGCCCCGACCGCGCGGCAGTTCCCACCTTAGAACGATGCATTCTATTCCCCACTTCAGGATTGTTTCTGTTCAGAGCGCATCTCGTTTTGGATGCGCCTGCCCTGTAAGAGCGGGAATTCGAAAACCTCCTGACGTGCGAATGAGAATATTTTTCAATTAATTTTCATCAACAATGGTCAGAAGGCCGGTTGCGCGGGTAATTTTGATCGGCAATCTGGCCTCAAGCGATCGCAGCGCCTTATCCGGATCATTCAAATCAAAGATGCCGCTTACCTTTTGTTCGCCAGCCCGCTGGCTGATCAAAACAATGCTGCCGACCTGATATTGGTCGAGTGTTTCAAGAACCTGCCGCAACGGCTGATTTGAAAAAACAAGCTTGCCGTCACGCCAGGCGGTTTCCCGGCCTGTATCAACCTTGTGAATTGCAAGGGTGCCCTGTTCCGTTACCTTGGCGGCCTCCCCGGCCTGAAGTGTCGCAATATCATTGCCATTGCGCACCTCGACGGTGCCTTCTTCGACCTGGACATCGGGTTGATGGGAATCCGGATCAGTGTGCACGCCATAACGCGTGCCAAGCGCACGCGCACTTAACCCGTCATCCTTAACGATAAATGGGCGACCGGGATCGGGTGTGACTTCAAAAAATGCTTCGCCGCGCAAAAGTTCGATTTCACGGGCATCATCCCGATAGGAAACCCTGATTGCCGTATCGCTGTTAAGGGCCACAACCGATCCGTCAGACAGCGTGATCTGCGCAGTCTTGCCAGTCGGGGTATAATAATCTGCCTGCATCCGGTCGATTGCGCCAAGCTTCTGCGCCCCGGTCAGGCCCAGCCCAAGCACCCCGACAATCACAATCGATACACGCCGGACCGTCCGTTTTCGGGCAATCTGCCGAAGCGTATCGTCGCCCAGCGGCACATCGCGCAAATCGGACCACAATTGATCAAACTCTGCATAGGCAACCGGATGTCTGGAATCCCGTTCAAGCCATCCTTCAAACCGTTTTTGGTCATCTGTGGTGGCATCGGCCGACTGCATGCGCGCAGCCCAGCGCGCGGCTTCCCTGATCATGCTTTCCGGAAGCTGCTGCAAATCTGATTGGGCGCCCAACGTCATCGTGCTGCCCGTCCATCGACCGGACCTGACAGCAATGCGGCATCCGGTTCTTCGACAGCCAGTTTCGCACGCACCGCACGACAGGTGATAAGTGCGCGCATGATGTGCTTTTCAACCATATTGCGGCTGATCCCCAGGCGTTGCGCAATGTCACCATTGGCAAGGCCATGCAAACGGCTGAAGATGAAAACTTCCTGGCATCTTGCCGGCAGGCTTTCGATTGCCCGGGCCATGATCATCAAATATTCGCGGGCCGCGACAATGCGTTCCTGACAAGGTGCATCTTCTGCGAACTGGTCAAGTTCGTGCTCGGTTGTCATCATCTGCCGGTCAGCATGAAGACGCGCACCATTCCGGCAAGCAACAGAATTGGCAATTTTGAAAAGATATGCCTGCGGATTTTCAATTCTGGTCTTGGGTGAAAGACCAAGCCAGCGGGCAAAGGTTTCCTGGGTTGCATCCAGCGCGTCATCCTGATTGCGCAGACGTCTTGTGAAGAAGCGCTTCAAACGCCCCTCTTCCTGACGATGCAACTCTTCAAAAAGAACCTGCCTCATTGCTGCCCCGAACCGCACTACCCCAAAGGCTGTTTGGCGTCAGCCTTGCGCTTTCACACAGCAATATCGATATTGATAATGAATTGCAATATCAAAATGGAAATCATCCCGTCCCCGCCACTCGTGGCTTGATCATGACATCGGCCAAAAACCGGAAAGCAGGCATGAAAAAAGGCGATGCCCAATGGTATCGCCTTGTCAGCCGTCATTGATGTTGCTGCTTACCCGTACTGGATTACTCCGCCGCGATCGGTGCGACGTTCGCGGTTACGGCTGCTGCATCATCGCAATCACAATTGCCGCATGTTTTTGCCTGCAACAATTCGGCGCGCATATGACAGGCGCATTTGCCGCATTGTGGGGCACAGCCATGAAAACGGAAAACTTCTGCCGGACGCGAAGCACCGCCTTCTTCGGCGGCACGGCGGACGTCTTTTTCCCTTAGAGCGTTGCAGATGCAGACATACATAAGTGCGATTGCAATCAGTTATTAATTACGTGCACTCACATCTAAGGTAACTGCGAATAGTTTTCAAACACTTTCGCAAGTTTCAGCGACAAAAAAATTCCCCGCAGGGTTTAATCTCTGCGGGGAATTTTCGAAAAACTGTTTACTTACAGTAAGATCAGGCAACGCTTACATGGCTGACCACGCGCGATACACCTTTGATGCGGCGCACGATCGAAAGCACCTTATTGAGCTCCTCATCGGTCTGCGCTTCGCCCATGATATAGACGACATTCTGCACGGCCTGCCAACGATAGTTGACGGAACTCACACCTTTTTCGGCCAATAACAATGCCTTAATCTGGCCTTCGATCCAGACATCGGAAACGGACTGGGTGGCCGAATCCGCCGGCACGGCATTTTTGCCATACTCGTCTTCGGCGCGGTGATAGGCATCGATGGTTTCCTGATCGGCAATCACCAGATGATCATAGACCGTCTTGATGCGGTTATCCTGTTTGACCAGCGACATCACATCGTAATATTTGCCCTTTGAATCAACCATGCCGGTGACCATGACATTCTGTTTCCAGATGTCGATATTCACATCCATCAGATAGGTGTGATCCACTTTGGAAAACTCGCCAAGGATGCCTGACTTGATCTGGGTATCAAGCCATTGGTCGTTACCCGTGCGGTCTTCAAGCGGCATTTGAAGCGGTCCACAAGCAGCAAGCGGCGCTGCCAAAACTGCACAGACCGAAAGCGTCTTCATCACACTGCGCCAGCCTCGGTTAACCTTGATCATCAATGTTCTCCTTTTCATGCCTGCCCGGCATGGGTTCAAAAATATCGGGCGATCCGAATGTGTCGCGATCCCTCATCCATTCTGAACAAACGCGACAAATCATGATCTGTTCCTGTTTTAAAAGCCTGCTGCATCAAATCTGGTTCACCTTGCCTGGCTTCAGTCGGCCGGTTTTCCAGTGGTTCACACCGCCGGTCCGACCTTGCCCCTGCTGGCCTTCGTTTGATTTCGAACAGGGGCCGATACCGTGCAAAGTGGATCAGAATTAACGCAACGTGCTTTTGGCTCTTTCATCTATTGCAGTGAATTTTGACAAAAAAAAGCCCGCCGCAAATGCGCAGGGCCGCATAGTACATAAAATAAAATGAATGAAAGAAAAATGGACCGGAATTTTCATCCCGGTCCATGAATCTGCCACCATCGCAGGTGGATCAGTTTTCATCCATCGACATCAGCGACGCGTTACCACCGGCCGCCGTTGTATTGATGGTGATGGTCTTTTCCGTGGCAAAGCGATGCAGGAAGGCTTCATCAGGAAGCGCACCGTCATCTTCGGCACCGCTATCGGAAATCAGCGACAGAATCGCGCCATCGCGCTTTGCCAGAAGCTGTTTGAAGGCCGTAACCCGATCCAGCGGCGCGACACAGGACACACCGGCAATCGCCCCGTCATACATCGCGCCAAGACCGGTATTGGTACCAACCGATTTGACCAGCTTGTCAGGCAATCCGGCATCGACCACCAGGGCCGGAATATCGCCAAGCCACTTCTGATCACCGGCCAGAATAACCGCGTTACCAGCGGCGAGTGCGGCACCAAGATGGCGGATCACGCGGGCGGGTTCGGCATTTTTGTCGACCTGTACCAGATAGACACCGCGACCAAGGCAATAAAGGTCGTTGGTTTCACCGGTCGGGCCGGGCATCCGTTTGGGTGCGACGAAACCGTTTTCGGAAACCGCCGCGAAATTGGCGATGTGATGCGCACCAGCGACAAGTTCGGCCTTACCCGAAGCCGTGAGCTTTGCCGCAAGCTTTTCAAGAATGCGCACCCGTTCGTTACCATCAACAGCCTGCCAGGTTTCCTGCGCACCCAGCATGGCGGCATATTCGTCAGACGGAATGACATCCTTGACGATGATCGGTGAACGGTCATCAAAACCGGCTTCCTGATCGGCATTCCCGGTGACGGCAATCGGCTTGGCAAAGCGTTCGACATAGTGCGGACCACCGGCCTTGGGCCCGGTTCCGGATTTGCCCTGCCCGCCGAACGGCTGAACACCAACCACCGCGCCGATCATGTTGCGGTTCACATAGCAGTTGCCAACCCGCAATTTCTGCGAAATCTGACGCACGGTACCGTCAATACGGGAATGGATCCCCATGGTCAGGCCATAGCCCGATGCATTGATCTGATCGAGAACCTTGTCAAGATCACGCGCCTTGTATCGGATCACATGCACGACCGGACCAAAGACTTCGCGTTCAAGAACATCAAGTGACGGAATTTCAAAGCAATGCGGGGCAAAGAACGTGCCGTCCTTGCATTCCGGCAGAACATCACAGGCATGAAGCAGCTTGGCTTCCTTTTTCATGCGTTCGGCATGCGCATCAAGGGTCTTGCGCGATTTTTCATCAATCACCGGACCGACATCGATATCAAGGAATTTCGGATCGCCGACCCGCAATTCCTTCATCGCGCCAACCAGCATGTGGCACAGCTTGTCTGCGATATCTTCCTGAACAAACAGGACACGCAGGGCCGAGCAACGCTGCCCCGCTGACTGGAAGCCGGAAATGATCGCGTCCTGCACCACCTGTTCGGGCAAAGCGGTCGAATCAACGATCATCGCATTCTGACCACCGGTTTCTGCAATCAGCGGCAATGGAACGCCCGGACGTTTGGCAAGCGCCTGATTGATCACCTGTGCGGTTTCGGTCGACCCGGTAAAGGCCACACCGGCAATACGCGGATCATTGATCAGCTGGTTACCAATGACACGTCCCGGCCCGGGAAGCAGATTGAATGCGGCACCCGGAATACCGGCCTCAAGAATCAGCTCTGCGGCACGGGCCGCAACCAGCGATGTCTGTTCAGCCGGCTTGGCAATAACCGCATTCCCCGCGGCAAGGGCCGCAGTCACCTGCCCAAGGAAGATCGCAAGCGGGAAATTCCACGGGCTGATACAGACGAACACACCGCGCCCTTCAAGAACCGTTCCCTCGCGGAAGGTTTCCTCGGCCCGGTTTGCGTAGTAGCGGCAGAAATCAACTGCTTCGCGCACTTCGGCAACGCCATCGGAATAAAGCTTGCCTGCTTCGCGCTGACACAGGGCGATGAACTCGTCCATATTGTCTTCAAGCAGATCACCCAGACGACGCAACGCATTCGCCCGCTCAGATGCCGGGGTCTTGTTCCAGATTTCATAGCCCTTGACCGCCACCGCAACAGCGGCATCAACATCGGCTTCGGTTGCCTGAACAAGATCACCGACCTTTTCGCCAAGTTTTGCCGGATTGACGACATCAATCGGCGTTCCCGCGACCAGCTTGCCATCAATCAACGGCGCAGCCGACCAAGTCTTGCGCTGGAATTCTGCAAGCTTGGCATTGAGCGGAAGCAGCTTGTTGGTATCGGTCAGATCAATACCGCGCGAATTGACGCGGCCCGCCCCATAAAGATCAACCGGTGCGGGGATCTTCGGATGGGTCTTGCGCGGAAGTGCCGCCATCTTTTCGATCGGGTCGGCGATCATTTCCTCGATCGGAAGCTGCTCGTCCTGGATACGGTTGACGAAGCTTGTATTTGCACCGTTTTCAAGCAGACGACGCACCAGATAGGCCAGAAGGTCTTCGTGGGTACCGACCGGGGCATAAACACGGCACGGGACGTTTTCGCCGTCCTTGTCGACAATCTGCTCATAAAGGGCTTCGCCCATGCCATGCAGACGCTGGAATTCAAAGGTGCGGTCATTGCCCGCCATTTCCAGGATCGAGGCAACGGTATGGGCATTGTGGCTTGCGAACTGGCAATAGAATGCATCACGACGCGACAGCATCAGCTTTGCACAGGCCAGATAGGAAACGTCGGTTGATGCCTTGCGCGTGAAGCACGGATAGCCTTCAAACCCGTTTTCCTGACTGAATTTGACTTCGGTATCCCAATAGGCGCCCTTCACCAGGCGCACCATCATTTTGCGGCCCACCTTGACCGACAGATCAGCAAGCCATTCCAGAACGTAATAGGCCCGTTTCTGATAGGCCTGCACGGCAAGACCATATCCTTCCCAGCCGTCCAGTTCCGGATCGGCAAACACCGCCCCGATCACATCAAGCGACAGGTCAAGACGGTTGGCTTCCTCGGCATCGACGGTAAAGCCGATGTCATATTTCTTGGCCAGCAACGCCAGTTGTTTCAGGCGCGGCGTCAATTCATTCATGACTCGGTCATAATTGGCAAAATCATAGCGCGGGTGGATCGCCGAAAGCTTTACCGAAATACCCGGGCTGTCGATCGGGCCGCGCCCATTGGCAACCCGACCGATATCATTGATCGCGTCTTCATATGCCTTGTAGTACCGATCGGCGTCTTCCATGGTGCGGGCCGCTTCGCCCAGCATGTCATAGGAATAGCGATAGCCCTTTTCCTCGTTCGCCTTGGCACGTTCGGCGGCCTCATCAATGGTGCGGCCCATCACGAACTGGCGGCCCATGATGCGCATGGCCTGATTAAAGGCCTTGCGAATGACCGGTTCGCCCGATCGTGCGATCATGCGTTTAAGCAGCCGGCCCGGATCGGCCTTTTCCGCCTTGCCGAATTTGATGACCTTCCCGGTCAGCATCAGCCCCCAGGTCGACGCATTGACAAAGAAACTGTCGGAATGGCCCAGATGGCTTTGCCAATCCGCATCAAACAGTTTGTCCTGAATAAGCTTATCGGCGGTAACGGCATCTGGCACGCGCAGCAATGCTTCGGCCAGACACATCAGAATGACGCCTTCCTTGCTCGACAATTCATATTCATGGAGCAACGCATCAATGCCGCTTTTACCATTGTCGGCCTTGCGAACATTGGCGACCAGCTGATAGGCGCGTGACTGAACGCGCGCGGTCTGTTCGGGGGACAGGCGCGCCTTTTCGATCAGACGTTCGACGGCGGCTTCTTCGTCCGCGCGATACGCATCACGGATCTGCTGGCGGATATCGTTGGGTTGGGGCAATTCAGCGCGGAACATGTCGTTCGACCTCTCCCTGGTATTATTGACTTTGACGGGTCGCAAAACAGCACAAAGCACTGCTTTTTGAGCCTGATGGCACCTCTATGGCCTCAGACATTAGTATTTCACCCTAAAAATGTGCTGCCATTTTTCCGTAAAATACGATATATCATCCAAACAATTCGCCTTTGTGCAGTCACAAACACTGGTAAGACATTCGATATGCAGAAGAACCAAAAGAGTCTCGACAAGATCGACAAGCAGATCCTGCGTGAACTTCAAAATGACGGACGCATGTCCAATGTCGAGCTGTCCCGTCGCGTCAATCTTAGCCCGACACCGTGTCTTGAACGCGTGCGCCGCCTTGAACAGCACGGGTTTATCACCGGCTATATGGCAACGCTTGACCCGCGCAAGCTGAACCAGTCGCTGGTTGTGTTCGTCGAAATCACCCTGGACCGCACAACCCCGGATGTTTTTGATGTCTTTGCCACAGCCATCCGCAAGCTGCCGGAAATCGAGGAATGCCACATGGTGGCGGGCGGATTTGATTATCTTGCCAAACTTCGGGTTGAAGACATGTATGCCTATCGCGAGTTCCTTGAACGGCTGTCCTCGGTTCAGGGCGTCAGCCAGACTCATACATATGTCGTGATGGAAGAAGTAAAAGTCCGCCCGGGCATCACGATCCCCTGATCTGCTGTTTTTTGGTTGCTTTGCAATAGCTTAATGCCGCACTATCGAATAAAGACAAACAGGATGAAAACCTGTTTGGGTTGGTTATTGCCCAAAACAAAGCAAACAGATCAGGTGCAGGAATATGTCCGAAGTCAGCTTCTATTTCGATTTCTCCTCACCCTATGGTTACCTCGCTGCCGAGCGGATGGAAGAATTCGAATCGCGGGTTGGCGTTACGGTCATCTGGCGCCCCTTCATGATCGGTGCTGCGTTTAAGCAAACCGGGCAAAGTCCGCTTCTGAGCCAGCCGATTCGTGGCAAATATTTCCGCCATGACATGGAACGCTGTGCACGCCTGCAAGGCACACCGTTCAACATTCCGCAAAACTTCCCCTATTCCGCGCTGGTACCGACGCGTGCGTTTTACTGGCTTGAATCACGTTCACCGTCACTGGCGCGCCGCTTTGCCAAGGATATCTATCGCGGCTATTTCGCCGACGGGCTTGATATGGCAAATCCGGAAAATGTCTTTGCCGCAGCCACCCGCCATTCAATTAATCCCGGTGAAATGCGCCAGGCCGTCGAATCGCCGCGCTGGAAACAGCGCACCCGCGAAATAACCGACGAAGCCATCGTCATGGGGGCGTTCGGCTCCCCCTTCTTCTTCTATGAGGACGAGCCGTTCTTCGGAAATGATCGTCTCGATCAGCTTGAACAGTGGATTTCACTGCGCCGAAGCACGAGCGACAGTTAATCCAGCCCACCCGAATTTCCCAATTTAAAATTGGCCCCGTCACCACTGGATTTTGCAAAATCCGGAGCAACATTGATATGGCGGACCAAACTTCATCATTGCAGCGCAATGTAATGACAAACCCAAAACCCGCAGAAAACTGCGGATAACCGGTGTACGTATTGTATATATACAATTCCGGTACTAAAATACCGATTTAATATTGACGCTTACGTAAACTTACCCCATAACAACCTCATGAACGCCAACCCATCGGGCGACGGATTGCCCATAACAAACGGTGCAGACGGACAATGACGGTACTGAAATCTGCGGTGAATTCCCGCTCGGAAGAATTCCGCAACAATGCCGAACACATGGAAAAACTGGTGGCTGACCTGCGTGAACAGATCGCCGCAGTCAAACTTGGCGGCGGGGAACGCGCGCGCGAACGTCATACCAGCCGCGGAAAGCTTTTGCCGCGTGAACGCATTCGCCAGCTTCTTGATATCGGATCGCCATTTCTTGAACTTTCCCAACTTGCCGCACATGGCATGTATGGGGACGAGGATGTACCGGCTGCCGGCATCATTACCGGCATTGGCCGGGTGTCGGGGGTTGAATGCGTCATTGTCGCCAACGATGCCACGGTCAAGGGGGGCTCCTATTACCCGATGACCGTCAAAAAGCACCTTCGCGCCCAGGAAATTGCACTCGAAAACAATCTGCCCTGCATCTATCTGGTCGATAGCGGCGGCGCCAACCTGCCCCGTCAGGATGATGTATTCCCCGATCGCGATCATTTCGGGCGCATCTTCTTTAACCAGGCCACCATGTCCTCCAAGGGCATCCCGCAGATCGCCGTCGTCATGGGGTCCTGCACGGCGGGCGGTGCCTATGTCCCCGCCATGTCCGATGAAAGCGTCATCGTTCGCAAACAGGGTACGATTTTCCTGGGTGGTCCGCCGCTGGTGAAGGCCGCGACCGGCGAAGTCGTTTCGGCCGAAGACCTTGGCGGTGCAGACGTTCATTGCAAAACATCGGGTGTTACCGACCATTACGCACAGGACGACAATCACGCGCTTTCGATTGCGCGCGACATTGTCAAAAACCTGAACTGGACAAAGAACCCCGGCCTGACCTTGACCGAGCCGCGCGCCCCGGCCTACGACCCGCGCGAAATTTATGGCGTTGTGCCGACCGACACCAAGAAACCCTATGACGTGCGCGAAATCATCGCGCGCATCGTCGACGGTTCGGAATTTGATGAATTCAAGGCCCAGTACGGCACCACCCTTGTGACCGGCTTTGCCCGTATCTTTGGCTATCCGGTCGGGATCATTGCCAATAACGGCATCCTGTTTTCCGAAAGCGCCCTTAAGGGTGCGCATTTCATCGAACTGTGCGCTCAGCGCGGCATTCCGCTGGTGTTCCTGCAAAACATCACCGGCTTTATGATCGGCCGCAAATATGAAAGCGGCGGCATTGCCAAGGATGGGGCAAAGCTTGTGACCGCCGTTGCCACCGCCAATGTGCCGAAATTCACCGTCCTGATCGGTGGATCGTTCGGGGCTGGCAACTATGGCATGTGCGGGCGCGCCTATAGCCCGCGCTTCCTGTGGATGTGGCCAAATGCCCGCATCTCGGTCATGGGCGGCGAACAGGCGGCAAATGTTCTGACCCAAATTCGTGCCGATGCCGCCGAAAAGCGCGGTGAAACCTGGCCCGAAGCAGAACAGGAAGCCTTCAAGGCGCCGATCCGCGACCAATACGAAGAACAGGGCCACCCCTATTACGCATCTGCGCGTCTGTGGGATGATGGCGTGATTGATCCGGCTGATACCCGCATGGTTCTTGGCCTTGGCCTGTCGGCAGCCCTTAACAAACCGGTCGAAGAAACCCGGTTTGGCGTCTTCAGAATGTGAGGCCGTCATGACCAATGTAAACAGCAATAACATGACTGATGCCGCCATCTGCGAAATTGCGCCAAACGGTGTCGCGACCATCACGTTGAACCGCCCGGACATACACAATGCGTTTGATGATGTTCTGATCGCGGACCTGACCGGCAAGATCGAAACCCTTGATGCCGATCCGCTTGTCCGCGTCATCATTCTGACCGGGGCTGGCAAAAGCTTTTCGGCCGGGGCGGACCTGAACTGGATGAAGCGCATGGCGGGATATAGCCACGGCGAAAACCTTGCCGACTCACGTGCGCTTGCCAAACTGATGAAGGTTTTGAACTTTGCGTCAAAACCAACCATCGCGCTGGTCAACGGGGCTGCCTTTGGCGGCGGGGTTGGCCTTGCTGCGTGCTGTGACATCGTGATTGCATCTGATCGGGCAAGTTTCTGCCTGTCCGAGGTCAAGCTTGGCCTGATCCCGGCGGTTATTTCACCCTATGTGGTCGAGGCCATCGGGGTTAATCAGGCCCGCCGTTATTTCCTGAGTGCCGAACGGTTCAACGCCGAAACCGCCAAACAGATCGGACTGGTTCATGAAATCGTTGCGGGTGATGAACTGGCTGCGCGCGGCGATGAAATGGCAAATATTCTGCTGGCCAATGGGCCCGCAGCCATGCACGCCGCCAAGGACCTGATCTATGCGGTTGCCAACAAGCCGATTTCGGACGCCGTCATTGACGATACCGCGCACCGCATCGCCGATCAGCGTGCCAGCGATGAAGGCCGCGAAGGCGTTGGTGCCTTTCTGGAAAAACGTCCCGCGAACTGGAGCAAGAAATAATGCCGCGTAAATTACTGATCGCCAACCGCGGTGAAATTGCCTGCCGCGTGATCAAGACCGCCCGTCGCATGGGTATTGCAACCGTTGCCGTTTATTCCGACGCGGACGCCAATGCGTTGCATGTCAAACATGCTGACGAGGCCTATCACATTGGCGCACCGGCCCCGAAGGACAGCTATCTGCGCACCGACCGTCTGCTTGAAGTCATTGCGCAATCAGGTGCCGATGCGGTTCATCCGGGCTATGGGTTCCTGTCGGAAAATGCCGGTTTTGCCGACGCGCTTGAAAAAGCCGGTTGCGTCTTTGTTGGACCACCGGCAAGTGCGATCCGTGCAATGGGCTCCAAATCCGAAGCCAAGAAAATCATGGACAAGGCCGGTGTGCCGCTTGTCCCCGGCTATCACGGTGAAGATCAGGACCCCGACCTTTTGGCCGCGGAGGCCGACAAAATCGGTTATCCGGTTCTGATCAAGGCATCGGCCGGTGGAGGTGGTAAGGGCATGCGCGCCGTTGAAAAGGCGTCCGATTTCAAGGATGCCCTGATCAGCTGCAAACGCGAAGCCGCCAGCAGCTTTGGCGATGACCATTGCCTGATTGAAAAGCTGATTGTCAAACCGCGCCATGTCGAAATTCAGGTCTTTGCCGACAGCCACGGCAACGCGGTTTACCTGTTTGAACGTGACTGTTCGCTTCAGCGTCGCCACCAGAAAGTGATCGAAGAAGCCCCTGCGCCGGGCATGAGCCAGGAACTCCGCGCCCAGATGGGTCAGGCTGCCGTCGATGCAGCCAAGGCCATCGGTTATCAGGGGGCCGGTACGGTTGAATTCCTTCTTGATGCATCGGGCAGTTTCTATTTCATGGAAATGAACACCCGCCTTCAGGTCGAACATCCGGTGACCGAAAAAATCACCGGCGAGGATCTGGTGGAATGGCAGCTTCGCGTTGCTGATGGTGAAAAACTGCCCAAGGCACAGGAAGAACTGTCGATCAACGGCCATTCGTTCGAAGTTCGCATCTATGCCGAAGACCCTCAGAACGATTTCCTTCCGGCCACCGGCAAGCTTGTGCATATGCGCATGCCGCGCGAAACCGACCATGTGCGCGTCGATACCGGCGTGTATGAAGGTGGCGAAGTTTCGATCCATTATGATCCGATGATCGCCAAGCTGATCACCTGGGATGTTGATCGCAAATCGGCGCTGCGCCGTATGGCATCGGCCCTTGATGATGTTCAGATCGTCGGAGTCACCACCAATACCGGTTTCCTTGGCAATATTGCCCGTCATCCGGCCTTTGAACGTGGCGAAGTCGAAACCGGCTTTATCCCGCATTATCAGGATGATCTGATCCCGGCACCGGCAACACCCGACAACGAGGCCCTGGCATTTGCCGCCCTTGATATCCTGCTGACCCGCGATGCCGAGGCCGCAGCACATGCAGCCCAAAGCAACGATCCCTATTCGCCCTGGAACAGCACGGCCGGTTTCCGTCTGAATGACGATAACCACCATGACCTGATCCTGCGTCACGAAGGATCGGACATCGCGGTCAAAGTCCATTACCGCGACAGCGGTTATGTCATTGATATGCCCGATGGTAGCGCTATCATCGCGTCTGCCGATTATGATGAAAACGGCGCGATTGTTGCCAAACTTGATAATGTCCGCAAAAGGGCAACCGTCCTGCGCGATGGCAATCGTATGACAATATTCCGCACTGGTCGCGTTGATCGCCTTGATATCTTTGATCCGCTGGCAGCAGCCGGTGGCAACGAAGGTGCCGGTGGCGGTCTGACCGCCCCGATGCCCGGTAAAATCATCGCCGTGATGGCCGAACCCGGCCAGACCGTAACCGCCGGGGACAAGCTTGTCGTCATGGAAGCGATGAAAATGGAACACACCATTTCCGCCCCCGTTTCGGGCACGGTCAAGGAAGTGTTCTTTGCCGTCGGCGATCAGGTTGATGATGGTGCCGAACTGATCGCGATTGAGGAGGCCCAGTAATGGCCGCGATTTCCGATCTGCCAAACCGGGTTAAAATCGTTGAAGTCGGTCCGCGCGACGGGCTTCAGAACGAAAAGACCATGGTTGCGACCGCCACCAAGGTTGAACTGATCAACCGGCTGAATGATGCCGGACTATCGGTGATCGAGGCCACCGCCTTTGTCAGCCCGAAATGGGTGCCGCAAATGGCCGATGCGTCCGAGGTCATGGCACAGATCACCCGCAAGCATGGCGTGACCTATCCGGTGCTGGCCCCGAACCTTAAGGGGCTGGAAGCCGCCATCGCCAGCGGCGCAACCGAGGTGGCGGTATTTGGCGCAGCATCGGAAAGTTTCTCGCAAAAGAATATCAATTGTTCGATTGCCGAAAGCCTCGATCGTTTTCGCCCGGTAACGGATGCCGCCCGCGCGGCCGGCCTTGCCGTCCGCGGCTATGTGTCCTGCGTTTTGGGTTGCCCGTATGAAGGCGATATCGCCCCTCCAAAAGTCGCCGAGGTTTCCAAGGCCCTTTATGACATGGGGTGCTATGAAATCAGTCTGGGCGACACCATTGGAGCGGGCACCCCGACCAAGGCACAGGCGATGATCGACGCCGTTGCCAAACATGTGCCGGTCGAAAAACTGGCCGCGCATTTCCATGACACCTATGGTCAGGCACTGGCCAACTTGCTGGCGGTTCTTCAGATGGGCGTTGCCACCATCGACAGTTCGGTGGCCGGTCTTGGCGGCTGCCCCTATGCCAAGGGGGCCAGTGGCAATGTCGCGACCGAAGACGTTGTCTATATGCTGAACGGCCTTGGGATTGAGACCGGTATCGATCTTGAAAAGCTTGCCGAGACAGGAAGCTGGATTTGTGATCAGATAGGAAGATCAAGTGCTTCGAAGGTCAATCTGGCCTTTGCGGCAAAGCGGCAAACTTCCGGGGAATAATGAATGGGCCCGTCAAATTACAGCTTCCGACGGGCCACCCCAAATGATCTGCCAATGATTGGACGCTGGTTGCATGTCCCCGAAGTCATTCGCTGGTGGGGCAATCCGGCCGAACAGATTGAACTGATTTCCGAAGATGTCGAACTGGCCGAAATGGCAACGCTGATTGTGTCATACCGCAATCGGCCCTTTGCCTTTGCCCAGCATTACGATGCCCATCAATGGCCACAGGCGCATTTTGATCCCCTGCCCGCACAGACACGCTGTCTGGATGCGTTTATCGGGGTGCCTGACATGATGGGATGCGGGCATGGCCAGATGTTTTTGAAAACGCTGGCCCGCATGCTGTTTGAACGCGGTGCGCCAATGATCGGCATTGACCCGGATCCCGAAAACGAACGCGCCATCCGGTGTTATGAAGCCATCGGTTTCAAGGCCGGGCGGGAATATGAAACGGCGAAGGGCCCCTGTCTTTTGATGACCCTTACGCCGTCTGATCTTGCCTAGGCTGCCCGTACAGAATTCAGGAACTGCTCGACCTTGCTGCGCAGGTTTTCAGATTCCTTGGACAATTCTGCTGCGGCACTGAGAACCTGCTCGGCCGCGGTACCGGTTGAATCGGCTGCTTCATTCACGCTGACAATATTGGTGGTGACTTCGGATGTCCCAACCGATGCCTCCTGGACGTTTCGGGTGATCTCAAGGGTCGCAGCCCCCTGTTGTTCGACCGCACTTGCAATTGCTGCCGAGATTTCGCTGATCTCGGCAATCGTCGTCGAAATCGAGGCAATCGCATTCACCGCACCATTGGTTTCATTCTGAATGCCGGTGATCTGGGCTGTGATATCCTCGGTCGCGCGCGATGTTGCGGTCGCAAGGTTTTTGACCTCTGCGGCGACCACCGCAAAACCCTTGCCCGCATCGCCGGCACGGGCGGCCTCGATCGTGGCGTTCAACGCCAGAAGATTGGTCTGTTCCGCGATGTCGCTGATCAGACCGACAACATCGCCGATCTTCTGGGCGGCTTCGGCAAGACCGCGGACCTGTGCGTTGGTTTTTTCCGCATCCTCGACCGCGCGATGGGCCACTGCCGTGGACTGATTGACCTGCTGATTGATTTCAGCAATCGACGCGCTGAGTTCTTCGGTGGCACTGGCTACGGTCTGAACATTGGTTGATGCCTGTTCGGCAGCCGCGGCAACAATACCCGACTGGCGACTGGTTTCTTCGGCCGTGCTGCTCATGCCGGTTGCGGTTGCCTGCATTTCGGTCGCAGCCGACGCCAGCGTTTTCAGAACCACCGAGATATCCGCATCAAAGCCGGTGGTCAGTTCACTGATTTTCCGGGCGCGCTGTTCGCGGACCTTGACGGCCTCGGCCTCCTGGGCGGCCAGTTCATCAGCCCGGATCATGTTCTGTTTAAAGACCAGAACCGCCTTGGACATATTGCCGATTTCGTCGCTGCGATCCTGACCGGGAATTTCAACCTGCTTGTTGCCACCGGCAAGATCATTCATCGCATCGGTGATCTTGCGGATCGGACCCGAGATGCCCGCACCGATGAACCATGCCGCCGCAATCCCGAGTATGATGGCAAATCCCGAAAGGACTTCGCTGATGATGACCGACTGTTCGGCGGCCGCTGTTGCACGCGGTCCGATTTCATCCTGTTCGGCTTTGACATCAAGTTTCAGTTCTTCAAGTTCCTTGGCGACAATCGGACCAATACGATCAAGAGTATTGGTCACGATATCTGCGCGCGCCGGATCGCCAGCCGGCAATGCCACCAGCCTGTCAAACGCTTCGGAATAGATTTTAAGGTTCTCGCCCGCCAGACGCGCATCTTCCTTGCGGTCATCTTCGGTCAAAAGCGCCGCCAGCTCATCATTGAGTGCGGAAGTCGCGGCAAGGCGGTCCTTGACCCGCTGGGCGGACTGGGCATTTCCGGTCAACAGGTAATCTTTTACAGCAACCCGTGCTTCGAGAAGGTTGGCCTGCACACGACCGGCCTGGTTGGATTGCAATGCGACCTGTCGATAGCGCACAAAATCATCCCCCACACTGCCAATCGACAGCACCCCGATCATGGAGACGCCCGCCAAAAGGACAAGGATGACCCCAAAGCCACCAAACACCTTTGCCGATATTTTCAGATTGTTAAATGCCGCGATCATGAAGCGCTCCTATCGCCAAGTCGCCCGACATAGACTGGGCTTATTTAAATATAAGAAAAGCAAAGGCTTGCGTCGGATTTTGTGTGAACAATGTCACATATTACAGGTTGTATCCGCATGGCAAGCTGCAATCGATTAAATGATCCAGCTACCTAACCACCAGACATAAAAGAACAAAAAGAAAGGGCACCCGATCGGGTGCCCTTGCGCCAGAGCCACACGGCCCTGTCTTTTCGGTATGATTATCGGGCCACAGGGCCCGAAATCATGATGCTTTCTGATCCAGCGCAGCGCGACGACGTTCGCGCAGGGACTGGGCGGTGACGCGGCCGTCACCGGTCGGCTGATAATAGACCGTCATTTCCTTCAATGCGGCGCGGACCTTGGTCAAGGCGGTTTCGCCATCGACATTGAGTTCATAGGAATCAAAGCCGCAACGGTGCATATAAAGGATCTGGTCACGCAGGACGTCGCCAATGGCGCGCAATTCGCCCTTGAACCCCATCCGTTCGCGCAGAACGCGGCCATATGAATAACCGCGACCGTCGGTATAGGCCGGGAAATTGACCGTAATGATCGACAGGCGGTCAAGATCATCCGCCAGATCTTCGGGTGCGTCACCGGGGTTAAGCTGTACGCCCAAACCGCCATTGCGTCCCAAAAGGCTGTCGCGTTCTTCCTTGAACCGTGCCAGCGGCACGATCAGGTTTTCATCGCTGGATGGCAGATCGCCTTCGGCATCAACGGTGATCCATTCCTGTTCGATCACGCTGTCATTCTTAACGATCGCCATAAAGCACCTCCTTGAACGGGTCCATGCCGACACGACGATAGGTGTCGATGAAACGTTCGCCGCTTTCGCGGATTTCGATATACTTGGTCACCAGACTTTCGATGGCATCGACCACTTCGGCCTCGGAGAAACCGGCACCGGCGATCTTGCCGATCGATGCATCCTGGCTGGCATCGCCGCCCAGGGTGATCTGATAGAATTCCTTGCCGCGCTTATCGAGACCAAGAATACCGATATGGCCGACATGGTGATGCCCGCAGGCATTGATGCAGCCGGAAATCTTGATCTTGAGTTCGCCAATGTCATGCTGGCGTTCCAGATCGCCGAAACGTTCTGAAATGCGCTGCGACAGCGGGATCGAACGTGCGGTCGCCAGCGCGCAATAATCAAGCCCCGGGCAGGAAATAATATCGGTGACATAACCAAGGTTTGCCGTCCCCAGCCCCGCCGCATCAAGGGCGGTCCAAAGGGCAAACAGATCGGCCTTTTTCACATGCGGCAGAACAAGGTTCTGTTCATGGGTCACACGGACATCGCCAAAGCTGTATTTTTCCGAAAGATCGGCAACCAGTTCCATCTGGGTATCGGTTGCATCGCCCGGAATGCCGCCAATCGGTTTCAGCGACACGTTGGCAATGGCATAGCCCGGCTGCTTGTGCGCAACCACGTTCGAACGCACCCAGTTGAAGAAGCCGCGATTTTCCGCCTTGTGGCGTTCAAATTCGGCATCGTCATCAGACAGGTCTTCGAATGCAGGCGGTGCGAATTGCGCAATGTAATGTGCAATTTCTTCATCGCCGACACGCAGGGAACCGTCCTTGATCTGTTCCCATTCTTCCTCGACAAGACGGCGGACTTCCTCGACACCAAGCTCATGAACCAGGATCTTGATACGGGCCTTGTACTTGTTATCGCGACGGCCAAAGCGGTTATAAACACGCAGGATGGCCTCAAGATACGAAAACAGGTCGTTCTTGCCGATGAAGTCACGGACGGTTTTGCCAACAAATGGCGTACGGCCAAGACCACCGCCAACGATGACTTCAAAGCCGGTTTCGCCTGCGTCGTTCTGATGCATGCGAAGGCCGATATCGTGAACCTTGACCGCGGCACGGTCATTGGGCGAACCGGTCACGGCGATTTTGAACTTGCGCGGCAAGTAGGTGAATTCCGGGTGGAATGTCGACCACTGGCGGATCAGTTCGCAATAGGGACGCGGGTCTTCGATTTCATCGGCCGCGGCACCGGCATACTGGTCGGTCGTGGTATTACGAATGCAGTTGCCAGACGTCTGGATGGCATGCATCTCGACATTGGCAAGATCAAGCAATGCGTCGGGAATTTCATCAAGCTTCGGCCAGTTATACTGGATATTCTGGCGCGTGGTGAAATGGCCATAGCCCTTGTCATATTTGCGGGCAATCATGCCAAGCTGACGCAGCTGATCAGCGCGCAGCGTGCCATAGGGAATGGCAACGCGCAGCATATAGGCGTGCAACTGAAGATACACACCATTCATCAAACGCAGCGGACGGAACTGTTCTTCGGTAATGTCACCGGCCAGACGGCGTTTTACCTGTTCACGGAACTGCTCGGTGCGTTCCTGAACAAGCTGGCGGTCAAAATCGTCGTAACGATACATCGGGTCTCTCCTTATACCGCCTGATAGCCAAGGTCTTCACGGACACTCGGGCCTTTGGTGCGCAGAACTTCGCGGTATTTTGTCGGAACCAGTCCACCGTCCTGCTGTTCGACATCAATCAGATACGGCCCGACGATAACCACGTCGAGTTCGGGGGCGCTTGCTTCGGCAAGCATCGCCTCGGCGGCATCTTTTCCGTCGGCAACGCGGGCGTCATTGATGTTTTCGCTCCAACCGCCTTGTGCGGTCAAAAACACCACCAACCCATCACCAAGACGGTTTGCCGTGACAACTTGCAGGGACATTCGGTTCTCTCAGCCTGTAAATCTCTCGGGTTTGGTCCATTGATCGGACCTTTTCTGCACAAGAATTTGTCTGATTAACCAAAATTGGTCAAGTTTTTTTGTGAAATAGACTTAAATACACAAATTTATGTGTTTTATTAATCCGTCCTTGACCCCTGATCGTAGGGGTTCTAGGTCAGAACGCGGAACATATCCCTGCGACAAAACGCCCCAAAAGAAGATCACGAAATGCCACTGCATATCATCAAACTCAGCGTCGGCACGGAAACCCCGGAAGGACTGCGGGAATGGCAGACATGGTTTCAGGAAAACTATGGCCGGATTTTCCACACCACGCGCATGACGCCCAAACGCCGCGACGAGATTCTGGATGGTGGTTCGATCTATTGGGTGATCAAAGGGGCCATTCGCTGTCGCCAGCGCGTCATTGATCTTGAAGAATTCGTCAATGAAGAAGGCACCAAATATTGCCGTATCGTTCTTGATCCCGAACTGATCGAAACCCGCCCCTATCCGCATCGTGCCTTTCAGGGATGGCGTTACCTGACCGAAGACAAATGCCCGCCCGATGACAAACAGGGCGGCGGTACTGAAACGCTGCCCGATGACATGGCCGATGAGTTACGCGATCTTGGCTTGATCTGATCCGGGAACCGGCCGGGGCAGTTGCCCCGACGGCCTGATCAATCGGGTGCCATCGCACCATCTTCGTCAATTTCACGCAACGTCTGGGCAACCTCGCCCTTTAGCCAGTTCACAAACGCCTGCACCCGCGGCCGTCTGAGATGTTCTTCCGGGTAAACCAGGTAATAGGCCCCGTTTGACGCAACGGTTTGCGGAAACGGCCGCACCAGGTTCCCGGCCTTGAGATCAAGGGCAGCAAGACTGGTGCGCGCCATGCCAAGCCCCTGCCCCATAAGGGCCGCCTGAATGACCATATCACCGGAATTGAATCGCAAACCGCGACTGACATCGACGCCGCAGACACCAACACCATCAAGCCAGAATTCCCAGTCCGCTGCATGGGGATGATCCATGATCGCAGTTGCATCATGAAGCAACTGGTGACCGGCAATATCCCTAGGTGTATTCAGGGCCGGGCTGTTTGCCAGATATGCCGGACTGCACACCGGAAATGATTCGTCACGCATCAGCATTTCGCAATTCAGGTTGGGATATTTACCACTGCCAAACCGCACGGCAAGATCGATCCCCTCGGTACGCAGATCAACCATGCGGTCATCTGCATGAATGCGCACATCAATGTCGGGATAGGCTTCCCGAAAATATCCCAGACGCGGCACCAGCCATTTAACCGCAAAGCTTTGCAGAACACTGACGGTGACAACACCGGCCTCCTCGACCAGCATCAGACGTTCTATTTCATCCGATATGCGGGAAAACCCCGCAGTGGTCGCATGGGCAAGCTGGGCCCCCTCCTCGGTCAGGTAAATCTGGCGCGGCAGACGATGAAACAGCTTGAACCCAAGGTATTCTTCGAGCTGACGCACCTGCTGACTGATCGCCCCCTGGGTAACGAAAAGTTCCTCGGCCGCCTTGGTGAAACTCAGATGTCGGGCGGCGGCATCAAAGGCGCGCAAGGATTGCAGGGGTGGCAGCCGCATCGGGTTTCTCCGGTTATGGATTAGATGAACTAATCCAATTGATCAGAAATAGTCGTTTGTCGATCGCCAATCATAGCCGCAATATGGGTTTCACAGCAAACATTGCATTAGCAATATTAACCCATGGAGAAGATCATGGCTTACACGGCTTGCCCTGCTCCGACATCCCAGGAGCCACAACAAACCACCCGGCACGCGCTTTCGACCATCACCATCACCATCACGCGGCGTTTGCACCACATCCCGGGCCTGATCAACATATTGGCAGATCGTTATGCGCGTTTCGTCGCCATTCGTCGTCAACGCCGGACACTTTTGTCCCTGACGGATGCGCAACTCCTTGATATCGGCCTGACACGTGCCGATGCCGAAGAAGAATACCGGCGCTCTTTCAATCTGCTTTGATCACATCTGATCATTAAGGAACCTGTTTTGGTGCCGCCCCACGGCTTTCAAAGCCAAAACAGGCTCCCCCTTCGCGTCACCTGCACAACTTGCAATCCGCCTGCCCGACCGATCCCCCATCGGTCGGGCATTTTTATCATCGGGTCGAATTGATCCAGTTCATTGCAAATGATTGATTAATCTCGCACTGTTTCCAACATACCCTTCATACAGTGTGAAAGTTTGACAATGAATGCGGGCAAAAAATCATCCGGAAAAAAAAAGAACGGCACGTCTGAACTGCTGACAAAGGCCACACGCCGCACAGGCAAGAGCCGGTCGGCAGCCAACAGGTCATCGGCGCTGTCACAACTTGATACCGAGACCAAGGACCGGTTCTTGCTGGATTCCGAAAACATGACCATGGACTGTCTGGATGACCAGCCATCGGATCGTAACGGGATCGCCAATGCCATCGCCTATGATTTACCGCCTGACATCAATCCCGATCCCGCGGCACGGGCAAAAAAGATGCGCGGGAAGCAATATCTTGAACTGATCGCGCCGCTTCATATCGAACTTTTGAAATTGCAAAACTGGATCAAGGCCGAAAATCTGAAATCCCTGATCATTTTTGAAGGCCGCGATGCTGCCGGCAAAGGTGGCACCATCAAACGGTTTACCGAACATCTTAATCCGCGTGGCGCACGGATTGTTGCTTTGGGCAAACCCAATGATCGCGAACTGACCCAGTGGTATTTCCAGCGTTACATCGAACATCTGCCAAGCGGCGGTGAAATCGCACTGTTTGACCGGTCCTGGTATAACCGCGCCATGGTCGAACGGGTCATGGGATTTTGCAGCATGTTCGAAGTCAGCGAATTTCTGCAATCGGTTCCCGAACTCGAAAGAATGCTGATCCGGTCAAACATCCACATGACCAAGTTCTATTTCTCGGTCAGCAAAAAGGAACAGGCAAGACGCTTTCAACAGCGCAAGAATGATCCGCTCAAACAATGGAAACTCAGCCCGGTCGATCTGGCATCCCAAAACCTTTGGGACTCCTATACCGAGGCCAAACGCGACATGTTTTTCCATACGTCAACCACCGACAGCCCATGGGTCATTGTTAAGTCCGATGACAAGAAACGCGCGCGCATCAACGCCATGCGTTTTTATCTGTCGCAGTTTGATTATCCCGGGAAACGGCCGGAAATTCTGATTTATGACCGCCGCATCATCCACAGCGTCGCCGAAGAACTCGACGAAGACTAACCCCGTAAAATGACGCTGGTCTTCCAGATCGTGAAAACATTGTCGTGGTGACATTTGCCTTCATTGACATTGCCCGTCCCGCAACCTTTACTGGTGTCCATCTGTATCTGGGAGGCAAACAATGGCCAAATGTGCATTTATCGGTCTCGGTGTCATGGGATACCCGATGGCCGGTCACCTGCAAAAAGCAGGTCACGACGTAACTGTTTATAACCGTACGGCTGCCAAGGCCGAAAAATGGGTTTCCGAATATGGCGGATCGTCTGCCCCGACCCCGGCCGAAGCGGCCAAGGGGGCGGAATTCGTATTTTCGTGCGTTGGCAATGATGATGATCTTCGCAGTGTCATGCTTGGCGATGGCGGCATGTTTGCCGGCATGGACAAGGGTGCGATCCTGATCGACAACACCACCGCATCGGCAGATGTCGCACGCGAACTTTATGCTGCGGCCAAGGCACAAGGCATTTCCTTTATTGATGCGCCGGTATCTGGCGGTCAGGCCGGGGCGGAAAACGGCGTTCTTACCGTCATGTGTGGTGGCGATCAGGATGCATTTGATCGCGCAGCGCCGGTGATTGATGCCTTTGCACGCTCCTGCCAGCTGATGGGCGAAAGTGGTGCTGGTCAGTTGACCAAAATGGTCAACCAGATTTGCATCGCCGGTCTGGTCCAAGGTCTTTCCGAAGGTGTCAATTTCGGCGTCAAGGCCGGCCTTGATATGGAAAAGGTTCTTGATGTCATTTCCAAGGGTGCGGCTGGCAGCTGGCAGATGGAAAACCGTGGCAGCACGATGGTTCAGAACAAGTTTGATTTCGGCTTTGCCGTTGACTGGATGCGCAAGGACCTTGGCATTTGCCTTGAAGAATCCAAACGCAATGGCGCCCGCCTGCCGGTCACCGCACTTGTCGATCAGTTCTATGCCCAGGTGCAGGAACGCGGCGGCAATCGCTGGGATACTTCAAGCCTGATTGATCTGCTTGCCCGCGGGTAACAGCATCCGACCAAACAAGAAAAAAGCGCGACCTGCATTGGTCGCGCTTTTTTTTGTTTTCTATACGGTATCTGGTCCTACAGACCGGCACGCAACAGCGGTTCGACCTGATTGCGATATGCGGCAAGCGGACCATCATTGAAATACCCGACAGCACATTCCAGAACAGAATCCCGATAAGGATTGTCAGCGCCTTCTGTCTGGTCTTCGAGATTGTCCCGGCTGCTTTTGCCAAGGCGGGTTATTTCGATGTCCTGTTCACAGCTTTTGGCATCAAGCTTTGCCAGCGACTGACGCGGATCGCGTCGGCGGGCGGGCAAGGCATTGGCGAGATCGATTTCGCGTTCGAATTCTTCGGCATCGGCACGATTGACTTCGATGTCCGGGATCACGCCATTGCCCTGAACAATATGGTTTTCCGGCGTGGTGTAATAGCCGGTGGTGATTTTAAGTCCACCGCCCGACGTCAGCGGCATGATCCGCTGCATCGACCCCTTTCCGAATGAACGTTCCCCGATAATCACACCGCGCCCGTTTTCACGAAGGGCAGCTGCCATCAGCTCCGCACCGGAAGCCGACCCTCGATCCAGCAGAATGGCCATCGGGACCTTGTCAAAGAAATCCGCCCGGTCTGCTTCATAGCTGCGCAATTTGCGCTCTCCACGGCCTTCGGTGGCAACGATCAGCCCATCGGTCAGGAATTGATCGGCAATGTCCGCCGCACTATCAAGCAACCCGCCCGGGTTTCGTCGCAAATCAACAATTATGCCGCGCGGCTTGGCGATCTTGTCTTCCAGTTCAGACAGGTATTCCTGTGTCTGGTCCAGGGTGGTCGCATCAAACCGCGATACCCGGATGTAACCGATATCCTGGTCAATGATCGCGGCACTGACCGACGGGACTTCGATCCGTGCACGTTTGACAGTTACATCAAAACTGTCTTCGACGCGCATGATGGTCAGTGTAACCGGATCACCAACCCGTCCGCGCATTCTGCGGACCGCCTCGGAAATCGGTTCGCCTTTCATCTGATACCCGTCGATATGAGTGATGCGGTCATCGGGGCGCAAACCGGCGCGCGCGGCCGGCGTGTCATCGATCGGGGAAACAATCCGGATACGCTTGTCATCATCAAGGGCGATCACAATGCCGACACCAGCAAAACTTCCTTCGGTGCTTTCCTGAAGACGACGGAACATGTCATCTGTCATATAGGCGCTGTGCGGATCCAGGTTGTGCAAACTGTCATCAAGAACCGCCCCGACAATGCCGGTCGGCGATTTGTCTTCGGTGTCGATTTCATCAAGCATCGCGATGCTGTTTTCGACAAAGGCAGCACGGTCGATTTTCTCGACATAGGTTTCGGAAAGAACCTGAAGTGCTTCGACATACAGTTTGTCGGCATGGGCAAATTGTTCGTCAGTCGCACCAGCCGTCACGCTGTCACGATAAGCATCAAGGAATCTGCGTTCTTCGTCACTTGGCCAGGCGGGCCCGGCACAGGCGACCAACCTTGTTCCGGCAAACGAAATCAGCACCGCAAACAAAATTGGCAACAATCCTTTACGCAGCAAAAGCCCACTCCTGTCCTGTTAACTTGTCTTTCGGATACAATTCACATGCATGTCTGGCGACTATAGGTATTCCATATTGCCAATATTGCAATGCGAATGCGTCTCGACTGGGGCAAGTCTAGCCTGCCTTTATACGCTTGGCGACCCCTCGAGACCGAATTACCCGAGGATTCAGCGCACATCGCGATCAATCCCGATCAATATAGGGTGAATTCTCATATCGGAAGCATTTTGTCCATTTGCCAGTGGCAAACGCATTTCGCCCTTAAACCAATGTCGAAGTCAGAAAACAGATAGCCGTGCTGAAACAGACTCGATCTTGGTGCAATGCACCGTTATGCTGTTCCCAACAATCAAAGTCGGCAAAAAGCCGACTGTTCCGAGCGGGCGGCTCACATTTCAGGGAGACGTCTTTTTTCATGAGCGATTTTACGCCACCGGTTTCCGATTTCCGGTTTCTCATCCACGATGTCATCGGTCTTGAAACCGTTGCCGGATTACCGGCCTTTTCCGAAACAAATGCCGATCTTGTTGATGCCATTCTCGAAGAAGCTGCCAAATTTGCGGCATCAGTACTTGCGCCGTTAAATCGCACCGGCGATCAGGAAGGTGCCAAGCTTCTTGCCAATGGCAAAGTCCAAACCGCTTCTGGCTGGACGGATGCCTATAGCCAGTTCTGTGAAGGCGGATGGCAAGGCATATCTGCCCCGGAATCAGAAGGCGGCATGGGGCTTCCGATCCTGCTAGGCGCGGCTGTCGCAGAGATGTGGCAGGCATCAAATATGGCATTTGCGCTATGCCCGATGCTGACTGCCGGTGCGATCGAGGCACTTATTGCGCACGGATCGGATGCCCAGCGATCGCTTTACCTGTCACGCATGATCAGCGGCGAATGGACCGGGACGATGAACCTGACCGAACCGCAGGCGGGTTCCGATCTTTCGAAAGTGCGCAGTATCGCCGTTCCCAATGACGACGGCAGTTATGCCATTAGCGGACAAAAGATTTTTATTACCTATGGCGATCACGAGATGACGGAAAATATCGTTCATCTTGTTCTGGCGCGCACACCCGATGCCCCCGCCGGGGTCAAGGGCATCTCGCTTTTCATTGTTCCCAAGTTTCTGGTTAGCGAGACCGGTGAAATCGGCACGCGCAACGATGTTCATTGTGTATCCCTTGAACACAAGCTTGGCATCCATGCCAGCCCGACGGCGGTTCTGTCATTTGGCGACAATGGTGGTGCAACCGGCTATCTTGTTGGCGAAGAAGGCAAGGGTCTTGCCTATATGTTCACCATGATGAACAACGCGCGTCTGGCAGTTGGACAGCAAGGTGTCGCGATCTCGGAACGTGCCTATCAGCAGGCACTTGATTATGCCCTGACCCGCAAACAGGGGCGCGATCCGAAAACCGGCGAAGATGCACCGATTATTGTTCATGGCGATGTCCAGCGCATGCTGATGCGCATGAGATCCTCGACCGAAGCAGCACGTGCATTGTCACTTTATGCCGCTGTCCAGCTTGATCTGGCCCATCACCTTGACGACCCGACAGCCAAAGCTGCCGCGCAGGCGCGGGCAGATCTGCTGATCCCGCTGGTCAAGGCATGGTCGACGGATCTTGGGGTCGATAATGCGTCGCTCGGCGTTCAGGTTCACGGCGGCATGGGTTTTATCGAGGAAACCGGCGCAGCCCAGCATCTTCGTGACGCCCGCATCGCACCGATCTATGAAGGTACGAACGGCATTCAGGCACTCGATTTCATCGGGCGCAAGGTCTTGCGCGACAACGCGGCTGCACTTGCTGCGCTGATAACCGATATCCGGAAAACCATTTCTGAAACTCGCAATTCCGGCTCCGAAAGCGGCAATGACGTTCGAGATGCGGCAACGGCCCTTGAACATGCAATCAAGGCGCTTGAGCTCAGCACCGCAACAATCATTGAGCGGTGCGGCACCGATGACCGGATGATGCAGGTTCTGGCAACACCTTATTTGCGACAGGCGGCACTTTGTGTATCGGGCTGGCTGATGCTCAGATCCATGACGGCTGCGGCCAAAGCAGATATTTCTTCCGATTTCGGCGCACGCAAGATCGCTACATGCCGGTTCTTCTTTGAACAGTTGCTTCCTGAAGCAGCATTTATGGCAACCCAGATTGAAAATAGTCGCCGGGCAGACTTGCACGAAACCCAGCCACTATTTTGACAAACTCTTTGCCGAGATTGTGCTGCGCCATCGTTGCCATAAGACGACGATGGCGCAGACATTTCTAATACACGCCCTGCCCCACAGCTTTGATGCTTCTGCAAACGCCAACATTCGGAAATTCCGTACGGTTTGTCCCAATTTGGCGATAATTTCCTGTTTCGGTTTTTGATTGCTTCTCTATAATCCGCCCGATGAATCGCTTAACCCGATATATGCTTAAACAGCAGCTGATTATGATGGTGTTTGTGACACTGGGGCTTCTCTGTGTCATTTGGCTGTCGCAAAGCCTGCGTTTTGTCGAAATGATTGTGAACCGGGGTCTGTCGATCTCGGTGTTTTTGCAGCTGACATCTTTGCTGCTGCCGAGCTTTTTGACGATCATCATTCCGATTTCGTTGTTTTTCGTTATTGTCTTTACCTACAACAAACTTATCCAGGATCGCGAACTGATCATTATGCGATCGGCCGGCCTTAACCAATGGGCGCTGGCAAAGCCGGCACTGATTGTTGCGCTGCTGTCGACGGGTGTTTGTTATTTCCTGACATTGTTTTACCTTCCCTACAGCTATCAGCAGTTCAAGGAACTGCAATTCTCAATCCGAAATGACTTTTCGTCGGTGTTGTTGCAGGAGGGAAGCTTTACCGATCTTGATGGTCTGACCGTTTATGTGCGCGAAGTTGGTCGCGACAACGAGTTGCTTGGTATTCTGGTCCACGATTCCCGCGACCCCGACCAGCAGACAACAATGATGGCAAAGCACGGCGCGCTGTTGCGAACCGATGAAGGGCCGCGCATTGTGCTGCTTGATGGCAACCGGCAGGAAGTCAACGCCGAAGACGGCACGATGTCGATCCTGTATTTTGACCGCTATGCCGTTGATATCGCCCATAGTGCAGAAGACCCTACATTGCGTTATCGCGAGGCCCGTGAACGCAGTGTATTCAACCTTCTTACAGGCACGCCACCAGACATTGCATCAAACGATATCGGGGCCTTCCGGGCCGAAGGGCATGACAGGTTGATTTCGCCTCTTAACGCGATTGCATTTGCAAGCATTGCGCTTGCTGTTCTGGTATCAAGCAGTTTCTCGCGGCGGGGCCAGACCGGCCGTCTGTTGATTGCGATTGGCGTCATGGTTCTTTGTCAGGCGCTTGGCATTGCGATGAAAAACCTTGCGGCCAAGAATTCCGCCTTGATCCCGCTGATGTATGCCAACGCGTTTCTGCCGATTATTTTGGGCTTGTACTGGACATTCCGCGGGCCTCAGATCCGTGCCAAACGGGCGATCGCTGAAGAGGCAGAAGCATGAGACTGTCACCGACCCTTACATGGTATTTCGGAAAGCATGTTCTGTTTTCTATTCTGGCAGTTCTGGCACTCTTGATCGGTTTGATCCTGATTGGTGATACGATCGAACTTCTCAGACGTGCCGGCGGCAAACCCGACGCCACTGTCGGCATTGTTGTTCAGATGGCGACCAGCAGAATTCCCTTCATGACAGAAAAGGTTCTGCCATTTGCGGTTTTGTTCGGATCGATGTTCTCGTTCTGGAAACTGACGGGGAATCAGGAACTGGTCGTCACGCGTGCAGCCGGCGTTTCTGCATGGCAATTCTTGCTGCCCCCCATTCTTTGCGCACTGATCCTTGGCTCTATTCAGGTTGCGGCCCTTAATCCGTTATCTTCAATCCTGTTGCAGCGATACGAAATGCTCGAAGCGCGCTATTTGCAGAACAATGTCAGCGTGATGAATTTGTCTTCAAGCGGGCTTTGGTTGCGCCAGGGCACCCAGGATGGGCAGGCTGTCATTTATGCACGCGCGGTGCGCAGCCAGCAGGATGACCAGATTGACCTTCGCAATGTAACAATCTTCCGCTTTCAGAATTCCGATGATTTCACCACCCGGATCGACGCTGCGCGTGCCGTTCTTGAACCGGGCACCTGGCATTTTTATGATGCCTGGACCTTTACACCCGGTCAGGCCAGCCAGTTTACCGAAAGCATGAAGCTTCCGACCAACCTGACGGCGCGCAAAATCCAGGACAGCTTTGCCTCACCTGAAACCATGTCGTTCTGGGATCTCAAGCCATTCATCAATTTGCTTGAACGTGCGGGTTTCAACGCCACACGCCACCGCATTCACTTCCATAGCCTGCTGTCGCGCCCGCTTTTACTGTGTGCGATGGTTCTCATTGCGGCGGCGTTCTGTCTTAAATTTTCTCGACGCAGACGGGCATCCCTTGTTATCGGTGGTGGGGTGACAACCGGATTCATCTTGTATTTCTGTACCGACGTCATTTCGGCTTTGGGCGTTTCTGGCGGAATTCCACCAATTTTGTCAGCCTGGGCACCCGCCGGTATTTCTTTGTTACTCGGGGTTTCAACATTGCTACATCTTGAGGATGGCTAGTCAGATGGCCAGTGCGGGGGGAATGATAAAAAGACTGGCAACCGGTACCATACTGGGATGTGGCATTGTGCTTTTTGGGGGCCAGTTCGGTATTCCGTCGGCACAAGCCCAGGATGTGAATGCACAACAACCGGATCAGGACGCACCTGCTATCCTGTTTAGCGCCGATGAAGTTGATTATAACCGTGAGCTGCAAACTGTTACTGCGCGCGGTAATGTCGAAATTTCACGCGAGGGACGCATCCTTCTTGCCGATACGGTCAGTTATGATCGCAGTCAGGACGTTCTGACGGCTTCTGGCAATGTCAGTATTACAGAGCCGACCGGTGAAGTAACTTTTGCCAGCTATGTCGAGCTCAGTGGCGATTTCAAGAACGGCATTGTCAAAGATATCTATGTTCTTCTTGATGAAAATACCCGCCTGGCTGGTACCGGTGCGCGACGCAGTGCCGGTAATTTTACGGAAATCGCCAAAGCGGTCTATTCCCCGTGCAAGGTTTGCGAGGATGATGACGGCACGGCAGGAACACCATTATGGCGTATCCGTGCGGCCCGTGTGCTTCACGATGCCGAAAACAAGACCGTTGAATACGAAGACGCCAGACTTGAATTCGCTGGCGTTCCAGTGTTTTACACCCCCTACATGCAACATCCGGACCCTACTGTAAAACGGCAATCGGGACTTCTGGCGCCATCCTTTGGCAGCACAAGCTATGTCGGATCCTATTTCAGTCAGCCCTATTACTGGGCGATTGACAAAAGCAAGGATATGACCTTCACACCGACCTACACACTGGATGAAGGTGCCCTGCTGGCAACCGAGTATCGCCAGCGCTTTGATGCGGGCGAACTCGAAGCAATTGGAAGCATTACCCAGGACAGCAATGATGACTGGCAAGGTCACATTGACGCCGAAGGCCGTTTTGACATCGACCCGACCTGGCGCTGGGGCTTTGACGCCGAGCAGGCCAGTGAGAAAACATATCTGTCACGCTATGGGTTTGACTCGCCTTCAGTGCTTACCTCAAACCTGTTTACGGAGGGTTTCCGGGGCGCAAGCTACACCCGTGTTGATGGATATTATTTCCAGGGCCTTAAATCTGGTGATGACAGGGATACAACACCGATCGTCCTGCCGCATATGCAATTCCATGGGCAAACAGCCCCTGCCAAATATGGAAGCATCACGACGCTTGATGTTGACGGTCTTTCCCTGACACGCGAAGACGGGGCTGACTCGCACCGCGCTTCAGCAAAGGTCGGTTGGGAACTTCCGCATGTTGGCACATTGGGTGATGTGACAAAGCTCAGCCTGTCTGTGCGCGGCGACAGCTATATGGTCTCTGACGTGGAACGTGACAACAAAGACGACTATAGCGGATACACAGGACGGATGCTTCCATTGGCCGCGATTGACTGGCGCATGCCCTTTGTCAGCGATCAAGGGGCATATCATCAGGTCATCACGCCAGTTGCGATGGCGGCCTGGTCACCGAATGGCGGCAACCCGGAAGAGATTCCCAACGAGGATTCCCAGTCCTTCGAGCTTGATGACATCAATCTGTTTGCCCATGACCGGTTTGGTGGCATTGACCGCGCCGAAGACGGCTTTCGCGCCAGTTATGGTCTCGAATGGGGGCTCTACGGGCCGACCGGTGGCTACACAAGTGCAATGTTCGGGCAAAGTTACCGTGCAGCCGAAAATGATACATTCGCAGAAGGATCGGGACTTGACGAACAGCTCTCGGACTATGTTGGCCGCCTGACTGTTGCCCCAAACCGATACATTGACCTGACATATCGTTACAGACTGGATAAAGATGATTTCTCAGCCCACAGAAATCAGGTCGCTCTGACAGCTGGTTCAGTTGACACACTTCGCGTAAACACCACGTATGTTCACTTCACAGACGACGCTGGCAGTGAAGAATTCAACGAACGTGAAGAGCTCTATTTCCAAGCAGAACGTCGTTTTTCTGACTACTGGTCGGGCATGGCATATAGCCGCTACGACATAGATCAGTCGGACCCCTTGGAATATGGTGTCGGCTTTGTGTATGAAGATGAATGCTTTATCTTTGATGGACGGATACGTCGCACCTTCTATCAGGACCAGGATCTTGGTGAATCAGACGAATTCCTGTTCCGCCTGGTCTTCAAAACGCTGGGTGAAGTTGCCTCCGCAGCCGGATTGTAAGAAAACATGATTTCAAAAGTTTCGATTTTCAAAATATCAAATATCTGCGCTGTCGTTGGCGCGATTGCCCTGTTGGCAATGGCGGCCCCGGCAAAGGCGCAATCGCCGGTCGGCGTCGCTGCGGTCGTGAATGATGATCCGATTTCAATCATTGATCTGGTTGAACGTATCAAGCTTGTTGCGGTTTCATCCAACATCCGGATGACCCCGGAAAAAAGCAACGAGATCGCGCCGCAAATTCTGCAGCAATTGATCAACGAAACCTTGCAATTGCAGGAAGCGGAGCGCCGCGGCATCGAAGTAACCGAGGCCGATATCACCCGTGGCAAAACACTGATCGAGCAAAATGCAGGCCTGCCCGACGGGACGCTTGATGCATTTCTCGAGCAGCGCGGCATCGCGCCGGGCACAATTGAAAACCAGATCCGTCCGCAGGTTGCCTGGCAACGGCTGTTGGGTTCCATGCGCAGTCAAGTTGAGATTTCCGAAGCAGAAATTGACGAAAACCTTCAGCGCATTATCAACAACCAGGGAAAGCCGCGAAATCGCGTTCAGGAAATCTTTCTTCCGGTAGACAATCCGCAAGACAGTACACGCGTTTATCAAACCGCCCAGGAAGTTCTGGGCGCGTTGCAGCAAGGAGCTGATTTCAGTGCCCTGGCGCGTCAGTTTTCGGCGAGTGCCAGTGCGGCAAATGGTGGTGATCTTGGCTGGTTATATGCCGGCGAACTCGCAGGTGATCTGCAGCAGGCTGTAAACCAGCTTGAACCGGGCAATGTCAGTGCCCCGATCCAGACCATTCGCGGATATTATATCATCAAGCTTCTCGACCGTCGTGTCGGTGATGCAGGGGCAATTACCGATGTAAGGCTCGACCTTTATCAGTTGTTTGTTCCCTTGTCTCAGTCCATGCCAAAAGAGCAGATTGACGCCAAAGTCGCCGTTCTGCGCAACACGCAGGAAACCGCAAACAGTTGTCAGGCATTGGCAAATGTCGCTGTTGACCTTGGCTCCGAGATGAGCGGCGAAATGAAGGGCATTTCCCCCAACGAACTGTCCGGACCGGTTGCCCAGGCGATCACCAATCTTCAACCTGGTCAGCCATCCAATATTGTTCAGGTCGATGGCGGTGCCCTGCTGGTGATGATTTGCAATAAAACCGAAGAAAGCAATCTGCCCGATCGCAAGGACATCGAAAACCGTCTCATGATGGAACGTCTTGATATCCTGGCACGCCGCAAGCTGCGTGAATTGCGTCGACAGGCCTTTATCGACATCCGTATGTGATCGTGCAAAGGCAGGAACAGAATGAGCAAAATCGCACCGATTGCACTTACCATCGGTGAGCCTGGCGGCATCGGGCCAGAGCTTTGCCTCAAGGCATGGCTGCGTCGCAAGGATGAAAGCCTGTCACCATTCTGTGTCCTGTCACCGATCACGATTCTTGATCATGCGGTAAAGCAGCTGGGTGAAAATGTTCCGATCAAAGTTGTTTCGGACATCTCGGAAGCAATCACCGTTTTTGACAATGCCCTGCCCGTTCTCGCACTTGATGAATGCGATGCCATGCCGATATCGGGTACTGCATCGGCAAATACAGCCAAAGTGGTGATCGAGAGCATCACCCGCGCGGTAAAGCTGTGTGAAGATGGTTCGGTCTGTGGCGTTGTAACCAATCCTATTCAGAAAAGTGCGCTCTATGAAGCCGGGTTCAAACATCCCGGTCATACGGAATTCCTTGCCGAACTGGCAGGACCGGGAACCGTTCCGGTCATGATGCTGGCCAATTCAAAGCTTCGCGTTGTTCCACTGACCATCCATATCGCGCTGAGCGACGTCCCCAAACAACTGACGTCGGATAGCATCATTGAACAATGCGAGATTACAGCAACGGCCTTGCAACGGGATTTCGGCATTGCAATGCCGCGTCTGGCAATTGCCGGGCTTAACCCGCATGCCGGTGAAAACGGATCAATGGGCAGCGAAGAACAAACAATTATCGAGCCGGCCATCAACGCATTGCGCAAGAAGGGATTGGACGTTATTGGCCCCCTGCCCGCAGATACCATGTTCCATGATGAAGCCCGCGAGAATTATGACGTTGCATTGTGCCCCTACCATGATCAGGCCCTGATCCCGGTCAAGACACTTGATTTTCATGGTGGTGTAAATGTCACGCTGGGATTGCCATTTATCAGAACATCGCCAGATCACGGCACAGCGTTGGACATCGCCGGGAAAGGCATCGCCCGCCCCGATAGCCTGATAGCAGCCCTTAAAATGGCTGCGGACATGGCACATAAACGCCTGACAGGAGCCTGACCCACGTGTCAGAAGATAACGATACTACTGGAAAACTGGCCAATGACGGCCTGCCGCCGCTTCGTGAAGTCATTGCAACGCATGGCTTGTCGGCACAAAAGAAATTCGGGCAGAACTTCCTGTTTGACTTGAACCTGACCGGGCGTATTGCCCGTGCAGCGGCCCCGCTTGAAGACGTAACCGTCATTGAAATCGGTCCGGGGCCAGGTGGCCTGACACGTGCGTTGCTGTTCCATGGCGCAAAAAATCTGACCGTAATTGAACGCGATCCGCGTTGCCAACCGGTTCTGGAGCAAATCAGCAACCACTATCCCGGCGCCCTGCACGTCATTGATGGTGACGCACTGGACGTTGACGTCACCAAGCTTGGCCCGGCCCCGCGCAAAATTGTCGCCAACCTGCCATACAATGTTGGCACACAGCTTTTGCTGGGCTGGCTCATGCAGATCGACCAATTCGCCAGCCTGACCCTGATGTTCCAGAAGGAAGTCGCCGAACGCGTTGTCGCGGGCCCCAAAAGCAAGGCCTATGGCCGGTTGTCGGTCCTGTGCCAATATCTCTGTGACTGTGACATCCTGTTTGATGTTCATCGCAGTGCATTCACACCACCGCCCAAGGTTACATCCGCCGTCGTGCAACTGCGCCCCAAAGCCGACCGGGGGGCTGAAATCAACCTTACAAGTCTTGCCAAAATCACCCAGGCCGCATTTGGCCAGCGCCGTAAAATGCTGCGCGCCAGCCTGAAAACCCTGAACATCAATGTTGGTGAATTGCTCGACAAGGCCGGAATCACGGAAACTGCCCGGGCCGAAGAACTCAGCGTCGCGGATTTTGTCCGCCTGACACAGGTCCATGATGAAATGGCCGCTTCGTAAAGCGGCCATTTTTCATTTGCGATATCAGTCGATCAATCGGTCAGAAGCTTTTTGACGAAGCTTGGCAAGCCGGTTTGACGGCCGCGTTTGATCCGCTCGGCACCGATAATATGCTGCACATCGGCAAGACAACGTTCCAGATCATCATTGATCAGGACATAGTCGAATTCTTCCCAATGACTGATTTCTGCGCCCGCCTTGGCCATGCGCTTCATGATGACATCGTCGGCATCCTGTCCGCGATCACGCAAACGGCGTTCAAGCTCGGCCGAAGACGGCGGAAGGATAAAGACCGAAACCACGTCCGCACCGCCCTTGTCACGCAGCTGGCGCGCACCTTGCCAGTCGATATCAAACAGCACGTCATGCCCGTCAGAAAGAGCCTTTTCGACCGGGGCCTTCGGGGTACCGTAATAATTGCCGAACACTTCCGCCCATTCCAGCAATTCATCATCAGCAATCATATGCTTGAAGGCATCAACCGACTTGAAGAAATAATGCTTTCCTTCCTCTTCGCCCGGACGGGCGTCGCGCGTGGTTGCAGATACCGAAAGCGAGATCCGGTCATCTTTTTCAAGCAGCTGACGGGTAATGGTTGTCTTGCCTGCACCGGATGGGGCACAGAAAACCAGCATCACACCACGACGGTTATGTGGATCGGTCATTTTGAATTCCTTCCCTGCCCGCTTATTCGACGTTCTGGACCTGCTCGCGGAGCTGATCAATGATCACTTTCAGCTCCATGCCGCAATTGGTCAGTTCGATATCATTGGCCTTTGAGCAAAGCGTATTGGCTTCGCGGTTGAATTCCTGACACAGGAAGTCAAGCTTGCGCCCGATAGAACCGCCTTTGGTCAGCATGTCACGTGCTGCCGAAATATGTGCTTTCAGACGATCGATCTCTTCGCGGATATCGGCCTTGGTCGCAAGCAGAGCTGCTTCCTGATGCAGGCGTTCGGGTTCGAACTTTCCGGCATCGAGCAATTCTTCAACCTGTCGCTTGAGACGTTCACGAATGGCGTCCCCCCGTGCAGCTGCACAGCTTTCCGCCCGCGTCACCGTGGCTTCGATATTGTCGACATGTCCGCGCAGCATGGCATCAAGTTTTTCGCCTTCTTCCGCACGATGGGCTACCATCTGATCAATTGCATCGGCAAGGCTTGAAAGCACGGCATCGTCGCGCGCGTCGCGGGTTGCCTCGTCTTCCTGTGGTTCGATTGCCTCAAGAACACCACGCACATTCATCAGATCGGCGATGGTTCCGGCCGACAGGCTGCTGGTATTGTCGAACTCTTCGGCGATGGCGATTAATTCGGCAAGAAGTTCACGGTTTACGGCATAGGACCCGCTATCCGATGCCCGAACGACATTAAGGGTCACACCAATATTGCCGCGCTTGAAACGTTTGGACACCGCATCGCGCACCTTGGCTTCAAGCCGTTCAAACCCGCCATTCAAACGGACACGTACATCAAGGCCCTTGCCATTGACGCTGCGCAATTCCCAGGTCCAGCCGAAACCTTCCGCTGCACCGTCGGTGCGGGCAAAGCCGGTCATGCTTGATACGGTCATATTCCCATCCAGTATGATTTCATGTTTGCGCGTTTATAACGTTTGCCCTTTACCGCGCCAAGGGCCAAGGTTTCAAGGCACGTTGATAACTGCAATATGGGATCAAAATGCCCGTATTTCATAATGCTGCCCTATTGCTGCATCATGGTCCGCAAAATTCGACAAACTGTATTTCAGAACCGCATACGAGCAACCATGTCCTTTCAGTATCACGCCATTCTGATTACCGGTGCCAGTTCCGGCATCGGTGCCGCACTTGCCAGACAATTTGCCCGCACCGGCGTAACCCTGTTTATCAGCGGTCGGGATGAAACGCGCTTGCGGCTTGTTGAAAACGAATGTCGCGCAGCCGGGGCCAATGTTTATGCCGATGTTCTTGATGTCACCAATCGTGAAACCATGACCGCCTATGTCACGCATTGTGATGAGCTGGCCCCGCTCAGCCTTGTCATCGCCAATGCCGGGATTTCAGCAGGGACCGGCGGTCTTGGTGAAAGCCCCGAACAGGTCAGAGACATCTTTGCCACCAATGTTGCCGGGGTTCTCAACACCATTGATCCGGCGATTGACGTCATGCGCGTTCGCGGACGCGGTCAGATCGCATTGGTCGCTTCCCAGGCGTCCTGGCGCGGGTTGCCATCAGCCCCGGCCTATTGCGCCAGCAAAGCCGCAATCCGTGTCTATGGCGAAGGATTGCGCGGGGCACTTGCGCCAACCGGCATCAAGGTAAATGTCATTTGTCCGGGCTTTGTCAAAAGCCGCATCACCGATGCCAATGACTTTCCGATGCCGTTCTTCATGCAGGCCGACAAAGCCGCACGAAAGATCGCACGCGGGCTTGAACGAAACCGTGGGATGATTGCCTTCCCCTGGCAGATGAACATCATCATCGGCCTTCTGAAAATGACACCGCAATGGCTGATGGATTTGGTGGCCAACCGTGTGCCGCGCAAGGCATCCGCACCAGATCAGAACGCTACCAGCGAATAACACCTGCACCCCATCGAAACACAAAAGGTTGCCAATGATTTGGCAGCCTTTTCACTTATCCGTTACGTTTGACCTCTAGCGCAGGCACCCAGCCCTATTGGGCATCGCGGATACGCCGCCATTTCGCGACATTGCGATTATGTTCCTTAAGGGTATGGGCAAATGCATGGCCCCCGGTGCCATCGGCAACAAAGTAAAGTTCCTTTGTCTCTGCCGGATGCAGGACCGCATAAAACGCTTCACGTCCGGGATTGGTGATCGGTGATGGCGGCAGTCCCCCGGTAACATAGGTGTTATAGGGGCTTTCAAACCGAAGATCCTGACGCGTCAGGGCGCGTTCCAGACGTTTGTCTGGGCTGATGGCATAGGCAACCGTCGGATCGGACTGCAACCGCATATTGATGCGCAACCGATTGACAAACACCCCCGCAACCCGGGCGCGTTCGGCGGCTACCCCGGTTTCCCGTTCAACAATGGATGCAAGAACCAGTGCCTCTTCGACCGTATCAAACGGCAAGTCGGGGTCACGCCCCGGCCACAGCTGTTCGACCATTTCGTCATGAGCTGCGCGCATGCGATCAAGGATGCTCTGTTTGGTATCCCCGTAAGAGAACTGATAGGTCTCGGGCAGAAGGGTACCGTCGCTGGGTATGTCGGTGATTTCGCCGGTCAGGCCATCCACCAGATTGATACGTTCAACAATCTCGCCGGACCGAAGGCCTTCGGGAATGGTTACAAACCGTTTGACGGTTTCACCCGAAGCAAGGATTTCGGCCGCCTGACGCGGACTGACCCGTTCGGGGAAATGATATTCGCCAGCACGTAATGACCGGTCCAGCCCGCTGACGCGCACCCCCGCCAGAAAGATCAGCGGTTCATCAACAATATGTTCGCGACGGAAAATTTCGGCGATACCGCGCACACCGGTCCCCTGCGGGATAATGATGTCGCGGCCTTGTGCCAGTTTGCTTGGCGATGTGTATTGCACATAAACATACACCGCCGCCCCACCAATGGTGAGCGCGGCGGTGATGATAAGCAAGCCAAGTAAAAGCAGAAAACGCTTCAAGGGAAAACTCCCGAGGCTCGGCTATTTAAACGCCTTGAAAACCAGCGAGGCATTGGTGCCACCAAAGCCGAACGAGTTCGACAGGGCAACATTGACCTTGCGCTGTTTGGCTTCAAGCGGAACCAGATCGATCCCCTTGCAGGCTTCGGACGGATTACGCAGGTTCAGGGTCGGCGGAACGACACCTTCATGGATCGCAAGGATCGAGAACACTGCTTCAATCGCACCCGCAGCCCCCAGAAGGTGGCCGGTTGCCGATTTGGTCGAAGACATGGACAGCTTGGTTGCGTGATCACCAAACAGGCGCTTGACCGCACCCAGTTCAATTTCATCACCCAGCGGAGTCGACGTACCATGTGCGTTGACATAGTCGACGTCTTCCGGGTTCACACCAGCGTTGCGAAGCGCATTACGCATGGAGCGGAAACCACCATTGCCGTCTTCTGCCGGTGCGGTGATGTGATATGCATCGCCGGACATGCCATAGCCGCCAACTTCTGCATAAATCTTCGCACCACGTGCTTTGGCATGTTCGTATTCTTCAAGAACGACACAGCCGGCACCTTCGCCCATGACAAAACCGTCACGGCCTTCATCCCACGGACGGGATGCTTCGGTCGGGGTGTCGTTGTAACCGGTCGAAAGTGCACGGGCAGCAGCAAAACCAGCCATACCAAGACGGCAAACAGCAGCTTCTGCACCACCGGCCACCATGACGTCGGCATCGCCAAGCATGATCATGCGCGATGCATCGCCAATGGCGTGCGCACCGGTCGAACATGCGGTTACGACAGCATGGTTCGGGCCTTTAAGACCGTGTTTGATCGAAACCTGACCAGAAACCAGGTTGATCAGGCAGGACGGAATGAAGAACGGACTGACACGGCGGGTCTTGCCGTTATTCACAAGATCCGAAGCATCCGCAATTTTCGGCAGACCACCGATACCTGACCCAATCAGAACGCCGGTGGCTTCCTGATCTTCGTCGGTTTCCGGTTTCCAGCCCGAGTCAGCGAGTGCCTGATCTGCTGCGGCAATACCATAGACGATGAAATCGTCCATTTTCTTCATGTCTTTGATCGAGACATGATCTTCCGCGTTGAACAGTCCTTCACCCTCACCGCGCGGCACGAGGCCTGCGATTTTGGCAGGGATATCGGACACATCGAAAGTATCGATGCCCTTGATGCCGGATTGGCTGTTCAGCAGTTTCTGCCAAGTGATCTGAGCACCGCTAGCAAGCGGCGTTACAGCACCAAGTCCGGTAACAACTACGCGTCTCATCCCGCATTACGCCTTTATTTTATGAATCCAGCAAAGACGAAAAGGGCGCCTGAGGATGCCCTCCGGCGCCCATGTCTCACGGCAAGATTAGCCGTTCGCCTTTTCGATGAAGTCGATCGCGTCTTTGACGGTCAGAATCTTTTCAGCCGCGTCGTCCGGAATCTCGCAACCGAATTCTTCTTCAAACGCCATAACCAGCTCGACGGTGTCCAGGCTATCTGCGCCAAGATCGTCGATGAAGCTTGCGTTTTCAGTGACCTTGTCTTCTTCAACACCGAGGTGCTCGACAACGATCTTCTTCACGCGATCTGCGACATCACTCATAGCTCAAATCCTTCAATAGGTTTTCTGTCAGTTAGTGTTCACGTGGTGCCCGTTTACTCCCCCTATTGAAGGACCTCCCGGGAACCGGAAACCGACAACATACAATTGCCGATTTCAATATTTGGTATAGCGGCCCCTTTTAAACAGAAAAGAAGGCAACCCGCAACGGGTTAAATCATCGCCATTCCGCCGTTCACATGCAAGGTCTGTCCCGTGACATAAGCTGCTTCGTCACTTGCGAGATACAGAACCGCTGCTGCGATCTCTTTGCTGTCGCCCATGCGACCTGCCGGAATGCCACCCAAAAGCTTCTCTTTCTGGGCGTCTCCGAGTTCTTCGGTCATTGCCGTGGTAATGAAACCAGGTGCAACACAGTTTACCGTGATCCCGCGCGCGGCAACTTCCTGTGCCAGCGACTTCGACCAGCCGATCATGCCGGCCTTGGCAGCGGCATAGTTGGTCTGCCCCGGGTTACCGGTAACACCAACAATCGAGGTGATGTTGATGATACGGCCGTGACGGCGTTTCATCATGCCCCGCAGCGAATTGCGCGCAAGCTTGAAAGCAGACGTCAGGTTGACATCAAGAACCGCCTGCCAGTCTTCGTCCTTCAGACGCATGGCAAGCTGGTCGCGCGTGATGCCCGCATTATTGACCAGAATATCAAGCTGACCACCAAGGGCCTCTTCGGCATTCTTGATCAGACCATCAACAGATGCGGAATCCGAAAGGTTCGCCGGAACCACAACAGCATTGTCGCCGATCTCAGATGCGACTGCTTCGAGGCGTTCCTGACGGGTGCCCGACAAGGCAACTTTTGCACCGGCAGCTGCCAGAACCTTGGCGATTTCACCACCGATACCGCCGGTCGCACCGGTTACCAGTGCTGTTTTGCCTGCAAGATCAAACATTAACTTTCTTTCCCTTTTGGGTTCGTCTTTTCCCGGAACGCGATCAAAGCGCGCCGAGGAATGCTTCGATATCTGCCGGACCATTGACGGCAGTGCCGCTCAGATCACGATCAATACGACGGACCATGCCAGTCAGAACCTTGCCTGCGCCGATCTCGACCAGCTCGGTAATGCCCTGTTCTTTCATGTAAAGAACCGACTCACGCCAACGCACTGTGCCGCAAACCTGCTCCACAAGGAGTTTACGAATGGTTTCCGGATTGTCAGTTTTTTCTGCTGTGACGTTTGCAACAACCGGTTTTGCCGGTGCATTCATCGCCACAGTTCCAAGCGCCTCGGCCATACGATCCGCGGCCGGCTGCATCAGCGGGCAATGGAACGGTGCGGAAACCGGCAGCAGGACGGCGCGTTTTGCACCCTTTTCCTTGGCGATTTCAATAGCGCGTTCAACCGCGGCCTTGTGGCCCGACACAACGACCTGACCATTTGCATTGTCGTTTGCCGCCGTGCAGACATCACCCTGTGCGGCTTCTTCGGCAACGGCAACAGCATCAGCATAATCAAGGCCCAGAAGGGCCGCCATCGCACCAACACCGACCGGCACGGCAGCCTGCATGGCCTGGCCACGGATTTTCAGAAGACGGGCCGCATCCGCAATGGCAAAGGTGCCCGCAGCAGCAAGGGCGGAATATTCACCAAGCGAATGACCGGCAACCAGATCGCACTTGTCGGTCAGCGTAAAACCGCCTTCCTTTTCAAGAACACGGGTAACGGCAAGGCTGACAGCCATCAGGGCCGGCTGCGCGTTCTCCGTCAGGGTCAGTTCGTTTTCCGGCCCTTCGAACATCAATGCGCTGAGCTTCTGTGAAAGCGCGTCATCAACTTCCTGGAAAACTTCGCGGGCAACCGGAAATGCATCTGCCAGTTCCTTGCCCATACCTACCGCTTGCGACCCCTGACCGGGGAAAACGAGTGCGCGTGTCATTATCTCAAATATACCTTTGTAAGCTTATGCGAAGGCTGCGCCGTATGTCGGCCCCTCAAAATCGAGCCACCCTTGATAGCGTGCCCGCCTCCACTGTCAAGAACAGATACGGTTTTTTACTCATCGCGTGCGAACCTCGCCAACAAGGTGGCACGGAAATTCATGATTTCAAGTCAAAAGGCAGCAACCATGTATGACATGTTTGCTGCCTTTCTTGAAGGATTGCCTATCATGCATTGCACAATCGCAGCTGCGACCGCCAGGGCCTAGCCGATATAGTGCTGCATGCTCGACACCACGCTATCGGCGATGTGGGATTTCGTGATCACGCCGCAAACATCATCCTGGCGGGGGACGCCACGACATGGTTTGACCACAACTGCGGCCCGGGCCTTGCGGCGTTCCATGCGCTTGATGACGTCATACATGTTCATGTCATCGACCACGACAACAAAGTCCTCACCGATCAGCTCCTTGAGCGCCTTGTTGCCCTTGTCACCGGCCACCGAAAACAGCGCGGTCACATCCGGAATCACACCGGCGATCCGGTCCCCTTCGATGACAATCATCGGGTTGGGTTCCGGCGACGGACCGACCTTGTCGATAACTTCCGAAACCCGAAGTGCGGCATCGGCATAAAGCTGTTTGGTGGTCATGACCTCGCGCACCGGATGGACCATGAACATGTTGCTGTGGCGTTCCTTGGGAATATGACGTCCGCGCAGCACCAGTTTCGACGTATAGATCGTCTCGCTAATGATCATGCGACGGAAACCAAGCGCGATCGCCACCGCCACAATCAGCGGCACTATTATATTATAGTCACGCGTCATCTCGAAAATCATGATGATCGCCGTCATCGCCGCACCGGTCCCCGCGGCAACAACACCGCCCATGCCAACCAGGGCAAACTCGACCGGGGTAATCCCCGCATCGGGGAAAATCATGTTACCGACAACACCGCATGCCGCACCAAGGGTCGCGCCGACAAACAGGGACGGCGAAAACACCCCGCCCGATGCACCGGAACCGATACTGACCGATGTCGCGTACAGCTTGGCAAAGAACAGAACCACCAGCAGCGGCAAGGATGTCATTGTCCCGCGCAGGATATGCTGGATCGTGCCATAGCCGACACCGTCGATATAATAGTTGCCGCCCGTCAGCAGCAGCACATACATCAGAATGCCGACCGACAGCATCCCGACCGCATGACGGGTATAGTCATTGCCCGGCATCTTTTTAAAGAACGCCCCGGTAATCAGCATCGAACGGATCAGCATCCAGGCGGCAATGCCGCACAACACACCAAGAATGACATAGACAACAAGTGCCTGAAGATCGATTGCCGAAACTTGCGGAACAGCGGCAAGCGGCACCTCAAAGGCCGGCGCCAACCCGAACGAGATCCGCCCGATATAGGTCGCAGCCCCGGTCGCAATCACCACCGGAAGGAAGGTCCGCGTCGAAACTTCGGGCATCATCAGTTCAATCGCAAACAGCACCGCCCCAAGTGGCGTGTTGAAGGTTGCGGCAATCCCGGCCCCGGCCCCGGCAGCAAGAAGGGTGATGCGCTGCCCGGTCTGAAGCTTGAACATCTGCGCGATACTTGATCCAAGCGCCGAGCCGACCTGAATGATCGGACCTTCGCGCCCGACAGACGCCCCGGTCCCGATCGACAGCGAAGATGCAACCGACTTGACCAACGCCACCGTCGGGCGAATACGGCCCTGTTCGAAATAAATGGCGTTCATCACCTCGGGCACACCGTGACCTTTGGCCTCGGGCGCGAAGTTATTCACAAGAAACACAACCAGCATACCGCCAAGAACCGGCACCAGAATGACCAACGGGCCCCAGTTGCTCGGCTCGGTCAGAAGGTTCGCGTCGTAATCGATCGAAAAGACACCGAAAAAGGCGATGTTATGGATCAGCGCTACCAGTGCGCGAAAGGCAACGGCACCATATCCGGTGACAATTCCGACGCACAGCGCCAGCAAACATAAATTGAGCAACGATGCACGGCGTGAAGACGCCGCATCAATAGAAGGTTCTACCATCACTAACCACAAGTCTTGAGACAAGGTTCACGAACCGGCATTCAAGGAGTGCGTCACGCGCCCCGAACAGATCGACCATCCCTGTGGTTGAACAGAAATGACCAACAGGTCGCGCGGGTTACCGGCCCGACATATGTCAAAAGGCCTACTCTCTTGAACTTTTTGTTTCAAGTGTGAACCAGTTCACGCATATCGGCCCTCAGGAAAGCGCAACACTGGCGCAACACCCGCGAACGGGTCCGGGCCAAGACAATTCAACGCGCCGCACCGATTTCGGCACCCATACGCCCGACTGTGGAAAACTTGCATTTGGCGTTGCACTAATGGGCGAAAAGTGTATATTCCGCCGTCTCACGGCTCCTTGCCGGGATTGCCCGGCTATGCCTGCATGACATGAGGTCATGTCAGGAAGAGATAAGCCACAAGGAGTGATTAGGAGTATTATGAGCAAGTACGAAAGCGTGTTTATCGCACGTCAGGACTTCTCGACTGCACAGGTCGAAAGCCTGAACGAAAAGCTGACCCAGACCATCGAAGGTCTCGGTGGCAAGATCGCTAAAACCGAATATTGGGGTCTGCGTTCCCTGGCATACCGTGTCAAAAAGAACCGCAAAGGCCACTATACTCTCTTCCAGATCGAAGCTGAAAAAGATGTGATCGCGGAATATGAGCGTCAGATGCGCCTGAACGAAGACGTTCTGCGTCAGATGACTGTCAAGGTTGACGAGTTCGAAGAAGAACAGTCTGCCATTCTGCGTAACCGCGACGAGCGCGGCGGTCGTGGCGGTAATCGCCGTGGCGGTCCCCGTCAGCACGGCTAACAGATAGCGAGGAGATATAATCATGGCTGGACGTCGTCTGTTTTTCCGTCGTCGCAAAACCTGCCCGTTCTCGGGTGATGATGCGCCGAAGATCGACTACAAAGATGTCAAACTGCTGCAGCGTTTCGTTTCCGAACGCGGCAAAATCGTTCCGAGCCGTATCACTGCGGTTTCGGCCAAGAAGCAGCGCGAACTGGCAAAAGCCATCAAACGTGCACGCTTCCTGGCGCTGCTGCCTTACGCAGACCAGGTCTGAGGCAGTCGGCAAGAGACCCTTTTGCGGTCTCGGCCGGGAGTAAATGATGCAACGTGATACCCTCATAGCAATTGGTTCAGGACTTGGCAGTGCCGTTCTGTTCCTGTTGGTCCTATCAGGAAATCCGCTTGCTCTTTTGCTCTCATATTTCGGGCATTTGCCTTTGTTCCTGACGGGACTTTGGCAGGGACCCAAACGCCTGCTGGTTGCGGCAATTGCCGCATGCAGTGCCCTTGTTCTTTTTGGGGGACTGTTGCCTTTCACGGTCTTTGTGATCGTGTTTGCCGGACCGGCGATGTTGTTGACCCGCATGGCGCTGGTCATCCGGAAAGATGAAAATGGCAATCTTGCCTTTCTGCCGTCCGGAATTGTCGTCAGTGCCATGGCCGTCATGGTCGCAACGGTAATGATCTTCATTACCGGGACCCTGTCGGCGGAAGGTCTGGACATTCAGGATCTTATCGCAAGGTTCCTGAGCCAGATGTACTCGGAAATGGGTGTCCCTATGACATCCGATGTTCAGGGTCTGATTGGCATGTTCCAGGTTTACTTCCCGGCGATTGCTGCGGTGAGCTGGCTTTTGATGTTGTTCGCCAATGCTGCAATCGCACAGGCAATTCTGGTGCGCGCAGGCAAAAACCTGCGTCCGACACCGAAAATGGCGTCTTTCGCCTTGCCTGGCTGGTCACTGTTTGCGTTCGCCCTGGCCGGGTTTACGGTCGGCTTTGCCGATGGATCCCTGGCCTATGTGGCGCGAAACGTCGCGGTGGTGCTGGCAGTGCCGTTCCTGTTTCAGGGATTGGCGCTGGTGCATGGGCAGGCAGCCCGATGGCCGCAAAAACGTATGATACTGACGGTGTTTTACATCGTCGCGGTTCTGTCCAGCTGGTCGTTTATTGCGATCACCGGACTTGGAATTGTTGAGCATTTAATCAGGCTGCGGGGGAAAGAACCGATGACCCGTAGCAATGAGGAGGATCGGTGATGGAAGTTATTCTGCTCCAGCGGGTAGAAAAACTCGGTCAGATGGGTGACGTAGTCTCCGTCAAGCCGGGCCACGCCCGCAACCGCTTGCTGCCGCAGGGCATGGCCCTTCGTGCAACCAAAGCAAACCTTTCTGTGTTCGAAGCACAGAAAGCACAGCTCGAAGCTGACAACCTGGAACGCCGCAAAGAAGCCGAAGCGGTTGCCGAGAAGATGGGTGAACTTGCTGTTACCCTCGTTCGTCAGGCATCCGACGTCGGTCAGCTTTACGGTTCGGTTACCGCACGCGACATCGCGACCGCAGTTACCGAAGCTGGTTTCACTGTTGCCCGTACCCAGGTCGTTCTTGATCAGCCGATCAAGACCCTTGGTCTGCACCAGGTTAAAATCAACCTGCACCCGGAAGTTGCTATCGAAGTAACCGCCAACGTTGCACGTTCCGAAGAAGATGCAGAAGAGCAGCTCCGTAAAGGCGCCGCTGTTCTTGGCACCATCGAGGAAGCAGAAGCAGAAGAAGCTCTGGAAGCTGCAGAAGAACTCTTCGAAGAAGAAGTTCCGGCTGAGCTTGCTGACGAAGCTGCTGAAGGCGAAGAAGAAACCAACGCTTAATTGCGGGTTTTCTTCCAAGACCATTCGGGAAACGGCATGTCCGCAAGGACGTGCCGTTTTCTTTTGGTCCCCTTATGCCGCGACAGCGCCCGGACCGGATTTTGAGTGCACTTTCAAAAACCTGTCGGATGTGCGACCTCTGCGCTTGCGGAATACCGGCTATGAGTTATACCGATTAACTCTTTGCGACCAACCGGATGACTGATACCTTTTCCGCCCATGACAGATCCCAATCTTGATGCCCTTTTTGCTCCTCTGGATATGAACCACGGCGACGACGCCGATATGGTGCTCGAACGTATGGCTCCCCATAACTTCGAGGCAGAGGCCGCCCTTCTTGGCGCAATCCTGAACAACAACGCCGCCTATGAGCGCGTGTCGGATATCCTGCGCCCGGAACATTTCGCAGACGGGCGCCATGGCCGCATTTTCGAGGCCTGTGGCAAACTGATCGAACGTGGTCAGCTTGCCAACCCGGTTACGCTCAAGGCCTATTTCAAACAGGACGAGGAACTGGCAGAAATCGGCGGCGCGCAATATCTGGCCGAACTGTCAAACAACCTTGTTTCCGTGATCAATGCCGGGGATTACGGCAAACTGATCTATGACCTGTATCTGCGCCGCGAGCTGATCGAGCTTGGCGAAGATGTGGTCAATGAGGCCTATAAATACGAACTCGATACCGACGCCACCACCCAGATCGAAAAAGCCGAACAGAAACTGTTCTCGCTGGCGACTGCTGGGGCCGCAGAATCGGGCTTTGTTGCCTTCGGCCCGGCCCTTGCCAAGGCCTATGAGAATATCGATCACGCCTATAAGAACGCCGGGCGCGTTGTTGGTGTGACCACGGGCTTGCGCGACATTGACCGCAAGCTTGGCGGTTTGCACCCGTCCGACTTGCTGATCCTTGCCGGTCGTCCGTCGATGGGTAAAACCGCCCTTGCCATGAACGTGGCCTTCAACGCGGCGATTGCATCCCATCAGAACCGGCTGGCGGGCGAAGACACCCGCGATGAAACCCGTACCGGTGCGGTTGCCGTGTTTTCCCTTGAGATGGCGGCAGAACAGCTGGCCGGTCGTCTGCTGTCGCAGGCAGCCGAAGTCTCGGGCGATAACATGCGCCGTGGTGACCTTAACGAACAGGATTTCGAACGACTGCTTCTGGCGACCCAGGAACTCAATACCGTTCCGCTTTATATCGACGATACGCCGGCCCTGCCGGTATCGACACTTAGAACCCGTTGCCGCCGCCTGAAGCGTCAGCACGGCCTTGCCATGATCGTCGTCGATTACCTTCAGCTTCTGGCACCGCCGACCAACTTCCGCGGCGATGGCCGTGTGCAGGAGGTCTCGGAAATTACCCGTATGCTCAAGGCCATCGCCAAGGAGCTTGAAGTTCCGGTCCTGGCCCTGTCACAGCTTTCGCGTGCAGTTGAACAGCGTGACGACAAACGCCCGCAGCTTTCTGACTTGCGTGAATCCGGCTCGATCGAGCAGGACGCCGACGTCGTGATGTTCATTTACCGCGAACAATATTATCTCGAACGTGCCGAACCGGCCCAACGCCCGGAAGAAGCCACCGACAAGTTCGGTGAACGCTATGCGCAGTGGCAGGAACGTTTGAACCATGTTTACAACACCGCAGAGGTAATCGTTGCCAAACAGCGTCACGGCCCGGTGGGCAACGTGCGCCTGTTCTTTGACGGGAACTACACCAAGTTTGGCGATCTTGATCACACTGAAGAAGAATATGAATAGGGTTTGGGCCAGCGCCCATCCGTAAACGGATTCCACGGGGTATTACGAATGACCGTTCTTCCCGCCGTCGGCCGTGCTGCCGAGTGCGCGGAACTGCAGATCAATTTGAAAGCAGTTGCCGACAACTATCAACGTCTGACCAAACGCTATACTGGGCGCACCTGTGGTGCCGTGGTAAAGGCGGATGCCTATGGTCTTGGCGCCAACACCATCGTTCCGGTCCTGAAAAAACAGGGATGCCGATTGTTCTTCGTGGCACAGGCCAACGAAGCAGCCGAACTGTTCCCGGTTCTGCGCGGCGGTGGACGGATTGCCGTTCTGAACGGTGTGTTGCCCGGTGACGAAGAATTCTTCATCGAAAATGACGTGATCCCGGTGCTCAATGATCTCGAACAGATCGAACGCTGGTCCAATCTGTGCCGGGAATATGAACGTCCGGCCCCGGCATTCATCCATCTTGATACCGGCATGAGCCGCCTTGGCCTGACGCCGCTTGATGTCAGCCATCTGGTCGATCGTTATTCATCGCTTCTGTACGGGTTTGAAAAAGCCGGTTACATGACCCATCCGGTCGCCGCCGACGAGGCCGGAAACCCGATCACCAAGGAACAGTATGACCTGTTCATGAAATGGTATCGTCGCCTGCCCCCGGCACCGCGCGGTTTCTGCAATTCATCGGCGATCTTCCGTGACAATGAATATCACCTTGAATTCTGCCGTCCGGGCTTTGCACTTTGGGGCGGCAACCCGACGCCGGAAACCACCAACCCGATGCGCTCAGTGGTCACCCTTAAGGCCAAGGTCTTGCAGGTGCGTGACATTGATGAACCGCAAACCGTCGGTTACGGCGCATCCTGGCAGGCAAAACGCAAAACCAAAATCGCCACCATTGCCGTCGGTTATGCCGATGGCTGGCTACGGTCGCTTTCGAATTCCGGCAAACTTCTGATCAAGGGACATGCCGTTCCCTATGTCGGGCGGGTTTCGATGGATGCGATCACGGTTGATATCACCGACCTTCCGGGCAAGCCGCTTAAGGCTGGTGACATGGTATCGCTTCTTGATGACAAGATGACGGTTGACGATGTCGCATCTGCTGCTGGTACAATCGGTTATGAAATTCTAACTTCGCTTGGACATCGCTATCGGCGGGTTTATACAGAAAGCTGATCCATAAAAACTGGCCGAACCACCGGACAATACAATCTTGGCGGGCCGATAACAGGGGACTTCGAAGTACAGATGCCGATCTTTGCGCCGGTTGGGCAGATCTTTTTGACCTTTTTGGCCCTTGTTGGTCGCGTGACGGTGTTTGCAGGTCGGACAATTGGCCACATGGTCACCCCGCCGATCTATTTTCGCCTGATCTTCAAACAGATGCGCGAAATCGGCTATTTCTCTTTGCCGGTTGTCGCCATGACCACCCTGTTTGCCGGGATGGTTCTTGCCCTGCAATCCTATTCGGGGTTCTCGCGCTTTTCAGCCGAAAGTGCGGTTGCCACCGTGGTTGTCATTTCCATGACCCGCGAACTGGGACCGGTTCTGGCCGGTCTGATGGTGGCGGGCCGTGTTGGTGCGGCGATTGCTGCTGAAATCGGCACCATGCGCGTTACCGAACAGATCGACGCATTGGTCACGCTTTCGACCAATCCGTTCAAATATCTGGTGGTTCCGCGCGTTGTTGCGGGTCTGGTTACCCTGCCCGTGCTTGTTCTGATCGGCGATATCATCGGCGTACTTGGCGGCTATCTGGTCGGGGTCAACAAACTTGGCTTTAATGACGGCTCCTATATCCGCAATACGTTCCAGTATCTTGAACAGCTTGATGTGATTTCCGGTCTGGTGAAGGCCGCCGTATTCGGCTTTATCATCACGCTGATGGGCTGTTATCACGGCTATCATTCGCGTGGCGGAGCACAGGGTGTCGGTCAGGCCACCACCAATGCGGTTGTTTCAAGCTCCATCCTGATCCTGATTTCGAACTATATCGTCACCGAACTGTTCTTTACGCGTTAAGGGCCGGACCGCATCATGAGCAATCCCGCCAAGATATCACTGCGTAATGTCCACAAGGCATTCGGCCCGAAAAAGGTTCTTCAGGGCGTCGATCTTGACGTTGCCCCGGGGGAATCGGTTGCCATTATCGGCGGATCGGGCACCGGAAAGTCGGTAACGCTGAAATGTGTTCTGGGCCTTCTGACCCCGGACCAGGGATCGATCACGGTCGATGGCATTGATATGACCAATGCCAGTCAGGCCGAACGCGATGCGATGCTTGCCAAAACCGGGATGCTGTTTCAGGGCGCCGCCCTTTTTGATTCCCTGTCAGTCTGGGAAAATGTGGCCTTTGGCCTGATCGAAGGTCGTGGCATGAAGCCGCGCGATGCGCGCGATGTCGCCATTGCCCGTCTCGAAGATGTCGGACTGGGATCAGACGTCGCCAATATGTCCCCGGCATCGCTTTCGGGCGGCATGCAAAAGCGCGTCGGACTGGCGCGTGCCATCGCGACAGAACCGGAAATCCTGTTCTTTGACGAACCCACGACCGGCATCGATCCGATCATGGGGGATGTGATCAATGATCTGATCGTCAAATGCACCCGCGAACTGGGCGCCAGTGCGATGACCATTACCCATGATATGGCAAGTGCGCGCAAAATTGCCGACCGGGTCGCGATGCTTTATCAGGGCAAGATCATCTGGGACGGCCCGGTTTCGGAAATCGACGCTGCCGATAACCCCTATTTGCAACAATTCGTTGCCGGTGATATCGAAGGTCCGCTTGAACTTGATCTCAAGCATCTTTGATCCTGTCGCACGCGACAGCAATCGCCGTTACAGACATTTCTTTTCTTTGATCTGCGGAGCATTCTGTGGCCAAAACCCAAAGCCGTTTCATCTGTCAGAACTGTGGTGCGGAATACCGCAAATGGACCGGTCGTTGTGACGGATGCGGGGAATGGAACAGCATCGAAGAAGAACGCGTCGAAAGCGGCCCAAAGGCAGCAGGCGGCATTGCCGGCGGTGCCAAGGGCAAGACCATCGAATTCGTCGCCCTTGAAGGCGAAAGTGCCAGCCCCAAACGCATCATAAGCGGCATTGCCGAACTTGATCGCGCCTGTGGCGGGGGGCTTGTTCCGGGATCGGCCCTTTTGGTTGGCGGGGATCCGGGGATTGGCAAATCCACCATCCTGCTTCAGGCCGTCGGTGCGATGGCTGCCAAAAACAAATGTGCCTATATCTCGGGCGAGGAAGCGGTCGATCAGGTCCGCATGCGCGCCGCCCGTCTGGGGCTTGAAAAGTCCAAGGTCGATTTTGCTGCCGCCACCAGTTTGCGCGATATCATCACAACCCTTGAAGCCAGCAGCCATGACGTCGTGGTCATTGACTCGATCCAGACCATGTATGCCGACACCCTTGATAGTGCGCCCGGCACCGTGTCACAGGTTCGCGCCTGCGCGCTTGAACTGATCCGCCTTGCCAAGCGTAAAGGATTTGCGGTCCTTCTGGTCGGTCACGTCACCAAGGAAGGCCAGATCGCAGGCCCTCGTGTTCTTGAACATATGGTCGATACGGTTCTGTATTTCGAAGGCGAACGCGGCCATCAGTTCCGCATCCTGCGCGCGGTCAAAAACCGTTTTGGCGCAACCGATGAAATCGGCGTGTTTGAAATGGGTGATGCCGGCCTTGTCGAAGTGCCCAACCCGTCTGCACTTTTCCTTGCCGACCGCGAAGCGCCGGTCAGTGGTACGGCGGTGTTTGCCGGTCTTGAAGGCACCCGCCCGATGCTGGTCGAAATCCAGGCCCTTGTCGCCCAATCGGCCCTTGCGACACCGCGTCGTGCGGTTGTTGGCTGGGATTCTGCACGCATGAACATGATCCTTGCCGTGCTGGATGCGCGGTGCGGCCTGCCGCTTAGTCAGTTTGACGTTTATCTGAACGTTGCCGGTGGTTTGCGGGTTGGTGAACCGGCCGCTGACATGGCGGTTGCTGCCGCCCTGATTTCGGCTGTTGCCGATGCACCGGTTCCGGCCGAAACGGTTATTGTCGGGGAAATCGGGCTTTCGGGTGAAGTGCGCCCGGTCGGGCAGCTCGAATCGCGATTGAAAGAAGCCACCAAACTTGGCTTTGGCAATGCCTATACCCCCAAGAACGGCACCCAGGGCAAGAAGAAGCTGTCGATCAAGGGCCTGAACCAGACTGAAATCGGTCATCTTCAGGATTTGGTAAACCTATTCGGCGACGATGTCCGCGACAAGGTGCGCCCGCGCGAAGGCATGTATTAAACGCACTTTGCGATATGTGACCTGATCCCGAACACACCCGGACCGACTGACTTACAAGGTTTACGAACTGATGGATTTCTCTGCCCTCCCCGATCTTGGCGCACGCGATGTGTTTGACCTGATTGTTGTCGGTATCCTGCTTGTGTCGGGGGTGTTTGCGTTTTTCCGTGGTTTCATCCACGAAATCCTGTCGATGATGGGATGGTTGGGTGCGGGTTTGTGCGCGCTTTATGGCTATCCAATTGCGCGGCCCTATGTCCGTGATCTGATCCCGTCCGAACTGATTGCCGATCTGGCGACCGGGGTTGGTCTTTTTCTGATTACGTTTCTGATTTTCTCGTTCCTGAGCGGCCGCATCGGACGGGCTGTTCAGAATTCCGGCCTTGATAGTCTTGATAGCACCCTTGGCTTTGTATTCGGTCTGTTGCGCGGCGCGTTGATCGTTTGTATCGGCTTTTTGGCCCTGTCCTGGCTGCTGCCCGCAGATTCGCAACCCGACTGGGTCCGCGATGCCCGGACCCGCCCGGTTCTGGAAGAAGGCGCGTTCCTTATTATGCGCATGGCTCCTGACGAAATTTTCGATACCACCGCCCAAGAGCTTGAGCGCGCACAGCGTCGGGCCGATGCAAACGAGCAAACCTATCGTCAACTTCTTGGTCCGGAACCAAAAGGGACTGGACCCGCGCCCCTAAACGGGTATACAAGGCCCTCGCGCGATGATTTGGATCGCCTGATCGAGGCGACCACTAACGAGTGAGGCGTGTGGGTTTCGTAAAATTACGTTGTCCGTGCGCCACCGGCGAGAGAGCGGAACCCACTCATGCTGACCACCAATCCATTTGATGACGACAAGCTACGTGAAGAATGTGGCGTCTTTGGCGTTTTTGGTACCCCGGATGCTGCTGCACTGACGGCCCTTGGCCTTCATGCATTGCAACACCGCGGACAGGAAGCCGCCGGTATTGTTTCCTATGACGGCGAAGATTTTCCCGCTCATCGGGCCTCGGGCCAGGTTGGCGATATCTTTGGCTCCGAAGATGTGATCAAAAGCCTTCCCGGCCACCGTGCTGTTGGCCATGTCCGCTATTCGACAGCTGGCGGCAAGGGGCTTCGCAACGTGCAGCCGCTTTTTGCCGATTTCGAATTCGGTGGATTGGCGATTGCCCATAACGGCAACCTGACCAACTCGCTTGCGGTGCGTGATCGTCTGGTCAAGCGCGGTTCGATCTTCCAGTCGACCTCGGATACGGAAACCTTCATTCATCTGATTGCCACCAGCCTGTACGAGAAGATCGTCGATCGTTTGATCGATGCGGTCCGTCAGGTCGAAGGTGCCTATTCGCTGGTCGTCATGACCCAGAAGAAACTGATCGGTGTCCGTGACCCGCTTGGTGTCCGTCCGCTGGTTCTGGGCAAGCTCAATGATGCCTATATCCTGTCGTCGGAGACGGTTGGCCTTGATATCGTTGGCGCGGAATTCATCCGCGACGTCGAACCGGGCGAAATCGTTGAAATTACCGAAGACGGCCTGCGGTCGATCAAGCCGTTCAAACCGGTCAAATCGCGCTTCTGCATTTTCGAGCATGTCTATTTCGCCCGCCCCGACAGCATCGTCGAAGGCACAAGCGTCTATGACGTGCGCAAGAATATCGGTCGTGAACTGGCCCGTGAGTCCGCAATCGAGGCCGACGTTGTCGTGCCGATCCCGGATTCCGGTGTTCCGTCCGCATTGGGGTACGCCGAGGAAAGCGGTATTCCGTTCGAACTGGGCATCATCCGTAACCATTATGTCGGCCGTACCTTTATCGAACCGACCGATCAGATCCGCCATCTTGGCGTGAAGCTGAAACATAACGCCAACCCCGGCAAGCTTAAGGGCAAGCGCGTTATTCTGGTCGATGACTCGATCGTTCGTGGTACGACTTCGACCAAGATCGTTGATCTGGTCCGTCAGGCCGGTGCGGCAGAGGTGCATATGCGCATCACAAGCCCGCCCACGACCAACCCGTGCTTCTATGGTGTCGATACCCCGTCCAAAGACAAACTGATGGCGGCAAATCACGACATCGAAAGCATGGCCAAGATCATCGGCGTCGACAGCCTTGCCTTTGTCACCATTGACGGTCTGTATCGTGCGACCGGTCTTCCGGGCCGTGACAATGACAGCCCGGCATTCTGTGATGCGTGCTTTACCGGCGATTATCCGATCCGGCTTACCGATCACAATGCCGAAAACAAGGACCGCAAGCTGAGCCAGCTGGTCGAAAGGCAGTCTGCATGACCGATACAAAGCGCCTAGAAGGACGCGTAGCACTGATTACCGGTGCCTCGCACGGGATCGGTTACGCGGTTGCCAAACGTTTCGCTGCCGAAGGCGCACAGGTCATTGCGATTGGTCGCAATGTCGGCGCGCTTGAAGAACTCAGCGATGAAATCACCGATGCCGGCGGCAAGATCAGCTTGCTGCCGCTTGATCTGACCATGTTCGAAAAGGTCGATGCCATCGGCCCGACCATTTATGAACGGTTCGGCAAGCTTGATATCGTGGTTGGCAATGCGGGCCTTCTGGGCGAAATCGCCCCGGTCGGCCACATCGATACCCAGGTTTTCGACAATACGGTCGCAACCAACGTTACGTCGAATTTCCGCCTTATCCGCACGGTCGACAAGCTGTTGCAGCTTTCTGATGCCGGGCGTGCGATTTTCGTGACCTCGAACGCCTCGGCCAAGGGTCGTGCCTTCTGGGGGCTTTATGCCGCCACCAAGGCCGCGCTTGAAGCCCTTGTGCTGTCCTATGCCCAAGAGCTTGAGGAAAGCAAGGTCCGCGTCAATCTGATCAATCCCGGTCGTATCCGCACCAAAATGCGTGCCGAAGCCTATCCGGGCGAAGATCCCGAAACGCTGCCCACCCCCGACAGAATCACCGATGTGTTTGTCGATCTGGCAGAGGCCAGCTGCACCAAACATGGCGAAGTGGTCAACGCGTATTAAGCATTCCACATACCGCACCGACAAAGGGCCTCGAACAGGCCCTTTTTTGTGTTCCTGTTGCGGAATGCAGATTTTCAAAACAATTTTTATGTCCACGACATCAAGCCATTGCGCTTGAGTACCAAGGACCGATAGCATGTGCCCCCAGCAGACACTTATCTGACATAGGGACGCCGATGACACAGGCCTTGAATTTCCGCTTTATTCCATCCTTGGGCACTGTTGCGATTGCCGTTGCCATCGGGGCTGTCATCACCATCAGCACCGTCGATGATGCGCGCGCAACCGACCGTAATGGCGCGTCCATTACATTGCCTGAAATGAATGCGGCACGCGGCAAGGACCTGTTTGCCGAACGCGGCTGTGTTGTCTGTCATTCCGTCAACAGTGTCGGCGGAAATATCGGCCCAAGTCTTGATGCGTCGAACATGAATATCGCACGTGAGCCGTTTGAATTTTTTGCCAGCATGTGGCGCGGGGCCGAGCAGATGCTTCATCTTCAACAGGCAGATCTCGGATATCAGATTGATTTTTCCGGTCAGGACATTGCCGATATTTTTGCCTTTGTTCAGGACGGCGAAATCCAGGAACGCTTTACCGAGGATGACCTGCCCGACCATATCCGTGACATCATTGATAACGGCCCGTCGATCCCGCAAAACTGATCAGACAGGGCAGATGCATCAAACCGCATGACGCCCGCCAAAAACGTAGCAAAAAGCCGCCCCTGATGATCAAGGGCGGCTTTGGTCGTTCTGGGACAAGAAATCAGGAAACTAGCGTTTCTTTTTCTTGTTGGCGTATGGGTTGTCACTGCTGCGCAGATAGATACGGATCGGAACGCCCGGCATATCGAAATCTTCGCGCAGACCATTGATCAGATAACGCGTATAGCTTTCGGGCAATTCGGCCGCCTTGGAGCAGTTGATAAAGAAGCTTGGCGGACGCGATTTCGCCTGGGTCATGTAACGCAGACGGATACGACGCCCGGAAATGACCGGCGGCAAATGGCGTTCGGTGGTTGCTTCAAGCCAGCGGTTCAGCTGTGACGTCGGGATGCGGCGGCTCCAGATATCGTGGATATCAAGAACTGTCGGCATCAGACGATCGGTACCACGCCCGGTCAGCGCCGAGAAGGTCAGGACCGGAATGCCTTTGGCCTGGGCAAAGGACACGTCAAGCTTGTCACGCAGTTCCTGCATGACGCCTGCCTTGTCCTTGATCGCATCCCACTTGTTGACCGCAATGATCAATGCACGGCCTTCTTCAAGCACCATGCGCGCAATCGTCAGGTCCTGCTTATCAAGCGTGTTGGTCGCATCAAGCATCAAAACAACGACCTGTGCATAGCGGATCACGCGAAGGGTATCGGCAACCGACAGCTTTTCAACGCGGTCATCAATCTTCTTCTTGCGGCGCATCCCGGCGGTATCGACCAGACGGATCGGACGCCCTTCATAGGACCAGTCGACCGCGATCGAGTCACGGGTCAAACCTGCCTGCGGGCCGGTCATGACGCGCTCTTCACCCAGCAACTGGTTCAGAAGGGTCGATTTACCGGCATTCGGGCGGCCGACGATGGCCAGCTGGATTTTGGAGTTATCGCGTGCCCCTTCGACGATCAGTTCGCCATCTTCGTCTTCGTCATCTTCGCTGAATTCGATTTCATAGGACGGGAATACTTCGCCCTCGTCATCGGCAAAGCCATCGGGATCAATCAGATCATCGACATCGTCATCAGCTTCCTGTGCGGCATCTTCCAGTGCCTCGATCGCAGCATCGCGGGCATGTTGCTTGGCAACGCGCTGACGGTGTTTCCATTCGTCCCAATGCGGTTCAAGAATGTCATACAGAAGCTCGATCCCGAGACCATGCTCGGCCGAGATCGGGGCGACATCGCCAAGACCAAGGCCATAGGCCTCGTAAAGGCCGGGATCCTGATCCTTGCCTTCGTGTTTGTTGGCAATGACGTAAACCGGCTTGTGGCGTTTGCGCAGCCAGTCGGCAAAGTGGTTGTCAAGCGGGGTCAGTCCCGCACGCGCATCAATCAGGAACAGCGCGACATCGCATTCCTCGAACGCCTTTTCACTTTGCTGGCGCATCATGCCTTCGACGGAATCATCGAATGCTTCTTCCAGACCGGCGGTATCAATCACGTCAAAAGACATATCGCCCAGACGTGCCTTGCCATAGCGGCGGTCACGGGTGACCCCGGGCTGATCGTCCACCAGGGCCAGCTTTTTGCCGACCAGACGGTTAAACAGGGTCGACTTCCCGACATTGGGGCGACCGATAATGGCAACTTTAAGCGACATCTGACTTTCAGACTCTCGTTATAAAAGGCGTTATGCGCCGACGGCTTTCACTGCCCTCGGCGCATCGCAAATCCTGCAAGGAAACCTTGCCTAATGTTCGAACTGACTGATCAGCGATATGCGATTAGATCGGCATCCGCAGTCAGGAAGTAAAGGCTGTCACCCGCAACCGAAGGCGGCAATGTGATCGGCCCGGAAAGTTCATCCTTGCCGAGAATGTCACCGCTATAAGGGGAAACAGTCATTACTTCGCCCTGCTCGTTACCTACGATCAACCTGTCACCGACCAGTACCGGACCTGTCCAGACAATCGGCTCTTCCTGGTCTTCGGGATCGACAAAACGTGGCAGAACCGTCACCCATTTAACCTGTCCGGTCTTCCGACGCAAGGCAATCAGATCATTTGTATTGGTTAGCAGGTATACGTAATCGCCGGCCACCCATGGTGACTGGATGCCACCGGCCTCAAGTTCCCAGACGCGATAGCCGGTCCGAAGGTCAATCGCAACCGTCAGGCCCGAGTTGCTTGTGGCAATCACAAGGTCATTATCAATCACCGGAAGACCGCGGATATCAGCGATTGCCGAAACGGCATCGGTGCGCCCGGCCCCGGCAAGAGCATCAGACCAGATCACCTGACCGTTTTCCACACGCAGCGCATACATCTCGCCGGTCGAATAGGCCGAAATCACAACGCCCTGATCCACCGCCGGGCTGGCACCACCGATAAAGGCCGCACCCTCGGCTGCACCGCGATGGTTCCAAAGCGTTTCCCCGGTCAAGGCATTGAGCGCGATGGTCTGGTTATCAACAGTGATGGCAAAGACACGACCACCACGGACGGTCGGCGCAGACCGCATCGGGGCGCTGACCTGGGTGCGCCACAGAACCGTGGCACTTGGCGCATCAATGGCAATGATTTCGGCAAAGCCGGTGGTGGCATAGATAATACCGCCCTCATAGGCCAGACCGCCGCCCAGAAGCGTGCTGTCTTCTTCGTCTTCCGGTGCCAGTTCAAGCGACCAGATTCGTTTTCCCGAATTGGCCGCAAAGGCACGGACTTCCGCACTGGCATCAATGGTAAAGATCACGCCACGTGCAATGATTGCCTGATTAAGCAGAAGGTTGTCATCCATCGAACCTTCGCCGATATCAATCGACCAGTCCTGCTTAAGAACATCATTATCCAGACCGACATGGTGCAAGGCATGGCTTGGAATGCCACCATTCTGAGGCCAGTCGACCATCGGTTCGGGTTCCGGAAGAACAACACGCTGATCAGACAGATCGATATCAGGTTGAACCGTGCTTTGCAGGGCCAGAACCGAAATGCGTTCCCCGGGCAATGGCGGCTCTTCGGTGCCGCCAAGCCAACCCGAACACCCGGCCAAAAGGCCCGTCATCCCCATAACGCACAGAAGTGACTTAATACCGCGTGTGGTCAAAACCGTTTCCCCTGATTCAAGCTGTCATCACGGTGGCCGGGAAACCCGGCCAACCTTGCTGGTCGCAGTTAGGCACCAACGGCCTTGAGAAGTTCACTTGCCCGTGCGCGCATGCCCGACGGTGCTTCGTTATCGTCGGCAATTTCGGTCAGAAGCGGCTTGGCCGCATCGATTTCACCCGCGGCAATATGCAGCAGCGCAATCATTTCGCGCGCCGAGTAATACCAGGTGTTTTCCGGAACCGCGATCGGCTCAAGCCGGGTGATCAGTTCCTGGGCATTGGTTTCATTGGCGCTGTTCATGGCAATCTGAACAACGGCTAGGTCACGATAAACCTGATCGATGTCGGAATTGCCGGCAACCGCTTCAAGTTCGGTCACAGCCGACGGGGTCGCACCAGCGCGCAGATAAACAGCCGCTTTCTGGAAATGGCCCAATGCAACAAAACCGGCATTGCCTTCGGCGATGATCGCATCAAGCGCCTCAAGGGCGGCATCCTGTTTGTCTTCACCGGCATTTGCCAGTTCAACAGCATTGGCAAGGCGGGTACCATTTTCGATGCTGGTGCTGTGCTCATAGGTTTTCCAGCCTTCACGCCCGGCAACACCCAAAACAATCACAGCAGCAGTGCCGATGACATATTTCCCGTATTTGCGCCACAGCTCTTCTGTGCGTTCGCGCTTCAGGTCTTCTTCGACTTCCTGGAAAATATCAACCACGAAAACGGCTCCAATCCGGTCACAATAAAGCGGGCAACCTGCCCGCTTATCTGAATTAATTCTGGCAAGGATTTAACGCGCCAGCACGCAAGGGGTCAAGTCTGCACAAAGCCAATCCGGGCATTCGGTCGATTATTTTGCCCCATTGCCGTTTTTCAACCCGATCCGGGCGTCTTTGTCAGCCCCGTGATCGGGTAACAAAGACTGAATTTGCGGCAAAAACGCGGCGCGGTTTCAATTTCATTCCCTAAAGCGGTAAGAATTGCCTGCCAGCGCCATTATTCCCACGCATCGGCACGATATCGCCGCTCTTGCGCCGATGTGCGCGAATGCTTGACCGCACGCCGGATCCTGCATATCGCGCAGCAATGCAGGCAAAAGCCCCTGAAAACAAACCCGCCACCGCCCATATGACAAAAATGATCCTTCCTTTGGGCAATTCGGCACAGTGATTGCTTTGATAAATCCAAGGGAACAGATTTCACACTGTCACCGGTCAAATTTGCCCGGTGGATGGACGGAGACACCATGAAACGTCGTCAAAAGGTTCAAAACCGACAGGATGCCAAGCGCGTCATTCGACAGCGCATACTGGCCGGGCTGTTTGCCACTTTGCTTGGAACCGGGGTATCAGGCTGTAGCACCACCATGTCCGATGTTGTCGGGACCAGCCTGTTTACCGGCGGGGAATGGTATCTTGCCTTTGACGTTGTCAGCATCATCAACACCGACAAAACCCTGATTGACCATATGGTTTCGCTTTCAACCGGTCAGGATTGCTCAACCATTCGCAAAATTGACGGCAAGTCCTATTGCAAAAAGGACCCGGTACCGGAAACGCCGCTTTATTGCTATCGCACCCTGGCCGCTGTCAGTTGCTATCGTACGCCCGATCCCTATAACACCGGGGCACAAACCGTTGACTGGCCGCCGACCCGTTCGCGCAGCCTCTAGGGCATAATTCACTGAATTATCTGGGATAATCAAACCGGTCACAAATAGTGTGAACCGGTTTTTGTCCATTGCAACTTGAGACGCAAGGCAATCCACGCTACCGTGTCATATGGCTGTCATTTTCCGTTCCCGGATTGTAACAGCCAGACGACCACATTGCCGGAGAATCACATGGGAACACTGTTCGATTTGGCAAAATACCGCAAAGCCAAAAGCTTTGTGCATTTTGACCGGTCCGAACTGATGCGGCTCATGAATACCTATTCCCGTCAGGTTGCAAGCGGCGCCTGGCGCGATTATGCGATCGACCATCTGGACGGGATGGCAATGTTTTCGATCTTTCGTTCCACACACGAAACACCGCTTTTCACCGTGATCAAGCTGGGCAGCGAACACAAGAATGCCGGCCAGTATCTCGCGCTTCACAGTGGCGAGCGGATCAAACAAAGTTCCGATATCAGCAACGTGCTAGAGGCCATCGAAAAGCGTGCGCGCAAGGTCGTTCCGCTGTTTAAAAACAATTCCTGACACCCTTCTTCATAACAGCGGACAAAGATAAGAACGTGCGTCCTTCTGCCTTGAAGCTGGTCAGACGGCTGATGATTGCGGCCCTGATCGGCATAAGCTTTGCGGCCATCCCCCACCCCGGACAGGCGCGCCAAATGAGCCGCGACTACCAGACCGGCTATTATGCCTATCGGTCCGGTGATTTTGAACAGGCCCAAGACTACTGGCGATCGGCCGCGCAAAAGGATGATCCCTATGCGCAATATGCGCTGGGATTGCTGTATTATCGCGGGGATCTGGGCCAACCCGACTATCAGAACGCGGCAAAGTGGTTCAAAAAGGCCGCACGCACCAATCATGGGGGCGCGATCTATTATATCGGGCTTCTCTATTTTAACGGCCACGGCCTGCATTATGACCAGTTTCGTGCCACCGAATATTTCAAACGCGCGCTGAAAACCGATCCGGAAAACGGCGATGCGGCCTATTTGATCGGCACACAATATTTCCATGGGCGCGGCGCACGGCAAAACTTCATCGAAGCCGCCCACTATTTTGAAATCGGCGCCAAGGCCAACAATCACGCCGCCCAGTTCATGTATGGCGCATTGCTTGAACGTGGCTGGGGTGTGCCACAAAATCTTGCCGATGCCTATTACTGGCTGCGCCGTTCCGCAAACGGGCCGATGACCTTTCCCGAAGGCGCCAACGAGGCCGAACCACTTGATCCCCAGTCGGCCATAGACGCATTGGAACCAAGATTAAGCATCGACGAAATTCAGCAGGTCGAAAAACGCCTTGCCGGTGAAGTGCCCTGGTAAGTGATCAGCTTGGACTTGCCGGCACATAAGAAACGGGCACCTGCAAAACAGGTGCCCGCGTGATCCTATTTCGGAAGCTTGTAGGCAATCACATAATCGCCCGGCTTGGTGCCAATCGAACCATGACCACCGGCAACGATCAGCACATATTGCGTGCCATCATCGGTTTCATAGGTCATCGGTGTTGACTGACCGCCCGCCGGAAGACGGGCTTCCCAGAGCTGATTGCCATTGGTGGCATCATAGGCACGGAAATAGTTGTCAACCGCGGCCCCAAGGAAGGCAACACCACCCTTGGTCAGGATCGGACCACCAATCCCCGGCACACCAACTTCGAACGGCAAGGGTAGCGGGGTCATGTCTTCGACCGTGCCGTTTTTATGCTTATAGGCAATCTCGCCCGTGCGCAGATCAGCACCGGCCACATAACCCCACGGCGGTGCCTGACACGGAATACCAAGCGGTGACAGGAACGGTCCCATTTCCACGGCATAAGGGGCACCTTCATTTCGGTTAATGCCCATTTCACTGGCCTTTTCGCTGCCGCGCGGCGGAACGGCATCACGCGGGATCAGGCGCGATGTAAAGGCAAGATAGGTCGGCATGCCGAACATGATCTGGCGTTCGGGATCAACGGCGACACTGCCCCAGTTGAATGTTCCGAAATTGCCGGGATAGACAAGCGTCCCTTCCAGCGACGGCGGCGTATAGCGCCCTTCATATTTCAAACGATGGAACGCAATACGACATGCCAGCTGATCAAACAGGGTAATGCCCCACATATCCTTGCCCGTAAGCGGTTCGGGCATGAATGTCAGCCCCGATACCGGTTGGGTCGGTGCTGTGTGATCTTCGGGAATGGCCCCACCAGGTGCCGGCACCTCGGTTACCGGAATGATCGGATCGCCGGTACGACGATCAAGAACATAGATATCGCCCTGTTTGGTCGGCCCGACCAGTGCGGGAACGGTTTCCCCGTCTGGTGTCGTGATATCAAGCAAGGCCGGCTGTGCAGGCACATCCATGTCCCAAAGATCATGATGCACCGTCTGGCGCACCCACTGCACCTGCCCCGTTTCAAGGCTGAGCGCCACAATCGACGATGAATAGGTTTCCACATTTTCATCGCGGTTCATGCCCAACTGATCGGGAACCTTGTTCCCCAGCGGCACATAGATCATGCCAAGTTTCTCGTCCGCACTTGAAACAGACCAGCTGTTTGGTGAATTGGCGGTATAGGTCTGATCATCCGGGATCGGTTCGGTTTGTTCCGGATTTCCGGAATCCCAGTTCCAGACCAACGCGCCGGTATTGATGTCATATGCGCGAATGACGCCCGATTGCGATTTGGTCGAATAATTGTCATTCACAGCCCCGCCAATGATGATTTTGCCATCAGCAGCAACCGGCGGCGACGTCGAATAATAATACCCCGCCGGGTTATAGGGCATATTGGTTTCCAGATGCACGGTCCCTTCATCGCCAAATGACGGGCAAACTTCGCCCGACCGGGCATCAAGCGCAATCAGACGCGCATCCGATGTCGGCAGGAACACCCGTTCGGTACAAGGACCGGTTTCGGTCGTGGCCGGATCCTTGTAATAGGTCACCCCGCGACAGGTCTGATGCTGCCGGTCGGGATTTTCCGGAACACCCGGATCAAATTTCCATTTTTCCTGTCCGGTTTTAGCGTCAATCGCAATCGCCCAGCTATGCGGGGTGCAAAGATAAAGCGTCTCGCCCACCTTAAGCGGGGTCACCTGATAGGTTGTTTCAGGCACATCACTTTCGCGTTTTAAATCGCCAGTCTGATAAACCCAGGCCTGTTCGAGTGATGCAACATTCTCGGTCGTGATCTGATCAAGCGGGGAATAACGCTGCCCATACGGGGTACGACCATATTGATGCCAGTCACCATCGGGGACCCCACCGCCAAATTGCGGATTTTCCGCCACCACATCTGACGGAAGATTGCCTTCGATTTCGTTGGGATTGTTCAGCATGGAATAGACCGCAACGATAACAGCAATCACGATGCTGCCTTCAAGGACAAAGGAACGCTTCGCATTTGTTTCCGGCGATCCATTGTCCTTTGGCGCAGCAACAAGTGTTTTGCGAAACACCGGCGTTATCAGCCAAAGACCAATCACGACAATCAGCCCGCCACGCGGGGCCAGTTGCCACCAGTCAAACCCGGTTTCCCAAACAGCCCAGGCCAGACTTGCCAATAAAAACGCACCATAAAACGGCAACAGAACCGGTTTACGGGCAAAGGACAAATACGCAGCCAACAGGAATGCCAACCCGGCAAGCGCGTAATACCAACTCCCTCCGACTGCAATCAGCCAGGCACCACCAACGGAAAGTGCCAGACCGATCAGAGCCAGAAGGCCTGATGTCAGAAGATTAATCATGAGATAGCCCTCGGCTGAATGAGTTCGCCAACTGCCACAACAGACAGTGGCCGGACTGCGGGGTTTAAAAGGGGTTTAGGGATAAACGCCTGCGAACCTTACAAGTTCCTTCGCGTGACCAAATGCCCGCCATCAGCCGAGAAACGGCGGGTTTGCTTCATAACGCTGCGGTCAGAATTTTAGTGATGGGTCTCGATGATGGTGCCGGTCTTGACGACTTCGGTGATGGTCACGCCCAGGTTTTCGTCAACCACGACAAGTTCGCCGCGCGCAACAAGCCGGTTATTGACATAGATATCAACCGGCTCCCCGACCCTGCGATCAAGTTCAAGCACCGCACCACGGGTCAGACGCATCAATTGCGCAACCTGGATCTGGCTTTTGCCAATCACGGTCGAAACGCGCACCGGCACGTCATAGGCCGCACCGATTTCAGATGCACCATGTCGTGTGGAAAACGGATCTTTGTCGTCATCAGCCATGATTTTCGGGCCATCCAGTCAGGTCGGAAGAATCGGGAACCTTGTATCCTAGAGGTTAGCTTTGAAAAAAGTGTTAGCAAGCCCAATCTCCTAAAAAACTGGTGATTGCAGAAATGTATCGACACAATTTCACTGTAGTTTTTTGTATTATAATCCCCTACACAGATGCCCATTGCCGATCCGCACAGGTCGAAACCACGTGATTCAACAGATGTCAGGAACCAACATGACATATGACCGCCAATGGGTGGCAGACGCCATCAGCATGATCGAAGCTGATTTCAATCGTTCTGCCGATACACATCTGATCCGTCTTGATTTGCCAAAACTTGATGGCATCGGGCTGTATCTGAAAGATGAATCGACCCACCCGTCGGGCAGCCTGAAACATCGTCTGGCGCGGTCGCTGTTTCTGTATGGATTGTGCAATGGCTGGATCACCCGGGACACCCCGATTATCGAGGCATCAAGCGGGTCAACCGCCGTATCAGAAGCCTATTTTGCCCGTCTGCTTGGCTTGCGCTTCATTGCCGTGATGCCGAAATCGACCTCGCAGCAAAAGATCGATCAGATCGCCTTTTATGGTGGCGAAAGTCATCTGGTTGATCACAGCGGCCAGATTTACGAAGAGTCCCAGCGTCTGGCCCGTGAACTTGACGGTCACTACATGGATCAGTTCACCTTTGCCGAACGGGCTACCGACTGGCGCGGCAATAACAACATCGCCGAAAGCATCTTTGACCAGCTCAAACGCGAACCCCATCCGGTGCCGCGCTGGGTTGTGGTCGGGGCCGGCACGGGCGGCACATCATCGACCATCGGCCGTTATATCCGGTATGGGCGCACATTGGGCCAGGGGTGCGAGCTCTGCGTCGCCGATCCTGAAAACTCGGTCTTTTATGATGCGTATGAAACGGGGGACTGCTCGGTCACCGGAACGACAGGGTCACGGGTCGAAGGCATTGGCCGCCCGCGCGTCGAACCCAGCTTCAACCCGACCGTGGTTGACCGGATGTATCGCATTCCAGATGCCGCAAGTTTTGCCGCACTTTATTATCTGGAACGGCATCTTGGCCGACGCTGCGGCGGATCGACCGGCACCAACCTGATTGCGACCCTGTCACTAATCACTGAAATGAAAAAGGCCGGGCAAACCGGGTCGGTTGTGACCTTGCTGTGCGATGGCGGGGATCGTTATCGCGACACATACTACAACCCGGACTGGATCAAGGCGCAGAATATCGACCTCGCCCCATGGATATCGGCCCTTGAACAGTTTGATGCGACCGGACTTTTTGAAATGCCGCTCGATCACAAGATCGGTTATAGCAAAACCGGATAAGCACACGCTTACAAGCGACATCACATTTCCAAGGCCGGGTTGATCACGAACCCGGCCTTTTGCTTTTGCCCGAACCGGTTCGCCGGTTTCTCACAGTTTCATTGTCTCTCCGTCGGAATGCATCGCACTGAATCAAACGAGGCATGTCATGACAACAGAGAAAATTGGCGGCATAGAGCTTTATATCGAGAATGTGGACCTCGAAAATTCCGGCCGGACACAAAAGGTTTACGGGACGAATTGCGCGGATGATTTCTGGGCTTTGCTGTCAAATGAACGCTCTGCATTTGCCTATGTCGACTATCTTTGGGTGCCGCCGGACCTCAAACGCAACACATCCCAAAGCAACCGGGCCCTGTATGCATGGCGCGGAGATACACGAAGCCCCGACGAGATTTTTGGTCATGGCTTTTCACGCCGCGGCACATCCCCGGCAACGCCTGCCATTGTCTATCGCAAAGGCGATCAGGATCTTGCGCATTACACGGCCGTGTGCCTTTCGGGGACGCATGAAATCGGCGCCCTTTTCCCGCCCAAGGTTCCCGGTCAGGCGGAACCGGCTGCCGAAACTTGGGTTTATTGTGTACGATTGCAGGGATACTGGTGCCCGACTTTTTCGATCCAGCAGAACGTCTTTAACGATGCCGCTAGGTTCGGGGCAACCGAACGCCAGATGGCGCGACAGAACCTTTATGCCCGTGAACTTGCGGTTCTTAATGTCCCCTATAAGGACGTCGTTGCCGCCATACGGGTTCGCCGTGATTGGGCTGGTGCGGGATATGATGCAGGCGGCACTTTTACCTATCTCGAACTCAGAAAGAACCAGTGGGCAACAACGGAAAACAAGGCCTTTGCCGACCGCATCGGGAACTGGTTGACGAACAACCACTTGCTCAACACCCAAAGGGCGCTGCCTACCCCGTGACTAAAAACATGGCGGGTCCGGGCAATGCTGTCCGGTCCCGCCAGAAAGAATGTAACACCGGATCAGGATGCGACCAGCGCACCGGATGCAAGGGTGTCTTCAAATCCTTCGACCGATTGCTCATAGCCGCTATCGGTCTTGTTTGTACCGACCAGCTTTCCCGATAGGTCTTTGAGACTGGATAAAAGTGTCTGATCACGTGCCTGCTGTTCTTCGGCCTTCTTGCGCAGTTCTGTCTGATTGACAGCAGCCTGCCGTGCGATCCAGGCCGCATCATCCTTGGCAAGCTTTTTAGCCGTCGCCTCGCCGATGATGATCGCGCCGGAAATTTCGCTTTGCGCGACGGACACCTCTTTGCCACCTGTTTCGACTGCGGTGCAGCTTTGTGCGACACGACTGGCAATGGCGCAAAGCTGATCGGTCTGCGTTTCGGTTCGAAAAGATGCAAGATCGGCCTTATACGCCGTCGCATAATCATTGGCCAGATCGCCAAGTGTGCTGCTCATCTCAGGGTCTCCTTTGATAGTGTGAATACACCAGAAGACGGGCAGCCCGGTCACCATGTGAGGAGCCGGATAAAAAAAGACGGGCGGTAAAAACCGCCCGTCAGGCAACACAGGGAAAGCTTCTCAGGGAGGAGAGACAACACTTAGCCGCTGACAGTAATCTTGCGCGGCTCGGGTTTCTGTTCCGCTACTTTGGGGAGAGTAAGGACCAGAACACCGTTCTTGAATGATGCGGTAATGTTATCAACATCAATCGTATCATTCAGGCGGAACGACCGTTTGAAGCTGCCATAGCTGCGTTCGATGACGCGGGCACCTTCGTTTGATTCACGGGTGGATTTCTTTTCACCGGTGATGGTCAGAACACCTTCAAGGACCGACACATCAACATCATCCTGTTCCACACCGGGAAGTTCGGCGGACAGTTCGATATGATCATCGGTTTCGTGAACATCGATACGCGGGTTCAAAAGGGTTTTCGCGGCTTCGTTGTCATCGGCAAAAGCCTGTGACGCGGTTACGCGATCCCCAAAGATCGAACCGATCATGCGATCAAAATCACGGGAAATAAGCGAGAAAGGATCACCATAGGTCGGTGCAGATGCAAGACGACGTGCGGATCCATTAAGAGTCTGAAGACCAGTCATAATTACCCTCCGTTACAGACGAGTATTCTTGCGCCATCAGTCCAGACCAGGCTGCAACCTTGACGCGTATCGGGGCACCATGCCCCTTTGCAAACTTGAGATAGAGCACAGGAAATTTTCCGCAAGTGGGCCGGCACATTTTTTTGATATTTTTTGCAGCCCGCCCTGATCGCGCCCCCTGTATCATCCCCGATCGCTTCCACCTAACCCGTTAAACAGCCTGTCATTTTTGACAAAATCCAAAACAGAGACTGGCACTCCCGTGTCTGGCGGATTAGCTTCTTTGCATTGTTTGTCGGTCCGAAGACCGACCTCCCTGATAAGGATGATCCATGAGTACTCTTTTTTCACCGCTGTCACTTGGCAAGCTGGCCCTTGATAACCGCGTAATCATCGCACCGATGTGCCAGTATTCCGCAGATAACGGCAAAACCACCGACTGGCACCCGATGCATCTGGGCAACCTTGCCCAGTCCGGTGCGGGATTGCTGATCATTGAAGCAACTGCTGTCGAACCGGAAGGCCGGATTACCTATGGCGATGTCGGACTTTGGGATGACGAAACCGAAGCCGCCCTTGCCAAAACCATTTCCGCTGTGCGCAGCCATTCCGACATGCCGATTGCCATTCAGTTGGCCCATGCCGGGCGCAAGGCATCCTGTGAAAAGCCGTGGCTTGGTGGACATGCCATTGATCCCGATCATGCCAATGGCTGGCAGGTTTGCGCACCGTCGGCTGTTCCGTTCCGTGATGGTGACCCGATCCCCGAAGCTCTGAGCAAATCGCGGATTTCCGAAATCGTGCAGGCATTTGTCGAAAGCGCCAAGCGTGCTATTCGCATCGGCTTTGACGCGATTGAAATTCACGCGGCACACGGATATCTGCTGCATCAGTTTTTGTCACCGCACGCCAACAAGCGTGACGACGAATATGGTGGATCGTTTGAAAACCGCACCCGCCTTGTTCTTGAAGTCTATGACGCCCTTCGCGCTGAAGTCGGTACCGACTATCCGCTTGGCATCCGTATTTCGGCAACCGACTGGGTTGATGGTGGCTGGGATATCGATCAAAGCGTCGAACTGGCAAAGCTTCTTGAAGTACGCGGATGCGACTTTATCGATGTGTCTTCCGGTGGCCTGCATATTGATCAGAAAATCCCGCTTGGCCCGAACTATCAGGTCCCGTTTGCGGCCCGCATCAAGGCCGAAACCGGCATGACCACCATCGCTGTCGGCCTGATTACCGAAGCAGAACAGGCCGAAGCCATCATCTTTACCGGTCAGGCCGATGCCATCGCCCTTGCGCGCGGTATTCTCTATGATCCGCGCTGGCCATGGCATGCCGCGGCAACCCTTGGCGCCGAAGTCAAAGCAGCCCCGCAATATCTGCGCTGCCAGCCACGCAGCCTGAAGAAACTGTTCGGCTGATCCCCGTCGGGTAAAGCCCCATCCGCAAAAACTAGACGATCGGATAGGTTTTCTTGATGTAGGTCAAGGCTACCTATCCGACCTTTCCCCTACTTTGGCAACATTCTGAAATCATTCAAAACAGCGCGCCTTTTACACGGTGCCTGCCAATTTCTGCCAAGGACCGGGAACGTGAAATCTGTATTGCGCGCACTTGTTATCGCCTGTTGCATGACGCTGACTGTCACTGGCGCGCGCAGTGCCGAAATCCTGATTTCGACCGAAAACACTGCCGATCATTTCCAGACCATTTTCCTTCAGAAATTTGCCGCAACCCTGAATTCCGAGATATCCGAACACAGGTTTCGGGTCATTCATTCGGCCCAGGCCTTCAAGGACCGCGACGTCGCCGAGGCATTATCGACCGGACGGATCGCAATGGCCGCCCCGGGCATCTGGCACCTTGGTCGATTTTCGGCCGACCTCAATGCGCTTTTATTGCCCAGCTTCATGGGGCTCGGCTCTGCCGATGTGCGCAAGATTGTCGATGGCGATTTCGGAACGCGATTGAACCAGTCCCTTGAAAAGAACCTTAATGTCCGGGTTCTGGGAAGGTGGCTTGATCTGGGACCGGCCCATATTTTTACCCGCAACGTCGCGGTCAATCATTTCGGGGACCTTCGCGGATTGCGCATCCGTTATGCCGGGGGCGAAGGCAATGCCTTGCGGCTTAAGGCCATGGGGGCCATTCCTGTGTTGATCCCCTGGCCCAACGTTCCCGACGCCCTTGATCGCAAGGAAATAGACGGTCTTCTGACCACCACCAGCACCGTGGTCAGCGCCGCCCTTTGGAAGCACGGCATTGCCCATGCGTTTCTGAGCTATTCCTATTATCCGTTTTATGTGCCGCTGATTTCCCATGATGTCTGGGCGCGGCTGAAACCGGCAACGCGTGATATCATCTTGCAGGTCTGGGAAGATATGGTTGATGGCGGCCGGAAACTGGCGGTCACGCACCAACAGGCATCCCTGATTACCGCGGCACAAAACAATATCGACATTGCCGACCCGGGTCTGGCTGAACGCCAGAAGCAGCGCCTTGTACTGCTTGCCCATCAGGGGGAACTCGCCGCGACCGCAGGCATATCGCAATCTGCCGTTCGCACCCTGACCCAGATCGCGGGACAACCGTAATGCCGGCAAAAACCACATATCCCGGCTGGCGGCGCATCCTTGACGAACAGTTCCTGAGCGTCTTTTTGTCGATCGGATTGCTTCTTGGCGTGTTGTTCCTGATGGCCTGGCAGACGGTCTCAGAACGGCAAACCGCCCGTCAGCGTGCGATCGATACCACCGGCTTTGCCATCACCACCTATGGCGACAATCTTTCAAGCATCCTGATCAAGGCTGACAACACCGCCCTGATGGCGGCACGCGAAGCAGTGATTGTTCCCGATTTTGATCTTGAACGTCATCTGTCAACCATGATCAAGGATGACAACAATCTGGTCGGGTATATCCTGCTTGATGCGGCGGGCAGGATTGCCCATGACTTCACATTTTTTGATTTTGATAAAACCGTCCTTCCGGTTTCGGAAATCATTGCACGCCATCGCGATGACTGGATCGAACCGGCCTTTCGCGCCACATCGACCCTTGGCCTGAAATCTGGATATCTTGCTGTTGAACGCGGCATCTGGTCGCCGAACGGTACGTTTCTTGGCGTGATAGTGATCTTTCTGGCGATTGAAAACCCGTATGAGGACACGCCGCTTGAACGGTTCCTTGCCGGCTCACGGATGCGGGTTGCGACCCTCAATACCGATGATCTTCTGGCCGAAGTCCAGTCACCCCATATCGGAACCACCGACTGGTTTTCCGCCCGTCAGGAAGAAGCATTCTGGGATCTGAATGCCGACAGCGACAAGATCGATATGGGGGGTGTTGCCCTGTTTGGGGATTTTGTGCTTGCGCGCAAGAACCTTGATGGTCTTCCGATCACCATTTACATGCAGGTGCCGATCAACAGTTTCATGGGTAACTATGACACCACCCGTCAGACCGCGCTGATTGCATCGGGCGTGGTGATTGCCGTGACCCTGTTTCTGTTTTTGCAAATCCGCATTGACCGCAAGACCAAACGCCGCAATGAACGCAAGCGCCTTGAACTCGACAAGCGGCTGCAATTCGCCCTTGATAGCACCGGTCAGGGTCTTTGGGACTGGGATTTCGCCAAGCAGCAGGGATACTATTCCGATAACCTGTACCGGTTGATGGAAATCCATCACGGCGAAGTCTGCCTGACTTTTGACAGCTTCAAGGACCGCATTCACGCCGATGACCGCAAACAGTTCGATGCAGCCATCGCCGAACATATCAGCGGCAACAAACCGGCCTTTGAAATAGAAGTCCGCATGCATGTCGGATCGGAAGATCAGTGGAACTGGTTCCATCACAGCGGGTCGGTCATTGAATGGGACCGCAATCGCAAACCCAAACGGATGATCGGCCTGCTCAAGAACATCCACCATCAGAAACTCAAACGGATCGATCTTGAATTCAAGGCCCGCCATGATCCGCTAACCGGGCTTTTGAACCGCACCGCGTTCGGAGATTACGCCCGCCGTGTTCATGCCTTGTCCCTGCGCACGAACCGGCCTTATTGCATGGTGATGCTCGATATTGATCACTTCAAAAAGGTCAATGACACGTTCGGACATGATTGCGGGGATATTGTTCTGAAACGGATATGCGACATCACGTCACGCGCCCTGCGGTTTGAAGAGGAAAAGCTGTTCTTCCGGCTTGGCGGCGAAGAATTCGTGATCTTGCTGTCGCAAAATGATTGCGCTGCCGGGGCTGCTGTGGCCGAACGTATCCGGAAAAATGTTTGCGCCGAACCGATCCTGGCGGATGGCCATCACATCGACATCACCATCAGCGCCGGTGTTGCTGCCCATCGCGACAGCGAACTTCCCGACATCACGCTAAGACGTGCCGACTGGGCCCTTTATCAGGCCAAGAATACCGGCCGCAACCGGGTATGTCGCGCGCCGGGTACCACCGATGTCAGCTTCCCGGATCCCGAGACCATGCGCAACACGGTGTAGTGATCTGTTGACCTGAGCAAACGGGATTTTCCCGCCCTATAGCAAACGTCCCCTTGAACAGGTCCGTCCCCCCCCCACCCGACCAGATACTGCTTGCTGGCCCGGCATCACGCGCCGCGTTTCATACGCCTGTCTTGTCGCGAATATATGAAATTCCCCAACAAAAAAGGGCCCCGCAAATGCGGAGCCCTTCCTGTAGTGCAAGGTCGGTAGGTGTAAGGCTTAGAAGCCCATGCCACCCATGCCGCCCATACCACCCATGCCACCCATGTCAGGTGCGCCGCCAGCCGACTTGTCTTCCGGCTTTTCAGCGATCATGCATTCGGTGGTGATCAGCAGACCAGCGACCGATGCTGCGTCCTGCAGGGCAGTACGAACAACTTTGGCCGGGTCGATGATGCCAGCTTTGATCAGGTTGGTGTATTCGCCTTTCTGGGCGTCATAACCGAACTCGACGTCGTCCTGCTCAAGCAGTTTGCCAGCAACAACCGCGCCGTCTACGCCAGCGTTGGTTGCGATCTGACGAACCGGTGCCTGAAGGGCACGGCGAACGATGTCAACACCGATGGTCTGGTCATGGTTTTCACCTTCGAGACCTTCGAGCGCCTTGACCGAGTACAGCAGAGCCGTACCACCACCAGCAACGATGCCTTCTTCGACAGCCGCGCGGGTTGCGTGCAGAGCATCGTCAACACGGTCTTTACGTTCTTTAACTTCGATTTCCGAAGCGCCGCCGATTTTGATCACTGCAACGCCGCCAGCGAGTTTCGCGAGACGTTCCTGCAGTTTTTCACGATCGTAATCAGAGGTGGTTTCTTCGATCTGGGCGCGGATCTGACCAACACGTGCTTCGATCTGTGCTTTCTCACCGGCACCATCAACGATGGTGGTTTCTTCTTTGGTGATGGTGACAGATTTCGCGGTGCCGAGCATATCAAGCGAAACGTTTTCCAGCTTGATGCCGAGATCTTCGGAGACAACCTGACCACCGGTAAGGATGGCGATGTCTTCGAGCATTGCTTTACGACGGTCACCGAAGCCCGGAGCTTTGACAGCAGCGATTTTCAGGCCACCGCGCAGCTTGTTGACAACCAGGGTTGCCAGAGCTTCGCCTTCGATGTCTTCAGCAATGATCAGAAGCGGCTTGCCGGACTGAACGACCGACTCAAGCAGCGGAAGGATCGGCTGAAGCGAGGAGATTTTCTTGTCGAACAGCAGGATGTACGGAGCATCCATTTCTGCGACCATTTTCTCCGGGTTGGTCACGAAGTACGGCGACAGGTAACCACGGTCGAACTGCATGCCTTCGACAACGTCGAGTTCGGTGTGCAGGCCTTTGGCTTCCTCAACGGTGATAACACCTTCGTTGCCAACTTTTTCCATGGCTTCGGCGATCATTTCGCCAACTTCACGGTCACCGTTTGCAGAGATGTTACCAACCTGTGCGATTTCGTCGCGACCGGCAACTTTACGTGCACGGCTCTGGATGGATTCGATGACTTTTGCGGTTGCAAGGTCGATACCGCGTTTCAGGTCCATCGGGTTCATGCCGGCAGCAACGGACTTGTTGCCTTCACGAACGATTGCCTGTGCCAGAACGGTTGCGGTCGTGGTGCCGTCACCAGCCAGATCGGCGGTTTTCGACGCGACTTCGCGAACCATCTGTGCGCCCATGTTTTCGAACTTGTCGGTCAGTTCGATTTCTTTGGCGACCGAAACACCGTCCTTGGTTACGCGCGGCGCGCCAAAGGATTTTTCGATAACAACGTTACGACCTTTCGGGCCGAGCGTCACTTTGACGGCATCAGCGAGAATGTCGACACCGCGCAGCATTTTGGAACGTGCGTCGGTGGAGAATTTTACTTCTTTAGCAGCCATAATATTCTTTCCTCTCTATGAGACGGATGAACGTGGACTTAAGTCACCCAAAGGGCTGACTTATTCCATGATGCCCATAATGTCGGACTCTTTCATGATCAGCAGCTCTTCGCCGTCGACCTTGACTTCGGTGCCCGACCATTTGCCAAACAGGACTTTGTCACCTGCTTTGACGTCGAGGGCTACGACCGAGCCATCATCTTTGCGAACGCCAGAACCAACAGCGACGATTTCGCCTTCCTGCGGTTTTTCTTTGGCGGTATCCGGAATAATGATGCCACCGGCAGTCTTGGTGTCGGACTCGACACGACGTACCAGTACTCGATCATGCAGCGGACGGAACTTCATTTTAGACAACTCCGTGTTAAAGCTAAGGCTCGTTTAAAACTACGACTAACCGGGATGAGCCCGTATTAGCACTCACCCCCGGCGAGTGCTAACAGCATTTATTGAAGTGCCTGTTCAAAGTCAATAGGAAGATGCAAAAAGACGCAGAACTGTCACGATTTTTGCGCAATTATGGCCGCTTCGGGCGCGCGAAAAACCGCCATGTACGACGGGGTGGTGATCACAACATTTTCCGATCACCGACACAACCCCTTGCCGAAAAATAATGCGGGCCCATCCGATCACAATGGGCAACAGCAGAATCGCTGAAAAATATTTTTGCCTCCCTGATCAGGGTTCCCGGCGGCCTATCATTCGGGTGTGCCCTCACGTCCGGCACCGGGATCGGTCATTTCAGGTCGAAATAGCGTCCAAGCAATTCCGGCTCGTCAAAATGGCGTCGACCGACAAAGGCCGTTGCATGATGCCCCCACTGGCGCATGGCGCCGGGCTTATCAATCCCCAACGGCCACAAGATAAACCGTTCCAACCGTTCGGTGCCGGGCACAAAACCGTCTTCGTCATACAGGCTGGCAAACCCTGTCCCATCGCCAAGTGCAAGACTGCCAAGCTGCTGCTCTGCCACAAGGGCGGAGGCAACGGTGTGATGTGCCTCATATTGATCACGGGCCGTCACCGCCATCAGATAGTGACTGACGGCATCGATCCACAGAATCGGCCGGGCCAATACCGATGATGCCACCACACCAGCCGGACTTTCCGCCGTTTCGCGGATGTCGCCATCTTCGGGGGCTTCAATCCGGTGCAAAGACGGGCTTGGGAAAAACAGGTGATAACAACCACAGCCATGAATGGTATCGGCAATTAATGGCGCCCCCTTCTCATCAAGGGTCACCCGCCAGATCAGGGCATCAAGATGCCCGGCAAGAATGTCAAACATGCCCTGTGCCGGGCGCTCCGGGAACCAGACGGTATAGATGATTTGCGGATACCATTGATCATTGAACCAGGTGTGACCAAGCCGATAGAAAATCGATGGCCGATCAATATCGACATGCGCAACCGCCCCTTTGGCCGATAAGGACGGATGCCCGATCCGGTCGCTGTCAGACTGTACCCGGACGCGAAATTCCGGCGCATAGGCCCGGGCGATATTTTCAAGCTCCACCGCGGTTGGAACCAGCCGGCCAAATGCGTCCTTTCTGATGTCCTCTATGGCAAGGGTCGCGGCCCCGCCATCGTTTAGGCTGGACAGTTGATAGCTTTCCCATGCGCCAAGCCCAATCAACGCATCCGGTCCAAGGCCAAAACTGCCCAGATTGTCGCGCTTCCATCTCTCGTAACCAAAATGGGCCGCAAAAGCCGTCAACGGGTAAAACCCGGCGATCCGCTGAAAATCAAGATAGTCGTCCGGAACGAAAACCGACTTCGACAAAGCCTGATAATCAGCCATATCCAGTTGTGCTGCCATCTGATCTGCGCACTCTTCAAGACGCGCAAGTGATGACATCGACGCATCGCCAAGATTACGAAATTCCGATGCCCGCGCCGCACGATCAAGCCCGCGCATTTGCGCTACCCAGTCGGCAAAAAGCACATCAGCCGCCTGCCCGCCTGCGACCGCAGCGCCAACCTGTTTGCCCATCAGCACCGAATTACGATTTGCGCGCAAGAACGGGAACGCTGCCACTTTGCTGGTGGACGCGTTTCTTGTGCCGTAACTGGCGACAGCGTGATCAAAATCAGAAAGTTGTTGTGCGCAAACAGGTACGGATGTTGCAACATCACCCTTTTGCTGGCTTGCACATGCGCAAAGCAAGCTCAGAAGCACAATGCTCATATAGTGCGAACGAAACTTCATTTGTTTCTCCGTCACTGTTGTTGCCCACCCATTTGCGTGCCTGACCATTGGTGCGCATGAACAGGCTTGTTTTAAGGGTGTTACTTTTTCTCTTTTATACCTGATGGCAATATCAGCATGAACAGTATCTTTATCATAATGCGCAAATGCGATAAGCCATTTCGTCTGTTACGCGTCATCCGAATTGTTGCTGAATTCTGTATAAGGCCCAGTCCATGAAGTTTGAAGCCCTTGAAATTCCGGATGTAAAGGTTCTTTACCCCAAGCAGTTTGGTGACGAACGCGGGTTCTTTTCGGAAACTTATAGCCAAAATGCTTTCCGTGCTGCGGGAATTGAGGAAGTTTTTGTCCAGGACAATCACTCTTTGTCACGTGACACAGGGGTGCTGCGGGGTCTGCATTATCAGTGTCCGCCCTTCGCACAAGACAAACTGGTTCGTGTTGTGCGTGGTCGTATTCTTGATGTTTCCGTTGATATTCGCGCGCACTCAAAAACGTTCGGCAGATGGGTTGCGGTTGAAATCAGTGCGAAAAAATGGAACCAGATTTTCGTGCCAAAAGGATTTGCCCATGGCTTCGTAACGTTGGAACCTGATACGGAAGTTACCTATAAAGTATCTGCACCCTATGCACCTGAGGCAGAACGTGCCATCAAATGGAACGATATCGACCTTGCGATCAAATGGCCATTTGATGCCAGCGAAGTGATGCTTTCCACCAGAGACGCAGAAGCAATGACATTTGCTGAATATAGAAATGATCCAGCCTTTTAGGGCCGATCAAATTTGATCGAGTGTCTTGAGAACCGTCTGCAAATAGGTTTTGTAAGAGCTTACACCATAATATCCGATCAACTTCTCGAACTGATCGACCGATATCAAGCCGCTGCGTAGTGCTATTTCTTCCGGGCATGCAATCTTGAGGCTCTGACGGTTTTCTACCGTGCGGACAAAGTTTGCCGCATCAAGCATTGCACCATGCGTTCCCGTATCAAGCCAGGCATAGCCGCGCCCCATTTTCTCCACGCGAAGCTGACCACGTTCGAGATACGCCTTGTTCACGTCTGTGATTTCAAGTTCACCGCGTGCAGATGGCTTCACGGAACGCGCGATATCAACAACATCCTGATCGTAGAAATAAAGCCCGGTAACAGCATAATTGGACTTTGGCTCTGCCGGTTTTTCCTCGATATCCAGGGCAACGCCATTCCGGTCAAACTCGACAACACCGTAACGCTCGGGGTCCTGCACAAAATATGCAAAAACGGTTGCCCCTTCTTTCTGTGCCATCGCATTGGCGAGCAAATCCGTAAGCCCGTGACCAAAATAGATATTGTCGCCAAGAATAAGGCAACAATCATCATTTCCAATGAAGTCTGCGCCGACAATAAAGGCATCAGCCAAACCGCGCGGTTCAGTTTGCACCGCGTAATCCAGCTTCAATCCCCATTGGCTTCCGTCACCCAACAGTTCCTTAAATAGCGGCACATCACGAGGAGTACTGATGACAAGAATTTCTCTGATCCCCGCCAACATCAGGGTAGTCAGCGGATAATAAATCATCGGCTTGTCAAAAACCGGCTGCAGTTGCTTTGAAACCACAAGCGTTGAAGGATGCAAACGGGTTCCGGTACCACCAGCCAGAATGATCCCCTTACGCATGAAGGTTACCCTTCTCAAGATCGGTCAGCACCCGTCCGAGGCTTTCATCCAAAGACGGGAAATCGACACCAAAGACTTCTTTGACCTTCCTGTTTGACAGGGCGGAATAGGCCGGCCGCTTGGCCGCACTCGGAAATTCATCCGAACTGACTGGCGTCATCTGGCAATCAATCCCTGGCCAGTCAAATCCGAAAACATCCGCGCCGATGATCTGAATGCGACGGGCAAATGCGCACCAGCTTATTGGCTCGTCCGAAACCACATGGTAGGTGCCAGGTGTCTGAAATGCGTCTGCAACTGCAACCGGTAAAACCTGCAAGACTATGCGTGCAAGATCATATGCGCTGGTCGGGCATCCTATTTGATCATCGACAACCTTGACCTCATCGGTCTCTGCCAACAGGCGACACATCGTTTTGACGAAATTCTTGCCAAACGGGCTATAGAGCCACGACGTTCTGAAAATCAGATGTTTTGGGTTCAGATCACGAACCGCTTGTTCCCCGGCAAATTTTGTTTGTCCATATACGCTCAACGGTGCAATGCGATCCGTCTCGATATAGGGTTCTGTGGCATTTCCATCAAAAACATAGTCCGTCGAAAAATGAATGACCGGAATTGCCTGTTTTGCTGTCGTTTCCGAAATCACCCTTACAGCTGTCTCATTGACCGCAATTGCACGATCATGATCGCTTTCGGCAAGATCAACCCCGGTATAGGCGGCTGCGTTGATGACCAGATCAGGACGTATTTTGTCGATGGCGGCGGCAATGCCTGATGGACATTCAAGGTCGCAGATACGACGCCCGATGAAGATCAGTTCAATATCTGCGACTTTGGCCTGTTCTTGCGCCAGACACTTTGCCAATTGGCCGTTCTCTCCGAACACAAGTGCCCTAATCATCGCGTACCTCCACACCAAGGCCGGATCGATCAAGCGCATTTTGACGTTTTATAAACGGTTCCCACCAGGATTGATGATCGACATACCACCTCACCGTCTGACGTAATCCGGTCTCAAAACTGTATTTGGGGCTCCAGCCCAGTTCATCGCGCATTTTGCTCGGATCAATTGCATATCGCCAATCGTGCCCCGGTCGATCTTCGACGAATTCCACGACATCCTCAAACGCGACACGCGCATCGGATTGCTTGAGCTGGCTAACCGTTTCAAAAACGGTGCGAACAAGATCGAGATTTCTGATCTCGTTGCATCCACCTATATTGTATTTCTCTCCGACCCTGCCTCGGGTCAGGATGGTGAATAGTGCTTCGGCATGGTCATCGACATGCAACCAGTCACGTATATTCAATCCCTTCCCGTAAATTGGCAGCTTCTCGCCCTGCAACGCCTTGATGGTCATCAGAGGAATAAGCTTTTCCGGGAATTGATAAGGACCAAAATTGTTTGAGCAATTACTGATCAGGACCGGCAATCCATATGTCTGATACCAGGCGTACACCAAATGATCAGAACTTGCCTTACTTGCCGAATAGGGTGAGCTCGGTGCATAGGCGGTTTCTTCGGTGAAGTAACCTTCATCCCCCAGAGCACCGTAAACTTCGTCTGTGGATACATGATGGAATCGGAACGCGTTCTGCTCGGATCGCGTCAATCCTTCAAAATATGCGCGTGCCACTTCAAGCAGGGTGAAAGTGCCGACGATATTGGTCTGTATAAACGCGGCCGGGCCATCGATGGAGCGATCGACATGACTTTCAGCAGCGAGATGCATAACGGCGGTTGGTCTAAAATCCGCAAACAGTTTTTCAATTGCGCCTTTGTTGCAAATATCTTCTTTGCGGAAGCGATAATTTCCCTGTTCGGACACTGCTTCAAGGCCGCACAGATCGGCGGCGTAGGTCAACTTATCGATATTGAGAATGTCACAGTCATTGCGACCGGCCAGAAACCGACAGACCGCTGAACCGATGAACCCGGCACCGCCTGTTACAATAATCCTCATTGTGAACTCTTTGTCTGCAAGCTGCGTGTCATTCTGTGCAAGACACTGCAATCATTTATGAAATGCTTGCCAAATGTATTGCGGGGTCAATCCGTCAATTTGATGGCGCTTTCCAACGCATTCATGCCATTTTTCACGTGCAACAGCGCATTGATCAGTTTGCCGACCGAAAAGCGGCATAATAAAAAAGCCGGACGCATGAGCACCCGGCTTGATGATTCTTGTTAGTGAAAGTCGGCTTACTCAACCGTCACCGATTTCGCAAGGTTGCGGGGTTGATCGACGTCCGTGCCCTTATGGACGGCAACGTGATAGGCCAGCATTTGAACCGGGATGGTATAAAGGATCGGGGCGACGAAATCGGCGACCTTTGGCAGCTCAACCGTTGCCGATGCCATATCGCCAAGCTTGGAAAGCCCCGGCCCGTCCGAGATAAAGATCACCCGTCCACCACGTGCAGCAGCTTCCTGCATGTTTGATGCGGTTTTTTCAAACAGCTCGTCAGACGGGGCAATAACAATGATCGGAACCGACTGGTCGATCAGGGCAATCGGTCCGTGCTTCATCTCGCCTGCGGCGTAGCCTTCGGCGTGGATATAGGAAATTTCCTTGAGCTTGAGCGCTCCTTCCATCGCAATCGGATAGCCAAGCCCGCGACCGAGATACAAAACGTCCCGGGCATCGGCGATATCAAGTGCGAGCTTCTTAAGCGCCTCGTCATGATGCAGGACTTCGGCGGCATGTTTCGGCACTTCGGTCAGTGCATTGACGATGGCGGCTTCTTCGTCCTTGGCAAGGGTGCCATTTTCACGGCCAATGGTCACGGCAAGACATGCCAGAACCGTAAGCTGTGTGGTAAATGCCTTGGTCGAGGCAACGCCGATTTCCGGACCGGCATAGGTCAGAAGAACCACGTCACTTTCGCGTGCAATCGTGCTTTCAGGCACATTGACGATGGAAACGATTTTCTGGCCTTTGGATTTCGCATAGCGAAGGGCTGCCAGCGTATCAAGCGTCTCGCCAGACTGCGAAATAAACAGGGCAACACCACCCTTTGGCAGCGGCGGACAGCGATAGCGGAACTCGGATGCTACATCAACATCAACGCCAAGACCGGCATACCGTTCGATCCAGTGTTTTGCCACCAGACCGGCATAGAATGACGTGCCACAGGCAACAATCGTCAAACGGGTCGCATCGGCAAAGGAAAACGGCATATCAGGCAGCTTGATCGTCTGGGTCGCCGGGTTGATGAAGGCATGCAGGGTATCGCCAATCACGGCTGGCTGTTCGAAGATTTCCTTCTGCATGAAGTGATTGTAATTACCCTTGCCCATCATGGCGCCAGATACGGCCGACAGCTTGGTCTCGCGGGTGACATCAACATCATTTTCGTCGCGGACCTGAACGCTGTCACGGGTCATTTCGACCCAGTCGCCTTCTTCAAGGTAAATCAGCTTGTTGGTCAGATGCGACAGCGCCATGGCATCCGATCCCAGATACATCTCGCCTTCGCCCAAACCAACCGCAAGCGGCGTTCCACGACGTGCGCCAAAGATCACATCATGATGCCCGGCAATCATGATCACCAGCGCAAAGGCACCTTCGATCCGGTGCAGGGTTGCGGCAACCGCATCACGCGGTGATTTGCCCTGATCAAGGAAATCGGACACCAGATGCACGACAACCTCGGTATCGGTTTCGGTGGCAAAGACACGGCCCTTTGCCGACAGTTCCGCCTTGATATCCTGATAGTTTTCAATGATGCCGTTGTGAACAACCGCAACCTTGCCGTCGGTGTGTGGATGGGCGTTATTTTCGGTCGGCACACCGTGGGTTGCCCAACGGGTATGACCGATCCCGACATCACCGGCAAGCGGGCTTTGTTCCAGGCGGTTGGCAAGATTGATCAGCTTGCCTTCCGCACGGCGGCGTTCGATATCGCCATTGACCAGCGTTGCAATCCCGGCACTGTCATAGCCGCGATATTCAAGGCGTTTGAGGCCTTCCAGAATACGTTCGCTGACGCTGTCCTTGCCGATAATCCCGATAATGCCGCACATTTTTGTTACGTTCCTGCTTCAAATCGCTTGTCATATCATATGCACCGGTTGCACCGGCGCACGACACATTCAAATTCTGTCTGCCGGTCTATTTCTTGCCGGTCAGGGCGCGCATCTTTTCGCGAAACTTCGCAGCCCATCCGGCCTTTTCAATCCGCTCTGCCCGGGTCAGGGTCAGGGCATCTGCCTCAACCTTGCCGGTAATCGTGCTGCCCGCGCCAACAATCGCGCCATCGCCAATTTCAACCGGCGCCACAAGGGCCGAGTTTGACCCGATAAACGCACCGGCCCCGATATCGGTATGCTGTTTGCGGTAACCGTCATAATTGCACGTGATTGTCCCGGCCCCGATATTGGCCTTGGCCCCGACACGGGCATCACCGATATAGCTCAGGTGATTGACCTTGGCCCCGTCTTCGACAACCGCCTTCTTGATCTCGACAAAGTTGCCAACCTTGGCACCCGAACCGATTTCCGCCCCCGGACGCAATCGCGCATAAGGCCCGATATCAGCAGCATCGCCCACGACACAGCTTTCAAGATGACTGAACGCCCTGATCACGACGTTATCGCCAACCGTCACCCCCGGACCGAAAACCACATTCGGCTCAACAATCACATCACGGCCAAGCTTGGTATCGGCACACAGGAAAACCGACGCCGGATCAATCAGGGTCGCCCCATCATCCATCGCGGCCTTGCGCAGGCGATCCTGCATGATGGCCTCGGCAACCGAAAGCTGCGCACGAGAATTGACGCCAAGTGTTTCTTCCTCGTCGACCTCAACCGCGACACAGCGATGCCCGTTTTCACGGGCCACCGCCACCGCATCGGTCAGGTAATATTCACCCTTGGCATTGGCGTTATCAATCGCCTCAAGGGTCGCAAGCATGTCTTCGGCGCGGAAACACATCACACCGGAATTGCAGAAATTGATCGCACGCTGATCGGCGTCACATTCCTTGTCTTCGACAATCGCCAGAAGTTCACCCGATGTTGCGTCCGTCACCAAACGGCCATAGCCGGTCGGATCTTCGGGACGGAAACCAAGTACTGCTACCGCGTGATCACCTGCTTCGCGTGCGGCAACAAGCCGTTCAAGCGTTTCAGCCGTAAAAAGCGGACTGTCGGCATAAAGAACAAGAACATTGCCCGAAAGCCCAGCCAAGGCATCGCGCGCAGCCAGGACGGCATGGGCCGTTCCCAAGCGGTCTGTCTGCTCGAAAGTCGGATGCGGGGCGACCGTTTCGACCAGTTTGGGCATGTCCGGCCCGACCACAACCATGGTTTTACCGGCATTGAGCTTTGCCGCCGTATCAATCACGTGATTGACCATCGGTTTGCCGGCAACCTTGTGCATGACTTTGGGCAATGCGCTTTTCATGCGCGTTCCCATACCGGCGGCCAGAACGACAACACTTAACTCAAGTGACATTTATCAATCCGCTTGCTGCATTTTTGGTGCAGCATCCCCTGTTCGTGCTGCGCGCAGATCGCTTGTGACTGCGCGGCTATCTGATTTGCAGCAAGTCTTAGAACATATTCCATCCGGGCAAAAGCCCATAAAGAATCACGTTTTGTTACCGCCTGTTAGCGGATGTTACCGTTTGTTAATGGCATCAACTCGGTTAAGGTCCTCTGAATCTGTCGCCACAATGTCATCCCCTCGTATCGGAGCCCCAATCCAATGGCAAAATTCATTATGTTTGATCTCGACGGAACCCTGATTGACGGGGTCGATGATCTTTTGGTTGCAATGAATGGACTGCTTGATGCCCACGGGCTTGATGCACTTGGCCGTCACGATCTTGAAGCCATGCTCGGTGATGGCACATGGATGCTGACCAAGCGCGCCTTTGCCGCACGCGGTCAAACGCCGGATGACGCGACACTTGATGAACTCAATATCGACTTCAACAACCGCTATGTTGAAACCGATTACGCCTATACCCGTCTTTACGAAAATGCCCAAACCGTGCTGCGCCAACTCAAAGCAGATGGCTGGACCATCGCGCTGGCATCCAACAAGCCCGAAGGCCCGTGCAAGGCGATCCTGGCCAAACTTGGCGTCGCCGATCTGTTTACGGTCATCGCCGGTGGCAATTCATTTGAAGTCAAAAAGCCCGACGGACGCTTCCTTGAATTTGTTCTGGACAAACTCGGTTTTGACCGCTCCTCTGATACCGCCATCATGGTCGGCGACCATGCCAACGACGTCAACGCCGCCCGCGCGGCTGATATCCATGCCATCGCCGTTGCCTTCGAAGTCGATGCTACCCGTGCGAATTCACTGAGTGCCGATGCGGTGGTTACGGCTTATGAAAATCTGCCCAGCGCCATCAAATCCATCACCGGGCTTAAAGTTGCCTGAAACACCCAAGCATCAAGCTTCTTGGAGCATCCCCCATGCATTCATTCCAGCGCGTCGGGCGTTTCTGTCTGCTGATCTGTGCGGTCTTGGCATTTTCCCCGGCCGCACTTGCCCAGAAACCTGATCAGGGAAACGCGGACACGGACGGACTTGTACTGGATGGGGCATCCAGTCGCCAGGGGCAAGTTCCGGATCAAACCGTCGCGGTTGCAAACACCCCGTACCAATGGGAACTTCGCACCAGACAGGGCACCCAGACCCTGTTCATTCGCGACCGGAATAGTGGCGATGAAATTGCCGAGGAACTTGGTTGCTTCATGTGCGAAGGCGACGATGACAATTGCAATCAGGACGGCATCTTTGTTCTGACGGAACCCGGTATCAAAGACACAACCGCCTTCTTGCTGGTGTGTCATCAAGGCGCGCATTCACAACGCGCCCGACTGATTGCCCCGGCACAGCAATCCACCCCCGTCATTGATGTGACCGGTGCCTATTTCGTGGATTGGGAACTTGTCGACGGCACGCTCCTGATCACCCATGACGGTGAAGCGCCCAACAGCATCATCTGGCCATTGCCGTAATCTTAAAAGAAAACCCGGTCGACCTTTGGGCCGACCGGGCTTTGATTATCAGGGGAATTGAACCCCATGATGCCTAGTGACTGTCTTTGGGGATTTCCTTGCCACGATGACCGACAAGGAAGTCGAAGTCGGCACCGCGGTCGGCACCGATGACTGACTTGTAATACAGTGATGCATAGCCGCTTTGGGGAACCGGAATGGTGTTTTTCCATTCCTTAAGGCGCTTGGCCAGTTCCTCGTCGCTGATATCAAGATGCAGACGGCGGTTGGGCACATCAAGTTCGATCATGTCGCCATTTTGCACAACGGCAAGCGGCCCGCCTGCTGCGGCCTCGGGCGAAGTATGAAGGACCACCGTGCCATAGGCCGTGCCGCTCATGCGCGCATCAGAGATACGCACCATATCGGTGATCCCCTTACGGAGGACCTTGGGCGGCAGCCCCATATTGCCGACTTCGGCCATACCCGGATAGCCTTTGGGACCGCAGTTTTTCAGAACCATGACGCAGGTTTCATCGATATCAAGGTTCTCGTCATAGATCTTGGCCTTGTAATCATCGATGTCTTCAAACACCACCGCACGCCCACGATGGGTCAGAAGCGCCGGCGTTGCCGCAGACGGTTTAAGCACAGCCCCATTCGGGGCAAGGTTGCCCTTGACCACGGCAATACCACCGCTTTCGGTCAGCGCCTTGTCAAACGGGCGGATCACATCATCGTTCCAGTTACGGACATCCTTGACCTGATCCCACATGGTTTCGCCCGACACCGTCAGGGCATCATTGTGAAGCATCCCCGCCTCGCCCAAGGCCTTGATCACAACCGGCAAACCACCGGCATAGAAGAATTCCTCCATCAGGTATTTGCCCGATGGCTGAAGGTTCACAATGGTTGGGATATCACGGCCAAGGCGATCCCAGTCATCAAGGGTAAGGTCAATGCCGACACGTCCGGCAATGGCGAGCAAATGAATCACCGCATTGGTTGATCCGCCAATCGCGCCATTGACACGAATGGCGTTTTCAAACGCTTCCTTGGTCATGACGTCGGACGGTTTAAGATCATCCTTGACCATCTGAACGATGCGACGTCCGGTGATATGCGCCATCACGCGGCGGCGGCTGTCGACAGCCGGAATGGCCGCGTTCCCCGAAAGCGCCATGCCAAGAGCCTCGGCCATGCTGGCCATGGTCGATGCCGTTCCCATGGTGTTGCACGATCCTGGCGAACGCGACATGGCGATTTCGGCTTCAAGGAAGTCTTCGGTGCTGATCTTGCCGGCCTTGCGGTCCTCCGACAGCTGCCAAAGCGACGTCCCCGAACCGATATCCTGACCGCGCCATTTGCCATTCAGCATCGGCCCGCCGGTCACAACAATCGCCGGGATATCAACACTGGCTGCCCCCATCAGAAGCGACGGCGTCGTCTTGTCACAGCCAACCATCAGAACCACACCGTCAAGCGGCGTGCCACGCAGGGCTTCCTCGACATCCATGGCCGCAAGGTTACGGAACATCATTGCCGTCGGACGCAGCGTGCTTTCACCGGCTGAAAATACCGGGAATTCAAGCGGCAGGCCGCCTGCTTCGTAAATGCCGTGTTTGACCCGTTCGGCAAGATCGCGCAGATGGGCATTGCACGGGGTCAATTGCGACCAGGTATTGCAAATCCCGATGACCGGGCGACCATCAAACAGGTCCGAGGGCAGACCCTGGTTCTTCATCCAGCTGCGGTGATAGATATTGTCCTTGCTGGTTCCGCCGAACCAACCTTCTTGTGACCGCAAAACGCGCGGCCATGGTGCCGGTTTGAACTTCGTCATGCCCGAATTCCTTTTTGACTTATTATCGAGACGGGTCCGAAAACATGCGGCCGGGAAAACCGCATCGGGGACAAAGAACGACACATTCTGGCAACCAGCCGGCCTTGCTGGCAGATATGATCCAGAAATATGCCGTTCCGCGTCATCGTATTGTTAGGCCTTGTTCTTGTTGTAGACATCAAAGATCACAGCGGCGAGAAGCACCAGACCCTTGATCACCTGTTGCCAGTCAATACCGACACCGATGATCGACATGCCGTTATTCATGACACCCATGATCAGTGCACCAACCACAGCCCCGATCACCTTGCCAACACCGCCCGACATTGACGCGCCACCAATAAAGACCGCGGCAATAACATCAAGCTCGAATGCAAGACCGGCTTTCGGTGTTGCCGTATTCAGGCGCGCGGCAAAGACCAGCCCGGCAAGGGCGGCCAGCATGCCCATATTGGCAAAGGTAAAGAAGGTCAGGCGTTTGGTATTGATACCCGAAAGCTTTGCCGCCTTTTCATTGCCACCCAGCGCATAGATGCGACGCCCCAGGGTCGTTGAATTGGTGATAAAGGTGAAAATCGCGATCAGAAGCGCCATGATGATCAGAATGTTGGGCAAACCGCGATAGGTCGACAGCAGATAGGTAACAAACAGGATGGCCAAACCCGCAACTGCGTGTTTGACAATAAAGAATGCCATCGGTTCATCCACCGCAGCAAACTTTGCCTGTTTGGCGCGTGCACGCAGACCAAGGATCGGCAACAACGCCGCCAGCACCACACCGATGGTCATCGAAAAGACGTTAAAGCGGCCTTCGATAAACCCGTCAAAAATATCAGGCAGGAAGCCCGAAGACATTGCCTGGAATTCGGACGGGAACGGACCGACCGAAGCCCCGCCAAGCAGGGCCAGTGTCAGGCCCTTGAATACCAGCATCCCGGCAAGGGTAACGATAAAGGACGGGATGCGCCAATAGGCCACCCAGTAGCCTTGGGCGGCACCAATGATCGCCCCAACCACCAGACAGGCCGGAATGACAAAGGCCGTCGGCAGGTCCCAGTTCACAATCATCACCGCGGCAAGTGCGCCGACAAAGCCGACAACCGAGCCGACCGAAAGGTCAATATGCCCGCCGACAATCACCAGCAACATGCCAACAGCCATGATGATGATATAGCTGTTTTGCAGGAACAGGTTGGTCAGGTTGACCGGTTTGAGCATGATGCCGTCGGTCAGAACCTGGAAGAAGGCAAGAATGGCAACCAGCGCAACAACCATTCCATATTCGCGAATATGGGTGCGCAAATAGTAGCCGATTGATTTGTTATCCGTATCCGTCATTGTCCGTTCCTCACGCTTTCAGGATCATGCGCATGATTGCTTCCTGGCTTGCATCCTTTGCTGCAAGCTGCCCTTTGATCTCACCTTCGTTCATCACATAGATGCGATCGCACATGCCCAGAAGCTCCGGCATTTCCGACGAGATCATGATGACCCCCTTACCGTCGGCTGCCAGCTGGTTGATAATCGTATAAATTTCGTATTTCGCACCGACATCGATGCCGCGCGTCGGTTCGTCCAGAATCAGGACTTCGGGGGCGGCAAACAGCCATTTTGACAAAACGACCTTCTGCTGGTTCCCGCCTGAAAGATTGACGACCTTCTGCCCGACATTCGGCGTGCGAATATTGATTTTCTTGCGGTAATCCTCGGCAACGGATCGTTCGGCCCCGTCATTGAGCACCCCCCGTTCCGACACCCCGCCCAGATTGGCCAGTGTGATATTGGTGGTGATGCTTTCATCAAGGATAAGACCCATTTCCTTGCGGTCTTCGGTCACATAAGCAAGCCCCGATGCAATCGCCTTTTCAACGGTCGATACATCAACAGGTTTGCCCTTGATCAGAACGTCGCCCGAAATGTCGGTACCATAGGATTTGCCAAAGATGCTCATGGCAAGTTCGGTACGCCCTGCCCCCATCAGCCCGGCAATCCCGACAACCTCGCCTGCGGCAACATCAATGCTGACATTATCGACGACCTTGCGTTCGGGATGCAGCGGATGGGTTGCCGACCAGTTGCGGACCTCCATCAGTTTTTCCGTGCTGATATTTGGCGTCCGTTCGGGATAGCGGTGCGCCATATCGCGCCCGACCATGTCCTTGACGATATCGTCTTCGGTAATGGTGCCGGCCCGCGCATCAAGGGTTGAAATCGATTTGCCATCGCGAATGATCGTGATGCGGTCGGCAACGCGATTGATCTCATTCAGCTTGTGCGAAATCAGGATCGATGTGATGCCCTGCGCCTTGAATTCCAGCAACAGATCGAGAAGCTTCTGGCTGTCATTTTCCTGCAAGCTGGCGGTCGGCTCGTCAAGGATCAGAAGCTTGACCTTTTTGGACAGCGCCTTGGCAATTTCAACCAGCTGCTGTTTGCCAACACCGATATTGGTGACCAGCGTTGCCGGATTTTCCTTAAGCCCGACCTTGGCAAGAAGTTCGCCCGTGCGCGCAAAGGTCGCAGGCCAGTTGACCACGCCATTTTCGGCAATTTCGTTGCCCAGAAAGATGTTTTCGGCAATCGACAGCAACGGCACCAGGGCCAGTTCCTGGTGAATGATGATGATGCCGCGTTCTTCGCTGTCGCGAATATCCTTGAATGCCTGAACGCTGCCATCATAAAGAATGTCGCCTTCATAGGTCCCATGCGGATAAACCCCGCTCAGAACCTTCATCAGGGTCGATTTGCCCGCGCCGTTTTCGCCGCAAAGCGCGTGGATTTCACCACGTTCAACCTTGATGCTGACATCATCCAGCGCCTTCACACCCGGAAAGGTCTTGGTGATGTTCTTCATTTCCAGGATGGTATCCATCCGGTCCTCCCACTGCTGTCACGGGACTGACAGCACCTTTATCTACTTGGTCTTTGTTGTCCTGGATTTCAGGAAAATTCCCGGGCCCTTAAAAGGCCAGCCTTATGGGCAATCGTCCATTGAAACAGGCCGCCCGGCCACATTGCAAAGACAGTCTTTCAGACGATGGAACCCGGCGGGATGCCATCGGCACCACACCGGGTTCGACCGAAATTTTCAGACTTATTTTACTTCGTCTTCGGTGTAATAGCCCGAACCAACCAGGATTTCTTTCCAGTTGGACTTGTCGACCATCACCGGCTCAAGCAGATAGGAAGGAACAACCTTGACGCCGTTGTCATAGGTTTTGGTGTCATTGATGGTCGGCTCACGACCGGCAAGAACATCATCAACCATCGAAACGGTCACACGTGCAAGTTCACGGGTATCCTTGAAAATGGTGGAATACTGTTCGCCTGCCAGGATCGATTTGACCGACGGCAGTTCGGCATCCTGACCGGAAACGACCGGCATTTTCATATCGCCCGAACCGTAACCGACACCTTTGAGCGACGACAGAATACCGATCGACAGACCGTCATAGGGCGACAGAACGCCATCAATCTGTTCATCGGTATAATAAGCCGACAGAAGGTTATCCATGCGGGCCTGTGCAACCGCACCGTCCCAACGCAGGGTGCCAACCTTATCCATGCCCATCTGGCCGGATTTGATCACGATATCGCCGCTGTCGATCAGCGGCTGAAGAACCGACATCGCACCGTTATAGAAGAAGTAGGCATTGTTATCATCGGGCGATCCGCCGAACAGTTCGACATTATAGGGCGGCTCACCCGCAGCGGCCAGACCATCGACCAGCGAGGTTGCCTGCTGAACGCCGACCTTGAAGTTGTCAAACGTGGAATAGTAATCGACATTGGCACTTTCGCGGATCAGACGGTCATAGGCAAAGACCTTGATCCCTGCTGCTTTGGCATTTTCCAGCGCATTCGAAAGAGTGGTACCGTCGATCGCCGCAATCACCAGAACATCAACGCCTTTGACGATCATGTTTTCGATCTGGGAAAGCTGGTTCGGAATGTCGTCTTCGGCATATTGAAGGTCGGTTTTATAGCCAGCGGCTTCAAACTGTTCGACCATGGAATTGCCATCAGAAATCCAACGTGCCGAAGATTTGGTCGGCATTGCGATCCCGACATAGCCTTTGTCAGCAGCATGTGCATAGCCGCCGGAAATCATCGGGCTCATCATTGCGGCCGCGCCAAAGGCGACCCCTGCCATTACGGCACTGAGACGTTTCATTGCTATCCTCCCTACAAGACACAGCATATCAGCCATTTTTTTGTGCCCGACTTTCCCAGGCAGATTTCGCCCGAATATGTCGTGTCTTTGTTTTCAATTGATAATGCATCCCATTTCCCAAAGGACACGGCGACATTATTCAGACCCTCAACATAACAATCAAATAAGTAATTTCGAAACTTGCATATCAAAATTGATATACTAAAATCCCGGCACAGAGGGGGTGCATCATGACCGAGTTTCGCAATAACCAGCCGCTAAGTTCGGCCAAATCCTTGCTTTTCAGGTCCGGGAACCTGTTTCAGCGCGGCCTGAAACTCAGCCACCTGCGCATGATCGTCGCGATGGAGGAAACCGGACAAATCAGTCTGGCGGCCGACATGCTCAAAACATCCCAGCCCGCGGCATCACGGTTGCTGTCGGAAATGGAAACCATCCTTGAAGCCCGGCTGTGCGTGCGCAGCCCGCGGGGCATCGAAATGACCAATGCGGGGCGCGCTCTTGCGCGGCGTGCACGCAGCATGCTGATTGAAATCCGCGAAGCCGAACGCGAAATCGAAGACATCAAACATGGCGGCGGCACCGTTTTTGTCGGGGCGGTGACGGCCGCGGCTGTCGATCTGGTTGTGCCCGCCATTCGCAGTGTCCAGTCGGTCAATTCCCTGTTGGAAGCCCATGTCAGCGTTGGTCCGTCAAATTTGCTGATCAAGGATCTTCTGGCCGGTGATCATGATTTTGTCATCGGGCGTGTCCCCGAAGATATGGACCCGCGCCAGTTCAATATCCGCGAAATCCGAAGCGAGAAAATCCGCCTGATGGTGCGGACCGGTCATCCGTTACTGGATGCAACAACCCCGATCACATTGGCCCGGCTTGCCAAATTTGAATGGATATTGCCCCCGCCGGGCAACCTGATGCGGCGCACGATCGAGGATGTGTTTATTTCGCGCCATCTGCCACTGCCTCATTCAAGTCTGAACTCGGCATCATTGCTGGTGACGCTTGCGACCCTTGCCGATACGGATGCCATTGCACCAATGGCCGAAGAAGTCACAAGCCTGCTTTCAAGCGGCGGCCTGATTACCGAATTGCCATTTGACGGCATGATCGAAATCAAACCCTATAGCCTGATCACGGCGCGCGGCCACCGGTTATCCCCGTCGGCCCAGCTTGTTTCCGATCATGTGCTGGCCCGGATCGAAAAGCCGAACAGTTAAACCAATATTGTCACCCGCCCCAATCAGCGCGATATATCAACACGGCGATTGTGGTTAATGGCTGTGCGGATGTGTCAAAGTCGCGTAAACTCCTGTCACACAACAAGATACGTTCTGATCGAGAAGCATAGATGCTGCGCATTACACGAAATCCCGGGGCCCTGATCGCAATCTGCGCTGCACTTGTTGCATCGCCGGTTCTTGCATCAGGCAATGAGGAGCCGCAATCAGACGGTCCGGCCTTTGCCCTGATGGATTTGCGCGGCACAACGGCATGGGCGATCAGTACCTATCAGTGGCTTGAACCGAGCGAGGATGCACTTGATGCCGTAATCGGTTCGGTTGGCAAAGGCCCAATGCGGCTTGATCTCGTCATGGACAATATTGTCCCGTCCTATTGTGAAATGCGCCCCGATCCGCAAATCTGCGACGGGCCGGGAAATCCGGTTTCTTGGCTTGAAGATGTTCCGCAAACCATCTGCATGGAAATTCCGTCGCCGGTTCGCGCCCGTCACCGGGGGATACTGGCAAACGCCAGCCAGCTCTGTCTTGAACCGACCAACAACCTTGCCTTTCCCAAGGACTGGCCCGAAGGCACATCCTGGTCACAAATCCATCTGCATCAAACCGTGATCCCGACAAAAATCACTGTCGAACAGGATACGGCAACAATCGAACTTGTGATCTCAGATGCGATTGCCACCCGTCTGGCAACCCTGTCCGAACAGGGATACGGCCCGGTTCAGATCGGCTGGGATCAGGCAACATTGCGCAAGACCCTTGGTCCGCAACTTGATCAGTTCATTGCCGGTGACGATGAAAATTGCGCCTTCCTTCAGCGCAATCTTGATCCGTCGGGGCTTGGCTATCTGGTGCTTGATGGCAAGCTTGTGCGTGTTTCGCTTTATGCGGATGAATATGATGTGGCCACCAGTCTTGTGCGCACGTCCCAGGGCGTTTCACTGGGATCGACCCGCGAAGACGTTCATGCCGCCTTTGGCAATGCCGAACTGGTCGAAGAAGAACACGAATATCTGGGTGCGGATGCGCGCTATGTCACATGGTGGACCGATGCTGCAAAATCACGGGGCATCCGGTTTGAATTCAACGAAGACGGGGTTGTAACCGCAATCCATGCCGGGAACGAAGCCATCACCCTGGTCGAAGGCTGCTCCTGACTTTTTCAAAGGCGGCACTGGCCGACTGCCCGAAGACCCGTCATTGTTTTCCCCACCCCTAATTCATTGAAAGATCGACGCTTTTCCTTTGGCGTTGACAAGCATCCCCAACGCCGTCAAAAGCGCATTCCGCACGGCTCCTGTGCGGATCAAAAACCAACAACAATATTGCCATCACCTCGCCGCAAAGCATGACCAAAAGGCTTGCTCGCGGAGACAAACACGAATGCAAACGCCGATAACGTCCAACCTTGTTGTCATTACCGGGGGTCCCGGTTCTGGCAAGTCCACCCTGATCGAATATCTTCATGCACAGGGCTATGATATCTGCCCTGATGTGGCGCGCCCGCTGATTGCCGAACAGCGCGAACGCGGCGGCAATGCCGTGCCCGGCGAAGATGATGATGCCTTTGCCGGATTGATGACCCGGCGGGCCATTCGCGCCTGGCAGAACGGCATGGAATGCCACCCGCGCACCGTTTTCTGTGACGGCGCACTTCCCGATATTCTGGCCCATCGCCGGCTGGCAAAACTGCCCGATGATGCCGCCCTGATGCGGACGATCAAGATGTATCGCTATCGGCGCTGTGTCTTTGTCCTGCCGCCATGGTCGGAAATTTATCATACCGATGAAATCCGGACACAGGACTTCGCCAGAAGCGTCAAAACATATGTCCGCCTGTGCCAGGCCTATATCGAATGCGGTCATGAATTGATCGAAATTCGCAAAGGTCCGGTTCAACAGCGCGCCGCCCAAATTCTGTCCCGACTGAAACTCTAAGCGATATCTGATGACCAAATCCCGCCTTTACCCTGCCCTGAAGATCAACCACATCCCTGCTATCATCGGCATGACCACAATGATCGCAACCACCCTGCTCGCCCCAATGGCACAGGCTGCGTGCTATGACTGGCCTTTGCGGGAATACCGTGGTGAATTTGCCTATGACGGTGACACCATCTATGTCGCCATTCCGGGTCTTCCGGGCGAAATTGCCAATATGTCGGTGCGCGTGCGCGGGGTTGATACGCCCGAAATTCGCGGCAAATGCGAAAGTGAAAAACAACTGGCCCAGCAGGCCCGCGATTATGCGCGCAAGCGCCTGAAAACCGCCAAGGCCGTTGAATTCTGCGAACCGGAATGGGGACGCTATGGCGGGCGCGTGGTGGCATCGGTCCGCATTGATGGCAGCCCGCTTGATCTTGAACTGATCGATAACGGACTTGCCCGCCCCTATGACGGCAAAACCAAACGCCAGCCATGGTGTCAGGGCTAAGTCCAATTTGGCCTGTCAGACCGTCACATTGGTGTGAAGCCACTGGACAATCGCGATAATCCGACCATCTTTGGGGACAAGAAATCAAACATCCCGACGACCAAAGATGTGAAGTGACCGAATATGAGCAAATATCACAAAGACCCGGATGCGATTGCCGATCTGTCCCCGGAACAATATCACGTGACACAGGAAAACGGCACCGAACCGCCGTTTCGCAATGATTTCTGGGATCACAAGGAAGACGGGCTTTATGTCGATATCGTATCGGGCGAACCGCTTTTCACATCGCGCGACAAGTTCGATAGCGGCTGTGGCTGGCCCAGCTTTGTGAAACCGGTCGAAAGCGACCATATCGTCGCGCGCGAAGACAACACCCACGGCATGCGCCGCATCGAAGTCCGGTCAAAACATGGCGACAGCCATCTGGGTCATGTCTTCCCCGATGGGCCACGTGATCGTGGCGGATTGCGATATTGCATCAATTCGGCGTCGCTTCGCTTTATCGCAATCGACGATCTTGAGGCCGAAGGATATGGCGATTACCGCCATCTGTTCGAATAATCAGACAAAAAAGACCGGTGCAAAGCCGGTCTTTTTATTTGTATGATAAATAGCTCGCCCGGTTAAAAATCACCCGGCGCACATTGCAGGCATGTCAGGCCCATATCGCGCCATTTATCAACAACGCGCCTGCGATCATCCACCACCAGCCACGGATTGAACCCATCGGCAATGATTTGGGCCAGAAGGTCTTCCTTGACCTCCTCATCACTGCGATGATCGGCATCGATGGGGCGCAGATACATGCCGTCAAACGGGATATTATGGGCACGAAGCCAGGCTTCGGACCGGTGTTGCCAGCCCGCCGGGCGGCCAGAACAGATCACGATCGCATGCCCGGAAGCATGAAGAATGCGCAACAGCCGTTCGATATTTTCAATCGGTTTGGCATGGTCCATCGCATCGAAAAACGCATCCCACTGTTTTTCCACACCATGAACCAGATGCCCCAATTCATCGGCATCGAAATGCGCCAGTGTTCCATCCATGTCAAACACCACCGCATCGCGCAGATCGGCTGAATTCGGGCGGGTTTGATGCGCATCGGCCTGTGCCATATTCACGCGGAGATCTCCTTGATCAGGGTTTCGGTCAGATTTTCATATTCCCATCCGGACTTGACCGGACGGAACAGGATCGGGGTGGCATTGGGCACGCGTGGCCCGTCGGCCTCAAACCCGGTCATGTAAAGGATGCAGCGCGCCACCCCGGAATGGGCAACAATCACCGTGAGCTCGTCGCTGACTTCTGCCAGTGCCTGTTGCATGGCAAATGAAACACGCTGACACATGGCATCAAATCCTTCGCCATTGGGCGGGGTGTCAAAGCGCGGGCACAGCTCGGCAATCGGGCGACCTTCAAGATCGCCCCAATGACGTTCGCGCAAACCGTCAAGCACCCTGGCCTCGTAATCAGGCAGAACAAGGTTGGCGGTTGTGCGTGCACGGTCTTGCGGGCTGACATAAACTGCGCGCCAGCTTGCCTGTGCCATCAATGGCGCAATGGCAAGAGCCTGTTCGCGGCCGGTTTCATTGAGCGGCGGCTCGTTCGATCCGGCAATGATCCCTGCGCGGTTGGCATCGGTTTCTCCGTGCCGGATGAACACAAACGGCAATTTCGGAAAATCGAACTTTTCAGCAGCATAAATCATGATCAGGCATCACCCGTTTGAACGTCGAAATGGATCGCAACCCATTACAAATAGAACCGATCAGCAAGCTGTAGCCGCCCGTCGAACCCGTCGACAAGACCAAAATCCTCGGGACAGCTGGTAAAAAGCGGCACGACCTGCATGGCGTGGCACTGATTGGCAAGCTCGATCACGTGCCCGGCCAATGGATGCACGTTCCAGCGCCGGAAATGCGCATGGCCCTTTTCAACCATCTTGCGGGCCTCGATCGGCATGAACCCGGTAAAGATCACATGCGCACTTGATCCCAGCCGTCCAGCATCACGCCATTTGTCAATCAGTTCACGCGCCTTGCCAAATGTCGCGCACGGCGCATGACACAACAGCAATCTGGCATCCGGATTGAAATGCTTTGCCTTGTCCTTAAGCGCGCGCAAACGGCGGATCGCATCGCCATTCACATAGTCCGAACCATGGGTATCAAGCACCTGCTTGACCTGCCCGTAACACCGATCATCCATCGACCAGTCGGTCAGACCGTGGCTTTCAAACAGCAAGGCCATTTCGGCGGCCCGGCCGCTGGGCGGTACGGGAAACAGGATCTGCCCGTCAAGCTTGGTCATGGTGGTCAGAAGACTGTCGATGCGGACCTGCTGGGTCAGTTGTTCCATGCCATAGGATGCATCAAGCATCACGGTCGCCGCATCGGGCGGCGTGTCATACAGGAAATAATCGGACTCATGGCAGAAATCGCCGGAATACAGCACCCCGCCGCCCAGTTCGAAATGCAGCCACACCCCGCCAAATGAATGGCCGGTGCGCCCGGTGGTGACGGTAACCCCATCAACCTGGATTTCCCCGCATGGCGGCAATGGAATGACTTTCGCGCCCTTTGGCAGGGAACGCGCGGTGACTTCGGTACAATAGATCGGCAGTCCCGCCGCGACTATTTCTTCGGCCGCACCGATATGATCGATATGGTCATGGGTGATGAAAACGGCGTTAACTTTATTAAGCCAGGCCGGATCAAATCCCTGATCACTTTCGGGACCAACCCCGCAATCAAGCATCCAGCGCCGGTTAAAGAATTCCAGTCGCAAACAAGCCGGGCCCTTTTCACCAAGACCCGAAAGAACACGCATCCGGGCTGACATCAGGCGACCTCACCGGCAAGGCGGTCAAAGACCCAGCCATCGGCAACCTTGAGCCCGACCGGCTCCCCGACCCGTGCCCGACGATTGGCATATACCGGCAGGGTATGCTCATCATCAATGCGCACCGAAAGCCGGAACCGCCCGCCCAGATAAACGCAATCCTCGACCTTGCCGCGCAAGGGGGCCTCATCTTCGACCCAGACATCTTCGGGACGCAGGCAAAGGCCCGCCTGCCCGTTGATATGCCCGCTACTGGCCAGTTTCGGGCATACGCGTGCGGCAATGCGGGTATCGCCAAGCTTCACCGAACATGTGCCACCATTTTCGACCTCAACCCCGGTGATCGGCAAAACCGACCCGGCGCCGACAAAACCCGCAACCATGCGATCGGCCGGTTCGCGATACAGGGTTTCGGGGGCGGCCATCTGGCGAATATGGCCCTTGTCCATCACCGCGATCCGGTCAGCCATTGCCATGGCTTCGGCCTGATCATGGGTGACGTAAATCATCGTTGCCCCGGTACGGCGATGGAAATCAAGAAACGCCTGCTGCATGGTTTCGCGCAAATGAACATCAAGGTTCGCAAGCGGCTCATCAAGCAACACCGCACGCGGTTCCATCACCAGACAACGTGCCAATGCCACACGCTGACGCTGCCCGCCGGAAAGTTCGGCGGGGCTGCGATCCGCAAACGGGCCAAGGGCCACGATATCAAGTGCCTCGGCAATGCGGCGATCGCGATCTGCGCGGTTCATGCCACGTACTTCAAGCGGATATCCGACATTGCGCGCAACCGACATATGCGGCCACAGGGCATAGGATTGAAACACGATGCCAAGATTGCGGTCCTCGGGACTGACCATCACGCCCTTGGCCGGATCGGCAACCACCTGCCCGCCGATTGATATCTGCCCCTCGCCCGGTTCTTCAAATCCGGCCAGCAATCGCAATAACGTGGTCTTGCCACAGCCCGATGGCCCCAGAAGGGCAACAAATTCCCCATCCGAAATATCAAGCGATACCTGATTAAGCGCACGATAATCGCCAAAGCATTTGGTAATGCGCGAAAGATTTATGTCTGCCATGGCACAACTCCCTTGGGCAAACGACGCGATGCAAGCTGAAAACAGCTCATCAACGCGATCACAACCAGCACGACCAGTACCGCCACGGCGGATGCCAGAACGGTGTCGCCACTGTCATCAAGATTGAAAATCAAAACCCCCAGCGTCTCGTTGCCTGCCGACCACAAAAGGGCCGAAACAGTCAGTTCGTTAAACGCAGTGAGGAAAACCAGCAAAGCCCCGGCTGCTGCGCTTGGAGCGGCCAAGGGCAACAACACATCGCGCAAGCGACGGCCAAGACCGGCACCGCAGGCTTGCGCTGCTTCTTCAAGGGCCGGGTCAAGCTGGGTAAAACTGTTCATCACCGGGCGCAACGCAATCACAAGAAAGCGCGCCAGATAAGCGATGAAAATAATGCCAAGCGTGCCATACAGGCTGATTTCAATCACCGGGATCTTGATGAACAGCAGGATGCAAGCAATCGCCAGAACCACACCGGGCAACGCATAAGGCACTTCGATCAGAAGGTTGATCAGCTTGGTCAGTTTCGATGGTTTGCGCACCATCACATAGGCCAGCGGCAAGCACACCAGAACAAGCATCACCGCCGCGCCCACCGACAACAGGAAACTGTTATGGAATGCGCGGATGGTTGATGGCTGCACAAACAGCACCTGGTTAAAGGCATCAAAGCTGAAATTGGTGAAATCAAGCTTCACGCCAAAGGCCGGCACCAGTGAGGTTGCAATCAACGCCATCAACGGCACGACAAGAATTGCAATCAGAACCGCCCACAGGATGGTTTCAACCAACGAACGGCGCGCCCCCAGACGGATATCAAGCGGACGTCCGACCATCCCCATCAAACGGTAATCGCGGTTGGCAAGCAGCCGGTGATGGATGGCCACACCGCAAATGGCAATCGCGCCAATCAGCATGGCAAGAACCGATACCTCGCCCAGAACCGACGGCCCGAACCCGGCCAGTTTCTGATAAATCAGGGTCGGCAATGTCGGGTAATTGGCCGGAATGCCCAGCATCGCCGGGATACCAAAATTGCCAAGTGCCGTGACAAAGGCCATCGCCGTTCCGGCAATCAACCCGGGGCTGGTCAGTGGCAGGATGATCTGCCACCACAAACGCCCGCCGCGCGCACCGGCAAGCCGGGCTGCTTCGATCTGTTCACGCGGGATCATACGCAGATTGGCGCGAAGGGTCAGAAAAACGATCGATGCGTGCTGGATACCCAGCAAAAGCGCAATGCCCTCGGCGGAATAAAGCGGCTGTGGCGATCCCATGGGGGGTGCCATGCCAAAGGCATTTAAAAGCGCACTGCTTGGCCCGGTCAGTTGCACCCAGCTAAGGGCGGTGATCTGTGGGGGGATCATCATCGGGATCATGAAACAGAAAACCAGTGCGGCCTTGGCGCGCACATCGGTCAGTGCGACCAGAAAGGCAAACGCCCCCCCGATCAAAAGCGAAATGATCGTTCCAAGCCCTGCGGTATAAAGGCTATTGGCGGTTGCCTGCCATGTTGCGCCCGATCCCAGAACATCGCGGAAATAATCAAGCGACGGCACGCCACCGACAAACACGCCTTCAAATGCCAGGCGGACAATCGGCAGAATGGAAATCACGAATACCGGCAACAGCAACCAGTAAAGCAACCGGTCCGAAGACCGGTTGCCTGTGGATCTGGTCATGATGCCAGGCAGAGCGCCGCGAAGGCGACCTGTTGCCTGCATTACTCAGCCCCGAAGATATCAGCGAATTTCTTTTTGTTCGCTTCGGCCTGTTCAAGGGCGATGGCCGGGTTGAAGTCCATCAGTTTGATGTCCTTACGCGCCGGGAAACCTTCCGGCAGGGCCATGTCGTTACGGGCCGGGATATAACCCATATCAAGAACAAGTTTCTGACCGGCATCGGACAGAACGAAATCAACGAACTTGTGCGCGGCATCAACGTTCTTGGCGTCTTTCATGATCGCGACCGGCTCGGTCACATAGGTCACACCTTCTTTCGGGAAGACAAAATCAACCGGCGACCCTTTGGCTTTGCCACGGATGGCAAGGAAATCAACAACCACGCCGTACGGCTTTTCACCCGATGCAACCGCCTTGAAGACACCACCGTTACCGCCCTGAGCGCGGGCTTCGTTGGCGGCCAGTGCCTGATAGTAATCCCAGCCCAGATCCTTGTTCTCGGTCAGGGTCGAAAGATGGATCAGGGCCGCACCGGAATAAAGCGGGCTTGGCATGACAATCTGGTTTTTCGCCGATGCATCCGAAAGATCCTTCCAGGAGCTCGGTGCCTTGGCTGCGGTATTGTAAACAATGCCGGTCGTGATCAGCTTGGTCGAATAGTAATAGCCTTCGGCATCATAAAGCGCGCCTTCATAGGCCTTGGCTTCCGGCGATTTGTACGCTTGCAGCAGGCCTTCCTGCTTCATACCTTCCAGCGTTACCGTATCGGCAATCAGAAGAACATCCGGGCGCGGGTCGCCAGCGGCGATCTCGGCGCGCAGTTTCGCCATCAGTTTGGTGGTGCCGTCACGGACCCACTCAACTTCGATATCCGGGTTGGCAGCCATAAAGGCATCAACAGTGGTCTGGGCATCCTGGTTGGGCTGGCTGGTATAGACAACAAGCTTTTCCGCAGCCTGGCCAACAACCGGCAGCATCATCGCCGCAGTCGCGACAGCAGCAAGAAGAACGTTACGCATGATCGGCATCCCCTAGTCGGAAAGAAGGTTTCGTTCGAAAACATTTCGATCCGGAAGCTATATGGATTTCGATAACAGTTGTGTGACAACACCAAGAATTAAATGTTTCAACAGGAAAACCGGGCTTTTCAGTTACAATCCGGCCTGTCTATACTCGGAACACAAACGAAACCATGCCTTTCGAACGAAAGAAATAAACGTGTCCGAGATCCCAGATCCTGTTCCGCTTGACCGTCGTCGTGACCGTATCGTCGCCCTTGTGAAATCCTGTGGCTTCATGGCCGTCGAAGAACTTGCACGCCGGTTCAATGTATCGGTCCAGACCATCCGCACCGATCTGCGCGATCTTCAGGAACAGGGGCGCGTGTTTCGCCGTCATGGCCTTGCAGGCCCCGCACCTGATCCGGATAACTCTGCCTATGAAAAGCGTGAAGTCTGGAACCGGTCGGGCAAGATGGCGATTGCTGCCAAGATCGCCGAACTGATCCCTGAGGGCTGCACGATTGCGATTGGCACCGGCACCACCGCCGAACTCGCCGCTCAGCATCTTTCATCGCATCGCAATTTGACCGTACTGACCAACAACCTGCATGTGGTGCTGACCCTGCAAAATGCGCCCAATGTCACGCTTAGGCTTGCCGGTGGCACGGTGCGTACCCGCGATCTTGATATTATCGGGGCCGATAGTGCTGATTTCTTTGGCGGGCTTCGCGCCGATTACGGAATTGTCAGTGTCGGCGGCATGACCGATGACGGCGACCTGCTTGATTTCAACATGGATGAAGTCCGCGCAAGGCGCGCACTTGTCGGCTGTTGCGACCACGCGATCCTGATGATCGACGAAAAAAAGGTCGGCCGCAAAGCCCTTTGTCGTGACGGCCACGCCAGCGATTTTCAGACGGTGCTTCTCAACAGCGCCCCCGGCGATGCCCTGCAACGCGCGCTGGTCAAGGCGCGGTCTCAGATTGTCGTGGTAAACTGACGCCGAAACAAAGTTGCTTTATTGGCACGCCATGGTTGCTTCCTCGCTCACCACCAGATCACCTTCGACATGAAGGGTATGGTTCGGTGCGACAGCGGCCCAGCTTTCAGTATCGGTATCAAGCGGTTCGGATACGACAATCACGTGGTCGTCGCGTTTGCGCCAGTAAAGGGATGGCGGTTTGTCGTCGCTGGCGTGGCGGATGGCGCAGACGCTTTTACCGTTTGACAGGCAAGCGGTGAAACGGAACGGGGCGCTTGCGCCGCGTGCCTTCATTTCATTTTCGACGACTTCGATGGTGCGACGGATCGCGCGGTGCGGGTCTTCTTTCAGGCCAAGTGTCAGCATCAGGCAAAAGATCAGCTCGCTATCGGTGGATCCCTGCCGACCGGCATAGAATTCATCCTCGATCATGTTTTCAAGCGATCGGCGCACCAGCGGGTAATCGCCGATCTGGCCATTATGCATGAACAGATATTTGTCATGGGCAAAGGGATGGCAATTGGTGCGGCTGGTATGCGTGCCGGTCGAAGCCCGGACATGGGCGAAAAACAGCCCCGATTTGATGTGATGGGCAAGCGACCGCAGGTTCGGATCATTCCAGGCCGGAAGAATTTCACGATAAAGCCCCGGGGTCGGACGTTCGTCATACCAGCCAATGCCAAACCCGTCGCCATTGGTCGGCGTTTTGGCCTGTTCGGCATGAAGGCTTTGTTCAACAAGGGAATGGCGCGGCTCGAACACCAGCTTTTCAAGATAAACCGGATCACCAACATAGCTGAGCCAACGACACATAACCTGCCCCCAAAGCATGAATTCCAACAGCACGCATCTAAGCCGCATAATTACAGTACGGTCAATGTGATATTATCTATTGCCGGTTTGATTTTAAGGCATGGCTGCGCCCGAAAGGCTTGTTGGGAAAAAGAACAATAAAGCACTTGCCAAGCTTGGTGATTGTCCGTATTTTCCGCGCCACAAAATGAATCGTGCTGGTGTAGCTCAGCTGGTAGAGCGGCGCATTCGTAATGCGTAGGTCGTAGGTTCAAATCCTATCACCAGCACCATTTTGTAAAACCCAAGACCCGCCAAGGTACAGCTTGCTGCACTTTCGGCGGGTTTTGTGTTTTTCGGGCCTGAAAAAGCTTGCGACATTCGTGAATTTTCGCGGTCTTTTGCACACGGGATTTGCGCCTCAAAGGCCCGTATCGCCCCATTGTACAGAGGCAATATTTTCACATTCCCGCCCTTTGAACGTCTGAATGCACGGAACCGTTTAAATCCTTGTGGTCAATTCGGCCGCCATTTCGGCCGCAAAATCCACCACAAGGGCAACACTGGGGAATGCATGCATGACAGACAGTGACGCGCCCAAACCAGATCCGGCCAAATCCGCATCAAGCCCGTCTGATGGCAGCAGCAATCTGCACGAAGCAGGCCCCGCCGCGGCAGAAAAAGGCTTAAAAGAGCCCACCGAGGCCTCTTTTGCGCCCCAGCCCGGCCCATTGAACGAGCCGCAGGCCGCACTCGATATCATGACCGCCCTTTGTCAGGAATTCGGCCTGATCGACAGCCCCGCGATCAACAGTCCCGGCGGATCATCGCGGCCAGCCAACCCGAAAAGTGGCCAAATCAGCGAGCCCGGTGAAACCGCCTTTGAAATCATCCAGCGTTTTCTGTTCGACGGGCCGGGTACGCCCCGTTCAGGCGCGCCAAAACCGAATTTCAACAGCGCCATACCCGATCCGACCCACGTCATCGCCCAAGCAGCACAAAGCCCCCGGACGACCGGCAGAACAGGAAACAGCGAGGCCTCCGCAATGAGCAGCTCCTTCTTTGACAGCACAACTTCTTCTGAAAGCACCTCGCAAGCGCAGTGGGGGGTCACCATCATCAATAAGGATGGGAGCAAAACCGATCTTCAGGGGGCCGTAATCGCCGATGACATGTTCAGAACTGCCATGCCCAGTCTGCACGGGAATGCCAGCAGCGATGCCGACACCCCGGACTGGACCATCACAATGGCACAGGGATACCCGATGTCATCGGGCCGCACGACCGCCCAGACCGCGATCGGTGCACGGTTGATTGCCGATGAAAGCCCCGAAAGCCTCAAAAGCTGGAAATTGCATGTCGGCCCGTCTGCCGATGCGCAATCCGAACTGTCGGTCTCGGTGCCGACATCAGTACCCTCACAATTGCGCGCGCTTTTGTTTGACAGCTCCGCACAGGATGACACCCTGCCACAAACATCGGAAGTCCCGGTCTATAGCGGCGGCCCCTATGCCCTACATCTCGAACAGGCCGTCGGTTCAATCCCCGGTGACGCTGCCCCCAACCTTGCGCTGATCCGGTTGATCTTTGCCGACCGTGCGCCGATCCCGGTGCAGTTTGAATATACCGGAACCTTGCCAAGCCCGATTGTCGGGGGAAACATCCTGGCCGGGCCGAACTATACCATTCCGTTCTGGGTCCAGATCACCCCGCCCAGCGAAGGCGACAAGGGCGCAAGCCTTGTCACCCTTGTGCGCTATGACCAGGAAACAAGTTTCAATGTCACTGCACAGCTTCTGACCGATACGCGCAGCTGCACGCCGACCGCCATCCTGACATGCGCGGCACAAAGCGATAATGCCGCCTGCAAGGCTGCAAGCATGGTGTCTAACAACAATGGACGCCTTGAAACCAGCCTGACCGGTGTTGCCGCAAGCCCGACCGAGGATGATCTGGCGACGTATGGCTTTGTTCTGCCGTCCAGCACCGATGACACCACACCGGCAAAACCGGCCTCCGCCAAAACCGGCGGAACCAAAGCCGGTGGCGCAAGCTCCGATGGATCGGCCGATCAGGATGCCCCGGCATCCGGTGAGGATACCGGATCGGACGGTTCGGCATCGACCAAGGGATCGTCGCGCACCACCAAAGGCAGCACCCCGAACAATTCCACCAAGGGAGGCACCTGATGTCTGGTCAGGCGCATAAGGATGTTACCACCGCCAGCGATCGCAAGGATGCTGTGCGCAAGGCATTCAATCAGGAATATCTGGCCACCCAGAAAGCCATGACCCAGGCCGCCGAGCGCGCCCGCGAGCAGGTTCTTGATCAGCGATACACGATTTCCAATCACGCCGAACAGGTCAAATCGGGCGTGACCGCCCCGCTGCCCCCGCGTCCGGGCAGCGGGCACCCAACAGGTTATCCAGCACAAGGTGCTCCGCAAATGACATCATCGGCAAACCACCATGGCGATCAGCAGATCATGTTCGATATCGCCACGGAAATTCGCAACATCATCACACGCGAAATCGATCTCAGGATGCAGTTGCTTTCCGACAAGGTCGAAACGGCACTTGCCAATGCTTTTCCCGCACAGGATTCAAACGAGCCGGCGCCACCGGCCGGGGACAAGGAAAGCCCCAGGAATTCACAGCCTGCAAAAACAGGTTGATCCGGCACAGGTCGGGAACCGCCATGGGCATCTGCCCATCGCATCCTGACCGAACCGGCACGCGTACGGATCAAAGCAAAGATCCCGAAAAACAACAGCACAGTCAGAAAAACTACGTGCACGACTACTCTCTTGGCCCGAATGAAGCAGGCTGTGAAGATACGCGCCGTGATGCAACTTAAAATTGTGCAATAACTTTTATTCACAATCACTTAGAAATCACGTCATAATAAACGTCGCACAACTTAATCAGCCTATGGTTGCAATCTATCAACTGGAGGGGTCCATAGTGCAGAACGAAAAAAACAACCAACAGGAAGAGGCGGGCCTGACAGAGGCCGAGCTGCATTTCGTTCAAAGCCTTGATCAAACTCTTAGCCAGGCGATGGAAGATGGCGATAACGTCACTTCCATCTGGTCGCGATTGAAACCCGACCAGCGCGCCCGCATTGCCGAAGATTATCTTAGCAGGCTTGCGGTTACCGACGCGTTGCTCGGCACAAACAGCGAAGCCGGGACCCGAAATCCGGCCCCGCCCGACCGCAACCTTTCAGACAGTTCAGGCACCCCTTCCCTGGCACTGGATGCGGCGTCAATCATTCAGCACGCAGCCCACATTTCCACTGATCTTGCGGCCCCGTCCGAACGGCCGGGGGAAAACCGGTCCGACCTTTCAAACGGACAAACCCCGCCCCCACAATCGCACAATGCCCAGTCCGATGCGCCGCAACCGGCAGCATCCGCCCAGCCCACCAACCGATACAGCCCGCCACCAGGCTATCCGGCGGACTTCAATCCGCTTGCCGGTTTCCCGGGGCTCGAACCATCACGCAACGGCCCGCGCCCGGAAGATATTATCGCAGGCGCCCTGCCGGGTTTTGGCAACACGTCCGGCCTGTCCCCGATGGATGTCTTGCACGGCATTTTACCGACATCCCCGGAAAGCACGGATCTGCGCCAGCCGGTTCCGGGCATGCGCGATATGCCGCAAGCCCCGGACACCCCGACCTACCCCCCTGCCCAAGACATCCCGTCAGAAGATGCCGGCAACGCCGCCTGGCCCAACCCGACCCGTGCGCATGAAACCGCACTTGATCCCCAAACGGGCCCCGCGGCACCGAATTTCTGGCCGCTGTGGATCGATCAGCAAGACAGTCTTTTGAAGCAATGCCTGAAACTGATGTCCGGCAATATGGATGACGCCCAGGACGCCCTGTCCGAGGCAATGGTCAAGGCATCGACAAAATTCGAAGATTCCATGGACGAAATCCGCAACCATCGCGCATGGCTGTCGCGTATTGTCCATAACGCCTGCATCGATCTGCATCGTCAGAACCGGCGCAAGGCGGAATATCGCGAAGAAACCCACGGCAGTGCCGATACCCCGGCATCCCCGATGACCGCCCCGGTCATTCCAAGCCCCGAAGAATCATTCCTTGCTGGCGAACAGCTTGACCAGCTTGAAACAGCCTTGATGGCAATGCAGGAAAAACTGCGCAAACCGCTTTTGATGCGGTGCGTCCAGGATCGCAGTTACGACGAAATTGCCGAGGCATTGGGACTAAGCAATTGCGCCGTGCGCAAACGTGTCCAGTTGGCGCGCGAACATCTCAGAGGGGCAGGCATCCAGTAATCGGCCTGCCTGTCCTGGCCCGGACTGCGCCATCAAGGCACAGCCGGGCATCCCCTGGTATCCCCGGGCATCATCGAATGCAAAAAACAACAGATAAAATGAAAAGACGCGTCACAACCCAATATGGCCAACGTCTTTAGACTGAATACGGGACGGCGAAACCCCGTCAGATCACAACAGCAAGCAGCACACAGCACAAGCACACGAAGGAGACTTTACAATGGCGATTCCGACCCCGGTCAATGGTCAGATCACTGATGCAGTCACCCAGGCTAACGTGAAAGTTCTGGGCGACGCCCCGGCAATGGCAATGGGCTCGATCTTCCAGTCCCTCGCACATTCCACCGGCATTCTTTATGAAAACGCCGTCAGCGCACAGCAGCAGATCGGCATCACCTCGCAGGCCGCCACCAACCAGGGCGTCATCCAGATCTATTCGGTCGATACGATGGCAGATTCGGTTGCGACCTCCAAGATTGCCAAAAGCGATGTTCCCGACAACATGCTTTCGCTTCTGACCGCGCTTCAGGCCGTCAAAAGCTGATATCTAATCCCTGTATCCCCAAGCAGGTCTTCATTAAATCGGGCGGTTGCAACCATCAGCGACCGCCCGATTTAGGTTGGGGATCCAGGCCGGCCCGACCCGTCAAGTTTTTCTGCGCTTTGCGTCACAACACCCCGCGGCCCCCGTCAAAAGTCTGACCGCAAGACATGCGGAAAGGGCCGGTTGCGAGGGTCAATTTCCTTCCGGCACTTCTTTAGGCAACCAGGAGATACACAATGGCTGATAACACTCCGGTCAATGGCATGATTACCGACTCAGTCACCCAGGCCAACGTAAAGGTTCTGGGCGATGCGCCGGCAATGGCCATGGGCTCGCTTTACCAGTCGCTGGCGCATTCTCATGGCATTCTCTACGAGAACGCCGTCAGTACCCAGCAACAGGTCGGCATCTCTTCCCAGGCAGCCACCAATCAGGGCGTCATTCAGGTTTATTCTGTCGACACCATGGCTGGTGCGGTTGCAACTTCGAAACTGGCCGCAAGCGACGTGCCCGACAACATGCTGTCGCTTTTGACGGCACTCAAAGCAACGACCGGAACATCCGTGTCGTAATTCCATATTGGTTTCGCCGCCGACCCCGCCCGGCATGCGCAAGCTTGCCGGGCTTTTTCTGTCACAAAGTCGGCGTTCGCACGTCATACCGGTAAGTACAAATTACGCCAGCCAAGGAGACGGACATGCCAGCGACACCATCTGCGCAAGACGACGACAGTTCACAGCAGACCCAAGCGGCTGCTGCGGATGAACAGCATCTCTGCGCTGTTTCTGATCAGATCACGGACTGTGTCGCGCTGACCAATGTTGCAACATTGGGGGCCGGGCCGGGTTATGCCGCCCTGCAATCGATGCTTGGTCAGACCCAGTCACAGAACATTTTGATGGCGAACATGGTTTCCGCCCAAAAGCAAAACGCAATGATCGGCATGACCACCATGACCCAAAGCGTGATGCAGATGATGAATCGTCGTAACCAGTAAGGATCACCGTGATGAGCACTCCCAACGAAGTCGACGAACAGATTACCGACAGCGTCACCCAGACCAATACCTCGGTCATTGCCAATGGTCCAGCAATGGGGGCAATGCAATCCTATCTGTCGCAGGCCCAGGCACAGGGCATCCTGTTTGCCAATATGGTCAATGAACAGCAACAGCTTGCCGTTGCCAGCCTTGCAACCACGATGGAGTGCGCCAAGGCCACCCTGTCCGTACAGGACAGCAAACCAAATTTTTTTACACAGGCGCTTCAGGGCAAGGGCCCGAACCCCAACAACAAAAGCTGAGTGGGGAAAGCCCGCTGCCGCCGCCTGAGCAACAGGGCGTCGCGTCCAAGAAAAGCGCGTTCTGGGATGACGAAACCGACTGGGGTGATCTTGACCGGATGTTTCTTGGCAACGGCACCCAGGACGGGGAAGACGGTTCGGACGATACAAACGAACAGTCCCAGGAGTCCGGTGAATAAAAAGAGGACGTACCATGAGTGATATCGTCAATCCGCAAATCACCGATGCCATTACCCAGACCAACGTCAAGGTTCTGGGCGAAAGCCCGGCACAGGCGGTTTCCATTGCCCTGCAATCGCATTCGCATGCAACCGGTCTTGCGATGGAAAACGCCACCCTGACCCAGGGAAACATGCAACAGGTCGTCAATACCGCCACATCGAAACTGGTGGCGCTGATTACCGCCCAGGCCGGCTAACCGACATTTCGCAAGCCCCCCTTTTAAAAAGGCTTTCGAACCCGGTCACAAAACTTCGCATTACGCGTCTAAAGATGTGCGGTCACCCGGACCGCCTTTTCGGAGGATATCATGGCTATTCCAACCCCGGTGAACGGTCAGATTACCGACGCAGTTACCCAAAGCTCGGTCAGTGTTCTTGGATCTGCACCCGCCAATGCGATGGGCTCGATCTATCAAAGTGCCGCACATTCGACTTCGATCCTGTTCCAGAATGCGGTGCAGGCCCAGCAACAGGCATCGATCTGTTCGCAGGCCGCCACCAATCAGGGCGTGATGCAGCTTTATTCGGTCAATACCATGGCCGGCGCCCAGGCCACCGCCAAACTTGGCCGGTCTGACAACGCCGACGCCTTGTTGACTCTTCTGGTTATTTTGGCAGCAACCCGCCGCTAGGCACCTGACCAGCCCGGTCTTTCTGCGGCCAGGCAACGGTCCAAACATGAGGGCGTGAAATGGCAGACAACACCCCTGTAAATGCACAAATCACGGACGCCGTGACACAGACCAACGTCAAGGTCCTTGGCGAGGCGCCCGCACAGGCCATGGGCCTTGTGTATCAGACGATGGCCCATTCCATCAGTCTGTCGATGCAAAACGCCATGCAAACCCAGGGCGGGCTGCAACAGATTGGCAATGCCGTCACATCAAGCGCGTGTCGCATGATCCTTGACAGTACCGGCGGCGGCATGGGCGGCAAAGGTGGCGGCGGCACCTGATCGGTGCCCGCAGGATCTGATGCCCACGGTTAGTGACAACAACGGCGCATTCATTCGCCCCGCAAGAGGTTCATGATGGCAGACGACGACAACACAAATCCCGACGCATCCAAAACCACAGATGCCGACAAAAACGCCGATACCGGTCAGGACAGCCAAAAGGACGGAAATCCGCCCGCCGGCGAAAATGGCGGCACAAAGGCCGCCGGTGACACATCCGCAGGCGACAAGTCCGCAGACGGCGGATCGGGCGATGATGGTGACAGCTCTGACAAGGGCGGTTCAGGGGGCACAAACAACACCCCACCGCTGAGTACCGCACTCAATCCCCAGATCGTTCAGGCAGTGGGCACCACAAACCATGCGGTTCTGAACGGTGCATTTCCCGGTGCAAACGGCGTTGCCTATCAGAAAGTCGCCCAGGCCGCGGCCTATGCGGTTCAGGATTCCACCGATTATCTGCGCAACATCATGTCGATGGCATCCGCGACGACCGGTGTCGCCATGCAACAGATGCTGGTCAAAAAGGAAGTGTCGCCCTATGCCGATATCATCAAGGCTGCGACACAGGCGGTAACTGATGCCCAAAAGACATTTTCCAATGTCGGCGAATCAGCAAGCAGCGTTGTCAAGGATTTCGACAGTCTTGCCTGACAACGTTCCATCCGGGGAAAAAGACAAAGGCCAGTTCATCACGCGGATGTACCGGCCTTTTTCATGTTCGCATTCGGGCGGGCCTAGCCCGCGCGCATCAATTCGATCCGGTGGCAGGCTTCGGCGAAATCCGGGGCAAACAGCTTGACGCTGACACCGGTTCCTTGCAGTTCATAAGCCCCCATTTCCTGTGTCGGACAGGAAATGAACCGCGCGACGGTCTGACTGACCAGAACACGTTTGCCAAGCTGCTTGGTCAGTTGTTCGATCCGGGCGGCTTCGTTGGCGGCCTGCCCGACCACGGTGAAATCAACACGTTCGGACACACCGACATTGCCGTAAATCACATCACCGACATGCATGCCCAGTCCGTAATCAAAGGGCGGCTTGCCTTCTTCTTCGCGCTTGGCATTCAGGGTATCGATATTGATCTGGGCTTCGGCGGCGGCATAAAGGGCCGCAAGACAGGCTGTTTCAAGATTGTTTTCATCATCGCCGATCGGGAAAATCGCCAAGGTCGCATCCCCGATATAGCGCAACACCTGCCCGCCATGTTTAAGCACCGCCCCCGCCGTTGCGGAAAAGAAATCATTCATTTCACCCAGAAAGGCATCATCGCCAACATGGGTGGCAATCGAGGTCGAATTGCGCATGTCCGAGAACCAGATCACCGCCCGGGTTTTGGTGCTGTCACCCAGTTTGATCTGACCGTTGCGCACCCGCGCACCGGCATCAGATCCCAGATAGGTTTCAAGAATGGTGCTGGTTTCTTCGTGGTTGATCCGCATTTTGCACGACACGGCAAAGCGGCGCTGGATACCCGACAAAATTGCCAGATCCTCGTCCGAGAAACCGCTGGGTCGACGCGTAAGATAGGTCATGAAGATACGGTTGCTATCAAGCGTGCTGTCGCGGTCTGTGACAAACGGGGTCATCAGTGCGTAATAGTCCGTGCCGCGATTGCGGCGGAAACTTTCAAGAACCGGGAAATCGATCACCGAACTTGGCCCGATCAGATGGCGACGCATGAAGCTGACATCGTTATCAAGCATCCATTTCATCGGGCTTTCGGCCCAGTCCTGATCCTGATCGCCCACCCCCATATGGGTTGAGCGTTCGACCTGACCGCTTTCCTTGTTCCAGATATAGGAAACCCCTTCGTAAAGGGGATGAAGCGTTTTGAAAGCAACCATGACACGGTCAATCGGAATGCCCGATGCGACAAGGCGACTGACCATCCCAGCAAGAAGTTCGCTGATGTCGGTATCATCAAGCGCGCATTCCATCAGCCAGTCATTGACCGAACGCACAAAACCGCGCGCGGCCTGGGCCGAATTGGTCCCTGGCAGCGACGTCACGACCGCTGAATCCTGCTGGTTATTGTTCATTGTTCGCTCCGTCCGTTTACACGCTTATTTTTGCATCGCCAGGGTTGCACTTCATCCAAAGGCCAGATTGATCGCCAAACTGTTTGATCCGACCTGCTTGAAACCTGTCGGCCGTCAAAGCCGTGTTTTGCCCGGATGCATCGGTTTTATCGCGGGCACGAACAGCATCCTATCATCTTTTGACGGCTCTGACGTCATCTTTGCCATTGGATCAAGTGCAAACCCTACATAGAACAGCAATGCCAATTCGCAATTATTGATTTGGAAACAATCTATTTCCCGGCACACAAATGACTATTGGTCATTAAAAACGCAAGGGCAAATTGTCAAAAATTCTTAACCCTCTGAAACCACTTGGATTACCGGCTGCCCGATTGTGATTTACACCCCGGTTTCGGTTCGCGCCGGTGGCAGATAGATACGGGCCAGAAGCCCACCTTTTGGCGCATCTTCAAGATATATCTCCCCGCCATGGGCCCGGATCGCTGTTCGCGCGATTGCCAGACCAAGCCCGATACCGCCAGTGTCACGATTGCGTGATTCTTCAAGCCGGAAGAACGGTTCAAACACCTGTTCGCGTTTTTCGACCGGAATGCCCGGTCCGTCATCGGCAATTTCAATCCATAAGCCGCCATCATCGGCATCACACACGGTCACTTCGACATGCTTGCCAAATCGCAGGGCATTGGACACCAGATTGCCAAAGGCCCGTTTGACCGATAGCGGCCGACAGGGATAAACCCGTGGCGCCCCATCCCCGACAAACGAAATCGCCCGCCCGGTTTCGGCCAGATCTTCGACCGCGGATTCCACAAGTGCGGTCATATCGATCTTGCGGGTGTCCTCGTTTGCCGTTTCCTCGCGGGCAAAGGCCATCGCGGCTTCGACCATTTGCTCCATCTCATCAAGCGTTTCGATGATCCGCGCCCGGTTTTCAGGATCGTCGACGAATTCGGCCCGCAATCGAAGCGACGTGATCGGTGTACGCAAATCATGTGAAATCGCCGCAAGCATGCGTGTGCGATCCTCGACAAAGCGTTTGAGACGCGCTGTCATACGATTGAAGGCCTTGGCCGCCCGCCGGATTTCAATCGGTCCGGTTTCAGGCACCGGTTCGGGATAATCGCCGCGCCCCACCCGATCGGCTGCACGCGCCAGAAGCGCCCAGGACCGGGAAATCCGCCGGGTGATAAAGAATGTGATCACGGCAATAACAAGGGCCGACAAGGCAACCCGCAACACATTGTCAAAAACGAACCAGGGCGGAGGCATCACCCCGCCAATCATCGCTTCAAGCCAGACTTGCGGCCGGGCGTTATCCGAACGGTTTTGCGAAGGTACGATTGTGGTCGGGGCATCATCAATCATACCGTCTTCCGACGTTGATCCGACCGCGGTGAAAATCGGCACGGCGATCTGCATCACCGGTGCGACATGGCAGTCAAACCGTTCCATATAGCGCAATTCCCAAGGGGCCGCGCGGTCGTCATGGAAATGATAATCGCCATTCTTGCCCGATGGGCGTGCCGGGTTCTGATCGCGTTTCTGATCAAGAAAGGCTTCCTTGGCGTTGCGCAATGTTTTGCGTTCACGCCAGCATTCGTCTTCGGTCAGGATTTCCACCTGGGCGGGTACAGGTGCCTGCGTTCCCGAACCGGTGGCAAGGAATTCATTCAACCGGCTGGTCAGGCTGTCGGGAATGTGCCCGTCCGAGGCCACAACCCCGGTCTCATCAACCAGCCGCAAACGGGTTTGCGGTGACTGGGCAACCCGCAGCACATCACGCCAGTTTTCATGCGGCGTGGTGGTCAGAATGCGCGAAATCGCCGCCACACGCGACAGCGCATTGCCCCGGCGTTCGGATGCCAGCGCATCACGACGTTCATCGGCCAGCATCACGCCCAGCACGATATGGGTCAGAATGATCGCACCCAGCAACAGACAGACAAGCTGTGCCGTCAGGCTTTGCGGCCAAAGACGTTTAAGCAGGCGGCGCTTGGTCATTTTTCGACCACCTCGCAGGTGAACATATAACCGCCACCCCACACCGTTTTGATCAGGGTCGGATTTTTTGCATCTGCCTCGATTTTCTTGCGCAGGCGACTGACCTGATTATCGATGCTGCGATCAAACGGTACGGCTTCGCGCCCGCGCGTCAGATCCAGCAACTGATCCCGGTTAAGCACCATGTTGGGATGTTCGACAAAGGCGCACAGCAACCCGAATTCCCCGGCACTCAGCGGCAGCACCACGTCATTGGCATCGCGCAATTCGTGCCGTGTACGATCCAGAACCCAGCGGTCAAACCGTACTTCACCGCCCGGAAGCGGCCCCTTGCGCCCGACAGGAAGACTTTGCGCCCGGCGCATCACCGCCTTGATCCGGGCTAACAATTCACGCGGGTTGAACGGCTTTGCCAGATAATCATCCGCCCCCATTTCAAGCCCGATGATCCGGTCGGTTTCTTCGCCAAGTGCCGTCAGCATCACCACCGGCACATCATAATTTTCACGCAGCCAGCGGCACAGGCTAAGCCCGTCTTCCCCCGGCATCATCAGATCAAGAACAATCAGATCAGGCGAAACATCATCAGCCATCATCTTGCGCAACTCGCGCCCGTCCGATGCCAGCGACACCCGGTATTCGTGCTGACGCAAATAACGCCCCAGCAAATCGCGAATATCGCGGTGGTCATCGACAACAAGAATGTGGGGCTGGTCGCTCATATGCGGTCCTGTTATTGCAACGGTTCTCTCAGCTTACCTTAGCGCGTTGGCATTTAGGGCAAAAACGCCAATTTGTATCAAATTGTCGCATTTCCCGGTTTTGGCAAATCTTGCGACCAATTTGATGTTTACCGGGGATCATTTCGCGACAATCATCGGTGATAACGGACCTCAGCAAACGATCCCCCAACGACACGAGGTTTACGATGAAACGTAACAACAAACTCAAACTTGCAGCCGTCCTGATCGCATCTGGTGTGATCGCAACCCCGGTTGCCGCCGCCCAGGCTGGTCAGGGTGGCCATGGTGGCCCGGGTGAATGGTCCATGTTTGGTGGTGATCATCATGGTGGCAAATTTGATGGCGACCGCGGTGATCATCGCAAAGGCGGAAAATTCGACCGCGAAAATCGCGAACGCGCAGTTCCCCTGACCCCGGCCGAGGCGCGCATTCTGATTGATGCCATGCTGCTTAAAACCGGCACGATTGATCTTAAGACCGGTGATGCCCTGATGGCAGAAGAACCGGGCAAGATCGACGTCCTTGTAGTCAATGCACAAGGCGGCGTGGTCGAAGTGGTCAAGTTTGATGCCAAAACCGGGCGCATGGACCGTGATGAACGTCATGATTTGCGCAAACTGTTGCCGCGCCCGGACAAGGCCGAACGTTACAATCGCAAATTCACCGCCGATCAAATGAACCTTCTGGCCAGTGCCATGGTGATCCGGTTTGGCAATGGTGAACTGAAACTGGGCGGTCTGGCTGAAACACCGCGCGGCACCTATACCGCGACCGTAACCAATCAGGCCGGCGACATCGTTCGTGAAATGGAACTCAGCAGCGTGACCGGCCGCCCGATCAGCTAAGCCGTACGCAGATAACGACCCCACCCCGGTCCGGGGCCTTCATTCCCAACCGATGCTCCGGACTTCCCCAGCGCCCCCAAGGTTTCCCCCTTGGGGGCGTTTCCTTTTTTACATTGATCTGTAACGGTTTTGCATTTGACCGCCATTGATAACGCCCCCATTGTTGCCAATTAGAAACTGCGCCCCGAAAGAACCACCATGACAACCACGACCCAAACAACCCAAACACCCGCCCCCGCAGCCAACCCCAAAGCCGCCCCGAGAACCGCAACACTGGAAGACATTCCCGCCCTTACGCAGCTTTGGCAGGATACCGGGCTTTATCGCCCCTATAACCCGCCGGCATGGGATGTGCGATTTGCGATCGAGGCAACGGACGCGACACTTTTCGTCTGGGAAGATAACAGCAATAACATCATCGGTTCGGTAATGGCCGGTCATGATGGTCATCGTGGCTGGGTATATTATCTGGCGGTTGCCCCGTCCGTTCAGAAATCGGGACTTGGCCGCAAATTGATGGATATCGGCGAAGGCTGGTTGCGCGATCAGGACGTCTGGCGCATGCAATTGATGGTGCGTTCGGAAAACAGCAGGACACAGGATTTCTATCGCCATCTTGGCTATCGCGCGCTTGATGTCACGGTGATGCAAAAGGACATCGACACCCCGCCGATCGAACGCCCGGAACTGTAACCGGGCGGTTTGACCCGACCAAACCGTGATCAGAATGTTTCAGGCAATGTGACCGTTGGCGGTGATTGCCCATCATCGCCAGCAGCCTTATGTCCGTCGAGCCCCGAAATCGTGACATGGGCGATGCGGCATGCCCGCTGAAACAGCCGGTTGATCCGTTCAACCAGTGCGACATTGATGCGATAACACCGGATATCGACATCGCGCGGCCCGATCGCATCGCTGATCCGGTGCAATGTCACTTCCATCTTTGCGCCAAATTCCTGATCACGGGCCAAAACCGCCCTTGCAGTTTCCATATCGTCACCCGAATAGGCAGTCAGCGCCTGTTTCAGGCAATTTTCGGCAATTTCGAACAGTTCCGTGATCTGGGCCCGGCGTTCTTCGGACGGAATCTGGCGCAAATCCATCAGTTCGGACACCAGTTCGACCATTTCCTCGGCGACAAGATCGCCAACCGCTTCAAGATGGTTGCTGACTTCAAGCTCGTTCTGAAGCCGGTCAAGTTCACCGGGCAAAAGTTCGGATCGGCGCATTTTGCTGGCAAACAGGGCAATCGCGTCCTGCAGGCTGTCCACCCCGTCGTCAAGTTCGGCAATTCTTTGCAATTTCTTGCTGGTCGGCTTGCGCATGTTTTCGCGCCCGCGTCGCACCACATCGGTCACGATATCGCCCATATGGATGACCTCGTTGCGCAATAGTGCAATCGCGGCGGCCGGTGTATTGGTGACTTCTGCCATCAGATATTTCGGGCTGGGATCAAGGGGCGGATCAATCACCGTTTCCGGTGGCACGATCTTTTCGATCAGACGGGCGATCCATGGCACAAAGGCGATCATAAGGATCACATTGGCGATATTGAAAATGCTGTGCGCATTGGCGATTTCGCGTGCGATGTCGGTTTGCCCGCCATTGGTCGCAAATGAAATATCCGTCACAAATTCGGACAATTGCGCAATAAACGGAAGCCACAAGAAAACACCGCCGAAATTGAACAGAACATGGCCGATGGCGGTACGCAGGGCATCGCGCCCCTTGCCGATTGTCACCAGAAGTGCCGTAACACAGGTGCCGATATTCGCCCCGAAAATAAGGGCAATGCCGCCATCAAGTGTCACAAGTCCCTGCCCGGCAAGAACGATGATAATGCCGGTCGTCGCCGCACTGGATTGAACAAGGGCGGTAAAGAACGCCGCAACAATGATTGCCAGAACCGGGTTTTGCATCTCGGCCATCAGATCGATGAAGGGCCCATAGGTGCGAAGCGGTTCCATCGCATCGCTCATCATGCCCATGCCGAAAAACAGCATCCCGGTGCCAAGGATCGCCTTGCCCGCCATCGCAACGCGTTTGCGGGTTGCCATCATGGTCAGTCCAAACCCGATGGCCATCACCAGCGGCGCAATCGCATCAACCCGAAAGGCAATGATTTGCGCGGTCAGGGTGCTGCCGACATTGGCCCCCATGATCACGGCAATCGACTGGGCAAAGGGCATCAGGCCCGCGGACACAAAGCCCACTACCAAAACCGTGGTCACACTTGACGACTGAACAAGACCGGTAACCAGTGCACCCGAAAGCACCGCCATAAAGCGGTTGCGCGTCATTTTCGACAGGATAAATCGCAACCGCGCCCCAGCAAGGGTCTTGAGCGCGCTTGCCAGATGGTCCATCCCGTACAGAAAAAGTGCCAGCCCGCCAACCAGCCCGACCATCATTGCCCCGGTTTCCAGCGGCACAAAATCGGCTGCGGCCTGTGCGACCGGAATGGTCAAAAGAAGCAGGATCGCACTTGCGATAACGGGTTTGAACAATGCTGTCATCAGGGGACCGGTCAAGGTAATCGGTTGAAAACAAACCGACCATACAGCAGATTATTCACACTGTCAGGTGCCAGCACGACCAGTGAAGACATGCCCAACGCGATGTGCACGCACAATCCCGAACAAAGGAAAACCATGCGCAATATCGGTCCAACATCGTCACGTGAACTGCGCGAAATCGGGATTGAAAACCGCGATCAGCTTATCGCGACCGGCATCGTCGAAGTCACGCGCCGCCTGCTGTTTCGCTTTGGCAGTGAAAGGAAAATCAGCCTGAACTACCTTTATGCGCTTGAAGGTGCGATCCATGACCGGGACTGGCGGGATATCAAGCCTGCCCGCAAACAGGTATTGCGCGCGTTGCTCGACACATTGCGTGAAGAACTGTCAAACGCGCAGTCCTGATATCCGCCTTTGAAGCCCGTCCTATTCGGCTGCGACCGACTTGGGATCGGCGTCAATCTGTGCCAGACGGTTTTCAAGCGCGGCAATCTGTTCGGAAGACAGACGCAGGCCAAGTTTGGACCGCCGCCAGATCAGGTCATCAATCTTGCGCACCCATTCATGATCAATCAGATAGCGCAATTCGGCTTCATACAGGTCATGGCCGTAACAGACACCAAGATCATCGATCTTTGTCGCAGTACCGATGATCATCTCGATGCGTGTGCCATATGCGCGCAGCAGGCGCTTTAACAAACCGTGATCCATCCAGTCATATCGTTTGGCATAATGGGCAAATGCATCATCAAAGGATGCATTGGGGAAATCCCCGCCCGGAAGCGGTTCTTTGGCCGTCCAGGGCGCATCGCGGGTGCCAAGCTGGCGGGTAATGATCTGAAGCGCATGTTCGGCAAGCTTGCGATAGGTGGTGATTTTGCCGCCAAAAACATGCAAGGCCGGGGCCGCACCACTATCGGCTTCGAGTTTCAGGGTATAGTCACGCGACACCTTGGACGCATTTTCACTTTCGCCATTGCCGGCATAAAGCGGCCTTACCCCGGAATAGGTCCAGACAACATCGTCGGATGCCACCTGCTTTTTGAAATAGCCGCTGGCCAGTTTGCACAGATAATCGATTTCGTTCTGATCAATTTTGACCTTGGCCGGATCGCCGGTGAAATCAACATCGGTGGTGCCAATCAGGGTAAAATCATCCTGATAGGGAATGGCAAAGACAATGCGCCCGTCGCCATTCTGGAAAATATAGCAATAATCATGATCAAACAGCTTGGGCACCACAATGTGACTGCCCTTGACCAAGCGGATATTGGCGCTGGTTTTTGATTGCACCACACCATTGTCCGGATTGATCAGGTCGGCACACCACGGGCCCGCCGCATTGACCAGCATCCGCCCGGAAACCTGGCGTTCCTGACCGCTTTGCTGATCACGCAGGGAAACCTGCCAGTGCCCGTCGGTCTGTTTTGCGCCGACACATTCGGTCCGCGTCAGGATTTCAGCCCCGCAATTTTTGGCATCAATGGCATTGAGAACCACCAGACGCGCATCATCAACCCAGCAATCGGAATAGACAAAACCCTTGGTCATCCCGTCCCGCAGCGGTGCACCGGAAACGTGATTGGCAAATGAAATGCCTTCGGACGCCGGAAGTTTTTTACGGCCGCCAAGATGGTCATACAGGAACAAGCCAAGGCGGATCATCCAGGCCGGACGCAAATCATCGCGATGGGGCAGAACAAAGCGCAACGGCCAGATGATATGCGGCGCATTGCCAAGCAACACTTCACGTTCGGTCAACGCCTCGCGCACCAGACGGAATTCATAATGTTCGAGATAGCGCAACCCGCCATGGATCAGCTTGGTGCTGGCCGATGATGTTGCACTGGCAAGATCATCCTTTTCACACAGCAAAACCTTAAGCCCGCGCCCCGCCGCATCACGCGCAATACCGGCACCGTTGATGCCGCCACCAATAATGATCAGATCGTAATGTGCAGTCTCAGCCATGCGGGGCCTCTTTCAGCAAAAAGGAATCTCTTTCCCGCTAAAATATTTCATTTTCGAAAATTTTCAAGTTTCGAATTGTGACATTTATTCGACGCAGCCATGTTCGAGAAACATGACACCGCCACATTGCCCGGGACAGCCAATGCAAAATGATCAAAAGTTCATTTTTGAAACAAATTGAAAAACCCCGCCTGAAATTCAGGCGGGGCGTTCATCAAAGATTGGATACGGGATGCGGGAAATGATCGTTCGATCAGGCCAGCCAGCGTTTCTGCCAGTCAGACAGCATGGAGATCGTCCAAAGCTGATGGCCCCAGTTGCGCTTGCCGCTCATATGTTCCTGCTGCAATTTTTCGATCTGGCGACGATCAAGGCCGAAATCGTTATAAAGCGCGTCATTGGCCAAAAGATCGCCCATCCATTCGCGCAACGGCCCGCGAAGCCACTGTGCCAGCGGCACACCAAAACCGGTTTTCGGCCGGTCGATCATTTCGCGCGGCACATATTTATACAGGATCTGACGCAAGGCATGCTTGCCCACCGATCCGTTCATTTTAAGCCGTGCGGGCAACCGCCAGCCAAATTCAATCACGCGATGATCGATAAACGGTACGCGGACCTCAAGCGAATTGGCCATTGATGCCCGGTCCACCTTGGTCAGGACATCATCGACCATATACATCATCGTATCCATGACCTGCATGGACGAGACATAATCAAGATTGCGGTTGCGACAGAATTTTTCGCCCGGCACGCGGAATTTCTTACGGGTGGAACGGCTGCCCAGAAGTTTGTCGGTATCAAACAATGACAACAGCGCATGATAGCGATCAATATCATCACGGATCGCCAAAAGCGGTGCCGCCTTGTGGATTTTATCGCCAATCGCGCTGGTCGAAAGTTTGCCGGGCACCAGCCCGACCAGATTGTCCCACTGTTCGGGCGACAGCATGGTCAGCCCGCGCGACACCAGCGATGCCCCGAACGGAATACTGCCCGCCGCCGCACTAAGCTGTTTGGCCCAAAGATAGCGCGTATAACCGCCAAATGTTTCATCGCCGCCATCACCCGACAGGGCAACCGTGACTTCCTTGCGCGTCAGGGCCGAAATCAGATAGGTCGGGATCGCCGAACTGTCAAAGAACGGCTCGTCATAGGTTTCCGAAAGTTTCGGCACCAGATCCAGCGCATCCTGGGGCGTGACATAAAGTTCCGTGTGATCGGTCTTGAGATGGCGCGCCACTTCCCCGGCAAAGGCCGCCTCGTTAAAGGCTTCGTCCTCGAACCCGACCGAAAATGTTTTAACCGGTCGATCCGAGACCGACTGCATCAGGGCAACGATGGTCGATGAGTCAATCCCGCCGGACAAAAACGCGCCAAGCGGCACATCGGCCACCATGCGACGCTGAACCGCATCGCGCAGCAAATCTTCAAGTGCATCGATCGCACTTTGATCATCGCCGCTCCAGGCATGCTTCTGCCCGTTCAGAACGGCGTCTTCGACCGACCAATAGGCAAATTCGGTTGCCTGATCATGCGATGACACTTCCAGAATGTGACCGGGTTTGAGCATCTTGGCATGCGAATAGACCGAAAGCCCCGACGGCACATAGCCAAACCGAAGGTAGGCTTCCAACCCCGAACGATTGACTTCGCGTGAAATCGCATTGCCCGCCAGAAGCGCCTTTACCTCGGATGCAAAACCGATATTGCCTTCATAGCGCGACCAGTAAAGCGGCTTGATGCCAAGCCGGTCGCGCACAAGGGTCAGCTTTCTGGTTTGTTTGTCCCAAAGTGCGATGGCAAACATGCCAATCAGGCGTTTGACCGTATCGCGCACCCCCCAATGGGCAATGCATTCAAGGATTACTTCGGTATCCGAATGCCCGCGCCAGGCGACCTGGATATTGGCAGCGGCAAGTTTTTCACGCAGTTCGGGCGCGTTATAAATTTCGCCGTTATAGACCATGACATAACGGCCATTGGCCGAATGCATCGGCTGTTTGCCGGCATCGGAAAGATCAATGATTGCAAGACGGCGCTGCCCCAAGGCCAGCCCGTTTTCCTGATCAACCCAGACATCGCCGCCATCGGGACCACGATGATGCAACGCAGTGTTCATGCGCGATACAGCATCGCCCAATCCGCTTGCGTCACTCTGTCCAGACAGCCATAAACCGGCAATTCCACACATAAAACAATCCTGTAAAACCCTGCCGATACTTAAAACAATAACGGCCCATTCTACAATCAAAACATTTGGATATTGACCGGAAATGATCGGTCAAAACCGTTTTTGCCATTGCCTCCTATTCCACAGGGTGAAAACGGCAAAACAGACTGTGCAATGACGACGCAGAGTTATGATATCGTCACCGGACCTACAACCAATAATATACTGCCATCCAAACGCACGCGGTCACGTCGACATAGAATTGAAGCCTGAAAAAAAAAGATGACCCGGCAGAGATAGCAGATCATGGAGTAACGTCCGGATGAACGCTTCGAAGAAACAGGTGTCGCTTTCACTTGGCCAACGACAGATCATCAGCTATGTCGCGATCCTTGCACTTATGAGTATCCTGACAACGATTTCCGTCGTTCTTGTAAATCAGATCAACACATCCTTCACCCAGATCACCGACATCAACGGGGTCAAGCAACGCTACGCCATCAATCTGGGCGGCAGTGTGCAGGACCGCGCCATTGCCGTGCGCGACATGGCACTGGTCGCAAGCCAGGATGAGGTTGACGCCACAGTCGCCATCATCAATGAACAGGCCGCCATTTACGCCGAAGCCGCCCAGGGCATGGCGGAAATCCTTTCTGCCGAACAAACATCATCGGATGAGGAACAGCAACTTTTTGCTGAAATTCAGGCGATTGAAGAACGCGCAGCCCCGATCATCGAAAAGGTCGTCGGCCTTCGCAAGGCAGGTGAATTTTCTTCGACAATCAACCTGATCAACGCAGAAGCCGCACCGGCCTTTGCCGACTGGCGCGCCAGCATCGATGCACTGATCGAACATGAAGAAGCCAAAAGCCAGTTGATTTCCGTATCGGCCAGAACCGTCGCCAGCAACTTTTCGATTGTCATGATCGGCATGCTGGTGGCCTCGCTTGCGATCAGTATCGTCTTGATCATCTGGAACATCCGGGCCATTGCCCCGCTTCGCGGACTGACCACCGGCATGCTTGAAATTGCCGAGGGCAAGCTTGACACCGCCATTCCTGAAATCACCCGGCGCGACGAAGTCGGCGATATTGTCACAGCCGTCAAGGTATTCCAGAAAAACGCGATCGAGCGTCGCGAAATGCGCGCCAAGGAGGCAGAACTTCAACGCGCCCAGGCACAACGTTCCGAACTTATGGAAAAGCTGACCAAGAACTTTGAAAACACGACCGGCGATCTGTTGGCCGATGTTGGAATGGCCCTTGAAAAGCTGCGCAATTCCGCATCCACACTTGGCCGCACCGCGGAAACAAGCAAGGCACGCGCAAGTGATGCTGCATCTGTTGTATCGGAAGTCGCCCATAATGCGGAATCTGTTGCGTCTGCTGCCGAGGAACTTACCGCATCGGTATATGAAGTCAGCCAGCGCATTGCCCAGTCACGCGAAACCATGTCGCGGGCACAAAACGAAGCCAACAGTACCAATGAAAAAATGTCTGTCCTGGAAACATCGGCTGACAAGATTGGCGAAGTCGTCAAACTGATCACTGATATTGCCGGACAGACCAATTTGCTTGCACTGAACGCCACCATCGAAGCCGCACGTGCCGGTGATGCCGGCAAGGGCTTTGCCGTTGTCGCCAACGAGGTCAAGAACCTTGCGTCGCAGACCGCACGCGCCACCGATGAAATCTCCGAACAGATCGCCACGGTCCAATCGGAAACCCGTGATGCGGTTGCCGCCATCCGCGAAATTGTCGAAACCATTGGCGTGATCAATGACGACACGGCCGGCATTGCCGATTCAATCAATCAGCAAAGCAACACAACGACTGAAATTTCGTCGAAAATTTCAAACGTTGCGCAAAATACCCGCGACGTTGCCAGCAACATTCAACAGGCAATGGATGCCGCCGACGAAACCGATGCGGCTTCCGGTGATGTCAGGGCCGCCACCGCAAGCATGGAAGAACGCGCTCAAAAGCTCGATCATTCGGTAAAGCAGTTCTTGCGTGATATTGCCTGACATCATTGGGGGACACTGAAAACGAACGGTCAGGATATCAGGGCATCGTGCCCTATCCTGACCGTTCTATTCCCAGTCGCGCCATGCGGCGATAAAGCGTGTTGCGCCCGATGCCAAGTGCCTTGGCCGTGTTGCTGATATGCCAGTGATGACTTTCCAGAAGCTGGCGCAAGGCCGCCTGTTCGGCCTGCTCGATACTGTCGCGGGCCGACAATACGGGTTTTACGACCTCAACCCGGAAATCATCGGGCAAATGGTCACGTTCAATAACGCCATGGTCGGCAAAGACGCTGGCATATTGCAATACATTGATCAGTTCACGCACATTGCCCGGCCATTGATGACGGGTCAGAAGATCAATCACCGCGTCAGAGCACTGCACATAGTCGTTCGATAACCCGGCCAGCAACCGCCCGATCAAGTCAACAAGATCACTGCGTTCACGTAACGGCGGCACGGCCAGGCGCGCCCCCTTGATCCGATAGAGCAAATCTTCGCGGAATTTCCCGTCCGCCACCGCTTGGTTCAAGTCGACATTGCTGGCACAGATCAGACGGAAATCGACTGCTACCGACTTGGTACTGCCAAGCGGTTCGACCGTGCGGCTTTCGAGAACCCGCAATAACCGCCCCTGTGCAGAAAGCGGCATATCCCCGATTTCATCAAGGAACAAGGTCCCGCCATTGGCTTCGCGGATGCGCCCGCCAAACCCGTCGCGCGCTGCCCCGGTAAAGGCCCCGCCCGCATGACCAAACAGTTCGTTTTCAATCAATCCTTCGGGCAGTGCGGCACAATTGATGGCGACAAAATTTCTGGATTTTCCAAGGGTTGCTTCATGGATATGGCGCGCCAGATATTCCTTGCCGCTGCCGGTTTCGCCCGACATCAGGATATTGATATCGCGCGCATGAAGGCGCACACCGATATCGTAAATCCGGCGCAACGCCGGATCGCGATCGGCAATCTGTGCGGCCGGTTTTGCTGCCTTTGGCGCCCTTGTCGTGATCGGGGTCGACCGCCCGACATAGCGGCGGCGCATCCGTTCGGGCATGGTGACAGACCCGAACAAAACCCCGCCCCCGGAAATATTCAACGCGGTCGCCAGGGCCGCCCCCTGACCCTGATTGGCAAATTTCGACAACAGGTCATCCACATCCATTTCAAACATCTGCGCAATGTCTGTGGAATTGTTTGCTGCCGCCAGAATACGGCGTGCGGTTGACGTCGCACCGCTGATCGTGCCATCGGGTGCGATCGATATCATCGCATCACGGGTTGATCCGACATGGCGTGCTTCTGGATGAAGATGCAGGATCACGTCACCTGCCCGTTCATCAAAAAACAGGATACGTTCAAGCGCATCGGCATAATCGGCCACCATGCCGCGCACGCGCAGGCAATCGGTGCGTTTGATATCATCGCGTACTGCCGACACATCAAGAACCGAACAGACCTTGCCATCCGGGTCAAAAACCGGGGCAGCCGTGCAGGTCAGCACCGAATGCTGGGACAGGAAATGCTCGTCCTTGTGGATGGTGATCGGGCGGCCTTCGACGATACAGGTGCCGATACCGTTCGTGCCTTCGCGTTCCTCGCTCCAGACAGCGCCGGGCAAAAGCCCGTTGGTCCGAAAGGACGGCAACAGCGAATGGGCGGCAACACTGTCAAGGATCACGCCACTATTATCGGTCAAAAATACCGCATAGCCCGACGCATCAATCTTGCGATACAGCGTGCGCACCAGATCATGGGCATGATGATAAAGCCGCCCGTTGCGATCACGCAGTTGCCGGGTCTGGCTTTCGGATATGACTTCGGGACGGCGCAAGGTGTCATGAGCCAGCCCGAACCGTTGTTCACACCGTTGCCAGCTTTCAAGCACCGCACGATTTTGCGCACCACCGCTGAGTTGCAGTGCCGCTTCTATCCGTCCGCCGGGAATGTTTCCTGACATAGACGCTATCTCCCTTGTGTCGGTGTTTTGATCCGGAATTTTCCGGTCGCGCGGCTTTTGCCGCATCCGATCACAGAGGCAATCGTACCATATGGCGGGGCCCCTACGCCAAACAGTTTCGCTGGAAAAATACCCCGCAATCAGCAGTGTTCCATTTTTGGAACATTTTGCGCCACCTGTTCGCGACTGTTCCGCGATCCCGCAGCCGTGCATCCCGCCCCCGGATACAGACAACCGACTGAAATAAGGCACTTTCCACAAAGTCCTGGCGGTTCGGATCGAAGTGGCACGACCTTTGCGGATAAGGCGGCGTCACAATCAAAAAGCGGGCGAAAAAATCGCCTGTCGATCTCGGAGGAACCAAAATGATCTACAAGAATCCAAATGACGCCGGCAGCCCGGTCAGCTTCAAGGGCCGTTATGAAAACTTCATTGGCGGCGAATGGGTCGCCCCGGCCAAGGGCCAGTATTTTGAAAATGTGTCGCCGGTGAATGGCAAACCGTTCTGCGAGGTCGCCCGTTCCAGCGCCGACGATATCGAAAAGGCGCTTGATGCCGCCCATGCCGCTTTCCCGGCCTGGGGCAAAACATCGGTGACCGAACGCGCCAACATGCTCAACAAAATTGCCGACCGCATGGAAGCCAATCTGGAAATGCTGGCAGTTGCCGAAACCTGGGACAATGGCAAGGCGGTGCGTGAAACGCTGGCGGCTGACATCCCGCTTGCGATTGACCATTTCCGCTATTTCGCCGGCGCCATCCGTGCACAGGAAGGATCGCTGGGCGAGATTGACGACAACACGGTCGCCTATCACTTCCACGAACCCCTTGGTGTGGTCGGGCAGATCATTCCATGGAACTTCCCGATCCTGATGGCGGTCTGGAAACTGGCCCCGGCACTGGCTGCTGGTAACTGCGTTGTCCTGAAACCCGCAGAACAGACCCCGGCATCAATATGTGTTCTTTTGGAACTGATTTCCGATCTGATCCCGGCGGGCGTGGTCAACGTCGTTCAGGGCTTTGGCGTTGAAGCAGGCAAGCCGCTTGCGCAAAGCAACCGCGTTGCCAAGGTCGCCTTTACCGGTGAAACCACCACGGGCCGCCTGATCATGCAATATGCATCGGAAAACATCATTCCGGTGACCCTGGAGCTGGGTGGCAAATCGCCAAACATCTTCTTTGAAGACGTCATGGCCGCCGATGATGATTTCCGTCAGAAAGCCGCCGAAGGCATGGCGATGTTTGCCCTGAACCAGGGTGAAGTTTGCACCTGTCCGTCGCGCGCCATCATTCAGGAAAGCATCTATGACAAGTTCATGGATAACGTTCTGTCGCGCGTTGCCAGTATCAAACAGGGCAACCCGCTTGATACCGATACCATGATCGGTGCACAGGCCTCGACCGAGCAGATGGAAAAGATCATGTCCTATCTCGACATCGGCAAGCAGGAAGGCGCACAGGTTCTGTGTGGTGGCGACAAGGCCGATCTTGGCGGCGATCTTGCCGGTGGTTTCTATATCCAGCCGACCATCTTCAAGGGTCACAACCGCATGCGGATTTTCCAGGAGGAAATCTTTGGCCCGGTGGTTTCTGCCACCACGTTCAAGGACGAAGCCGAAGCCCTTCACATCGCCAATGACACACTTTACGGCCTTGGTGCCGGTGTCTGGACACGCGATGCAAACCGTTCCTACCGCTTTGGCCGGGAAATCAAGGCCGGTCGCGTCTGGACCAACTGCTATCACCTGTATCCGGCCCATGCGGCCTTTGGCGGGTATAAGCAGTCGGGCATCGGGCGTGAAAACCACAAGATGATGCTGAACCATTATCAGCAGACCAAGAACCTGCTGGTTTCGTATGATCCGAAACCGATGGGCTTCTTCTGATCGCGCAATGATCGCGGCCGGGCGCATGGCCTCCCCTGTGCGTCCGGTCATTTTTCGCGACCAAGGAGGTCCCCATGACCGGATCAGAAACCATCCCCGACCGGGTTACCGCAACCGATGCGGCGATTGAACTGATCAGGAAGCTTAAATCCATCCATGGCCCGGTGATGTTTCATCAGTCGGGCGGCTGTTGTGACGGCAGTGCGCCGATGTGCTTCCCGGACGGGGAATTCAAAACCGGCGATCAGGATGTGCTTTTGGGCAAGATCGAAGACAGCCCGTTCTATATCGGACGTGCCCAGTTCGAATATTGGCAACATACCCAGCTGATCATTGATGTGGTGGACGGGCGTGGCGGGATGTTTTCGCTTGAAGGGCCCGAAGGCAAACGCTTCCTGACCCGATCCAGAATATTCAGCGACGACGAATGGAAGGCCCTTAAAAAGGCCGAGGAGCAAAACCCGCTAATCCCCGAAACCTGATTTCTGTGTGTTACCCGTGGCGTTTCGCATCCGGTGTCATCCCCCATGATGCCCACTCCCCGAAACGCCGGAAGATGCTGACGGTTTTCCTACCCTTTCCGTGGCTTCTTCTTCCTTGCCCGCTGCCTTTACCCATTCGGGCAGCGGGTATTTTTTTATCCGGATGATGGCTGGGTAATTTCTATGCCGTGCCAAGCAGCACGATCACAAACCCGCTTAGCATGCAAAGCACTGCAAGCGACATCAGGGCCGCCATCACAACCCGCCCGCCGACATGCATGACGTTGCGGATATCAACACTTAATCCCAATGCCGCCATGGCAAGAATGGTCAGGAACGAAGACACGGTTTTCATGCCACCAAGGGCAAATTCCGGCAACAGCCCGAATGAACGGGCCGTCATCATGACGATAAAGCCGATAATGAACCATGGCACGACCTGCGCAATCGGAAGACGGGTTTCCCGCGCCCGCCCGCCAATCAGCGCCAAACTGAAAATCACCGGACCCAGCATCAAAACCCGGATCAGCTTGACCAATGTACCGACCTGCACCGCCAATGCGCCGGCCGGTGCGGTTGCGGCCAGAACCTGTGGGACAGCATAAACCGTCAGGCCCGAAAAAACCCCATATTGAGTGGCCGATAATCCAAGTCCGGCATGCAGCATCGGCAGGATGAAAACAAACAGAACGCCAAGTATCGCCGTAAAGGAAATCGATGCCGCCACATCGTCCGACCGTGCGTCAATCACCGGTGCGGTCGCGGCAATCGCCGAATTGCCGCAAATCGAATTACCACACGCCACCAGCATCGCAAGATGCCTGGTCAGTCCAAGCGCACGCCCGATATGATAGCTGACAAACAGGCTGACACAGACAACGGCAATGATTGCCGCCACCAGCCCGCCCCCGGCCGATCCAATGGCCTGTGCACTGATCGACCCGCCCAGCAACACGATGGCAATTTCAAGCACCGTCTTGCCACAAAACCGCACCCCGGCGAAATAACGAGGCGCCAGACCGAACACGGATCGCACCACCACCCCGATCAGAATGGCAAAGACCAGACTTTCCACCCAGCCACGCCCCAGCAGAACACGTTCGGCATGCTCGATAAGCTTGGCGGCAAGCGCGACCATAAGGGTCACGGCAAGTCCGGGCAGGATCGGTTTGATGCGGGTGTTAAAAAACATAATTTTCCTGTGCTTTGATCACAGTCGGAAAATCTCACTCTCAACCATTTACTTCCATCGAATAAAAATTCATATTTTATTCGATTAAATCGAATGATTAAGGCAAACTCCCCCGTCAGGCGGCCCCGTCATCCCGAACAGCCCAGTGCGCGGTGCAGGACTCTGCCCCGCGTTTAAAGTCCCCCGGCATGGGCGGGAAAGACGCCAGACCACAGTTGAAGATACCAACGCCATGATGACGCTTGAACAATTGCAGATCTTCGTTGCCGTCGCCGAACGCGAACATCTGACCCGCGCGGCCGAGGCCATTGGCCTGACCCCGTCTGCGGTCAGTTCGGCAATCAAGAACCTGGAAGGCTTTTATGGCGTGGCGCTGTTTAACCGGGTCGGACGGCGGATCGAACTGACCCAGACCGGACGCCTGTTTTTGGATGAAGCCAAATCAACATTGGCACGCGCCCGTGCCGCCGAACTGACACTGGCCGAACTGGGCGGCATGCAACGTGGTGATTTGAACGTTTATGCCAGCCAAACGATTGCAAGTTACTGGTTGCCACCGTTCCTGATGAAGTTTCACGATCAATATCCCGGCATTGAAATTCACCTGACAATCGGCAACACCAAAACCGTATCGGATGCGGTGCGCGGCGGGGCGGCTGATATCGGCTTTATCGAAGGCGACATTGATGAACCCGCCCTTGCCAAGCGCGAAGTTGCCGAAGATGCGCTGGTGATTGTGGTTGGCCCCAAACACCCGTGGGCCGATGGCAGGCCGCTAACCGCACAGGCCCTGATCACCCAGACCAACTGGATCCTGCGCGAAGCCGGATCGGGCACCAGATCGGAATTTGAAAGCGCGCTGCGTGATCTTGATGTTGATCCGGCGCGCCTTAAAACCGCCCTCGTCCTGCCCAGCAACGAGGCCGTGATTACCGCGGTTGAAACCGGCACAGCCGCCACCGCCGTTTCACAATTCGCGGTCAGTTCCCTGATCGCGCAGGGCCGACTGGCCCGCGCAAGTTTCCCGATCCCGCCACGCAAATTCATGGTCCTGCGTCACAAGGAACGCAAACAGACGCAAAGTTCGCTGGCGCTGGAAAAGCTGTGTCTGGATCAGGGCAGCTGATGTTCATGGCCCGGAAATTGGAAATTTTCCAAATGTAAATTGCGAATGCGCAATGCAGCATTTCTCGCAAACTTCTATCGATTTCCTTATACAGACCGGCTCCTGATTGGCTGTTAAAGCCCGTCAGGTCAATCAATGAACGGTTTCGCATTGCGGTGAAACACGGGGTCGGACAGGAAGGCTTTGCCTGATAGAAGGACCAACGCCAATGCTTGATGCAGAAATATTGGCACGCATACAGTTTGCTTTTACCGTTTCATTCCACATCATTTTCCCGTCATTCACCATCGGGCTTGCGAGCTTTTTGTTCGTGCTTGAAGCGATGTGGTTGCGCACCCGTGATGACACCTATCTGGCACTTTACAAATTCTGGCTGAAAATCTTTGCGCTGGCCTTTGGCATGGGGGTCGTGTCCGGGATTGTGATGTCCTATCAGTTTGGTACGAACTGGGGACCGTTTTCGGAATTTACCGGCGGCGTGATCGGCCCACTGATGGCCTATGAAGTTCTAAGCGCCTTCTTCCTTGAGGCCGGCTTCCTTGGCATCATGCTGTTTGGCTTAAACCGTGTCGGACCAAAGCTTCATTTCCTTGCTACCACCATGGTTGCGGTTGGAACCCTGTTTTCGGCCTTCTGGATTTTGTCAGCCAATAGCTGGATGCAAACACCTGATGGCTATGTGATTGAAAATGGTCGTGCGGTTGTCACAAGCTGGATCGATGCGATTTTCAATCCAAGTTTCCCCTATCGTCTGGTTCATATGGTGCTGGCCGCCTATCTGACCACCGCCTTTGTCGTGGGTGCCGTCGGGGCGCTGCATTTGTTGCGCGATCGGGAAAACCGGGCGGCCCGCATCATGTTTTCCATGGCCATGTGGATGGCGGCCATTGTCGCCCCGATCCAGATCGTCGCAGGCGATATGCACGGGCTTAATACCCTTGAACATCAACCGGCCAAGGTTGCCGCGATGGAAGGCCATTTTGAAACCCGCGAAGGCGCACCGCTGATCCTGTTTGGCCTGCCCGACATGAAGGCCGAGGAAACCCGTTATGCGATAGAAATCCCCAAGCTGGGCTCGATGATCCTGACCCATGACTGGGATGGCAAGATCACGGGGCTTAAGGATTTTGCACCAGAAGACCGCCCGAATGCCCCGATCGTTTTCTGGACATTCCGGATCATGGTCGGCATCGGGGTATTGATGGCCTTGCTTGGGATCGCAAGCCTGATCGCCCGGTTCCGGCACAAGCTTTATGACTGCAAGCATTTGCATCGCTTTGCACTGGTCATGGGGCCAAGCGGCTTTGTCGCCATTCTGGCAGGCTGGTTCACCACCGAAGTCGGGCGACAGCCATGGGTGGTTTATGGATTGATGCGCACATCCGAGGCCGGATCACCTGTCACCGCCACGGCAATTGCCGGATCGCTGATCGCCTTTGTTGTCGTCTATTCCATCGTGTTCGGGGTGGGGACGGCCTATATCCTGCGCGCCATGAACCATGATCCGCGTAACGCGCATGTGCCCACCGGTGAATTCCTTCGCGCCGGGGGCCGTCAATTGGCCGCACATAACAATCCGCAGGCAGGAGAATGATCATGGATTATCAACTGATCTGGGTTCTTTTGATCGCGGTTGCGGTTTTCGCCTATGTCACGCTCGACGGTTTTGATCTTGGAATCGGCATTCTGTTTCCCCTGATCAAGGACCCGGTCAAACGCGGCCGCATGATGAATACGGTCGCCCCGATCTGGGATGGCAATGAAACCTGGCTGGTGCTGGGGGGCGGCGGGCTTTATGCAGCCTTCCCCAAGGCCTATTCACTGCTGATGACCGCATTTTACATTCCGGTTTTTGTCATGCTGCTTGCCCTTGTGTTCCGGGGGGTGGCGTTTGAATTCCGGTTCAAAAGCAAGAACCATCAGAAACATTGGGATATCGCTTTTTCCACCGGATCAATCATTGCAAGCGCCATGCAGGGTGCGATGCTCGGTGGTTTTATCGAAGGCATTGCCGTTGAAAATGGCCGCTTTGTTGGCGGGGCGTTTGACTGGCTCAGTCCGTTTTCGATCTTTTGCGCCACGGCGGTTGTTGTCGGCTATGCCCTGCTTGGTACCGGCTGGCTGATCATGAAGATGGAAGGCGATTTTCAGGGTAATCTGCGCCGCCTTGCCAAACCGGCCGTGATCTGGATGGCGGCGAACCTTGCTGTGGTGTCGCTGATGACCACTTACGTCAATCCGGCCTATGCCGAACGCTGGTTTGCAATGCCCAATCTGGCCTTTCTGGCCCCGATCCCATTGATCACGGCCGGGCTTTTATTCTGGTTGTGGCGGGCGGTTTCGCATCGGGAAAAGACGGTCTTTGGCATTACGCTTGGCATCTTTTTCCTGTGCTACCTGGGTTTTGGCATCACGCTTTATCCCAATATCGTCCCACCAATGATCACGTTCCGCGATGCGGCGGCACCGCAAAACAGCCTTGCCTTCATGCTGGTCGGGGCCGTGATCCTGTTGCCGGTGATCTTTGCCTATACCGCTTATGCCTATTGGGTGTTTCGCGGCAAGGTCAGTGACGAGGGGTATCATTAATGCCGCAAATCACTTCGGAAAGAACCAGACGTCTGCTTTGGTTTATCGGGCTTTATATCGGCGGGATTGTCGGGGTCGGGCTTGCGGCCTTGGTGCTTAAGGCAATGCTGGGTCAGGCATAAACATCCCCCAGCACTTATGAAATTGCCTGTCATAATCCCCCGGACAGGCAGTCGCCCGGCAGCAAAATCCCCCACCCTGCTGCCGGGTTCTTTTTTTCTACTGGTTGTCCTTGCGCCGGATCAGATCGGCAAGCCGTTCGATCCCGGCGCGAATGCGTTCGGGCTTTTCGGTGGCGAAGCTGAACCGGGCGGTGTTGCGCCCCGACTGGTCACAGAAAAAGGCCTGACCGGGGACAAAGGCGACCCTGGCATCTTCCATTGCCTCGACCAGAAGGGCGCGGGCGTCAATATTGTCGGGCAATGTTAACCATACAAACATGCCGCCCCTGGGCCGGGAATAGCTGACATCATCTGGCATGAATTCATCCATCGCGCCCAGCATCGCATCGCGCTTGGCGCGGTATGCATCACGCAGGGTTTCAATATGGGCCGGGAACAGCTTGCTTGCGGCACGCAGCGCTATTTCCTGATTGATGGTTGAAACATGCAGATCGCCCGCCTGCTTCATCAGAACCAGTTGGCGGATCACCGGGCGCGGTGCGGTTACCCAACCGATGCGCAAGGCCGGGGCCAGCGTTTTGGAAAACGTGCCCAGCTGAATGACGCAACCGGCATCCGGATTACTGCCCGCTTCATCAAGTGCCAGAAGCGATGGCAGAGTTTCGCCTTCATAGGACAGCTTGCAATAGGCGGCATCTTCGATAATCACCGCGCCATATTTGCGCGCGGTTTCAAGAACCGCCATCCGGCGATCCAGGCTATAGGACCGACCGGTCGGGTTCTGGAAATCGGGCGCCAGATAGGCAATGCGTGCACCATTGGCAAAGGCCGCATCAAGTTCGGCAATGATCGGGCCGTCTTCGTCCATATTGATGCCGACATAGCTTGGCCGACGCATCGAAAAGGCCTGCATGGCGCCAAGGTAGCTTGGCTTTTCCAATACGATCTCGCGGCCGGGCTCCAGCAACAGGCGGGCTATCATATCAAGTGCCTGCTGCGCCCCGCAGGTGATCAGGATATTGTCGATATCGCGGGTCGCACCCGACTGGGCCAGATCATCGGCAATCCATTGCCGTAATCCCGGCAGACCTTCGCTGATCGAATATTGGAGGCTGCGACGGCCGGCCGTTTCATCACTGGTCAGGCCATCAAACATGTCATGAAAATCAGACAACGGGAAAAGATCCGGGTCCGGCACCCCACCGGCGAACGAGGTAATTTCCGGGCGTTCGGCAACCTTCAGCAAATCACGAATTTCCGACGCCCGCAAAGCACGGGCATCGGGCACAATCATCTCGTTCCATTGGATCGTCATGGCATCCTCATTAGGTCAGTCTTCTTGACATTATTTGGCAAGCAACACTGACCTAAATCAAGTTTATTTTTATATAGGCGACAATTTTGAAATAAAATTACCTAAAGCACCAATCCGCAGCCGTTAGTTTGTTCGCAGACAAACATCAGATTTTGGTGCTATTTCAACGAGATGACAAAGGCACGGACAAAAATCACTGAAAGAAGCATCGAGACAAAGCAGGCAATCACACCAGCAGCAAGCGCCCGAACACCCAGAACTGCCACATCGGCAGGAATCCCGAGCACATGAAAAATCGCCACCATTTGTCCGATCACCGGCACGATCAGGGTCGAGATAACCGGTAAGAAAAGCAAAACCGCAACCAACCGCCAGATCACATACAGGAAGGTCCCCCTGCCCCGCTGCCAGGTTTTACGCATTGACCTGTCCGCACCAGCAAGAACTGCGGGAAACCAGTTTGCGCCAAGGGCAATCACACCAAGAAATCCAACAAGGATAAATGCCCCGATCAAAAGCCGTCCCGAATGCGACGGTTCACGACTGCTGCCGAGCAAGGCACGTATGATGTCAGCCACAAAAAATTGCTGATAGACCAGGACCATCGCAATTGTCAGCACCGCCAGCCCCCACATCCCGACACTGCAACAAAGAACAGCTTTGCGGTTCGCAGCCAAAATAGCACCCCAACCACCCTGCCGGGTCAAACATGACAGTTGGGCTAAAATGCCAACGACAATCAACGCCACCGCATCAACCAATGCACGCACGACAAACCAGCACGTGCCGCCCAATGACAAAACCCCATCCGGACCAAGCAAGGCCGGATGGGGTACAATCGCGTCAAATACAGCAAACAGCGCCAACCATGAAACTGCTGCTGCAACCACCGAACGGTTTAACCAAAGAACATCAAAAACATCCTGAATAATCCAGGATTTGAATTTCACGCATGATGGCTCATTCTTTGGCATCGCGCCCTGGCTGCTGGATGAAACAGATCAATATATGGCGATGAAGAAGATCGTGGTTCAATCCTTATTGCTTCGCTATTGACACGCGGGCCTGAAAACGCAACGGCGGCAGCGGCAGCGAAATCATCAAACTGTCAAACGTTTTTCACCAAGGTGATAGGCACGCGATACGATCACAACAATCATGGCAACAACGACAATATATTGAAGACTGCTTACCACCATTGTTATGACTGAGGTTGCGTTAAAGGCCAGCGCGCCATCGCTTGATATCAGCGGTTGCCCACCTGCTGTCTGAACCAGATTTACAATCATCGAGCCCAGAAACAGCATCAACACAGGACCCAGCAAAACCCGTCCTGTAACGTACCATACAGTCTTCCGTCCTCTCGCAACCGCACGTCCCACGCCACTTCCATCGCCGATAAGGGCCGCGGGCAACAATGTTGCAAAGAACACCAGAACGATCCAAAGAACCACAAAGGTAAAGATGCTGGTAATGCCTATGGCAGACAGGTTCTCGATCTTGGCCATGTCTTCCGGCGACAACATGAAATGGCCGGTCAGGACAAACAGCCCCAATGATGCGGGCAAAGTATCAAGAAGTTGCAGGACAATAAAACGCCCTGAAAAAAGCCGGACACGCGACGCATCAAATTCCTTGAATGCCGCAATGCCTGCATACCCATTTAGCAACCAAGCAAACAGCGACAGCGCAAAATATCCCCAGATGACAAGTCCAAGCACATAGATGACATAGACCTGGCCGGAAAAAGGTGCTGCGAACTGCCAGAAAGCCATTGCCAGCATCAGGATGGCCACAATTAGAGTGCTGGCCCAGCAGCGCAAAATCGCAACAAAACTGGTCTTCCAGATACCTGGCTGTTTGGGGCCGGTTTGGACGGTCTCTTTATCTTGCGCCATTTCAGATTGCCTCTGCCTGTTTGAGTTCGGTTGCCGGTTGGCTTGCATCAGCCAGACGCGCCTCGCCAAGCTGATAGGCACGTGACAGGACCACGGCGACAAGAACAACGCCGGTTGCCCATACCACATAGGCCAGACCGCTCATGGCTATATCAAACGGCACAAATTGCAGTTCGCCTGCGTGAATGGTGTATGTGCGAACGGCTTCGGAAAACCGCCCGGGCAACAGGAACACGGTTACCAGGAACAATACGATATTGGCACCCGGTCCGACGATCAGGCGTGACGTCACATAGCCGATCGTTTTGCGACCGCGTGCAAACGCCCGCCGGATCGACGAACCGTCGGCCATGATTGCTGCGGGCAGCCAGGTTCCCACCAAACCAAGTGCGATCAGCATCGCCACCCCGTAAAAGACAAGCACCGCAACCATCACCAGGAAAAACCGAACGTCTTCCGGTGCCGCCTTGATTTCGGGGACCGCCAAAATTGGAACCATCACGAAAAGTGCCGGGATAAACGTCACCATGGCCACGGCAAAGCCGCGCATGAAGAACTTGAAGAAAGCGCTTTTTTCAAGTGCACCCACCGCGGAAAACCCGCTGACATTGCGCAAAACCGTCATGTGACAGGCAATGGCAAGATACGCGCCGACAAAATAGGTCGGCAAATCCGGTGATTCCATATCAGGCCGCAAGGCATAAATCACGATATCCATGATCCACAATGCCGCAACCGCCGCAGTAAAAACCACGATGTTTTTGCGAATGACGTCTGTGGCTTCGCCCCAGATCGTAATGTCGAATTTCATGCCTGTCCCCCAAGCGCGTTTAACGTGAATTCCCTTCTGGTAATGCTACTTTTCCCGCATGGCGTTTCCTGTGACTTCTGTCACACCTATCCGCCTGTGACAGGCCCCCTCCTTATGAACAGTGCCTGCTGAGATTGCTTTGGCGTGCCGGACTTTTTGCTATTGGCAATTGCGGCAGCGGCCGATAAATTAAACACACGGGGAATGTGAAATATAATTGGACCACAAAAATTTGTGTAAAAATAGAAATCACACTTGCGTTGCGGCGCATTCCATATTACCCATCAAAGCCAAGTGAAATACAATTATAAACACAAAAATTTGTGTTAATTGCCACAGTTTTGATTGATCGGCAGGAAAGAGAATGCAGCCCAATCTGACCCATCTCCGCCAGCTTGAGGCAGAGAGTATCCATATCATCCGCGAGGTTGCGGCATCGTTTGAACGGCCGGTGATGCTTTATTCCATCGGCAAGGATTCATCGGTTCTGCTGCATCTGGCGCGCAAGGCGTTCTATCCCGCACCGCCGCCCTTCCCGCTGATGCATGTTGATACCACCTGGAAATTCCGCGAAATGATCGAATTTCGCGACCGGATGGCGGCGGAATATGGTTTTGATCTGATTGTTCATATCAATCAGGACGGTGTCGAACGCGGCATTGGTCCGTTCACCCATGGGTCAAGCCTGCATACCGATGTCATGAAAACGGAATCGCTCAAACAGGCGCTGAACAAATACAAGTTCGATGCCGCCTTTGGCGGGGCGCGCCGTGACGAGGAAAAGGCACGCGCCAAGGAACGCGTATTTTCCTTCCGTACCGAAACCCATCGCTGGGACCCGAAAAACCAGCGCCCGGAATTGTGGGATATCTATAACGCCCGGATCAACAAAGGCGAAAGCATCCGTGCTTTCCCGATCTCGAACTGGACCGAGCTTGATATCTGGCAATACATCTATCTCGAACAGATCCCGATCGTGCCGCTGTATTATTCGGCAAAACGTCCGGTGGTCGAACGCGATGGCATGCTGATCATGGTTGATGACGACCGTATGCCGCTTAAACCGGGCGAAAAGCCGGAAATGAAGTCGGTGCGTTTCAGAACGCTGGGCTGCTATCCCCTGACCGGTGCCGTTGAGTCCGAGGCAGCGACCCTGCCCGAAATTATCCAGGAAATGCTTCTGACCCGTTCAAGCGAACGTCAGGGCCGTATGATTGACCATGACCAGGCCGGGTCGATGGAGAAGAAGAAGCAGGAAGGTTACTTCTGATGGCGCATAAATCTGACCTTATTGCTGATGACATCCTTGGCTACCTCAAAGCCCAGGAAGAAAAAAGCCTTCTGCGTTTCATCACCTGCGGCAGTGTCGATGACGGTAAATCGACCCTGATCGGCCGTCTGCTTTGGGATTCCAAACTGATTTTCGAAGACCAGCTGGCGGCGCTGGAATCTGACAGCCGCAAGGTTGGCACCCAGGGCGGCGAGATTGATTTCGCCCTGCTGCTTGATGGTCTGCAGGCCGAACGCGAACAGGGCATCACCATTGATGTTGCCTATCGCTTCTTCTCGACCGACAAGCGCAAATTCATTGTCGCCGATACGCCGGGCCACGAACAATATACGCGGAACATGGCAACCGGTGCCTCGACTGCCGATGTTGCCGTGATCCTGATTGATGCGCGTAAAGGCATCCTGACCCAGACCCGCCGTCACAGCTTCATCACGTCCCTTCTGGGCATCAAGCACGTGGTTCTGGCCGTCAACAAGATGGACCTGATCGATTATGATCAGTCCAAATTTGACGAAATCGTCGCTGCTTATAGCTCGTTCGCAGCCCAGCTGAATTACAGCTCGATCACCGCGATCCCGCTATCTGCCCTTCGCGGCGACAACATGATTGAAGCCAGCGCCAATACGCCGTGGTATTCCGGTCCGACGCTTCTGGCACATCTTGAAGACATTCAGGTCGAACAGGACGCGATCAACAAACCGTTCCGTCTTCCGGTGCAGTGGGTCAACCGCCCGAACCTTGATTTCCGCGGGTTTTCCGGCACTGTTTCATCGGGTCGGGTCAAACCGGGTGATGAAATTGTTGTCACCGCATCGGGTCAGACCAGCAAGGTCAAAGAAATCGTCACCTTTGATGGCAACCTTGATGAAGCCATCGCCGGTCAGGCCATCACCCTGACTCTTGAAGACGAGATCGATATTTCGCGCGGTGATGTTCTGGCGGCATCCGATGCCAAACCGGAATTCGCCGACCAGTTCGAAGCCCGCATCATCTGGATGCATGAAGATCATCTTCTGCCCGGTCGCCCCTATCTGATCAAGATGGGCGCACAGGTAACAAGCGCGCAGATCAGCGACCTTAAATACAAGGTCAATGTCAATACGCTCGAACATGTGGCGGGCAAAACGCTTGAACTGAACGAAGTCGGGATTGCCAATATCTCGGCGGACAAGGCGCTGGCCTTTGACCCCTATGACGAAAACCGTCATTCGGGCCGTTTCATCATCATTGACCGCTTCACCAATGCGACTGTTGGTGCGGGCATGGTCAACCATTCCCTTCGCCGTGCGACCAACATCAAATGGCAGGAAATGGACATCAACAAACAGGCACGTGCCTATCAGAAAGGCCAGAAATCGGTCGTTCTGTGGTTCACCGGCCTGTCGGGTGCGGGCAAATCAACCGTCGCCAACCTGGTGGAGAAAAAGCTCCATGCGCTTGGCAAGCACACCTACACCCTTGATGGTGACAATGTCCGTCATGGCCTGAACAAGGATCTTGGCTTTACCGATGCAGACCGTGTCGAAAACATCCGCCGCGTTGGTGAAACCGCCAAGCTGTTCGTTGATGCCGGTGTGATCACGCTGGTGTCCTTCATCTCGCCATTCAAAAGCGAACGCCAGCTTGCCCGCAGCCTTGTTGAAAAAGACGAATTTATCGAAGTCTTTATCGACACCCCGCTGGAAGTCTGTGAACAGCGCGATGTCAAAGGCCTTTATAAAAAGGCGCGCGCCGGCGAGATCGCCAATTTCACCGGGATTTCAAGCCCCTATGAGCGGCCCGAAAATGCCGAGATCGTGGTCAACACCGCCGATCAAAGCGCAGAAGAAGCCGCCGAACAGATTGTCGCCAAACTCGAAGAATTTGGCGTTCTCGGGGCCTGGTATCCCGACATCTGATGGCCTGCCCGATTTGATCAACGCAAAACCCGACAGTTCCGACTGTCGGGTTTTGTTTTATTCCGGGTCCGATATTCTTGCATCGCCCCAATCTTCACAAGGCCAGCCTGATTACAGCCCCACCTGCGACCTTGTAAAATACCAGCCTGCAGGTAACATCAAAACAGGACCCGGAACGGAGGTACCAATGCGGTTTTGCCCGCGTCTGGATGTCGATACATGGCTTTTGTCATTTGTGGCCATTGCGCTGTACCTGTTTGTGCCAGATCCCCTTTTGGCAGAGGAAACAGGTTTTCGCATTGGCGCGCATGTATCGCTTAACAACCAGTGGGCCCGATATACCACACCGGCCAACCGCAATCTTGCCGCCGCCCTTCAGGCCAGAACGTCGTCGGGGTCGATCGAAACCCTTCCAAATGATCGGCTTTTCCATCTGTATCGTTCCGGTGAACTTGATTGCATTCTGACCGGTGGCTGGCCCCATGATGATCCGCAACTCGTTTCAAAACATGCACTAAGCTTCGAAGTCCGGCTGTTCATCCGCAAAGATGTTGACCTTGCCAGCAAGGATCAGGTTCTGGTTGGCCGCCTGAAACAGTTTCCCCCGCCGCCATTGCCCCTGCCCGATACGATGATTGACTGGGTGGCCTTGCAAAATCTTAAACAGGGCTTTGATCTGTTGCGGGCCGGGCGCATTGATGCGCTGCTTGCCGATCCGTCCCATGTGCAAAATGCCCCTGGCGCCCCGCATGACGGCATCGTTGCCGCCGACCTTCCGCCTGTTAGACGCTTTGACGTGCCGCTACTCTGTCATGACAATGAACGCAATCGACAATTCCTTGATGTCCTTGATCAAACCTCCCTGACCCAGTGACACGGGCCCGCCGATTGGCCCCACCGGTTTGACAAAACTGGCCCTTGTCGACGGGACCGATTTCAGCAAATCTGGCTTTCCACTGTTCGTTGTCAGGAAGAAAAATGACCTCGCCCCACAAAGATGTTTTTGGAAAACCGGTTGGCCATCCCGTTGAAAATTGGACCGGATGCGCCATGCCGCCACGCAGCGACATGGTCGGCCAGCATGTGATCGTCAGCCCGCTTGACCTTGCCCGTGATGCCAGGCACCTGTTTGATGCCAACACCATGGCACAGGACGGGTCGCGCTTTACCTATCTTTCGACCAATGCGTTCAACGATTTTGCCAGCTACAAGGCGTGGCTGGAAACCATGGCAGGTCAAAGTGACCCGATGCTTCATGCCATCATCGACAAAACCCGCAATTCGGCGGTTGGCGTTGCGGCCTTTATGCGCATTGATGCCGCCAATGGATCGGTTGAAATCGGCAATATCAATTATTCCCCGGCATTGTCGCAAACCATTGGCGGGACCGAGGCGATGTATCTGATGATGCGGCGCGCCTTTGACGAACTTGGCTATCGCCGCTACGAATGGAAATGCGACGATCAGAACGCCCCATCCCGCGCCGCTGCCGCCCGGTATGGCTTTACCTATGAAGGCACGTTCCGCAACCATATGGTCTATAAGGGCCGCAATCGTGATACCGCGTGGTTTTCCATCACCGCCGAAGAATGGCCCGCTATTCGCCACGGGTTCGAAGCATGGCTGTCACCGGACAATTTTGACGCCAATGGCAAACAACGCCAGCGACTGGAAGACCTGCGCCCCTGACTTGCCGCGCGGCGCGCATATCCGCGGGACCGGGCATCAATATCTGACGGCTTACGAACTGGTGATTTTGATTTGTTCAACCTTGCCCCTATAGTCGGGCCAGGCTTGACCAACCAAAACGAGTTGCTGATGTTTGATGCCCGCCTGCGCCCGCTGATCGACATACCGCTTAATGCGGCTGCCCGTACCCTGTCGGGCACGGGGATCACCCCGAATGCCATCACCGGCATCGGCTTTTTGTTCGGGGTCCTTGGCGCGGTGTTTCTTGCCGTCCAGCTTGATTACGCGGCCCTTGTGATGATCTTGTTGTCGCGGATCATGGACGGGCTTGACGGTGCCGTTGCCCGTCATGCAGCCCCAAGATCACGCCACCCCGGTTCCAAAACACAGGAAAGCGACCTTGGCGGCTATTACGACATTGTCGCCGATTTCCTGTTTTATTCCGGCATCATTCTGGGATTTGCCATCGGGCGTCCGGAACATGCGCTTATGGCGGCCTTTCTGATTTTCTGTTTTGTCGGCACCGGGTCAAGTTTTCTGGCCTATGCGATCATCGCAGCCAAGCAGAACCGCAACCATGACAAACAGGGCAAAAAAAGCTTCTATTTCCTGACCGGCATTACCGAAGGCAGCGAAACCATCCTTGTTTTGTGCCTGATTTGCGTCTTTCCCGGCTGGTTCCCCCAGATTGCTGCAATCTTCGGGGCCTTGTGCCTGATAACGACATTCGGCCGCGTCTTGCAAGCGCGTCGCGATTTCGGCTAACGGCCGGAAAAGACGTTGTAACTTCTTGAAGTCCCCGACCGTCACAACCATATCGGCAGTAGCACACAAGGTCGTCATACTACCGGTCGCCCCCAACGATGACCTGCAAAGAAACCAGTGTCAGCATCCGTTGACCCGATGGTCCTGCACCGTCAGATCAATACCGCCTGACCTTAAAAACCGACAGGAACATTATGCGGCCAGTCTCGAATGTTTTTGCTTTGATTTTCGCGTGCTTTCTCGTTGTTGCCTGTGACCAGTCAGGCCCGATCAAGATCGGTTTCATTGCCGGATTGTCCGGACCGGGTTCGGATACCGGAACCGATGCACTCAATGCGCTGAAGCTTGCCGCCCAGCAAGTCAATAACGATGGCGGCATCAATGGCCGGATGGTTGAAATCCTGCCGCGGGATGATGAAAAATCACCCGAAGTCGCCCAACAGCATGTCCGCGAACTTTCCCAACTTGGTGTGGATGCCATTGTCGGTCCCATCATCAGTTCGATCGGCATGGCGATCCTGCCGGTTATCAACGAACTGGGCATCGTGACCGTATCACCAACGGTATCGGCCGCCGAATTTGCCGGTTTTCGCGACTATCTTTTCCGTATGAACACCACCACACGTGAAAATGCGCGCGCCTATGCAAAACGCAGCATCGAGCTTGACCGAAAACGGGTGTCCATCGCCCTTGATGGTCAAAACGAAGCATTCGCCGACAGCTGGTATCGTGAATTTCTTCTGGAATTCGAAGAACTTGACGGCCGGGTGATTTCCAAAAACTGGATCAACACCAGTCAGGCCAGCAATGCCGACATCGCCAGACAACTGGTTGATGATGCCCCCGATGCGATCGTGCTGGTCGCCAACAGTTCCGACAGTGCCAATCTTGCCCTTGAAATCCGCAAACTGTCCAAGGACATCCCGATTTCTGCTGCGGAATGGGCCGGAACGGATTTGCTGATTGAAATCGGCGGAACCGCGGTCGAGGGCATGGAACTTGTCCAGGCTTATGACCGCTATGACACCAATCCGCGCTTCCAGCAATTTGTTGCCGATTACGAAGCCATGTTTGATCGCCATCCGGGGTTCAGTGCTGTTCTGGCCTATGATGCGGCAACGGTTCTGTTTACCGCGCTCAAGACCAAACACCCCGATCAGAAACTGGCCAATGCCATGACCGATCTGCCCCCGCAGATGGGTCTGCATCAGGAACTGAAATTCGATCAGTATGGGGATGGCAATCGCGACGTCTATTTCGTGACAATCCAGAACGGCAAATTCATCCGCGTGAAATAGACCCGTATCGCCGCACTAAAAAACAAAAGCCCTGCTTGTGCAGGGCTTTTTCTTGTCGGCATCGGGGAATGAATTCCCGAAATCCTAGTGATCGCTTTCTTCAAGGAAATGGTCGCCAAGACCGGTATCGTATTCCATACCTTCCTTGGTCAGAACGATGCTGCCCGGATAGCCTTCCTTGACCAGTCCCTTGCGGGTCAGCGCAACCCAGACTGCCGGGTTTTCAAAGCCGCTGGCGTCACGGGCCGCAACGGTGAATTTGCCGACATGCACATGGTCACCATGGGCATGGGGCACACGCAGAAGGGTTGCCTCACCGCTGGCTTCGTCGATCTTGCCCGAATTCGGGTCTTTGGCGATGACCTGTGCCAGGACAAGGGTGCGAAGCTGCAACTTGTTGAGTTTCAGCGGGTTTTTGCGAACGAATGCCATATCTGGTGTTACCCCGGTTTCAATGGATTGATTGCAAGGACATATCTGTTACTTGGCGCAATGATGCAAGCCCTGTTTTGGCCGGGCGCCTTGCAGCAATTGCATTGCTTGGCATCCGTTTCCTTGCCAGGCAGCAAAATTTCAGCCGCATAACGGTCCGGGTCAAGCCCGACAGACCGCGCTAGCCACCCGCCAGCATCTTGCGCAATTTGCGGTCCCGCTTAAGGTGCCATTCCCGGCTCATAGCCTGACCGAAGGTGCGGAACCGTTCAACATAAACCAGCTCCCACTGCCGCCCGCGCGTGGTCTTAGCCCCTTTGCCACTATTATGTGTCACCAGCCGCGCCTCAACATCGGTTGACCAGCCGACATAAGTCCTGGGCAGCTTGACCCGAACATTTGCCGCCGGATCAAACCCCAATTCACGCAGCACATAGACAAAGGTGAATGACGCCATTTCCGAAGCTGTTTCAATACGATGTTACATCAGGTGTGGTGAGGTTCGCGGCCTCGCATGACGAAAATGGCCGCTTTCGAGAACCGGCGCGCTGCGTACCAAAGTACATGAGCACCGGAAGCACAGAAAGCGACCATTTGCAGCCCATACAGGGCAAATTAAAGGGTGGAGTTAAACGCGCCACCGTCCAGCAGGATATTCTGGCCGACCATGAATTTCGCATGCTCGCTGCACATGAAGGCACAGGTCGCACCGAAATCAAGCGGATCACCAAAACGACCGGTCGGAAGACCTGCCTGGGTTTTGGTGCGCGCTTCATCAAGGCTGATGCCTTCGGCCTTTGACTTGTTGGTCATCAGGGCGTTGATGCGGTCGGTGTCATGCTGACCCGGAAGCAGGTTGTTCATGATCACGCCATCCTTGGCGACCTGACGCGACGTTCCGGCAACAAACCCGGTCAGACCGGCGCGCGCCCCGTTCGAAAGACCAAGATGGGGGATCGGCGATTTGACCGAACCCGACGTGATATTGACGATACGGCCCCATTTGCGCGAAATCATGCCCGGTAGAACCGCGGTCGCAAGCAGGATCGGCGTCAGCATGTTTGACTGAACCGCGGCTTCCCATTCGGCCTGTCCCCAATCGGACCAGATGCCCGGGGGCGGACCACCGGCATTATTGACCAGAATGTCGGGCGCACCCTGTGCGGCAAGGACCTTGTTGCGGCCTTCCTCGGTCGTGATGTCACAGGCAACCGTTGTGACATTCACGCCATATGTATCACGGATATATTCCGCCGTTTCATTCAGCGGCCCTTCGGAACGTGCATTAAGCGTCAGATCAACACCGGCTTCTGCCAGTTTGATGGCGCAACCACGGCCAAGCCCCTTGGACGAGGCACATACAATAGCCTTGCGGCCTTTAATTCCCAGATCCAATGGATCCTCCCATCTTGGAGTTCGTCTAATGGCAGGAATTTAGACCGGGCATGGCCGTCTGGTCAAACACCGTTCCACGATCTGGAACGATTAATCCAGATCACCGGCATCTGCAAAATCACCGGTTGATCACGCCCCGAACACCGCGTCATGTGCCGCGACATAGGCAAGGGCCGCCTTTGAAACATCGGCCACCGACATGCCGGGTTTGTAAATCCCAGACCCCAGACCAAACCCGTCACACCCGGCCTTGGCATAGGTTGCAAAATCATCCGGACCGACGCCCCCGACCGCATAAACCGGCATCTGTGCCGGAAGAACCGCGCGCATGGCCTTGATGCCATCAGCACCAATGATGCTGGCCGGAAAGATTTTAAGCCCGTCTGCCCCGGCCTTGATGGCAGCAAAGCATTCACTTGGCGTCAGCACACCGGGCCAGGACCCCATGCCAAGCTCCTTGGTTTTGGCGATCACGTCGATATCGCAATTGGGCGAAACGATAAATTCACCCGAAGCCTTTTTGACATTGGCCACGTCATCGGGCGTCAAAACGGTCCCTGCCCCGATCATCGCCGCATCCCCGACCGCTTCCTTCATCGCGCTGATGCTTTTAAGAGGGTCTGGCGAATTAAGCGGCACTTCAATCATGCTGATGCCGGCATCGACCAGCGCGCGCGCCATATCGGCCGCCTCATGGGGTTGAACCCCGCGCAGGATCGCAATCAGCCGGCGGTGTTTTTTGCCGCTGCGCGCATCGGTAATCTGTTCTGCAACATATGGTGCCATGGTCTTAAATCCTTTGTGATGCGTGCGATAAGGTCTGATAGGCCTGGCTCAATCCGGCAAGGGTGATGGCACCGCCATCCATCGCCAGCGCAGTTTGGCCATGCACGGCCAGTGCTGCCTGATAAAGGGATGCAAGCTTGCCTGCACCGACCAGTGCAATGGTTTCACCATCCTGCAACCGATCCAGAATATCGGCAATTTCCAGACCGATCACACTGCCTGACAAAACCGCCGCCCCGGACGGGACGTCTGCGCTGTTCAAGGCAACAAGGCCCGCGGCACGCACGGTAAACAGCTGATGCAAAAAGCTGCCGGGCTGCGTTTTTGCCGCCCGAACCGCCCCGGCAAAGGCCGCATCATCCCAATCATCGCCAACCGAATGGCGCAGGATTGATTGGCGGGACAAAAGTGCAAAGACCTCGCCACTCATATAGGTCCGAAAGGCGGTGATTTTTCCGTCCGCAACCCGCGCCCATTTCGAATGGGTTCCGGGCAGGCATACCCAACCGGCAAAATCCGGGTTTTGGTTCATAAAGCCGACAAGCTGGGTTTCCTCGCCGCGCATGACATCGGCATCGCCCGATATTTCGCCAACGCCTTTGGGACGCTGACACAATCCGGGCAGGATCGAAACCGCCACCCGCGGGTCGGCCACCGTCGGGCTGACCGCGCCGGATGCCAGATCGCACGGCGCAACCGGCACCTCGCAATACGGGGCTTCAAGCCATCCCTGCCGCGCCCCGGCCATGCCGCAAATCACCACCGGCACATTGAGTATCGCCGGGTCAAGCCAACGGTCAATCAGCCCGATCAGAACCCCTTCGAAGCTCAGCTTATCGTCCCCGGCAATCGCATTCATGCCAAGCGGGCTTTCCGCCATCGCCAGGATGTTAGCGCTATCATCCATTGCCCAGACGCGCAAATTTGATGTGCCCCAATCAACCGCGATCCAGCTTGGTGCCTGGGCCGGGGTGCCCGAAAGATGTGATGAAGCCGTCAACGCCCTGCCCTTCTATGCTTGTCGGCACAGGTCCCGAACCGGGATCAATGCCGCCTGTTTGCATTCCTCATACTATTGGGCGCATGAATGGTCAATCCATCGCGCAGGAAATCACCGCGCACGCTCTCAAATGCACCACGCCGCGGCGACCACCCCGATATCAGACCTGCGGGGCCGGTACATCGGGATCAAGCAGGCTTTGATGCGATTTCCAGTTTTGGGCTTCGATAAACACCTTGGATACTTCGGGGATGGCAGCACGGATATCGATCTCAAGGCGCGACACGGCGGCTTCGACCTGTGGCGATCCGATCTTGTCATCAAAATCGACACTGACACAGACAATCACGCTTTGCGGTCCGTGATGCAGCGTGATGATTTCATTCACGCCCAAAATGCCCGGAATGCCCGCAACCATCCGCGCGATCTTTTCGCGGCTTTGCGCATTGGCACTTTCCCCGATCAGAAGCCCCTTGCACTCGACCGCCAGGAAAAAGGCCGTGACCGCCAGAATAAGACCGATCATCACCGATGCCAGCCCGTCAAGCACCGGCATATCAAGCAAATAGGCCGCCGCAATCCCGACAAACGCCACCAGCAAACCGAGCAAGGCCGCTGAATCCTCAAACAGGATCACAAACACCGTCGGGTCCTTGCTGCTATGCACGGCCTTGATGATCGTCTTGTCGGGGTTCTGGGCCCGAAACGCCCGATAGGCTGTGCGGAACGCTGCCCCTTCAAGCACCACGGCAATGATCAGGATCGTGAACACGACGTGATATGTCCGGATATCAAACCCGCCAAACGATGCCACCACATGGATATCAAGCGCATGGGGATGAAGGATCTTGTCCACCCCTTCCCAGATCGAAACACCGGCCCCCAATCCGAAAATCATCACCGCAACCAGAAACGACCAGAAATAGGTCTCCTTGCCATAGCCCATCGGATGACGTTCATCAGGCTCCTGGGTCGAAAGCTTCAACCCCAAAAGCAAAAGCCCCTGATTGCCCGTATCGACCAGCGAATGGATGCCTTCGGACATCATCGCCGCAGAACCGGTAATCGCCGCCCCGGCAAACTTGGCCACAGCAATCAGCAGATTGGCCGTCGCGGCCATGTAAATGGCCCCTTTTGAGGAATGAGACATATACGCGCTATCCATTCTGAACGATCGGTGATGTGTGCCTGAACCGGGCATCTGAAAAAACCCCGTCAGGCAAATGACTTAGCCCAGTCTAACTGCTTTTGGCCGAATGTCACGGTCTGTCACGGCCTGTGCCACCGGTTTGGCCCCGCCGCCCAAAGAAATCGAAAAAAGCTATCAAAGATACATAAAATAACTATTTCACCTATTACGCATCAAATTGTTAGGCTCTTCAAAGCGATGGGGAAACCCATGGTTTCGGAATTTGTGACCACGTTCGTTGCGATCTCTGAGTTGAACATTATCTGCAACATGAAAGCTTCACGTAGAAATACTGGCGCACTCATACTGGTTTTGTTTAAATCACATCTCAGGGAACCCAACCATAAGGCGACATGAAACAGCAGATCGGGACTTGCTGTTTTGCCCCGGTCGCCTTTGGCGCAAAACGAAACGGGTCAAGGAGCTGTTTTAAAAACATCTCAGCCACTACGGAGAGAGAAAAATGGACGGAAAACATACCGCAGGGAAATGTCCGGTAATGCACGGCAGCATGACCGAGACCGGCACCACCAACACCGACTGGTGGCCCAAAACCCTTAATCTTGACATCCTGCATCAGCACGACACCAAATCCACGCCCTATGGCAAGGACTTCAACTATGCAGAAGAGTTCAAGAAACTTGATCTCAACGCTGTCAAAACCGACCTGAAAAACCTCATGACCGACAGCCAGGACTGGTGGCCGGCGGACTGGGGTCATTATGGTGGTCTGATGATCCGTCTGGCCTGGCACTCTGCCGGTTCCTACCGTCTGGCCGATGGCCGTGGTGGCGGCGGCACGGGCAATATCCGCTTTGCCCCGCTGAACTCGTGGCCTGATAACGCCAACCTTGACAAGGCACGCCGTCTTCTGTGGCCGATCAAAAAGAAATATGGCAACAAGATTTCCTGGGCTGACCTGATCATTCTGGCCGGCACCATGGCTTATGAATCGATGGGCCTCAAAGTCTTTGGCTTTGCCGGTGGTCGTGAAGATATCTGGCATCCGGAAAAAGACGTTTACTGGGGTGCGGAAAAGGAATGGCTGGCACCGTCTGATTCCCGTTATGACGATGTCACCAAACCCGAAACCATGGAAAACCCGCTTGCCGCCGTGCAGATGGGTCTGATCTATGTGAACCCGGAAGGTGTCAACGGGCAGCCTGACCCGATCAAGACCGCCGCCCAGGTGCGCGAAACCTTTGCCCGTATGGCAATGAATGACGAAGAAACCGCTGCCCTGACGGTCGGGGGTCATACCGTCGGTAAAACCCACGGCAATGGCGATGCCGCCCTTCTGGGCGAAGCTCCCGAAGGCGCTGACATCACCGAACAGGGTCTGGGCTGGAACAACCACACCACGCGCGGCATCGGCCGTGACAGTGTGACCTCGGGCATCGAAGGTGCCTGGACCACCCATCCGACCAAATGGGATAACGGTTATTGCAAGCTTCTTCTGGGCTATGAGTGGGAACTCAAGAAAAGCCCGGCCGGTGCCCATCAGTGGGAACCGATCAATATCAAGGAAGAAGACATGCCTGTTGACGTCGAAGATCCGTCAATCCGTTGCATGCCGATCATGACCGATGCCGATATGGCCATGAAAATGGACCCGACCTATCGTGCAATCATCGAGAAATTCGACAATGACTTCGAATATTTCTCCGATTGCTTTGCCCGTGCATGGTTCAAGCTGACCCACCGTGATCTCGGCCCGAAAGCCTGCTATCTCGGTCCGGACGTTCCGGCCGAAGACCTGATTTGGCAGGACCCGATCCCGTCGGTTGACTACACCCTCTCGGACGCCGAAATCGCCGACCTCAAGGCCAAGCTGCTGGCATCCGGCCTCACCTCGGCCGAGCTGATCAACACCGCCTGGGATAGCGCACGTACCTTCCGTGGTTCGGACAAGCGGGGTGGTGCCAATGGTGCCCGCATCCGTCTCGCCCCGCAGAAGGATTGGGAAGGCAACGAACCGGCCCGCCTTGCCAAGGTTCTTGGCACCCTCGAAGGCATTCAGGCCGGCCTTGCCAAGAAAGTCTCGATTGCTGATCTCATCGTTCTGGGTGGTACGGCTGCGGTTGAAAAGGCCGTCAAGGATGCCGGCTTCAACATCACCGTTCCGTTCGCACCGGGCCGTGGTGACGCCACCGACGAGATGACCGATGCCGAAAGCTTCGAGCCGCTCGAACCGCTGGCCGATGGTTTCCGCAACTGGGCGAAAAAGGACTATGTTGTTCAGCCCGAGGAAATGCTGCTCGACCGCGCACAGCTTCTAGGCCTGACCGCCCATGAAATGACGGTTCTGCTCGGTGGCATGCGTGTTCTTGGCACCAACTATGGTGGCACCAAACACGGCGTGTTTACCGACCGCGAAGGTGTTCTGACCAACGACTTCTTCGTCAATCTGACGGATATGTCCTATAGCTGGAAACCGGCGGGCAAGAACCTTTACAACATCGTTGATCGCAAATCGGGCGAAACCAAATTCACCGCCACCCGCGTTGATCTGGTGTTTGGTTCAAACTCGATCCTGCGTGCCTATGCTGAGCTCTATGCCCAGGACGACAACCAGGAGAAGTTCGTTAAAGACTTCGTTGCGGCCTGGACCAAGGTGATGAATGCGGATCGGTTTGATCTGGCGTGAGGCTTACGCCTTTAACGTGATGTGAGTTGGAGCTTTGGCGCTCTGAAATAAGAACACCCCCGGTCGGTTAGGCCGGGGGTGTTTTGGTTGAGTTTTGGTCTGATCCACCGGCTCTTCCGTTTTGCTGACAACTGACAAATGACAACTGTATATTACCTGTAGTAGATTCCAGCAAACCACTCACAATCTAACAGGACATGTCATTTTGAAGAATTTTAAGATGAACTATGTCGAGTCATTGGCTCTAAACTCTTTTCGCTTAGGCCAATCATTCTCCTTCGCGCAAATCTCACTTCCCAGTGTCTTTAAATACTGCCACATCCGGGGGAACTTTTTATCTCACGTCCTAAGTGCGAAGAACGATTACATCGAAAAAATACAAATTTACAATACCTATATAGACGGAAAAATAGAACTACACTTTCAGAAATTCACTCCGCCAATAATTATAACGGGATGCACGATAAACAGTGAAATAAAGATAACTCACAGCCAAATATCTACAGTATGCCTGCAACACTGCCATATTAACAAACTTTCCCTTGATGAAACGGAAATTTCAGGTGCACTAATACTAAGAAACTCGAAATTTGCATGTGGGATCAGCTGCAAGTGGACACAAATATCCCACTCAATAAATTTAGACTCAGCTCAACTTGGAACGCACAAGGTTGATGGCTACGAAGTATCCTTCAATGGAGACGGCTTATCTGTCGGCGGCGGTGCTACTTTCAACAGTAATTTCTCGGCTTCTGGTCAAGTAAGGTTGATCGGGGCTGATGTAGGATTCCTAGACCTTGAACAATCTAAGATAACGTGCAAGAACGGCCCCGCATTGGTATGCAATCAATTACGTTGCAAAGGATATTTCCTGTTAAACTCGGCTACCATAGAAGGAGCATGTCTACTTGAGTCAATGAACGTAAACCAAATTGAAGTTGGAAACTCTTCATTTACAGAAAACTCACCAAATAACTCTGACCCATCTATATCACTAAACAACTCAATTATTTCAAACAGTCTGAATTTCACTTCCCACACCTATTGCATCGGTCACTTGTCAATGCTGGGAGTCAAAATAGGGGACTGCCTCACCTTTCGCTCTGTCCATCTTCAATTAAAGAATGCTGAGCTAACTTCACGAACGCTGTCGCTAGACCGCTCACAAATAGCGGGACTGCTCCATTTCTCCGATAACACCATTATTCTTGGAGAAGCCTCTCTACGTGCTGTTGAAGTCGCTGGCCAGCTAATGATCGAAAACTCAGAATTTGAAGCTCAACAGACACCCGCGTTTTCGATGCAAAGCGGGGTCATAAAACAAGAAGCCTTGATTCGCAGCTCATCTTTCAACGGAGTATTAGACTTATCCAACGTTACAGTTGGACTAGATTTGGAGTTCGCCGAGAGTATTGTCGTAAACCCCGACGCACCGGCTTTTGTCGCGGAAAACTTAGTTGTCAAAAACACCTTGAAATGGTTTCCGGCCAAAATTGATGGGGCTATAGGTCTACACGGGGCTAGCGTACGATCATTGGCTGATAAAGAACTAAGCTGGCCGACAGAGTCACAAGTGGACTTAAATGGGTTTAGCTATCAGAGTCTATCTTGGGCCGCCCCCATCTCATCCAAATTCAGGCTAGCTTGGCTTTCGCGGCAATTTGATGGCTTCAAACCTCAACCATATAGCCAACTTGCTCGAACGCTCCAAACCGCAGGAGAGTTCAAAGAAGCCAGAATAATTCTATATCACCGAGAAGAGCAAAGACGCAAAAACGCACTTCGACTGGAATACCTG
>NZ_CP138926.1:3440000-4602094 GCF_047125595.1 Thalassospira sp. MIT121401
CGTACCATCCTTCATGTTTGCCAGCGATCTTGCGCTTTGCCTGCCCGATGGCAGGGCCTTTAAAACCGATATCGGATATGGCGGCGCGTTTTATGCGATCCTTGATGCCGGACAGTTTGACATGACGATTACGCCTGACAATGTCGGCCGTCTGACCGCCCTTTCAGAACAGATTTGTCAGGCGGTGAATAACAGCATCACGCTTTCCCATCCCGATCATGATGATCTGGCATTTCTGTATGGCGCGATCCTGACCGACGGGCGCGACGCGTTCAGCCCCCAACCAACACGTAATATACGTGTATTTGCCAAAAATCAGGTCGATCGCAGCCCGACCGGATCAGGTGTCAGTGCGCGTCTTGCCATCCAGCATGCCAAGGGCCTGATCAAACCCGGTCAAACCCGCCAGTTTGAAAGTGTGATCGGATCAGATTTTGAGGGGTCTGTCGGGGATGTCACCACGTGTGGCCCGCATGCCGCGATTATCGCATCGGCGCGCGGACAGGCCCATTACAGCGGCAAGGCCAGTTTCTGGTACGAGGATGGTGATGATGTCGGGCGCGGTTTTATTGTCCGCTAGGTCCCTTAGCCCATCTAGGCCGCAGAGCCGATCACAGCAAAAAAGGGATGCCAGATGCGGCATCCCTTTTTAGTTATCGGACTGTATCTTTGCGATATCTTTGCGATATCTGTGCGATGATCGCCTATTCACGGGCCTTGCGCAGGCATTCCATCAGGCTGTCGGCCGAACTTTGAATGTGGTCTGCTAGCAATTCGACCGCTTCGTCGGTATTGCCGGCCTTGCAGGCTTCGAATATCTGATGATGTTCGCGTTCGGCCCGATCAGTTGCACCGGACAAGGCAAGCTGCGCCTGGGTGAAGCGCACGGTGTTGTTGCCGATCATGCGAATGATTTCGAGCGTCTTGGGACGGTTCGATGCCCGGTAAAGCCGGTCATGGAATTCACGGTTAAGCTCGCCCCATTTGGCGACATCCCCCGACCGGAAGGCTTCATCATAGACCAGCAGGATGTCTTCGACCGATTTAAGATCGGCCGGGGTCAGGCGCGGCACCGCATGACGAAGCAATTCGCATTCAAGGAGCTTGCGGACTTCGAACAATTCTTCGATTTCATCAAGCGAAAGCTGGGAAACAATTGCACCCTTGTGCGGCTGAAACGTTACCAACCCTTCGGCATCAAGACGCTGCAAAGCTTCGCGGACCGGAATACGCGATACGTTATATTCACCGGCAATGGCATCCTGTCGCAACTGGAAGCCTGCGGGGAAATCGCCCGAAAGGATACGTGCCCGAAGGTCTTCGGTCACCTGATCGGTGATGGTACGGCGGGTAAATCGCGGTGATGCGGTCATTTCAGCTCTTTATAATCTGTTACCCGAAATCATGGCGTGCGGGTCGATGTGCCGCCCAGACGGGACGAGCCCGTCTGGTAATAGTCATAACGCTGGCCCATGCAAGTCGCAATACAATTGCATACTGTATAATTTCCCATGATCGGGCGAAATACAACAAAGGGGGCATAAAGCCCCCTTTGTCGCAAACGCCATCGCAATCCGATTATTTCACAATGAAACCATGCGCATAGGGATCGCGGTCATCAATAAAGATGGTGTTATAGCCGTGCTTGCGCGCCCAGCCTTCGATGCCCGGCACCACTGCATCAAATTCCCCGACTTTGGTTTTCTCGACCACGGAAACCCGGAATTGTGAGCCGATGATGCTTTCATGTACCAGCTCGTCGGCCGGATCCCACTGCCCCTTGGCGACCAATTGCGCCAGACGGGCCGAGGAGCCGGTGCCGCAAGGTGAACGGTCAATACCCTTGTCGCCATAAAACACCGCATTGCGATGGGTGCTTTCAGGCTGGGTCGGTTTGCCGGTCCACTGAATATGGGAAAGTCCCTTGATATCGGGATGGAGCGGATGAACGAAGGTGTTTTCCGCATTCAGGCGCCGGCGCAATTCCGGGCTGATACGTTGCAGATCCCCCACGGTGAAATCGGCCATATCGCGGAAGTTTTCCTGGGGTTCGACAATCGCATAGAAATTGCCGCCATAGGCAACATCGACCTTGATCGGACCAAGATCAGGGCAATCGACCTCGATATCGGTTTTATAAAGGAAGGATGGCACGTTGGTCAGTTTGACCGATTCAACGTAATCGCCGACCTGCTTATATTCGGCGATCACCAGACCGGCCGGGGTTTCAAGACGCAGACGACCCGGGGTTTTCGGTTTGACCAGACCTTCCTCGATCGCCATGGTCACAGTCCCGATGGTGCCGTGACCGCACATCGGAAGACATCCCGATGTTTCGATAAACAGCACCGCAACATCATAATCATCAGAAGTCGGATCATAGAGGATCGAGCCCGACATGATGTCATGACCGCGCGGCTCGAACATCAGGCCGGTGCGGATCCAGTCATATTCAGCCAGAAAGTGCGCACGCTTTTCGAGCATGTTGGCACCTTCAAGTTTTGGTCCACCGCCTGCAACCAGACGAACCGGATTGCCACAGGTATGACCGTCTATGCAAAAGAAGCTGTTTTTCGCCATTATGGGGCCTGCACTCAGAAGCGATTGATACGATAGGGCGTCATGTCGATCGGCGTTTGCGATCCGGTGACAAGATCGGAAATCAAACGACCGGTGGTCGCCCCCATGGTCAGGCCAAGATGGCCATGACCGAACGAGAAGAAGACATTGCGGTGTTTCGCGCTTTTGGAAATGACCGGTTTTGAATCCGGCATAGAGGGCCGGAAGCCCATCCATTCGGTGCCGCCTTCAGCATTGAGTTTCGGCAGGACTTCCTTGCCCTTGGCAAACAGGGCCTTGGCACGGTCATAGTTGGGCGGGGCAATCAGCCCGCCAAGTTCGACCGCACCACCAACGCGAATGCCCATTTCCATCGGTGTCAGAATGATGCTGTCATCGGCACTGATGATGGTGCGTGACAGTTTGACATCATGATAGGGAACGGTGGTGTTATAGCCACGTTCTGTGTCAAGCGGCACGGGCGAGCCCAGACGTTTGGCCAGCGTTTTCGACCACGCACCGCAGGCAACCACCAGCGTATCAAAGGTAATTTGGTCGCCAGATGTGGTCATGGCCGCACGTGGCTGCCCGTCGCGATAGACGAAATCTGTGACATCTGCGGTCTGGAATTTTCCGCCGCGCTCGATGAAATGCTTATACAGACCGGTCACGATCTTGAAGGGATCAAGCACACGGCCCCAGTCTTCTTCGATCACGCCACACGGGAAGATCGGTGCCAGATCAGGTTCAAGATCCATGATCTCGTCACGTGTGATATCGCGGATTTTAATGCCCTTGCGCCGGCGCAAATCAATGCCGTATTCAGCGTCACGCCGGGTCTTTTCCGAGCGATAGACACCAAGCGCGCCTTCCTTTTTAAAGACTGCGTCATTTAGGCCAGCCTCGGCAATTACCGGCTCGTAATCTTCCCAGACGCGATTAAGGATCGCGGCCAGTTCGGTACTGATCTGTTCAACCCGGCTTTTGGAGCTTGCAGCAATGAAGCGCAAAAGCCAGGGCATCATTTTGGGCAAGTAACTCCAACGGATTGAAAGCGGACCATAGGGATCCATCAACCAGCCCGGCACATTCAGCAGCGTTCCGGGCATCGCAATCGGTGCGCATTCGGAAACCGCAATCCCGCCGGCATTGCCAAAGGAAGTCCCCCTGCCCGGCTCCCCGCGATCAAGAATGGTAACGTCATTGCCCTTTTTCAAAAGAGCCAGACCGACATTCACCCCGACAATGCCAGCACCAATGACGACGGCCTTTTTGCCATCACTTGCCGGAGTGTTGGTATCGGGTTTGGTATTGGTCATTTCGGGGCCTCGCCTGATGTGGTGCGCGTTTGGTTTCTTGTCGTGAAATGGTCGCCAGATGGCAGGAAACTCCCCCATGAATAGCCACGGGGGAGCTTACTGTTTCATCAAACCGACCCTGAATGCAATCACGGTTTTCGGGTGCGAGAGGTGTGATTGCGGTCGTTACAAAGGACCCGGAACGAAGCCCTTAGAGCGACGGGCGCGTGTCGATGGCTTTTTGAATGGTTGCCTTGATGGTTTCGAGCTCTTCCCCCACCAGCGGCAGACGCGGAGCACGCACATGCGGTTTGCCAACGCCGGTCATTTCCTGTGCCAGCTTGATGTATTGCACCAGTTTGGCATGAACATCCATGTGCAGAACCGGGGTGAACCAGCGATAGATTTCAAGAGCTTCCTTGTATTTTCCCTCAGACAGCAGCTTCCACAGTGCGACCGATTCTTTCGGGAAGGCATCGGTGAAACCGGAAATCCAGCCAACCGCACCAAGGACCTGGGTTTCCATGACAAGGTCATCCATGCCACAGAACAGAACGAAGCGATCACCACAGGCATTATAGATGTCGGTGATACGACGCGGGTCGCCCGAGCTTTCCTTGATCGCGACCAGGTTTTTGACATCGGCAAGCTGATTGAATTCTTCGGGCTTGATGTCGATGCGATAGGCACCCGGATTGTTATAAATCATGATCGGCAGCTTGGTTGCATTGGCAACCGTGCGGAAATGTTCGATATTTTCGCGCGGATCGGCGGTGTAAACCATGCCCGGCAGCAACATCAGGCCATCGGCACCGATTTTTTCGCATTCCTGGACATAGCGGATCGCCGCCCGGGTGGAGCTTTCGGCAACACCGGAAAGAACCGGAATGCGGCCCTTGGTGACTTCCACAGCAAGCTTCAGAACGGCGACTTTTTCTTCGGGATCAAGGGCAGTGTTTTCACCAACCGACCCCAGCATCACCAGACCGTCAACGCCTGCCTCGATCAGGGCTTCGATCTGTTCTGCGGTCATATCAAAATCGATAGAGCCATCTTCGTTCATCTGGGTTGCAACGGCGGGGAAAACGCCAGTCCAGTTTACCTGCATGGGAAAGTAACCTCCTGATATGTCGGGATAATTCACCTACCCCGCCATGAATGTTCAAACGGTTTGATCATGGGATCAAATGCAATTCATGTATATTGTATACAAAATTAAAAACACAGGCGCAACGAGATTCTTCCGCAAAAAGAAAAGGGCCCGAAACCGGGCCCTTTGGATGGTGGTGATGTCTGAATAATATCAGGCAAAGAATGGCAATTTTTGAACCCGCGGCGGCATCGTTTCGCCGGTCACGACAGCAAGTGTTTTGGCAATGATCACGCCATCGCACAGCTCATTCTCCACCAGCTTTCTGGCGGCCTTGCCAAATTCTGCGCGTTTTGCGTCATCTTCCATCAGCGTTTCGATGGCATTGGCCAATGCGTTTGCATCTCGTAGCGGTACCAGAATTCCGTTTTCCTGATCGCGGACAATTTCGCGACACCCGGGCACATCGGTTGCAACCATCGCAAGCCCGCAAGCTGCGGCTTCGAGCAATGCCTTTGGCAATCCTTCGCGCCAGGACGGCAGAACAGCAAGATCCGCATCGCGCAGAAGCGACGCAACATCGCTTCGTTTACCAAGCCATTCAACAAGGCCATCTTTTTGCCAAGTGACAAGATCAGCCTCATTCGCACTGTCGGGATTGGCCGGATCAACATCGCCAACCAGAAGAATACGGTAATCACGACCGCGGGATTTAAGCATGCGGGCCGCTTCTATCAGTTCTGCAAGCCCCTTTGACCACAACATGCGGGCCACAAAAATCGCCGTTTTGGGATTACCGGGCGCCTTATCAGCCGGGGCATATGCCGAAATATCAACACCAGATCCCCGCACCAGACTGACACGGTTTTCCTTAAAACCGAGCCCCTTCATCAGGGCAAGATCATCCTGATTTTGCACGATTATATGAACAGAACCAAAGCGGGCATAAACCCGCAAAATCATCGAGACGATGGCACGAACAACCGTTGCCTTGGCCCCACCCGAAACGAACAGAAAGCCAAGCCCGGTTACCATATTGACCGACCGCCTTGCACCAACCAGCATGCCGGCGCATACCGACAGAACAACACATTGAATGGCAACATTGACGATCACGTCCGGGTTTTCGCGACGGATCAGACAAGCCAATGCCTTAACGGTTTTAAGCGACTTGAGCGGGCTTAGCCCGCCACGCGCAATCGGAATATTGATCACGCGGAAACCTTCGGCACGCAGGGCCTCGGTCGCAGCCCCGGTATTGCACGCAACGACAACCTCGTCACCACGCACCAATGCCGCCCGCCCCAATCCGATCCGGTGCGAGACGAAAGACCAGTCTTCAGCACAGACAATCATGGTTTTGCGGCGGGATTTGGGTTTTCTTGTCGCAAGTAGCGCTTCACGGCGCAACAGCGCCAACGACAATGACAACAGGAAGACCCCGAACCACCATGACGTCCAGAACGAGTAATTGAACAGTCCGGCAAACCAGTATGCGGCCAGCATCATGAGCGGCAAAGCCGCCGCCCTTAGCCCGTTGCAATACACATCCGTGATCGCGGTCTTTGCAATTAACAGCACCAGCGGCACAACGACAGCAAGCCCCACCAGCCCGACTTCAAGCCAGATTTCCATGAACCAGCTATGGGGATGTCCGGGCAACACAGATTGACTGGATGTTCCCGCCATTTCATCGGCACCGGGAACCCAGGGCGATGCATTGATCCCATAGCCGATCAGGGGATGATCAAAGACGTGGCTAAAGGCAAATTTCCAGATCATCTGGCGGTGAATATCAACAAGCCAGGTCGGCAGATAGGTGTCAAAGCCCATCAGGCTGCTTGAATTGCTTGTCACCCCGCTCAACCATGTCAGGGCAATGACGCAAATACCGGCCACTCCGACCAACACACCGATTTTAAGGACGCGGGACTTGATCAGAAGCACCGCACAAAAACCAACCGCACAGGCCGCAGCCATCATCGCTGCCACATTGGCACGACCATGCGACACCTCAAGGATCGGAAGAATGCAGATTGCCGCCAGCACCGAAACATATCGACGCAATCCCTTATGGTCGACGGCATCAATAACCAGCATCATCGCCCCGAAAATCAGGAAACTGCCAAGCGGTTTAAGGCGACGGGTGATGTCAAATGCAAATTCCGGTTCACGCAGCGCTTTGAGCGACAATAATTCCGGATACACAAGAATGGAAAACATGCAGTAACCGACAACTGCAACCGCACCATATATACATGCATCCCACGCAAGCCGTGCTTTTGGTTCGATCAGGCGCATCAGATACCAGATACCCGCCATCATTGCGAAACGCCCTGTCCAGGTTTCAAGCGATTTTCCCGGCATGATTGAACAAGCAGCAGACACGAAAAAGGCCGCCAGTGCCGCGCAGACAAGCAAGCCAATAGGCGTCGCAATATCGGCACGCATTTTGCGCCAGGCTTCACCATGATCAGCAGATGCAAGTGCCGCAATCAGCGACAGTCCAAGTCCGATCCCCAAGGCCGTCCGCCCAAAGAAAAACAGCGGTGCAGAAAGACCAAACAGGATAGCGGCAAGGCCAAGCACAGTGTCGCGCCAATGCCGCGCCGGGACAGATTGTTGCATGATAAGCGGTTCCAAATTGAAGTCTGCCATCTTGCTAAACCCGCACCGTGCCCGCGTCAATCACGGATCGACCAACCCGGCCCGCATGTGGTTTAATCTTCCCAACGATATTCAACCTGTTATCGAAAAAGGATGATCATGGCAGAGATGAAAGCCCTGTTGCGATTTCCTGGCGAGCGCAAAGTCGTCCTTGCCGACTGCCCGGTTCCAATCCCGGGTGACCATGACATCCTTGTTCAAACATGCTTTAGCGTCATCAGCCCGGGCACGGAATTCACCCAGGTGCGTCAGGCAACAGCACCGCTGTGGCAAAAGGCATGGCAACGCCCCGATCTTGTTGCACTGACGTTGAAATCAATGGCAACCAGCGGTGCAAAGGCCACCGCTTCGCGCGTCACCAATCAGCTTGGCCGTCCGATGCCATTGGGATATTCGGCAATCGGGCGGATAGAACGCATTGGCGCCAAGGCTGACGGCTTTTATCTTGGCCAGCGGGTGGCGATTGCCGGAATGGGCCATGCCAACCATGCCCAATGGAACCGTGTTCCGGTCAATATGGCCTGCCCGGTTCCCGATAGCGTCCCGGACGACAAGGCGGCCTTTGCCACCCTTTATGCTCTTGCACTGCATGGCTTGCGACAGGGGCAAACAACCATTGGCGACAAGATCGCGATTATCGGTGCGGGGCTGATCGGCCAGTTGCTTTTGCAAGCGGCGCGCGCACCACCATCATCGAACCAAATCCGTTGCGCCGGCAATTTGCACAGGAAAACGGTGCCCATGGCGGGGTCGATCATTGCCGCCACGCACCCGACAACAGTTTTGATGCTGTTTATATCTGTGCTGCCGCGCGCGGCATGCATGCATTGATCGATCAGGCAGCACGCATGTGCCGGGATCGCGGCACAATCATTTGCGTTGGCGATGTCAATATCAGTGCCCATCGCAAAACCCTTTATGACAAGGAAATCTGCATTCATCAGGTCCGCTCATACGGGCCGGGCCGCTATGACCCCGCTTATGAAGAACTGGGCCATGACTATCCGCTGGGCTATGTGCGCTGGACAATCAAACGCAATATCCAGGCCGCCCTTGATTTGATGGCGGATGGCAAACTTGATCCATCCCCCCTGATCACAAGCAAGATCGCCTTTGCCGATATCGCCGATCATTTCGCAAAAGGTCCTTCGCAGGATCAACTGGCGACACTGGTAAGTTATGACATCGCATCGCAACCGACCGAGCAAACCCCGCCAACCGATCCCCGGGTGCGCTCGATCCCAAAGCTCCGTCAACCTTCCAAGCAACAACCACCAATTCGCAAAGCAAGCCCCGTGACCCTTGGCCTGATCGGCACCGGAAATTACCTTGGCAGTCAGTTGGTCCCGTATCTGAAAAACTGCGGCAATGCCGATATTGTCGCATGCTGTTCCCGTGACGGGCTTTCTGCGATGGCGGTTGCCCGCAAGTTCGCCAATGCCCGTGCGCTGACATCTGCCAACGAGATTTTCGAAAACCCCGCGATCAACAGCGTCATGATCGCCACCCGCCATGACAGCCACGCAGCCCTTGCCGCCGACGCACTGAAATCCGGAAAACATGTCTGGCTTGAAAAACCGATTGCCATAACCCGCGACGGGCTTGCCCTTTTGCAGAATTGCCAGTCGGTAATGGCGCCTGATGCGATCTTTATGGTCGGGCATAATCGCCGTTATGCTGCCATGACCGCAAAACTGAAAGACGCCCTGCCCGACGGGCCAAAGCATTTCCGTTACCGGGTGCGCGTCACCCCGCTTGCCGATCGGCACTGGCTGAACAATCCGGAACAGGGCGGGCGCACAATTGGCGAGATCACCCATTTCATTGACCTGATCGCCAGTCTGAACCGGACCGAAATCAGCGATATCCGTTGCCAGTGGCTTGATCGCAGCACCGGTGACAGCATCTGGACAATCCGGTTCGAGGACGGATCACAAGGTGACATCAGCTATCAGCACAGCACACGTCGCGAACCCAAGGAAATCCTTCAGATCGATGCACCGGGATTTGATGCGCAACTGACCGACTGGCGCAAACTTTCGATCAATGGACGCACCGTGATGCGCACATATTTCAGTCAGGACAAAGGCCAAAGATCGGCTGTTGAAACCTTTGTCGATGCCATCGCATCCGGTGGGCAGGATCAGCTGATGCCAAGCCTTGAAGATGAAATCAAGCTGATGGCACTCGTGATCAATGCCGCCGGTTATTGATCAGAAGGCGCCTGCATAAAGTACAATCAACGGCAAGGTGATCATGCTGATCACGGTGGTAATCAGAATGGTCGTGGCTGACCGGTCGATACAGACATTATAACTGCCGGCAATGATCGCCACATTCGCCCCGGATGGCAGCGCGGCCACCAGAGTCAGAATGGTCAGTTGCAAGGGCGGCAGATCAAAGATGAAATGCCCGACCGAAAAGACCAGAAGCGGCTGAACAAACATCTTGGCCACCGTACAGAGCAAGCTGGCACTCAGATTGCCGCGCACCGACTGCCCGTAAAGCCCCGCACCGACCAGCAAAAGCGCAATGGTCGGTCCGGCTGTGCGGAACCGCTCAAAGGTGCCGTCGATCATTTCGGGCATCCTGATCTTAAGCAGGGATGCCAGCACACCCAGAATAATCGCGATGATGATCGGGTTTTTCAAAACCCGCAAAACGCTGCGCAGGACTTTCGGCAACCAGTGCCCGTCACCGCCACTGCGCGATCCTTCGACGATCATGATCGTCATCCCCAGAAGACTGAGCGGATGGATCGACAAAATGATCAGAACCGGCACCAGACCTTCTTCGCCGTAAACGGCCTGCACCAGCGGAATGCCCAGAAGAACGATATTGGAAAATACCCCGCCCATCGCGGTCACAGCGGATTCATCGGTTCTGGCCTTAAGCCACAATCGCGCAATGACAAACACCACCGCAAAGTTCAAAAACACACCGGAATAATAGCTGCCCCAAAGGCGCAAATCGAAATGCGCACTGATGTCGGATTGCGACAAAGTCTGGAACAGCATGGCCGGGATAAAGGCATTCATCGCTATTTTGGCAAGGAACGGAATACCCTGACGGGAGATGATCTTGATATGGGTCAGCACAAAGCCGCACATGATCGTCAAAAAGACAGGACCAACTTTTCCAACGATCAGATCAAGCATATTCCCCCCGGCATCCCTGTAAACAAGGCGCGATAACAGACCCCAAATTCCATAAATCGCGCAAAAAGAAAGGACGGCATCAGCGATACCGTCCTGAAATAGTACAAAGCAATTTAAATGCTTACCAGCGTTACGGCACGAATGCCGGACAATGCAGCTATGCGCGTCAGGCCTCGGGATCGGTTTGAACCCGACGAACCGCATCCTTCCACCCTGCCAAAAGACCATCGCGGCGCGATGTTTCGATCTTCGGCTCGAAACTGGCATCCAGATGCCAATTGGCCGAAATATGATCTAGATCGCGGTAAATCCCGGCCTGAAGACCGGCAAGATAGGCCGCACCAAGGGCCGTGGTTTCGGTGACTTCGGGCCGTTCGACCGAAATGCCCAAAACGTCCGACAGCATCTGACACAGCCAGTCATTGGCAACCATGCCGCCATCAACACGCACCGCCTTGGGCGACACACCATCTGCCGCCATGGCTTCGAACAGGTCAAATGTCTGGTAACAAACACTTTCAAGCGCGGCACGGACAAATTCACGCGGGCCGGTATCACGTGTCAGACCAAAAATCGCCCCGCGCGCATCCGGGTCCCAATAGGGTGCGCCAAGTCCGGTAAAGGCCGGGACAAGATAAACCCCGTGATTGTCATCAAGGGACTTTGCCAATCCTTCGGTTTCGGCCGCCGATTTGATGATGCCAAGACCATCGCGCAACCATTGCACTGCCGCCCCGGCGACAAAGATCGCCCCTTCGATGGCATAGCTTGTCTTGCCATTGATGCGATACCCGACCGTGGTCAAAAGACGGTGCCGGGATGTTACGGCCTCCTCCCCGGTATTGAGGATCACAAAGCAACCGGTGCCATAGGTGCTTTTGATATCGCCCGGCTCAAAGCAGCATTGGCCAAAGGCCGCCGCCTGCTGATCGCCCGCCATGCCCAGAACCGGGATTTCGGCCCCGAACAGATCGGGATCGGTTGCGCCAAAGTCGGCCGCACAATCCTTGACTTCGGGCAGCATGGTTTGCGGCACCCGGAAGATTTGGCAAAGCGTATCGTCCCAGGCGTTTTCGCGAATGTTAAACAGGTTGGTGCGTGCGGCATTGGTGGCATCGGTCGCATGGGATTTACCACCGGTCAAACGCCACAAAAGGAAACTGTCGACCGTGCCGAACGCAAGATCACCCTGCTCGGCCCGTGCCCGCGCGCCTGATACATGGTCAAGGATCCAGGCAACCTTGGTGGCCGAAAAATACGGATCGATCAAAAGACCCGAACGTGCATTGACCGCATCCTCAAGCCCCGGATCACGTTTTTTCAAATCATGACACAGCGACGCGGTGCGGCGGTCCTGCCAGACAATGGCATTGTAAATCGCCTTGCCCGTTTTGCGGTCCCAGACAACGGTGGTTTCACGCTGGTTGGTGATGCCAATCGCTGCGACCTGTTTGATATCAACGCGTGCCAATGCCTCTTTGCAGACGGCAACAACCGTGTTCCACAAATCTTCGGGGTCATGTTCGACCCAGCCGCTATTGGGGAAATGTTGGGGGAATTCCTGTTGTGCGACGGAAACGGATCGGCCGTTTTCATCAAAAACAATCGCACGTGAACTTGTCGTTCCCTGATCAATGGCAAGGATGTAACGCGTATCGGTCATTTGTGTTTTCCTCCCGAGCCGGCAGTTTCCCTGCCCTCTGACCCTGCATGATGCCATGCGTTCTGCCCGTCTTTGCGATCGGGCGGTTGGCTTTATCGCTCTATTTAGAAAAAAATCGCACCAAAAAACAATTCGTTTTCGAAAATTTTTCACCGATTTTCTGGCATAGCCCTGTTGGGTGAGAGCCTATCACACGTTGCATGTGGCAAAAATGACCGGTTTTCGCGCGGCACGCGAATTGCAACAAATCCGGCAAGAATGAATTCCAACCGGCATCTTTTTCCCATGGAGGGCTCTTATGGGATTGTATGACACATTGCTAAGCGTCACCAAAACCGCCTATAGCGCCAAAAGTGCGGCTTCGCAGGGTATGACGATTGCCTCGAACAGTCAGCCGCTTCCTGATGACGACAAGGAAGAAAATACCGAGCTGGCCTATATCCGCGAACACGGCTTTACCACCTATGTAAAGGAAATCGAGGAACGCAAAATCGAAGAATTGCGCGCCAAAATCCTTAAAAGCATGGGGCTGGACGAAGAAGCACTGGCCAAAATGGATGCCGAAGATCGTCAGGCGGTCGAAAAAACCATCGCTGATGCCATCGAACAGCAGCTTAATGGCAATACACTTGCCAATGCGGAACTCGGTAAAAATGACGGCAAGGAATCCGAAAGCGAACGCCGTGACCGGATGCAGGCACAGATCGCCTTCAACCCGCGCATGTTTGATGTCTTTACCGAACTGCAATCGGAACTGCCGGCCGGATCGTCACAATCCATCACCGGCGAAGAAGACGATCCCCAGACATCGGGCGCACGAAAAGATCTGTTTTCGGCCTGATCATCCCGGGCGACAGACCAGCAAAATCACAAACGAAAAGGGCGCTGCGATTTGCAGCGCCCTTTTGCTTGCGTGCTCTGTCCGGGATCAGTCGTCGATCCCGCCAATGCAGACATATTTGACTTCGAGATAATCCTCGACGCCGTATTTCGAACCCTCGCGGCCAACACCGGACTGTTTGAAACCGCCAAACGGTGCGACCTCGGTCGCCATGACGCCGACATTCACACCGACCAGACCGCTTTCAAGTCCTTCGGCCAGCTTCCAGATGCGCGAAATGTCACGCGAATAGAAATATGACGCCAGACCAAATTCGGAATCATTGGCCATTTCCAGAACTTCGTCATCGCTGTGGAAACGGATCAGGGGTGCCATCGGGCCAAAGGTTTCCTCGCGGAAGACCGTCATGTCACGATTGGCATCGGCAATCACCGTCGGCTGGAAGAACGACCCGCCAAGTTCATGGCGCTTGCCACCGGTCAAGATGCGGCCACCTTTGGACACAGCATCGGCAACCTGGTTTTCAACCTTTGCCACCGCCTTTTCATTGATCAGCGGACCAATGACCACGCCGTCCTCAAAACCGTTACCGACCGGCATTTCGGCGACTTTGGCGGCATATTTTTCGGCAAATTCGTCATAGACCGCATCATGGACAAACAGACGGTTCGCACAGACACAGGTCTGACCGGCATTGCGGTATTTCGATGCAATCGCACCTTCGACCGCGGCATCGATATCGGCATCTTCACAGACGATGAATGGCGCATTGCCGCCAAGTTCAAGGCTGATTTTCTTGACCGTATCGGCACATTGACGCATCAGCAAACGCCCGACCGGGGTCGATCCGGTAAAGGTCAGTTTGCGGACTTTCGGGTTTTCGGTCATTTCCGCACCGATTTCGACCGCTTCACCGGTAACAATCGACAGCAGCCCTTTGGGAAGGCCGGCACGTTCGGCCAGGATCGCCATGGCCAGTGCGGAATAGGGCGTTTCCATTGCCGGTTTGACCACCATCGCACAGCCAACGGCCAGTGCCGGGCCCGCCTTGCGCGTGATCATTGCCGTCGGGAAGTTCCACGGCGTGATCGCGGCACAAACACCGACCGGCTCTTTCAGAACCATCACACGGCGGCCTTCGGCAAAGGTCGGGATCACGTCACCGTAAATACGTTTGCCTTCTTCGGCGAACCATTGCAGGAAGCTTGACGCATAGGCGATTTCGCCTTTGGCCTCGGCAAGCGGCTTGCCCTGTTCGGCGGTCATGATGGCACCAAGATCATCCTGATTTTCCATCATCAGGTCGTACCATTTCATCAGAATGGCCGAACGTTCCTTCGCCGTGCGCTTTTTCCAAAGCTTCTGGGCCTTTTCGGCAACATTGACCGCATGGGCAACCGCATCGCGGCCAAGGACCGGCACAGTGCCAAGCACTTCACCGGTGGCCGGGTTGGTGACCTGTTCGGTTTTCCCGTCTGGGGCATCGACCCATTCCCCGCCGACATAGGCCTGCTGGGTGAAAAGTGACGGGTCTTTAAGCGATATCATTTTAGTGCCTCCGGAATTCTTTATTGGGAGCAACTCGATCGGATATCCCACATCTAGTCTGCTCCGGGATCAATGCCACATCTTCGCGAGATATTTCTGCCTTGGCAATCGCAAACAACCATGATCACGCCCTTTGCCAGAAGATTGCAACCGATCCACCATTGACCGAATCTTTTGGCAGAAAATGCGATATTTGGCCGTCTCCCCAACCGGTTGCGATCAATTTCACCGGCCGGCTTGGCGTCACACCCTGCCTTGCAAAAACAAGGGGACGGAAACCGCTTTGCGGTTCCCGTCCCCGATTATCATCACGACTGTCCGCGAAACGCGGTCACAGTTTCACGCGATCCGTTATTCCGAAAGCGACCCGAAATATCCCGGCTGATAGTCGATTGGCAAAAAGCGATCGTGCAGGGTTCGGAATGTTTCATCCGGATCGACATCGGCAAACATGTCCGGATGGAACCATTTTGCCATCTGCTGAATGGCAACGAACTGATAGGGGCTGTTATAAAACTGATGCCAGACGGCATGAAACGCCCCGGTTTTCTGTGCCGCAATGCCAAGATAGGCCGGCCGTGTCGGATAGAATTTCAGTTTCTGGCGAATTTCATCGCGATCCGCACCCGGCCCGACCGGGACCCATCGCCCACCCGGTACGTAGGCATCCCACATTGCACTGGTGATGATGATATGATCCGGGCTTGAAACAATCACCTGTTCGGCGTTGATCTGACCGAATGTTCCGGGGATCAGGTCCTTGGCGATGTTATTGCCACCGGCAAACTCGACCATCGCGCCGAAATTGCTGTTACCAAATGAGTGGCAGCAATCCTCATAGAACCCGGCAGCACGGTCGATGAAAACTTTCGGGCGTTGCGGGTTTTCCGCTGCCAGCCGGTCTGTGATCTTGGCAATCTCAGCTGCGCGAAAATCGATAAATTCTTCGGCACGATCTTCCTTGCCAAACAGCTTACCAAACAGGCGGATCGACGGTTCGGTATTGGTTTCCGGATCATTGCGGAAATCGACATAAACCACCGGGATATTCAATCCGCCAAGTTTTTCGATATAGGCCGCTTCTTCGACCGCGCGCTTGGTTTCAAGATTAAGGAAGACGATATCGGGCTTCTGGGCGATGGTGGTTTCAATATCAATCAGGCTTTGTTCCAATCCTTCAAAGGCCGGAATTTTGCCAAATGCCGGAAACTTTTCCAGATAGGCCTGATAGGTTGCCGGATCGGCTTCGATCAAATCCTTGCGCCAGCCAACAATATGTTCGGCCGGGTTTTCACGGTCCAGGGCGGCAATGATATAAAGTTGACGTCCTTCGCCCAAAACAGCGCGTTTGACCGGTACGGTAACGTCAACCTGACGCCCGGCAATATCGGTTACGGTGATGGTTTCGGCCATCGCCGAATGATACAGGCTCATGGCTGCAATCATCGCAATGAACCACTGAACCGTCATTTTCAGCTTCATTTCAGTCTCCTGAATGTTGAACAGGCCGTGTCCGCGGGCGCATGCGCACATACCCAAACGCGCATGCAAACAACCCGACCAGATAGACAAGGCCGACAAGGAAATAGATGTTTGAAAGTCCCGCGACCTGCGCGAACCAGCCACCAAGCGCAATGCCGCAAATCGCTGACATCTGTGCCGTACTTTGTGCCAGTCCCAGAACACGCCCCTGTTGCTGATCCGGGGCAATACGCGATATCAGCGCCGTCAGAACCGGGGTCGTTGCACCCAACAAACCGCCCCAGACGAAATACATTCCGGCAAACACGAAAATCGACCCGGTCGCCCCGGCAATCAGGGTCACGATGACGCATCCACCAATCACCAGGCACATGCGTTTCAATATGTCCCGGGGGCTGCGGGCTTCGAAATAGCGTGCCCAAAACGATGCCGCGGTAACAAAGCCAAGTGCAAGCAACCCGTAACAGGCCCCGACCACCCAGTTTTCAACCTCGAAACGGCCCAGCACGAATAATGAAAAGCCCGATTGGGTCACCATGCGGGCCAGAAGCAACACACCCAATATCAGAAGAACCACGGCAATCCGGGATGGATCAGCAGGGCGGGCTTGCCGGTTTCGGGCATTACCCGCATCAGACATTCGGGTATCTGGCAGCCGGTGCTTTACCGACGGCAGGAAAATCACAACCGGCAACAGACAGGCAAAACACAGAAGACCCGCCGTAAAGTTGATCCAGAAAAAGCTGGCATGATCGAGTATCACGCCCCCGACCACGGCCCCGCCAAGTGACCCGACATTGGTTGATATCTGCAAATAGGCAAAAAGCTTTGTTCTGTTGGCCGGGTTTTCGATACTGACGCCATACGCCTGTGCTGGCGCGATATAACCCGCGCACGCTCCTTGTAAGAACCGCAAGATCAGGATCGACCAGACATCCCCGGCAAAGGCCAAAGCCATCTGGGTTGCCGCAAGTCCCAAAAGCGCGCGCAGCATCATGGATTTGTGCCCGAACCGGTCACCCATCCGTCCCCAGAATGTGCTGGTCAGCATGATGCCAACCATCGGCCCGACATAGACCGCAACACTGGCAAAGCTGAACAGATCATCAGAATGGGCCAACATGCGCAAATGAACGGGCCAGAACGGCCCGCTCATTTCCATCGCCCCCATCGCAACAAGCTGGGTGACAAAAAGCAGATGGATTTGCCAGCGCGGGGCTGTCACATCAGAAGTCCGCAGTCACAGACAACAAGGCTGTGCGCGGTGCACCAAGTGACACAAACCGCCACTGGTTGACACCCGACCAGTATTTTTCATCGGTCACGTTCTGCACGGTGGCACGCACGGTAACCGGTGTTCCATACAGTTCGGTTTTGTAACGCGCCCCGATATCAAGTGTCGTCCAATCAGGGATGGTCTGGGTATTGGCTGTATCGACAAATTGTTTGGAGGTATGGGTCACCGTGCCACTAAGCGTCAGCCCATCAACGAACGGTGTATCCCATTCCCCGACAAGGTTGATCTGCATTTCCGGTGTGCCGACCGGACGTTTGCCCTTGCTGCTTGCCGATACCGCCTTGGTGATTTCGGAATCAAGGAACATCACACCGCCAAGCAGACGAACATCGTTGGTCACCTGCCCGAAGACGTTAAGTTCAAGCCCGCGGTTGCGCTGTTCATTGTCAGCACGGAAGATATTGGTTGCCCCGTCGGTTTCACCGTCCGGCTGGGTAATCTGGAAGGCAGCAACGGAACCGCCAATGGTACCGAAATCAAGTTTCACACCGGCTTCGATCTGTTTGGCGACATAGGGCTCCATTGCCTCCCCGGCATTGGCTGCGGTGTTGGGGGCAATGTCGCCCTGATTAAGGCCTTCGATATAGTTGGCATAAAGCGAAACCGTTTCGACCGGCTTGAACACAACACCGGCCATCGGTGAAATCACGTCATCATTATAACTGCTGCTGACTGCACCACTGCTGTAGTTATCAACAGAAATGCTTTGATGGCGCGCACCAACAGTTACCAGAACCTGGTCATCCAGAAAGCCCAATGTATCGGCCAGCGCATAGCCGGTCAGTTGGGATTCAGACGTTTTCGGCTTGCTCGTCGGGGCACTGACCGCAATCGGGGCCACAGCAAGGGTGGTATAGATGTTGGCCGACGGGTTTGATCCCGCATTGCTGATCCCCTGACGCAGTTCGTCTTCGTAGCGGGTCGCTTCGAAGGTTACCTTGTGCTTGATCTCGGCTGTTTCAAATTCGGTGCGAACACCGCCACTTGCCGACCAGCGATCGGTCTGGAACCGGCGATAGGAAAGGCCACTATCGGTATAATCGCCCGCCGCGTTCTGAACCGTCGGCGTTCCGAACAGACGATCAAGTTCCGTGCGCCCGCCACCAAAACTGCCAAACACGGTAACATCCTTGATCAGGTCATATTCCGCCTGGATCATGCCGGAACGATCAACCGCATCGGACCATTCCCATTCCTGGATCAGGTTGGTTGACCCGTCCGGGGCCTCGGGGATGGCAAAACCGGAACTGAAACGAACTTCACGTGCGGGGGCGTTCAGGTTTTCGCGCTGATCAATAAGATCAAGCGACGCCCGGAAACGGTCGCCCTTATAATCAAGGGCCAGCGCACCCAGCGATGTTTCACGGGTCTGGTGATCAAGGAAGGTATCGCCATTGTGATAGCCGCCATTAAAGCGGACACCGAATTCATTGTTTTCACCAAAGCGGCGGCTGACATCGACATTGCCCCCACCCTGTTCACCACGCCCGTAGTCGGCCGTCACACGGTTAAGATCAATATCACCAGCACGTTTGGGCACAATATTGATGGCACCCCCGACGGCACCGGTCGGCGACATGCCGTTGAGCAACGCATTCGGGCCTTTGACAACCTCGATCCGTTCTGCCAATCCGGACAACACGCGATAGGTCGGTGCAACACCATAGGCACCGTTAAACGACACCTCACCGGTATTGAACAGGTTCACGCCAAATCCACGAATTTGATAGGTATCAAGGTTGGCGGTTTCTGCATTCGGTGCGCGAACCGACGGATCATATTGCAAAACATCGGCGATGGTTTCGGCCTGTTGATCGGCAATACGTTCGGCGGTGTAACTCGTGATGCTGACCGGGGCATCCATGATGTCGGTATTGCCAAGCATCCCCAGACGCCCGCCCGAGGCAACCTGCCCCCCGGCATAGGCAGCCGGAAGGTCGGCGTTCGCATTCATCGCCTCGACATACACCGGGTCCAGGGCGATTGATCCGTTTTCACCGGTTTCTGCACCCGTTGCCACCAGAATCAGTGACTGATTGCCGGCATCGCGATAGGCAAGGCCCGTTCCACGGATCAGAATTTCAATTGCGGCCGGAACCGACATCGTGCCGCGGATTTCGCGGGCACCGTCAAGATCGGGCAGATCAACCGCATAGGCAATGCGCCAACCCGATATGTCCCCGATCCGGACCACGCCGTCGGCGATCGAATTGACCGTCAGATCAAAGTCGTAAAGTGCCTGGGCGATTTCGACCTGCTGCCCGGCCAGATCGTTTGATTGGTCCTGGGCGCTTGCGATCGTGGTGATAAAACAGCCCGACATCGCAATCGATGACGACACCAACAACCCCGAAATAAAGCCGTTCTTTTTTGATATTGCCTGTTTGGAATGCAACTTCCCGCTCCATGATGCGTCTTTTCATTCAGGCAGGTCCCCCTGCTTCTGAAAGGACAAACGTGCGGGAAGAAAAACACCTCACATCAAGATCGTCTTTTTTGCGAATTTTTCGCAATCTCAGATCAAATCCTAATAGATTACGGTTAACCAGGGCGACGTTCTGATCACTTTTGCACCAACAGCAGCCGCGACAGTTTCAAGCGATCCAACCACATCGGTGGTCGGAAAACTGCCGGAAATGGTTCGTTCGGAAACATCGCCAAGTGCGACAAGACGACCCCTCGCAAAATTGTCCAGACGCGCGACAAGATCGCCGACAGTGACATTGCGAACACTTAACCGCCCCTGCATCCAGCCGTGAATTGCTGTCGGGTCGGTCTTTTCAACGTCGCCCAGCGATGCCGCTGTGCTGACCGCCACCCGGTCCCCTGCCCCCAACAGGACACCTTGCGGTTTGCCATTGCTTGAAACCCGGACAGCACCTTCTTCGACAGCGATTTCGGTATTGCGGCTAAGGTAATCGACATTAAAGCGCGTGCCGACCACCTCGATCATTGCTGGACCGGCATGAACCCGGAACCGGTCGCCATTGCGATGGGTTACCTCGAAAAAGGCCTGCCCGCGCAAAAGTTCCACATCCCGTCGACCGTTGGTAAAATCGGTCGCAATGGCGCTGTTGGCGGCCAGATGGACGATTGATCCGTCAGTCAGTGTAACATCCGTGACCGTTTCATTTTCAGTCACGATGTCAGCCCGGATGTTTTCGACCATATCGGGATTGAAGAAAAACACACATGCGCCAATTGCCACCGCACCGGCAACCCCGGCAAAGGCCCGGCCGGGGGAAAACCATTGTCTGACCTTGTCAAACCGGGGCTTTTCGCCAGCCATTGCGGTGGACATACGACGTGCCGGTTCTTCGACCTGGGCCCACAGCACACGCATCTGGTCATATGCCAGCCGGTTGCCCGGGTCGGCATTGATCCAGGCGTCAAATTCGCCTTCCTGTGCGACAGACATGGACCCGCCAGCCCGTTTAACGTGCCAGAGTGCCGCCTCATCCTTCTGTGCGTCGGTCGGTATGTGTTGGCCTTGCATCGGTTTTACTGGTGTCCACTCATGGTCAGCGGGAATGACGCCATCCCGGTTGTCAAGTCATCTCTATAAACAATAACGAACGAGGAAGAAACATCCTCAGGGCCGGGGCCGATCATTTCATTCGGGATCACGATAGGCCGCCAATCGTTCCTGACAGTGGCGCATGGTGCGTGCCAGCTGTTTTTCCACCGCACTGACCGAAATGCCGTATTTCCTGGCAAGCTTGGCGTTCGAAATGCCCTCGATACGATGCAGAAGAAACATCTCGCGTGCTTTCGGGGTCAGTTCCAGCAATGCCTGATCCAGCGCGCCAAGCGCCTGACGGGATTCTGCATGATCCTGTGGCGATGATGATTCGTTCTGCCAAAGCTGCACGGGCAAAATCCCGTTCATGACATTGGCCCGTCCGGCATTGCTGCGATGATAGTCAATCACCGCATTGCGCACCGACGCATAAAGGATTTTGGTGTTTTCTTCCTCGGTGCCGCGGTCACCGGCCTTCATCAGTCTGGCATAGACATCCTGCACCAGTTCGACCGCGGTTTCGCGATCGCTGATCCGGCGCGTGACAATTGAAACCAACTGTCGCCGATGATCTTCAAACAGCTTTGCAAGCCTGTTTTGCCAGAACTTCATGTTCAGAACTTCATGTTCAGATGTTAACGCCATCACATGGCATTGAATGCCCTCGCGGATTTCCCCAAGGATTGCCTGAAGGCATCATTGCGAACCGCACCGGCGCCCCCCCGACAGCCAGCCCACGCAACCTATCAATGATGATAATAATTTGCAATTGCAAATAACCGCACGCCATTTCCTCTTGGAAATCGTAACAACCACCGGGCTTTGCGCCTTTACAGCCGCTTCCGGCCTGATTTTCATTTTTTACCGATTCTGAGCATTCCGGGCGGAGCATGCATTATTGAAAAAATCGAATTCAAGCCAGCCTGACATGCTCAACACGCAAAAACATCACGCAATAACAAACCGTTATCTTTCGAACTATTAAGTTCGTTATCGAAAATTTAAACCGGCAATAATTTTCGCTTGCAATTATTTTTAGCCACTCGTAACGTTTGTGAAATAACGGAACGGCATCTGAGAACAGCCGTCACAAATAAGAGCACCAGGGAGGCAACGGTTGCTCAGTTCAGAAACATTCGACATTGCCATCATTGGCGGTGGCATCAATGGTACGGGCATTGCGCGCGACGCGTCGGGCCGCGGGCTGAGTGTCTTTTTGTGTGAAAAGGACGACCTTGCCAGCGCCACCTCATCGGCCAGCACCAAACTGATCCATGGCGGCCTGCGCTATCTTGAACATTATGAATTCCGGCTGGTCCGCGAAGCATTGATCGAACGCGAAGTGTTGCTGCGCGCTGCCCCGCATATCATCTGGCCGCTGCGTTTTGTGCTGCCCCATGTCAAGGGTCTGCGCCCGGCATGGATGATCCGCCTGGGTCTGTTTTTGTATGACCATCTTGGTGGGCGCGAAAAACTTCCGGGATCTGAGGGGATCCGTCTTGCATCCCATCCGGCCGGCCAGCCCTTGGTCAAGGGCATGGACAAGGCATTCGTCTATTCCGATTGCTGGGTGCAGGATGCCCGTCTGGTGGTTCTTAATGCCATGGACGCACGAGACAAGGGTGCCGATATTCGCACACGTACCGAATGTGTGTCGGCCAAACGCGACGGCGATCTTTGGAATGTCACGATCCGCAACATTGATGATGGCAGCGAACAAGTCATAAAGGCCAGATCACTAGTCAATGCCGCAGGCCCATGGTGTGCGGAACTGCTTGAAAGCCGGGTCGAGGCCAAAAAGAAACAAGGCATCCGCATGGTGCAGGGCAGCCACATCGTGGTGCCCAAACTGTTTGACCATGAATATTGCTATATCTTCCAGAACCCGGACGGGCGCATCGTTTTTGCCATCCCCTATGAACAGGATTTCACCCTGATCGGCACGACGGACCGGGATTATAAGGGGGACCCGTCCAAGGTCGCGATCAGCGACGAGGAAACGCAATATCTGTGCGATCTTGCCAACAGCTATTTCGAAAAGAAAATCACCACCGATGATGTTGTCTGGACCTATTCCGGGGTGCGCCCGCTTTATGGCGATGGCAGCGAAGACGCATCACAGGTCACCCGCGACTATGTTCTTGAAATTGATCGCGGTGATCAGCAACAGGATGGTGCACCGCTTCTAAACATCTATGGCGGCAAGATCACGACCTATCGCAAGCTTGCTGAATCAGCCATGACCAAGCTTTGCCCTTTGCTGGGGCAGAAAGACACCCGCTGGACCGCGACAAGGGCGCTTCCGGGGGGCGACATGCCGGACGCGGATTTCGAGCGGTATCTTACCGCGATGCACAAGAAATTTCCGTGGATTCCCGACGCACAAATCTACCGTTACGTGCAAAACTACGGCACACTCACCAACAGAATTGTTGGTGATGCGTCTGATCTTCAGGGGCTTGGCAGGCATCTGGGGGATGACGTTTATGAATGTGAATTGCGCTATCTGGTGGATTGTGAATGGGCCAAAACAGCCCAGGACGTTTTGTGGCGCCGCTCCAAGCTGGGGCTGCATGTATCGGATGAGACGCGTAATGCCATTGTCCAATGGTTCGCAACGGAACCGAAATCAAGAAACACCGTGAAAACGGGCGAAGGAAACAGTGGAAAATGACCCTTACGCTTGAAAACATATCCAAGACCGTGGGAGGGGAGTCCCACATCGACGATGTGTCGATGACGCTGGAACCGGGATCATTCAACGTCCTTTTAGGGCGGACCCTGGCCGGCAAGACGACACTGATGCGCATTATGGCGGGGCTTGAACCGCCAAGCAGCGGGCGCATTCTGGTCGATAATGTTGATGTGACCGGCATGGCCGTGCAGAAGCGCAATGTCGCCATGGTCTATCAGCAATTCATCAATTACCCGTCGATGAATGTCTATGACAATATCGCGTCTCCCCTGAAGCTTCAGGGTGTCGCCAAGGCCGAAATCGACAAGCGTGTGCGTTCAACCGCCGAGTTGATGCATATCGAACATCTGCTTGATCGTCTGCCACAGGAACTTTCCGGTGGCCAGCAGCAACGCACCGCCATGGCACGCGCCATGGTCAAGGATTGCAAATTGCTGTTGCTTGACGAACCGCTGGTCAATCTTGACTACAAATTGCGCGAAGAACTGCGCGAAGAAATCCCGAACCTTCTGGCCGAACGCGACACCATTGTTGTCTATGCCACGACCGAACCGATGGAAGCCCTGCTTCTGGGTGGAAAATGTGCGGTCATGCATGAAGGCCGCGTCACCCAGTTTGGCCCGACCACACAGGTTTACCACAACCCGGCCTTTGTCGAGACCGGCCTGATCTTTTCCGATCCGCCGATCAACCTTGTCGATGCCGAAGTCCGCGATGGCGCGATCTTTATGAAATCGGGTCATCAGGTACCGCTTGCCGGTCATCTGTCGGGGCTTTCGAACGGCACCTACACCCTTGGCATTCGTGCCAACCACCTGTCGGTTGATCCGACCGGCGATAACACGATCGCCATGCAGGGACAGGTCGAGCTGGCCGAAATCACCGGTTCGGAAACCTTTGTCCACGTGCATTTCAACGATGTTTCCTGGGTCATTCAGGAAGAAGGCGTTCACAACCCGCGTCTGGGCGAAGCCACGTCGTTCTATGTCGATCCGACACGCCTGTTTGCCTTTGATGCAAACGGCAAACTCGTGGCCGCCCCGCCGGTCGAGATTTCCAACGGCAAAGCGGCGTGAGGTGAGTTAGAAAAATGGCACGTATTGATCTTAAAAGCCTTGCGCATTCTTACTTCCCCGATCCGAAATCGGACGAGGATTACGCCCTTCGCCGCATGGAACATGTCTGGGAAGATGGCGGCGCCTATGCCCTTTTGGGCCCGTCGGGCTGTGGCAAGACCACATTGCTCAACATCATTTCCGGCCTTCTGACGCCCTCGCACGGGCAGGTTCTGTTTGATGGCAAGGATGTCACCCATCTGGCCCCGGAAGACCGCAACATCGCACAGGTTTTCCAGTTCCCGGTGATCTATGACACCATGACCGTATACGAAAACCTGGCCTTTCCGTTGCGCAACCGTGGTGTCGATGAAAAACGCGTCGATGCGCGTGTGCGCGAAATCGCCGGGATGCTGGATCTGACCGGCAAGCTCAAACAAAAGGCCCGTGGCCTTGGTGCGGATGAAAAACAGACCATCTCGCTTGGTCGCGGTTTGGTCCGTGATGATGTTTCGGCCATTCTGTTTGACGAACCGCTGACGGTGATTGACCCGCATCTGAAATGGGTTCTGCGCCGCAAGCTTAAGGAAATTCACAACAAACTGCGTCCGACCATGGTCTATGTCACCCATGACCAGGTCGAAGCCCTGACTTTTGCCGACAAGGTCGTCGTCATGTATGGCGGCAAGGTCGTGCAGTTGGGCACCCCGCAGGAACTGTTTGAAAATCCGGCCCATACCTTTGTCGGGTACTTCATCGGAAGTCCGGGCATGAACATCATGGATTGCAAGATCGATGATGGTGCAGCCTGGATTGACGGGCAACGGATCGGACTTTCGGACCGTCACCTTGATGCCGTTTCCAAACAAACCGGCAAGATCGAACTCGGTATCCGTCCGGAATTCCTGACCCTTGAAACCGGCACTGCTGCCAAGGGAACCGATGGTATTGAGGTTAACATCATCAAGGTCGAAGACCTTGGCCAGTACAAGATCGCGACCACCCGGTTTGGCGCATCCGAAATCAAGGTCAAGCTTGGCGAAGACGAACAGGTGATCGGACAGTCCGGCATCCTGCGCTTTGCCCCGGAATGGACCAAGCTTTACGCCGACAGTCAGTTGGTCGCGTAAGGGGGGGATGGGGAAATGAACAAGATTACCAACAACAAGGCCTGGTTCCTCGTCCTGCCAGTGTTCTTCATCGTTGCCATCAGCGCGATCATTCCGCTGATGACGGTCGTGAACTATTCCGTTCAGGACATTTTTGATCCGCAAACCCGGTTCTTTGTCGGTACCGAATGGTTCGAACAGGTTCTGGGCGACAGCCGCCTGCATGATGCGCTGATCCGTCAGATCATCTATACACTCAGCGTTCTGTTCATCGAAATCCCGCTGGGGATTGCGGTTGCACTGACCCTGCCGCGCAAGGGCTGGGGTGTATCGGCATCGATGGTTCTGCTGGCCTTGCCGCTGCTTATTCCTTGGAACGTGGTTGGCACCATCTGGCAGATTTTCGGCCGTGCCGACATTGGTCTTGGCGGTTATGTCATCAATCTTCTGGGCATTGACTATAACTATTCCCAGAACCCGATGGATGCATGGGTCACGGTTCTTGTCATGGATGTGTGGCACTGGACCAGCCTGATTGTTCTGCTGTGCTATGCCGGGTTGCGTTCGATCCCGGATGCCTATTATCAGGCGGCCAAAATTGACGGCGCATCGCGCTGGGCCGTGTTTCGCTTTATCCAGCTTCCGAAAATGCAGTCGGTTCTCGTGATCGGTGTTCTGCTGCGCTTTATGGACAGCTTCATGATCTATACCGAACCGTTCGTCCTGACCGGCGGCGGACCGGGCAATGCCACAACCTTCCTTAGCCAGTTCCTGACCCGTATGGCGGTCGGCCAGTTTGACCTTGGGCCTGCTGCGGCCTTCTCGCTGGTCTACTTCCTGATCATTCTGCTGGTTTGCTGGGTTTTCTATACCGTCGTGATGAACGCCGGAAAGCGGGAGGAACAATAAAATGCACTTCCAGAAACGTCATATCGGACTTCTTCTTTATATCCTGTTCCTGTTGCTGCCGATCTATTGGCTGTTCAACATGTCGATCAAGACCAATACGGAAATCCTGGGGGCCATGACCCTGTTCCCGGATAATCCGACCTTGGCGAACTATGCAACGATCCTGACCGATCCGGCATGGTATTCGGGTTATATCAACTCGATGATCTATGTCGGGATCAACGTGATCATTTCGCTGGTTGTGGCCCTTCCGGCGGCTTATGCATTCTCGCGGTTCAACTTTACCGGCGACAAGCATCTGTTCTTCTGGCTTCTGACCAACCGCATGGCACCACCGGCCGTGTTCCTGTTGCCGTTCTTCCAGCTTTATTCAAGTGTCGGCCTGTTTGACACCCATATTGCTGTGGCCCTTGCGCACTGCCTATTCAACGTGCCACTGGCGGTGTGGATTTTGGAAGGCTTCATGTCGGGCATTCCCAAGGAAATCGATGAAACCGCCTATATCGACGGTTATTCGTTCCCGCGCTTCTTTGCCACGATCTTCATTCCGCTGATCAGGTCGGGCATCGGGGTGACCGCCTTCTTCTGCTTCATGTTCAGCTGGGTTGAACTGCTTTTGGCCCGCACCCTGACCTCGGTCGATGCAAAACCGATCGTGGCCACCATGACCCGTACGGTTTCGGCATCGGGCCTTGATTGGGGTGTGCTGGCAGCAGCAGGTGTTTTGACAATCGTCCCGGGGGCCTTGGTGATCTGGTTTGTGCGCAACTACATCGCCAAAGGTTTCGCGATGGGTCGCGTGTAATCGGCAAACAGGAGGAATATCAACATGTCTTGGATGGCCTGGACCCCGATTACCGCTGTGTTTTTCAGCTGCATCATCTTGATGCTGATCGGAATGGGAATTTGGCAGGCGGTATCACCAACCGTCCCGCGGCGCGGCTTCTTGCCGCTGACCACCACGCGCGGTGACCGCCTTTTCATCAGTCTACTGGGTGCGGCCTATATCCATCTTGGATGGCTGGCCTTTACCGACATCGCCCTTTGGGTCGGTTCGGTGATCGCACTGGCCTGGCTCATCATTGTGATGCGCTGGGGATGATCCCGGGGAACGGCGCTGTGATCTGTCGTGGTGCCGTTCCCTTGATATTCGTCGCGGCGGGTTGTCTGTCTTCCCCTGCCGTTGATGACCGGGTTTGATCCGGATGAGCAAAAAGGAAGACAACCAGGGAGAAAACGACATGATCGTTAAAGCCAAAGGCGCTTCGAGCGTTGTTAAAGGCAGTGCCGTTGCAGTCGCTCTTGGTCTTGCTGTACTGGCCAACCCGGCCATGGCTGACCAGTATACTGACGCGGCCAAGAAATGGATCGACAGCGAGTTTCAGCCGTCGAGCCTGAGCAAGGATGCCCAGATGGCCGAACTGGAATGGTTCATCAAGGCAGCCGAGCCGTTCCGTGGCATGGACATCAACGTGGTGTCCGAAACCATCACCACGCACGAATATGAATCCAAGGTTCTGGCAAAGGCTTTCTCGGAAATCACCGGGATCAACCTGACCCATGACCTGATTGGTGAAGGTGACGTTATCGAGAAACTGCAAACCCAGATGCAGTCGAACCGTAACATCTATGACGCCTATATCAATGACTCGGACCTGATCGGTACCCATTCGCGCTATGACGCGGTTGTGCCGCTTTCCGACTTCATGTCCGGCGAAGGCAAAGACGTTACCTCCCCGACCCTTGATCTTGAAGATTTCATCGGTCTGTCTTTCACCACCGGCCCGGATGGCAAGCTTTATCAGCTTCCTGACCAGCAGTTCGCGAACCTTTACTGGTTCCGCTATGACTGGTTCCAGCGTGAAGACCTGCAAAAGCAGTTCAAAGACAAATACGGCTATGACCTTGGCGTTCCGGTCAACTGGTCGGCTTATGAAGACATCGCCGAATTCTTCACCAACGATGTCGGTGAAATCGACGGTCAGAAAGTCTATGGCCACATGGATTACGGTAAAAAGGACCCGTCGCTGGGTTGGCGCTTTACCGATGCGTGGCTGTCGATGGCAGGTGCTGGCGACAAGGGTCTTCCGAACGGTCTTCCGGTTGACGAATGGGGCATCCGCGTTGAAGGCTGCGCACCGGCTGGTTCAAGCGTGACCCGTGGTGGTGCGGCCAACGGCCCGGCGGCTGTTTACGCCCTGACCAAATATATCGACTGGCTTAAGGCCTATGCCCCGGCAGAGGCCGCTGGCATGACCTTTGGCGAAGCCGGTCCGGTTCCGGCACAGGGCCAGATCGCACAGCAGATCTTCTGGTACACCGCCTTTACCGCCGACATGGCGAAAAAAGGCACCCCGGTTGTGAATGACGATGGCACGCCGAAATGGCGTATGGCACCGTCCCCGCACGGCCCGTACTGGGAAGAAGGCATGAAGCTTGGTTATCAGGACGTGGGTTCCTGGACCCTGATGAAGTCCACCCCGCTTGAGCGCCGCAAAGCTGCATGGCTTTATGCACAGTTCGTAACCTCGAAATCCGTATCGCTGAAAAAGACCCTGACCGGTCTGACCCCGATCCGTCAGTCTGACCTGGACACCCAGGAAATGACCGATATCGCACCGAACTGGGGTGGTCTGGTCGAATTCTATCGTTCCCCGGCCCGTGTCCAGTGGTCGCCGACCGGTACCAACGTTCCGGATTATCCGAAACTGGCTCAGCTCTGGTGGCAGAACGTTGCCGAAGCTGTAACCGGCGAACGCACCCCGCAGGAAGCAATGGATAACCTTGCGACCTCGATGGACCGTGTTCTTCAGCGTCTGGAACGTGCAGGCATCGGTGGCGAATGCGCACCGAAACTGAACGAAGAACGTGATGCACAATACTGGTTCGACCAGCCCGGTGCACCGAAAGCGAAACTCGCAAACGAAAAACCGCAGGGTGAGACCGTCAAATATGACGATCTGATCGCGGAATGGCGTGCGGCTCAGAAAAACTAGGAGCCACACTACTGGGGGTGCCGGGGGTGTTTTTCATCCCCGGCCGTCCCCGATATCGCTTTATTGTTTGATCGATTTTCAGCCATCCATTTCATCACATTCACATTTCCAATGCTTTTTACCTCCCTGCAATGAGCGCACCTTACGGGACTGACTTTCCCCTTTTTGGCGGAAAGCCGGTCCCGCCTTTTTCCGCCCGGATTTGCAAACAAGGCACAGGGTCCCGACCTTCATGACATATCTGACCGATCCATTTTCAAAGATGCCGCAAACCAAACTGTTGCGCCGATCCCTGTGCGCTTTGGTGCTTGTTATTGCCGGACACGTGACCCTGTCGGCACCGGCATTTGCCGGGTCGATGCTTGATGAAGGTGTTTCGGCCTATCGCCACGGCAACTTCGAAAAATCGGCGAAAATTTTTACCCCGCTTGCCCGGAACGGCGATGCCACCGCGCAATATCTTTTGTCCTGTCAGATGATCAACGGGGCGGGTGTCAGCGCCGATGAGGCAACCGGTTGGGACATGATGCAACAGGCCACCGACAATCGGCACCCAGATGCCAGCATCATCATGGCCCGCAAACTCGAAGCATCCGGCGCCCCGACCGACCAGATCCGGGCGCTTTATCAACAAAGTGCCGATCAGGGCGAAACACAGGCCATGCTTTGGCTGGCCCTTGACGCGCTTGATCAGGGTAAACCGGACGATGCCCAGGCCATGCTTGAAAAGGCGTGGGAACTTGGCGATCCGCGTGCGGCAACCCTTCTTGCCAACCGTTTCACCAAAACCGACCGCGGCCGGTATCAATATCTTCGCTCTGCCGCCCAGCGTGGTGAAATGCGGGCCGCGGCCTATCTTGCCGAAGAAGCACGGTCAGTTGACGATACCGCAGAGGCCGTTGGCTGGTGTGCGATTGCCACCGGCCTTCCCGGTCATAACGAACATGTCGACTGGAAATCCATCGGGGATGCGGTTGAAAAGAACTGCGCAAAGTTTGACAAGGACCTTGGCGAACAGGACCGCGCAGCCAACCGCGAACGGGTCGACCAGTTCCTTGCGACCTTCTTTGAAAACTATCAACCATGGACCCCGTGGAAGCCCTGTGCCGTAAGGTAAATTTGTCGGGGCGCGGGCATCTCTTGTCTTGATAAAATGACCGGAATCCACACATACTTCGGGTAGATTTATCCGGGGATGTGGTGTGGAACGGTTTGCACGATTTATTGTAACTTTCAGATGGACTGCGATCTGTCTTTTGTTGGCAATGAGCTGTGCAGTTTCAAGCCCGGATGCCAAGGCATCCGATCACGTTCCGCTTGAAATCATCTGGCAACAGGTGCCGTCCGCCCCGGCAGTAATCACCGAAGGCCCGTCCGTTGGCGAAGGCTATTTGCAGCGCACGACCGACTGGCTGATCAGCCATCTTCCCGAATTTCACCACCAGATACGTGTGATGCCGGTGCCCAAGGTCCTTGATGAAATGGCCAAGGGGCAATTCATCTGTTCGAACTTTCTGTTCGAAAGTGCACTACGCAGCGAATATATGCTGTTCTCCGACCCGGTGATGGAATTGCATCCGATCCACTTGTTCATCGCCCCAGAAAAGCTGCCTGATTTGCGCTTTGCCATGCGTGACGGGGCGGTTGATCTGGGCCTTCTGGCCGGTCAGGACAAACTGTCGATCGGCATATCGGTGGGCTATCGCTTTGACGAGGGACTGGTGCCCGGCATCAATGACTTTTTAAACGCCCATATGACCCAAAGCGCCGGCACGACCGAAATGGTTGTTCGGCTGTTTGATGTCCGCCGCATTGACGGGTTCATCGCCTATGAGGTCAATGTGAATTACTATCGCGAAACTGCTCAGCTTGACCGTGACACTGTGGCAGTGCCGATTGTCGGGGTGCCGCGCCGCCCCCTGCCGGTGTCATGCAGCGGCGACAAACAGCAGGCCCGTAAGATCATTGATGCGGTAAATCTGTTGCTGTCCAACCCGGAAAATCGCCGCGAAATTCACGCTTTCTATACCCGCTGGTCAGAACCCGCACATTAAAATCACAGACCTTTCGACGGCCGGGCTGCCAGCATCTTTTCAAGTTCGGCCAGATCATCAATCGTATTGGCATTGGCAAACATCGAAAGATCGCCTTCCTGACGGGGAAATGTCACCGCAACCGCGGCAAGGGCCTGCAACGGGGCACGCACCCGGCGATCATCATCATCCAGCAATTTTGCAATCACCGGCGCACTTTCGCGGTGCCAGGCCGATGACAGATAATGATCACGATCGCCATGCCGGGCAAAGGCCGCCCGAACCCCGGCATCAAGGGCCGCCGATACCAGCTTGGCTGCCATATCATCAGGCACCACCGGGCAATCAACCGGAAAAGTCACCAGCCAGTCGACCCCGTCAGGCAATGCCGTCAAACCACCCAGAACCCCGCCAAGCGGCCCCTGCCCGGCCTTGGGGATATCGGCCACCACATTTGCTTTATATGCGGCGAATGTTTCGGGCGGCTGGTTTGATGAAATCATCACGGGGTCACAGTGCCGCCCGGCATTTTCAACGGCGATCGCAATCAGTGGGCGCCCGCCAATCTGGCGAAACGGCTTGTCCCCACCCATACGCCGCCCTTCCCCACCGGCCAGAACAAGACCGGCGATCGCGATCATAGGAAAGCGGGTTTGATCAGATTTCGTCACAACGTCAGCAAACCTTTGAATTGGGGCAATTAATTTGATGACCTCATCATAATCCAGAGCTTGGCAGCATGCATCTTTCGTATTGTGACAAAGGCACATTCATGACCAAACAACAATGCTGCATCGCATCATTTTTAAATTGTCGCACTGCAGTCATTGAATTAGACTGGTTACAGATAGTTCGACTTTCCACCTCGATACCGGACGACCGGTATTCCTGATCCGATCAATGGGGACGGCCCCGCAAGACAGGAGGCCCCATGGCCTGGACAGCGTTGGTTATTGCCGGATTTCTGGAAATTTGCTGGGCGATTGGTCTGAAATACACTGAAGGTTTCACCAAGCCCATCCCAAGCGCCCTGACCATTACCGCGATTGCAGCCAGCTTCTGGCTACTTTCAATCGCCATGCGTTCCATTCCAATTGGAACGGCTTATGCGATCTGGACCGGTATAGGTGCCGCTGGTGCCGTAATCTTTGGCATCCTCATGGTCGGTGAACCGGCCAATGTCGGTCGCCTGATTGCGATCTGCATGATCCTTGGCGGGATCGTGATGCTGAAACTGTTCAGCCCGGCCTGATCGCGGTCGCCATCAGCACATTCATTTTCGATACATGCAAAACGGGGCAGCCACTGGCTGCCCCGTTTCTGTTTCAACCTGCCCAATCGCGGCCTAGACGCCAGCCGGGATGCCTTTGCGTTCGACCTTGCGCGGGGATGTGATTTCTTTCCATTTGGAAAGGGCCTTGTTGACCGCCGGATAAGGTTCGCGGGCGATGAATTCGCCGTCGCCGCATTTGGCCAGAACCACGCCTTCTTCGGCGGCAATGCGCCCGCGGCTGATGGTGTAGCGCGGAAGACCGGTGACCTCGATACCTTCGAACACGTTGTAATCGATTGCCGATTGCTGATGTTTGGCGGTAATGGTCTTCGAGGCCTTGGGATCCCAGACCACAAGATCGGCATCCGCCCCGACCAGAACCGCGCCTTTGCGCGGATAGATGTTCAGGATCTTGGCAATATTGCTCGAGGTTGCCGCAACAAACTCGTTCATGGTCAGACGACCGGTATTGACCCCATAGGTCCACAGAAGCGGCATGCGGTCTTCAAGGCCACCGGTACCGTTCGGGATTTTGGTGAAATCGCCAACGCCCATGCGTTTCTGTTCGGTGGTGAAGGCGCAATGGTCGGTCGCCACCACCTGCAAGCTGCCCGATGCCAGACCGTTCCAAAGCCCGTCCTGATGTTCCTTGCTACGGAATGGCGGGGACATGACCCGGCGTGCGGCATGATCCCAATCGGCATTCTTGTATTCGCTGTCATCAAGGATCAGATGCTGGATCAACGGTTCGCCAAACACGCGCTTGCCATTGGCGCGTGCGCGACGGATGGCTTCATGGGCCGGTTCGCACGATACATGCACGATATAAAGCGGCACATTGGCCATATCGGCAATCATGATTGCACGGTTGCACGCCTCGCCCTCGACATCCACAGGCCGGGAATAGGCATGGGCTTCGGGGCCGTTATTGCCTTCGGCCAGCAATTTCTGCTGAAGGGTGGCAACCACATCGCCGTTTTCGGCATGAACAAGCGGCATCGCCCCCAGTTCCGAACAGCGCGAGAAGGATGCAAACATCTCGTCATCATCCACCATAAGCGCACCCTTATAGGCCATGAAATGCTTGAAGGTGTTGATGCCTTTTTCCTGTACGACGGTCTTCATTTCGTCAAAGACCTGCTCGCTCCACCAGGTGATCGCCATGTGGAAGGAATAATCACATACCGCCTTGGAAGATTTGTTGTCCCAGGCCTGCAATGCTTCGAGCAGCGACTGATTGGGGGCCGGAAGACAGAAATCCACCACCATGGTCGTGCCACCGGCAACCGCGGCCTTGGTGCCGCTTTCGAAATCGTCTTCGGAATAGGTCCCCATAAAGGGCATTTCCATATGGGTGTGCGGATCAATCCCGCCGGGCATCACATAGCAGCCATCGGCGTCAATCACCTTGTCCCCGGTCAGGTTGTCTCCGATCGCGGCAATCTTGCCATCTTCGATCAGGATGTCGGATTTGTAAGTCAGATCGGCGGTAACAATGGTTCCGCCACGAATAACCATGGACATGGGTGGCTCCTTGTCTGTCTGTTTGGCGAAAAGTTGCGGGCCATCCCGGCATTTCACCCTTTTCCCGGACGGGTCCGGGCCTTGTTCAAACACAAAATCGGGAGGTCAGCCCGGCGGGTCACACATCGCCGCCGGGCCGATCATGATCGGATTACATCGACGCCTTGTCGGTTACGACATGGGTCCAGGCACCTTCCGGTTCCTTGGTGATGACCGGGTCAGATCCACCCGACAGCAGGCTGTCGACGGTGCGCTGATAGGCTGCTTCGTCAAGGGCGGCACTGTCGCCCAAAAGCTTGGCAATTTCCGTCATCATGCGGACCTGATGTTTTTCGGTCTGCGCACCGGTTGCATCATTGTCCAGAACGATGCCAGCGGCTTCTTCCGGGTTTTCTTTCGCATACATCCAGCCCTTCATGCTGGCTTCAACGAAACGCGCCATCTTGTCGACAAATGCCGGGTCCTTGAGATTGTCTTCAAGAACATAAAGGCCGTCTTCAAGGGTGGCGACGCCCTGGTCTTCGTATTTGAAGACCTTAAGGTCGTCTGCCGAAATACCGGCATCAATCACCTGCCAGTATTCGTTATAGGTCATGGTCGAAATGCAATCGGCCTGCTTCTGAAGCAGCGGATCAACGTTAAAGCCCTGTTTCAGAACCGTAACCCCCTTGTCCCCGCCATCGGTCGGAATGCCAAGTTTCGACATCCAGCTCAGGAACGGATATTCGTTGCCAAAGAACCAGACACCAAGGGTCCGCCCTGGGAAGTCATCGGGGCTTTCGACACCGGTTTCCTTAAGGCAGGTCAGCATCATGCCAGATTTGGCAAAAGGCTGTGCAATATTGACCAGCGGCACACCCTTTTCACGTGATGCAAGTGCGGATGGCATCCAGTCAATGATCACATCGGCACCACCACCGGCAATCACCTGTGGCGGGGCGATGTCCGGGCCGCCCGGATTGATGGTCACGTCAAGATCGGCTTCTTCGTAGAAACCTTTATCAAGGGCCACGTAATACCCGGCAAACTGGGCCTGTGTGACCCATTTAAGCTGCAAGGTTACTTCATCTGCTGCCATCGCCGAAAACGATGTCAGACCGAAACTCAACCCTAATGCAGTCGCAAACAATTTCTTCATTCGTCGATGTCTCCTCAGGTTGTAGTCAAGTCCTCCCGGCGGGTCGTCTTTGATTGTGCCTTTAATGGCGACGTACCCGGAATGATGGATGCCATGACGTCGCTTTTCTCTCAATATAAGCCACGGCCCCATAGAAGGCGGTCCCCGCAAGGGCCGCCAAAGCGATCTCTGCCCAGACCATGTCGATGTTCATCCGCCCGACCTCGGTCGAAATGCGGAAGCCCATCCCCACAATCGGGGTGCCGAAAAATTCGGCGACGATTGCGCCAATCAGCGCAAGCGTGGAATTGATTTTAAGTGCGTTGAACACAAACGGCATGGCCGCGGGCAAGCGTAACCGGAACAGGGTCGACCAATAGCCCGACGCATAGGTCGCCATCAGGTCGCGTTCAAGTTTCCCCGCCGCATTCAGCCCGGTCACCGTATTCACCAGCATCGGGAAGAAGGTCATGATCACAATGACCGCTGCCTTTGATTGCCAGTCAAAGCCGAACCACATCACCATGATCGGGGCGACCCCGATGATCGGAAGGGCCGAAACCATATTGCCCAGCGGCAACAGACCGCGTTTGAGGAACGGCACACGGTCAACGGCAATCGCCATGACAAAGGCCGACCCGCAACCAAGCACATAGCCGCTCAATACCGCCTTCACAAAGGTCTGATAGAAGTCTGCCGCCATGATATCGGTCGAGGTCACAAACCGGACCCCGATCATGCTGGGCGGGGGCAACAGAACCTGTGGCACGCCAAAGCCAGATACCACAACTTCCCAGACAAACAGCAACCAGACCCCGAAGGCCACCGGCACAATCACGTTGGCCGCCTGCTGTTTGGCCATTTCAAGCGAACGGTAATTGGCAATCACATCAATCCCGCGCCAGACAAAAGCCCACAGCGAAATGATGAACAACCAGAACCCGGTTCCGGCATATCCGGCAACCCCGTAATCATACAGGGTCGCGATCGCCTGGCTGCACCCAAATACCGCCACCGCCAGTATGACCGCCCCGCTGATGACGGTGCGCACGCCAAGCCAAGTGAAAGCCGCACCGGCAATCACACACAGCGCCATGGCGATGGCAAGACCGGGAATATCGCCGACAAAGGCAACCTGTTTACCGGTATCGGGATCAATCCCGGCCAGCGGAAAGATCAGCGCCAGAAGGGCCGCAATCGCGCCGACCAGACAGAATTTGTCAAGTTTCATCGGGGTCATGACTTTACCCCCATGCGGGCCAGAACCCGGCGTTCAAACCACCCGACAATCACCACCATCATCGCAGCAACAAAGGCCGCGGTCAGAAGGGCTGACCAGATCTGAATGGTTTGTCCGTAATAGGAGCCGGCAAGCAAACGCGCCCCAAGCCCCGCCTGTGCGCCGGTCGGCAATTCGCCGACAATGGCCCCGACCAGACTGATGGCAATCGCCACTTTCAGGCTGGCAAACAGGTATGGCATCGCCGATGGCAGACGAAGCTGCCAGAAGGTCTGCCATTTCGAGGCATTATAGGTCCGCATCAGATCAAGCTGGATGACTTGTGGTGACCGCAGGCCCTTGACCATGCTGATGGTCACCGGGAAAAAGCACAAATAGGTCGAAATCACCGCCTTGGGCACCACGCCCTTGATCCCGATGGCCCCCAGAACCACGATGATCATCGGGGCAATGGCAAGGATCGGGATGGTTTGCGATGAAATCACCCACGGCATCAGGCTTTTTTCAAGCGTCATGACATGGACAATGCCCACCGCCAGAACGATGCCAAGAATGGTGCCAATGCCAAAACCAAGCAGGGTCGAGGAAAGCGTTACCCAGCTGTGATAGACCAGTGAACGCTTCGACGTGATCTTGGTGGCAAAGATGGTTTTATACATTTCCTGGGCCACCTGATGGGGGGCCGGCAGGATCGGGCGTTCCTGTGCCAGGGTATCTTCGATCAGCTGGCTGGTGGTCCAGGTCTGATCGGCACGGTTATATTTGTCGATCTGGGTCGGCGCATTCATGAAGACCGCACCGACATACCAAAGAACAAACAGCGCAATCAGAACAACACAGACCGGACCGGTCTGTCCCGCCATCATGCGCGACCAGATCGACGGCCCGGCAAGGGACCCGGTCATGGTGGCGGTGTTACTCGTCATTGCTGTGCCCCGCGCGCAAACCTTCGCGAACCCGATGCGCAATTTCGAGGAATTCCGGCGTTTCACGGATATCGAGATTACGTTCACGCGGGAAATCGGTTTCGATCACATCAATGATGCGGCCCGGACGCGGTGACATGACGACAATCTTGGTCGACAGATAGACCGCCTCGGGGATCGAGTGGGTCACAAAGGCCACCGTCTTGTTGGTGCGCGCCCACAGTTTCAGAAGCTGTTCGTTCAAATGGTCACGCACGATTTCGTCAAGCGCGCCAAACGGTTCATCCATCAACAGCAGATCGGCATCAAATGACAGCGCGCGCGCAATCGATGCACGTTGCTGCATCCCGCCGGAAAGCTGCCAGGGGAATTTCTTTTCAAAGCCGTTCAATTCAACAAGTTTAAGCGCGTCATGCGCACGCTTGATGCGCTCTTCCTTGGAAATCTCCATGATTTCCAGCGGCAGGGTCACATTGCGTTCAATCGAACGCCACGGCAAAAGTGCCGGGGCCTGAAACACATAGCCATAAGCCCGGTTTTCGCGCGCCTGTTCGGGCGAAACACCATTGATGGAAATATCGCCGCCGGTCGGCTTTTCCAGATCGGCAATCACGCGCAAAAGCGTGGTCTTGCCACAGCCCGACGGGCCAATAAAGGAAACGAAATCGCCTTCATTGATCGTCAGATCAACATCGGAAAGCGCATAAACCGGACCATCGGCCGTCTGGAATGTCAGCGACAGATTTTTGATATCAACAACGGCGTCCTTTGATGCGGGCATCTCGGCAACATTATTGACGACTTGTTTTAGCGTCATGGGGTTTCCCCTGATCGTATGTCTCTCTCGGAACCAGAAATGTCTCTTCTGGAACAACTTTACGGAAGCCTCCCTCAGGGACGTTGCCCTGAACCTTGCCGACATCTGATCAGACGGATGTGTTGCGTCTGCCCGGTCATTGCCGGGATTGCGGGACATTGCCCGCCGGTCGGTCAAAGCAAAACGGCGAGCAGGCCTTTGCCCGCTCGCCGGTATCATGAAATCAGTTTCCGTCCGTCAGGCGCGTATAGGTCGACGGCCGACGGTCCCGGAAGAATTGCCAGTTATTGCGAATTTCGCGCACCATCGACATGTCCATGTCATGGACCAGCAATTCATCCTTGTCGCGGGATGCCTGGGCCTCGATTTCGCCGCGCGGATTGACGAAATAGCTTTGGCCGTAAAATTCGCCAATATCCCATGGCTGTTCACGCCCGACCCGGTTGATCGCCCCGATAAAGCAGCCATTGGCCACCGCCGATGCGGGCTGTTCGAGTTTCCAGATATATTCCGAAACCCCGGCAACCGTGGCAGACGGGTTGACGATATATTCCGCCCCATTGAGTGCCAGCGCACGCCAGCCTTCCGGGAAGTGGCGGTCATAACAGATATAGACGCCAAGCTTGCAATACTGGGTCTCAAAGACCGGCCAGTCCGAAGCCCCCGGCTTGAAGAAGAATTTCTCCCAGAAACCGGCGACATGGGGGATATGGGTTTTGCGGTATTTCCCAAGATAGGTACCGTCGGCGTCAATCACGGCAGCGGTGTTGTAATACACCCCGGTAATGTCTTCCTCATAGATCGGAACAACGATCACCATTTTATATTTGGCTGCCAGTTCGCACATCAGCTGTGTGGTCGGGCCATCGGGGATTTTTTCCGCCGCGGCGTACCATTTCTTGTCCTGGCTTGGACAGAAATAGGGCTGTGTGAAAACTTCCTGAAAACACAGGACCTGCACACCTTTTTTGCCCGCCTCTTCAATAAGGGGCAGATGTGCCTCGATCATGGCCTTGCGGATTTCTTCAGGCGTCTGATCGGTTGAACCCTTAAGGCTCATTTGAATCAGGCCGCCTCTCAGCATCGACATCCGAGATACCTCCTTGATCTGATATTTTATGTCCTTGCCACTTTTGTGGTCTGACGGACTTATGTCCGAACGCGCCCCCAAAGACCCTGTTTTGTTTTATGCGGGTCTATTCCCAGAAGGGACGCGATCGAAAAAATCGCGAAACAGATGTTTCCTCCGTGGCGTTGCCGGACCATTTGGTTTTTATCAGTCCGGCAAGCCGCCCTTCGCCGGCAAGGGCGAAGGGGTATCAGTCATCGATGTTAGTCGATCTCTTTAAGCACTTCGCGCAGCGTTCCGAACAGCTGATCGATATGTGATTTTTCAATGATCAGCGGCGGAGAAAGCGCAATGATGTCGCCGGTTGTGCGGATCAGGATGCCTTTTTCAAACGCCTTGAGGAAGGCACTGAACGCACGTTTGGTCGGGAAACCGTCGATCCCTTCGAGCTCGATCGCACCGATCAGGCCAAGGTTACGGATATCCTTCACACGCGGCAGATCAATCAGGCTGTGAACTGCATCTTCCCAATACTGGCCAAGTTCCTTGCCCTTTTCATAAAGACCTTCTTCTTCATAGGTCTCAAGGGTCGCAAGGCCGGCCGCACAGGCAACCGGGTTGCCCGAATAGGTATAGCCATGGAACAGCTCGATCATGTTTTCAGGACCGGTCATGAAGGTATCATGGATTGCATCGGTCGCGAACACTGCCCCCATCGGGATCGTCCCGTTGGTAAGGCCCTTGGCCGTCGTGACCAGATCGGGCTGAACGCCGAAATAATCGACCGCAAACGGGGCGCCAAGACGACCGAAACCGGTGATGACTTCATCAAAGATCAGAAGAATGCCGTGCTTGGTGCAAATTTCGCGCAGACGTTCAAGATAGCCCTTTGGCGGGATCAGAACGCCGGTCGAACCGGCAACCGGTTCAACAATCACGGCTGCAATGGTTGACGGATCATGCAATGCGCAAATGCGTTCAAGATCATCGGCCAGGAACGCACCATGTTCGGGCATGCCACGGGTAACACCGTTTTCTTCTGGCAAATAGGTATGGCGGATATGGTCAACACCACCCAGCATCTGGCCAAATGTTTTGCGGTTGCCCGAAATGCCACCGACCGAAATGCCGCCAAAGTTAACGCCGTGATAGCCGCGTTCACGACCGATCAGGCGGGTGCGCTGGCCATCGCCGCGTGCACGGTGATAGGCAAGCGCGATCTTGAGCGCGGTTTCAACCGATTCAGAACCCGAATTGGTATAGAAAACATGGTTCAGGTCGCCGGGCATGAGCTGCGCCAGACGGCTTGCAAGCTCGAACGCCTTGGGATGGCCCATCTGGAATGCCGGGGCATAATCCAGTTCGTCCATCTGTGCTTTGACGGCTTCGACGATTTTCGGACGCTTGTGACCGGCATTGCAGCACCAAAGCCCCGCAGTCCCGTCAAGAATGTCGCGATTATCATCGGTTTTGTAATACATGCCATCGGCAGAAACCAGCATGCGCGGGGTCTGCTTGAACTGGCGATTGGCCGTAAACGGCATCCAGAACGCCGAAAGATCGTTTGGACGGCTGATTTTCGTGGTGGCTGTCATAAAAGGTCTCCCGTACCTTTTTTATTGCTTCCCTGACACCGGTCGGGTGGCGGGCACCCCTATTTCCGGCATCTGACATCTTTCATTCCGGCATCGTCTGGCAGGTCCGATCAAGTGACCAATATGTCGCACATTCAACACCCGGAACGGCCCGTTTCACAGGCACGCAAAAATCGTTAGCATGAGACACGCCCATGCACTAGAGCTTTAACACCACCGGGGAATTGTTTCGAATATTCGACCGTCAAACACCATTTCAGCGACCCTGATTTTTATTTACGGCGTCTATTTTCTGTTTATCTTTCACCGGTGCTGTTCGATATTTCGGACAAAACCGACTCTTGACCGCAATCAAGAACGACGCGCATAAAAAAGTTTCTTTTGCATATTTATGGTAGAGGTTATTTTAACCTGACCAAACGGTCAAGATAAATGACGCAAATCAGAGAGCATGAATGACCTCAGTTAAAAGCGGCTCTAAACAGGACAATCAGTTTGGTGCGAAACCCGCAGCAAACGGGGCACACAAGGCCGCAATCAGGCAGGAAAACGAAGAACAAATTCTCGCCGCTGCCGAACGGGTTTTTGCCGATTACGGCTTCAAGGGGGCGACCACCGCCCGCATCGCCGAAATCGCCAAAGTTCCAAAAGCCAACGTGCATTATTATTTCAGCACCAAGGAAGCCCTTTATCGCCGGATCATGGAAGATGTCTGTGACCACTGGCTTGAAGCGGCAATGACCTTTGACAACAGTGCCGACCCGGCAGTCATCCTGCGCGGCTATATCGAAGCCAAGATGGATCTGTCGCGTGCCCGGCCTTATGGGTCGCGGCTTTGGGCCCATGAAATCATTCGTGGTGCCAAATTCTCGTCGGACTATATTTCAACCACGGTCAAGGACTGGCTGGATACCCGTGTCGGCGTGATCCGCGGCTGGATTGCCGAAGGCAAGATGGATGACATCGAACCCTATTCGCTGATGTATATGATCTTTGCCACCACGCAGCATTATGCGGACTTTGGGCGCCAGATCGAGATATTCAACGACAACCAGCCGCTTAGCGAACAACAATTCGCCGAGGCCAAGGAAAATGTTGTTAGAATTATTCTAAAGGGTGTCGGACTTAACTGATATGCCCCCTTCCTTCGGATAGTTGCATTCCCTAATATAAAATCAAACCTTAAGAAACTGGGTCACTGTTATCGCCTGAGGCCGGAAATGATACGCATCACGCACAGCGTGCGCATCGTCTCTAACGTGTTTGCTGCATTGCTGACATCTGGATTACTGCTTGCGTCGGTCGATGATCGCGCCAATGCGCAAGGCGTGTCTGCCAGCGATGAATGCAAAAGCATATCGGTCGGCGGGGCGGATGGCTGGGAACCCGTTACCTATATCGACAAGGACGGGCGACAGGTCGGGCTTGGGATCGACATCCTTCAGGAATATGCCCGCAAGCATGGCTTTCGTCTTGAATTGCATCTTGATATTCCCTGGACCCGGTCCTTGCAGATGCTTGAAAAAGGCGAACTTGATGTCATTGCAGGGGCCTATTTCACCGAAGAACGCAATGATCTTTTCCGATACAGCATCCCGTTTGCCTATGACGAGGTCATGGTCTTTCAGCACAAGGACCGGCAATTTGCCTTTTCCGGGATCGAGGATCTGGTAAACCAGCGTGGTGCCCGCCCGCAGGGGGGCAGTTATGGCGACTTTGTCGATACCTATGCGCGCGATCATCTCGACATGATCTATTCGCCAACCGGCAACAAGATTTTCGATGTTCTTTTGACCGAACGGGTGACCTATGTGTTGCTGGGGCGCTATGACGGGTTGACCAATATCTATCGCGACAAACTTGAAAACGAGGTTTTTGCCGTCGAACCGCCGCTAGTACGCAATGACGTAAGACTGATGTTTTCGCGCACAACCCCGTGTCTTGACGATATTGCCGCCATCAATCTGCTGATTACCGAACTTGAAGAAAACGGCACCCTTGCCAGCATGACATCGGCACATCTGCACAAACTTGCCAGTGACAAGGAAAGCGGGACCTGAGGCATATCGGCAAAGGCCCGCCGCAATCACGGCAATACCCGCAAACCGTAACAACCAAACATCCCGACAGCGCCACAAACAAAAAAGCGGGGCAAGATACCCTGCCCCGCCCCGGCACACTGCATGGTCAGTGCCCGCTTTGATTGTGTGACCGTTTGTAACGGATCGATGCCTAGTCCGATTTCTGCATCACGGTTTCATCGGCCTTGGCCAGAACTGCATGCAGCAAAACCTGCCCACCGGCATCCGACCAGTGTTTGTGGACTTCTTCGATTTCGTTATGGGAAATCCCGTCCACGCACGGGATAAAGATCATCGCAGTCGGGCAAACCTGTGCGAGATAGCAGGCATCATGCCCCGCCCCCGATACGATTTCGCGGGCCGAGAACCCGCCAAGTTCCGCGCCCTTGCGCACCGCATCGACACAGGACGGATCAAACGGCACCGGGGCATAATAGAAAATCTGCTCCAACTCGGTTTTCAGGCCGATGTCAGCGGCGATCTTTTCCACTCCTTCGCGAAGGGCCTTGTCCATATCGGCCAGAACCGCATCGTCGGGGTGGCGGAAATCGACGGTAAAGAAGACCTCGCCCGGGATGACGTTGCGGGAATTCGGATGGATCTGCATCATGCCCACCGTGGCACAGGCCAGCGGCGACCGATCCAGACCGATCTTGTTGACCAGATCAATCACACGCGCCGCCCCAAGAAGCGCATCCTTGCGCGTTTTCATCGGGGTCGGACCGGCATGGGCTTCGACACCGGTGAATTTGATTTCATACCAGCGCTGCCCCTGGGCATCGGTGACAATACCGATATCCTTGCCTTCATCTTCAAGGATCGGGCCCTGTTCGATATGGGCTTCGAAATAGGCCCCCATCGGATGGGCATCAATGGTCGGCTCGTCCGGGCCCATATAGCCGATCCGTTTCAGTTCCTCGCCCATGGTTTTGCCATCGACGTCAGCCCGTGAATGACCGTATTCAAGGTCAAACACCTTGGCAAAAACGCCCGAGGACACCATCGCCGGAGCAAAACGTGAGCCTTCCTCATTTGTCCAGCACACGACTTCAAGCGGGGCTTCGGTTTCGTATTTGGCTTCATTAAGAGCGCGGATCACTTCAAGCCCCGAAAGCACGCCATAAACACCATCATATTTGCCGCCGGTCGGCTGGCTATCAAGATGGCTTCCCATCACCACTGGCGGAAGATCGGGATTGCGGCCTTCGCGACGGGCAAAGATATTGCCCATCTTGTCGATCCGGATCGAGCATCCCTCGGCCTTGCACCATTTGATGAACAGATCGCGGCTTTCGCGGTCAAGATCGGTCAGCGCCAGACGGCACACGCCATCCTTTGCGGTTTTGCCGATCTTGGCCATTTCCATCAGGCTGTCCCAAAGGCGGTCACCATCAATTGACAGATTTCGGACACTGGGTTGAAGAGTCATTATTCAGTCCTTTTGGTTGGTGGCTTATTCCGCGGCAAGGCGCATCGGGTTCAACGGGTGTTCCGGCCAGGTCATGGGCGGCTTGTCGGTTTTGACCGGTTCCATGGTGATGCAATCAGGCACCGGACAAATGTGATAGCAAAGGTTGCAGCCAACACATTCCTCGTCGACAACTTCAAACAGGCGGCCGCCTTCGGGCTTGTTGGTCATGGTGATCGCCTGATGTGAGGTATCCTCACATGCGATGTGGCAACGACCGCATTCGATGCAGTTATCCGGGTTGATCACGGCTTTGGTGTCAAAGTTCATGTTCAACTCGTTCCAGTTCGCCACCTGCGGCACGGCGGCACGGGTGAACTGTTCGACACTGGTGTAACCCTTGTCATCCATCCACTGGCTCATGCCGTCGATCAGATCATCAACCACGCGGAAACCATAGATCATGGCGGCGGTACAAACCTGAACCGCGTTGGAGCCCAGCGCCATGAATTCGACCGCATCTTTCCAGGTGGTGATGCCGCCAATGCCGGAAATGTGAAGGTTCTTCGTTTCCGGCGTGCGGGCAATTTCGGCCACCATGTTCAGTGCAATCGGCTTGACCGCCGACCCGCAATACCCGCCATGCGTTCCCTTGCCATCGACCATCGGTTCTGGGACCATCTGATCGATATCGACCGAAATGATCGAGTTAACGGTGTTAATCAGCGATACCGCATCCGCCCCGCCTTTATAGGCGGCCTCGGCCGACCACAGGATATTGGTGATATTGGGTGTCAGCTTGGTAAAGACCGGGATATCGACCGCATCCTTGACCCAGCGTGTGACCTGTTCGACCATTTCCGGCACCTGCCCGATAGCCGAACCCATGCCGCGTTCGCACATGCCATGCGGGCAACCAAGGTTAAGCTCGATGCCATGCACGCCACTTTCGGCGATCTGCTGGGCAAGGTCCTTCCAGGAGCGTTCTTCGATCGGGGCCATCATCGATCCGATAATGACGTGATCTGGATATTCCGCACGGCATTCACGGATTTCCTGAAGGTTCACGGACAACGGACGATCCGAAATCAGTTCGATATTGTTGATGCCGAGCAAACGACGGTTCTGGTCATGGTGCGCACCATAGCGCGACGATACGTTAACCACGGGCGGATCAATGCCCAGCGTCTTCCAGACAACCCCGCCCCAGCCTGCTTCAAAGGCGCGAACGACGTTGTATTTTTTGTCGGTCGGCGGTGCAGATGCCAGCCAGAACGGGTTTAGCGAATCAATCCCGGCGATTTTGCAACTTAGATCAGCCATTTTCTCTCTCCCTTTGACTGGCGGTTATGCGCTGGCGGATTTCAGGAATGCATCAATGGCAATGGCGGCCTGTTTGCCGTCCTCGACCGACTGAACCGTCAGGTCCTCGCCGCTTTTGATGCAGTCCCCACCGGCGAACACGCCCGGGGCTGTTGTCTGATAGTTTTCATCGACCACGATTTTGCCGCCGGCGATCTCCATTCCGGCAAGGTCATCGGTTTTGATTTTTTGTCCGATGGCTTTCAAAATCTGATCGGCGCGCACTTCGAAAGTTTCGCCGGTGCCAACCAGCTTGCCACTGGCATCAAGTTCGGTTTTTTCGAACTCCATGCCAATCAGCTTGCCATTGGCCTTGATCGCGACCGGCTTTGCCCAATAGCGGACAACCACACCATTGGTTTTCGCCAGATCCTGTTCGAATTCGGTCGCCGACATATGTTCGGCACCACGGCGATACACCAGGGTGACTTCATCTGCCCCAAGGCGCTTGGCCTGAACCGCGGCATCGATTGCGGTGTTACCACCGCCAATGACAATCACCTTGTCACCAACCGGCATGTCGGTTTTGGGTTCGGTCTGACGAAGCTTTTCGATAAAGCTGATGGCGTCATCAATGCCCGGGAATTCTTCGCCCTTAAGGCCGAGATTGTTGGTCGATCCAAGACCGACACCGACAAATACGGCGTCATAGGAATCTTTAAGCGCCTCGATGCTGATATCGCGGCCAAGCGCCTTGTTGTATTCAATGCGAATACCACCGATGCCAAGCAGGAATTCAACTTCGCGCTGGGCGAAATCATTGGTCATCTTATAGGCGGCCAAACCATATTCGTTCAGACCGCCCGGTTTTGCCTTGGCCTCAAACACCGTGACATTATGGCCCAGCATCGCCGCGCGATGCGCACATGAAAGACCCGCCGGACCGGCCCCGATCACGGCAATCGATTTGCCGGTTTCCGGCGCACGCTTGAACGGATGGGGCAGATCGCGCGCCATCAAATGATCAACGGCAAAACGTTGCAAACTTCCGATTTCAACAGCCGTGTCTTCGGCGACGTTACGTACGCAGGCCTCTTCGCACAGCACTTCGGTCGGACAGGCACGGGCACAGGTGCCGCCCATGATATTGGCTGACAAAATGGTCTTTGCCGCACCATCCGGGTTGCCGGTGCTGATTTTGCGGATGAAGGTCGGGATATCAATCGATGTCGGGCATGCGGTGACACAAGGGGCGTCATAGCAATAAAGACAGCGGTTGCTTTCTGCCATTGCCTGAAGGGTGGAATATGGCGGATGCAGATCGGAAAAACCGTCATCTGCGTCATTGTGGCCGATGCCGCCATGATGGGCACCGGATTTGGAAACTTGCTTGGCCTGCAAGGTGGTCATTGGTTTTGTCTCCCTGCCAAAAAGGCGTCCTCTCCTGATGTCGTCGAGAGACAAAACAAGAATGCAAAAACAGTCTGACCGTTATCGGCACGGTAATCCCGTATCGGGATTGAAGATGGAATTATGGCGTGCGCGGACGGGGCGGGCCCGACCAACTCTGGGTCTTTCTGTTCTGAACATTCTTGGCGTATCCGTTCAGCAAATGCTGAACTGTTTCCCAGTATCTAATCTGTCGTGCGGTTATGGTTTCAGGGTTATCCCCGGTTGATTACACGTACAGATGCCTCTCTCTGACGGTTACAGCATGTCCAATCCTGATCATTTGGTCAAGATTAAAAATCCGAATTGTTATTCCTGCGTCAAAACGGCTGATTTCCCCACGGAAACGCCATCTGCAACCAGCTGGCGCTTGGATTTCTTACTGCTCTCAAACATCCGCCATCACATTGATTTGGCGATATTTTACGCTGGCTTTAACCCGATGAACTAAAGTAACGTTATGTCATAAGCCCATTTCGGATCGCGCGTGATGACATCAAACGAAACTGCCACGGACACCCTTCCCGATCGTCAACCATCGGTTCGGGCCGTTGCCATGCCATCGGACACCAATCCGAGCGGCGATATCTTTGGCGGCTGGCTGATGTCGCAGATGGATCTGGCGGCCGGGACCGCGGCGGCACGCCGCGCCAAGGGCAGAACCGCCACGGTCTTTGTCGATACCATGTCGTTCCTGCGCCCGGTCCATGTCGGGGATGAAGTTTCTTTCTTTACCGAAATCATCCATGAAGGCCGTACATCGCTTCGCATCAATGTCGAAGCCTGGCGCCAGACCCGGTTTGAAGAAACATCAGAAAAGGTCACCGAAGGCGTCTTTACCTTTGTCGCACTTGATAACGAGGGCCGCCCGCGCCCGATTGATCCGGAGCCGGAAGCCGCGACAGCCTGAACCAGTCCGAACAATAAAAACGCCCGCAAACCATTGCTTGCGGGCGCTTTGCGATACCAGCGTTCAGAACGCTATTCCATGACTTCGATATGTTCGTCATCGGATGGCTTGGCCCGTTTGGGCCCCTGCATCAGCAACAGCAACGGCACCACCCCGATCACGATCCACATCATCGCCTGAAAATCATTGAGATAGGCAATCGTGCTGGCCTGTGCGGTGACAACCTTATTAAGCATCACCGCCCCGGTCTGTGTGTGCCAGTCCCAAAGATCGGGCAACCACGGGCTTTGCAGGACCATGCGGAACGGTGTCAGCTTTTCGGCCAGACTTGCATGCACCACCTGGGTATTCTGGGTCAGCATGGTGGTCATGACCGAAATGCCGATGCTTGATCCGATATTGCGCATCAGGCTGAACATCGCCGTGCCTTCGGTCCGGTAATGCGGGTTCAGGGTCGCAAAGGTAATCGTACTAAGCGGCACGAAAATGAAACCAAGCCCGATCCCCTGAATGATGCCGGTCCGGATAATCACGAACTCGCTGACATCGGTGGTAAATCCGATCATCTCGTAAAGTGACAAGGCCGTCATAAACAGACCAAACAGGATCAGAAGCCGGGTATCAATCCGCCCGACCAGTCGCCCGACCATCATCATGGCAATCATGGTGCCCACCCCGCGCGGCGCCAGCAACATGCCCGCGGTCACCACCGGATATCCCATCAGGTTTTGCAAGAATGGCGGCAACAATGCCAAAGTCGCCAGCAACACCACGCCAACCACAAAGATGAAAAACAGCCCGACGACAAAGTTCCGGTCGGCAAACAGCCCCGGTTCCAGAAACGGGTTTCTTGCGGTGAACATATGGACGATGAACATATAAAGGCACACCGCCGCCAGCGCCGTTTCAATGATGATTTCCCACGATGAAAACCAGTTCTGGCTTTCGCCGCGATCCAGCATCATCTGAAGCGCACCGATCGACAGGCTCAGCAATGCAAAGCCGAACCAGTCAAAGGACAGACCGGGCTTTTTGTCGGTTTCGGGCACAAAGGCCATGATGCCAAACAGCGCCATCAAACCGATGGGAAGGTTGATGTAAAACACCCAGCGCCAGTTATAAAATTCGGTCAGATAACCGCCCAGCGTCGGACCCAAAATCGGACCCAACATCACCCCCATCCCCCACATCGCCATGGCCGAGCCATGCTTTTCCTTGGGGTAGGTATCAAGCAACACCGCCTGTGACAGCGGCACAAGCCCCGCACCAAACGCGCCCTGCAACAGGCGGAACGCCACCATTTCTTCAAGCGACACCGCCGCCCCGCACAGCATGGAGGCAATGGTAAAGCCGGTAACAGAGACCAGAAACAGCTTCTTGCGGCCAAAGCGCGCGGCCAGGAAACCGGTCGGCGGCGTCATGATCGCAGCCGCCACGATATAGGATGTCAGCACCCAGGAAATCTGATCCTGGGTCGCGGCCATGCTGCCCTGCATATGGGGCAAGGCAACGTTGGCAATGGTGGTGTCGAGTGCCTGCATGATGGTTGCAAGCATGATCGAAACGGTGGTCAGACCGCGTTCAAGCGGCGTTGTCTCGCTGGCCGCCGTGGCGGCAGCACTCATTGTGCGGCCCCGGGCATCGCATGACCGGTTCCGGTTTCAGTTCCGGCTTCGGCCTGATTGATGCCAATCCATGACATCATGGTGGCGGCAAATGCCGGGACTTCGCGCTGGTGATGGGTGTCTATTTCGACTTCGGTGCTCATGCCGGCGCGGAGCGGCGGCAGATCATCAGCACGATTGATGGCGATGCGCACCGGAACGCGCTGCACCACCTTGACCCAGTTGCCGGTCGCATTCTGCGCCGGGATCACGGAAAATTCCGCCCCGGTCGCCGGTGCCACGGAATGCACAACCCCGTGCCAGACATGATCGGGATAGGCATCCACCTTGATGTCGGCTTCCTGTCCGGGTTCAAGATGGGTCAGTTCAACTTCCTTGAAATTGGCGTCAATCCATTGAACGTCGCTTGAAACCAGACTTGCCATCGCCGAACCGGCTTTGACATAGGCACCTTCTTCGGGCTTGTTGCTCAGCACGCCATTAAACGGTGCAATGATTTCGGTGTGTTTCAGATCAAGCTCGGCCCGGGCCAGATCAAATTTTGCCTGCTGATATTGCGGCAGATTTTCAATCGGGGTATCGGCATCCCCACCCAGCTTTGACAGGGTGGTTTTCATCGCCCGCTGATTAAGGACAATGCGCTGCTTGGCGGCCAGAAGGTTGTTCTGGGCTTCGTCAAGGGCTGCTTGTGATGCCACATTGCTTTTGCGCAGCGCCTGCTGCCGATCAAATTTCTTCTGGGCGTAATCGAGATTGATCTTGGCCAGTTCAAGACTGCCTGCCAGTTCGTCATAGCTGTGACGCAGGGCGTCGACTTCCTGTTTGATCGCATTCAGATTGGCATGGGCGCGTTCAACCGCGATCTGATAGGGGCGCGGATCAATGCGAAACAGCACGTCGCCCTTGTGGACCTGCTGGTTTTCATCGACCAGAATTTCACTGACCGGTCCGTCAATTTCCGGTGCGATGGCCACCATATCAGCATGGACATAGGCATTCTCGGTGCTGACAAACCGCCCGCCGGTATAATACCAGTAGGCCCCGCCCACCACGACGGCAAGCGGCCCGGCCAGCAAAAGCATCGGACGCAACCAGCGTTTTCTTGGTTTTGACACAGGATTTTCGTTCGCTGCCGACGGGGCAGCATTCTGATTTTGATCTGACATGATTTTCGGGGCCTTGATTTATGCGGTCTTTGAGCTGTCTGGCTTTGAACCGGCTGGCTTTGGGTCGGTTGGCGCGTCGGTGTCGGTATGCTTGCTGCCCTGTTCGACAGCGGTCAGGTTGTCATGCATCCGGCCCAGAATAGAAATCAGCATCTGCTGCATGTCCGGGGTGATCCCGGTCATGGCATCTTCGCGCGCCGCAGCCGCAACCACATAAATGCGATCAAGCAGCGGTTTGGCCGCATCGGTCACGTAAAGCTGAAAGGCGCGCCGGTCATCGGGATCGGGCCGGCGTTCGACCAACCCTTCCTCGACAAGCTTGTCAATCAGGCGTGCGGCTGTAATCGGCTGGATTTCAAGCATTTCCGCCAAGGCAACCTGACGCATGCCTTCGCCACGCGCAACATAGACAAGCGCCTGCATCTGGGCCTGGGTCAGGCCGAATTCGTCCGCGTGACGCATGAAATTGCGCCGCATCAGACGGGTCACGTCCTTCATCAAAAAGCCGATATTCTGTTTGGGATCGGTGAATTTTGGCATTCGCCAACTCTGTCAAAGTCGCATGGTTGATATATAATAAGCAATATATACTATATCACCTTGATGACTTCAAGTCAGTTGCCATCATCCCCGCCCTGCGGCAATGACATGGCTGCTGATCATCACGGGTCTCTATGCAAGCAGGGGCAAATATGCGATTTTAATCGGCACAGGCAGCAGGCTGTGATAGAAGCCGCGCCAGAGAGATTTCCCGCAGACGACCAAATAGAAAAGACCCGCAAGTGATGAGTGATCAATCGCGCCGTTCCGAATTGCTGATGCCCGCAGGCTCGCTCGAAAAACTGAAAGTGGCTGTGCTGTATGGCGCGGACGCCGTCTATATGGGTACACCCGATCTGTCATTGCGGGTCAAAAGCCAGATGTCGCTTGAAGACGTGGTCGAAGGCATTGAATTTGCCCACAGCCACGGTGTTCGCGTTTATCTGACGCTGAACCTGTTTTCGCATAACAAGGATATCGACAAACTTCCGGAATATGTCGACACCGTGCGCAAATGCATGCCCGATGGCCTGATCGTGGCCGATCCGGGTGTATTCATGTTTGTGCGCGAACATGCGCCGGAACTTGATTTGCATGTATCGACCCAGGCCAATGTCTGTTCCTGGCAGTCGGTCAAATTCTGGCAAAGCATCGGCGCCAAGCTTGTGGTGCTGGGCCGCGAGGTTTCCTATGCCGAACTGACCGAAATTCGTGAAAAATGCCCCGACATCAAGATCGAGGCATTCGTGCACGGGTCGATGTGCATGACCTATTCGGGTCGTTGCCTTCTGTCGAACTTCATGGCCGAACGCGGTGCCAACCAGGGGGCGTGTGCGAACTCGTGCCGCTGGAAATACAAAGTCCACATGAAGCTTAAGGACGGTACGGTCAAGGAACTCAAACTGACCGAAGAAAACCTTGAGATGTTTGACTTCTTCCTTGAAGAAGACATGCGTCCGGGCGAACTGATGGAAATTCAGGAAGACGAACGCGGGTCCTATATCCTGAACTCGCGTGATCTTTGCATCATGCCGAAGCTGGAAGATTACCTGAAAATCGGTGTCGACAGCCTCAAGGTCGAAGGCCGTGGCAAAAGCCCCTATTACGCCGGTCTGGTTGCCCGTGCGTACCGCATGGCAATTGATGACTGGTATGAAGACCCGGAAAACTGGTCTGCCGAAGAATATATGAAGGAACTGGCGACCATTCCGAACCGGGGCTATACCCTTGCGTTCCATGATGGCCGCCTGACCAACTACGCGCACGGCTATGACAGCAACACCAACGTTTCGGACTGGGAATTTGCCGGAATGATCGAGGAAGTCGAAGACGACGCCTTTATCATGTCGGTCAAAAACCGCATGTTGCCCGGTGACGTGATTGAAATCGTCCCGCCGCGGTCACGCCAGACCATTTTCATCCGCATGTATGAATTCATCGATGCCAAAACCGGCAAGGTCGGCGAAGCGGTTCATGCCAACACCCATCCGCGCATCCGTCTTCCGTTCAGCCTGTTTGAACAGGAAGACCCGGAATTCCTGCGTCGTGAAGTGCTTCCGATGACCATCGTGCGCAAGGAAAAGGCCCTTTCCGAGGATGAATGGCAGCGCCTGAAACTTGATCAGGAAGGCCACAAGATCGAAATGGGCAAAGGCAACGAAGACCGCTATGACGCCAAACGCGAAGCGCTTCAGACCGCCCTTGATGACCGCCAGAAGGAACGTTCGTTCCGCACCCCGCGTGTCGGCACCAAGGGGTGCTGTGGTCGTGGCTGTAACGGTTGCCTGATCTTCTGGCACGACCCGACCTATGCCAAGGCACGCGAAATCCTTGCCAAACGCAAACAGGGCGAGATGCTGGAAAAAGACGGCAAGACGATTGCCGCTGAATAAGCAGCCCTGATATCCAAACATGAAAAACGGCAGCCCCATGGGACTGCCGTTTTTGTTTGATTATTTGATTGCCTTTTCGGCCTGCTGTTCAAGCTTGTCGATGCGTTTAAGCCCGAACCAGCCAAGCCCGAGGAACACAATCAGCAAGACCGGGCTTAACAGTGTCAGATTGCGTTCAAGCAGTTCCGACATCCCTTCGCCCAGCACATACCCCAGCGCAAAATAGATCCCGATCCAGATCAGGATCGATGCGATGCTAAGCGGCAGGAACCGCATGAATGACATCGAACTCATGCCGACCGGAAATACGCTGATCGATCGGATGGTGTTGGGATAGCGGCACAAAAGGATATAGGCGACGCCATAATGTTCGAACAGGCGCAATGTCTTGCCCATCCATTTCGAAAGGGCGTCGGGCATTTTGCGGACAATCGCATCACCATATTTGCGCCCCAGCCAGAACCGCAAAAGATCACCGGCCACAGACCCGGAAATCATCGCGATCATCGATGGCCCCAAAAGAAGGCTTTCGGACACCACAAACACACCGACAAAAACCGGCAGGATGCTGGCCTTGCTCACGCAATAGGTAAAGATCAGGCTATAGACCAGCTGCTGGTGATCCTGAATCCAAAGATTGATTGTCTCGAACACGGCAAACCCGCCTGAATGATGAAGATTGCAAGCCTTCTAGGTCAATCGGCTTCAAGACGCGAGTGTGCCGGTTCACAGTATATCTTCAGGCCAGTTCAAACCGGATCGGTTGCGCCCCTTCCCAAAGCGTCATCTTGCCGAGCTTTTCAAGGTCATCAAGATTGCTGGTCACGGTGATGAAATGGTTACCCGCAAGCTGGCCGACCTTTGAGGCGAAATGAACCCCGCCATAGGCCAGCAGGATTTCGGTTTCGCTGATGCCGCCGGGATACAGGATGATCTGCCCCGGTGCCGGGAAGCTTGTGTGGTTTTCATAGCCAACGCCGAACTGGTAATCACCAAGCGGCATCCAGACGCCCTCGCCGCTCCAGCGCACATGGACGGCTTTGCTTTCGAACGGCATGCGTTCAAGAAACGCCTTGCAGGTTTCAGGGGCCTTGGCGGTTTCAAGCACACCGTCAAAGGTAAACGGGCCGGCGGTGATTTTAATCTTGGTCATGTTTGGTCCTACGCAATCAATAATATCCAGCCCAGCGCCATCCCCAGACTGATCAGGGTGACGGGCACGCCGATGCGGGCGTAATCGGCAAAGGAAATCACCGTACCGGCCTTGGCGGCCTGTTCAACGGCAATGATATTGGCAACCGAGCCGACAATCAGAAAATTACCCGACAATGTGCTGAAAACCGCCAGGGCATGCAACATGCTTTGCGACCAGTCCGGCCCAAGGGAAAGCAACATCATCACCAGCGGCACATTGCCGATGGTATTGGATCCCGCCAGCGACACGCCAAGCAGGACGGCGGGTTGATCAATGCGAAGACCAATCAGCAGATCGCGAAAAAAACCGGCAATCACGTCATCGCCCGACATCGCGCCGGTGACAATGAACAGGCCGCAAAACAGCGCCAGCAAATGCCAGTCAACACGCCCCAACACCTGATCGGTGCCAAGCTTGCGACTGAGCAACAGCATCGCAACAATCAGCAAACACCAAAGTGCGCGTTCTTCGACAAAGACAAAGATCAGGATCACCGCAATCGTTGCCACCACCGCCTTGGTCAGCATGGCACGGTTCAGGGTAATTGTTTGATCCGCATCGATACGGGGCCCGGGATTGGCAAAGCGCAACAGGTCGCGCGTGGCCGGCCCGTAAACCAGCACCAGATAAACCACCACAAGCCCGATCAGCGCCGGCACCCCGCAGGCCAGCAGAAAGGCCATGAAATCAAGCTGGCCGAATTCGGCAATCATCAGGTTTTGCGGATTGCCGATCAGGGTCGCGGCCGATCCGGCATTGGCCGCACAGGCAACCGCAATCACAAACGGTTTGGGATCAAGACCGCGTGCCACCACCCCGGCAATCAGGATCGGTGTGACCGCCCAGACCACCACATCATTGGTCATCACGGCTGACAGGCCACCACACACCATGATCACACCGGCAAGCAACCCGCGCGGCGTCAGATCAAGATGAATGATGCGATCGCCGATCCAGTCAAAAAAGCCGCTGGCGGCATATTGCGATGACAACACCATCAGGGTCAGCAAAACCGACAGGGTGGCGAAATCCACCGCGGCAAGGGCCTGATCACCATCAATCGCCCCGGCCAGCAACAGGATCAGCGCCCCGATCACGGCAATGCCGGTACGATTGATCGCAAGTCCCGGCCAGCGCCCCAGCGCCATGCCGAAATAGACTCCCCCGAATACAGCAATAATCAACCAGTCCACATCAGGCCGTCCTGTTCAAATGGATGCGCGACGCGTGCGCAATTCAAAGCGATATGTATCGTCAAACCGGTCCCGGGACACGATCAATCGGGTGACAGGATATGCACAAATTGCAATGCCCCATACCAAAATGCGTTAACTCATACCCCGGCCTGGTAAAAACACGGCCTTTTGAGCCATTTTTTGCGTTGCGGCATATGTTCTTCGACGATCCTGCGATTGTTTCAGGACAAAAGGGATGAAAATTTCACTTGCGCCGGGAAAGCAACAGGCGTAAATCCCACCTTGCCCAAAGTCGCACGTGCCTGTGGTGGTCCTGCTTACTGGAACCCGTAGGACTTACTTAAAGCAACGACGGTGTAGGGCTTTTTTGGTCTCAGGTGGCGTCCAAATCCACCGACACTAAAGAGGCACACCATCATTGCCCACGTGCGGAACGGGAAATCCCATTCCATAGCGAGGCAGACTTAACTTCGCAGTTCCGGTTGGCCCCGGAGCTTATCAGCACGCAGGTAGTCCGCGTCACGCGCCTCCACCGCGCTCATACGCATCAGGTACATGCACGCTGCCATATTCGTGGAATGGGAGAACGCCCCAATGGCAACTCAGCGTATTATTGATTTTCTCGCACAGAACCGACCGGAAGGCCCGTGCCTTGTTGTGGATCTTGATGTTGTTCAGCGCAACTACGAGACCTTTACCCGTGCGCTTCCTGACTCCCGCATTTTCTATGCGGTCAAAGCAAACCCGGCCCCGGAAGTTCTGAGCCTGCTTGCCGATCTTGGCAGCAACTTCGACACCGCATCCGTGCCCGAAATCGAAATGGCGATGGCCGCTGGTGCCACCCCGGACCGTATTTCGTTTGGCAACACCATCAAAAAAGAACGCGACATTGCGCGCGCTTATGAAATGGGTGTTCGCCTGTTCGCCGTTGATTGCGTCGAAGAAGTCGAAAAAATTGCCCGTGTTGCACCGGCATCGCGTGTGTTCTGCCGCATCCTGACCGATGGCGTTGGCGCAGAATGGCCGCTGTCGCGCAAATTCGGTTGCGCGCCTTCCATGGCGCTCGAAGTTCTTGAACATGCCCATCACATGGGTCTGGATGCCTATGGCGTGTCGTTCCATGTCGGGTCGCAGCAGTGCAACCTTGATGCCTGGAACACTGCCTTGGCAGAAGCCTCGATGATCTTCCGTACCCTGGCTGACAAAGGCATTGTTCTGCGCATGGTCAATATGGGCGGCGGTTTCCCGACCCGTTACCTGCGTGACGTACCGGCGACCGAAGCTTATGGCTCGGCGATCATTGACGCGCTTCACACCCACTTTGGCAATCACATGCCCGAAACCATTATCGAACCGGGCCGTGGCATGGTTGGTGATGCGGGCGTGATCAAAGCCGAGGTTGTGCTGATTTCGCGCAAACACGAAGATGATCCGGTGCGCTGGGTTTACCTTGATATCGGTAAATTCGGTGGCCTTGCCGAAACCATGGACGAAGCAATCCGTTACCCGATCACGACCATTCATGATGGTGGCGATGTTGCTCCTTGCGTTTTGGCCGGTCCGACCTGTGACTCTGCCGACGTGCTTTACGAGAAAAAACCTTATGACCTCCCGGTCGCACTGACCATCGGTGACGAGGTTCTGATCGAAGCAACCGGCGCCTATACCACCACTTATGCATCTGTGGCGTTTAACGGCTTCTCGCCGCTGACCGCCTATATCATCTGACCCTATTCGGGAAAGACAGATCAGTGATCACGATTGATCGCGAAGGCCGCTTTGACCACGTCGAACGTGAAAAGCTGCTTGATCGCGTCATGGGTCCGGCGCGGTTTCAGAAATCGTCTGAAATCCTGCGCCGTGATCGGCTTCCGGCGGACGGTCTTGCGTTTGTCGCCCACGACGGCAAACAACTGATCGGCACTGTCCGGTTGTGGAATGTCAATGCGGGCAACGGCGGTAGCGCGCTGTTGCTGGGTCCGCTTGCGGTCGAAAAGATCTATAGCGGATCGGGCGTTGGTGCCGGTCTGGTTTACGCAGCCCTTAACGCTGCGCAATCGGCCGGTCACCGTTCGGTTCTTCTGGTCGGAGACCCGGACTATTACGCGCGCTTTGGCTTCCAGGCAGCCCCCGCCAACGGGCTTTTGATGCCCGGCCATTTTGATCGACACCGGTTCCAGGCGATCAATCTTGGCAATGAAGACGTCCTGAGCGGCACGCACGGCATGCTTTATGCCACAGGCCAGCGTACCCACTAAGGCAAGCCAGAATAAAACTTCAAAATCCCGCGGTAAATGCTGCGGGATTTTTTTGTGCCTGTTCACTTGCAAACTACTGAAAAACAAAACAGTCTTGTCTTAAATCTACTGACAATTCATAGTGGACGTTCTGGTTGCACAGAGAAGATTTTTGCAATTGCATTGCAAGTTGAGACCCCACACACGACTTGTAATGCGTTGATCCTAAGCCGAACTGATGCTTTCGCTTTTGAAACACGAATGACCCGGGATGACTTTATGCTTGAAGGTTTGAAACAGGCACTCCTCCGTCGCAGCAGCATGCCCGTCACCCTTGCTGCAGCGGCAATCACCCTTCTGGTTCTCGGATTCAACTATTATGTGCATTTCCCGCTCAGTGAAAATGCCGAGCAGCGCGAACTGCGATCATTGACAAATCTCCTTGATGGCTATGCCAGTCAGGTCGAAGAACAAATGATCGGGGTGGAAACCACCCTTACCGCGCTTGGCAGCATCATTTATGACGAACGGTACTCGGCACGCGAAAAGCATCTTCTGCTCAAGCAGGCCGCCGACGCACTCGATATTGTCCGCGTGTTCGGTGTTACCGACATAAATGGCCGCATCATCCATTCATCGCGCAGTTTCCCGGCACCCGATGTCGATTTGTCCGGGCGTGATTATGTGCAGTATTTCCTGAAGGGCGGAGATGCGCCGCGGTTCCTGTCAGGACCGGTCAAGAACCTTGTTGATGGCCGTTGGCAACTTTCATTCGCCCGGGCTATCCGCAACCCGGATGGCCAGTTGCTTGGTGTGATTTCGACGGTGATCGATCCGGGTACGATGATTGAACGTATCGCCAAATCAACAATCCCGGTCGATTATGTCACCCTGCTGGACCGCAATTTCAATCTGGTTGCACGCAAGCCGGCAAAGGATGAGATGATCTCGAAATCCATGGCCGATGCCGAGATTTATACCGATGTTGCCAACTCGTCCGAGCGGATCGTTGCCAATGTCTATTCCAATGTCTTTACCGGTCAGGCCCGGTTTGGTGTTGCCGAGCGGGTCTTTAACGACACATTGGTGATTTCAACATCGCGTCCCTATGACTATGCGATGCAATACTGGAACGTATTTTCAACCGGCATCACCATTGCATCGGTGATTTTGCTGGTCTGCATGATCGGCATTCTTTGGACGATCAACCTGCGTGCGCTGGCCACACAGCGCTATAACAAGAAGCTGCAAACCATCAACAGCGAACTTGAAATCGCGCGCAATGACGCCGAAAAACTGGCACGGATCAAGGATGACTTCCTAGCCAATATGAGCCACGAAATCCGAACCCCGATGAATGCGATTTTCGGGCTGACGCAACTTTTGAAACGCACCCCGCTTGAACAGCAACAAAGTGAATATGTTCGCCAGATCGGGCTTTCGGGCAAATTCCTGTTGGGGGTGATTGACGAAATCCTGACATTCTCGAAGATCGAGGCCAATGAACTTGTTCTGGATCAGGAACCCTTTGTCCTGCCCGATGTGATCGACAATGTCGGGTCGATCATGTCGATGTCGGTCAATGACAAGGCCATCGAAGCGGTGATTGATGTCGCCCCCGATGTGCCGCGCTCGATCATCGGGGATTCCCAGCGCCTGCAACAAATTCTGGTCAATCTGATCAGCAATGCGATCAAATTCACCGATGCCGGAACCGTGCGCCTTGATGTTCACAAGGAACATGCACCCGAACCGATCCTGTGTTTCCAGGTCACGGATACCGGTATCGGCATTCCCGAAAATCAGCAAGCCACGATATTCAACCCGTTCACCCAGGCCGATGCGTCAACAACACGCAAATATGGCGGAACCGGGTTAGGACTTGCGATTTCCAACCGGCTGGCAACTGCAATGGGGGGTGAAATTACCCTGCGCAGCAGCCCGGGACGCGGATCGACCTTCACGTTGAAAATACCGCTGCGGGTAGGTCCCAATGACATTGCACCGCCACTTTATTTCGAAAAAGTCGACAATCTGCGAGTTCTGATCGTCGATGATCAGGAACCAACCCGCGAAGCGCTTCAGACCATTGCCCATTCGCTTTATGTCAAGGCCGACACCGCACCGGACGGTCAGACGGCGATTGACATGCTGCTTAATGCCAAGGTGCCCTATGACATCCTGATGATTGACTGGCAGATGCCCGGGCTGAATGGCCTTGAGACCATTGAACGCATTCCGGCCGACAAGCTTGAAAAAATGCCGGCAATCATCATGGTCACGGCCTATGAACGCGATCTTTTGTCGCAAACCAAAAATGCCGAAAAATACGAATTGCTGACCAAGCCGGTAACCGGATCATCATTCATGGATGCGATTACATCCGTCAGCGATGCCAGTGCGGCAATCCGTCCGGGCTGTGCCCCGGCCTATCAGATCACCGACAATGCCCTTGCCGGATTGAAGGTTCTGGTGGCCGAGGACAACATTGTGAACCAGCAGGTGGCAAAGGATTTGCTGACCTCGTTGGGTGCCAAGGTCCATATCGCCGATAATGGCATCAAGGCCGTTGCGGCGGTCGAAAAACATTCATTTGATATCGTCCTGATGGATGTGCAGATGCCCGAAATGACCGGGCTTGAGGCAACGGAACGCCTGCGCTCATCCTATCCCGATCTTGATTTGCCGATCATCGCACTCACGGCTGGCGTTCTGGAAAATGAACAGCATAAATGCCGCGAAGCGGGCATGAATGACTTTGTCGGCAAGCCTTTTGATTTCGAGCTGATTGTGTCCAAAATCCTCAAACATGTGCGGGTCGGCTCAAAATCAAACAGAAGCAACCCAGCCCCGAAACCGGCTGACGAAACGGTGCCGTCAGCCGACAGCAGTCCCGCCGATGCCGATGCCCCTGCCATTCCGGCTCAACAGGCGACGGGATCGGCATGGGATGACTTCCCCCTGCATGAGGAAAAGCTTGCAATCGAACTGACAGCAGGAAGTGTCGATCTGTATCATCGCCTGTGCAAACTCTATGACCCGCAAGCACGCGATTGCCAGACGCAGATCCATCAGGCGATCAAGGATAACGAAACCAAAACCCTGAGCGAGCAGCTTCATATCATGAAGGGGTCATCGTCGCAGGTCGCCGCAACCCGGATTTCAAAAATGTCGGCCGAAATGGAACGACTGACCCATAACGGGGAGATCGAAAAGGTTGCAGCAATGCTGGGCGAATTTGACCGCGTTCTGGACGAGACGTTGGCGATCCTTGCCACCAAGGGCGACGAAACATCCAACTAGAATAAACGCCGCCCCGGGGAATACAGGGAATGCAGGGAATGAAGTGGAATGAATTGACCGAAGGGGACGATCAGACGGCCTGATATTCAGGCCTCTTTGCCCCCTTCATTGTCCCCTTCATCGCCCGCTTCTTCTTCCAACTGTTCAAGGAACTGTTCGGTTGCCGCGATCCGGGTATTGAGCAAACCAACCAGCCCGCGACCAACATCCTGCAAGGCATTGTCGATATTGGCTGGCCCGACAGTTTCGCCCCTCTGGATTTTTTGCAACATCTCGGCATGATGTTTGAATTTAAGGGAATCTTCCACCGCCCCGACCACAGACAGCAATCCACCCAGCGCAGTCGTTTCACGCACGATGTCTTCCCAGACCTTGCGTCCATGATCGATTTCAAGCTTGTGGGTCAACCGTTTTGCATCACGGACGAATGTCTTGAGCGAATTGACGTAGGTTGACGATTGTCCGTCAAAGCGCTGTTCGATCACATCAGCATTGAAACCAAGATCCCGACCAACCTTCCATGCCTCTACCGAATGTCTGGCGTTTTTATCTGTGTTCCTGAATTGCCGGGCTCGGCCAACATATTTGGACATGGCCATGACAATTTCGCGCATTACGAACGGCTTGATCACCACTTCGTTGGCACCCGATTGAAGGCTTCGGTGATGAAGTTCGGATGTGCTGTTGGCTGTCATCATCAGGACCGGAATATCCTGATACCCCAGTTCGCGGATACGTTTGACCGCATCAAACCCGTTCAGGTCAGGCATTTGCACATCCATCAGAACGATATCGATCTCGTCGCGGTAATTCTGCACTTTGCTGATCGCTTCATAACCGCCCGACGCGGTATAGACCTGTGCCCCGTTGCGGATCATGAATTCCTTGGCGACTTCGCGGTGCATCTGGTTGTCATCAACGATCAGTACCGTATTGCCCGACAGCGGTTCGGCGCTGGTTCCAGGATTTTCACCTTCCGTCACTGGCTCCTGGACATGGGCTGTTGCATCGGCAACCGCGTCAAGCAACATGCTGAGTGTCACCGGTTTGGTCAGGAAGCCATTCAACACCCGCCCGCGGTCCTGGATATTTTTGGACAGGAATGTCCGGTTATGGGCGGATATCATAACAATGATCGGCACCTTGCCACCATTCTGAAGCTTTCTGATTTCCTCGCTGGTTTGCCAGCCATCCATACCAGGCATGCGCCAATCAATCAGAATGACGTCATATGACTCCCGCATGCCTTGTTTGAACCGGATCATATGCATTGCTGCTTCGCCTGACGCCGCAACATCAACCGTCCAGCCAAGTGCAGATGTCAGCTGCTCAAACACGGTTCGGGATGTCTCATTATCATCAACAATAAGTGCCTGAAGGTTTTTAAGATGTGCCGGGACAACAAAGCCGGATCTGAAACTGTCAATCCCTTCGACACTTGCCTGGAAATGAAGACCCGTCATTTCCAGATTTTGATGATCAAGGAACAATTCACCACCAATCGCCGGGGCGATACGCCGGGCAATTTCGAGATCCAGGTGAATTCCGCCGGACGCCCCACCACCAATCTTGTCTTTGGTCAATACTTCGACACTGAGTTCGGGGAGTTTGTCCTCACTGTCGGTCATTCGAACACGGATCAACACCGTTTTGCCGACTTCACCGCCAATGACATGCAAAACAAGATGACAAACCAGCTTTGCAACCAGCTTTTTGTGGTATTTGATCGCCTTTTCAACACTGAGATCGGTATCAAACAGGATTTCGTTATCTTCGATATCCTTGCGCTGTCCCAGCGCGAAAGAAATATCGTTTAACAGCTCATCGATACCGAATGTCTCGTAACTGCCTTCCTTGACCTGAAAATCCAGTTCAAAAAATGAAATCACGGAATCTGCGCGGTCTGCTGCTTCGCGGTATATTTTCTGCAACCCCGAAAAATAGCGTTGGGCATCGGGACCGACGGCGCTCATTTCTGCAAGATCAAGAATGCCTGACGCGTTTTGAAAGCGCGACCGCATGTCGTGACTAAGTTCACGCAACAACATCCGGTCATCATCATTCAGCTTCAAGCTGCCCTGAACACCGATCGAAACAGGTTCGCGGATGCTGCCCAGGTCTTCTTCCGGCCGGATGATGACCAGCGCATCGCTCCCCTCGCCCGTGCTGCTGCGAAGCGGAACCAGAATTACTGTCCCCGATATCGTGTGCCTGCCAATTTTCAGGGACTGGCGTTCCGAAACCAGCCAGTTTGGCCATTCATCGTCGTCCTGATCGCTCGCCCCGCCTTCTTTTCCGTTTGAAGGAAGATCAAGTTTCAACCCTGATATCGTTTCGCTTGAAAGCCCGATGATCTCACGCAGATGACCGTTACAGCCGATGATTTTATGATTGCTGTCAATCGCCAATGCCGGGACCGGAAGCATGTAAATACATTCGACCAGCTCACGCTGCAAAACCGAACGTGTGTCTTTGTGTTCCCGTTCCGCACTTTGGGTCGTATTCCGGAAAATACAGTAAAATGCCAGTATCGTCAGAAGAACGACACAACCGCCCAGAACTTCATTCACAACGGGAAGTCCAACCACATATGAGCCCAGACCAGTCAGCGCGACAATCACAACACACACGCTGATCATAGCTTTGTCCGGCTTCATATCTTCCGACATCAACTAACTCCCCCAGGCACACAACCCTGGAAACATTATTTCGCGATAAATTGTTCCTTTGGGTGTATATAGATACAGTACCAACCTATTGTAAGTCACTCATAAGAATAGTTTTACTTTGCGATGAAGGCCATTGATGGCCAAACAAAAAAAGACGCCCGAACATGTCGTAGCGTCTTTTTGAAATGTCGGGATCGACCAGCTGGATCACAATTTCCTATGAACAGGAATCCTTTGACAACCAGCCCAGAAAGACCGCGCCATCTTCAAGCCGTTGATGGCTGAAACATTTTCCGTCGGGATAGGCACTGCTGGCCGGGGTAAAGCGCACTTCGTCCTCGCCCGGCAGGATATTGGTGGTGGTTTCCACCAGTTCGGTATGAACCGTGCCCATGCCATCGGCCGGAACCAGACAGTCATAACGCCCACCAGTACCATTCACCGTCCGCACCCCGACCATGCCGTGGTTCATCGGCCAGGCCTTGAGAACCGAAACCAGATCGCCCGGATTTTCCGCAAGGCAGGCCGTAATCGCCGGTTGCAGATCGGCGAAATATTCGGTCCAGATACCTTTGCCTGATGACTTCAACTCATCGAGCTTGACCACCGGGAAGTTGCCCGGCGGCAATGCCAGACCGACCGGTGCGGCAGACACGGCACAATGGGTTTCGCCAGACGGGGTTTGCCAGATCGCATCTTCGCCCTTGCCGCGCAGTTCATATAGATCATTGGCATAGCCATATCCCGACCCGGTCGCAATACGGGCCAAAGATAGCGGTTCGCGGCCGGGGAATTCGACGGTGGCGCGATCAATGCGCTGTTCGAAGGTCACCGAAAAACGGCTTTGATCATCGCAGACAAAGACCTTTGACCCGCCAAGCTTCGCGGTATCACTGTTCATCTGGGCCAGCATCGCGTCGATGCGGCTTAATGCCACCTTGCTTTGGGCAAGGGCGCCACTGACTTCATGTTCATCGGGATTGCTTTGCACGCCATTGACGGTCTTGGTCCCCGATGAAAAGCGGCCTTGTGCGAAATCAAGCTGCAAGCTGTATTCCAGCGGCGCGTCGCTTTGCGCCCCGTCATAATTGACGCGCGTGGCATTTTCCGAAAACCGCAACAACTGACCATTGCGGTAATAAAGCTTCACATCCGAGGTGCCGTAATCACCAAGGTCGCGATGCTCGTCCACCATCATCGGTTCGCCTTCGGGCGAGACATATGCCTTGTAGGTCACGGTATGATCGGATGCGACATACTGACCGGGAATAACCCGCAAGGATGGCAGGCGGGCTTCGATTGCGGCAATGTCGTGCGCGGTATCGGCACCGTCAAATTTGCGCGCCCCGTCAGACTGGGTATGTGCCACCGGACGCACCGTAATTTCCACGTCATTTGGCGCACCACCGGTCAGCACCCGATAGACCTGATCATTGCGAAACAGCGTATCACCGTCGGAATTGACGATTTCGGCTTCAAGCGCATAGGTCATGCGCGGATCGATTTTCGATCCGTCATAGGGCAGGACAAAAACCATCGGCGGGTTTGACACCGGCTGACGCAGGGATGCGATTTCCACTGACGGCGCATCGGCACGCGATACATCCCGCAGCCTGACAACCAGAAACGCATTATCCGGCGACAGCGCAATCCGTTCGCGATAGGTCACCGAACCGGTGACCCTGGTCGTGCTGGTTTGAAATGCCGCACAGGCCGATAACAACGTGACCATGCCAATGGCAAGTAACGTCCTTACCCACATTTTCGCGGACGATATTGAGTTCATTGAGACCCCGGTTTGCTCGTTTTTTGGATTGTGCATTTATATGCGCACAATGTTGCCGCCAAAAATACCTAAAACCAAGGCCAAAAAGGGGCAAGGCACGTTATTTGCTGCTGTTTTGCGTTCAGGCTGCCCTGTCAGCAGGCGGATCAAGACGAATGCCGTCACCATCAAAAAGATGCCAGTTGTCCTGATCGGCAATCGTCAGGGCCAATTGATCGCCGATCGAAACCCGGACAATGCCCGCCAGACGCACATTGACATCCATCTGTGACGGATCGCCAATCCCGCAATGAAGCTGAACAAACGTATCCGATCCAAGATGTTCGACCGCCAAGACCGTGCCCTTCAATGCGGCATTGTCTTCGACGCACAGAACCAGATGTTCGGGACGCGCCCCCACCGTCAGCGACCGGTTGGCGGCAACATGATCGCCCATCGCCACCGCAAGTCCCGATGGCATGACAACACGCCCGTTCTCGTCACTGCGTGCATCCCAGAAATTCATCTTGGGTGATCCGATAAATCCGGCAACAAACCGGTTGGCCGGTTGCAGATAAAGATCAAGCGGCGTTCCCACCTGTTCGACAATCCCGTCACGCAACACAACAATCCGGTCCGCCATGGTCATGGCTTCGACCTGATCATGGGTGACGTAAATCATGGTGGCCCCGAGTTCGCGGTGCAGACGGGCAAGCTCCATCCGCATATCGACGCGAAGTGCCGCATCAAGATTTGAAAGCGGTTCATCAAGCAAAATGATTTTGGGATCCCGCGCAAGGGCCCGGCCAATCGCAACACGCTGGCGCTGTCCGCCAGAAAGCTGTTTGGGGGTGCGATCAAACAGATGAAGCAATTGCAAAACATCGCCGATCCCGCGGGTCTTGGCATCCATATCGGATTTCGACCACCCCGCCATCTTAAGCGGGAAGCCGATATTTTCCGCGACTGTCATATGCGGATAAAGCGCATAGGACTGAAACACCATGGCAATATCGCGATCAGACGCCGGAAGATGATCAACACGTTTATCCCCCAGATGGATTTCACCGGCGGTGATTTCTTCAAGCCCGGAAATCATGCGCAGCAATGTGGATTTGCCACAACCCGACGGGCCGACAAAAACCACAAGCTCCCCGTCCCTGATCGACAGATCCACGCCCTTGATGATGTCGGCTGTGCCAAACGACTTTGTGACATTGAACAAAGATACAGACGACATTTCAGCTATTCTCCACATGGTCGAATGTCATGATTTCTTCGCCGGTCGGCACTGGTGCGGACAGGACCGCTGCGACATCAGGGCAAAGATCGGAAATTTCGGGATATTTGCGCGGGTTGCTGGCAATGGCCTTGCCGGCGACTTCGATCCCGGCGCGCAATGCATCGGGCAAAGCGGCCTGCATCTGCAACGCCATCAAAAAGCCCGCGTTAAAGCAATCCCCTGCCCCCACGGTGTCAACAACGTCAACCGGTCCGGGTACGGGCACATGCAGGATCTTGCCACCGGCAAAAGCCGTCGCCCCCGCCGCCCCGCGTTTGACCACGATGATCGCATCGGATGGCAGTTTATCGGCAATACGGGCCAGATATGTTTCGATGTCACGGGCAAATTCGGTTTGTGAAATGCCCAGAATGCCCGATGCCTCGGCATCATTGATCAGAAGGATATCCACATAGCCCAACCAGCTTTCAAGATGGGTCTGGACATCATCGCTCCATCCGCCGGTCGGCCATGCGGTATCAAGGGCAACAATCGCGCCGCTGTCATGAAGTTCCTTCATCAGGCTGGCGCAATCAGGCAGCAGACCGGGCATCAGAAACGTTCCGACAAACAGTGTAATCGCCCCGTCGACACGGGTTTCGGCCAGCATTTCGCGCACCATTGTCGCGTCAAAGATCGAACTGTGCCCTTCGTTTGACAGGAACGTGCGTTCCTTATCAGGATGGGTCAGACCGAACGTCACCGAGGTCACGGTATCGCTGCGATGCCAGTGATCGGCAAGCGGTCCGAACTGCGTGCACAGCCAGTCGCCCATGGCGTCCTTGCCGACATTGACGACAATATGCTGATGGGCATCAAGCGCCATCAAAGCCGCACCAAAATTGCCGCAGCCGCCGCCGATCCGCATTTCATAATCGGGATAGACGGTCTCGGTCCCCGGTTGCGGCCAATGGGCAACGGGGCCCATCAGCTGATCCACATTGATCGTGCCAATCGATATGATCGGACGTGCCGGATCAGGACGAATGCCCGGATGTGATTTTGTCATGGCATTCATCCCTTTACACTGCCGCTTGCAAGTCCGGACACCAGGGTTTTCTGCATGAAGAAGGCCAGAATGACCGGGGGTACGGCCGCCAGAATTCCGGCTGCTGAAATCAGGCCGTAATCCGCCACACGCCCGGCCGCCAGATCGGCAATCGCCACCGTGATGGTTTTGGCCCGAATGTCATTGGTGAACAAAAGCCCGTAGAAAAATTCATCCCATGCCAGCAACACCGCCATCATCACCGCCGCCCCAAGGGCCGGACGGGCGATCGGCAGGATCACATACCAGATGGCCTGCAACCGGTTGGCACCATCAATGATCGGGGCTTCGTCAAGATCGCCAGGAATGGTGTCAAAGTTGCTTTTGAGAAGCCAGGTCGTGAAGGGCAAAAGGATCGAGCAATAAACAATGATCAGGGCAAAGTGGGTATTGAGAAGCCCAAGCGCACTCATCACCGTATAGAGCGGCAAAACGATTGCCACAGGCGGCAACATAAAGATCGCAATCACCGCATAAAGCAGGTTCTTGCGCCGTGGTCCGGGCAAACGCGAAAAGCTGTAGGCCGCCGGAATGGCGGCAATGATCGAAAGTCCGGTTGCGGCAAAGGCAATGATGATGCTGTTGCGAATACCATAGAGGAAACTGGCCGACGGGCTGTTTTCGGCAAACACCAAAAGATTGCGATAATTTTCAAAGGTCGGCGCATCCGGCCACCATTGCAGCGGCAAGGTGGTCAGATGGGTGGATGAGCTGATGCTCATGATAAACAGCCACAAAACCGGCACCGCAATCACGGTGGCAAGAACAAGTGCCCCCAGATAGATGCAGATCTTTTTTGTCAGGGATGCCTTCATAATCACACTTCTCCCTGCTTGCGGATCAGATACATGTATCCGGCAATCAGACAGGCACTGATCAAAACAACAATCAGCGCATAGGATGCCCCGGAACCGACACGCATATAGGCAAACGCTTCCTGATAGACATAGAAACTGACGGTCTTGGTACTGCTGGCTGGGCCACCACGGGTCATGACATAGATGATGTCAAAGACCTTGAAGGCCTCAATCGTGCGCAAAACCAGCGCGACACTAAGCGGCCCCAGAATGGCCGGAAGGGTAATGCGCCAGAACCGGTTCCACACCCCTGCCCCGTCAAGGGTGGCGGCCTCGTACAAATCCTTGGGCACGGTCTGAAGGGCGGCCAGCGCAATCAGGGCCACCAGCGGGAAGTTTTTCCAGACATCGGCCAGAATGACCATATCAAGGGCGGTTGCCGGGTCCCCCAGCCAGGAGCGATAGGCATCAAGCATCCCGATCTGGACCAGAAGCGCATTCAGCGCCCCGAAATCCGGGTTATAGATCAGCCGCCACATCATCGCGTTGACCACCGTCGGCAGCGCAAGCGGCAAAATCAGCATGGCGCGCAAAAGGGTCCGCCCGGCAAAGGCTTCGTTCAGCAACAGCGCAACCAGAACACCGATCACCATTTCCGCCCCGACGGAAATCACGGCGAAATAGGTGGTGTGCCAGATGGCTTCAAGAAACTTGGAAGAAGACAGCGCGCGCACATAGTTGTCGAAGCCGACAAAGATGCTGGTGACATCGGGCGCAATCAGTTTCGCACCGGTCAGGCTGTAATAGATCGTCTTGATCAGCGGGTAGCCACTGACCCCGACGATGATCACGATCATCGGGGTCAGTAAAAGCCACGCCGTCACCGTTTTACGATAGGAAATCATAGCGGTGCATTCGGCTCCGGAGTTTGAACCCGGACAAGCATGGAGGAGGATCACACAAGTCCGGGTTCTGGATCGAAAAGACGCTTTCGCGCTTATTGCATGTCCGAGATGGTCTCGGCTGCGTCATTCAGGGCATCAGCCGGTTTGACCGAACCAAGCATCGCGTTCTGAAGGGCTTCTTGCAGAACAGATGAGGCTTCCTGATAGGACGCCATGGTCGGGCGCGGTGCCATGACAGCAAGGCTGGTTTTGGCTGCTTCGACAAACGGTTCCTGGCCTTTGATCACGTCCGGGTTGGAATAGGATGCTTCCCATACCGGCAGGCTGAGCTTGGCAAATTTGTCCTGCACATTCTGCGAGGTCAGGAACTGGATATATTTCCAGGCTTCTTCCTTGTGACCGCTTTTGGTCGGGATCCCAAGACCCATCGAACCGTTGACAGCCGATGCCTTCGAGACACCATCAGTCCCCGGTGCCGGCGCAATGCCGACCTTGCCGGCGACCTGGCTTTCGGCCGGGTCATTGGCAAGATTATACATATAGCCCCAGTTCAGCGCGAATGCCGCCTGACCGCTGGAGAATACGCGACGCACGTCTTCTTCAAGATATTCACGGGAATTCGGGTTGGTCAGGCCGTCATCAAGGGTGCCAACCATATATTCAAGCGCCTTGAGACCGCCACCGGTATTGAAGGCCGGTTTGCCATCGGCATCAAGGAACTCACCGCCCATGCCCGAAAGGATGGTGGTGTAATCACAAATGGCGGCTTCGGACTGCGACCAGGACCAGACCAGCGGATAGTCGACAATGCCCTTTTCCTTGATGGCTGCGGCCTGTGCGCGCAGTTCTTCCCAGGTTGCGGGCGGATTGTCAAAACCGGCAGCTTTGAGCATGTCCTTGTTATAGAACAGGAACTTGGTATCGGCGATCCATGGCATGCCATACAGCGCACCATCATATTCCACCGTGGTCCAGGCACCGTCGAGAATGCCCGACCGGGTTTTGTCATCGATGCGTGACGTGACATCTTCAAGCAACTGATATTGCGCAAGTTCCGCCGGCCAGATCACGTCATACAGAACAACGTCATAGCCATTGGCACTTTGCGACAGCACGATCTTGTCATGCAGGGCTTCGTACGGAACCAGTTCGGCATTGACCTTGATGCCGGGATTGGCGGCTTCGAACTCGGCCGTCATGTTGCGAATGTCATCTTCGCTATAGGCAGCCTGCGCCATGAACAGCGCATTGAGGGTCACATCAGCATGCGCGGCACCCGATGCGGCCAGCACGCCGATCGCAGCACCCGTCATGATATTCTTGATATTCATGATTTATATCTCCCTGATACATAGGATACGACTTGGATAGACGACAAGCCTGATTGAGGACAGGCTTTATTATTAATTCAATTTGATGTAATTAATAAGTCAAAAGAAAATGGGCGGCAATGGCAAAGATGAAAAAACAACCAAAGAGCGTCACGGGAACCAACCTTTTACACGCCAAGAATCACAACAGACGTGCGGTGTTGGACGCGGTCAGACGCCATGACGGACTGTCACGGGCAGATATTACGCGCATCACCAATCTGTCGGCCCAGACGATTTCGAACCTGGTCGGGGAACTCGAAGAAACGGGTCTTCTTCTGGCTGGTGAACCGATTCGTCAAAAACGTGGCCAGCCCGCCCGACCCTATCGCCTGAACCCGGATGGCGGTTATGCCATCGGATTTCAGCTGACCGGAACACAGTTTGACGCTGTACTGGTCAATCTTCTGGGCGAGGAACGTGCACGCATCAGCCAGCAGTTCAACCATCCCAATCCCGAACGCGCGGTCGAATTGCTGATTGAGGCAACCCGCAAAATCATTGCCGATTGCGGACTTGATCCGGCACGCAATATCGGGATCGGCATTGCGATGCCGGGCCCCGTCGGCATTGCCGGTCCGACCGGCATCGCCCCGGGCTGGGAAAATTTCGATATTGTTGCGGCCATGTCGGAAAAGATCGATTGCCCGGTATTTGCCGAAAATGACGCCGATGCCGCCGCGATTTCCGAAAAGCTGTATGGCAATGCGAGAACGCTGGAAAATTTCGTCTATGTCTTTATCGGCTATGGTTTGGGTGCCGGTCTTTTCATGGATAACCAGATCATTCACGGCACCAACGGGGCGGCTGGTGAAATCGGTCATTTGCCGGTCGAACCCCATGGGCGCGATTGCCCGTGCGGACGCAAGGGATGCCTTGAACGTTATGTGTCGCTTTTGGCGCTGTATGATGAATTTGATGCGGCCGATCGCGACGCGCTTTTGAATGATACGACACTTAATCGTCTGGCCCAGTTGTCACCCGATGATGAACCGGTCAAACGCTGGATCAAACAGGCTGCCCCGCATCTGGCAACGGCGGTGCAAATCCTTGGCAGCATGCTTGATCCACAGGCCGTCATGCTGGGCGGTTTGTTGCCCGCGTCAATCCTTGATGCGTTACTTATTGAGCTTGGCCGTCTTGAATCTGCTGGCAGTCGCACCCCGCTTGGCAATGCGCTTCCTGTGCAGGCAGGCGTCGGAAACCTGCTGTCCGCGGCGATGGGTGCTGCGGCCTTGCCGATTTATCATGAACTGGTCCCGGACTTTCAGAACATGCTGAAAATCCGGGATGCCAAAGGATGAGTTAGCAGGAAAACGTCGTGCGCCCCTATCCGGCAAAGCGCGTGCAGGGCTGACCGGCAACATCTGTGCGGATCGATAACAGCGCACCTTCCAGCTCGTTGCCATTACCATCGAGCCCAACCGAGGCCGAGGTAATATAAAGCGTCTTAAGGTCCGGGCCGCCAAACACGCAACTGGTCGGCTGGGTCACCGGAAGATCAATGATCCGATCCACACTGCCATCCGGGGCAAAGCGGATCAGGCAACTGCCGCCCCAGCGCGCATTCCAGATATAGCCATCGGCATCCATCGCCGATCCGTCCATATTGCCGCGATCCTGCGGGCCAAAGAATACGCGCGGATTGCTGGGAACCCCGGTCGCCATGTCATAGTCATAGACATTCAGCGTATCCTTGATGGTGTCGCCAAAGAACATCTTCTTGCCGTCAGCGGACCAAAGCAGCGTATTGGAAATCCCGATATCAGACAGAAAACGGGTTGTTTCCCCGTCCGGCCCCACCCGGTTGAGTGTCCCGGTCGAAATCGTCACAGGAAGGTCTTCGCCATTCGGGCCGATATTGTTTTGCATGGTGCCATGCCAGAACCGCCCCGCCGGATCCACCCGGCTTTCATTGGAACGGTTGCCCGCATGGTCGCGATCTGGCGCGACAAAGGGGGTTGTTTCCCCGCTTTCGGCATCAAGAAACGCCAAACCATCAGCAAGGGCAACCAGAAGCCCGTCATTTTCGCGCGGGACAATTGCCGCAACCGGCTGATCGAATGTCCAGCTGCGCGATGCGCCATCACTTGGACGCAGGGCAAAGGCGGTCTTTCCGACAATATCCACCCAGTACAGCACGCCATCCTTGGCATCCCAATGCGGGCCTTCGCCAAGCGTGCAGCGCAGGTTTGGCAAGACGGTTTTCACGTTGGCCATGGTTTCTCCCTGATATTTCATGCGGTTTTCCGCTTTGTTCCGGTAAAGGCGGGCTGTTTGCAAAGCCCTTCCCCCATACCGGAAATACCTGATCCATATTGCTACCCGGAATGGCTACTTCTGAAAAGTCATTTTGTATGATGATTTAATTTACCGCGAAGATTTTGAACAAATGCAATCGCAACTCGGTTGCATTTTCTGCAAGTAATTGATAGGCATTCTCACATTGGGACGATTGTTTTAAATCGTCCCGGGTCGATATCCCGGCCAGCAGGTTCAAGGACTTCGGCCCGATTACAGTTTTTACGAGTTTTCAGCACATGTTCGATCTGAAAGACGTCATCTTCAAGAGTGACGGCAAAAATCCCAAAACGCTGCTTGATGACATTACGGTCAATTTTCCGACCGGTGCGTTCAGCGCCATTGTGGGCCATAACGGATCGGGCAAAAGTACGCTTTTGAAGCTTCTGGCGCGCAAGAACAAAAAGCATGCCGGCACCATCACCCTTGATGATGCGGTTCTTGAAGATCATGGCACGCGCGATTTTGCCCGCAAGGTTGCCTATTTGCCGCAAAATCCGGTGGTGCCGCCGCATCTGAGTGTGCGCGAACTGGTGGCATTTGGTCGTTATCCCTGGCGCGGGGCATTTGGCCGTTACCGCGACGAAGACCATGCCAAGATTGATCAGGCGATGGAACTGACCCATGTCACCGGCTTTTCCGACCGTCTGGTCGCAAGCCTGTCGGGCGGCGAACGCCAGCGTGTGTGGCTTGCCATGCTGCTTGCCCAGGATGCGCCGGTGCTGTTGCTGGACGAACCGACATCGGCCCTTGATGTCGGCCATCAGCGCGACATTCTGCGACTGGTCGCCAATCTGAAAGACCAGAACAATCTGACCGTGATTGCCGTTTTGCATGACATCGACATGGTCGGGCGTTTTGCCGATCATATCGTCGCATTGCGCGGCGGGCGGACCTGCTGGCAGGGCAACGCACGCGATTTCATGCAGGGCGAAACACTTCGCGACATTTTCCAAACCGACATTGATGTCATCCATCTGCCGGATCATGACCGTTTCGTCAGTTATGTCGCCTAGTGCGCTGTGACGACAGGGTTACGGATCAGCCAACAGGGATCAGGAACATTCATATGCGCACCCGTCTGATTTGCAAGTTTGCGGCAAGCTGTCTTGTAACGATTGCCGCCCTGTCATCGATGGGCGCCACCGCCCAGACCATGACCCATGAAATGGGCGACGTCACCTTTGACACCACGCCGACCCGTTTTGCCGGATCAAACTGGGCGCTGACCGAAAGTTTCCTGGCACTGGGCATTGATCCGGTTGCCGTTCCCGAAGCGGACGGCTATCGCGTGTGGGTGGTTGAACCGGAACTTCCGGCCGAATTTGCCGATCTTGGCACCCGGCGCGAACCCAATTTCGAAGCCCTGCGCGAAGCCAAACCAGACGCCATTGTCATCAGTGCCGATGTGGCGATGGCCTATGACAAGCTTTCGGCCATTGCGCCGACACTGGTCTATTCGATCTATAATACCGGAAGCAGCGAACCCGCCATTGACCGGGCCGAAACGCTGTTGCGCAATATTGGCAAGCTGGCGGGCAAATCCGAGAAGGCCGAAGAAGTCATCACATCGGTCAATGCCCGGATTGAAGCCGCGGCCAAACGCATCCGCGACAAGGTCGGCAATGATGCCAAATTCGCAGTTGTCCGTATCCTTGACGAAGCCCATTTCCGCATTCACGGCAACACATCACTGTTCGGGTCGGTTCTGGCACGGATGGGATTTGCCAATGCCTGGGATGGCGAGGTCAATGGCTGGGCATTCCATAACGGCGATGTTTCCGATCTGGCGAAACTTGGCGATGTTCATTTTGCCTATGTCGAACCGATTGCCCCGACGGTCCAAAGTCGCCTGTTTGACACCGCGATCTGGAAGGCAATGCCGTTTGCACGCAATGGTCATGTTTATACCGTGCCATCAAGCTGGACCTTTGGCGGGGTCCTGTCGGCCGCACGCTTTGCCGAACTTCTGGCCGATGCCGTAACCGGCACCCCGACCACCGCAAGCGGATCATAAACCATGGCTTTGTTGCGTACTGTTCTGAGCGGGCTTTTAGTTGCCGCTACATTTTGCGTCGTAAGTGCGACATCGGCCCATGCCGATCCGATCCGCATTGAACATGAACGCGGAACACTTGAACTGCCGGGGCCGGCAATGCGCGTTGCCACCATCAACTGGGCCTTTACCGAAACCGTGATTGCACTTGGTCTTGATCCGGTGGCGGTTGCAGATCCGGTTGATTATGTCGAATGGGTCGAAGAACCGGCACTGCCCGATAAGTTTGTCGATCTTGGGCAACGATCATCGCCCAATCTTGAAGCCCTGCGCGCGGCAAAGCCCGACCTGATCATTACCATTCCCGATATCGGGATCAATTATGAGAAACTGTCGGAAATTGCACCGGTTTTGCAATTGCGGATGTTTGAAGAAAACCGTCCGGCATTCCAGGCTGCACGCGAAGTTTTTGACAAAATCGCCAAGGCCACCGGCCGCGAAGCCGAAGGTGCGGCCTATCTGGCCGATGTCGATGCGAAACTGGCCGAATATGGGGCGCGCACCCGTGCGGCCCTTGGCCCTGATCAGCAACTCAATATCATCTATTTCTTTGATGAAAGCACGATCGGCATGTTTGGCGACACCAGCCTGCCCGGTTCGGTGATGGCCGCAATGAATGTGCCGATGGCCTTTCACGGCGAAGTCAACAAATGGGGCTTTGCCCGTGGCGGTCTTGAACTGATTGCCCCTTATGCCAAGCAAAGTGTCGTCTATACCAACCCGGTGCCCGATGCCATTCTGGACAAGATGTTCGCATCCCCGATGTGGAAATTCATGGATTTCACGCGCAACAACCGTGTCTATGAACTTCCGGTTGTCTGGATGTATGGCGGGGTTCCGTCATCACTTCGCTTTGCGAAACTTCTGACCGAAAGCATCGAGAACGGCCCGCATCAATGACCAACACCCGTTCGAACATTCCGGCTGCTTTGCTGGTCGCGCTTGGTCTGTCCTGTATTGGTATCCTGATCGCTGATTTCTGGCCGTTCCTGCAAAAAGGACTGGCAACGCAGGTCATGTTCAGCCCCGATGAAACCGACTTTGACCAGATCCTGTTTCATTACAGCACCCTGCCCCGCCTTGTGATGGCGTTTCTGTGCGGGGCGGGTCTGGCTCTCGCCGGGGCGGCGATCCAGACCGTTCTGCGCAACCCGCTGGCATCGCCGACGACACTTGGCGTCGGGGCCGGCGTTGAATTTGCCCTGACCATTTTCCTGCTTGTCGCGCCGGCATCAATGGCCATCTTTCAGGAAGCCTTTGCCCTGGCAGGCGGGATGATTGCGCTTGGTGCGGTCTATCTGATTGCATCAAAACGCGGCAATGCGACGCTGTGGCTTATTCTGGCGGGCATGATTGTCAATCTGCTGTTGCAGTCCGCATCCCAGATCGTGTTGCTGTTTAACGAACAATATCTGCAATCGGTCTTCATGTGGGGGGCGGGTGATCTGGCCCAGAATGGCTGGGAAGCCACGCAATTTATCCTGCCGCGCGTAATCATTGGCATGATTGCGGTGCTGGCCCTGTCGCGGCCGCTTGATCTGCTGGCACTGGGCGATGACACCGCCAATTCGCTGGGGGCCAAGGTCACGGTGTTGCGGTTGCTGATCCTTGGTTTTGCGGTTTTCATCACCGCATCGGTGATTTCAGCTGCCGGTTTGATCGGTTTTGTTGGTCTTGCCGTGCCCGCGGCCCTGCGGATCGCCGGACTGACCCGGTCACGTGATCTTATGATCTATTCGGTGCTGACCGGCGGGTTTGTGCTGATGGTCATTGATTTCATCGTGCGACAGTTTAACGGTCTGGGCGGGGATGTGTTGCCGACCGGGGCTGCGACCGCGCTGTTTGGCGCACCATTCATCATCCTGATCCTGCGCAAGGCACGGATCATGCCCGGCACCCAAAGCGAAGATCAGCACAGCGATCAGGAAATCGTTTCCAAGCTGGGCCTGTCGATCATTCTGGGCATCACGCTTGTTCTGGGCATCGGTTTCTCGCTGTTCATTTCGCTCGATGGCAACGGCTTTGCGGTGCTTGGTCTTGATGGTGACAGTTACGACATTCTGCTGGGCCGTTCGGAACGTACCTTTGCCGCGATGATTTGCGGGGCCGCACTTGCGGTTTCGGGCACGCTTATTCAGCGGGTCGGGCGCAATCCGCTGGCCAGCCCGGAAATCACCGGCGTCAGTTCGGCCACCGCCCTTGCCATGATCATCGCACTTGCGATTTTCGGCTTCGCACAGCGTGCCGAACTGATGGTGATCGGGGCGGCCGGCGGTATTGTATCCTTGCTGGTGCTGCTTGTTCTGTGTCGCAAATTTACCCATGCACCGCATTACATGTTGCTGAACGGCTTGGCTCTGACCGCCATTCTGGGGGCGATCGTGCGCATTGTGCTGACCCGCAGCGGTACACAGACCACCATGCTGATGTCATGGCTGGCCGGGACGACCTATTTCACCAATATGAACGAGGTCATGATCGTTGCCGGGGTAACGGCGGTGTTGCTGATTGTTGCCATTGCCCTTCGCCGTCCGCTTGAACTGGCGTCCCTTGGCACAGATCAGTCGGTTTCGCTGGGGCTTGGCATTTCGGGGTTCCAGTTTGCCATGATGCTGCTGGCGGCAATCCTTGCGGCCAGTGCCACCCTGCTTGTCGGACCGCTGAGTTTTGTCGGGCTGATGGCCCCGCATCTGGCCCGTGTTGCCGGGTATCGGCTGGCAGGCGGGCATTTGCTGGGTGCGGTCCTGATCGGGGTCAATGTGATGATGGTGGCCGAATGGCTGGCCCGTAACCTGATTTATCCGGCACAGCTTCCGACCGGACTGATCGCGGCCCTGATCGGAACCAGCTATTTCATGATTCTGGCTGTGCGCAAACGATAATCACCGCGACATCACACGCATCGGAACGGGTAATATCAACCGGGTTCGGGCGGCCAGTTTTGCGCCAGTGCAAATGCCTGATCAAGGCTTGTCACATGTTTGACCGGGAATGGCAGCATGCGGGCAAAGTTGCTGTTTTCGACGTCATGGGCATCATCAACATGCAGATGCCCGTCGCCATGGTCATGGCCTTCATCGACGCGAATAAGGCCCTTGGCGAACATGCCAAGCCGGTCGCGATTTTCCTTGAACCAGGCGGCGGCCTGTTTGCGGGTTTCGTGATCCTGTTCGGTCATGCCGGCAACCCGCAGGATCAGGATCGCCGGGTCCTGACGCCGGGCAAGGTCGTGCAAGGCTGCCAGATAGGATTGCCCGTCCGCATCACTTTGGCGGTCAACCATTTCAAACAGCACGATGTCGGCTGCGGGCTGGCTTGAACGAAACATCGCCGGTCTCCTTGTACAAAGGGCCCGGCGGGTATCCCGCCAGGCCATAAAGGTCAAATTTTGCCGTAACCGGTCGCGATCAGAATTCGCGCCGGAAACCGATGGTCACTGTGCGTCCGTGCCCGGCAACCGAATAGCCGCGAAGGGCCGATGCCGCCGGATTTTCATAGCTGGCATCAAAGATGTTCTCGACCCCGAAGCGCGCCGTCCCGCCAAGCACCGGGTAATTGCCCATCAGATTGAAAACCAGACTGGATTTGACTTTCTTGTTGTCGATCTTGGTGCGTGGCGCGGTATAGGTGCCATCAAAACGCATATTGAGATCGCCCCAGACATAGCTGTCGACATAGCCGGTAAAGCGGAACGGGGACGGGATGCGGTTATTGGGCAACCAGCTGTCAAGATCGCCATTCTTGTTACTGTCGTAACGACCTTCGACATAGGATGCCAGGGCCCCGACATAGGTATCTTCGGTCACATCATATTCGCCGGTCAGTTCGGCACCGATGATGCGTTCCTTTTGCTGGCTAAGCGCATTGGTGGAGGCATCGAACGTATCGCCGCGTTCATTGGTGCTCATGTAAACGGCACCGGTCGTGCGGAAATCGGGCCCGTTATAGCGTGCCGCCAGTTCATAGGTCTTGACCTTGGATGCTTCGACATCAAGGGCGCTGAAATTCATCGGAACGCCGTTGAAACCGGCACGGCGGGTATAGGCCCCCACATCGGGTACAGAGAAACCTTCGCTATAGCTAAGCGACGTATCGATCCGATCGGTCCAGTGCACCACCGCCGATGCGTTATAGGTCACCGCACTATAGGTCGTGTTGCCACCGGTATATTGCGCAGCGGCAAGGATCGCCTGACCCACACCGGCGTTATAGCGCATATAGTTCGGACGCAGGAAATCCTTGACCGTCAGGTCATATTTTTCATATCGCACACCGCCCGACAAATCGACAAACTGCGTCACAGGCGCGCTCAGCTGTGCAAACACAGCCCGGCCATCCTGGGTCATCGGCGCGCCAATGTCGCGACCGCTGATGGTGCGATATTTGACATCGTCATAGGTCAAATCCCCACCCCAGGTCAGGGTCAGACCATCATAAACCGGATCAAGGCTGGTATCGGTCGACAGCTTGACGCCGTATTTGACGGTATCAATCACCGACTGCCCCAGCGGGTCTTCGACCGAACCGGCATTGGAAAGCGCAACCAGTGCCGGGTTGTAGCTGGCATGGTAATCGGCGCGCGCGGCCTGTTTGTAGCTGTCATTGTAGAACAGCTTCAGATCACCGGTGCCGATTTTACCGAAATCATATTCGTACCCGGCGGTGAAATACTGGCTTTCATCTTCAAGCGGCTGCGCGGTGTAGGGATTGTTGTAATCAACCGATACCGGATCGGTGGTCAGATCAACGTTATAGTCGATATCCTGACGGAACCGCACGACTTCGGTCGAAAGGAACAGGCGATGGCCATCGGCCACCGTCACACCGGCCTTGCCAAAGACGTTCAGGTCTTCGGCATTATCAAATCCGCCCTGCCCCAGCATCGCATCCGACGGCACCTGATTGCCATAACCGTCAAAGGCATCACCCGATTTCGATGCCGTGACACTTGCGGCAAGATCGACGGCACCGACACCCCCACTGCCCGACAATGTCAGCGACGGCGAGAAACTGTCATCAATATCGTCGGTATAGCTGGTGACATGCCCGTCAACGACAAAGCTGTTATTTCCGACTTCTCCGGTTTTGGTGATGATGTTGATGGTCGCCCCGGTCGCGCCATCCCCGTTCAGCGCGTTTGAGCCCGGAATGACTTCGATGCTTTCGACCTGGGCGATATCGATCATTGAAAGGATACGGCTGGTATTTCGAAGCGGCGTGTTGCGCGATACCCCGTCAACCAGCACCTGGACATCACGCCCGCGGAAGGTTTCCGTGCTGGAAATCAGGCTTTGATCATCAAACATGAAACCCGGCACCGTGTTGCGGATGACATTGGTGATGTCGCTGCTTTTGGCCATCTGGGTTTCGATCTGATCCCGACCGATCACCACAACCGATGGCGACATGGATTTGATCGACCGACGCGAACGGGTGGCACTGACCACCACTTCGGGCAGGACCGTGGTGCCGCCATTTTCAAGCGCGCCCGAACTTGCCGGTGCGATACGCACACTGTCATCGGTGACGAATTCAAACTGATACCCGGTTCCGGTAAGCAGCAATTGCAAGGCATCACGCGCGTCAAGCGTTGCGGATACATCGCCGCTGCTCATACCCGAAAGATCACCCTGAACAATCAGTTGCAGACCAAACTGATCGGCCAGCTGATCAAGCGCGCCGCGCAGATCGCCCGCCGCAATCGAGATCCGTTGCGGTGTTGTTGTGCCTTCCTGTGCCGATGCCATCGGCACGGCTGCCATCATTAAAGTCGCGAAAAGTGCCGTGGTTCCCCAAAGACGCGACATTCCAGAATTCTCAGCTTTCAAAGCTTACCCCCATCGTTCGAAGATAATAATGCAAATCACTATTACCCTCATGACGAACCGGGTTCCGATTTGAGGAGCACATTTTTTCTATTTTCTTGAAATTATTCTGAAACCGGCGGGAAACGCCCGTTCTTCAAGACCGTAAGCTGCCAGCAAGGCATCATGTGCGCTGTGCGGTTTGCTGATATCAAAGCTGCCCGATACGGTGATATCGCCCAGACGCGGATCGCGAACAAAGGTCAGATCCCCCATCAGCGGCGCAATCCGCGCCAGCAATTCATCAATCGGCATATCATCAACAATCCAGCGCCCGCCACGCCATGGCGCAACCCGTTCGGGGGCGACTTCGGCAAAATGAAGATCCCCGTCCGCGTCCTGCCATGCCGCCCGCCCGGCCACCAGGCGCGCCAAGCGCATCTTGCGGTCTTCCAGATCGACTGTGCCTTCGGATACTTCGACCCGCGCATGCCCGCCCCATTTCGACGCGCTAAAGGCGGTGCCAACCGCAATCGCCGTGACCTGGTTAAGGTGGATGCGCAACGGACGTGATGCATCCTTTGCGACCTTGATGAAAATACCGCCTTCCAGAACGGTAATATCGCGCAGGGCGTCACTGTAATTCAGGGCGACCCGGGTTCCGGGCTCCATCCAGATGCTCGATCCATCGGGCAGGTCATGCATCTGACCAACCACCGATGCGTCTGCTTCTGCAACCAGATCGGGATCGGGCTGAAAGGCCGAATAGCCAAACAACACCACCAGCACCAGACAGGTCAGCACTGCCAGAACCGGGCGAAATGGCCGTTTGGCCGATCGCATGCCCGGCAACCGTCCACTGCCGCCTTCCAGCGCGCCCAACCGTTCAAGATCACGGCGCACACCGGCCAGATCGACCGGCTTCGGCTCATCAGCGCGGGTGTCACGCGTGGCGCTATCGGATAATGCCGCGCCGTCCTCGGCTGCGGCGATTTCCATGCTTTGCCAAATCTGGCAGGCCCGCACCAAGCGTTGCGGATTGCCCGGATCGGCATCCTGCCAGGCGCTGAAGGCAGCTTCCTCGGCCGGGGTCAAATCCGATTGATCAAGGCGGACCGCCCAGTAATCGGCAATGTCTTCATTGCTTTGGCAGTCTTCGGGATAGCGGAATTCTGTCATGGCAAAGTCGATACCCGGCTTCTGGCTGCGTGGTTTGTTATCTTGATGACGTTTAACGCAGTCATTTGAGGATGTTCAGTTTTCATGGCGCGCCAACACCTGTTTGCAATGTCTAAGCGCCTGACGCAAATGCTTTTCGACCATATTGCGACTGACGCCAAGCTGTTCGGCGGCCTCGGTCGGGCTCAGATGGTCACGCTTGCACAGCAAAAATACTTCGCGGCACCGGGGCGGCAATTCGTCAATCGCGGCCTTGACGATATCAAGACGCTGACGATCGGCACTGATCTGTTCAGGGGTGACCGATTGTGCCCCGGCCCCTTCCATGTCGCTGATTTCGGCCGGATCGGTGAATTCAAGCGGATTGCGTTTATGACGCCGCAGCGCATCAATCGCCAGATTTGTCGCCATGCGCATCATATAGGCCGGCGGGTTGGCAATCTGGGCCGGATCGACATTGCGATGGCGCAGCTGCACATAAAGATCCTGCAATACGTCATGGCTTTCGTCGCGCGTCGGCAGGTATTTCTGAACCTGACGCAACAAACGATCATGATATTGCTGAAAGATGGAATCCCAAAAACGGTCATCGACCGCCATTTTGCCGCACCTGATTTCCGATAATGATAACCGTTATCATTTTCATCTTTGATTATCTTCGATCCGGCACGCCGTCAATGCCAAAAGCAAAAAGGCCCGCAATTGCGGACCTTTTGCCAAAAGGAAAATGATCGAAGATGACGCGAAATCAGTCTTCGAAATGGCCCTTGGCGGCAAACCCGCCGCCCTGATAGATCACCGCCGGATCGTGACGGTCTTCGGGGCCAAAGGCGGCTTCGATTTCCGCGCGGAACTGTTCGGAGCTGTCTTGCGGTTTCCAGCCAAGGAAATCGGCGTGATCGTTGCTCCACCATTTGGTTTTGTTGTCCGATACCCCGTACACCACCAGATGACCGGTCATTGGGGCATCAAAGATCGCCTTCATCAGCGACAGGAAGTCACGCGGGCTGAGCCAGGTCGACAGCATGCGGCGATCGCGCGGCTTTTCAAAGCACGACCCGATACGGACCGATACCGTTTCGACATCGAACTTGTCGTAGTAATAGCTCGCCACCGCCTCGCCATAGCATTTGGTTACGCCATAGAGGCTATCGGGGCGCAGTTCGGATTTGTCATCAAGTTTGGTGGTGCGCTTGTGAAAACCGATTGCATGGTTGGAGCTGGCAAACATGATGCGCCCCACCCCGTTCTGACGCGCCCCTTCATACAGGTTATAGGTGCCCGCAAGGTTGGCCTGAAGCAGATCATCAAAGGCCGCCTCGATCGAAATCCCGCCCAGATGAATGATACCGTCGACATCCTTGGTCAGTTCGATCACGGCCGCACGATCAGACAGGTCGCATTGCACGACTTCCTCGTTCGGGCCGGCCGGGTCCATCGGGGAAATATCGGACAGGCGAATGACATCGGCATAGCCCTTAAGCCCTTCGCGGCAGATTTTCCCAAGGTTGCCACCAGCACCGGTAATCAGCAAACGTTTCATCTTTATCCTCTTTGATATGCGTGTCTGTCCGCGATCAATTGGCGCCAAATACAAGATTGGGCAGCGTCATCGAAATCGCAGGAATATAGGTTGTCAGCAAAAGCGCGCTCAAGATCGCCAGATAGAATGGCCAGATCGACTGAACCGCCTTTTCGATTTTCACCCCGCCAATCGCGCAGCCGACAAACAGGCACGACCCGACCGGCGGCGTACACAGGCCAAGGCCCAAATTCATCATCAGCACCATGCCGAACTGGATCGGATCCATGCCGAACTGAACCGCCAGCGGCAGGAAGATCGGCGTGCAGATCAGGATCAATGCCGCCATATCCATGATCATGCCGGCAATCAGCAACATGACATTGATCAGCAACAACACCATGATCGGATTGTCAGTAATCCCGGTAATCGCATCGGCCAGCGCATCGGGCACCTGATAGAAGGCCAGCATATAGCCATATGCCGATGCACAGCCGACCAGCAACATGACAAGCGCCGTTGTCTTGGCCGATTGCTTGACCGCAGCAACAAACCCCGCCCAGCTGAGTTCGCGATAGACAAGCCCGGTAATGATCAGCGCATAGGCAACCCCGATTGCACCGGATTCCGTGACGGTGAACACACCACTGAGAACCCCGCCGACAATGATCACAGCGGTAAAGAAGCCCGGAATGGCCCGCACCGCAGTCTGCCAGACCACCCGCCAGCCCGGGAACGGTTCAGCCGGATAGCCATGCTTGATCGCGACAAGCCAGGTCGCAAGACCAAGCAGCAGGCACATGATAATGCCCGGCACCACACCGGCCATGAACAGCTTGGAAATCGAAATCCCCCCGCCCGCGGCCACTGCATACAGGATCATGTTGTGGCTTGGCGGGATCATGATGCCGGCAATCGATGAGGTCACGGTGACGTTGACCGCATAATCGGCGCGGTAGCCTTCCTTTTTCATCACCGGGATCAGGATCGAGCCAAGCGCGGATGTATCGGCAACGGCCGACCCGGAAATGCCGCCAAACAGCATCGATGAAAACACGTTCACAATGCCAAGACCGCCGCGTCGGCTTCCGACAAGGGCGGTTGCAAACTGCACCAGCCGTGACGCGATCCCGCCATGAAGCATCAGCTCGCCGGCAAAGATAAAGAACGGAATGGCCAGAAGCGAAAAGGCCGAGATACCCGACCCGATGCGCTGAAAGGCGATCAGGGTTGGCAGACCTTCGAAAAAGAAGGCCCCAAGCGCTGCGATGCCAAGTGCGATGGCAACGGGCATGCCAATCAGGATACCGATGGCAAATACGCCAAGAAGAATGGTCATGCCCATTTATTCAACGTCCTTGTTCAGCAAATCGTCGTGGTAAAAACGCGCATTGGAAATGGTTTTCCAGCGGGTAATGATCTTGAGGATGTGAAGAACGCTGAAAAATGCGATCCCCGCCCCGCACACCGCCATCGGCACCGAACGCCAGCCATCGGAAATATGGATGATCGGCATTTTCTTGGCCCAGTTGAACGCCACCAGATCCATACCGCCCATCAGCATCCAGTATCCGAACCACGCCATGGCCGCATAACTGATGGCAGCGACAATCGCGGCAATTTTCGGAGGCAACGCATCGCGAAAGAACGATACCGAAAGATGGCTGTTGTCGCGCATCCCGGCTGCCGCCACAGGAAAGGTAATCAGAACGATCAGGATCAGAGAGATCTGTTCAACCCAGGTCGGCGTTTCATTAAGAACATACCGTCCGAAAACCAGCCAGGCGAAACTGGGAATAAGCGCCACAAGCGCCAAACCGCCGATCAGGTTGAGAACCCCGGCTATCCCGCCGCCCAGACGGTCGATCAAATTGATAAAGCTGGAAAACATCTATGCGCCGCCAGAAATTGATTAATCCGTATCCAAGCCGGATATGAAAGTAGCACAGACAGAAAGAAGGGCGACGATATCATCGCCGCCCTTTCAATCATTCATATTTTATTTCTGCGCATCCTGGATGGCTTTGACCAGATCGGCCAGATCCGGGTTGGACTTCAGGAAGTTGTCATAGACCGGCTGCATTGCGTCCTGGAAAGCCTGCTTGTCGGCGATCTCGTTGACTTCGATGCCCGCGGCAATGACTTTTTCCTTGGATTTTTCAGCACGTGCGGCCCATGCGGCACGCTGTACTTCAACCGATGCATCAGCGGCTTCGTGGACGATTTTCTTTTCGTCATCCGACAGGCTGTCATAAAGCGCCTTGTTGATGCACAGGCATTCCGGAAGGATCAGGTGCTGGGTCACGGAATAGTATTTCGCCGCTTCGAAATGGCCCGAGCTGTCATAGGACGGATAGTTGTTTTCCGCGCCGTCAATCACGCCGGTTTTCAGCGACTGGTAAACTTCGCCATAGGCCATCGGGGTGGCGTTGCCGCCAAGGGCTGCGACCATCTGAACATAAAGATCGTTGCTCATGACGCGGAACTTCAGACCCTTGAGATCGGCCGGGGTATTGATCGGATGCTTGGTGTTATAGAAGGAACGCGCACCGGAATCATACCAGCCAAGCGGCTGAAGGCCGGCCTTGATCAGGCCATCGGCGATCTGCTGACCGGCCGGGCCGTCCATGACCTTGTGCATGGCATCGACGTTTTTGAAGATGAAGGGCAGCGATACAACGTTCGCCTCGGGAGCAACTTCACCAAGCGGGCCGAGGTTGAACACAGCCCAGTCCAGGCCGCCAAGACGGACCTGCTGGATCGCATCAGGCTGATCGCCAAGAACACCACCATGATAAACCTTGGCTTCAAGTTCGCCGCCGGATTTTTCATTGATGATTTTGGCAAATTCTTCCATGCCGGTCGAAACCGGATATTCCGGCGGATGGATGTTCCAGCCGCGCCATTCTTTTGCCTGTGCACCCGATGCCAGCGCCACCGACACAGCAGCCGCTGCAATCGTCAGTGTCGTGGTTTTGAGAAAGTTATTCATTTGGAGTCCTCCCGAGACATTTTGTCACTTGCGTTAAAGCCTTGTTTTCCCTGATGGGAACTTCTTATTGTCGTATAATCTTACAATTCCCAACTTGTAAGGACAACTGTAAGATTAGTTAACAACTAGTCTAATAGACCTTCCGGTCCAGTGCGCGCCCGATTTTTATTTTGGCGTCGCGAATAAGGATCCCGGCAGAACCACCTGCCGGGATATCTGGCAGGCCGTGAAGGCACCGCCATGCCTAGGCCATACGCAACGCACCATCGCCATAGGCATTGCGGATGACCTCTGCCAACATGTCATGTTCCTTGTCGGTCAAATCGGTCAGCGGACTGCGCACCGGACCGGTATCGCGACCGATCACGCGCATTCCCGCCTTGACGATGGAAACGGCGTATCCTTTGCCGCGATTGCGGATATCGAGATACGGATAGAAGAATTCCTTGAGCACCCGGTTCATGGTTTCATCATCATCACGGGTCAGCGCGTCATAGAAATCAAGTGCCTGTTGCGGCAGGAAATTGAAAATGGCGGATGAATAGGTGGTCACACCAGCCGCCTTGTAGGCCTTGGCAAAGACTTCTGCGGTCGGCATGCCGCCAATATAGGACAGGCGATCACCGATCAGCGTGCAAACCTTGGTCACCATTTCGATATTGCCATGACCGTCCTTGAACCCGACCAGGTTCGGGCAAACATCGCACAGCTTGGCCAGGGTTTCGGCGGTGATGATCGAATTGTCACGGTTATAGACAATCACACCGATTTCGACCGCATCACAGACAGCCTTGACCCGGGCAAACAAACCTTCCTGTTCGGCCCCGACCAGATATTGCGGCAACAAAAGCAGACCGTCCGCACCGGCGGCCTCACATTCGCGGGCCAGTTCAACCGCCATGGCGGTGCCGTAACCGCACCCGGCAATGATCGGCGTGTCACCGGCGACTTCCTTGGCCGCACGCACAGTCTGAACGACTTCGGCCGGGGTCAGGGAAAAGAATTCCCCGGTACCGCCTGCTGCAAACAATGCCGTTGCGGGATATTGCGACAGCCAGCCGACATGCGCGCGATACGCATCAAGGTCAAGCTTGCCCTCGGCATCAAAAGGCGTCACCGGGAATGACAGCAACCCGGCACCAATGGCCTTTTTCATCTCAAGATAATGCATCAAGCGTCCTTCAAGTCTTAAATAGGTCACAACAACTATGATGACTCTATAAATTCATCATATTATTTTGTCAAACATATTACATAGTGCAACTCGAAGCCCATAAAAACTGCGCAACACAAGGGTTTTAGAGTTATATTAGAACCACTGAACTTTGGTATGACGACTTCAATTTTCGGTCATTCTGCGCGAATCGCACCAATTGATATGATGACTTTGCCCCCAAAGCCGATTAGGGTCGGGTTATCAGATCCTTACACTCACAACCAAGAAGACCGGGAATGACCGATATTTCTGCTGCCAGCCGCATTCTGGCCGATGCCTTTGTCAATCACCGCCTGATTGATCCGCTGCCTGCTGACGTCGCGCCGACCGCGTTTGACGAGGCCTATGAAATCCAGGACGCCACCCTTGCACTAAGCGGGGCAAAACAGGCGGGATGGAAGCTTGCGGTTGCCACCCGCGCGGCACAGGAAAAAATCGGCGCGGACGGGCCGCTGGTCGGGCCGCTTCTGGATGGCCGCATTCTTTCGGACGGGGCGCAACTGACCACCAATGATCTGCATTTCCCCAATATCGAGGCCGAAATTGCCGTGGTCATGGACAGCACCCCGGCCCCGGATGCCACATCAAGCGACATTCTTGATCACATCAGATCAATGCATCTTGCGATCGAAATCGCCGACAGGCGCTATCATGAAAAGCAGGACCCGATCCAGACGCTAGCGGATCTGAATTCCACCGGCTATTTCGTGCTGGGACAGGAAATTGAAGGCTGGCGTGATCTTGGCTTTATCGGTGGCAAGGTCACCACCAAAAGCGACGGCGAAATCCTTGCCAGCAATGATGATCCCGATGCATGGCCGGAAATCTTTGGCGGGCTGGAATATCTGGTCGGCTTTCTGGCCAAGCGGGGTAAAAACCTTAAGGCCGGCGATGTGATCACCACCGGGGCCTGTGCACTTCCGACCATCAGCCCGCATGGCAAGATCGAAGCGATCTTTGACGGGCTGGGCAAGGTGACCGCCGAGATCAAAAAGGTCTGATCACAAGATCACGACCCGGTACTGAAAAAGCCATGCGGGGCAACCTGCATGGCTTTTGTTTTATCGGTTCATGGCGTCAAAGGCCGGACATCAGCCCTTTTCGCGAAAGCGCGTAACCGCGACGCCGGGAACCTCGACGCGCAATGACGCCAGCTTGCCCGCATGGGGGAATTCGGCGCGTTTTTCCGCACTATAGCCTTCCTGATGGCTGGTAACATAAAGGGTTTTCATATCCGGCCCGCCAAAACATGGCATGGTCGGATTGGGCATCGGCATCGGAATTGACAGCAACAAGGTGCCATCGGGCGCAAAGCGGTTCAGATTGCCCGCTGACACCCCGGCCGACCAGTAACAGCCATCCATATCGACCGCGGCCCCATCCGGGCGGCCCAGCGTATCATCAAGATCAAGAAACCGCGTGCAGTTGGAAATGGCACCACTGGCAACATCGAAATCCCATCGATTGACCCAGGGCCCGCGTGAATCAGAATGATACATCTGCGCCCCGTCCGGTGACCAGGCGATGCCGTTGGAAATCTTGAAGCCGGTTGCCTTTTGATCAATCCTCCCGTCGGGCGTAATCCGATACAGCGACGCGATCGGCTGCTTGTCGGGATTGTCATCCATCGTACCGACCCAGAACGCCCCGTCCGGGCCGATCTTGCCGTCATTGGTGCGGCTTTTGATGCCATCTTCGATCCGGCACAAAGCAACACGTTCGTCGGTTTCGGGATCAAGGAACAGGATATCCTTGCGCAGGGCGACAATAATGCGCCCCGCATCGGTCAGGCCGAAACAGCCCAGTTCGCTGTCAAATTCCCAGACACGGCGCTGCCCCGATGCGACATCAAGGGCATGCAGCTTGCAATTCAGGATATCGGTCCAGTAAAGCCGGTTATTCCGGGCATCCCAATTGGGACATTCCGCCAAGGTAAAAGTTTCATCCAGCAGGATTTCCGGCTGATACGGCACCTGATCATTGCCCGACATTGTCACCCCCTAAAATTCATATGATCAATTTCAATGAATACTGGTGTGCCCATCCGGGGCTGTGCTTGTCAACATTATTTGCCAGCCGGGTCGGTACCCCGATCACTTGTGATGCGTTGATGCAGCAGTGCAGACGACCGGTATGCGCCGGAAATCGGCCATCAGGCAGATCGCAATCGGGCAGGAAAATTTTACATGTCGCGGGCGTGGTCGGTGACACGCTGGCGGGCCTGATGGAGGTGATAACGCATCATCAATTCGGCACTGTCGCCATCCCGGCCCAGAATCGCATCATAGATCTGACGATGTTCGGCAAGCACGCGTTTGGCGCGGTCCGCCGACCCGGACCGGGTGATGTTCAGCGCCACATTCATCGATTTCTGCATTACCCCATGCAGCGAATTCAGAATGGTCAGAAAGATTTCATTGCCGCTGGCGCGCGCGATTGCCATGTGAAAATCAAGATCGGCCTTATCGGCAATGTCACCGGCAGCCACCCCGTCTTCAAGCGTTTTCAAAGCATTTTCGATTTCACGGTGATGGCGCACACTCGCACGTTCGGCCGCCATGCGTGCCGTTGCCCCCTCGATCGCGATGCGGGCTTCAAAACACCGCAAAAGCCCGGCCACATCATTGACCCCGCCAAATTCGATCAGTCCCTGGGGCGGGCGTTTTTTCACAAAGGAACCAACGCCCTGGCGCGCATAGACCAGCCCGTCGGACTGCAATTTGCGCAAGGCCTCGCGCACGACCGGTCGCGACACGCCAAAGGATGCGCAAATCTCGTTCTCGGACGGCAGTTTCGTCCCCTCGCCCAGATTGCCCGAGACGATCTGTTCAAGAATTTGACCATAAAGCTGATCAGCAAGTTTTTCGCGCTTCTGGACCTTAAGCAGCAATTCGGTCATCCCGTCCCCCGGACGCTGTGAGTACTTGTCATCTTGTAAAACTTACTTGTAAGTTTTATCGACTATTCCCGCACGGGTAAAGCCCCCGAACCGATCACGGATCGGGGGATGATCGCGGCTTGAAAGTGGCTGGATCAATCAACCAGTGAATAGTCGCGGCTTTGCGGTGTGATGATTTCGTCATCATCGACCAGACCACTGTCAGGCTGTGCCAGCAGGGTCGGAATCAGCGTCATGGTGCCAGACAGGGTCTGATTTTTATCGAGCACCAGCAAATCACCGAATTCCTTGAATTCCGGACGGTTATGGACGTTTGGAACATGGCTTACCGGCTCGACACAGAATGTCTTGCCGTCTTCGGGGATATAGAATTGCAGGTTCGAAAACCGGTCACTTGCCAGCATCTTGAGACTGTAACCTGCATCTTCCCAAACCATGTCGGTTTCGCGGTGCCAGCCGGTATAATGCACATCGAGCCCCCGGTTATGACGGATCATCTTGCCATCGGAAAAGTCCCGCCCAAGATCAATCACCGTGCGCGTGGTCGGCAACATGTCCTCGTCCGTACCAAAGCAGTCGGTGGCAATAAACGAGACCGAAACATCATCCCCACCCGGGAACCACGGATGCAATCCGATGCCATAGGGCATCGGGGTCCGACCCAGATGGCGCACACCGATTTCAATGGTGACATCATCGGGCGTGACCTTGAATTCCTGCCAGGCGACATAGACAAAGCCGCTTTCGGGATCGTCATGCTTGTGATTGAAGCGCAGACTGTCGACGGTCGGACGTTCAATTGTCCATTCCGCAGCCCGGCCAAAACCATGGATCGCATGCGGGCTGGGCGGGCGGTTGGCCGGCACCTTGACGATGCGGCCGTCAAATTCGAACTCGGCAAAGGCCAGCCGGTTGGCAAACGGCACCATCGGAAAACAGCCAAGACTTGACGGGTTTCCCGATTTCAGCGCCTGTTCGGTGACCGGACGCAACAGATTGATGGTGCCTTTGCCATCGGGACGGATCCAGTCGATCCGCGATATCGCCCCGCCCTGGGGAACAATGCCAATCTGAAATGGGCCGCTGTTCCAGCGGTATTCCGGTTCGCCCTTTTTGGACATAAGCAGGTGCCTCAATTCCAACCAAAATCATATGATGACTTTAGGATCAGGTTTCATTAATTTGAATTCGATGACTACTCAAAATAATGAAACCTGATCCGCACACCATCCTCATACGACGATTTGAAGATGGTGTCGCCCAAAGCGCCAATTAAACTTTAACACTGAGCATCTTTTTTATATCCGGTTGTTTTATACCGGATTTATCGGACACGCAAAATGAACAAGACCAGTGCGTCAAATACGCCCCGCAAAGTTTCCCTGACCGAAAAGGTGATTGCAAGCCTGCGTTCCGAAATTGAAAGCGGACAGCGCGAACCGGGCAGCAAATTGCCAACCGAACCGGTTTTGACAGAGCGGTTCGGCGTCAGCCGCACCGTCATTCGCGAAGCCATCGCCGCCCTTAAGGCCGACGGGCTTCTTGAACCCCGTCAGGGGGCCGGTGTGTTTGTTCTGGCCCCGGAAACCCGAAGCAATGACAAATCGATTTTTGAAGTCGATTACGCCCAGGTATCGGACGTTCTGGAAATTCTTGAATTGCGTATGGCCGTCGAAATCGAGGCCGCCGGTCTTGCCTGCATGCGCAGTTCCGTCGCCCAGCAGGCCAAGATTTTCGAAGCAATGGAAAAAATGGAACGTGCCCTGGAAAAAGGGGAACCCACCGCCCCGGCCGATTTCGAATTCCACAGCGCGATTGCCGCGGCCACCAATAACCGCCGCTATGCCGAATTTCTCGAACATCTGGGCGACAAGACCATTCCGCGGGCGCAACTTCGTCGTCGTCCACCAGAAGCCGAAGATCAGAAATCCTATATGCAGATGATCCTGGGTGAACATCGGCGCATCTATGATGCAATCGCCGCCCGCGACGATGACACCGCCCGCAAGGCCATGCGCGATCACCTTAGCCTGAGCCAGACCCGCTATCAGAAACTGCTGACCCAGCGATAAGCCGATCAACTGCGCGTCATCAAACGATTTCGCACCACCGGATAAGGTCGCCCGATCAACGACCACACGCATCCGTCGATGGATTGGCGAATGAATGAAGCGCAGGCGATCCGATGCAAGGTGTCAGCGGCGCGATCCTTTGCAAACGGTCAGAAAATTCCGATCAAACCTTGCACAGGCCCTGTCGAACCGGGGTGCAAATGATGTGTCCCGGGCATCAGCGGTTCGGGGACCGAACAACACGTCACGGCATTTGGCAAACGCCGCCACTATTTTGGCCCGGCCGTTGCCCGGTCGTCAGGCAATCATCGGAGCTGCGGGTAGCCTGGGCGGTCCCGTCCGATCTGGTCGGGTCCGGTCTGGGCGCTCTGGTCTGGTCAGGCCCGATCCACTCAGTCGGTCAGGGCAGCGGCCAGAACCGTCATGTCGGAAATCACGATATCGGCCCCGGCATCATAAAGCCGGTTGGTCGCATCGGTTTCCTGACCAGCATAATGGCCGCCACCGACAAAGCCGATACATTTCATTCCGGCAGCAACCGCCGCGGTGACACCGGCAACGGAATCTTCGATGACGATGGTCGATGACGGCGAAAAGCCCATATCGGCACAGGCATGCAAAAACAGATCCGGGGCCGGCTTGCCGTTTTTGACAAAATCGGCACTATAGATCCGTTCTGCGAACCACGGGCCAAGGCCGGTAACCACCATGGTTTTTTCCAACCGTTCGACCGAGCTGCTTGATGAAATGCAAAAGGCCAGATCCCGGCTGCGCAGGGCCGAAAGCACCAGATCAATGCCACTGATCTTGGCCAGTTCCGTGTCATAGCGCGCAAACAGTTTCTGATAAAAGAACGGTTTGAATTCGGCACTGATATCGGCGCCGGTCTGGCTGCGGATATGATCGATCGGGGCCGAACTTGACCGGCCGGTGAACCGGTCGGCAACCTCGCGAAACGATAAGGGGGCGCCGAAATGATCCAGAACATCAACAAGGGTCGCAAGCGAGATCGGTTCGCTATCGACCAGGACACCGTCACAGTCAAACAGCACAACCTTGCAGCCGTCAAACAGCTTGGCTATTGATGAAGGTGACGCTGGCCCCTGTTCCGGGCGGCGTTGGTCTTCGTTTCCGGCAAAGCGTCCATCTTTGTTGCTGGCTTCGTTTCCATCTTTGTTTTCTTGTTCGTTTTCCTGGGCCATGTTGAACCTGGCTTGTTTCATTTGTCTGATGAAAGCAGCCTAGCCAATCACATGTTTCAGCGTCAACAAAAATGAACATTTGACCAACTATTGAACTTTTGATCAAATCGCGATCAATCAGACCATTCAAAACAACATCCGGCAGTCGCGGTCCCATCTGCAAAGCCGGGGAAATGCGGAGGAAAACCCGACCATGAGTCCCCTAGACACCTGTTTCATCGGCGTGGATGTTGGCACCGGCAGTGCGCGCGCTGGCGTCTTTGATGCCAATGGCAAGCTGCTTGGCAGTGCCGCCCATGCAATTGCGATGAACCGTCCCAAACCCGATTTTGTCGAACAGGACTCGGAAAATATCTGGCAGTCGGTTTGCCAGTCGGTTCGCGATGCGTTGAAAAAATCCGCTGTCGCCCCCGAAAAAATCGCCGCCATCGGTTTTGACGCCACCTGTTCGCTGGTCATCCGCGATCAGGACAACCGCCCGCTGGGTGTGACCCCGGGCGGGGGGGATAACTGGGATGTGATTGTCTGGATGGATCACCGTGCCGTGCGCGAGGCCGAAGAATGCACCGCGACCGGATCGCGGGTTCTGGAATTTATCGGCGGCACCATGTCCCCGGAAATGGAAATGCCCAAACTGATGTGGCTGAAACGCCATAACAAACCGGCCTGGGACAAGATGGGGGCGGCTTATGATCTGGCCGACTTCCTGTCATTCCGCGCAACCGGCAGCAATGCCCGGTCCTGCTGTACTGTCACCTGCAAATGGACGTATCTGGCCCATCAGGACGAACCGTGGGATCGTGATTTCTTGTCGGTGATCGGCATGGAAGACCTCAATGACAAGATCAATATGCATGATCCTGCACTGGCGGTTGGCGAACGCATCGGCACCCTTGATGCACAAGGTGCGGCTGATCTTGGCCTGACCACCGATTGCGTGGTCGGGGCCGGATTGATTGATGCCCATGCCGGTGCACTTGGCACCCTTGGCGAATATCTGGATGGCAATCTGGATCAGCATTTCGCGATGATTGCGGGCACATCGACCTGTCATATGGCCCTGTCAAAGGAACCGCGTTTCATCAAGGGCATCTGGGGTCCGTATTTCGGGGCGATTGCGCCGGGGCTTTGGCTCAATGAAGGCGGGCAGTCGGCAACCGGTGCGTTGCTTGACCATGTTGTCGCCATGCATCCATTTTCCAACGGCATGGGCCGCGATGCCCACAAGCTTGCCGGGGAAAAGCTTTTGCCACTGATGGCCGATACCACCGACCTTGCACCGCGCCTGCATGTTCTTCCCGATTTTCATGGCAACCGGTCCCCGCTTGCCGATCCCGAGGCCCTTGGGGTGATTTCCGGTCTGACACTTGATCAGAGCGAGGAAAGCTTCCTGAAACTTTACTGGGCAACTGCCTGTGCGATTGCCTATGGCACGCGCCATATCATCGATGCGCTAAATGATACCGGATATGACATCACCCACATTCATCTAAGTGGCGGCCATACCGCATCCAAAGTGCTGGTCAAACTTTATGCCGATGTCACCGGCTGTCACGTTGTGATGTCCGATTGCGAGGAGCCGGTTCTGCTGGGTTCGGCAATGCTTGCGGCCGGGGCACTTGATGCCGATGGCGGTCTGGCCCGTGCTGCGCGCCAGATGGCGGGCAAGGAAACCCTGCATGCCCCCGATGAAAAAGCCAAGGCCGATCATGACCGGCGCTATGCCATTTTCCATCAGATGCATGCCCATCGCCAGGCCCTTGATGCCATGAGCAATCCGGGCGCCAAACACGGCTGAGAATTCTTTCCCCCTGCCCCGTTCGCGGGACGCCCTAACCAAAAGGCGCTTGACGCAACTTTTGGTTAGGGTCAAAACAAAAGGGCCGATGCAAAAGCATCGGCCCTTTCTTACGCACGCGCGACGGCGGGGTCGGGGGATCATGCAGAAGATATTCATTTTCTGCACCGCCACGAGCACGATGCCTTACAAGGCCGGTCCGGTTTGGACCGGCCTTGTTTGTTCAGATTACTCAGCCGGATGTTCGTGGGCGGCCTTGACGTCACCGCGCTTTGAACGGTTCTTGGCAAAGGTCCCAACAATCAGAACAAAGAACAGCGGCACGAAGAAGATCGCAAGCACGGTCGCCGCAATCATCCCGCCCATCACACCAGTCCCCACCGCCACACGGGCAGCAGCACCGGCACCGGTCGAAATCGCCAGCGGCACAACGCCAAGGGTAAAGGCCATCGACGTCATGATGATCGGACGCAGACGCTGACGGGCGGCTTCCACCGTGGCTTCAAGAAGGCCCATGCCCTGGTCATAAAGTTCGCGGGCGAACTCGACAATCAGGATGGCGTTCTTGGCCGACAGACCGATCGTGGTCAGAATGGCCACCTGGAAGTAAACGTCATCAGGCAGATCGCGCAGCAAGGCTGCAAGCACCGCACCAAGGACACCAAGCGGAACAACCATCATGACCGAAATCGGGATCGCCCAGCTTTCATAAAGGGCTGCAAGGCACAGGAAGACCACGATCATGGACAGCGCATACAATGCCGGTCCCTGTTCGCCTGCTTCGCGTTCTTCATAGGACAGTCCCTGCCATTCAAGGCCGATGCCACCCGGAAGTTTCGCAACCATTTCTTCCATGGCCGCCATTGCATCACCCGACGCAACGCCCGGTCCCGATGCACCCTGAATATTGACGGATGCCAGACCGTTGAAGCGTTCCAGACGCGGCGAACCGTAATCCCAGTTCGTGGTGGCAAATGCCGAAATCGGCACCATTTCACCAAGACCGTTGCGGACATACCAGTGATCAAGGTCTTCAGGCATCATGCGGTATTTCGCATCCGACTGCATATAGACCTTTTTGACACGGCCGTTTTCGATGAAGTCATTGACATAGCTTGACCCCCAGGCCGCAGCCAGGGTGCGGTTCACATCCGCCAGGTCGACAGCAAGCGCGCTTGCCTTTTCCTGATCGATATTGATGTTGAACTGCGGCATGTCATTCAGACCGTTCGGACGCACACCGGCCACGCGCGGATCCTGTGCCGCCATCCCCAGAAGCTGGTTACGCGCTGCAATCAGGGCGTCGTGACCATTGCCGCCACGATCCACAAGCTGAAGGTCAAAGCCGTTTGCAGTGCCCAGCTCGATAATTGCCGGCGGGGCAAAGGCAAAGACCATGGCTTCGCGGATCTGGGCAAAGGCACCATAGGCACGACCGATCACCGCACCAACAGCCTGATCCGGGCGGGTACGTTCCGACCAGTCCTTCATGTTGACAAAGGCGATACCGGCGTTCTGGCCGCTCCCGGCAAAGGAGAAGCCGGCAACCGTGAACAGACCCTGGACGTTTTCCTTTTCATTCTCAAGGAAGTGGGTTTCCAGCTTCTTGAGAACCTCGACCGTGCGTTCCTGCGAGGCACCAGCCGGGAGCTGAACCATCGAGAACATGATGCCCTGGTCTTCATCTGGCAGGAACGAGCCCGGCAGGCGGAAGAACAAGGCCGCAAGGCCGCCGACAAGGATCCCGTACACAAACAGGTAACGCCATTTGCGATGAACAACGTGATCAACACTGCCCTGATAGAACCGGTTGGTCTTGTCAAAGCCGCGGTTGAACCAGCCGAACGGACCTTTTTTCGCAAGCGGGTCGGTATGGGTCGGCTTGAGCATGGTGGCACACAGGGCCGGGGTCAGGACGATTGCCACAACCACCGACAGCGCCATGGCCGACACAATCGTGATCGAGAACTGGCGATAAATCGCCCCGGTCGATCCGGCAAAGAAGGCCATCGGCACAAACACGGCCGAAAGAACCAGCGCAATACCGATCAGCGCCCCGGTAATCTGCCCCATGGATTTCCGCGTTGCCTCGCGCGGCGGAAGCCCGTCTTCATGCATCACACGTTCGACGTTTTCGACCACGACAATCGCGTCATCGACCAGAAGACCGATGGCAAGAACCATGGCAAACATGGTCAGCGTGTTGATCGAATAGCCGAATGCGGCAAGGATACCGAATGTCCCGAGCAGAACCACCGGCACCGCGATCGTCGGGATCAGGGTCGCCCGCCAGTTTTGCAGGAACAGCAACATCACCAGGAAGACAAGAACGATTGCCTCAAACAGGGTGTGAACCACTTCTTCGATCGAGACCTGCACGAACGGGGTCGTGTCGTACGGATAGACGATCTCAAGCCCTTGCGGGAAGAACGGCTTGAGTTCCGCCAGACGGGCCTTTACGGCCTCGGCGGTGTCAAGTGCGTTGGCCCCGGTCGCAAGATAGATACCGATACCCGTTGCAGCCTGTGCATTATAGCGGGCCACCACGTCATAGCTTTCGCCACCGATTTCGATGCGGGCCACATCGCCAAGACGGACCTGCGACCCATCGGTTTCGACCTTGAGCAGGATGTTGGCGAATTCATCAACCGTCTGCAATTTGCTTTGGGCGGTGATGGTCGCGTTGATCTGCTGGCCCGGAACCGACGGGGCACCACCGATCTGACCGGCGGTGACTTCGGTGTTCTGGGCTTCGACAGCCGAACTGATATCGGACACCGTCAGGTTATAGGACAGCATCTTGTTCGGATCGAGCCAGATGCGCATTGCATGCTGCGCACCGAACACGGTGACCGAACCGACACCATTCACACGCCCGAGCGGATCTTCAACCGTGGAGACGACAAAGTCGGACAGATCTTCGGCATTCATCGAACCATCAGCCGACACAAAGCCGACAACCATCAGGAACGATCCCGATGACTTGCTGACAGTCACGCCCTGCTGCTGCACTTCGGTCGGAAGCGACGACATCGCAGCTTGCAGTTTGTTCTGTACCTGAACCTGTGCGATGTCGGGATCGGCTTCGGGTTCAAAGGTCAGCTTGATCGATGCCTGACCGTTTGACGACGAATTCGATGACATATAGCGCAGGTAATCCAGCCCGTTCATCTGTTGTTCGATGACCTGGGTCACGGTGTTTTCCACCGTCTGCGCGGACGCGCCCGGATAGGAAGCCGAAATCTCGACCGATGGCGGTGCAATTGACGGGTACTGTTCCACCGGCAACTGCCACAGGGAAAGTCCCCCCGCCAGCATAATCACCAGGGCAACAACCCAGGCGAATACGGGGCGGTCAATAAAGAATTTTGCCATTGAATAAACCCTTATTCGGCGGCTTTGGCGGTTTCGACAGGCTGGGCTGCAACAGGTGCGCCCGGCCCGATACGCTGAAGACCATCCACGATCAGCTGATCGCCATCTTCAACGCCAGCCGAAACCAGCCAGTTCTGTCCCTGGGACTGTTCGATGGTGATGTCTTTTGACGCCACTTTGCCATCGACCACGACATAGACATAAGCCGATCCATCCGGACGACGCATCACGGCCTTTTGCGGCACAAGGAATGCGTTTTCAAGATGGCCCTGACGGACCTGACCGCGCACGAACATGCCCGGCAAAAGCGTTCCGTCCGGGTTCGGGAAGACCACGCGCAACCGGATGGTGCCGGTGGTTTCATTGACCGTCACATCCGAGAATTGCAGCGTGCCCTTGTGCGGATATTCGGCACCGGTCGAGTCAATGATCAGGGAAACTTCGACCTGACCGTTTTCAACACCCTTGATGCGGCCATTCTGGATGGCCTGCTTGATCTTCATCAGACGTCCCCCGGCCTGGGTGACATCAACATAGATCGGATCAAGCTGGGTGATCGTGGTCAGTTTCGCAGTCTGGTTGGCGGTTACCAGCGCGCCTTCGGTGAAATCGGATGATCCGATCTGACCGGAAATCGGTGCGGTAACAGTGGTGTAAGCCAGATCGATGCGGGCCTGTTCCAGTTCGGCACGGGCTGCTGCGACTGCGGCCTTGCCCTGTGCTTCGGCGGCGACTGCATCATCATAGGTCTGCTGGCTGACGGCCTGCGACTTGATCAGCGGATCGTAACGCTTGCGGGTTTTGGTGGCCTGATCAAAGGTGGCGATCTGACGGGCAAGTTCGGCCTGTGCGGCATCGACCTTGGCCAGATAGACATCCTGATCAATCATATAAAGCTGCTGACCGGCTTCAACAAAGGTGCCTTCGGTGAAGTTGCGTTCCTTGATGATCCCGTCGACCTGCGGACGGATATCCGCCTGACGGAAAGCAATCGTACGCCCGGGCATTTCTTCGACAAGACCGACGGTCTGGGCTTCAAGGGTAACGGTACCAACCTGGGTTGCAGGTTGCTGCTGCGGTGCAGCGGCCTGTTTTTCAGCGCCTTCATTCTGCTCGCTGCAGGCAGCGACCATCAAGGCAAGTGCTGCCACACCGGCAAATTTCAAACAAGATCGCATGGACAAATTGCTTTTCCTTCTAAGTCCCGAGCAATGAAAACGGGAACGCTTTGTCATTGCTTTTCGAAATACTGTACGGTACAGTACACATTGTGCACTGCACGATCAAGAGCCAAAAACAACAGAATCAAGAATCATGAGTGAAACGCCAGAAAAGCTTGAAAAACAATCCACTCGCGGGTCTGCAAGACGGCGCGCCATGATGGATGCGGCCTGGAAACTTTTGCTGGAGCGGGGGTTCGCTGGCGTCACACTTAATGATGTCATTTCGCAATCGGGTGGCTCCCGTACAACCCTTTACGAAGCATTCGGCGGAAAGGACGGCCTTCTTGAAGCTGTCATGAAAGAACGCTGTCAGGAATTCTCCGCGGAATTACACATCTCGCTGGAAACCGATCTCCCTCCTCGTCACGCACTGACGGACTTCGGCACCAAACTGGCGCACAAGATAGTAACCGAGGAAGTCGCCCGCTTCACTCAAATTCTGTATTCCGAAGGCCAGAACTTTCTACCCCTGATCGAAAAATTCTTTGAAGTCGGTCCGGACAGCACACGCAAACATCTTGCCGATTACCTTTCGCGCCAGCAAAAGCTTGGCCGCATCAGCATCAATGATCCCGACCATGCGGCTGAAATGTTCGAAGCCATGGTGATCGGCGACTGGCAATCACGCATCATGAAACATCATCCAAGACCCCCGATGACCGACCGCGAGATTGAAGACCGCGTGTCGCGTGCTGTGCAGATTTTCCTGTGTGGCATCACCACCGACGAACATCGCCAAACGGTCGGATGTGACAGTTGATCACGACGGCTTTGCGATGAAAGTCAGCTACTTGTAACCTGCCGCTCCTGACAGCATCCTGTCAGCAACCCGGGTGACCGGATGGTAAACGCGCCAAACCGCGCCCTAACTTCACCAAAATTGACCTTCAGGATGCCTGACAAGACCGGATCCGGTTGCTTTGGCAGGGCGTGACATATGTGATGTCGCGCGCCATCGGATGCGTGTTTGGCGAACCGGCGTTGCGGTGCCGCAATCGGGGCATGCCCCGTGATTGATTGCAACCGTTCCAAACAGTTCACCAAAGATGCGCAAAACCGATGTAAACTGAATGCAACAGGGTCGCGTTTGTCACCATTCCAGAAGCAGGGGTTTTCTGATGCCCGGACGTCGTGTTTTTGTCGGTTTTGGCTTGTGCGCCACCTTGATGCTTGCGCTTGCCCCGCGTGCGCAGGCCATTACGGTCGACAAGGCCCGCACCGCCGTTGAAGCAATCCTGATGCAATCGGGCATCACGGCAACCGAAAGCGATGCCCGCACGGTTGACGGCGATGGCGTGGTTCTGACCTATGATGGCGTCTATCTTGATCTTCGCGGCTATTCGACCGACCGCGCGCTGACCATGGACGGGGTCACGGTTACCGTGCGCGACACCGATCAAACCAATCAGATTGATCTTGATGTCAAATTGCCCGAACGCGCGCGGATGGAAGCCGAAGCCACCAGTGACCAGCGCGATCTGACCATGCGCAATGCGGGGGGCTATCTGCGCTGGGACACTGCGCGCAACATCCCGGTGACCTTTGACGGCTTTGCCGATTTCCTGATCGGTGACGAACCGGTGACGCGCAAACACTGGATGATGAATGGCCTGATGATCCAGTGGCTGCCGGAACTGGCCCGCATTGCCTGGCAGGGTGCCGAATGGACCGGTCCCAACCGCGAAAAAATGGGGGCGGTCAAATCGGCAAGCTTTACCCTTTATCCCGGCGAAAACGGTGAAACCCATCTTGATTACGCCCATGACGGTTTATGGCTGCCCAGCCTGTTCCAGCCGCGCACCATGCGCGTCAAAAGCAGCAGCACCGGCCTGCCCTGGCGCGAAGCCAAACCGATCATTGAAAAAGGCTTCCACGATATCCTGACCGGCACCGCCCCCAGATTTGCCCGCCGCCAGATCGGTGATGCGCTTTGGCAAAAGGCCGCCCAGAACGGAGCCCCGGTCAAGGTCGAGGAATTCTACGTTGAATCCCGCGGGCTTGAGGCCCTTGGTTCCGGCGAATTCATGGCCCAGGCCGCCGCACGATATGGCTTTACCGGTGATTTTGATTTCAAATTGCTGGGCCAGGACAAGCTGGTTGACCTGCTGGGCACGCCTGACAGCCCGACCCTTCTTGGCGCCCTGCTGCCCTTTGCGGTGAACGGCCTTGCGGTTGGCCGTCCCGGCCAGCAAGGCACAACCGAATATGACGGTCAACTGCTTCCAGATGGCCGGATTGTTGTCAACGGCCTGACAGTCTATCGCACGGCTGATGGCAGTTAGATCATGAATGCACCATCTGCCTCCGATCCCTCGGACCTTGTTTCAGGGCCGTGCAATCGCATTGTGATCTATTGCCGGGATGTCGAGGCAATGGTGTCATTTTACAGCACCTATTTCGGATATCAGGTCGTTGCACGACCACAAGATCGCATCACCGAATTGCGCCGGGCGGACGGCGGGTTGGTCCTGATGCTGCATCCGGCAAGCAAGGGGCAGAAAGAAGGTCAGGCTCTTATCAAGCTGGTCTTTGACGTGCGTGATGTTGTCGCGTTTCGCGCCCATCTGCTTGCAGCCGGACTGACTGTCGGTCCGGTCCATGAGGCCGATAACTATCAGTTTGCCAATCTCAAAGACCCGGCGAAGAATTCGGTTTCGATATCAAGCAGGGCCTTTTGCACAGGCTGATCGGCATTTGGTTAAACCATGGATCGAAACAAGCCTGCATTTCCAATACGGCCCTACTCTGTGGCCTGGACACCCCGTTCTATGATTGCTGCGCATTCATGCAGATTTTCACGGCCGCGTTGGTTCGAAAAAATACATATTATTGACGTTCATCTCGGAACTTCGCATGATCCGCATTCAAGGTCGGCGCAGCGAATGCCGGCCCAAAAGAATCAGGGAGTTTCAGGTAATGAAAATGAACAAATCGGGCCTTCTTTCCGGACTGGTCCTGGCAGGCAGCCTTTTTGCGTCCGTCTCAAGCGTATCGGCCGAGGAAATCAAGGTCGGGATCGCCAATTTCGGCGAACATCCGCAGCTTAATGCGGCGATTGCAGGCTTCAAGGAAGCCATGGCTGAAAACGGCTTTGTTGAGGGCAAAGACGTTTCCTATTCCGAAAGCCACACCAACTTTGACGCATCCCTGGTGCCCCAGATGATCACCAAGCTGCAATCCGAGAATCCGAAACTGATCTATACGATCACCACCCCGGTTTCGCAGATCGCCAAACAGGCGCTGGCAGGGTCTGGCATTCCGATCGTCTTTTCGGCTGTGACCGATCCGGTTGCCGCCAAGCTGGTCCCGTCATGGGAAGCCGGTGACGAAGGTATGACCGGCGCGTCCGATCTTCAGGATATCGCAGCGGTTCTGGAATTCACCCGCAAGCTTCTTCCTGATGCCAAGCGCCTTGCCCTGCCCTACAACCCGGGCGAAGCCAATGACGTTGCCCTTCTTGAAAAGGTCGAAGCATTGGCACCGGCCGCTGGTTTCTCGGTCGTTGCGGTCGGCATTGATAACGTCAATGACATCCAGCAGCGCATCACATCGGTCGCAGGCAAGGCAGACGTCATCTATACCCCGGCATCGAACCTGATTCAGCCGGCCATTGCCGCCGTGTCAGCCGCTGCCCGCCAGATCGGCGTTCCGATTGTCAACTCTGACAGCTCGGCTGTTGCCAATGGCACCGTTCCGGCCAGCTTCTCGGTCGATTACAGCCAGGTCGGCCTGAATGCCGGCAAGATCGCCGCCGAAATCCTTAAGGGCAAATCACCGGCAGACATTCCGCCGTCCGCCCCGTCCTATGAAACCCATGCACCGATGATTTCAAAATCGGCTGCTGCTGCCTTCGGGATCGAAATTCCGGCTGAATTCAACGATTGCGGCTGCATCGTCGAATAATTTCGTCCAGACCTGAACACACATTGGCGCCGCAAGTGGTCATTCCCTTCGGCGCCAATGCCATTTCGCCATGTCACACATGGCCCAAGGAGAAGACGGATGCTTGAAATCCGATCTGCACGCAAAACCTTTTACGCCGGACAACCCGACGAAAAGGTCGCACTTGATAATCTTGACCTGACCTTGCAAACCGGCGAATTCGGCGTAGTCATCGGATCAAACGGGGCAGGCAAAAGCACGATGCTGAACGCCGTGTCTGGCGCGCTTCCCCTTGATAGCGGTCAAATCCTGATTAACGGGGATGACGTCACCAACACCCCGGTTCATAAACGCGCCACCCGGATTGCGCGCGTGTTTCAGGACCCGATGCTGGGAACTGCGGCCAGCATGACGGTTGCCGAAAACATGCTTCTGGCCGAATTGCGCAGCAAAAAACGCACCCTTGCGCGCGGGCTTAATGCCAAACGGCTTGCCGATTACAAGGAACGGTTATCCACCCTGGGGCTTGGTCTTGAAAACCGCCTGAACACCAAGGTGGAACTTCTGTCTGGCGGACAGCGCCAGTCATTGTCGCTGATCATGGCGGTTGGCGGATCGCCCGATCTGCTGTTGCTGGATGAACATACCGCCGCCCTTGATCCGCGCACCGCCGATCTGGTGATGCAGGCAACCGTTCGCGCGGTCGACAGCCTGAAACTGACGACATTGATGGTGACCCACAATATGCAGCACGCTGTCGATTACGGGCATCGCGTCATCATGCTTGATGCCGGCCGCGTCAAACTTCAGATCGGTGGCGACGAAAAAGCAAATATCACCGTGGCAAAACTGGTCGATCATTTCGCGGTCAAGACCGATGCGATGATGTTGGGGGCTTAAGAATACTATGGAATTTCTGTCTTCGACCTTTACCAGCTATGTCGCGCTTGTGCCGGTGACCCTTGCCCAAAGCCTTATTCTGGCCTTTGTGGTTCTGGGCATCATGATCCCGTTCCGCACCCTGCATTTCCCCGATCTGACCAGCGAGGGCGCATATCCGCTGGGCGGGTGTGTTTGTGGTGTTCTGATTGCCGCGGGCATAAACCCGGCGCTGGCGATCATCGTGGCCCTGTTGTGCGGTTTTCTGGCTGGCTGCTGTACGGCCCTTATTCATCTGCGGTTCCGCATTCACACCCTGCTTGCCGGTATTTTGATGATGACGATGCTTTACAGCATCAATCTGCGCATCATGGGCAAATCGAACCTGTCGATCTTTGGCTCGGACAGTGTCTATAACTGGGCACCGTTCGTTACCCCGGGCTTCCCGGTCAGCAAGATCATCATTGCCGGGATCATTGGTGCGGCTGTGTTTCTGGCCCTGAACTGGTTTTTCAAAACCGAAAAGGGCACGGCCCTTCGCGCGGTTGGCTCCAACCCCGCCATGGCCGAGGCACAGGGCATTTCGGTCTGGGTTTCCACCATTGTCGGTGTCGGTCTTGCCAGTGCCTTTTCGGCGACCAGTGGCGCATTGATGGTCCAGTCACAAGGCTTTGCCGATGTGAATATGGGGCTTGGTATTCTGATCAATGGTCTTGCCGCCTTGATGATCGGCGAGGCGGTCGTCGGCAAACAAAGTGTGTTTCGCCAGCTCCTCGCCCCCTTTGTCGGGGCGATCATTTATTATCAGCTGGTGTCGCTGTGTCTGGCGGCCGGCATGCCACCGCCCGATCTTAAACTGGCGACCGGGTTGTTTGTTCTGGCCATGCTGGCCCTGCCCAGCCTGAAACGTGGACGCGGCGGCGCACCCGCACGCGAGAAATTGCGCGAATAGCCTTCGCGCGGTCTGCGTCACTATGCAACCGGTCTGAAAACAAAACGGCCGCCCTTCCCATCCGGAACGGCGGCCGTTTTTCATATCAGGTCATCGCGGACTGCATTCACGCCGCAAGCAGGAAAACACCCGCTGCTGCGATGGCACCGCCGCCGGCACGCACGGCAAATGGGGCGGCCTTTTCGGCCAGCTTTTTAACCGACATGCCAAGACCAAGTCCGATGGCATGAAGTGCCGCCGTCGCAACAGCAAAGCCGATCCCGTATTCGATGCCGCTGGCGGTTGCCGGCATTTCTGTGCCATGGGCATGACCATGGAAAACCGCGAACAGACCAACCAACGCCATCGCCGCACCGGTCGGCAGATGTTTGCCAAGGGCAATAACCGCGCCCAGCACAATCACCGAACCGACAATGCCAAGCTCAACAAACGGCAGGGCAACATTGGCAACGCCCAGAATGCCGCCGACAATCATCATGCCGACAAAGGACAAAGGCAGAAGCCAGACCGACTTGCCCCCTTGCTGGGAGGCCAGAATGCCGACCGCAACCATCGCCAGCAAATGGTCAAGACCACCGATCGGATGCCCGAAGCCCGATGCAAAACCCGAAACCGTGCCCGCCCCGGTATGGGCCAGTGCCGGCGTTGCCGCCAAAACCGCCATGGCAAAGGCAACAAGCGATGAATGCCGCATTCTGAATTCTCCTGTATGATCTGAAACTCGAACTTATGAAGTTTTTAAAAATTATCATACAAGTCGTTCAATGCCAATATCCCAAACGAAAAGGGCGGGGAAAATGCCCCGCCCTTTTGCCAGAAGATAGGTTGGATCAGCTGTTACCAGCTGTATTTAAGGGTCGCCAGAACCGTGCGGCCATCACCGTAATAGCGGCTGCCAAAGGTATTGGAAGACACATATTCGCGGTCGGTCAGGTTGGTGGCATTGACCGACAGGCTGACATCATCGGTCACCGCATAAATGACCGCTGCATCAAACAGCGTGTATCCGCCAAGCGTTTCGGTATTGCCGTCATTACGTGCACGTTCGCCGGTATAGCGCATGCCCCCGCCAAGGGTCAGATCCCCAAACCAGCCCTGCCCCGGAATGGTGTAATCAAGCCATGCGGATGCCTGATGTTCGGGAACGTTTGCCGGGCTGTTGCCGATATTGGCTGCTGTAATGTCGTCTTTGATTTCCGCATCCAGATAGGTATAGGCAAGCGTCAGGTTGGTCTGTTCATCAAGTGACATTTTGCCTTCCAGCTCAAGCCCGCGCGAATTGATTTCGCCGATCTGCTTATAGCTGCTGGTGCTTGAATTCCACTGCGACACGTTTTCCTGTGTCAGGTCAAACAGGGCCGCGGTAAACAGCGCATCAAAGGTTTCGGGCTGATATTTCACACCGATTTCATATTGCGTGCCTTCCTGCGGCTTGACCCCATCGGGGCGCGACGCCAGACCGGAATAGACCGGCTGGAAGGATTCCGAATAATTGCCGTAAATCGAAACTTCGTTGGTCGCCTTATAGGTCAGACCAAGGCGCGATGTGAATTTGTGATCATCGCGTTCGGCCGTGGTGCCGCTGCTGATGGTGTCGGTGTCACTTTGAACATAATCAAAACGCCCGCCAACCGTCGCAATCCAGTCATCGGCAATGGTCAGCTGTTCCTGCAGATAGGCACCATAGGTCGACTGGGTGATTTCGGTGTCGGAACTGCTTGTGAATGTGATGCATGAAAGCCCGCAATAGGACGGGTTGTACGGATCAATTGCCGATGCCGTACCGTCGCGGCGGAATTCGCGGTTCCGGTCACGGTTGAAATCGATCCCCATCAGCGTTTTGCTGTCAAAGGTATCGTTGATCGCCGTGTCATATTGCAGCTGGTTGTCGATCCCGAAGCGGTCAAGTTCACCATAAATCGCAAAGGCATTACGATTGCCAAGCGGCGTGCTGTCATTGAGATAGATGGTTTCATAGGTCAGATCGACATGGGTGTAACGCGCGCTCTGACGAAATTCGAGCTTGTCGGTAATCTGGTGGGAAAGCGCATAACCGATATTGGTTTCTTCGGTGTCGAAATTGTTGAAATCCGGTTCCCCAAAGAATGCATCACGGCTGGTTTCGATCCCGATCGGATAGCCATAGCCAAGGCCGCTGTCGCGTTCGCTGTAACTTGTCAGAAGGGTGACTTCGGTGCCTGCCTTGGGCTTGTAGGTAAAGGCCGGCGCGATATAAAGACGGTCATCCTGCGAATAATCCTGGCTGCGTTCGGCATCCTGCCAAAGGCCGGTCAAACGGTATGTCCAGTTGCTGCCCTCGACCACAGGGCCGGTGACATCCCCGCCACCGCGCAAGTGATTTTCACCAAAGGTGGTAAAGACTTCGCCGCCGGCTTCGTCTTCGGGACGTTTGGTCGTCATATTGACCAGACCGCCCGGACCATTCAGGCCAAACAGGCTTGATGTCGATCCCTTAAGCACATCGATCTGCTGCAAACCATACGGTTCGGGACGGCTGTTGGTGAAGTTGTAGATACGAATGGGAAGACCATCGCGATAACTGCTAAGCGACGTCTGGCCAAAGCCGCGAATACGCACATAGTCATAGCGATAATCCGACCCGTATTCCGCGGCCTGGACACCGGCGGTATAGGAAACGGCCTGCTGGATGTCCTGAACGTTGCGGGTTTCCATTTCTTTCTGGGTGATCACGGACACGGCCGATGAATCATCAAGAATTGGCGTGTCGGTTTTCGATGCCGTGCGGCTGCGCGATGCGACAAAGCTTTCGGTAATGGCAACATCCGGACCCGATGCTTCTGCGCCATTCGCCTCAACCCGGATCGGGTCAAGAACTTCGCCCTGTGCGGCCCCGCCGGTATTGACCGCTTCGATCACCACGGTTTCGTCATCGGTAATGTCGTAGCTCAGTCCGGTTCCGCGCAGCAATGCTTCAAGTGCCGTATCTGCACGCATGGTACCGGAAACGGCACTGGCCTGCACATTACGGGCAAGCGCGCCATCCACAGTCACCTGAAGCCCGGTCTGAACACCGAATTGCGCAAGCGCACTGGTCAGCGACTGGGCCGGAATGTCAAAGGCATATTGACCATCAATGCCGTTTGCCGCGACCTGGGCGGTCGCATCGCTTGCAAACATGACGGGCGCCAAGGCGGTCGTCATCATCAAGGCACTGGCTATAACTGCAACACGTCCACGATTACGCAGCGTGTCTGCACCCCCACTCTTCATTCGTCTTAATCTCCGTTTTACGTCATATGCCCCAACCAGACTGAGAATGCAAACGCTTCTCAATGGCGAGATATGAAACAAAACGGATCGGCTGAGTGTTTTTTCAAAAAAAGTTTCAGAAAATTCAAAATCGGCCTGAAAGCCCCGGTTTTAGGCAAATTTCCCGACGCGTTTCATGATCCGGATTTGATCAGGACGGCGACACGACAAGCAACCAAGGGGTGATTTCACGCACCGTTGCCTTTTGCGCACGGGCCATGCCGCGCAGGGCTGATACCGGATCATCAAGGCGATAAACCCCGGTCACTGTCTGACGGGACAGTTCGGCATCGGTAATGACGATGGTGCCGGTATAGTACCGGCGCAACCGGTCAACGATTTCACCCAGCGGCTGATCCTGGGCAATCAGCTGATTGTGGCGCCATGCGGCGATCTGGCTTGCCGGGGCGGTTGACCGGCGAACCTGTCCGTCGCGGCTGACCCGGGCCTGTTGTCCGGCTTCAAGCAATTCTGACACTGGCGGTACGGTCGGGGCATTTTCAACACGGACCAGGCCATGTTCAACCGCGACACTTGACCGACCCGCCGTATCAGACACATCAAACCCGGTGCCCAGCACGGTTACGGTCACGGCATCGGCACCGACGGTAAACGGTTTTTGCGGATCGGGGGTGACTTCAAAAAACGCCTCCCCGCTTAGCAATTCAACAAACCGGGTGGTGCCATCCATCCGCACCTTGATCGCGCTTTCAGGTGCAAGGGTCACTGTGCTGTTATCGACCAGCGTCACCGTGGTAATTTCGGCTGTCTTGGTGAAATGATCAGCCTGCATTTCGGTTGCAATCCGCGGCCCGATTATTGCCGCAACCAGGGATGCGGCAATGGCAAGCCCGCCAAGACCAATCCCGCGCCAGGATGTATTGCCGCGTTTTTTAAACCGGCTTTGGGCGGCGATAACTTTGGCGGTTTCTTCGGCCCGGGCTGCGATGGCATCTTCGCCAGCAGCAGTTCTGACATCAGCCAGATCGTCTTCGGATGCCCGTCTGGCATCCAGAAAACGCTGCCAGTCGGCCTTGCCGTCTTTGGCCTGATCCGCCCCAAGCGGTGCGATCCCCGCCATCAGATCGGCGGTGCGTCTGGTCGCATTCCAGGCATCAAGATGCAGCGGATCCTGCGCGCACCAGGCATCAAATTCTGCCTTGAGTTCGCGGTCCTCGGGCGCTTCGTGCAACCGGATAATCCAGTCGGTTGCTTCTTTTGCTGCCTTGGCTTGCGCCGGGTTTGTCATCCCTGTCATCACACCATTTCACCGTCCGGGCGCACAATTTGATCGGCCGTGCCACGGACATATCTTGTCAGCAATCGCATCTGATCACCACCCAGACGGGCAGCAATGCGATCTTCTACACTGAAAAGAATGACCGGGTCATGCATTACCTTCATGGCCAACCGCCCAGACGTTCGCGGCAATGGTCAATACCATCCGCCACCAGCTTGTGGGCGAGCGGAACAGAAATATCGAGGAATTCGGCAATCTCGCGCAGCTTGGCCCCGCCAAAGCGATGCATTTCGCAGGCAATCCGCGTTCTTTCGGGAAGCTCGGCCAGGGCCTGCATCAGGGTGGCATAGTCATCCTTGTAAAGAACGATGGTTTCCGGGTCCGGCGTCTGTGCGGGCGAAATATTGGCGATCACTTCATAGTCAGCCGCCCCGGTAACACGGCTTTCCTGTGCATCGCGCCGTTTGCTATCAAGGGCAAGATTGCGCACGATCCGGTAAAGATACCCGGTCGCGTCTTCCAGAAACCGGCCTTTGGACGCCTCGTCAAATCGCAACCAGGCTTCCTGCACCAGATCTTCGGCCAACACACGGTTGCCGATGATCGAACTGGCATAGTTCACAAGCGCCGGTCTTTGGCGCATGAACAAAACCAGTGATGTCGCGTTTGAAGTCGCGTTTCCGGGCAATCCGAACGTCCTTTGCGGCAAGCGGACAGGATCAGACAGGATCGGGTCCGCGCGGGCCATCACGATTATCGCAAATGATACTGATTATCAATACTATATTTTGTACCCTCCCCGTCAACCGAGGACAGATTACGCGACTTAGGCAAACGTCGACATTCACGACACGCTTGATTTCTGAGGTTCACGTTTGAACTCCCAGTGTCCCGAACCACGGTTTTCACTTATGAGGCAAAGGCAGAAACAATAGTTCCACACAGTCAAAACACAACCTGTGCGTTTAAGTTTGTTGACATTTCCTCTCGCAGATTACAAAACAATATCAAGTGGTTGAGGGATCATGAAATTGTGGGGGAAGTGCGTGTGAGACGCGGGACAAGCAGAGTTGCCAATGAAACAGCTAGAATAGTTAAAAACTTCAAAGTAACGCGATGTAAAGCAACAAACTCGGCGACCAAGTTAAAAAACCACGCCGTGGGGCTTTGTATTGCAGCACTGTTTTTGCTTGTCACCGCCCATAGCGCATATGCCTATAGCGTAACGGACGACAATGGCACTGCAGCGACAACAAAGACGATTACAAACGAAGCCATCGGAACATTTGGCGGTGATGAGATCGCGTTTTTTCATGACGCCAATCCGGCCCCAGCCGGTTTTGCCGCAGGTGACACGCTAGAGATTTCATTGAGTGGCGGGGCGACTTTTGCTGATGCCAATATGGTCTTTGAAGGCATGCACGGTGGCGCAGGTAACGGAGATCTGACTTGGGTAACCTTTTCGGGTTCTCCGCAAGGCAAGTCATCGATCAGCCTTACAATCAAACAAGGCACGAACCCGGCATCATTTGCGCTATTTGACGGCTTGGTTCTTAGCGGCGACACATTTGCAGGCCAAAATACAAACTTCAATCTTCCCCAGATTGCCGGGCGCGATATCTTTATTACTTTCACCTTGCGCGACTCTGGCGGCACGCTTAAGGCAACGGTAAAACACAAGCTGTTTGACAATACGCTTGCCCCGGCTGGCGACCTTGAAGAGTCGCAGTCAGCAATTAAAAGCGTTATCGGCACCCATATCAGAAACATCACCTCGCAAAGTGTCGGACTTTCCGGGCTCTTGACCGGACGCGGATTTGGTCGTGGCGGCGGCAGCCTTGGCGGCCTGTTTGGCGACAATGCCGCATTCGGAAATGCCTTGGCAGAGTCGACAGGCCTGACATTGCCTGTTGATATGGAGTTAAACGAAGGACGGGGCAGCTTTGCGGCAAACCTCAACAGCGTGATGAATTGGACCGGCGAACTTGCCGCCGGAGAGCAAAATACAAATGGCCTTCCGCCCAGCCAGTTTTCCAATTTTGAAAGTCCCATGAACCTTTGGGTCAAGGGCAGATGGGAAGGCATTACTGACAGCCGGGGCGGCACGACCGGAGATAGCGATTTCGGTCTGTTTATGACCGGCGTAGATTATCGTCTTAACAAAAACACCATGATAGGCCTGCTTGGCCAGTATGACCTTTATAAATCGACGGCCACCGGCCAAAACAGCCAAGGCAAGGGACATGGCTGGATGGTCGGACCCTATATGGTGTCGCGACTGGATGAAAACCTGATCTGGGATGGGCGTGTTGCCTGGGGCAGGTCAAAAAACAAGATCAACCCGGTCGGTCGCGGTTGGGACAAGTATGATGGTGAACGTTCGCAAGTGGAGACAAATCTAACCGGCGACATCCGCACCGATGAGTGGGAGTTCTATCCTCAGATCGGCCTTAACTACTTCCGTGAGGAACAGAAGTCGTACACCAATTTCGGCGGAGAACGGATCGACTCCCAGACCATATCTTATGGAAACCTTACATTCGGCCCGGAAATTGTGCGCGTCCTGAAAGTGGAAGATGGCCCGACCTATCGCCCATTCGTGGCCCTTCGCGGCATCTGGGATTTCCAGGCACCGCCAATTGAGCACGCGAATGGCAGCCAAGTAGATACCGAAAAATTACGTGCCAAAGCCGAGTTTGGCGGCGACATCACATTCGCCGATGGCGGCAGCATCTATGCCAAATATGCCTATGACGGTATTGGTCTGGCGAACTACTCGTCACATAGCTTCGAAGTGATTGCCAATACACCCGTCACATTGGGTTTCCTGCCGGACAATACGCAATTCAAATCATCCTTCAATCAGGCAATGAATGCCACCCAGACAAGCACATTCAGGGTGGGACTTGATATACCGCTTAATTGAACGGATCCTTGAAACGAAATGGGGTGGCTTTGTGCCACCCTTTTTTCTAAGCGTCCTGCGCCGGTCGGACGGAATGATCATTACCCGTCAGAAAGCCGGCAACGTAAACGTAAGCTGTGGCTGTCACGCCAGCACCCAAACAAGTAAGGCGCGTATAAATTTCCCCATAGCGCCATCACAATGCAACGACCATACTTTAGGAAATTGGTTACCTTGATCGTCTAGTGTGCGATGTAATCGATAAAAACACGCCTTTGGGGAGCTAACCATGCAAAAAACCAGCTTTATCATTCTGGTAACCGGCATTGTCGCGGCTGGAATGTGGGGCATTGGTGACTATTTGGGCCGCAAGGGCGAAGAACATGGCGATATCACGCGTGGCCAGTCCATTGCCGAGCAAACCTGTTTGCGGTGTCACACCAAGTTTGACGGCGACCAGGCCCCGGATCCGGCCGTTGCCGATGCGCCGTCCCTGGCAAGTTTCGGTCTGCGCTGGCCGCTTGAAAACCTCGAAGAAGCACTGGCAGAAGGCATCACCGTATCGCATGACAATATGACGATGCCGGAATTCACCCTGACACCGGAAAGCATCGCCGATCTTCTGGTCTATATGGAATCCTTAAGCCAGGAAGCGCGCGCCAAAGCCGGAAAATAACCGCGCTCCTGACCCGCGCTGTCATCTCGCATTTCATCCTGGCCGTCATCCCGCCTTATCATTGCCGGACCAAACCCGCCCGATTCCCCGCCGGTTTCGCCCCCGAAGGCCATAAAAATCCGGCGCATGATCAAACCTGAATGCGTGTGCGTATGTGCGGGTCGACCATCATGCCCAATCCCCTTGAAAACCGGCGCATTTCGCAATTTCGCGCCTGCACAAACCAGCCGAGAATTAGTCTGCAAATCCCCCCATAAATCACCGGTTGGTTGAATTTGAACTTGACTTGAACCGATTCAACGCAAAAATTGGTCTGACGTCTGATGACTGACCAGATTGAACAGTTCACCCCGGCAGTCCGGACCTGTGATGACAAACAAGAAGGTGTGATGTGCCGCACGCGGACGGAGCGACCATTCGACCCATTGAAACATCGGGACGCCGTGATGCGATCCTTGAAGCCCTGACCGATTTCATCGTCAGTTCCAAACTGGCACCGGGTGACCGGTTGCCGCCCGAACGCGAATTGATGGCGGGCCTGAAAGTCGGCCGGTCAAGCATTCGCGAAGCCATCGGCCATATGCAGGCATTGGGTGTTGTCGAAATCCGGCGGGGATCGGGCACCTATCTGAAGCGGCAAGTCAGTGAAAAGACCCTGTTCATGCCGCTTTCGATCGCCACCCAGCGCGACGGGTTGTTGCAAACCCTTGAAGTGCGCCGCGGGCTGGAAGTCGAAGCCAGCATGCTGGCCGCCAAACGCGCCACCGCACAGGACATTGATGAAATGCGCGCCGCCCTTGATGCGATGGAGGCCGAACATCTTGAATTCGGCACCGCTGGCGAGGCCGATCTGGTGTTTCACCTGTCGATCTACAAGGCATCGGGCAATCCGTTATTCGAACAGCTTCTGGGGCAAATGCGCGAAGCATTCGAAAGCTTCTTTGCCCAGCCGTTCAACCGCCCCGATTTCGCAAGTTCATCCTTTGAATTTCACCGCATGCTGTTTGACGCCATCGTTGCCGGCGATGCCGAACTGGCCCGCCAGCACACCCTTGCCATCCTTGAAGTCGTCGAGAACGACATCGTGAGAATGTCTGATGAAGAACAACAATAATCCGAACAATCACAAGCAAACTGTCAGCAGCCCCGAAAGCGTCGTGGCCTATGACGCGGAACATTTCGCAAATGCCGTGGTGCCGCCCATTTTCCAGAATTCTCTGTTCACATTCGAGAATTTCGACGAAATGGTCGAAACCTATGCCGGGCGCAAAACCCGGCCGGTCTATTCGCGTGGGCTGAACCCGACGGTCCGTGCCTTCGAAGAAAAGATCGCCGCCCTTGAAAAGACCGAAGACGCCCTTGGCCTGGCAAGCGGCATGGCCGCTATTTCATCGGCTGTTCTGTCGGTGGTCAAACCGGGCGACCGGATTGTTTCGGTCGAACATTGCTATCCCGATGCGTTCCGGTTTTTCGAAATGTTCCTGCGCGACATGAATGTCAGCGTCGATTACGTCGATGGCCGCGACCTTGATGCGGTGCGCGCCATTCTGCCCGGGGCCAAGGTGCTGTATCTTGAAAGCCCTACCAGCTGGACCTTCCACACCCATGATATCAAGGCCCTGTGCGAGATCGCGCGCGATCATGGTGCGGTTTCGATGATTGATAACAGCTGGGCATCCCCGGTCTTTTGTCAGCCCGCCACCCTTGGCTGTGATGTGGTCATTCATTCGGCATCGAAATATATCGGCGGGCACAGCGATGTGGTGGCCGGTGTCATTGCCGGAAGCACCGATTTCATCGGCCGGGTGCGATCAACGATCCTGCCTTATCTCGGGGCGAAACTCTCGGCCTTTGACGGGTGGTTGCTGTTGCGCGGATTGCGCACGCTTCCGGCACGCATGCGCGAACATCAACGTTCGGCCATGATCATTGCCCGCAAACTTGCCGATCATCCCAAAGTAACCGCTGTTCACTATCCCGGCCTGATGGATCCGGCCGCCCCGGGATTAAGCGGTTCTTCCGGACTTTTTTCATTCGAATTCGCCCCCGAGGTCGACATCCCGACCTTTGTTGATGCGCTGCGCTTTTTCAAGATCGGCGTGTCCTGGGGCGGACATGAAAGCCTGATTGTCCCCGCACTGGTTACGCGGGCGCAAGTGGGCGGGCCCAATTCGGCGATGCGCTTTGGCGTGCCCGAAAATCTGGTCCGCCTGCATATCGGTCTCGAAAGCGCCGACGACCTCTGGTCTGACCTGGCGACCGCAATCGAGGCAAGCCTGAAGTAAGAACACTATCGTTTAAAACAGGGAACTTCACCATGAACTGGAAAACAACGCTACTGGCAGGTGTAACGACTATTGCGCTAACAAGTCAGGCCTATGCCGACACCACATTGAAGCTGGTCGAAGTCATCACCAGCCCAGAACGCACCGAGACCCTCAAAGGGCTGGTCGCGGAGTATGAGGCCGCCAACCCCGGTGTGACGGTTGAAATCACGTCCCTGCCCTGGGGGCAGGCATTCGAAAAATTCGCCACCATGGTTTCGGCCGGTCAGACCCCCGACATTGTCGAGATGCCCGATACCTGGCTGACGCTTTATGCCAATAATGGCGCGCTTGAAAGTCTTGAACCCTATCTTGCGAAATGGGACGGCGCAGAAACGCTGAATGATCGCGCCCTGGAATTTGCGCGCTCGGCCGGGAATACCGCCTATATGCTGCCCTATGTATAGAGGATTGCACTTATAATCCGTCAAACTTGCACTTATCGCGCTTTTCCGGCTCAAATTAAGTGATTTTATCACCGGTACCCAAATCACATTAACTGCGAATGTGATCAGATTATTTGCCACCAGACCGCAATCATCACCGTGAAATCACATTATCTGCCACTGAAGATTATATCGGCAATCCGGCCTGTCGCATCATCTGCCCCAGTTCCTGGGTCCGTTCGGAATCCAGGTGTCCTTTCAGGAACTTGCGCATTTCCGGAAGCCGGGTATCGAATTGCTCCGCCAGTGTCTTGGCATTGTATCCAAGCCGTGCCAGTCGGGCATCCAGATCGTCATAGCCGATCGCAATTGTTTCTTCGACAATTTCCCGGGTGACAGGCTTGGCGCCAAGCTTGTAGGCTTCGGTGAAAGCGCGTGTCAGATGTTCGGTAAACTGAAGCGGTGTTGACAGGCGCTCGACCATCAGATCCAGCGCATCGTCCGCAATAATGTCTCCTTGCCTAGTGTTTTTGGTCCGGCACTGCTTCAGCAGCCAGTCGAGATATTTGCGACTGTCATCGCCAAGCCCCTGAAACATGATCTTGGTGGTTCTATGCCCGATCTCTTCCATTGTCGCCTTGTTCAGATCATTCCGCAGGCGGGGATGGCCAACCAGAACGACAGACAGAACCCCGTCCCCTGCCTGGACAATTTCCATCAGACGCTTGAGACCGGTCAGCGTGTTTCCATGCAGGTCATGAGCTTCGTCGATGAACAGAACGACGGTTTTTCTCATTTTCCTGATGAGGTCCTGAAGTTTGCGTTCCCGCTTTTCGGGTTGTGTCGGCACTTTGACATCCGCATCACCGGAGACATCGAGAAAGATTGCGGTCAGAAGGGCTGGCAGAACAACACGCGGTTTGTCGATCGACAGGCTGCGGGCCACGAGAATATCTTTGCTTGCGGACAACTCTGTCTGAAGCCTGTTTAGCATCATGGTTTTTCCGACACCAACTGATCCTGTGATGGCAACCAGCCGACCGGCCAGAATGGCCGCCCGCAGGTCGGCCATCATCTGGCGGTGCCATTCCGTTTCGAAAAAACCGGCCAGCGCCCAGTCCTTCTCGATGCCATAAAATGCCCTGACATCCGCTGTTAGCATGACAGCCTCCTGCTATGTTTTAGGGTTCTTGCCGAACCGTGTTTTGATCGCCGTAGAAATTTCACGTTTGTTTGTCGTGGTGGTGACAAGCTCCTCGATGAATTCAAGGTCTTCGGCACTCAACCGCGCCAGCGGTTTTTCCAACAAATCCGCAATGCCGCGACGCGCATCGAGGGTGCTGGCATAACTGAACTGGTGCCACGGGTCCGGATCTTCAAACGTTGCTTCAACGAGGGGGATAATCTCTGCGCTGGAAAACACCTGTTCCGACCCGGCAAAGGCCGAACGCGGTACCGATATTCTGGCCGCCAAGTCGGCTACTTTGTCGGCACGCTTCTCGCGGGGCGATTTGGCCTGTTTGCGATAGCGGTGCAAAGGTATCGGTCCACCGACCGGGCGATACGGGCCATAGCGTTTATTGCCAAACTCGACAAACAGTTCTTGATCGAACAATCCCCACCACAATAAAACTTCTTCACCCGCCAGATCCGGGTCTACCTCATAATAGGCTCCCTTCAGATGAATGCGGGCGTCCGCTGCAACCGTTCGACGTTCCGGTTCCCGGGCAAAAGCGCAATACCGTTCCCAGGAACACATTTCGCGCAGGCCCTGCGCGGGCAAGTTTGAACACCAGTCTTCCGTTCGGCTATGGGCTTCATGGCGATGCGGTTTGTCATTGTAGCGGTTAATAAAGTTCAACAACCAGCTATTGGCTTCGGCCTCTGTTTTGGGACGATGAAAGTGATACAGGGTTTCATGAGCTTCCTTGACGGTCAGGAACGGACGTTCAACCTTGCCCTTGGATCGCGCCGTAACCCGTCGACCGTCCGAGCCGCGAGGCATGTGAGTACGCCAATCAACACCAAGATGTCCCATGACGGTCTGGAACACGATGCTTTTGGCAACTGGTCCATTGTCGAGATACAGTCCTAACGGTCTGCCCTGAAGTGTGGTGCCTTCTTTGGCTGCCATGGCGTTGAACAGGAACCGCAAGGCAGATTCCGCATCCTCACCATACACACAGCGATATTCCTGATAGGAAACACCACTACGATCATCTACCACGCTATAGAGCATCAGGGTTGGTGCTCCGCGTCCGGGTTCAATCCATTCCGGCTGGTCAAGTTCCTTAAGGTCGGACGGACTCATGTCGAAATGCCAGAGTTCGTTGGAATATCTGGCCTGAAACCGAACCGCAGCCGGGCCGCGTATCATCCGGGGATGATCATATCCCCAGTTCCGAAGCCACCGGTTCAGGGTAGATGTCGCCAGCGTTCCTTTAGGGGCTTGCACATAACCTTCGGGCGTCTCAATACCGTGATCCTCAAGCAACCGGATGGCTTCATTCGTCGACAACTTGTGACCTTTGCCATTCTCAGTTCTGATTTTCAGGGCGGCAACGATCTCGCAATATCGCTCCATGTCTAACCGCGACATGACCCTCGGCTCGCCGCTATCAGAACGCTGCATGCCTTTCGGGCGTTGCAAGTTTCGTAACTGGCGATAGACCGATGATATACTGAGACCATATAATTCGGCTGTTCGTGCAACAGCGCTGGCCCGGCCAGGATCTCGCGCGGGCAGAGAAGACAATCTGGTCCGAAGCGCCAGAAGTGCCTCGGCCGGTATGCGTGCGGCCCTACCTTTCATTGTCGGCCTCGCCATCAATGCTATCGGCAAATTCCGCGACATAGGTATAGACGGTTGCCCGCGACACACCCATCAGATCGCAGATCTCTTTAATACTGTGCTGTCTTGATCGATACAGGTCCACGACGTGTCGACGCTTGTCTTTGGTCAGTGCCTTACGGCGACCGCCTTTCCGGCCGCGCGATCTTGCGGCTTCCAAACCGGCTTTCGTTCGCTCCCGGATCAGGTTGCGTTCGAATTCAGCCAAGGCTGCAAAGATATGAAAGACCAGCTTGCCGCCGCTGGTGGTCGTATCAATCGCTTCGGTAATTGATCGCAGACCGATTTGTCGTTCGGCCAGCATCTCGGCGTGCGCAATCAATTCCTTCAGGGACCGTCCAAGGCGATCCAGACGCCAGACAACCAGCACATCGCCCTGACGTAATTCTTCGAAGGTGCGATCAAGCCCTGGACGATCAGTTTTGGCGCCGCTCACCTTGTCCCGAAAAATGCGCTCACAACCGGCTTCCCGCAAAGCATCATTTTGCAGGTCAAGATTTTGATCGTCGGTCGAGACACGTGCATAGCCGATACGCATGGCGCACCGTCCGGAAAGCCGTTTTTGAGGAGCAGAATATTACGTTGATTTCAAGACGCGGTATACAGACAAATTAACAGTTTTCAATCGGAGATTGGCATTCGGGCTTTCACCTGTCTGGAAAACGTTCGTTTCCAAAACGGCGCCCAATCAATGTCGATATTTTCGACAGGATACATCACTTTGGACAATTCGTACTCACCCACCACGTGTTGGTCGTGAAGCCATCAGGGTCGGAACAAGCCTTATATAGGCAAGCTCGGCCAGTAGTTCGACGAGTGTTTGTGTCACGACAACACCAGCAACAAGGCTCCCGTCAAACGGGGCTGCGAGTGCCAGCGGCAATACGACCAGAGAATTTCGGGTACCAGTGCTAAACATCACAGCCCGACCAGCATCAGCATCAAGATGTGCGAACCGGGCAATAGCCCAGCCGATAAGTGGCGAAACCACAGCATAGACAATATAGATCGCTACAATGCTCAAGACGATGTCTTGCGCCTCCCTGATCCGGGGAAGCTCCGCACCGATAACCAGAAACAATGTCAATGCCATCAGGGGAACAGGACCCAACGTCATGGAGGCGGTAAACTTTTGGCTGGTTGTATGACGTCTGGCCAAAAGCTCCGTCAACCAGGCTAGGACCAGAGGCACCGCAATAAGCCACAGGAACGCTGCGAGGAAAGGACCGGGGCTTAACAGTTCTGCTGTGTTTGGCCCCAAAAAAAGCCAGAGATAAAGCGGGAGCAGCAGGATTTGCACGATAAGAAGAATGGGCGTGGCGGCAAGTATAAGACGTGCGTTTCCTCGCCCCATATGCGTAAACACAACGACATAGTCGATGCACGGCGTCAGCAGGACGAGAAGTACGCCAAGTTGCACGGCGGAATGATCCGGCACCATCTGGAACAACAACCAGACGAACACGGGTATGACGAGAAAGTTCGCCAGTAGCAATGCCGCAAGAAAGCGCCGGTTGGTCATTGCGCCGCGAAGATCGGCTAGCGGCACTTGCAAAAAGGTCGTGTAAATGAGTGTAGCCAAAACTGGCGTAATGACACCTTCGAATGCCACTGACATTTGAGGCGCCGTTATGCCGATAACCACCCCCAGACCAATTGCAACGAAGTAAACAATAATCTGACGCGATTCCAGCCAATCACGCATTGCCGTTGCCTTCACCGATCATACTCCTTTATTTAAACCGACAACTTCGTTGCATTCCGGTCGACTTTTTGATTTTTGTTGTAACTAGTCGATTACACCACACAACGCTATTTGAACATTCCCCGGCAGAGCGCCCAAAGAAAAATCGAAAATAGCAAATGAGGGATAAGTGCCGCGACGATAAGTTTGGAGCTTACCGCGAGACCAAGGAAACCCCAGCCCACAATGGGGAAAAATGCAACAAGAACAAGAAGCCAGAGCCCCATACCAAGCAACAAGGCGTTCCGAAATCGTAAATCGTTTCGAAACAACACAACAAACAAAACAGACCAAAATACCACATAGGCAATGTGGAATATTAGGCCAACCGGCAGCGGAAGTGAACGCCCCATAACCGTTTCGGCAAATGCAAGACCAAGCGGCTTGGGCAATGGCGAGATGCCGAATTTTGAGGCAGGCACCATCACCGCAGACAGCAAAATGGCAGTTACAATGCCGATACCAATAGCCTTGAACCAATCTCGTAAATCAACTTTGCCGAACTGCATCATTGGCTTTCTCCCTGTTTAACCGAGTGGCAACTTTTGCACCCGCATGCTTTTTGCATGCGCATGGTATTGCTGCGGCGCATATAAATGTATCCTCCCATACTGATAAGTACGAGCACACCAAGCCCGACCTGTCCAAACACGGTAAGTCCAACGTTACTTGCTGCAACAAGTGCAAGCAGTGGCGGAATAACAAGCGGCGCACAACAAACAGCGCAAGCAGAAATTGCGAAACCGACGGCGATCTTTTTGGAATTATTGGCTTCAACCATTGCAAATATCCTTCTTCATGACTCTATTTCTCAAAGCACTGGCGAAAGCCTAAACCTTCAAGTAACTTGAAGGACAACAGGAGATTTTGCCATGAATAGTCGTTCGGGTATGCTGAGTATCGGCACCCTTGCCAAGGCGACCGGAGTTGCTTCGCCGACGATCCGGTATTACGAGGACATAGGTCTGTTACCCAAGCCGCGTCGAACTACAAGCGACCAGCGCATCTATGACGAAAGCGACAAAGAGCGTCTGATCTTTATCAGGCGATGCCGAGACTTCGGCTTTTCCATCAACCAGGTTCGGCTTTTGGCGGGTTTGTCGATTAGCCCCGATCAGAATTGCAGAGAAGTTCGGGACATTGCTCACGCACACCTAACAGATGTCCGCGCAAAACTTAAAGAACTTCGTGCGCTGGAGAAGAGCCTGACTGGGTTTGTCGAACAGTGTGATGCGGCCTGTTCAGGTGGCCCTGGTCGGGAATGTCTGGTGTTTAAAGACATTGCGAAACCCGAGAACAATAAATGCTGTTGATTATCGACTTATCGTTCCCGTCCAGCTTCGGAAGCAAAAGATTCTCGGGCTCCGAAGAGATGAGCGTTCGCAAGGCAGGATTCTCATATCTTGATCAGACTATCCCGCGCAGCAGGATAGTTTCGACACATCCCTGTTGAATGTTTGGGCAGCCAATTTAAGCCCTTCTACTGTTGTCAGATATGGGAAGATTGTTTCCCCCAGTTCTTTGGCGGTCATCCCGAAGCGTATGGCCAGCGCCATTGTCTGAATGCTGTCACAGCCCTCGGGTGCCAGTATCTGAGCGCCCAGCAAGCGGTCAGTTGCTTCATCTGCAATGAGTTTTATCAAACCGCGTGTATCACGGGCGGCAAGTGATCTGGGCACCTGATCAAGCGGCACGACAGATGTCTTGACCACAAAGCCCCGTTTCTGTGCCTGAACCTCGGAGAGACCTACGCCAGAAACTTGTGGATCGGTGAATACAACCCAGGGCATCGTTGTGTTGTCATATGTCTGTTCGTCACGGTTATAGGCATTTATTGCCGCAAGTTTGGCGCCATAAGCTGCCATATAAACGAACTGGTCGCGCCCGGTCACATCGCCCGCAGCATATACATCAGGACGCGTCGTCCGCATGTACGCGTCCACAACAATTCCGCCATTCGAATTTACTTCAATTCCAGCCGTTTCGAGGCCTAATCCGTTTGTATTCGGCTTACGGCCTGTCGTTACCAGGATCTGTTCAGCAAAAAGAACCTCGGCTTGGCCTTCGACATTAATGGTCAGTTCCGTTTTATCATTCTTCCGTTCAACCCTCTCGTAGGTGAGGCCCGTGCGAACGGATACCCCTTCATTCCTTAACTCCTGAGTGAGCGATGCAGCAATTTCCGGTTCTGCTTCGGGAAGAAGCCGTGACCGTGTCACCAGCGTAACCGAGCTGCCGAGCCGTGCAAACATCTGAGCCAGTTCACAACCGATATATCCTCCGCCAATCACGAGAAGTGATCGTGGCTGCTTATCAAGTTCAAGTGCCGTTGTACTGGTCAGACAGGGGACATTCTCAATGCCTGGAATATCGGGAAATGACGGGGATGTGCCGGTTGCAATGATTGTCTTTCTTGCAACAAGCTTTTTGCCGTCAAGCAGAAGACCGGTGTCATTAAATACAACATCCCCTTCGAGATAATCGATGCCATCATATTCGGGCAGCAGATCGATATATTTCTTCTGACGCAAACCGGAAACCAGATCCTCTTTAGCCTTGATCAGGGACTGCCAGTCAGCGACATGAGCGTTTCCGGAGAGGCCGGGAAAACGCGCAGCACCCGCTGCGCCATGCACGGCCTCTGCGGCACGGATCATGGTTTTGGAGGGAACACACCCGACATTGACGCATGTGCCGCCAATCATTCCCTTGCCGATAAGTGCGACCCTTGCGCCCTGTTCAGCGGCCGTAATCGCCGCCGAAAAACCGGCCGAACCCGCGCCGATGACAGCAAGGTCATATTCCTGTTTGTCGGTCGAACAACAATTGTTCATATTATTTTCCTTTCCGGGTGGTTGGTTGTGTATCGGTCTCGCAGCAAGCGCGCGCACGGGTTCGTTGTCGGTAGCCGTACAGTGCCAGGGCAATGAACAGGAGTAATCCGGGTATGAGGACATAGTCTATCCAGCCCAGCCATGCCGAGAGTCCAAGGGCCCCGAACGTGACAACAAGGATTGGTGTGAAACAGCAGATCACAGCAAAAATTGTTCCGACGATCCCGGTTTTAAAAATGGTGTTGCCACGCATTATTTAATCCCGCGCCTTGGCCGGATAACCGGCATTTGTCGAAGCGATCCCGATGGTTTCCACATTGGCGACTGACGGGTCGAAGGTGACAGTTGCGGTTTTTTTATCGAAGTTGACGTCTACGGCCTCTACGCCGGTGACGGCTTCCATCGCGGTTTTGACCGTCACCGGACACAGGGCGCAGGTCATGTTTTCGATGTCGAAAACGGTTGTTTGTTCATCCTGCGCTGTGGCGCTGGCAGCAAGCGCCGCAGTTGGGAGGTAGCCTCCCGGATATATGACAGCCAGTCCCAGGGCAAATGCCCCGGCCAGAATAATGCCTGTTCGTTTCATCTCGATTTCTCCTAATAGAACAGCGGTGCCCACCAGTTGATTGTCAGGGCCAATCCCACCAGCACGGTTGAGAACCACAGGGCGGCTTTGGTGATCAGTGCGGATTCCGGACGGGCGCAGTAAGACCCGTCGTCACAAGCTGGCTTGGTCTTGAAATAGACCTGCCAGAACCCCAGCCCGATAAATATCAGAGCCACCGTCGCGAAGAGTGGTTTGTAAGGTTCAAGAGCCGTCAGATTGCCGATCCAGGCCCCCGACACCCCCAGCATCAGAAGCAGGAGTGGTGCGACACAGCAGGCGGATGCAAGAATGGCTCCGACCACTCCACCAGTTGCAAGCAGACCTCTTTTTGTCTGCTTCCCGTCATCCGACAACAGGTCGTCCGATTTGATATCGTTCATGTGATTTACCTCGAATTCGATTCGCAGTTAAGATACAGTCTGTAGCTGCTACAGATTAAAGAAGGTTTTGATCACATGGACGATCACAATTCCGGGAGGCGACTAAAGCGAGCAGAATTGTCGAAGGTGACAGGCTGTCATCTTGAAACGATCCGCTATTATGAAAAGACCGGCATGATGCCCGATCCGCGGCGCAGCAAAACGGGTTACAGGCTGTATGACGAAACACATGTTTCCCGGTTGCGGTTTATCCTGCGCGCCCGTGATCTGGGTTTTTCGATTGAAGATATCCGGGGGTTGCTGACTCTTATAGATGGTCAGTTGCAAACATGTTCGGAGGTCAAACAGCGTACGGAAAGCCATCTTGCTGACGTGCGCACAAAAATTGATGACCTGAAACGGATCGAACAGGTTTTGGCGGAAACGGCAGCTCAATGTTCAGGAAAAGATGTGCCTGAGTGCCCTGTTCTGGAAGCCTTGTTCCACGTTTGAAGTAGTAGCTTGTGAGTTCGGCTTCATCAAAAGGACAAAGAGGCCAGTTATCAATTTTTACAACATTGTCAGCATGCCAACAAATGAAGTAAATTTCAATTATTCCCAAATCCTTGAGCTAAATATCAACAAAAACTTATGATGGAATGCCAGATTACAACAAAGGCTACGCCCCAAGAATAGATAAGATAGGAAGTATTTTGTAAGAAAACCAAAAAAAGCTGCTGTTTATATAATTGAATCGGCAAGAGTAAAATCTTGGTTTTTCGGGTTGGTCGACTGGAAAATCCCTCTACCTCTTATGTGTTTCTTTCTCATTGATCCCAGAAAGAACGCCACATTCCTCTACATCCCGTCCATCTTTGCAACTTTCTCTTAGTGAAACGAGTTGTATTTCTAGCGCTTGTAGAGTGGCAATCTGTGATTGCACATGAGATATGTGATCATCAAGTAAAACGTTGACCGCATTACAAGGCTGATGAGGCTCATCCTGATGCTGCTGTAGTTCGGAAATCTCCGCCAGAGATAGACCCAGAATTCTGCAGCGACGGATAAATCTCAACCGTTGACCATGCTTTTTGGTATAGACGCGGTAGCCGTTTTCTCTCCGCCCTACCGACGGCAATAGGCCCTGCTGTTCATAGAAGCGGATTGTTTGTGTGTCGATCTCTACTAACCGTGCCAACTGACCAATGCGCATTTGTCCTCTCCACCCTATTGACCTTATAGTTACTATATAGTTTTGAATGGTAACACTGTAATTTAAAGTGGAACCATGTCATGAGTATATTCTGTGATAGCCTTTCTGGTAGTGATGCACCTCCGCCATCGAATACCGATGAACCGAACGCCTTCGAAGCATCAGAGCAATGGATCAGTATTTATGCAGTGCCAAAAATGGACTGCCCGTCAGAAGAACGAATAATCCGCCTCGCCCTGAATGGCCTTAAGGAGATTCAGACCTTGTCCTTCGACTTGTCGAACCACCAGTTGGAGGTCGTACACAATGGCGAAGTTGCCGCTATCACTACAAAGTTGGAGACCTTGGGGCTAGGCGCTACGCTTCAGGAAAGCACCGCAGCCGATCCAGAGACCATCAAGACCGCCGAAGCCTCAACTACCTCTATCAAACAAGAAGCAGGCACCCTGCGCTGGTTGCTTGGCATCAATGCACTCCTATTTCTAATAGAAATGATTTCCGGCCTGGCAGCCCAGTCCACTGGCCTAATTAGTGAGTCTCTTGATAATTTCGCAGATGCGGCGGTATACGGGCTCGCCCTTTATGCTGTTGGGCATAGCATAAGAATGCAGGTGCGTGCCGCGCATCTTGCTGGTGTTCTGCAGCTAATTCTGGCTGTTGGAGCACTAGCGGAGGTGGTGAGACGCTTTGTATTTGGCAGTGAGCCTGAATCGTTGGTGATGATGGCTATCGCATTCGTCGCATTGATTGCCAATGCCAGTTGTCTGCTGCTCATATCCAAACATCGGGAGGGCGGGGCGCACATGAAGGCAAGCTGGATATTCTCGGCCAATGACGTGGTGATCAATCTGGGGGTCATCACCGCCGGCGTTTTGGTCGCGTGGACCGGGTCCAATTATCCGGACCTGATCATCGGCACCATCGCCGGGGTCATTGTACTGAACGGCGCCAAACGCATTCTGGCTATCAAGGGTTAAGAGCAGTGTCCGTTGCGGGCAAAAATCGCTCACGGCATGACCTATTGCCCATTTCTGGCGTACTTCCTGCGTCGGATCAGGCGATAAAATGTCTGGGGCAACAATCAATGGCCTATGGCGAGTCTGTTTCTGTACCCCGTTCTTTAATTGGGTGCAGACATGGAACACCTGTGCTGCATTCAGTTGCCAATTGAGAAAACCACCAACTCTTCTTCACACGAATCAAGCCGTGCCATGTGAAACTCGGTTTGCTGAAAGATGAAGGATACTTTGAAATGTTAATTCAAGTGTTCCAATTGACCTTACCACCCCAGCTATCAATTATTGTGATGCTGTGAGCTTGCCGTCAAATCACGATACGCATCCATCAATGGACGATCCACGGTGTCATGTTCCGTTCGCTCCTGATCAAGCTTTTCAAGGGCTCTTAGCATAAATTCGGCAATATCAAGCCTTTCGCAGCTGCAGGCATGTTTGAAAGCATGCAAAACTACATACTCCAATTGTTCATCACTTGAGGTCGTCATTTAATCGCTCCTTAATCCGGTATTGGGTAAGAGAGGTTCTTGCCGAGAAGAACTTCTCCTACCGGTACTTTGACGCACTCACGATCTAATAGAACTTTTCAGTTCTTTCTCAATCCAATCACGCGATCACAACATACGCATTACCGGCACAATTTTACGGAGCCGCAATGCATTTGTTAAAACAAAGACCGAAGACAACGCCATTGCGCCTGCTGCGAGAACAGGAGTGAGCAGAATTCCAGAGAAAGGATAAAGCAGACCTGCAGCAACAGGGATAAGTGCGGTGTTATAGCCAAAAGCCCAAAACAGATTTTGCTGAATGTTTCGCATCGTCCGGTTGGATACTTCAAAGGCATTGATGACGCCGCCAAGATCGCCAGACATCAGAACAATATCTGCCGACTCAATTGCCACGTCAGTGCCTGTGCCTATCGCGATCCCAACATCGGCATGAGCGAGAGCAGGTGCGTCATTAATACCGTCACCAACAAATGCAATCTTCCGCCCCTCTCCACGAAGATCATTCAAGGCCGCAACCTTGCCGTCTGGCAACACTCCAGCAACTACATGATCAATTCCAGTTTCCTCTGCAATTACCTGTGCAGTCTCAAGACTGTCACCTGTTATCATTGCGACTTTCAGGTCAAGGCTGTGAAGCGCTTTTATCACGTCCCTGCTTGAAGGCTTTACAGGATCTGACACTCCGATAACAGCAGCAACCTGTCCGTCAATTGCTGCGTACAATGCTGTTCGCCCGTTTCGTGAGAGCTTTTGAACAACTGCAGGAAAATCTTTGAGATCAATCTGTTCTCGTCGCATCAGGCGTTCAGTTCCAACTAGGACAGTTGCATCATCAACCTTTGCTCGGACGCCGTAACCAGTGAATGAGGTGAAATCTGTAACTGGTTGGTCTGCGTCAATATTCTCACGGCGCGCCGTAGATACGATTGCGTTGGCAATCGGGTGTTCCGATCTGGCTTCAACAGCAGCTACATACCTTAAAACTTCAAGTTTTGTGAAGCCTTGAGCAACCACAAAATCGGTTACCTCTGGCCGTCCTTCCGTCAAAGTACCAGTCTTGTCGAGCGCAACGATCTGAACGGAACGAAGTTCCTGAAGTGCGTCTCCCTTGCGAAACAAAATACCCATTTCAGCTGCACGACCTGTTCCAACCATGATGGAGGTTGGTGTGGCTAACCCCATTGCGCAAGGACAGGCTATTATTAGAACAGAAACACCTGCCACCAACGCCATTGTAACGGCTGGCTCAGGACCGAACAAAAACCATGCCAAGACACTTAGTGCAGCAAAAAACATGACTGCAGGTACAAACCATTGAGTTACGCGATCAACCAGACTCTGAATGGGAAGTTTGGTGGATTGGGCTTCTTCAACCATCCGAATTATTTGCGATAATGTTGTGTCTTCACCAACACGAGTTGCGCGAAAACTGAAGCCTCCTGCACCATTCACGGTTCCTCCTGTGACTTTTGAATCAGCTTGTTTGGCAACAGGAATTGGCTCGCCCGTTATCATGCTCTCGTCAATATGACTGTTTCCCTCAACAATTACACCATCAACCGGGATTCGTTCACCCGGGCGCACTATAATAACATCGCCAACTTGAAGGTCATCAACAGGAACAATGACGCTTTCGCCATCGCGTTGTACTCGTGCTTCTATAACTTGAAGTCCCAGAAGTTTTTGGATCGCCGCTCCAGTCCTCCCCTTTGCACGGGCTTCCAGAAAACGGCCAAGCAGGATGAGAACAATGATGACTGCTGCGGCTTCGAAATATACTGCGCGAACTTCCACAGGTATAAGTTCAGGAAGAAATGTGGAAACGGTAGAGAATATATAAGCCGCTCCCGTTCCGAGTGCGACCAGACTGTTCATATCTGGAGAACCTTTCAGAAGAGAAGGGACACCTCTGATGAAGAAGTATCTGCCCGGCCCGGCAAGAATTGCTGTTGTTAAGATAAATTGCAGCGTCCAGTAAGTTTGCTGCCCGATCGTGCTTTCGATAACATTAGCAAGTTCCGGGATGATATGACCGCCCATTTCGGTCAGAAAAATAGGCAGAGTTAGCAAAGCAGCCCAAAGCGTACGGTAGGCTATTTCACGCGCAACCTGTTTATTCTTGATAGAACTGTCCGTTGTTTCTTTGATCTCAGATGGATAACCGGAAGCAGTCAGTTGGGAGGACAATTCAGTCGGAGAGACAACATTCTGTAGGAATTTCACCGCTACAGTCTCAGTTGGAAGGTTGACGGCTACGTCTATTACGCCGGTGACTTGGCCAAGCGACTTTGAGATGCGATTAACACAAGAGGCGCATGACATTGAATTCACACTTAGAGTTACGTTGCCATATTGGGGGGCATAACCAAGTTTCTGAAGCGCTTGAGCAATCTCGACAAGCCTTTGCGCCTTGTCGACCTTCATTCGGGCCGTCTCATTCGCCTGATTGACCGATACTTCTCCGACACCTTTCATCGCGGATAGAGTTTGCTCGATTCTTGCTACGCAAGAGGAGCAGGTTATCCCATCAAGTTTTATTTGCACGTGATTATGGTTTTGCATCTGAACCTCTGATTGTCTGCTGTTTAAGCAAGTATGAAGGTTCCAGTCACTGGAAGGTCAAGTATTTTGTTCGAAGTGTCTCACACGACGTGTACTTTGCTGTTTTCTTCCAATTTTTCGGCAAAAAATAGCGCGCACAAGTCACTACTAAGAAAGCCATTAACTGTTGGAAGGTTCTTCCTGGCCCGTCAACCAATGCGCCCCAAAAGCGGGAATGTTTCCAGCAGCCAGAACGCAAAGGCGGACATATAACCGGTCATCATGGCAACTCCCATGGCGATCATGATCAAGGCCGCCGCTGCACGGAGATAACGCCCAAAGCGTCCTATGGATTTCAATCTGACAGACAGGCTCTCGGTAAACAGTGCTGCCAAGAGAAACGGCACTCCAAGCCCCACGGAATATACGATCAACAAAGCAATACCATCGCTGACAGTTGCCGACGAGGCGCTGACAGTCAGAATGGCACCGAGAATAGGACCGATGCAGGGTGTCCAGCCGAACGCAAAAGCAAGCCCAAGAGTATATGCCGAAACCACACGTCCACCAGGCAGATCAAGATGAAAGCGCGCTTCACGCATCATCCACGCCGGACGGAGCGTTCCCAGCATGAACAGCCCGAACAGAATGACAATGCCGCCACCAATCAGATTCATCTCGAACCGGTACCCGAGCAGGACCTGACCAAGTGCTGTTGCACTGGCCCCCAGAAGGACGAAAACCGTGGTGAAGCCCAAAACGAAACACAGGCTGAAACCAAGAGATGACAATCGACCAACTCGGATTGCCTCCGTTCTGGTCGAAAGAGAGGCACCACCCGCGATATAGGAGATATATCCGGGAACCAGAGGCAGCACGCATGGCGAGAGAAACGATATGAGGCCTGCGGCGAACGCGCTTATTATGCCGATATTGGAAAGTTCAGGCATTAATCTGTATTCCGTAAAATCAGGAACCAAGTATTCAGAGAACAGGAAGGTCAGCTAACCAAACAGTGCTAAGCCTATCTTTGTTCAGGGCTCTTTTCCTACTTTTGAGAACCAGTCTGTTAACTGATCGAGCCACCCCTTTTCAACAGGCGGCTTTGGGGGGTGGACAGCGTTTGTCAATCCGTTCACGTAAAGGATCAGATTCATCTGATTGAAACTCGTGCCGTGAAAAATACCGGCATGGCGGGTATTCCGATCGATAATATGAATCATCGGCGCAGACCCGTCACGCTGGCTCAATTTGGCGAATTTATCGGCAACAGTTACAGCACTGATATCCGAAGACGGCATAACAGGCCGCCAGTTCACCAGATCCCAAGAAGGAGTATCTGAAAAATCTTCGGAATGAACGGTAATGAACGTGACCATTTCCCGCATCGGGCTAATATTCAGCCTCGCCTGAGAGGACGCCAGTAGGGTTTGCTGTTCTGCACAGGCTGCACCACAATCCCTTGGCACAAAACTTAAAATAAGTATCTGATCATCAAGGTCGCTCAAATTAAAGCGACCTTGATTTTGGTTAAAAAGTTCTATCTCTGGAACCTTTCCGGTGTTTGTCACCTCAAAATATGGCTCTTTATCCGCCATCACCTCGTCAAGGTGTTCACCGGGATGATTCGCAAAAGCTGGTGAGGCCGTCAACGCCAGGATCAAAAACAACCACCGGATCATTCTGTTTCCCCCTGCGGCCCGGCGGCAGCTATGCCAAGAATGGCGACGTCAATGCTAATCTCGCCTGCGTTTTCAAAGCGCAATGTCATGGGAAACTTCTCACCTTCACGGAGTTTTTCATGCAATCCCGTCAACATGAGATGCATTGCCCCCGGCGCCAGAGTGACCGGGCGGTTGGCCGGAACATCCAGAGCCATGACATGTCGCATCCGGCGAACATCATCGACCGTGACGACATCATGTATCATCACATGGTCGGCCACAGCTGTGGTGATTTCCAGAAGGCGGTCGGTCGCAGCGCTTGTGATCGTAAGATATGCCACACCCGGACGGGATGTCAGAATCGTGGCACGTGCCCAGGCGTCAGATATTTCGACAAGGTTTCCGGCAGAAACCGGTAGTGCTGATAGCAAGGTCATGACGAGGGCGATGGCTGTTCTTTTCATATTGTACTCCCATTCATGATCGCGAGAATCCGGATTGCCATGTCTTCTGCCGGCTGATCTCCTTCACGAAAGACAGTCAGGTAACGCCCATCCGGTGCCATCAGATAAAGATGCCCGGAATGGGCCATCAAATAGCCGTCCGGTGCTGTATCGTCGTCCAACTTTTCGTAATAGACCCGAAAAGCCTCGGCGGCTGCAGCGACATCCTCCTTACTACCGGTCAATCCGATCAGCGCCGGATGAAAGGCCTCGACATATTCCGCCATGACGTCAGGTGTATCGCGTGCCGGATCAATTGTAATGAATATCGGTGCCACGCTGTCGGCTTCACGCCCCATGCGGTCAAGCGCATCCGCCATATAGGCAAGTGTGGTCGGACAAACATCAGGACAATGTGTGAAACCGAAAAAGACAAGCTGCCAACGCCCCGGGAAGCTTGCTTCACTCACACGGTTCCCCTGATGATCGGTCAAGGAAAAATCAGAGTGAATGGCGGCTTCTCCCGTCCCTTCGGCCCCCGACGACATTTGCTTGCGGTCGGAAGCCTGGAAGATATATGCGCCGCCAAAGAGCAGTACAGCAAGGACAACCATCCCCCACAATAGGGAACGGATGAAACGTAACCGGTTGAAATTATTCGATGTCATGAAACGATCCCGTGGAAAATCCCGCCCGGGTATTTGTCCCGGGCGGGTGTCATGTCACGATGTTATTTGTCGGAAGGCTGCGGCATGTGATCGGTCATAGCAGCCATCATTTCAGTACACTGCTCCATCATCGGCCCCATCTGGCTCATCATCTTCATCATACCCATCATGCCCTGCATATCCCCCATGCCTGAATTGCCATCATGCTCCATCATCGGGGATTGCTTGTCCGGAGTTTGGGCTTCCTGGGCATATAGGGCTGTTGTCGCCAGTCCCGCGACCATCATTGTGGCAAACGCGGTGAGTTTGATTGATTTACGCATCTCTAACATTCCTTTCGGTTGTGGACTCATGTCCCGACTGGGGTGTTACAGACGCTATATTTGCGCCTGATGCAGCCGGGGACCTTCCGGCCTCGTTGCCGGGAAGACTGTTTTTCGGGGTTTCATCGGATGAAGGGGCGATATCGCTGGCGCTCTTTTTCGACGAACAGGCCTTTTTGTTCATGCATAAACCCAGCGCACACATGGCTACGCAAGGCAGAACAGAAAGGAGCAAAGGTGCAATGCCGACCGCAACCATCCAGCTCCAGTTAAATGCAAGCCCAGCGACAAGGGCAGTTCCAGCCAGCACAAATACACCGCGACGTCCCTTCAGGTAATATCGAACGGCATGAACCACGTCATGCCCAAGCGAGGTATTACCGGATTTGGCTTGTTGTATCTCGGTCATAGGAGTTCCTTCCTCAATCGGTGTAGATGTGGGATTTAAGAAAATCTATCATCTCTGCTGTCGCCCATTCGGTCGGTCCGACAAGTCGACCAAGCTCGCGGCCGTTCCTGTCAATCAGAAGCGTCGTCGGTAAACCGGGGATGCCCAGAGCCGTCGTGGTTTTCATGGTTGGATCGATGAAGAGGTCCAGATTCCGGATGCCGATTTCGCTATAGAAATCCTGCACGACATCCGCTCCGGCCCGGTCGATCGACAAGGCAACGACTTTGAACTCCGAACTGCCGAGTTCGGCCTGCAGGGCATCCAGGGTCGGCATTTCCTCGCGGCAAGGAACACACCAGGTAGCCCAGACATTCAGCAAGACGACCGTTCCCTCGAAATCACTCAGTGTCATGGGTTGACCTTCGGCGTTTTCGAACCCGAATTCGGGAAGAGGCCGGGGAACGTCATGCATGACAAACGAGCGCTGTTGTCTCTGCCTTACATTGTCCGCTGCCTGATCGGTGACATTCTTCTCGTTGCGTAACGAAACTATGGTCAATGTGGTAACAACCACCAGTATGATGCCAGCGGCAAACCCCACTTTCAGGTTCATATGCACCAAGAGGCTCTTCATCGAGGTGCCTCCGCAGTTCCGGCACCTGAGGCCTCATTACGCAATTTTTCGACCCTTGGCAGAATGGTCTCGGCCAACACTTTTTCCGTTACCGGCCCGACATGCTTGTAAGCAATGTTCCCTTTTGCATCGACAACGAAGGTCTCAGGGACGCCATAGACGCCCCAGTCAATTGCCACACGCCCGTTAATGTCCGCACCTGTTCTCGTATAGGGATCGCCAAGGCTATCGAGCCATTCTGCAGCGTCGTCAGGCTGATCCTTATAGTTCAGACCATGCAGTGGAACGGTGCCGTCGCGGGCCAGTTTCATGAACACGGGGTGTTCTTCACGGCACGCGACACACCAGGAGGCAAAAACATTGACCAGCGACACTTCACCTTTGAGATCCGTACTCGACAAACCTTGCATCCGGCCTTTTACCGGCGGAAGGTCAAATTCGGGGACCTGTCTGCCCAACAGGGCCGAGGGGAGTGTGTTGGGATCAAGAGTCAATCCCTTCGCCAGGGCCACACCCAATATCAAGGCGATGCCAAGCGGCAGAAAATAGATCAGCCGGTTGAAGTGCTTTTGCGGGCGATGTTCTTTGGGGACTGCACTCATTTCGCCCTCCCGTCTTTAGGATTCAGATTGTGCTGGAATGCGCGTTCCTCGTCCGACCAGACACTCTTGATATAGCCAAGTACAGCGATGATCTCCTCATCACTCAGAACATCCTCGAATGCAGGCATATCGCTCTCATATCCCGGCACGACAGCGCCAATCCCGAACTTGGTCATCGCATAAAGTTCCAGGTCGCTATGGCGCCATGTATGACCACTGGCATCGTGCGGCGGCGCAGGCATCCGCCCGGTATCAAGGCGGCGCTTCCAGTTTTTCTGCCCCTCAAGATTTGCACCATGGCACGATGCGCAGAATTCAGCATAGACATCGTTGCCCAGTGCAATCTGTTCCGGAGTGATCGGCTTTTCCAGAAAAGTCAGATTCTCGGGCGTTGATCCAGCATCCGCTACCCCGGACAACAAAGCCATGCCGACGCCAGCCATTAATCCGGTGACCAATGATCCAGGCGATACAGCGATCATTTCCTGCCCCGCAGATATTTAAACAACGCGAGAACACTCATGATCAGGATCGCAAGGATCAGAAGAAACACAAGACCGCCTCCTGCCATCATCAGCATCATCATCGGGCCCCCCATCATCGAACCATCCATCATCTGTCCAAAACACTCATTCATTGGCGTAAACGGCAATGCCGTCCTCTCCGAACGCATAGGTTTTCAGCGTCCCGGTTTTTTCACGTGCCATGCCCGGCGCATTTGGTGGCATGCCGGGCAGCGTGATACCCGTTATATCCGGGCGTTCATCAAGCATCCGTTCAATGATCTCGGCGGGAACCAGCCCGCTTACGACATATCCGTCAATCTCGGCCAAATGGCAGCCCAGCCCTTGCTCCGGGACACCGGCGGCAACGGATCGCTTGTCGAAATCGCGATCATCGACACGGGTAACCTGATATCCATTGGTCTCAAGATATTCGCCATAGGCATCACAGCATCCGCAGTTCGGATCCCGATAGATTGTGATCGATTTGCTTCTCTCACCAGCTACTGTCACGTTCGTTTGCGCCTCTCCTTTTCCCGGAGCAAACATTGTAAATGCAGCACTTCCGGCAACAGCCAGAATCGCAACACCTGTCACAATCACTAATTTTCTCATCTGTTTCTCCATCATCATATGTTCGCAATGGCGGTCCACGTCCTGCCACCGTCTGGGCTTTGTAAAACCCCGTCGTTATTCACAATTACGAGATCATCAGCGCGTAGCGGATGAACCGCGAGTGCTGTTGCGATAACTTCTGAACGCTTTAACCAGGTGACACCCGCATCGTGCGATTGCCAAATTCCGGATGGCAATCCGGCATAAAGTGTGGCCGGTCGCGATACCGCACTGACCAGCGCACTCACAGGTTCACCCTCAGGTAAGGGTACTTTGGGAGTTGCCTGCTTTCCGGACGCAAGAGCATCCATGGCATCGCCCGGCTGAACATCCTGCCAACGGCAGAAACAATCCGGCACACGCGTTACACCGGTATCGGTTCCGGCATATAGCCAGATCCCACCCATTCCGGTTGCCAGATCGACTGAAGACAGTGCTGTCAGATCTCGCTCGGCATTCGCTAACCATGGCCGGTCCATGACAAACACCCATGACTGACCAGCATCATCGCTCTGCCATAAGCCGTCACCGCGAATGGCGGCATATATGGTATCTGGGTTTGTCACCGCCGTTGTGATGGCAGTGACGGCAGCTTCTGGCAGTCCTTGCCCGCGCACGTCCCAACTTTTCCCGCCATCGACAGACAGAACAATCCCGCCGGTATCCAGACCGCCAACAATGCGGCCCGGCCTTTCCGGATGTGTTGTAAAAGTGAGAATGGTGCCTTCCGACACCTTCGGCAGCGCTGTCCAGTTTTGGCTCCCATTGCGATAAAGAAGCGAGGTACCGCGCGCAACAATCAGCGAATTGCCGTCAAAAACGATTGCACTGCTTGTGCTTTTGCTAATCGCGGCAAAGGCCGTGGCTGGCAACAGGTAGAGGCCGGCACCCGCCATGAGACCGCGAAGCAGCACACGTCTGGAAACGGCGCCACCCACTATGGTGTTTCTCTTCATATGCCTGTTTCTCAAGGAGTTGGAGCTATCAGACCGTGATACGGAACCTGCTCACAATGATCCTATAAGGTTTGATCTTCAGGGGTCGGGCTCCCGTAAAAATGGGGCGCTCAAGGCAGGGGCGGATTGCCGCCTGTCCATTGAGTGAAGCCGTGCTTTTGGGCCTCGTAGATCGGAAAACATGATTTCCGACCCTGTCTGAAGAAGCTCTCAAGCCCGCAATAAAAATTGCGGGCACGAAGCAGCACGTCATGAGAAATCGCGGTGATGCCCCATGACACTGATATCCTCAAACCAAAACGGATTAAGGAGATATCAGTTCAGAGTGTTGGTTCTGGGAGGGAATGGATCGGGAGAGTTTGAGCGGCCGGTAAGGCTGCCTGTCGGCCCGAAATGCTCGACTGAGGCGAGTGCAGGTATTGCAACTTGTACAGGCGAAATTGCGATAGTTGATACCTGAGGGCACGCAATATCGCAGTCCGGCATGATGTCGCCGCTGCCAGAACAATTCTGGCAATTGTCCATTGCCATGTCCGCCATCGGCATCCCGACATCCATAACAGCAGCGTTGACCGTCTGGAGACTTGTCCCGACGGCAAAAGCAGCGATCAAAAGTATGGTCAGAAGCCTGATACAAGCTAGCATACTTATAGTCTTATCCCAAGAATGAATATCTGTCGATAATAAATTCCCGTGAACATTCCTCTGTCAATCAAGAACATGTCTCTGCGCATAGTCCAGATGGGAAAGTCAGTGGGCTGCCCGACCTTCAAGAGGAAATGACCGCACTACATTTATCGACAGATTGCCCGCAAACTACGCTGGCAGATAGAGGAACAACTCATTGTGTCTACTCATCATTGGCAGGTTCGTGGTTCGGAAGCAATAAGTGCCTTCCTTTGTTGTTAAGGCCGTTTATTTCCGATTGGCCAGATAATCCCTAAAAACCAGAAGGGTTTCTTCGCTAGCATAGTGTTCCATACCTTCAGCGTCAATTCGAGCCGTCTCCGCACTAATACCAAGGGCACAAAGAAAACTTTCGACAATCTGATGGCGCTCCCGGCTTTGTCGGGCGAGCTTGCGGCCTTGGGCTGTCAGGAAGATACCACGGTAGGGTCTCTGTTTGATATATCCGTCAGAAGCGAGGCGCTTGAGCATTTTGGCAACGGTAGGTTGCGCAACGCCGAGCCTGCGAACAATATCGACCTGACGAGCTTCTCCGCCATCAGTTATCAGGTCGGCAATCAGTTCGACATAGTCCTCAACCAATTCATTTCGGCGACTATTCCGCGTTTGCCGAAAACTCTCTACTTGTACGTTTTCATCAACAAGGGCACTCGAAGGCGCTTCTTCTGTCTGATCGGTAAGCATGCGATTTCCTTGGTAGTTATCAGCAATAAGGTATAGCTAAAGCTATACCTTATTGCAATACAGCAAACTGTTGTCTGATTTAACAGGAACTGACGTGGTGATCTGTTTTAACATAGCTATTGCTATATTATAGAGTAAGTGCTTTTATTGATTGAAACCCCTGTATTAAGGAAACTCTCATGCGTCGATGGCTACCAGTAGTTCTTAACCGTCGGAGGTTCCTCGGAGCTGGCATCATCGCAACTGCGGGGGCGACCTTGGCTGCTCGGGAGACGCTTGGCCAATCGGACACATCACAGGGCACGAAGAACCATGATGGCGACAGATTGGGTAGCGGAAATATGTCGGAAATGCCGGGCCATGCTACTAACCATGGAACGATGATGACCGTTGGAGATGTCGACGAGGTGCGCAATGGCTTCGACACCTCAAAACTTCTTACCGATTGGGATACAGGAACGATCTCGCAGCTACCTGATGGACGGCGTCTGCGTACTTTCGAAATTGATGCCATCGACAAGGAGATCGAAATTGCTCCCGGTGTCATGTTCCCCGCATGGACATATAATGGCCGGGTACCAGGTCCGGCATTGCGAGCAACTGAAGGCGAGCGACTCAGAGTCATCTTCCGCAACTATGGCTCTCACCCGCACTCGATCCACTTCCACGGGATTCATTCGGCTCGCATGGACGGTGTGCCCGGGGCCGGAGTGGTTGGCCCAGGAGAAGAGTTTATCTATGAATTCGATGCCGAACCGTTCGGCTGCCACCTCTATCACTGCCACGCACTCCCCCTAAAACGGCACATCCATAAGGGGCTTTACGGGCTCTTTATCATTGATCCTGACCCGGGACGACATCCCGAAAATACTGATATCGCCAGATCCAGACTGCTAGGGACAAAGGAGAACAATCAGTGGCAGGAATTCGCAATGGTAATGAATGCCTTCGACACCAACTTTGACGACGAGAACGAGGTCTACGCGGTCAATACTGTTGCACATGCCTACATGAAGCGACCTATCCCTGTGAGACGCGACAGACCGGTCCGCATTTACCTTGCCAATCTCGTCGAATTCGATCCGATCAACTCGTTTCACCTGCATGCGAACTTCTTCAACTATTTCGATCACGGCACCACACTAACGCCGACACAACTGACGATTGATACCGTCATGCAGTGTCAGGGGCAGCGAGGCATTATCGAGTTCTCGTTCGAGAATCACGAGCCTGGGCTCTACATGTTTCATGCGCACCAGTCCGAGTTCGCCGAACTGGGCTGGATGAGCTTTTTTGATGTTCAGGAGGCCAGAGCATGAGTGACACGGACCCTTTAGCCCCAAACATCGATGCTCGGGATGCTTCACCTCGCAACAAGCTGGCTCTGATCTGGCTGGTCCTGCCACTTGCAGCACTTGCCGCCGCTATTGCATGGCTCGTTACGAGCGATCTTTTAGGCAGTTTTGACAACGGTGTACCACCAGTAGAGAATTTAACCTTCGAGCGGACAATTCTGTCCTCGGACGGCATTGCCACTCGAGTTCGCGCCAGTGGTTCTGATCCGATGATGATTGCTCAGGTACTTGTGGATGATGCGTATTGGCAATTCGAGCAGACTCCTCCGGGACCCTTGAGCCGGGGGCAGAGCGCATGGATTCATGTGCCATATCCCTGGGTTCAGGGAGAAGCGCATGTGATCAAGACAATTACGAATACAGGGGCAACATTCGAGCATGAGATCCCAGTGGCGGTGACGTCGCCAACCCAGAGTAATGGCACGTTGCTCTTCCAAACCCTTCTTGGCGTCTTCGTCGGTATCGTGCCGGTATCTATTGGCCTCCTGTTCTATCCCGCCTTGCGCGGCGTCGGCCAGCCGGGCATGAACTTCCTGCTCGCCATGACTGTTGGCCTGCTTGCTTACCTCATGATCGACGCTGCAGGAGAAGCGTTCGAACTCGCCAGTCAGTCTGCTGCCATCTTCCAAGGGCAGATCATGGTTGTCTTCGCCTCGGCGGCAAGCTTTCTCATACTTATGGCTGTTGGTCGACGACATGGTGCGCCGACGGGTTTGGCTCTCGCCACATTTATTGCTCTCGGGATCGGGTTGCATAATCTGGGAGAAGGTTTGGCTATCGGTGCCGCCTTTGCGGCTGGCTCGGCCGGGCTTGGTACGTTCCTGATCTTGGGTTTTGCCATCCATAACATCACGGAGGGCATTGGAATTGCGGCTCCCATTCTCAAAAAGCGACCGTCGTTAATCACTTTCCCGGCTCTTACCCTTCTTGCAGGAGGACCTGCAATCATTGGTTTGTGGATCGGAAGTCTGGCAGCGGCACCGCAATGGTCGGCCCTCGCCCTGTCCATCGGAGCGGGTGCCATCTTGCAGGTTATCATCGAGGTCGGTTCCTATCTGGCCAGAAGCAACGGACGCGGCAGTGCAGCGCTTTATTCGCCTTCAGTGTTGAGCGGATTGATTTTTGGCGTTGCCTTCATGTACGCAACGGCAATGCTGGTGAAAATCTAAACCTTTCACTGTCGAATACAGCGCCTTCATGCATTCAGACGTGGCTCGAACACATGATAGAGCATTTAAAGGCAGTAGATTGACGATTGCATGCCCGGCAATCACAATCATCTTTGATGACAAGTCGCCGAATGCTTCCATAACGACTGCTATTGCACAGATGACAAAAGTCCCGGCCATTGGCAGACGTAAAAAATATACATGGAAAAAAACTAGGGCTTGTTGAGTATCACCGTCCATTGATAATGGCAGCGACAGCATAGATCATGGCGCAGAAGCTATCATCTGTCTTGTCGCTCCGCATGGCGATGCGTTTGAACTCTTTGAGTTTGCAAAAGAAGTTTTCGATCGGATGCCGCCATTTGTACACTTCAAGGTCGATTTCCACGGGTTCGAGGCGCTGCGGGCGCTGTGATATGCAAATCATGGCACCGCGTTCATTGAGTTCATCTATAATCCAGTTGCAGTCGAACGCCTTGTCGGCCAGCAAGCCGCCGAAGTCGATGCCGTGGATCAGAGGTTCAACGCCAATTGTGTCGTAGCGATTGCCGGGCAGAAGCTCAAAACGAACGAGATTGCCAAGCGCATCGGTGAGCGCCAGGGTTTTCGTCGTCCAGCCCCCTTTAGATTTGCCTACAGCCTGGCTTTGAGTCCCCCTTTTGAGCCTTGACCATGACGATGAACCTTGACGATTGTGGCATCGATCATCGCGTATTCAATGTCCGGTACACCGCTTAAGGCATTGAACATACGATAGAATACATCGCGCTTGACCCATTCGCGAAATCGCTTGAACACCGTGTTCCACTTACCAAAGCATTCTGGTAAATCCCGCCATGGGCTATCCGTGCGCGCAACCCACAAAACCGCTTCCATAAAAAGTCGACAATCACCGCCGGTACGCCCGGGATCAGTCGGCTTGTCCAAGCAATGTGGTTCCATCAACACCCATATTCGATCCGTGATCACAAACCGATCTTCATTCATCAAAACCTCCTCAAAAGGAAGCTTGAATCACATTCGAACCGATTTGTGAATCCCAATACTCAACAAGCCCTACACTGACGGGTGAAGAATCTGTCAGAGCCGCCGCTATTAAAGTAGACAGAATAGGTGGGGCAGTTTCTTGTTCAGGTTACTTGCCCCAAACCGCAATCATCTGCGGAAGATCAGATTATACGTCATTGAAGATCATATCGGTAAACCTGCCTGCCGCATCGACTTGCTCCACAAGTGCCTTGGCAAGGTTTTGCGAGTTTTCGGGCAATTAGCTTTGAACACGGGCGTCATCTTTTTTGGTATATGACAACATTTGTAGTTAGGATGCCGTTTGCTGAAGCGTAAGCTGGGGAATGCTTTTCATTTGACTGTTCCGACAGTCGCTGTGTTAGAGATGAGGCCATTGGCTTCATGGCATTACGCTTCCCAACCCCTCCGATACCAGAACGAACAGGACAAAGCCGCCGATGAAGGCCAAAGGTGAGATGTGGGTATCTTCTCCGCTTCCGTGAGCCTCGGATATCATGTCCTCGATGGCAGCGATCGTGAGAAGGCCTGCCGTGAACGTCAATGCCGCTAGTTTAAGCGCTTCTGATTGGTTCCTGAGCACGAAGTAAGCGAAGACGGTCGCCGAGAGTACAGGAATTGCAAAGGAGGCAGAGATCAACAGGCGTTTGCTGCGGGAAATCCCTTTGTCTTTCATGTTGGCGATCGTCGCGAACCCTTCAGGAACGTCCGCGAGGACTTGTCCTGTCGCAAGAACTATTGCAACCGACGGCGAGACTGCCGACCCTGCTCCGATCAGAAGACCATCACTGAACAGGTCAATGGACACTGCGATATAGATCATCCAGACACTTGTCTGACTGTTGTCTTCCTGCTTGCCTCGTCGCGTGTAGAGAGACTCCACGAACTTCTCGATACCTGTGTAGGCGATACCACCCAATGCAAAAGCAACGGCTATTACCCAGCCTGAAAGGTTATCTAGTGCACGTGGCATGATTTCAACAGCCACTACAGCAATTACAAGGCCAGCGGCCCCATGAAGAGCGTAGTTGAGATGGCGTCCTGTGACTCGAGATACCTCCGCGGCAAGACCACCACTAAAGTTCCCCAAGGCGGGAAATAGCGCTAGACCGAGGACCAGCCAGATACTATCCATCATCCTTCTCCCTTTATTAATTCCTGGGAGCGCCAATTTGAAACCGCAATCTTTCGCTACTCGTTGTTGTTCCGGTCTGACTTGGATGTTAAGGATTGTAACGATAGATAGCGAAACACAACCTTATCCATTTGTCCGGCTCACATCGATTTTCATTGCCAAAGCCAAACTCATACCATCAGCAAATGAGATAAGACAGTTGCTGCCAGATCGCTATCATCTCCGCGAAATCAGACTCTAAATTGGAGTGACTGCCGGAGACATTGATAATGGTTAGGGCGTTGCTATTCTTCTGATCTGGAAACGGTTCTTTCTGGCAAACCGTTCGGGCGTCCATATCACTTCGTCACAGTCACAGTACCTGTCTGATTTTGGGAACGGCTATGTCCCTTGACTCGTGAAAATCGATAACGCCAGCGAAAATTCCATCGGCGTCATAGACGAAAACACCTGCGGTATGATTCATCGTATAGCCGTTTTCTGTTGGAACTCGTTCGTATTTGGCCCGAAAAGCCCTTGCCGCTTTATCGATTTCATCAAGAGGACCGGTATAACCTTTGATGGAGGGATGGAAATTACGAACATATTCGGCCATTGCCTGAACGGTATCTCGTTGAGGATCGACCGTGATGAAAACCGCATGCAACCGCGAGGCATCCTCTCCGAGTTGTTCGAGCCAGCGAGTTATGTCGGATAAGGTCGTCGGGCAAATATCGGGGCAATATGTGAACCCGAAAAACACGAGTGTGGGGCTACCGATCCAATCTTCCGGGCCGACTTTCCTGCCGGAATGGTCTGTCAGTTGAAAATCCATCTCAGAAAAGGGAAGAGGCAAAGCGCTGATGCGTGTTTGACGCTGAGGGGCAGCTGGTCCATCCACCCGCCACCATCCCGTCAGCAAAGTTGCTACGAGCATGCTGACCGCTCCAGCAGCAGTCCAAACCATCTTACGCCTTGAGACAGGCATCGTTTACTCCTCTAATATGGCGTTAAAATGGGTTCTGTTTTCCAGCCTAACTGGAGTTTTTACGTGCAACATCCGTTCTTTTTCCAAGGTCGGGTAAGAGCAAGCACAATGCCCCGATCGTAATGAAAACATCTGCGCTATTGAAAACGGGCCAATGGTATTGACCAACGTAAAGATTAAGAAAGTCTGTCACTGCATCGTCATAGAGACGGTCTATGAGATTCCCTATGGCGCCGCCAATGATCAAAGTGATGCCGATGATCTCGTTCATCCGTTGCGCCCGCCAGAGCCAAATAATCAGGACACCGACGATTCCAATCGCCAGGCCAGATAGAACGATGGGGCCCCAACGACCAAGGTCATCAAGAAGACCGAAACTGACACCTCGGTTGAAGACGAGGACGAGATCGAAGAAGGGCAGGAGAGGAATACGGTGCGGCGGATCCATGATGATCGTCTCTACGGCCCACTTTATCGTCAGATCCACTACCGATAAAAAGGCGGCTCCCGCCAAGGAAAAGACGAATACAGGCAACTGCAACGGATATTTGCGGTTCTTATCCATTGCCTCATCCCTCTTCCAGGATATAGGACTCATCCTGTGCTGTATTTTTCGGAGCTTTGATTTTCAGATCCTGCAACAATCGTTTAGCGGTCCGCCGGAACCGTGCAAGCTCGTCATCTGTCAGTATCTGTCGTGAGGATAGCTCAACGGTCATCGGATTTACCTGCTTACCGTCTTGCATAACCTCGTAGTGCAAGTTAGGACCGCTGACCAGGCCGGTTGCGCCGACATATCCTATGACTTCGCCTTGCCGAACACGGCGCCCCTGCTCAACGTTGTCCTTGTACTTGCTGAGATGAGCGTAAGCTGTGGAGTATCTGTTATCATGCCGGATACTGATATATTTCCCAAAACTTCCTTTGCGTTTCAGCTGGGTAACAATACCATCTCCTGCTGCGAGCACCGGCGTCCCCCGCGGGGCAGCAAAGTCTAGACCTTTGTGCATCCGTGTGTAACCGAGCACAGGATGTTCTCGCTGGCCAAACAGCGATGAAAGTTGTCCACCATCAACCGGGGTCTTTATCAGGTTCGTTTGAACGCTGTTACCTTTAGCATCGAAGAAGCCGGTAAAGCCTTCTCTGGTTTTATATCGGAAGTAGCTCAGTTTACGGTCGGCGAGGGTAACAGAGACGTAACTTAGCTTCCCGGGATGAGCTTGCTCATAATCGCCATCATCAAATCTTTCATAGCCCAGCGCGAAGCGATCACCTTCGCGAATATCGCGTTGAAAATCGACGGCCAGCCCCATAACATCATATAATTGCAACAGAATAGACTGTGGTACTTCTTGTTTGCGTACTGCTTCGTAAAGACTGGTATCCACCACGCCTGAAACAGATATCAATCTGGCGGAATGTTTGATTTGTTGGGTTTGTGCATCAAAACTATTGGAACTGGTGCGCTGGACAAAAATCAGACGATCTGTCTCGGGTAGCAGAGTCAAATTTTCGAGGCGGCGTTCTTTCGCTTTTTCGGAGACTATACTGACAATCAAATCCAGTCTTTGCCCCACCTTTAGCGTACGGAGGTCAATCAATCCCTTCAGCCTGTTTATAGCCGCATATGCTTCGCTAGTGGGAATGCCGGCTTCGGTCAGCACGCCCAGCAGCGTATCCCCGGGGGCCAGAACCAGAGGTATGGTCATTTTGGTCGCCTCTTGCCGGATGGATGTCTGTTCTGGACTTGTATCTTCCCGCTGGGCATGATCAGTATCAAGGAACGCTGCGGCGGATGCCGACACATTCTGTTCTTTGATGTCCGGGTTTCGGGAAAAAGGCCACTCCAAAAGCATTATGATTGCCGTGATCCCCATAACTCCAAAACCGGTTAGACCATATACTTGAGTAGGCATCATTCCTCAGGCCCTGAAGCACCCAGACTGTAGATTGGAACCGACACGTTTACCCGGCCTGCCTTCTCGAAAATCAAGGTCATTGGAAACCGTTCACCTTCTACCAACGCTCTTTGCAACCCAATGAGCATTATATGCAACCCTCCAGGAGCCAGTTTAACAGCATCCTTCGCGGGTATTTCCACCGGACCAGCTGGCGACATTGTGGAAACGTTATCATTGGTCTTTATCTCATGAACTTCCGGCATGCTGGAAATTTCGGTTTCAATGCCGGTCAATACGTCGGCTGATGATCCTTCGTTTCTGATCGTGATATAAGCAGCTGATGGGCGAGATGTACCAATAGAAGCGCGGGCCCAAGGTGCTTCAACAACCAGATCTCCACCCCTAACAGACTCAGCAGTCGCCGGAAATGCAAACAGAAGGAATAACAATGACGAAAGAGTGTTGAATAAAACTCGAGACATAGTGAACCTCATAATCTCTGTTGGACGTCTGCTGCAATTTTTTCCGGAGACGTTCCGTAGCTGTAAGTACGGACAAATACACCTTCTGGCGAAATCAAATATACTGCGGAAGTGTGACCCATGGTGTAGCCATCCGGAGCAGTTTCCTGTGGCAGCTTCTCGAAAAAAGCCTTGAAAGATTTAGCCGTCGCCGTGACTTCAGTCTCGGTCCCGGTTAACCCCACGATGGACGGATGAAAAGCAGAGACGTATTCTGCCATTGTTTCTACCCGGTCTCGTTCAGGATCAATTGAAATAAACAACGGTTGGGTCTTTTGGGCGTCCGGGCCAAGCAGGTCCATCAATTGTGCAAGTTCACCAAGTGTCGTCGGACAGATATCCGGGCAGTTGGTAAACCCGAAAAAAACCAGAAGCCATTTGCCACGATAAGTTTGCTCCGTGACGGCATTTCCCTGGTGATCGGTTAGCGAAAATTCCGGACGAAGTGTGTCCGTGTTTTGCGATAACTCACTCACAAAACGTTGATTGCTACCCTGCGATGTGTACAGCCAGAGAAAGGCTGCCGATGCAACGACGACAGCTCCCCAAAGGGTAAGGCGTACAGTTTTCAATTTTTTTCCACCTCTGCCTTGACCAAATCATTCAGTTGTTGAGCACCGAACTCTGTCAGCGGCTTCCCGTTCACGAAGAATGTTGGCGTCTTGTTCACGCCGACTGCGCTGACATCCATCGCATCCATGTTCATCGTTCCCACAATATCGGGCATTTTCGCATCCGATTTTGCTTTTGGGATATCAAGACCTGTGCCATCCAGAACTGTCCACGCGCTATCCGCAGGTCTTCCATGGGGCGCCCATCGAGGTTGAGTTTCCATGAGGCGTTCAAGAACCGGTTCAAATTTACCCTGCAACCGAGCGGCTTCAAGAATACGAACGACTTCCTCCGATGTTGGGTGAAACGCCGCATATCGAAGTATCAGGCGCACCTTGTCAGGATACGTCGACATGATTTCCTTGACGACGGGATAAAATGCCCGGCACGCTTCGCAGGCAGGGTCAAAAAATTCGACAATGGTAACTGGCGCGTCATCAGGGCCCAGCATAGGAGCGTGCGGTCGCACAAGTGGCGCGCTGTTTGCGTCCGAAGGTAAAGGGGGCGACAGGTTGTCACTGACAGGTTGATAAAACATCGCGCCGACGGCAAAAGCACCAAGAGCGACGACGGCAGTACCTGCTACAAAGGTTCGGCGGTTCATGTCGAGGCCTTTCTGAATGGAATGGTGAGCAAAAGAATAATTGCGGCAAAGGCAGCGACCGAAAGAAACGGTAACGGCAAAGCTCCGAACAAGGTCTGCTCATTTCCGGTACAGGACGGTCCTCCTCGTGAACAGGGTTGCACCGTCTCAGGTATAATTCCCAAAAACAAAAGACTGTGCCACAGAGCTACAAGGCCTCCAATCACTGCTATCGGCAATGCATAACGGCGAACTGCGTTGTCAGACAGGTAGGCAGCAATACCTAGTATAATGGTGAGGGGAAACATTGCGATGCGCTGGTACCAGCACAGAACACACGGTGTCCGTCCCATGATCTCGCCAAGGAATAGCGCGACAAGAGTAGATACAAGCGCGACTAACCAAGCCATATAGAGAGCGTTTTTTTGTGTTTGCACGGTAGGCATCTGATCATTTGTCCTAGTCGGCAGAATCAGTTTCAACGGAATATCGGCTTTCGCGAACTGCCTGCGTAATAATCTGCAACGCTGACCAAAGGAAAATCCTGGTCGTTACGCCAGCGACGACCAAGTCCGGCCATGCGGTGCCTGTAACAAAGACGCCGCTGGCTGCTAACAAAACGGCAACATTTCCAATAGCGTCGCGGAAACCTTCTGACGCACCCTAGAATTTTGGTTCGTTATCATCGCAGCTGGCAGATATGATTGTCTCAAAACTCTTTGATACATTCCCAATTCTCACGAAAGGTACTATCTCTAGTAGCTATAGGTTCAAGGAGAAAATAAGAATGATGAACTTGCTCACAATCGGCCGCGCGGCTGAAGCCGTCGGTTGCAAGGTGCAAACAATTCGGTATTACGAGCAGATTGGCCTTTTGCCATCTCCATCCCGATCCGGAGGCAATCAACGACTGTATGACGAAGAAGCAATCAGACGGCTTAGTTTCATTCGTCATGCGCGAGAGCTTGGCTTCCCATTGCAAACCATTCGGGATTTGATAAGCCTTGCTGACAATCCCGAATACTCGTGCGAGGCAGCGGATGCGATAGCAAAAAAACAGTTGGAGGATGTTGATCGGCGTCTAAAACGACTTCAGGCGCTTCGACGCGAGCTTGAGCGTATGGTGGAGCAATGCAAAGGAGGGCGGATTGCAAATTGCCGAGTGATAGAGACGCTTGGCGATCATACTCTGTGCGAAGCCAAGAATCATGACATACCTAAAGTTTGACCATGACAATTCCTTGCAAAATCACTCTTTGCGATGTCGCTATTGATTGATACAGGCTGTAAGAAGTTCTGCAGCTATTCCCTTATTGATTGGTGTGATATGACATTCGTTTTCATTAGCGAGGTTAGGTGTCAGTAATAGGAGCGTTTTCCGGTCTAATCGTCAGTGGCACATAATGTGATTTCACGGCGATGATTTCGATCTGGCGGTTATTAATCTGATCTCGTTCGCAGATAAAGTGGCTTTGGCACACGTGATAAAATCACTTAATCTGAACCAGAAATGCGCGATGAGTGCGAGTTTGGCCGCCGATAAGTGCAATCCTCTACACCTATGGTTTCTATCTTCGTGCGATGTTCTATAACAAGAAACTGTTCGAAGAAGCCGGTGTGACCGAAATCCCCGAAACCCTCGAAGATTTCCGCGCTGCGGCCCAAAAGGTATCGGATCTTCCGGGCAAATACGGTTATTGCATGCGCGGCGGGCCGGGTGGCCTGAATGGCTGGGTGATGTTTGGCGCGGCCATGGCCGGTTCGAACGACTTCTTTACCGAAGACGGTCAAAGCACCTTCAATTCCGATGGCTGGAAAAATGGTCTGGAATATCTGGTCGATATCTACAAGGACGGCCTGGCACCGAAAGACAGCCTGAACTGGGGCTTTAACGAAATTGTGGCCGGTTTCTATTCGGGCACCTGTGCGATGCTTGATCAGGACCCCGACGCCCTGATCGCCATTTCAAGCCGCATGAAAGAAGAAGATTTTGGCGTGACCACCATGCCCAAAGGCCCGTCGGGCAAGGCATTCCCGACCATCGGTTATGCCGGCTGGTCGATGTTCTCAAACAGTGAACATAAAGACGAAGCCTGGAAACTGATTGCCCATCTTGAATCCAAGGACAGCAACCTGACCTGGAACAAGCGCATCGGTGCCCTTCCGATCCATAACGGTGCCGAAAGCGATCCGTTCTTTGCCAGCCCGCAATTTGCCGGATGGTTCGCCGAACTGTCCGACCCGGACGTTCATCCGACCGTCATGCCGACCCATCTTGAAGAATTTGCCTTCTTCAAGGACAGCCTGGTCATCCGCACCAGTCAGGAAGCCATGCTGGGCCGGATCACCCCGGAAGAACTGGCCAATCAGTGGGCAGAATATCTGACCCCGGCACAGAAAAACTGGATGCAGGCAAATCAGTGACCACTGTAACCCAAACCGGAAAACTCCCCGTCGAAAGACGGGGGGGCTTCTCACGGAAGATTTCCGGGATCATCGAACCGTATCTTTATGTCTCGCCGGCCCTTGTCCTGATCATCGCGGTGATGTTGATGCCGCTGATCCTTGGACTGAGCTACGCGTTCCGCGACATCCGCATCCTTAATCCGTTCAGCGGCGGTTTTGTCGGCACGGCCCATTTCGAAGCCCTGATTTCCGATCAGGCATTCCTGGGCGCGCTTGCCAATACCGCATGGTGGACATTCGGATCCCTGCTGTTTCAGTTCAGCCTTGGCCTTATTCTGGCACTTTTGCTGAACCGGCAGTTTCTGGGCCGTCGGCTGGTGCAGGCACTGGTGTTCCTGCCATGGGCGGTGCCGACCTTTTTGTCGGGTCTGAACTGGGCATGGATGTTCAACCCGGTGGTCGGCCCGCTGCCGCACTGGATGACGTCGCTTGGCCTGATGGCCGAACCGTTCAATATCCTGTCTGATCCCGACCTTGCGATGTGGGGGCCGATCATTGCCAATATCTGGTTTGGCATTCCGTTCTTTGCCATCACCATGCTGGCCGCCCTGCAATCGATCCCCAAGGAACTCTATGAGGCAGCGTCCATTGACGGCGCAACCACCCGACAGCAATTCATCAGCATCACCCTGCCCTTCCTTGCGCCCACCATTGCCATCACGCTGATGTTGCGCACCATCTGGATTGCCAATTTCGCCGATCTGATTGTCGTCATGACCAATGGCGGCCCGGCAGATTCCACCCAGATCGTTGCCTCCTACATCTTTACCCAGGCCTTCCGCCGGCTTGATTTCGGCTATGCCTCGGCGATTGCTGCGGTGCTTCTGGTTCTGTTGCTGGCCTATGCGCTCAGTGTGATCGCGCTGCGCCGTGCCATGACCCATGCCGATAGTTAGGAACCCCGCCCCATGACCCTGACCGGACAAACTTCAACGCGCAAATGGCTCTATTGGGGCAGTCATTATCTGATGATTGCCGCCTTTGTGATCTTTGCGCTGTTTCCGCTTTACTGGTTGCTCAAGGTTTCGGTGACGCCCAACGACATCCTTTATACCGAAGGGGTCCGGATGTGGCCGTCGCGCACAACCTGGGAGAACTACACATTCGTTCTGACCCAAAGCAACTTTCCGCACTATTTCCTGAATTCCGTGATTGTCGCGGGCACGACCGCCATTGTCACAACTCTGGTGGCCGCCCTTACGGGATATGCGTTTTCGCGCTTTGCCTTTCGCGGCAAGGTGATCATCGTCGCATTGATGCTGATTACGCAGATGTTCCCGCTGGTGATGCTGATTGCGCCGATCTTCAAAATTCTGGCCCCGCTTGGCCTGACCGACAGCCTGACCGGGCTGATCATTGTCTATACGGCGTTCAATGTGCCATTTGCGACCTTTTTGATGCAGTCCTTCTTTGACGGCATCCCCAAGGATCTTGAAGAAGCCGCGATGATTGATGGCAATACCCGGTTTGAAGCATTCCGGGCCATTATCCTGCCGCTCACACTTCCGGGTGTTGCCGCAACGCTTGGCTTTGTCTTTACCGCCGCCTGGAGCGAACTTCTGTTTGCGCTGATGCTGGTCAGCAGTGAGTCCGCATCGACCTTCCCGGTCGGGCTTCTGTCATTCGTTTCGAAATTCAGTGTCGATTTCGGCCAGATGATGGCTGCCGGTGTGCTGGCACTTATTCCCGCCTGTCTGTTCTTCCTGCTGATCCAGCGTTATCTGGTGCAGGGGCTTACGGCTGGCGCGGTCAAAGGATAAGAGGACGTTTCATATGGCTTCCATTCAAATTGCAAATGCACGCAAAAGCTATGGCGCGGTTGATGTTTTGCACGGCATTGATCTTGAAATCTCGGACGGGGAATTCATTGTCCTTGTCGGTCCGTCGGGCTGTGGCAAATCGACGTTGCTGCGCATGATTGCCGGGCTTGAAGACATCACATCGGGCGATATTTCGATTGCCGGAACCGTGGTCAATGAATTGCAACCCAAGGACCGCGACATCGCCATGGTGTTTCAGTCCTATGCCCTTTATCCGCACATGTCGGTGGCCGAAAATATGAGCTACGCCCTGACCTTACGCAAAACCCCCAGGGAAAAAATCGCCGATGCGATTTCAGGCGTTGCAGAAATTCTTGGCCTGACCGCCCTTCTGGAACGCCGGCCCAAGGCACTTTCGGGTGGGCAGCGTCAACGTGTTGCCATGGGGCGTGCGATTGTGCGCAAACCCCAGGCGTTCCTATTTGATGAACCACTCTCAAACCTTGATGCCCGGTTGCGTGAACAGATGCGTACTGAAATTCGCAAACTGCATCGCCGCCTTGGTGCCACATCGGTCTATGTCACGCACGATCAGATCGAAGCCATGACAATGGCCGACCGGATTGTCGCCATGCATGACGGCATCATTCAGCAGGTCGGAAGCCCGGTCGAAATCTATGACCGGCCGGCCAACATCTTTGTTGCCAGCTTCATCGGCTCACCAGCCATGAACTTCCTGGAAGGAAGCTATGAACAGGTCGGGGAAAACAGTGCGGGCATCCGCCTGACTGACGGTGCGCTGGTACCGGTTTTGCCCGCGCGCGATGCCCAACACAATCAGCCGGTGACACTGGGTGCGCGCCCGGAACATATCACCATCGTCTCTGACGGGGAAAACGGCCTTCCGGCCAAGGTTGAGCTGATCGAACCGATGGGGCTATCGACCCTGGTCCATGTGACGCTGGCAGGCAAACCGATCAAGATTTTCACCATGGATCGCCCGGACTATGCGGTTGACAGTTTCATCCATATCGCCTTTGACATGACAAAGGTCCATGTCTTTGACAGCGCATCGGAAAAACGTCTTCCCCCGGCAAGCGAACCGCATGGTGATCATCGTGACTGAAAGATAAATTGAAATATAAACAGGGCGGGGAGCCGACAACTCCCCGCCCTTGATCATTCACAGGCGGCATAAACACCGCACACTCGTTTATCCCTAACCGTGATTGACCAATCTTGCAAAGGCCCAGCGCCATGCCGGATCAGGCGCAATGCCAAAGATGTCCTGTAAAGTTTGCGGGATGTCACCGACACTAAGGGTATGTTGCTCTTCCTCGCCGGTGACAAGCCGGATGGTCAGGCGATTGTTCAGAAGTGTGAACCGCGCAAACGGTGCGGATCGCGCCACCATCAGAGTTTTGCAAAACCCGCTGTCAGGATGGTCGGATGCGTACCAGTTCATGACCTCGTAATCGATGTCGGCCACCGGTGCGATATCGATCTCATGCACTGCCTTCCACACACCATCACGTTCAAGTTCGACAAAATAGCTGTGCTCACCCTTGGTCACGCGATAGGTGTCATGCGGGGCGACCTGTGGCATGGCAGTATCAAGCAGCAAGGGCGCGGTCGGCACACATCCGCCAAGACCAACATCGGCCAGCCATGCCTCGCCATCGATGGTCACCCGGTTGGCCATGTGGCAGCGCGGACGTGGCAGATCATTTTCGCCATATCCCCACAACACCCGTCCGGCTAGACCTTCGACCGCAAAGCCAAGGCTGCGCAGCACCCGGCGGAACAGGGAATTTTGTTCGAAACAATATCCGCCCCGCCCGTCATGGATCAGTTTCTGATCCACATCTTCGGGTGCGATGCTGATGGGTTTGTCATTGAAGACATCAATCGCTTCGAACGGGATATTGGCCGGATGCAGGGCATGCAGGGTTTGCAAGACTTCAAGGGTCGCTTCGCGCGGGCCGTCATAACCGATCCGGGCGAAATAGGCATCAAGATCGACTTCCTGAACCGGTATGCGGACCGGCTTTGCCCCACTGACATTGACCCAGCTTTGCAAAAAATTGTGATCATTGGCGGGTGTGACGTCACGGCGTATTGGCTGGGGACTGTTCATCAATCGGCTCCATATTCCTGATGATATTTTCATCTCATGGAACAGGACGATAGAACCTCAACCAATGTTAAGGTCAAAAGGAAAAAATTGTCTTTTTGCTTTTTGGCTTCGAAATCGAACAATCTTCGACAATATGACGATATTCGGGACCACATCACAACAATGACCGACCATAGCCGCCCCACACAAGCAACAATCAATCAATTAGACGCATGATCCACAGCTTTTGCACGACAGCGCCCCTCATCCTGTGATAATCAGTAGCTAAATCGATTTTAGACGGTCGCCGGGACCAACCCGCCACGGAAAAATGTCCGGGCAGACCGATGGAAACGTCGCCATATCAAACAAAGACGGATAGCCATATCCGTTCCTGACCCAGGAAAGTTGCCATGCGTACTGTTTATGTGAACGGCGAATTTTTGCCGGAAACCGAAGCCAAGATTTCGATCTTTGACCGATCCTTCCTGTTTGCCGATGGCGTGTATGAAGTGACCTCGGTGCTTGATGGCAAACTGATTGACTTCATGGGTCATATGAAGCGTCTTGAACGCTCGCTTTCCGAACTCAAATTTGCCTTCAAGCCTGATATCGATCAGCTGCTTGAAGCCCACCGCGAGCTGGTAAAGCGCAACGACATCACCGAAGGCCTGATTTATCTTCAGGTCTCGCGGGGGTCGGCTGGTGATCGTGATTTCGCAATCAACCCGGAAACCACGCCGACCATCGTTATGTTCACCCAAAGCAAGTCGCTGATCAAATCAGCCCTGGCCGAACGTGGACAGAAAATCGTCACCTTCCCTGATATCCGCTGGCGCCGGTCCGACATCAAGACCGTGCAGCTGCTTTATGCGTCGCTTCTCAAAACCGAAGCTGCATCCAAGGGTGCCGATGATGCATGGATGGTTCTCGATGGCTTTGTGACCGAAGGATCGTCAAACAATGCCTATATCGTGACCCAGGACGGCACGATTGTAACCCGCGAACTTTCGACCGACATTCTGCATGGCATCACCCGCGCATCGGTCCTGAAATGTGCCGAGGAATTGCAGCTCAAGATCGAAGAACGCCACTTCACGATTGAAGAAGCCCAGAATGCAAAAGAAGCATTCTCGACCTCGGCCTCGGCCTTTGTCTGCCCGGTGGTTGAAATCGACGATAAGAAAATCGGCGATGGCGTTCCCGGTCCGATCGCCAAGCGCCTGCGCGAGATTTACATCGAAGCCAACCGCGCCACCGCACTCTGATCGGCTCTTACATCTGCGTCCCAACGCAAACGCCGCCTGTAACCGGGCGGCGTTTTTCTTTGTGGCCTAACCTGTCCTTTTCCCCTAACACTCGAAGGCAGATGGCAAAACGCCCCAACAAACATGCCATCAAAAGGGAAAGCGCCACCAACCATGAATGCTCAACAGCCCCAACATAACATGACCGGCATCATCCTGATGTGTGCCGGTGTCGCCCTGCTTTGTGTCAATGACGCCTTGGCCAAGGGATTGATGGATCATTATTCGCCGATCCAGATCATCTTCATGCGCAATTCGATTGCGCTTCCCGTTGCCACCCTGCTTGCCATCAGGATGGTCGGGCTTGGCGGGCTTCGGTCCAACCGGGTTGGCGTGCATTTCATGCGCACCATCATCTGGATCACCGCCACCATCATGTTCTTTACCAGCATCCATCTGATGGGCCTGGCCGAGGCAACAGCACTGGCCTTTGTCGCCCCGCTTTTCATCACGGCCATTTCATCGGTGCTGATTGCACGGGTTGGCTGGCGGCGCTGGCTGGCCGTCATGGTCGGGTTCATCGGGGTCCTGGTGATTGTCCGCCCGGGTGCGGCAACGTTTGAACCGGTGTCGCTTCTACCCGTCGCGACGGCCTTTACCTATGCGCTTTTGATGCTGAGCGCCCGGTTGCTTGATGCCCGCGAAAGCATGTGGACGCTTTTGTTTTATCTAAGCTTCACCAGCACGATCTTAAGCGGTGCGGCCGTCTGGTATTTCTGGACCCCGATCCGGGTCGAGGATATCGGGCTTTTCATCGCCATTGCCTTTGTCGGCACCGGCGGCATGACCATGATCACCCAGGCCTTCCGGGTTGCCGACGCCCCGACTGTTGCGCCCTTTGACTATACCGCCCTTGTCTGGGCAACCGGGCTTGGCTGGTTCTTCTGGGGCGAAACACCCGATCTTCTGACCTTTGTCGGGGCGGCAATCATCACCGCCAGCGGCATCTTCATCATCTTCCGCGAAAAGCGCGTTGCCGAAAGCTGATCCGACGACAAACGTGTAGTATCCGCATTATTGCTCGTCATGGTAGAATTTGTTATCTACAGTTTATCACCTATTCGTCTTCAAGTGATCGAGCTCCTCACAATGCAATATCTTCAGAGCCTAGTCAGCCAACTAAAGCCAACAATAGCTGGCCAGTTTGGAAAAGTGGCACTGTTTGTTTTTCTTGGAATCCCCGTTACATATGCGCAGTCGCAGGACCCTGTTGAACCATATTCGAACAGCGAAGAACTATTCCCAGACTATCAGGAGCCATTGTTTATCAGCGATCAAGTTGATCGAATTCTCAAGACCCATGCAGGAAACATCCTGTATCCAGATGATGTTCCTAACATAGATCTTTCTGATATTTCATCGAACTTCACTCGTGTTTACTTCTCCACACTGAGCGGGCGAACAGAAGTAAGGTTCAGCCATATAGAAGATGGCTATCATTACTTCACTTCCCGGAATGAGGTCCTCCCAAACCGAACAAACGAGTTTCGCATCAAGGGACGGATTTATGAGGTAAAAGTGGAGGATCGTGGCTTTATAAATGTCCGCGATGAGTGCTTTTTCGAGTTAGGGAACTGTGACCTCAGGGCCAATCCGAACCAAAAATATGGCATTTTCGACCGCAAGTTTCTTAATGGCGTTTGGGTCATTCAGCGAAAAATCATCGGACACCGGGGTGCTACTTACCAGAATCTCATTTTTGATAAGAACGGCATGACGCTTTATGCCTCAAAAGCATACGGTTCAGGGAAAGAAGGCTATGACTATGATATACTTGAAGAAACAGAGAAATAGCATGCTCCCCACGAAATTAATGAAAATTGCCTTCATAGTTTGTATTGGAACTGCCCTCCAAGGATGCATGCAATACCAGCTCAAAAAGGGTCCGCAAAACGCTGCTGCACACGACATGAAACTTACGCAAACACTTGCTATATCAAAGGAAACGTTGCTTTCCCCAAAAGACAGCTCAAGCATCGCGGTTACCGAAGACAGCATCCCCAAACGATACCGTCTGGTAAGAAACGACGGAAAATCTTGGAACTACGATTATCTGTACAAGCTCGGAGATTATTACTACTACAAAGTCACCGCGATACCCGGCTCTGGTAAAACTCACCGCATGCGCACCAACGGGACTATTGTGTCCTATTCCAACACTTCCTATCCATTCCATTTGGCGCCCAGACCTGAAGATCGATGCAAATTTGTACTTGGTAACTGCAAGTATCAAGAAGACAACGGCAGTATCTCCGAGATATTCAACAGCTATGATGACGGTGTTTGGACCACTTCTCGCGATTTAAAATCACTTGGTGTCGGCACTCGGATTACACGCTCTGTGTACAACAAAAGTGGCTTCGAACTTTTCTCGTCCACCGCTTACTCTAGAGATCCTGGATCGTACACTTTTTACTATATCGAACAGCTGCCATTGAACTAATCTGTCGGCTTTACGCCATAGCTGATCATCGCACCAGCCCGCATGGTGGCTTCGTCCATATCGGGATTAAAGCGATAGCTGGGTGCAAGGATTTCCTTGGCCTTGATGACGCGCACATCGATCAGCGATCCAACCCGAAACGCATCGCCTGCCATGCCTTGCAAAATGGCGTGGCAATGGTCATAGCCCTCATCACGCGGGCGCATCAGGACGGCCTCGCCATAAAGCTGCCAGCCCTTTTGCGAAAACACATCGACGAAACTGACGCAGACACGCGGATCACGTGCAACATTCTGCACCGATTGCGGGGATGCGATATTGGCAATGATGACCCGGTCTTCGCCATAACAGGCAAAGATTTCCTTCGGGCTGACCGACGGTCCGTCTTCGGAGCTGGTCGCCAACCAGCACAGGACCGAGCGGTTGGCATAATCACGGATTTCATCACTGAGCATCGGGCATTACTCGCACGTCTTTATGGCCGGATTGCCACCACACTTTGACAGCTCAATTGCGCACTGACCATAAAAACAAACCCGCCTTTCATCGGAAAAGCGGGTCAAACACATCCATATGCACAGGGACTAGTACTTGGCCTTGAACGGCGGCTCTTTACCACGCTCCGCCGCAGCGGCCGCAATATTGCGCAGAAGTGCGCGCTTGCTTTCGGTGCGGTATTCCCCGGAATTGCGCGCAACATAATCCTGCCCGGAATAGCCAAGTTCGGCTTTCTTCCGCTCAATGGATTGTCCAAGCTCTTTAAGAGTTGTTCTGCGCATTCTTCAGCGTGTGTGGCAAGCGTTACAACAATAGAAGCAACCGTCGACATTTGCATAACCCTTGGCTCTTGCCGCAGCTATAGCTTCTCTGCAATTCGTGTAGCTACCAAGATTAGCGCGATTTGGTACGTCCGGCAAATGTCCACACGTGTTCTCGTGAACTTCATGTTCTCCGGTAGGCTGTGCATTTCGGTTCACAAGATAGTACGGCATTTCTTCCTCCCGGTGAGTAACGGAAGGGAAATTAGAAATAAATAATGTAAATATTAACAGAGGAAACACTCATACCTACCCTCGATTGGTAAACCGAAAGTAGCGTATTACCAGCAAAAATCCCCAATCGCATAGGTGATGTGACGGCCCGTCGCGGCCAGAAGGGCATCAAGCTTTTCCCGTTCCGGCAAGGTGCCGCGCGGCGCGTCCAGTTCGGCGGCGTGAATGCCGCCGGTAACAAGGGCGACATCAAGTCCGGCATTGTTTGAGCCGGCGATGTCGGTCGAGATGCTGTCGCCAACCACCAGAAGCTTGGCATCCGGGCCCTTATCAAACATCTGCAGGCAGAAGTCATAGGCACTGGCAAACGGCTTGCCTTCCCAGCGGACATCACCGCCCAGTTCTTCGTAGCGTCCGGCAATGGCACCGGCGCAAATGATACGCTCCCCACCCCGGATCACTTCGCGGTCCGGGTTCGGGCACAGAACCGGAAGGTCGCGCGCCTTAAGCGCATGCAAAAGGTCTTCATATTTCGAAACCGGATCATGGTCCTCGTTCGGGCCGGTGATCAGGACCCAGTCGGCATCCTCGACCGTTTTGACGATTTCGACATCCTGATGCTCAAACATCGACATATCGCGCACCGGACCGACCATAAGCACCTTCCGGCCCAGTTTCGCATACCAGGGATCGGTGCGATCCACCAGCTGGCGATAGGCGATCTCGCCCGATGCCACCGCCGGACCATAAAGATCACGCGCAATGCCCATATCTTCCATCCGGCCCGTGACGACCGATGAACGACGCGGCGCATTGGACAAAAGCGCCACTGGAATGCCGGCATCCTTGAGCGCCTTCATCGCCGGGATCGAGCTTGGATAGGGATCGACACCGTCATGCACCACCCCCCAAAGATCAAGGATCACGGCATCATATTTGCCGATCACTTCCGAAAGGCCATTGATCATTTCATAGGGGGCGGCTTTGCTCATTCCGGTCAGTCCTTTTTATCTTCTTTGTTGCCCGATTTGGCATCAGTTTTGGCATCAATCGCTGCCTTGGCGTCGCGGGCCTCATCGACCGGGATGCCCTTGCCCGAAATTTCCGGGAAGGCGGCACCAACTGCATCGGATACATTGGCAAAGCCATCCTTGCGCAGCCTGCGGGCAAGGTCTTCCTTGATATCGGTGACAAGTTCAAGCCCGTGATAAACCAGCGATGAATATAGCTGCACCAGCGACGCGCCATTCAAAATCTTTTCATAGGCATCCTTGCCCGATGCAATCCCGCCAACTCCGATCAGTGGCACCTTGCCCTCGGTCAGGCGGTAAAAATCGGCAAGAACCTTGGTCGATGGTTCCATCAATGGCGGGCCGGAAAGACCGCCTTTTTCATCCTGGTCATAGGAATTAAGCCCGACCGGCCGGTCAATCGTCGTGTTCGAGACAATCATGCCATCGATTTTGACCTTAAGCACAACACTCGCAATGTCGGATTTGTCTTCATCGGTCAGGTCCGGTGCGACCTTAAGCAACACCGGCACACCCTTGGCGAATTTGTCGCGCGCCGTCAGCACCGATTTCAAAAGCTTTTCAAGCGGGGCACGCCCCTGAAGGGCGCGCAGGCCCGGCGTATTGGGCGATGATACATTGACAACAAGGTAATCGGCATAGGGGCCAAGTGCCTCTACCCCCTTGGCGTAATCATCGGCGGCATCTTCGGAATATTTGTTTTTGCCAAGATTGGCCCCAAGGATGCCACGGCGCGCACGTTTGCGCAGCCTGTTTGCCACGACCTCCGCCCCGTCATTATTAAAGCCCATGCGGTTGATTACCGCCCGGTCGGAATAAAGACGGAAAAGACGGGGCTTGGGATTGCCCGGTTGCGGCAAAGGTGTCACCGATCCGATTTCAACAAATCCAAACCCGTGTGAAAGGGCGGCATTGGGGACCTCGGCATTTTTATCGAACCCCGCAGCAAGCCCGACCGGATTGGCAAATTTGCGCCCGAAAACTTCGGTTTCAAGGATCGGGGTCGCGTCCGTTGCGTCATCCGCACGCGGCACCAGATTGTTTTTCAAGGCCCATATGGCAAGACCATGTGCGGTCTCTGCATCGATCCAGCGGACAATCGGCAAAACCAGTGACTTGTACCACCCCACGCGACAGGCTCCTTTTGCGTTTGACAACCTGTCCTGTTCTTACGCGCCCCGGCCCCGATGGGCAAGGATCAATGCAGCATCAACCATACCGGCCGGGTTGGTCAGACGTCCTCATTCATCCGTTCGTCAAACGCCGCACGGGCGGCCTCAACCTCGGGCATCTTTTCCTTGGTCCAGAGATAAAGCGCCTTGAACGGGCCAATAAGGGTGCGGCCAAGCGGGGTGATTTCATATTCGACCGCCACGGGTGATGTCGCAATCACATTGCGCGCGACAATGCCGTTGCGTTCAAGTTTGCGCAATGTCTGGGTCAGGGCCTTTTGCGTGATGCCCTCAAGCCCGCGCTTGATCGCGTTAAAGCGCAATGGCCCATCGGCCAGAACCGCCAGGATCATCATCGACCATTTATCGGCGATCTGGTCAAACAGGCCGCGACACGGGCAATCGGCGCGGAATTCCTTGATCGAGCATTCCTTCATTTCCATGACCTGTCCTTTTCCGTCCCTTTTTGCTTGTTCTTTCCGGATTACCCTTCCGGCACCGGTTTTTGCGGTTCAACTTTTTGCGGCTCAACCACGGATGTGCGGTTTCCTTGAGTATACCTGGTTTCGTTCAGGTGCCTCATTGACACCAGGTATATATCATATATCTAGTCACCATCATAGACTTTCAAAAGACGGAGATTTCCGCACATGACCAACACAGATGTTCTGTTTCAACCTTTCAAGCTTAAAACCCTTGAGCTTCCCAACCGCATCGTGATGGCTCCGATGACCCGCACCAAGGCCGAAAACGGCATTCCCGGTGCGATCAATGCCGAGTATTACCGCAAGCGCGCCGAAGGCGGCGTTGGTCTGATCCTGTCAGAGGGCACCGTGATAGACCGTCCGGCATCGCGCAATGATCCGGGCATTCCGTTTTTCCATGGTGATGCGGCAATTGCCGGCTGGAAATCGGTTGCCGATGCGGTTCATGCCGCAGGCGGCAAAATGGGCCCGCAGATCTGGCACACCGGATCAACCCGTGCCTTTACCGAATGGGAACCCGATGCCCCGGTCGAAAGCCCGTCGGGCCTTCTGGCGCCGGATCAACCGCGCGGCAATGCCATGACCGATGCCGATATTGCCGATACCATTGCCGCCTTTGCCAAGGCCGCCCTTGATGCCAAGAATGCCGGTTTTGACACCTTTGAAATCCATGGCGCACACGGCTATCTGATTGATCAGTTCTTCTGGTCGGGGACGAACCTGCGTACCGATCGCTTTGGCGGTAAAACCATTGCCGAACGTGCAACCTTTGCCCGCGAAGTCGTGGCTGCGATGCGTGCCGCGGTTGGTCCGGATTTCCCGATCATCCTGCGCGTCAGCCAGTGGAAGCAACAGGACTTCACCGCCCGCCTTGCCACCACGCCTGATGAAATGATATCCTGGCTGGCCCCGCTGGTCGAGGCCGGTGTCGATATCATCCACGCATCCCAGCGTCGTTTCTGGGAACCGGAATTCCCTGAAATCGATGGCGAAAAGGGCCTTAACTTTGCCGGTTGGGCCAAAAAGCTTACCGGCGCACCGACCATTTCGGTGGGCTCGGTCGGGCTTTCATCGGACTTCATCGGCGCGTTTTCGGGCGAAGCATCCGAAAAATCCAACCTTGACGGTCTGGTCGAACGTATGGAACGCGGCGAATTTGATCTGATTGCGGTTGGCCGTGCGCTGATCACGGATGCCCAGTGGCCCAACAAGGTCGCCAAGGGTGCCTTTGACGAGCTTGAGGATTTCAACCCTGCGGCCCTGGCCGAGCTCGTCTGATCAAAACATCCCCCGACCCCGCATATGCGTATCCCCCATACGCAAAAAGAAACCGGGCAGCGCCATCATCGGCGCTGCCCGGTCTTTTTGAATGCAACCATCACTGCGGCTTCCATCCATCGGATTCGTTCTTCTCACCCCTGTTTCGGGGTCTGACGGCACTATACCTATCCTCATCGGCATCACCCTATACCATCACGAAAACCGCAGAAAACTGCGATTTTTGGGCGAACTTTAATTTTTATAAATATACATTGGTATAGTTTTCTTGATCTTTGGGATAGTATTTGGTATTCCATAGATCAGGAACAGCAATCATCACAGCCGCCGGAACGGGCTGGGAACCGATAAAAAGAAGTTGATGGACATGAAGACAAACATGGCAACCCCGGAAAATACCAAAGAACGCAACCGCGTTTATCTGCCGGAAAACCGGCATCGTTGGGCCTCCAATGATGAGGTCGAAAAGCCGAGCGTTATGCTGCGTGGCCCCAACATTCTTGTTGATGACGACACCAAATATCAAAACCGCCTGAAAAGAAGCCCTTTTCCCAATCTTGCGGCTTTTACTCTGTCGGGTGTCACCGTGCTGGTGATCCTGGCCGGGGTCTGCTTTGAAGTTTCGACACTGCTGAACGGCTAGTCCAATACCAAAATAAAAACGACCAAAGTAAAAACGATACGACGCAAACTGAACACAAGACAGAACGGGCAGTGCTGATCACAGCACTGCCCGTTTGCTTTTGGCGCATTTTCACGCCCTATGATCGTCTGATCACTGCGTCTGTTGCAGATCTTCGGGCAGGATGTGAACACCGTTCGCATCAAGGGGCAAATCATCAACCCGCGTTACATGTGCAACGCCCAGCACATCATAAAGATGGGGGAACAGCGTACCACCGCGGGCCGGTTCCCATTTCAGCTTGGCCTTGATCGGTGCGACCGGCACATGCAAAAGCTTCAACCCGTCGCGCTTGGTGTAATGCAGCGCAAGTGTTGCCGCCAGCGTATCAATGGTCGAAAAATGGATAAAGCCATCGGCAATATCGTGCGGCGCACCGGCATACTGCCCGGATGCCAGGGCTTCCGCCCATTCATCCGATCCCAGCACGCGGTAAATGATTTCATGTTCTGTATTTGTCATGCGCGGAATTTAGGCAGGCCCGCCCAAAACGGCAAGCCTATTTCATCTGGCCTTTAAGCCAGCCCAGAAGCGTCGCATAGCGCTCCGTCCCCGCAAAATCGGAACCACACACCAGCCAATAGGCCGACTTCATCGCAACCGATGGTCCGACCGGCACAAGGAAGCCCTGGGCAATATCACCCTCGATCAACAGGGTCCGGCCAAGCCCGATGCCCATACCGTTGATTGCGGCCTGCAACACCAGATCGGCACGATCAAAGGCAATGTGCCGCGCATCCGTCTCAAAGCTTAGCCCCGCCTGATCCTTGTAATAGGCCCAACTGAAATCGGTATCATCCCGCTCGCCCGCGACGTCTTTAAAAAATGTGGTCGATGGCAAACCGGCAATCATTTCAAGGGTCGCACCGGGATCACAATATCCCGGCCGGGCCACCGGCATTATTTCAGCCTTTTTAAGCAGGGTCGAATGCAGCCCCGGATAGGGCCCGACACCAAAACGGATGGCGGCATCAATCACGCCCGCCCGGAAATCAGCCGGGCGATCATTGACATCAAGAGCGATTTCAAGCCCCGCCTCCGCCGCACGTCCCAAATGCGGCAACACCCATTTCATCGCCAGCGACGATGACACCGACAGGCGCACCGCCCCCCGGTTTTCGAACTTTTCGAGACGATCAAGCGCCCCGTCCCAGACCGCCATGGCCTCAATCGCCGCGGCACAAAGAATACGCCCATATGCCGTCGGGGTGATCTGGCGCGTGGTGCGATCAAACAGCGAAAAGCCAAGTGCCTCTTCCAAAAGATTGACCCGATGACTGATTGCCGATTGATGCACGCCCAGTATTTCGGCCGCCTTGCTGAAACTGTTTTCCCGCGCAATCGCCGCCAAAAGCGGGGCATTCTGATTGGCCTTGGCCATCAGGCCCGCACGCGACTTTTCATGAGATTTCTTCATTTATATATGAATTCATAATCTGTGAATTTGTGCCTAAAATCGGCTTAACAAAGATTTTAGCAGGAAAAGAGTTATGAGCATACATCAAGAAATTACCCGGACCGTTCCGGTTCAGATCGTCAATGCATTTGTCAAAGATGGCGCGGGCGGCAACCCGGCCGGGGTCGTGCTGGATGCCGACCGCTATAGTGACGATGAAAAGCTTTTGATCGCGCAAAAGGTCGGGCTGTCGGAAACCGCCTTTGTCTCGAAATCCGAGACCTGCGGCATCAGGCTTGATTTCTTTACGCCGACCAAACGCATCGCCCATTGCGGTCATGCCACCATCGCGACCTTTTCCTATCTGGCCGAACTTCAACGCTTTGGCGATGGCGAAACATCCAAGGAAACTGTCGATGGCCCGCGCAAGATCATCCTTGATCGCGGCATGGCCTATATGGAACAGCTTGCACCGACCTACACCCCTGCGGCCAACTGGTCTGATAAGGGCGTCACACTTTGCGATGTTCTGAAATCACTCGGCCTTGCCAGTGATGATCTTGATGACCGCGCCCGCCCTGTTCTGGTCAATACCGGCAATAATTTCATCGTGCTGGCGGTCAGGGACCAAGCAATCCTTAAAAATATCACCCCCGATCAGGACGCCATCAACGCGATCAGCGAAAAGCTTGATCTGATCGGCTATTACATCTTCACCACCGAAACCGATGATGCGGATATCGATGCCACCACCCGCATGTTCGCCCCGCGCTATGGCATTGCCGAAGAAGCCGCCACCGGCATGGCCGCCGGCCCGCTTGCCTGTGTGCTTCATGATTTTCTGGACATAAAAAAGGACACCTTCCTGATCGCCCAGGGCGCATTCATGGCCCAACCCTCACCAAGCCAGATCAAGGTTACGCTGGACCTCAAAGACGGCCGCATCACCGGCCTTCTGGCCGGCGGTCAGGGCAAGGCGATGAAAAACCTGAACATCACTCTTTGACGCGCCCCGCTTATCGGGTGCTTCTGCCTCCATCGCCGAAGCACCCGAACTTTACCTATGGGTAAACAAACTCCAGAAACCAAGCCACAAACAGCAAATCTTTACCCACAGGTAAACCTGATGGCGACGCTAACAGCCCAAGACAGGACATCATCGTTGACGACGCCCCACGGCCGCTGCGACGATTGGCTGACACAATGCGGATAAGCATGATGGATGATGAACTGACATTACCGCCTGGCATCGGCCCGCATAATGACCGCGAACTGGAATTGATGCTGGCCGGCACCAAGCCGATGGCAATGTTTTCAGACGCGCTTCATGTCAGCGACTATTTCCCCGACGCCGATTTCGCCCCGCATGTCGCAGCAGGCACCATCATCCGTGTTGAAGAAATCATCCCGCGCCCGCCCTTTGAAATGCGCCACCTGTTCTTCGCCCTGCCCGGCGAAGAATGGCGGATCGAGGAGGCATTGGTCATGTCGCGCAATTTATGCGCCGGAACGGTCAAGGATCACGACGCAGATTCAGCGCGGATGGGGGAGCTTTTGGGGTATGCACCCGAAGATATTGACACATTTCTAAAGCACACCAGATGACCTAGGTGACGATCACCAATATTGCTCATATTCCTTGAGCAAGAGCGCCGTCGACAGCAGACTACGGCTTTCCGCAAACTGAATGATCTTCCCTGTCGTAAGGGCCGGGTTTTGGTAGCGCGCCCGCATGGCTTTGATCGCACCGAACGCTGTCTGTTCATGAAGTGTGATCGTATCCGCGATGAATTCGTCAGATGACTTTAACTCGATTCCGAACTTCGCCAGTTCATCGGGCGGAAAATCCTTGAGGTTATCTGTCACCAGAACCTGCGCCTTGGTGTGAATTGCCGCTGCCAGAACATGGCGATCATCTGCATCTGGCAACGTCACCGCCGGGATGAGCGCTTCATACCCGGTCACGCAGGCATCCCGAAATGCCCGCTCAATTGCCGCACGCTGCTTTTTGCCATCAGCTTCACCCTTGGTAATTTTCAGGATCGCCCGTTCGGTCTCATCAAGGATTTGGGTGCTCCAGCGCGGACGAAAAAGCTCAGCTCGCGCCAGACTGAGTAGCAAGTTCCGCTTGAACACATCGGCCAGAACACAGGCATCAAGAAGCGCTGTAAAATGATCTGCCCGATATGTCATACGCGCTCAGTATCCTTTCAGAAGAAGCTCTGCGTCCATCTTCGCCAACTCAGACAAAGCATCGTCGCGCTCTGCATCCCGCCGGGCTTTATAGGCAAACAAATCCTCTGCCTTGATCCGGCGATGCCGTCCAACGGTCGCATACGGGATATCGCCCGCTTCAAGCAGCTTGATCAAATAGGGCCGGGATACATTCAGCAGATCTGCCGCCTGTTGTGTCGTCAGTTCTGCCGACAGCGGAATCATCTGAAAACCCTGACGGCCAGAAACAAGGCGCAACAAATTCATCAGGCTTTCCGTCAGGGCCGGGCTGAGGGTGATGGTTTCCGCCCCGCCCTCTCCACGCATCACAGTCAGCTTGGTATCCTCGCCCTCCTTTGCCTGAGAGGCAATAATCTGGCGAAGCTGGTCTGCTGTTGCGCTTTCGATCTGCGTTGGCAAGCGGCCACCAAAATCATCTTTTCGTATTGCCGACATTGCGCATTCTCCATTTCCCGCGACATCCCCCTTCCGCATCTGATCAAAAGGGGGTGCCCAATATATAAGACAAGACCTCAATAAACGCAATATTCGAAACAATCGAAATATTCGAAATCACGTAATCTTCTTATCCGCACTCCTCTTAACCACACTCACCCCCAACACCCCAAGCGCGATGCCCCAGATCGGGCTGGTATTGACCAGTGCGGCGATGATCGCGGGGGCCTGGAGTGGGGTTAAGATGATCGCATAGGCGATGGCGCCCATGGTCATGATCCAGGTGAGTGCGACGGCATAGCCGAAGCTTGGCCGCCAGCGCCGCACGAAGACATCTTCGCTGGCGACTTCGGCCCGGATGGTGCGATTGACCGATTTTAGCGTTTCGGTATCGCGGGCCAGTTCGATTTCGGCCATGCGTTCCGTGTGGCGGTTGGCTTCGAGGATTTGGGCCGGTGTAACATCGCCTTTGCTGACGGCTTGTTCGACCTGCTTGAGGCCTTCGGCAGCCGTCTTGGCGATCGGATTGTCGATATGATCAAGCCCCGCACCCACCGCCTTGATCAAAAGCGGCAGGCCGATCTGGGCAAGCAATGCCGGGATCACGTGATACCTCCCCTATCCAATATTCTTGTAAAATATGTGATGGCCGATCTCTGCAACCGGCACCTGCCCGCGCGCCCAATAGGGATCAACCGCATGGGTGTGATAATGCGTCGCCCCGTCGGTCTGATCGGCAAGGTCGCCCGCCACTGCGCGCTTGGCAATGCGTTTGCACAGCCGATAGGCCGGGTCGCGCGGGTTGATCGCCAGCAATTTCTTGCGGTTCGGATCACTGGCGTTCCAGCAGGAAAACTGACCGGGTTTAAGGCACACCGATCTGATGTCATTGCCCCACCAATAACGCCCGCGTTTGCGCGCAAAGGCCACACGGTTGAGGATCACTGACGCCACCGCCTCGATCCCGGCAAGGTCTTCGCCGCGGGCCTCGCCATAAAGGGTGCGGGCAAGGATTTCGGCCTCTGGCAAAGTGTCAGGCAAGGCTTCGGGTTCAACAATCGGGCGGATCATAAGATCAGTCATGGACCGGTTCCTTTTTAAGCGGGCTGTCAAGTTTGGCCTCGATCCGGAGCAAATGCCCCGTCAGGCGTTTTTCAATGTCCTTGAGATACGGGATCGAGACATAGTTGCGCGCCACATCAAGCTTGAAGTCGGCAAGATCGGCGCGCAGATCGCCGCAATCGGCATCATGGCGGCTGCGCTGATCCTCGATCCGGGTCAGCAATTCCGATCGCATCCGCCAATGCAGCCAGAACAGGCTGGCCACAGCCGGAATTTCGACCGCGGTGATCCACCAGATCACATCGACAGGCTGGGCAAGCTCGGTCATGTTCCGGGGCCTCGTGATTTCGATAAAAAAAGACCCGCAAACCGGTTGGTTTGCAGGTCAGTTCAAGGAGGTCATCACGACCGGAGCAACACCCCCGGCTTAGATGATCGGCATAAAACTTGTATAGGCGGGGTGCACCGATCAGGCCGCACCATCCATGCGCAGTCTCTGTCCCGTTGTGGCATCACCCGGGCGCCATCCGGCGCCATTCCTGTGCGTGTGCCAGTACCAGCACCAGTACCAGTGCCCGTGACCGTGACCGTGACCGTACCAGTGACCGTGACCGGTTCCCAAGCCAAGGAAGACCGTTCATCACGGCCCCGAAAGGTAGAGGCAGTCCTAGGCAGCAGGTCCCTTGATCTTTGCTTCAAGATCCTGCCAGGCCTCGCCGGAGGCCACCAGGCAACTTGGCCCGGACGGATAGGTAAACAGGATCGTCCATGTCTGCCCGTCCGGTGCCTTGAGCACCTCGATCACGCCACCGTTCGAGGTCACGCCAACCGCAACCGGTTCCTCGGAATATTTGGCACTCAGGCTGTCGATAACCTTGCTGCGGTCACCACAAACCGGAGACGCCTGTGTTTCCGGGATCGCAACTGCAACGGCACCTGCCATTACAGCCATCAAGCTTAGTTTCTTCCACATGGTCAGGCCTCCTGACAGTCAGGTGCGCCCACAGGGGCGTCTTGTTGTCCTGGACTGCTAAATTGATCAACAAATCGATCTGGCCGTTTCCGGGTTTATAAACTTGTTTTGCGCGACGAACTCTACGCTTTGGTATAGGTTTAAAAACTCTCTACTATTCTTTCATATAATAAACGTAGGGATCAAAGCTGAAAATTCCATGAATATTTCACAAATGTGATACACCGCCGGGCTAACTACTTGGCATTGCGAGAAAGTTTTTTTCTCCCGTCAGGGTTTCCAAGCCGACCTTTACGGATTGAAACGGTTTTCCGCCCGGAAAACCCCGCCATTTCGCCGCCAGTCGGCCCGAAGCAGCGGCATGTCGACCCGCGGCAAACGGACCGGCTCGGCCAAAATGCATCCCGCCACCGCATCAAGCCCGTCATCATGGCCAACACGATTATGCCCAGCAATGTTATGACCGGCACTGTTATGACCAGAACTGGCGGGATGCCATTCGCGCAACTGTCGCAGGAACGGCGTTTTGACCACAGCCGCCCCGACATGAAGCAGCCCCGCCCCCATCACCGCGCCAAAGGCATCCTCGATCCGGGCTACCTTGTTGGTGGCTTCATAATGTTCTACGACGCTTGCCGCCCAGCCGATCGCTTTAAGTTCGCGCCGCAGGATATTGGGCAAAAACCGCCCGATGCCATTGGTCTCGATCCGCACCGATGGCAAATGGTTGCGCGCCATGAATGCCCCGACCTGCGCACAAAGCTGGCTTGCCTCGTCACGCCACGGGGCATCGCCTTTTTGCCCGCCCTCATGCGGGCTGGTTGCCCGCAACCAGGCGATATCATGAAGCCAGTATTCCCCCTGATCACAAATATAGACGCAGGCCACCACCGCCCCGTCGCCCTTGGCTGCGCCGAAGCTCGGATCAAAGTGGCAGGCACTGGCGACCATGGTGCGATCCCCGATGCCAAGCCGCATCCGGCCATTGGCATATTCGATTTCGGCCAGATCGTCGTAATAATGCAACCGCGCCGGATCAAACGGCCCGGCATTGGGGGCAACCATTTCAAGCATCATCTGGCTTTGAAACTTGTGGGCTGGCGTGCGCGCCCTGATCGCGGCGATTGCCGCCTGATCAAACCGTTCGGGCCAGTTTGATGTCCCATGCTTATTGACGATGGGCAGCACAAAACGTGAGAAACCATTTAAAAATGGCGCGACCTCGCCGGTTTCCGGGCGCACTTCATCGGCATAGATCGAATAATAACTGTGCGGAGTTCCGACATAAAGCTGTGCGCCGCCGGGCGACAGGACATAGGAAATCTCGGACAGTTTTTCGCGAAGCTCGTTGCGCTTATGAGCCGTGTCGCTGTTTTTGGGAACTTCGACATCATCGCAAATCACGATATCGGCGCGCGATCCGGTGATATTGCCGCCAATGCCAACAGCCTGCATGGACGGATCGCGCAACACACCGGGCCGCGCCACGGTGAACCGTTCACTGCCCCAGTCGATCAGACGGTCGGGCACAATCCCCGCCAATAACGGGTGGCGTTCGACAATGCGTTTGACGTTGCGCACCATCTTTTTGGCCAGATCAAGGTCGACCGCCAGAACCAGAATGCGCAAATCGGCATCCCGATAAAGCAACCAGGCACAAAACAGCCCGACAATGGTTGATTTCCCCGAATTGCGAAACGCCATCAGCAACATCTCGCGCCGCCCGGCGTTCCAGCATTCCTCCAGCCAGTCTGCCATTTTCCGATGATGGGATGGCAAGCCAAGCCCCAGAACCTGATCCCAGATCCAGACAAATTCGGCGAAGCGCGCGGATTGCATTTGCGCCGTCATTCCACACCCCTCCCCGTCAAACAACCGTCATTCCCGTGAAAGCACGACCCGCGGCGTCACGCATCTTGTAATGTACGTCTTGCATCCGTAATCAGCTGATCAACGGTACGTACCGTGCCACCTTCCGTATCGGCTGCCGAACTTTCCGCCCCCTCACACGCCCAGCGCAGCAACTTGATCAGACTTTCAAGATGACCAAGGGCGGCTTTGCAGGCCGCCTGATGCGTGTTGAAATCCTTCGCTTCGCGTAAAAGGGCTGCCTGCTGTGCCGCTCGGCGATAGGCATTGCGCACCCGTTTGATATCCTCTGGTAAATCACGCAGCAGTTCCGCCCGCAAGGTCGCAACTGGATCGCGGCTTTCCACCTCACACATTGCTCATCCTCAAGAAGGTTAAAAGCGCTGAAAGCCTTTTAGGCTAGCAGGCATGATTGCGCAGGGGCTTATTCATCGCCTCATGTACGCTGCAACATGATCCCAGCGCGAAGTTGCCGAAATTGCGTGGAATGGCAAAGCGATCTACTGCTTCCAAAACTTCTGTTGAAGGCTGCTCCCTGGTCCGGATTTCAAGGAATCCGAGCGCTGCCTACCTACGGCCCGAAGAATACAGCGGCCTGCGACAATGCAGAAAAACACACGCCACACCTTTAATACGATAATTTCATGACACAAATTAAACTTTAGGTTGCTTTGTTTGATTTTTTTTTACTAATATTGCTCTCATCAAAACAACTTTGGAGATCAATCAATGACGCGGTTAACCTTTAAAACTTGGAACAAGTACGACACACAGACCAAGACAACGGCCCTCGGGCTACTCCAGGTTGAAATGTCTTATCCTCCCATAGCTGTCGGCGCTGAAGAAAAAAATACGGCACCCTCGCTGGAAATCACGGTCAAAAATATCTCCCAAATGACTTTGAAAGACATAGCCATCACGTATGATGTAGATGACACTCTCATCAACTGGGACGTAAGTTTTGTTCAGGGACGTCATGACCTTACCAAAGTCGACAGTCCTGTAACCGTTCAGATCGGAACGCTTCTTGCTGGCGATCAATCTTCAGTAGTGAAACAGTATTGGGATGGGTTCTCTTTAGATGGCAACCCGTTGTCAAAATCTGGCACTTACGCATTCAATGCATCAGTTACATATACCGTAACGGAATCGGTTCAATGCACTGGGACTGCCAATCCTTGATACAAGGCGGGAACCTTATTTTCTGGGTTCCCGCCAACAAACCCCAAATTATCCGCACATGTTCATTCGCCCCATTAATCAATCACCCAACTGATGATCCATCTGGGCATTACTTACTTCAGCATGCTTCTCTCATGTTTATTGCAGCACCTTCCAAGATGAATGAGCCCAATATTGAACCCAGTACATCAGGTGGTGATACAGATCGTGTGCGACGCGAGATGATCAGGCTTTGAGCATTTCGATATCGTTACATTTAAACCACCGAAAGTTCAGACAATCGCGCATCCGAAAGCCTGACCGGCCAATAGGCCAGATTGCGCAGGTAGCCGTTGATATGCTTGTCCGTTCCGCCAAAGGATCCCAGCACGATATTGGAAAAATTGCGCGGCATGGCAAAGCCCGACGGGGTTTTCAGAACGCTGCCGCCAAGGGCCACTGCAATAACGTCATCCTCCCAGGCCAGCGCAATGCGATGGCGGGTATCTGGTGACAGCGTCCCGTAAAGCGACTGGGTAACGATCGGCACGCCATCCCGGCGCAAGGATATGCGCAACTGACCGGCATCGCTGTCATAACCAAGATCAAGATGATCATCATTGAGACTACCGGAATAAAGCTGCACGATCCGCCAAATGCCAACCCATGCGGCGGTAGTCTGCAGATCAAACACCATTGTCCCGACCCCTTGGGCAAACCAGTCAGCCGGATCAAGCGTCACGTTATCGGCGGCCCGCGATGCCGGGATGCCGTTGCTGATGATATCGGATGTCGGTGCGGGTCCGGCTTCAAGCTGCCCATTCCAGATCAGAACCGATGCCGGAAGGTTCGAGATCGCCGTACTGATTTTCGGATAGCGCGTGGTGCCCGATGCCGGTTCAGAGATCCACACACGTTGCCAGGTTTCATCAAGACTGATGTTATGGCTTGATGGCCCGTTGATCCCGCCAAGGGTGACATCAACCGTTCCCGAAACCGCGCGCATCCAGATGGCAAAACAATAGACATCCCCACTGCTCAGCGATCCGACATTCTGATAAAGGCCATCGGCCCCGCCCGGAAGGTCAAGCAACATGGCGTCCGAACTGCCATCCGGGGCGGCAACCGCACTTGGCGCAACAGTTACACCGGCGTTCTTTTCCCAAAGTGCATTGGAAAAATCGCGGGAATAGCGCAGCAAGTTGGTTGCCGCCCCTTCGATCAAAAGCCCCTTGCGCCGGCCAAGCCGGTCATGATCAAACCCCGGCTGATCATTGCCGAGGGTCGTGATCAATCCGTTTTCACCGCCGATCATTTTGCTTGATGCCCGCGCCACCGTCATGGCGGCCGCAAGCGGCTGATACCGCAATCCCATTGGATGCATCTCCTTGAAATCAAATCAGGAATTTCTGCCCGCCCCCCAGGCAAACAGGCAATCAGGTAAGCAGGCAAGCAATCTCGCCACACAGGCTTTGCTACCCGCCAATGCGGTGCAGATGCCACCAGCTCAGAAGATCACTGGCCGCGATCATGCGGGTCACATCATCGCTGTGGCGCAACCGGATCCTGAGCCCGCTTGCCCCGCCCGGGGCAATGCGCACCACACCGCCAAGCCGCAAGCTGTGATTGGCGCCGCTTCCGGTCGCGGTGATGTCATTGGATTGCAGATGGATGTTCCAGTCCGTGCCATTGTACCGTTCAAGTGACAGGGTGGTCATCACCGCTTCGCTGGTGACCGGAAAACTCACCCCGACATCGATATGGTAAAATCCCGGCGCCATCCCGGTCAGGCCATGACTGGCGGCGTCATAAAGCCCGTGGCTGTCTTCGACCACCTGATCCCACTCAATCAGGAACGCACCCCCGGCCGGGATGCTTTGCGATGCGGTGCGCAACAGCTTGACGACCGGTCCGCTTTCGCGCACCGGACAGGCAAACCACCGCCCGCCGGAAATTCCGTCACAGACAAGGTCAGCCATATCGCCCCGGATCGGCAGCGGATAAATCCCGCCTTCTGCCCCGCCATGAACCGGTGCAATCACATCCCCGCTGGCCGCTGCGATATCGACCTGTGTGCCATCCCCGTTAAACAGGCGATAACGCACCCCGTTGCGCGCAATCGATGCATCGGGCAATGTCACCCGCGCCCCGTTTGACAATCGCACCAATGCGCCGGTTTCACGGATATCCATGATCCGGTTCAAGGGTGCATCAATCACCGGCTGGCGGCGCTCATCCTCCCAGCTCAGGGCATTGCCGCTGCGAAAATCAAGATCAAGCATCGCACCGGCATGATCACGCCCAAAGGATGCCAGGGCTGTTTGCGACCGGGCATCGGCGGCCTCGGCCCGTTTGGCCGCCGCCTGCGCAAGGGTCGCATTGCCCGCCACATTGGCGATATCCTTGGCATCCGGGCCATTGGCAAGACCATCCCCCTCGTCATTCCAGATCAGTACACGCCCCGGCGCGATCGCCGGAAGTTTCGCCGATGCCTGATCGCGATCGGCCGCATCAAGGTGCAAGGCCCCCGAAAGCGCCCGGTCAATATCGCCGATTGCCACGGTCACAAAATCAAGATCACGGTCAATCGCATCGCCGCGCGGTACCGACATGGCGTCATAGGAACTCAGGCGGCGCAACCGCAAGGACCGCGCGATATCGACCCGGACACCCGATGCCGGTGCGGTTTCAAATTTGACGATACCGCCCGCCCCCCTGGCCGCTGCCGATCCCGCACCTGTCCCGGATCGGCCAAGGGTGACGTGAAACCCGGTCTCGACAGTTTCGCCATCAAGACTGATTGCGACATCGCCGCTGTCAAACACGTCAAAATCGAATGGAAATTCATCGCGCGCCCCATCGCCTTCGAACTGGCGTGATGCGGTGATCTGATTGGTAAAGACCGTTCCCATATCCTTATCCCCCCAACCCGTCACGCCGCGCGAACCAGGCACTCAGTCGGGCGGTCGTATCATCCTGTGCGGTGCGCAACAGCGACTTTTCGCGCCAGCTTGCACTGGCATTGATCTGATTGCGTTTGCGACTGGCCTCGGACGCATCTGCCTGCTGATCGTCGCGCGCGGCCTTTTCATAACCGGCCAGCACCGCACTGGCAGATCCGCTGCCACCGGCCATCAGTCCCGATGCCCCCTGTCTGGCGCGCAGGGTCGCCTGCCTGCGACGCAGAGCATCTTCGCGATCGGCATCCTTTTGTTTTTGGTTTGCGTCAATTTCGGCCAGCTCGGCCTTGCGATCGGCATCAAGCATGGCAATCCGGCTTTGCGTACTGGCCTGATTGGCCTGGATCTGTTGTCCGGTCTGCAAGGCCGATGCCGCCAGCGGCACGATTGATGTAAAGCCACCCATCAGTCATTCACCCCCATTTCCGATGCACATCCCAGCAATAAAAAAGGCCGGGGAAAATCCCCGGCAACCCGCCATAACCCCGAATGGATGGTCCCCCCGCTTCCGCGCCGCCATCCAAGACTTCGCAATGTGATATCCCCGCTATAAAGCCCGTCCGGGTCATCCGGCGGCACCGGCAATGCAACATCGCGCAGGCCGCGCCCGGTATCCACACGAAGCTGCCCGCTTTGTTGCAACCGCAAAGTCAGCGACACCAGACGCACCGCATTGCCCCCATGCGGGCGGCTGCCATCCGATGCCGCCGGTGGCAGGGTAAAGATTTCATGGGTAAAGGCCAAACCGGCATCAAGTGTCGTGACCGCCCCGACATCGCCGGGCAAAGTCACCGTGCCGCCCGCCACCACAAGCCCGGGGATCAGAACACCATCGCCCCAGGCATTGATTTTCATCCCTTCAAGCGCGCCGAGCTGCCCCCAATGCCGGCGCGGTTCTTCGCCCGCTTGGACCGACTGGCTGATTTGCAGGTCAAACCCGCATGCCTCATCAAACAGGGCCAGAAAGTAGCGATCCCCGCATTTCAGGCTGACATAAACATCCCCGCCCGACACCGCGACCGATGTAAAATCACACCCCGCCACCTGCTGTGCCGACCAGGCGGTAATGGTCTCGGACCGGTAAAGGGTCAGGGTGGCAAGCGATCCATCTGCCATCACCACATGCAACAACCGTCGATTGGCATCAAAGGCCTGATCAATCGGGTCTTTGACCAGATGACGTGACAGCAATGCCAGATCGGCCGATCCATAGGCCTGCTCGACATCGGTAAACAGGAATTCGCGAATTTCGCGCCCGCTGCGCCCGGCAAATACCGTCGCCCCGTCAATATTGACCAATGGCACGGTGCGATGGCTTTGACTGCCGATGCGGGTTTGACGGGTGACCTGAATATTGGCCGGTGTCAGGGGATCCCCCGTCACCATCCATTCCGATCCGCTGGTAAAGACCTGAAGATGGCGACCGGCGAAAATCCCCGTAATCGCATTGACCTGATCGGCCAGAAGGGCGAACTCAATCGCCTCGTCATCCAGCCCCTCGCCCAGTTCGAAATTGAACAGATCGCCCGAATGCGACATCCACAGCCGGTTGGGCAAATCACGTGACCCGCCAATCACCAGCCGGTCCTGATGGAATGTCACGCTGCGCGGCCAACCACGGACATCCGAAAAGGCCTGCTCGGCAAAATCGACCGTGGCATTGCTATCCGCCAGACTGCCCTTAATAGTCATGGTCGCGGTTTGGGCGTCGCCAACGGCGGTTATTTCGCCCTCGACCCCGGCAATCCGCCACAGGGTCCCGACATGGTTGGCGTCAAACATATCCATGCTGGCAACAAGGGTCACCGATCCACTGGTGGCGGATGGTGTGATGGTTGCTGCCGGGTCGATGAATTTGTAAAACGGCTGGCTTGTGACCTGATCGGTTGCCCGCCAGGCCCAGGAAGTTACCTGCCAGCTTCCGGCCTGTGTGCGGCTGATGCGCACCGGCGGGGCATCGGGATGAACCACCAGAAGCGTATCGGCACTTTGCGTCCAGTTCAAAAGATCATGATGTTCCGGCCCGAACGGGGTTTCAAACCACACGGTATTGACCCCGTTTTCAAACACAAAGGCCTTCCGATCACCAAAGGCCAGGATATAGGTCTGCTCGGTATTGAATTCGAACTGAACAAGACGCACCGGCCCGTCAAGCTCGCCAACAAGACGCGTGCCCGGACGGCGCCTTACCCCGCCGGACGGCTCGATAAACACATTGCGCAAACGTGCCGCCCCGTTGGCATAGGCATTCAGATCCGAACGCCCCCACAATTCCGGTGCCAGCTCCCCGGTCGAAAAGGTGTTTTTCTCAAGAACCCTGCGGGCCATTGACCGCTCCCTGCTTGACTGTCGCGTGTGATGATGAACTTGCGGATCAGGTTCCCCGCCAGTGCGGGATCGACGTTGGCCCCATGTATCGGTTGTGGCCCCTGTCATCGCCGCGCAAGCGATCCGTGCTTGCCTATCCCGGGACTATCCCCGGGCCTATCCACGGGCCGATATCAGTGAGAAATCATCAATCGCATGCGGGGTGGATTGCTGGGCATCGGCAAGGCGGGCTTCGCGAAACTGGTCTTCCGATCGCTTGAACAGATATTCCGCCCTGGCACTGCTTTCGGTCAGTGGCAGGCAAAATTCCGCTGCCAGCCGCCCAATCAGGGCCAGATCAAACCACGGCGGAAAACTGCCCTCGGCCAGTCGGGCGACATAGGAAAGATGCGCTGTTTCCCCCGCACACAGCACGGCCCGGTCGCGTAGTTCGAACCGGGTGATTTTGCCACCCTCATTTTCGAGTGACAGCAACCGGATGAAATCGCGTGGCAGGGCAAACAACGCGCTGCCATCGCCGGGATCGCGTCCGTCATTCGCCGCCGCCAATCGCGCAAGCCACGCGCCGCGCGCGGCAAACCGCCACGGATAGCTTGCCAGCATCCCGTCGCGGATCGTCGGATAGAGCAGCCGGGCAATTTCGGCCTCGGCACTGTCTTCGTCAAAGGATGAGACCGGACTTGCCCCGATCATCACCATGGCGCGCGCGCAAAGCGCGATATCACCGAGTGCCATGAAAAAACCTCCGCAAAAGAAAACGGAGCCCGGAAATCCGGGCCCCGCAAGGCTTGTCACTGTCGTGCGACAATCACACCTTGATGATGTAATTGATCACCACAAACGGCTGCATGTTGTTGTGCGGCTGATCGCCGCCAGCATCGGAAACCGAATACCATTCCTGCGAAGTCGGATTGACACCGCGCTCAGCAAAAGAGCCCATGCCATAAGTTTGCAGGTGGGGTGCACCGTACTGATGCGTGTGGTTCGGCATCTCATCGACACTCAGCTGATGCATTTCCGCGCCACCAATCGCGCCGATGGCACGCTCCGTCAGGCCATCGCCCTGCCCGGCACCGACCGGAACACGGCCACGCAGATCGGGAAGCTTGAAACTGCCGGCTGCCTGACCGGCGCCATAGGTAATACCGATCGCTGAAAACAGGTTTTCGAACTCGCTTGCCAGCAATTCGGAACCGTCACAGATCAAAAAGCCATCCGGCGCCACAGCCCCGGCAAACGGCAACACCGTCGCCACCGGAACCGAACCGCCACCGGACGTACCACCGCCAAACAGGGCTTCCAGCGCCTGCAAAAGCTGGGTGTCATCCATGCGGTCAGGAACAATGTCCGCGGCCAGAACGACATTGAGAACTTCACTTTCAACCGGGCTCAAACACTGCATATAAATTCTCCAATCGTGGGGCAAAAAGAACCCCGGCAAGCAACGCCTGCCGGGGCGGGAACAGTTAAAAACCGACGCTTACTGACTTGTCGCAGCCGTCGGATAGAACGCCTTGATCACATAGGTCATCGCCACGTTGCGCGGGCGGGTTTCAGCCTCTCCATTTAGCGATGTCTTGTACCGATCCGGATCAACATTTCCATTCGGCCAAATCCCCTCTTCGCCGGCTGTGGTATAGGGGGCACCCGCATTTCGGGATGCACCAATTGCCGTGTGATCATGTTCCTTGAATGCATCGGCTTGAGAGGAGCCGAACACACGACCCGCATCCACACCGCGACCATCATCAAAGCCACGGACAAATTCGCCGCGCAGATCAGGAAGATTGAATGTGGAAATCTCGTCGCCGGCACCCCAGACGGTACCAATCGTAGCAAACAGATCGGCATAGTCGGTGCGCGAAATGGCCGAACCATCACAGACCAGCCAGCCTTCCGGTGCTGTCGGCATGGCAAATGCCGAGACCGTGCCGATTTCGCTGCCAATGATAACGGTGTTACCACCGCCATTGCCGCCGCCGGAAATCAGGGTATTGATCGCCTGAAGCAGCTGGGTTTTGTCATCACAATCGGGCCAGATGCCAGCCCCCTGAATGACATTGAGGATTTCACATTCGACCGGGCTATTACCCTGCATGGGCAGTCTCCTTGCTTGGAAAAAGAAAACCCCGATGGCCGATACCACCGGGGTCGCGTCGAGGGAGGAAGATGGAAAAAGATGTTGGCTCAGTCGGTATTGGACGTGCCGACCGCGGTCATGTCGCGGACATCAACGCCCGCCGCACCGGAACTTGCGACCACGAACAGGCCGCCGGACATGGTGGCGTCGCGATTGGTGTTGGCGATGATGAAATCACCGACGCGCAGCATGTCGCGCGCATCGGCAAAATAACCCGATGTATCAACATCGGCGGCAAGATCGGGGGTGATGTAATGCCAAAGGGTAAAACCGTTGGCATAGGCCAGAACACTGAGGTTTCTAGCTTTGAAACCTTCTGCCATTCAGGGGCTCCTGTGTTTTTCAATGGTAAGAAAAGTTAAGGTTGCTAATGCACCTGACGACCTATTCCTTGGCCTGCAGGCAGGTCACGCCATCCCCGTCAACAAGGGCTGCCCCCTGGCTCATCGAGTTATTGACGAAATGGGCCGCATGATCGCCATGCCAGGTGATATCGGACTGCACTTCGGACCCGATGGCATGGCCAATCGCGGTACGGTGATACCAGAAACAGGACCGAATGCCGCTTGCCACCGGAAGACCCGAATGCGGCATCCACAGCGTCCCGAGCCAGCGTTTGGCCTGCGTTCCCTTCCATGGAAGGTCATCATCCCCGATATAATCGGCATTGGAAAATTCATCGATCTGAAGCAGTTCCGACCACTGTTTCCAGCCGACAATCGCATAACGCTGCCCGTCATCGGGGACATCGCGTTCGCCAAGTCCTTCGAATGCCATCATGACTTTTTCAAGTGTCATGCCCTCGGCATTATCGGGAATCAGATCGTCGGTCTGCACCAGGGCATTGATGATCAGTTCGTCGGTTTTGCGGCCCAGCGCATAGGCCCCGGCATTGGCCAGAACCATCTTTTCATCATGGTTGATTTTAAGTTCATCAAGCGCATCAACCCAGTCCCCGGCATAGTAATCACGCAAATCGCAGCGTACCGCTTCGTGATCGACATTCATCACCGGCACCTTGCCATGGCGGGCCTTGGTGGTTGCCGTGCCCTTGCCGACTTTCTGGAAAACCGTGGTTGCGCCTTTGACCGCGTTCTTGACCCGCACCGTATTGCGCAGTTTCGAGCCCATGCGCTGATAGGCCTGATGCACATCGGCCTGAAAATGATCAATGAAACTTTGATCGATTGTATCGCTCATTATCACTAACCCCCTGTATCAAATGTGAGATATCCCAAAACAGGATTCGTGGAATTCATGATCGGGACACACGGCCCCGATCACCAAAGGCGTCTGCCCGTGATGTCGTTTTCAACCCCCGTCAAAGCAGGTAACTGATCAGGTATTGTTAAGGCGGGCGAACCCCGCCTGGACTTCGGCAATCAGGGCCGGATCACGATCCCGCCAATAACGCGGATCATTCATCTTGGCCCGGATTTCCGAGCGCAGATCGGACGGATCACCATCGCCGCCCCCCTGCCCCAGACGGGCCTCACCGGCCTGTGTCATCATGCGATGAAGGGCCAGCACCCCGTCACGGGTCTGACAGAGCGTATCAAATGCCGCATCGGGCAAATTGGCCCGCCCCCATTGTTCGATCCGCGGGGCCAGCTTTTGCCATTGCGCCGCACCGCCAAATTGCTGGGCAAGGGACGCACGATCGGCTGCCCGCCGGGTTGCCTGATCCATATCGGCCATCATCGGACCGAGGATTTCACCAGCCAGATCATAAACCAGCTGGGCCTGATCATTGCTGAACCCGGCCGCATGCAGTCGCGCATTCAGATCGGCATCCACACCGCCAAGCACATCATCGACCGAAATCACATAATCCTCGGCACTGGCAGGAACTTCCGGAACACCTGACCCATCAGACAAATCTTGCGGTTCATCCCCCAATAGCCCCGTATTGGCCGAGTCTGTTTGCGGGCTCAAACTTTGTGATGCGGAAATGTCGGTTGCGCCGGAACCGGCATTCGAACCGTTATCGGAAACATCATCCCTTTCGGGCATCCGGGTGTGTGATGCTGCGTCAGTCATCTGCGATTTCCCCTTTTATATCGGTCCTGGCAAAACGTTTGATCTGCAAGACCAGTGCCCTTTGGCCTTCGCGCATCCAGATCGCACTGGCCGGGGCATCCGGGCCAAGGGCGGTTTGCAAGATCTGACGTTCAAGTTCACGGATAACCTTTTGCCCGGCATCACTGGCAAAGCACAATTGCCAGTGATCGCGACCATCTTCTGCCGATCCGTCATCTTGCGGTTCGAACCAGTCCCAGCCATTGATGCGGCTCATGCCAGTTCCTCCGTCACAAGCGGGGGTAAGGCAGGCTTTAACAAATGGTCGGGCACGCCAAACTGATCGGCAAGCCAGCGCACCATGACCGGTAGATCAACCTCGCCCAGCGCATCGGGGCCAAGGGTTGCGATCCGTGATAACCAGTCAAGCGCCTGACCCGCCTGCACCCGTCTTGGCAATTGTGCCAATGGTGCGGAATGGCGCAAAACCACCACATCACCGTCAATCGGAATGTCGGGCAGTTCCCCGGTTCGGGTCAGGATATAAAGCGCACGCCGGATCAAAGGATAAAGCAATTCCGCCTGCAACCGGCCATAGGTCGCCCCCAGAAGCCGCGCGTTTTCCGATGCCCGTTCAAGCACCTCGGTCGCGGTCATGCCCGGTTGATCCACCTGTCCCAACCGGTCGGCCAGAAGGCATCGACGAATGCGATCGCGCAAATCCGACAACACCAGATCGGACACATCAAACCGGCCCGGCGCATCAAGCGGCTTGAGCCCCGCTGATCCGACGGCCTTGGGGATGATGCTGCCCGGAATAAGCCTTATGGTGGCCGGGTTCAGCACCCCGTCATCATCAGCCTGCCAGATGCCGGTCACCGCGATCGACGCGTTTTTAAGCACCAGCTCGACCACCTTGTTGGCGGTCTTGATATCAGGAAGCGCCTTCATCACCGGCGATCTGCCATAAATCTCGCCCGGGGCCTTCATCCAGCGAAAGGCGATGTAGGGCGATACATCAAACTGCCCGCGATAGATCAGATCGCCATGCGATGCGCTGCCTTCTTCGCGAAAGACACAAATATCGTATCCCGATTGCCCGTTTGCGGCCGGAATAACCGCCTCGATCACGGCAAAGCGTTTCTGGCTGTCGGCATCGTCCCGGGCGGTTTCGTGGTCGGGAATATTTACCGCATTCGGCCAGTTGGTTCTGATTTTGTCGCGGGTCAGTGATAATTTGCGAAATACCGCATCCATCTTGCCGTCTGATCGTTCTTCAAACGCCAGATCGCGTAACGGTACTGCGGTAAAGCGAAAGGCCGACGGGCTGTGCAGATCGGCCTTTTCAAGGCGCAGGCACGCCGTTCCCGCCGTCACCAGATCCAGAAAGGCCTGATGCATTTCGACCGCAAAGTTTGACCGGTCAAAATGCCCCTGAAGAATACGGACCGCGCGGCCAAGCTGTTCGGTCAGAACCTGTCGATCATCACCGGGAACATTGCCCCCCGGTTCCAGATCAAACCAGCCACCGGCCGGCGGGGTGATTTCGGCCATCAAACTTGCGGCAAGCTGTTCGACTGCGTCGGGAGCAGTTGCATCAAAAACCCGGTCAAGGCGCTTGCCCCCGCTTGTCTGTTCGGCCGCGCCATTGCGTTGCGGCAGGGCAAATTCATAACATTCCTGCCAATGGGACAACCAGTTGCGCCGTCTTGCCACGGCCTTCTGATACCGGTTGCGCAGGCCGGAAATACTGATCTGTCCGCCGCCGTTGTTACCCGCATCCGAACCGGCCCCGGACATATGCCCCAGGCCCGGGTCATCGGCCAAACCGGCATTCGCGGTTGCGTTGCTGTGCGTGGCTGGCGGCACCGCCCGGGCCCGCCGTCCTACATGTCGCGATCTTTTTGCCATCCCTATTCCCCCAACAGATTTTTGCCACCACCAAGCCCGCTGATCCGGTCATTCAAAAGACCGCGAAAACTTGTAGTGATCAGGCTCGAACGCCCATATCGCCGCCGTTCAAGGGCTTCCTTGCGGGCGTCGCTGGCCGCTGTTTCGGCACTGGCTTGCGTATCGGTCCCGGTTTCACTGCTGGTTGCTGCGACCGGGTTGCCAAACGCTGTTGGCTTTGGCGTTGAAAACAGGCTTCCCATTGCGGTCTCCGGGTTATGAAGTTTGGTGATGGTTGCAAACGTGCATGCTGCACCGTCCCCCGCCTTTGCGGGGGTGAGCGCGCCCAAAACAGCAGCGCGAAAGGAACGAAGATCCGCCCGCAAAGGAGCAAAGCCCGATCCAGAATCTTGTGGCCAAAATCTTGCAGCCAAAAGCATGGGGCCAAACACAAAAACGCCCGCAAGGGTCGAAACCCTGCGGGCGCAGTTCTGGCGTTGATTTGTCTCTTATAGCACCACAAAAAGAACAAATCAAGAACATTTTTCAGAAAAATAAACCTGCCCCGTTCCGGCCGCCTGTTCACCTTGTTGCAACAGATATCGATAAAGCTGCCAGGGCGTGACAATCCAGAAGGCCGAAATGCCCAGCAATCGCTTGACCAGCTCGACACAGCTCATCGGGCCGAACCGGACCTTGCGCGGGACGATTTGCGGGTAATGCGCCCAGATGCAATGATGTCCGATCCCGCGGTAATAGGCTGCCGGATCAAAGATCGGGGAATAGCACCAGCTTTCGCATTTCACCCGGTGGCTTTGCGGATCAAGACAGATCCATTCCCCGGCCCGCAGCCCCGATACCAGAACGAAACAATGGCGGAATCCGGGTTTCAGCATCCGCAAGAACCGCTTTTCCGGGGCATCGGCAAACACCACCAGAACCGATACTTCGCGCTCGGATGTGGATTGGCTAACCCATTGATCAAGTGGCGTTCCGGCATCTGCGCGCCCGTCAATTGACGCCCCGGAAAGACCGGCCGTCCGGGCCTGTTCAAAAATCAGATTCCGCATGGTGACAAATCCCCGCCCAGTTCGACCATCACCTCGTCATGATGGAAATCCTCATCCCGGCGGCGCGTCACAATGCCCCGGCTGATCAGCACATTTTCAAGCGCCGCCATCGCATGGCGCCACAGGCCGTCCTTGCCCTTTTCGCGCGGGTCACGGGGATCAGGTTCGCGTTCGACCAGCCCGAAATATTCCAGAACCTGCAAATGCCGGTCGGTCAATGTTCCGGCCTGTTTCAGACGCATCACCGCATTATAGACATCATCGGGATCGCATGGACGGACCACCTCGCCGGCATCGGCCACCACGCGCGCCCCTTCGATCCGTGCGGTTTGACATCGCACGAACCAGAACCACGCCTGCCGGGCACTGGCAAAGGGCGTAATTTCACGTTCTGACAATGGTTTGGGAAAAAGTCGTTGTTCGGTCACGTCGCCCTCCTGCTTGCTGAATTCTCCTTGCAACGCCGACCATGCAATCCCCCGGGTGCCGTCCCAGACCCGTGCCGAACCCCTGATCGGGCCGTAACCGGCCTGAAAAAGGCAAAGACATCCCATCGCACGCACAAGACGTGCGCGTCGCATCGATGGATACAGGTTTGTGATTTCCCCACAGACGGTCAAACCGCCCAATTCCGGCAACGGTTCAAGCCCGTTGCATTATCAAAGCTGCCCCTGTCCGTCAGATCGACAGTTCAGCCCCTATTTCTGGATGCAGTTCCGGTGTTGATGCACAAGCTATAATCCCTTTTTGTTCTCATTGTAAAGGATTAATTTCCTATTCAAAAGAACAGACTCCACTACCAGATCAGAAATACCGATGCCCGCAAATCCATCAACCTGTTGAAATAAAGATGAAATTTCCCGTTCCCCAAAAAAACCCGAAGAAAGGCAAGGAAAGGCATCGTATCGGGCATTCGCACAAGACAGGTGCGGCACAATCAGTCAAACCCGGCTTGCGGATCTGCAAGCTTGGGCTGGCCGTCGCCTTCTAAATCTCGATTTGATGTAGCTTGTATGCGACACTTGCGTGGGAAACCATGTCAGGCGGGGCAGTTATGAAAGCATTCGTCTTTGTTGTACTTCTGGCTTTGGCAAGCTGCACCAGCCAGGCCATGAACGGTTACATTGGCGGTTCGATCACAGAACCGATTCTTGATTACGGGCCACCGATAAATATTCTGGAACTTGACGACGGGCGACGCGCCTATCAGTGGAATGTGATCACCAGCGGCTATGTCCCGGTGTCAGGGCCAGGCACAACAACCTATGTCCCGTATTCGGATTCGTGCATCCACACATTGACCGCGCGAAAAGTCGGGGACGACTACATTGTCGATGGATACCGCAGGACCAGCTTTTTCTGTGATTAGGAAGGGCCAGCAATTTCACGCGGGATTGCTGGCAATCACGGCAGGTTTTCTTTTACCACCACTTCCATGGTCAGCTTGGCGACGTCGCGGTCGGCCGGATGGCCGGCGCGCAGGTTTTCAAAGATTCGCAGCACATTCTGAACAATCACACCCGGGCTTTGGGTGATGACGACATCCATGATGTCTTCAAGCAGGAAGCGGCGTGTATCGGGTGTAAGTCCGTGACCGATAAAGACAATATCGCGCCCCCGACCACTTTCGCGCAAGGCGCGCGCCACCCCGTCCGAGGCCCCGCCGACGTTATAAATCCCGACCAGATCGGGATATTCTTCAAGCAGGGATTTGGTATGCAAATAGTTTTCGCTGCGATCATCATGGCCTTCGCGGGCCGCGACCACGCGCAGTTCGGGAAATTCTTCTTCCATCAGGCTTAAAAAGCCCATTTCACGTTCTTCATGGGCGCGATAGGTGCGGCTGGCCGCAATCATCGCCACCCGGCCACGTTTCTGGCCGTTAAAACGGCCCAGCAAATACCCGGCTGTCCGCCCCACCGCACGGTTATCAAGCCCGACATAGGCCGCGTGCGGCACCCCCGAAATATCGGAAACCACCGTGATCATATGCTTTCCGGCATCCTGAAGTTCGGACACGGTTTCACGCACCAGCGGATGATCAATCGCCATAAAGGCAATGCCATCGGCCTTTTCGCCATGTTGGCGGAGTGCCTCGGACAGAAGTTGCGGATTGAAACTGTCGATGAAAAAGCACTTTGCGCGGATGTTATAGCCCGTCGTTGCCTCGGCCGCGGCCTTGATCCGGTCGCCCAGCAATTGCAGATACGGGTTCGTGCCCGACGGTAACAAAAACACCACGCGCATCGGTTTGGGCCGGAACACTTCGGCCATGTCATTTTCGGGCAAATAGCCAAGTTCGCTTGCGGCCTGCAAAACCCGTTTTGCCGTGCGTTCACGCACCCCCGGACGTTTGTTCAAAACGCGGTCCACCGTTGCCGGTGAAACACCGGAAAGGTCAGCAATATCCTTGATTACAGGTCCGGTTGTCTTTGGCATTCCATCCTCAAAAACATCAAAACGCATCATTTTATGATGTTTGATGAGGCAAAATGTTTCACGTATTCTGCAACTATTCAAGGGAAAACAAAAACACACCCGAGCAGATTCAGGTTAAAAGCACTCATAGACCATCACGGGAGGAAACCATGGTCATCCGGAAAAAGTTTCGCCATCTCGCCACGACCCTTGCGGCTGCCGCATCCCTTACGGTCATGGCACATGCCGCACAGGCGCAGGAATATGAACTGAGCTACGGCCACATGAATTCCCCGACCAGTGTTGTCGGCATGCAGGCCGACTGGCTGGCCGAAGAAGTCGCCAAAAACACCAATGGCGCGGTCAAGATTGATGTCTATCCGTCATCCCAGCTTGGCAAAATTCAGGAACTGGCCGAAGGCGTTTCGATGGGTTCGATCGCGCTGTCGCACAATACGGCTGGTGCGATCAGCTCGCTTTACGAGGATTTCGGCGTTCTTGATACCCCGTATCTGTATCGCGATTACGATCACCTGATGAAAGTGGTCGATATCAATTCCCCGGTGATGGCCGATCTCAATCAGGGCCTGATCGACAATACCGGCATGCGCGTTCTGTATGCGTTTTATTTCGGCACCCGTCAGCTGACCGCCAATATGGCGGTAAAGACGCCTGCTGATCTGTCGGGTGTGAAAATCCGCGCCATTCCGTCCCCGGTTTACCTGACCGCGGTCGAAGGTCTGGGTGCGGCACCGGTTCCGGTTGACTGGTCGGAAGTCCCGACCGCCCTTGCCACCGGCATCGTTCAGGGCCAGGAAAACCCGGTAAACGTTGCGGTTGACCACAAACTTTATGATGTTCAGACACATATGATGCTGACCGGCCATATTTCGGCGGCCGAAATCGTCGTGATCAACGAAGACCTGTGGCAGAGCTTCCCGCAAGACATCAAGGATGCCATCAACAAGGCGGCCGAAACCGTCCGTCAGAAAGCTTCGAAAATGATCCTCGAAAACGAGGCAAGCGACCTTCAGAAGCTGAAAGATGCCGGCATGACCATCATTGGTCCGGATGACGGCCTTGATGTTGCAGCCTTCCGCGCAGGTGTGGAGAAACTGGTCCACGAGCGCTTTGACGAAAAATACAGCAAGTATTTCGAAGAAATCGCTGCTGTAAAATAAGACGATCAGGGCGACGTCAGGGAACCTTGTGTTCAAGGATGTCGCCCGCCCTTTTCCCGCTTTTATTCAGGTATCGTTATGCCGTACAGGAATTCCCCGATCTACCGGGGACTGGACCGCATCTGTCGGATCATGACCGCTTTGTCCATGCTGATGCTGGGTCTAATGGCAGTGCTGGTGGTCGGTCAGGTGATCTTGCGCAATCTGTTTGATCTTGGCCTGCCCTGGGCGGATGAACTGTCGCGCATTTCCAATATTGCCCTGGTGTTCTTTGCCGTTCCGGCCCTGATGCTGCACAACCGCCATATCGCGATTGATCTGCTTTATAGTGCGCTGCGCCCGGCTGGAAAGGCGATCCTGCGGTTTTCGAACTATGCGCTGATCACCCTGTTTGCCGCGATTTTCACATTCGGTCTTTACAAGTTTCTGATCCGTGCGGGCAAATTTTCCACCCCGTCGCTCAAACTGTCGAACTATGCGGTTTATGCCCCGGTTCTGGTTGCGATTGTGCTGCTGCTGGTGATTGCGATCTATCGTCTGGTCACGCGCACCGAACCGGCAACCGATTATGAAACCGAAGACGCAAGCAACCCGATTGCCGATGCCATCGCCGAAGAAATGGCCGATCACGTTTCGGCAAAGACGCCTTCTGGGGATTCCCGCAAATGATGAGTGCAACCCTTCTTATCCTGTTTCTCGCACTCATGACCATCCGGGTGCCGATTGCGGTCTGTCTTGGCCTGTCATCGGCGGTTGTCATGATCCTGTTCAACCTGCCAATGGCGGTATTGGCCCAGCGCACGGTCAATGCCCTTGATTCAACCCCGCTTCTGGCCGTGCCGCTGTTTATCTTTGCGGCCAATCTTTTAAGCCTGTCAGGCGTGACCAATCACCTGTTTGAACTGGTGCGTATGCTGGTTGGCTGGATCCGTGGCGGCACCGCACAGGTCAGTGTTCTGGTCAGTCTGATTTTCTCGGGCGTGTCGGGTGCGGCCCTTGCCGATATCGGTGCACTGGGTGCGGTTCAGATCAAAATGATGCGCAAGCAGGGTTATTCGTCCGAATTTGCATCGGGCATCACCATGGCGGCTGCGACCATCGGTCCGATCTTCCCGCCCAGCATTCCGTTGATCATTTTCGCATCGGTATCGAACGTTTCGGCGGTCAAGCTGCTGATTGCCGGGATCGTGCCCGCCGTTCTGATCACCATTCTTTTGATGGCGCAGGTTGCGGTGATGGCGCGCATCTACAAGCTGCCGCGTGACGAGGTCAAATTCAACATTGCCGCCTTTGCACGCAAATTCGTGATTTCGCTGCCCGCCCTTGCCGCCCCGGTTCTTTTGATTGGCGGCCTGGTATCTGGCTATTTCGGCCCGACCGAAGTTGCCGGTGTGACGGTGGCCTATGCGCTTCTGATCGGCAAATTTATCTACGGCCAGCTTGATCTCAAACGGGTTCTGACCGCGGCACGCGACAGTGTCGATGCCACGGGCAATGTTCTGTTTATCGTTGCCACTGCGGCGCTGTTTGCCTGGGTTCTGACCATGGACCGCCTGCCCGCGACGGCAAGCGAATTCCTGCTCGGCCTGTCAAGTGATCCACTGGTACTGCTTTTGATCGTCAATGTGTTGTTGCTGGTGGTCGGCATGTTCCTGGAATCGATTGCCGCCATCCTGATCATTGCACCGATCATTACACCTGCCATGACGGCCGCCGGTGTTGATCCGCTTCAGCTTGGCATCGTGTTTGTTCTCAACCTGATGATCGGGCTTCTAACCCCGCCGGTCGGCATGAGCCTTTATATGGTCAGCATCATCGCCAAGATGCCGCTGCACCGGGTGATCCGGGGTGCCCTGCCCTTCCTGTTACCGCTGTTTTTGTCGCTGCTCGCAGTGACCTGCATACCGGCAATCTCTGTGTGGTTGCCCAACCTTCTGGATTAAGTGAGGAAACATGAGCAGATTTCTCGGCGAAATTCGCCAGCTCGGTTATGTCGTACCCGATATCGAAGCGGCCATGGAATATTGGTCGACGACCATGGGTGTCGGCCCCTGGTATTATAACCCGCGCGTGCCGATCGAGGATTATCAGTATGACGGCAAGTCCCATGACGTGCACAACTCGGTCGCGCTTGCCAATTCCGGCTATGTCCAGGTCGAACTGATCCAGACCCGCAATGACGCACCGTCCATGTATCGCGACTTCCTGCAAGCCGGTCACACCGGTCTGCAACATGTTGCCTACTGGACCGAAAAGTTTGATGACGACCTTGCCCTGATGGAAAGCAAGGGCTTCAACGTCAAAATGAGCGGCAAGGTCGGTGACAATGGTCGCTTTGTCTATTTCGACAAGGAAATGCATCCGGGCACCGTGATCGAACTGTCCGAAGTGGTCGGCCCGAAAGGCCGCCTGTTCAAGTCGATCTACGAAGCCTCGATTGACTGGGATGGCTCCGATCCGATCCGTCCTTTCCCGTCGCTTTCGGAAATCTGAGCCATGGATTTGATCGAAGCCCGCTATCTTATCGAAACGCCGATGGACCCTGAAAAGATCGCCACCATCATGGCTGGCGAACAAAGCAGCGGGACATTCGTGCGCGTGGCTGGTGAAACCGATGAATTGCGCGAACGCTGTGCTGCACGCGTATTGTCGATCCGCGAACTGACCCCGGTCAATCATCCCAGCCTGCATAGCGCCTATCTGGCAGAACGTGGCGTCACCGGCCCGTATCGCCGGGCTGAAATCCGCATTGGGTTCCCGACCGGCAATATCGGTCATAACCTTGCGACACTGGCAGCAACGGTGTCGGGCAATCTTTATGATCTGGGCGAAGTTACCGGGCTTAAGCTGATTGATGTCACAGTGCCCAAGGCCTATCGCGATCTATATGATTATCCGGTTGCCGGGACCAAGGGCACGCGCGATCGCATGAATGTGCAGGACCGCCCGTTCTTTGGCACCATCATCAAGCCGAATGTCGGCCTGCGCAGTGACGATATCGCCAATCTGGTCGATCAGCTTTGCGAAGCCGGTGTGGATTTCATCAAGGATGACGAAGTTTGCGCCAATCCGGCATCGGCGCCGCTTGCGGAACGCATTCCCGCCGTCATGGACCGGGTGCGCCGGTATCGGGATCGCACCGGGCGCGATGTGATGATTGCCTTTAACATCACCGATGAAACCGATGCCATGCGCCGCCATGCCGACCTGATTGAAAAAGAAGGCGGATCGTGCGCCATGGTCAGCATGAACTGGGCGGGTCTTTCGGCCCTTCAGACCCTTCGCAAATCAACAAGCCTTGTCCTGCATGGGCATCGCAACGGGTTTGGCGCATTGTCGCGTCATCCGATGATCGGCATGGCCTATCCGGCCTATCAGACGCTGTATCGTCTGGCCGGTATGGATCACATGCATGTCCATGGCATGGGCGGAAAATTCTGTGACGAGGACAGCGAAGTCGCATCTTCGGCCCAGTTGTGCGGCGAACCGCTTGCCGCTGGCAACGGCGATGAAGACCGCGTTCTTCCGGTCTTTTCATCAGGTCAGTGGGCCGGAACCGTTCCGGCCACATACAAGGCCGTCGGGTCGGCCGATTTCATGTTCCTGGCCGGTGGCGGCATTCTTGCCCATCCGTCCGGCCCGGCCGCGGGCATCACCAGCCTGCGTCAGGCATGGGAAGCCTGCGAAGCCGGTATCAGCCTTGAACAACATGCCAAAACCAACCCGGCCCTGTCAGAGGCACTGGCATTTTACGGGGCACGAGGCTGACAATGACCAAACTCGTTTTCTGTGCCGATGATTTTACCGGGGCGTCCGATACGCTGGCAACGCTTGCACGTGCGGGGCTTTCTGCGCGTCTGTATCTGAATGCGCCCGATATGTCTGACCACAAAAACGATGATGGTCACGGGTCGTCGGGTTCTGACCCGGACAGCCTTGATGCCTTTGGTGTTGCAACGTCGCTTCGTGCTATGGGGGTCGAAGACGGCGTTGCCACCATCGGCGAACTTGCCGGTCAGCTAGCAAAAGCCGATTGCGGCCTCTATCATTTCAAGATCTGCTCGACCTTTGACAGTGCGCCCGAAACCGGCAATATCGCCGCTGTTGCCGATCGCTATGCGCAATCGGTCGGGGCGCGCTGGAAGGCAATCATTGGCGGGCAGCCGTCACTCAGACGTTATTGCTTTTTGGGCAATCTGTTTGCCGCCATGGGATCGGGACAAATCCATCGCATCGACCGCCATCCGGTGATGGCGAACCACCCGGTCACCCCGATGCGCGAAGCCGATTTGCCAAGCCATCTGGCCAATCAGGGCTGGGCAAAAGTCGGGCTGATTGATTTCACCATCATCGCGCAGGGGCGCGTGGCCTTGATTGCCGAAATCAGACGCCGTATCGCCGATGGGGAAACCGAAACCCTGTTTGATGTCACCACTGAAAACGATCTTTTGACCATTGGCGAAGCCCTGCGTGATATTGCCCGCTCCGAGGTCATCCTGTGCATTGGTGCAAGCAGTGTCGCACAGGCTCTTTTCCCGTCCTTTGCCCCGACACCACCGTCGCCACGGGCGCTTCGCCGCGATGGCCCGGTCTTTGCCTTTGCCGGAAGCCGATCACCCCTGACCGCCGAACAGGTCGCTTTGGCCACCAGATATGAAAAGATCGAAATATCGCCATCCGATCTTGGGGACCGCGATGCCCGCAATCGTGCCCGGACCGACTGCCTGTCGATCCTTGAAGCTGGCAAGAACCTTCTGGTTGCGGTGACCGATGATCGCAATCACCAGATCAGCAGCCACGATCTTGCCCGTGCCAGCGCACAGTTCATCGCCGATATCAGCCGATCGGTATCGCTTGGATTTTTGCTGATTGCCGGGGGCGATACATCAAGCCTGGCGGTGCAGGCACTGGGAATTGAAAGCCTGTCCTTTGTGGCGGATTTCGATGCCGGTGCACCGATCATCCGCGCCCATGCCGATCAGAAAAACCTTGATCAGCTGCCCATGCTGCTCAAAGGCGGACAGATGGGAAAACCCGGTCTTTTTGATAATGTCGCCGATCTTGCCACCGCCCGCGCCTAGCCGCGAAACGCCCGCGAAATCAGGAATAAATTCCTTCGACGCGATGCTAATCCCCTGTTAGGATGGGCCATGATCCGACATCAACAAATATGGGCCGCCCTTGACCAGATTGCCGAGGACCACGGTTTGACCCCGTCGGGACTGGCGCGACTGGCGCAGCTTGACCCGACCACATTCAACCGGTCCAAACGCACCACATCGCAAGGCAAGGCGCGCTGGCCTTCGACCGAAAGCATTTCCAAGGTACTGTCGGTCACCGATGTCAGTTTTCGCGAATTTTCCGAACTGGTCGATGGCAACGGGGCCGGACGCATTCCGGTGATCGGCTTTGCCCAGGCCGGCAATCAGGGATTTTTTGACGATGCCGGTTATCCGGTTGGCGGATCGTGGGAAGATATCACCTTTCCGGCCCTGCATGATCCGACGGCCTATGGCCTTCGCATTTCAGGTGATTCAATGGCCCCGGTTTTCCGTGACGGCGATCTGATCATTGTCAGCCCGGCATCAAATATCCGTCCCCATGACCGCGTGGTTGTCAAAACGATCGAAGGCGAAGTCATGGCCAAGGAACTGGTACGACGCGGCGCACTTGGCGTTGAGTTGAAATCATTCAATCCCGCCTATGAAGACCGCTTTGTCCCGGCTGATCAGATTGACTGGGTGGCGCGTGTTTTGTGGTGCAGCCAGTAGAACCGGCTTTCCCGATATGTTCATGCCGGATGTTTGGCGGGGTCACGTCAAACGCCCGGTTTGGTCGCTTTTGCGTGATCCGCACCACATGGTTGCAGGAAAAAGACCTTTGATTACACAAAGGTCGTCTTCAAATTCGCGTTGCACGTCCTTACATTATGGCAAAAGGCACACATACGTGCCCCTTATGGGGAAAAGGAACATCGTTTGACGCTGCAACGCCAGTATATTTTACGCACCTTGGTGATTGCACTTGGCTATTTCCTGACAGGCTATGCCGGTTTGCAACTGCCATTCTTTGGCAGCAGTGTCACGCTTGTCTGGCCGCCATCGGGCATTGCGCTTGCCGCATTGATTGTCTGGGGCTGGCGCTATGCGCCTGCGGTATTTATCGGTGCCCTTCTGGTCAATCTGGCAACGTCGCCGTCAGTGACCGTTTCCATTCTGATTGCGGCGGGCAATACGCTTGCCGCCCTTGGTCCGGCGCTGATTATTCGCCAGATTTGCGGCAACTATCCGCTTGACCAGTTCCGCAAGATGGTGGTGTTCCTTGTGCTTGGCGGGCTGTGCAGCCCGGCCTTGTCGGCATTGCTTGGCACCACATCGCTCAGCCTTGTGGTCATTGGCGATTTCAACAAATTCACCGATATCTGGCAGGGCTGGTTCCTGGGTGATCTGGTTGGGGCAATTGTTGTCGGGCCGCTTGTCATGCGCCTGATGCAGTGGCGGACATCGCCACGCTCAATGTCGCAATACGGGGAATTGGCGCTGATCTGTATCGCGTCCATTGTCATTGCCTCTGCGGTTCAGACCACGCCGCTGATTTCCAAGCCGGAATTTCTGTTTATCTTTGTCTCCCTGCCCTTTGTCATCTGGGGTGCGACCCGGTTCGGGTTGCTGGGCGCGACATTGATCAATGCGATCATTGTCGCTGATATCATTGTTTTTGCCGCCTTGGGCAACAACACCTTTGCCACGGTGGGCATCAATGCCGGGCTGCGCAATCTGTATGGCTATGTGATTGCAATCTCGGTTGGCACCCTGTTCCTTGCCGGGGGGATGGAACGGATATCATCGGTCACCACCCGGGCCCGTGACGGTCGGCTGTCTGATGATGTGCATCGCATGCGCCGCACCCTGTCGGTGGTGATCGGGGTGATCGGTTTTGGCGTTTCGGGTCTGGCATCCTGGTACACCTATAACCAGCTTGTCACAGCCGATCGCATTTCGACCGAACAATACCGTCTGGCATTTGAAGCATCCCTGCGCGAGGAACTGGGCCGCGCGACCGATGCGCTGATTGCGGTCAAGACGCTGTTTGATGTGCATGGCAGTGTGTCTGCCAATACCTTTGATGCGATGATCGCGCCCTGGATCAATCGCCGTCCCGGTGTTGCCGCCCTTGAATGGGCCCCGTTTATCGAAGGACGGGCTCGTGCCCTGATCGAAGAAAACGCGGCACTGCGCGGGGTTGAAAACTTTGCCATTCGCGAAAAAGTTGACGGCGAAATGCAACCTGCCGCACAGCGCGACGGCTATTACCCGGTATTCTTTGTTTTTCCGCGTTCGGGCAATGAAGCAGCCGTCGGATTTGATCTTGCCAGCGAACCGACCCGCCGGCGCGCGCTTGAAACCGCCCTTCAAACCGGCAACCTCACCCTGACCGAGCCGGTCCGGCTGGTACAATCGTCATCGGCGGTTGTCACCTCGCTTGCATTCTTGGCGGTGGAAAACCGCCGCAACCCCAACGGCCCGGCGCTTGGGCTGGCGGTTGGGGTGTTGCGCCTGACCGATATGATCACCCGCGCGGCCCGGGTTGCGCGCATCCCGCTTGGTTTTGAAATTCATCTGGCTGACCTCAAATCCGAAGGCGCCGATCAGCTGATCTATACCAACCGTCAGGCCGATTACGCCGCGGAGCATATCCGCTCGGAACTGGAAAGCCCGTTCAATCCGAATGTCTCGAACTTCACATTCGGCTATCGCGACTGGACGATTGTCCTGCATCCGTCCCATAGCGGATTTGCCAGCCTGTATTACTGGCAGCCCTGGGCGATCTTTGTCTTTGGCAGCATGGTCAGCATCCTGTTGCTGATTTATCTGCGCTCGCTCAACCGCACGGAAAAATATGTCGTTGATCTGGTCGCACGCCGCACCAAAGAACTTGAAGACGCCCGCGAGGCCGCCGAACGGGCCATGAACCAGGCACAGCAGGCCGACCGGGCAAAATCCGAATTCATCGCCCATATGAGCCACGAATTCAGATCGCCGATGACCTCTATCCTTGGCTATACCCAGCTTGCCAGCGACAATCTCGACAAGGATTTCTCGGTCGATACGCTGCGTGATTATCTGGCAACCATTCGCGGGGCCGGGCGACATGTGCTGTCGCTGATCGGCGATATTCTTGATATCTCCAAGATCGAGGCCGGGCGTCTTATTCTTGAAGAAGTACCCTTTGATCTGCACCGGATTTGCGAAGAAGTCACCTCGATGATGCTTGTCCCGGCGCGGGCACAGGAAAACCAGCTGCATCTAGAAATCCCCGCAGACATTCCGCGCTGGGTGATTGGCGATCCGGTTCGCTTCAAACAGGTTCTGACCAACCTTGTTTCCAACGCCATCAAATTCACCAAGTTCGGCAACATCCATCTGACCGTGACCCCGAAATCGGTGACCGATGATGAATTGTCATTCCGCATTTCCGTGCGTGACGAGGGCATCGGCATTCCGTCAAACAAGCTTGAAACCATTTTCGAAGCCTTCGCCCAGGTCGATACATCGACCTCGCGGCGCTATGGCGGCACGGGGCTTGGACTGGCGATTTGCCAGCGCATGGTCAAGGCCATGGGTGGCAAGATCAAAGCCGAAAGTATCGAAGGTCGCGGCAGTGAATTCTGGTTCGAATTGACGCTTCCGCGCAGCTCGGCCGAGGCCGTCGCCGCCATCGAAAAAACCGAAGATCAGGATATTGACGGTCAGGACAAGGAACGCGTGATCGGCTGGAACCTGCTTCTGGTTGAAGATATCGAAATCAACCGCATTCTGGCCCAGAAGCTCCTTGAACAGCAGGGCCACACCATCACCCCGGCCGCCAACGGGCAGGATGCGCTTGAAAAACTCGCACAAGATGATTTTGACGCGGTCCTGATGGACATTCACATGCCCGTTCTTGACGGTGTCGAAGCCACCCGCCAGGTCCGGGCCTTTGAAGACCCGGTCAAGGCAACCATCCCGATCCTTGCGCTGACGGCCGATATTTCCAACGACAATCTGGCGACATTCCGGGCAGCGGGCTTTGACGCCCACTGCACCAAACCGCTTGATATCAAGGCAATCAACCGCGAACTGATGCGCCTCGAAAGCCGAATGCTGATCCGCCGCCGGGAAGCACTGTCCTCACAAGACGAATAGCAGCCATTCGCACGCAAGGTTTTCTTTGACCCGCCTTGGGCAAAAACCCTATTCTGACGCCCGGATTTGACCGCCCCACAGGCAAAGCCGGGCCAGTCCCCGGCTCCCACCAAGAATAATCAGGAGTACAAGAATGGGTCACGCCGCCACAGACAGCACCCCCACCACCTGGACCTGGTATAACGGCGAATGGTACGAAGGTAACCCCAACATCATGGGGCCGCAGACCCATGGTGTATGGATGGCATCGACCGTGTTTGACGGGGCGCGCCGCATGAATGGCAAGATGCCCGATCTTTATCCGCATTGTGCCCGTGTGCTGCGTTCGGCGCAGTTGATGGGGCTTAAACCGTCGATCACCACCGATGAAATCGTTGCCCTGGTCAAGGACGGCGTTCAGAAATTTGATCCGGAACTGGCCCTTTATATCAAGCCGATTGTCTATGGTGGCGACGGCTTCCTGGCCCCGAACCCTGATAGCACACAATTCGTTCTGTGCATTTCGGTATCCGAAATCCCGGCCGCCATCGAGACCGGCTTTACCGCGCGCAAATCAAGCTTCCGCCGCCCGTCACCCGAAAGTGCACCGACCGAGGCAAAGGCCGCCTGTCTTTATCCGAACGTCGGCCGTGCGGTGACCGAGGCCACCGATGCCGGTTTTGACACCGGCGTGATGCTTGATCCGATTGGTAATGTTGCGGAATTTTCCTATGCCAACCTGTTCTTTGCCAAGGATGGCACGGTTTACACCCCGGCGATCAATGGTACGTTCCTCAATGGTCTGACCCGCCAGCGCGTGATCACGCTTTTGCGTGAAGACGGCGTCGAGGTGGTCGAGAAAACCTGCAAATACGAGGAACTCGAAGCCGCCGACGAAATCTTTGGCACCGGCAACTATTACAAGGTCGCACCATGCGTCAAACTTGATGACCGCAACCTGCAACCGGGCCCGATCACGCGGCGCGCCCAGGACCTTTACATGGCCTTTACCGCCGCCAGTGCTGACTGATCATCCAGCGCCGACTGACCACAAGGCGATATCGACTAAAAAAGGGCCGGTTTTCCGGCCCTTTTCTGTTTGGTGGTTCTTCTTGGCAATTTGTCGACGAACAGTTGGATTACTGTACCGGTGGCACGGCAACGCCACTGCCCGCGACATAGGGATATTGCGCAAAGATCGATGCCACGGCGTTGCGCACCGTTTCGTTCGGGGCTTCGCGTACCGAGCTTGTGACGCGCGCAACAGCCGTGCCTTCCCAGACCATCTGATTGGTACGGCGATTGACCATATCAACTGTCAGCGTGCCCTCGGTATAGGTATCGACATAGCCCGGCTCGACATAGCCCGGCCAGCCGACATACATGCCGCTGCGATATCCGTAATAGCCGCCAACATAAACCGGCGGGGAGCTTCGGGTTTTTTCCTGGGTCTTGAGATGGAAGTTGATCAGGATATCGGGATTGTGGATATCCACCCGATAACCGCGCGCCTCAAGGGCGGTGCTGATTGCATCCTCGATCCGCTGCCCCGATAGGGTCTGATACTGGGCCTCGGCGTTTTTGCCCGCTTCTTCCATGAAGGCGAATGTGCGGAACTGGCTGAAATCCGCAGCCGGATCAACATCGGTATAAATCCGCGGACCGCTTGCGGCACATGCCGAAAGCATCAGGGTCATCACGCCCGCGATGACAAGTTTCATCTTTGTCATGTCCCGTATCCTTTGTCCTGTTGCGGCCTTTTCTGGCTACTTACTATGACGTTTCACAACAGGAATTACACCATCATAAATTGCCAAAATAATGGTAAGCGCATGCTGACAGTATGTGTTTTTCGATCAATTGCGCCCGCTTCGGTGCCCCCACCCAACAGCCCCAGCCTCGCCCGGGTTTGATGGCAATCGGCAAGCCGAGTGACAGGCGCAGTCATAGAGAACTTGCCTGATCCGGCCTTAAGGGCGCACGCTTGGGGCGTGGGGCGTGGGGCGTGAGGCTTGGGCCTCAAACTTCTGGCTTCGCGCTTCCGACAGCGAGCTTTGAGCGTGAGCGTGGGCGTGAGCGTGGGCGTGAGCGTGGGCGTGGGCGTGGGCGTGGGCGCGGGCATCCGACATAATCGGTGCGCAGGACCCAATCGGCTGTAACCGCCCGGTGGTGTGCGGGCCATCAGCGGCCACTTCGCCGCCTTGGCTCAGGGCATGGAGACGCTGCGGCGTTGTGGTGCTGTGGTGCTAACGTGCGTGGTGCTAAGGTCCGGAGGCGCTGATGGTCCGCAGCACTACGCCCCGGGCAGTCGGTACCTCTGACAGCACCCTGCCGCGTTTACCTGCCCCTTTACGCCCCGTCGATCAGCCGGTTGGCGGTATCGCGCAGGTCACGGATTTCATCATCAAGGATCGCGCGGTCGGCCATGGAATGGGCAAGGATGATCGCCCCCTGCCAGCGCAGGATCATCCGGCGACCTTCGGTCTTTGCGCGTTCATCAGCCATGCCGGCCCTGGCGAGTTGCCCGGCGACCCAATTGATCAAACCGTCAAACACCGCCTGCCCGGTCTGACGCGCCGGGTCAAAGGCCCCGTCAGCCGGAAGATCAAGCATCAATCTTGCCAGCGGGCAGCCATGGCTGACCCGGCGCGGGGTCATCGCATCAAGATAGTCAAAAAAGATCGACAGCCGTTGGCGCACCGTGCCATTGGGCGCGATGCTGGCCAAAAGCGGCGTGAACTCGTTTTCCATGGTTTCAAGGGCGGCCTGGGCAAGATCGTGCTTTTTGGGAAAACGATAAAACACGCCCCCGGCCGGCAGGCCCGCCTCGTCAGCGACGGCCTGGATGGTGGCGGCATGATACCCGTCACGCCAGATCACATTCATCGCCGCACGCGCCAGTTTCTGGCGCTTTTCCCCGGAAGTCAGTTTGCCTGCCATCAATTCAGTCCCATTAAAGTCAGTTAACTGACTTATACACGAAATCAATAAAAAATCGTCAATGCCGACCATCCGGTTGCGCGACGCAGGGGGATTGGTCGATGACGCGCTCCCCAAACGGCCTCAAAGACGATGCCAAAAAAAACGATGCCAAAAAACGATGTTCCAAACACGGCGTTCCGGAAACGGTGTTCTGGAAACGATGCGCCTAAAAGAACATCCCGGAGACGACACCCTGGCGACAATGTGCCATCCGCGACGCTTTGGAAACCAGGCCCCACCCGGCGTTGTGGCAAAGCCGCACCGCAACCACAGCGGAACCGCATCACGTGAAATTGCGATTTTTCTGATATTTCGTAAAAATTGATCCCGTCGGCATTGGGCGCTATCAACAAGGCGTCCGGACATTAAAAACCAACGGAACCACGCGCCCCATGAAAAACCGACAATTTTCCATCGCTGAAATCAGGAACGCCATCGCGGCTGGCGTCATCAGCGAAGAATCCTTTGCCAGACTGGAAAGCTTCCTGATCGCGCAATCGCACGAAGCCGCCGAGACCGAGAAATTCACCCTGTTTCGCGGAATGAATGACATTTTCATCGCCCTTGGCGTCGTCGCACTCAGCATTGGCTGGTTCATTCTTTGGGGCATGCTTGCCGCAAGTCCGGCATTCTGGGTGGCACCGCTTGTCGCGATTGCCGGTTATGTGGTGCTGGCGGAATATATCGCCGGCAAGCTCAAGGCGGCATTGCCATCGATTGCGATCATGGCATCGCTTGGCGTGACCATCATGCTCTATGCGGTTGCGATCTATATGTCGCTGACCAGCACGCCCGATCAAATGTCGGGGCTGGATGATGTCGTTGATTTCGGCAAACGGTCGAGCAATGTGCTTGTTGTGGTTTCGGTGATCGGCTTTGCCTTTCAGGTCGGCTTTTTCCTGCGTTACCGGTTGCCGGTTTCCTTTGCGCTGATTGCCGCAGGCATCCTTGGCGTCCTGTGGTCGGCATTGACCGCCGCCATCGGCCCGGCCATCAGCAGCTATTTGCATTACCTGATCACCGCAACCGGACTTTTGCTTTTGGGGCTTGGGGTTTTCATCGACAGTCGCGATCCCGATCGCATCAATGGCTGGGCGGAATGTGCATTCTGGCTTTATGTCATGGGCGCACCGATGACCATCCATTCGGTCGCCATTGCCTTTGACGCGTCGCCCTGGGTGATGGTGCCGGTCATTGTTCTTGCCATGCTGTTTTCGCTGATTGTTGATCGCCGGTCCCCGATCATCAGCGCACTGATCTATGTCGGCTATTTGCTGCAATCCGGGTTCGAAGGCGTTTCCATCGATCCGTCGATCACCATTGTTCTGGTCTGCTTTATCATTGGCGGGCTGGTCATGGCATTTGGCGTTGGCTGGCAAAAAGCCCGTCAGACCATTCTTGCCCCGTTCGAAACCCATGCCTGGCGGCGCTATCTTCCGCCAAGTTAGGCATTGCAAACCAAAGGCCCGCCTCATCATGAAGCGGGCCTTTGTTATCTGGCATATCGTGATCCCGGTTGGCAAAGCGGCATCACTTGATCGCCAGGATGTCATAATTCCGGACATTGGCGACAACCCCGTCGGTCCAGCCACCCCGGACAAGATCGCCCGACTTTTCCATCAACAGTCCCGCGACCTGCCCGTCAAAATGCGCCGCGCGACCAGCCTCATCGGCGAAAATGTCAAAGATGGCAAAGGTCGTCTTGTCGATCTGCAACCCCGCCCAGAACAAGGTGCCCGGTTCGGTTTTGGCAACAATTGGCCCGGCCGCGCGCAACAGGGCCGCCAGCTGGCCACTTTGCCCCGGTGCGGCCTCGATCATGATGAATGTTGCGGTTTTTGCGCTGTAAAGATCGGTGGCATCCTTGGTCGAAAGCACGTCGGCATTGCGGATATTGGCAACAACCCCGCGATCCCAGCCACCGGCAACCAGATTGTCAGCATTGTCTTTGAGCGCCGCGGCCACAGCACCGGCAAAATGCGCATCGCGCGCCGATGCATCAACAAAGACATCAAAGATTGCCAGCCTGTCTTGTGGCTTGTCCTGTGACTTGTCTTGCGGCGTGTCTTGCGCCTTAAGCGCAAACCAAAGGGCGGTTCCCGGTTCGCTCTGTTTCACCAGTGGCGCGGCATCGGCCAGAAATTCGGCAAAGGCATCGGCCTGACCGGGTGCGGCCGGCATTTCGATAAAGCTGGCGGTACGGTGATCGGCGGCATTTTCCTGTGCCCGAACCGGCATGCCGGCCACAACAAAGGCCAAAGCCGAAACGATTGGAAGGATGGCAGCTTTCATGGTCAGATCTCCTGAATATTGGTGGTTAACCGGGGCATATCCCGTGCCACACTTGTCCCATGACGTGCCGGGTTTGCGCCAATTCCGATGCCCTATTTTACGATAGCCATTGACTATGGTTATTGATCGGAAGACCCTGTCAAAGGTGACAAAATCGGGAGACTGTCATGGAGATGAACCAGATCCGCTATTTTCTGGCGGTATGCGAACATCGCAACTTCACCCATGCGGCAAATGCATCGAACGTGTCGCAACCGTCCCTGACCACTGCGATCAAAAAGCTTGAAGATGAATTGGGCGGCCCCCTGTTTATCCGCGATCGGGCCGGGTGCCGTCTGACACCGCTTGGCAAACTGGTCAAACCGCGCCTGACCCGGGTTCTTGCCGAAACGATCGAAGCCAAGGCCGACGCCATCCGCCATACCCGATTAGACAGGGTCCCGATCAGCATCGGCATCGGCGAGACCATTGGTCATAACAGGGTTTCCAGGGCGGTCGAACGGTTCAGAACGCGCATCCCACAGGCCGAAATCGAACTGATCATCGCACCGGCTGACGGGTTGTTTTCCGGGCTGCGTGATGGTGATTTTGACATTGTCATCACCGCCCAACCGGCCAGTCCGACGCTGTATCGCATAGATAGTCTCTATCGTGAGGACTATAAACTTGTCGTCGCCCCCCATCATCCGCTTGCCCGGTGCGATGGCGTTTCACTTGGCGATCTTGCCAGTATCAACATGCTGGACCGGCCCAATTGCGAAATGCGCGATACCCTTCATGCCGCCTGTGCCGATCAGGGGCATGTGCTGTATGCGGCCTATCGTTCCAATCGGGTGGATTGGCTGATTGAACTGGCGCGTCAGGGATCCGGGGCCGTGATCCTGCCGGCAACGGCAATTCCGGCGGGGGACGGTCTGGTATCCTTGCCGATCCGCGATATGGAAATCACGCGCGATGTGGTCGCCCTGCGCTATCGCCATCAGATATCAAGACCGGAAACCAATGAACTGATCGCCGAATTCGCCCGGTGTTGACAGCCAACCTGAACGCAACCGGCGGCAGGTAGCATCTAACAAGCGACAAACCAGCGCCCCGAAACAAAAAGGCCCGCATCACAACGATGCGGGCCCTTGTCATGCTTGGTAACGGGTCGGCCTGAAATCAGGCCCCCAGATCTTCACCGGCCAATGCACGGTCGATCAGGGCAACGCTTTCTTCAAGACCATACAGGGCAATGAAGGAGCCCATGCGCGGGCCCTGTTCCTGACCCAGCAGGATTTCATAAAGCGTTTTGAACCAGTCACGCAGGTTCTCGTAATTGTGGTTTTTGCCAACCGTGAAGACTTCGGTCTGGATGTCTGACGGATCGGTGCCCGGTTCGATTTTCGACAGCGCATCGCGCAGATCGCGAAGGGCTGCTTGCTCGGCCTCGGTAGCAGGACGGTATTTCTTCGTCGGTTTGACGAAGTCACGATAATAGTTGATCGCATAGCCGACCAGCTTGTCGAGATACGGCGCACTTTGCGGGGTTGCACCGGTGGCATAGCGCGAAATGAACTTCCACAGCAGATCACGGTCATCGGTGTTACACACCGAAACCAGGTTCAGCAAAATGCCAAACGACAGCGGAATGTCGCGATCCGGGGCCGTACCGGCATGGATGTGCCAGGCCGGGTTCTGAAGGATTTTGGCCGGATCGGTTTCAGTTTTGAGCTTTTCGGCAAAGGTCAGATATTCATCCACGGTTTTCGGGATGACATCGAAATAAAGACGCTTTGCGGTTTTCGGCTTCTGGAACATGAACAGCGACAGACTGTCTTCCGGCGCATAGGTCAGCCATTCTTCAACCGACAGGCCATTGCCCTTGGACTTGGAAATCTTCTGGGCGTTTTCATCGAGGAACAGCTCGTAATTGAAGCCTTCCGGCGGGGTACCGCCAAGCGCCTTGACGATCTTGTTGCCAAGTTCGACCGACGGAATAAGGTCCTTGCCGGCCATTTCGTAATCCACACCCAGCGCATACCAGCGCATCGCCCAGTCGGGCTTCCACTGCAATTTGCAATGACCGCCGGTAACCGGGGTTTCGACCAGCTTGCCGGTTTCGGGATGTTCGTAAACGATGGTGCCGCTTTCGGGTTTCAGCTCGGTGACCTTGGCCATCAGGACCTTGTTGGTGTCCTGTTCGACCGGCATGAACGGGCTATAGGTCGCACGGCGTTCTTCGCCAAGGGTCGGCAGCATGATTTTCTGGATCGCGTCATAGCGTTCCAGAACGCGCAGCAACGCATCATCAAACATGCCCGAACGATAGCATTCGGTCGAAGATTTGAATTCATATTCAAACCCGAAACCGTCAAGGAATTCACGCAGTTTGGCGTTGTTATGATGGGCAAAGCTTTCATGGGTGCCAAACGGGTCAGGAACGGATGTCAGCGCCTTGCCAAGATGCTGGGCGACCATGTCCTTGTTCGGGATATTGTCGGGCACCTTGCGCAGGCCATCCATATCATCGGAAAAGCAGAAAAGCTTGGTCGGGATATCGCACATGGTTTCAAACGCGCGGCGGACATAGCTTGTGCGCGCGACTTCGCCAAAGGTGCCGATATGGGGCAAACCCGACGGACCATAACCGGTTTCAAAAAGGACATAGCCCTTTTCAGGCGCCTTCTGTTTATACCGCTTGACCAGCTTGCTGGCTTCCTGAAAAGCCCAGACGTTGCTGTTAAGTGCGGCATCTCGAAGATCGGCTGTCATTTTTGAAACCTTGTTTGTCAGTTGGATCGTTAAATTAACGTGGAAAACCAATGCACGGCAGATCACCCGGATCGCGTGCGTGCGCGAAGCTATACCTCACCACCGCCCAAGATCAAGCATCTGTTGCGCATGGCTGCCAAATAATCGCGGAATTCGTCATGCCTGCGACCTCATGCAAACCCGTTTGCCCCGTCCCTGCCCCGCACCGGCCCCGCCGGGCCCGGGCGCTACAGCCACATCGGCCCGGCTTTGCCAAGCCTGCCCGATAATTGCCGTACATTCCCGATAGATCATTGCAAAGCCCCGATCTTTTCGGGGTGGCCAGCGTCCCGATACCGGCATTTTGTTGATAGCAACCCGAATGCATGGTTGTATGGGACGTGATCTTTGCATCCTGTGCCATCAGACAAGGAATTTGCCAATGCTGCCCCTTCCTGTGACCGTCTGTACCGTTGCGATTTTTGCCCTGATGCTTACGGGGCTGAGTTTGTTTGTGTCGCTGCGCCGCCGTGATCTGGGGATCGCGACCGGTGATGGTGATGACCGCATCCTGCGCCGGCGCATTCGTGCCCATGGCAATTTCATTGAAAATGCACCGCTTTGCACCTTGCTTGTGCTTGCGCTTGAGGCCGTTCTGGCAACGTCTGACATTATCTGGGTGGTTGCGATCATTCTGATTGCCGCGCGCATCATGCATGCAATCGGGACCCTGAACTGGTCAAGCAAACGGCTGATCCCGCCGGCCATGGTGATGCAACATGCCACCATGGTGATTTGCGGTATCTGGTTGCTGGTTCAGACATTTGGCAATCTGACCATGGCTGCTGGCATGTGATGGGCATTGACCAAAAATCGCCCGCCATAACGGCAAAAATCGCGCATTTCCCCGACCCGGCCCGCGAAAAGATCAGCCGGATCCGCGACATGATCCATGATCTGGCTGCCGGGCTGGACGGGGTTGGTGCGATTGAGGAAAGCCTGAAATGGGGAGAACCGGCCTGGCGCCCGATATCGGGATCGGGCACCACCATTCGTGCCGACTGGAAGGAAAAGACACCCGATCAGGTGATGATCTTCCTGGATTGCAAAACCGACCTGATTGACCGCGCCCGCAGCCTTTTGCACCCCGAACTGACCTGTTCGGGCAATCGCGCGGTCATCTTCTCCCTTGATCAGCCGCTTCCTGAAAATGCGATCAGAACCCTTTTGGGATGGGCGCTGACCTATCATCTGGACCGCAAAAAGCGCGCCTGATGGCGCGACATACAGCCGGTTAAAAAAAATAAGCCTGAAAAAACACCCCAAAAAAACGCCTGAAATACCCCTGAAACGCCCGTGTGCCGCGCGATGGCGGTGCGTGGTTGTATGAGTGCGGACAAATACCTCCCCATATGAGGGTATATTACTATCCTATGGTATTATATACCTATGGGTAGTTTCCTATACTTTTACAGATAGAACTACATCGGGGATAAAGGTCAATGCCAAGCGTTTTCAAGAATTTACGTATTTCGCACCGGCTTTACAGTCTGGTTGGAATGCTGGTCGTGTTCATCGGCATTCTGGGTGCCGTGGGTGTCTACACCATGTCGGTTATCGGGCATGAGCTCGAAGAAGTCGCCCATCGCGACCTGCCGCTGAATGGTATTCTGGAAAAAATCACGCAGCATCAGCTTGAACAGGCCATCCTGATGGAAAAGGCATTGCGGATCGCCAATATTTCCGCCCATGACAAAAGCGAAACCTTTGAGTCCGTGCGCGCGCATTTCACCGAAGTCGCCCACCTGACCGACGACGAAATCGCCACCGCCCATCAGATGGTCAAGGATTTTCTGGCCGGTGATCTCAGTGATGCGGCGCGCACGGAATTTGAAAAAGTCCTGATCGCGCTTGAACGGATCGAAAAAGAACATCTCGATTATGAACTTCATATCGAGGAAATCTTTGATCAGGTCACCACCGGCAATTATGACGCCGCCACGTTCGAGCAGGCCGTCATCAAGGTCGAGGAAGAACAAAGCGTCCTTGATCACGAAGTCGAAGCCCTTCTTTCGGAAGTTTCCGCCTTTACCCGTGCCTCGATGGAAGTTGCCCTTCAGGATGAAATTCGCGGTCAGACAATGATCGCCATCCTTTCAAGTGCGGCGACCGTGCTTGCCATCATCTTGTCGGTTCTGCTGGGACGCAGCATTTCCGGCCCGATGAAGAACCTGACGTCGGCACTTGGTGCGCTGGCTGATGGCAAACTCGATACCCCGATCCCGGCCAGCAAGTATCGCGACGAGGTTGCCGATATCGGCGATGCGATGAAAGTGTTCCAGGCCAACATGATCCGCGCCCGCGAACTTGAAGAAGAACAAAAGAAAATCGATGCTCTTCAAATGCGCCGCCAGGATGAACGCAACCATCTGGTCAGCGTGTTCGGGTCCTCGATCGGTGCGGTTTTCGGCCGTATCCTCAACAGTTCCGAAAGCATGGTAAACCGTGCAAGCGGTGTGCGTGACAATTCGGGCCGGACCTATGACCTGGCCCTGACGGTCGCCACCGAAGCCGAACAATCGTCGGGCAATGCAAGTTCGCTAAGCTCCGCGGTCGAGGAAATGGTGGCATCAATCGAAGAAATTTCGAACCATGTTTCGAACTTTACCGATGTGTCGCGTGATGCCGTGCGCCATTCCGAAGTCTCGCGCGAAGAAATGAAGAACCTTCAGGAAGTGGCGAGCGAAATCGGCGAAGTGGTCAGCCTGATCACCTCGATCGCGCAACAGACCAGCATGCTGTCACTCAACGCCACCATCGAAGCCGCCCGTGCCGGTGAAATGGGCAAAGGCTTTGCCGTCGTCGCAGGCGAGGTCAAAACCCTTGCCAAACAAACATCAAACGCCACCGATGAAATCGCCCAGCGCATCACCCGCATTCAGGAAGTCGCCGACCGTTCGGCCCGTGCGATTGGCGATGTTGCCGCCGTGATCGAAAGCATCGATGAATATGTCACCGGGATCGCCGGGGCCGTCGAACAGCAAAATGCCGCAACCCGCGAAATTTCGCGCAACGTGACTTTTGTATCGGAAAGCGCGACACGGGTGGCCGGCAATATGGGTGAAATCCGCGGTCAGGTCGAAGATGTCAGCGGCAATGCATCCGAAGTCCACACCGTTGCAGAAACCACCGCCAAAGAAGCCGCCCTTCTGAGCCGCGAGGTCGATATTTTCCTGGCTGCGGTACAGAATTCCGACATTCATGACGACACCTACAGCGTCCATGACATTAATGTCGGCGGCAGGATTACCTTTGGCGAACAGGCGATGAATATCACCCTTTCGGAAATTTCCTGTGCCCATGTCCGGATTTCGCCGTCACCGGATCTGCGTCCGGGCGAAGTGGTCGAACTGGTGATTGATGGCATCAATCAGCCGATCAATGCCCGTGTTGCCCGCCATGAAGACGGACACAGCATCCTGCAATTCCCGCTTGATGGTGACCATCTTGCAGTGATGCGCGCCCATATCGATACACTCACCACACACAACAAACAGGCTGCATAATCATAAAATGAATTGGGAGTGGTGGCGAAACGGGGCGGTCATATGACCGCCCCGTTTTGGTGTGCCGACACTTGCGCAGACCAGATGATCAGGCGCGGCGCGGTTTTTCGATCTGATCGCGCAATGCCCGCAAGTCGCGATTAAGGCGCTTGGCAGTTTCAATATCAAGGCCGGTGGCCTCAAGAATGCAGGTCGGAATTTCTTCGGCCTTTTCGCGCAATGCCTTGCCTTGTTCTGTCAGGCGGATGCGCACAGACCGTTCATCATTGGGATCACGGTTGCGCATGACCAGACCATTGGCTTCGAGCCGCTTAAGCAACGGTGTCAGGGTGCTGGATTCCAGATACATCTTTTCACCGATGCTGCGAACCGACTGGTCGTCTTCCTGCCACAGGCTGACCATCACCAGATATTGCGGATAGGTCAGGCCAATCTGGTCAAGCAGCGGCTTATAGATCCGGTTAAAGGCATGGCTTGCCGAATAAACCGAAAAGCACAGAAACTTTTCAAGCTGCAAAAAGTCTTCCTTGGACGTGTCTTTCATCGGTTCATCCTGTCTGAAACTGTCGGGCATCGCGTCTTTGTCAGATCACCACACGGTGTCCTGACATCTATATATATGGTGCCCTGACATATAGCGGGCGGCGGTTATGGTCAAACCCGCGGCCCGACCTTTGGGCGACGTCACAGGATCACTTTCGGCTTTCCTGCCGGTTTCCTGCGGGTTTTTCTGCTTTTTTCTTAAGCTTTCTGCCGTTTGCTTCACGAAACCTTCGGTGCAATCTGGATCGGCTTGAAACACAAAGCCCGATAATTTATATCGTTCACGATTTAATTACAAGCGATTCATTTGCATGCCTGCTATTTCATTTTTTATATCGTGCGCGATTAAATTGTGTGCGATACATAATTCCACACAGACACACAGCGCCCGCTACCGGGCCGATCAAAGGAACAGACCCATGAGCCCATTGAAATCAAAAATTGCCACCGCCGCAGTATCTGCCGCACTGGCCTTTTCGACCGCGATTGCCTCTTCTGCTGCTTTTGCTGAACCGGTTCTTGAACCGACCACCCGGAACTTCATCAATGCCCTGGAAGCATCGGGCGGCCCGGCGATCTATACCCTGACCCCGACCGAGGCCCGCAATGTTCTGTCCGGTGCCCAGTCCGGCAAAATTGCCAAACCGGCCGTCGATATTACCGATACCGTCTTTGGCGTCGGTCCTACCGGCCAGACAAAAGTCCGCATCATCCGCCCGGCCGGAAATCAGGATCGCCTGCCTGCAATTGTCTATTTCCACGGCGCTGGCTGGGTGATGGGCGATACCGGCACCCATGACCGCCTGGTCCGTGAACTGGCCGTGCGCGCCAATGCCGCCCTGGTCTTTGTCGATTACGAACGTTCACCCGAACAGCGTTATCCGATCGCCATCGAACAGGATTACGCCGTGACCAAATATGTCGCCGAACATGGTGAACAGCTTAATATCGATCCGACCCGCCTTGCGATTGCCGGTGACAGTGTCGGGGGCAACATGACCGCGGTGGTCTCGCTTCTGGCCCAGGAACGCAAAGGTCCGGCCATCACCGCCCAGGTCCTGTTCTATCCGGTGACCGATGCCGATTTTGACAATGGCTCCTATCGTGCCTTTGCCAATGGCCCATGGTTGACCAAACCGGCAATGGAATGGTTCTGGAACCAGTACCTGCCTGAAGGCGTTGATCGTAAGGACCCGAAAATAACCCCGATCCATGCCAGCGCCGAACAGCTTTCCGGACAGGCACCTGCTCTTGTGATTACGGCTGAAAATGACGTGCTGCGTGACGAAGGTGAAGCCTATGCTCGCAAACTGTCCCAGGCTGGCGTCGATGTCACGGTCACCCGATATAACGGAACGATCCATGATTTTGTCATGCTTAATGCCCTTGCCGATACCCCGGCCGCCAAAGGCGCGATTGCCCAGGCAGCCCAGTACCTGCACACGGCCCTTCATGGCAACTGATCACCCGGTCTGACACGAAACCTTCACACTCTCTTTCGGGTAGGCGCGGTTGCGCCTGCCCACCCCCGGCGACATATGCAAGAAGATGCGATGGACAGCCGGGTCGTCAACCAGAACTGAAACACGGTTCAAACAAAGGATGAAAACCATGTCTGTAGATGTCAAATACACCGCACAAGCTTCTGCAACCGGTGGCCGCGATGGTCGCGCCAAAACGGCTGATGGCTCGCTTGATGTCAAGCTGACCACGCCCAAGGAACTTGGCGGTGCGGGTGGCGACGGCAACAACCCCGAACAGCTGTTTGCCATGGGGTACTCGGCCTGCTTCATCGGTGCGATGAAATTTGTATCTTCCCAGGGCGGCCCGAAAATCCCGGCCGATGTTTCGGTAACCGCCGATGTCGGGATCGGTCCGCGTTCGGCCGGCGGCTTTGGCCTTGCCGTCACCCTGACCGTCTCGCTTCCGGGCCTTGATAAGGCCGAGGCCGAAAAACTGGTCGAAGAAGCCCACAAGATCTGCCCGTATTCGAATGCAACGCGCGGCAATGTCGATGTCAAATCGGTCATTGCCTGATCACAAGGCTCCCCCCTGCTGATCGGCACTCCCCCCGAAAGCTGATCGGCGTTGCAAGGCCCGGTGTCCCCCGCACCGGGCCTTTTTTATGGCGTACTCAGGCGATCATGCGTTCGATCAAGGCTTCGTCGCCAAATCCACCGGATTTCGTCACGATATCGACACCGTCAAACTGTCCGCCCAGAATGCGCGACACCGGCAATCCCGGCCCGACTTCGCCAAAACATTCCATCGATTGGGCGCCGCTGGCCGCAAGAATGGCCGACAATGTATCCCCGCCAATCACCATAAGACCAGTTCCCGGATGCACCGAAAGTTTCGGGACTTCTTCCATCAGTGCGGCGACTGTTTCCTCGGCGTTTTTTGCCGTCGGCACCGGATCAAGCAGGACCGGCCCGTTCGCGACGGATCCAAGACCGTGACGCACGGCATTTGCAATCTGTTTTCGGGTCACCGGATGGGCCGTACCCGCCACAATGACGGATAACCGCGGTTGCGGGCGGCTTGTGAATTCCGGGGTCAGTGCCTGTGCAAGTCCGCGACTTCCCGCCCACAGGATGTCGGGCACATCGCGACAGCGCGCCACCAGCACATCAAGATCTGCTTGCGTCACCGCATTGCCGATCACAACGCCTTTGACCGGGCTCTCGGGTGAAAATATCTGTGCTTCGACACCAAAATCGGCAAACGCCTGGCGCAAATCATGGACCGATGCCGGTTCCCAGTCATTGCCGGACCGCACTTCATGCATGCCATCGCGTGTCCGGCGGCCCATTTCGGGAAAGGCCGGTGCAAAGATACAGGTCGAAAACGCCCCGCATCGCATCATCTCGATGGTTTCAAGGATCGAATTGCCGCGCAGGACACTGTCGACCTTTTTAAACCACAGGGCCCGATCCTGCCCCGTGCGGTTCACATTATCCCCGCCATCGCCAAGCAACTGAAAGGCCCGCCCGACCGCGGCCCGGCTTTGATCTTCGGGCAGATCGCGGCTTTCGCTGCTGATCGTCACCTTGGCGCCAAGCATTCCGCCATCCGACAAAATCAGGCGCACCGGCGCATCAGGCGATGCAAACGGGGCTGCGGCATCAAGTGCACCGGTCAAATCATCGGCCAGAATACGCACGTCACTCATTGGGCACCTCTTGCGATACCGTTTCGACCGGTATGTTTCTTTGTTTCAGTTCCTTGAGCATGTCCGGGCTGATCCGGTCATCGGTAATGATCAGTCCGATTTCCTCAAGACCGCCAAACAGACTGAAGCTGCGGCTGAAAAACTTGCTGCTGTCGACCAGCAGAACCACGAATTCCGCCGCCGAAATAATTGCGCGTTTGACTTCGCACAATTCGATTGAACTGTCCGAAAGACCATCGTTTGAAACCGCATGGGCCCCGATGATCGCGACATCGGCGCGAAGCTGTTCGATCATGCGCACGGCCGACGCCCCCAGCAATGTCGATGACCCGGGGCGCACATTTCCACCCGCGACAAAGGTATTGATCGTGTTGCTTTGGGAAAAAACCGACGCAATCGAAAGATCGTTTGTAAAGGCGGTGAAAGGCACATCGCGTTCGACCATGGCATGTGCCGCGGCAAGGGTGGTTGTTCCACTATCTACCAAAACGGTCTGACCGGGCTGAATAAGTGCAGCCGCGCGTTGGCCGATGCGGTTCTTGGCATCCCTTTCCAGTTCGGATGAAATCGCGGCTTCGGGTTCGAACCCCTTGCGGTCGCTGACATTCATCATCGCCCCGCCATGGGTGCGTGTCAGATGCCCGGTGGAACACAGATATTCAACATCGCGCCGGATCGTGGACACCGACATGTCCAGCCGTTCGGCCAGTTCCTTGAGTGACGCCATTTCCTCCCGGCGCAGGAATTCGATAATTCTGGCACGTCGCTTGGCTGGCAACATGAACGCCTCCTTGGTTTTTTCTTTGTGTTAGCACATCTCCGCACGCCAAGACGAGCCAATATCTACCAAAATCACCCAACGGATACAAATTTTGGATATTTTTATGAATATTTTCTTCCAATAAATTCCATTTAGTGTCAATTTCTCCCACGATCAATCAAAATCAATCGGGAAATTAATTTCCCCACAGCGGTCCTTCGGGAGGAACCCATGAAAATCAAACACACACTCGAACGCATTCCTGGCGGCATGATGATTGTCCCGCTTTTGCTTGGCGCGACCATCAATACCTTTGCGCCGGACTTGCTGCGCATCGGCAATTTCACCGAAGCCCTTTTCGTCAATAGCGCGGGTGCACTGATCGCACTCTTCCTGCTCTGTGCCGGTGCACAGATCACCCTGTCAAATGTCGGAACGGCTGCGGCCAAGGGCGCGACCCTTCTGGTTGTCAAATGGATTGCCGGTGCTGCGGTCGGTCTTCTGGCCTATGCCATGGCCGATAGTGGCGGTCTGTTCTTTGGCATGGTGCCGATTGCCATCATCGCGGCAATGACCAACTCGAACGGCGGACTTTATGTCGCGATTGTCGGTCAGTACGGACGCGCCGATGACAAGGCTGCCTATTCGATCCTTGCTCTGAATGACGGTCCTTTCCTGACCATGATCGCGCTGACGGTCTTTGGTGCGATGGGCTTTGTCGAAGGCTTCTTCTCGATCATTTCGTTTATTGCCGTGTTGCTGCCGATTGTTGTTGGCATGGTGCTTGGCAACCTTGATCATGAGCTGCGCGCATTCCTTGCCAAGGGCAGCGACATGCTGATCCCGTTCTTTGCCTTTGCCCTTGGCATGGGCATCAATTTCCAGGCCATCATCGAAGGCGGCCTTGCCGGTATTCTGATCGGCATCCTGACGGTCTTTGTCACCGGTACTGCGGGCTATATCGTGTTCCGTGTCATGAAATGGAACCCGATTGTCGGCGCGTCCGAAGGATCGACCGCCGGTAACGCTGTTGCCACACCGATGGCGATTGCTGCGGCCAACCCGCTGTTTGGTCAGCTGGCCGATCTTGCAACCGTCCAGGTCGCGGCCTCAACCGTGACAACGGCCATTTTGCTGCCGATCTATATCTCGTTCCTTGTTCGCCGCACCGACTTGACCGGGATGACCGACCAGCAGGCAGAAACCACAACCGGGTCGGGCGAAACCACCGCCTGATCACCCGGCACGCAGATAAAAGAAGGTAAAAACATGAAACCGATCGTAGCAATCACCATGGGCGATGTTTGCGGTGTAGGTCCGGAAATCGTTGCACGCACCGTTGCCGATCCGCAAACTTACGAAATGGCCCGCCCGATCGTTATTGGCGATGCCGGCAAACTGGCCGTCGCCCGCGATATCGTCGGTGCAAAATTCGACATCAAGACGTTCCTGCCAACCGATCCGGTTCCGCAAGAACCGGAATTGGGCACCGTTCTTTGTGCCGATCCGGGCTTTGATCTTGCCGATCTTCCGTTTGGCGAAGTCAATGCCAAGGCCGGTCATGCCGCCTTCGAATATCTGAGTGCCGCCATCGATATGGCCAAGGCAGAGCGCGTGGCAGCAATTGTCACCGCTCCGCTCAACAAGGAAGCCCTGCATGCCGGTGGCCATATCTTCCCCGGCCATACCGAAATCCTCGCGGAACTGACCGGGACCGAAAGCTATTCGATGATGCTGGCGACCCCAAAGATGAAGGTCATTCATCTGACCACCCATGTTGGTCTGATCGAAGCCATCCGCCGCATCAACCCGGAACGGACCTATCAGGTGATCCGGCTGGCTCATGACACCCTGTCCAAGGCCGGTCAGACATCGCCGCGCATTGCCGTTTGCGGCATCAACCCGCATGCCGGTGAAAACGGCCTGTTTGGCGAGGGCGAGGAAGAGGAAAAACTCATCCCCGGCATCGAACGCGCCCAAAAGGAAGGCATTGATGTTCAGGGCCCGCTTCCGGCCGATACCCTGTTTTACCGTGCGACACGCGGTGATTTTGACGTCGTGGTGGCCTGCTATCACGATCAGGGCCACGGCCCGGTCAAGGTGCAGTCGATTGACGAAGGTGTGAACATCACCGTCGGTCTTAAGGGCGGAATTATCCGCACGTCGGTCGATCACGGCACCGCATTCGACATCGCCGGCAAGGGCATCGCCCGTTACGAAAGCCTGATCGCAGCCATCCGTTATGGGGTTCAGCTGGCACCAAATGATCGCGCTATCGGTCCTGCGGCCTAATCTGTTTTTCAGATTATCGCTTCTGGGGGTGGACCGACCAAAGCCCGGCGTCAATGCGCCGGGCTTTTTTATGTCTTCGATGCTGGACCGCGCCGCAAAAGCAGGCTAATCCGGTGCGATGACAACCGATATCGCCCTTTTTGCCGGGTTATTCTTTTCTGCCCTGACCTCGGCCACCATCCTGCCCGGCACGTCCGAGGCGGCATTGGGCGCCCTTGTCGCCAAGGGTGATCACGCGGTCTGGCTGCTTGTCATGATTGCGACTGCGGGCAATGTCATCGGATCGATCATCAACTGGGCGTTTGGCCTTTATATCGACCGGTTTCGCGATCGTCGCTGGTTCCCGGTATCGGGCGCGGCACTTGATCGTGCGGCACGATGGTTTTCGAAATACGGGCTGTGGTCGCTGCTTCTGGCCTGGCTTCCGATCATTGGCGATCCGCTGACCCTGTTTGCCGGGGTGATGCGGGTCCGTTTCATCCCGTTTCTGATCCTGGTCACCATTGGCAAGGCCGCGCGCTATGCCATGATTGCCGGTGGGGCATCGGCACTGGCTTCGATGCTGTCATAATGCCATCACCTCATACCCTGCATTGATGCGGACCATCGGCTGGGGCCACCGGCTTGAGAAATCCGCTTGGGTAATCGGCATGAGCAATCGTCACGGGCAATAGGCACTGGCAATCCGCTTGGGCACTGCGTCGGCCGGGGCAAAATTCCCGACAGGGCAATATCGTTCAATAAATCACGGCAAAACGGCCTCATCCTGCCTGCAACAGTTTAACCGCTCCGGCCCCACAAAGCGGACACCAGCCAGCAGGAAACATCCGATGACCGCCACCCTCAGCCTTTATCTTTCCATGGCAAGTTTCGCGCTTGCCGCCTCGATCACGCCGGGCCCGGTCAATATTCTGGTGCTGAGTTCCGGCGTCCAGTACGGGTTTCGCCCTTCGCTTCGTCTTGTCTTCGGGGCAACGGCGGGCTTTTGCCTTTTGCTGCTTTTGATCGGGCTTGGCCTGCATCAGTTGCTTGAAACCTTTCCGCAGCTGACCACGATCATTCAGTGGGCCGGTGTTGCCTTCTTGCTGTTCATGGCCTGGAAGCTGTTTTCATCAAATGGCGAGTTGGGAAAATCCGATGCCGGCACGGGTCCGTCGGTCATGACCGGCGCGGTGATGCAATGGCTTAACCCCAAGGCGTGGCTGGCATCAATCGCCGGGATGGGCGCCTATGCCGCGTCCGGTGCGCCGACCCTGATCTGGGAATTTAGCGCGATCTATTTCGTGATCTGTTTTGCTTCTGTTGCCTGCTGGGCCTATGCCGGGGCGTTTTTATCGCGCTTTTTGGGGGATCCTGCCCGCATCCGCCTGTTTAACCGCATCATGGCGGCCCTGCTGGCGGCGAGTGCGATCTATCTGACACTATAAGCCGACCGTGCGATTACTGGGTGTCGTCCTTGTTGCTGTAGGCATCCTCCCCGATAAAGTGCGGCTGAACAATCGGCAGATCGCCCAGCACCTTGTCCTGGGTTAGCGACACCAGATAGTGATAGACAACATTGCCAAGGTTATAGAAATCAATCGCCACCAGCCCGTCGACCATTTTATCGCGCAGGATCGACACATGTTCGGGTGTTGGCGCGCCTGTCCCGCCAATCAGGATCAACGGCCGGTTCTGGCGTGCGTCTGCCGGCAAATTGCGAAAGGTCTGCACATATCGCTGCGGATCATGCAACGGCCATGACCCGACCGTGATAAAGGCATCAAGCCTGTCATCCAGCATGCTTTGGCGGAACTGCGTCATCGCCAGATCAAGATTGTCCTTGTTGAACCACGGACAGCGCGGGCTTTCGAACCAGCCGCCACTGCCATTTAACGGCGGCTGACTGCCCAGACCGGACGTCTTTCTGATTTCGCTTCGAAACCCGTTGATCCGTTCATTCAGATTGGGGTCATAGGGCCCGGCACTCATCAAACAGACATTCCCGCCAAATGGCAGGCGGTTTTGCAATTCACGGGCAAGCATCCGCCCGATCAGGTGGTTTTCCACACCGATAAAAGCCTGTCTGAGATGGTGAAACGGCGCAATCAGATCGGAATCAAACGTAATGACCGGCACACCGGTTTCAATCAGCTTGGGCAAACCGTTTTCTGCAATGAATTCCGATTTGGTGACCGAAATGGCAACCCCGCTATAACCTTCGCCAACCGCATCTTCGATCGCGCGGTTCTGGGCCCTGAAATATCCCAGATTGTCACCGCCCAGATGCACACACCGATCCCCCTTGATGCGCGCAGCATCATTGCATCCGCGCCAGGCCTCGATGAAATTGGGATCACCGACATTCTTGGTGATCAGGGCAAACACCCGCTCGGCCATGGCATGCCGCGACGGGCCTGCTAAAATGCTGATCGTTGCAACCACCAGCAACAAGGACTGAAGACCAAAACCGGCCCTGACACAGGAAATCATTCCAAACGGTCTCCTTTTCGGCGCGGCTGGTTTTTGGCACCCCGATCCATGCCAAAAGCCGCGCCCGATTTATCTGCTCGCCCCTTCTTTAAAATAGAATAACTAAAATGAAACACGTTTTGGTTGATTAAGATCAAGGAGATTTAAATCAAAACCAACCAAACGCTGAACCCGACCCTGACCGCATCCGCGCCGCCCCACGACCGGCATCAGACAGGCCCCCAGACACCACCTCGCCACCCCCGGCCTCATCCGGGACCACCGGGCCATATCGGATTACACACGATTACACCAACGCACACCGGGCTTGACCGGGTATCGCGTCAACGGGTCATTGCGGCGGAAGATCAGGAAAATCAGGCGGCCTGCACGCGCGCATATTGGCGTGGTGTGGTTGCCATCAGACGTTTGAACATGCGTTGAAAATGCGCCTGATCGGCAAAACCGGTTTCAAGCGCGACATCAACGATCTTTTCCCCGCGCCTGAGCGCATGACGGGCGCGCTGCACCCGGCAATTGATCAGATAGGCATAGGGGGTCATGCCAAAGGTCTTTTTAAACGCCCGCACCAGATAGGACCGCGAATAGCCCGCCAGTTCGGCAAGATCATCCAGACTGATGGTTTCGGCATAATGGGTCTGGATATAATCGCCGACCCGGATCAATTTGCGGTCATGCACCGACCCGCCCGACCCGCCTGCCCTGCCCGATCCGTCCAACACCCCGCGCCGGTTCAGCCGCACATGCAGATCGCCAAAGAACGACACCAGTGCCGTTTCCTTGCCAAGAATATCAATATCCGCAGTGACCAGCGTATCGGCCAGATCAAGCAACCCGCCATAAAGATGGGGATCATGGCTTAGCGTATCGGAAAACATCGCAAACTTGCCGGCCGCATCGGCATCGATTTCGATCTGCAAATCCAAAAGCCAGTCCGGATCAACAAACAGCATGTCATAGCACCAGTCAGCCCCCTTGACCGGGTTGCAGCCATGAACATCCTCGGGATTAAGGATCACCACCGATCCTTCTTGCGTTTCATGGGTTTTGCCACGGTTCCAATAGGTGCTGTAACCGTCCTTCACCGTGCCGATCGAAAAGGTATCGTGGCTGTGGCGCTCGTAACAAACCGCATGCCCGTCCGCCACACGCCGCAATTCGACAAACGGCAAAGCCGGATCGCGCCAGAAATGCTGATTGCGGGTGTTGGGGGCACTCATGCGGTGTGATCTTCTTGCGATTACAGTCAAGCTCGATAAATTCCAAGATAGGTCAATTTCCCCGGTAGCGCCACTGCACGTGCGCCCTTATAGTGCCCCAAATGTTCGATGATCGTTCCGAAGAAGCCCAGCCGCGTTTCATGCCGCCCAATGCACCTGTCATGGTCGTTGGATTGCGTCATGCTGTGTTTCTGTCACCCGATGGCGAGATCGAGGAACTGCCGCACGGGGCCGCGGCCAAGCGGGCACGCGCAACGCGGCCCATTCTGGTCCACACCCCGGCCTGTGCGCGGCGTTTGAAAATTGATCCGTTTGCCGCACATGATTTGCTCGAACTGTTTGCCTTTGTGCGTCCGGCACAGTTTTGCGTACCGACCCCGCGCGGCATTGCGCTGGCCACCGGGCAAAAGCCCGCCGATGACCTGATCGGTCAGGCCGAGGCCCTTGCAGAAGCCATGAAACGGCTTTTGCAGGAACTTGCCACCCTTCATCGTAACAAGCGCGGCCCGGCCCTATCCATCGCGTGGCCGATGGCACGCGGGCATTGGCCGTGGGGTGTTTCGGTTCTGGCCGCCCTTGGTGCGGATGGGGATGGCCCGCATCGCTATGCGGTTTATGAAGGGCTTAAAGTCTGGAAAAAGCTTGGTGAATGGGCCGAACATGCCCCGCCACCGCCACCCGCCAATTATCCGGTTGATCCCAAGGATGCGCGCAAGCGCCTGAAAGAACTTCTGGGCGAAGGAGCCGAGGAACGCCCGCAACAGGCCGATTATGCATCGTCTGTCTGTTCGGCCTTCGGCCCGCGCCTGCATGATGGCGCCCCCAATATCGTTCTGGCCGAGGCCGGAACAGGCACCGGCAAGACGCTGGGCTATGTCGCACCGGCATCGCTTTGGGCACAGAAAAATGACGGGGCAGTGTGGATTTCGACCTATACCCGCAACCTGCAACGTCAGATCGATCAGGAACTGGATCGGCTTTATGATGACCCCAAGGACAAGCGCCTTAAGGCCGTGGTGCGTAAAGGTCGGGAAAACTATTTCTGTCTTTTGAACTTCGAAGAAGCCCAGCGCCCGCTGACCCAGCAACCCCATCAGGCCACCCCGCTTGGCCTGATTGCCAGATGGGCATCGACCACGCGCGATGGCGATATGGTCGGTGGGGATTTCCCGGCCTGGCTGACCGAACTTCTGGGCAATCGCTTTACCGGGGCGCTGGCCGATCAGCGCGGCGAATGCATCTATGCCGCCTGCCCGCATTATTCGAAATGCTTTATCGAGAAGACCGTGCGTCGCGCCCGTTCGGCCGAAATCGTGGTTGCCAACCATGCCCTTGTTATGGTGCAGGCAGCTCTTGGCGGGCTTGATGACAGCTCGATGCCGACGCGATACGTCTTTGACGAAGGCCATCATTTGTTTGATGCAGCCGATAAGGCATTTTCATCCCACCTGACCGGGCAGGAAGGGCAGGAATTGCGCCGCTGGCTGCTTGGGGCCGAGCAAAAGGGATCATCGCGTGCGCGTGGCCTGAAACAGCGGCTTGAAACCCTGATCCATGATCGCGATGAATTGCGCGATGCGGTCAATGCCGTGATTGTTGCCGCCCAATGTCTTCCCGAACAGGGATGGCTTGGCCGTATTCACGACGGATCGCAACATGCCAAAGGCCCGGCAGAAGTATTTCTGGCCCATGTGCGTGCACAGGTGATGGCACGGTCCGCTGATGGGGATCGCGGCTATTCGATTGAAACCGATTGCAAACCGGCCTTGAACGAAGTCCTGGCCAGTGCGGCCGACCTTGACCGCGCGCTTGAAGCGATGGAAAAACCGGCCAGATCGCTGATCAAGATCATCGCCCATATGCTTGATGAAAAGGCCGATGAACTTGACAGCGCCGAACGCCAGCGCCTTGATGCCGCGATCCGATCCCTTGAACGCCGTGCGATCATGCAGGTCGCGGCATGGCGTGAAATGCTGGCATCGCTGGTCGAAGAAACACCGCCAACCTTTGTCGACTGGTTTGCGATTGAACGCCAGTTTGGCCGGGACTTTGATGTCGGCATGCATCGTCATTATCTTGACCCGACCTTGCCGCTGACATCGGCACTGGCCCCCACCGCGCATGGCATGGTGGTGACGTCCGCGACCCTTCGCGATGGCACCGGGGACGAAGATTTTGACTGGGCCGTGGCCGAGGACCGCACCGGGGCATCGCACATGCCGCTTCCGGCCATCCGGGCGGCAATGAAAAGCCCCTATAATTACCGCGAACAGACCCGCGTTTTCATTGTCAATGATCTGGGCCGTGATAACCCGGACCACATTGCCGCGGCCTATCGCGAACTGTTTCTGGCCTCCGGTGGTGGCGCGCTTGGCCTGTTTACCGCGATTTCACGCTTGCGCGCGATTTACGAACGGTTGACCGGGCCGATGGATGATGCCGGCCTGCAATTGCTGGCCCAGCATATTGACGGCATGGATGTTTCGACCCTGATTGATATTTTCCGGGTTGAACGTGATGCCTGCCTGCTGGGCACCGATGCGGTGCGTGACGGGGTCGATGTCCCGGGCGACAGCCTTCGTCTGATCGTGTTTGACCGCGTGCCATGGCCGCGCCCCGATATCCTGCATCGTGCGCGCAAATCGGCCTTCCACGGCGCACGTTATGACGACATGCTCACGCGCCTGCGCATGAAGCAGGCCTTTGGCCGCCTTGTCCGCCGTGCCGAAGATCGCGGTGTGTTTGTCCTGCTGGATAACCGCATGCCATCACGGCTTCTGGGCGCCTTCCCCGAAGATGTCGAAGTCCAGCGCGTTGGCCTGCGCGAGGCGATTGAACAGACCAAAGAGTTTCTGGGCAACAAGCCGCAATCGTAATGCACATCACCCGCAAGGTTTTGACAGCAGCTCCCAAACCCCATAAACAGCATCATGGTCAAACCGTGATGGAACGCGATACGTGCGACGCTGCTGGCATATCAGCCTGATCTGCAGACAGTGCCTTTTGGCGCTGGTCAGCGTCCTGTTCCTGGCCAACACCATCATGTTCGGCTTCATGCATATTCCGATGGCCAAGGCCAACGGGGCGTCGCTGGCATCCATGATGGATGGCGTGGTCCGTATTCCGATTGTGATTTGTACCGGCTCCACCTTCAAAACCATTCTGGTCCGTGCCGACGGCCTGCCCGATGAACCGGCCGAAAATGCCGATACGCCAGATGGTTATGAATGCGCGCTATGTGGTTTGGGCAATTATGCCTTTGGCATGCCCGTCGCACCGGAATTGCCCAAGCTTGCCGCGATCGAGCTTAGCAACGCCGTCACCGCCCTTCATATCACCGCGACAATGCATGGCTTTTGCGCCATTGCCCCGTCACCGCGTGCCCCGCCTGCTGTTTCCTGTCCTGTGACCAAGCACGCCTGAGAAAACGCACCCGATCGGACCAGATCCATCGGTCGTGGCGTTTTCCGGTCTGCTTTTCCTGAAATTCAAGTGCCTTTACCGGGTCGACAAAGTTTCGACCGGGAATGCACGCATCTGGACAAGAAACATGACCAACAATTCCCGATCCCCTGAAAACCAGGGGAATACAAGCCTCTATCGCGCTGTCTGGCGCTGGCATTTCTATGCCGGTCTTTTGATCCTGCCCTTCATGATCCTGATGGCGGTCACCGGCGCGGCCTATATTTATCGCGATGAAATTGACGACTGGTATCACGCCGATCTTAAATTTGTTGAAGCATCCGGCAATGCCGCCCTTCCGATCAGTTCACAGATCGACGCGGCCCTTCTTGCCGTTCCGGGCACCCCGGTCAAGGTGATGCCGCCCGCCGATCCGACGCGCAGCACCGAGATCGTCATTGCCGCCGATGCCGGCGGACGGCAGGCGGTTTATATCGATCCCTATCGCGGGGATGTGCTTGGCTATATGCCGGATCGCACCACTTTGATGTGGGTGGTTCGGCGTATCCACAGTCTGGCCGAGTTCGGCACGATCCCGAACTATGCGATTGAAATCGCATCGGGCTGGGCCATCCTGCTTGTGCTGACCGGCACCTATTTGTGGTGGCCGCGCGGTGATCAGAAAGGCGGTGTTGTCACACTCCGCGATACGCCCAAACGTCGTCGCTGGTGGCGTGATGCCCACGCGGTGACCGGCATCTTTATCGGCATTTTCATCATCTTCATGGCCGCAACCGGCATGTTCTGGTCGGTCTTCTGGGGCAAATATGCCAACGAATTTGCCAATGGCACACCCAATGGCTACCCATCCGGGGTGCGGGTTGACGTGCCGCTTTCAACCATCCCCATGATCGAGGCCTTTGGCGAAACCAGCTGGACCAACGAAAACATCCCGCTGCCGCAATCGGTTGATGGCGGGATTGGGCAAACCGCCAATCTGGCCCCGATTGGCATTGATCGTGCGATGTCGATTTTTAACGAAATGGGTCTGACACCGGGCTATGCCATCTCGCTCCCGCGCGGGGAAACCGGCGTTTACTCTGCTTCGATCTATCCTGATGATCTGTCCCTGCAACGGGTCATTCACCTTGATCAATATTCCGGCCGACCACTGATCGACATGGGATATGACGATTACGGGCCATTTGGCAAAATCATGGAGTTTGGCATCAATGTCCATCTGGGACAGGAATTTGGCATCGCCAACCAGATCCTGTTGCTGGTGATCTGTGCTCTGATCATTTTCATGTCGATTTCTGCGGGCGTCATGTGGTGGAAACGCCGCCCGTCGGGAACGCTTGGCGTGCCCCCGCTTCCACGTGATACGACCAGAATGAGGGTCGTTGCGGCAATTCTTGCCATTGGCGGCATCATCTATCCGATGGTCGGCGCATCAATGATCGTGATCTGGCTGCTTGATTACCTGTGCGTTGTCCGTCCGCAACGCAGGCAAAGAACTGCCTGATCCCGCACGAAAACAGGTGCAGCCCGGGTCACACTCGGGCTGCGCATCGCACCATCAAAATCTGGTTTCCTCGACAATATCGGCATCAATATCGTGCCGGATCGCCAGCCTCAGCGCATTGAGGATCGCAATCACGTCAATGCCTTCCTGCAACAGCGCACCGGCGACCGGGGTGATATAGCCTGCGGCGGCAAAGCCCATGGCAAGGATGGATAAAACCATACCGCCAATCACGCTTTGCAAAAGGATGCGGCGCATTGCCATGCTGATGTGAAGAAGCTCGTCAACCGTGACAAGGGATGCTTCGGGGATTACGGCCCCGGCCGCGTCCGCGGTCACCGCACTTTCCTTGCCAAAGGCAATACCGACCGTGGCGACCGCCAATGCCGGGGCGTCATTGATGCCATCGCCCATGAATAGGGTCGGGGCCTTGGCGGCCTCGCCCCGGACGATGGCGACTTTCTGTTCCGGGCTTTGCGAGGCAAGGCTGTCGCGGATGCCAAGAAGGTCGGAAAGATAGCTGACCTCGCTTTCGCGATCGCCCGACAGCAGCATGACTTTCTTGAAATGATGGATCGCGCCCAGATGCCCGACGAAATTTTCGCCCTCGGCCCGCGGGGTATCGCGGAAACGAAAAGTCGCGCCATACTGCCCGTCAATCAGCACCACGCATTCCAATCCCGCCGCCGTTTCCGGCAGAAGGGCTGCGATGTCAGGATCGGATTTCACCAGCTTGTTGCGATGGGTCACCACCACATCATGGCCGTCGACCTGCCCGCTTAGACCCTGTCCGGGTTTTTCGGATGCGTGGGCGACTTCATCAAGCGGCAAATTGCGAAGTCGGGCTTCTTTGAGAACCGCCGATGCCAGCGGATGCTTGGAATAACGTTCAAGCCCGGCCGTCAAACGCAACACCAGATCGGCATCAAAATCCGGCCCCGCCAAAACATCAACCAGTTCAGGCCGGCCATAGGTCAGAGTGCCGGTTTTATCGAAAATCGCGGTCTGACAGGTCGGCAATCGTTCAAGCACGGTCGGGTCGCGAATAACGATACCCCGCCGTGCGGCAATCGAAATTGCACTCATTACCGTGATCGGAATGGCGATCAGAAGCGGACAGGGTGTCGCCACCACGAGGACCGCCAGAAACCGCGATGAATCCCCGCTCAGATAACCGACAATAATGGCAAACAACAATGCCGCCGGGGCAAACCACGCCCCGATCTGATCACCAACGCGGCGGATATGCGGGCGTTTTTGTTCGGCCTCGGCCATGACATTCATGATCTGGGCATAACGGGAATCACGTGCGCGTTTTTCCGCCCGGATGATCAGGACCGCCTCGCCATTGATCGCACCTGAAAGGACTGCCGTTCCCGGTGCCTTTGACACGACATAGGGTTCCCCCGTCAGATAGCTTTCATCCATCGTGCCATGCCCGTCGACAACCGTGCCATCGACCGGGGCGGTTTCATGGGGAAAGACCGCAATCAGGTCATTGATTGCAATATCATCAAGGGCAATATCCGAAATTTCGCCATCGGCATTTTTGCGATGTGCGACACTGGGCATGCGGCGTGCCAGCGCATTCAGGGCCGAGGATGCCTTGCGCATGGCAAAGCTCTCAAGAACCTGCCCGCCGGTCAGCATCAGAATGATCAGGCTGGCCGCCAGATATTCATCCAGCACAATGCCCGTGACAAAGGAAATCGCGGCCAGAAAATCCGCCCCCATTTCCCGTCTGAGCAACTTGATGGCAAGCTGCCCGAGGATCGGCAACCCGCCCAGTACAAACAGGATCAAAAGTGGAATGTCGGCCGTTCGATATGCCCCGATCTGCTCGGGTGCGCCCCACATCAGGACAAAATGCCCCGCCATGGCAATCAGCGTCACCGCCAGAATGGCCCGGTTCAGCGCGGGCGCAGACAGGGCGTCATCAATCCGCACAAGAACCCTGTCAATTGCGTGATCCGTCATGCCGCCTCCGAACATCATTACATTATCATGGCGTAAAATGAATGATAACGCCAGCGTTCAGAAGACAGCAAAAAGGCGGTCAGAGACGGATCAAAGACCGATCAAATCCCGGTCAGACGCGCGCGACCTTGCCCATTGCCATCGACACCATCAAATAGCTGAAGCCCGAAGACAACAGATTGATGCCCAAAAGCAATCCGATCGCCCAGGTGGCCGAACTTGGCAATTCGGCAAAGATCAGGATACCGGCAAGAATGGCGATCGCGCCTGAAAACAGCATCCATTTCCACCCGGGAAACTGTTGCAGCCACATCCCCATGACAAGCTCGAACAAGCCATGCAGGATAAAGCCGATCGCCAGCAACACGGTCAGTGTCACAATCCCGCCAAGCGGCAGGAACGCCAGCCACACACCGATCACGCCAAATACAAGCCCCTGAATGATATCAACACCGCGGCGCGTCGGGGTATCGGCGTTCCAGGCCCCGTAAAAATGGCCAAGTGCGCCAATGATAAACAGCCAGCCAATAATCGTCTTGAACGCAATCGTGGTCGCAAACGGAAACGCCACCGCAAGGATCCCCAGCACCAGCATGACCACGCCAATATTGCGAAGCCGCTTGCGGCCTTTGTCAAGAAGTCCGCGCATTTCCGGGGTGCCGTCATTTACGATCTGGGTCATTGGCTTGCTCCTGCCTGACTGCGGTTTGTATCAACAGCTTCAACTCAAAATAGTTCATTTTGTTCCGACTGAATACAAAAGTTTATGAATTGCAATATGTTGGGAAGCTGTGATTGGCGGTGTTTCCAACCAAAACCGGGGTGAAAAACCGGCCCTGAAACCGCCCCGGCAAGGTCTTGAAACCCGGCCTTTGGCGAAAAAATTTCACCCCTGTTTTGCGCCGTCTGTTGGTCATGCGGATGCGCAGGGTACGGGTGGCCTGCCATTGCGGGGCTTTCTGGAAGTATTATAAAGAAATAGTGATAACTGGTTCACAAATGCAGGCTTTGACAGGCCGGTTTCAAAGGTCTATTGAAAATCCGTATCTTTCCAATCTGGATAGAAAGCCGTGAGAACCACCCGAAACACCATACCGGTCGTTCGACGCACACTGTCACTCTTTGTCGGGTGGCTGTTGCTGGTGAATGCCCTGATGTTCGGGTTCATGCATGCGCCTGTCGCCCTTGCATCGGTTCCAAGCGGCATTGAAACTTCCGATGTGACCTATGTGCCGTTGATCATCTGTACGGCAAACGGCATCAAAACCATTTCGGTTCCCGCCGAGATCGCCAAGGATGGCGGCACATCGCCGCACAGCTCGGACGCCTATGAAGGCTTCCAGTGCGCCAGTTGCGGTCTTGGCAATCATGCCGTGGGCATGCCCGTCGAACCGGAACTTCCGCAAGTTCACCGCATCCGGCTGTCAAATCAGGTTACGGCCCTTCATATCACGGCCCGCCTGCATGATTTCTGCCCGATTGCGGCATCACCGCGCGCCCCGCCCGCTTTGATCTGATTTTGTTTCGGCTGCGTTGGGCGGTTTTGCGCCACTGATGTATCCAGACGCCCGGAATCCGTGCCTGAAACAGTTGTCCTTGCCCATCCAATCGGGCCATCCCGGATGCCATGCCGGGTCAAAAGACTGGTGTCGATACGCGACCCCGCACTTGCCGCGTATCCTGATTTTGCCAATGGGGGACAACCCATGAACAAACAAGACGCCTTTGAACTGCTTGAAAAACTGGCGGAACCGGCAGCTCTTAATCTGCCCGCAGATGCCAGCATCGGCCACCATGCCGAAGATCAGACCTATATCTATCTTCTGGCAAGCGGCCTTGCGCTTCGGTGCAAATATACAGAAGACGGCGAAAGACAGGTCTGCCGGGTTTATCGCCCCGGTGACTTTATCGGGCTTGAGATGCTCGCAGTCAGTGATCCGTCACTGGTGATCGAAACCATTGCACCATCGATCATCAAACGCCTGCCGATCCAGCGGGTGCAAGCAGCCCAGCAAAAGGATCGGCATATACAGGCCGCTGTCATGTCACTGCTTGCGACCGAAGTCATGGACGCCCAGCAGCTTAAAATAAGCTTTGGCACCGGATCGGCGATGCGGCGCATCTGCCGGTTCCTGCTTTGGGCATCGCACAAGGATCAGGTCGCCCTGCCCAACCGTGAAAAGCTTGGCAATATCATTGCGACCACGACCGAAACGGCCAGTCGCATGATCGCCAATCTCAAACGTGAAGGGGCCATTTCCAAAAGCCCGGCCTTGCCGACCGTCATGCAGATCAATCGTGACAAGCTCTGCAAGGGGGCGGGCGAAGCCCCGCAACAATCTGCGGCCTGAACTACGGTAAGGGCCATCCAGGCCGATCCGGTCAAACCAAAAGGTGCATGGCATTGTGTCATGCACCTTTTTTCATGTTTTTTCGGAGAATGGCCCGCGGCACTATTGGCTTGGCAGGCTAACGGGCTAGTGGGCGGTATTGCCATGACCGCTAAGCGGGAAGTGGGTCGGCGCGATCTTGTTGGCCTTGAGCAACGCTTCCATGTCGGTTGCCGAAACCGGCTTGCTGAAATAGAAGCCCTGAACTTCGTCGACCCCCTCGGATGCGATATGTTCAAGCTGGGTTTCCGTTTCGATGCCTTCGACATTGACCGCCATGCCAAATGACCGCGCCAGGAACACCACCGCACGCACAATCGCGGCATTGCCGTCTGAACTGTCGATATCAATAATAAAGGACCGGTCGATCTTGATCTTGTCGACCGGGAACCGTTTCAGATAGGCCAGCGACGAATAGCCGGTGCCGAAATCATCAATCGCGATCCGGATGCCCTGATTGCGCAAGATGCCAAGGGTAATGGCGGCTTCGCGCGGATTGTCCATCACCGCACCTTCGGTGACTTCGAATTGCAGCTGACGCGGATTAAGCCCCGACCGCGACAGAACTTCGCCGACACTTTCGATCAGATCTTCATGACGGGCCAGTTCAAGCGGCGACAGATTGACCGAAATCGTCAATTCGCCATATCCGTCATCGCGCCAGGCGCGGGTCTGTTCACATGCACGGGTCAAAACCCATTTGCCGATATCGCCGATAATGCCCATGCGTTCGGCCACCGGGATGAAATCGACCGGACTGACCGGCCCGCGCGACGGGCTGAACCAGCGTACAAGTGCCTCCATCCCGATGATGCGATGCCCGCCCATATCAATGATCGGCTGATAGAACAGTTCAAGTTCATCATTTTCGATCGCATGGCTCAGATCGCGTTCCATCGCCTTGCGTTCCTGGACCTCGACCTGCAATTTCGGTTCAAAGAAATGATACCGGTTGCGGCCTTCGGCCTTGGAGCAATAAAGCGCCAGATCGGCATTGCGCAAAAGGTCCTTTTCGTCGCGACCATCTTGCGGATACATGCAAATCCCGACCGATGTCGATGCCTGCACCTCGTTACCATCAAGCATGAAGCGCTCGGAAACCCGTTCAATCAGGCGCTGGGCAACAAAGGTAACTTCCTCGACCGAGCCCGGTTCATGGATCAGAACCGCAAATTCGTCCCCGCCAAGTCGGGCCACCACATCCTCGTTGCGCAGACAGACGCGCATGCGCTCCCCCACCCCCTGTAAGAGTAGGTCGCCGATAGGATGACCAAGCGTGTCGTTGATATCCTTGAAGTTATCAAGATCGAACATCATCAGCACAAAATTGCGCCGTTCGCGTTTGGACCGTTCGACCGCCGCGGCAAGGCGTTCCTGGAACAGGGTGCGGTTGGGAAGCCCGGTCAACCCGTCATGATGGGCCAGAAACTGAATGCGGGCTTCGCTGCGTTTGCGGTCGGTAATGTCGGTGATCGATCCTTCGATCAGGCTCGGCCGGCCCTTTTCATCGCGGACCAGACGGGCATTTTCCTCGACCCAGATGATCTTGCCATCCGTGCGGCGCAGTTCGGTTTCAAACCCGTGGATCGCGCCATCGCGCATCAACCGCCCCGTCAGGCGCAACCGGCTTACCGGATTAAGGTAATGATGCTGAAGCTCCTCACCCTGGGCCATCAATTCATCAACGGATTCATATCCGAGGATCGACACAAAGGCCGGGTTGGCCGACAGGACCGGGCCAAGCGGCCGGCTTTGATAAAGACCTTCGGCAGAGTTTTCGAAAATCCCGCGGAATTTTTCCTCGGCATGGCGCAGCGCGCGTTCAACCGCAAGCTTTTCGGTCACGTCCTGCCCGATACAGATCACACCGGCAACATCGCCATCCTCGCCGAAATGCGCACGCGCATTCCACTGCAACAGGCGGATTTCCCCGTCGCGCCGTTTGAACGAAAATACTTCATCCTTGATGATTTCACCCGATAACAGGCGGCGCACAGCCATACGCACCCGTGCACGGTCGCTTTCGATCAACAGGAAATCAAAGAAGTTCTGACCGGCGGCCTCCATCCAGGAATAGCCAAAGGTCCATTCGCATTCGCGGTTATATTCAAGAATGCGTCCTTCGGAATCCAAAAACAGGATCACGCTGCCCGCGGTCTGAACCAGCGCGCGATAGCGTTCCTGACGACGGCGCAGATCATATTCCGCCTGCCGACTTTTGGTGATGTCGGTAATTGTGACGCTATATCCCAGAAGCCCGCCGCCCTCGCCACGGATTTCGGTTGCGTTGAAACGTACCCAGATCTGACTGCCGTCCGAGCGGCGCATTTCAATATCGCGGGCCTGAACACCGATGCCGTTCGCCAGATCACGGCGCAACTGGATGCGGTCGCTGTCCTGGGCATAGAAGGATTCCGGACGGCGCAAATAGGCCTGCATGACCTCGCGCACGGAATCATAATTAAACAGGCTCGCGGTTTCTTCGTTCACACTGGTAATAGTGCCATCGGCACTCAGTTCAATGATCCCGTGAACCGCATGTTCAAGCGCGCGGCGATAGCTTTCCTCGCGGGTGCGTTCCTGTCCGAACAGAACCACGAAATCGGCCCCGAACAGCGGCATGCATTGCCATTGGAAGAAACGCTGTCCGTAATGGACCGTGCGCGAATTTTCCGCATCAAATTGCGGTCCGTCATGATCGACAAGGGCGCGCTGATCGCTGGGATGGGCCAAGGCAAACGGGGTGACAAACCCCATTTCAAGCGCAACCTGTTCGGCCGCACTGTTGGCACAGCGCAACGCACCGCCACGTTCAAAAATCAAAACCGGTTGCGGCGATATCAGGCTGCCCATGCCCGAAGACACATCATCATCCATCACCAGCAGACGGATATAATCCTGTCCGCCCACGGTCAATTTCCAGCCAAACAGAACCCTGTCGGTGCCTTTGACCTCTGATGTGCGGCTGTGATAACCGCCTTTTTCAAGGATTTCGTCTGCCAGATCGGGCAACAGTTGCGCCAGGCAGCCAAGATCATCGATCTTGTGCCATTCGGACTCTTGCAGTGCCTTGTCGAACCAGGGAATCCATAACGAATTGACAAGAAGTCGCTTGCGGACAGGATCAAACAATCCAGCCGGCATACGCAGGTGGCTGATCAATGCCGCCAATGTGTCGACGGAATTGATTGCTTTGATGTCTCCCATATCCGCTTTAATCGTCATATTCGTTATCGCTGCGAGACCATAACTGCTACCCCATGCACTGCAAAGTGCAATTTTTCCCCAAAGAGAGCAGGCAGCCATTTTATTTCGCTATTATTTTGATCCGACGTGTTTTTTTTATTTTGCCCGAGACACGTGCGTCATTCGACGCATTTTTAACCCCCGCGTGACCGGCGCAAACAGATTGCGCCAGATTTTCCTACGCAATCATTAAAATCCAAAAAATTTAATTGCTTAACTGTTGCCCGTAAATTGTTATCAGCTTACCATTTGAACGCCTAATGGTTGTCACAGTTTGGCGGTATCCCCGTCAAATGTCCGCAGAGACGCGTTTCTGACACCCATATTGGAAAGGAGTAACCAACGTGATTTCGCATCAGGACGCCTTGATCTACACAATGGTTATGGTTTCGGCCGCCGATAACGACATTACCGATGCCGAACTTTCTGCGATGGGACGCCGGGTGCGTTACCTTCCGATTTTTGCCGGGTTTGACAATGACGGGGTGACCACGGTTGCCCGCGATTGCGCAAGTCTGCTTGGCGAAGAAGACGGGATGGACCGTGCCCTGACGATGATTCGCGACGCCCTGCCGCGCAAATTGCGCGAGACCGCCTATGTCTTTGCCTGCGAAATTGTTTTGTCTGACGGTGAAATCAGCCAGGAAGAATTGCGTATCCTTGAACTCCTGCGTCACCGGCTTGATATCGATCGGCTTGTGGGTGCGGCAATCGAACGGGCCATGGCCGCCCGCTATGTCCGCCCCGGCGATTTTTAAGTCCGACCCGGCACACCAGACTGTATGCTCACTGTTATGCTCAATGTATGGTCCGGATCGTCCGGCTCTGCCGACCGTAACCGTCCCGCACGGGACAATACAAAACACAACATTATAAATCAGCATTACCTGAAAGAACGAGGCCCCGTCTGATTGAAGTTGTGGCATAACAAGCGCGTTTCGGGCATGGTCCCCTTGAAATCGCAGCTTTCATCCATGCCGCAATGTGATATGGCCTTGCCAACATGTTTTGCCGCACATGTGCCCGTCCGGCGCAGGTGCGGTTGCGTATCGACGTAACTGTTTTCGCCCACCGCCAAAAAGGGACTGCTGTCATGACTGCTCTTTCCGGGGAAAAGATTGCCTTTATCGGACTTGGACTGATGGGGCGCCCGATGGCGCTGAACCTTGAAAAGGCGGGTGCCCACCTGACGGTCAATACCCGCAATCCCGAAACGCTCAATGCCTTTGAAGATCTTGGCATTGCAACGGCCGGCACACCGGCCGATGCCGTGTCCGATGCCGATATCGTCATCATTTGTGTTGCCAACACCCCGGCCCTTGAAAACGTCCTTCTGGGCGAAGACGGGGTTATTGACGGCATGGAAGAAGGCACAATCGTCATCGATATGGGCACCACGGCAGTTGATGCGACACGCCGGTTTGCCGATGCGGTCGAAGATGCCGGTGGCAAATGGATCGACGCCCCGGTATCGGGCGGAACCCATGGTGCGGAAAACGGCACATTGTCGATCATGGTCGGCGCTGATCCCGAAGATTTCGAACGTGCCCACCGCGTCTTTGAAGTTCTGGGCGCCCGCGTGACCCATGTTGGCGATGTCACATCAGGTCAGATCGCCAAGGCCGCCAACCAGATGATTGTCGGCATTACCATCGGCGCTGTTGCCGAAGCCTTTTCCATGGCTGATGAAGCCGGTGTCGATCTTGGCAAGCTGCGCTCGGCACTGACCGGGGGCTTTGCTGATTCTGCGATCTTGCAGAAACATGGCGAACGCATGATCGAACGCAATTTCGAACCGGGCGGCAAGGTCGTCACCCAGCGCAAGGACCTGTATCAGGCGCTTGATTTCTCCGAAGGCGAGCTTGGCCTTGAATTGCCGATCACCCGTCTGGTGATGGAACTGTATGACGAAGTCATCGCCATGGGGGACGGTGACCTGGATCATTCGGCCCTGATCAAAGTCTATGAAGAAGACTGACGAAAACCGCATCGAACTGACATCGGTACTGACCTGTCCGGAATGCGGTCATGTCAGTGCCGAAACCATGCCGACGGACGCCTGCCAGTATTTCTATGACTGCACGGGATGCGGTGCGGTTTTGCGCCCGCTTCCGGGGGATTGTTGTGTGTATTGCTCATACGGCACCGTCCCCTGCCCGCCGGTGCAGCTGCATGGCAAAAATGCCGATTGCTGCGCCCCGACCCCGTCAGGTGTTCCACCGCACGACTAGGCTGTCACAGGGTTTTCCCCGCCATTATCAAGCCGGTTTATGTTTGCCGAACCGATACAGGTAAAGGCGATCGGTGTTGGTTTTCATCGGCACTTCGCCAAACGCCTGCCATCCGGGAATGGCAAAGCCGCGCGATATGACAATCGCCCCGTCGCGCAGGCGCTGCGAACAGACATCACCGACATCGGTCATCACACGCGGATCAATAAAACACACCACAACATCCCCGGGATCGCGATCAAGTTTGCGAAAATCACCGCGGATAAAACGCAGGTTCGGCTTGCCCGCCAGAACCGCGCGCATCCGGCTGATTGCATAGGGAACAGGCGAAAGTTCAATCCCGGTGACCAAAATATCGGGACGGGCCCGCGCAATCGCGATCGCCAGATCCCCCCAGCCCGACCCGAAATCGGTCACCGACCGGACATCGGCGGGGATATAGGCGATCATTTCATCGGCCGCAGAACGCAAAGTCGGCATCGGCACCGATTGCAGGCGAACCGAATAGATCGCAATCAGCGCCAGAATGATCACAACAAAAACAAGTACCGATAAATCCGTCATATATCCGCGAAATATGTTACTGTCCGCCATGGGTTCCGACCCAGGTTCAATCACAGTCCTGCCATATGGCGGCATCCAAATCCAGAAGATACAAGCATGCATAACGACGATACGGAAAACCGCATCACCGAACTTGAAACCCAGCTCGCTCACATGGATTCCGTGGTAAGCGACCTTTCTGACATGATCAAATCCCAGTGGGACCGCATCGATCTTCTCGAACGTCAGAACAAACTGATGTCTTCTGATATTAAACGCATGATCGATTTTCTGCGTACAGCCCCCGAAGACGACGCCCCGCCGCCCCATTATTAAGGCCGGGCTTCTTTTCGCGCGATCTTTTGGCTGTGCCCTGATCGATCGCGCCCCGCCACCGAGTTTGCGAGAAAGACGTGAACAACCCCAAAGCCAACCCCTATCTCGACATTCCCGTCTTTGACGACTTTGCCAAGGTTCTTGACGGGTCTGTCTATCGGTCCATTCCCGATGACTGGTGGGTTGGCACATCCGATATTGTGGGATCGACCGGGGCCATTGCCGCGGGCCGGTTCAAGGATGTCAATATGGTCGGGGCATCGGTGATCTGTGCGGTTGGCAATGCGCTGGGCCATTCCGACTATCCGTTCATGTTTGGCGGCGATGGTGCAAGTTTTGCCTGTGCGCCCGACCGCATTGATGCGGTCCGTGACGCAATGGCGGCAACCGCGACATGGGCGCGCGAAACCCTTGGCTTTGAATTGCGCATCGCGCTGGTGCCGATTGCCGATATCCGCGCGACCGGCCGCGATGTGCGGGTAGCGCGCTTTGCCGTTTCACCGCCGGTATCCTATGCCATGTTCAATGGCCGTGGCCTCCGATGGGCCGAAGACCAGATGAAATCAGGCCATAACATGATACCGCCAGCCCCGCCGGGCACCCGGCCCGATCTGTCGGGTCTGTCCTGTCGCTGGTCACCGATCCGCGCAACCGGCAGCGACCATATCCTGTCGATCATTGTCCATCCCGCCGATGACCGCGCCCGGTTTGATCATGTCGTCACGGGCCTTTTTGACATTCTCGATGACAGCCCGCGCAAAAGCAGCCCGATCCCGGCGCGTGGTCCCGACTTTTCCTTTCCGCCCAAGGGCCTGAAACTCGAAGCCCTGGCGACCCAGCATAAGGAAGGCGGCTATATCAAGGCCTGGCTCAAGGCGCTTTATATTTCGCTGATTGCGCTGGTTCTGATGAAAACCGGCTGGAAACTGGGGGAATTTGACCCCAAACGCTATCGCGATTTTACCGGCTACAACACCGATTTTCGCAAGTTCGGGGATGGACTTTGGATGACGGTCAATTGCACGGTACAGCGTAGCGAAGAAATCGATGCCTTTTTGCGGGCAGCCGAAGATCGCGGCGATATCCGCTTTGGCCTTCATCGTCAGCGCACTGCAATCATGACCTGTATCGTGCCGTCCATCACCAATGATGCCCATTTCCATTTTCTGGATGGCGGCGAAGGCGGTTATACTGCCGCCGCATCGGCCTATAAGGCCAAAATTCCCGATGCCGACCCTGCATAACATGCATGAAATGCATCAATCATTTCGAACCAATAGATTGATTGCATCGCGATAAAAAATCCATGACACTGTCGCGACCCTTGGCAGCTGTGGATATGGATCATGGATACCCGCGAACTCGAAGCATTGATTGCTGTTGCCGATGCCCAATCCTTTCACGGGGCGGCGAACCGGCTGGGCCTGACCCAGCCTGCGGTGACCCGGCGTATTCAACGCCTTGAAGAACGCATCGGCACATCGCTGTTTGACCGTTCGACCAAGCCGCTGCAACCCACGCCGGCCGGTCATCGTGCCCTGACCGAGGCCCGAGATCTGTTGCGCAGGCTTGACGGGTTCAGTGATTCCGTCACCGGCATGGCGCGCTGTCATGGTCCGTTCCGCCTGGGCGTCAGTCACGGTGCCGCCCCGCTGCTTGCCGCCCGCGAATTGCGCGATCTTCATCAGGCATTCCCCGACATGTCACTCACGATCAAAAGCGGCTGGTCGGCGGAACTTCTGCCGCTTTTGCGCCGGGGTGAAATCGATGCCATGCTGTCGCTTGATGGCCCGCACGGCATTGTCGGCGGTGTTCAAAGCCGCGACCTTCCGGCAAGCTTGCTGCCGGAAACCCTGCTTGATGATCATATCGTTGCCATCGGCCCGAAATCGGCGCGTCAGCACCCGACCACCATCGCCGAACTTGCCAGACACCCGATGGTGCTGATGCCCGAAGGTTGCACTTTTCGCGCCCTTGGGAATGCCTGGGCCCACAAGAACGGGGTCGAATTCAATTCCGTTCTGGAAGTATCGGCACTTGAACTGCAAATCGAAATGGTCGCCGCCGGGGCCGGTTATGGCATCATGGCACGGCGTTTTTGCATGCACAGTCCCGCCCATGACCGCATCCGCATTCTTGACATTCCCGGCATGAACTGGGGCATGGCAATCACGCTGATTAGGCGGGCCTCCAGCGGGGATCTTAATGACATTATCGACAAGGTTGGTGAAATCGTCATTCGGGCCGGCGAGATGTCCAACCTCGATCATGCACGAATGTTATCAGCATCATGAACCGAATGAATTGGACGCATTGACGATCCGCCGCCACAATCGCCACCAACTTGCAATCTGCCTTTCGGAGGACACCTGATGAGCCCCACCCAAAGCCCGCAAAACAGTCCGGGACGCATGACCATCATGCGCGCGACCAAATGGTTCCCGTGGCTGGTTCTGCTTTGCGGCTGCCTTGTTCTGTCGCTGAACCTTGGCGTGCGACAGTCGCTTGGCCTGTTCATTCCCGACATGCTCAATGATACCGGCTGGAATGCTGCCACCTTTGGTCTGGCCTTTGCCATCCAGAACCTGATGTGGGGGATTTCGGCCCCGATCGCCGGGGCGCTGGCCGACCGGTTCGGCACCACGCGTACCCTGATTGGCGGATCAGTGTTATATGGTCTTGGCCTTTATATGATGGGCACGTCATCATCGCCCGGCGAATTGCACCTGACCGCGGGCTTCCTGATCGGGACCGGGGTTGGTGCCACCAGTTTCCCGGTGATCCTTGCTGCCATCAGCCGGGTATTCAGCCCGGAACGCCGAAGCTTCGCCCTTGGCCTGGCATCGGCCGGTGGTTCGGTTGGCCAGTTCATCATGGCCCCGACTGCACAGGCGCTTAACGGATCGCTTGGCTATGTCACGACACTTGCCATTCTTGCCGCGATTTCGATGCTGATTGTTCCGGCCGCCTTTGCGCTGACCGGCAAGGCCGAAGGCAACAGCCCGACCGCGACCCCCGATCTTGGCCCGCAAGGATTGGCCGCGGCTTTTCATGAGGCCCGCAAACATCGCGGCTTCCTGCTTTTGAACGCCGGGTTCTTTGTGTGCGGTTTCCATATTGCAGTGATCGCCACCCACCTTCCGACCTTTACCGAACTGTGCGGCTTGCCGCGTTCTGTCGCCGCCGAAGGCCTGGCACTGGTCGGGCTGTTTAACATCTTTGGCACCCTGACGGCGGGTTGGGCCGGTGGCAAATGGCGCAAGAAAAACGGCCTGTCGGTGATTTACGGCATGCGGGCCCTTGTGATTGTCGCCTTTATCTTTGCGCCCAAAACATCTGAAACAATCTTGCTGTTTTCGGCATCAATGGGCGCATTGTGGCTTTCGACCGTGCCGCTGACCAGTGGCCTGATCGCACAGGTTTTCGGCCCGCGCTATATGGCGACCCTGTTTGGCATCGTCATGCTGTCCCATCAGATCGGAGCATTCTTTGGCGCGTGGATGGGCGGGATTGTCTATGACCTGACCGGCAATTTCGATGCGGTCTGGTGGGCGTCGGTTGCGCTTGGCATCTTCGCGGCCCTCGTCCATATGCCGATTGATGACAAGGAATTGCGCAGCACGGCCAAAGCGGCCTGATCGCTGTCCGAATATCTGAAAACCGGGGCGATCTGTTTTGGCAGGTCGCCCCTTTTTTACGGTCTTTTCGCGTCAGGTTCTTTGGGGTAAAAGCCGGTCATGGACAGACCGATTTACATCACGCCCGAGGGCCTCGACGCCCTTAAATCCGAACTCGACCACCTTTGGAAAAAGGAACGGCCCGAAGTGGTTGCCGTTGTGCACTGGGCGGCGGGCAATGGCGATCGTTCGGAAAATGGCGATTACATCTATGGCAAAAAGCGCCTGCGCGAGATTGACCGCCGGGTGCGCTATTTGCGCAAACGGATCGAGGATGCGGTGGTTGTCCGTCCCGAAGAACAGCCCGATCATTCCCGTATTTTCTTTGGCGCGACGGTGACTTACGTCAATTCCCGTGACGAGGAAAAAACCATCCGCATCGTCGGCGAGGACGAGGCCGACAGCCTGAATGGCAAGATCAGCTGGATTTCCCCGGTCGCCCGCGCCCTGATGAAGTCGGGTGTCGGTGATGTCGTGACGGCCCGCACCCCGGCTGGCGAGGACGAACTCGAAATCCTCGATATCCGCTATCCTGCCTGACCGGCAAGAATTTCTGCATCAATTGCCCGTAATCGGCACATGCAGGCCCATGTTCAGCCTGTCGCTTTTCTGGCCGCTTTTCCCGGCAGCTTTTTCTGGCAGCTTTTTCTGGCAAAAGTTGCATATCTTTTGTCAGAAAAAGGCGTCATGAATGGACGTCAAATCGTTACTTTGGCGGGCAAGATGAAACAATTTGTGCTGAGAAGTCTTGCGCAATCAATCAATTCGCGCCCATGATTGGGTCGTAAAACGCGGCGGATTGAAGATGGATTTCTTCCCCCGAAACACGTGATTTCTGACGAACTTTATCGACATTCAAGAAAACGGCCGGAAATTGAAAATGAGTGATTCTACGTTCCCGATTGGCATGAAACTGCGCCATGCACGCAAGCTCAAAGGAATGAGACTGTGCGATCTTGCCGATCAGGTCGAATGCTCCGAAGGCTTCCTGTCAAAACTTGAAAACGACAAGGTCAAACCGTCACTGCAACTGTTGCATCGCATTGTCGCGGTGCTGGAAACATCCATCAGCGCCCTGTTCAGCGAAGCCAGTGACAGCATCGTTTCGCGTGCGGGAACAAGACAGGTCCTGCATACCAGCAACATCCGTCCGGGCGAAGGTGTCAGCCTTGAAACGCTGGTTTCCCCGTCTTCGGGGCATCTGTTGTTTGGCACGATCCATATTGTCCGCGCCGGTGGCGGCAGTTCGGGCACCATCGTTCACGAAGGCGAAGAACTTGGCTATGTGCTCGAAGGTGAACTTGATCTGAATGTCGATGGCGTCGAATACCATTTGATGCCGGGCGACTCATTCTTCTTCCCGTCCAGAATGCCACATGGCTATCGCAATCCGACGGATAAGGAAACCCGGGTTCTCTGGGTCAACACGCCGCCGACCTTCTGATTTTTCAGGCCTAAGTAAAATTACTTGCGTATTAGGCAAGTGACTTGACCAATAGGAAAGACTTGGTCAGTATGCCCCCTGCTGGCTAACTCGCAAACCCACCGCACACAAGGTGGCCAGGTCAAAATGACCCAGGTTCGGGAAGAAACATAACTCTCGCATCGATGTGGCTGGCGAAACCTCGGAACCCTTTTCAAAGGGTCTTTCCGGGCTGTTTTCAAAAAAGCCAACAGGGGGCTTATCTTTATGAAATTTCTAAGCAAATCGGCTGTTTCTGCGATTGCATTCTCGATGGCGCTGACCGCTGGCGCGCATTTCGCCGACGCCAAAGACAAGGTAAAAGTTGCCTTTATCGGCCCGCTGACCGGCGGTGTTTCCGCAGTGGGTGTGGGTGGCCGTAACTCGGCAGAACTGGCAGTTCAGCTTCGCAATGCCGACCCGAATGCCAAATACGAGTACGAGCTGGTTGCAATGGATTCCGAATGCAAACCGAACGTTGGCGTTCAGGTCGCAACCAAAATTGCCGCAGACAGATCGATCATTGGCCTTGTCGGGCATTATTGTTCGGCGGTCGCAATGGGCGCGGTTGATATCTATCACAAATTCAACCTGCCAATGTCGGTCTGGGGTGCGGTTCTGCCCGATGTCACCTATGGCAATGACTACAAGGAAATTCACCGTGTCAACGGCACGATGATCAACCAGAACGATGTTGCGGCAAAGTTCATGACGGAACAGGGTTACAAAACCTGGGTCATCATTCATGACACGACCGATTACGGCAAAGGCCACGACAAGTATTTTTCTGAATACCTGACCCAGAACGGTGGCGAAATCCTTGCTGATTTCGGTGTTCCGGCCGATCAGCAGGACTTTACCGCCGAACTGACCAAAGCCAAGCAGCTTAACCCGGATGTCATTTATTTCGGCGGTCTGACCCCGCTTGGCGTGCGCATCCGTGCCCAGATGGAAAAACTTGGCATCACTGCACAGTTCCAGGGCGTTTCGGGCATCAAGTCTGACTCCTTTATTGACGGTGTCGGTGCCGACCTGTCCGAGGGCGTGGTCAGCTTCCTTGAAGGTGCACCGGTCGACAAACTGCCAGGTGGCCAGTATTTCACCGAAAAATACAAGGCAGCCGGTTTTGCTGAATCCGAAGAAGCCTATGGACCGTTTGCATTTGCGGCGATGAACCTGATCCTTGATGGTATCGAGGAAGTCGGGCCGAACCGCAAAAAACTGACCAAATACCTTGGTGACATCCATGGGTATGAGTCAATTGTCGGCGAAATCTCGTTCGACGATCACGGTCAGAACACCGTTGCGGCCATCACCAAATATGTCGTCCAGGACGGCAAATGGGTTGTCTGGGAAGACAGCGAATACGCAACAGGCAAGCGCAAGCTCGCAAGCAAATAAGCCGGTTGAAACGCTCCCTTCCCTGTCGGGTTGTTCCTGACGGGGAAGGACGGGCTGTTTTCTTCGCAAGAAACTCAACTAATCAAATCAAAGAGGTAGGTTGGCCATGGATGTGGGCCTTCTCGGTCAGTTTGTTGTTAACGGCATGATGCTTGGCATGATGTATGCCCTTGTTGCTGTTGGCTTCACGCTGTTTTTCGGTGTGCTTGATGTCATCAAGTTTTCTCATGGTGATGTCCTGATGGTCGGCACCTTTGCGGGTTTTTCGACCTATCTCGGTATGACCGCGATCGGGATCGATAACGCGTTCATTCAGCTTGTCGGTGTTCTGGTGATCGCCGTCGGGTCGATGGCCATTCTCGGGGCCATTATTGCGCGCTATCTTGTGCTTCCGCTTAAATCGGCACCGCCGCTCAATACGCTGCTGGTGACACTTATGCTTGGCACCGTCCTGCGCGAAGCGATCCGTCTGTTTTATCCTGACGGTTCCAACCCCAAACACTTCCCGTCGCTATTGCCGACGGAATCCTGGTCTCTGGGATCTTTCACATTGCGCGCTGACAGCGTGATCCTTCTGATTGGCGGGCTTCTGGTCATTATTGGCGTGAATGTGCTGATCAACCGCACCCGTCTTGGTCTGGCGATCCGTGCTGTGGCCCAGGATGAAGAAACCGCCAAATGCATGGGCATCAATTTCAAGATGATTGTGCTTCTGACCTTTGCGCTGGGGTCCGGTGTTGCCGCCTTTGCCGGGGTGATGAACGGTCTTTACTACAATGAAATCAACTTCGGCATGGGCCTTCTGCTTGGCGTGATCGGCTTTAGTGCCGCCATCGTTGGCGGTCTTGGCAACATTTATGGCGCCATTCTTGGCGGCTTCCTGTTTGCCGGATTGCAGACCCTTGGTGCCGTTGCCCTGCCCTTTGCCAGTGCATACAAAGACGTTTTCGCGTTTGCAGTGGTCATTGCCATCATCGCCTGGCGCCCGACCGGCCTGATCGCCGAAAAAACAAGCGAAAGGGTCTGATCAATGACGCAATCGTTTAAAGACAAGGCCGTGATTGTTTTGCTGGCCGCTGCTGCGGCGGCGTTCACGATCACATTCATCGCCATCGAAGAACAGGTCGAGATTTTCGCACTGATTTTATTCGCCGCTGCCCTGGTCTTTGCCGGTGCAAAGTTCGGCTTTACCCGGTCAATCGCACAATCGCTTTCGCGTAATGAACGACTGATGAATATGGCGGTGATTGCCGCGACCCTTGTGGTTATTTTCTGGTTCCGCGAAGACCATTTCCCGTTGCTGATGATCGCGACTGTCATGCTGTACGTGATTGCCTGTTGCGGGCTGAACATGCAGTTCGGCTATACCGGTGTTGTTAACTTTGCCGGTGCGGCCTTCTTTGGGGTTGGCTGTTATACCGCCGCTGTTCTTGGCGATACATCCATTCCGCTTTTGCTGGTCATCATTCTGGGGGGCGTCATCGCTGCCATTGTCGGATCGGTGCTGATTATTCCGGTTCTGCGTACACGTGGCCATTATGCGGCGGTTGTCACCATTGCCTTTGGCCTTCTGTTCCGCACCTTCCTTGAAGTCAATGACACGCTTGGCGGTCCGCAGGGACTGGGCGTTTCGGGCATGAACCTGTTTGGTTGGGATTTCAACAACAACATCGAAATCACCGAAAGCATCGAACTTTCATTCTATCTGAACTACGTGATCCTGGCTCTTGTCATGGTCATTCTGACCTTTGTTCTGATGCGTCGTATCGAACGGTCGTGGATCGGGTTGAATTTCGATGCCGTGCGTCTTGATGAAACTGCTGCTGCCTGTTTTGGCATCGACATCAAACGCTGGAAAATTGTTGCCTTTACCCTTGGCAACTTCCTGGCCGGAACGGCTGGCGCGCTTTACGCCATGATGCTTGGCTTTATTGCGCCGTCGAACTTTGCATTTTCGGACTCCCTTATTCTGGTTTCGATTGTTCTGCTTGGCGGGATGGGAAGCCTGTGGGGCACGATCCTTGCTGCCGGTCTTGTCGTTCTGCTGCCTGAAAAGCTTCAGGTCATTCAGGAATACCGGTTCCTGATCTATGCGGTGGTGATGATTCTGATCCTGCTGTTCCGTCCGCAGGGCATCCTTCCGCGTGGTTTGCGTGCATATATTCCAGGCTGGAGAGGTTGATATGGCCCAGCAACAAGAAACCGTACTGGCCTTTCGCGAACTGACCCGGCGTTTCGGCGGTGTCGTCGCACTCAACAAGTTCGACATGGAACTTACCAATGGCCAGATCCTGGGCCTGATCGGGCCGAACGGATCGGGTAAAACCACGTCGTTCAACGTTTTGACCGGCATCTATGAAGCCAATGACGGCAGCATCGAATTTCTCGGACAGGACATCACAAGCTGGCCTGCCCAGAAAGTCTACGAAGCCGGCGTTGCCCGCACGTTTCAGCGTTCGCGCCTGTGCCTTGAATTGTCGATTTTTGACAACATCATGATCGGCAATCACAAGCGCCTTGATCAGGGATTGCTTTTCAACATTTTCAAGCGCAAGGCCCTTCGCGAACAGATCCGGGAAAATCACGAAGAAGCCCGCAAGCTTCTTAAGATTTTTGATCCGGCCCTGGCCGACAAGATGTTTGATCCGGTCGGAAGCCTGCGCATGATTGATCGTCGCCGCATTGAAATTTGCCGTGCGCTGATCAGTCACCCGCGCCTGTTGCTGCTTGATGAACCGTCCGCCGGCATGACCCACGAAGAAACCCGCGAATTGATGGATGATATTCTTGAAGTCCGCGAAATGATCGATGGTCTTTCGATCATTCTGGTCGAACATGAAATGGGCATGATCGAACGTGTCACAGACAAATGCATTGTCTTGAACTTCGGACAGAAAATTTGTGAAGGCGCCTATCGTGACGTCGCCTCGGACAAGCTTGTCCAGGAAGCCTATCTGGGGGGAGAATAATCATGGCCACGGCAAGTGCACTTGAAGTCAAAGACATCTATGCGGCCTATGATTCCGCCGACGTTCTCGAAGGCGTGTCGCTTAAGGTTCCAGCAGGCAAAATCACCTGCCTGCTGGGATCAAACGGTGCGGGTAAATCGACCATCATTCGCGCCATTCTTGGCCTGACGCCACCGCGTTCCGGTGACATCCAGATTGACGGCCAAAGCCTGATCGGGCTTCCGACCCACAAGATCATTTCAGCGGGCATCGCCTGCATTCCCGAAGGCCGCAAGGTATTTCCGAAAATGACGGTGGTCGATAACCTGCGTCTTGGCGGTTATCAGGAAAATACCGAAACCGTCCTTCGCGATCGCATGGATCAGGTGTTCGAGATTTTCCCCCGTCTCAAGGAACGCCGCAATCAGTTGGCCGGCACGATGTCGGGTGGTGAACAGGCAATGGTGTCCATCGGGCGTGGGCTGATGGCGGCCCCCAAGGTCCTGTTGATTGATGAACCGTCCCTTGGTTTGTCGCCGCTGTTTGTCAAAGAAAACTTCAACATCATCAAACGGATCAACGATCAAGGCATCACTGTGTTCCTTGTCGAACAGAATGTGCACCAGACGCTGGCCATCGCCCATTACGGCTATGTGATGTCGCAGGGGCGTGTTGTCGCCGAAGGCACGGCACAGGAGCTGTCGGAAAACAAGGAAGTCCACGAGGCTTATTTCGGCTGATCCAAATTCGAAATTCAGCGCCCAAAGAACGCAGAGGAAACAACGTGCCCAACACCAAAATTGATGCGGTCGAACTGACCCGTCAACTGATCCGGTTTGAAACCGTCAATCCGGTCAATCCCGAAAAGGATTGCGTCGAATATGTCGGCAAGCTTTTGGCCGAAAACGGTTTTGACATTTCCTACCATGACTTCGCACCGGGTCGAGCCAATCTGATTGCCCGGATCGGCGGGTCGGAAACCTGTCCGCCGATCTGCTTTACCGGCCATCTTGATACCGTCCCGCTGGGTCACACCGAATGGTCGATGGCGCCATTCGATGCCGATATTGCGGATGGCAAACTTTATGGTCGCGGATCAAGCGACATGAAATCGGGCGTGGCGGCATTTGTCGCCGCCGTGATTGAAATCGCCAACGATCTGGCCAAGGGGCCCGGTGTGGTTCTTTTGATTACCGCGGGCGAGGAAACCGGGTGCGAAGGTGCGGCCTATATCGCGGGTCTTGGCGATGTGATTGGCAAGGCCGGTGCCATCGTTGTCGCCGAACCGACATCGAACTATCCCTATGTCGGGCACAAGGGGGCCTTGTGGATGAAGGCCGTGACCGATGGTGTTACCGCCCATGGTTCGATGCCCGAACTTGGCGTTAACGCCATCTATAAGGCATCGCGTGCGATCACCAAGCTTGAAGACTATGACTTCAATGTTGCCCGCCATCCGGTCATGGGTCCCGCGACCTTAAATGTCGGGACGGTTGATGGCGGTATCAACGTCAATTCCGTGCCCAACCGGGCCGAAATCGGCATCGATGTGCGCACCATCCCTGGTCAGGATAATGATGTCATTCTGAAACAGCTCGCTTCCTATCTGGGGGATGAGGTGACCTTGACCCCGACGGTCAATCTGGAACCGGTCTGGACATCGCCGGAAGATCCGTGGATGCAGTCGGTATTCGAGGTGGTTGCACCGCTTCATGACGACCCGATTGTCAACAAGACCGCGGCCTATTTCACCGATGCGTCGATTTTCACCCGTGCCTATGACTTTGCCCCAACCGTCATTCTTGGCCCGGGCGAAGCCGCCATGGCCCATCAAACTGACGAGTTTTGCTATGTCTCGCGGATCGAAGAGGCGGTTGGCATTTACCGGACACTGGCCGAAAACTGGAACAATCAATGATGTCACAGCCAAACAGATTGTCGCTTCTCGATGCGGCGAGTGCGATTTCCGACGGTCAATTGATGCCGGAAACGCTTTTGGCATCCTGCCTGGATCGCATTTCCGAACGTGAAGGCGATATTGGTGCATGGATGCACATCGATGCCGACAGCGCCAAGGTACGGGCAAGTAATCCTTCCCTTGGTCCGCTTTCGGGTCTTCCGATCGGGATCAAGGACCTGATTGATACCGCCGACATGCCCACCGGCTATGGATCATCGATCTATGACGGCCATCAACCGGCACAGGACGCCGCATGCGTTGCAACCATCCGCAATGCCGGCGGGATTGTTCTTGGCAAAACCGTTTCGACCGAATTTGCCTATTTCCAGCCAGGCAAAACGGCCAATCCCAATGACCTTGGCCGTACACCGGGCGGGTCATCAAGTGGCTCGGCCGCGGCCGTTGCCGATTACCATGTTCCGGCCGCCTTGGGCACCCAGACCGCCGGTTCGATCATTCGTCCCGCATCCTATTGCGGGGTTGTTGGCTATAAACCCAGTTACGGCTTCTTGCCGTTAACCGGCATCCGTCCCCTCGCGCCATCGATGGATCACCTCGGGGTTATGACCCGCACGGTGAAGGATGCCGGTTTCCTTGCTTCTATCCTTGGGCGTCGTCCCGAACTCGCCATTCATCAGGATAGCGATGATTTCGTCCCCACCATCGGTTTTTGCCAGACACCGCAATGGGACGCGGCCGAGACATCGACACAGTCGCTTCTTGAAGATGCCGCAACCGGATTGGGCAAGGCCGGCGCGAAAGTTTTCAGCTTTGCTCTGCCCGAAATCTTTGAAACGCTTGCCAATGCCCATGGCCTGGCGATGGATTACGAAGTCAGCTTCACCGGTCTTTATGATGTTTCAAACCACCCGGATCAGGTCAGCGCAAAGTTCCGCGAACGATTTGATGCCGGGATGAAGGTTTTGACATCTGATTATGACAAGGCACTGGAACAGGCCAAGCAAAGCCGCACGGCCCTTGCCGATGCCATGGGCGATTATGACATCCTGATCTGTCCGAGCGCCCCGGGCGAGGCCCCGCTTGGCCTGAACGCCACGGGTGATCCGGTGTTTAACCGTATCTGGACATTCTCTGGCGTGCCCTGCATCAACATTCCGGGCCTGTCTGGCCCCAACAACATGCCGGTCGGCTTGCAGGTGATTGGCCGCTTTGGCGATGATGCCCGCATGCTTAAGGCGGCGGACTGGGTTTCCCGTCATCTTTGATTTCGGGCGGGAACCTACATACGGCTTTTAACCCGGCGTGTGGGTTCCGCCTGAAGCGGGTCATCGGGCCAGTAATGTTTGGGATAACGTCCCTTCATCTCGGCTTTGACCTGCGCATAGGACCCGTTCCAGAAGCCTACCAGATCACTTGTGACCTGGATCGGGCGCTGGGCCGGGGACAGAAGATGCAAGGTCACGGCAACCTTGCCACCAGCGACCTTTGGCGTTTCGGTCGCGCCAAACATTTCCTGCATCCGCACCGGCAAGGCCGGCTTTTCACCGCTATAATCAATGCGGATATTTGATCCTGTCGGCACTTGCCAATGGGTCGGTGCAAGGCGGTCCAGTTCCTGACGCTGGTTCCAGTCGATCCCGGCCAGTATTGCCTCGGACAGATTGATCTGTTTAAGCTGCCCGCGTTTGGTAATCCCGGTCAAATAGGGCGCGATCCAGTCTTCAAGCGATCCCAGCAACCCGTCATCAGACATATCTGGCCAATGATCGCCATCGACCCGATGCAGGAAGGATAACCGTTGGCGCAGGCCTTCCGATGCTTTGTCCCATGGCAGGCAATGCAGGCCGATCTTGCGAATGCCTTCGATCATCGCGGTTGCAATCGCATCGGGATCGGCTTCGTCATGGGTGGCCTTTTCATCCAGCACCAACGCACCGATCCGGCGTTGCCAACGGGCCTGAACCGCATCGGATTGCGTATCCCAGAAAACCTCGGTGCCTTCGCAAATCTGATCGGCGAAATGGGTTTCAAGGGTTGCGCGCGCCACCGGCGCGGCAAGATATATCTTGGCCTCACGTGCCTGCCCGTCCAGTTCGGCAACGGCGATATAGGCCTCACTCGCAAGGCTGTCTTCATTGGGCAAAACGCCACCGCGCCCGCCCGACAGGCGATAACGGGCATCGGTCCCCTTGCGCCGTTCCCCAATCCGGTCGGGATAGGCAAAGGCCAGAAGCAACCCGACCTCGTCGGCACGATCAACCTTTGTATCCTTGCCTTTTGGAAGGTTGGCCTGGCGCATGACATCGCCAAGTCTGCGCGCAAGCTGCCTGGCGGCCTCGCTGATCATTTTGGGTGCATGGCCGCGCAGGATGGCGTCAATCCGCAACCGCAAATCCGCCCCGCGCCCGCGCATGAAATCCCGATCCGAAAGAAGTGCGGCCAGCGCACAGGCAACCTGATCAAGTCCCAAGGCCGCACCGCGCAACATCATATGCGCCAATCTGGGATGGACCGGTATGCCCGCCATCGCCGTTCCCATCGCAGTGATGCGGTTTTCATGATCAATCGCTTCCAACCCGCGCAGAATATCGCGGGCCTGATCAATTTTGGCGGCTTCGGGCACATCAAGCCACGGCAGGCTTTTGGGATCGGTGACACCCCAACGCGCCAGTTCCAGCGTCAATGGTGCCAGATCGGCCTCGGCAATTTCCGGCGCGGTAAAGGGCGCGCGCGCACGTTGTTCGTTTTCCGCCCACAGACGATAACAGATACCCGGTTCCAGACGTCCGGCACGACCACGGCGTTGTTCGGCACTTGCCTGTGATGATTTCACCGTGATCAGGCGGGTCATGCCCGATGCCGGATCAAAACGCGGCAGGCGTTGCAACCCGCTATCGACCACAACGCGAATGCCATCAATGGTCAGCGACGTTTCGGCAATCGCGGTTGCCAGAACCACCTTGCGCTTGCCATCGGGTGCGGGCTGGATCGCGATATCCTGTGCCTTGGCATCCATCGCACCAAAAAGCGGGGCGATGATGATATCGCTACCCACCGCCTCTTTCAGTGCCGCCTCAACCCGTGTGATTTCCCCCTGACCGGGCAAGAAGGCAAGGATCGATCCGCTTTCCTCGCGAAGGGCGGTTTTGATCGCGGCGGTCATTTCCCCGTCAATGCGGATATTGCCCCATTTATCGGGCTTGGGCGGGAAATACCGGGTTTCGACCGGGAAGGCGCGCCCTTCGGACGTGATTACCGGACAATCGCCCATAAGCGATGCAATCGGCCCGCCATCAAGGGTTGCCGACATCACAAGAATGCGAAGATCATCACGAAGCGCGCCCTGGGTTTCCAGTGCCAGCGCCAATCCAAGGTCGGCATCAAGGGATCGCTCATGGAATTCGTCAAACAGGATCGCGCCAATGCCTGAAAGCTCCGGGTCGTCCTGAATCATCCGGACCAGAATACCTTCGGTCACGACCTCGATCTTGGTCCTGGCCGATACCTTGCTGTCAAACCGGACGCGATAGCCAACCTGCTCGCCAACCCCTTCGCCCAAAAGCTGCGCCATACGGCGCGCAGCCGCACGGGCGGCTAGCCTTCGGGGTTCGAGCATGATGATCTTCTGATCACCAAGCCATCCACTTTTACGCAACGCCAAGGGAACCTTGGTCGTTTTACCCGCGCCCGGCGGGGCCTGCAAAACCGCATTGGTCCCGGTTTCCAGCGCCGCACACAGATCGGGCAGGACGGTATCAATCGGAAGGGCTGGAAATTCGGGCATGTTGGCTTTCATCGGTCAGCAGGGTTCTGGCTGTTTATGACGCAAAGCCGCCCTACCCGCAATATCAGCGCGCGGGACTATTTTCCGGCTTCAAACGTCTTGACGATTTCGGCTTGCCCCATCTGATCAAAATCACCGGGCACTTCAATCCCCGCCCCCGTCAGAAAGCCTAAGCGTGTTGCCTTAAGAATGATCCCGCGTTCCCCGCCAATCCGTTGCAGGGTCTTCATGCCACGGGTCAGGCCATAAAGGGCCTCCATATCGCCGGCGGTTTTCATGCGCGTGGCCTCGGCCCGCGTGATTGCATAAAGCGCGCGAAAGGCATCCTCGGACACGGCGCGCAAAGCCGCCTCCTTTGCCGGGCGGTCCGGATCGGGATGGGCAAATGAAAGCGGTGCGGTTGGATCAAATTCCGGCATCGGTCATTCTTGCTGCGTGGGTTTCATTGCTTCTATCACGATTGACAGCCCCCAGACCATCCAGGCCTGTGTCCAGCGCATATAAACGCGCCTATCGCGCCCCAATCGCCCAATCCCGGCATAAAACACATCGCGTTTGCGATCATAAAGGGTCTGCACCGCCCATTCTGCCACATGGATTGCCCCACCAAGATCGCCAAACCGGCACAGGCTTGCCATTGCCTGTGCGACCGCATGGGCATCAAGATTTCCGCCCCGACCGGCATAGCTGCGCGGGATGCCAGCATCGTCAAAACAGGCTTTGCGATAAAATGCCCGTCCACGTGCAATCGCATCATCAAGGCCATCCACACCCGCCGCGCGGAACCGGTCCAAAAGATCAAGCACATAGCCGGTGTGAAACCCGTCAACAAAACCATGATGGCCGCGCGTGCCATAGACCCAACTGCCGTCAGCTCCTTGGGCATCGACAACCCGGCGCAACGCGCATTCCGATTTCGCATTTCCCGGCCTGATGCGGTTCAGGGCAAAGGCCGCCCACAGGCTGGCATTATGGATTTCGGTATCATCATGGGCGAAATAGGCGAAATACCCAGCCCGCCAAAGATCCCGTTCGATGAAATCTGCCGCCCGGATCAGGGCGGGGTCATCGGGGGTGACGCCGCCCTTGCAGATGCTGTCCATGACAAAGCTTGTAACGATTGCGTTGCTTTGATGTCGCTTGGCGTGAAAGGCGCGCGCCTGCCATTCAAATGGATAAGCCCACCCGCCATCGGCTTGTTGCATGGAACGCAACCGGTTCGAAAAATCACCAAGCCTGATGCCGTCGCCTGCCCCGTTCAGCAATGCCAGTGTCTTGGGATTGATCATCGGGGCAATATCGGCCAACAGGCGCAAAAAGCGTGGTCCGCGCTTGATCGTCTGAAGCCAGATCAGTCGGCATGCCCGAAACCGGCCAAGCCCGCTTGCCGCAAACAGGCGGCTTTCAAGCCCGTCAAACGGATCAGCACCGGCAAAATCGTCTTGCGCCATTCTGGCCAAAACCCGATCGCGGATATCAATCATTTCGGACCGGTTCACCATTCTTTCCTTCTTGCGCGCTGATCCCGGCCGCAATCGCACAACAGATCAGATAATGCCCGTAATTCAGACTGTTGTCCGTAATCATGGTGACAAAAACCGACAGCAAAATGCAAACCGCCAATCGCGTCTGGCGCACCATCGAAATCACGACAGCCCATCCCGTCCCCCACAGCAGCGCGCCGACAATCCCGGTTTCAAACAGAATACGGAAATGATCGTTGTGAAGTGCGCCAAATGATCCGAACGATGCGGTCTGAGACAGGATTTCTTCCACCGACCCGGCCCCGAAGCCAAGCCACCTTTGGCCGTCCGATCCGTCACGCCAGATTTCGGCAAACATCTTCCAGAATGCCAGTCGTCCGCTGTCATGGGTCATCACAAGACGGGGCAGATACGCCATCACACCCCCGGCCACAATGCCGACAAGGATCAATCCCGCAATCCACGTCATCGCCCGTGAAAACCGGATCATGCCGACGGCATTGATCAGCATCGCAATCACGGCAATCCGGGTTTGGGACAGAAAGACCGCACCCGCAGTCGCCATCATCAACCAGCGCCGATGGCCGAATTTGCAAACAGAACAAAGGGCAAAAAACCCCAGAAACAAAAAGGCATGATTAAGCCGCGTCCCTTCATGGGTCAGATAAAACGAACTTGAAAGGATCAGGTAAAACAGCATGGCGGGCATCAGGATGCGCAAACAATCGCGCCCGATCACCGCCCCGGCCACAAGCCCGACCGGCACCATCATCAGATTGCCGATCAGGCGGATCTTTTCATCACCTCCGCCACCTGTGCCATTCCCGAACATGATCAGGCTGGTCAACCCGGCAAGGATCAGCAAACCGGTCAGCAAACCGGGACCAAGCCGGATCGTGCGGAGCGAACCCGCCACCATCAGCACCCAAAAGACCAGCAAAACCAGCTTGGCCAACATCCCCCCGGCCCCAAGCAACCAGAATGATGTTGCCATCACCCCGTTGCCCGCAATCACCACCCATATCGGCAATCGACGCCGGGCATTCTGACCGGAATGCCGATCGGTTTTGCCAAAGTGTGGTTTGCCAAGGTGTGGTTTGGCAATTCCCGGTTTGACAAATGATGCCGTCGTCCTATTTCCGTTCATGGCTATCCCCACGCTGCTTGTGGTCAGGATTGCCGGTTTGGCTGGCGACAGGCCGATCAAATTGGGCTAGGGTCATCTCCTTCATTTTAAAGCAGATTGGCACAGGTCGATGGTGCGACTGGCGCAGTTTTGTCTGATGGCGGAAATCATTCTTGCCCCCGTGATGCTGGGCGGGGCTCGGCCTTGGGCAATTTCGGTTCTCACCATCCTGACCGGGGTCGGGTTGATCGCCATGTGCGGACGAATGCGCACCATATCCCTGCCCCGCTACGTGATCGGTGTCTGGCTGTTTGCCGCCATTATCGTCATCTGGATGATCATACAGGCATCCCCGGTCTGGCCGGATCAAGCCTTTCCGTTTGATGTTCCCTTTGTTGCCCTGTACCCCGCGGCCTGGATCAATCACACCTTTGATATCATCTGGCTTTGCACGACCGTCACCCTGATATCCCTGATCGCGCAAAAGGCCCCCAATGGCGGGCTTTTGCCAATTTTGCATGCCATCATCATTGCTTGCACCCTTCAGATGGTGCTGGCGCTTGGCAATGCGGCTTTTGACGCACAGACAACATTCTGGTTTGCCAAGACCGCCCATATCGGGGACTGGACCGGAAGCCTTGCCAATCGCAGTGCGTTTGGCGGATTGATGGGGATCGGATATATCGCCAGCATCTATCTGTTTGTGGCCCCCCATACCAATTACCCTCATGCTGGCGCTGATGCTGGTGCCCGTCATCATGTGCCGATTGGACGACGCCTTGATCAGTCGGGCGGCTATCTTGCACTTGCCATCCTGTTTGTCGCAGCCCTGACCCAAAGCCATTCGCGCCTGGCATTTGTCGTGGTTCTGATCGTGACCTTTTTCATGATCGGCTTTGCCCGGCATCCGGGCAGATCGACGCACGCGCGGCATTGGGGAAAGCTGCTTTTTGCCGGTTTCTGTGTGATCGGCATCGGGCTTGTCACGTCGGTTAGTGTGCCTGAACTGGTATCGCGGTTTCATGATCTGACGCGCTTTGACCTGATCCAGCGCGATGATGCCTGGGCGACGGCCCTTCGGGCCATTTCCGATCGACCATTCACCGGCTTCGGACCAGACAGCATTGCCCTTGTCATGGGTCATTTTGCGACCCCGGAACTCAATAAAGATGCCAACTGGTTCAGTACGCATAACCTGTGGCTTGATGGTGCAATTATCTTTGGGGTGCCGGTCGTTTTGGCACTGGCAATTGCCGTGATTTTCAGTGCAGCCTTGATCATGCGCGCCACATGGAACCAGCCATTTCGGGGGCTTATGATAGCCGTGATCAGCCTGTTTCTGACAAGCACGATATTTGACTGGGTCATCGGCCTTCCGGCCCTGATTTTGCCGATTGTCGCCATTCTGGAGGCCGGGTTTGAAGCATCAATTGTCCGGCATCGCGCATCTTCCTTATCCGCCGGTCATGCGGGGCAAGCAACAAGGCCCGGTCAAACAGGGCCGCACGCCGTTGCAGATCATGGTCATCCCTAACCATCCCCGACAGGGCGGAAACCGCCATCAAAAACGGATCGAACGGGGCATGACTGCGCTGATCGGTGATGGTTTGATCAAGGAATTTCGGGTCCCCCGTCGCCAGTGCCTTGTGCAATGCCTCGCTGCGAAGGGCGGCTTCAAATCCGTTTGCATTGGCAAATCCGGCTTGCGGGTCATCAAGTTTGCGAAATGCCGCCGCTTCTGTCGCCAGTTGCCAGCCGGCATAAAGGATCACGGCCAGTGCCCCGGCCATCACAACCGTCCGCATCATGCCCGATCGCCCATCGTTTGGGGCATATCGGCCCGTCCATAGGCCGGTCGTGCCGGACCGCCATTCAAGACAATGCCGCTGGCAACAATCCCCGCCGTGGCAAGACGATCAAGCGCGTCTTTGGCGTCGCGCTTTTTGCTTGATCCGTGTCGCAAAACAAACAGCCTGACATCGGCAAGCCCCATGGCAACCAGCCCGTCCGCAACCGACAGGATCGGCGGCGTATCAAGGATGATGTAATCAAACTGATCACGCAATTGATCGACAAGCGGTCCCAGACGTCGCTCAATCAGTGCGGTCGCGATGGATCCGGGCACCGCCATCCTTGCCCCCAGATGCCAATATTGCCCGGTTTGCCCGTCGGCCTTGGCGGCGCCGTCTTTAAATCCGGTCACATCTGTCTCGCCGGAAAGAAGGGCGACCAGATCGGCAAAGACGCGGTTGGTATTTTCCGCGCCGGTCGGATCATGAAGGTCACCATCAATCAGCAGGGTTTTGTGACCAAGCCCGGCAAAGCGTGATGCAAGTGCGTGGGCGATGTGGCTTTTGCCTTCGCCGGTTTGTGCCGATCCGATGGCGATGATCTGCGCGGTTGATCCGGTTGGCGGCGGTTTTCGGTTCTGATCAACGATGCGCATCAAAACCGCCAGATGGCCGATTGCTTCATCACCCCCGCCATCCGTCGCAAGCCCCCTGCCATCCGTCAGGTTGCGGGCGGGGATGCGCGCATAAAGCGGCACGCCCAAAACATCTTGCGGTTCGAAATCATCGGCAATGGTTTGATCGAAATAGTGCCGCAACAAAGCGGCAATCACCGCGGCAAACAATGCCACCATGATGGCCAGCGCCATCAGATCGCGTTTGGCCGGAAATTCCGCCGACACCGGAAGGGTCGGTGATTGCAGAATTTCCAAATCGCCGCGAAAGGATGCCAGTTCACGGCGCGATGTCTGAACGTGCCGGGAAAGTTGATCGACATTGTCACGCGCCAGTGCCACCGCACGCTGCAATTGCCCCTGACCTTGTGTGCGGGCGTGGCGGTCATTCAATCGGCTTTGCCAAAGATCACGTTGCCCGGTGATCAGACGAAGCCTTTCCCGCGCACTGGCAAGTGCATCCCCCATCTGCCCCGATACCGTCATCGCCGCATCCACCAGTTGCGCATAAAGATCATCAAGCACCTTCTGGCGGCCTTGCATTATCGGGTGTTTGGGTCCGTAACGCTGATCAAGTCTGTCAAACTCCTGACGTTCGGTTTCATAGCGTTGCGAAAGCTGTGCGACCATCGGATGCCCGGCGATATCGGGAATGGCCAAAAGATCGTCAAGCCCGTTTGCCATTGCCCGGCGACGGGCCGCAAGTTCAAGGGTTGCAACCTCCTGACCGATTTTTTCGGCCTGCTCGTCAAGCGCATAGATCCGCTCAAGCATCAATGCGCCTTCTTCCTGATCAAGCATCCCGGCCTGTTGTTGCCAGGCCAGCAAATCACCTTCACGGGCAAAAAGGTCTCCTCTGGCGGTGGCAAGCTGATTGTCCGCATCCTCAAGACGGGATCGAATGACGTGTTTCTGGCGATCTTCACGCTGCCAGACATAGCTTTCGACAATTGCCTGAAGGGCGGCCTGACTGACGGTCGCATCCGTTGCGACAAAGCTTGCCTCAATCACGGCGGAATGACCGATCCGTTCGGCCCCGAACCGGGCACGCAGCCAGTTGATTGCATCCGTTTCAGATGTCCCTGTTCGGGGCGCAGGATCATTTGCCAAACTGTTTTCGACACCAACCGGATCGAAACCGATGCCCGCACCACGCAGGACCGCCAGGGCAGTCGCCAGGGTTTCCTCGCTGCGCATTTCGGCAATCACGGTTTCGATTTGCTGGGCGGTCAATTCACCGGTTCGGGGAGCTGCGCCGTCACTGGCGCGATCGCCAGATGCCGTGACAACCGGAATCAGGCCGACTTCCGCCGTCGCACGATATCCCGGTTGCCAGTTGGCAATAACGCCAAGCAGCGCCACCAGCACAATGACAAAGGCAAGAATTGCGACGCCACGTCGCCGCCACAAGATCGCAACCAGTTCACGCAAGGACGGGTCAAACTGTTCAAATGATGGGCCCGTCATCTTGGACTGACATCCTCCTGCTGAAATGTCACATCGCCAAGCTCGTCTACCAGATCCTGCCAGACCGGGCTGGCCTGCCCGCCCGTCTGCACAACGCGGTAAATCACGTCATAGGAAACCGCCTGTCGAACTTGGGCGGGCAGAACGGTTATGCCCGATGACGGGGTGCTTATCCCTGTTTCAACAACTGCAATATCATCATCAAAGCTGTCATCTCCCGGTGCAAACCGAACGGCCCCGTCACCGAAAAAGCGTGATGCAAGGGTCGGCACATCATTTTCAATCATGCGGGTCAGGCGGCTTGGTTCAGGATGCAGACCAAAAAGCTGCTTTAACACGCCGCCAAAAACCGCCTCGACCAAAAAGCTGTTTCCCCCCGCTACACTCAGGATCACCTCCATCATTTTAAGCACCGCCGAAATCGTTGCATCCGCACTCTGCCAATCGATCTGACGGTTATCGATCTGACGGGCATCGGTCTGATCGGTCATTTCCGCCGTCTCGCCAAACAGTGCCAGATCAAGCAGCCGATCAATCACGTCCCGGACGTCTTGCGGGGTGGTAAGGGCGCTGATCTTTTGTGCGATCTGCGTGCGCATTTCCGGGGTTTCAATCCCGGGGGGCGCATCGGTGGGCACGGCGGGGGATACATCGGGGGCGGGTGTGACGACTTGGGAACCGGCATCACGCGCAAACAGGATCACCGGTGTTGCCAGTGTGATCATTGCCGCCAGCCTGACCCAACCGGGCATGTGCCCCACGCGATGGGCAATGATTTTCGGCATCACCAGCCGCGCAAACGCCCAAAGCCCGCGCCCGTATCGTGGCAACATGTATCGGGGCTGACAGGCAATGCGCCACAAAAACTCCAACCCGGCCTTTTGCATGACAACCGGCGCCCGCCTTATTTGGCCCGACAGAACATCAAATGCCCCGCCAACCCCCATGATAAAGCCGCACCCGGTCTGTTCACCGAACCGGTCAACAAAGATTTCCTTGCGCGGCGATGGCAGGGCAACAAAGACCGCATCCGCCCCACTTTGCCGGACAATCGCGGCCAGTTTGGCATCATCGGGATCAAATCCGTGATGAATGCCGGCGATCTGAAGATCGGGATAACGATGCATCAAGCGCGCCCGAAGTTCGCGCACAACACCGGATCGCGCGCCAAGCAGGAAAACCCGCACCCCCTGTTTTTCAAACCGGGGCAACAATGCGGTCATGACGTCAATGCCGGTCACCCGTTCGGGCACCTTGATGCCCAAAAACCGCGCGGTCCAGACAATGCCCATGCCATCGGCATTCAGGCTGTCGGCATTTGCCAATGCCCGGAACAACCGGGCGTCACCGCGTGCCTGTGGCAATTTCAATGCATTCAGGGATTGCTGTCGAAAACAGGGACCATTGGCATACCGGTCACGAGATGCCAGCCAATTACAGATATCTGCGCATAGTTTTTCGCGCTGCCTGAGATCAAGACGCAACCCGAAAATCGCAGCTTTCCCCTGTCGCATTCATCGTCCCCGCCAGTCCAGAACCAACTGCCCGGAAATCCAACCAGATCACATTTTTTTCAGCATCCATAGATACTTATGCCCATGGCTGCACTTTTGTATCGTTGATGGAAAAGGTAACTTATGATTGATTAAACAGCAATAACAGCATCCACGTATGAGCTTCTGGTGAAAATAGCGTTGCTGACCAACATTGTTGCGCCGTACCGGTTTGACAGTTACAGCGCCCTGCATCACCACGCCCGAAACGCCGGTGGCGGCCTGACCGTTATCTGCACCAACCGCACCGAACCGCAACGCAACTGGCCCGACCGCACGCCCCCCTTTGCGCAGATCAATCTTGCCGGTTTGAATATATATCTCGGTGAAAATCGCAATCTCACTTTTCCGGTTGGCGTCACAAAGGCCATCCGGCAAACAAGGCCCGATATCCTGATCCTTGCCGGATTTGGCATGGCGCAATGGCGGGCACGAAATCTGGCCGCACAATCTGGCATTCCCGTCATTGTCCAGTTTGACGGATGGTCCGCATCGGACGCCCTTTATGACAATCCGGTACGTCGTTACATCCGCCGCCAGATGGTCCGCACGGCTGATGGCCATATTGCTGCCAGCACACGCAGCAAAGACTGGTTTGCCACCCACGGCGCCAAAGCCGAAGATATCCTTGTCTCGCCGATACCCGTGTCCTTTGGCAATGATGCAATCCCGGTCACCCTTTCCAATCGCGGCTTTTTTGAACGCCCCTTTGATCTTGTGTGGTGTGGTCGGACAACCCGTCGCAAGGGCTTCGACACCTTCCTTGAAATTGCCGCGACACTGGTGCGATCAAACATTGTGCATAAGATCGGCATTGTCGGATGCACCGATACCGCGCAGATCAAGGATCGCCTTCGCCGTACAGGTCTTGCCGACATTACCCAAACATGGGGTCAGCTTCCCCCGGCACAGCTTCCCGCACATCTTGGCGCGGCCAGGCTTTGCCTGTTTCCAAGCCACAATGATGCCTATGGCCTTGGCGTGGTTGAGGCGATTGCATGTGGCGCGGTCGCACTTGCCAGTGATGCTGTCGGGTGTGCCCTCGATATACTCGACCCCGATGACACCCTTTTGGCGAACGCGCCTTCGGCATGGGTATCGGCTTGTTCAAACCTTCTGCGCAATCCTGATCTTTGGCGTCAAACCCGGCAAAGACAGGCAAGCCGGATTACCGCCAACACCGCCCGACATCATGCCGAAACCCTGTGGCAGGCCGTTTGTCACGGCATCGCCAGGAACCGGGGTCATTGCCAATGGAATTGATCCACCCGGTTCCGACATCGTCCAAAACCGGCCCATCTGTGTGGATGGTCAGCCGGGTTGATCAGTCGGCAATTCTGGCAGGTTACCTTGCCCGCCAGAACCGCCTGATCCGCTGGGACAGTTTCTGGCGACATGACGGGCATGGCTTTCCAACCCCGCCATCGCGCGCGACCGACCCCGTCCTTGCACAAGTTCCCGGTCGGCATTTGATGCCCGATCTTATGGGGCAGGTCGCCCGAAAATCGCGCCTGCCGGCTGCCAACCTTTATTCCGACATTCCGTTGTCGGTTCTGGCATCGCTTCACAATCCCAAGGCCGATATTTTCCACGGTCAGGGCAATTACAGCCTTCCTGCCATGCGCCGTGCCAAGGCACGCGGTATGGTGACCATTGCCGATATTACCGGCCAACTGGCCCCGGTCCGGTATCGCCAACTTGCCGCGGAATATCAGTCACATGGCCTGACATATCGCGAAATTTCCGCATTCCTTGCCCGTCGCAGAACCCGTGAAGCACAGTTTGCCGATGCGGTTCTGGCACCATCCGATGCGGTCGCATACGGTCTGCAAACATGTGGCATCAATCCGGACAAGATTTATCTGGTGCCCTTCATATCCCCGCAATGCCAGGAACTGGTCCACCGCGCCCGCCCGGCCCGCACCGGGACGGTTATCCGGCTGCTTTATGTTGGCAATCTGTCACTCGCCAAGGGAATTGCGCATCTTCTGCGCGCCTGGTCGACCCTTCGGGCCAAATATCGCCTGCGTGTCCGCCTGACCCTGATCGGGCCTGCGCAACCTTGTGCCAGACCGCTTTTGGCCAACCTGCCAGACGGCTGTGAGTGGCTTGGTCCCCAACCCCGATCCGTGGTCGCCGACCGGATGCTCGGCTCTGACATCTTTGTGTTTCCCAGCCTGTCAGAAGGCAGCAGCCTTGCCGTGATGGAGGCCATGGCAGCCGGGTGCGCCATTGTCACCACCTTTGATGCCGGAAGCCCGGTAATCAATCACATAAGCGGCCTGATTATTGCGCCACGCGATGCCGATGCAATGACAACCGCCCTGTCGGCCCTGATTGAAAATCCGGCCATGCGCAAAAACCTGTCGCACACTGCCCGGGATCAGATCAGCCGCGACCTTGTCACCGGCTATGGCAATCGGGTTGACCTGGCCTATGAAGCCGTGTTGTCACGCCATGGATAAAGCCAGCGTTAAAGTCATTGATAAAATCATCCCGGCAATAACGGCCAATCTGTTTCCGTTATGGATGGTCGGGGCGAACCTGATCGCCAGACTGGGCGGCATGATCATTCTTTTGCTGATCGGGCATGGTTTTGCGCCAGACATCCTTGGCGGGTATTTTGCGATACTGGCAATGACTGGACTTGCCGTTACCGCGACACAGGCGGGCACCGGCCCGCTTTTGATCCGGCTGGTTCAGACCGGGGCGCACACCGCCGCTATTCTCGTTGTCACTTTCCGGCTTTTGGTTTCCTTTGCCGCGATTGCGCTGCTTGTGACCCGGCCGGAATTTGACCTTCCAATCCACTGGCCGTTCGTGATCATGCCGATTGCCGCGGCCCTGTCGCCCGACTGGATCATTACCGGACGGACCGCGTTTTCCCGTCTTGGGCAGATTGCCGTGATCGCCCAGCTTGCCGGTATCGGGGCTGCATTTTTGGCCGTCGCAACGAACAACAATTTCATTTTGTTTACCATCGCACCGGCGATCTCGGTCGCGGCCTTTATTGCATCAATCTGCTTTGCTGCGCGCTTGCGCAGCAAACCGCAAACGCGTTTGGTCGCGCCCGCACCTGATATCAAACAGACATGCGGTCTGATCGGCTTTACGCTTCTGGCCGGTTTCCTGCCCAATCTTGATTTTGTGTTGTTGGGGGATGGATCGCACGCGCTGTTCCTTGCGCAACGTGTTTTTCTGTTCTGTGCCGGTTTGATAACTGCGATTGCGGCCACCCTGTTTGCCAAACGCCAGGAAGGGCTGATACGGGAATTCTGGCTGTTTGTGCCGATGGCATCTGTCACCATGTTGCTGCTGTTTTTCCCCGACCTGATCGCACATCTGATCTATGCAGCACCGGACACGCTTCTTGTCGCAATCCTGCGCACCGGCGCGTTCTGGCCGCTTCTTTTGGCCATCATCATTCGCCAATGCCTTGTCTTGCAGGAAAGCGGTCGGGTGATCTGGCTGGGGTGGTTTCTTCTGATCTTGTTGTTTGTAACGCTTCCGCTGCTTTCCGAACCAATGAAAACACCGGGCTTGTTGGCAAACCTTATGATCATTGCCCAGATCAGGCTCGGCGTGTTGGGCGTCATACTGGCGGGCTGCCAGGCCTGGCTGATGCGCAAGGATGTGCGCACATGAGCAAACTCGACGTCACGATTACCGATAACCGGGTTATGGATGGCCAATTTGGCGATATCTCGTTTGCCGATTGGGGCATTGAATGTTCGGATCGGCATTCCTTTGTCACCCTGACCGATACCCCGCGTAATGCCCATAACACCGGCAATATCTGGCATCTGTCGGGCGGGCGGTTAAAGATTGATCTGAAAACGCATCTTATGCCCCCCCGATGCCTTGCCGTGTCGGCAAGTTTCACTGCGCTCGATGACATCATGCTTCAGGATGCGGTGATCCGGTTTGTCTTTGCCAAAACCGGTATTGATCACGGCATAATTGCCGATCAATCGTTTAAACATACCAATAGCGACAAATACCGTCTTTACCCTGTCAGGCAGGCCGAACTGGTCAGCCATGTCAACCATCGGGCAGTCCTTACCCTTACACGATCTGATGGCGCGGGGCGGTTTGATCCGTATCTTTATCTGCGTGATCGCGATGATCACTGGATCATTCATGCCCGCCTGCTGCCCTCCGGCCCGGTTGATCAGGTCTGGCTGCGCTGGGCCAACCGGTTCTTTACCCTTTCCGCCCCGGATTGGGTTGCCAAACGACTTTGGGGGATTGGACCGGTTCGGCGATTTTTATGGCGACTTCGCGAACGTCGGGGCCGACATTGCCCGGAAATTCAGGCCGTACCGCTTAACCGGCTCAAAGCTGGTCAGACACTCGGGATGGAGGTCACATGTTACTTCCACTGACCCATGCCGGGATGACCGACCGCTGTCTCAGACTGGCAAAAATCATTGCCGATGAATTGGTTCGCCGTCAAAAACCTGATGGCGATTTCGTGCTTCCCGATTTTTACGGCAAGGCCTTTGCCTGCGCGCTTTGGTCCGGGCTTGATCGCGATCAGTATCATCGTCAGATAACCCGTGCACAAATCGCCCTTCAACGCGAAATTCCCGACAAAACCTATCACCGTGAATTCATCGAACATGCCTTGCTTTCAATGCCAGGCATGTCGGCAACCGCCCGTCGCGCCATCCTGAAAAATTCTCGCAATCAAAATCCCGATGTTGCAAACTGGCAGATCCTGCAATTGCGCAACCGTCAGGCAAAAACGTCGGGCGCATTCAGCCGGCTGTTTGCTTCCTTGCATCGCTGCTTTATTCGCATGCGTTATTGGCGATCCGATCTGTTTCTTGATCGACCCGGATGCTTTTCCGCGCAATATCATGCCTTTTGCGCGGCCCTGCTGTCGCAAAGCCCCAACCGGACCGATCAGGCACTGGCACGCAAGGCAACGCATCTGATTGCCATCTTATGCCAAAACCACGGATATGCGAATTTAGCTGGTCGCGGTGCGGGGCAAAGCTTCGGGGCGGTCTGTGCGTTTTATGTTCTGTTGAAATACGGTTTTCATGATGCGGCTGATGCGGTTCTTTATCGCATCGAAGGTGCCATGCTAAATGCCGCGACCTTGCCGCTCAATCTTCTTGCACCGTGCGCTGTTCCCGAAAATCCCGGTCCGACCAACCGTTTAACACCGGGATGGTATGGTTATAACCGTCATGACGATTATCTGGCTTTTGGCGGTTACTGGCTGTTGCAGGCAGCCGGACTTTCACAAGAAACGCCGCAAAACAAGCCGCCCCATCATCCACACCAATCCCGGATGCTGTTTACCACCACATCGGCACATTATGACGCACAGATGCTTCTTTCTGGCGCCCGGGTTTTTGATGTGACGCCCTCACCTGTCATTGTATCGGGAAAGGGGAGCAGTGCGATGATCCTGTTCCCGCCAACCGGCGGTGAACAGGATCAGCCAAGCCTGTATGTCCCGGCAACCATACCGCTTCCGACGACCCGGGATGGCACGGTTGCACGTTTTATCAGTGCCACGTGCCAATCGGACCGGCGGGTTGTTGTAACCTTTCAATTGGCGGAAACAACAGGCCAGCGGATCATTGATTTTGACGATGCCGAAATCCGGATTACAGACAGCTGCGATGAACGTCTTTCACCAAAACCCGACTTGCTGCGCGTTCTTGCCAGCGCGGATGCAAAGCTGACCCGCGTTTCCGATACCGAACTGTCCATCGCACACACCGGCATTCGTTTGACGTGCGATCACCCGATCATGGTTGATGACAAGGACGCGATCACGGTTGCGGGCCCGGCCCAGCGCATCACGGCCCCGAAGACAAACAAGGCAACCCTTATCATCGGGTGGGAGAACGGGCAAAATGACTGATCCGGTCACGGTCATCACAACCATCTATAACGGATCGCGTTTTATCGACGGATTTGCCCGCAACCTTGTTCAAACACTGCGCACGCAAGATCGCGCCATTCTGCTTGATGATGGATCAAATCCGCCGCTTGTCTTGCCAGAAATCCTTCGTTCAGATCCCCGGATAAAGCTGATCACAGCCAAACGGATTGGGCGCGGGGCGGCCTTGAATCTGGCCATCAGCAATTGCAAAACCGGCCTGATTGCCATTCAGGACATTGATGACCTGTCACTTCCCGGTCGTCTCGACGCACAGGCGGACTTTCTTGCCGCCCGACCGGACGCGCTGTCATTCACCCCGGCGCAATCGGACCGGCCAATCATCCGTTGTAAAGGATCACGGAAAATTGCCCCGTCCCGCCTTTTTGTCAGCAATCCGTTCCATCACTCATCCCTGGCGTTTCACCGCGATATCTGGGTGGGTGCGGGCGGCTATGACACAAACCTTCCGTGCTGTATCGATCTTGATTTCTATTTGCGCGCGGCCTGCCGGGTTGGCGCGTCGTTTTGGCAGCTCGACACCCCATTCATTACCCGCAACCTTGATCCCGCCGAACGTTTTTATGCCGCGATCCCGTCTGATATCTATCGGGCGACCTTGCAAACTGTTCTGGACCGTTATCGGGCCGATGTCGGGTTTTCACACTGGATGATACTGGCCATGATGCGTACAAAATTTGGCTTTGTGCGGGGGACCGGATGATGACAAAACGCAACCGGCTTGTTGCCATGGTTCAATTGCCCCCGCCCATGCACGGGGCAGCCAAAATGAACCGGCATGCGATTGATGCGCTGTCGGAAAAGTTCGACACGCATGTCATCGAAATGCGCTTTGCCAACAAGCTTTCAGACATCGCCCGACCAACTGCAGGAAAAATCCTGCGTGCGCTTTGGCTTGCCATCCGGCTTGTTTTTGTCCTTCCCGGTCGGGATGCCCTTTATATCTGCTTTGCCCCGACGGGCGGGGCCTATTACCGTGATTGCCTTTATGTCTTGCTGGCCAGATTGTTTGGCGTTCCCGCCATCATCCATCTGCATGGCCGTGGTCTTTGCGCCATGCGCCAAACCGCGGGATCAGCATGGTTTCAAAAACGGGTCTTTTCGGGCCAGACCGCCATTTTGCTTGGTGAAACGCTGCGTTCTGAAATTGCCGGTCTGGATTGCACTTCCGTTATCATTGCCAATTGCCTGGATGATGATGCCTTTGCCGGGCCGCCCGGCCCTGATTGGTATCCGGCATCGCCTGTGCGCATTTTATGGCTGTCCAATCTGTTTCGCGCCAAGGGGATTGAAATCCTGATCGCGGCGTGTGCGCTGCTCGGTAAACGTGGTGTTTCCTTTAACCTGACCATTGCCGGGGCACCGGGTGATATGACCACGGCTGAACTCGACACCCTTTTGGCATCCTGTGGCATCAGAACATTTTCAAATTATGTCGGTCCGATTGCCCAGAATGCGCGCACGGCCCTTTATCAAAACTGCGATCTGTTTGTGTTGCCAACCAATTATGCCAACGAAGCCCAGCCGCTTGTCGTGATTGAGGCGATGGCAGCGGGCATTCCCGTAATTACCAGCGATATCGCCACATTGCCGGAATTTGTCATCCCGGGTCATACCGGCTGGCTATGCCCGCCAGGCGATCCCGATCTGCTTGCCCGTGCTATCATCGACGTGACCCGTGATCCCGCCCGCACCGACACGATCCGTCGAAATGCCTGGACGCTGTGCCAGAACCGCTTTCACCGCGCGCGGTTTGCCGATCAAATCCAGATGACGGTTATGGATGTTTTGCAAAACACACTTCCCATCACCGGCACCACCCATCAGAATGCCGGGAACCCCAATCCGGATGACCGAAAATGACCCGCGAAGAATTCAATGCCTTTTGCAAATCACTGCCCCACACCACGCATGTTGTGCAATGGGGTGGTGCCGATGTCTGGAAGGTTGGCGGCAAGGTCTTTGCCATTGCCGGATGGACCCGAAACGAAACCCTTGGCATCACCTTCAAGACATCTGAAATCGGCTATGAGGTGCTTAAAGAAATGCCGGGGCTGCGCCCTGCCCCCTATCTGGCATCAAGGGGCATGAAATGGATCCAGCATCATGATGCACCGGGTCTTGGCGATGCTGATCTTTGCGATCATATAAAAAGCTCGCACCGCATTGTCGCCAAGGGTTTGACGAAGAAAATGCAGCGCGAGCTTGATCTTTATCAGGATGACGCTGATTAAGGCCGGGCTTACAGACGCCAGAGATCAATACCCGCCGGAACAGCGTCACGCGGCAGAACCGCACGCACATCGGCGACAAAGCCCTTGCCGTCTTTCAGAAGCCCCGAAACAAGCGGCCAGCCCTTGGTGACATATTCCTTGTGCGACACTGCAAGGACAAGCGCATCTGCCGGTTTCAGATCATCATCACCACACAGTTTCAAACCGTCAAATTCGTGGGTGACTTCCTCGGCATCGGCATGAACATCGTGGACCTGAACATTGATCCCGGCATCTTCAAGCGAACGGATGATGTCAATCACGCGGGTATTGCGGATATCAGGAACATCTTCCTTGAAGGTCAGGCCAAGCACGGTCACGGTCGGGTTCTTGGTCGCCCCTTCACGCAGCAAGGCCCGGATCACCTTGTTGGCGACAACTTCGCCCATGCCGTCATTCACGCGACGACCGGCCAGAACCACCTGCGGGTAATAGCCCAGCTCTTCTGACTTGTGGGTCAGGTAATAGGGATCGACACCGATGCAGTGACCGCCAACCAGACCCGGGGTAAATTTCAGGAAGTTCCACTTGGTGCCGGCTGCTTCGAGCACATCACGGGTATCAATGCCCGCCCGGTCAAAGATCAGCGACAGCTCGTTCATCAGCGCGATATTGAGGTCGCGCTGGGTGTTTTCAATCACCTTGGCGGCTTCGGCGGCCTTGATGGTCGGCGCCTTGTGAATGCCTGCGGTGACGACACTGCCATAAACCTCGGCGACAATATCAAGGGTCGCCTGATCCTGACCCGATACGACCTTGGTAATGGTGGTGAAACGATGTTCGCGATCACCCGGGTTGATGCGTTCGGGGGAATAGCCGACCGTGAAATCGGTCCCGGCCGTAAGGCCCGAAAGCTGTTCCAGGATCGGAACGCATTCTTCTTCGGTCGCCCCGGGATAAACCGTGCTTTCATAGACCACGATGTCACCCTTTTTCAGGATGGCACCAACGGTTTTCGATGCCGAACGCAACGGCGAAAGATCCGGGCGGTTCGACCCATCAATCGGGGTCGGCACGGTGACGATATGGAAATCGGCCTGACGCAGATCTTCGGGATTGTCACTTAACAACAGGTCGGCTGCTGCCAGTTCGTGATCATCGACTTCGCCCGTCGCATCATGTCCGGCCTTGAGCTGGGCAATACGGGCCTTGTTGATATCAAAGGCAACAGTGCGCCCGATCGACGTTCCGAATGCAACCGCAACCGGCAACCCGACATAGCCCAAACCGATAACAGAAATCTTGCGCCCGTGGCTCATTACTCAACCCTTACTAAGATATGCTGAACTGACTTCTAGCCAGCCTCATCTCAACCGTCAATAATCGAGATCAAAAAGCAACAGGGCATCAGAATTTCTGATGCCCTGCCTTGAAATCGCTGCGTGAACGGGACTTACCCCTTCACGACAATATTGACCAGTTTCGGTGTCGGCTTGGCGACATAGATCACCTTGACGATCTGCATGCCTTCAAGATGGCGCGCAACATTCGGGTCCGCCTTGGCAAGGGCTTCGACCGTCGCCTGATCGGCATCGGCGGCCACCATGACAGAACCGCGTTTCTTGCCATTGACCTGAACCGGGACTTCGAACTCGTCATCCTTGGCCTTTTCGGCATCGAATTCCGGCCAGTCGAACTTGATCACCGATTTCCTGGCACCGAATTCATCCGAAGCCATCCGGCTCATCAGTTCCTCGCCCAGATGCGGCGCAAACGGTGCAACCATCAAGGCCAAAGCCTTGGCATGGTCATCGTGAACCGCATTCTGCTTGGTCAGCGCATTGGTCAGTTCGATCAAGGCGGCAATCGCCGTATTCAGACGAAGATCGGCAATATCGCCGGTCACCTTGGCAATGGTCTTATGCACAAGCGTTTCGATCTTGCCGTCAACGCTGTCAGTGCGTTCCATCTGGGTGGTAACTTTCCAGACATTGGACAGGAACCGCATCATGCCGACAATCGCATCGGACTGCCACGGCTTGGAACTGTCAAGCGGGCCCATATACATCTCGTACGTTCTGAACGTATCGATGGTGTACTGGTCGCAGATTTCCTCGGGCGGGATGCCGTTTTTATACCGTTTGCCCATCTTGCCCGGCACGGTCGTCAGCTGCTCGTCCGTCTTGGCATTGAACGGGACTTTCTTGCCATCGACATCGCGCATTTCGACATCATGAATGTCGACATAAACACCGCGCGCATCGGTATAGGCATCAGCCGTGATCATGCCCTGGTTAAACAGCTTCTGGAACGGCTCGGGCGTTGCGACATAGCCAAGATCAAACAGAACCTTGTGCCAGAAACGCGAATACAGCAGGTGAAGTACTGCGTGCTCCGCCCCGCCGACATAAAGGTCAACCGCCCCCGGAAGTGCCTTGCCATCCTTGTCGGTGCTGTTCGCCCAATAGGCTGCCGCATCGTCTGACGCGAATTTCGCATCGTTCTTGGCATCGAAATAGCGCAGATAATACCAGCACGACCCCGCCCAGTTCGGCATGGAGTTGGCGTCGCGTTTGAACGCACGCACTTCATATTCCGCACCGTCATGGGCGTATGTTGAACCCACAGCCGCATCAACCGGAAGAACCGAACCATCGCCAAGGACAATACCGGTGACTTCCATCCATTCCTTGGCACGTGCCAATGGCGGCTCCGGCTCGGAATTCGGGTCTTCGTTCGATTGCGGTTTGAAATCGGTCATTTCCGGCAGAACGACCGGAAGCGCTGCCTCGGCAATGCCGTGAACCTGATCGGTTTCCTTATCAAACAGAACCGGGAACGGCTCGCCCCAATAACGCTGGCGCGAAAACAGCCAGTCACGCAGTTTATACTGCACGCGACCGCGCCCAATGCCCTTGGCTTCCATCCATTCGATGATTTTGGCCTTGGCATCGGGGGTCGAAAGACCGTTGATCGAAACCTCGTCATTGGCGGAATTGATCGTCTCGCCAATTTCGGTCTGGGCTGTTTTGAAGCTGCCCGGATTTGCTTCATAAAGCGCCGCCAACGCAGCCCCGTCAAGATCACCCGCATCGGCCGGTGCATTATCCTTAAGCCAGCTCTCGGACGGCTTGGTGGTTGCCTTGATCGGCAGACCGAATTTATGGGCAAATTCAAAGTCGCGCTGATCGCCGGCCGGAACCGCCATGATCGCCCCGGTGCCATAGCCCATCAGGACATAATCGGCAATCCAGACCGGAATTTCTTCACCCGTCACCGGGTTGGTCGCATATGCGCCGATAAACACACCGGTCTTTTCACGTTCGGCATCATCCTTGGCCGAAACGGCCTTAAGCTCGGAAGCCTGCGCACGATAGGCAGCAACATCGCCCTTTTTATCCTCGGCACACAGCTTGTCCACCAGCGGATGTTCCGGTGCCAAAACCATATAGGTCGCACCAAAAATCGTATCCGGACGGGTGGTGTAAACGGCGATTTTCTCGTCCGAACCATCAACGGTCTTGACCGGGAAATTGACCCGCGCGCCAACAGAACGACCAATCCAGCCCTTCTGCATCTCGACCACGCCATTGGGCCAATCAAGCCCTTCAAGGTCCGCCACCAGACGATCGGCATAATCGGTAATGCGCAACATCCACTGTTTCAGCGGACGTTTGTAAACCGGGTAATCACCACGTTCGGACTTGCCTTCGTTGGTGACTTCCTCGTTCGACAGAACCGTGCCCAGCATCGGGCACCAGTTGACCGGAACTTCATCGACATAGGCCAGACGCCCGCGATCAATCGCCCGGTCGATCTCCTTGCCTTCGGCCTTCACACCTTCGCCGATCACGGATTTCGGCTGCGGCACGCCATCTTCGTCAAGAAGCCACTCACCACTTTCCAGAAGCGGGCGCAGCTCGGCAATCGGGCGGGCGCGGCCGGTGATGGTCTGACCCTGCGGGCCTTTCCATTCGACAGTCGGGTCATAGAAGCTGTTGAAAAGCTGAAGGAAAATCCACTGCGTCCATTTGTAATAATCCACATCGGTGGTGGCGAACCGGCGATGCGGATCATGGCCAAGGCCAATCACCTGAAGCTGACGCAGCATATTTTCGATATTGGCTTCGGTCGTGATGCGCGGATGCTGACCGGTCTGGATGGCGAACTGTTCTGCCGGCAGGCCAAAGGCATCAAAGCCCATGGAATGCAGAACATTGTGACCGCGCATGCGCTCGAACCGCGCCTTTACATCGGTCGCGATATAACCCAGCGGATGACCGATATGCAGGCCAACCCCGCTTGGATAGGGGAACATATCAAGGATGACGCTTTTCTTTTTCGAAGCATCAAAGTCGGCATCTCCGGGATTGGGGGTACGATAGGTATCGTTTTCCCGCCAATATTCCTGCCAGCGCTTTTCAAATTCCCGCGCACTTTCCTGATAGTTCGCCACGCTCTCTCAACTCCTGCCTGTCACACCCGTCGGTGGCCCGGGCACCGCTTCACATCGCGCCCGCCATCCCAAACCGGGTTTTAAAATAATATTGGGTGCCAAACTCTTTCACATCATGCCGATCCGTTTGCGCGACCGTCATGTGAACAAGTTTACGCCCTCAGCAGTGTTCATAAGCGCGCTTTGATCACTGTGCAACATCAGATCGACTGAAATCAGCGGAAATACAGACGATTTTCGCGCAACAGCCATGACAATCTGCACAGCTCCCTCGCGTCCCCATCAACCCCGACTTGTGTGTCAGGACTGGATTTTTCACCCATACCATGCCATATTAGGGGGCGAAATTCGCCAGACAGCTGATCGCGCATGAAAAATTGTGCATTTTCTGTCTGGCAAAAGTGCTGATTGCCAGCACAGCTCTCAAAAGACTTCGTCCAGGGAGGACGATTATGGATATCACCATTGGCGGCCTCACGTCCCAGCAATCGGGTGCCCAGTCCGGAAACTCCGTGCGCTCGGCCCAATCCTTTGTTCCCGGTCAGAGTGATTCTGAAAAAACCGGCAATAACGGAACCTCGGCCTTTGCTGCGGCAACGTCGGTTTCCCTGTCATCCGGTTCGGCCAACCGCCTGACCACGGATCAGATCGTCTCTGCGATTAACGAAAGCCTGTCTTCGACCGGCATTTCAATCGGCAATGTCGATCCGGGCGAATACACCCCCGAGGCCGTGGCTGACCGCATTCTTGCCCGGGTTGGCGACCTGATCGCATCAAACGCCGATTCAGAAGCCGAAGCCCGCGAGATTTTCGACAAGGCCAGCGAAGGCATCCAGAAGGGTCTTGATGACGCCCGCGAATTCCTTGAGGGCCTTGGTGCCCTTAACGAAGAAATCAACGGCAACATCACCGAGACCGAAGAACGCCTGAATGAAGGCCTCAAATCGATCGAGCAGCGCCTGACCGAGCTTTATAACTCAAGCGCGTCAGAAGAAGCCGCCGAATCCATAACGCCTGAACGCGATGAACAGGTCCTGCAATCGCAGATCACCCAGACCGCACAGGCAAGCCAGGCCTACGCCGAAGCCGGCACCAACGCCCAGCGCAACACCCCGCGCTACGGCACCACTGGCTAACATCTCTCTATAAGACATCTTAAAAGAACAAAACCGGCGACATGTTTCGCCGGTTTTATTTTTCAGATAATACGGAACAGATTCCACAAGTTGATGGGTCGTAAGACTTCAACAATTTTCCGGATGTCATAGAGCAGCCCCCCAATTCCTCGCGCATCCCGGCTTCGGCTATCCCCTCAAGGTTAGACAGGCCCAGGACTTCCGTTTGGTCGAACGCCAGCCCTCTGACCAAGCAGATCCTACTGAATATGAGCGGCTATGCCGAGAAACAGTGAGAGCGCAAATGGAACTGAAGACTCTGGCGCCAAATATCACTGGGCCTGGCAAATTTCACTGCTGCCACATCCCGACATTGATAGGCCTCATCTAAAAGCCATGCATAATAGGGTGTAAGCACCTCAATCCATTGCTCCGCGATGAATGACTAAACCCGATATACTAAACGCAACAAACACCTACCCTTACGAGCAGCAACGGAGCTATTTTCAATCTTAGAAGGTCGGTTTATGTATGAAATCTGAACTACTGATAAACCGAATTGAGGGAACAACATGCTCTCTTATGTTCTTGCGCCAATCGACGATCCTGTGTCGTTCAAGTTCATCCTTATAATGCTTGCGATTTTTGTAATCGCATTTGTATCAGGGGCCTTCAAAATTGAGCGACTTCAGGGATTTGCGCGCTACGCACCAAACGCGCTGACCACAATTGGTGTGATCGGCACTTTCACCGGCATTTACATCGGCTTGGTTCAGTTTGACGTCCAAAACATTGACGAAAGCGTTCCTGCTCTACTCTCTGGAATGAAGATTGCCTTCTCCACAAGCATTTTGGGGATGTTTCTGGCTGTTGTTCTAAAACTATCCCAAACCGTTGAGTTCAGAAAGACAGCGCCCTCTGACGTTTCTGCGGCTGCATTTATCGCGGTATTGCATGATCTTCTTACCGAAACGAAGACGGGCAACTCCAAGATTGACGGCAACCTTAATGAACTTAAATCCGTTATTGTCGGCGATGCAGACAGCTCGTTGATCACACAGCTACAAAAACTGAGAACATCCGTTCAAGATACAAGCAGCGATCAGGTGAAATCCATCAATGCCGGTTTTGAAACACTGGCGGCGGAGTTTAAGGCATTTGCAGAGAAGGTAGCCGAGGACGGTTCCGAGAAACTGATCGAGGCCCTAAATAACGTCATTCGCGACTTTAACGACAAGATCACGGAACAATTTGGCGAAAACTTCAAACACCTCAATGAGGCAGTCGGCAATTTGCTCGCCTGGCAAGATGAGCACAAGCGACAAATGAGCGACTTGATCTCCCAAATTGAACTGTCACAGGAAGCCATTTCGAAATCGGAAACGTCTCTTGTCGCCATCCGGGAATCTGCCGAAGAAATTCCGAACTCAATGGATAATCTGAAGGAAGTGATCGGCCTTACTGCAACCCAGCTAAACCAACTTGAAGATCACCTGTCTTCCTTTGCTGAAATTCGCAACCAAGCAGTTGAGGCCTTGCCGCAGATCGAGAATACAGTTTCAAAACTAACCGTCGACTTCAGTAATGCAGTAACGGAGGCTGCTGAAACTACCGCCTCGACACTGTCGCGCCAGACAGAAACCATCACCCGCGCAATCGAAACATCAGAAAGCGCTTTCAAACAAACAACAGAAAAATACGAAGAAGCACTTGAAAATCTTCAAACTCAAATGACCGCCCTTCCCTCTGCACTCGATCAATCTGCCCAAGCACTACACAGCACTGTGGAGAAAATCGGAACCCAACTCTCAGAAGAACTTTCACGGGCAATCACAGAGCAAACTGGAGAAATGCGCAAGACCATCACTTCACTGCAAGAAAGTGTGGTCACAAACATGTCAGAGACGAATGGAGTCATCAAAGAATCATTCAGTACCTTTGACCACCAGATGCAAGAAGAGATCAAACAAACCATTGAGGCGATGGGCAGTCATCTTACCTCTCTCTCCAATCAGTTTGTGCAAGACTACGCGCCGTTAACTGAAAAACTTCGCGAACTGGTTAATGTCGCCTCAAGAGCACCGTCGCGAGCGTAAACGATGGCAATCAATCATCTTTTCCAAAATCGCCGTCAAAACGACGAAGACCATTGGATCTCCGTTTCAGACCTGATGGCTGGACTTATGGTGGTTTTCCTTTTCATCGCTATTAGTTACATGAAAGATATCGTCACCGAGAAAGAGCGTATCGAGGCTATTGCCGTCACTTGGAACGAGACGCAGAACGCGCTGTATAATGACCTCAGCGAGGAGTTTTCAGACGATCTTCCCAAGTGGGATGCCTCGCTAGATCGAGAAACTCTGTCTATCCGGTTCAAGGAACCAAGTGTTCTGTTCTCATCGGGTGAGGCTGTATTAAACGATCAATTCAAAGACATCCTGCGGGACTTCTTCCCGCGCTACCTAGCTGTGCTCGACCAATACCGAAACGAGTTAGCGGAGGTACGCATCGAAGGTCATACTTCCTCTGCATGGAACGGAGCAACGAGCCCAATCGACGCCTATTTCAAGAACATGGAACTGTCGCAAGGCAGAACACGATCTGTCCTGCAGTTCGTGCTCGAACTTCCCGAGATCGCGGCATACCGGACTTGGGCGATAGCGAACATCACCGCGAATGGCCTCTCGTCAAGCAATCCAATTTTGGATGAACAAGGTGAAGAACTCGCCGACTTGTCCCGGCGTGTAGAGTTCCGCGTAAGAACCAATGCTGAACAGAAGATCGTGAATATCCTGCAGGCAAGCGAATGAAACTAGACATCAAATTTCCGGAACTTGATGCCCTCGTTCGTAGGATGGGTGCTACCGCTATCAAATGGTCAAGCAATGCAGCAAAACTTGCGGCACCTGATATTCGTCAGATACTCTGGCAAAGTCTCGAAGTTAATATCGAAGAAGTAGAAACTGGACCGCTTGGTCTTCTGACCTACAAAGGAGAGCAAGTTCTACTTTACATTCTTCAACCGAGACGATCAGAATACACACTGCTAAACGAACCGGAAAACTCCCCGAAATTTCACGTCGCAGAGTGTTCAACACTCGACAAAATGCGTGGCCAGGGAAGATTTGATCGATACGTAGTCACATCCAATACATCTGGCACGTTCAATGTAGAGTTTGAAGAAGACTATCCTCCCAGAAAGGGACGCGTCCAAGCAGATCTTCATGCTTGCAAGAACTGTATGAAGAAACTGAACTACAAAAACTACAACAGCTTGCAGCAACGTGCCCGAAACGAGTTAGTCGCCAATTTTGACATCGCGGAGTTCTTCGAAGAATACCGTTCGCTCTTCAAGTCGAAACCAAAATATAGCGACGTTACAGCTCCTCCTATTGGTTACTCTGATGACTGGCAGGATCTCTCTGCAGAGCTAAGAAGAAAGACAGGCTGGACTTGCCAATCATGTCACGTTGATTGCTCTGCGCCGGAGAACAGAAAACTGCTTCACGTGCATCACAAGAACGGTGTACGGGGCGACAACTCTCCGTCAAACCTCGAAGTACTCTGTGCACTCTGCCATGCTGAACAACCAATGCACAAACACATGCACGTCAAGCCTGAAGTGCGTTCAACAATTACAGACCTTAGACGGAACTCTAAACCCGGCTCAAGAAAGAAGCCGAAGCATTCCTCCGCAAGCCGAAAAGCTGCGCCGAGGGCAGCCCGTCAGTCAGCATCAGTGGCTGAAGTGCGCCAGGAGCTGATAAATCTCCGTACAAAAATCGCGAATAATCATCCAGATGTCGAACCGTCCAAGGGAATTTTGCGCAAAACGATGCTCGCGACATTTCTAGATCAGAAAATCACCTCTCACGAAGACTATAAAATGAAAGTATCTGGAGTGGACCGGGTGAAAACATCCCCCACCCATACAGTATACTTGGAAGAGATTTTCGCGATCGTCTCAAAACTAAAAAAATGACGCGAAGAATGAAGTCTGTGCACATCTGGGAACCTGTACCACCGCACGATGGTTCCTCCAGATCATCTCCCCTGACAGACCACCTTCTGCAAAACACAAGACCGGTGACCATGGTCACCGGTTTTTTTTGGGGGAATATGGATTTCACGCGGCCTACACTCAAGAATAGTCCTGAATTAAATCATTAAAAATCAAAACCTTATACTGGTACTTTTGAAATACTATACACTTGTATTCCCGAACAAAGTCACGTAGGGTCTAGATGCAAAAACGCTCATGTAGGGCGTTGCACGTTATTTATCGTAATCTTCTTTACGCCTTGCTTGTTCAGGTAGGAACTGCGTCATGGCTTTGAATATAATATCAAACTATGCGGCGAACCTTGCCCATCGGAACCTTACGGCGTCCGATGCTGCGGCAACCCGTTCGCTTGCCAAACTTTCTTCGGGAACGCGTGTGGTTTCCGCGCGTGATGATGCGGCTTCGATGGCAATTGGCGCGCGCCTGAATGCCACGGCCCAGGCCCTTAAAACCGCCACCGTCAATGTCGGTCAGGCCAATTCGATGTTGCAGATCGCCGATGGCGGCATGGCGACCATTGACGATATTCTGGTGCGGATGAAGACGCTTGCGGTGCAGGCATCGTCGGGCAACCTGTCCGATACCGAACGCGGCTTTCTCAATGACGAATTCACCCAGCTGCGTGACGAAATCGACCGTATCTCGTCCTCGACCAATTTCAACGGCATTCAGTTGCTGGGCGATGGCGGCGATGTGTCGCTTGACTATGCCAACCTGAATTCGGGCAACCAGGGCGAAGATATTTCGCCGGCCAACGGGTTTGATGGCATTGCGATTACCGACAACAATTACTGGGCGACGGATGCCAACAGTAACGGTGTCAATGACAACTCATTCAAGCTTCATTTCGTCAAGGTCGGGAATTCGGCACTGATCAATGTCATCACGACGATTGATGGCGTGAATGACCGGGTGCAAAGCATTGATGTCACCGATTTTGCCACCGGCGGGACCAAGGCCCTGTCGGCCGGTGAAAAGACAACACTGACCTTTGACGAGCTGGGGTTAAGCTTTGATCTTAACAACAATATCAGCACCATCATCGCCAACACCATCACCCTTGGTTCCGACGGGGCCGGGGCGGACGGTTTTGCCACCGCACAGGTGATTGGCGGCGGTGCGACGCCCGGCGATAACAGCACCGTGCGCATGCTGGCCGATAACGGACAGAAACTGCCGGCCAATATCTCGTTCCAGATCGGGGCGGGCAATACGTCCAATGACCGCTTGGCGATCTCGTTTCAGTCGGTTGACAGTGCGGCCCTTGGCACCGGGGCGGCCGGCACCGAAGACGGGCTTGATGATCTTGGCGTCAATGCCATTTCAACCGCGGCATCGGCCCAGAACGCGGTCGAGGTCGTCACCCGTGCGATTGACGATCTGCAACGCGCGCGTGCCAATGTCGGCACCTATCAGAACCGGCTTGATTTCGCGGGGCAGAACCTTGCCACCATGCTTGAAAATGTCGAAGAAGCCCGTTCCACCCTGCTTGATCTGGATGTCGCAGCCGAAATGACGATCTTCACATCAAAGCAGATCCTGGTGCAGTCCGGCGTTGCCATGCTGGCCCAGGCCAACCAGATGCCGCAAAATCTTTTGCGCCTGCTGCAAGGCTGATCGCGCCGTTTTTCGACCGGTTTCTCGCCCCGCTAAAGCGTGCCTGCATTTATCCAACGAAACTTCAACCGGCGTCATTGCACGCCGGTTTTCTTTTGCCTTATGGCGTTGGTGCATCGGGATTTTTGGGGTCGTGATTGCCTTCGTCACCGGGCATGCGAAAGATCTTTTTGCCGGCAAACTGGATGCGCGCAAAGGCATCCTCGGCCATAAAGCCCGAAACAAACGCCATGAAGGTCACCAGAAACGGGCTGATATCAATCTGTCCGGTACCATCCGGTCCGCCCTGGCTGACCATCAGCATCCCGGCCTCCGCACACAGGAAAATGGCCATGGCGGCTGCTATGCCTTCTCCGGCCATGACAAACAATCGGGCGGCGGGCAACACCCGTTCCCCCAGATGTGTCCAGCCCTGTCTTTGCATATCCGTTCGGCCCGTATTGGCAGTTAGGGCATCAGGATTACGGGTATTTGCATCATGAATACCGTCATCCGGCACCGCACCAGAACCGGCGGGATATGGCCCGATCGGGCGGCCGAAATTCTGCCGGGTAAAGGCCACCACCGCACCAAGCCCGCCTGCGGCCACGGTGACCAGCAAGGTCAGCATGATGGTCGGAAGCTGGATCAGATAGGACAGGATACGCCCGACCGGATGTTGAAACAGCGCGACAAGCGACTGCATTTCAAGACGCAGATCATCACCTTGATGGATGAATTGCGCCTGTGTTTCTTCAAGCTCGTTTTCCAGACTTTTGCGCAAAAGTGCCACATGCCGGTTTTCCGAATGAATATTTGCCCATTCGACCTGTGCGCGGGCATTTTTCTCGTCATAACGGATCATCGCGGCGCGAATGGCATCGACTTGCAGATTGACCTGTTCGACAAGGGCCGGTGAGGCATCCTTGGTAAATTTCGGCTTATCAAGCAGCACATGCAAACTGGCCATCACTTCGGCGGCCTCGGCCTGGCGCGTTGTGTCGGTTGTGATTTCATCGACCAGAAAATCCGGTGGTGCCACATCGCCGCCGGATTGATCGGCACTGCCCGCACTATCAGCACCACCAACGCCAATGCCAACGCCACCCGCATCAGAAGCACCACCAGCAGCAAAAGGATTGCCGGCATTCCCGGCAATGGCGCTACTACTGGCCCTGTTTTGCGGTGTGGGCGCCCCGTCCATGGTGACGGCCGATTTCTGGTCCGACACCAGTTGATAGGCGGAATTCATGACATCGGAAAAGACCGCAGTGAAGTCGCTGTCAAAGGACGCCCGGTGTTTTGTCACGGTCGCGGCCAGTCGGGAATAGCCGTCAAAGGCTTCCCACCAGGCAAGTACAGCGTCCTTTTGCATGATCAGGCCGTTGCGTGTGTCCTGAAGGGCGCGGGCGTCAAGTTCGCGGATGCTGGCGCGCAATCTTGCCTGTTCCTCAAGGGCGACGGCCTCGTGATAGGCCTGAAGCACCAGCCGTTCCAGCGTCCCCGGGGACGATGCCCCCAATTCCCGGCGCAGTGCATCGCGCTGAATATCGGCAGTAAATCCGGCAAAAAGCGTAATCACAAAGCCGAAATAAAAGGCGCTTGTCAGCGCGATCAGAATGATCGATCCGGCCATTCTCCAGATATTGAAACCATCCTCTTGTACCTGACCCATCTGTTACCTGCCATCGCTGCGAACCATTTATCGACGGACAGGCGAAATGCTTGTGAGGGCACAAAAATCCCGTTGCAGGCTTTGCGTCCGGCAGGATTTGACCCTATTGTCAAAACCACAATCAGAAAAAGACCGGATCGACATGACCAACAATTCCCCGAACACCTGGCAGCACCTTTCTTCTGACTGGATCAACTGGGCGGACCGGCTTGCCCCGGCGGCCGAGAAAATAAACCGCCATATGATCGAGGCGGCAGATCTCGAGACCCTGGCGCGGTTGCGCGGTGGTGCGCTGCTTGATGTGCTTGATCTGGCATCCGGGGTTGGGGAACCGGCCTTTTCCTTTGCCCGTGCACTCGCGGCACTGACCGGCGAAACGACGACGGATGGCGGGGCCGCGAATGACGCAGGACCGTCGAATATCAATGATGTTAGCGCTAACACACCCCACGCATCAGGGCATGTAACCGCATCCGATATCGTGCCTGAAATGTGTGACGGGCTGGCCGCGCGCGCAGAAGAAGACGGCATCGCCAATATTTCCGTGATCCCGGCGGATATGGAAAATCTGCCATTTTCCGATCAAAGCTTTGATGTGGTGTCCTGTCGGTTTGGCGTGATGTTTTGCAATGATCCCGACCGGGCATTGCGGGAAAGCCACCGGGTGTTGCGGCCCGGCGGGCGGGCGGTTTACATGGTGTGGGCACCGATGGTTGATAACCCGCTTTTTGCCGCGATGGATGCGGTTCTGGGCAATATTCTGGGCATCGGGTTTGATCAGGCCGGGCTTGATCCGTTTTCGTTTGGCAATATCGATCAATCCATGGACCGGATGGAAACGGCGGGCTTTACCGGCATTACCGCCACCACCCGCAGCCCGGCCGGACGCATCCCCGAAAAGGTCCCGTTCTGGAAACCGCAAATGGACATGCTGTTTGGCAATGTGCTGCGCGATGCATCGGATATGGACCGCGGCGCGATTGATGCGGCGATGTTTGAAACACTTTCACCCTATATCGAAGACGGCCATTTTCAGGTTCCGATTTGTTTTCATGTGCTTAGTGGCAAGCGGGCCTGACAGACACCCGCCTCCCATCACATGACAAGGCCAAAATCACAGCATTCCTGCGCCAAACGCATGGTTGCATGCGGTGATTTTTGCTTGCCTTTTGGCGGCCATCATGGCACATGCCCGCCCTGAAGCGATGATTGCTTCCCTGTCGTAGCACCAGGTTAAAAACACGAAAGACATATGATTATGAAGACGATTGTCGTCTGCTCTGGCGGACTGGATTCCGTCACGCTGGCCTACAAGGTTGCGGCCGAGCACAATTTGCATTCCCTGATTTCGTTCGATTATGGCCAGCGCCATAAAAAGGAACTCGATTTCGCTGCGCGCACTGCACGCGATCTTGGCGTCAAACATCACATTGTTGATCTGACCCCGGTTGGTGCCCTTTTGACCGGATCGTCACTGACCAGTGATGATATCGACGTGCCCGATGGCCATTACGCCGAAGAAACCATGCGCGTCACCGTTGTGCCCAACCGCAATGCCATCATGCTGGCGGTAGCCTTTGGGGCGGCGGCCAGTGCCGGGGCCGATGCGGTTGCCGCCGCCGTTCACGGCGGCGATCATTTTATCTATCCCGATTGCCGTCCCGATTTCATCAAATCGTTCCAGGCCATGCAGGACCACGCCCTTGAGGGGGTTCGCGACGTCACCCTTTATACGCCGTTTGTGAATGTGTCCAAGGCCGACATCGCGCTTGAAGCCGGTCGGCTTGGCGTGCCGGTTGATCTGACCTGGTCATGCTACAAGGGCGGGGAAACCCATTGCGGTCGTTGCGGCACCTGTGTCGAACGGCGCGAGGCCCTTGAACTGGCCGGGGTCAAGGACCCGACCGTTTATGTCGATCGCGATTACTGGAAACAGGCCCGCGCCGATCACCGTGCGCGTCAGCTTGCCGCACATGAAACGGCATCTGCATCCAATAACGCCGCCGAATAATTCCCGAAATACCGTGATTTGACCGGGCTTGCGCCGATGGATTTCCATCCGGCATGCACCCGGCCTGTCGCGCCATGAAAGACAGATTGATGTTCACCATCACCAAACAATTCGCCTTTTCCGCCAGCCACCAACTGGCCGGACTGGATGCCGATCATCCCTGTTCGCGCCTGCATGGCCATAATTATATCGTCGAGGTCGAGCTTAAAGGCGCAAACCTTGATGCCCGCGGCTTTGTGCGCGATTACCGCGAACTTGGGCCGCTTAAACGGCTGATTGATGATGAATTTGATCATCGTCACCTGAACGAAGTACTGGGCCATGATCACCCGACCGCCGAAAAGCTTGCCCTGTTCTTTTATGAATGGGCGCATGATCGCTGGCCCGAAGTCAGCGCCGTGCGGGTTTCCGAAACCCCGAAAACCTGGGCGGAATATCGTCCATGACGGTGATTGATCGCAATCTGGCAGCCATGTCGGACACGGCCGAGCATCGCGGCAAAATCCGCATATCCGAGATTTTCGGCCCGACTGTTCAGGGCGAAGGCGCGCTGATCGGGGTGCCGACCGTGTTTGTGCGCACCGGTGGCTGTGATTTTCGCTGTTCCTGGTGCGATACGCTTTACGCGGTTGATCCGGCCTTCCGGGCTGACTGGAAACCGATGAGCGCGACCGAAGTTCTTGAGGACGTCAAAAAACTTTCGGGCGGCAAGCCGATCCTGATCACCCTGTCGGGTGGCAACCCGGCGATCCAGCCATTGGGCGCACTGATTGCCATGGGCAAGCAGGAAGGCTTCACCTTTGCCATCGAGACCCAGGGCAGCATCGCCAAGGACTGGTTTGCCGACCTGAATTACCTGACGATCAGCCCGAAACCGCCCAGCGCCTCAACCAGTTTTGATGCCGATGCCCTGGCCGCATGTATTGATGCCGCGCAGTCACGCGGGATGCTCGATGGTCCGGCAATTACGTTGAAATTCCCGGTCCGTGACGAGGCCGACCTGATGTTTGCCGATTATGTGAGGAACCTTCACATTGGTATTCCGGTCTGTGTGCAGCCGGTCAACACAACCCCCGCCGAACCGCATCCGGATGGCAAAGACGGCGTTGATATCAAGGACCTGACCGCACGCTATCGCTGGCTGGTCGATGAAATCGCCAGACGCCAGTGGTTCGATGTGCGTGTTCTGCCGCAATGGCATGTCCATGTCTGGGGCAATCTGCGCGGGGTGTAAGTGTAAGTCGGCAACTTGTAACGGGCGTGCTGTGCCCGGAAAGAGCACAACGCACCCGGCACGCCAAGCCCGGCATCTGTCACTTGGCACCTGTCACTCGGCACTCGGCACTGGATACACAGACACGGCACATGGGACACTTGCTGAACCTCAGCAAACGATGGCGGAGGCATCAGCATCGTACATGATGCATCGTGCTTGGGGCGTGGGAGTGGGAGTGGGAGTGGGAGTGGACGTAAGCGTGGGCCCAGCGGGGCGTTGCTTGGGACTTGTTGAGTGCAGGCCTAGCTTGGAGCTTGGCCTTGGCTTGGCTTGGCTTTGGCTTGGCAACACCACAGCGCCAATTTGCGTTTTGGCAATCACCATACCATATATAATATGCAAGCCCGGTTGTGCCGGAACGGTGCGCGGGTCTTGCAGGTGCTTTATCATCAGCCCGACGGTTTGAGCAGCCGGACGGTCACAGCACCCGGTTTCATTGCCGGACCCTGATCGCCCGCAAGGGGGCGCATTCACAATAAAAACCAGATCAGCCCCGCACGCGGTCATCTTCCGGATGCTCGAAGGAGCCATGATCATGAGCATTACCCGCACAACCCATCGCACGGTGACGTTCTTTCATCCGTTCCATCTGTCCTGCCATGACGGATTGCTGTCGGCGGGTGAATATGACGTCGATACACTTGAAAAGCTTGATACAGAGGCCGCAACGCGCAGCTATATCAAACTGGAATGCCATCTGCATCTTTGGTCGGATGGCGACACAAAGCGGACCGGAAAGCAGGATCAGGGCGAAAAGGTCCTGACGGTCAGTCCGCGCGATCTTGAGGCGGCCCTGGCCCTTGATTCCGATCCGCTACGCGAAGATGAACGCAACAAGATGATCAAGTCATTTGGCGGATTGCCCGAAAATGACGCGGCGTAACGCGCCCGCACGATGCTGCCTATCGCGCCATCGACATCATTGAAAACTGCGCCATCGCGTCCCGGCGCATCCCGGCTGATTTTTCGCAGTCATTTCTGGCCTTTTTCCGAGTTTTCGGACTTTACCGGCCCAAAACCGCCTCCCCCTAGGGCACATGAATGACCGGCACGATCCAGCCGTGATCCTGCAAAATCTTGATCCCTTCAAACACCGGTATTGCCATCAAAAACCAAAGCGCATCGCGCGTGGTCGTCAAAAAAAGCGATGGCCGGCACGACAGATCGGCCTCGTCACGCCAGCGATGCCAGGTCGGGCGAAACCGCGGCACAAGGTTTTTATAGCGCGTGAATGCAACCCCGAACCGGGCGGCAAGATGGGCCTCTTCGCGCAGGACAACCGCCCGAAATACCAGCCAGCACAAAATCGCAAACAGTATCGCGATCACGAGGCTTCCGGTCTGAGCACCAATGCCAAACGCGCCGATGATGCTGAAAAGATATAGCGGATTGCGACATATCGAATAAGGGCCGGTTGTCACCAACTCGGTCTTTTTGCGCCCGCCAATATAAAGCGAACACCACCCCCGTCCGAAGATACAGATCGCAATGGCCGCAAGGCCGATGGCCTCGACCCCGTCATGGGCGGGACTGTCCACCGGTAGGACAGACCGGCTGAGCAACACAAGCAGCAAAAGCCCGCCAATCCCGACCCGGATCACGTTTTTGCGCCGGCGCTGAAGACGTTGCAAATCGGCATCCCCGGCGGACGGGTTTGCCATTTCGCGGTGATGGGCATCGCAGCGGGCAATGGGTGGTAACGGCAATGGCGTTTGGCACGACAAGGCTTGTGCGCGCTCGTCGGTTGTGACCGGGGAAAATAATGCCGGAGAAAATGATACCGGGGACATTTGCGGGCTCCTGTGAATTTGTGACACAGAATCCCTATTCCCTGCCCGGTCCATCTGGCGTCCGGTGCTGCGTATCCGGTCGTTCGGATGCCGGTTCGGTCGCAGGCAACGGCGTTGATTGCCGAATTCCCCGCCAAAACCACCGCCGCCTTTTTGGGACGGGCGGACAGCGTTATCCGGCGGTGTTGTTCAAAGCAGCTTCGCGCACCGCACTTGGCGTTTCGCCGGTAAATTTCCGGAATGCCAGATTAAAGGTCGATTTGGAATTGAACCCGACACTCAGCGCGATATCAAGGATCGTTCTTTCCGGTTCCAGCACAAGCACTGCACGGGCTTCTTCGATCCGGGTCTGATTGACGAAATCAAAGAAATTCTGCCCCAGATGCCGGTTCAGAACATAGGAAAGCTGATTGGGTGACACCCCGACCGCACGGGCAAGCTTTGGCAAGGATACCAGCGGATCAAGCAACAATTCCCGCCGTGCCCGGATATCGGCCAGCTTGGCAAGTGCGCGTTCCACCCCGTCATCATCAAGCAGCGACCGTGCGGCGTCCAAAGGTGTCGGCCGGACGTCAGATGCCGTCGCACGTTCCGGTCCACCAGTCAGGCCACCATGCAGGCCAGCATCCGGGCTGTCACGCACCTCATCCCCGGCGTCATCGCCCTGATTATTAACCGGGTTTGGCGATGCGGCTTGTGCCCGGCCGGTGGTTGCGGGGATTGCTGGTGTGGTTGCGCGTGCAGATGCGGTTTTGCCTGCGTCACCATCGGGCCAGTCGGCCATGACAAACAGCGCCGGTCTGGTGGCAATCACATAGGTCATGGCAAACAGAACCAGCACAAAGGCAAGGCCGGTCCCGGTCATTGCCATCGATTCCGGAATGTAAAACGCGATGATGCGGCTCAACAGGACGGTCACGAAAATCAGGCAAACACCGCCCAGAATAACGGCAATCCAGCGCCGCATGGCCCGGCGGTCTGCGCCAAGCTGTTGCTGGGTCTGACGGAAATAGGTTTCTGACAACCGCCACAGGCGATGGATATAAAACGCCGCCTGCGCAAAAATCGCCAGCCAGCACACCGCCTTGACCGTTTCGACAATCACCGACTGTTCGTTTGTTGCCGGAACCGCCCCGAAACCATCAATGGTGAACAGCCAGGCCAGCAGATTGAAAATTACCGCGGCCGGAACAAAATGCACCCACGCACGACGATCCGGGGTCCCGGACAGTTCCCGGAAATAAAGATAGATCGCCGGACCAATCACGAAATTGGATGGAAAGAAAAACAGAACAATCAGGTCCTGCACCTGATCGGATCCGAATGTGTCGCCGACATCGGCCAGAAGATTGAGCATCAGACAACACAGAAACAGCATCATCCACCGGTTGGCGGCAAGTGCGCGCACGCCTTCGGATCTGAGCAAAAGACACAAAAACCCGCCCTGCAACAGCCCGACCACGGCAATTGTCACATCAAGATAATCCAGCACCCCGTTGCTCATGATTTGCCAACTGCACCTTGTGCTGTGTCCCCGTTGCCGGGATTGGGGCCGGAACCGGGATTGGCAAGCACGGCTGCCTTTTGCGCCAGTGACGCGGCAATCTTGGTCGCGGCTGGCTGATCAGCCGGTTGATCGAGGGACTGATCCGCGGGGGACGCAACAGCATTGTCGCGCCCGGCTTCGCGAAATGCACTTGGCGTTTCGCCGGTGATTTTCTTGAAGGCCAAATTGAAGGTCGATTTCGAATTGAACCCGACACTCAGCGCGATATCCAGAATGGTGCGATCCGGTTCGAGCAACAAAACAGACCGCGCTTCGGCGATGCGCGCCGCATTGACGAAATCAAAAAAGCTTTGCCCGATATGATGGTTCAGAACATAGGACAGCTGATTTGGGGTCACCCCGACCGCGCGCGCAAGCTTTGGCAGGGAAACCAGCGGATCAAGCAATATGTCACCGCGATTTTGAATGTCCGTTAACTGGGCAATGGCGCGTGCCAGCCCCTCCTCGTCAAGAAGCGGACGCACCGGACTGGTGACCGGGTTTGTGGCTGGGCTGGTGATCGGGTCATCGGTTTTTTGGGCTGTCTGCCCCTGCGCCGATGCAGGTGCCGATGCCGATACCTGTGTCGATGCCGGAGCCGGATCAGGATGATTTGATCGCAAGAAGCGGTCCTGACGGATGATGACCGGCCCTTCATCGGCATCATCGATATCGGTGTCAGATGGCCAGTCAGCCATCACAAACAGGGCCGGCCTTGTGGCGATTTCATATGTCATGGCAAACAGAACCGCGACAAAGGCCATTTCAGTGCCGAACATTTCGGTACTGCGCGGCAGATAAAGACCCACAATCTTGCCAATCGCGACCGTGACAAAAACAAGCGTCAAACCGCCAAGAATAACCCCGATCCAGCGCCGCATCAGATCACGGTCAGCCCCGAGCTGTTCCTGGGTTTGCTGGAAATAGCGGCATGCGACACGCCACAGCAGCGCAATATAAAGTGATATCTGGACAAAAATCGCCGTCCAGCAGAACACGGCAATCAGTTGCCGCACCGTATAGCCACCATCAAGGGCAATGGTCCGCCCGCCGTCATGGGTGATGATCCAGGCAATCAGGTTAAACACCACCAACGGCAAAATCGCATGGATCCATGGTCGCCGCGATGGCTTGCCCGAAATTTCGCGAAAATAAAGATAGATCGCCGGGGCGATGACAAAATTGATCGGACCGAAAAACAGTTCAAGCGCCCGATCGACATCGGGGGAGACAAAATGTTCGATAACGTCTTCGATCAGGTTGCAGGCAATCGCAAAGATGAAAATCATCATCCAGCGGTTCGCCCCGAAGGCACGCGCACCTTCCGAACGCAGAATAAGACACAGGAAAACTGCCTGTATCAATCCAACGACGGCCACGGTGATACTTATATATTCCGTCCAACCGGTCATTCCGGTGTGCTCCTGATCTTTGCTGCGGTCTGCTGTTATCCGGGTTTGGCGCAAGCTTACCGCACAAACCGACTATATCGTTTCAATAGACACAATCGGACACAAAAGGCGTCCGACTATGCACAGACGGACGCATCGCACACCGCTTTGCGTCACATTCCCGAACAGACACCGACCCGATGCGGCCGGTTGATGCGCGATCCTGTTATGTAACAGATCGCCCGCACCAATCGTCCAGGTAGAGTCCGTGTCATAAAAATTTCTATCATATTCGATTGACTGTATCGAACTGATATATGATAGTCCGACATATATCGGACTGATATAACGATTTTGGCACCTTCCCCCGCCATGTCGTGATCAGTCCGGGGGAAGAAACAAGGACACAGAACAGAAGATGGACGTACGCACACTCTGTCTGGGCGCCCTGATGGGTGGCGAGGCAACGGGATATGAAATTCGCAAGATGTTCGAAGATGGCACTTTCAGCCATTTTCAAATCGCATCCCTTGGCTCGATCTATCCGGCCCTGACCAAACTGACGCAGGATGGCCTGGTTACGTTTGTCGAACATGAACAGGAAAACCGCCCGGACAAGAAGGTCTATCAACTGACCCAGGAAGGCCGACGGACATTCCTGCGTACCCTGCTGCAAACGCGCCCGGCAGAGGATCGTTATCGTTCGGACATTCTGTTCATGCTGACCTTTGCCGAAGAAATGCCGATCGAATTGACCGAAGCCCTGATTGATGAATTTGCCGCCCGTCATGAATTGATGAGCCACCAGATCGATCCGGACAACGAAGACAAGCAAGGAAGCCCGTCAACTTATGGCCGTGATGAAAATGGCAATCCCAAACCGGGATGCTGTTTTGTTGCCGGACTGGGACAGGCGATGTGCGACGCGACGTTGAAATTCATCCGGGAAAACAAACAGGGCCTGCTTGATGAATTGCGAAACTTCAAGGCGCGGAAACCCTGATCGCCATATGTGATCGGGAAACAGCCCGACCTGCTGCGAATTGACGCAAAAAGACGTGCCTGCCAAGTGCCAAGGACGCATTCCGTCACCGGAATATTTGAGGGAACAAGAACATGAACGCTTCACGCCTGATCGCAATTTTACTGGTCTTGGGGACCGTTATTTGGATCGGCAGCGCCTATCTCGGTGAAGATTCCGCAGAGGCCGCAAACCCGTCCGAACAACACGCGACCGAGGAAACCGCCAAACCGCGCGCCTCTGTCCGCACCATTACCAGCAAGGCGGTCGATCATGTCGATTATCTGCGCATTTCCGGGCGGACCGAAGCGGTCATTTCCGTTGATATCCGCGCAGAAACCGAAGCCCGCGTAATCGAAATCGGCGCCACCAAAGGCCAGGCTGTCAAAAAGGGTGACCTGATTGCCAAACTTGCCGTTGATGACCGGCTGGCACGGGTCGAAAAGGCGCGCGCCCTTGTCGCCCAGCGCGAACTTGAACATTCGGCGGCCAAAAGTCTGGCCGAAAAGAACTATCGCTCCAAAACCGGTGTTGCGCAGACTTTGGCATTACTTGAAGAAGCCAAGGCCGATCTGACCATTGCACGGACCGAGCTGAACAATACCGAAATCCGTGCGCCATTTGACGGTATCGTCGAAACGCGCCCGGCCGAGGTCGGCGATCTTTTGTCGATCGGCGATGCGGTTGCGACCCTGATCCAGACGGACCCGATGCTGGTGGTTGCCCAGGTTCCCGAACATTCGATCGGTGCCATCGAACTGGGCCAACTTGCCAGTGTGACGCTTTATGACGGCACCCGTCATGATGGCATTGTGCGCTATACCGCGCGGGTTTCTGACAACAATACCCGCACATTCCGGGTCGAAGTCGAAATCGACAATCGCGATCAGCATATCCCTGACGGCATGACGGCCGAACTGCAAATCCCGGTCGGCACCAAACGCGCCCATCAGGTTTTGCCATCGGTTCTGACCCTTAATGATGCCGGTGAACTTGGTGTGCGGGCCGTGACCGACGGCAACAAGGTCGTCTTCCTGCCCGCAGAATTGCAGGGCGGATCGCGTGACCGCGTCTGGATCGGCGGCCTGCCCCAGGAGTTCGAGCTGATCGTGGTTGGCCACGACTGGGTCAAGGAAGGTGCGATTGTCGATGTCGTGCATCTGGAAACCGATGAAAACGGTCTTCCGATTGCACCGGCACCGGCGGCGGCATCCGCGACCGGAAATGCCGATACCGCCACGACACTTTCGGAACGGACCGCGCAATAAGCGCGTGCATGAGGAGATAGAAAATGTCCCTGATTGATCACGCGTTAAACAGGTCGCGAACCGTCATCCTTGTTCTAATCCTGCTGCTGGCGGCGGGCTGGGTTGGCTATAACACCATCCCGAAAGAAGCCGATCCGGACGTCCAGATCCCGGTTCTTTATGTCACCATGCATCATGACGGCGTTTCGCCCGAAGATGCCGAACGGCTGTTGCTGCGCCCGATGGAGCAGGAATTGCGTTCGATCGAAGGTGTCAAGGAAATGAGTTCCCAGTCCTATCAGGACGGGGCATCGGTGACGCTTGAATTCTATTCCGATGTTGAAATCGACGAGGCATTGGCAGATGTCCGCGAACGGGTCGATATCGCCAAATCCGAACTGCCCGAAGATACCGACGATCCCGAAGTTCACGAAGTGAACCTGTCGCTGTTCCCGGTTCTGGTCGTGACCCTTTCGGGGGATGTGCCCGAACGTGCGCTTCTGCGCATGGCCCGCGACCTTAAGGATTCAATCGAAGGCATCCCGGCGGTTCTCGAAGCCAATCTTGCCGGTGACCGCGAAGAACTTGTCGAATTTGTCATCGACCCGATGAAGGTCGAGGCCTATCGCCTGAACGGCATCGATATCGTATCGCTGGTGCGCAATTCCAACGCGCTTGTCGCCGCCGGTGCGGTCGATACCGGCACCGGACGGTTCAACATCAAGGTGCCCGGCCTGTTTGAAAGCGTGTCCGACATTCTTGACATGCCGCTGATTGTTGACGGGGATTCCGTGATCCGGTTCCGCGATATCGGCGATGTGCGCCGGACCTTCAAGGATGCCGAAAGCTTTGCCCGCCTGAATGGCGAACCGGCAATCGCGATCGAGGTTTCCAAACGTGTCGGTGAAAACATCATCGAGGTCATCGATGCGATCAAGGCCACCACGGCCGAGGCACAGCAAGCCTTTCCGCCCAACCTGACGGTCAGCTATTCACAGGACAAGTCATCTGACATCCGCACCATGCTGACCGATCTTCAGAACAGTGTGATCCTGGCGATCCTGCTGGTGATGGTAGTGGTCATCTGGTCGCTGGGCTGGCGGTCGGGACTTCTGGTCGGGCTGGCCATTCCGGGGTCGTTCCTGACTGCGATCCTGATCCTTTGGGCGCTGGGCATGACGGTCAATATCGTCGTTCTGTTCAGCCTGATCCTTGCGGTCGGGATGCTGGTGGATGGCGCCATTGTTGTCACCGAATATGCCGATCGCAAAATGATTGACGGCCTGCATCGCAAGGAAGCCTATCCGCTTGCGGCAAAACGCATGGCATTGCCGATCATTGCATCGACCGCCACCACGCTTGCCGCCTTCCTGCCGCTGGCATTCTGGCCCGATATCGTTGGCGAATTCATGAAATTCCTGCCGATTACGGTTCTGTTTACCCTGTCGGCGTCGCTTGTCATGGCGCTGATCTTTGTCCCGACGGTCGGGGCATGGTTTGGCAAACCGGGCAGTGAAAGCAATGAAAGCCTAGAAGCCATTGCAGCTGACCATGCCGATGACATTCACAAGGTCAAGGGCGGCACCGGGCTTTATGTCCGGATGCTCAGGACGTCACTTCGCTTCTATTGGCTGGTGGTGCCTGCGGCCTTTGTTATTCTGATTGTGGTCTGGGGTGCGTTTGGCGTGCTGGGCAAGGGTGTTGAATTCTTCCCGGCGGTCGAACCGGAAGTCGCCGTTGTCCAGGTCCGTGCGCGCGGCAACCTGTCTTATTATGAACAGGATGCGTTGCTCAAAGAGGTCGAGGACCGCATTCTTGACCTTGATGCCCGTCACGAAGGCGAACACTGGTTTGATACGGTCTATGCCCGGTCGGGCAAGAATGCCGGTGGTAATGAGGCGTCCGAAGATGTGATCGGTGTCGTGCAGCTTGAATATGCCGACTGGCAGAACCGCCCCAAGGCAACCGAAATCGAAAAACGCATTCTGGCCGAAACGGCGGATCTTGCCGGTATCCATGTCGAAGTCCGTGCCCAGGAAGCAGGTCCGCCCCAGGGCAAGGACATCCAGATACAGCTGCGTTCCTTCTATCCCGAACTTCTGGATGAAACCGCGACCATGCTGGTCAACGGTTTGCAGGAAATGGGCGGCATGTATAACTTCGAAGACGGCAAATCGCCCCCGGGCATTGACTGGGAATATACGGTTGACCGTGCCCAGGCGCTTAAATTCGGGGCCGATATCAACCAGATCGGCAATGTCGTCAAGCTGGTGACCAACGGCATCAATTTCTCGACCTATCGTCCGGATGATTCAACCGAGGAAATCGATATTGTCGGGCGCTATCCCGCACAGTACCGGTCGCTTGATGAACTTGAAAACCTTCAGATCGTCACCGACAAGGGTTTGGTACCGCTGTCGAACTTCATCACACGCACCCCCAAACCCAAAACCGGGACCCTGACCCGTGTAGACAGCCGTCGTGCATTGACCGTCAAGGCCGATGTTCAGGACGGGGTGCTGGTTGATACCAAACTGGGCGAGGTCAAGGAATGGATGAAGACGCTTGATATCGATCCGCGGATTTCGGTCGAATTCAAGGGACAGGACGAAGAACAGAAAAAGTCTGCGGACTTCCTGATGAATGCCTTTACGGTCGCGCTGTTCATCATGTTCATCATTCTGGTAACGCAGTTCAACAGCATCTCGAGCTCGCTTCTGATCATGATCGCAATCATCATGTCGACGGCGGGTGTGTTCCTGGGGCTTATGATCACCGGGCAGGCCTTCTCGATCGTGATGAACGGTATTGGCGTCGTCGCACTGGCCGGGATTGTTGTGAACAACAATATCGTTCTGATCGATACCTTTGACCGGCTTAAACACACCGCCGGCAGCATCGAGGCCGCCATCCTGCAAACCGGTGCACAGCGTTTGCGCCCGGTGATGCTGACCACGGTGACCACCATTCTTGGTCTGGTGCCGATGGTGCTTCAGATCAATATCGACTTTGCCGCCCGGGATGTTTCAATCGGCGCACCGTCAACCCAGTGGTGGGTACAGCTTTCGACCTCGATTGCATTCGGTCTGGCCTTTGCCACGGCCCTGACCCTGATCTTTACGCCCTGCGCATTGATGATGCGTCACAAGCTTGGCGGCAAGTTCCGCCATCTTGGCCCGTGGGTAAAATCGGTCAGTGCGACCTGGCTTGGTCGTGGTCCCAAAAATCAGTCCGGCCCTATGGCCTGATCCGCATAGCCGCGCGACTTTTTCCCCCGACCCCGCCGCGCGGTTACACCGGCCCCCTTCCCCGGGGGCCGGTGCTTTATTTTGGTGATTTATTTTGGTGATTTATTTTCCGGCCAAGAAAACAGGGACCCTAACCATTTGCCTTCAAGACAATATATCGAAATATACGTATAAACGAATTCACACGTGCAATCAGGGTTCTGCCTTCGACAAAAGGCGTAGACAGGCCGTTATTGCAATGCAATGCCGGGCAAAGCTAATACACACTTTGCTAAGGAAGTTGCGTGTATCGTTAAACAAAATACAAAAAAGAATTCGTAATCGGGAACAGGGGATTGCAATGGCGAGGGGTAAACTCGGCCCGACCAGCTTGTGCATGCTGGCTGGGGCATGGCTGTGCATATTGCTGGCATCCGGTGATGTCCGGGCGCAAAACAGTCCGACATTCACATGGGCTGTGCCGCCCTTTGCCCCGGCCTTTATCACAGATCAAGACGAACTGACCGGATACGCCGCCGATACCCAGAACTGGTTTGCCCAGCGTCTTCCGCACTATCACCACGAAATCCTGCAAGTACCGCTTGCCCGGTTGCTGGCCGAAATGAAAAGCGGCGATGGCGAACTGCGCTGTTCGGCGCCCCTGATCCCCACCCCGGAACGCCGCGAATATATTACCTTTGCCAAGACGATCCTTTTGCATCTGCCGATTTCGGTTGTCATCCGGGTCGAAGACCAGGACCTGTTTGCGCCCTATCTTGATGATGCCGGCCATGTCGAACTGTCGCGTCTTGTATCGGATCAGCATCTTACGACGGCGATCCGCATCGGCCGGGCCTATGGCACCCAGGTCGACAAACAATTGATGGCCCATCGCAATGATGTCCATGTCATGCAGGTCGCCGATGACACCAAATTCCTGCGCATGCTTGAACTTCATCGCATTGACTGGACGCTGTATTTCCCGTCAGAGGCCGAATTTTACCGCCGCGACCAGACCCCGGACCTTAAAATCAAGGCGCTTCCGATTGCCGGCAGTACCACCTTGCTCGAAGCGACCATCGGCTGTGCCAACACCCCGGCCGGACGCAAAGCCATTGCCGAAATCAACAGGATTGTCGATGACCACCCGTCCATGCCCTGGACCGATTTCTATGCCGAATGGCTAAGCCCGCAGGACCGCGACTGGTTCAAGGCCGCGCGCGATCAGTTCATCAATCCCAACCAGTTCGAAGCCCGGCTGCAATATCACCACCGGCCGGAAAAATAGAATTTTACCAATAAATATTTGCATTTAGCGCCCCGAATTCCCTTATAAGTAAGCAGTTGAATTTCCTGCTTGAACGGGGAGAAATGATAATGCGCCCCATCGGGAACCGTCATGTGCGCCGGGTTGCGCGATCCAGTTTTGCTGTGCTGTTTTTGGCAATCTGCCTGACCTTGGTCGGGGCGGGAATGTCCGCCCATGCCCAGACCAAACAACCCGTCACCTGGGCGCTGACACCCCTGCCGCCCGCGATGCTTGAAAAGGACGGGGCGATTGTCGGTTACGGGGTGGACATTCTGGACTGGTTTGCCGCCCGTCTTCCCGACTATCAGCATCAAAAGGAAATCATTCCCCTGCCCCGGCTGGTCAAAACCATTACCGGGCCGGGCACCTATTGCAATATCGGCATGAACCCGACCGAAGAACGCAAAAAGTTCCTGCATTTCAGCGAAGCGGTGCTCCCACACCTTCCCGTCAGTCTGATCACAAACCCGCACCGCGAAGAACAGATCAAGCCGTTTCTCAATCCGGACGGGGAAATCGATCTTGAACGCATGATCACGTTTGGCAAGCTTAATGGTGCCTTGCGCTCGCAGCGTTCCTACGGGGCAACGATTGACGCAATCCTGCGGCGAAACATCAACAACCCGGGCCTGAGCTTTATTGGCAATGACGCCAATTTCTTGCAGCTTATTGCGCTTGGCCGGCTGGACTGGACGCTGTATCTGCCCGCCGAAGCAGAATATTACCGCCGCACCAAACTGCCCGGTGAAATCTTTTCAAGCTGGCATATCGCGGGCAATGACCATCTGATGCCAGCATCGATTGCATGCAGCAAAACCGTGGTCGGTGATGCGATTGTTGCCGCGATCAATACCCTGGTCAAAGACAATCCCGACATGCCCTGGACCCGGTTTTATGCCTCGTCGCTGTCCGAACAGGACCAGATCCGCTATCAGCAGAAACTGCGCAACTATCAACGTGCGCCCGGTTCAAGCCTGTCACAGGTAATTGATCAGTAAGCCGGATGACGCCTTTGCGTCCCGATACGTTTCCGCCTTCCCACACAGCTTCCACAGCCTTCCCAGCCATCACAAACGAAAAAAGCCGACAAGACTGTCGGCTTTTTGCGGATCAATTCGGATCAGTTCTGATGGACGCGATTAAGTCCCTCGTCGGGGTCGTCATCGGGTTCGCCATCGTCATCTTCTTCGTCCGGGGTATCCTGTTCCTGCTGATGTTCGACACCCATGCGGCGATAGGAACGATAGGATAGCGGGAAGGTGATGAAATAGATCGCGGCAATCGCCGAAAGCGTCAGCCACGGCGAGGACACCAGAAACGCCACCGACGCCCCGAAGGCCAGCATCAACGGCAATACCCATGCGCGCGGGACCTTGACCTTCTTGAAGCTGAAGGTCGGCAGGCGCGACACCATCAGACCGGCAATCAGCACACCATAAGGTGCAACGATATAGGGGCTGTCAAAGATGCCTTCGCCAAACTGGAAGGTCAGGACAATCGGCCACATGGCAAGGGCGGCTGCCGCCGGGGCCGGAACCCCGGTAAAGAAGCGATAAGCCCAGGTCGGCAGTTCCGGTTCACCCAGCATCTGGGTGTTAAACCGTGCCAGACGCAGCATCATGCAAACCGCAAACAGCAGCGACAAAGCCCAGCCGATGCCACCGAATTCATGAAGCGACCAGAAATACAGCATCATCGCCGGTGCAACGCCAAAGCAGACAAAATCCGACAGACTGTCGAGTTCGCCGCCAAAGCGGCTTGACGCGTTAAGCATCCGGGCCAGACGGCCATCAAGGCCGTCAATGATCCCGGCAATCAGAATGGCGGCAACCGCGGCTTCCCACCGATCCTGCATCGCAAAGCGGATCGAGGTCAAACCGGCACACATACCCATGATCGTCGCCACATTGGGCACCAGCCGCGTAAGCGACATCGCCTTGAAACGACGCGGACGACGGGTCGGTTCGATGCCGCCAGCCATTAGCGGATCTCCCCGACGGCGGCTTCCTTGCCCTTGACCGAAACATCGGCAAGAACAGTTTCACCGGCAATCGTGGTCTGACCGACAATCACGTTCGGCGACACACCTTCGGGCAGATAGACATCAACGCGCGAGCCAAAGCGGATCAGGCCGAAACGCTCACCAGCCTTAAGCTGCGATCCGGTACCGACATCACACAGAATACGACGCGCGACCAGACCGGCGATCTGGACAACACCGAATTCGCGGCCTTCCTTGTCACGGACAAGCAGGATCTGGCGTTCGTTGTTTTCCGATGCCTTGTCGAGTTCGGCATTGACGAATTTGCCCGGAACATAGGCCTCGCCAACGACTTCGCCATTCACCGGGCAACGGTTCACATGGACATTGAAAACGTTCATGAAGATCGAAACGCGGGTGCGCGGGGTCTTGTCGTCAAGTTCCAGTTCCTTGGGCAGCGGCGCCTGCGAAATCATGCAGACACGCCCGTCGGCCGGCGAAATCACGAGATTTTCATCGGTCGGGGTGATGCGGTCCGGATCACGGAAGAAATAGGCACACCACAGCGTCAGGATCACGCCGATCCAGCCCAATGGTTCCGCAATCAGGAACAAGCCCACAGTAATTGCCGCGAAAATCGCAACGAATTTCCAGCCTTCAGGATTGATCGGTACAAGAACGGATTTCAAAGTCTTAATTCCCTGGTTGCCATGGATCGGGCATATCAAATCGATACCATCGGTATCATGCGGGCGCGTTCTTAGCATCTAGTGATGACAAAGGGCAACGCAACCCGACAAAACTGTTCGCCAAAAAATCGAAAGGCGCAAAACACACTTATCATGTGTTTTGCGCCTCGAAAAGAAAAGCGATGCTTACTGAGCTTTTTCTTCGTTGGGCAGGGCGAAAATCTGGCCCGGATAGATCAGGTCAGGATCGCGGATCTGCTTGCGGTTCTGGTGATAGATCACCCAGTATTTCAAACCGTCACCATAGGTGCGCCGTGCAATCCGCCACAGGCTGTTGCCCGGCTGAACGACATAGCGTGATCCCGGCTCAAGAATTTCATCAGGACGTGCACGTTCAAACGGAATTTCAACACGCGCGGTCACCTTGCCGGTGTCATCAAGCTGATCGGCACGCATGGTGTAATTGCCCGGTTCAATCGGCTCGCCAATGGTCAGCGCCCAGTTGCCGTTTTCATCGGCGGGGGCGGTCCCGACATGCTGGTTATCAAGATAGACCTGAACGCTGTGGTTCATGTCAGCCTTGCCCGACATGGCAACGCGGCCCTGTTCGTCATAATCGACAACATCGATCGACAGGCGCGGCATGCCCGGTTCGTCAGTGCCGACATCTTCGCTTTTGGCATCGACCGGTTCTTCAAGCTTGGCCGGGCCCTGAAGTACGGTTGCGGCACCGTCGCCTTCGGATGGAACCTTAAGGGCGATGATCGGTGCGCTTTCTTCCTTGGTTTCCGCCGTTTCAGCGTTACCTTCCGATCCGCCGTCCGCCGTTGCGGCATCGGGTTTGGCATCGGGGATCAGCACCACGACCTTGTCGTCGGCTTTGGCAACCGTGCCGCTGGCATCTTCGGATTCAAGGGAAAGTTCGCGGTCGCCACTTGCCAGCGGCTTGCCCGGCAGAACGACCCATTCGCCACGCTCGTCAGCTGTTGCTTCGCCGATGACTTCTTCGCCTTCGCGGATGCGGACCTTGCTGTTGGGGGCGGCACGACCGGCGATCACGGCATTGCCGTCCGGACCGATGCGCACAACATCAAAACTTGGATTGGTGATTTCCGGTGCCGAAGATTCCGGCGATGCTGCCGGTTCCGGAGCCTTGACCTCAGAGGTATCTGTGGTCGTAACCGCGGGCGCCTGTGTGACCGGCGCAGTGTCTTCATCTGCACTTTGGGTCAACATGTAATTCAGCGCAATCGCCGCAATGATCAGTACAACGCCGACAATGACGAGGATATAGGGTCGTTTCACCGGAAATATCCTTGAACGATGTTTATGTTATCAGGGTTTTACCCCCATGGTCGCGGCCAAATCGTTGGAATTGCTTGCCATATTCCCCTCAAACAACCCCTTTGGACGCGTTAATTAGAAACTTGTACTACTTTCAGATCACAGTTTCCATAACGTAACGAACAAACGATATCGCGCAACCGTTAGGTAAAGATGAATAGAATCAGTCTGTTTGCTTAAATAACAGAATGCTTAATCAGTCAAATCGCCACAGCAATCATCAATCACCGGTCACGCGCCACCGCCCGGATCCCGATTACAGGCTGCTGGCCATCTGGGCTGCAACATAGGCAACCAGTGCCGTCATGATCAGGGGCAGAACCAGCACCCCGAACCGGATCACGCTGCGCACCAGCACGGCCTGTGCCGGATTGGCATCGGGCACCAATGCGCCAAGCCGGGCCGCACCGCGCCCGGCCGACACCACCAGCAACAACACCGCAAAGGCAAAGCATGATGCCGGCATCAGGATCATCATCGCCGCGGCACTGGCCATCAGGGTCCCGACAACGCCCAGCCACACCGTCGCACGATATTGCGGGGCGGCCTTTTCCGACACCAGGGCAACCACCAGTGCGATCCACAAGGCGGCCTGAAACACCACATGCTGGCCAAGGCCGAATTGATGGGCAATGATCCCCTGCCCCAATGCCAGCGTCATGAGCATGGCAACCGGGCCGGGCTTGGCATCGCCCGCGGGACCCGCTCCGGCATCCTGGGTCGATGATTTGGTATTTCGGGTTTTGGCCGTCTTGGATTTTTTGCCCCTTGCCGGTTTGTCGGAAGGGTCGTCATCCTGATCAAAGTCCGGGCGCGTCACCCACAAGAAGCAGCCGCCAATAATCAGAAAGGCCAGCCATGCCAGGATCTTGATCCCGCCCGGATGATAGGAAAGCCCGCTGATCGGGGCCGCAAGCACAAGCCATGCCCCCAACAGCAGCAATACCGCCGAAACCACCAGACATACACGTTCGGACAATCGCGAAAAATCAAGGATCGCGCCACAGACACCACCCAGAACCAGCATCAGCAACGCCGCCCCGACACCCCCGCGCGCAGTATCGGGAAGCCCGATTGCGGCTGGCACGGCAACCGCAACCGCCGGAATAATCGCGCCCAGAACAAGGCGGCGCGCCACCGCCCGCTCAAGGCCAAGCCACAGCGCAAGCATCAGAACCGCGGCAATAATGCCCGATACCAGAATGGCAAGTAATAAGGGATTGTCGACAAACACGGTGGGCGATCCTGCCTTCTTTTCGTTGGTTGGTTATCTGTTGCTTTTGCCGGGCACGATGATGTGCACAGCATTACCCATCCCACAATCAGGTTCATAACTTGTTAACTCTCGTGCGAATTCCGCACAGCGCAAGCAGCGCGCGTGATCAGCCCGTTATGTCGAACAGTTGGCCCGATCACCGGATCGTTTCACCAGATTGCCGGATGGCCGGGCCGTTGTGACAAACAAAAGCAACGGAAATACGACGCAATAGCGTCATTGAAATTTAAATTGCTGTCATGCGGAAATTCCTGACCTCTTGGCGATTTGATCGGCTATGTTCAAATTCCGTACGGGGCGACAGCACCAAAATCGCCCCGCTACCTGCGAAACAAGAAACAAAAGGCAGGTCGCCATGACTAAAGTAAAATCAATCTGTGTATTCTGCGGCGCTTCGAACGGGAAAAATCCCCAGCATATGGAAAATGCCATCACCTTTGGCAAAATGATGGCTGAACGGGGCATCGCGCTGGTTTATGGCGGGGGCCGTATCGGCCTTATGGGGGCTGTTGCCGATGGCGTCATGAAAAATGGCGGCGAAGTGATCGGGATCATCCCCGAACATCTGCATGATATCGAAGTCGGCCATACCGGGCTTTCGGAACTGATTGTCTGCAAATCCATGCATCAGCGCAAAGTTGAAATGTTCCGTCGTTCGGATGCCTTTGTGACGCTGGCCGGCGGTCTTGGCAGCCTTGATGAAGCATTCGAAGCCATGACCCTGCGTCAGCTTGGCATTCATGACAAACCGATGGTGTTCCTGAATGCGCTTGGCTATTGGGACAAGTGCTTTGACATGATTGACGGCATCATTGACGAAGGCTTTGCCCGCGAAAGCCACAAGAATCTTTATACCGTCGCCAACACGCTTGATGAAATCTTTGAACAGCTTTCCGCCGAACCGGCACCGAAATTCGACCCGCGCGAAAAGCTTTTCTGATCCGGTCATGCCAATGGGCCGGTTGCGGTCCATTGGCAATATCCGTGATATTACAAGAACAAGCCGTAAAATATCGATTTAGTCAAATTTAAACTAACTTGTTGATATTAAATAATTTTCTGAATCTTGATGTAAATCACCACACGCCGACGTAGAATTTGATCTTGTACTTTCTCCACCAATTGGGAGAGAGAACATGAGACCGCATCAATTTCTCGCGACGATCCTGATATCTGGCGGCACACTGGTTGGCATGAGCAATGCCGCATTTGCCGTTGATCCCGCCCAGCTCCGCGAAAGTGCCAAAGACTATTTCGAAGTCATTCCATCGATGGTTCCCGCCATCGCCGGAAATGCCGTGACCCGCGAAAAAGTCGATCTGGGCAAGAAGCTGTTTTTTGATCCGCGCCTGTCGGCCAGCGCGATCATTTCGTGCAATACCTGTCACAATCTTGGCATGGGCGGCGATGACAATCTTGAAACATCGATCGGGCATGGCTGGCAGAAAGGCCCGCGCAACGCCCCGACCGTTTACAACGCCGTCTTTAACGAAGCCCAGTTCTGGGACGGTCGTGCCGAAGACCTCAAAGCACAGGCCAAGGGCCCGGTTCAGGCTGGGGTCGAAATGGCCAGCACACCCGAACGGGTTGTGACGGTTCTGAATTCGATGCCCGAATATGTCGCACAATTCAATGCCGCCTTCCCCGGGCAAAGCGACCCGGTCACCTTTGACAATATGGCAATGGCGATCGAAGCATTCGAGGCAACCCTGATCACACCGGCATCGCGGTTTGACCAGTTCCTTGAAGGCAATGACACCATAATGACCGAAACCGAGCTGGCCGGGCTTGAACTGTTCATCGATACCGGCTGCGCATCCTGTCACAACGGGGTGAATGTCGGCGGCACCGGTTATTATCCGTTCGGCGTTGTCGAACAGCCCGGGGCCGAAATCCTGCCGCCCGATGACAAGGGACGGTTTGCAGTTACCCAGACGGCGACCGATGACTATGTCTTCCGGGCCGGGCCGCTGCGCAACATTGCCCTGACCGCCCCCTATTTCCATTCCGGCAAGGTCTGGAACCTTGAACAGGCGGTGGCAATCATGAGTTCGTCCCAGCTGGGCACGGAACTGAATGATGCCGAAGTCCAGGCCATTACCGCCTTCCTGCAAACCCTGACCGGGGAAACGCCAAGCGTTGAATATCCGGTTTTGCCGGTCAGCAGCCCGACAACCCCGAAACCCGCAGCGATGATCGCGAACTGATCATCACGTCCCCCAGAGCCCGGATCGGTTGTCATCCGATCCGGCAACCTCAAGGCCGCCCGCAGCAAGGCGGCCTTTTTTTATGTTCACCTGCACAATCGGCAGGCGCATTTGCACAACAGGCATCAAAAATCCGCATAATTCCGCCAATTCAACGGGTTCCGGCAACATTCATATGAATGTCATGCTTCTGAAATCTTAGTGACAACGAAGCCGCGTATGATCGTTTTCATGTTCAAAGCAACAAATTGAACGATCAAATGAATATTTCTGCAAGACAACGCGACATCATCGACATTCTGCGCCGTGACAGCTTTGCCTCGATCGACAAGCTGGCGGCCCATTTTGACGTCACGCCGCAAACGGTCCGCCGCGACGTCAATATGCTGAGCGATGCCAATCTGGTGCGCCGCCGCCATGGCGGTGTTGAATATGCCGGGGAACCGGGCATGAACCTGTCCTATGACAGTCGCCAGGTCACCAATATCGCCGCCAAGCACGCCATATCGCTTCATGTCGCCAATATGATCCCAGACGGGGCATCGATCCTGATCGGGATTGGCAGCACGCTGGAACTCGTCGCACTGAACCTTGTTGAACATCGTCATCTGACGGTGATTACCAACAATCTCAATGCGGCCATGGCCCTTGGCAACAATACCGGCAACCGGATCGTCATTCCCGGCGGGACGCTGCGCCTGCCTGATCGTGATGTCATCAGCCCCGATGCCGAAACGATGTTCAACAATTACAAGGTCGATTACGGCCTGTTCGGGGTTGGCGGCATCGAACCCGATGGCACGCTGACCGACTTTGACCATCGCGAAGTGTCGTTGCGTCAGGCCATTGCCGGCAATTGCCGCAATTCCATCCTTGTTGCCGATCAATCGAAATTCGGCCGCCCGGCCCCGGCCAAGGGCGGACATATCACCGACCCGGACGTGATTGTTGTCGATGGCATTCCCGGCGGAGTGTTCGACCCGCTGTTCAACCGTCAGGACGTCCGCGCCCGTCTGCAAATTGCAAAAAGCGAAACTTCAAAATGACTGCCCAAACGCCTTTCATCCAGATCAGGTCCGTCTCGCGCGTTTTTAACGGCGGCAACGGGGTCCATGATCTGTCCGTCGACATTCCGCGCGGCAGTTTTGTTGTGTTGCTGGGGCCGTCGGGCTGCGGCAAATCAACCACACTTCGTCTGATTGCCGGTCTTGAAACCGCCGATCATGGCACAATCGCCATTGATGGCAGGGATGTCACAAATGTTCCGCCGTCAAAACGCGGCCTGTCGATGGTGTTTCAATCCTATGCGCTGTTCCCGCATCTGAGCGTTGCCGAAAACATCATCTTTGGCCTCAAGGTCCGCAAAACCGGCAAGGACGAAATCAAGTCCCGCCTGACCGAGGCTTTGAATGTCACCGGGCTTGAAGGATATGAAGACCGCAAACCGGCCGAACTTTCCGGTGGCCAGCGCCAGCGCGTTGCCCTTGCACGCGCCATTGTTGCCGGGCATCCGCTGTGTCTGATGGATGAACCGTTATCAAACCTTGATGCCAAATTGCGCCATTCGGTGCGCAAGGATATCCGCGATCTGCAACAGCGCCTTGGCATTACGGTTGTCTATGTCACCCATGACCAGACCGAAGCCATGAGCATGGCCGATATCGTCATCCTGATGAAGGATGGCCGTATCGAACAGGCGGGCAATCCGGCCGATCTTTATCTGCAACCGGCCACGGCCTTTGCCGCCGGTTTTGTCGGAAGCCCGCCCATGGCACTGCTTCCGGCCTCTGCACTTCCCGATGCGGTCATCCCGCCAAAAACCGATGCCGGACGCCTGACATTTGGCATCCGCCCCGAGGACCTGGTTCTGAGCACAGACACCAGCACGAAGGCGTGGGGCATTTCCGCCACGGTGACCGGCAGTGAATTTCTGGGCGCAGAGACATTTGTCTATGTCGCGATCCCCGGAACATCCGGGGCCACCGCCCGCCTGCCCGGTCAGGTCCATATCGCACCGGGCACACAGGTTTCGCTCAGTTGGGCTGGCGCTGCGGCCCACTGGTTTGGCGAAGACGGTCAACGTCTTGCACCGACGGCGACCCGAGAAGCAGCGCGCGAACCAAATACCTCCTTCGACACTGACACTGCAATTCCGAGTTTGTAACAGGGAAAACAATTCCATGCGGAACATCGTAACCAGTGCCGCCTTTGCGGCCGGACTGATGGCAACGGCGGTATCACCGGCCTTTGCCGCAACCGAACTGACCATGTATTACCCGATCGCGGTTGGCGGCCCGCTGACCGACGTTATTGACGGCATGATCGAAGGTTTTGAATCCGAAAACCCGGATGTCAAAGTCAATGCCATCTATGCCGGCAACTATGACGATACCCGTCTGCGTGCGGTTTCCGCCCTTAAAAGCGGCGATCCGGCACAGCTTTCGGTCATGTTCTCGATCGATGTCTATGACCTGATCGAACAGGACCTGATTGTACCGTTTGATGATGTTGTCAAAACCGCCGAAGACAAGGAATGGCTCAACTCGTTCTATCCGGCCCTGATGGCCAATGGTGAAGTCGATGGCAAAACCTGGGGCATCCCGTTCCAGCGTTCAACCATTGTCATGTACTATAACAAGGACATGTTCCGCGAAGCCGGTCTTGATCCGGAACACGCACCGGCAACCTGGGAAGAACTGGTCTCGGCTGGCAAGGCCCTTTCAAAGGACGGCAAATGGGGCCTTATGGTGCCGTCGACCGGCTATCCGTACTGGATGTTCCAGTGCTTTGCCATCCAGAATGGCAAGGAACTGATGAGCAAGGATGGCACGGAAACCTATTTCGATGATCCGGCCGTGATCGAGGCGCTTGAATTCTGGCGCGGTCTTGCCACCAAAGAAAAGATCATGCCCGAAGGCACGATTGAATGGGGTACGCTGCGTCAGGCCTTTGTTCAGGGCCAGACCGCAATGATGTGGCATTCGACCGGCAACCTGTCGGCTGTCAAACGCGAAGCCAAATTTGATTTCGGCGTTGCCATGCTTCCGAAACACAAACAGCCCGGTTCACCGACCGGTGGCGGCAACTTCTATCTGTTCAAAAACTCGACCGATGCACAGAAAGAAGCATCCCTTGCGCTGATCAAATACATGACCGCGCCGGAACGTGCCGCTGAATGGTCGATTGCCACGGGCTATGTTGGTGTCACGCCGGACGCCTATGAAACCGATGCCCTGAAATCCTATGCGGCCGAATTCCCGCAGGCCGTTGTTGCCCGTGATCAGCTTGAAGTCGCGATCCCGGAATTCTCGACCTATGACACGGCACGCGTCCGCGAAGGTCTGAACAATGCCATTCAGGCGGCTTTGACCGGTGAAAAATCACCGAAAGAAGCCCTTGAAGGTGCACAGGCCGAAGCAAACCGTCTTCTTCGGGCGTTCCACTAACCCGATCTGCACGCCGAAGCAGGCCCCCAATGCCTGCTTCGGCACTTTTGTTTTGTGATTTTGCATAATCCATTTTGACGGACGTGCCGACCATGAATGACATGGCAAGACTTCAAAAACAAAGGCTTGCGCTTTATGGCTGGATGCTTGCGGCACCGGCCCTGGCATTGATGAGCCTGTTTGCCTTTTACCCGGCCATTGCAACATTCTGGCACAGCCTGTTTACCCGGGGCACGACGCGCCGCCCGTCGGTTTTTGCCGGGTTTGAAAACTATGCCGATCTGTTTGCCGATCCGACATTTGCGACCGTGGTGTGGAACAATCTGATCTATGCCGGGGTGACCATTCCGGTCTCGATCATTTTTGCGCTGATCATGGCGCTGTGGGCCAATGCCCATATTCCCGCCCGATCATTCGTGCGCAGTGCCTATTTCACCCCGACCATCCTGCCGATGATTGCGGCGGCCAATTTGTGGCTGTTTTTCTATACGCCCGATCTTGGGGTTATTGATCAGATCACCGGATTTTTCGGGGCGTCGCCGACCAACTGGCTGGGGCAGCCCGACACCGCCCTTGCCGCGGTGATTGTGGTGACGATCTGGAAAGAGGCCGGGTTTTTCATGATCTTTTACCTGGCAGCCCTTCAGACCATTCCGCCTGATTTGCGCGAAGCTGCCCGGATCGAAGGGGCTGGTCGCTGGACCTATACACGCCGTGTGCTTTTACCGCTTTTGATGCCGACCACGATCTTTGTGTTCGTCAATGCGATGATCAATTCGGTCAAACTGATCGACCATCTGTTCATCCTGACCAAGGGCGGGCCGAACAATGCATCCAAACTGATCCTGTACTGGATCTGGGAAATGGCATTTGCCTATTTCGACAGCCCGCATGCGGCTGCGATGACCATCCTTGTTCTTCTGGCACTTGGCCTTGTTGCCGTTGCGCAGTTCCGACTGGTTGAAAAACGGACCCATTACCGATGAATACTGCATTTGCTTCGCATCCTGCCAAACGCGCCCTGCCCGATTTTGACAAGGTTCTTGATGCCCTTGGCGCCTGGGTTCTGGCGATTGTCTGGATTTCGCCGCTTCTGTTTGCGACATGGGCAGCCTTGCAGCCATCGGGCACGGCACTTGGTCTGGATTTTTCCAATCCGCTGACATTCGAGAACTTCACCTATGTCTGGAATGCAGTGCCGTGGATTGGCTATTTCACCAATACGGTCATTCTGGTTACCCTGATCCTTGCCGGGCAGCTGGTTCTTTGCACGCTGGCGGGATTTGCCTTTGCGCGCTTTGAATTCAAAGGCCGCGATACGATCTTTATCCTCGTATTACTGCAACTTTTCATCCTGCCCGAAGTCCTGATTGTCGAAAACTATGCCATTGTTTCCAAGCTTGGCCTGTTTGACACCGCCCTTGGCATCGGGTTGACCTATATGGCCAGTGCCTTTGGCATTTTCCTGTTGCGACAGGCCTTCAAATCAGTCCCGATCGAACTTGAAGAAGCCGCCCGGATCGAAGGATGCAGCTGGATGGGCGTTTTGTGGAAGGTCTATGTCCCGGCGGCCAAGCCGGTCTATCTGGCCTATGCGCTGGTCTCGATCGCCACACACTGGAACAATTTCCTGTGGCCATTGATTGTCACCAATTCACCCGACACCCGGCCCTTAACCGTCGGCCTGTCGCTGTTTGGCGCGCCGGAAACCGGGGTCGATATTTCAGTGATCAGTGCGGCGACCATCATGACCATCGCGCCGCTTCTGATCGCGTTTTTGATTTTCCAGCGCCAGTTTATCCAGGCCTTCCTGCGCGCGGGCATCCGATAAGGGGCCTGTTCCCCCGACCCCGTCAAACAAGCAGGACACAATACCCCGTCGCGCCCCAAGCCGCGGCGGGGTTTGCTTTGATCGCGGCATCGTTTTGCGTCACAGGATTCTGGCCGGACTTCTGCTCAGGCTTCTGGTCGGATTAAATTTCCGTCGTCAAAAACGTGCAATTCATGCATCATGACCCTCGCCATCATAATTTTTAAGAATTCTTCATATGCCTGTCCTGTTCCTGCTGTTTGGCACCACATTCATCTGGGCCATGCTTCTGGTATGCAACCGTATTGCGCTTACCAGTTTTGATATTGATCCCTATGCCATGACCTGCTGGCAGCTGGTGTTTGGCGGGATCGCGCTTGTGCTTCTGGCACCGGGGCGCAGCATCCCGTGGCGGCAATTCACCCTGCCGATCAATTGGGCATATGGATTTTTGCGTGTCATGACCGGGGTTACCTGGACGGCGTCGCTTTTATATATCAGCGCACCGGAAAGCGGCATTTTGTCCCAGACCGGCATGCCGTTGGCCGCCCTTGCCGCGACCTTTGTTCTGGGCCGGGCGCCCGGGCGATATGAATGGTTTGGTCATGCGACCCTGATTTGCGGGGCGCTTTGGCTGGCCTGGCATCTGCCGGGCGGGTTTGGCAATCCTGCGGTGTTGCTGATGCTGGCATCCGAGGTCACGGCGATTTCATCATCGGTTCTGGCCGAACTTCATCCCGACAACCAGATCAAGGATACCTGGGCGCATCTGCGCTTTACCGGGGTGCTGTTGCTGATTACCGCATCGATCTTTCTGATTGTGCCGCCCCTGATCGCGCTGATCAGTCCGGTGCCGATCCCCTATATTTCGACTAGGGGATTGTTTGGCACCGAAACGCTGATTGCCGGACTTCTGATCGGGATCCTGTTTCGCGGACCGGCGATGGTGCTGTCGCTGCGATCGATCAAAACCGCCGGCATTGAAAAATACATCCTGTCGACCAGCGTTCTGCCCTTTGTGCTGCTTGGCCTTGAAATGGTCGCGGCCCAGTTCGCGCTTACCCCGATGCCGACCCATGACAGTGTGTTCTGGATCTCTTCCCTTCTGGTGATGATCGGGATTATTCAGATAACAGTATCAAAACATCGTCATGCGGCCAAACGCAGGGCACAGGACCGGATCGCGGCGGCGGCCGCAACACCGGAAAATGCAGGCTAACCCAAATATGCCGGGGCCCGATCCCATTGCATTTTGGCGCATTTTTTGGCACGGCTTTTGGCGCGGTTTTGACCTGTTGCTTTTTGTGTTGTCGATCCCTGCAAGATGCGTGTCGCCTTGTCCCAGGGTGGCACCAAACGACTTCCCCGGTCGTTACGTGCCAATCGCATCTTGTCCCTTTCGGAGTCTCCCCCGAAAGGTCGAAACGCCCGGGTCCCCACCCGGGTGTTTCCATTTCCAAGACAAAAATGCCGGTCCCCGGGGGACGGGGACCGGCCAGGCCGCACTCGAGCGGGAAAAGCTCGCGGGGTCGGGGGAATTCTTGTGCGGCCTGATTTCGGCTTTTTGGATCCTTTGTGATCAGTGTGCACCACCACCGCCACCCGCAGTTGCCCGCGGCGGACGGGCAAGAGGCAACAGCAAGAAGGCAATAAAGAAGGTAGCCGCCATCGCAAGATAGATATCGTTAAACGAAATGATCGATGCTTCGCGGGTCACCAGATTGACGATGAATTTCATTGCAGCGGCCTTGGGATCGGCGATGCCCATTTCCGAATAACGCGCCATCATGGTGGCCAGATATTCCTTGAAGGCGGTGCTGGCCGGATTGATATGTTCGGACAGTAACGAGAAATGATAATCAATGCGCTTATCAAGCAGCGTATTGATCGCCGCCATCCCGATTGCCCCGCCAAGATTGCGCATCAGGTTATAAAGCCCGCTGGCATTTTTGATCTTTTCGGGCGGCAAGGTCCCAAGGGCCAGATTGGTCACCGGCAACATGCAGAACATCAAAGCAGCACCACGCACGATCTGCGGCAGGATCAGTTCGTTGAACGACACTTCGCTGTTATTGAAACCATGCATGGCAAGACCGGTGGCAAACAGACCAAGCCCGATGCCAAGAACCACCCGTGGCGGATATTTGGCTGTCATTTTCCCGGCGATCGGTGCCGACAGGAACTGCGCAATCCCGGTCACCGCCATGATCATGCCGATTTCAAGACTGTCATAACCGCGCACCCGGCTTAACATCAGCGGCATGATATAGACACTGCCATAAAGCCCGACGCCGAGTGTAAAGCTGAACACGCAGCCCATGGTAAAATTGCGATCGGCAAAGGATTTCAGATCAACAATCGGCTTGTCATAGGTAAACATCCGCCAGAAGAAATAGATGCCGGCAATCACGCATACGATAGTGCCATAGATGATCGCGGGTTCATCAAACCAGTCATCTTTCGGGCCTTCATCCAGAACATATTCCAGACTGCCCAGAAACACCGCCATCGCCAGAAGCCCCCAAAGATCAAACCCTTTGAGAAGCGATGGGTCCCCGCGGTCAACGCGCAACGTCATCGCCACCACAGCGGCAATCGCAAGGCCGGGCAACACATTGATCAGAAACAGCCAGTGCCATGAAAGCGACTGGGTCAAAAACCCGCCAAGTGTCGGACCGATGGTCGGCGCCATGGTGGCAATCAGCCCGATCATCACCGATGCAGTGTTCCGCTTTTCAGGCGGGAAAATGATATAGGTCGTGGCAAACACGGTCGGGATCATCGCCCCGCCAAGGAACCCCTGGGCGGCGCGAAACCAGATCATGCTTTCAATCGACCAGGCAAAGGCCGAGGCCACCGACATCACCGTGAACCCGATGGCCGAAATCACAAACAGCCAGCGCGTCGACATCAGCCGCGACAAGAACCCCGAAAGCGGGATCATCACGACTTCGGCAATCAGATAGCTTGTCTGAACCCAGCCGATTTCATCGGGGCTTGCCGACAGGCCTGCCTGAATGTTTTCAAGCGAACTTGCCACGATCTGGATATCAAGGATCGCCAGAAACATACCGACAACCATAGCCACCCAGCCAATCAGCTTGGCCCGGTCGACATGACCGGCATGATCGCCCGCCTGGGGCATGGCCGACGGGTTACCGGTATTGGTGGCGCTGCTCATCAGTTAAGCTCCGATACTTCCGTTGCCGGAAGCACATTCTGCGCAAGGCCGCTGCCCGCCACATGCTGCGACCCGTCAGGATCGCGGGTATCGACATCGACCACCACCGAAAGACCGGGGCGCAGGGCAGCCGCCCATTTGCTGTCATCAAGCGAAATACGGATCGGCACACGCTGGGTGATCTTGGTGAAGTTGCCCGTGGCATTTTCCGGGGGCAGCAGGCTGAATTGTGCGCCGGTTGCCGGGGCAAAGCTTTCGACCGTGCCGGTGATATCGGCATTGGGGAAGGCATCAACCGATACCTTTACCTTCTGGCCATGGGCCATGTGTTCGATCTGGGTTTCCTTGAAATTGGCGACCACATAGACACCGGGCAGCGGCACCAGAACCAGAAGCTGTTCACCGGGCTGCACCAGCGCGCCGGTCTGAACCGACCGGTTGCCGACAACCCCGTTAAACGGCGCATAGATTTTGGTATCTTCAAGGGCCTGCATCGCGACATCGCGGGCAGCCCGGGCCTGGGTTACCGCGCGTTCGGCCTCGATCTTTTGTGCGCGCAGCACACCAAGCCGGCCTTTTTCGACCGACAGGGTCGCATTGGCAGCAGCAACCTGTGCCTGTGCCTTTTGACGGTCGGCCTTGGCATAGTCGAATTTCTGACGGCTGGCCGCACCCTTTTGCACAAGATCCTTGTAGCGTTCGTAATCTTCTGTCGTGCGGTCGAGTTCGACCTGGGCAATGCGCAGATTGGCCTCGGCCTGCGAGATCGCGGCTTCCTGCAAGGCGATCTGTTCATCCATGGTCGTGACCGCGGACTGGCGGGCTTCAAGCGTTGCGGTCGCCTGTGCGACTTCAAGCCGGTAATCTTCGTCCTTGATGGTCAGCAACAGGTCGCCCTTGCGCACCGGCTGGTTTTCGGCAACAGCCAGCTCACCGACATAGCCCGATACCTTGGGGGAAATGGCGACTTCATCGGCCTGCAAATAGGCATTGTCGGTACCTTCGAAGTACTGACCCTCGGTCACCCAATAGAACCCGTAATATCCACCGCCACCGATAATCGCCGCTGCGATCAGGGGCAGAATGATTTTCTTCACACTCATCGTCTTGGTAAATCCTTTTGGTATTGATCAGTACCATTTGTGTCTTTATGGTACCAATCAGTACCAACCGTCAAGTGCCGAATTGGAACAAACGTTTGTCTGAAGCCAAAAAGATCGATCCCAGAACGCTCAAACGCCGCGAAGCCATGATCGAGGCCGCGCGGGAATTGTTTTGCGAACATGGGCTTGCGGGAACGACACTGGAAATGATCACGGCCGAGGCCGGCGGGTCACGTCGCACGATCTATGAGCTGTTTGGCAACAAGGACGGTGTGTTCGAAGCGGTCATTCGCGATTGCACGGGACGAGTCACATCGATCATGGCGGATCTGGAACTGTCGCAATTGCCGCTTCGCCAGGCATTGATCCATTTTGGCGAAACATTGATGACGCTTCTGACCACGCCCGACACCATCCGGTATATGCGGCTGTTTTTATCGGAAGTTCCGCGTTTCCCGCATCTGGGCAAGGTGTTTTATGAAAGCGGCCTGATGACCGGTCGGCGGATCATCACATCCTTTTTCGAACGCCAGATGGCAGAAGGCAATTTTCCGAAAAACGATCCGAAACAGGCGGCTGTGTTCTTTACCAGTCTGCTCAAGGCAGATTACGATTTCCGGCAGATGACCTATGTCGGCTGGGAACCGCAGGCCAAGGATTTGCATGCCCATGTGATTGCCGCAGTTGACATGTTCCTGCGCGGTTACGGGCTTGATCCCCAAAAAATGGAATAACCCCAGTTGCGGGTTTGATATTCGGGCCAAGACATCCGGCAACATGGCCCCCCGACCCTGTTTTGCCATCTGTTGTGTGCCCTTTTTATGATTGCGCTTGCCTGATTGTTCTTTGCTGGATGTCCGGCTCAGAACAAGGTCAGCAAGCGATAGGCAATCGGACCCAGCATGGTGACAACCCCAACCCACATCAGGGCAACGCCCCAATTCTGATTGCGGTTGTTAAAGCCGAACCCCAACAGACAAAAGCCGATCACACATACGACAAGAATGATGATGTTTTCGGTCGTCATGATCATGTCTATCCCCTTTTTTCTGATGTGACGATATCGGAGTCTTGATCTGTTTCCCGTCACGCCATCACTTTAGACCTGTTTAAAGGACGGCTTCCTTGATCCTGATCACAGGGGGCGTGAAAATGATTGCACGACACATTTTCAAATTCCCCGAACCGGTTTTTGAAAAAGAACCGCGTAAATCACGGACAAACTTACCCTTTTTCACACGCTCAAAGCGCGCAAAACCGGCGCTTCCGCACGCAGAAAGCGGCGATTTCATCAAAGAAAGTAATGATGTTGCGTCGCCCTCTTTGATTTTCTGGTGGCTTCCTGTATGTTGCGGGCTCCCGACGCGGCCAGGGCGCTCCCTCGCGCGCCGGAAGACAAAGATTAACCATCTTGAATGGCAGCCGCGCTGCAAGTCGGCAGCGGCCAGCAAGGGAGTATTCTATGAGCAAGATTCAAGTTAAGAATCCGATCGTCGAACTTGACGGCGATGAAATGACCCGGATCATCTGGGACTTCATTAAAAACAAACTGATTCTGCCGTATCTCGACGTTGACCTGAAATACTACGATCTTTCGGTTCAGAAACGTGACGAGACCGACGACCAGATCACCATTGATGCGGCAAATGCCATCAAGGAACACCGCGTTGGCGTCAAATGCGCAACCATCACCCCCGATGAGCAGCGCGTCGAAGAATTCGGCCTGAAAAAGATGTGGAAGTCGCCGAACGGCACCATCCGTAACATCATCGGCGGTACCGTTTTCCGTCAGCCGATCATTTGCTCGAACGTTCCGCGTCTGGTTCCGGGTTGGACCCAGCCGATCGTTATTGGCCGTCACGCATTCGGTGACCAGTACCGTGCGACCGACTTCAAAGTTCCGGGCGCAGGTAAACTGACCATCAAGTTCCAGCCGGCAGACGGCGGCGAAGCCATCGAACACGAAGTCTTCGACTTCCCGTCTTCGGGCGTTGCGATGTCGATGTATAACCTTGACGATTCCATCAAGGGCTTTGCACGTGCTTGCATGAACTATGGTCTGTCGCTCGGTTGGCCGGTTTACCTGTCGACCAAGAACACCATCATGAAAGCCTATGACGGCCGCTTCAAGGACCTGTTCGAAGAAGTCTTCCAGACCGAATTCAAAGACAAGTTCGAAGCAGCAGGCATCACCTACGAACACCGCCTGATCGACGACATGGTTGCATGTGCGATGAAATGGAACGGTGGCTTCGTCTGGGCTTGTAAGAACTATGACGGCGACGTTCAGTCCGACACCGTTGCACAGGGCTTCGGCTCGCTCGGTCTGATGACCTCTGTTCTGATGACCCCGGATGGGCAGACCGTCGAAGCAGAAGCTGCACACGGCACCGTGACCCGCCACTACCGTCAGCACCAGCAGGGCAAAGAAACCTCGACCAACCCGATTGCGTCGATCTTTGCCTGGACCCAGGGTCTTAAGTACCGTGGCGAGTTCGATGGTACCCCGGAAGTCGTCAAGTTTGCCGAAACCCTTGAAAAAGTTTGCGTCGACACCGTCGAAGCCGGCTTCATGACCAAGGATCTGGCCCTGCTGATCGGCCCGAACCAGAAATGGCTGACCACCACCCAGTTCCTCGACAAACTGGACGAAGGTCTGAAAGCTGCAATGGCCTGATCTATCTGATCAGACTGGCAGTTTGCCAAAATAAAGAAGCCCCTGCCGGGAAACCGGCAGGGGCTTCTTTTTTCGACGGTTTTCCTGATTGGCAATGATGTCTGTTTGGTCCGAACAAAAAAGGACCCCGTCGGCCGGGGGGACCTGACGGGGTTTCCAGTTTTGCGACCCGGATACAGGCCGCGGCGGTCAAAGCAGGATCAGCTGCCTTGAGTGGGATTGTTATGCGGCAGTTTCGCCAGTATCTCCGGTGTCACCTGTATCACCGGTTTCGCCAGTGTCACCTGTATCGCCCGTGTCACCTGTATCGCCCGTGTCACCTGTATCGCCCGTGTCACCGGTATCGCCGGTATCCCCAGTATCCCCCGTATCGCCGGTGTCACCCGTATCACCAGTGTCCGGTTCGCCATCGTCTGGCGTATCACCATCATCACCAGCGTCGGGACGGGTCAGTTCTTTCCAGCCATGGTTAATGATTTCCTGTTCGACATCAGGATCAACGTCAGGACCAGCCGGTGCGCCAAAGACACGCTGGATACCGGGAGGAAGCGCACCCGCAAGACCCGGTGCGTTGGTAATGCCACGTGGCATCGATTTTCCATTAAGCTCGGCTTCCTCGCCTTCTTCACCTTCGTCTGTTGTCGCAGCACTACGACCTAAACCATTGGACTGAAGACCCAGGCTCTTTGCATTGGACCGTGCAGCGGCACTGTTGCCCGGACCATCCGCGCTATTGCCATTTCCGTTACCACCGCCATTACCATTGCCACCAGCATTGCCGCTGTTACCCGGACCATCGAGGCCGCCAGAACCGCTGTCGCCATTCGCGCCACCGCCGTTGCCGCCACCATTACCATTTCCGTTGCCGCCGCCATTGCCACCGGAATTACCGTTGCCATTGCCGCCACCGTTTCCGTTTCCGTTTCCACCGCCATTACCGTTACCGCCGCCATTGCCATTACCTTGCGCAAAGGCTGCGTTATCGGTCAGATCCATTTTCGAGATATCAAAAGAGACCGGCGCGGCAATCAACGCAAAAGCGCCAAAACCAAGGATTCCGGCCGTCACAATCTTGGTGCGAAGTGATTTTTTCATTTCGGTCGTCATCTTCAGGCTCCTGTCCATTGTCCGGGATTTCGCATTGTTTGCAGGGACAACGCACCGGCTGAACAATTTCTTCCGCACCCCGGCAAATAATTTCCAAATATTTTTTTTCATCTGTGACGGAAGAAATAGCCACATGCGGGCGTTATCTAGACAACAGGACCACAAATTCGGAAATGGGACTTTTGGTTTGGAGACTGCACTTCGCTCAGAATTGACCGGCCTACTCCCGCGTGCCATGCGATTTGCAAGGTCTCTGACTCGCGATACGGTGGCTGCAGAGGATCTGGTGCAAACTGCTTATATCAAGGCCGTCGAACGTATTGATCAGTTTGAGCCTGGCACCCGGCTTGACAGTTGGCTGTATCGCATCATCCAGACAAGCTGGATCGATGAGAAACGTCGCGACCAAAGACGCGGCAATGTTGTTTCGTTTGAAGATGCCCGTGACACCGTCATGCCCATGCAAAAACATGGCGGAACCGACCGGATCTTTTTGCAATCTGCCATGGCATCACTGGTCGAAGATCAGCGTGCGGCCATGACACTGGTTTTGATTGAAGGGTACAGCTATCGCGAAGCGGCTGACATTCTGGGCGTGCCCGATGGAACCGTGATGAGCCGCGTTGCACGGGCCCGCAAGACACTTGCCGCCCTGCATGACGATGATAGCAATTTGACAAATAATGACGGCATCCAAAGAGGTTCGCCATGACCACTGAACTTATGGAACAGGATTACATTCTGTTGTCAGCCTATATCGACGGCGAACTTGCACCGGCCGAGTGCCAAAAGCTTGAAGACCGGATCGCCAATTGCCCGGAGCTGAGCCGCCAGTTCAATATCATGGCCGGACAGGCAGTTGTTCTGCGCAACCAGTCCAATCGACTTCTTGATGATCACGTCTATCCGGAGCTGAGCAAAAGCATCCAGGATATCCTTGATCAGAAGCCGGTTGAAAAACGTGGCACCATGCATGACGCAGGCAATGTGCATCCGGCACCGCGTGCCGCGAACAACAATAGTGCAATCTGGACCGGTATCGGTGCGGCCGCCGCTGTCCTGATCGCATTCGTTGGTGGTAACTGGTTTAACGAAAATCTTGTCAATGACCCGCAGGCAAACGGATCACAAAACGCGGCACAAATGACGGCCTTTTCCCCGATCGGCAATCCGGTTCTTGATCAGGAAATCAGCCTGACTTTGGAAAAGACACTCAGCGGTGAAATTCGCCATGTAGCACTGGATAGCGACCAGAAAGGCGGTTCCGAAACCTTGATCGAGCCCCTTCGAACCTTCAGACAAGGAGGCCGTTTCTGCCGCGAATACCAGGTCAGCTTCGTCGGTGATCAGATAACGGGCAGTGAAACAGCTTTCTACGGGCGGGCATGTCGTACCGGCGAAGGTCAATGGGAAACGGTTTATCGCCTGATCCCGGGCGTTGATTTGCCTGATCTGGAACCGGCCGTACCAGATCATAAATTGTAATTTCCCGGTTGGGACGAAGGCGAGGCTTCGTCCTTGTCCGTCATACTGAACGACACAACAAAACACGACGCAAATATAGACCAAAAAGAATAAGCAGGATCAGGACTATGAAGATGCCGACACTTTCGCGTCACTTCGGGGCGCTTTCATGCGTTTTGGGCCTTTCATCATTGGGGGCCTGTCAGACCCTTGATGATTTTGGTGCCAAGCTGAATGAACTGAATGACGGTATGGGGCAATATGCCGAGAAGACGGTAAATACTGGTCCCGCACTGGCGCCCGCCCCCCTCCCCGATTTCGGAATTGGTGATGCCTTTGTCTTTGACAGTGGTCGTGCCATCTATGTCGAAAAAATAAGCGGCGATAACTTTGTCTGGAATGGTGGTGGCGACTATCGCTTTGAAACCAGTGCCGATTTCACCGGCCCCAATCTGGAATGGTCCTATACCGACAAGGAAGACCGCAAACGGTCGGGCACCACAACCATCAAGGAGGGCTCGCAATCCCTGTGGCCACTTGAATATGACAAGATGGTTCGGATTTCGACCAAGTCGGAAAACATCGATCCCGACACCGGCAAGGTCAACAGCTATGACCAGTGGCTGACCTGCAAGGTGCCCGCAACCGAACGGATCGAAGTCCCTGCCGGCACCTTTGACACCTATGTCATCGAATGTTCGCGCTATTATAAGCAGTGGTGGATGCAAACCACCAAATGGTGGTATGCGCCCGAGATCGGCTTTTATGTCAAACGTGATCGTTCCTGGAATTCGGGAACCGATCATAGCGAGGAACTTCTGACCTATGGCCCCGCACCAACAAAAATAGTGAAAAACGCACAAGAGCAGTTGGCCAAAACCGTTCAAACCGCACTTGAGAACAATAATTCGGGCGACGCAGAAAAAACGCATGCCGGATCAATCGAGATTGTGGTCACCCCCATCAAAACCGTTCAAACCGACAAAGGCATCTGGTGCAGAACGTATCGTCAAGAATTGACCGCCCGCAAACGTACCAGCCAACAGGTCAAATCGGCGTGCCGTACGGAAACGGGTTGGGTGATTGAAGATCAGGTTGCTGAAGTGAAGGCAACAGAGATGTGAAATCGGCCGGTGCCTTGAACTGGATGCAAACCGGATCCGGCGCATTTTCGGCTGCCCTGCCCCTCAATATTCCGCCGTGGCCAGGATGCTGGCCAGTTCGCCGCTTTGACGTAGTTTCAACAGACCGACATTGAAATCGGCGATGATTTTTGCCGCATCTGCATTGTTTTTGCCGACAATGAAATGAAGCGGCATGTCCGACAGGCCTTCTTCGATATGGCCGAAATCGTCAAAGGGCAGTCCGGCGGCCTGGATTGCGCCCAGGGCTTCGGGGATCGGGCTGATGACGCTGTCAACGCGCCCGGCATCAAGCAGTTTGAAACAGGTTTTCATATCGGGTGGCGACACACGTTTTGCCTGTCCATTGCCAAAAAGCCGCCCGGCATAGCCAAGTTCGGCATAGCCCAGCGGCAGGCACAGGCTTTTGCCCAGAAGATCGACCTTGTCATCAAAACGTACCCCGTTGCGCGAATACCAGCCATAGGCCTTGAGGCTGGTGATCGGGTCGGAAAACAGCACCGATTTGGCGCGGGTACGGGTAAAGGCATAGGGGAATGTGCCATCGACATTTCCCTCGACCGTCAATTCATATCCCTTAAGCCATGAACGCCAGATGATGGTGACGGTTTCATATCCGGCGCGTTCGAACACCGTGCGGACGATCTCGGTAACAATGCCGCCACCCGCAATATCGCGGTCGGTAAAGGGGGGAAAGGCATCGCCGGTGACAAAGCGCAACTCCCTGGCCTGGGCGGAGACGGCAAGGATGCTCCCCCACAGGATCAAAACCCATTTCAATGCGCGCCAGTGCGACCTGTTCATGCGGATCGCTATCCTTTTGTTGCGTTCCTTTTACAGGTTAGACAGCAGAGGCACGGTTTCAAGGCAACAGCCCCGCACCCGATGCTATCCTTTAGCCGCATGCAAAACGCCCTGATCGCGAAAATCAGGGCGTTTTGCGTTGAATTCATCGGGAAATTTTTTCGATCAGCGCATCATCACGATGCCGCCTTGCGCACGAAAGTGCCGCGCTGATAATCGTCAAAGGCCTGCATGAGTTCCTGTTTGCTGCTCATGACGAACGGGCCATAGCGGACCACCTGTTCATTGATCGGACGGGCTGCAATCACCAGCATACGCCCGCCGTCCGAACCGCCCTTAAGGGTCACGCCATCACCATCGTCAAGAATGGCCAGATGATGGGTCGGCACATCCTTGCCGCCAACCACCGCATCGCCGATAAAGACATAAACCACCGCAGTGTGCCCTTTGGGTAGCGGCACGGTGACTTCGGCCCCGGCATCAAGTTTGGCATCGACAAAGACCGGATCGGTCGAAATGCCGTTGATCGGCCCGGTTGCCCCATGCATCGATCCCGCAAGCAAGCGCAATTGCGCCCCCGCCACCGGTTCGATTTCCGGTAATTCATCGGGTTCCATATTCTGATAGCGCGGATCAATCATCTTGTCCTTGGCCGGCAGATTGATCCAAAGCTGGAAGCCCTGCAAAAGACCGTTTTCCTGTTCGGGTGTCTCGGAATGCACGATGCCGCTGCCAGCTGTCATCCATTGTCCGCCGCCCGACCGCAGGATGCCTTCATTGCCCATGCTGTCCTTGTGGCGCATGGCCCCTTCGACCATGTAGGTCACGGTTTCAAAACCGCGATGGGGATGTTCGGGAAAGCCCGCAATATATTCATCGGGATTGTCGGTCGACAGGGAATCAAGCATCAGAAACGGATCAAGCATATCAAGCTGCGGCGTTCCGATTGACCGTTTCAGCGACACTCCCGCACCATCAGATGTATCCATGGCGCGCAAAACCCGTTTGACGGCGCGTGCATTTGCCACTGTGTCAGACATGTCAAATCTCCTGTGCGTGCCGGTGCAGCCACCGGGTGAATTTCATATCCATCACTGTCGCACAAAACTGTCGCCAAACAAGACGTAATCAGGCATCTGATTGTTTACCGAACGGCAACAAAAAAAATGGCAGCACCGGAAACCGGCACTGCCATTTGATCGTGATAAAGCCGAAAAATCAGCCCGCCAGTTTGGCGGCGAGTTCGGCAACGTGTTTGCCCTGGAATTTGGCAATATCAAGTTCGTTTTCAGACGGCTGACGCGATCCGTCGGCCCCGGCAAGCGTTGTTGCACCATAGGGCGAACCACCGGTAATTTCGTCCATCTTGGTCAGGCCCGAACAGCTATAGGGCACACCGACAATCACCATGCCATGATGCAAAAGCGTCGTATGGGTCGAGGTGATGGTGGTTTCCTGACCGCCATGCTGGGTGCCGGTCGATGCAAACACCGAACCGATTTTGCCAATCAATGCGCCCTTGGCCCAAAGACCACCGGTCTGATCAAGGAAATTGCGCATCTGGGCGGACATGTTGCCAAAGCGGGTCGGCACGCCAAAGATGATGGCATCATATTCCGGAAGATCGGAAACGGATGCGACCGGTGCCACCTGATCAAGTTTCGCGCCGGCGGCCTTGGCCGCATCTTCGGGCATGATTTCAGGAACGCGTTTGACATCGACCTGCGTTCCGGCAACGCCACGTGCGCCTTCTGCCACGGCATTTGCCATGGTTTCGATGTGACCATACATCGAATAATAAAGAACCAGTACCTTTGCCATTTCTGCCTCCTTGGTTGAATTTCATGAACAGCAATGATGACTTGCCTGTGCCTGTCTGATAACGCTCAGATTGGAAACAGACTGCTTCGAAAATCGAAAATATCGTGCGAACCGGCGCGCCGACCGGTCAGGATGCCGGATTGCGCGCCAGGAACTGGACGACCTGATCAGGGAAATCGGTGAAAATGCCATTGATCCCGGCATCGTCAAAAATCGCTGTCAGGGCAATGTTCATATCCCCGGCCCATTTCGGCAGCTGATCGGCACGCAGGGTATAGGGATGAACAAGCAGTTGCGCGCGCTGGGCGGCAATCAGGGTCGGGGTCATGGTGGCCTTACCGTTTTCACCAAGGCCTGAAATCACCTGTGGCAACCACGGACCGATGCCGTCGACCACCTTGGCCATTTCAACAATGCCTTCGCCCGATTTCAGATAGTCATAATCGGTTCCCGCCGGTGCGCCCCAGCGGTTCTCGCCCAGAAGCTGCACCAGCTTGCCCTGGTAATGCAGTTCGTTGCGAATGCGCTGGGTCTCGGCCCAGTCAAAACATTGCACGAACGAATTCGAATTCGGGTTGTTATAGCCCCATTTTTCAAGAACCGAGATCACGGTTTTGGCAATATCCTGACCTTCGCCACGATGGAATGCCGGGTCCTTGATTTCCGGATAAATGCCGACATCGCGGCCGGTCGAGTGATTAAGACCCTGAATAAGTTTGATTTCTTCTTCAAGGGTCGGGATTTCAAACATGGCGAAATCACCGGGGAAGCGGTTTTCATAGACCTGCTTGCCGCTATCGGCCTTGAACCGTTCGGTCACCGTCAGGGATTTGAGCTCCGCCAGGGTGAAATCAATCACGTAATAACGCCCGTCTTCCCGTTTGCGATCGGGGAATTTGCGGGCAACGTCGGTGGTTGTATCAAGATGAATATCATGCAGGACCACAGGGACCCCGTCCTTGGACAGCACCACATCCTGTTCGATGTAATCAGCCCCCATGCCATAGGCCAGCGCCTTGGCCGGAAGTGTATGTTCGGGCAAATAGCCCGATGCGCCGCGATGGGCGATCACGACCTGCTCGGCCTGAATATCCTGGGCTTGGGCAAGGCTGACAGAACCAGCCATCAACAGACCGACGGCCAGAACACTCGACTTGATCAAATTTTTCACCGGCATCCCAGATTTCCTTTTTATCACGGCCCCCTTTTTCGGGGATTCTGGACTATAGGCGCGGTTTCACGGCTCAGAAATCCCTGTCGGGCATTCCGAGGCAATCTTCATGAAACTGTTACTCTATCCGGGTAACGCGGGCCTAGCGGTTAAGTTCCCCGGTCATGCGATCCAGTCCATCAAGTGTCAGCGGGAACATCCGGCCTTCCATCAATTTATGCATGATCTGGATCGACTGATGATGGCGCCACCAGTTTTCCGGTTGCGGGTTGATCCAGGCCGCATGGGTGAAATGTTCAAGCAGTCTTTGCATCCAGACCGCACCGGCTTCCTCGTTCCAGTGTTCCACCGCCCCGCCGGGATAGGTGATTTCATAGGGGCTCATGGTTGCATCCCCGACAATCACCAGCTTGTAATCCGCGCCATAGGTATTGATCACATCCCATGTCGAAACCTGTTCGTTCCAGCGCCGGGCATTATCCTTCCACAACCCTTCATAGGGGCAATTGTGGAAGTAATAATATTCAAGATGCTTGAACTCGGTTTTGACCGCAGAAAACAGTTCCTCGCAGACCTTGATATGATCATCCATTGATCCGCCAACATCAAACAACATCAGCACCTTGACCGCGTTGTGACGTTCCGGACGCATCTGCACATCAAGCCATCCCTGACGTGCGGTTGATGTGATGGTACCGGGCAGATCAAGCTCGTCCGCCGCCCCGGTCCGCGCCCATTTGCGCAAACGACGCAGGGCCACCTTGATATTGCGCGTGCCGATTTCGACACTGTCATCAAGGTTCCTGAAGTCTCGTTTGTCCCAGACCTTGACCGCGCGCCGATGCCGGGATTTGTCCTGTCCGATCCGCACCCCTTCGGGGTTATAGCCATAGGCACCAAACGGCGATGTTCCGGCCGTACCGATCCATTTATTGCCGCCCTGATGGCGGCCCTTTTGTTCCTCAAGACGCTGTTTAAGCGTCTCCATCAGTTTTTCCCAACCGCCAAGGGCTTCGATTTCGGCCTTTTCCTCTTCGGTCAGGAATTTCTCGGCCAGTTTGCGCAGCCATTCTTCGGGGATTTCAGTTTGGGCAACTTCGTCCATGCCCGCAGCCAGATCGGCAATGCCTTTGAAATGTTCGGAAAACACCCGGTCGAACTTATCAAGATGACGTTCATCCTTCACCAGGGCCGCGCGCGCCAGATAATAGAAATCCTCAACCGAATAGCCCGCCAGTCCCTTTTCCACCGCCTCAAGCAGCGTCAGATATTCGCGCAGCGAAACCGGGATACGCACATCCTTGAGCTTATAGAAGAAGCCGGTGAACATTACTTACACTCCGATCCAGCAGAGGCAAAAGGCGCGACTGAAACTTTTGCGATACAAAACATCAATCCATGCAACCCATTTCTGGACAAGTCAGTCCCCATCGGGCACTTTGCGCCCGCACATACCGGGCGTGACTGCCGCGGCTTATCAAAAACAAACGCACGAGCATTCTTTTCATGACTGATTTTCTGTATGGCTTTGTTGCCATTGCCATCATTGCCCGATTGGTTTCCTTGGCCATTTCCAAACGAAACGAAGCGCGTTTGCGTGCGGCCGGCGCCACCGAATATGATGTTGCCACCACACGCATTCTGACCATCGCCCATGTCGGATTTTATGTTGCCTGCATTATCGAAAGCGAATTCAAAGCAGCCCCGATCAGCACCATGACCTATGCCGGAATTGCGATCTGGACGGTTTCGATCATCATGCTTGCAGGCGTGATTGCCACGCTGCGTGACCTTTGGACGGTCAAGCTTTTCATCTCGCCCAATCACGAGATCCGCACCAGCATCCTTTATAAAATCTGCAAGCATCCCAATTACTTCCTGAATATTGCCCCTGAACTGATCGGCTTTGGTCTGGCCCTTCAGGCATGGGGAACACTCATTGTCGGTTTGCCGGTATACGCCGCCATCCTGTGGCGTCGTATTCGGGCGGAAGAAGCGGCAATGAAGGCAACCTTCCCGGCCTATTAAGGCCGGGAACCACTCTGCATCTAACGCCCTTCGCGGCGCGCCATGAAGGCCAGCCGTTCAAACAGATGCACGTCCTGCTCGTTTTTAAGCAACGCCCCATGAAGGGGCGGAACGGCTGTTTTGGCATCCTTGGCGCGCAGGGCCTCGGGCGGAAGGTCCTCGGCCATCAGAAGCTTCAACCAGTCCAGAAGCTCGGACGTTGACGGCTTTTTCTTGAGCCCCGAAACCTCGCGGATGTCATAGAAAAGGTTAAGCGCCTCGGCGACCAGACGTTTCTGGATGCCGGGATAATGAACCTCGATAATCTCGGCCATGGTATCGGCATCGGGAAAGCGGATGTAATGGAAGAAACAGCGCCGCAGAAAGGCGTCTGGCAGTTCCTTTTCATTGTTTGACGTGATGATCACGATCGGGCGATTGGTCGCCTTGACCGTTTGCTGGGTCTCGTAAACAAAGAATTCCATGCGATCGAGTTCCTGCAACAGATCGTTGGGAAACTCGATATCGGCCTTGTCGATCTCGTCAATCAGCAGAACCGGGGCTTCACCCTCGGCCTCGAATGCTTCCCACAGCTTGCCCTTGACGATGTAATTGGCAATGTCATGAACGCGTTCATCGCCCAACTGGCTGTCGCGCAGACGCGAAACCGCGTCATATTCATAAAGCCCCTGCTGGGCGCGGGTGGTGGATTTGATCGACCAGGTGATCAGTTTTTTGCCCAGTGATTTGGCAATTTCTTCAGCCAGCACCGTCTTGCCGGTACCGGGTTCACCCTTGACCAAAAGCGGACGCTGCAACGTGATCGCGGCATTGACTGCCACCATCAGATCTTCGGTTGCGACGTAATTTTCCGTACCCTGAAACTTCATTTTTGCCCTGCAACATAAGTTGACGTTTACGTTAACCTAGGGGGTTAAAGCGACTTGAGCAAGAGGGCAAAGATATGCGGGAACCCCAGAACCACAATCACCCGCTGCTGCGGTTAAGTGCCTGAGCGGGGCTTTCGCCGTACCAGTCACGATAGGATCGTGAGAAATTGCTGACATGGTTAAACCCGACAGCGGCTGCGACCTGTTTGACGTTGCTATCACCAGCTGCCAGAAGCTCCTTGGCCCGCTCCATACGTTTGGAACGGACGAAATCAGCGCATGTTTTGCCGGTTTCCAACTTGAACAAGCTGTTCAACCGGCTTTCGGTCATGCCTGCGGCAATTGCAAGTTGCGCAACGGAAAGCGGTGCTGCCAGATCATTGGTGATCTTTGAAATTGCCTCTTCCGTAACGGTCTGCTCAAGAACACTTGGTTCCGGCGTCTTTTCACTGCCTGCGCACAGCAGGCAATAGGCATCAATCATCTCAGCCAGAAACAGGGTCGATAAACCTTCAAGCTTGAACTTGCGGCCCAAACCGGTCATTTGCGCCGAGAACATTGCACTGACGATACTTCTGATCTTGTTGTTCAGGGCAAGCGGTCTGACATCAATTACATCGTGACTATCAGAAAGAAACGGCGTCAGGGCATCCGGCATCCCGTCACCAAATCGGGCACGCAATGCATCAAGGTCAATGGTCACCCCGGCATGGCGGATCAATTGACCACCGGGTAGGAAATATCGGGTGCCGGGCGGGTCTACCCGCATCATCAATCCGGTTGCGGGTGACATGGTATGTTGCTGGCCATCCGGACATTCAAAATCGTGACGCCCCAGAATGTTAACCGACCCCGCCAGCCATCCGGGTGGCAAGGCATTTTGCACATCAAATCTGGAATCATCGCGGACATTGAGCTCCGCACGGTGCAAACAAACACCATTGCCAAAATCGATCCGTTCAAGACGCCCGCTGACACCGGGCAATTCGAACAAATCCCCGTCGGCAAGCCTTAGCTCACCAACGCCATCTGGGCAGTCATCGTTTGAAAATATGCCAAACGCATCTGCCGCGCTTTTCCCCGGCTTGTGCATATTTGCGGTTTCCTGACAACTTGCTCGTCGCACCCGCACCAAACCGATTGGTTGATGCGGGGCCTTTGTCCGTGGTGTCCATGGCACCATTCGCCCGCACACCTTATTGCCACTTTTTAACAATGGCTTATGTTGCAAACAGCCTAGGCTGTCGGTCGCAATAGGGCAAGTTTTCAAAAAGAGATGCAAGGAACACAAATCGTGCTCCTTGCATCGCCGGGGTTGGCCGGGGTCGGCCGGGGATGGGGTGATGGCAGTGCTTAACCGCCTGTTGCCATCACTTGTTTCATAATTGCAGTGACCTCGCCCATTACCGCACCGGCTTTGACATTGCCGCTGGCTTCCTTTTCTGCCACCCAGGCCGCCTGAACATCCTGATAACGGGTTGCCTTGGCGAAACTTTGGACCTCGGATAGGTCAAGCATCCGGACATGCGCACCAGCTTCGCGCAACCTTTCGAGCTGAGCATCAAAGCTTCGGGTCATAACATCGCCAAGGGTTTCATAGGCCTTGCTTGTCGCGCGATTGATCGCGTCCTGATCCTCGGTGCCAAGACTTTCCCAGACATCCTTGTTCATGGTCAGCGGATAGACGTGACCAAGCCACAGGTCATAGGACACCAGAATATTTGGCGCCACGTCGTGGACCTTAAGGAAATAACCGCTGTCTACATTGACCATCAGGCCGTCAAGTTCACCGGATTTCATCGCTTCGTAAACTTCCGGACCCCAGTGGACACGCACTGGCGTCGCACCGGCATTTTTCAGAAAATCAAGATGCCAGAAACTGGCCGAACGCCATTTTTGCCCTGCGATCCCAGACAGGTCAGAAAGCGGTTCGGTGCTGTAAAACGCCACCGGATAGCCGGTTCCGAAAAAGATCGGCACGATATTGTTATCGGCCAGTTCCTTGGTGAATGCGGGTACTTCGTCATAAACGCGGCGGAAAAACGCGATCTGCCGGTCATCTTTCGGCCCGACGATGAAGCTTTTGAAAATCTGATAAAGCGGCAATTCCTTGGCGGTGTATTCCGGCACCGTGGTTGCCAAATCAACAAGGCCACTGCTAACAGCCCCCAATGCGTCATAGGCCTGCGCCAGTTCACCATCCCAGTGATCTTCGATTTTCAGGCGTCCATTTGATTCCGCCTCGATCAGTGGAAAGACCACTTCGCGCAAAAAGCGTGTTCGCATTCTGTCAGCCGGCTGATGATCACTGAATTTCAAAATGCGCGGTGATGCATGTGCCTGTTGGGAAAACCCGCCGACCGTCCCCACCGCCAACACAGCAGCCCCAAGGACAGAACCCAGAAACATTCTGCGCCCGATTGCGATGACCTTTGTGGTTTGGAAGCCTTCACGCATATGCATCACTCTCTGTCTTCGCGGTTCATCAGACCGCGTTGTTCATCCTGTCCCGGACGGGTGGTGCAATTCACACACATCCGGGGAATATTGCGCGCCCTTCTTGTCGGAACGCGATGAAATAAATATATCTGAACAATCCTTCAGTTTGGAATTCGCATATTGAAAGCAGCCACCACAGACGGCCTAAAGCCCCGAAAACAGCCGATCCAAAGCCGGTCAGGTGTTACGGTCGAAGCCATTCACGAAGCAACCATTCAGGTTTTGCTGGCAGAGGATATGGGACGTTTCACCACCACGCGCGTAGCTGAACGGGCGGGTGTTTCAGTTGGCACCCTTTATCAATATTTCCCCAACAAGGAAGCATTGCTTTACGCGATCTTGCTGAACCATTTCGATGCAATGGCGACGGAATTCGAACGGATCGCCAACGATGCCGCACCAGCGCCCCTGACCGATCTGGCGACCAGTATTGCGGATGCCTATGTGTCGGTGAAAATGCGAAATCCCGAAGCAACCAAGGCCATGTACCGGATTGCCGGTGCCATCAATCAGGTCAGGTTAACCTCGGATGTATTTGCGCGCATGGGACGGGCCGTCGCCCAGATCCTTGGAAAGGCAAGTGACGCCTCCTTTGACGATCCCAAGACCGCAACTTTCACGGTTCTGTCCGCACTGGCCGGGATTGCGCGCGGAAGTTTTGGCGAACTGGGTGAAGATCACAGCGCACTCGATAACCTCGGCATTGAAAGCCGGCGGCTTTCGATTGCCTATTTGCATGCGGCTGCAAACAGAAACATGGGAAATTAGGCGCTTTGCGTCACCAGCTACGCCAAAGAAATGTTCTGGTCTGTCATAAAAGACTTCTAAGACACCCCTTGATGGGCAAAACAAGCTGATATCGTGAAACCGTTTTTTCTCAGGGCCTTTTTTCGCGCAGATGTATGGCAGTCCGATGTGTGCGCACTCAAAAGCCCCGGCGCGCAATCATCTTGCTGACACCGGCGACGTGTTTCACGCCGCCGGTGTCACAGATGCGCCTGCATCAAACATACCGGTTTGAGATGCCCCGCCCCTAGAATGCAAGAGTGATATTGATCTCTGCGACTGTTTCGCGAGACGCAACCGCATTGGTGTGGGTCAGGTTAACTTCGGTGCTAAATGCTTCATCTTCGGCGGTGAAGGTAAAACCGGTCCCGAATGTCTGACCGCTGTCGGGGGTGAAGTTGCTGCGAACATAGGGCGAAACGACACCAAGTGAAGCGCCCTCGCTGCCATTGACGCTAAATGCATACGCGATCAGGCCACCAATGGTGTATTCGCTATAATCATCGGTGCCCAGTTGCTGTTCACCTTCGATAGAACCGGAAAGCCCGGTTGCACCGGATATGATGCGAAGCCCCCAGCCCAGATTGAATGCCGTCTTGTCACCGTTTGTTTCATCGGTCATGTCATAGACGAAATCTGTTTTGGCGAATGGCTGCAAGATTGTCTCTGCGGCATCAAAGCTATAGGCCGCCTCGATCCCCGGTTTAAGGCGGCGGGTGTTGGACACGGTTTTGCCAACCTGTGTGCTGTCACTTTCGGTATAGGCATCAACGGTTTTGCGCGCCGCCAAGAAGCTGACATTAACGGTCACATCCAGTGGCAATGTTTCTGACGGACGCATGGCATATGCCCCGCTGAGCGACCCGAACCACATATCTGACTCTGTATCACCTGTGACCGAGCTATCGCGACTAAGGTCAATATCGCCAAGGCTGTAGCCAATAATGCTCGAAAGCGTCACGCCTGCGGCCGGCTGATAGACAATATAGGGCGAAAGCGTCCAGTTGGTTTCATCGTAATAACCGGAATTGTAGGTCGTGGTCAGGGCCGTTTGCGAATATCCCATCGAGATACCGCCGACCAGTTCCGGGCGCAAACGCACATCAAACCCCAGATTATAGCCCCACACATCCCCGTCATAGCGGCTGTCGCCCGTGGCATTGTTCCGGTCATTGTTAACCGAGGTATAAGACCCGTGTCCCCAGACGGTATAACCCTGCTGTGCCAGCAGACCCAGGCTTTGCTCGATCCCGCGCAACGGATCATCGCCCGCGTTCGCATCACCGGCCGCTGACAGCGTGGTTTGCGAGCTGTCAAATGAGGCCTGCATGGCCAATTCACGCAGCGAGGTGCCACGCGACTTCATGACCATCGCTGGCTTGGCCAGGGTCGTCGAACCGGTATGGCCCGAGAAACTGCTGGACGAAGGTTGATCACCGGTCGTCGGAGCAGGCACACCACCCGTATTGGGTGCTGCGACATCACCCGTGGTGGGGGCCCGCGAAATGGCAAGAACGCGTGCTTCGATATTCTTGCCAACAACCGCCGCCTGAGACCGCGATACAGAAGCCTGCAATTCGTGGGATATAGATTCGTTCGATGACGAAGATGATGATGATTCGTCGTCAGGGAGCGAAACACTGGCAGAGGTAATATCAACGTCAGTCCCGACAACCGTAAAGTTTACCGTCATTGTGGCGACAACACCGGCGGAAACATTGGCCTTAAGAGTGTTTGCATAGGTTCCAGGGGCCACAGACCCGTCATTACATGTCCCCCCGGCCGTCACCGTACCCAAATCACCGATGGTACATCCGAGATGATCTGTAAGCTGCGGTATCCCATCTAAACTGCTATCGCCAAAGAATTGGGCGTTATTGACTCCGCCAGATGTCACAAACAGAATATCACCTGTGTTCTGGGTTTGCGTATTATTGGCAATGGTGCACGTCTTGCCCGCAGCAGAATAAAGAACAGATGTTACGGTTGACGGGTTATCGGCCGCGGCACCGGTGCAAGTAACGGTTGCGGCATGAACGCTGCTTGGCGCCATGCCGAGGCCGGCAACAAGACAAAATATTGTCAGAACAAACAAATTCCGGACGAAATCCCCACCTCGACCGGACATGCTTTGCATGCATGATGCCGCTTTCACGCGACGCACAACATGCTCTTTTACAACTGGCAAAAGAGACATTGCATAAGTACCCCCTTGAATAATATCTATTTTTTAGGGGCAACTATTTATATTAGCAAGATAATTCACGATTTCCCGCAAAACATGCAAAAGAAATTGGCTGTGCTCCGAAGGCCGGGATAACGAATTGGTTTAGCGAAAATTTTCCGGTCAGGCGCGGATAACACCGAAATCGGTATGGAAATCTGCGCCCATCCGCCAATGCGATGCATTGGAGAAGGCCGATGATTTTCCGGACAAACTTAATGGCAGGTCAGTCCGCACCAACAGATATCAGCGATGCCACAGGCAAATTTTGCTTTGCCACGCTTGCCTTAAGGCCATCAACATCCATCTCCTCGTCTTTGACAAACTCGATGAACATCATGTTCACATTGTTAAAGACAAGCTCGCCCAGTGCCGTGCAATCGACATCCTTGCGGACAATGCCGCGATCCTGCAACGACCGAAAAAGGTCGCAGACCTGTTTGGAAAGCCGGTGGTCAAGCGCGGTATAGCGTTTGGAAAACGGGGTTTCGGGTTGGGCAATGGAAAGCGACATCGCCGTTCGCCACATTTCCTTGGACAGATAGGTCAGGGAATGGTCGTAATATTTACCGATCAGATCAAACAGGGCCGATGCGACCTGATCATGCTTTTTGGCAATGATCCCCTCGCCTGCTGCCAGCACTTCCTCGACCTCCATCGAGACCGTCGCCATCAGCATATCGCCCTTGTTTTTGTAGTAATTATAAAACGTTCCGACCGATACCCCGGCCATTTCGGCAATGTCTTCGATGCGCGCACTGTCATAGCCGACCTTGCGAAACAGCGTTGTCGCCGCTTCGAGAATACGGCGGTTCTTGTCGGCTTTCTTCTGGGCGCGCAGACCTGACATGGTCACTCCGAAAAACTGAACGGGTTCAAAAATTACATTGACTCAAAAAATGAACGCGTTCAATATTTTTTCAACGGTGCCAGAATGAGTGCCGAGTTACCCAATAAAAGGGAGGCCTCAATATGAAATCAGGGAGAGCCTATGTTTCGTCACGTTTCCACGGGGAAAACCCGCAATAAGCTTTTGGGCAGTGCTGCGACCTTCTTGCTTAGTGCCATTGCCGTTGCAAACAGCGCACAGGCCACAGAAGAACTCAACGCGCTTGTCTGGTGCGATCATACCGACCCGGCCTTGATCGAACCGTTCGAAAAGAAATACGACGTCAAAGTCAATCTGAAGGAATATGAAGGCACAGGTGCGGGCCTTTCGATCATCGAACAGTCCCGTCCGGGGGACTGGGACGTGTTTGTGATTGACGGCGTTGATGTCCATCGTGCGGTTGAAATGGATCTTCTGGCCGAAATTCCGGCCGATGCCCTTCCGACTTCCGATCTTTTCCCGGAAGTCGTGATGGCCGAAAACAATGTGGTTGATGGCAAAACCTATGCCGTTACCGAAAAGTTCGGCTACAACACCATTTCGTTCGACAAGACCAAGGTCGACCCCAAGGACATGGAAGACATGTCGGTGATCTGGTCGGACAAATATGCCGGGCGCATCGCGATTTATGATTACTACCTGCCGGTTATCGGCCTTGTCGGGCTGGGCCTTGGCATTGATACGGCCGATCTTGGGGCGGACGATATGGACGCCATAAAGGAAAAGCTGTTTGTGATGAAAAAGGTCTCCAAACAGGTTGGCGAAGTGGTTTCCTCCCAGACGGCTTTGGCCACAGGTGAGGTCGATATCCTTGTGGGTGGTGGTGAATGGATCACGGCGGTTCTGTCCGAAGACAAACCGAACCTTGATTGGGTCATCCCGAAACAAGGCGGCCTGCGCTGGGCCCAGTCGATCGGCGTGATGAAGGAATCTGCCAAGCCCGACCTTGCGCTGAAATTCGTGCAATATATCCTGAGCCCCGAAGGTCAGGCGCGTCTTGCGACATCGTCCTGTTACTGGGGCATGCCTGCCAATTCCAAGGCCGGGGAAAACCTGTCCGACGCGCAAAAAGCAGCCCTTCGCTGGGATGATCAGCCCGAATATCTGAAAAACTCGCAGCTTTATCCGATCCCGGATGCCGATCTGGACGCCCAGATGCAGGATGCCTGGGTCGAGATGCTCCAGCAGTAAGCATCCCTTGCTTATTGCCACCCGCCATTGCCCCGCTTTTTGCGGGGCAATGGTTCTGCTAAGCTTGCCAAAACGGCGACCAACCTTCCACGACACCAAGACTGGCAACCGGGCAAACTGCCTGTGTTGCGACAAAGGACACCGTGATGGCCCAAGCCACCCTTGAAACACGCGAAAATCGCCGCGCATGGGGATTTGTCACCCCGGCACTTTTGTGGACGGTCGCGTTTTTCGTCATTCCGTTTGTTGTCATGGCCGCGATCAGCCTTGCCACCCGCAAGGGCCGCGACATCGTGATGGCCTGGAATCTGGATAATTACATTACGTTTTTTGAAAAGGCCCATCTGCTCAAGGGGCTTTTTGTCTCGCTGGAAATCACGTTTACCGTCACCATCATTTCGGTGATCCTGGCCTATCCGCTGGCCTGGATCATTGCCGAGCGCGTCCCGCAAAAATGGCAGCGCATGGCATTGATTTTGGCGATCCTGCCATTCTGGACCAGCTATGTGGTGCGGTCCTATTCCTGGCTTCTGGTTCTGGCCAAAAACGGCGTGATCAATAATGCGCTTTTGCATGTCGGTCTGATTGCCGAACCGCTCGAACTGGCTAGCACGCGCACCGCCACCGTGATCGGGTTCGTACATTTCTTTGTCATGCTTCTGACCCTGACCATCTATGCCAATCTGGTGCAGATGCCGCCAAATTATCGCCGGGCGGCGGCAGATCTGGGCGCCAACGGGTTTCAGGTATTCTGGCATGTGGTCTTGCCGCTGACCTTGCCGGGCATCATGGTTGGCGCGTTTCTGACATTTGTGCTGTGTATCGGCGATTACATCACGCCCCAGATTTTGGGCGGCAATAATGAACTGGCCCTGCCACAGGTCATCATGTTGCAACTGGGCCGTCGGGCCGATTTCCCGATGGCGGCAACGCTTTCGATCATTCTGATGGTGGTGGTGACGCTGGCCTATATTGCCTGTGCGCGCTGGCTCAAGATGGAGAGAACATAAAATGATCTCTTCACGCCTTTCCAAAATCGCTTCCTGGGCTTATCTGGCGGTTCTTTACGGCTTTATCTTTTTGCCGGTTGCAGTCCTTGTGCTGTTTTCATTTCAGGACGGGCGCCTTCCCGTACCGCCATTTAACGGTGCGACCCTTAAATGGTATGGCGAGGTTTTTGCTGACAGTCGCCTGATGTCCGCCCTTGGCAATTCCTTGATGGTGGCCATCGGGTCGTCACTTGTTGCCTGTGTGCTTGGTTTCTGTGCCGCTTACGGGCTGGCGCGCTTTGTTCTTCCGGCATCCCGGCTTCAGCGCGGGCTTCTGGTGGCGCCGATGACAGTCAGCTACCTGATCATCGCCCTTGGTTTGCTGTCGACCTTTAACTGGGTGGGGGTTTCGCTGTCGCTGTGGACGGTTGGCATCGGGCATGTGGTGATCAATTTGCCGCTGTGCTTTGCCATCATTTATGCATCTATGGGCGATCATCAAAAAAACATCGAACGGGCCGCACGCGATCTTGGTGCCGCTGAATGGCAGGTGATGACACAGGTGTCTGCCCCGATGTTGATGCCATCGATTTTGGCGGCATTTTTCCTGTCGGTCACGTTCAGCTGGGATGAATTTATCATCGCGTTTCTGCTGTCACGGTTTGACGTCACCCTGCCTGTTGAAATCTGGAGCATGCTGCGATCGGGCCTGAACCCGAAAACCAACGCGGTCGGAAGCGTAGTCTTCCTGGTATCGGTTGCGCTGCTGCTTATTCTTGAACTGATTGTCTTTAGAAGGACGGCAAAGAAATGACCGCCCCTGTTTCCATTCGCAATGCCACCAAAACCTTTGGCGATTTTACAGCACTTGATGATGTCAGCCTTGAAATCGCGGCGGGTGAATTCATCGTTCTTCTGGGCCCGTCGGGCTGTGGCAAGACCACCTTGCTGTCGCTTCTGGGCGGGTTTCTGTCGCCAACCCATGGGGTGATTGAAATTGACGGGCGCGATATGGGATCCGTGGCACCATCCAAACGCCCGACCACCACGATGTTTCAGGATTACGCCCTGTTTCCGCATATGACCTTGCGCGACAATGTCGCCTTTGGCCTTAAGATGCGCAAGGTCGGCAAGGCCGAACGCCATGCCAGGGCCGAAGAACTTCTTGATATGGTTGGCCTTAAGGCGTCGGCATCCAAAAAACCCCACGAGCTTTCCGGTGGGCAGCGCCAGCGCGTTGCCCTTGCCCGTGCGCTTGCGGTTGAACCAGATGTACTGTTGCTTGATGAACCGCTTGGCGCGCTTGATCTGAAACTGCGCCGTCAGATGCAGGATGAGCTGAAAGCCATCCAGAAACGCGTTGGCACCACCTTTGTTCATGTTACCCATGATCAGGAAGAAGCCATGGCAATTGCCGACCGCATTGTCGTGATGAATGCAGGCAGGATCGAAGATGTCGGTCGCCCCGAAGAAATCTATATGCGACCCAAAACCGTGTTTTCGGCAAGCTTCATGGGCGAGGTCAATTTCATTCCTGGCACGGTTGATGCCAAAACCGATGACGGCATTCACATCAATACGGTTCTGGGCGCGATCAAACTGCCCGAAACGGCACTGGCCGATCCGGCCATTTCCGCCGGACAGAAAATCACCCTGGCCATTCGCCCCGAACATTTCCGCGCCAGTACCGGGGCCGGCCCGCGCATCACGCTTGGCGCTGCCAAGATCGAAGACGGGTCGTTTTTTGGCACCCATCACCGTGCGCATCTAAGTCCGGCTGATTATCCCAACATGACGATCACCGCCCATATGCCGCAATCGGCAACGATCGAGCCCGGCGCATGGATTGACCTGACCATTGATCCGTCATCGGTGGTAATTCTGCCCGGTCACGCGACCCCCGCCCAGCAGCAGGAGGCCGTGGCGTCATGACCCTTGAACATGCCAAACCCGAAGACTGGTACAGCACCAAATCCGTTGGCGATGATGTCACCTATATCGGTGAACCGTTTATCGAGGAATTTTATCGCTGTAATATCTGGCACATTCGCGGGCGCGATGGCGACATGCTGGTTGATAGCGGCATGGGTGTGGTGTCATTGACCGACTGGGTACCACTGGTCACCGAACGCCCGGTTCAGGCGGTTGCCAGCCATACGCATTTTGACCATATCGGCTGCCATCACGAATTTGAAAACCGCATCTGCCATCGCTGCGAGGCAGACCTTCTTGCCCACCCGACGCGCCAAAACACCCTTGCCGATCCCTATGTCACCGACGAGATCTTTACCAAATTGCCACCGCTTCCCTACGCCTCGACCACCTATGCGGTCAAGGCCGCCCCGGCAACCCGGATTGTCGAAGATGGCGACGTGATTGATCTTGGTGATCGGCATTTTGAAGTCATCCACACACCGGGCCATTCGCCGGGCGGCATTGCCCTTTGGGAAGCATCGACCGGCATCCTGTTTTCGGGCGATATCGTTTATGATGGACCTTTGATCGAAGACACTTATCATGCGAATGCAAAGGATTACGTGCGATCGATGGAACGGCTTTATGACTTGCCGGTTCGTATAGTCCATGGCGGACATTTTGCCAGTTACAGCGGCGAACGCCACCGCGAGATTATAAACAGCTGGCTGAGGGAACGGACCTGAAGATACCGGTTTGATGCCGACCGCATCAGACCGCGCCAGATACACCCATACGATCAGGAAGGCTTCCTATGGAAAACGCAGGCAAATTTTACATCAATGGCAAATGGATTGATCCGATTTCGTCCGAGAAAATGGATGTGATCAACCCGGCCACCGAAGAAGTCATCACCCAAATCACGCTGGCCAGCGAAGAAGATGTCGATCTTGCGGTTGCCGCGGCCAAACGCGCCTTTGCAACCTATAGCCAGACCACCATTGAACAGCGCCTTGGCTGGCTTGAAAATCTGCTTGCGATCTATAAGCGCCGCTATTCCGAGGTCGCCGATACCATCACCGCCGAACTTGGCGCGCCCACAACCATGGCCCATGAACAGCAGGCCGCGGCCGGAACCGACCATCTTGCCGATTTCATTGATGTTTTGCGAAAACTCAAGCTCGAAGAAACCCTGCATAACGGGGAAACGCTGTTGCGTGAGCCGATCGGGGTTTGCGGCCTGATCACGCCCTGGAACTGGCCGATCAACCAGATCGTTCTGAAAGTCATCCCGGCTCTTGCGACTGGCTGCACCTGTGTTCTCAAACCATCCGAATTCACCCCGCTTAATGCAACGCTTTATGCCGAAATGATCCACGAGGCAGGCTTCCCCGCCGGGGCCTTCAACCTTGTGCAGGGCGCGGGTCCGGTTGCCGGTGCGACACTTTCACGCCACCCCGATATCGCGATGATGTCCTTTACCGGATCGACCCGCGCGGGCAAGGCCATCACCAAGGATGCGGCCGAAAACGTCAAACGCGTTACCCTGGAACTGGGTGGCAAATCGCCAAACATCGTGTTTGACGATGTGGATGTCGAAGACCGCATCACATTCAGCGTTCTTGATGTTTTCAACAATTCCGGCCAGACCTGCGATGCACCGACCCGGATGCTGGTTCAGCGATCAATTTATGACGAGGCCGTCAAGATTGCCAAACGCGTCGGCGATGCCGCCAAGGTTGGCGATCCGCGGGTCAAAGGCGATCATATCGGCCCGCTGGTCAGCCACATCCAGTTTGACCGGGTGCAAACCCTTATTCAGGCCGGCATTGACGAAGGTGCAACCCTTCTGGTTGGCGGGGTTGGCAAACCCGACGGGGTGAATGAAGGCTATTTCGTCAAACCGACGATCTTTGCCGATGTGGACAATAACATGCGCATCGCCCGCGAAGAAATCTTTGGCCCGGTCGTCGCGATGATCCCGTTCGACACCGAGGAAGAAGCCATCAAAATTGCCAATGACACGCCCTATGGCCTGGCGGCCTATATCCAGACCCCCGATGATGCCAAGGCCGACCGCGTTGCCCGCAAACTGCGTGCGGGCATGATCCGCATCAACGGTGCCTTCCCCCGTCCGGGAAGCCCGTTTGGCGGCTATAAACAATCGGGCATCGGGCGCGAAGGCGGCCTGTTTGGTCTTGAAGATTTCATGGAAATCAAAATGCTGCATAAGCCGTGATCTGCACGGCACGTATTCCGGCACATTGCACATTGCAGCGGGCTCCGGACAATTCCGGGGCCCTGTCTTTTTTGCAACCAGCAGGTGCCATCGCCGTAAAAAGTTCCCAAATGACATAATAGTGGCAATGCCCGGCCCGGCCATTATAATCCCATCGTAAATCGATAAATCTGATGATCCGGGGAACGGATTTCGTATGGATTGGGAGACGAAAAATGAATGCCATGTCCTTTGCTGACATGGGGCTTGCTGCCTTGAAAAGGCGGCAATATAACGCCGCCATCAATATGCTTCGCCAGGCACTTGGCGAAGATATGGACAATCTTGAAGCACGGTTTGGTCTGGCCCGTGCCCTGCATGAAAAAGGTTCGATTACCGAAGCACTCGGCGAATATCGCACGGTGCTGCAATCTGATGGGGACAATGCCGATTGCCTCTATCACATTGCACGCGCCCTGCTTGAAAACGGTGATGCGCGCGACGCGCTTAATCATGTCGACATCGTTTTGCGCGCCAAACCGACCGACCCGGAACTTCTGACCCTGCGCGCGCAGGCATTGCTTGAACTTGATCAAAGTGACAATGCCCTTTCCGCCCTTCAGACCGCGGCACATCACAGTCCGGGATCGGAAACCATTCACCGGCTGATGGCGGCGTGCTATCGCGCCAGTGACGATCTTGAAGGGGAAAGACGCGCTGTTGAACAATTGCTGCGCATTGATCCATCATCACTGACCGCATCAAACGATCTTGGTGTGATCAATCTGCGCGAAGGTCACCTGATCGCAGGTTTTGAAACCTTTGAACAAATCCTTTCGCAAGATCCCGAACACCGCGAAGCCACCCTTAACCGCGCCATCACGCTTACCGTGATGGGCGGCATGGATCATGATGCGATCTGGGGCCGGGTCATGGAAATCTGTGGCGATATGGAAGATCTGGACGATATCCGCGCCCTTGCCGATCAGGTGGCAAAGCTGCCCGATAAAAACCGTCAGGAAAATGATACCGCCCAGGCATTGATCCGGCGTGCGGCACTGGCCCCGCATGATCCGACCGATATCTGAATTGAAAACGCCCGCATTGATTTGCGGGCGTTTCATTTTCCGGATATCTATTCGGCTGTGCCATCCGCGCGGGCCGGGATCAGGGCGGATGACTTCACCCAGCCCAGAATGCCGATCATGCAAATCAATGCCGCGATCCCGCCGACCATGAAGGGCGATGTCTTATCAAGCCCGGCCAGAACCCCGCCGGTCAAAACTGCTGCGGCTTCGGCCAAAACGTGGACGGACCGGTAAATGCCCAATGCCTGCCCCTGCTCATGGGCACCGGCCCCGTTTGAAATGAACAGGCTGGTGGTAACTTCGCACCATGCAATCCCGAAGGCAGCAATACACATCGGCACAAACACCCAGACCAGCCCGTCAGGCAGGACAAAGGTAATCAAACCGATGGCCAGCAACATATGCCCAAGGGCCGCCACCCCGCGAAGGCCCATCGGGCGCTGCGCACGTTCCACGGTCAATCCGGCCAGAATAAGCGGGATCGAAATGATCGCCGAGCACATGCCAAGGAAACTGCTGGTCACATCACTGGTCTGTACCAGGTAAACCCCGAAGAAGCAGAAAAACAGATAGATCGCGAAATAGCTGGCAAATGAAACCGCGTAGCCCGGCAACAGCACAGGATCGGTCAGGGTCGCCCAGACAGTCCGCCCGGCAATCGCCTGATCATCCTTGGTCCGTCCGCGACGGCGGGCATATTCCGGAATATGCAGGACCACCGCAACGACCAGAAGGTTGAAGCCATACATGCCCGCGGCAAAGAAGAACGGCCAGGACACGTTAAAGGACGGATGAATGGACGGGTCCGAGAAAAAGCCCCCCATCAACGGCCCGACGATCCAGCCGACATTGATCGCCACCGTGATCAGGCCGAAATTACGGACCTTGTTTGCCGGGGTGCTGATATCCGATGCAATCGACTGGGCAATCGCCATATTGCCTTCGCACAGGCCCGATACAAACCGCCCGATCAGAACCAGCGGCAAATTGGCGCTCGCCACCCCGATGGCAACAACGATATAGCCACTGGCCGCCCCGAACAGCGATGCCATCAAAACCGGTTTGCGGCCGACCCGGTCCGATAACCGGCCAAGCCATGGCGCACCGATAAACTGCCCGATGGGATAAAGCGCCATGGCCACACCCAACAGGATGGTGCGATATTGTTCGGGAATGGATGGATCAAGAAAACCAAGTTCAGGTTTCAGAAACATGGGTCCAAAGACCGGATAGGGCAAACTGAACCCGGCAAAGCCGAACAGAACGGTCAAAAAGACCGCCGACATTGCCTTGTTTTCTTGCGACATGGGGAACTCCGTGGGGCGCTGCGCTGGTAAGCGACGATTGTATGGGGCTATTGGTGGCAAAAGGGCGATAGAAGTTAGTTCAATTCATCGGTCAAAACCGGGGGCATCGACATAGGTGGCGGCAAGGGCACGGACCTTGGCCCTGGCATCATCGACCTGCCACCCCGCCCCGATCATAAGATCGGCCAGACCGTCGCACAGGATACTGACCGCATTCTTGCGCAGTTCCTGTCCATAATGACGGTCGGTGATTTCGGATAGAACCAGCACATTGATCCCGTAACCAAGCCCCCAACTGCCAAGGTTAAGGTTGCGGCTTCGGCTGGTCATATCCGGGGCGATGCCAAGTTCATCCTCCCCCTCGGTCAGGAAGGTCTGAAACATCGTGGTGATGGCATTGATCTGATCAAGCTGGGCCTGATGGCGGGCCGGGGTTGCACGTTTCCAGACCGACGACGCAAGGGCAAGATATTCCGCCTCGAACAATTGCGGATGATCGATGGAAAAACCCAGATCCAGCAGATTGGCGATGATGTATTTTTCAATCGCGCTGCCATCATGATTGCGCGCGATATCAAACTTTTCGGCGCGTTTGGCACCGGCCATGACCGCAAGCCCGATCAGCAAATCTTCCTTGCTGGCGAAATGGCCATAAAGGGTACCGACCGAAATGTCACAGACCCGCGCAATATCCGACATCTTGAGCTCGAAAAAGCCAACTTCTGAAATCAGTTTCCCGGCGGCATCAAGGATCATTTCTTCGCGTTGCTGGCGTTTTTCCATGCGGTTTTGCGCAACCATGCCAATGCGGCCTTCTACCCGTTGGATCATTTTTGACGTAAAATCGAATTTGGTTCATTTTTCAACCACGGGCAATCGTGATTTTTGCATAGGTGTCATTCCCCCAAAAAGTCAGGAGACATTGCCCCCAATAACCGGCAAAAATGATCTGCGCGATATCGACCCGGACCAGCACAACAGCAAACCGGGAACCGGCCACAGTTCCAGACGTTTATATGTTGATCGCTGTCCCGGTCCGGTTTTGCCGACGGGCGGCATTTGTCGCCCGGGCACGCATTCACAACAGGATCACGGCACATGTTTCACCGCTTTATCCGAATATGGGAATTTGTCGGCCACAGCCTGTGGTTCACTCCGTTGCTTTATGCGATTGGCGGTGCGGTGCTTTCACTGTTGGCCATCCGGTTGCCGGGCGAAGATATCATTGCCAGCCTGCCCGATTTCTGGCCGCGCTTTGAAACGGTTGAAACGGTCCAGGATCTGACATCGACACTGCTGGCGACGCTTGTGACGATGACCACCTTTGCGCTGTCGGTCACGATGGTGGTGCTTACCCTTGCGGCCGGTTCGCTGGGGCCGCGCACCATTCGCAACTTCATGGGGGATCCCAAAACCCAAAATGCGTTGGGCAGTTTCGTCGGCACGATCCTGTTTCTGATTACAGGCCTGGTCCTGATGGGCGGGCAGACCGATGATGGCGCGGTCCCGCAGATCGCCGCCATGACCGGCATTGCGCTGTTTGTCGTCAGTCTGTTTGTGCTGATTTTGTTTGTCCATCATCTGGGACGTTCCATCGTTGCCGATCACGTGATCCAGAAGGTCGGCGCCAATCTTGAAGAAACGATTTCCTCGTCGCTTGAAACCCTGTCGGGGCCGATTGACAATGCCGCCACGGAAAGCTGCACCCTGCCCGATGCGGGTGCCAACACGTCGGATCGCACGATCACGGCGGCAAAATCGGGCTATGTGCAGGGCATTGATTATGACGACCTGCTTGATGTTGCCATCAAGCACGATATTCGTGTCGCACTCACTGTCCGCGCCGGACAGCATGTGATTGCCGGTGATATTATCGGTGAAATCGGCAAGGATGAAAACAACGACACCAAGCCTTCTGGCACCGGGCATTCTGACACCGGGTATTCTGGCACCCGATCAGATGCAATACATGACGCCATCGCCCAACAGATCATGATCGGCAGTCAGCGCACCGCCATGCTTGATATCGAATTTGCCCTGCGACAACTGGTCGAGGTCGCCTTGCGCGCCCTTTCCCCCGGGATCAATGATCCATTCACCGCAATTGCCGTGATCCATCGGCTCGGTCGTGCCTTGCCACAGGCGATGGATTTCCATTATCCGATGGGACTTTGGCGCGATGATCAGGGACAGGAACGCATCTGCGCCCATCTGTCGGATTTCGGCGGCATGATGAACGCGGCATTCAACCAGATCCGCCAATCGGCCAGTGCCAAACCCGACGTCCTTTTGCCGATGGCAGAGGTCCTTGAAAGCCTGACCGGCCTTGCCAAACATCCAAAACATCTGGAAATCCTGCGTGAACATGCACGCCTGATCGGTCGGGCCGCTGCACGTGATATTGCGGACGCTACTGATCGCAAGGTCGTCGAACGCGCCGTTAACCGCGTCTTGCGCCAACAACAGGCCAAGGATGATTATTCGGTTTCCTGACGCATCCCGACCAACATGCTGTCAGCTCGGCACAGGACCACATTCCCGTATCTCCGAACACCCGAAACAAATCCGCAAGATCGGTCAGGTATTGGTCAGCGGATTTGTGCATGATGGCACAGGATCAAGCCCGTAATCAGCAATCGCAACCGTCAGGCCACGCCATCATGAATGCCCCGGCAAAATCAGACATCGCCCGCCGTTTTGACCGGGTCATTGCCCATATTGATACAAGTCTTGATACCAATCTTGATACCGGCCCTGATGCCAGTTCCGAAATTCGGGATGACAAGGCCCTGTCGCTTGAAACCCTGGCCGGCATTGCTGCCTTTTCGGTCTTTCATTTCCATCGGCAATTTGCGGCATTTTACGGGATGAATGTCGGGCAATATATCCGCCTGATCCGGATGCGCCGTGCCGCCCATATGCTGGCCTTTCGCCAAGACGTCCCGGTTTTGCAAATCGCCCTTGATGCCGGGTACGAGGGGCCGGAATCCTTTGCCCGCGCCTTTCGCCAGATCCACGGGATCGCCCCGCGCGACTTTCGCAAATCCACCGATTGGGACAATTGGCAGGCCCCCTATGACGGGTTGCTGACAATCAGGAGAAACACGATGACCAGCCCCGATCACACTGCGGTTTCAATCATCGACTTCCCCGAAACACCAACCGCCTGTCTGGATCATGTCGGCCCGCCTGCGCGCATCGGCGAGACCATTCAACGTTTTATTGCCTGGCGCAAAATCCATCATCTGCACCCGTCAAAACACGCGACATTCAATATTGTCTGGTGCAATCCCGATGATACGCCGCCCGATGATTTTCGCATGGGGCTTTGCGTTGCCACAACACAGCCCCTGACAGCCGAGGATGAAAAAGCCGGTCTTTATCCCCTGATAATCCCGGCCGGGCGATATGCGAAATTGCGTCATGTCGGAAGCGACCAGACACTTGGTGACAGCGCGCTTGCACTCTATCGCGACTGGTTGCCGCAAAGCGGTGAAACGCCCGGCGACTTCCCGCTTGTTTTCCAGCGCGTCGCCTTTTTCCCCGACGTCCCGGACCATCAGGCCGTTACCGATATCCTGCTGCCACTGGCATAGAACACCGTGCGCACAGGCAACGCATGAGGCATCACACATCGCACGTGACGCATGGCGTTTAGCGTATGCGAATGGCGAATGGCGAATGGCGAATGGCGAATGCCAACTGGCACCGGATGCCTCGCACAAGGCCGCACACTCATTTCGGCGAAAGTGGCGGCATCCGGCGTTCGACCGGCTTGGATTTGACGATGGCGGTGTTGGTTTCGGCCTTGTCGACAATCTGGTCCAGCAACCCGTCCAGTTCCTTCATCGACCGAATATAAAGCCGTGCGACAAAGCAATCATCGCCGGTCACCTTGTCACATTCGCCAAATTCGGGAATTTCGGAAATCAGTTGCTGCACGATATGCAATTTTCCGGGCAAGGGCCGAATGCGCACAATCGCCTGCAACGGATATCCCAGGGCTTCGGGGTCAATATCAATGGTGAAACCGCGAATGACCCCGCGTTCTTCAAGCCGCCGGACACGCTCGGCAACACCGGGGGCGGAAAGTCCGACCTTGGCGGCCAGTTCCTTTTGCGAAATCCGGGCATCACGCATCAGGATTTTCAGAATCTTCTGATCGATCTCATCCATGACTTTACAAATTCCACAAAATTGACGATCCGGCCTTGATTAAAAAGGCTACATGCCAAATTCACCTTTCACAAGCCATATAAAACCCGGCCCAAAAAGCGGAAAGTAATCCCATCAAATGATTTCCTGAACGGAGCTTTGCGATGAAAGAACAAGTCCGCGGCACGGTCGAAATGACGGCTGCCATGACAATTTTGGGCACAATTGGCTGGTTTGTTGTGATGGCGGACCGCCCGGCCATGGATGTGGTTTTCTGGCGCTGCTTCTTTGGGGCGCTTTCGCTTTTGGTGATCTGTGCGACCATGGGGCTTTTGCGCGGGCTTTTGAATGTGCGCATGCTGGGCTGGGCCGCCCTTGGCGGGGTTGCCATCGTCACCAACTGGTACATGCTGTTCCAGTCCTATTCGATGGCCTCAATCTCGGTCTCGACCGCGGTTTATAACACCCAGCCCTTTATGCTGGTGTTGTTTGGGGCAGCTTTTTTCGGTGAAAAACTGACCATCAACAAATTCGTCTGGCTGGGCATTGCCTTTGCCGGTCTGCTTTTGATCATTTCTGGCAAACCCCGGGGCGGCCTTGGCGGATCGGATTATGCCGGTGGCATTCTGATGGCGCTTGGGGCGGCGCTTTTCTGGGCGACAGCGGCGATCATCACCAAAAAGCTCAAAGGCACCCCGCCCCATCTGATCGCCCTTGTTCAGGTCTGTGTCGGTATCGTGATGCTTGCGCCATTTGCCGATTTTGAAAATCTGCCAACCACGGCAATCAGTTGGGGTTCCCTGATCACGGTCGGGGTGGTCCATACCGGGATCATGTATGTGTTGATGTATGGCGCGGTTCAGAAATTGCCGACCCATCTGCAAGGATCGCTCAGCTTCATCTATCCGGTGGTGGCGATCATTGTTGACCTGATCGCTTTTGGCTATCGCCCCGATACCGCTCAGATCATCGGTGCCATCGCCATCCTGCTTGCCGCAGCAGGCATGAACCTTGGCTGGCAAATCATCCGCCCCCGCACACAACGCAATGTGGCGCCCTGACAATCCCCGACCAGATCGCAATCATCAGACAAAACAAAAGGGCCCCGTTCGGAGCCCTTTTTATTCGTCATACTTTTGATCGCGGATCGCGTCAGCCGGCGATATGTGCCTCGATCGCGGCCAGTGCGGCATCGGCCTGCGACGGGTCAGAACCACCGCCCTGTGCCATATCCGGACGGCCACCGCCGCCCTTGCCGCCGAGTTTCTCAACCCCGATCCGGACAAGGTCAACCGCGCTGAATTTCGCGGTCAGGTCATCGGTCAGGCCAACCACGATGGATGCCTTGCCACCATCGCCCGAAACAAGGGCAACAATACCAGAACCCATCTGGTCACGCAGTTCGTCAACCATGCCTTTGAGTTCCTTGGCTGGAATGCCGTCAAGCGAACGCAGGGCCAGTTTGACGCCATTGACTTCCTTGAAGGCATCTCCGCCCGAAGCACCGCCGGAACCGGCAGTCGCAAGTTTCTTGCGCAGGTCGGAAACCTCGCGTTCCAGACGACGACGTTCTTCCTGAAGCGCCTTGACGCGCGCCGGGACATCTTCGGGGACGGCCTTAAGGTCGGCTGCAACCGTTGCCAGCACGTTTTCACGGGCCGCCATGTAATTGGCAGCATCGGCACCGGTCAGGGCTTCGATACGGCGAACCCCGCTTGAAACCGCACCCTCGGACACGATTTTGAACATGCCGATGTCACCGGTGCGTTTGACATGCGTACCGCCGCAAAGCTCAAGCGAGTAGGCATGTTCGTTGCTTTCGGGAAGGCCCATGGAAACAACGCGGACTTCATCGCCGTATTTTTCACCAAACAGCGCCATCGCACCCAGTTCAATCGCCTCGTCCGGGGTCATCAGACGGGTGGTGACTTCGCTGTTTTCACGAATCAGACGGTTGACGTCTGCTTCGATCAGGGCGGCTTCTTCGGCGGTTACGGCCTTGGGATGTGAAACGTCAAAACGCAGGCGATCCTGTGCAACCAGCGAGCCCTTCTGGGTGACGTGATCGCCAAGATGCTTGCGCATCACCGCATGCAGAAGGTGGGTTGCCGAGTGATTGGCACGCAAGCTTGAACGGCGGGCATGATCAACACGGAATTCAGCCGCATCGCCAACCGAAACGTCGCCTTCGACAACCTTGCCCAGATGCACATGCAGCGCGCCGAGCTTTTTCTGGGTGTCGGTGATTTCAATGATCGCACCCTTTTCGGTTTTGATCACACCGGCATCGCCCTGCTGACCACCGGACTCACCAAAGAAGGTGGTCTGGTTGGCAAGAACGGCAACCTCGTCACCTTTTGATACGGTTTTGACCTCGGCACCATCCTTGATCAGGGCGGTGATAACACCTTCGGCGGTTTCGGTTTCATAGCCAAGGAATTCGGTCGCGCCATCACGGTCATTGATGTCAAACCAGACTTCTTCGGTCGCTGCTTCGCCCGACCCCGACCATGCGGCACGTGCCTTGGCCTTCTGTTCTTCCATGGCGGAAGTAAAACCGTCTTCATCAATGCCGATTTTGCGTGCCTTGAGCGCATCGGCCGTCAGATCAAGCGGGAAGCCATAGGTGTCGTAAAGCTTGAAGGCGACCTCGCCCGAAAGGGTGGCACCTTCGTTCATGCCGTCGGTCGCGTCATCAAGCATCTTGAGACCGCGATCAAGCATGGTTTTAAAGCCCTGCTCTTCGAGCTTAAGGGTTTCTTCGATAAGTGCCTGGGCACGGACCAGTTCCGGGAACGCCCCACCCATTTTGCGGACGAGTGCCGGGACCAGTTTATACATGACCGGATCCTGGGTGCCGACCATGTGCAGGTGGCGCATTGCACGGCGCATGATACGGCGCAGAACGTTACCGCGACCGGCATTGGACGGCAGAACACCATCAGCAATCAGGAAGCTGGTCGAACGCAGATGGTCGGCAACCACACGGTGCGACACGTTATGCGGACCATCCGGATCAGTATTGGTGGCATCGGCCGAAGCTTCGATCAGGGCGCGCATCAGATCGATGTCATAGTTGTCGTGCTTGCCCTGAAGGACAGCGGCAATACGTTCCAGACCCATGCCGGTATCAATCGACGGCTTGGGCAGATCAATGCGATCGCCATTTGCCATCTGTTCATACTGCATGAAGACGAGGTTCCAGATTTCAATGAAACGGTCGCCGTCTTCGTCGGCACTGCCCGGAGGGCCACCCCAGATGTGATCGCCATGGTCAAAGAAGATTTCCGAGCACGGACCACACGGGCCGGTATCGCCCATCGACCAGAAGTTATCGGAGGTCGGAATACGGATGATGCGGTCATCAGACAGACCGCCAATCTTTTTCCAAAGACCATGGGCCTCGTCATCGGTGTGATAAACCGTGACCAGAAGCTTGTCTTTGGGAAGACCATATTCCTTGGTGATCAGGTTCCAGGCGAATTCAATCGCGTTTTCCTTGAAATAATCGCCAAACGAGAAGTTGCCGAGCATTTCAAAGAAGGTGTGATGGCGGGCGGTATGACCGACATTTTCAAGATCGTTATGTTTGCCACCGGCACGCACGCATTTCTGCGAGGTGGTCGCGCGTGAATAATCGCGATGCTCTTGACCGGTGAAAACGTTCTTGAACTGGACCATCCCGGCATTGGTAAACATCAGGGTGGGGTCATTGCGCGGCACCAGCGGGCTGGAGGAAACGACTTCGTGGCCGTTCTTGCGGAAGAACTCCAGAAACGTGGTGCGGATATCGTTAACGGTCTGCATATCTCTCCAACCCGGAAAACGCGGAACAAATTCATCCGCCATGTTGGCGGACGGACTGCCCTATTTAGCGGCTCGGCCCTGCCCTGTCCAGTCAGGCGAAGGGCTTGGGCGGCAAATGTATCAAGTTTTATGAATTGCGTGATTGCAACAAGGCAAAAATCGACGCGCGCTAGGCCCGGTCAATCATCAGGCGAAACCGGTTGCGGTTCATTGACGCGACAAAACCGATCTGCACAAACCCCAATCGGGACAACAGCTTGGCCGATGGATGATTGTCGGGATGGGCAAAGGCACCCAGCATGCGGCAGGATGTTCGGGCCCCCGCAAAGGCGATGGCGGTTTCGGCAAGTTCACGGCCAAAGCCGCGACCATGATGGTCGGGATGAAGGAAATAACCGATTTCCGGTCCCCAGTCGGGATCGAACGGGTCGATATAAAGCCCGCCCCATCCGATGATTCTGTCCGTTTCCCTGTGCCGCACGACCCAGGGGGCAAAGCCATCCTGATTGCGACGCGATTCAAAGGCCAGCAATCTGGTCTGGCAATCATCAAGCGATTGATCGCAATGGGTAAAGCGCATTGCCGCAGCATCCCCCAGAAACACAAAAAGGTCGCCAATATCGGCGACCTTTACCGGGGCATAATATAACCGTTCGCTGGCAAGGGCGGCCGAACGGTTACTCATTCACGCTTTCCTGGATCTGCTGACCCAGCTTTTCCATATCGCGGCCAAATCCTTCGGCGGTTTCGCAGGCCGACAACGCCATGCCAAAGCCAAGAACCATCGCAACTGCCAACAGACGTTTTGTGATCGTTACCATGTTTGTTGAATGCTCCAACGCTGTGCGGTTCGGATACCGCCTTTGAGTATATACGCCATTTTGGCGCGACCGGTTTTTGGTTGCAACCGATATCGCCATTGCCCGGCCCCGTTCAGACACAGCAAAAGGACGCCAATATGGCGCCCTTTTGTGTGCTCGTCGGTTCGGTTTTTATCCCAACCCTTTTTGTCTTTCGTTGCCGGTTACATTGGCGGGCGGCGGCCACGCAATGCATTCACCAGAAGTGAAACGGCAAACAGCACGATGAAGACAAAGAACAGAATCTTCGCAATGCCAACGAAAGTCCCGGCCAAGCCGCCAAAACCCAATACGGCGGCAATCAGGGCAAGGATCAGACAGAATACGGCCCAACCAATCATGGGAATTCTCCTGCAGTTATTGGGTGCTTTGAGGGTAAAGCGACCTGTTTAATCAGCCCGGATCACGAAGCACTGTCCTGGATGGCTTCACCGGCATCTTCGACGTCTTCGCCGAAACCTTCGGCGGTTTCGCAGGCCGCAAGGCCAAGACCAAGACCACCAATCATCAGAACGGCGAGAATTTTTTTCATCAGGTCTGACATGTTTGTTCTCCTGTTTGCTCGTGATGTGTTGCTCACAGGATATCAAACGGGGACAACTCAAAATTGTTCCGCCCCCATATCATTAAAGGGGGGTTTCCACCCCATTCGACACCATTTAATGATATATCTTTCATATAGTTATGCGAAATCGTGATCATTTTGGGGCACCGGAAAGAAACCCGTCACACGGGCCGCTTTCCGGGGGATGATCCGTGATATCCGCCATCAGATGCGCCAATCAGGATGGCGACATGCCAAGGTCGAGAAACCCGCTGATTTCATCAATGATCTGTTGGTGGATATGACCGCGATCGGTGCCCGCCGGGTCCGAACAGACCGGATCATCATCCATCCGCGCCAGAAGTTCGGCCGCACCGGGCACACATTCCGCCAGAAACGTCAAATGGTCAGCCGGGGCAAAAACCGCATAGGCCGGATGATCAAGCTTGCCCAACAAGTTGCTTCCGGTCCTTTCCAGATCAGCAGCCGGCCAGCCATGTTCTTTGCCAAGCCGGATGAACAGCACATCCTGATCGGTGTTTTTCAGGCTGCTGTCATCAACCGCATAAGTCATGCCAGGTTCGATCGCGACAAATCGCGAAATCCGGGGGTCTTTGGCATCGATGGCAATGTCATCAGACAGATGATCGAAATCGACGCCGCCACGTTTCAAAAAAACGCAATCCTGCATCGCATCGCCATGTGTCTTGCAAAAATCACGATACAGGTCGCCATCAAACCGTACCCCCGCCAGATTAAGAACCGTTGTCCCCCCCAACGAAAAGCCGACCGTCGAAATCCGGTCCCGGTCGATATAGGGGGCGAAATCCGGATCGGCGAGAACCTGGTCAAGCAGGGCCGTGATATCGGCCGCACGCGGCGCCAGATGAATGGTGCGCCGGGGCGATGAATCCCCCGATGTCGTGCCGGGATGATTGACCGCAAGCACCATTGCCCCGCGAAGTGCCAATTGCGATGACAGCCAGCCCAGCGCATCCATATTGCCGCCCGATCCGTGCGAGAGCAGGATCAGCGGGTGTTTTCCCGGTGCAATCGCCGCCCCGATATAGGCATCCGTGCTTTGCCAGATCGCGCTTTTGGTGACCGGCGCACGATAGATATAAGTCCCGGCCGGATACCAGATGGATGCAGAAAGCGGCATGGATCTGTGTGATGCGGTGACATCGAACCGGTCATAGCCCGCCAGTTCCTGTGCCGCGGACGGGGTCGCCATGCAAGGAACGCTGGCAAGACCAAGTGAAAGAAGGGCCGCAGAAGTTACATGTTTCATGATTTCAATCCGTGTTTTAATCTTCACCGGGTTGAAATTGCTCCTGATTTCGGGGGCTGGCGTCCTTGAACCGGTTATAGGACGTGCAAAACCGGTTTTCGGACGTTTTATGATCGGATCGCCACAAGACATGATCGCACTTCCCGTACCTATGATCGTCGCACTGTTGCTGGGTTATCTGTTTTTGCGGGCGATCCTGTTTGAAAAGACCAGCCGGTTGCTTGCCGCCTTGCTGCTGGCCTGCGCCTGTCAGAGTGTGACGGTGTCGCTTGTTCATTATTACGGGTTTGATGCTATCCGGCTGTTGCAGCCGGTCATGGCATCAATGATCCCGGCGCTGGCCTGGATGGCCTTTTTGCAAAGCAGTGTGCGGTCGCGCCTTGTCGGCACCGATCTTTGCCATGTTCTGGCCCCGGTGGTGATGGTGATCGTGATCCTTGCCATGCCGGTTCTGATTGATGCCCTGCTTGGCGCGCTTTTTGTCGGCTATGCGTCTGCCATCCTGATTGCACTGCATCGTCAGGGCAATGATCTGGCCCATTCGCGTCTGGCATCGGGGCATGTACCGGCATTGATCTGGCGGGTGATTGCCATTGCGCTGATTGTTTCGGCCTTCAGTGATCTTTTGATCGCAGCAGCCCTGCAATTCGGGGCAGAAGGCGCGACGGGTGTGATTTTAAGCATCTTTTCGTCGCTGGCAGTGCTGACCATCGGGTTTCTGGCGCTTTCCCCAGATCTTGCCATCGGATCGGGCGATGATGACAACGGGGGTGATGATATCGAACCGTCAAGCGCGCCTGACAAAACCGCGCCCGATACGCCCGATATCCCGGTCGATGAAATCATGGTGGCAGTTGATCAGCTTATAAGCGGTCAGAAGCTGTTTCTTGATCCCGATCTGACGCTGGCGCGGATTGCGCGGCGACTGGGCTATCCGTTGAAACAGGTATCCACAGCGATCAATCAAAGTACCGGGGAAAATGTGTCGCGCTATATCAACAGGTTCCGGATTGATCATGCCTGCGGGGAACTTGCGCGCGGACAGAATATCACAACCACCATGCTTTCAAGCGGCTTTAACACCAAATCGAATTTCAATCGCGAATTCCTGCGCATTACCGGCCAAACACCCAGCCAGTGGCAACAGCAGCAAATCCCGGCAGCGGCAGTGGCGACGACCGCAATGCGGCGCGGATCATAGCCCGCCCGCCCCTAGTCCAGGACCGGGCGCATGAAGCTGCGTTCATAGGAAATGATGCTGCGATTGCGGATTTCCATATTCAGAACATCCTGACATTCGCGGTCGTCAGCCATGCGGTTGCGGTAATCCTCATACTCGGCAAGGCTTGGAAAACTGAACAGTGCATAGGCCACGTTACTCGCCCCTTCATGGGGCAGGAAATACCCGTGATGGGTCCCGCCCATACGATTGACAATCGGAATCCAGCGTTTGGCATATGCCTCGAACTCGGGAATTTTGTGACTGTCGATAATATATTTCAAATAGCAGGTAATCATGGCTGCACCTTTGAACGGGGTGAAGGATTTGATGGCCCAAACAAAAAAGACGGGCCGAAATCACGGCCCGTCTTTTTAAAATCATCGTACAAAAACAGCGCGATCAATCGTCATTGACCGGGTCATCTTCGCTCATATTCGTCATGCTTTCGGCGATCAGGCCGGCACTTTCGCGAATGCTGTTTTCGATTTCCTGGGTCATTTCCGGATTCTCGCGCAAGAAGTTCTTGGCGTTTTCACGACCCTGACCGATCCGGGTCGAGTTATAGGAGAACCAGGAACCGGACTTTTCAACAATGCCTGCCTTGACACCAAGATCAAGGATTTCACCCATCTTGGAAACGCCTTCGCCATACATGATGTCAAATTCGACCTGTTTGAACGGCGGGGCCATCTTGTTTTTGACGACCTTGACGCGCGTCTGGTTACCCACGACTTCGTCGCGGTCCTTGATCTGGCCGATACGGCGGATATCCAGACGAACAGACGCATAGAACTTGAGCGCGTTACCACCGGTGGTGGTTTCCGGGCTGCCGAACATCACACCGATTTTCATACGAATCTGGTTGATGAAGATCACCATGCAGTTCGACCGCGACACCGAGCTGGTCAGTTTACGCAAGGCCTGGCTCATCAGGCGGGCCTGCAGACCGACATGGGTATCGCCCATTTCACCTTCGAGTTCGGCCCGCGGAACAAGGGCCGCGACCGAGTCAACGACCAGAACATCAATCGCACCGGAACGCACCAGCGTGTCGGCAATTTCAAGTGCCTGTTCACCGGCATCGGGCTGTGAAATCAGAAGTTCGTCGGTATTCACGCCAAGCTTGCGGGCATAGCCCGGGTCAAGCGCATGTTCGGCATCGACAAATGCACAGGTCCCGCCAAGTTTCTGTGCCTCGGCAATGGTGTGCAGGGCCAGGGTCGTTTTCCCGGAACTTTCCGGGCCATAGATTTCGATGATACGGCCACGCGGAAGACCACCAATACCAAGTCCGATATCAAGACCGAGTGATCCGGTTGAAATGGCTGAAATGTCAACGGCGCTTTCCCGCTGACCCAGCTTCATAATCGAACCTTTGCCAAATGCCCGTTCGATCTGCCCAAGGGCGGCTTCGAGTGCCTTCTGCTTATCCATAGTATCCTTATCCACCAAATGCAGCGCGGTCTGAATCATTGCTCGAACTCTCTTATTCCACAGGGCCGGGTAGGATGCAACGCAGGCGGTTCCCCGGACCTAAATGCGGAACGCCACCGCTTGAAGAACCTGCTGCCCAGACAGACTAGTTTCCCTGTTCACGTCAGCAGCCGAATTGAGAACATAATGCGAACACTGTCATAAAATTTTGGATGTTGCAAGTTTGTTCTCATTCCCGGGAACAAAAATCGCGTTTTCAAACGACAACAGCCCGGCCCTGTCCGGACCGGGCTGCTCCATACCGAACGGCAATTTTATCAGGTGGTAATTTTGAGATGTTCGTGGGTATGGGCCGCGCCGTGGTCTTCATCCCCGTGGTGATGGGATTCAATGTGTAGTTCCCCCGGAACGGAATAAAGCTGCCCGTGGCGCACACCGGGCTGTGCCAGGACTTTGTCGGCAAAGGCGCGAATTTCGGCAAGCTTCCCGCGCAGGGTCACGCTTTCAAGACAGGTGTCATGATCGATGTGAAAATGCACGGTCGACACCGTCAGATTGTGATGTTCATGCTGGGTGCTCATCAAACGCGATGCCAGCATGCGTTCCTCATGGTCATAAACATAATTCAGAACGGCAATTCCCACCCCGTTGGGGTCTTCGTCAAGCTTGGCATTCTGAAGCTTTTCACGGATCAGATCACGGAATCCTTCGGACCGGTTGGTATAGCCCCGCCCTTCAAGGAAGGTGTCGAACGCTTCCATCAGATCATCTTCGATTGATACCGTCACGCGGGTCATATCAATTCCCTTTCAGAATCATCAGCTTGACTCGTATGAACAATTTTGAAAAGTTCATACTGTCATTTCATAGACCTAATTTCCCAAAGGATAGCAGATGTTTCAATCAAAGTTCGCACGCGCCCTGATAATTGGCATGACCGGTTGCCTGATCAGCAGTGCGACAACCGCCCATGAATTCATCGCCAGCACCGCACAAAGCACCATTGCGCCGGGCCAACCGGCAACGATATTTCTAGATTCGACCCATCAGTTCGGCGCGCCTGAAGAAGCCGAAGCCATCGAAAATGTGCGCGCCCGCCTGATCACCGATGCCGGGCAGAGCGAACTTGATGTCACACCAAATCCGAACGCCCCGAACCTTGTTGCATCTGTTAACGATCATGCGCAAACCGGCTGGATTGCCGCCCATCGTTTGCCGGTTGTCTGGTCACAGACGCCCGATGGCTGGCAGGAAGGCGGGCTTGAACAACATCCCGATGCCCTGACCGCTTCGCGTTACGAGAAATTTGCAAAACATCTGATCGGCCCGCAGGCATCTGATGGCAATGCCGTGGTCACGACCCCGCTTGGTGATCGGCTTGAAATCGTTCCGCTTGGCGATCCGCGCCGGACCAAAATCGGCACGGACGCCGAATTTCGCATCCTGCTTGACGGGCAGCCTTTGACCACCACCGTTCTTGCGACCTATGCCGGGTTTACCCAAACCCCGTCTTCCTGGGCCTACTATACCGAAACCCTTGCCGATGACCGCGGCAGTGCCATTGCCAAGGTTCGCATTTCGGCACCCGGCCTGTGGATCGTGCGGGTTGCAACCGATATCCCCGATGCCGCGGACGGGGTACGGGTTCATAACCTTCGTGCGACACTAAGCTTCCATGTGGACGGCTAGGAAAATGCATCTAGCGGGTATCAGCCGGGTGCCGGTTCTTGTGGTTCTTGTGGCGTTGTCGGTTCTGATCATATCGGAACCGACAGATGCCCGTGCCCACGGGGCTGGCTGGCAGGCTGTTGGCAATGAGAATACGGTTCGATACCGGTTTGGCTATACCGACGGCAGTCCCATGGGATTTGCCGAAGTCATCGTCACCGCCCCTGATGGCAAGATCTGGCAAAAGGCGCGCACCGATCGCAGCGGCCATTTTGCCTTTGCCCCGGATCAGCCGGGCCATGACATGACACAACCGCAAAACTGGCACATCCGGGTGGGTGATGGCATGGGGCATGTGGTGCAACTGACCCATCTGAGTAAACCCGACATAACGTCCGACCCACCAGACCCGACTGCCCCGACCGTGCCAGTTGCCAACACAAAAATGCGCGGCACGGCGGCAATGTTTGATTTGCCGATCTGGGCGGGGATGTTGTTCGGGCTAAGCGTGCTGGCGAACTTTTATGGCGGGTTGCTGTTGTGGGGACGCATGCGAAAGGCACATCAGTCCTAAATGCCTAAACACCTTGATCTCTTGATCTCTAATGCAGGAACAGTAACGCCACCCCGGCAAAGGCAAGGCAGGTCCCGATAACGGCCTGCCAGCCCACAGGCCGGCGCAGGATCGCGCCTTCATAGACAATCAGCAAAACCGGCGGCAAGGCCATCAGGGTCGATGCAATCCCGACATTGGCATTCTGAACCGCCAGCATGGAAAGCCAGACCCCGACCGCAGGCCCGATCAAAGCCCCCAGCAACAGCCACTTGCCGACATCCGGGGCAAGGCACGCAGTCACCGTGCGGCGCACCCGCCCGAAGACAAGGGCAATTCCCCACATGGCAATTACCGCAACAAGGGTACGGATCCAGGTCGCGGACAATGCGGAATAGCCATCAATCAACGCATATTTCGCCGTGATCAGATTGGCAACCTGACCAATGGCACCACCCAGTCCGAACAGGATACCGATCACATAGTTGCGCCCGACCAGCCCGACCGGGCGGCCCTTTTTACCCAGAATGACAATCAGAACCCCGCCCACCCCACAGGCGATGCCCAGAATTTCAATCGGACGGAGCGTTTCATCAAACAGCACCCATGCCAGTACCGCCCCCATGATCGGCACTGTCGACATCAACAACATCGACAACCGTGCCCCGATCAGGACAAAGGCCTGAAACAGCATGGCATCACCAATCACCAGCCCGACAATCGATGACAGGCTAAGCCAGCCCAGCTGTTCCCAGGTAACTGATTCGGGCCACGGTGTTCCCAAAAGAAGCCAGTGCAGAACCGTCAGACAAAAAATCGAACAGGCCAGACGCCCGCGATTGACGGTCTGCGCACCGGCCTTGCCGCCAATATTGGAAAAGATCATGCTTGATGTTGCCCAGCACAGGGCAGCGGTAAAGGCGGCGGCCTCACCAAACAGGGGGATCATGGGGCGCGTTTCCTGTCATTGTTGTTCCGGCGATGTACCGGTTTGTGGCCATGGTGGCGTGGCCAATAAATCTATAAGCGCAAATTTTCAGGCATTTGTAATCAGAATTATCGCCGGTCAGAATTCGAAAATTTGCAACTGCTTGCGATTTTTTGCCCGCACCGTATGTTCATGAAATTGCGTGCAAAAGGAAACCGGCATGACTAAGGCCCAACAGACCGACAATAACGGCAAACCGTTCAAGGGAATTCGCCGCTATCTTCAGGATGGTGAAGTGGTGATCATGGATTTGCCGATTGCCCCGGTATCGGTGCTGGTTCCCGGCCTGATCAAGATTGTCTGGATCGCGGCCCTGATTTACGCATCCTATCACTGGCGCGAAATTTACAATTTCCTGATGCCGCAATTTCGAAATCTTTTGACCGGACCCGAAGCCTTTTCAGCCCTTGATGAAATCTGGGAACAGTATGAATTCGTGTTTTCATTTGCGCTGATCGGCTTGATCCTCGCAGCAATTTCGATTGTCTGGAGCCTTCTGCGCCGCGTGCTTGGCGCATCGACACGCGCAGCAAAGGACAGTCTTCTTTTGCCGCTGACTGCGATCCGCGATCTGTTCTTTTTTGAACGCGTGATTACCAGCAACCGCATCATCACGCGCAGCGGCGTCCTGCGCAAGGATCAGGATGATCGCGGGTTCGAAGCCATCAAATCAACCCGCATCAGCAAAAGTGTCGTTGGCAATATCTTTGATTATGGCGATCTTCATATTACCGATCGCATCGGCCACAAATTCACCCTGCATCAAGTCAGCCAGCCCGAAGATGTCGCCAAGAAATTGTCGGACTTTTTCGGGCGCGTCTATGCCAACCGGGATACAAACACGCCGATCGACATCACCCATCTGGGATCGGATCAGGCCATTGAATCCCAGATCCAGACACCGGACAAGACAGACCTTTGATCCAGGAAGGTCTGATCACGCACAGGCTGTGTGCAAAGTGCCAGGTGTCAGGTCCCTGGTGCTTTGTCCTGTTGGCGATAACCGATTTGGCAATGCAGGCCGTCGGCAGTTATTTCTGAACCCAGGTAATGGCTTTTGCCGGCTGGTTTGCGGCATCGGCCTGAGCCGAGGGCAGCAATTCAAATGACAACAGCAATGCCGTCACGAAAATAGCAACCACCATACAGGATCGCACGATCCCGGTTGATTTGCGCTTTACCATTCAAACCCCCAAGCCGATATCACGCCTGGTTCTTTGATGAACCTTGTGCCGATACCGGGCCTCGCCTGTTGTGCCGGTCAAGTTGTCATGACCGGAATTCTTCATTGTTCATTTTAACCCACAGCCGCCGTTTTTCTGTCTGCTGTGCTGATCAACTATAGATAAAAAGAAAAGACATATGCAAGAAATCTAAACAAACATTTTCGAATTTTTCACACCCGTCACGCGCCGGGCGTCATGATGCCTTTTTCCGCCATTTCTTCAGGATATCGACATAGGCCTGATTGCCTTTTTCAATAAGTGGCAAATAGTCGGAAAATTCGGCACGCAGCCAAGTATAGACTTCAAGTTCCATCACCGGGATCGACACAAAGCCATCGGGCAAGCCGCCCGTCAGGATCAGTGAAAATTCATTGATCAGCATGGCATCAAGCCGCCCGGCACGCATCAGTTCCTGCATCATTTCGGGACCGGCCGGACAGCGCATCACATTGGGGTACCCCGCCATCAGCTTTTCAGCCCAGCTTGAACCAAGCCAGATCCCCACCGCCTGATCGGTCAGATCATCAAGCGATTTGATATCGCCGTCGCGTACAACCAGCACGCCAGATACCGCCCCGACCGGAAGATCCCCGCGGATCAGCGGACGACCGACCTGTTCGGCAAAATCATCAAGACCGGCAAATACACCATCGACTTCGCCATTGCGCATGGCAACCACGGAACGCGCATTGGGCATTGATACCGGAATAATACAAAGCCCGGCATCGGCCATGGCCCGGCGATAGGCTTCGACACCAACCGCATCACGTGTGACTTCGGGCATCGCCATGCGAAGACAGAATTCATCGGCCCACGCACCGGATGACACCAACAAACTGCTCAGCCCGGCCAATCCGAAGCCGATGGCAAACAGACAGGCCCTGAACACTCTGAAATTCAGATCACGCGTCATTCATACCCCCACGGCTTTTTGCATTTTCCGCAAATATGCCGGGTGTCAAACACCGGCACGCGGGCGGTATTTCTTGCATTCTGGTGATCCGGTCCGGTTGTTTCACATCACGCATGGCCCTGCCTATTCTTCTTCCTGCACGGCCTTGAGATAGGCCCGCGTTCCCTGATCGAATTTCGGGATATGTTCGGCAAATTCCGCACGCAGCCAGCTGTGAACCGTGATCGTTGCCACGGGTATGGCCTTATAACCATCAGGCACCCCGCCGGCCCAGTTCAGGGAATAGCCATCAAGCAACATCGCATCGATCCGCCCTTCGCGAAGCATTTCCTTTAACATTTCCGCCCCGCGCGGCACCCGGACAATATTGGCATAGCCTGCAATCAACTTTCTGGGCCAGGTCGCGCCAAGCGGCACGCCCAGAACTTCATTGTCCAAATCATCAAATCCGGTGACCGGGCCTTTGCGCACAATCAGAAGTCCCGGCAATTTCCCAAGGACGACCTCGCCTGGCACGACCGGAATATCAACAAGTTCGGGAAAATCATCCTGCCCGGCAAACACCCCGTCAATCTTACCCGCCCGCAGGGCCGCAACCGCCCGGATCTGTGGCAGTGATGCGGGTTCGACACACAGTCCGGCATCCGCCATCACGCGACGATATTGCGCCATATTTTCCGGGCTGACATGAATTTCGGGCATTGCAATCCGAAGACAGGCATCCTTTGCCTGCACGGACGGGACCAAAAGAACGGACAGGATAAATCCGCGCAAAAGATGCGCGCACAAGCCCCAAGGTCGATGCGACCCATCGCAAATGACGACTGCCATAAATTCCCATTACGGCACCCGATACCGGTATGCCGCCCACTCCGCAATCGGTTTCCATTCCGGATGAAAACCTTGTTTGTCAGACCTTTTTGATCTGTTGTCTGAAACGATACTCAGGATTGCCCGGTTTGCCTATAGGCTTAAGGGAACTTTTGCATCCCGGACGTGCATTTCGCGCTTGACCGGAAACGAGGCCGGTCGCACCATCAGGCCCGCGGTCAGCCGGAATATCGGGCCTCCGCGCCACCTGCTACCAGCCACCACCCGATTTCCCGTCAACATCGCCTGCGCATCAACAAAGGATGCTCACGCCCCGTTTTAAGTGCATCACAAATGAAACCAGGGGATATCGCCCGCTATCTGTTCCTTGCCGTCGTGTGGGGACTTTCGTTTCTTGTCGTCGTAAAGGTTGTTGATGCCTTTGGCTGGGTCGGGGCGGTAACATTCCGCGCCCTGATTGCGGCCGGGTCGCTTTACCTGGTTGCCAGGCTTTGCCGTCGCAAACTTGATTTCAGCGCGGGCTGGCGGCCCTTTGCCATTGTCGGAGCGACCACCGTTGCCGGACAGCTGATCGGGTTGTCCTATGCAGCACCACGCATCGGAACGGCGATGACGGCGATATTTGTCGCGGCCATCCCGCTTTTTTCCATGATCATCAGCCAGTTCTGGGGCATTGAACGCGCAAGCAAACAAGGCTTCGCCGGTCTGGCACTTGGCATTGGCGGGATTGTGCTTCTGGTCGGGTTTCCCGCGGTTGCCGTCACACCGGAATTTGTCCTTGGCTGCGTGGCATCGATCCTGTCGGCCCTTTGCGCGGCCTTTGGCAGCAATTATGCCAGCCGTCATTTGCGCCAAAGCGGCAACTGGGAAACCACAATCGGTGCGTTTCTGTTTGGCGGGATCGTGACCTTGCCGATGATCTTTGCCGTGCCGCTTGAACGCATTCCGGTTGCCATGGACTATTTGTATCTGATCATTGCCGCCTGTTTGATGAGTGTTTGCACCTATATCGTTTATTTCCGGCTGGTGGCATCAATCGGTCCGACCCGCGCGATCAGTGTCGAATTTCTGGTTACCGTGATTGCGGTGCTGATCGGTGCGACAGCATTGGGCGAAAGGCTTTCGGCCATGCAGCTTGTCGGCGGGATCACGATCATGGCGGGATGTGCGCTTGTTCTTAATCTTGTGCCGGCCTGGATGCGGCCGCGGCCAAGCATTCCTGAAATCCCCTGAGCCAACGCAAAGACAGCAGCCGGGGAACAAGCTACCCTGTCGGAAGTTACACAGTGTAGTCTTCTTTGATCACGGAAAGCATTGCATGCCCTTTGACCTTGGTCAGCAGTCGCTCGGCGTTATTGTCGCGACCTTTACGGTCTGCACATTGATCATCATTTTTGCCGGTACCAGACTGGCCAGCATTGCCGTCAAACTGGCTGAACGCACCGGCATGGGACAAATCATCGCCGGCGCCCTGTTTGTCGGCATGTCGACCAGCCTGCCGGGCAGCGTGTTATCTGTGACCACCGCCTGGCAGGGGCATACCGATCTTGCGATTGGCAATGCGCTTGGCGGGATTGCTGCCCAGACGACGTTTCTGGCGATTGCCGATCTGTTTTATCGCAAAGGCAATCTTGAACATGCCGCGGCCAGCGCCACCGGCCTTGCCCAGACCACCCTTTTGCTCAGCATGCTGTCCTTGCCGCTGCTGGCCTATGCCGGGCCGGACTGGATGATTTTTCACATTCACCCGGCATCCATCCTGCTTCTGGTGATCTATCCGCTTGGCCTTAATCTTTTATCGGCGATCCGTGATGAACCGATGTGGCTTCCCAAGAAAACCGATCTGACCGAAGAAGACGCCAAACATGACACCGCCGATACCCACCCCGAAAGCACCGCGCGCCTGTGGGGCGAATTCCTTGCCTTTGCGCTTGTGACAGCGATTGCCGGCCACATTATCGGTCAGGCCGGCCTTGCGATTGTTGCCGTGACAGATATCAGCGAAACCGCTGTTGGCACCTTCCTGACCGCGATTTCAACGTCCTTCCCGGAATTTGTCTCTGCAATTGCGGCGGTACGCATGGGGGCTGTCAATCTGGCGGTTGGGGACATTATTGGCGGCAACGCCTTTGACGTGCTGTTTCTGGCGGCATCTGACATCGCCTATCGCGAAGGATCAATCTATGCCGCCTTTAGCCAACAGCACGTCTTTACCATCGCACTGGTCATATTGATGAGTGGGGTGTTGCTGTTGGGGATGCTCAACCGTGAACGGCGCGGCATTGCCAATATCGGCTGGGAAAGCTTTGTGGTTCTGGCCCTTTACGGGGCGTCGGCATTTTATCTTGCCAGCTGAAGCCGGTCACCCAGCGACAATAATGCCGCCTGCCCGGCCCCAAACCTTACAGGACTTCCTTGACCTTGGTGGCCAGATCCTTGAGCGAGAAGGGCTTGGGCAGGAAGTGAACACCGTTTTCTTCGTCCAGCTCGTCGCGATAGGTATCTTCGGCGTAACCGGAAATGAAGATGACTTTGAGTTCGGGTTTCTTTTCGCGCAGCATGCGGACAAGTGTCGGGCCATCGATGCCCGGCATCACGACATCGGAAATCACCAGATCAATCGTCTTGTCGGTATTATTCAGGACCTCAAGCGCGTTGTCGCCGTTATTGGCTTCAAGCACGTCATAGCCCTTGCTGCGCAGGGCGCGCGCGCCGAATGTGCGCACGGCATCCTCATCCTCGACCAGAAGGATCGCACCGGTTCCGGTCAGATCGCGTGACGGGGCTTCTTCGGTGACGGCCTGGGTTTCGGCAAGCTCCTGTTCGGTTGCCTCATAGCGCGGCAGATAGATGGTAAAGGTCGTGCCTTTGCCTTCTTCGCTGTTGACCGCGATAAAGCCGCCGGTCTGTTTGACGATGCCATAAACGGTCGAAAGACCAAGACCCGTTCCCTCGCCGCGTTGCTTGGTCGAGAAGAAGGGTTCGAAAATCCGCGTCAGATTGTCCTTGGGGATACCGATGCCGGTATCGGTGACCTTGATGCCGATATAGTCGCCCGGCGGGATGATTTCAGTGCCGGTTGCGGTCGGTTCATCAACAATTTCGCTGCTGGTCTGAACCGTCAAAGTCCCGCCTTCGCCGGCCATGGCATCGCGCGCATTGACGACAAGGTTAATGATCACCTGATCAAGCTGGCCCGGATCGACCTTGACCAACCCGATATCGCGCCCGTGACTGACCTTGAGATCGATCTTCTCGCCGATCAGGCGGCGCAGCAGGTTCGACATTTCAGCCAGTGCATCGGTGATATTGATGATTTTCGGCTGAAGGGTCTGACGACGCGAGAACGCCAAAAGCTGCCGGACAAGGTTGGCAGCACGATTGGCATTCTGTTTGATCTGCATGATGTCGGCAAAGCTCGGATCACCCGGCCCGTGGCGCGACAACAACAGATCACAGAACCCGATCATCGCCGTCAGAAGGTTGTTGAAATCATGCGCCACCCCGCCGGCAAGCTGACCGACAGCCTGCATTTTCTGGGACTGGGCAAATTGTTCCTCAAGATTCTTCTGTTCGGTCGTATCAAGGAAGTTCAGAAGCAGCGCGCCTGCTTCGCCCGAACGACCCGCAACCCGTTGCAGATAAATCTGGGCCGCAACACCGCGCGCGCCCGCAAGACGGGCTTCGATCTGACCGCCCTTGCCCATGCCCATCACGGCCTTGGACAGATAACGCGCCACTTCGTCGCGGTCTTCGGGAACAATCAGTTCAAGGATCGAACGTCCGACCACATTGGCATGGTTCTGCCCGGCGGTTTCGATAAAGGCGCGGTTGGCGTCGGTAACCGTGCCCGACATGTCGGCCAGAACAATCGAAAGCGGGCTTTCATCAAAGAACCAGCGCACCCGGCGTTCGGTTTCGGCCAGCGCATGTTCCCATTCATGAGCGGGCATCGGATCAGGGAAGATCACGGCCTGACTGCGGACCGGACCAGTGCCCGGCGCATTGATCGAATGGGTGACAAAGCACCGGATCGGTTCGCCCCCGGCAACCTTGAATTTGACCTCGCCATTGATACCGTCACCAACGATAAGGTCGGCCAGTTCCACGGTGCCGTTATTGAAGTCTTCGGGTTCACCGCCAAGCCAGCTTGCCAGACGGCGGTTGAGATAAAGAATACGGCCTTCTTCATCAAGGCCACAGACCCCGACCGGCAGCCGTTCGATCATCTGATCGGCATGTTCAAAGCCGCCAGCGGCCGCCGAAACCGGAAGATTGGCAACAAGGTCGGGTGCCACCGGTGCCGAAAGCGCGAATGCAGACGGGCTTTCACCCGATGGCAACAACATCGATGCATCGGCATCCGCCATTACGGACGGATCAACACCGTCAACAGTCCATAACATCTGACCGGCACGTGCATTGGCCTCGGCCACGGAAATGCGCAAACAGGTTGCCCGGGATGATGTTTTATCATCCGAAGCCGCGTCATCACCGGGGGCGGGATTTTCGGCCCCGTCAGTTGCCGGGGCTTGCATTTCACCATCGGGCTGGTTTGCAAATTTTTCAGAACGCGACAGATCGACAAACATCTGCCCGCCTTCACCGCGCATCGCACGGGTGCGCAATTCGGCCAGTTCGTCACTGCCAATGCCAAGGAAAGACAGGCGCGCTTCAAGCGCGGACAACATGTCCGATCCCGGCTCGATACCCAGTTTTCTTGAAAAGGCCGGGTTGGCATAGATCGTCCGGCCATAGGCATCAATTAGCGCAACGCCGATATCGGATTTGCCAAGACCGGCGATCAGCGGCCCAAGTTCGGAATGCCCGCCATTACGCCAGCGCGCCGACAGTGAAAGGGCTGCGACGGCAATAATTGCCACACCGGTGACCATTGCACCGATGATCCACATTAAACGCGCATCAAGGCCCGCCTTTGCCAGAACATCCATCAGGACAAAGACAAACGCAACGAATGCGACACTTACAGCAAGGATGAGCCCCCGAAACAGCACGCGACCGCCTTTAACGACAATAACTTATCAATATAGTCTATACTTTTAGCTGGTTATCACGCGACTGGCTACCGACAAGTTTTGTCCCCCGCATCGAGCGGGTTTTGTACCGGGTCGACCATAAAAGACACCCTGTGCGGACTGCCATCGGCAAAAAGGCAGGAACCGTTTCCGGCCCTGCCTTTTGTTCAGATTGTTCGGCAAACAGGCTGTTTCAAGCCCGGCCAGATCATGCGCCTAGCGGGCCAGACGTTTGATCTGTGCCTCGTCAAGTGTGGTGCCATCGAATTCAACGCTGACATTGCCATCCCCGACATTTCGCACAATTGCCCGAACCGGCCCCGGAATCCCGGGAAGATCAAGTTCGATCCTGCTGCTTTTGGCGAAGTTTTCATCGGTATGGAGCAACGCCCCCTTTTCCGAGACGTTTTCAAGACGCACACGGCAAGAATTGCTGCCTTGGCGTACCGCGACCTCGATCGCGGTGCGATGGCGTTTTGATCGGCGGCGATCGACATCGGATGTCGATGTACGAACGACTTCGACCAGAACAAGCCGCAAGTCACGTACAGCCCCGGCAACCTGATCGGCAAGAGTTCCGACCTCGGCGGCCATTCGGCCGGTTTCCGATGCCTCGCTTGAAACTTCACTGATGCGCAGGGAAACTTCGCGCGACGCGGCGGCCGTTTCGCTGACATTGCGGGCAATTTCACCCGTGGCAGCACTTTGTTCTTCGACCGCGGCGGCGATTGCTGTCGATACTTCGTCCATTTCGTGGATTTTTTCGGCAATCGTTGCCACCGCATGCACCGCAGAATCGGTGACCGACTGAATTTCCGCGATCTGACGGGTGATTTCATCGGTTGACCGGCTGGTCTGGGTCGCCAGATTTTTAACTTCCTGGGCCACCACGGCAAAGCCCTTGCCCGCATCCCCGGCGCGCGCGGCCTCAATCGTGGCATTAAGAGCCAGCAGGTTGGTCTGTTCAGCGATTCCGGAAATAAGTTCGACCACCTCGCCAATGCCACGCACGCTTTCGGCCAGTTGGGAAACCGTGCTTTCGGTTGATCGGCTTGCCTCGACGGCGTCTTCGCTGACACGGTTGGCGCGCGCGATCTGGCTGTTGATTTCACCCAGTGATGAATTGAGCTCCTCGCCCGCGCCGGCGACGGCTTCGACCGTTGCCAGTGCCTGGGTTGAGGCCGACGCCACGGTTTCGGAATTGCCCTGCACCAGATCGGCAGAAGTCGACATGCGCTGTGCCGCATCGGCCAGTTCGTTGGTCTGACCCGAAATGGTATCGACAACGCGACGGGTTTCGCTTTCGACGCGTTCAGCCATCTGCATCAGGGATTTCTGACGCTGTTTTTCGGCTTCTTTCCGGTCGGCTTCCTGCTGATCGCGCATCTTGATGTTATTCACGCCGGTCTCGCGGAAGATATGCATCACCCGCACAAGATCGCCGATTTCATCACCGCGGTCGGATTTCTGAAGTTTCAGGTCGTAATTGCCATCGGCAAGCTTGGCCAGAATGCCGACACTTTCGGCGACCGGCTTGGAAATCCGGCGATGCATCACCCAGGCAATCAGCGCACAGATCACGATCGATGCAATCGTCACCCCGGTCGTCAGCCAGAAGATCGACTGGACGCTTTCATCCAGGGCCACCAGCTTGTCGACCAGTTCGGTCTCGACCGAAATCGCATAGGCATCGGTGTTTTCGACTGCCACTTCCAGGGCTGCGGCAAGTTTTGCCGCTTCGGCGTCGAAATTCGCCATCATCTTGTTGCCGACTTCCGGGCCGCCATCAATGTAGCCTTGCGCCATTTTCTTGCCTGCGGCGTAATATGCCGGGAAGGCAGCATCGACGGCCTTAAGCGAACTCAGAAGTTCGGACTGCCCCAGTTTGCCGGCAAGCGACTTTGCGGTCGCAAGGTTTTCACCCAATCCCTTTGCCGCGGCCTCGGCTTCGTCAAAGCCGTCATTCAGCCCATCAAGTCCGCGTGTGGCCGAAATATCGGTCAGCCATTGCTGAACCTGGATCACATTATAACGCGCACCTTCGATGCTTTTGATCAGGCGCGGAATATCGGTACTGGCGACAACCCCGATTTCGGCGGCTTCGTGCGTTGCCTTGCTGCCATCCGAGTTCACCACCCCTATACCGACAGCGACCACGATCAGCATGACCACAATGATCGCGTTCGACAGGGCAATTTGCCCGGCAATCCTTAATTTCATGAAATAATCCCCGTTAATCCCATTGCTGCCCCTGCACAGAAGGACAGCACCCTTTGCCATTCGTATAGTATCTGTACGAAACAAAGGGAACTCTATTTTTCAAACTACACCGCTGATCTGCCAACCGGGTTGATCTGGATCGTCGCGGACTGGAATTTCAAACGACTTTTCTAGGGGAAAAAGATGACAGGCAGCTGAAAGAAACCGGCAGCACGCCGGTCGCCCGGATGGCCTTAGCCCAGCTTCTTGCCTTTTTGGCGGAACACGAACGAAATGATTTCGGCCACCGCCTTGTAATGTTCAGGCGGGATTTCCTGATCGACCTCGACGGTTGCAAACAGGGCACGCGCCACCGGCGGGTTTTCCATGATGGTGATGTTGTGTTCTTCGGCAACCTCGCGGATTTTAAGCGCGATATTGTCCTGGCCCTTGGCGACACAGACCGGGGCGGCCATCGCACCGACATCATATTGAAGTGCCACCGCATAGTGCGTCGGGTTGGTGATCACGACGTCGGCCTTGGGAACGTTTGACATCATGCGCTGCTGGGCGCGTTCCATCCTGATCTGGCGGACCTTTGCCTTGATTTCCGGGCTGCCTTCGGTCTGTTTGTATTCGTCCTTGATCTCCTGCTTGGACATTTTCATCTGTTTGTTGAACTCGTATCGCTGATAGGCGAAATCGAGCCCGGCAATCACCGCCGTCAGTGAAATCGTCGCGATCAGCAGGATCACGATCATGTCGTAAAGCCGTTCAAGGGTCAGCCCCAATGACATCTGGGGATAGAGTTCGATATCAAGCATTTCTGGCATGATGACCAATGCCAGAACCACCCCGACCAGAACGATCTTGCTGACATTCTTGGCAAATTCGACCAGCGTCTTGAGAGAAAACTGGTTTTTCAGCCCGTTCAGGGGATTGAGCTTGTCGGGTTTGGGTTCGATACGTTCAACCGCAACAACGATGCCGTTTTGCACCAGATGCCCGGCCGCGGCAAAAAACACCAGCAGCACAAACGGAATGCCCAGCACCCAGAGCATACCGATAATGATATCCTTGAACAAAAGAGGCAGCCCGGCATCGGACACATCATACATGTGCGGATGTTCGATAAAGCCGACAGCAAGATCACGGACACTTTCGGCCATGGTCGGGCCCATCATCACCGTAACCAGACCACCACCAAACAACAGCATGAAGTTGCCGACTTCCTTGGAAACCGGCACCTGACCCTTTTTTCGGGCATCCTCAAGCTTTTTACTTGTGGGGTCTTCTGTCTTTTGGCTGTCGTCTTCTTCTGCCATTGGCTAACCCGTGCTTGGCGGACAGTCGCGCTTTGCTGCGCGGCACCGCCCTAGGGATTGAGAAACGCCTCAAGCCCGTTCTCGAAATAACCGAGATAGACCATCATCATGGATGGCAGGGCCAAGGTCAACAGAAGCAAGGCCAGCGCGATCTGAATCGGCATGGCCACAAAGAATACCGGCAATTGCGGCATCAGCTTGTTCAACAAACCGAGCGCAATCTGCAAGCAGATCGCCACAATCAGAAACGGCGCGGATAACTGGGCGGCGATGATGAAGCTGTCATTGAGCGCATTGGCGAAAAATTCGCTCATATCCCCGACCGGCAGCACCCCGCCCGGCGGAAACAGTGAATAGCTTTCAAAAACCGCCTGGATCATCAGATGATCCATCCCGGTCGCAAACAGCAAAACCAGCCCGACCTGCATCAGGAAATTGCCGGTTACCGCACTTTGCGCCCCCGATAATGGATCGGCGGTAAAGGCGTTTGCCATTGATGACAAATAGGCAATGATCGACCCGGCAGTCTGAAGCCCGGCCATCATGACCTGACCAAACAGGCCAAAGAACAGGCCAACCGTAACCTCATAACCGATAAACAGCAAAAGCGACGGCGCATCGGCCGGTTGCGGCGGGAAAAGCGGCCCTGCCAGCGGCGAGATGACCACCGCAACCCAAAAGGCAAAAATCAGCCGTGCGCGCGCCGGAACCGTGCGTGCCCCGATGCCCGGCATAAAGGCAAAGGCCGCCCCGACCCTGGCAAATGCCATCAGGACAACATAGACATTAAGAGTAAGAAGCTCCTGAAGATCCATATGTCTTCGACCGCCTTACATCAACGCGTCAGCCCGGCGTTTCGCCGCTAATTGGGCAGGCCAATGAAATGGTCCACCATACGCCCCATGAATTCGGTCATTTCCGTAATCATCCAGGGCAGCAACACCAGAAGTGCAATGAAAATCACAAGGATTTTCGGAACGAAGGTCAGGGTCATTTCCTGAATCTGTGTCAGGGCCTGAAACAGCGCGATGATCAGACCAACCCCAAGCGCAATCAACATCAGCGGTGTGGTCACCTTCAGCAGCGTCCATACTGCATCATAGGCCACATCCATGATTTCAGCTTGATCCATTGGTCTTCCCGCCTTCACATTCACGCAGTACCTTGAAGTACCACTGTTATTCATACAGGATTTGGCAAGGCCATTGCCATGATTTCCTGATCGGCAAACCGGTATCGGCAAACAAAAAACCGCACGAATGACGTGCGGTTTCGTTATCAGGCCGGGATCACAGGGATCAGACCGGCATGTTCAGGATGCTCTGATATGCTTCCACAGCCTTGTCACGGACCGAGACCACCGTGCGCAGGGTGACTTCGGCGGCCGAAACGGCGGTCACCACTTCATGAAGTTCCGCATCCCCGGTAACCGCCTTCTGGGTCATCTGTTCGCTATTGACCATGGTTGCGTGGGCATCATGTGCCGCACCGCGTACCATGTCGGCAAAACTTTCCCCCGGGTTCACCTTCGTGCCGGTGCCGGTTACGGTTTCCGCAACGGTATTGGTCTTGCCCGCAGCCGCATTGCGGTAGGCAGAAATGGCATCGTTGAAGCTGGAGACCATGGGTATCAATCCTTAAACTTCTTCAGTCCTGCTTGATATCGCGTGCTTACTGCAGAATATCAAGGGTCTTGAGCAACATGCTGCGCGATGACTGGATCACATTGAGGTTGGCCTCATAAGACCGCTGGGCTTCGCGCATATCCATCATTTCGACAAGCGTTTCAACATTCGGGGTCTGAACATAGCCCTGATCGTTGGCTGCCGGATGGCTTGGTTCGTATTTCATACCAAAATCGGAACGGTCTGGCATTACCTTATTGACCTTGACCATTTCAACACCGACTTCGCGGTCCATGACATTCTTGAACGTCAGAAGCTTGCGGCGGTACGGGTCCTGGCCCGGTGCGGTCGGAAGGCTGTCGGCGTTGGCAACGTTTTCCGCGGCAATGCGCAGACGGGTACCCTGGGCACGCATGCCAGCAGCAGAGATTTTGAAAGCCTTGTAAAGTTCCATGTTTCTAACTCTCTATGCTTGGATTACACGCGGCCAAGGGCCGAAATGAACATTGATTTCTGTTTGGCATACAGACGGGTCATGGTCTGATAATCGACCTGGTTCTCGTTCATCTTGACCATCTGTTCTTCAAGGATGACGGCGTTTTTGCCCGGTGCGACTTCGTAGTTCTTGCGCACTTCCTCGTCCTTGAAGTTCTGCGGTTTGTTCAGACCCTGGCTGTGGCCCGGCGTGGTCGCCTGCATGGCCAGAATGAACTGGCGGTCACGGCCGATATTGTCCGGATCGAATTTCTTGAGATCATTGGCGCGGTAGTTCGGCGTATCGGAGTTGGCGATATTCTGCGCAATGACTTCCTGGCGCTGGGTGAGCCAGTCCATCTTTTCCTTGAGATTGGCGAACATGCCAAGTTTGCCGATATCCATTTCCTGCTCCTTGTCTGCGCTTTCGAGTATTGATCGCGCGGGTAAAGCCGACGTTAACGCCATCGCCCTGATCGGGGCCCGATCGCCCGGACGGTTGATTTTGCCGCCCCTGATGATCCTGCCAAATGAAATGCATGAAGCGTGCCAAAGAATGAAAGAGCTTTGAAATCCCCCGGATTGCGGGCAATTGACGGCGGGTACTAGACCCCGCGTTTGAAAGCAGGCATATTGTGACCGATCTGGCAAATTGAGGTTGCCATCTATCGAAACCGGGACACTGTATGCTCTATCTCACACGAAAAGTCGGCGACTCCGTTGTCATTGACGACAATATCGAAGTCACCGTCGTTGAGGTCCGTGGCAAGACCGTCAAGCTTGGCTTTACTTTCCCCGAAGATGTTCAGGTTCTTCGACGCGAACTTTATGACCGTATTCAGGAAGAAAACCGTTCGGCTGCGGTCAGCGAAGACATCATCCGCCATCTCGGAGGATCAAACAGTCCTGCCAAGGGCAGCAGCGACAAGGAATCAGATACCGACGAGAATGTTGGTAACAGCTGATTAATCCACGCAATGCCGGGATGTCCGGCGCGCAAGACAAACATATCGCCTGATTTCAGGCACCGTCATCTTCCAGGCAGGTAGCCCGGATATTGACCTTCATCTCGCTCTCACTTGGCATTTATCACTGATTTTGTTGTGGCTGGCGATCTGCTGTGCCGACAACGATTTGTTGACCATCTTTGATCTATGGTCGACGCTTGATCATGACAGCCAGGCACCTGTGTCCTGAATAGAAGGGCCTTATGAGCGGGAAAAAGCCCACCTATGACATTACCGATACACCGGCAAGCAAGACGGAAAATCTTGCCGCACCGGGCGAGGACGGCCAGAAGGCCGTCGCACTTCGGTATGCCCATGGGCGTGACAATGCCCCCATATTAAGTGCCAAGGGCGAAGGCAGCGTTGCGGAACAGATCTTGCAAGTCGCCTTTGCCAACGGGATCAAGGTCCGCAAAGATACGGATCTGACGGAAATTCTGATGGCCGTGGATGTCGACAGCGAAATCCCGCTGGAGGCCTTTGCCGCGGTCGCGGAAATTCTGAACTATATTTACCGGATCAACCGCATTTACGGTGGTTCGTCACGCAGCCAGACCGAGCCGAAAGACGAGGTCGCGGCAACGACATCATTTGATCGCAACGGGGAAGGCCAATCATGAGCCCTGAACAATTCAAGCCCGATCAGTTCAAGAAAGATCTCAAGCGCGTTCTGTCCCTGATCCGGACCGGGCAGCGTTATCTGGAAGACGGCAAGGTTGTCGAACTTTCGGCCCTTGAACACCGGATTGCCGATCTGTGTGATCAGGCCCGCGCGATGGGAACCGAGCAACGCCGTGAAATTGCCCCGTTGCTGGCGGCTCTGACCGATGAACTGGGCCAGCTCGAAAGCAACATGCAGCAGGAATATTCCGATATTCAACGTCAGCTGCGCGGCATCAGCAATACCGCACAGGCAACAAATGCCTATGCACAGGCTGCACGCACGAAATAACCGCTATCAGGCCGCGAAAAGTCCGCCAAAGGACTGATTTCAAACGGCCCGGCCAAGCCATTTGTGCCGATGGCAACTTGCCTGCGTGCAAGGGGCACGGTAAACAGAATGATCAAAGGCAGCCAATGGTCATGATATGGCCCGGCTGTCGGGCCTGATGGCCTTTACAGGGTGTTGACGGGGAAAGATACCTGATGGAATTAAGCGCCTATTACCGGTTTGTTGCCGCCCTGGTGTTTGTGCTGGGGATCATCGGTATATTCGCGCTGGTGGCGCGGCGCATCATCCCCGGTGCGCGTAACATCAACCGGCGCGGGGCAAAGCGCCGACTTTCGGTGGTCGAAGTTGTTCCCGTTGATACCAAGAGACGACTGGTTCTGTTGCGGCGTGATGACACCGAACATCTGGTGATGCTTGGCCCGCAGGGCGATACCGTGATTGAACGCAATATCGGCACACATTTTGTCGATCTGATTGATAGCGACATAGCCGCCGATCACACCACCGACAGCAACAGCACACAGGATTCCGATCCCAACGACAGGAAAAACCCTGCATGAGCCGCACCGAGCAACATTCCCCGTCAACCCCCGCCCCGCGTCCGGCCAAAACCGGATGGCGCGCGCCGCGCTGGTTGACGTTATGTGCGATCTGGTCACTGATCCCCATGATCGCATTGCTTGCCGGTGGCGACACGGTTCAGGCCCAGACATTCAATTTTGATCTGGGCGATGGACCGGGGGTTACATCCTCCGGGCGCTTGATCCAGCTGATCGGCCTGATCACGGTTCTGAGCATCGCCCCGGCCATCCTGATGATGGTGACGTCCTTTACCCGTATCATCGTGGTCCTGAGTTTGCTCAGAACGGCATTGGGTATTCAGCAATCCCCGCCCAACCAGGTTCTGATCAGTCTGGCGATGTTTTTGACCCTGTTCATCATGATGCCGACCCTTGAACGCGTCTGGGACGAGGGGCTGGAACCGATGATCAATGGCAATATCGACGAATTCGAAGGGTTCGAACGTTCCGTCAAACCGGTTCATGATTTCATGATGACGCAGGTTCGCGAACGCGATCTTCAGCTGTTTGTCAATCTGGCCGGGGTTGAAGTCACGACACCCGAAACCATTCCGTTGCGGTCGCTGATCCCGGCCTTCATGATCAGTGAATTGCGTCGCGCCTTTGAAATCGGCTTCCTGTTATTCATTCCGTTCCTGATCATCGACATGGTGGTGGCGAGTATCCTGATGTCGATGGGCATGATGATGTTGCCCCCGGTCATCATTTCCCTGCCCTTCAAGCTGATTTTCTTTGTGATGGTTGATGGCTGGTATCTGATTGCCGGATCGCTGGTCGAAAGTTTCGGCCGTTAGCGGGCGCATAGCCCCTGCCAACCACAGACAAGACACCGGAATTATAAAAGCCGCCAAGCACAAGCTGGCGGCTTTTTTGCGGGCTTTGCCCATTGGTTCCCTAGACTCAGGCACTCCGGCTTTTGCCAGATGGCGGTGCGCACAATGTCAGTGTGCGAAACCTGTCAGGACCGCCGTTTTGCAGCCTTGAACACATCCTGTTCAAGCGGCTTCAGGCCAAAGCTGCCCCGGCGCGGCCCCGGGTTGTCGGCAACAAACTTTTCGGCGATCTGGCGTTCGCGTTCGGTCATGCGGGCATGAATCGCGCCCATTTCACGCTGGGCCTGGCTGCCTTCGGTCGGTGAGGACATGCGCAGCCAGTAATAAGCCAGAATATTATCCTGCTCGACACCGCTTCCGATCGCATAAAGCCGACCAAGTGCGGCCTGACCATTCGACGATCCCTTACGCGCGGCACGTTCATACCAGCTTGCAGATCGCGCCATATCAACCGGCACACCAAGGCCATGTTCATACATGACCCCGATCAGGTGATAACCGCCCGGATGGCCAAGTTCTGCAAGATCCATGGCAAGATCAAGCGCACTGGCATAATCGGGTTCGCGATGCGGCACCCCAAAGATCAGGATTTGCGTCATCTGATATTTCGCAGATGCATCGCCCTGATCACAGGCATTCATCAACATCGTCCAGCCCCGGTTGAACAGTTTCAGTTCCGGGGAATGACAGAAATACATCGCAAGATTGGCCTGCGCATAGGCATCGCCTTCGCTTGCGGCCAGTTCAAACCAGCTGATGCTTTCGGCAATATTGCGTTCCGCACCAAGCCCGACCCCCAGCGCATAGCCAAGGGCGGATGCGGCTTCAATGCTGCCGGCACGGGCGGCACGCATGTTGAATTCAAATGACTTGGCCGGATCACGGTTCACACCGCGCCCTTCAAGATAAAGATAGGCAAGAACACTGGCCGCGGACGGATCGTTCAGATCGCTTGCGCGCTCGAAATATTCGATGGCCTTTTCATCATCCTGGGCAACGCCCCAGCCATTGAGATAGCAAACACCAAGATTATAAAGGGCTGCAACCGATCCGTATTCGATGGCTTCTTCGAACCAGTGCGCGGCGGTCTCGGCATTTTCCTGAACACCAAGGCCCTTGGCATAGAGATAGCCAAGATTGTTGGCCGAAATCGGTTCGCCCGATGATGCTTCTTCGTGGAACCAGTAAGCCGCTTCGCGGTACCATTGCTGGCCTTCGCCAAGGTCTTCGGAAACCCCGAGTCCCTTGCTGCGCATATAGCCATAGCAAACGGCGGCAAACGCACGGCTTTGACGGTGAATCTGGTCAAGAATACGACGGGTCGCGGACTCGTCACGCGGCATGCCATCGCCCTGAAAATGCTTTTGGGCAAGCGAAAGCTGCGCGAAAATGTCCTTTTCGACATTCGCCTCATCGTAATAGACCATTTTAAGAGCACGATCCATCACAGCACGACACTCGCAATCACACGTTCAAACCAGCAGAAAACGGGCGCAAACTCCACAGTTTGGCGAAGCTCACCCACGTTACAGATTTATCGAACGTTAATTTATAGCACTAAGCTGCGACTTTTCCAACTGATCGCGATAGGTCGCAAGGAAGCCCTGGAAGTTTTCGACCTCATCCACCTTGTCGGCAAGGGTGCGATAGTCAATCAACCCCTGCGTTGGTGATGACGTAATCAGGTTGAATGCCTCGGCAAACGGGCTTTGTGCCATGCCTTCGCCATAGCGGCGTTTAAGCATGTTAAGCGTGCGTTCCTGCCCCGCCATGGCAAGGTTGACCGCCCAGTTCAAAAGATAGCGCGCCCGTTCGTCATTGATTTCGCCGGTCGGACTTTTTTCATCATCGCCCACCAGACGCTGGAAGGTTTCGGCCGCCGACATATAGTCACGGGTCTGGCGGTAATAATCAACGCGGAGCAATTCCGCATTCTTGGAAAAATCACCGTCAAGCGATGCGATGGCCTCTGCCCCGCGATCGGTATCAAGCAAGGCACGCGCCTTAAGATGGCGGCGCTGGGTTGCCAGTTCTTCGGATATCGCCGGATCGTCGGTGTTATCAATGACGCGAATGGTTTCTTCGGGTTTGCTATCAAGCAGATAGACAAGACCAAGGCGCGCGCCCACCCGGGCCTTTTCCACCCCCTGAAGGCGGAAATCGACCTGATGTTCCAGAAGGCTTTCGGCGCGTTCAAACAGTTCGACATCCACCATGCGATCGGCAAGACGCCGGATCAGTTCATCGCCCTTGTCACCGGCCGGGGTCAGTTCACGGAACTCGTCATACAGGGCAACCGCCTTGATCGCCGAGATATTGTTGATGTCTTCGCCAAGGTACAGATTTTCAAACGTCTTGTGCATCAGGTCGGTGGCCTCGGCCGCGACCGGCTTGTTCGGGAAGAAGATCGCCACCTGACGAAGCGTATTCAGCCCGTCGCGGAAATCCTTGTTCTCGATCTGAAGTTCGCCAATCCGTTTAAGCAACGCCATTTCGAACCCGTCACCACGCCATGCAAAACGCAGTTGCTGAAGCTGTTCAATCGCGTCTTCCACCGTCAGGCGCTGCAAGCGCATCAGCAATTCCGTGCGGTCAAAGATCGCATGGGCGCGGGCTTTGCGGTTGTCGCCTTCGGCCACCTGGTCCCAGGTTGCGACCGCCTGTTCAAGTTCGCCGGCTTCTTCTTCGAAGAACCCTTTGAGATACTGCACATCCATGATTTTGGATTCTGACAGCCCGTCGGTCACCAGCATCTTTTCGATCAGATCCATACCCGCATCCGGGTTGCCGACAATAAGCGCCTGTTCAGTCGCAAGCGGTCCCAGCCGCGACAGCAATTCCGGCGGATAGAAATCAAGAATATGGAAACTTTCAAGCAGGTCACGCGCCCCTTCGTTGGGACGACCAAGGGCCGCAAGGGTCACCGCCCGCCACAGCTTCATTTCCGGAATGGCACGCAGGCGTTCGTCTTCAAGCAACCGGGCGGCCTCGGCATAATCCCGATCCAGGAACTTGACCGCGGCCTTAAGGGCGCGGAACTGCAATTTCTGGGCAATCAGTGGATCGTCACCTTCCATGGCCGATACAACCGCGTCGGCCTCGGGACCAAGGCCATTGGCCATGTAATACTGCGCCAGATCAAGCCGGGCCTTGTTGCGGTGTTCATCCCCGCTTTCTGCAATTTCACGGCGCAACTTGCGGATCGATTTATTGAAATTGTCAAGTCCACCCCGGCGCCAGGTATCCAGATCAAAGATCAGACCTTCGCGCCCGTCACCCGTACTGGCGCGGACCCCGGTGGCCGATGCCAGCAACCGTGCGCCTTCGGGCGAGATGTTCAAACCATCGGCCGCGGTCACAATAACCGCCTGCCCGTCATCGCGATCGGCAACCTGGACACTTTCATTCATCGGGGCAACGACTACGCCCTGCACCGATGGCAGGACTTCAAATTCCGGATAACGCAGGGCAACTTCAATGCCGTAACCCGATTGCGTGGTGGTCACGACCCGCAAAGTATCGCCGACTTCGGGATCATCGATCGGAATGATCGGTCCGACATCTTCAAGCGGCACAATCAGGCGCGCCCGGGTCTGGTCATCAAGTTCGATCGACGGGCCAAGTTTTTCAACCGGCTGCATGGTGCCCTGTTGCAGGGTCACACGCCAGTCCCCGGTCGGGGTTCGTGTGGTATAAAGGCCAATCCCGTCAGGGATGGTCATGCGCAATACCGTGGCATAGGGGCTGTCGATCTGTTCGATCACGCCGATGATCTGGGCGGCTTCCTGACGGACGGTATCAAGATCAAGATTTGCCCGCACATCAAAGGCCATCCACAGGAACCCGGCGCGCGACCAGACAGCCGCCCCACCCTGCTGCCCGAACGGGAAGCCAAGGGTCATTTCCGTTGTCGTCTGCTCGACCGTTACCGACAGGTCGCCAATGCTTGCCTGTTGTTGTGGTTGGCCATTTGCGCCCGGGGTGGCGGTCTGTGCCGCATCGGCTGCCTGTGCCGCAGGCGTGTCAGGCGTTTCGCCGGTATCTGATGTAGCTGTACCGGTCCCTGTCGCGTTCTCTGAGGCGGTTTGGGTGGCCGGTTGGGGTGCCGGTGCGTTTGGTGCGGCAGGGGCAGCTGGCGCATCCGTCCCGGTCGCCGCATTATTGCCGCGCGTCTGGTTTGTCGGACGCGTCTGTGCCGTTTCTGCCGCCGGGGCGCGCTGCGCACCCATGATATCGACCACAACCTTGTTGCCCGACCGGAAATGGCGCAGTGGGCGGGCCGGATTTGTTTCAATCACAACATCAAGCGGGCTGGTGGCCGCCTGACGGATGCGGACCCCTTCGGGCAGACGGCGTGACAGACCGGTCGCATCAATCCGTGCCGGGGCGTCAAAGGCAATGTTTTGCACCCCCTGATCGCCTTCAAGGGCGTAATCGGTCCGGTTTGGCCAGTCAAATACCAGCCGGTAAAATGTCGGATGGCGGCCGACCCGCACATCAAGAAGGTTCGCCGCCGCATCTGATGCCGCCGGTGCCGTATTTTCGGTCGCAACGGTTTCAACCGGACTGACCGGGGCCGGGGTGATTTGCGGTGTTTGATCGGAACCGGGCCGGGTTGGCGGTGTGGGGGCCGGGGCTGGTGCAGCCTGCGGTTTGTCAAGAATATCGAGTACGACGTTGCTGCCGACATTAAAGGCGCGCACTTCGTAATCGTCACTCAGCACAAAGGCGACGGTCCGGCCATCCGGATCAAAAAAGCCGTCCGAAACATATTTGGAAACCGGGTTCAAAACCCCGCGCAAGGATGCCACAAGCGGTTCGTCGAAACGCACGACAAGCTGGTTGCCGATGATTTCAGCGCTGTAATTGACCGGCTTGTTCCATTGCAGAACAATTCGTCCATAACCGCTATGCAGCCCGGAGCGGATAATAACAGGATCCACTACCTGGGCCATTGCAGGGCGCATTCCGCTAACGGGCAACAACATTGCCGTGGTGGTCGCGACTACAACCGCCAGCAGGACGCGCACGGCAAATTTTGCCATACTTACGTGCCTCCGATACCGCTTCCACCATGCGGCTCGATGACAATATCAACGCGTCGCGCCATCACAAAGCGCGCCTCTTCATCAAGCAGCTTCGGAAGCTGGTCGTACCTTGATGCCGCAAATCCGTAAATATTTATGTAATCTGTGTAGCCCGATCTTTTCAACTCGTTGGCGACTGCCCCGGCACGGGCCAGTGACAGTTCCCAGTTCGAGGCATATTGCCCCCGCCCGCTTAGCGGTCGCGGATCGGTATGGCCCTGCACACCAATGCGGTTGCCGATATTGCGCAAAACACCGCCAAGCACGAACAAGGCCTGTTTTGCCTTGGGGGTCATATCCGAACTGCCCGAAACAAAAAGAATGTCCCCAGGAAGGGAAATGACCAGTTTGTCGGCATCGCGCGACATGCGCGCATCGCCAAGTACCGGGTTGTCATCAATCGCGTCGTCAATCACCGCACTGAGATAATCAAGGTTCATCGCCGGTTTGCGATAAACACGCGGGATGTTCAGACTTGCCATCGGCTCGTCATTTTCTTCCTTGGGGGCGGGTTTGATGCTTTGCGACAGCGCATCAACAACCTCGTCCCAGCGGTCGATCTTGACCTTGGACATGGCAAACAGCATCACAAAGAATGTCAGCAGCAGCGAAATCAGATCCGCAAGGCTGAGCATCCAGACCGGTGGCCCGTTGGGTCCGGTATCCTTTTTGACTTCATCGCTCATCAGCCACCTCCTCCGGCCTGCGGTCCAAGCGGAATAGGCTGGTTCACGGCGGGCTGATTGTTACCCGGCAGCGGAATGGCCATTTTCGGCGGGATCATCATCTGGCCCGGTGTACCGCTTGGCGCACCGTTGCCTGCACCGTTTGACGAACCGTTGCCGTTGCCCGACCCGGCAGGCAGGTCCGAGCCATTGGCATTGGTGCGTTCAATCGGGGTTGGCGGCTCTTTCGGGCCGAAATTCCAGAAGAAACGGAATGTGACAATGAACGGGTCCGCCCCGGGATCAATGCCGACATAAAGATGATCTTCGGGCGCGCCGACATCAATCAGTTCGCGGGCAAACGATCCGGCCCGCGCGATCTGAAGATTGTTGTCGATTTCAATCACGCCCTTTGATTCGATCTGGCTGCCCATCACCATTTCCATCTCGTAGGAGGCATAGCCTTCGTCATCGGCCAGAACCGCGGCAAGCTGTTTCATAAAGCTTGCCTGACGTTCGCGGATCAGAATGGAATTGGGATCAAACAGCTGATCGACATGCATGATGATTTCCATCAGTTTGCCGGGCTGAATCACTTCAACCCGGACAACCTTGATGGCGGTCTCAAACAATTGACCAAGCTTTTCCTGCACATCCTCGGCGGCAACAACCGGACCTTCGATCGAGGTCACGGTTTGCAGGCTGGTGGTTGGTGGCAGGATGGCTGCAAAGGCAGAGGAAAGGCTTTCCTGCACTTCGCGGGTTTTGACCTCTTCAAAGGTCGAAATAGTATTGAGCAGAATAAAAAAGGCAAGCAGCAAAAGATAGAGAGCCAGAAACAGCGCCACCGCCCCGTTCGCAGGGGGGGATGGTGGTGTTGGTCCGTCGTCCTCTATCTCCGCCATGTCAACGCCACTTAATTGAACATCGCGTCGATGTCAGCCTGCGAAACGCCTTTGCCCTCAAGCTGCGGCCCGTTGAGCAATGCTTCTTCGCCTTCCGGTTCTTTTTTCTGCTTTGGGTTGGCGGCGGCATATTTGGCAATTTCGTCGCCAAATGCGGTCACCAGACCCTCAACCCGTTCTTCGATGGATTTCAGCGCCTTGATCACCTTGGTCGTGCGCTGACCGGTGATGTCCTGGAAGTTACAGGCTTCATAGACACGCATTGTCGCATCGGTAACGACTTTGGCCTGTTCGGGCGGCAAGGTCGTGGCGAATTCTTCCAGCGCATCCATGGCGTCAAGGATTTCATGCGTGGCGCCGGCCGTCGCATCCACGATGGCATCAAGCTCATCGGTGGCGTTCGGGATATATTCGGCCTTGATGTCATCGGGACGAAGCGATGCGATTTCGGACTTCATCTTGCGGATGATGCCCGACAATTCATCAAGTTCACCAAACAGACGTTTCTGATCGTCGGACGGCGCATCCCCCATAAAGCGAGACAGCTGATCCATCAAATCAGACAGTTGCTCGACCTTCAGATCGTCACCATCAAGGCGCGCACGGAGATCGTTAAGCAACTTCCGGAGTTCGTCCTTGGACGCTTTGGACATAGCGGTATCGCGGGACACAGGCCCCGCGCTCCTGATCAGAAATCGCCAATAACCGTTTTCATTTTGCCTTTCAACGTTTCAGCGTTGAACGGCTTCACGATGTAATTGGAGACACCGGCCTTTTTCGCCATAACGACGTTTTCGGTCTTGGCTTCGGCGGTAATCATGATGAAGGGCATATCCTTCAACTTGGCATCGGCACGGACTTCCTTCAACAGCTGAAGGCCAGTCATCGGCTCCATGTTCCAGTCGGAAATCACAAGACTGAACGGAGCTTCACGCAGCTTACGAAGCGCCATGCTACCATCGGTCGCTTCTTCAATATTCGTAAAGTTGAGCTGCCGCAGAAGGTTACGGATGATACGCAACATCGTTTTGTAATCATCCACAATCAGGATCGGCATATTCGGATCGACGGCCATTCACAACTCCATCAGCTATCTGATCTCCCACCCTTGCCGCATATTCCTACGAATACAGACAAGGCCCCTAATAATCGTGATGTACATATTTAATATTGGTTAATCAAGGTTTTTAACCAGAGATCAAATCATCTCATCACATTGACTATTCTCGAAATTTTGGCTGGTTCTTCACTTGAAACAGGCGAAGATCCACCCCAACGTCTTCTCGTTTGCCCTATTGCAATGGCAGCATATTGATATCTTGCTTATATGCCAGTTCGGCTGTCAATGCCCGCGCGCGTTCCGGCGTCATCTGCGACAAAACCGCCGCAGTATTGGCTTCTCGCATGCCAAGGGCAACCTGCAACAGGATATCCATATCCAGATCGTTCCAAATCCTGGCCGCGTCTTTGGGTTTCATCTTTTCATAGACGCTGATCAGTTTCTTGATCCGATCATCTTCCTGGGCTTCCTTGGTTTCGACCAGTCCTTCGATGGCCGTTTTCAAGGATTTCATTTCTTCGATCTTGGCATCGATCCGGGCTTCGGCGGCGGCAATCAGGCTTTCGCGTTCATCAAGACGCTGTTCCTTGCGGTCAAGCTCGCCACGACGCACCGACAGATTCTGAAGCAGATCAATCTCTTCCTGGGTGAACAGGGTCGGGTCACCGCCAAGGGTCGGCGCGATATCGTTCGGACCGCCTTCACCTTCAAGCGGGGTTCCTTCCATCGTCAGTCCGGCCGGATCATCCAGCCCCGGACCCGCAGCAGACACATCTGCCCCCTGGCCTTCCGGGGTTGCGCCCGGGGTCGGTGCCGGTGCCTGGGCCTGTGCCATCTGGACCATGCTGACACCAGCTGGCTGGGACTCAGAAGTTGTCGCAACTTCCCCGCCGCCGGAAAACAGGTTTACCACCCGCATTGACAACACCATCAGCCCAACCAGGACAACCAATGGCAAGATACGCACACCAGACATCTATTCACCTAAGCAATGCGGCACCTTGTGCCCATGCTCCTTCACGCTCGAACTATCTTTATTCTGTCAGAATGACCGATCACTCTTTAGATATAAAGAAATGTCATGATCTCAAGACCGGAACCGCAATCCCGGCCAAATTCCGTCTCCTATCGAACCGAACGCAATGCTGCGAGAAGCTCGCGCTCGGCCTCTGAACGACCGGCATCTTCGTCCTGATCATACAGATCAGACCCGCCATTGCCGTCGCCATAACTTCCCGAACCATTGCCACCCGATGCCGGACGCGATCCGTCATCACGATCGGTCATGGCATTGCCGCTGCGTTCAAATTCGCCAACCATGCGCGCAGCCAGTTCCTCGGCGCGCGTTTCAACACCGACACGATCACGATCATCAATCACATCAGGACGATCCGCACCACCGCCCATCATGCCCCCAAGCCCGGCACCGCCAGACTTGCCGGCACGCGCCCCATCAGATGCACCAGCCCCCGCACTGGCAGAAGCCGCCGCCCCCGAAACACCGGACCGGCGAACCGCGTTGGCGTCACTGGCGGCCTTTTCAAGACGGTTGGCAATGCTTTCGCCGCGATCGACCATGAAGCTCAGATCTTCGTTCAGACCGCTGGCCTTTTCGATATTTTCGCGCAGTTTTTCGCCAGACTGTTCCGCCATGTCCTTAAGGGCGGTGATCGAGCTTTCAGCCCGTTCATTGGCCGCGTTAAAGGCGGTCAGGAAATTCTGCATGTCTTCACGGCTGCGGCGGAATGCCGCGAGCTTGCGGTTCAAAATGATCGCATAGACGATCGTCACCACCAGCAGGACGATCATCAAAAGATCCAGGTAGAACGCGAAGTCCATCACTTGTCTTCCTCGGTTATGCGCGCACGATCACGCACCTGAATGGCGATACGATCACCTTTACGTCCCATCATGCCCTTGAACAGAGGGACATCGCCACACCGAACCTCAACCGGCGAGGTCGGACTGGTATTAAGAACCAGACGGTTGCCAACTTCAAGATTGAGCACATCCCCAAGTGACATCACCTGTTCGTCCAGCACTGCTAACAGGTTAACATGGGTTTGCCACAGTTCGTTTGCGAGGTGGTTTTCCCAAATTGAGTCACGGCCGAACTTTTCACCCATGAACATCTGAAGCAGAAGTTCACGAACCGGTTCGAGCGTTGCATACGGGATCAGCAGTTCAAGCCGCCCGCCACGGTCTTCCATGTCGATGCGCAACTTGGCCACGATGGCGGCGTTGGCATGACGGGCAATGGTGGCAAAACGCGGGTTGGTTTCAAGTCGTTCAAACCGGAAGGTCACCGGGCTTAGCGGATCGAACGCAGCCGAAAGGTCCCCAAGGACCACATGGATCATCCGTTCGACAAGGTTGCGTTCAATCGTGGTATAGGGACGGCCTTCAATACGCATTGCCGCCGTACCGCGACGCCCGCCCAGCAGCACGTCCACGATCGAATAGATCAGGGCCGAGTCAACCGTCAGAAGCCCGTAGTTGTCCCATTCTTCCGCCTTGAACACGCCAAGCATCGCAGGCAGCGGGATCGAGTTCAGATAATCACCGAAACGCAGCGACAGGATGTTATCCAGCGACACTTCGACGTTGTCGGATGTGAAGTTACGAAGCGATGTCGACATCATACGCACAAGGCGGTCAAAGACGACTTCGAGCATCGGCAGACGTTCATAGGCCACCATCGACGAGTTGATGATCGCCTGGATGCCCGATTGGTCACCCGCACCAGAGCCATCGTCAAAGCCAAGCAGGCTGTCGATTTCGTCCTGGTTCAGAACACGCGCAGAACCGCCGCCCATTTCGGCGGCCATGTCATCGCCGCCACCGTCGTCTTCATCGTCATCGCCGAGCATGGATTCCCATTCGGCGGCCATATCCTCGCCGCCGTCGTCTCCACCCTCGTCATCTCCACCCGCCATGGCTTCCCATTCAGCGGCGAGTGCATCATCATCTTCTTCATCAGCCATCAGCGATTGCTTCCTGATTTTGGCATTCGCGCCGGTACAGGCTTATTGTACCAGCATTTCCTTAAACAGAACGTCGTTAATTTTTGCAGGCTTAGCCGCCGCACTAACCCGGATCAGCAATTCTTCACGCAACCGGAACATGCCTTCGGAGCCAGACAGATCTTCGGGCCGCAATTCCCGAAGATAGACCTGAAAATTGTCAACAATGCGCGGCATCATCTGTTCGACCTGCGGCAGCATTGCCTGATCGGCAACTTCAAGGCTGACACGAATTTTCAGATAGCTTTGCTTGCCTGCGCCAGTATTGAGGTTGACCAGAATTTCCGGCAAATCCACAAAGCCGACATTCTCGGGAACGCCCGGTGCTTCTTCGATGGAATCTTCGGAAATCACTTCTTCGGTCTGCGCACCGTCACCGCCGGTCAGCATATCAATCACCGGCTGAAGCAGCCCGGTAAAATAGGCCGCAGCCGCACCACCGAGAAGCAGCAACACAAGCAGGATCACCACAACAAGCATCTTCTTGCTGCGGCCACCGCCACCTTCATCCATATCGATTTCGTCGACGTCGTCGCCCATAGCTTCGCAAATTCCTGCGCTTGAAGTTATGCCGTTATATCCAGCAAACACTGTGCCGGAATACCAGCCATAACGCTATCACGTTAAAAATCCGTTTCGTTTCCCATAGCTTAGACCATGAGTTGCATCACGGTTTGGCACCATGGTTTGGCCCCATGGTTCGGCTTTGTCATTTCGCCTGTCAAAACCGTCATCAGGTGAAATTTGCCGATCGGTCACTGCCATCGCCAAAGGGCCACGCATACCGACCAACAATTCCATGCCATCCCGCCCCGGCGCCCCGATGACCTGATGGCGACCACAGGACCATCAATCGACCACGATGCTGTGACGGACGATGCCATAATCACACACGCGTTCGGTCGCCCAACGCGACACCCGGCCCATCGAACCGCGCAGTCTTACCGCGCCATCTGGCCGCACCATCTGACCACTACCATCAATATGGGCATGCGTTCCTGCTGATTTGAGCGGGCCCGGATAAACAAAATACCGTTCCCGACCCCGTTCCTGCCCCTTTCCGGGCGACATCCGGGCGACATCGGAAAGAACTGCCGCGCGGCCACCCGGAAAACTTTGTCCCTGCTTGTCGTCCTGATCACGGCAGTTTCTGCCAGACATGGTGGAATCCACCCCGGCAACAAATGCCGAATTCAAATTTAATTGTTATTTTTCATACACTTAACAACTCTGGCACGGCTTTCGCATTTGAGTTGGGCAAATCACTGCCCCCAAATGGGATACTGACTATGGAAAACGTTTCATATATCGCGCTGTCTCGTCAGAAGACACTTCGCAGCATGATGAACAACATCTCGCAGAACCTGGCGAACATGAACACGACCGGGTACAAAGAAGAGCGCATGATGTTCACCGACTGGATTGCGAAAAACAAAGACGCTCCGTTCCGCGGCGAACGTGAAATTTCCCTTGTTCAGGACATTTCCCAATATCGCAATACAACGGTCGGCAATATTGAACATACCAACCGCCCGCTTGATGTCGCACTCAGCCAGCCGGACATGTTCTTTGCTGTCGAAACCCCGTCGGGCGTTCAATATACGCGCAACGGCAATTTCACGCTGGATCCGGGCGGGCAGCTGATCACCAATGACGGCTATCCTGTTCTGAGCGATGCCGGTCAGCCGCTTTTCTTCAATCAGGCGGATGGCCAGATTGAAATCAAGGGCGATGGCACCGTTTCGACCGATATCGGCCAGATCGGCAAATTGCAGGTCGTATCGGTTGATAACGTCCAGCGCATGGTGGTTACCGGAAACACCCTTTATCGCGCCCCCAGCCTGCAGGCTGGCGATGACCAGGAAGTCACCATCGAACAGGTCGACAATGCCGGCATTGTTCAGGGCGCACTTGAAAAATCAAACGTCAATCCGATCAGCGCCATGACGCAGATGATCGACGTATTGCGGACCTATCAGTCTGTTACCCGCTCTCTTGAAAGCGAGAACGAGCGCATGCGTAACATGATCAGCAAACTCGGGGATGTTCGCGCCTGATCCGGTCGCTGAACCCCTTTTTACGGAAATTAAGCGCACAAACAGCGCAAGCCAAGGAGAAGACAGATGCGGTCACTTGATATCGGTGCTTTGGGGATGCAGGCCCAGTCCACCAACGTGGACGTCACATCGCACAACATCGCCAACATGACCACCACCGGCTATAAACGCCAGCGCGCCGAATTCCAGGACTTGCTGTATCAGGACCTGCGCCGTGCCGGTTCGCCGTCATCTGATACCGGCACCATTGTGCCCACCGGCGTCCAGGTCGGTCTGGGTGTCAAGACCGCGGCAATCGGCCGCTATATGGGTCAGGGCACTTTGACCCTGACGGAAAACGAACTTGATATCGCCATTCAGGGCCGCGGATATCTTCAGATCGACCTGCCAAGTGGTGAAACCGCCTATACCCGTGACGGTACGCTGAAACTTGATGCCAATGGCGCGCTGGTCACCAAGGATGGCTATGCGGTTCAGCCCGGCATCACCGTGCCCAGCAACGCAACATCCGTGACCATCAACACCAACGGCGAAGTCTATGCCGAGATCGATGGTCAGGTCGCGCTTTCCAATCTGGGTCAGATCCAGCTTGCAACCTTTATCAACCCGGCCGGTCTTGATGCGCTGGGTGATAACCTTTTCCTTGAAACCGAGGCATCGGGTCAGGCCAATACCGGCGCACCGGGTGATGTCGGATATGGTACGGTCCAGCAGGGATATCTTGAATCATCGAACGTCAACGTGGTTCAGGAAATCACCAACCTGATCAAGGCACAGCGTGCCTATGAAATGAATTCCAAATCCATCTCCACGACCGACGAAATGATGAGCGCAGTCAGTAACCTGCGTTAATTTCGCGATATCGGTAATGCAGTTTGTGTGCGCAAGTCGCGGTCTGATCCATCGCGTACTTGCGCAAACTGTATTTACGCCACGTATACTGTTCCATGCTATAGTGGCCAGATCCAATGCCATCCGATGCAATGGCAACCGTTATGTTTGCAAGCCCCGGGTACGTTGCCCGGCAACGCCCCGAATACGCCACAAAACCGGGTTTTCAAACATAATGGCTGTCTGCAAAGCCGGTCGGATCAGCACGGGTTGACTGGTCGCAAGATCCCGAAAGATCATATCTTTTTTGCGGTTTTGCTTTTTAAGTCAGCGCAAACCTGATTGACTGTCACACGAAAACAAACAGGCCCTGACCCTAGGCGCATGAAAATAAAGAAAATAATCCTCTCGCTCGCGATTATGTCGCTTATTGTTCCGGTCGGGACGGCCTTTGCGCAATCCTCGAACGGTGGCAATTCGCGCAATAACAGCCAGCAACTCGAAGCCAACATCCTTCTGAAACCAGATGCGCTGGTCGAAGGACAGTATGTGACGCTGGGGGATTTGTTTACCGGCATTGATCCGCAACAGGCCGATATCGCCGTTGCCCATGCGCCGCAACCGGGCAAGCAGGTTGTTCTTGATTACCGCTGGCTCTATGGCATCGCCCAGCGCCACAACATCAACTGGCGTCCGCGCACCACCGCCGATCAGGTTCTGGTAACACGCGCAAGCCAGATCATCACCATTGATGAAATCCGCGATGCGGTTGAAATCGCCCTGGTTGACCATGGCATCCAGCGCCCGTTCACGGTTGACCTGTCGAGCGAGAATTTCCAGATCCATCTGCCGGTCGATGCGCTGAACAATGTTGATGTGACCGCACTTGAAGTCAATTCGCGCACCCAGCGTTTTGTCGCCAGCGTCACGGCGGCCGCACAAACCGCACAGCAACGCACATATCGCATCAGCGGCAAATATTACCCGCTGTCATCCGTGCCGGTTCTGGTCGAACCGGTTTCACGCGGCCAGATCATTCGCCCTGACCAGGTCGAATATCGTGATTTCCGATCCGAACGCGTTCCGTCCGGGGCGATCCGCGATATCAATGATGTGATCGGCAAGGAAGTTGTGCGGGCCGGCACACCGAACGAGCCGCTTTTGTTCCGCGATCTGACCAATCCGATCCTGGTGCGCCGCGGTGCATTGGTCACCATCCGGCTGGTGACGGCAAACATGTCACTGACCGCCCGCGGCAAGGCGCTTGAAAACGGGTCAAAAGGGGACGTGATCCGCGTGGTCAATCAATCAAGCAACAAAACCATCCAGGTCGAAGTTGTTGCCGAAAACGAAGTCCGCGCCCTGCCCGCCATGTCGCAATAGGGCGCACCTGCTCCGCACTCCCCGTACCGTCGTGTCCTGCCACGTTGTCCCTGCACCACCCGGCAAGCTTTTCCCAGATCAGGGCATGCGAACTGGCATGATCCTTGCGTAAATAGGCGCAGGAACCCAGGAGGACCTCATGCCTATTAAAACCACACAGAATTCTTGGCGGCGCCTTGCGCTTGTCACCGGCCTGATCGGCGCAACAGCGCTGCTTTCGGGCTGCAATGCGATGAAACGTCTTTCGGAAGTCGGCGAACCGCCGAAACTGTCCTCGATCGACAATCCGACCCAGTCGGAAAGCTATCGCCCGGTCAGCCTGCCGATGCCTGCACCGCAACTTGCCGAAAGCAACCCGAACTCGCTGTGGCGGGCCGGGGCACGGTCATTCTTCAAGGATCAGCGCGCCAATCAGGTTGGCGACATCCTGACCGTTGTTGTCGACATGTCTGACAGTGCGGCACTGGCCAACACCACAACCCGTTCGCGCACCAACAGCGAAGACCTGGCAGTGCCGAACCTGTTCGGACTTGAGTCCGAATTCACCAAAGTTCTGCCCGAGACAATTGATCCGAGCAACATGTTCAATATGGACAGCAACACGTCCAACCGTGGTACCGGGTCGCTTGACCGAACCGAAGCCATCGATCTTCGCGTTGCGGCCATCGTGATTCAGATCCTGCCCAACGGAAACTATGTCATCCACGGGCGTCAGGAAATCCGGGTAAACAGCGAAGTTCGTGAAGTCCAGATTGCCGGGGTCATCCGCGCTGCCGATATCAGTTCAGCCAACGAAGTCAATTATGACAAGATCGCCGAAGCCCGCATTTCATACGGCGGACGCGGCACCATTTCCGATGTCCAGCAGCCGCGCTATGGTAGCGAAGTGCTTGATATCATTCTGCCGTTCTAAGGCAGCGTCTATGACCCCTGTCTGATCCGCATTCCCGGGTTCCTGTCAGACAGGATATAAAAGACGACCACGACATCCAAAAAGACCGCCCTTTGCCGGCGGTCTTTTTTGTGTCCGGTTCAAAAACGGGAAAAGCCCGGCCAAAGGGCCGGGCTTTTGAATTTGGTTATCCCTAACCAGTAATCTCCCACAAGACCATGATGTTACATGGTAAGGGCCGACTTTGCGGCTCCTGATCTTTTGGTCACCCGGCGCGATCAGTCGTCGCGACGCGTGCGCTCCATCCGTTCGTGGCGTTCCTGGGCTTCAATGCTCAGGGTTGCAATTGGACGAGCTTCAAGTCTTTTCAAGCTGATCGGCTCGTCGGTTTCTTCACAGTAACCATATGACCCGTCTTCAATTCGACGCAAAGCAGCATCAATTTTTGAAATAAGCTTGCGCGCCCTGTCACGAGTGCGAAGCTCAAGCGCCCTGTCCGTTTCAGCCGACGCACGGTCGGTCAGGTCAGGTTCTTGCAGCCCGCCATCTTGCAGGTTCGCTAATGTTTCCGAAGATTCGTGCAGAAGTTCTGCCCGCCAGGTCAGAAGTTTCTGCCGGAAATATTCCCGCTGGCGCGGGTTCATGAACTCTTCGTCCTCAGCAGGACGATAGTCAGGTGGTAGTGTGATAGTCATGTATGCCCTCTATACAGGACTCATCGATCGCGCGGCAATATAGAGGGAGCCAGCGGGTGGTGCAAGCCGATTGAACAAATAAATCGTAAATTGCCACCAAACGGGCAGAAAACTGCGATTTTCAGCTGAAAAATACTGTAAATTAAACAGTCAGATCAGGCCTGAAACCTCAAGTTTTGCAAGTTCGACCCGTGCCCGCAGGTCAATCTCGTCGAGAACCGCGGAAAGTTCAGGATCATCAATCATTTCGCGCTGTTGATCCATCAGACCGACAAGTTGCTTGAGACGCGGACCAGAAAGCGCCCCGCTTAGCAAACCGTCCCGAACAGCTTCGAGCTGTTCCAGCAGACTTTTGGCACGCAGCACGGCGGCCTTACGCGGGGAGTCCAATGCATCCCCGCTTTGCTGAAGCGCAAGCAGGGCATCAAGGGCGCTGACACTGCCCGTACTGTGGACACCGACAGAACCACCGGCATCGCCCGACGAGTCAAGCGAACGCATGGTATCGGCAAAACCGCTGCCGCCAGATGACCCTGACGCCTTTTTGCGTGATGTTCCGCTCGTCCCGGTTGTTTTGGACCCGCTAACCTTCATGACCCGTATCCGTCTCGTTGTGGTAAGATCATATTCATTATCGCAAACAGGCACCCGGTTTCTGCCACATCGGCATTGCGCGCCCTGTTCGCCAGACTGAACATAACCGTTTACCGTTCAGTTCACTGGAAAAGTGGAGTCTCCCTCAATCGCGGGACGCGCGCAACGGGAAAAAAATGCCGGGTTGGGCGAAACAATCGCCCCGGCGCAGGCCCATATCTGCATATGGACATGTTTTGCCGCCATTTTCTGCGGGCTTGGTCCGATAGCGCGCGGAAAGCCTCACTTGGCATGATTTTCGCAGAACAGCTGACAAACGCGGTTCACATCTTCAATCGCACCATTTGCCGGATGCAGTTGCATCCCACGTCAAAGCGGAATTGAGAATATGATCACAGGTCTTGGCAAAACAGCACGCAAAGCGACAATGGTCGTCGCACTTGGCTTGTTCGCCGTCTTGCAGCTTGGCACTGCACCGGCACAGGCCCAGTCACGTATCAAGGATATCGCCGATTTCGAAGGCGTACGTGACAACATGCTGGTTGGTTACGGTCTTGTGGTTGGCCTGAACGGCACCGGTGATGATCTAGGCGATGCCGACTTCACCCGTCAGAGCCTTGTGGCCATGCTTGAACGTCTTGGCATCAATGTGCGCGATCAGATCGACGACCTTGATTCTGACAATATCGCTGCTGTTATGGTGACCTCGACCCTGCCGCCATTTTCCCGTCAGGGTTCGCGCATCGACGTCAATATCAGTGCAATCGGTACGGCTGAAAGCCTTCAGGGCGGTACACTTCTTGTGACCCCGATGGTGGGTGCGGATGGCGAAGTTTACGCCGTTGCCCAGGGCAATCTGGCGGTTGGCGGCTTTTCGGCCGGCGGAAATGCCGAAACGGTTGTCAAAGGTGTTCCGACCTCGGCCCGCATTGCCAATGGCGGGATTGTTGAACGCGAAATCGATTTCAACCTGAATTCCATGCAGGACATGTCTGTTGTCTTGCGCAACCCTGATTTTACCACTGCGCGCCGCGTATCGGATGCAATTAATGCCTATCTGGGCGAAGTTGCCGCCCGCCCGAGCGATCCGGGCACCGTGCGACTGAGCATCCCGGAACGCTATAATCAGAATGTGGTTTCGCTGCTGACCGATATCGAACAGCTGCGTGTTGAACCTGACCAGATTGCCCGCGTGGTGATTGACGAAAACACCGGCACCATTGTCATGGGCGAAAATGTCCGGATAAACCGCGTTGCCATTGCGCAGGGCAATCTGACCATCCGGGTCACCGAAACCCAGCAGGTTTCCCAGCCGTCGCCCTTCTCGCAGACCGGCACCACCCAGACAGTTGATCGCACCAATGTTGCGGTTGACGAAGGCGAAGACAACCAGCTTGGCATCATGGATGGCGGTGTCAGCCTTCAGGAACTGGTCAATGGTCTTAACAGCCTTGGCGTCGGGCCGCGCGACATGATCACCATCTTGCAGGCGATCAAGACGTCGGGCGCCCTTCAGGCTGAAATCGAGGTGATGTGATGATGACCGACGGCGCAACTGCCCTGATGGCCCAGGCCCAGGCCAGCGCACAATACGGCACCCAGAACAATATGGCCGCGCGGATGAATTCGCTTACGGATGGTCACATCAAGACCGAAGCCGAAGCCCGCAAAGCCGGTGAAGAATTTGAATCCATGTTCCTCGGCCAGATGCTGAGCCACATGTTTTCCGGGATCGAAACCAACGAAATGTTTGGTGGTGGTCACGGCGAAACGATGATGCGCTCCATGCTTGTTGATGAATATGCCAAAGAAATGACCCGCGCAGGTGGCATCGGAATTGCAGATGCTGTCACACGCGAGATCCTCAAAATCCAGGAGGGGTAAAAAATGACCACTCAAGAGTTGGTTACAGAACTGAAAAGCGTCACCTATGACCTCATGTCCCTGCTGGAACGTGAAACCACGGGGCTGCGGACGCTGTCACGCGGCGAATATGAGCAGTTCCTGTCGGAAAAATCTGCCCTGTCGATGCAGTATGAGCAACTGGTCGTGAAATTGCGCGGCCGCGGTGAAGAACTTCGTGCCATGCCCGAAGAAGACCGCGCTGAACTGCGTGAACTCCAGGCCGAGTTCCAGGAAGCCGCCCGTCGCAACATGACGGCACTCCAGGCAGCCAAGGCCACCAATGAACGTGTCGTTCAGGCCATTGTCCGCGCTGTAAATGACAAGGCCAAGGAAGACTGCACCACCTATAACCGGTCGGCGAAGACCAGCAAGGCATCGCTTGGCGGTTACGGGCGTACGTTGAACAAATCCGGCGGCGCATACAGCGTCAATGAAACGCTCTAAGTGTAAAGGCGCGTATCATGTCACTGACCCAGGCACTCAATACTGCGATTTCCGGCCTCAACACGGCCCAGGCACGCATTGCCATCACGTCTTCGAACATTTCGAACGTGAATACCGAAGGTTATTCCAAAAAGATTGCCGGGCAGGAAACCCTGACACTCGATGGCACGGGTGCCGGATCCCAGATCGCCGACATCTATCGCAACGTCAATGAAGGCCTTCTGCGCGAAGTTCGCGGTGAACTGGGCAAAGCCGGTCGCGAAGAAGCGCGCTACGAGTTTTTCCAGCGTGTCCAGACGCTGTTTGGCACGGTTCAGTCTGATGCAGCGATCAGTCAGCGCATCAACGATCTTGCCGATGCGTTTGAACAGCTTGGCGTCACCCCGGACCAGAATTCACCCCGGATCGAGGCCATCGAAAGCGCCATTCAGGTTGTTGAATCCTTCGAGAAGCTGTCAAGTCAGCTTCAGGATATGCGCGATGACATCGACGACCAGATCACGGACGAGGTCAATTCCGCCAACACACTGCTCAGCCAGATTGCAGATCTGAATACCGGCATCATCCGCCTCAAGAACCTTGGACAGCCGACCACCGAGCTTGAAGACCAGCGCGACCAGAAACTCAACGCGCTATCCAAGATCATTGATATCACCACCTTTAGCCGCAGCGACGGTTCGATGGTGATTTATTCGGCGGCAGGTGCAAATACCCTGCTTGATCGCACGCCGAACAAACTGACCTTTACCCAAACGGCCGGCTTCGAACCTGGAACCGGTGGTTCTGGTATCACCCTAAATGGTGAAGACATCACGGACACCCTGCGTACCGGTACGCTGAAGGGCCTGTTTGAAATGCGTGATTCTGAAATCCCGGCCATCAACGATCAGGTGAACGAACTTGCCGGCGAATTGCGTGATGCCCTGAATGAAGAGCATAACAAAGGCACCGCATTCCCGCCCCCAGCCAACCTTTCCGGTAACCGTATCGTCGCAGCCAGTGACCCGCTGACTGCGACCGGTGCGTTTCGTGTCGCGGCACTGGATGCCGACGGGCAGCTTGTCGCAAGTGACAGCTGGGCCGATATCGCATTGCCGACGACCCCGGCGACAGTTCAGGGCATTGTTGATGCCATCAACAACTCTGACGCAGGCAGCTATCTGACGGCGTCGCTGATTGACAACAAGCTTGTCATCGAAGGCACAGATGGCAACCGTGTTGCCATCAACGAAATGGACAGTCAGATCACCACCGGTGACGGTCGCAAACAGGGCATGTCGCACTATTTCGGCCTGAACGACTTTATCGCGACCGTCAAGCAATCGGACACCATTACGACGTCCGCACAACGCAGCTCGACCGACGCGCTGAATATTACGGCCAATTCCTTTACGATCTCGGCTGGGTCCGGCGTGCTGGTTGGCGGGGTCACCGTCAATTACACGGCAACAGATTCCCTTGAAGACATCCGTGACAATATCCGTACCGCCCTGCAGGGGGCGGGCATGACAGTCGCGGATTCAGAGTCTACGGCCTTTATCGTCGAGGATGGTGATCGCTATCGTCTTGTCATTGAATATAACGCCAACTTGACGGTTACCGATTCCGGTACCCTGTCAAGCAAGCTTGGCCTGACAGAGGATCAACCGAACCTTTCCGGGAATATGAGCGTTTCCTCGGCCATTCAGAACGACCCGTCACGAATTGTGCGCGGTCAGATGAATGCCGACACCTATGAAACCACGACCGCAGTGGTCAATCCGGACAATGCCATTCCCAACCTGGGTCCGCTGGTGCCGCCGCCCCTGAACTATACCCTTACGGTCAGTGGCGAGTTCACCGATGTCAACATCACCTATGACAGCACCTCATCGCTTCAGGATATCGCCGATGCGATCAATAACAGCGCGACCCTGACCGATAACAACATTACCGCCGAAGTCGTGTTTGACAGCCAGATCGGCGGCTACAAGCTTAGCGTCACCGATGCCGATGGCGATGCATTCTATTTCACCGACAGCGGCCTGCCGAATGCGGACGCCCTGACCACGGTGCTTGGACTTGGCATTCAGTTCGGTGTCCATGAAGGCGACAACAGCGCGGCCCTTTCGCTAAGCCACGCCTTTGAACGCACCGATATCGATTTCGAAGCAACCGACGGTCTGTCTGGTGAGCGCACGTCGCTGACCGATTATGCAGCCGGCATCGTTGCAACCGCTGCGACCAAGACCAAGGTGGCTGAAAGCTCCTATGAATTCCAGTCCGGACTGGTCACGGATCTGAGCACCCGCATCCAGAACGAAGCAGGCGTCAACCTTGATGAAGAGATGTCAGACCTCATCATCTTCCAGCGCGCCTATACAGCATCAGCCCAGGTGATCTCTACGGTTGATGAAATGTTTGATGCATTGCTCAATGCAGTTTAAACTGCGGCTTATAAAGTGAGGATATCATGGTATCTCGTGTCGCAACCTATACAAACCATACCTTGTTGTCGGATCTGGCCATCCGGAACGCGGCCAAGGTAACGGATTTGCAGAACCAGGCATCGAGCGGTTATAAATCGCGCGACTATGCCGGTATTGCCGACAGTGCGCAGCGCCTGCTCAATCTTGAGGGCGAATATACCCGTACCGAGCAGTATCTGCGCAACACGACACAGGCCAAGCTGCGTTTGCAAAGCATGGAAACAGCTGTTGACAGCATGCTGGAAATTGCAACCCAGATGAAGACGCTGCTTATTCAGGCAAGTTCGGCCCAGCAGGCCGACGACGTCAACATCATGGACGAGGCCGAACAGGCCTTGCAGCAGATCGCCAACCTGCTCAATACCAATCTTGACGGGCGCTATTTGTTTGCCGGTGGCCGTTCCGAAGACCCGGCTGTCGATATCGACAAGATCGGCGCGCCCGACAACTATATGAGCAACCTTGACGTTGCGCTGACCGGCACGACGACCCTTGCCGCACTTGGCGTTACCACCGGACAGCTTCAGATCGTCAGCACCGATGTTGACGGCAACAGTGTCACAACCAACGTCAACTATAACGCTGCGACCGATGACATTGACGATATTCTCGATGCCATCAACAGTGTCACGACCAATGGCGCGATTGCATCGCTGCGCGGTTTTGGCGGTGAAGGCAATCCGTTGCTCAATATCGAAAATGTCGGCAACGGGACAATCACGATCACCGAAAGCGGTGCGGGTGATTTCCTGACCAAACTGGGGATGGAAAAGATCCCGAACCCGCGTCCGGATGCCGATTATTATGATGGCGACAAGCAAATCCTCGAAGTGCGTGTCGATGAACAATACAACGTCTCTTACGGTATTCTGGCCGACAATCCTGCATTCCAGAAACTGATTCAGGGGCTTGGTATTGCAGCCGGCACCGAAGATCAGGATGCAATGACGGTTGCGATCGGCTTTATCAACGAAGCCATCAACGATCTGCCCAACGTTCAGGGCCAGATCGGGCTTGATATCGCCAATGTCGAACGGTTTGAAACACGCCATCAGGACTTCAAGGTTTTTGCTGCCCAGGCAATCAGTGACATTGAAACTGTTGACGTGCCGCTGACCCTTGCCGAACTGTCGCAGTATGAAACTGCCCTGCAGGCAAGCTTTATTGCCATTTCGCGGGCGTCAGATTTATCTTTGGCTAACTATTTGCGTTGATTATTCAACGGGTCAGACCTCATTAACATGAATGTGATGACAACCGCTATTTTCGAAAACATGCCACCGTTTCACGGCATCCGGGCAATCATTCCGGGTTCACGGATGGTGGCAAAGGTTTCGAAAAGTGCGGTTGTTCTTTGAAATGACGGGGAATTCGGGGGAACATTCAATTGCAAGTTTTTGAAAGAATGCGATCTTTCTGATATCTTGCCTGAAGCATCTTTTGAATTCTGATCTGCCATTGCAAGCATGTTAATGGGGGCTGGGCCTCGATATTTAATTGCTTCTTTAACTGTTTTGTCCGCTTAATAGCGCATAACGTGCAAGCAGACAGAACTTTTCGACCGCCGGAGTATAACGGGAATGGATACCGAAAACGTCGCCGAAAACGGAACACCTGAATCCGTCACAGTGGAAACACGCTTTGGCGATATCGAATTCAGTTGGGACAAGGGCATTTATATGCCGGTTGGCCTTCTTGGCTTTCCTGAACATCATGTCTTCGGTCTGGCGAATATCCCGAACACGTCGCTTGATCAGTTCAAACTGTATCAAAGCCTGACGGACGCCAATCTGTCCTTCATCGTCGCACCCTATAATATGGAAAGCGGCGTTTACGCTGAAAAAGACCTTACGAATGCGCAAAAAAGCCTGGCGATTGACAGCGCGGACATGGCCATTCTGATGGTTGTGACGATCCGCAGCGCACCGGGCGGCCAGGGCATCACGATGTCAACCAACCTGCGCGCCCCCATTCTTGTCGATACCGGCCGTCAGGTCGCCTGGCAGCATATTCTGCCGAATGAAAAATACTCCGTGCAGCATGACCTGTAATTTTTGCCTAGCATAACTGGCACGCGCATTGCTTTGATGTTCCACAAGGCAATGTAGCCGAGAGATCGAATGGCCGGGCCATTCAGTCTTATCCGTGTAGGAGGAAAAAAATGGCTCTCAATATTATTTCCAACTATGCAGCGAACGTCGCCCATCGCAACTTGACCAATTCGGACACGATGGCGACACGGTCGCTTGCAAAGCTTTCTTCTGGTACCCGTGTTGTTTCCGCACGTGACGATGCAGCGTCGATGGCGATTGGCGCCCGACTGAATGCAACGACACAGGCACTTAAAACGGCAACGGTTAACGTCGGCCAGGCCAACTCGATGCTGCAGATTGCAGATGGCGGCATGGCAACCATCGACAACATCCTTGTGCGCATGAAAACGCTGGCCGTTCAGGCATCGTCCGGCAACCTGTCGGACACCGAACGCGGCTTCCTGAACGACGAATTCGTTCAGCTGCGCGAGGAAATCGACCGTATCGCCTCCTCCACCAACTTCAACGGCATTCAGTTGCTCGGTGATGGTGGTGACGTTGCACTTGAATACGGCGACCTTGCTGCCGGTCAGGGTGGTGAAGCCCTTGTTCCGGTGAACGGCTTCGACAACTTTGCCATCACCGACAACAACTACTGGGCAACGGACGCCAACGCAGGCGGCGTGACCGATAACAGCTTCGAGGTCAATATCAATTACGGCGCTGGCGACCAGGTCATCATGACCGTCACCAGCACCATTGATGGCGCCGCTGACCGCACCCAGTCGATCGATATCACTGATTACCGCACGGGTGGAACGACCGCGATCGGTGCCGGTGACAATGCGACACTGAACTTCGATGAACTCGGCCTGACCTTTACGGTCAACACCAACTTCTCGGCTTCGGTCGCTGCAATCCGCGCTGACAACACCGGCGCATCCGACTTTGGCACCGACACGGACTTCAATGGCTCGGGCCTTGACTCTGCTGCTGGCAACGTCGTCACCATGGCGGCCGACAACGGCCAGCAATTGCAACAAACCGTCGACTTCCAGGTTGGCGCTGGCAATACGGCAAATGATCGTCTGGCAATTTCGTTTACCGCGGTCGACTCTGAGACTCTTGGGTCCGGTTCCGCCGGCACACAGGACTCTATTGCAGATCTTACCGACAACGCGATCGATACTGCTGCAAATGCACAAAGTGCTGTTGAAGTTATCGGACGTGCAATTGACGACCTGCAACGCGCACGCGCCAATATCGGCACCTATCAGAACCGTCTGGACTTTGCCGGTCAGAACCTTGCGTCCACGCAGGAAAATACTGAATCGGCACGCTCCACCCTGCTGGACCTTGATGTGGCCGCGGAAATGACCGCCTTCACCTCCAAGCAGATCCTGGTTCAGTCCGGTGTGGCCATGCTCGCACAGGCAAACCAGATGCCGCAGAACCTGCTGCGTCTGCTGCAGGGATAACATCGTACTTAGTCTTAATCGACCTTACAAAGGGGGCGGTCATAACCGCCCCCTTTTTCATTTTCATGATTAATGATCAAAAGTACCCATTAATGGTTGCTTAAGTTTTTCATAGACAACACATCAACCTTAAGTATAGCATGATAAAGCTAGGCTTTGCTTAGTGCAGTCAGGATGACTGCGCAGGCTGCAATTGCAGCACTGGCGCTTGCCAGACTCTTTTGGTGGACATGTCCACCAGAGCTATCCATGTAGGAGTTACAATATGGCTCTCAATATCATTTCGAACTACGCTGCGAACGTTGCGCACCGTAACCTTTCCGCATCTGACGAGATGGCGACCCGTTCGCTGTCGAAACTGTCTTCTGGTACCCGTGTTGTTTCCGCACGTGACGATGCCGCCTCCATGGCCATCGGCGCACGTCTGAACGCAACCACCCAGGCACTTAAAACGGCAACGGTTAACGTTGGTCAGGCCAACTCGATGCTCCAGATCGCCGATGGCGGCATGGCAACCATCGATGATATCCTGGTTCGTATGAAGACGCTGGCTGTTCAGTCTTCTTCGGGCAACCTGTCCGATACCGAACGCGGCTTCCTGAACGACGAATTCACCGAACTGCGTGACGAGATCGACCGTATCGCATCCTCCACCAACTTCAACGGCATTCAGCTGCTGGGTAATGGTGGCGATGTCGCTATCGAGTTCGGCGACCTTGCTGCCGGTCAGGGCGGTGAAGCCCTTGTTGCCGTGAACGGCTTTGACAACTTTGCCATCACCGACAACAACTATTGGGCAACGGATGCCAACTCCGGTGGCGTTACCGATAACAGCTTCACCGTGAACATCAATTATGGCGCAGGCGACCAGGTCATCATGACCGTCACCAGCACCATTGATGGCGCCGCTGACCGTACCCAGTCGATCGACGTGACCGACTTCCGGACGTCCGGCACCACGGCGATTGGCGCAGGCGAAAGTGCAACCCTGAACTTTGACGAACTTGGTCTGAGCTTCACGGTTAACACCAACTTCTCGGCTTCGGTCGCTGCAATCCGTGCTGATAACACCGGCGCATCCGACTTCGGCACCGACACCGACTTCAATGGCTCGGGCCTTGACTCTGCTGCTGGTAACGTCGTCACCATGGCAGCTGACAATGGCCAGCAGTTGGCAAACAGCATCGAGTTCCAGGTCGGGGGCGGTAACACCGCGAATGACCGCCTGTCGATCAGTCTGACATCTGTTGACTCCGGATCTCTTGGAACCGGCGTTGGTGGCACTGAAACAGCCCTGAATGACGCAACTGTTGATATTGCAACTGCTGCTGCCGCTCAGAACACTGTTGAAGTTGTTACCCGGGCGATTGACGATTTGCAGCGCGCACGTGCTGCAGTTGGTACCTCGCAGAACCGCTTGGACTTTGCTGGTCAGAACCTTGCTTCCACGCAGGAAAACACTGAATCGGCACGCTCCACCCTGCTTGACCTTGACGTGGCTGCGGAAATGACCGCCTTCACCTCCAAGCAGATCCTGGTTCAGTCCGGTGTGGCCATGCTCGCACAGGCAAACCAGATGCCGCAGAACCTGCTGCGTCTGCTCCAGTAATCCTGGCGACTTGAAATGCATTGATAAAAGGCGGTCTTCGGATCGCCTTTTTCATTATGAAAAGCCGAAAAATGGATTCGCCAAATTGAAGGCGCCCTTGCTATTTCGGGCGACAAACAACTGCAGCCCTGAAAGGCAAGACTGCAAAAATCATAATAACCAATTGAAATTATTAAATTAGATTACACTAAAGAATCTTCTGGACAGGATACACATACTTACGTATATTAAGACTACTCGAATGGACCCGTCTGATCAGGAAGATCTTCAAGTCCGCTTTCGGCAAGAGGCCGAAAATTTATGGTGGCAATGCCACTATGAGCTATCCAAGTAGGAGAGATAAAATGGCTCTTAATATCATTTCGAACTACGCTGCAAACGTTGCGCACCGTAACCTTTCCGCATCTGACGAGATGGCGACCCGTTCGCTGTCCAAACTGTCTTCTGGTACCCGCGTTGTTTCCGCACGTGACGATGCCGCTTCCATGGCCATCGGCGCTCGTCTGAACGCAACCACCCAGGCGCTTAAAACGGCAACGGTTAACGTTGGTCAGGCCAACTCGATGCTGCAGATCGCTGACGGCGGCATGGCAACCATCGATGACATCCTGGTTCGCATGAAGACGCTGGCTGTTCAGTCTTCTTCGGGCAACCTGTCCGATACCGAACGCGGCTTCCTGAACGACGAATTCACCGAACTGCGTGACGAGATCGACCGTATCGCATCTTCCACCAACTTCAACGGCATTCAGCTGCTGGGTGACGGTGGCGATGTCGCTATCGAGTTCGGCGACCTTGCTGCCGGTCAGGGCGGTGAAGCGCTTGTTCCGGTGAACGGCTTTGACAACTTTGCCATCACCGACAACAACTACTGGGCAACGGACGCCAACGCAGGCGGCGTGACCGATAACAGCTTCGAGGTTAATATCAATTACGGCGCCGGCGACCAGGTCATCATGACCGTCACCAGCACCATTGATGGCGCAGCTGACCGTACCCAGTCGATCGACGTGACCGACTTCCGGACGGGTGGCACCACGGCGATTGGAGCAGGTGAAAGCGCAACCCTGAACTTTGACGAACTTGGTCTGAGCTTCACGGTTAACACCAACTTCTCGGCTTCGGTTGCGACCGTCCGCGCAGATAACACCGGCGCATCCGACTTCGGCACCGACACCGACTTCAATGGCTCGGGCCTTGACTCTGCTGCCGGTAACGTCGTCACCATGGCAGCTGACAACGGTCAGCAGTTGGCAAACAGCATCGAGTTCCAGGTTGGTGGCGGTAACACCGCAAACGACCGCCTGTCGATCAGTCTGACATCTGTTGACTCCGGATCCCTTGGAACCGGCGTTGGTGGCACTGAAACAGCCCTGAATGACGCAACTGTTGACATTGCAACTGCTGCTGCTGCCCAGAACACCGTTGAAGTTGTTACCCGTGCGATTGACGACTTGCAGCGCGCACGTGCTGCAGTTGGTACCTCGCAGAACCGCTTGGACTTTGCTGGTCAGAACCTTGCTTCCACGCAGGAAAACACTGAATCAGCACGTTCCACCCTGCTTGACCTTGACGTGGCTGCGGAAATGACCGCTTTCACCTCCAAGCAGATCCTGGTTCAGTCCGGTGTGGCCATGCTCGCACAGGCAAACCAGATGCCGCAGAACCTGCTGCGTCTGCTCCAGTAATCCTGGCGACTTGAAAATTCACGAAAAGGCGGCCTGTTGGCCGCCTTTTCTTTACCACCTATCGAAGGCCACTCATTCCACACGGTCGCCGTCACAGGGCATCCCGACCATTCTACGCCAGGCAAAGAAATGGCCGTTGAAAAACTATAGGTTCGAGTGTCTTCGATTCGGCTTGATCCCGCCCTACGAGCAGAGAAACTCGATTTACGCGACCTCGTTCTTCAAAATTTATTTATTTATTTTCAATTATTTAACATCATTATCAGCTGTCGTTTGATTTTTTTGTAGACGACAAAAGAAATTCGATTATCAATATCTGACACGGTTCCCATAAATGTTGTTCAAGAAGAACTTCAGGGTTCCATTCTGCTGTTACATGTCGTTTCAGCACTCATTCCAAGTAGGAAGATGAAAAATGGCTCTCAATATCATTTCGAACTACGCTGCCAACGTTGCGCACCGTAACCTCACCGCATCTGACGAGATGGCGACCCGTTCGCTGTCGAAACTGTCTTCTGGTACCCGTGTTGTTTCCGCACGTGACGATGCCGCCTCCATGGCCATCGGCGCACGTCTGAACGCAACCACCCAGGCACTCAAAACGGCAACGGTTAACGTTGGTCAGGCCAACTCGATGCTCCAGATCGCCGATGGCGGCATGGCAACCATCGATGACATCCTGGTTCGTATGAAGACGCTGGCTGTTCAGTCTTCTTCGGGCAACCTGTCCGATACCGAACGCGGCTTCCTGAACGACGAATTCACCGAACTGCGTGACGAGATCGACCGTATCGCATCTTCCACCAACTTCAACGGCATTCAGCTGTTGGGTAATGGTGGCGATGTTGCTATCGAGTTCGGCGACCTTGCTGCCGGTCAAGGCGGTGAAGCCCTTGTTCCGGTGAACGGCTTTGACAACTTTGCCATCACCGACAACAACTACTGGGCAACGGACGCCAACGCAGGCGGCGTGACCGATAACAGCTTCACTGTGAACATCAATTACGGCGCCGGCGACCAGGTCATCATGACCGTCACCAGCACCATTGATGGCGCCGCTGACCGCTCCCAGTCGATCGACGTGACCGACTTCCGGACGGCCGGCACCACAGCAGTTGGCGCAGGCGAAAGCGCAACCCTGAACTTTGACGAACTTGGTCTGAGCTTCACGGTTAACACCAACTTCTCGGCTTCGGTCGCTGCAATCCGCGCTGATAACACTGGCGCATCCGACTTCGGCACCGACACGGACTTCAATGGCTCGGGCCTTGACTCTGCCGCCGGTAACGTCGTCACCATGGCAGCCGACAACGGTCAGCAGCTGGCAAACAGCATCGAGTTCCAGGTTGGTGGCGGTAACACCGCAAACGACCGCCTGTCGATCAGTCTGACATCTGTTGACTCCGGATCTCTTGGAACCGGCGTTGGTGGCACTGAAACAGCTCTGAATGCCGCAACTGTTGACATTGCAACTGCTGCTGCTGCTCAGAACACTGTTGAAGTTGTTACCCGTGCGATTGACGACTTGCAGCGCGCACGTGCTGCGGTTGGTACCTCGCAGAACCGTCTGGACTTTGCTGGTCAGAACCTTGCTTCCACGCAGGAAAACACTGAATCGGCACGTTCCACCCTGCTTGACCTTGACGTGGCTGCGGAAATGACCGCTTTCACCTCCAAGCAGATCCTGGTTCAGTCCGGTGTGGCCATGCTCGCACAGGCAAACCAGATGCCGCAGAACCTGCTGCGTCTGCTCCAGTAATCCTGGCGACCTGAAAATTCACGAAAAGGCGGCCTGTTGGCCGCCTTTTTTTATTTCGTGGTGACCAACACCACCTTCTGGCCTTGGCGCGCATGAGCTCCGCAGGGAACGACTACAGCTCCTCGCCCCTCGCGCCCCGTTGACGTCACACCATCACCGAATACGAAACTGCCCTGCTGCTTGCCTCGAAATTGTAAACCGACTGCAACCGCACGACACAGTACCCACAACCAGAACAGCCACAAGCATACCTATACGAATGACGTCTCCTGCATTGCAGCATACAGCACCCGAGTAAATCCAGCTCGGATTCGCCTTGCAATCTGCGACTTTGCCAATCGGTCAATATTTTTCCGCCCACTAACCTTTTGTTTTTTATGATTAACTACAGATTAATTTTTCACTGGACAGGCAACTAACCTAAAAGTATATTTCATCTTACCTGTAGTTTCGCTTTTGTTGCCATGTAGGACAGCAAAAGCAGTTCTGGCAAATGTGCCGGATACGAACAGCAAGATGTTGTTCAGAGCTGTCCAAGTAGGAGATGCGTCATGGCTCTTAATATTATTTCGAACTATGCTGCGAACGTAGCACACCGTAACCTTTCGGCTTCTGACACGATGGCGACCCGTTCGCTGTCGAAATTGTCGTCCGGTACGCGTGTGGTTTCCGCGCGCGATGACGCAGCTTCCATGGCCATTGGCGCCCGCTTGAATGCGACGACCGAGGCCCTTAAAACCGCTTCTGTTAACGTTGGCCAGGCCAACTCGATGCTCCAGATCGCCGATGGCGGCATGGCAACCATCGATAACATCCTTGTGCGTATGAAAACGCTGGCTGTTCAGGCATCCTCTGGCAACCTTTCCGACACCGAGCGCGGCTTCCTGAACGATGAATTTGTTCAGTTGCGTGAAGAAATCGACCGTATCGCATCATCGACCAACTTCAACGGCATCCAGCTGCTGGGGGACGGTGGCGATGTGGCGTTTGAGTTCGGTGATCTGGCAGCCGGCCAGCAAGGTCAGGCCCTCGTCCCCGTGAACGGTTTTGACAATTTTGCCATCACCGACAACAATTACTGGGCGACTGATGCCAATACCAACACAGTCACTGACAACAGTTTTGAAGTGAATATAAATTACGGCGTAGGCGACCAGGTCATTATGACCGTCACCAGCCTTATTGATGGCGCCGCTGATCGCACGCAATCAATTGATATCACGGACTTCAGAACCGGTGGCACGACTGCAATTGCCGCCGGCGGAAATGCGACGCTTAATTTTGACGAGCTGGGTCTGACTTTCACAGTCAACACCAACTTCTCGACGTCTGTTGCTGCTATTCGCGCTGACAATACCGGCGCATCCGACTTTGGCACCGATACAACATTTGGCGCGAGCGGCATCAACTCTGCAACCGGCAACATCGTATCCATGGCAGCCGATAACGGTCAGCAGCTTCAGAGTTCCATCGAATTCCAGGTCGGTGGTGGCAACACCGCAAATGACCGTCTTTCGATCACCCTGAACGCGGTTGATTCCGATACGCTGGGTGCCGGTGCGCTGGGAACCCAGACATCGTTGCAGGACCTTGGCGCGACCGCGATCAGCACCGCGGCCAATGCGCAGTCTTCGGTTGAAGTTGTCACCCGCGCGATTGACGATCTGCAGCGCGCACGTGCAGCCGTGGGTACATCCCAGAACCGTCTGGACTTTGCGGGACAGAACCTTGCAACCACGCAGGAAAACACTGAATCCGCCCGTTCGACCCTGCTTGACCTTGATGTTGCGGCCGAGATGACCGCCTTCACCTCCAAGCAGATCCTTGTTCAGTCCGGTGTAGCAATGCTTGCGCAGGCAAACCAGATGCCGCAGAATTTGCTGCGTCTGTTGCAGTAAGCACGCTGTCTCACTTGGGCACGTCCATGTTGGATTGCCTTTGTAATTCAACAAGACATCCTGCTGTCACAGGATGGCGGCTTAGGAGCTTAGGAAAATGGAAGTTGTAAACAACAGTTATAGTTCACCGGGTTCAGCGGGCAGCAGTTACGCTGCTGCGTCGCCTGCACCTGCCCCGAAAATCGACACGACCGCGGCAAGCACTGCTGCGAAGTCGGCAGAAAAGCAGTCTGCTGTTCCCAAGGAATTGCAGGACGCACTGGCAAGTCTTGATCTGCCTGATGTCGCTGACGGATCGGCACGTGTCGAGCTGAACTTTAACCAGGACACCGGTCGTGTTGTCGCAAAGGTTACCGATCGCGTAAGCGGCGATGTCCTGCGTGAAATCCCGTCCAAAGAGTTGCAGCAACTGTTTTCCCAGATGCGCGAATATCTTGGCAGCTTCGTGGACGAAGAAATTTAACGGGACCAGCGGGCACATCAGGCACGGTTTTTGCAAACATTTCGGACAGATACGTCCGCACATAGGCAAAATCGACCGGGCGCGCCCAAGGAGCTAAACCAATGAGCAGCTTGAATTTAAATAACATCTATGTTGGCGATAACGGCCGCGTCCAGTTGTCTGGCGGCTCATCCAACATCGATTTCGTCGACACCGTCGACCAGATGATTGCTGCCCGTCGTATTCCTGCGGACAATCTTGAAAAACGCATCGAAGCAAACGACGAAAAAATTGCCGCCCTGAAAGAGCTGCAAACCCTTGTTGGTACGCTCAAGGATTCCATGGCGAACCTTTATGGTGCGACCAGTTTCGACAAATCGAAGAACATCTTCGAAGCAAAACAGATTTTCGCCGCCTCGAACGGCAGCGACGCCGGCTCCCTGATGGGGGTTACCGCGACCAATGCAGCGGCGACCGGAAGCTATAAGTTCGAAATCGTCGATGTCGCAAGCAAGCACAAACTGTCCAGTGATACCCAGGCCGTCGCGGCAAGCGCAGACGTCACCGGTCTTACCGGCACCGGCAGCTTCACCGTTACCGGTGGTGTGGGCAGTTCGTCGATCACGGTTTCGGCTGGCGATACGCTTCAGGATATTCGCGACAAGATCAACAACGTCAAGGACACCACCGGCGTTCAAGCGTCTGTTATCAAGGTTTCAGCGACCGAAAGCACGATCATCTTCACCTCGACCGAAGAAGGCGTTGATAACCGGATGTCCTTTAGTGACGATACCGGTAACGTCCTGCAAAGTCTGGGTGTTCTGACCGATCCGACCACGATCAACGCAGCCAATGTGATTGATGATGGCAATGATGCCTCCATCACCCTTGACGGCATTACCGTTACCCGTGGCACCAACGAATTTTCCGATCTGATCGATGGCCTGACCATCAGCCTTTATGATGCCGAACCGGGCACCGAAATCACGATCGAGATCGAACAGGACCTGAACCAGGCGAAAACGGCAATCCTTGACTTCGTCGATGCCTATAACGCGGTTCAGACCTTTATCAACGAAAAGACCTTTGTCGATCCGACCACCGGCGAAGCATCCGAAGACGCGATTCTGCTTGGCAATACGTCTGTCAAAAGCATTGAGTCCGCACTTCAGCAGATTGCCGGCTCCTTTGCCAATGGTGTAACCGACCGTGCGGGCAAGGATGACTATTCGGTACTGGCTGAAATCGGTCTGGATTTCGTGGCCTATGGCTCGAACGAGGACCCGCTTGTCAGCAAAACCATCGAAGTCGATGAAGCAGCTCTGAATGCGGCCCTGCTCAATGAGCCCGATGAGGTGATGGAACTGTTCCTGTTCCGCGGGAAATCGAACAATTCCGACGTCACCATGACCGGCTTTAGCAACAAAACCAATGCCGCGACCTATGATTTCAACATCAATGCGTCCGGCGGCGCCATCACCAGTGTGACCTATGACATCACGGTTGATGGCGTGACCACGACGGGCAAAAACGCCGTTGTGACCGGGAACAGCATTCGTACAGCCGATGGTCTTCGCCTGATTTATGGTGGCGATGGTCTGGCAAACGACACGGCTACTGTGACCACATCTGTTGGTATTGGTGCGCAGTTCTATTTTGAACTCGACTCAATCCTGGATGATGAAAACGGCACATTGACCCAGGCAATTTCGGATCTCGAAACGCAAAACACGTCCTATGACGAAAAAGTTGAGCGGATCGACGACCGCCTCTCCCGACAGCGAGAAGTCCTGATGGATCAGTTCATTGCGATGGAATCTGCCCTCGCACGGATGAAGAACATTCAGAGCTCTCTCGACGAATTGATGGCTGCAGGTAAAGATAGTAGTTAACTTTTCCATGCCATACATGCACACTAAAGAGACGCGTCGCATACCAAGGAGTGTCGCATGAATGAACACGCCGCCCAAACGTACAAGCACCAGCAGGTCAATACAGCTTCACCCGCCAAGATGGTGTATATGCTGTTCGAAAAGACCCTGTCGCGCTTGCAAGAGGCAAAGAACGCGATTGAGCGCAACGACATTCAGGGGCGCTGCAACGCCAATTGCAGCGCACAGGAACTGATTGCCCATCTTTCAAATACGCTGGATATGGAACAGGGTGGCGAAATCGCCGCCAATCTGGAGCGCCTTTATGCGCATTGCCTGATCCGCTTGATGGATGTTGATCGCAAGAATGACCCGGCACCTGCCGATGAAGTCGCCCGTCTTCTGACACCGCTTCGTGATTCCTGGGCTGCCTTGGCTGAAAAAAGCGAAGGCGAACTGCGTCAGGCCATCATGATTGCCCAGCAAGACCGCCCGGCACCCGCCGCATCCGAACAGATCGAAGCACCGGATACGGCATCGAGCACCGAAGAAGCCCCGGCACCGGCAAAATCGGGCCTGTCAATTTCTGCCTGATCCGCAAAGCGGAACCGAATTTGGTCATCTGACCCGCATAAAGGCCCCGACATATTTGTCGGGGCCTTTTGCATGTCTGAGCCAAGCCATTCGTTGCGGCCTTCCCGAAACAGGATCATTTTTGCCCGGTCCCGGGGGATAGACAGGTCGGGCAAAAATTTCCCCTGTCGGCAACAGCCCGCTAAGGCGCTGAAATTCTATACAATTTGTTAACGCCCGAAACTGGCCCGGCGCTTGCACATGTTCTGACACTGTTTCCAAAAGGACCAAGGTCATGAACAGCTCTGCGATTACAAACAGCACCATGCCAACCATCTCCATTCCGGGCTCAACCGCCAGTGAAAGTGCGGGTTCGGGCTTTGGCGATGTCATGGCATCGATCACGGAAAACTGGTCGGAGCGCAAAAGCCAGATCAAATATGACACGGCAAAATCTGCCCAGAGCACCTGGGACGATAGCCGCGCAGACAGGCATGCCGATCGCAGCATTGAAAATGACGATGCCAAAAGTGCATCACGTTCCGATGACAAACGCGATGATGAACCGATGCGCGCAGAGCGCAATGACCGCGACGATCATGGCAAAACCGATGATCGCAAGGCCGATGACAATCGCGATGTCGATACCGGCAGCCGCGATGCCGACCGCGCTGAGGATCAAACCCAAAGCGCTGATAGCGATCAGCCTTCTGACGAAAATGTCGCGGCCTCTGATGATGATGGCGCACCGTCGGAAGATGGAAAATCTGCCGCTGGCGATAAAGAAACTGCCGAAGGTGACGACACCCAGGTCGAGCTTGCCGTAACCGATCCCAATCAGCCCGCCCAGACCGTCCCGCTTCCGGGATCCCAGCAGGCGATTGATCTGGCCAAAGCACAGGCCGCCGCATCGCAATCAATTAATGCAAATGCCGGCACCAACGGCCAGAACGGCACACCGGCAAACGGTCAGGTCAATCCGGGAATGGCCGCCAATGCCGCTGCCAGCGATGGCACGACCGACGGTCTGATGAGTTCAACAGCACTCTCGCAGCCGGCCGCCGCTTCATCGGCAAAAATGGCGATGAATGGCGTGGATACGACCGCCGGTGATGATGTCTCGTCTGATAAATTCCTGTCGCGCATTGTTGATGCAATGAGCGCCGATGGCAAAGCCAAAACCGACGCAACAGGCATCACCAACGCAACGGTCAATGGCCAGTCGGCAAACGCCAATGGTGCACAGTCAACCGCAACCAACCCGGCACAAACTGCACAGGCAGCACAGCAAGCCATGGCCGCAGCAGCCGGTGCCCAGAACATGCAAAATGCAGCTGGCAGCCCGCAGGCACAGGCGAATGCCGCTGCAAATGGCACGGTAACAGCAGCCGGCGCAAGCGAAGCAACCGCCCAGACCGCGCCGGGACAGCTCAACAGCACCAACAGCCTGCATCAGACCAATACCGGTGGCCAAACCGCACAGACCGCGCGTCAGGCCCCCGCCCAGCAGGTCCAGCAGCAGGTTGCCGTGTCGATCAAAAACGCCGCCAGTGACGGTGTTGATAAAATTTCGGTCCAGCTTCGCCCTGAACATCTCGGGCGGGTGGATGTGAAAATGGAGATCGGCCACGATGGCCGTATCCAGGGTGTCATTCAGGCAGATACACGCGAAACACTGGACATGTTGCGCCAGGATTCCCGTGCATTGCAGCAGGCTCTTAAGGATGCCGGCCTGAATGCAGACAGTCAGAGCTTCACCTTTGAACACAGAGATCAAGGTGGCCGGGGTCAGGAAGGCCAGAGCCAATCTCGGATGACCGCCAACCAGGGCAGCAGCCCGGGCGATGGCGACATCCTGAGCGGAGCCGAACTCGCCGAACATGTTGGCATTGGCTATGGGATCAATCCCAACGGCCTTGTCGATATTCGGATCTAGGAAAGGTAGAGGGAACTTCCCATGGCCATTTCATCCCTAACCAACGTTGGTCTGTCCCAAAGCGATACCAACGCCGCGTCCAGCAGCTCGGCAAGCCAGCTTGCGCAGAACTTTGATACGTTTCTGACGCTTCTGACCACCCAGCTCAAGAACCAGGACCCGACCTCGCCGATGGAAAGTGATAAATTCACCGACCAGCTGAGCCAGTTCGCCCAGGTTGAACAGGGTATCCAGAGCAACAAGAACCTCGAAGACCTGATTGCGATGCAAAGTCAGCAGCGTCAGCTTTCTGCCCTGTCCTATGTCGGGGCCGAAATCGAAGCCGTTGGTGATACCAACTGGCTCGAAGAAGGCGGCGAGCTGAAATACAAATACAACGTTTCGCCCGAAGTTCCGCGTCTGCAACTGCAGATTCAGGATCAGAGCGGCAAAACCATCTATTCCGAAGAACTTACCGACGTGTCCGGCCTGCAGTCCTTTACCTGGGACGGCAAAAACAATAGCGGCGTCGAACAGGCAGCCGGGGCTTATACCCTGGTTCTCAAGCCGATGGCCGCAAACGGCGACACATTCCAGACTGACAAAGGCAAACCTGCATCTGTTGCCATTGGCATCATCGGGTCTGTCGATAGTGTCGATATCGACGATAGCGACATCTATCTCCGCATTGGTGACGTCTCTGTACCGTTCTCCACCCTTACCAACGTCAAGCTGGGTGCGAGCTCTACAGATACGAACACTGGCGGCAATGATACCGGAAGTGACGAACAGGACGAAGCAGCCTGAGGGCTTTCTTCCGATTTTGATCAACACCCTGTAAGTGCAGGAGAAGAAAAATGAGCCTTTTTGGTGCAATGATTTCCGGTGTATCCGGCCTGAACGCGCAGTCACAGAACCTGGGCGTCATTTCGGACAACATCTCGAACCTTAATACCATCGGGTACAAGGGTACGGTTGGTCGTTTTTCGACCCTGGTGACTGAATCCGCCACCAACACCCGTTACACCCCGGGCGGTGTCTTGTTCCACCCGACTGCCCTGATCAGCAAGCAGGGCTTGCTTCAGGCAACGTCATCGACCACGGCGGCCGCAATTTCCGGCGACGGTTTCTTTATCGTCCGCGATAATGCGAACCCGGGCACGAATGACGAACTGTTCTTTACCCGCGCCGGTGACTTCAAGCCTGATGATGACGGCTATCTGCGCAATACGGCGGGCTACTATGTTCAGGGTTGGGCAACCGACCGTGAAGGTACGCTTCTTGATGCAAATGGTAACACCACGACATCAAACAGCTCGGCTGTTACGGATCTTCAGGTTCTCGACATCAACTCGATCCTGACGGCTGCGGCTTCGACGACGTCGATCGAGTTTGGTGCGAACCTTAACGCTGACGAAACCGCTGTGACAGGTGGCACCGCCACCTCGACCACGACCGGTATCGACTATGACACCACCGACCTGACCACCCTTGCCGGTATCAACAACGGTGACCAGTTCAGCATCACCCATAACGGTACGACAACCAACATCACGATCAGTACCGGTGACACGCTTGAAGATCTGGCCGCTGCCATCAGTGCCGTGACCGGGATCAATGCGACAACCACCACAACCGGCACCAACGATACCCTGACCCTGACGGCGGCCTTTGCCGATCAGGGCGTGACCTTTGCCAACGTGACCGGCACGCCGTTCAGTGCAACCGGCATCACGGTTCCGGGTGTGCCGGGCACCCTGGCACCGACCTATGTTGCTGGTAACCTTGCAACCGGCACTGTTGCCGAAGACAACACCATGCCTGTCACGATTTATGACTCGCTGGGTTCGGCCCATACGGTCAACCTTCAGGTCGTGAAACTTGGTCAGAACCGCTGGGGCTTTGAGCTGACCGGCAACACCACAGCTGGTGAACTCGACGCGACAGATCACCCGAACGGTCTTATTCAGGCCGGTATCATCACCTTTGACGGGTCGGGCAACCTTCAGACCTTTACCGGTGTTGCAGCAACCATCGGCGGTGTAACTGTCGGCACGACCGGTGACCTTGACGATGCCGATATTTCTGCGGAATGGACCAATGGTGCCGATGACAGTACCTTCAGCCTTGATTTCGGGACCATCGGCCTTGGTAACGGTATCACGCAGTTCGCTGCCGGTGCCGATGCAAACGGTAACCTTGTCAATTACACCACCCACTTCATCAACCAGAACGGCGCACAGGCCGGGACCATGGTGAACTACGCCCTGACCGAAGAAGGCTTCCTGCAAGTCGAATTCGCCAACGGTGTGAAACGCCCGGTCTACAAGCTGGCAATCGCCACCTTCGAGGCGCCCGATGAAATGGAAAACCACACTGGTAACGTTTATCGCCAGACACGTGAATCGGGTGACTATCTGCTGCGTGAACCGGGCCTGAACGGTGCGGGTAACGTTGTGGCATCCGCCCTTGAAGGGTCGAACGTCGATCTCGGTGAAGAATTCACCAACATGATCGTGACCCAGCGTGCCTTCTCGGCGAACACCAAGACGATTACCACGACCGATGAAATGCTCGACGAGCTGATCCGGATCAAACGGTAATTGATATCTGTTGCAGGGCGTTAGCCCGCCCTGCGATGTTCTGCTTTTACAGGGACTCGCCCGGCACTTGTGCCGGGCTTCTTTTTGGCACAATGACTCACTACATTAAACGCAGGCCAAACCGGTCAACAAAGATACAAATGATTCAAATCACTGGTGAATTTGAATCACGCAACTGGGCAAAAATTGCCGGTTGTTAACCTGTTCTTCAGCATGGAGAACTATTCGTTGTTGATGCTGGTCGAATTCCGTATGGACCGACCCGCATCGGGGACAGTGGTTAAATTTGGTTTCGGAGCAGTCGAACGTGGGCGGCTTGTTGCAAACACTCAAGAGTCTTGGACCTACACGTCTGATGGCCATCAGCGGCGTGGGTGTGTTGCTGCTTGTATTCTTTGCCTTCCTGATTTTGCGTGTATCCGCGCCGAATATGGAACTGCTTTATCGCGATCTGTCGCCGGCTGATGCCAGCCAGATCGTTAACCGTCTCGAAGATCAGCAAGTCCAGTATCAGCTTCTGAATGGCGGCACGGAAATTCTGGTTCCCGCCGATCAGGTCAACCGCATGCGCCTGAGCATGGCCGAAAGCGGCCTGCCCGCCGGCGGTTCTGTCGGCTATGAAGTTTTTGACAATTCCGACGGTTTTGGCGCCACCAGCTTTGAGCAGAACATCAACCATGTTCGTGCCCTGGAAGGCGAACTGGCCCGCACCATCGCATCGATCCAGTCAATCCAGCAGGCGCGTGTGCATCTTGTTCTGCCAAAACGTCAGATGTTCTCGCGCGAAACCCAGGAAGCCAGTGCATCGATCGCAGTCAAGATGTCCGGTGGTGAACTCAAACCCGAACAGGTTGTCGCCATCCAGCATCTGGTCGCGGCCGCCGTTCCGCAGTTGCAGCCAAGCAAGGTTTCGATCATTGACGAACGTGGTCGCCTTCTGGCGCGCGGCGATGGCGAACAGCAATCATCGACCTTCCTGACCCAGACGGCCGATGAAATGCGCATCCGCACCGAAAGCCGCCTGCGCAACACGATCGAAGATCTGCTGTCACGGTCGCTTGGATATGGCGAAGTGCGTGCCGAAGTTTCCGTTGAAATGGACTTCAACAAGGTCACCACTGCCGATGAACGGTTCAACCCGGATGAACGTGTGATCCGTTCAAGCCAGACGATCGAAGAAAACTCGACCAATTCCGAGACCGAAGGCACCGATCCGGTTACCCTGCAAAACAACCTGCCCGATCCCAACCTTGGCGGGGCCAACGGTGCCGGCGCCCAAAGTCAGGAAAGCCGGTCAGAGGAAACCGTAAATTACGAAATTTCCAAAACCACGACGACCCAGGTCAAGGAAATCGGCGAAATTTCACGCGTTACTGTCGCAGTCCTTGTCGACGGGACCTATACCACCGACGAGAATGGCGAACGTCAGTATCAGGAACGCTCCCCCGAGGATCTCGAAAAGATCGCGGCCCTTGTGCGCAGCGCCATCGGCTATGACCCGCAGCGCAGCGACCAGGTCGAAGTCATCAACATGCAGTTCGCCGATGCCGGTGATCTGTTCCCGGATGAAGAAATCGAGACCTTCCTTGGTCTGGACAAAGCCGAGATCTTCCGCATTGCTGAAATGCTGGTTCTGGCCATTGTCGCCATCCTGGTCATCCTGCTGGTGGTTCGCCCGCTTCTGACCCGTGCGTTTGAAACCCTGCCAAGTGCAGCGGACATGGCCCAGCGTCAGCTTCTGGCAGATGACATGACCGCCGAAGGCACACCGGCCCTTGAAGGACCGGCACCGGTTCCGATGGCCCCGGGCATGGATGACGGCGAGGAACTGATCAACCTGTCGCAGGTCGAAGGCCGCGTTAAGGCATCCTCGGTCAAGAAAATCGGCGAGATCGTGGAAAAGCATCCGGAAGAAGCTCTTTCGATCATTCGCAACTGGCTGTATCAGGAAAATTGATGTTCCGATCAGTCGACGGCTCACTGGCAGCCCTTTGGCTGCCTTCCTTTTGTCGCTCAAGGCGGTTTAACAGTTCGATATGACGGCCATTGAAAAGTTCACTTTTGCCCTAAGCTTCGACGACGCAGACAACGTGATCCGTTCTGCCGGCGATGATGATGAGCATTACGAGCTGGGCAAAAAGAAGAAAAAGAAAAAAGACGACACGCCACCGCCGCCCCCGGCCGTCTATACCGAAGAACAAGCCGCCCAGATGGTTGCCGAGGCCGAACAGAAAGGCCACGAGCAAGGCTATGCCGAAGGTCACGCCAAAGGGCTTGAACAAGGCTATCAGGAAGTCATGGCATCTGTCGAAAAGGCCATCGGCGATGTTGAATCCGTAATTGCCGAGAAGCTGGGCCAGATCGACGAACAGCAAAAACGCGCCAATGCCAAAATCAACGAAGACGCCATTCACGTTGCGCTTGGTGTCATTCGCAAACTGGCTCCGGCCTGGTCAAAGCAATATCAGCTTGTCGAAATCGAAGACATCATTCGCCAATGTCTGGCCAATCTGTTTGACGCCCCGAAAGTGATGATCAAGGTCAATCCGGAGCTTGAAACCCAGTTGGTCGAAGTCGCCCATCGCATTGCGGAATCGCGTGGCTTTTCCGGCAAGGTCGTCGTTGTTGGCGAACCCGATGTGGCGGTTGGTGATTGCATGGTGTCGTGGGGCGACGGAACCGCTGTGCGCGACAGTGCGCGCGTCTGGTCTGAAATCAATGGCATTATTGAAAATGCCCTGGCCCTGCATGCCAGTGAACACGACCTGCCCGAAAGCGACATGGGTGACCCGGAAATTCAGGCCACACCCGCGCCGGAAAAACCGGCATCCCAAAACGCGCAGTCCGCACCAGACCAAGCGGCGACACCAACGCCTGCGCAAACATCTGCGCAAACCCCGGCAACAGCCGCACCGGAACAAGCACCCACGGCACAACCCACCCCTGCCACAGCGCAGCCTGATCAGCCTACTCCGCCCGCCCCGGCTAGCCAGCCTTCGCAGCCTGCGGCAACCGCACCTGCGGCACAGGCAACACAATCAAACAGCGCACCCGCATCGCCCCAACCGGGCCCGGCGGCACAGCAAACCGGACCACATAACGGCCCGGCTGCCACGCCAGCACAAACCCCGGTACAAACCCCGGCGCAGCCCGCCCCGACCCAGGCGTCTGGCAATGCGAAACCCGATATGGCAGCCGTGAATGCCGGTCCTGCACAAAATAGTGCAACAGGCCAAAACACCGCGCCCAAAGAAGGCGATGGCACCGACGCGCGGAATGTGCAAACATCGACAGATAATGCAATACCGAAACCTGACAACGCACTGGAAAACCCGGCAGATCAGGCAAAAGCATCCGCACCTGGTACCCAACCGGCATCAGGATCCGCGGGCGAGACAAAAAACAACGAAGGGCAACCCACAACCGGACCGCAGGGCACTGGGGACACGACCGCCATGCAATCCGGACCGCAGGCCGCGCCACAGGCATCTCAGGGGCAGAACCAACCGCCTCGAAATGCTGCAACAGAACCGGCTGCGACGCCGACCGACGCCGAGAAGCAGGCTGCTGTGAAGCAACCGACCAAAGACGCAGGAGACGAAAATGGCTGATGATGACGATCTCGAACTCTCGGAACTCGACGACGATCATATCGAGTTGGAGGGCGAAGGTACCGAACTTCTTGCCGCTGCCGAAGCCGGAAGCGAGCAAATGAAGACATCCAAGGACCTTGAAGCCGTCTATGACATTCCCGTCCAGGTTTCTGCCGTCCTTGGAAAAGCAACCATGCAGGTCAGTCAGTTGCTGAAACTTGGTCGTGGTGCTGTCGTAGAGCTTGACCGCAAAGTTGGTGAAGCTATTGATATCTATGTGAACAACCGTCTGGTCGCACGTGGCGAAGTGGTGGTTGTGGAAGATCGTCTTGGTGTGACCATGACGGAAATCATCAAATCTGAGAAAAGCTAACGTAAGAGAGGATCTGCGACTATGGCCGAAGGGGGGACTAAAACGTCGTTTGACATTGCGACAGTCGGGGGACTGATCATCGGTTTTGCGCTGGTGATTGCCGCGATTATTTTCGGCGGCTCGCCGGGTGCCTTTATCGATATCCCTTCTGTGCTGATTGTTATCGGCGGTACGGCTGCGATCACCGCGGTCAGTTTTGCACTGGGCGAGTTTCTTGGCTCGGGCAAGATCCTGATGCGGACGATTTTCCATAAGTCGCGCAATCCTGCGGATGCGGCGCTGCAAATCCTGCAGCTGGCCGAAATCGCCCGTAAAGGTGGCGTGCTTTCCCTTCAGGGGCATCTCGACAGTCTGCAAAGCGAAGAATATCTGTGGAAAGGCCTGTCGCTGGTTGTTGACGGCACGCCGGCCGAAGAAGTCGAAGCGATCATGCGCAAAGACATGAATGCCACCATCGGCCGCCATCAGAAAGGTGCGAACATCATGAAAAAGGCCGGTGACGTTGCCCCGGCCATGGGCCTGATCGGGACGCTGATCGGTCTGGTGCAGATGCTTGGCAACCTTGATGATCCGTCGTCAATCGGTCCGTCCATGGCGGTTGCGCTTCTGACCACCTTCTATGGCGCGGTTCTGGCCAACATGGTGTTCATGCCGCTTGCCGGTAAACTTGAACGTAACTCGAGCGACGAAGAACTTCTGAATTCGGTCTATATGGTCGGCGCTGTTTCCATCGGCCGTCAGGAAAACCCGCGCCGTCTGGAAATGCTGATCAACTCGATCCTGCCGCCGTCAAAACGCGTCAGCTATTTCGATTGATCTGAAACGTGAATATTCCGGCCCCGAAAACCGTCCATATGGGCAGGTCGCCGGGGCCATCTGGAAATGATCGGAAAGAGATGAGACTATGCAGGTACTGATCGTTGGTGGACTGGGCGGACAGATAGGCGCAGCCAGCAAGATCGCAATGGCGCGCGGCGCATCGGTCCAGTTGGCCGAAAGCGTCACGACTGCGCTTAATATCCTGCGGGCAGGCAACCGCATTGATCTGGTCATGGCCGATATCGCCCTTGATGTGGCTGCCCTGATCGATGCGATCAGCAAGGAACGCATCAATGTTCCGGTGGTTGCGTGCGGCATTGGCAATGACGTCAATGGTGCGGTCAATGCGATCAAGGCCGGTGCCCAGGAATTCATCCCCCTTCCGCCCGAAGCAGATCTGATTGCGGCCATCTTCGAAGCTGTGACCGAAGAAAGCCATGCGCTGATCCATCGCGATGCGCGTATGGCCGAAACGCTGCGTCTGGCATCCCAGGTTGCCAACAGTTCGGCCTCGATCCTGATTACGGGGGAAAGCGGCACGGGTAAGGAAATCATTTCACGCTATGTGCACCGTAAGTCCAACCGCGCGGACAAGCCGTTTGTCGCGGTGAACTGTGCTGCCATCCCTGATAACCTTCTTGAATCCGAATTGTTCGGTCATGAAAAAGGGGCCTTTACCGGCGCACAGGCTCGGCGTATCGGCAAGTTTGAAGAAGCCAATGGCGGGACCCTTTTGCTTGATGAAATCAGCGAAATGGATGTCCGTCTTCAGGCCAAGCTTCTGCGTGCGATCCAGGAAAAGGAAATCGACCGGCTGGGTGGCAAAACCCCGGTCAAGGTTGATGTCCGAATTCTTGCGACCTCGAACCGCAATCTTGAGGCCGAAGTCAATGCCGGCAACTTCCGCGAAGATTTGTATTTCCGCCTGAATGTCGTCAATCTTGATATTCCGTCCTTGCGCGAACGCCCCGACGACATTCCGGTTCTGGCCGAATTTTTCGTCAAGAAATACTCCGATGCCAATGATGTGCCGATCCGACCGATCAGCCCGCTGGCCATTCAGCGCCTGTTGTCCCATCACTGGCGCGGCAATGTGCGCGAACTTGAAAACACCATGCACCGTGCCGTTCTGATCGCCGGTCCCGATGAAATCGGGCCCGAGGCCATCATGCTGTCGGGCACCGGCAGCAGCGAACCCGCACGCACCCAGACAAGCCCGGATGCGCAATCGCCCGCACCGGCGGCCCCTGCTTCCCCGGCATCCCCGGCATCAGCACGCGCAAGTTCGGCCTATGCCAATGCGAATGCGGCCTATGGGGCGGCGTCATCGGCCTATCAGTCCGGCACGCCGGCACCAGCACAACCAACGCCACAGGCCCCGGTCGAACCGGCACATACCACGCCCGATGAAAATGGGTCCGATGCGAATGACACCGACACGGGCAATGGCAATGACGGGTCCATGACCGCCGCCCTTGTCGGGCGCACCGTTGCCGATGTTGAACGCGATCTGATCATTGATACCCTGAAACATTGCTTTGGCAACCGTACGCACGCGGCCAATATTCTGGGCATTTCGATCCGCACATTGCGCAACAAATTGCGCCAATATACCGACGAAGGTCTGGCAGTTCCCGCCCCGGGTGATGGCCAGGACTGACGATGACATCCGGCTTTGCGCGCCCCATATCAAAGGGAACCAACAAAAGCGCAAGCGACACAGAGCAACCAACAGGATAACAAGCAAACACCATGGCCGAAGGTCAAGATATCACACCGACTGGTTCTGGCGGCTCTGACGGCCAGGGTGGCGGTGCGTCCGGAGGCATAAATTTCGGCGCCGTGCAGTCGCGTGTTGCATCGGCAATGAAGCGTGGCGATATCGCCATGGCGCTTGGATTTATCATGATCCTTGTGGTCATGATGTTCCCGATGCCGCCATGGCTGCTTGATTTCATGCTGGCATTGTCGATCAGTTTTTCCGTGCTGATCCTGATGACGTCGCTGTTCATTCAAAAGCCGCTTGAATTCAACTCGTTCCCGACCATCCTTCTGGTCGCGACATCGCTTCGACTGGCTCTGAACATTGCGACCACGCGTCTGATCCTTGGTCATGGTCACGAAGGCACACATGCCGCCGGTGCCGTGATCGAGGCCTTTGGCAGCTTCCTGATTTCGGGCAATTTCGTCATCGGGATCATTGTTTTTGCCATCCTTGTCATCATCAACTTTGTCGTGATCACCAAGGGTTCTGGCCGTATCGCCGAAGTTGCCGCCCGCTTTACCCTTGATGCCATGCCCGGCAAACAGATGGCGATTGACGCCGATCTGTCATCGGGCCTGATCAACGAAGAACAAGCCAAGGCACGCCGTAAGGAACTCGAAGACGAAAGTTCGTTCTTCGGTTCCATGGATGGTGCATCCAAATTCGTTCGTGGTGATGCGGTCGCCGGTATTCTGATCACCTTTATCAACGTGGTTGGCGGCATCATCATCGGTACCGCACAGATGGGCCTGTCGCTGGGTCAGGCAACGGAAACCTATACCATCTTGACGGTGGGTGACGGTCTGGTATCGCAGATCCCTGCCCTGATCGTCTCGACTGCGGCCGGTCTTCTGGTCACCAAGGGCGGCCTTGATGGCGCAACCGAAAAGGCCGTCTTTGGCCAGGTCAGTAACTACCCTGCTGCCCTTGGCGTTGCCGCCGCCCTGATGGCGGGCATGTCGCTTTTGCCGGGTATTCCGATGGTCTGGTTCCTTGGTCTGGCGGTCGGCCTTGGCTATCTGGCCTATTACATGGGCAAACGCCAAAAGGCTGCCGTCGTCCAAGAACAGATGAAGGAGAGCCAGGCCGCCGCAGAAGCCGCCGCCCCACCGCCCGAAGAACCGATCGCCAATGCGCTTCGCATGGATTATGTGCGGCTTGAACTGGGCTATGGCCTGCTGTCGCTGATCAGTACCGAACGCGGTCAGAAACTGACCGACCAGATCAAGGCCCTGCGCCGTCAGCTTGCCGGTGACATGGGCTTTGTCATGCCCTCGGTCCGTATTCAGGACAATATGCAACTTCCGGCCAATACCTATGTGCTGCGCGTCAAGGAGATCGAGGCCGGCCGTGGTGATTTGCGCCCGAACATGTTGCTGGTGATGGACCCGCGCGGCGAGGAAATCACCCTGTCGGGCGAAAAGACCATGGAGCCGACCTTTAACCTGCCGGCCATGTGGATCGAACAGGGCATGAAGGAAGAAGCCATGTTCCGCGGCTATACCGTGGTTGACCCGCAAACCGTGATCACGACCCACATTACCGAAGTGATCAAGGACCACATGCCCGAATTGCTGTCTTATGCGGAAACGCAAAAGCTGCTTGATGAACTTGATGAAGACCAGAAGAAACTGGTCGAAGACATCGTTCCGGGTCAGGTATCGGTTGGTGGTGTTCAACGCGTGCTTCAGAACCTGTTGACCGAACGCGTATCGATCCGCGATCTACCGACCATCCTTGAAGGCATTGCCGAATCCACCGCCTTTACCCGCAACCCGACCTTCATGACCGAACATGTGCGTTCGCGCCTTGCGCGCCAACTGTCGGATGTGAACACCAATCAGGATGGCGTCATTCCGCTGGTGACCATGTCACCGCAATGGGAACAGATCTTTGCCGAAAGCCTTGTCGGTTCCGGCGAGGAAAAGCAGCTTTCCATTCCGCCAAGCCAGCTTCAGGAATTCATCAACAAGGTCCGCACCACGTTTGAACGGCTGGGCATGATGGGGGAATCACCGGTTCTTTTGACCAGTCCGGGCATTCGCCCCTATGTGCGCTCGATCGTTGAACGGTTCCGCCCAAGCACCGTGGTCATGTCGCAGAACGAAATTCATCCCAAGGCACAATTGAAAACATTGGGGCAGGTCTGATGATCAACAACATCATGACCACCGGCATTGTGGTCAGGGAAATGACAGGGGGGATTGATGCGTCTTAAGACCTTTACCGCCCCGACAATGACCGAGGCCATGGCCCTTGTAAAAGAGCACATGGGCGCAGATGCCATCATCGTTTCGACACAGGACATCCCGGGAAGCGGCGTGCGCCTGACTGCGGCCCTTGACCGCGATCCTGATTTTGATGACGACATTGCCCCTGCCCCAGCCTTGCAGGAACAGCTTGAAACCGCAGAAGCCGCCTTGACGCGGCATAATTTGCCGGAACGGCTGCGCATTCGCCTGTGTGACATCATGGCGCGCGAAACCGCGGCCGCATCTGCGCAGCAACTTCTGGCCGGGGCGCTTGATGAAATTTTTGATTTCTCGCCGCTGCCTGAAAAAAACACGCCGCGCGCCCTGGCCTTTGTCGGCCCGCCCGGTTCGGGCAAGACGCTGGCCGTTGCCAAAACAGCGGCGCGTGCGGTGATGAAAAAACGCAAAGTTGCCGTTCTTTCAACCGATTACAAACGGGCTGGCGGCATTGCACAGCTTGAAGCTTTTACCCGTATTCTCAAGGTCGAGCTGCTTCAGGCAAAGTCACCCGATGAACTTAAATCGCGCTTTGCCGATATCCGCGAAGCCGATGTGATCCTGATCGATACGGCAAGCTGCAATCCGTATCTTGAAACCGATATTGGCACGCTTTGTGAATTCATGAAGGCAATTCCAAGTGAACCGATACTGGTTAACCCGGCAGGGATTGATGCCTATGAGTCAGCCGATATCGCCAATGCCTTTGCTGATGGGGGGGCGACGCGTGTCATGATATCGCGTCTTGATGTTGCCGCCCGCCTTGGTGGTGCGCTATACGGTGCGGATTCAGGAAATCTTTCCCTTTGCAATGTCAGTATGACAGCCCAGGTTGCGGACGGCCTGACCGCGCTAAGTCCCCTTGCCTTGGCTAAACTTCTGATACCGTCCCATCGCGCTGACACCGCAAAACCGAGCTTCTCCGAGGTCGTGAAATGACTACCAAGTCTGATGCTGTACCCAAAACTGCCCCGCGCACCAGAGGCCGCAATGTTCTTGCCGTCGCGTCTGGTAAAGGCGGCGTGGGCAAGACCTGGTTTTCCATTACGCTCACCCATGCAATGGTGCTCGAAGGGCATAACGCGCTTCTGTTTGACGGCGACCTTGGTCTGGCCAATATCGACATTCAGCTTGGCCTGATGCCCAAGCATGATCTGGGCGGTGTCATTTCCGGGCGCATCAGCCTGAAAGACGCCATCACCCATTTCCCCGATGGCGGTTTTGACATCATCGCCGGTCGCAGTGGTTCGGGCAGTCTCGCCAACCTTCCGGCCAGCCGTTTGCAGGCCCTTTCCGACGATCTTCTGCAAACCGGGAAATCCTATGACAAGGTCCTGATTGACCTTGGTGCAGGCGTTGATCAGGGCGTGCGCCAGATGACCGGCCTTGCCAATACCGTGATTGTCATCACCAATGGCGATCCGACGTCACTGACCGATGCTTATGCCTTTATCAAGATCACCCACATGGCCCGTCCGAAAACCGATATCCGGGTGGTGATCAATATGGCCAAGGACAAAAAAGAAGGTCAGGCGATCTATAACAAGCTGCTCAAGGCGTGTGAGGGCTTCCTCAAAATTTCGCCACCGCTGCTTGGCGTTATTCGGGCTGATGCGCGCGTTTCGGAATGCATTCGCAATCAGACGCCGCTTTTGACCCGTCATCCGAATTGCGATGCCGCCCGTGACATAGAAGCCATCGCCCAGACCCTCCTGGACGAGGAGTAACCTTGTCATGACCCTCCCGCCACAGGCTATCTCGCCCGGAACCGCGGTCGGTGGGCAGGCCTCGGCGGGCGGAACGACAGGACAGGCATCCCAGGGCTCGGTCCCGGCCCAGGTCACGGCAACCGTGACCAGCGCGACCTCGCAACAGGTTGCCGCTGCCCTTGCAAAGCTGCCGGTTGAAACGCTGCTTCAGGCATCCGTCCAATCACAATCGGGCAATCAGCTGACCCTTGCCACGGCACTTGGGCAGGTTACGGTCAAACTTCCCAGCGCCTTGCCAACCAATCTGGGTGATCTGCTTTGGGCGCGCTTGCCGACATCAAATGCCGCCACCAGTTCGGCAACAATGGGTGCGACCAATCCCGGCGATGGCTTGCGCCTGCAATTGCTGCCGCAAACATTGATGCCCGGATCATCGGCTATGTCGGGCAGTCTGGCATCTGGCAATATCGGTGCGACCACCCTTACCCCCGGTCAGACATTCAATGCGGTTACCACCTCTGTCCTGACGATGCCAAATGGCACGCAATTGCCCGCCGGCAGTCAGACACAGGTGATTTTTCTTGGTCAGGGCACGGTCACGGCCCAACAGGCTGCCAATGTTCTGAATGCGGCCGGTGGAATAGCGGGTGGAATGGCCGGTGGCACGGTTGCCGGGGCAACAGCGGGGGCTGGCATCGCCCCGACAATTGCCGCACAAACCGCAGCCGGACAGCCACCGGGCTTGTTGCTGAGCGGGACGGTCTTGCCACCTGACAGTGCCGAGGCCCGCCTGCTGCCACAGGGATTTACCGCCCTTCGGACGTCAGCCGGGATTGTCGGCATCAAATTGCCGGTTCCGGCACCGACCGGGGCGACCCTGTCATTCAGTGTTGATGCCGCGGGCAGCGGTCGTGTTGTCACATCCATGCCGATGACCGAGGCCGACCTGATCCTGCGCGGGCAAAATGCGGCTTTGACCCATGATTGGGACAGCCTGCAAAAGGCGGTTCATGCCCTGCAACAGCATGACCCGGGTGCGGCGATGAGCCTGTTGAACAATCTGCCACAACCCGGCCCGAAATTGACAACCACGATGATGTTCTTTTTTGCCGCGATGACCGGCACAAAGGGCGGTTTGCGTGGCTGGATCGGGGATCGTGCCGCCAACAGTCTTTCATCCCTGTCCGAGGCCGATGGTGGCGGGTTAAAACGTCTTGAAGGTGATTTTGGCCAGTTGCGCACCATGGCAGCCGACGAACGCCCCGATGGCTGGCGTGTCATGGCGATGCCGTTCAATATGGGTGGCAAAATCGAACAGTTGCAATTTGGCTGGCGCCATGGCGATCGCGAAGACGATCCCGAGAAAAAGGACGATCAGGGCACGCGTTTCCTGCTGGATCTGTCCTTCAGCGTCGTGGGTCATACCCAGCTTGACGGCCTTGTCAAAGGCGAAGACAGCAAGTTCGACCTGATCATTCGTACCGAAAACCCGTTGCAGTCACATAACCGCGATGACATTCGCGGCATCTTCCGCGAGGCACTTCAGATTTCCGGTTATAGCGGGCATATCCTGTTTCAGGACGGATCGCGTTTTGTCCATATCGCCCCGCCTGCCGACAGCAGCGGCCCCAATTCCCACAGCGGGATTCAGGCGTAATTCACGACAAGCTTATGAAATGAATGCTTTTACTGCCCGGTGCACAAGCGTATCCTGATCGTCTGATTTTCATATATAAGAACGGTTAAACGTCATGCTTGAAATTTATCAACGTCGCAATCTGATCCTGACCGAAGCCAACCCGGGACCACAGGTCGATTATGTGGTGACGTTGCAAAGCAACCTGACGGGTGTGGAAAATGTCTTTCCGGCACGCATGACGCTGCGCTATGTGCCCGACAGACTGATCCTGAAAACCGACTGTCTGGCGGATTATTACGCCGAAATTTCCACCATCACCTTCGAAAGCTTCGAGGCAGCCGCCGTGTTGTTGATGGATGATTTCAACAACGAACTGGTGCCGCGCTGGATCAGCCTGCGTCTTGATAAACAGACCGCGGACAATGATCAGGTCTTCCATCACGAAACCGCCCTTGAAGACCGTCAGCCGAAATGGGGCAACCCGCGCCTGCTCGATCGTCTGGAACGGTACTGATCAGCGGAACGGGTTTCCGTGCACCCATTGGGTCAGCGAATAGCGCAGACCCGCCGTTGTCGGCGCCACACGGTGCAGAACAAAGCTCGGGAAAAAGATCGCGGTTCCGCGTTCCATCGGCGCATCCAGGAAATTCCCCGCCGGGTTAAGCTGCAACTGACCGCCTTCATACTGGTCGGGTTCGGATAGCTGGATCACCATGGTCAGTTTGCGCCGACGGGCGACTTCGGATGCGCCAACATCACTGTGCCAGTCATAATGACCGCGCAAGTCGCCCGCATAACAGGCGATCTGGGCTTCTTCGGCAAAATCGGTCAGGGCAAAGTCAAACACATTGCGGTTCACATCGGCCACAAGGTCGATGATCCTGCGGCAAACAACCGGTTCCTGTTCTTCGTTGAACCAGGTGATTTTTGACCGGCGGATATGGGTTGCGGTTTGCCCCTGTACGAGGCCGCCTTCGTCCATTTCATGCGCAAAGCCCGCGATCAGACGATCACAGGTGGCTGCGTCCAATGCGTTCGGGACGATGGCAAACATTTCTTCTGGAAACATTCACGACATTCTCCATGCCGCACAGGACCGGTATTTGTTGCCCCGGCCCCAAAGACAATTCTTTGCGGTGAATTGCTATTACGACCAAACTCCCCCCAATACCAGCAAATTTGCCGCTATTGGCCATGACATAATTCACAGCGATCTATGCAAGATTAATCACCCTTCCGCCCGCGGCACTGCCGTCTTCGGGATCGTGGGTGACCATCAAGGTCGGAAGGCGGTTTTTACGGCATTGTTCAAACACGAATGACCTGAACTGACCGCGCAATTCGCTATCAAGTTTCGAGAACGGCTCATCAAGCAACAGCGCACAAGGTTCGGACAACAAGACGCGCAACAGGGCCACACGCGCACGCTGCCCGCCCGACAGGGTTGCCGGATCGCGATCGGCAAACCCGTCCATATCCGCATTTTTCAGGGCGTTCTCAACCAGCATGCGTCGCTTGGCTTTGCCGTTGATTGATGCCGGTAGCGCAAAGGCCAGATTGCCGCCAACCGACAGATGCGGAAACAATAAATCATCCTGAAACAGAATACCGACATGGCGATCCTGGGGCGGGCATCCATCAAGGCACCTGCCATTCAGAACGACCTGTCCTGAAACATCAAACTGCGCGGGCAAGGTGCCACAGATATGGCCAAGCAAACTTGATTTGCCAGAACCGCTTGGCCCCATCAGGGTGACGATTTCACCAGGCGCAATCACAAGATCAACCGCAAGCAGTTCCTGCCCGTCCAGACGGATACTGACAGTGCGAAGTTCTAGCCCGGTTTCGGAATGATCCGATGGCATTTTCTATCCCCTGTTCTGTGCATTCATGCCCCGCCGATGGCGGAACAGGATAGCCGGTATCAGCAATGCACAGGCAAATCCGGCAAATGGCAAAACCATCTGCAACAATCCGTATATCCCGATCATGCGGCGGTCGCCCCCCGATGCCAGTGCCACGGCCTCGGTCGTGACGGTGGCAAACCGCCCCGCCCCGATCAGAAGTGTTGGCAAATATTGCCCCACCGTCACCGCCAGCCCAACCGCCATCGCGGTCAGAACCGCACGGGTCAGCAATGGCAAACGCACGTACCAGAATACCCGCATTGGTGATGCCCCAAGACAAAGTGCCGTCTGCCCGTATCGCGGATCAAGTGCCCGAAACGGATCAGACAGCGACAGGAACACATAGGGCAACACAAACACCAGATGCGACAGCACAACCGATATCAACGTCCGTTCAAGCCCGATCAGGGTAAAGAATACCTGTAATCCGAACATGAAGCTGATCTGCGGCACAATCAGCGGCAGGTAAATCAGCCAAATCGCCCCGCGACCGGGTTTGTGACGGCTTCTGGTTTCGTGCTCCAGACATCCAAGAACAAGCGCAATTGCAATCACAACGGTCGGCACCGCGATCAAAAGCGTGGTGGCAAGGCTGCTTCCGATCGCGTCATATTCGCGCTGCCAAAGACGCAGACTGAAACTGCGGGGCAAAATATCGGGAAATCCCCAGAACCCGGCAATACTCCAGATCAGAAGAACCACAAGCCCCAATATCAGGGCCCCGGCCGACAATCCGGCCAAAACCGCGCTTCCGGCGCGCATGCCGCCATCATGGCGGAACCGTTGGCCATTGGCGGCGATCTGGCGTCCGGCCAGTGCGATGATCCGTTCCCCGGCCACCCAGATCCCGATGGCCACCACAACGACAAGCAACTGCAAGATTGCCGCACTTGATGCCATGAACCGCAATGCGAGATCAGGATCGGACAACCACCCCAATATCCGAACCGCCAGCGGTGCCGGTGTTGTCGGACCCAGAATGATCGCAACATCAACAACCGACGTCGAATAGGCCAGAACCGCCAATACCGGCAATCTGATTTGCGGGTAAATCCGTGGCAATGTCGCCTTGAACCATCCGGCAACCCGGCCATAGCCCAATGTGGCGGTAATCTGGGCGGTGCGGTCGGTATCGGCCTGCGGCAAGGCTGCAAGGGTCATCAAAAACAGAAACGGGATTTCCTTGGCGACCAGCCCGGCAATCATCGCAATCCCCAGCGGATCGTGAATGATCGCGATATCGGGCGGGCGATCCCATCCGGCAAACTGGGCAATCACACGTGCAATCCAGCCCGACGGCGCAATCAGAAACGCCAGTCCGAATGCCGCGGTCGCGTGCGGAACCGCCAGGATCGGTGACAATATCCGCTGCATGGCCCGAAAAATCCGGGTGCCCTGCCAGGCGGCACAAAACAGCATGACAATCGCAACCGACACGAAACTTGCAATCAGGCCGTTGACCAGCGACAGCCGCACTGACTGCCAGATCCCCGGTTGCGCGAAAAGGGCGGCCCACGGATCAAGTCCGGGCTCAGTTCCGCCAAGTGCTGGCAAAATGCCAAATGCCGGCAACAAAGTGCCAATCAGCCCGGCAGATACCGGGCCGATCATAAAGGCAATCGTGATGATGGGGACAAATCGCAACATGCGCGATTATTGCACCACGCCGTAATGTTTCTGCCATTCGGTTTCGACCAGCTCCATCCAGCTTGGATGGGGTTCAGGCAAAACCGTGCCACGTTCAGCCGGTGCAAGGGATGCAATGCCAAGATCAAGATTGGCAAAGGCTTCCTGCATGTCGGCAGGCAGCTTATCCATCGCAAGAACCGTATCAGCCCCCCAATATTGCGGGTCCTGTTTGCGCAGCTGGGCTTCTGGTGACATCAGGAAATCGGCCAGAACCACTGCACCGGCCTTTGCCGATGCGTTATAGGGGATGGCCACAAAGTTGGTATTGCCCAATGTGCCATTGTCAAACACGTAGGATCGCACCGTATCGGGAAGCTCGAACGCCTCGATCGCCGATGACACTTCGCCCGAGCTGAATGAAAACGCGATATCGATTTCGTTATCGCCAAGCAGGGTCCGCATCGCCGCCCCGTTCTGCGGATAGGCCTGACCATTGCGCCACAATAGCGGCTGCAAATCTTCAAGATATCCCCAAAGCGGTTCAAGAACCGCCTTGGCATCAACTTCATCAGCCGGTTGCTGCAAGACCTTGGGGTCTTTGACCAGTTCGGTCAGGATCTGTTTCAGGAAGGTCGATCCCATATAGTTTGGCGGCTGCGGATAGGTAAAGCGCCCCGGATTTTTTGCCAGCCATTCCAGCAAGGCTTGCGCAGATTTCGGCACGCTATCAAGTTTGGCGGTGTCGTAATAGAAACTGACCTGTGCCATGCCCCACGGCGCTTCTAGCCCGTCGGTCGGAACGGTAAAATCGTTGACCACCGTGGGTTTGCCTTCAACATCGACATATTCGAAATTTGGCGTTTCTTCGACCCACGGACCAAACAGCAATTCATTGCGCTTCATCGCGGCAAAGTTTTCACCGTTAATCCAGATCATATCAACCGCACCGCCATCATTCACCCCGGCGGTCTTTTCCGAAAGCACCTTGGTGACGGCATCGGCGGTATCGGTCAGTTTGACCTGAACGACCTTGACCCCGTAACGTTCAAAAACCTGATCACCGGCCCAGGCAATGTAATCATTGATGCGCGGCTCCCCGCCCCATGCATGCCAATAAACGGTCTGCCCGCGGGCCTGATCAAGAACCGACTGCCAGTTCCCGACATCGGGGGCCGGGTCCGCATATGCCGGCAATGACACCGATGCTGTTGCAATGCCTGTCGCCAGGGCCAACGCAGAGACAAAAGCACGCATTCTTGAACGCATATCGGACAATCCTTTTCACCTGATGACCTGTCATCATACCCCATTTTGATATGGGCATGACCATGGTTAGCCGTTTGATTTTAGTGTTGGCATTTTTTAAGCCCGCCTTGGGTAAAATCAATTCACGCTTGCGTTAGAACACGATGAGCCACACCTTATCTGCGGTCAATTTTTGTCTGTGCTGCCTGTTACGGGGTTTTGATGATGTTTGAATGGATGAGCGACCCGCACATGTGGATGGGTCTTGCCACCCTGACCGCGCTGGAAATCGTTCTCGGGATCGACAATATCGTTTTTCTGTCAGTGATCGTTTCCAAACTGCCCCCGAACCAGCAGGCATCGGCACGCCGGGTCGGGTTACTGGCCGCGATGGGCATGCGACTTGGACTTCTGGCCGGGATCGCCTGGGTCATGCAACTGACCGCCCCGCTGTTTTCCGCCTTTGGTCAGGAAATCAGCGGACGTGACCTGATACTGATCATTGGCGGGCTGTTCCTGATTGCCAAGGCATCCAAGGAAATTCATCACACCATTGACGAACCCGAAGAACACGGGCCGGGCAAAATCATGTCGGGCTTTGCCATGACCATCGTACAGATCATGCTGCTTGATATGATTTTCTCGCTCGACAGCGTGATTACCGCTGTCGGTCTGGTTGATCACATCTCGATCATGGTGATCGCCGTCATCCTGTCGGTTCTGGTGATGCTGGCCGCGGCCAAGACCATTGGCGACTTTGTTGAAAAGCATCCGTCGGTCAAAATGTTAGCGCTATCATTCCTTATTCTTGTCGGGTTTGTGCTGTTGCTTGACGGTGTCGAAATTCACGTCCCCAAAGGGTACATCTATTTCGCGATGGTCTTCAGCCTTTCGGTCGAGACGCTTAATCTTCTCAACCGTAAACGCAAACTGAACCGTCGCGCACAAGAGACAGGCCAATGAAAAAAGTTTCTCCGCCGCAATGTCTGCAAAATGCGTTTGATGCCAACAATCTTGGTCATGTTGACGTATTCGAATTCCCCGATGGCACCCGATCCGCGGCCGACGCGGCAAATGCCATCGGCTGTGACATCAGTGATATCGGGAAATCTCTGGTCTTCATGACCGAAGCCGGCAAACCGGTGCTGATCATCATGAACGGGGCCGATCAGGTTGACCTGAACAAGGTCGCAAGCCTGATCGGACTTTCGATCCGCAAGGCCGATGCCAATGAAGTCCGCGAACATACGGGTTACGCCATTGGCGGCGTCCCGCCCTTTGGTCATGCCCATCCGGTTGAAACCCTGATTGATGCCAAATTGCTGGCAAAGAAGACCATCTGGCTTGCTGCGGGCACACCCAAAACGGTCTTTGCTCTGACCCCGGATGAATTGCGCAACGTTACCGGCATTGAAACCGGGGTCACGATTGCCGCGTGATCCACGGACGGTATTTGCAAGAAAGCATGTGCGGGGTGTTGAAACCCGCCTGATCGTCACCTGACCGCTTTGATATTGTGCGGCTTTGGGTGGGCCGGATGTTTTACTTGCCCACCAGTCAAGGAACGCGGTCTCAGTGCCGTGTGCTTTGCGTTTTGTTCCTTGTCAAAGCGCGTTCGCCAGGCACTGACAAAATCGCTTAAGGCGCATCAGCCCGGGCCTTAGATCAGGCGTTAAATCAGGCCATCATCGCGGGTTGCCGAACGGGTGCCGATTTCATCGAGCTCATCCTGTTCTTTCTTTTCTTCTTCTGCGCGTTCGGCTTCGGCCCGGTTGCGTTCGGCGATCTCGGCTGTTTTCAATTCCTTGAAGGCATCGGCAACTTCATCGCGAAAAGCATCGATCTTTTCTTCCTGCTGGGCGATCATTTTTGAAATTGCTTCGCGCTCGGCGATCACTGCATTGGCAAACCCGCCATAGGCAAATCCGGCCAGTTCGGGATTTTCCGCCGCAATTCGCTGTTCGTTGATCACTGCCTGTTCAAGTGCTTCTTTCTCAGCTTCCAGTTTGCCAAGAACACCCAGCATTTCACCAAGTTCACGCTGCTTGTCATCAAGCGCCCATTTGCGCATGCGCACCAGTGTTTTGAAATCCTTGGCCATGGATTATGTCCTGCTGTTCAGGCTGCTCAGACGACCCGGACGGCCGCGCCGGTCATGTTGCATCCCCATCATCGGCGCACTAGCCTTCTTTTTTGTCACGGCGCAGGGCGCGTTTGGCATCATTGAGTTCGCGTTCGCTGCCAGCGCGTGACCGGCTGTTGACCTTTGGCCCGCGATTGATCTTCGGACCAATCGACGGCGGCGGAGCCGGCGCGGGTGCGGGCATTTCATCGGGGATACCGTGTGGCGCGCCGCCAGCTTGGGCGTTTTGTTGTGCGGCCTGCGCCTGTTGGGATTGGCGCCCCTTGGCGATACGGGGGTCTTCGGGTTCTTCGGCCAGAAGATCCAGACGACGGGCCAGTTCGACATATCCTTCATTCAGGCGCGTGCATTCTGTTTTGCGCTGTTTCAGGAATTCCTCGATCAGCGGGAAATAGTGGATCGCCTCGTCAACTTTGGGGTCCGTCCCCTGACGATAGGCCCCGAGCCGGATCAGTTCGGCCATGTCTTCGTAGGTTGCCAGCAGTTGGCGGGCACGCGCCACGATCTGGTTTTCTTCCTCGCTGTTGCAGCCGGGCATGGTACGCGACACGCTGCGCAGGATATTGATCGCCGGATACCGCCCCTGTTCGGCGATTGATCGATCCAGCACCACGTGCCCGTCAAGAATGCCGCGCACCGCATCGGAAATCGGTTCGTTATGGTCATCACCGTCAACAAGAACGGTAAACAGGCCGGTAATCGATCCCTGCCCCGGGCCACCGGGGCCGGCACGTTCCAAAAGACGCGGCAATTCTGCAAATACGGTTGGCGTATAGCCCTTTGATGCGGGCGGCTCGCCAACCGAAAGACTGATTTCGCGCTGGGCCATGGCAAAACGGGTCACGGAATCCATCATGCACAAAACATCACGCCCGACATCGCGGAAATATTCCGATATCGCCATGGTCATATAGGCCGCCTGACGACGCATAAGCGGGGGTTCGTCCGATGTCGCCACCACGACCACGGACCGGCGCAGGCCTTCTTCGCCCAGATCGTCTTCGATGAATTCGCGCGCTTCGCGGCCACGTTCCCCGATCAGACCGACCACCGACACATCCGATGTCGTATGGCGTGTCATCATGGATAAAAGACTGGATTTACCGACCCCGGACCCGGCAAAGATGCCCATACGTTGCCCGCGACAACAGGTCAGAAACGTATTCATCGCCCGGATGCCAAGATCAATCTTGCCCGCGACACGCTGTCGCGAATGGGCCGATGGCGGCATGTTGCGGATCGGATAGGCCTTGTTGCCCTCAGACAGCGGACCTTTGCCGTCCACCGGCTCGCCAAAGGCATTGACCACCCGCCCCAGCCAGCTTTCATCGGGATAGACCTGTGGTTGGGTATCCCCCAGTTCGACTTCGCAGCCGATCCCGATCCCGTCAAGGATGCCAAACGGCATCAAAAGCGCGCGTTCATTGCGGAAACCGACGACTTCGCAAATCACCGCCTTGCCGTCGCGTCGCTTTACCTTGCAGCGGTCGCCAACCGACAGAGCCCCTTCGACACCGCCGATCTCGACCAGAAGGCCGAGCACCGCGGTTACGCGCCCGACAACCCGGTAATCGGGAATGCGTCTGAGTTCTGCGATGATGTTGCGACCAATCTGAAACACGCCCCGGACCTTCTCAGCCAGCAGTTGATTTCAATTTTTTCCAAGCAGGCGATTTTGATCCCCGAACGTGACATGGGGGTGGCAAATCGCGCCGCGTCGTACCAAATATATTGGCATAATCGATGTTAAAAAGCTGTGTAGACAGCAAATCGCAAATTTTTTTGTTTGCGCGCCCCATGACGGTTAACGCCGCAAACCGTTGGGAAAACTCGCATTCCGGCCCCGAGTCGCTTCTTGTGATGAAAAAAAGTTAACGAGATGCGACTCGCCTGCTTGCCACGAGTCGCAAAGCAACGTATCGTTAACGGAATGGGAAAAAATTTCCCACCGACAAACGTTGGGGCGCTTGTCAAATATCCGGATTAACACGGACTTATTGCGGAACACGGTAACGGAGCAGAAACATGCGGGTGCTGCTTGTTGAGGATGACAACACCTATGCTGATAGCATCGAACTGATGCTTAAGTCGGAAGGCATGGTGATTGACACAACCGACCTTGGGGAAGATGGTCTCGAGATCGGCAAGCTGTATGATTACGATATTATTCTTCTGGACCTGATGCTGCCAGATATTGACGGCTATGAGGTTCTCAGACGTTTGCGCGACGCACGCGTCGACACGCCGGTCCTGATCCTGTCGGGTCTGACCGAAACCGAAGACAAGGTCAAAGGCCTTGGCTTTGGCGCTGATGACTATCTCACCAAGCCGTTCGACAAGGTCGAATTGCTGGCACGCATCCAGGCGATCGTCCGTCGCTCGCGTGGGCATGCCCAGTCGATGATTTCGACGGGCAAACTCAACGTCAACCTTGATGCTCGCACCGTCGATGTCGACGGATCGCCGCTGCATCTGACCGGCAAGGAATATGGCATCCTTGAATTGCTGTCGCTGCGCAAAGGCACGACACTGACCAAGGAAATGTTCCTCAACCACCTTTATGGCGGTATGGACGAGCCGGAACTCAAGATTATTGACGTCTTTGTCTGCAAACTGCGCAAGAAAATCCAGTCGGCAACCAAAGGCGACAACTACATTCATACGGTTTGGGGCCGGGGCTATGTCCTGCGCGATCCCGACACCAACAGTGCTGCGGCCTGATATCTGACCTTTCCTGTCCAAGCGCCCGGAAACGTCACAGCAGTGCTCGTTACACAAAACGCCCCGGTTCTGCACCGGGGCGTTTTGCATTTGCCACCTGTCAGGGCAAATGCACAAGGGGATGAACAATCCCGCTGACCTGCAACCAGTCAAAAAACTCGAACAAAGGCACGGCCAGGAAAAAGGCCAGCCCGTCGCGCAAGGTCCGCCACAGAAGCTTCGGACGCACTTCGATGGCGTCCATATCCCTCCATGCCGAAAAACGCGGGCCAAACCGGGGAACCCGGGCCTGATAGCGTTCGAATTGCGGACCGAACAGCTGCGCCAGGGCCCGTTCCTCGCGCAGGATGACCGGCAGGAAGACCGCAACAGCGCCCAGAACAAAGATGGCCGAAATCACAAGGCTTCCGGTTTGCGCACCAACACCGGCTGCACCGATAAAGCTGAAGACATAAAGCGGATTGCGGCTGATGGAATAGGGACCACGATCGGTAAGCTGCTGTGCCTTGCGCCCGCCGATATAAAGCGTACACCAGGCGCGGCCGAAAATCGCCACCGCGATCAGGCCAATCCCCCCCAGTTCGATCCCCTCGTGAAGCGACATCTGAACTTTGGCAACAGACTGGATCAGCGGCAATGTACCAAGCAACACCAGCGCAAGCGCCGCAATAACCAGCTTGCGGCGGCGCTGCAAAACAGTCAGCGCCTGACGCGGGGCTGCGACGGTCTCGGTCAATTGTGGGATCATATTCATTCCCGACGTTTCGGTTTAACGGAAACAGTCGGGGTCACACCGGCTGCCGACTACTTTTTGTCGTCCGGTTTGCCAAAACGTGATCGATCAAAGGTCGAGGACGGGCGTGTCGTTCCGGAAGAACCGCTTGTATTCCCGGTGCCTGTCGTCGGCCTTGATGTCGTGCCACTGCTACCTGTGCCGGTACCAAGCGGCCGGCGATAGGTCGAACCGGTGGTACCGGTCGTTCCTGTTGTCCCCGGACGGGTTGTCGAACCAGTACCAGTCGAACCTGACGGTTTGCTGAACGAACTTCCCGTGGTGCCGGTCGGACGCGTGGTCGACCCTGCCCCGCCCAGCGGACGTGGCGTTGTCCCGGTGGTGCCACCTGTCGTGCCTGTGGACCCGGTGGTTCCGGTGGTACCAGGACGCGTCGTGCTGCCAAGCCCGGACGTTCCGGTTGCAGAGATCGGGCGAATGCCGGTGGTACCGGTAGTGCCAGTTGTCCCCGGACGTGCCGGGGTCGTCCCCGCACCGGCGGTTCCGGTGGTCCCGGCGCCGGTTTGCATATGTTTCGGTTTCGGGAAGGCAAAGCCCCCCGCCGCAGCCCCGCCGGCCGCAGCAGCCGCGGCACCGCCTGCCTGCACCTTTTCAAGTGCGGTCAGATCGACATCCGGCGCGCCGGGACGGTTCAGCTGGTAAATACCGCGCTGACGGGCAAGCGGCTTGAATTTATCGGAAATGCCAAGAACCGTTTCCGCCCCGCCAAGGAACAGGAAGCCGTCATCAGGCATCAATGCCGACACACGCGCAAGCACATCGCTTTTGGTCGGCTGATCAAAATAGATCAGCACGTTACGGCAATAAACCACGTCAAACTGGCCGAGCGGACGGAAGTCCTCAAGAAGGTTGAACTCCTTGTATTGAACCTTTGACCGGATTTCCGAGGAAATCTGCCACTGGTCTTCCTTTTTCTGGAAATACTTGACCAGAAGCCCGATCGGAAGGCCCCTTTGGACTTCGAACTGGGAATAAAGCCCGGCCCGTGCCTTTGCCAGAATTTCACGCGAAATATCGGTGCCGATGATTTCAACCCGCCAGCCAGACAGCTGGGTTTTGAATTCATCAAGGATCATCGCCAGCGAATAGGGTTCCTGACCCGATGACGCCGCCGCACACCAGATACGCAGATGGCGCTTGGACGCGCGTTCCTTGATCATGTGCGGCAAAACGACATGACGGAACTGGTCAAACGGCTTGGTATCGCGGAAGAAGAAACTTTCATTGGTCGTCATCGCATCGACGACTTCTTCGACCAGATTGCGGTCACCGCCACGCAATGCGCCAATCAGTTCGCCCAGATCCTTAAGGCCACGCTTGCGCGCAATCGGCATCAGCCGGCTTTCGAGCAGATAAGTCTTGTCCTCGCTCAGAACGAGCCCGGACTTGGACTTTATCAGTCTGCTTACGAAATCGAAGTCTTCCGGCTTCATCATTGTGGGTTAACGACCCCCCGCAAATTTTTTGATATAGGCCGCAATTCCGCCAACCGGCAGAACAGCAGAACAAATGCCCGCATGCGCAGCAGCACCAGGCATCCCCCATACAACACTGCTTTGTTCGTCCTGCGCAACGACCATGCCCCCGGCATTCACAACGTCACGGCCTCCCAGCATACCATCCTGTCCCATTCCGGTCAGTATCGCGGTTAGAATATTTCCACCATAACTTGCCACCAGACTGCGCAACATCGGATCGACAGACGGGCGACAGAAGTTCTCTGGCGGGTTCTGATTAAGCATAAGATGCCGCGAACCGCCACGTCCTTCTACTGTCATGTGGTAATCGCCGGGCGCAAGATAAACCTGTCCCCCCACAATCGGCATGTTGTTCTTGCCTTCCTGACACTTCAACCCGGTCAGACGGGTGATATGTTCGGCAAGAATTGTGGTGAAAGTTGCAGGCATATGCTGGGTAATAAAAATCGGCTGACGCACGCCATTCAGGCCGCGCAAAACTTCAAACAATGCCTGGGGGCCACCGGTCGAACTGCCGATCGCGATGGCTTCGACATTGACCCGCTTTTCCGGCAACAGCGAAATTGCCCCGCGTGACGCCTGTCGACGGACCGGCGCCGGTGCGGAACCACCCCGTGCGGTTTTCGCACGGGCTGCTTTCGCGCCTTCCGGGGCATTGCCCGCCGCCCGTTTGGGGGCGGCAACGGTTCTTGCCGCTGCCGCAGTCGGCGAACTGCGTGTTGACGTTTGTGCCGCTGATTTGTGACCGCCCCCCGCGGCAATCGCCGCATCGCGGATCAAACGTCCCGGATCACGGGCCGGTGTCTGCGGGCGGGTCGGCATCGGATTGGCTGCCGCCGCACTGCGTGCCGTGCGCGGGGCCTCGGTCGCGTTGCTGTCTGCTGCGGCCTGGGACGGCGGTGCAGACTGGCTTTGCGCGGCCGGGCTTGGTTGTGGCTGGGCCGGACGCATCTGAACCTGTTGCGGACGCGGATGCTGTTGCATCGGACGCGGGCGCAGTTCGGCGGTAAATCTTTTACGCTGGATCCGGCCAGGCTTATGGAGCTGCTGATGTTCGATCGACATTTCAGCACGGAAGGTCGTTGACTTTCCGTCCTGATCGCCGTCACCATCGCGTTCAGGCTCCGGTGCGGCTTCTGGCGCGGTCTCAGCCGCTGTCTGTGCGGCTGCTTCCTGCGCAAGCTCTTCCTCGTCCTCAAGCTGGGCCTCGGCAGCAGCAGCGGCAGCTGCCGCCTGCTCGACTTCCAGCATCTTGCGACGCTGTTCGGCCCATGCCTTGACCTTGTCCAGAAGCTCGGCCCGGAAGCCTGCCCCGACATTGAGGTCCTTGGACGAACTTGGTTTGGGAATGTAATCCACCGCCCCAAGAGTCATGGCCTGGAAGCTGATATCGGCGTTTCGCTTGGTCAGGGTAGAGGCCATGATCACCCGAACGGTCGGATCGATTTCCAACAGTTTGGGCAAGGCGGTCAGGCCATCCATGACCGGCATTTCGATATCCAGAACAATGACTTCGACGCCACCCTGTTCCATTACCGATAATGCTTCTTCGCCATTATTGACCGATCCGACGACGTCAATATCGCTGTCTTCGGTCATCATGCGTGTCACAAGTCCGCGCACGATGGCGGAATCATCCACGATCAGAACTTTGTATGGCGAATGGATAGGCGTGTCTTCCACGTAGCAGCGTCCCCGCTTGAGTCACGAGATCAATTTCAAAGTCCCGGCATGGCACAGAATCTGTGCCACCCGGACTAGATCAGGCCGACCTGTTCGAACTTCGCCTGAATGATCTCGCTGTCGAACGGTTTCATAATGTATTCGTTCGCACCAGCTGTGATTGCTTCCTGGATATGTTCCAGGTCGTTTTCCGTTGTACAGAAGACGACGACTGGCTCATCTCCTCCCGGAGTTGCGCGCAGGTCACGCAGGAAATCGATCCCGCTTTTGACCGGCATGTTCCAATCAAGCAGAACTGCATCAGGCATGGATTCGAGACATTTGTCCAATGCCTCCTGTCCATCCACCGCCTCTACGACCGCAAACCCGATTTCTTCGAGGATACGGCGCGCCACCATTCGGATGACTTTCGAATCATCGACGACGAGACAACTCTTCATCGACTTCCTTCTCGTTTCTTTAGGTCGTTAAGCCACTAACGGCAGAATACCGGGCGCATTGCGCGCCCGACATATCAAGATATCGGTTACCCAGCCTGCTTGATCGATGAGGTAAAATCAAGCAGACGCGTAACGTCCAGAATAACCAGAAGTTTTTTATCCAGACGGAAAATACCGTCGGAAAATTCACGCCAACGCGGATCAAGCGTTGCCGGATTCTGCTCGAACGCTTTCTTGGGAACGCTAAGAACCTCACCCACCTGATCAACCATCAGGCTGTAAAGTTCCCCACCCTGATCGACGACGATGCTCATACCCGGATCATCGTCATCCTTGTCGCGCAAACCAAGACGTTTGCGGACATCAATCGCCGTCACAATACGCCCGCGCAGGTTAAGCGACCCTGCGACTTCGGGCGGAGACAGCGGAATACGGGTGATACGCTGCGGACCAAGAACGTCCTGAACCGTCAGAACCGGAATACCGAAAAGCTGTTTGCCGATATTCGCGGTGACGAAATCCTGGCTATCACCGCCAAGATCCAGTGCGCCGCCTCTATCGTGGCTCGGGACGAGTGCGTTACTATCGCTCATTGGACTTTCTCCCGATTAAACGTTGCTCAAGGTCTGGACCAAGGTCGAGACAAGGGCATCACGATCAAACTTCGCGACATAGTCGCTGAAACCTACCTGACGGCCGCGTTCGAAGTCTTCTTCGCTGGTGTGCGAAGACAGGGCAATGATCGGAACTTCGCCCCACAGCTCGTCATTCTGAAGCGCCTCGGCGAATTCAAAGCCGTTCATGCCCGGCATTTCGATATCGCTGATGATCGCATCAAACAACTGGCCACGGTTCTTGAGTTCCATCGCCTGTTCGGCGGTCTCGACTGCCGTTACCCGGAAACCTGCAACCGACAGCATCGGTGTCAGCAGGTTGCGGAAGAACGGGCTGTCATCGATCAGAAGAACACGCTTCTTCTCGCCGCCATTGTCTTCGGTCCCGAACCAGTCACTGAAGGCCAGTTCAAGATAGTAACCGGCATCAATCAGGTCGGTCGCCTTGCCGTCGATCACGGCCGAGCCAACCAGCCCGTCCTGATCTGCGGTCAATTCAACATTAAGCACGTCATCGACAATGTCGACGATCTCGTCCACCACAAGACCCATGGTCCGTTCGCGATCCTGGAAGACCAAGGTCGGCTGGCGGCCTTCGGCCTTCATCTGATAGCTGCCGTCAATAAAGACCAGCGGCATCAGTTTGCCACGATACTGAACCAGCGGACGTCCGTTGGAATGTTCGATATTCTCGACATCGATTTCTTCAAGACGGGCAACAAGGGCCAGCGGAACCGCACGGACTTCGCTGCCACCGGCGCGGAACACCAGCATCGAGGTGGTTTCACGATCGGACGCGTCGGTTTTGGCCTTGCCTTCAACACCTTGCGAACCACCGACGGTGATTTCACCTGTACGGGTCGCGATGCCGTTCGGATCAAGGATCATGATCACGCTACCGTCGCCCAGGATCGTGTTCCCCGAGAACAGCGACAGATCACGCAGGATCGGTGCAACCGGTTTGACAACGATTTCCTCGGTGTCGAAGACGCGGTCAACGATGATGCCGAACGAATAGGTCCCGACCTGGGCCACAACGATGAATGCTTCTTCATCGACACCCTCGTCGGTGGCCTCCTTGGTATCGAGACCGAGGATTTTCTTCAGCGTCACCAGCGGCAACAGACGGTTACGCAACCGCAGGACCGGGGTGTCGTGAATGCGTTCGATCGAATGTTCGGAATTGTTCGATGCACGAACAAGTTCCAGGACGCTGATCTGCGGAATGGCGAAGCGTTCGCCGCCACTTTCGACAATCAGGGCCGACACGATGGCCAGGGTCAGCGGGATCTTGATGATAAAGGTCGAACCACGGCCTTCGACCGATTTCAGTTCAACCGTACCACCGATCTTTTCGATGTTGGTACGCACGACGTCCATACCCACACCACGACCGGAGACCGAGGTGACTTTTTCCGCTGTCGAGAAACCGGCCTTGAAAATGAACTGCTGGATCTGCTGATCAGCCATCCCTTCCAGTTCGCTTTCGGTGGTCAGGCCGTTGGCAATTGCCTTGGCCTTGATGCGTTCAAGGTTCAGACCGCGACCGTCATCGGAAATCTCGATGATGATGTGACCGCCTTCGTGATACGCATTAAGGGTAACCGTACCGGTTTCAGGCTTGCCGGCGTCACGACGGCCCGGGATATCTTCCAGACCATGGTCGGCAGAGTTACGCACCATGTGGGTCAGCGGATCCTTGATCAGTTCAAGAACCTGGCGATCCAGTTCGGTATCGGCACCGATCATCTGAAGATCGATCTTCTTGTTCATTTCAAGGGCAAGGTCGCGAACAATACGCGGCAGTTTTGCCCAGGCGTTGCCGATCGGCTGCATACGGGTCTTCATCACGCCTTCCTGAAGGTCGGTCGTAATGTGCGACAGGCGCTGCAACGGAACGGTAAATTCACTGTCATCCTTGCCGCGAACCATCTGCAACAGCTGGTTACGGGTCAGGACCAGCTCGGAAACCAGCGTCATCAGGTTTTCAAGCAGCTCGACATTCACGCGAATGGTCTGGGCTGCAACCGAGCTTTCCTTGGCTTCGCCGCGCGGGGCTTCTGCCTTTTGCTCGGCCGGTTTCTTGGCCGGTGCGACTTCCTTGGATTTTGCAGCAGCAGGCGGTGCTGCGGCCGGTGCCGGGGTTTCCGGTTCGGAGGAAGTGGCAAATTCGGGATCAACTTCTGCGGCATCGAATGCCGCCTGAAGCGCGTCGCTATCAACAGCGCCGCCTTCGGAAACTTCTTCGATCGGCGGTTCTTCGACCGGTGCGGCTGCCGGTGCAGCGCCGCCCATCATCGTGCCGGTATCGGCAAAATGGTTGAGACGTGCTATCAACTCGGCGTCATTGCCATCCGGCTCTGCCTCGTTCTGCTCAAGCTCACCCAGCAGATATTTGATGGTGTCGATGGATTCAAGAACCAGCGTCACGGCTTCCGGTGTGACCACCAGTTCACCGTCGCGGATCTTGCCCAGAACGTTTTCGCCGGCATGCGCGACCGCTTCGAGGCGCGGCAGGCCAAGGAATCCACACGTCCCTTTGATGGTATGCACCAAACGGAAGATGTTAGACAGAATGTCCGGATCATTCGGGTTCTGCTCGAGCTTCACCAGCTCAACGTCAAGCGTCGAGAGACTTTCCGAAGTCTCGGTCAGAAATTCACTTAATAGATCGTCCATATACCCCCTCCAAATCTCCGGCAAAGCTAGATTTACCGGAACCGGAACTCCCATTTAACACGCGCATGGCGAGAAACGTATGTTACATCGGTTACTTACGTAGAAGCTACCACACGTTATTACCAGACCCACAGGTCAATTTTTTATCCATAGATCAATGCAATATTTGCATCCTGTTGCAAGACCGAAAGCGCCCCGCCCGTCCGATTGGCCAGATTTCTCACGAAGAATCCGTGCACTGTGCGTGGATCAAGTGCATCTGCCGACACGTCTTTTTCCAACACCTCCATGACTTCCGGACGGAATGCGGCACGTTTGCCTTCTGCCAGAACGGTCGTGCGACCGGATTCGTGCGAAACAGTGATCGTCCCCCCAAAAGGCAGAGCCTCGCGGGCGAGCATCACCATATTCAATACGACTCGTCCATGAGCTGGATCAATCGGAAGATCCGCCCAGTCCAGGCTGACCTTGCCTTCGGCTTCATAGGTCTGGCGCGCAGCATCGCGCATGGACTTGGTGTCCACGCTGTTGCCCGCCCGGCCAAAGGCCAGCCGGAACAGTTGCAGACGGCGGGCCGCTTCAAGGCCGCTTTTGCGCATCAGCGCAAGCGCCTCGTCATCGGCAACACCGTCTTCGCCCATAAGTTCCGCCCCGGCATTGACGGCCCCGACCGGACCGACAAGATCATGACAAATGCGCGAACTGATCAACTCGATCAGCGTCATTTCAAGGGCGATGTCCTGAACCATTACGCGGGTTCTCCAAGGTATTTCTATTTATTCTTCAAAGCATCACATCCCCAAACATGATGCCCGGTCTCTGTCCCCCGCCCGATTTTATCACCGGTGGCGTTCCGTGACGGGACGACGAAATATCGCGCCCTCAAAGCGGGTCTCTGATGCCCAAGATTGACCGTGATATGTTAAGAGCTTATTTAGCCAGAACGAAATTTAGACCCGACCCATCGCGATTTTGCCATTCCGGCCATCGACATGGCAAAGAAGCCCGCACCGATCCCAACCAATCCCCCATTCGGTAAAACCGGTTTGACTTCTGATCGAACCGACGCCTTGATGATGATGGTATTTGAAAAATGCCGGGCGCATTCTGGCGATTGGTCCCGACAACAGAAAACACCCGCACCGGCCCGCCCGGAAGTCTGATGACAGACCGCCACCCGACCCGGCAATTTTTGCCGACCGACGGCCGAAACACCGACCGGATCGGGTTTTGCAATCTGTGAAATTGTGGATCGGCGGCGTTTGACCTATATGTAAACAAGATACACTGAACACAGAGCACCCCATGGATTTCTTGCTGACACCGGGCACCATCGTTCGCCACCCCAACCAGCCCGATTGGGGTCTGGGCCGCATTCAGGCAGTCGATGGTGACAGAATCGCCGTCAATTTCGAGGAAGCCGGTCGCCAGATCATCCGGCCCCGCCATGTCGTGCTTGAGATTGTCGAGGCCGCGGTCGGCTACGAATAAGGGGCCGTTTCCCCCGGTCGCGCCCGATCAGGGGGATCACAGACCGGTTTGGCCCGTGTCTGGCTGTCCTTGGCACACGATTTGCTGACATCAATTTATTAATAAATTCGGCGTATGCAGAATCAGGGCCGCATGGATTCCATCCCCGCCGATGGATCTGCCTGATCATGCACAACCGTCATAATCAAGGTCTGGACACTTCATGATTGCAGCCAACAAACCACCCCAAGACACCTTCAAGCAGCGCCACCATGTCGCTGCCTTTACGGTACTGGAACAATTTACCCAGGGGCTGATCCATTACGCGCGCAACCACGGTGGTTCGATTTCCGAAGAACAGATCATCAAGGCCATCGACGGCATCCGCGAAAAGGAAGACCTGTTTGATGCGGCCTGGGCCGTGCTTGAAAGCGATCTCGAAGCCATCAAGGCCCGCGAACATGCCGCCGTCCGCCACGATCCGTTCGGGCGTTTGCTGGTATCGCGCTTTGACCACCTTCTGGAAGGCAATGCCGCAGGCAGCATCGAAGACGGCGCACTGTCGCGTGAAATCCTGCAACCGTTCTTCAAGGTCATCCGCATGATGGTCGGCATGGACATGCTTCAGGAAATCGACCGCGAGATTCACGAAATCATCGAAGCCCATGCCGAAGACGAGGACGAGCTGCGCAACCCCGCCGAATATTGGGACCATCTGGCCAAGGAACCGGCGGTCAAGCTGCGCATCAATCTGGTATTTGCGCGCATGGCGCTGCATTTCCGTGAATATGAACGCCGCAAGAAATGGCTGCTGCAACTGGTCAATGACAATCTGCCATCGGGTGAAGTGCACTGGTCCTTTACCGAGGCCCATTGTGTGCGCCTGCTCGATGCCCTGTTCAGTGACGTGCGCGAAATCCTGACCGTTCCGCAACATTCGGCCGAACTGGTCGCCAAAATGGGCAGTGAAGATGTCGCAACCCTGCGCGAAGTCATGAAGTCAATCGACGCCGACGTCGCCGCACACGCCAACAGCTGACCGGCGCAGGACAACCGCCAAGCATTTACCCGACGGTTACCCGGTAAACAGCAATAGTCAAAGCCGCATGTTCGATATCTTCGGGTATCGCCTGCGGCTTTTTGTTTTCATCTGACGGAAAGGTGATGTGCTGCGGTCTAAACAGGCTGGTCAAAACCCGGTCTGCTGTGCCACAGTCACCTTGCAAGAAACAACGCCCCGCGACAACCACGACACTGTTTCAAATCAACGCCATGACCAAACCACTGATCGACAAATATGGCCGGCATGTCTCCTACCTGCGCGTTTCGGTAACCGATCGCTGCGATTTTCGCTGCACCTATTGCATGGCGGAAAACATGACCTTCCTGCCAAAGGCCGAAGTTCTCAGCCTTGAAGAACTTGATCAGCTCTGCACGGCCTTCATCAATCGCGGTGTGCGCAAATTGCGCCTGACCGGGGGGGAGCCGCTGGTGCGCCGTGGCATCATGGATCTGATTTCCGATCTGTCGCGACACCTTAAAACCGGCGCGCTTGATGAACTGACCATGACCACCAATGGAAGTCAGCTCGCCACCTATGCCGATGATCTGGCGCGGCTTGGCGTCAAGCGCCTCAATATCTCGCTCGACAGTCTCGATTCCCGGAAATTCACCGAAATCACCCGTCGCGGCCGCCTTGAACAGGTTCTGGCCGGGCTGGAGGCCGCCAAGGCCGCCGGCATCAGCATCAAGATCAATACGGTCGCGCTGCGCAACTTTAACGAAGATGAAATGTCGCGTCTGGTGTCATGGTGCGGGAAGGAAGGCTTTGATCTTTGCCTGATCGAAACCATGCCGCTGGGCGATATTGACGGTGATCGCACCGACCAGTATTTGCCACTGACCGTGGTGCGTGAACGCCTGGAACAGGAATTCACCCTGATCCCGTCCGACCATGTCACCCCCGGCCCGGCCCGCTATACCACCGTGGCTGAAACCGGCGGACGTCTGGGCTTCATTACGCCGCTCACCCATAATTTCTGCGAAGGTTGCAACCGCGTGCGCGTAACCTGTACTGGCACGCTTTACATGTGCCTGGGCCAGGAAGACCATGTTGACCTGCGCGCCGCCCTTCGTACCGGCGATCCGCGCTCTCTTGATCAGATGCTTGATGCCGCCATGGACCTCAAACCCAAAGGCCATGACTTCGTCATCGACCGCAAAGGCCAGAAACCGGCCGTTGGTCGTCATATGAGTATGACGGGTGGATAACCCAATTCAGAACTTTATTGTGTGATATTTTCAATCTAGAATAGCGCCAGCCCTCATATGAGGGGGTTGAAAGGATATCGCGATGCGAAGCTTTTTTCAGCTCCCAAGCTCACGGCGGCAAGACTGGTACTTTTGCCGGAAACACTTCTAGGGGGCTGTCAGGCTAAAGGCTGTACAGTATGGCGGGTTGGTACCAGCTTCCCGTTTCGCGAATCAAGCTGCATCAATTCTTGGAAAGTCTGCGGACCCATTTCAAGAATCCAGATCTGGGGTCAGCTCCCCTGCGGATACGGTCGGAGATGGTTCGCTGAAGTGTTTCTAGCGACCGTGGTCAGCACCCACTCAGAAGAGTGGACAGGCGCACGAAATGTTGCTGCCGAAGTGAGAGCGAACCATCGTGGCCTTTTGAAAACTCCAACTACAATTCTACTCTCTGATCGGTGAGGCCTATCAAATGTGCAGGGCAATTTGCGCAATCACTGCTCCCAAATCCGGGGGCAGGAATACCGCCATCAGGCCCTTGCAAATGTGCGCGAAGCTCGCACTCATTCCCACCCGGCACCACCAGCACCGAAACAACCCGCCCGGCCCCGTTTGATGTCAGTTCATCAACATGCCAGTGGGGTTTCTTGGTTGCCTTGCAGTGGCGTTTGACGCGGGCCGCAATGCCGCCCGGACCCTTGGCAGAACCGCAATAAAGATAAGTCCCTTTGGGCAAAATGGTTCCGGCAAAGCGTTTGTTTTGAAGGGTCAGGTCGGCCGCAAGCTCGATCACCAGAACATACGCCCCGGCAACTTTTGGAAGCTGCCGGAGCATTTCGTCATTTATCGTTTCGATAAACCCGGTCACTGGCCGTCTTGATCACGCAAAAGCAGATCAATCGAAAGCCCCGGTCCGGCCATACCGTTGGTCAGGACCGGTTCGCAATGTTCGTTGATCCGGGCCGCGATGCGTTGGCGAAAGCCGGTAAAGCGTTTGGATTCCACCACATCAACCGGTTCATCAAGATGCACCTCGACCCGGAACACGCCCGGTGTCGGGGTCGCGGTCACAGACCGGATCAGGCCGGTCACCGCATGACCAAGGTATGATCCGGCAAAGCGTTTTCCGATCCCAAGGTCGGAAACATTGGTCGGGATATTGCGACGTGCCATGGCAACGGCGGTGTTCCAGTCGCGAAAGCCGTGGCTTTGGGCCAGAAGTTCAAGCGACCCGGCATGTGATATCGCAACATCACGTGCAGCCAGGGCCTTGCGCAGGCGTTTTGCCTGTGCCTTGAAGCTTTCGGTCGGGTCGGTTTCGATATCCGCACGACCGATATTCAGACTGTTTGAAGTCATTTTCGTCTCCACACAGGAGGCCGGGTGTCCGCATTGCCGGGCCGTACCCTGATCGGGAAACGGGTCCGAAAGATTTCAAAGCACCACTTTACCAAAGGATCAACCTTGCGGACGGCAGGTGTGGGCAACCCAAGGCAGGCTAATTACCCCAATATCGGGCGCAAGACAAGCCTGCGCGCAACTTTGCGAGATGTTTGGGCAGTGCTGTTGCGCAGAAATTGACAGCCCCCGGGACAACAACATATACCAGAGAAAACAGGTTTTACCGGGCCCGTCCGGGCACCGGTCCATTATAAGGAATAAACGCCATGGCCATGGAAGCCTATGAAATCGAAAGCATGATCAAGGAAGCTCTTCCTGATGCTGAAGTCCGGATCGAAGATCTGCGCGGTGATGGCGATCACTATGCTGCAATTGTGGTGTCTGAACAGTTCCGCGGCAAAACCCGCGTGGTTCAGCACCAGATGGTCTATTCCGCGCTGAAAGGCAAAATGGGCGGCGATCTTCATGCCCTTGCCCTTCAGACCTCTGCACCGGAATAAGTCCCCGATTGCCCCGATTACCAGACGCGCAAGCCACCCTTTGATGCGCGATGATGATTTTTTCGGGCGCCGACCATCCATCGGCGCCCGATCCCGTCAAGACCGGATTTGCCGCCACCCGACGACATCCGGCATGACCAGCCCCATTAACTGACCACGGCTCATCAAATGTCATCACAAGATAAGCCGGCCCTGATCGGTGCCGGACCGCTCGCCGGACTTGGTGCCTTTACCATCTGGGGCATTTTCGGGCTGTATTTCAAAATGGTATCCTTTGCGGTGCCGCTTGAAATCCTGTCACACCGGATCATCTGGTCGGCGGTTTTGACATTTGCGATGATCTTTGCCCTTGGCCGGCGCAAGCAACTCTGGGTGCTGATTTCATCGGCCAAGACGATTGGTCTTCTGTTTCTAAGCAGCCTTCTGGTGGCGGGCAACTGGGTGATTTACATCTGGGCGGTCAATACCGGCAATGCGCTTGAAGCAAGCCTTGGCTATTACATCATGCCGCTGATCATGCTGATCCTGGCGCGCATTTTCTTTGCCGAAAAGCTTAACCGCGTTCAGATCCTGTCTGTGGGTATTTGCGCACTCGGGGTTTTGAACCTTCTGGTTTCCTATGGGCATCTGCCCTGGATTGCGCTTAGCCTGTCGTCGCTGTTCGGGTTTTATGGCGTGATCCGCAAATTTGTTCCCGCCGATCCAATTGCCGGGCTTTTCGTCGAATGCGCGCTCATCACACCGATTGCCCTTGGTTACATGTTCTGGCTTGGCGCGCAGGGTGAAATGGCATTTGGCCATACCGGCATGACCAACGATCTGTTGTTTATCGGACTTGGGGTCTGCACCACCATTCCGCTGGTTCTGTTTGCCTATGCCGCGCGCAATATGAAGTTTTCCGTGCTTGGTCTGATGCAGTATCTTAACCCGACCCTGCAATTCATTGTCGCGGTTCTGGTATTTGGCGAAACCTTTACCAGCGCGCATATGGTGACCTATGGGCTGGTGTGGTTCGGACTTGGCATTTTCACGTGGGATAACCTGCGCACTGTGCGCAAAAACCGCCGCAACAGTTGACAGAACCACAGGTTCCAGCCATATCTTCGGCCATAAAAGTTTAACCCGTTTTTCGCGGCCGAGAGATCGCCGCCCAAGCCAAGGACAATCATTATGACCGACAATCCGGTTTTCGATCGCATCCAGAAGGACATTGACGATAACGATATCGTTCTGTTCATGAAGGGTACTGCAATGTTCCCGCAGTGCGGTTTCTCTGCTGCTGTGGTTCAGGTCATGGCTGAACTCGGTGTTCAGTTCAAGGACGTGAACGTTCTGGTCGACCCGGCAATCCGTCAGGGCATCAAGGACTTCTCTAACTGGCCGACCATTCCGCAGCTTTACGTCAAGGGCGAGTTCCTTGGTGGCTGTGACATCGTCCGTGAGATGTTTGCATCGGGCGAACTGGCCCAGCATCTTAAAGACAAGGGCGTTGCCGTCGCTGCCTAAGGCGCGACCAGCCCGACATCAAACGCGCTGCGCGACGATCGCCAGCGCGTTTTTTTGTGCCTGCGATCCATCCGGACATATCCCGGGCACATCCCGGGCACATCTTTTGCGTTCATTACAGTCACCCTCGTAAAACTATTTCTTGATGCTTGGCGCGCTCTCCCCCATCCTTGAGGGATGCTATTCTTCGCGCAACAGGGGAAGTGACCGGGGATGAAAGCAGCAATCAAATCAATAGCATGTCTTTTGCTAATTTTCGGCTTGGCATGGCTTGCCAATCCACCGGCCCCCGCACAGGCACAAATGGCTGCAATTGCCGCCATCAGCGGATCGGACGATGCCCAAGCCCCGGCCCCGGATACCACAACCAATGGCGCACCCGACACCGTAGTTGCCGAAACGTTTAGCTATTATGCCTTCCTTGACGAAGGCATTAACCGCACCCAGGCCCATATCGACGCGACCCTGCGCGGACTTGAAGCCTTTCCGCATGAAGTTGCCGCCACTCTTGATCTGATATCATCGGATGTCGGCAAGACCGGGTTGATGTGGATTGCCCTGTTTACCGCGATATTTGTTGGTGTGGGCATTGTTGCCGAAGTGATATATCGCCGTTTTTCGGCATCGATATGTGCCTATCTTGAACGTCAATCCCCGCAAAAGTTTTCCGACCGCCTCAAACAGATGGCGGCCCTTTGTGTTTTATCGCTGCTGTCACTTGGTGTGTTTGCCATCGGGTCGGTGGGCACATTCCTGATATTTGATTGGCCACCGATCATGAAGGCCGCGATCATGTCGTTGCTGACAGCATTCTTCCTGCTGCGCATCATCATGATTGTCCTGCAATTCCTGTTCGCGCCCAAGGCCGACGGTCTGCGCATGATCAATGTCGATCCGCAAACCGCAAGCGCCCTGACCGGAAGCCTGGCCTGGGCAGCGGGGATTTCGCTGTTTTCATTTGGCATTGCCGGGGTTTTCAGTGCCGCCCCCACCATGGTTCAGGGCGATATCATCCTGTTTGACCATGCCGTGGTGATTTCGGTGGTTTCGTTTTGTGTTGCCACCTGGTGGCTGGGCCGGTTCTTTGCCCGCCATCAGTCTGGCGACGGGATCGAAAAGATTGCCCTTCCGACCTCGATTGCGCGGCTTTGGCCGGTGATTGTTTCGGCCTGGATCATTCTGATGGGCGGGGCTGCGATCATTGGTGCGGAACGCATTCTCAAGGCGCTGATCGCGATCGGGCTTGCCTGTGTGTTTGATGTGGTATTTCGCAACATCATCGAAGGCCAGCACCGCATCAAGGTCAAAACAGCCCAACAGGAAGCAGACGCCCAAAACGCCATCGCACAGGCCGCAGCCCTTGAAAACGATGCCGAATTCGAACCGGTCGCCCCCAAACTTCCGGTCTTTACCAAGGTTCTCAAACGCGGGGTAAGGTTGCTTGCGCTTGTGTTTGTTCTGGCCAGCATGTGGCGGATCTGGGGACTTGACCGGCTGGCCATGGCCGAGGATGCCGGCATCGTTGCCCGCGTCATTGATGCGTCGACCGAAATCATCATGATCCTGCTGATTGCCGATCTGATCTGGTCATTGATCAAGGCATTCCTTGATGAACGCATGAGCGCGTCAAACGCCGGCCATGGCGGGGATGAAGGCGGCGGATCGGGGCTTTCGCGGGTTGAGACCCTGTTGCCGTTGCTAAAAAACTTTGCCCTGACCGTGATTGTCATCATGGTGGCGATGGTAACCTTGTCATCGCTTGGCGTTGATATCGGGCCGCTGATTGCCGGTGCCGGTGTGGTCGGCCTTGCCCTTGGTTTTGGCAGTCAGGCGCTGGTGCGCGATGTGGTGGCCGGGGTTTTCTTCCTGCTTGATGATGCCTTCCGGCTTGGCGAATATATCGAAGTCGATAACCTGCGCGGGCGCGTTGAAAACATTTCAATCCGGTCCATGCAATTGCGCCATCATCGCGGCCCGCTTCAGACCATCCCGTTTGGCGAAATCAAATCCATCGTCAATCACAGCCGCGACTGGGTGATCGTCAAACTGGAATTCCGGGTGCCGTTTGATACCGACGTCAACAAGATCAAGAAACTGGTCAAAAAACTGGCGGCGGAACTTTTGAATGATCCGCTGATCGGTGACAGCTTCATTGAACCGCTGAAATCCCAGGGCGTGCGCCGGATGGAAGAATTCAACATGGTGATCGGACTGAAATACACCGCCAAACCCGGCGAACAATTCACCATCCGCAAGACCGTCTATCAAAGCGTGCTTGCGATGTTCAAGGAAAACGGCATCCAGATGGCATCGCGTAACGTCAAGGTCGACGTCCCCGCCGATGCCACCCCCGAACAGAAACACGAAGCCGTTGCCGCGGCCGCCCAACAGGCGTCCGAGCAGCTCAACAAGCCATAGGCCACAAGAAAAGCCACAAACAATAGACCGGCCGGCCCCGAAAAGCGGCCCCAAATACCAAAACCCCCGATGCATGATCCGCATCGGGGGTTTTATGGTCGGTCAGCGGCAATTTTACCAACGATCCGGACAAACAAAAACGCCCGCTGTTTCCAGCGGGCGTCTTCGTATCGTTTCGTCGCGAAATCCGTAAGGATTAACGCGAGTAGAATTCGATGACCAGGTTCGGCTGCATCTGAACCGGGTACGGAATTTCTGCGAATTTCGGAACGCGAACGAAGGTGCCTTTGAAGGCTTTCGCATCAACGTCGAGATATTCCGGAATGTCACGCTCTGCAAGGTTGGCAGCTTCGAGAACCATCGGGATTTCACGCGAAGCGGATTTCACTTCGACAACGTCACCTTCTTTAACAAGGTAGGACGGAATGGTTACTTTCTTGCCGTTGACAAGAATGTGGCCGTGGTTAACGAACTGACGTGCAGCGAACACGGTCGGAACGAATTTCATGCGGTAGATAACTGCGTCAAGACGCTGTTCGAGAATACCAACCAGATGCTCGGAGGTATCGCCCGGACGACGCGATGCTTCTTTGAAGTAACGCAGGAACTGTTTTTCGGAGATCGAACCGTAGTAGCCTTTGAGCTGCTGTTTAGCGAACAGCTGGGTACCATAGTCGGTCGGCTTCTTACGACGGGTTGCGCCATGCATGCCCGGTGCGTATTCGCGCTTGTTCAGCGGCGATTTTGCACGACCCCAAAGGTTCACGCCAAGGCGGCGGTCAATCTTATGCTTTGCAGCAATACGTTTCGACATTTTGTAACTCTCTTTTTTTAAAGATCACTTATTGTCCCGATAGTTTCCAACCGCCCGAATAACGGACATGCGGAACGGGGACGAAAACACCTGTTTCGACCCACTTTCTCGGAAGTGAGGCGCAATATAGAGATGATTGATCAAGAGTCAAACATTAATCGCCGCACCGGACCTGCATGGAAGCCCTGCATTTCTGCGATCTTGGGCGATCTGGCAGATCGGGCCGATCACACCGCCCGCGCCGACCGGGCCATATCGCGGTTAACCGTCTGGAAGATATCGGCTTTGGTTTGATCAATCCTTGGATTTGTATTTGCCACCGCGCATGGCAACAATCATCCCGCGCAGGGTTTGCACTTCCTGATGGGTCAGGTTGGCACGGTTGAAAATGTTGCGGATATTGCGCTGCATGTTCGGACGCTTTTCCTCGACCCGGAAGAATCCCGATGCATCAAGCTCAGCCTCCAGATGCACAAACAGGCGCTCCATATCGTCCTTGGTCGCCGGGAAGGTGTCATTCATCATCATCTGATAATCGGGCACATCGACACCGGCCTGCCACCATTCATAGCCGATCAGAAGAACTGCCTGCGCCAGATTAAGCGACGTGAAACCGGGATTAAGCGGCACGGTCACCACCGCATCACCCATGGCGATATGTTCGTTACGAACGCCGGTCCGTTCCGGGCCGAACATCACACCGACCTTTTCACCGCGCGAAATCACATTGCGCATTTCCGGTGCCAGCCCCTTGGGGGTAAAGACCGGTTTGATCGCATCGCGCGTGCGTGCCGTTGTCACATAGACACGGTTCAGATCGGCAAGCGCATCTTCTTCGCGCTCGAAAACCTTGGTGTTATCAATCACGATATCGGCACCCGATGCATTGGCCGTTGCCCGTTCATTGGGCCAGCCATCACGCGGACGGACCAGACGCAGGTCAACCAGACCACAATTCAGCATCGCACGCGCTGCCTTGCCGATATTATCGCCAAGCTGCGGTTCAATCAGAATGATTACGGGCGGGTTGGCAATGCCACCGGTTTCGGGTTTGGCACTCCCTACGGCGTCGCTCATCGGGTCAGATCTCCGGTCGTGATATGCGGGTTGGTGACGGATATTCCCGTCCATATTGGCGCTTACTTAGCAAAAGCCAACCGCTTGCGCCAGTCTCCTTAAGCCGGTCTTAATAAGCCCGTCGCCCTGCACCCGTCGCCTGACGCCAATCCGCAAGCATCACGCCCCTTGCGACGCGGAGGCGGACCTTACAAGCCCGGCCAAATCAAAACGGCCGGGGCAATTCCCCCGGCCGTCATATGCATCATGCCATTCCAAACCGCTCAGCCGTGCTGGCTACGCACGCCGGATTTGAACAGCTTATAGGTAATGGAATCCCGAAGCGCGTTATAGGATGCCTCGATAATGTTGGTCGAAACGCCGACTGTCGCCCAGTTATTGCCATCGGCATCGCGGCTTTCGATCATGACACGGGTCACCGCACGCGTACCGTCGCCGCGCGTTATGATGCGGACCTTATAGTCGATCAGTTCGATCTGCTCGACCGCTTCGCGATATTCCGGCACCGTCACCAGAACCTTGCGAAGTGCCGCATCAAGGGCATTGACCGGGCCGTTCCCTTCGGCGACCGACATATATTGTTCGTCACCGACCACAACCTTGACGGTGGCCTCACTCATGGTGATGACCTGTTCGTCCTGCTCATCAACCCAGCGCCGTTCGTCAATCACGCGGAATGATGTCACACGGAAATAGCGATCAAGTTCGCCCATGGCCTTGCGCGCCAGCAATTCAAAGCTGGCCTCGGCCCCGTCATAGGCATAGCCGTCAAATTCACGCTGTTTGACCGTTTCAACCAGTTTGCCGACTGCTTCGGATTTCGGATCAACTTCAACACCGATCTCGCGGAACCGGGCCAGAATGTTTGAACGCCCCGCCTGATCCGAGACCAGGATATGGCGCTGGTTGCCGACCAGTTCCGGTTCGACATGTTCATAGCAGGCCGGGTTCTTTTCCACCGCCGAGACATGCAAACCGCCCTTGTGAGCAAAGGCACTGTCACCGACATAGGCCGCCTGACGCAGCGGTTCACGGTTCAGGCGTTCGTCCAGAATATGGGAAATCCGGCGAAGATGGGTCAGTTGTTCGCGCGAAACACCAACATCATACCCCATCTTGAGCATCAGGGTCGGGATGATCGAAATAAGGTTGGCATTGCCGCACCGTTCGCCAAGGCCATTAAGCGTCCCTTGAACCTGTCGCGCACCGGCGCGGACCGCGGCCAAGGAGTTCGCAACCGCATTCTCGGTATCGTTATGGCAATGAATGCCGACATTGCCGCCCGGAATGACCGTGCAGACATCGGTCACAATGTCAAAAATCTCGTCGGGCAAGGTGCCGCCATTGGTGTCACACAGCACCACCCAGCGCGCACCGGCATCATAGGCCGATTTGATCGCCGAAATCGCGTAATCACGGTTGGCCTTATAGCCGTCAAAGAAATGCTCGGCATCGAACATGACTTCCGAAACCTGTGATTTCAGATGGGCAATAGAGTCCGAAATCATCGCCAGGTTTTCATCAAGCTCGATCCCGAGTGCCTCGGTCACCTGAAAATCCCAGCTTTTGCCGACCATGCACACAATCGGCGCATTCTGCGCCAGGCTGGCCAGCCCCGGATCATTCGATGCCGAACGACCGGCACGACGGGTCATGCCAAAGGCAGTCAGTTTGGAATTTTTAAGCTTGGGCGGATTGGCAAAAAATGCATCATCGGTCGGGTTTGCCCCGGGCCAGCCGCCTTCGATATAGTCAATCGACAATTCGTCCAGTGCCTTGGCAATCGCGGTTTTGTCCGCGGCCGAAAAATCCACGCCCTGGGTCTGCTGCCCATCGCGCAAGGTACTGTCATAAAGATAGACGCGCTTGTCTGACATATTCATTCCAACTGATCGATCATCTCTCTTCGGGATCCGGGCTTTACGTTACGGCAGCCCTGATCCGCAAACGGGTCTGGCAAATTGCCGCAAAACACCCCACAGCGCAACAGCATTACGCAAAATGGGGTTTTCGGGCAATTTCACACCCTATCCCCTCCCTAACCCATCTTTAGGATAGCGGACCTGTCCCCTTGAATGATTGTAACCCCCACCTATCAATGCTTAACTCTACTATACATTGCAAAGTGGCCGGGGACTGCTCCATAAATTGAAGTCGCCCGGTTGCGGTCTAGGGACATCGACGATGGCACATGAAGCCACCACCAGCGTTGATTTAATGATGCTTGCCGGACTTACCTGGGAACGTACGGGTAAGAATTGCTGGACAGCTTCTGACAGGTTCGCCCATTACACCATTTTCCGCGATATCGACGAACGTTGGTACGGGGAATGGGAACGCGATGGCGAACGCATCCGCGCGAACTGGTCCTGTCCGATCCTTGAAACCTTTGCCGAATATATGGTCGATCACGCCCGGCGCAGCCCGACGGACGATCTGGACTGACTTTTTCCACACTTCACCCTGTTTATCCTGTGTCTGTCAGGCGGATTTTTTTGGCCCAATCCGGTGATATTTGCGCCCGCGTGATCAGGGGCATTTGGCATGCTGTGCCGGCCCGTTTTCTGACAATCGATTGCGATCAGTTCTTGCGTTTGGAGGCGGTTGCATTATGTGATGGGCAGGATCACACGAATAAACGCAAGGCTTACCAATGACGAACGCCATTCCCATGCAGATCGACATCGTTTCTGACGTTGTCTGCCCCTGGTGCATTATCGGGTATAAAAACCTTGAAGATGCCATCAGCCGTCTTGATGGCGAGATCGACGTCAAACTGCGCTGGCATCCGTTCGAACTGAACCGTGACATGCCGCCAGAAGGCCAGGACCTCGCCGAGCATATCAAGGAAAAATACGGCCTGACCGCCGATCAGAGTGCCGATAACCGTGCGCGCATCACCATGATGGGTGAAAATGTCGGCTTCCCGATCCATTTCAGCTCGGACAGCCGCATCTACAACACCTTTGATGCCCACCGCCTGCTCTATTGGGCGGGTAAGGAAGGCGAGTACGGACAGCAGACCGCCCTTAAACTCAACCTGTTTGCCGCCTATTTCCAGGGTGGCGACAATATGGCTGATCACGGTGTTCTCAAACGCGCGGTCGAGGAAGTCGGGCTTTCGCCGGACCGTGCCGCAGAAATCCTTGCCAGCGACGAATTCGCCAAGGAAGTCCGTGCCGAAGAAGACGAGTTTGGCGAAGCAGGCATCAGCTCGGTCCCGACCTATGTCGTCAACGGAAAATTCGCCATTTCCGGTGGTCACCCGCCCGAAGTCTTTGAACAGGCCCTTTCCGAAATCGCCCGTCAGGGGGATGAAATCCTCGCAGAAGCCGAAAGCGAAGCCTGACGGACCTTTTTCTGTATAAGTGATCGACTAACTAAAGCCCCGACCATCTGCGTCGGGGCTTTTCGTTTCGATCGACAGTATAACAGTATTGGCTTACTGTTCTTTTGCCACCAGCAAAGGAACCTGCCCCATGCCGTCACTTGCCGAGATCGGGCTGTATTTGCCCGGAATATTGCTATCCTATGCCGCCCTTCTGGTCGGATTGATCAGCCCCGGCCCTGCTCTTTTGGGCCTGATGGGGGTATCGCTTGAACAGGGACGCTTCGCCGGACAGCGTTTTGCGCTGGGCATTGGAACCGGGTCGTTTTCCATCGGGCTTTTGACCCTGACCGGGTTGTCGGCGGTTCTTGCCGCCTATGCCGATGCCATGACCGCCATTCGCATTTTTGGTGGCCTGTATTTGCTGTGGATGTCCTATCGGGCGTTTCGCACCGCCTTTCGCAAGGCCGCACCTGCCGATCCACAAGGGACAGGCAACGCGACCGATGGCAGGTCATCACGCCAGATTTCCGGACGCGGATATTATTTCCGCGGGCTTGCGCTTCATCTGACCAACCCCAAAGCCATCCTGACCTGGATTGCGATCATTTCGATCGGCTTTCACCAGGGTGCCCCGTTATGGGTTGGCGCAGCCATCGTGATCGGATGCGGCATGATTTCGACAAGTATCCATTTGCTTTATGCCACCGCCTTTTCGACGGCCCCGGCCATATCGATCTATCGCCGGGCAGCCAACTGGATCAACGGGGTGCTTGGCGTATTTTTTGCCGTGGTTGGATTGCGGCTGCTGGTCAATCGCTGACTGGCGGGGGATCGGCCAGTTCGGCCTTGGTCAGCCGACGGGTCGTCACCCCGTTTTTAAGATCAAGCCAGCCCGAAAATATCGTCAGCCAAACAGCAATCAGCATGACATAGGCAATCTGCTGATCCATCACCCAAAGCGTGGCCGCAGCAAAGGCACACCAGATCAGCGGCACCGGCAGAAGTAACCAGCGCCAAGTGCCGCGCGCCATCAGAACAAACCCCAATGTGCCCAGTGCGGTCGGATCGGCTGCACTGCCAAACAGTTCCGCCTGTATCAGATCACGCCCTTCAAGCAGTCCGACAAACGGATAGATCACGATTGCCACAACCATGATCGCAGCCCCGACATAAGATGTCAGATCCCCGCGCCAGCCAAACCGCAACGGCAACGGACGGGCGGCAAAAACCAAAAGCAACAGGACCTCGATCACAAAGCCCGGCAGGATATAGGCCACCGCCCAGTTGATCGGCTGATAATATTGCCAGACAAAGCCATAGCTGGCCCAAGCCCAGATCAGCGACAGCAAAACAAGGATCACCCGGTTGCCGCGATGGCCATGGCGCATCGCCATGCCAGCCGCCACCAGACCGGCAACAAAGGCCGCAAGTACCGCCATCCACCACACGCTGTTCATGGTTTCAAACAAACGGTAATAAACACGCGGCGAAAACAGCAGAAAATCCGCCAGTCCGTAATCCCACCATTCGGTCATGCCAGCTTTCCCATATCCTGTTTCCTAGATCAGAACGCCGATAACCGCTGCGATCTGTTCGCGCATCTTGTCATCGGGCAAACGTCCGGTTGCTGCGCGCATGTTTTCCGCCGCGTGGGCCGGGTTGGTCGTGGCCGGGATCGGACAGGTCACGGACGGATGGGCAATCAGATATTTCAAAATCAGCTGAGCCCAGCTTTCCACTTCAAGCTCGGCGGCAAATTCCGGCAAAGGTTCACCTTCCAGCTGATCAAGAAGACTGCCACCGCGAAACGGACGATTGACGATGACGGCAATGCCCCGGTCATAGGCCAGCGGCAGCAAATATTCCTCGACCTTACGGTCGACCGGGTTGTACGTCACCTGAACGAAATCAAGCCGTTCGTTTTTCATCACCGCAATCAGGTCTTCGGTCCGCCGCCCGTGGGATGTCGTCACCCCGACATAGCGCAACTGCCCTTCATTCTTCAGGCGGAAAAGAAGCGGCAGATTATCATTGATCCCCAAAAGATTATGGACCTGCAAAAGGTCAAATTTTCGGGTGTTCCAGCGTTTGCGTGTTTCGGAAATCTGATCAAGCCCGTCCCCGGACGTCCAGACCTTGTCGGTTGAAAACACCCGGTCATGGGCCCCCAGTTTATCAAGACAATAACCGATAACTTCCTGGGCCGATCCATACATAGGCGAACTGTCGATCATCCGCCCGCCGGCATTGAAAAACGCCGATACCACATCCGCGCACTGATCACGCAGGGCCATGTCATTGCCGACATTGAACGTGATCCAGCTGCCAAGTCCGACCGCCGGAATTGCTTCGCCGGTGGACGGTACCTGTTTGCGGATAATGTCGGGAACATCCTTGCGCAGGGCGCCATGCGCCACACCGGGCATCAAGCCCCCCAAAGAGGCCGACAGGCCAAGCGCACCGGCCCCTTGCATAAATCTGCGACGGTCAATTTCAGACATGAAAGACGTTGCCTTCCTGTTGGGTCCAATCCGTTCCGAACCATGATCCAACATGAATTGGGCAGAAATCTGCCCATTCGCAACCTTTGGTATTTATAGCCCGTCTGTTGCCCGCCCAAACAAAAAGGCCGCAAGCACATTGCTTGCGGCCTTTTGTGATTTAAAGCTCGGATATGCCTTATACGCGCTTCCAGCTAGTACCTTCCTTGAAGTCTTCAAGGATGATGCCGCGCGCCAGAAGATCATCACGGATCTTGTCAGCAGTTGCGAAATCCTTGTTCTTCTTGGCGTCGGCACGCTGGGCAATCAGGCCTTCGATCTCGGCTGCCTCATCCGCATCGGCAGAACCGGTAAACCAGGCTTCCGGATCACCTTCCAGAATACCAAGCAACTTGGCCGCGGCCAGGATTTTACCCTTGGCCTCGGCGCGTTCATACTTGGTTTCGGCCTTGTTGAAACGGGTCACAAGGTTATGGAACTCGGCAATCGCAAGCGGCGTATTAAGATCATCACACAGCGCATCAAGAACCGCACGGGGCACCGGCACATTTTCCGGGGTCACGTCCGCACTTTGACGAAGGGCGGTATAGAAACGATCAAGCGCCTCTTTGGCCTGACGCAGGTTTTCTTCCGTCCAGTTGATCGGCTGATGATAATGGGTGCCCATCATCGCCAGACGGATGGCTTCGCCCGGCCATTTTTCCAGAAGCTCATGCACGGTGACAAAGTTGCCAAGCGACTTGGACATCTTTTCACCTTCGACCATCAGATGGCCGTTATGCATCCAGTATTTGGCATAGCTCGAACCCTTGTTCGCGCAGCAGCTTTGCGCCAGTTCGTTTTCATGGTGCGGGAACACCAGATCCGAACCGCCGCCATGGATGTCAAAGTTTTCACCGAGATAACGGGTCGACATGGCCGAGCATTCAATATGCCAGCCCGGACGACCACGGCCCCACGGGCTGTCCCAGCCCGGAATGTCATCTTCGGACGGTTTCCACAGAACAAAGTCCGCCGGGTCCTGTTTATAGGGGGCGACTTCAACGCGGGCACCGGCAATCATTTCCTTGCGATCACGGCGTGACAATTTGCCATAGTCGTCAAACTTGCTGACCGAAAACAGAACGTGGCCTTCGGCGGCATAGGCAAAGCCCTGCTCGATCAGGCTTTCGCACATGGCGATCATTTCGGCGATATGTTCGGTCGCACGCGGTTCGATATCGGGCTTGGCGGCATTCAGCGCGCCCATATCATCAAGATATGCCTGATGCGTGCGCTTGGTGATTTCGGAAATCGGCTCGCCGCTTTCCTTGGCACGGGCATTGATCTTGTCGTCAACGTCGGTGACGTTCCGGACATAGGTTACCTTGGGATAGATATGGCGCAGAACGCGCACCAGCGTATCAAACACCACGACCGGGCGCGCATTGCCGACATGGGCATAGTCGTAAACGGTCGGGCCGCAGACATAAAGGCGCACGTGATCGGGATCGATCGGCTCGAACACCTGCTTTTCGCGGGTCAGCGTGTCATAGATACGAAGGGTCTTGGTCATGTCAAAATTGTCCGTTTGGCTGTATTGGCGATTGAATGCGGGCATTTCCGGCGATCAAAGCAGATGCTCAGACCGCCTTCCCACACAACCGCGCACGCGCCTTTTCAGAACCGATCAGAACCAGCATTGCCGACATTTCCGGGCCATGTTCACGCGCGGTCAGCGCCTTGCGAAGCGGCATGAAAAGCTGTTTGCCCTTGCGGCCCGTCGCCTCCTTGAGCGCCCCGGTCCAGGTTTTCCAGCTGGTTGCGTCAAGCTCACCTTCAGGCAGCATATCGGCCGCCTGCTTGACGAACTCGGCATCCTCGGCATCGATTTCCGGGATCACGGTCTGATGAATAACGTCCCACCATTCCAGGGCCTCGGCCACGCGCCAGCAATTGCCGCGCACCGCATTCCAGAACATCTCGTTGGCATCATTCATGCCCGCCGCAACCAGTTTCGGCTGCGCGGTTTCAAACGGCATGTCATGGATGACTTTTTCGTTCAGGCTGGCCAGTTCGGCCGGATCGAATTTCGGCGTCGAACGGCCGTAATGATCCAGATCGAATTTATCAAGAACCTGGGTCAGGCTGGCCGGTTCGATTTTATCCGATGCCCCAAGACCGGTCAAAAGCCCCACAAGAGCTTCGACCTCGAACCCGTCATTGCGCAATTCACGCAGCGACAAACTTCCCAGACGTTTGGAAAGCTGCGAACCACCCGGTCCGGCCAAAAGCGGCATATGGGCAAATTCAAGCGCACCCGGCTTACCGCCAAGGGCAAGATACAGCAAAATCTGCGACACGGTGTTGGTCACGTGATCTTCGCCGCGAATGATGTGGGTAACCCCCATTTCAAGGTCATCCACCACCGAGCCCAGCATATAAAGCAGCGATCCGTCTTCGCGGATCAAGACCGGATCCGACACATGTTCGGTGTCAAACGAGCAAATCCCGCGCGTCAGATCGTCCCATTCAACCATGCCGTCGGTCAGAAGGAAACGCCAGTGCGGCTTGCGGCCTTCGGCTTCGAGTGCCTTGATCTCGTCAGGCGACAGGGTCAGCGCCTTACGGTCATAGATGAAAGGCTGGTGACGCTGGCGGGCGGCCTTGCGTTTCCAGTTCAGCTCACCTTCGGTTTCATAGCACGGATAAAGCAATTCACGCTTTTTCAGGTCGGCGATTGCCGCATCATATTTGTCCTGACGAAGCGACTGGCGTTCTTCGCGGTCCCAGTCAATGCCAAGCCATTCCAGATCTTCACGGATGGCATCAACATATTCATCCTTGGAACGCTCCGGATCGGTATCGTCAAAGCGCAGAATGAATTGGCCACCCGATTTACGGGCATAAAGCCAGTTCATCATGGCAACGCGGGCATTACCAACATGGAGAAGCCCGGTCGGGCTGGGGGCAAATCGAAGGACAGGTTTTGTCATATCTAACTTTTCAGTTCACTTGAATCACGTAACAAGGTTCGTGAAGCCATTGGTGATCGGATAGCGACGGTCACGGCCAAAGGCGCGCGGGGTGATCTTGACCCCCGGCGGTGCCTGACGGCGCTTATATTCCGCCCGGTCGAGCAACCGCCAGACCCGGCGTACTGTGGCCTCGTCGTGACCACTATCCACGATTTCGCGTACTGACCGCTCGCCTTCAATCATCTGATGAAGAATATCATCAAGAACATCATAAGGCGGCAGACTATCTTCATCTTTCTGATCCGGGCGCAATTCGGCGGATGGCGGTTTGGTAATGATCCGTTCGGGGATCACCATGCCATCCGGGCCAAGTGCCCCGGCCGGTTTGTGTTCGTTGCGCCAGTGGCACAGGGCAAACACCGTGGTTTTATAAAGGTCTTTCAGAACCGAATAGCCACCACACATGTCGCCATAAAGCGTGGCATAGCCGACCGACATTTCCGACTTGTTGCCGGTGGTCAGCACCATGTGGCCAAACTTGTTTGAAATCCCCATCAGGATGATCCCGCGCGAACGGGCCTGAATGTTTTCTTCGGTGATGTCGGCGTCACGCCCGTCAAAGGCCGGGGCCAGCATCTGTTCGAACGCGGCCATGGCCGGACCGATATTGATGCTTTCAATCCCGGTTTTCAGCATCCCCGCACAAATTTCCGCGTCTTCCAGGCTTTCACGCGACGTATAGGGCGACGGCATCATTACCAGCCGCACCCGATCCGATCCCAGCGCATCAACCGCAACCGCGGCCGAAAGCGCACTGTCAATACCGCCCGACATGCCGATCACGACACCGGGGAACCGGTTTTTATTCACATAATCGCGCAAGCCCAGAACAAGGGTCTGATAGATCGCATCAAGGCCAACCGGATAATCGGCCTTGGGCACATCATCGCCGCAACGCCATTTGCCGTTATCGTCCTTCGACCATGTGGTCACGACAACGTCCTCGGCAAAGGCCGGCAGGGCAACCGCAAGCGATCCGTCGCCATTAAGCCCGAACGATCCGCCATCAAAGACCAGCTCGTCCTGACCGCCAACTTCGTTGCAATAGATCATCGGTGCGCCGGTTTCCGAAACGCGGTCCTCGATCAGTTTGCGGCGCAAATCGCCCTTATCTGCTTCGAACGGTGATCCGTTGGGCACCAGGAAAATCTCGGCCCCGGCTTTGGCAAGATGACCGACCACATTGGAGGTCCAGACATCTTCGCAAATCGGAACGCCAAGTTTGACGCCCCTGAACGAAACCGGTTCTGGCATCGGACCGGCTGCGAAAACGCGTTTTTCATCAAACACGCCATAATTCGGCAGATCCTGCTTGGCCCGGACATCAACGATCTTGCCCTGATCAATCAGGAGAACCGCATTATGACGGATACCGTCAATTTCCCATGGCGTGGTCAACAGCAATGCCGGACCATTTTCGCGTTTGGCTGTCTGTTCGCAAATGCTGGCGACGGCTTCATGCAGGTGACGCATGAAAGCAGGCTTCATCACCAGGTCTTCCGGCGGATAGCCCGACAACACCAATTCGGAATACAAAACAATATCAGCGCCCCGATCGGCCGCAGATTCCCAGGCAGCCACAACCTTGTCCCGGTTACCGGCAACATCGCCGACAATCGGGTTAAGCTGGGCAATCGCAATGGCAAGCATATTTGTCATGATGTTGGAATAGGAGCCGCCTTACGCGGTGTCAATTGCGGAATACGCAATATCCCATGTTTCAAACGAGATTGCCATTCCTGCATGGCAGAATTGCAGTACCTCAAATCCCGCTAATTGACTGGGATCGCAGTCTGTTTCTGCATCTGTCATGATTTTTTCATGTTGATAATGACTTGCAATTCCGCAAGCAGCCCGGTCTATTTCACCCGACCGTGAACACACGGCAAAAAACATAACAATTGATACGAGCAAACAAAATGGCCAACAGCCCCACCTCTGCCGCCGAAATGGCGGTGGTAACCATTTCCCATATCCCGGGTCGGGAGATCAGCGAAAACCTTGGTATCGTTTTTGGCAGTTCGGTACGCAGCCGCAGCTTCCTGTTTGATATTTTCGCGACTTTCAAAAACCTTTTCGGTGGCGAAGTCCGATCCTATACCCGACTTCTTGAAGACGCCCAGCACGAAGCCACCAGCCGTCTGGTCGCCCAGGCACAAAAAATGGATGCCGATGCTGTCGTTGACGTCCATTTCGCCACATCCCAGGTTGCCTACAAAGCCGCCGAGATTTTTGCATACGGCACGGCCGTAAGACTGAAATAAGGAACAGGTGCATTTATCATGGAAGACCTGTTTCTTCCGGGAATTGCACTGACCATCCTGATCGGAATCGCCTATTTGACCGGCCGTCTGGCCGACAGGGCACATGAACGCGCGCTTGTGCGCGACGAAGCATTGTTGCCCCATCAATATCTTGATTCCGGGGATGCAGTTCCCGACACAGTTTCAATACAGCAATCCCGCATGGTGACCGGCAAGGTCGTCATTGCCGAAGACCGTTTTCGCAATCTGCTGGCGCGCTTGCGCGTTTTTGTTGGCGGACGTCTTGCCGCCCACGAGGCCGCCGTTATCCGTGCCAAACGCGAAGCCGTCCTGCGCCTGCGCATCAATGCCAAGGGGGCAAGCCACATCATCGGGCTTCGGTTCCAGTCGGCCGAAATCAGTCGCGGCATGATCGAAATGATCGCATCGGGCACCGCCCTTTATACCGATCATCGTCCAACGGGTGGCAAACCGGCCTCCCTGCCCGATGACGGGGTGAATATCAGTCACCGCAATCTGTTGACCGAACTGGCATCGGCCAGCATGGCATTTCTTTTGATCTGCTGGGGGATTTATACCGCAAGCGGCTTTGCCATCGAATGGGCAGCAAGCAGCATCTCGGTAAAGGACGAAGTCGCGATCTGGTCTGAACTTGAACCGGAAATCATTGACGGCCATCGCGTCGGTTCCCAACGCAATGTGTTTGAAAACTATCTGGTTGATCTGATCAATTCTGTCCCCAAAGAGGCCCTTGGACCGGCACGTGATTATGACTTTGACGTCATGATCATTGCTGATTCGTCGCCAAATGCCGCGGCCCTGCCCGGCGGCCTGATCCTGGTCAATAGCGGGATGCTTGATCTGGTCGAAAGCGAGAACGAGCTTCTGTCGATCCTTGGTCATGAAATCGGTCACTATAACGGCCGCGATCATCTTGAAGGACTGGGACGCGAAATTGTCGGTGTCGCCTTGTCCGCCATGATGTTCCAGACCGATGCGATTTTGACAACATGGGTCGCCGGATGGCCGAAATTGCTGGCTGATCGGGATCATTCGCGCAGTCAGGAACTCGATGCCGATGACTGGAGCCTCAAGATCCTGATGGCGAAATACGGTCATGTTGGCGGCGTATCGCGGACCTTTGAAAAACTGGCTGCCATGCAGGGGGATCACAGCGTCATGGACTATCTGTCGACACATCCCCACCCGATAGACCGCGTAAACCGGCTTGATGACATGGCCCGTGAACGGGGACTTCCGATTGGCGAGACGATCGACCTGCAAACCGGGTTTGATAACTTTCTTAAAAAGTTTGACGAAATCCCGGCCCAGTCTTTGGAATTCCAATAAACAACAACTTTCCGACACAGGATATTGAACAATGCGTGGACTTTTCGCCCCGTTCCGCTTTCTGAGCGTCAGCGGCCAGCCCAATACCGAATTCTGGCTGACCCAGTGCATCATTCTGGCATCAACCGTTCTGGGTGTGTATCTGGCAAGCTTTGCCGGCTTTGAGATTGCCGTCGATTTCGACCGTTATCAAAGCACATCCGATGTCTATAACCTTGAACGATCGCTCGAAGCGGAATTTGTCGACAATATCGAAAAAGTCGAAACCTGGATTGCCGAATATCCGGAAGGCCCCATGACCTGGCACGCCCCGCAACTTGCGCCGCGCGAACGCCACAAACTTGATGATATGGTCTGGGAAACCATGCGTTATTCCCCGCGCACTTTCGAGGTCGATCCGCAAATCATTACCGGTGTGCGCCGGTTCTATTCCGACATTGACGCCCAGATGACCATCATGTTCATGCAGCAAAATGCCAATGGCATGGCGCGCAATGCCCTTAAGAATATGGGGGAAATCGTCGCCACGGCACGTAACGGCGTCCTGCCGTTGCTCAGATCGGAAATCGAACGTCTGGACGGGGAACTGGCAGAAATGACGGACTGACCGTCATCTGCCATATCCGAACATCACAAAGCCGGGGCAAAACTGTCCCGGCTTTTTCTTTCGATGGATCCGGGAAAGCGGGCCAAACGACGCCTTCCGTCCCGCCAAGCTGCACGCCAAAGTGACCGCTCAAAGCGCAAGTGCGGCGTCGATTTCATCCTGGCTCATGGTTTTGGCCGAACCGTGGATAATGCCACTGGCGACATCCATGAATTTTTGCAGCGATACGGTGATGGCATGCGCGGTTTCGCGCAAAAGTGCCTCGTTCCCGTCCGCAATGATGGCTTCAAGCTGGGTTATCGCGTGGGCAACAATGGTATTGAGGTGATTGATCGTTTCTTCAAACGGTTGACGGAATCGCGGCGGCACATGTTCATAGGCCTCGATCGCCAGTTCCTTGTCGGAAAAGGTGCTATCGCGGAAATGGTCCTGATAGCTTTTCGGTGCCCATTCCTTGCAATCCTCGATCATGTCAGGCATGTCCGGCACCATTTCGAGAAGCATCACGATCTCATTGAAATGATTGAGATAATCGGTCGCCAAAAGCGTGGTCGAGGAAATATTTGTTCCCTCTACTTTCTGTTGCCATTCGGTGAAATCCGCTTCATCCACCATCCGCGTTGCGACCTCTTGAATTTTGTTCTTGTGCAGGATTGCCCTGAATTTCTTTATACTTAAGGATATTTCATGGCGTTTGGTAGAGGTTTTTTTACAGCCAGGCCCCTTGATTGCACGACGAAACGTTCCTGTACCGCAATTTAACCCACAAAATACTGATATTCAGCCCCCAAACGGGACTCAATTTTGTGAAATTGCCTGCATCACCAACCATCATCACCCCGAACACACCAAAATCGCAAGAAATTCGTCCGCAGTAATGCGTCTGCGATGTTCGTTTCCTGTCGATCACGGTCCTTATCGACCATCGGGGCCGCCTTATAAAACAAGGCGCCCGGTTTCCCGGACGCCTTGCTGATCGACACGCATGTCGAAATATTCGAAATCAGATCAGGCAGAAGCCGCAAGCTGCTCTGCGCGGATGCTGTCGCGTTCTTTTTTGATCATTTCGGCCATCAGGAAGGCAAGCTCAAGCGCCTGGCCACCATTAAGGCGCGGATCGCAATGGGTGTGGTAACGATCCGAAAGCGCGTCTTCGGTCACTTCGCGTGCGCCACCGATGCATTCGGTCACGTCCGTTCCGGTCATTTCGAAATGAACGCCACCGGCATGGGTGCCTTCGGCCTTGTGAACGTCAAAGAAGTTTTTGACTTCCGACAGGATCGAATCAAACGGACGGGTTTTGTAACCGTTCGCAGCCTTGATCGTGTTGCCATGCATCGGATCGCACGACCAGACGACCTTGCGGCCCTCGGCCTTAACACGTTTGACCAGACGCGGCAGATGATCACCAACCTTGTCAGCACCCATACGGGCAATCAGGGTCAGACGACCGGCTTCGTTCTGCGGGTTCAGACGATCAATCAGGCGAATCAGATCATCTTCATCCATGGTCGGGCCGCATTTCATGCCAATCGGGTTTTTAACCCCACGCATGAATTCAACATGGGCCCCGTCAAGATTACGGGTACGATCGCCAATCCAAAGCATATGCGCCGAGCAGTCATAATATTCGCCGGTCAGGCTGTCCTGACGGGTCAGGGCCTGCTCATACCCCAGAAGCAATGCTTCGTGCGAGGTATAGAAATCGGTCTCGCGCAACTGCGGGGCACTGTCGGCGGTAATGCCGCAGGCCTGCATGAAGGCGACCGCCTCGTCAATCTGGGTGGTCAGCTTGCTGTAACGTTCGGCCGCCGGGCTGCCATCGACAAAGGACAGGTTCCAGCGATGGATTTTGGTCAGATCGGCAAAACCGCCCTGGGCAAAGGCACGCAGCAGGTTAAGCGTCGCCGCCGACTGGTTATAGGCGCGAATTTGACGCTGCGGATCAGGAATGCGGGCTTCTTCGGTGAACTCGATCCCGTTGACCACGTCACCGCGATAGCTTGGCAGTTCGACGCCATTGATGGTTTCGGTATCGGCCGAACGCGGCTTGGCAAACTGGCCCGCCATCCGGCCGACCTTGACCACCGGGCAGGACGCACCAAAGGTCAGAACAACCGCCATCTGCAACATGACCTTGAAGGTGTCGCGAATGTTGTTCGGATGGAATTCCTTAAAGCTTTCGGCGCAGTCGCCGCCCTGCAGCAGGAAGGCATTGCCTTCTGCGACTTCACCAAGCTTTTCTTTAAGTGCGCGCGCTTCGCCAGCAAATACCAAAGGAGGATAGCTGCCGAGCTCTTGCTCTACGGCCTCGAGGGCCTGTGCATCTGGATAAGTCGGCACCTGCTTGATCGGCAGGTTGCGCCAGCTATCAATGCTCCAGCTCTTGCTCATTTGCTTCCTCTCAATCCGGCATGTTCTTGATCATGCCGCCATTATAACACAAATCCGGTTTTTCGGCGGATTTCCGCCCTGTGGTCCGGTCATTGAACCGGGCCAAACTTGATACGGGGTTTGACCACGCATTTCCACCCCTTCTAGACTTAAGGACGATAAAAACCCGCAATTTTTTACCAACGCACCCAAAAACCACGCAAAATTCCACTCATCCCCGCCAGATTATCCGGATGGCGGCGGGCTTGACCAAACAGTCATAGCAATCAACTAGGTGCGAATCCGCCCATGCGCAATCGCCGGACGGGTTATCCCAACCAGTTATGCCACCCAATTCCGCTGACCAACGACGCTGATCAATTGCACAGTCTGGCAAATGCGGGCACACTGCGCACGCGTCACACCATTGTCCGGACCCTCCATGCCCATTGAAACCATTGCCATTATTGCCTGCGCCTATTTTGTTGCCGCCTTTGTAAAGGGCGCAACGGGTCTCGGGTTTTCGACATCGGCCCTGCCGATCCTGGCCCTTGGACTGGGTCTTAAGGCCGGCATGCCGCTTGTCATCATCCCGTCCCTTGTCAGCAATTCAATAATCATGGTCCAGGCCGGGCATTTCCGCGAAACCGTCAACCGGTTCTGGCCAATGTTTCTGGCGACCATTCCGGGACTTCTGATCGGGCTTGCTGTCCTTGAAATGGTCGACAGCATTGTGGCGGGTGCGGTTCTGGGGCTGGTTCTGATGAATTACGGGGCGATCACGCTGTTTCGCCATGGCAAGCCGATTTCGGACAAGATCGCACGCCGACTGGCGCCGATTTCCGGTTTTTCCACCGGGCTGGTCAATGGCATTACCGGGTCACAGGTGATGCCGGTTCTGCCCTTTCTGCTTTCCATGCGCCTGGATCCCAAACGCTTTATCCAGGCCATCAATATCTCGTTCAGTCTTTCAAGCATCGTAATGGCTTTTGGCCTGAGCCGGATGGGCTTGATGACGCTTGAAACCATCTGGATATCACTTGCCGGACTGGTTCCGGTTTATATCGGAACGAAACTTGGCAGTGCTGTGCGCAACCGCATGGATGCCGAAACATTCCGCAAGGTCGTTCTGATCATGCTGATTATTTTTGGCGTGATCCTTGTTGCGAAATTCGTGACCAACTAAGGCAATCACACATCCCCCGCACGGGGGATGTGGCAGAAAAGCGCGTGCAATCAATCGCATGGAATTTATAGTGGATCAGTAATCCCGAAGCACACCCGCAAAGCGCAAAGCCCGGAAACTGATTTGATGACACGCATTTTGACGATCGCCATTGCGGCGGCGACCCTTTGGCTTGCCACCGCAGCCCACCAAACCGCACACGCCCAAAGTATCACGGCGATGGATGCGTTTTTGCGCGACTTGAAGCACATGCATGTACAGGCCTTGCAGTTCTGCGACAGCAACCGCAACATCATGTCAGCCAGCGACCTTTCCAAGGCCACCAAAGAAAATGACGTTTTCGAGCTGCTGTGTATGCGCGCGCTAAAAGGGCGCAGCATCGCCAATACCGGCTGGACGTTTTACCACGAAGGCGAACGGATTGAGGGCGGCACATCGGATTTTCTGGCAATGTTGAAGGGCTTTAATATCGAAGGAAAGCTGTTCTACACCGTCATCGGCCATCGCAAGATCAAACAACATATCGGCCAACCGAATGCGCGCGTATTCTATCAACCCCGCGCGACACTTTATCGTTATGTCGATGGCGAAATGCAGCACGTCTTTGAATTCATCGATCCGCAAACCATGAACTGGAACAGCCCGGCCCCCGAAAAGCCGGATTTTTCGGCGGCAAGCAAACAGCATTCTGTGGCAATTGATGACGTCTGGAACGCTGTCCTGCTCGAAGAATTCGGTCAGACTGTCAGCTTCATCTCCGCCACCAAATAGCAACACCGATCCTGACTGGCGATCGCTGACGGATCTTGATATCAACGCTTCAATGAAAACCATCGCCCGCCCCGCTTTTGCTGAAACCGAAGAAAAGAAATCACGTTTTCTGGCCGAACTCGTTTTTCATGACGATCTGGCCGGGCGGATTGACGCGTTGCGCGCCCTTCATCCCAAGGCCAACCATCACGTAAATGCCTATCGCTACCTTAATGAGGAAGACCAGCTGATCGAGCATGGCAAGGATGATGGCGAACCGTCGGGGACATCGGGCATCCCGTGCCTCAAGGTTCTTCAGGGACGTGATCTGATCAATGTTGCGGTGATCGTTACCCGCTATTTCGGGGGCACAAAACTGGGCACCGGCGGGCTGGTTCGCGCCTATAGCGGGGCGGCCAACGCGGTGTGTGACGTTGCGGAAATCATTGATTATATCCCGCAGGGCGAGGCTGATCTGTTTGCCGGTTTTTCCGATGCCGGCACACTTGAACAGGCCTGCGCACAGGATGGCATCACCATCCTTGATCGGCAGTTTGACACCCAAGGCACGCGTATCAAAATTGCCGGGCCGCGCGAGATACTTGGCGAACTTGCCAAACGTTTCCCGTTACCCGATGCCGATTAGGCCCGTGACAAATCAGGCCAGCGTTACTTCTGGCGTGACGTGCTTTCGCGTTGCTGAAGCTCAAACCCGAGATCGACGATCTTTTGTTCGGGGACTTCCCCGTCAAGTTCGGCCTTGATCATTTCGACCGCGCGTTTGCCAATAGCATAGCGGTCGGTTCGGATCGAGGTCAGGGACGGGTGACTTGCCGCCATCATTTCAAGGTCGTTAAACCCGATGATGCCCATGTCATCAGGCACGGAAATGCCGGCCTTCTGACAGCCAAACAATGCCCCGAGCGCCAGATCATCATTGTTGCAAAATACCGCATCAAGATCGGACCGGCGTGCCCGCAATTGCCCGATCAGTTCCGCACCGAGCGACACACTGGATGAAACCGTGGTGGTCATGATCAGATCCGGATCATAGCGCCCGCCGATCCGCAGGGCATCCTTGAAGCCTTCAAGACGGCGGTGCGACCGGGGATCCATTCGCGCACCAAGGAAACCGATGCGCTTGTATCCCTTTTGCATAAGATGGGTACCGGCAGCCTTGCCACCTTCGAAATGCGAGAACCCGACCATCATATCAATCGGGTCATCCCCGACTTCCATGATCTGAACCACCGGGCATTCTGCATTTTGCAAAAGTTCGCGGGTGGCATCGGTCTGATCGGTGCCGGCAATGATCATTGCCGATGGCCCCTGCCCCAGGAAGGTCCGCACAAGGCGTTCCTCGTCCTTGGCAACATAACGCGAATTGCCCAGCTGGACCTGAAACGGCCCCTGATCCAGTTCGTCATAAATCGCACGCAAGGTATCGGCGAACACATTGTTGGTGAGCGACGGCACGATCACCCCGACAATATTGGAACGAGTCGAGGCCAATGCGCTGGCATGGGAATGCGGCACGTAATTGAGCTTTCTCACCGCATTATTGATCTTCCTGCGCAGGTGATCAGACACCTTTGAGGGATCACGCAATGCGCGTGAGACTGTGATTGTGCTGACGCCGGCCTTCTCGGCAACATCAGCAATTGTCGGCCGCCCGGCCCCTTTGCGTTTCCTCATACCCTTACATTTATTACGTCTTTTGGCTGCCGACAAGCGCCTTGTGATTGGCACGAAATTCGGCAGTTGACTCGATGTTAGCGCTAACATTATGTTAGCGCTAACATCATAACACGACAGGGCTGTCCAAGTGTAAAACCCGCCCTGAAAACCAGTGAGACCATCAATTTCATGAACCGGCAGACCAAATATGTCGTCGTCATGGGCGTGTGCGGATCGGGCAAAACCGAAGTCGCACGACGCCTGGCCAGCATCACGGAAAATGCGTGGCTTGATGCAGACGATCATCATCCCAAAGAAAATGTCGCGCATATGAGTCGCGGCCTGCCGCTGAATGATGAAATGCGCTGGCCATGGCTGGATGCGGTCTGTGCCGCGGCACAGACTGTTGGAGAAACCACCGATCCGACCACCCCGCTCGGCACGCCGTTTCCCGGCACGGTTTTCATTGCCTGTTCGGCCCTTAAGCGCCGGTATCGCGATTTCATTCGCAGCCGTCTGGGCCATGTCAGCTTTGTGTTTCTCAATGGTCCGCGCCAATTGATTTTCGACCGCATGAACAGCCGCGCTGATCACTTCATGCCGTCACAACTTCTTGACAGTCAGCTTCACGATCTTGAACCACCGGGCCCCGATGAAGACCCGCTGGCTGTTTCTATCGAAGGCCCGCTTGATGCAATCGTCCAAACCGCTGTTTCGGGTTTGAAGCAGCGTTACGCCACCCCGGAAGCCTGACGGCGACCGGAACCGCGTATAAAAATCAACCCAGGGAGAAAACAAATGAACATGTCCTTGAAAACATTGGCCGGCGCAGCCGTTGCCATCACCATGAGCGTAAGCGCCCCGTTTGCCGCAAACGCCCAGGATTACAGCTTCAAATTCCAGTCCAGTGACCCGGCCGGCAACCCGAACTTCATCATTCAGCAGGAATGGGCAGAACGCGTTGGCACCCTGACCGGTGGTCGCATTTCGATCGAAATGCTGCCGGTTGGATCGGTTGTTGAACATAACGAAACCCAGGACGCGATTGCGGCCGGCATTCTTGACGGTCACATCACCGATACCAGCTATTTCTCGGGCAAGGATCCGGCATTCGGCCTGATTGCCAACCCGGTTGGCGCATGGTCCGACCCGCAGGAAATGTTCCGCTTCATGGAATATGGCGGCGGCAAGGAACTGATGAATTCACTGGTCGAGCCTTATGGCCTGCATTTCATCGGTGCGACCACCCCGGGTCTTGAAGCATTCGTTTCCGCCGTTCCGCTTGATGGCGTTGACGACCTTAAGGGCCTTAAAATGCGCGCGCCCGAAGGCATGGTAAACGAAGTCTTTGCTGCTGCCGGTGCCACCCCGGTCAATATTCCGGGTTCGGAAGTCTTTACGTCTCTTGATAAAAAAGTGATCGAGGCTGCCGATTACACCGTGTTCTCGACCAACCAGGCACAGGGTCTGCACGACATTGCCAAACATCCGGTCTATCCGGGCTTCCATTCCATGCCGCTGGTCGAAGTTTCGATGAACAAGGCGAAATGGGATGGCCTTCCGGCCGATCTTCAGGAAATCCTGACCGTTTCGGTCCGCGACCTTGCACAGGATGAAGTTTCCCAGCTGGTCGCCAAGGACATGAAGGCAGTTGCCGAAGCCCGCGCCAAGGGTGACATCACCATTCACAACTGGTCTCAGGAAGAACGCAACAAGTTCCGCGCCATTGCCACCAAACAGTGGGCGAAAGTTGCCGAACGTTCCGAAAATGCCAAAAAGGTCTATGATACCCTGATGGAATATCTGACCTCGCAGGGCATGATCTAAGACCTGTCGAACCTGATCGGGGTGGCAAGCACCATGCTTGCTGCCCCGGTTGCAACAGCCTGCGGTGTCAGACCACCCGGTCTGCCCGGTGCAATCTGACAACCGGTACCGTTCGAGACGGCGGGACCGGTGCGGCCTCCCCCGCGTGTCAGATTGCAGGCTGTTTCTATATCGTCCCGAAGGATTACCTGATAATGACCCATCCCGCGGAACAGAACGCGCCGACCACCCCGGCGGCCATCGCTGACGAGGACACCGTGACGGTCCCGGCGGAATCCGGCTTTTATGGCAAGATGGTCGACAAGGTCGGCACCGTCTTTGCCATCGGATTTCTGGCCTCGATGAGCGTGCTGATCATTGAAATCATCATGCGCCATGTTTTTGACAGCCCGACACTTTGGGCCCATGAAACAACGACATTCCTGTGCGGGATCGGATTTGTGTTTGGCGGCCTGTTCTGTGCGTCACGCAACAAGCACATCCGGGTGGTCATTCTTTATGATATTGCCGGACCGAAAATGCGCCGGGCACTTGATATCGCCATTTCGGTGATCTGCGCGGTGGCATCGGGCTTCTTTGCCTGGGCGGCATGGTTGATGGTCGGACGTGCGGCCTTTGCCCCGGACGGATCGATCCGCCTTGAAACCAGCGGATCGGCCTGGAACCCGCCTTTTCCGTCGCTTCTTAAAATCTTTCTGTTGATCGTGATGGTGGCTTTGACCATTCAGTTTGTCATTCTGGCCATCAATTACATGCGCGGCCTTGGCGGCAAGAATGCCAAAAGTTAGGCCCGCCGCATGCCAAATGCCAACATCCCCCATCGCTTTCACATGACATTCGACGCGCCACAATGCGCAATCAGGAACCGGCTTGATGTTTGATTTACAGTCCCTTGGCATTGAATACGGCACACTTGCCATGTTCGTCATGCTGCTTGGTTTTCTTATCACCGGCATGCCGCTGGCCTTTGTTACGCTTTTGATTGCCCTGATCTTTACCCTGGGATGGTTCGGCCCGATGGCCGTTCCGCTGATCACCAGCCGGGTTTATTCATTCGTTTCATCCTTTGTCTTTGTCTCGGTCCCGATGTTCGTGCTGATGGCTGCGATCCTTGACCGATCGGGGATTGCGCGTGATCTGTTTGATGCCATGCGGCTGTTTGGCGGACGTTTGCGCGGCGGCGTTGCGGTTCAGACGATCTTTGTTGCGGTCATTCTGGCCGCCATGAGCGGCATCATCGGCGGCGAAATTGTGCTGCTGGGCCTGATTGCCCTGCCCCAGATGCTGCGTCAGGGCTATGACAAGAACCTTGCAATCGGTGTGGTATGTGCGGGCGGGTCGCTTGGTACCATGGTCCCGCCTTCGATTGTTCTGATCATTTACGGCCTGACCGCCAATGTTTCGATCGGCGATCTGTTTACATCGGCCTTTGTGCCGGGCTTCATGTTGGCGGGCTTTTATGTCGCCTATGTCCTGTTCCGGTCCTATACCGGCGACAATGTCGCGCCGCCGCCCCAAACCGAAAAAATCCCCCATTCGGAAAAAATGCGCCTGCTTAAGGGGCTTTTCCTGCCCATTCTGGTGGTTTTCTGTGTTCTTGGGTCGATCTATGGCGGGATCGCATCGGTCACAGAGGCATCGGCAGTTGGTGTTGCCGGGGTGATTGTATCGACCATCCTGCGTCGTGAATTCTCGCTTACGATGCTTAAGGCCGCGGCCATTCAAACGCTTTCGACCTGTGGCATGATTGTCTGGATCGGGATTGGTGCATCGGCCCTTGTCGGGGTGTTCAACCTGATGGGCGGGATCAAGTTCGTATCGGGCCTGATTACCGGCATTTCCGATGATCCGACCATGATCATCCTGTTCATGATGCTGATCCTGTTTGTGCTTGGCATGTTCCTTGATTGGGTGGGCATCGCACTTCTGACCATGCCGATCTTTGTGCCGATCGTTAAACAGCTTGGCTTTGATCCGGTCTGGTTTGGCGTTCTGTTTGCCATGAACATGCAGGTCAGCTTCCTGTCGCCGCCCTTTGGCCCGGCCGCGTTCTATCTTAAATCCGTTGCCCCGCCCGACATATCACTGGGCGATATTTTCAAGGCCCTTCTGCCCTTTATCTGTCTTCAGATTTTGGCGGTTGCGCTTCTGATTATCTTCCCGGGCATTACTGGGCGATAATCTGACTGATCCCTTTGGGCGGAGCCGCGTGGCTCCGCCTTTTGCGTATGATTTGCGTATTAAAGGTCACCACCGATGAAAATCACCGCCATCGAAACCGTCCGCATTGCTGAACGCCCCAATCTGTTGTGGGTACAGGTCCATACCGACGAAGGCATTACCGGCCTTGGCGAGACATTCTTCATGTCTGAAACGGTCGAGGCCTATTTGCATGAATATGTCGCCCCGCGCGTGATCGGACGCGATCCGTTGCAAATCGATCTTCTGTCGGCGGATCTTGTCGGCTATGTCGGGTTTCGGTCATCCGGTGCGGAAGTACGCGGCAATTCGGCCTTTGACATCGCACTTTGGGATATTTTCGGCAAGGCCACCAACCTTCCGATCACCCAGCTTCTGGGCGGCTTTTCACGCCGTGAAATCCGCACTTACAATACCTGCGCCGGCACCGAATACATCAAAAAGGCCACGGGCCAGACCACGGCCAACTATGATCTGAATGCCAAATCGGCCAAGGATTATGACGATTTGAACGGGTTCCTGTATCGGGCAGATGAGCTTGCAGAATCGCTTTTGGAAGACGGCATTACAGCGATGAAAATCTGGCCGTTTGATATCGCAGCTGAAAAAACCCGCGGGCAATATATATCGCTGCCGGATCTGAAATCCTGTCTCGAACCGTTTGAGAAAATCCGCAAGGCCGTGGGCGACAAGATCGACATTATGGTCGAATTCCATTCGATGTGGCAGCTCCTCCCTGCCCAGCAAATCGCCAAGGCACTCACCCCCTATCAGACGTTCTGGCACGAAGACCCGATCAAGATGGACAGTCTTTCAAGCCTGAAACGCTATGCCGAGGTTTCACCGGCCCCGATTTGCGCATCGGAAACACTCGGATCGCGCTGGGCATTTCGCGACTTGCTTGAAACCGATGCTGCCGGGGTTGTGATGCTTGATCTAAGCTGGTGCGGCGGCCTGTCCGAAGCCCGCAAGATTGCCGCCATGGCCGAAGCCTGGCACCTGCCGGTCGCGCCGCATGATTGCACCGGGCCGATTGTTCTGACCGCATCCACCCATCTGTCGCTTAATGCGCCCAATGCGTTGGTACAGGAAAGTGTGCGTGCGTTCTACAACACCTGGTATCGCGATCTGGTGACCAACTTGCCCACCGTCACAAACGGCATGATCACCATCCCCGACGGACCGGGACTGGGTACAGAACTGAACCCGGACCTTGAAAAGGCATTTACGGTTTCGCGACGGAAGTCGGTTGCTGAATAAGCAAAGGCAAACAGGCGGTGCCATACAGCACCGCCTGTTTTGATTTCAGCCCGATCAATCGGGTTTATTCGGAAACCGGGAACCGCATGGTGACGAATTCCTCGGCCGCGGACGGATGAACTGCGACGGTCTGATCGAACTGGGCCTTGGTCGCACCCATGCGAACCGCAATGCCGATGCCCTGAATGATCTCGGCTGCATCCGGACCGACCATGTGGGCACCAAGAACCACATCGGTGGTTTTATCGACAATCAGCTTCATCAGCGTTTTTTCATCGCGGCCCGACAGGGTGTGGCGCATCGGTTTGAAGGTCGATTTGTAAATCACGACCTCGCCACCCTTGGCACGTGCTTCTTCCTCGGACAGGCCGACGGTACCGACCGGCGGCTGACTGAATACGGCGGTCGGGATCGCCTGATAGGTCATGTGCCAAGGCTTGCCGCCATAAACAGTATCGGCAAACGCCATGCCTTCCTTGATCGCAACCGGGGTCAGTTGCACCCGGTCTGTCACATCGCCAACCGCATAGATGTTTTCGGTCGTGGTCTGAAGACCCTGATTGATTTTGACAGCACCGCGTTTATCAGTTTCAACACCGGCATTTTCCAAACCAAGGCCCGCTGTATTGGGGGCGCGCCCGGTGGCAAACATGACCTGATCGGCAATCATGGTCGAACCATCGGTCAGGGTCAGTGACAGGCTGCCATCTGCCTGTTTTTCAATCGCGGTGACATTGGTGTTCACGCGCAGATCAATGCCCTTTTTAACGATTTCCTCGGCCAGATGGTTGCGGATATCGTTATCAAAGCCGCGCAGGATCTGTTCACTGCGATAAAGCTGGGTCACACGGGATCCAAGACCGGCAAAAATCCCGGCAAATTCAACCGCGATATAGCCACCGCCAACCACGACAACGCGTTTGGGCAGCTCATCAAGATAGAATGCCTCGTTCGAGGTGATGGCATGCTCCGCCCCCGGAATATCGGGCTTGGTCGGATGGCCACCAACGGCAATCAGAATGCGTTCGGCCGTGACTTCGCGGTCGCCAACGATGACGGTGTGGGCATCCTTGAAGGTGGCGCGATGTTCAAACAGTTCGACATTCGAGCCAGCCAGAAGCTTTTTATAGATGCCGTTCAGACGGTCAATTTCGGCATCCTTGTTGGCGATCAGCGTTTTCCAGCTGAAGGTCGGCTCCCCCGGAAGGGTCCAGCCATAGGCAGATGCGTCTTCGAAATCCTCGGCGAAATGTGCGCCGTACACCAGAAGCTTTTTGGGCACACAGCCCCGGATGACACAAGTACCGCCGACCTGGCTTTCCTCGGCGATGGCGACCTTTGCACCATATCCCGATGCCACGCGGGCTGCGCGCACGCCACCCGATCCGGCACCGATTACAAACAGATCAAAATCAAAGTCCGACATGCGGAAATCCCTATTTTCGGTCAATTGACAACATGGCGCCAAATGTAGGGCGATAATTCCCAAAGTCGAGGTAAAACCAAGCAAAGTGGCCGTAAATTTCGTGTGAAGGGCCGTGAAGATCAAAAAGGATGATCAGTTTAACCAACCCGAGATAGCATTTTTAAACTTTCGCGCTATATGATGGGCAAGACGCGATGGGGATTGCGATGAATAAAGGAAAAACTCGATGAATGACCATATTCACGGTCAGGATGCGTCTTTTGACAATGCACCGCATTATGCGGACGAGCGTGGCGGCAATACCGCTCTTGTCTGTTACGGGCTTATGATCGCAACCCTGTTTACGGTCTTTGCCACCGGGTTGATTGCGCTGATCGTTTCTTATTTCGCGCGCGAAGATGACAATCACTGGACCAACAGCCACTACACCTTTGTGATCCGGACTTTCTGGATCAGTACACTTTACTGGATCATCACAGGCATTTTCTCCTTCTTGATTGGCTGGATTCCCCTCCTCGGTTGGGCAATCGTTGGCTTAATGATCTTGTATAACGGTGCATGGTTCATCGGGCGCAATGCGATCGGGCTTTTGCGTGCCCTTAACGGGCGTCCGATCGACAACCCGCAAAGCTGGTTCTTCGGCTAAGCCGGCATTCCAATGATGCTTTAAAATGGTGCAATCGGCGCGAAATCACTTTGCCCGATTGCACCGGACTCCCTCGCCCGTTAAAGTCAGTCGGAACACAAGATATACGACACGGACAGGGGTAGCACCGCCATGACATTGGCGTCGTCTGCGCAAGGGTCTGGCGATAAAATGCGCTGGGAAAACCTTCTTTCATCTCATCGGCTTGAATTTCGGGATGGCAAAATCCGCCTGCCCGAAGGTGCGCCCTATCCCACGCCAGATGGCAGAAGCCCATTTCAGATCGATGTGGATCGAGTGATTTTTTCCTCCTCGTTCCGTCGTCTTCAGAACAAGACACAGGTTCATCCACTTTCCGATAACGACCATGTCCATACCCGTCTGACCCATACGATTGAAGTCGGATCGGTCGGGCAGTCACTTGGCCTGATGGCCGGGGCACATATCGTCAAAAACCTGCCCGAAGGATCGGAAACCACGGTCGCCGATATCGGCTATATGGTTCAGGCGGCCTGTCTTGCCCATGATATCGGCAATCCGCCCTTTGGCCATTCCGGCGAAGATGCCATCAATGAATGGTTCACCACATCGCGCCTTGCCAAGGATGAGCTGACATCGCGCCTTTCCGGGCCGGAGCTTGAAGACCTTCGTCATTTTGAAGGCAATGCGCAAGGCTTGCGCATTATCAGCCAGCTTGAAATGAAGCGCTTTGACGGCGGACTTAACCTGACATACGGAACGCTTGGCAGTTTCATCAAATATCCGCGCAGCACGTCGGTCCCCGATAGCCGCCGCAAGGAATATACCGGCCTTAAAAAGCCCGGCTATTACCAGGCGGAACGCGACATCGCCTTTGCCATTGCACGCGTTTGCGGCCTTAGCCCGCTTGACGGGTTTGACGGGGCATGGCGGCGCCATCCGCTGGTTTACCTTGTCGAGGCGGCGGACGATATTTGCTATTCGGTGGTTGATCTTGAAGATGGCTGGGAACTGGGCTGTGTCAGTTTCGAGGAAGTCGAACGTGCCCTTGCCCCGATTGCACGCCATCCGGAAAAATATCAGGGTGATGCCGAACAACGCTGGAAAGACCTTCGTGCCGAGGGCTGGTATGCCGAGAAATCGGAAAATGACCGGATCGGGTTCCTGCGCGGCAAGGCCATCGGCAATCTGGTCAAGGCCGCAGTTGATGCCTTTATCGAACATGAAGACGCGCTTCTGGCCGGCACACTTGAAGGCGATCTGTTGGCCAACACCCCGCTTGGTCCACATGCCAAGGCCTGCAAGAAGCTTGCGGTCGAAAAGATTTACAATGCGCCCCATGTCCTGCCGATCGAGATGGCCGGGTTTGAGGTGATTAACGGTCTTCTCGACAGCTTTGTCCGTGCTGCCATCGACATTGACGAACATAAAAATCATGGCAAGCGCTTGCCGCCACAAGCGGACCGGATCGACAAGCTTCTGTCGGGCAAACTGTCCGAGGCGCCCGATCTTTACAGCCGTTTGATGCGGGTGATGGATTACATATCTGGCATGACGGATCGCTATGCCGTCACCCTGTTTCGCAAGCTTCAGGGCATTACGATCTGAATGAAAAAACCCGGCCAGATGGCCGGGTTTTTCGTTTCAAGCAACAATGTGCCTAGATGATGTAGTGAATACCGCATTCGGTCTTGTCCTGACCGGCCCAGCGACCGGCACGTACATCGGTTGAATTGGGATCAACGCGGTCTGTGCAGGGCATGCAGCCAATCGACAGGAAACCTTCGGCCTGAAGCGGATGGCGTGGCAGCGCACGATGCTCAAAGATATCTTCGATATCTTCGCGCTTGTAGCCCGCCAGCGGGTTGATCTTGATCCGCGTGCCGGCCGGTTCGATCACCGGAAGGGCATCACGTTCCCCGCCATGGAACCGTTTACGACCGGTCAGCCAGGCATCATAGCCTTCAAGCGCACGCTGAAGCGGTTCGACCTTGCGCAGGTAGCAGCATTTCGCGGTGTCCGAGGCAAACAGCATCCCGTTAGGGTCTTCGGCTTTAAGCTTTTCCTCGTCCGGGCGCATGATCCGGATATTGGTCAGGCCCAGCTGATCGACGAGCTGTTCCCGGTATTTGTGGGTTTCACCAAACAGCTTGCGGGTATCGAGGAAAATCACCGGCAGATCACGATCCACCTCGGCAACCAGCGCCAGCAAAGCCGCGGCCTCGGTCCCGAAAGACGAGGTCATGGTCACGCGGCCCTGGAATTCTTCATGCACCATCGGTTCGATCAGCGAAACGCCCTGCAAATGACCATATTTGTCAAGCAGGCGCGCGGCACGATCGGTTGCTTCTTCGACGGACATGGAGCCGCCAGAAACAATATCTTCTTCACGCATGACATTCATGGCAACCATCTCCGCCGATCGATATATTCGTCGGTCTTTTGCAGCAGTGTCTGCATATCGGCACCGCTGGCTTTCCATTTCTCTCTCTGGTCGGACAATTCGCGCAGGCGCTTGTCCCATGTTGGCACCAGCCAGGTTTCAATCGCGCGACGGATACGGCCCGCCAGCCGCGGGCTGTGACCGTTCGTCGATACTGTAATCATCAGGTCACCGCGCTGAACCCGCGCTGGCGAAAAAAAATCACAGTATTCTTTGACGTCTTCGACATTGGCAATGGTGCCGACGGCCTTGGCAATGGCGGCAAGTTCGGCTGCCTTTTCTTCGCCAAGGTCGACAATGAACATGATCGATGCCGCATTCACATCCGCCGAATTCGGCAAATAGCGATGCAGGCGATCACCGGCCTGATCGACCAGTTCGGGTATCGGGTTTTCTGAATAAACGGTGACGTATCTTGCCCCATCACCGTCAAACTGGCGCAAACGGTTCAGGGTTGCCTGACCGTTCCCAACCAAAGCGACCGAAAGTCGCGTAAGGTCCAGATTGATGGGAAACATCGTCGATCCTCTAAACGTAGTTTCTGTTTGTTGTCCATGACTATGGGTGTGGAAATGAAAACATTCAATACATTTTTTATGTGTTTTATATTTATATAACAGTTTATTTTGTGTTTAATAAGCATGGTGATTTTTGATCCGAAAGGCCACCTGCGCCCGTAAAGCTTTTCCTGCAATTTTTCGAAAAAGCCCCTATATTGGGCCAAATTCAAGCACATCTGTGCCCTTGAGAATAACGACCAAGAGAGCGTCCCGATGCCAAGCAGTGCCGCCCCTGCCCTGTCCAATCACCCGACCACCGCCCCTGTTGCACACAAGAATGTTGCCATCTGGCTTTTCGGGTGTGCGGCGATGGTCTTTATCATGGTGGTGATCGGTGGCCTGACCCGCCTGACAGAGTCGGGACTTTCAATCGTTGAATGGCGTCCGTTCACCGGCATTATCCCGCCGCTGAACGAAGCAGACTGGACCGCCCTTTATCAGCAATACAGCCAGTATCCCGAATTCCAGAAAATCAATGCCTGGATGTCGGTCGAAGATTTCAAATCGATCTTCTGGCTGGAATTCATCCATCGCCTTTGGGGTCGATTGATCGGGGTTGTGTTCTTTATCCCGTTCGTCTGGTTCCTGGCCAAAAAGTCGATTGATGGCACCACCAAGTGGAAACTGTGGGGCCTGTTCATTCTTGGTGGTCTTCAAGGCCTGATGGGCTGGTACATGGTGATGAGCGGCCTGGTCGACCGCCCCGATGTCAGCCAGTATCGCCTGACCGCACATTTCGGGCTGGCACTGGTGATTTTCATCGCCCTTCTGTGGGTCGGACTGCAACAGTTTGCACCGCGTACGATTGCCACAAATGCATCAAGGCGCAGTTGGCAGCTTTTGGGGCTTATTGTCTTTACCGCCCTTTCCGGTGGCTTTGTTGCCGGGCTTGATGCCGGATATGCCTTTAACACCTTCCCGCTGATGGACGGGCAACTGATCCCCGACGGACTTTATGTGTTTGACCCGGTCTGGCTGGCCCCGTTCGAGGACCATATGACCGTGCAATGGGATCATCGCTGGTTGGCGAAACTGACCTTTGTCATGGTTATGGTCTTCTGGTGGCGTGCGGGCAAATGGAACCTGACATCTGATCAGCGCTTTGCCACGCATCTGGTTCTGGCTGCGGCCTGCCTTCAGGTTGCGCTTGGCATTTCGACCCTGCTCAGTGTCATCTGGCTTCCGCTTGGCGTTGCCCATCAGGCCGGGGCGGTGGTCCTGGTCGGTACGGCAACCTATGCCGCATACCGGTTACGTTCCGAGAACTGATCAATATTGAACAAACAGTGCCGCGGGCTTTCATAATCGTGCTTTGCGGTCTATATAAAACGCTACGGCAATGGTTCTTTGCCATTGACCGAAAAGTACCTTTGACGGCACCGGCCGGCACGGATGGATACCCGGACATTTTTCGGGAATATCTGGCATCACGGCCATTTGCCACAAAGGGAAAGTCAAATTGCCCAGGCTGAAATTCTCAGCCCCCAAGGAGGTTTCATGACCGATCTTCGCACCACTGATAATCTGTTTTTCGCCAAGGGCGATCTTGATCGTGACCGGCTTGAATCACAGGTCAATGACGCACTGGGTACCGCCGAAGACGGGGAACTGTTCCTGGAATATCGCCAGTCCGAAAGCCTTGTATGGGATGACGGACGCCTGCGCAGTGCGAATTTCGATACCGCCCAGGGTTTTGGCCTGCGTGCGGTTGCCGACGAAGCCACGGCCTTTTCCCATTCCAACGAATTGTCCAATGATGCGATTGCGCGTGCGGCCGAAACCGTCAAGGCGGTCGGATCAGGTCGTTCGGGCAAGGTCGATTTGGGATCAATCGGCACCAATGTGTCGCTTTATTCCGACGTGAACCCGCTTGGCGAAGCAACGTTCGAGGCCAAGGTTGATCTTCTGGCCCAGATTGATGCCTATGCCCGGTCGCGTGATCCGCGCGTTGTTCAGGTTTCCGCATCGATTTCCGGCAACTGGCAGGCCGTGCAGATCTGGCGTCCGGGTGGGCAGCGCATTGGCGATATCCGCCCGCTGGTACGTTTCAATGTCTCGGTCGTTGTCAAACAGGGCGACCGCATGGAAACCGGATCGCATGGCGAAGGCGGCCGGATCGGCTATGACGGTTTCTTTGATGAGAAAACCTGGAAAAAGGCCGTTGATGAATCGCTTCGTCAGGCTGTTGTGAACCTTGATTCCGTCGCCGCCCCTGCGGGTGAAATGACCGTGGTGCTTGGCCCGGGCTGGCCGGGCATTCTGCTGCACGAAGCCATCGGCCATGGCCTTGAGGGTGATTTTAACCGCAAGGGCACATCGGCCTTTGCCGGGCTGCTTGGTCAGCGCATTGCATCGCCGGGTGTCACGGTAGTTGATGACGGTACCATAAATGATCGCCGCGGGTCGCTTTCCATTGATGATGAAGGCACACCGACCCAGCGCACCGTTTTGATCGAGGACGGTATCCTCAAAGGCTTTATGCAGGATCGCCTCAATGCGCGTCTGACCGGGGTGAAATCAACGGGTAACGGCCGTCGCCAATCCTATGCCCATGCGCCGATGCCGCGCATGACCAACACCTATATGCTGGGCGGTGACAAGGAACCCGAAGAAGTATTGGCGTCCGTCAAAAAAGGCATCTATGCCGTGAATTTCGGCGGTGGCCAGGTCGACATCACGTCGGGCAAATTCGTATTTTCCGCATCGGAAGCCTACCTGATCGAAGACGGAAAGCTTGGCGCACCGGTCAAGGGCGCGACCCTGATCGGCAATGGCCCCGACAGCCTGACCAAGGTTTCCATGATCGGCAATGACATGGCGCTTGATAACGGGATCGGCACCTGTGGCAAGGATGGACAGGGTGTGCCGGTTGGCGTTGGCCAGCCGACCTTGCGCATTGATGGCCTGACAGTGGGTGGGACCGCTGTCTGATAATCCGGCCTGACTCATCCGGATGCAGGGGTTTTCGCCAATTTCTGCATCCGCAAGTATAAGAAAACTATACAGACAAATCCAATCTCACCGGTCACCTGAATGGCTTCCATCGGCCCGTCATAGTTCATAATCTGTCTAAAGAAGATCAATAAGGTTTTGACGCGTCAGGGTTGAAGTTTGCCACCCGGCTTGATTGTCATGATCAAGTCGAGGCGGCCGTCACGATCCGAGAACATTTGGGGGAAAGCTTGAAGACAAGCCGATGGCGGCACGGTTCTGCAATTGCAACCGTACTTGGCACGCTGGTAATGGGGGTTTCCGGTGCCAATGCCCAGCAAAGCGTTGATGTGCGCACAGATGAAGCACGTCAGCTTTCGGACGATTTTGACCGCCTGCGAGACGCCACGGAACGTGCCAACCTGCTTTTGCGCACCGACGATGGCGGCGACATTACCTATGCCGATATTCTTGCCAATCCTGACGACATTGTTCTGAATTTCCGCTGGGCCAAGGCGCAATTGGCGCGCGGTGAAGTCCGTGGTGCTTCGGCAACCCTTGAACGCATTCTGGTTCTTGACCCGGATCTGGCGCCGGTGCGGCTTTACTACGCCATCGTGCTGTATCGTCTTGATAGTCTTGATGAGGCACGCGCACAGTTTGACCGTCTGCGCCAAATGGACATCTCGCCCGAGGTTGCCACCAACATCGACAGCTATGTTGATGCCATCGAAAGACGGCGCCAACGGCTTCGTCAGGCACTGACTGTCACGCTAGGTTCGCAAGTCGATAGCAACAGAAACTCGGCCCCGAATGATAAACAGCAGTTGGTGACCGGCACCCTGACAAACATCACAGCAAGTGGTGACAAACCGCAAAACGACATCGCCTATATCGGGGCGCTGCGTTACGATATCAGCTATGATCTTGGCTATCAGGAAGGGCACGAAGTCTTTGCCAGCGTAACCGGTTATGGCAGCGACCAGGTCAGGCTTGATTCCCTTGATCTTGGTTCGTTTTCTGTTGATGTCGGAACCCGTCTGCGCGGCGGTTACTGGATGCTGACACCAAGTGTGAACCAGACCGTCCAATCGCTGAGCAAGGAAAAATACCTGACATCCCGTTCAGGACGGCTGCGCCTTGACTGGAACCCGCGCCCGTTTTTCAACCTCAATGGCGAAGTCAGTTATGCTGATGAGCGTTTTCAGAACACGAGTGAATCCAGTGCATTGCGCCTTCATTCCGGTCAACGCTATGGCAGCAGGCTGGGCACGAATTACAGCTGGACCCCCAATAACCGCACCTCGTTTAACCTTTCTGCAGGTAAAAAGGAGGCTGCGCGCAACTATTACAGCTATGACAGCTTGAGTGGCGAGTTGATCCATGCTTATCTGTTTGGTGGGGGAAGTTACATAAGTGGAAGTTTCCGCTATGGGATCGACCGGTATCGCGATCCGGATTATCTGGTGACGGGCAATTCACCCCGCCACCGCATGGATCGCAGCGCACGGACAAGATTGACCTATGGCGCGCCTCTTTCACAAATACTGCCATCGGATTTGTTTGGGGATAGTAATACGGCAAATCAGATTTATGACCTGCTTGCGCCAATCAACTGGTCGATCACAGGTGAATATCTGAACACTAAATCGAACATTCCCAACTATGAATACCACAATGCCAGGGCGCAGATTTATCTGACCCGGCGATGGGAGTTCTAGTGATGCTGAACAATGCGACCACCACCCTTCACCACCGGTTCAAACGTCTTGTGCGCGGTGCTGCGCTTTGTGCCGTTTGTGCCCTGCCCCTGATGCAAGCAGCACCGGCCCGGGCCGAAGTCACCGTTGAAATGGCAGGCGTATCCGCCGCTGTTACCGGCGATGTGACACTTAACAAGGTAACAGGCGAAATCGGCATCCTTGTCGAAAGCGGAATGCCGGTCTATCTGGGCGACCGGATCATCACATCCCCCAATTCGGGAATGCAGATCTTGCTGCTTGACGAAACCGTTTTCACCATCGGTCCGGACAGCGACGTTGCCATTGACGAGTTTGTCTATGACCCGGCCACGGGCGATGGACGGATTGTTGCCGATATGGCACGCGGGGTCATGCGGTTTGTTACCGGAAAAATTCCGCTAAATAACCCGTCGAGCATGGATATCAACCTTCCGGTCGGCTCAATCGGCATCCGGGGAACCATCGGCCTGATCCGGTCGGTTTCCGTCGAACAGGCCAATGCAATTCTGCCGGGTTCTTTTGATACATCCGATCCCGACACCGCCAATCAGCAGATCTTTATGGCGGTCAATCAGGGCCCCGGCCTTGCACGCAACGACACAACATCGCGCCCGGGCGCCTTCGCTGTGACCGATCAGAATGGAAACAGTGAAAACATCACCGGGGAAAATTTCGGGGTATTTGTTGGCAGCAACGTGGTGACAGAACCATCACGCTTCCCGCTTGGTGCAGCGAGTTTTGATTTCTCGACCAATCTTGTTCGCACCGCATCGCGCAGCGATGATGAAAGTGACGGCACCAGCAGTGGCACATCAACCACACAAAATGTTGCATCGTCCCCGCAACAAACCGGCCTGACCGCCGACCAGGCCCAACAGGCAAATGCACAAACCGGCTCGAACATGGCCGGCAGCATCGAAGTGGCCATGGCGCAACTTGGTGCAACAGCAGCATCGGGCTCACAAGGCGAAATCACGTCAATTCTTGGCAATGTTGATACTGCTAGCAGCAATAACAACAGCAGCAATGATCCGTTCACCTACGATGCTTTGCGCCAGATCACCAGTGGTTCCGTGTCGACCGGTACGATCAATATTGACGGAGCAGACGTGGATTACAGCTTCAGCTCGACAGTCGATTTCGCCAACCGGACAATTGCCGTCCTGTTTTCGAACATCACCCAGACTGGATCGGGCCTGACCGGCAAGGCTGGTATTCTGGATGGCAGCTTCAATCCAACGACCCTTGATTACACCAGCAGCTCGGGCAATGTTGAGTTTGCAAGCGGGGATTTCTCGTACGATCCGAACTGCTCCTCACTCGGGTGTAGCGCGACCGCCACGTTCAAGGACGCCTATAATGTCGAATTCAATTTGTCGACCACGACCTATACTTCGGGGACGGACGGCAGCGCGACACTGAACTAGGCTGATGCAGGCTGTAATACGAAAACAGGACCAGACATGCGCCTGAGCAAAAACAGCCTGCTTCGCGTTCTTCATTATCTGATTCCATTGGGCATCCTGCTGACTTGCATCTTTTTGCGGTGGCAGGATGTTCCATTCGTCGATCAGATGCGGATGAGTGTTTTTGACACCTATCAGCGTATTGCACCGCGTCCTTTTGAAGATGTCGGGGTGCGTATCATCGATATCGACGAAAAAAGTCTTGAGGAACTGGGCCAATGGCCCTGGCCGCGCACCCGGCTTGCCGGGCTGGTGTATCGGTTGCGTTCGGCAGGAGCACGGGTTGTCGGGTTTGATGTGGTCTTTGCCGAACCCGATCGGACGTCGCCGGCGCGCGTGGTCAAGGACTGGCCCAAGGGTCGTGAGATCGGCGAAATCACGGCACTGGCCGAAAGCCTTCCTGATCATGACAGCCTGTTTGCCAAATTCATCCGCGGCACGGGGCAGGTCGTCACAGCCATTCAGCTTAGCACCAAAAAGCTTGAAACCCCGCCGCGCCAGATTGGCAATTTCAGTGTTTCCGGCGAAGCCGGGCGTCAATTATCCGATTTCATCGCGGTGTTGCCCGGGGCTGCGAAGAACCTTGAAGTCATAGAAGACGCCGCAAGCGGCAACGCCCTGGTCAATGTATCGCCCGGTCAGGATGGGGTGGTCCGGCGGGTTCCGTTGCTGGCCGCCCTTGACTATGACCTGCCCGCAATTGGCATGCCGATCTATCCGACACTGTCGATGGAGATGCTGCGCGTGCTGCAAGATGCCCCGCGAACCATGAATGTCCGTCTTTCGGGTGCAAGCGGCAGCGCCCGCTGGACCCAGTCCGAAGGGGTCGAGGCCATCCGCGTTGGCTCGGTCACCATCCCGACCGACTATGCCGGATATATGTGGGTGCATTTTACCGGTCATAAGCCCGAACGTTACATTTCAGCCGTTGATGTCATGACCGACAAGCTGCCAGCCGACAGCCTGCGCAACACATATGTTCTGATCGGCACCAGCGCAGCGGGCCTGCTTGATTTGCGCTCGACCCCGCTTGACCGGGTTCTTCCTGGTGTCGAGGTCCATGCCGAAATGCTTGAACAGATGCTGCTTGGGCATTTTTTGACCCGCCCCTATTGGGCAGCGGAAAGCGAAAACCTTGCCCTGCTTTTGATCGGTCTGTTTTTTGTGTTTGCGGTTCCGCGACTTGGTGCGGTCTGGCCAGCCGTGATTGGCGGCACCCTTGCATTTGGTGCGGCCGGCATTTCCTGGTGGGCATATGACGCCAAACTGCTGCTGATTGATCCGGTCTATCCGCTGGTCAGTTTGTTGGCAGTATATCTTGCCACCAGTTCAATCGGCTTCATGCGGACCGAAGGCGAACGTCGCCAGGTACGCACGGCATTTGGCAACTATTTGTCCCCGGCACTGGTCAATGAATTGTCGCGCCACCCCGAACGCCTGAAACTGGGCGGTGAAACCCGCGACATGACATTGATGTTTTGTGATGTCCGCGGATTTACATCCATTTCCGAAGGTTTCAAATCAAATCCGCAAGGACTGACACGCCTGATCAACCGGCTATTGACACCTTTGACCAAATGCATTCTCGATCGCGAAGGCACCATCGACAAATATATGGGCGACTGCATCATGGCATTCTGGAATGCGCCGCTTGATGTGGAAAACCACGCCCATCATGCGTGTGACAGCGCCCTTGCCATGCGACAAGCACTTGATGTTCTCAATACCGAACGCCTTGCCGAAGCCAAACGCGACAATGCACCTTTCCTGCCGCTGAATATCGGGATCGGGATCAATTGCGGGGATTGCCTGGTCGGCAATATGGGATCCGATCAGCGGTTTGATTATTCTGTGCTGGGCGATGCGGTCAATCTGGCGTCGCGCCTTGAAGGTCAGTCAAAGAATTACGGTGTTGATATCGTTCTGGGCGAAGAAGTCGCCAAACGGGTGGAAAACGATTTCGCCACCCTTGAACTTGACCTGATTGCGGTCAAAGGCAAAAGCGAAGCTGTCCACATCTTTGCGCTGCTTGGTGATGGCAAGCTGTGCCAGACTGACGCATTCCGCAACTGTGTGACACTTCATAAATCCATGCTTGCGGCCTATCGCCAGCAACAGTGGCAAGAGGCCGAAAACCTGATTGCGCAATGTCGTCAGGCATCACGCGGTATTGGCGCGCTTGCAGGTCTGTATGACATGTATGCCGACCGCATTGCCACATTCCGCACAAGCCCGCCGCCCGCCGACTGGAACGGGGTGTTTGTGGCAACCAGCAAATAGCTGGCTTGCCAAAAGGCCGGTTTCGCAACACTGTGAAAGAAAACAGGCAGTCTTGATGGTGGCTGGAAAATGCCGACCACTATCGGATTGATTGCCACCTGCCTTGCGCCCCACCAATGTAACGAGGCCCTGATGAATTTCTCGTCTGATAATGTGTCGCCAATCTGTCCGGAAATATTGAACGCGATCGCCGCCGAAAGCGAAAGTGCCGCCCTTCCATACGGGGCAGATGACCAAAGCCGGCAACTTGATGCTGCCTTTTCCAGATTGTTTGGTACAGATGTCTCGGTGGTGCCGGTGGCGACCGGGACGGCGGCCAATCTTATCGGATTATCCGGGCTTGTTTCCCCGTTCGGCGGGATCGTTTGCCACCATCACGCCCATATCAATATGACGGAATCAACCGGTGTGGCCTTTTATGGCAATGGCGCCAAACTTCTGGGCATTGACGGTCCGTCCGCCAAGATCGAGGCCGAAACCCTTGACCGGTATCTGAGCACCCATATTTCCAATGGCATGCATTCGGTTGATCCGGAATGTGTTGCGATCACCCAAAGTACAGAATTCGGAACCGTTTATGACGTTTTGGAAATTCAGGCGATCGGCAAGGTCTGCCAGAAACACCAGACCCGACTTTTCATGGACGGGGCACGTTTTGCCAACGCGATCGCAGCCCTTGACTGTCATCCGGCCGACATCACCTGGAAGGCTGGTGTTGATGTTCTGAGCTTCGGGGCGACAAAGAATGGCGCATTGGCAGTTGATGCGATTGTGCTGTTTGACCCGGCCTTGCGCCGCCACACCGAAAAAAACCGCAAACGTGGCGGACACCTGTTTTCAAAGCACCGCTATCTTGCCGCGCAATTGCTGGCATATCTGGAAGATGATCTTTGGCTGCGCAACGCCCGCCACGCCAATGACGCGGCCAAAGAACTGCAAAAAAGCCTTGAACAGCTTGGTGCAACTGCGGCCTTCCCGCCGCAAGGCAACGAGCTGTTCATGCATATGAATGACGATCTTGCCAAACGTCTGAGCGACAATGGTCTGGTATTCCGCCCGTGGGGGTCCATTGGCCCGGATGCCTATCGGTTTGTCTGCGCCTGGAACAGCCCGATTGAGGCCATTCGCGATCTGCCACACACACTTGCCTGATCCGCGCTGTTTGCCAAAATAATGCCCGCCATGTGATAAGCATTCAAAGCCCGCCTGCCCGGTTGCACCCGATCAGGGTTCACCGGACTGCCACCAGATAATTGCGAGATAGAAGATGAATTTTGCCTCTGACAATGTGTCGCCCTTTTGCCCGGAAGTCCTTGAAGCCCTGAGCGCAGAAGCCAAAAGCAACGCCCCGGCCTATGGCGGTGATGACATCAGTCAGCAACTTGACCATGCCTTTTCCGAACTGTTTGACAAGGAAGTGGCCGTCATCCCGGTTGCGACAGGCACCGCCGCCAATTGCATCAGCCTGTCGGCACTTGTGTCCCCCTATGGTGGCATCATTTGCCATCACGAGGCCCACATCAACGAAGATGAAAGCACCGGGGTGGCCTTTTTCACCGGCGGGGCAAAACTGATTGCGATGGACGGCCCGACCGCCAAGCTTGAAGCAGATGCCCTTGACCGCTTTGTTGCCGGTCAGGTCAATCGCGGGGTGCATTCAGTTGCGCCGGAATGCGTTGCCATCACCCAGGCCACCGAACTTGGCACGGTCTATCGCCCGGACGAGGTTGCGGCCATTGGCGATGTGTGCCGCAAACACGGTCTGCGCCTGTTCATGGATGGCGCACGTTTTGCCAATGCGGTTGCCCATCTTGATTGTTCCCCGGCAGACATCACCTGGAAAGCCGGCGTGGACGCCATCAGTTTCGGCGCCACCAAAAATGGTGCAATGGCGGTTGATGCCATTGTGCTGTTTGACACAAGCCTGAAACATCGGGTCGAGCAGGCCCGCAAACGCAGTGGTCATTTGCATTCCAAACATCGCTATCTGGCGACCCAGCTTCTGGCCTATGTCAAAAATGACGTGTGGCTCAAGAATGCCTCGCATGCCAACAAGGCCGCCGCGACCCTTGGCGAAATCCTGATCGGGCGTGGTGCAAGTCTGGCCCATCCGGCCGATGGCAACGAACTGTTTGTCAAACTGTCGTCTGATCTGGCTTCGCAATTGCGGGACGCCGGGGTGATGTTCCATCCGTGGCCGTCACTCGGGGCGGATATCTATCGCTTTGTTGCGGCCTGGAACACGGATATCGGGCAAATCACCGAATTGAATACTACCCTGGGGTAGTAAACTGGTATTCGGACCGGCTTGCGAATCAAACGAATCATTAAAATTCAACGGATTATGAATCGTTTAAAAGCACATCTGAATGACGTGATATTCATCCTTGCCGGTCCGAGCCCCGAAAAAAATGCACATCTCCCATACGTAAATGTTGGGGTGATTTTCATAAAAATAACAAACACTTGACATAAATTCATCATTCGGATGTCATGTCCAAACTACGTAGAACCACGCAGCAAGCGTTGACGATACGTAGAAACCCTGATTATTTTCCCTCGTCGATTGCCAACATAAATTTCTGTTGGATCGGGTAAACCCCGTCCGTTCCAATATGGCGAAGTCAAACATGACCTGAACAAGATCATGCAGGCCGCCTTGATTTGCACGGACCAGCCTTGAGGGAGGCATTTAATGAAAGCGAATTTCGTCAAAGTGGCGATTGGTGCAGGCCTGCTTGCGGCCACTGCACTTGCTGCTCCGACCGCCGCTTCGGCAAAAACCCTGGTATATTGCTCGGAAGGTAGCCCGGAAGGCTTCAACCCGTCGCTTTACACCGCAGGTACCACGTTTGATGCTTCTTCGCGTCAGATCTACAACCGTTTGGTACAGTTCAAACGCGGCACCACCACCATCGTTCCGGGTCTTGCGACCAGCTGGGACGTTTCGGCTGATGGTCAGGAATATACCTTTAACCTGCGTAAAGGTGTGAAGTTCCACACGACTGACCTGTTCACCCCGACCCGTGATTTCAATGCTGATGACGTGATCTTCACCTTCATGCGTCAGTTTGACAAAAATCATCCGTATCATGGTGTTTCCGGCGGCTCGTACGAGTACTTCAACGCAATGTCCATGCCGGACCTGATCAAGGACATCGTCAAAGTTGACGATTACACCGTTAAATTTGTTCTGAACCGTCCGGAAGCACCGTTCATCGCCAACATGGCAATGGATTTCGCATCCGTTCTGTCGGCAGAATATGCGGACAAGATGATGGAAGCCGGCACGCCGGAGCAGGTTGACCTTGAGCCGGTCGGCACCGGTCCGTTCCAGCGCATTCAGTATCAAAAAGATGCGGTCATCCGTTACAAGGCATTCCCGGAATATTGGGAAGGCAAAGCCGCAATCGACAACCTGATCTTTGCCATTACCCCGGACAGCACCGTTCGCTACCAGAAGCTTAAAGCTGGCGAATGCCATGTCATGCCGTACCCGAACCCGGCTGACCTGACCGAGATGGATGCAGACGCGTCGATCAACCTGATGAGCCAGGAAGGTCTGAACGTCGGCTATCTGGGCTACAACACCCAGAAAGAGCCGTTCACCAATCCGAAAGTCCGTAAAGCACTGAACATGGCGATCAACAAAGACGCCATCATCGAAGGTGTTTACCAGGGGGCCGGTGCTGCTGCCAAAAACCCGATCCCGCCGACCATCTGGTCCTACAACAACGATACCGTTGATGACCCGTATGATCCGGAAGCTGCAAAAGCAATGCTTGCAGAAGCAGGTTTCCCGGAAGGCTTCAAAACTGACATCTGGGCCATGCCGGTTCAGCGTCCTTACAACCCGAACGCACGTCGTATGGCCGAGCTGATTCAGGCTGACTGGGCGAAAATCGGTGTTGATGCCGAAATCGTGTCTTACGAGTGGGGCGAATACCTTGAGCGCACCAAAAAAGGTGAACAGGGTACCTTCATGCTCGGTTGGACCGGTGATAACGGCGACCCCGACAACTTCCTTGCTGTTCTGCTTGGCTGCGATGCAGTTGGCGGCTCGAACCGTGCACAGTGGTGCAACGAAGAGTTCGACAAGCTGATCCAGCAGGCAAAAACCACCTCGGACGTTCTTGAGCGTACCCGTCTGTACGAAGAAGCTCAGCTGGTCTTCAAACGTGAAGCACCGTGGGCAACCATCGCACACTCGATCGTTTTCGAACCGATCCGTAACGAAGTCGTTGACTACAAGATTGATCCGTTTGGCGGTCACATCTTCTATGGCGTCGACATCAAAGAATAAGACGACCTAAAACCTTGTCGAAGAGGCCCGGTCTTCCGGGCCTCTTTGCAATTCCGCAATAGAGAGAGACGTCCACCCGTGCCGAGAACACGCGTGGATGCACAAAAAGGCCCGATGGCATGCTAGGATTCCTGTTTCGCCGTTTGGGGGACATCATCCCGACCTTCTTCGGTGTCACCCTTCTGGTATTCTTCCTGATACGCCTCATTCCCGGCGACCCGATTCTGATGATGGCCGGTGAACGTGGTGTTGATGCAGCACGATACGCAGAACTTCAGGCACAATACGGTTTCGACCAACCGATTATCGTTCAGTATTTCGATTACCTGATGGGCGTATTCCAGGGTGATCTGGGCAAATCGTTTGTCACCAAGAAACCGGTCATTGAAGAATTCCTGACTTTGTTCCCGGCGACGGTTGAACTCAGCATCATGGGGATCCTGTTTGCCGTTATCCTGGGTGTGCCGCTCGGTGTGCTGGCTGCCATCCATCGTGGAAAATGGATCGACCATCTGACCATGTCAGTTTCCCTGACCGGGTATTCGATGCCGATTTTCTGGTGGGCGCTTCTACTGATCATGTTCTTTTCGACAACACTTGGCTGGACCCCCGTTTCCGGGCGCCTGTCGGTGCTGTACTACATTCAGCCAACCACGGGCTTCATGCTGATCGATACCCTGATCAGTGATGAAAAAGGTGCCTTTATCAGCGCACTGCGCCATATGATCCTGCCAACGGTGGCGCTTGGCACCATCCCGATGGCCGTGATCGCGCGTATGACACGTTCTTCGATGCTTGAAGTTCTCGGCGAAGAATATATCCGCGTTGCCCGCGCCAAAGGTCTGGCACCGATCCGTGTCATCATGGTCCACGCCCTGCGCAATGCCCTGATCCCGGTTATCACCGTCATCGGCCTTCAGGTCGGTGTGTTGCTGGCCGGTGCGATCCTGACCGAGACGATCTTCTCCTGGCCGGGCATTGGCAAATGGATCATCGAAGCCATGAACCGTCGCGATTATCCGACCATTCAGGGCGGCATTCTGATGATTGCCTTCCTGGTTATGGGCGTGAACCTGATCGTCGATCTTCTGTACGGGATTGTTAACCCCCGTATTCGTCATAAACGCTAAGGGGACTGCGAAAGATGAGCGAGAATACCACCCCGTCCGCAGCCCCGGCAGCCAATGTCGCAGAGCCGATTGGTGCTCCGCCCAGCCCGCTGCGCGAAACCTGGGACTATTTCCGTAAGAACCGTGGTGCTTATGTCGGATTGATGGTCATTGCCTTCATCCTGTTCCTGGCACTGACCGCACAATGGATTGCACCGTTTGATCCGATTGCACAGGACCGCACCGCGTTCCTGAAACCACCGGTCTGGATGGAAGGTGGTGACCCGCGTTACCTGCTTGGAACCGATGCGGTTGGTCGCGATATCCTGTCGCGTCTGATCCATGGTGCACAGCTGTCGGTGTCGATCGGCGTGTTCGTTGTGATCCTGTCGATGATTTCGGGCATTTGCCTTGGCATGGTTGCGGGTTATTTCCGCGGCTGGGTCGAAGTTTGCATCATGCGCCTGATGGACATCATGCTGGCCCTGCCCAGCCTGATCATGGCGCTTGCCATTGTCGCCATCCTCGGCCCGGGTCTTGAAAACGCCATGCTGGCCATCGCGATCGTCCAGTTGCCGCATTATGTGCGCCTGACCCGTGCATCGGTGGTATCCGAACTGAACAAGGAATATGTCATCGCATCGCAGATTGCCGGTGCCGGGCATATGCGCCAGATGTTTGTGAACATTCTTCCGAACTGCATGGCGCCCCTGATTGTTCAGGGCACCCTTGGTATTTCGAGTGCGATCCTTGACGCTGCTGCCCTTGGCTTCCTTGGTCTTGGTGCACAGCCGCCGCTGCCGGAATGGGGCACCATGCTGTCCGAAGCCCGTGAATTCGTGGGTTCGGCCTGGTGGGTGATCACCTTCCCCGGCCTTTGCATCCTTGTCACCGTGCTTGCCTTCAACCTGATGGGTGATGGTCTGCGCGATGCCCTTGATCCCAAGATGAAACGGTAAGTCATGGCTCTTCTCGAAGTAAAAAACCTGACAGTCGAGTTCGGCTCCGAAGACAAGCCGTTTCGCGCTGTTGACTCAGTAAGCTATTCCGTCGATCGCGGCGAAGTCCTTGGCATTGTCGGTGAATCGGGTTCCGGTAAATCGGTATCGTCCCTGGCCGTTATGGGCCTGATCGACTTCCCCGGGCGTGTCACCGCAGATGCCCTGACCTTTGATGGTCAGGATCTTCTGGGCATGCCCGCCAAGCGTCGTCGTGAAATCACCGGCAAAGACATCGCCATGATCTTTCAGGATCCGATGTCGGCGCTTAACCCGTGCTTCACGGTCGAAGCCCAGATCATGGAGGCCCTCAAGGTCCATGAAGGCGGCACCAAGAAGCAGCGTCGCGAACGCACACTCGAACTTCTTAATCAGGTTGGCATTCCCGATCCGAAGTCGCGTATGACCGCCTATCCGCATCAGCTGTCGGGTGGCATGAGCCAGCGTATCGTCATTGCCATGGCGATTGCCTGCAAGCCGCGCCTTCTGATTGCCGATGAACCGACCACGGCGCTTGATGTCACCATTCAGGCCCAGATCATTGATCTTCTTCTCAAGCTTCAGGAAGACAGTGACATGGGGCTGATCCTGATCACCCATGATCTGGCACTGGTGTCGGAAGCTGCCAACCGCATTCAGGTCATGTATGCCGGTCAGCTGTTTGAAAGCGGCCCGGCCGACAGCATCTTTGCCGCCCCGCGTCATCCCTATACGCAGGCGCTGCTCGAAGCATTGCCGGAACGTTCAGAAGGCCATGACCGCCTGCGCACCATCCCCGGCGTGGTACCGGGTCAGTATGACCGCCCGACGGGCTGTCTTCTGGCACCGCGTTGCCGCTACGCCAATGAAAGCTGCATCACCGCCCGTCCGGAAGTCCGTGACTTCAACGGGCGCGATGTCCGCTGCTTCTATCCGCTAAATGATCAGGGCCGGCCCACCGGCCTGACTGCCGATATGGCCACCGGGGAGAATGTATAATGAGCTTTCTGGAAACCAAACCCGGTGTTCCGCTTCTGGAATCCGATAATCTTGTCCGCCATTACGACGTCAATCGCGGCTTTGGCAAACCCAATGCCACGGTCAAGGCGCTTGATGGCGTATCCTTCACGCTCGAAGCCCAGAAGACCCTTGCGGTTGTTGGTGAATCGGGTTGCGGCAAATCGACCCTTGGCCGTCAGTTGACCCTGATCGAACAGCCAAGTGCCGGCGAACTGAAAATCAACGGCAACACGGTCGGCAACCTGTCGGACAAGGAAGCCAAACTGTTCCGTCGCACGGTTCAGATGATTTTCCAGAACCCTTACGGGTCGCTGAACCCGCGCAAAAAGGTCGGTCAGATCCTGGCCGAGCCGGTTTTGCTGAACATGGATCAGCTGGGCCGCAAGGAACGCGAAGAACGTGTGCGCGAAACCATGGCCAAGGTCGGCCTGCGCCCCGAATTCTATCAGCGTTATCCGCACATGTTCTCGGGCGGGCAGCGTCAGCGTATCGCCATTGCCCGTGCGCTTATTCTTGAACCGAAAGTCATCGTTGCCGATGAACCGGTTTCGGCCCTTGATGTGTCGGTCCAGGCACAGGTTCTCAACCTGATGATGGACCTTCAGGAAGAGATGAATGTCGCATATGTATTCATTTCGCATGATCTTTCTGTCGTCAGACATATTGCAGATGACGTCATGGTGATGTATCTCGGGCGCGTCGCTGAAAAAGGACCGACCGAAGAAATCTTTGCCAAGCCGCTGCACCCCTATACACGGGCGCTTCTGGCATCGGCACCGAAGATCGACCCGGCACATCGTGTAAAGGCAGAACCGCTTACCGGTGAATTGCCTTCGCCGATCAACCCGCCTTCGGGCTGTGCGTTCCATAAACGCTGCCCGTTTGCGACCGAGGAATGCGCAAAAGTTCGTCCCGAACTGCGTTCATTCGAAGGCCGCGAGGTGGCATGCCATCGGGTCGAAGAAATCGCCTGAGAACAGGCGATCACCCGGATGTCCGGGTAGACAAGGGAGCAAGGGGGCGCGCTTTAACGAGCTGCGCCCCTGCGCATTTCTGCATGAAAAACGGATTGAATGCGGCGCGCCATTTTGCGGGCAGTCCGCCCTTTGACTAGGCGGCTGAGCGCGTCCGGTCGGTAAAGGCCAAAAGCACACCGGCCCCCACCAGAAGCGTTCCCGACACCCGATTGAGCATCCGCATATGGGTTGCCGACCGGATCAGACCTTTGACCTGGCCGCCAATCAGGCCATAGGCCAGCAAAACAGTCGTTTCCATCGCAATAAAGGTCGTGCCCATCACGGCAAATTGCGGCCCGTAAGCCACAGCCGGATCGAGAAATTGCGGGAAGAAGGCCGTAAAGATCAGGATGGCCTTGGGATTGCCAATTGCCGTGATGAATTCCGTGCGCGCCAGATTGAGCGCCCCGGGATTGGTCATAAGCACCATCTGGCCATCGGTTTCGTCGGTATCATTGACCTTGGCAAGCCAGCTTTTGACACCAAGCCATACCAGATAAACCGCCCCGACCCATTTGATCACAAAGAATGTGGTTTCACTGGCCGCAAGAATGACACCAAGTCCGGTCGCGGTAATGGCAATCATCAGTGCAAAGGCGACAATACGCCCGATTCCCCCGATTGCAGCGGACGAGACACCAAAACGCGCACCATTAAACATCGCCAGAAGATTGTTTGGTCCCGGGGCCATCGCCAAGGCGATCGCAGCCCCGGCAAATAAAAGCCAGGTATCGAACTGCATGGGGCAAAATCCTGTAAGGCGGGATCATATTGCGTAAATACGTCCCGTTTGGGTGACCGTGTGATTTCGCCCGAAAATCAGTCGCGCGTCAATGCCGCAATCATGTCCGCCGCCGCAGGCCATTTGGCGGTCAGCGCGGCGCGTTTGCCCATGGAGAAATCGGCAAAATCAAATCCCGGCGCGACTGTGCATCCCAACAAGGCATATTTCCCGCCCGGTTTCAGACGCGCCCCTTGCCAGACATTCTTGGGCACGACCACTTGCGGTTTTTGCCCGGCCAGAAGGTCCTTGCCGATTTCAACCTGTTTGTGGGTGCCGTCATCAAACAGCTGAAGCTGTTCAACCGCATCGCCCAGATAATGGTGGAAGATCTCGTTGCTGGTCAGAATATGCATCCCCGAAAAGGTATCGGGTGTCAGCAAATAGTATATCGCGGTACCGGTGCTGCGTACGCCGAGATAACGGTTCCCCGGATTGCATGTTTCAAAGGCGCGAAACGTTTCGGTGTAATATCCGCCTTCGGGATGGGGTTGCAGGCCGAGTTTGGTAATCAGATCGTCGATGGTGATGTTTTCTGACATGACGGGCTCCCTCTGACCGGCGCGATTGTTTTTCCCATCATGACGAAAAACGGGAGAAGGCGCAAACCTTCCCCCGCAAAATAGTAGTGCCGATCCGAGGATACGGACCCGATCAGTTGGCGTTGTGGTTCATGCCGCCATGGTCCTTTTGACCATGTTCCATCTGGTTGTGATCCATTTGCCCGTGATCCATTTGGCCGTGATCCATTTGGCCGTGATCCATGCCTGCCGGGCCCTTGGCCATGGCATCCATCACATGGATCATCACCGGAATGTCACCGGCCTTTTCAAATTCCAGCGTCACCTGAACCATCTCGCCCTGTTCAAGCGGCTTTTTCAGGCCCATCATCATCACGTGATAGCTGCCCGGTTTGAAAAGAACTTCGCCATGCATCGGCACGTCAATGCCGCCTTCGACCTGGCGCATCTTCATGACATTGTTGGCCATGATATGGGTGTGCAGTTCGGTTTTATCGGCAAGGTTACTGCGTACACCAATGATGCGGTCCGCACCACCATGGTTCACAACCGTCAAAAAGGCCGCGCCATTGCGCACCTGTCCAAGGGATGCCTTTGCCCAGGCATCCTTGATTTCGATATCAGCCGCAAAGGCGTTGGTCACAACAAACAGCGACGCCAAAGTCGCCAGAACAGCAAACAGCTTTTTCATGAAAATTCATCCGTCTTTTGCCCGCCACATGCGGGTCCGATTTCATCAATTGAGCGGGAATTGAAAATCAGATAACGGCTGGCGGGGCGCGCGAATGACGGATGCGTGGCCATTCATGCCCGGTGGCCACGCCATTTGCCGCGGCAAAGCGGACATCATGAACAACGGCAACCGGGGCAATATCGGGCATTTCGACCGCAACCACCGCCCCGTGATGGGTCGCGCAAAGCGAACAAAATGCATGTCCTGCGGGTGACGGTATCCCGTCGGGGGCCGACGCGTGTCCGACATCCCCGTCGGCCACAGTCACCGACTTGATGCCGTTTGGCGTACAGATCAGAAGAACATCACCACCCGGAAACACATCAGCCGCGCTGGCCCGGGCAATTCCGGTTGCCTGTCCGCCAAGCAAGGCCGGGATCAAACCGGACTGGGTAACCCCGGCAAGCAGGATCACAAACGCCATCAGCCACGTTTGCAAAACGCGGGTAATGGATGGTCCCCGATCATGACGGGTATGGCGCCGGATTGAGATCATCTGGTTGATATGCCCGAATTCATCATCACCTGCAATGACATTGATCATTGCCAAGATCACATCTTGCGATGATGATGCGATCCTGTCGCCCCACCGGGAGTCCCGCGATGCACCACCCCGCCAGCACCAATGCAAGTGCCCGCCCCGTCAAACTGCCCCACCGCGCCCTTAAAGATGCAGACTGGGGGGATTCATTTGTCATTACGGTCGACAAGCCCGGGCTTGGCGCCCGTGAAGCCGCCCGTCACGTCATCAATTCGGCACCGCGCTGGTATTATCATCTGCTGGCACTGCGAAACGCCATTGTCAGGCCGCTTGGACTGAAGACCGATCTTGATACCGCCGCCATGACCAAGGTCGATACGATCGGCGTGTTTCCGGTGATCTCGGAAACAGATGACTGCGTCATCCTTGGTCTGGATGACCATCATCTGAATTTCCGCATTGTGTTCGAGACCGAAGCACTGGAACGCAATCGCACCCTTGTCCGCAGCATCACACTTGTCCGGCGCAACAATACCCTTGGGCGGATCTATCTTGCGGCGGTCCTGCCGTTTCACAACCTGATTGTGCCGGCGATGCTGAATGCTGCCTATGGCAGCAGATAACTTGTTCGGGCACGCAAAAGGCCGGACAAACAGTGCCCGGCCTTGGAAAATCGGAATGGATCGGATCAGCGTGATCAGATCATGTCGCGGGCCTGAACCAGTTCATCGAACTTTTCCCCGTCAAGGAAACCAAGCGCCATGCAGGCTTCCTTAAGACTGCTGCGATCCTTGTGGGCCTTTTTGGCAACGGCCGCCGCATTATCATATCCGATATGCGGGGCCAGTGCGGTTACCAGCATCAGGCTTTGTTCGACATAATGGTCGATCTTTTCCTGATCGGCTTCAAGCCCGGCCACACAATTATCAGCAAAACTGACCGACGCATCGGCAATCAGGCGCACCGATTGCAGCAGGTTATAAATGATCACCGGCTTGAACACATTAAGATCAAGATGCCCGTTCGAACCGCCAACTGTCACGGCGACGTGGTTGCCCATCACCTGTGCGCAGACCATGGTCAATGCTTCGGCCTGGGTCGGGTTCACCTTGCCCGGCATGATGGATGATCCGGGCTCGTTGGCCGGCAGGATCAATTCGCCAAGACCACAGCGCGGCCCCGATCCCAGCAAACGAATATCGTTGCCGATCTTCATCAGGGATGCGGCCAGCACATTCATGACACCAGACATTTCAACACAGGCATCATGTGCAGCCAGGGCCTCGAACTTGTTTTCAGCGGTTGAAAAATCAAGTCCGGTAATCTCGGAAACCTGTTTGGCAAATTCAACGTCAAAGCCCTTGGGCGCGTTCAAACCAGTGCCAAGAGCAGTCCCGCCCTGGGCCAGTTTGCGCAGCCGTTTCAGCGCATCTTCAACCCGTTCCAGCCCCAGTTCGATTTGCGCCGCATAACCGGAAAATTCCTGTCCCAGTGTCAGCGGGACGGCGTCCTGCATATGGGTTCGGCCGATTTTGACAATATCGGCAAAGGCCGCGACCTTGTCATCAAGCGCCTGTTTCAGATGTTTCAGGGCCGGTTTCAGCGCCCGTTCAATTTCCACCACCGCGGCGATATGCATCGCAGCCGGGAAACTGTCATTGGAGGATTGCCCGCGATTGACGTGATCATTGGGATGAACCGGATCGCGCATGCCCATCGGTTTGCCAAGGATTTCACACGCACGGTTGGCGATCACCTCGTTGGTATTCATGTTGGTCTGGGTACCCGACCCGGTCTGCCAGACAACCAGCGGAAAATGATCGAGCAATTTGCCATCGGCAACTTCGAGTGCCGCGGCCTCGATCGCCTTGGCCAGTTCCGGGTCAAGATTGCCAAGGGCAGCATTGGCACGCGCTGCTGCCAGCTTCTGAATGCCGAACGCCTTGATCAGGGCATCGGGCATCCGTTCGCCACCAATGCGGAAATTCTGTTTTGAACGCTGGGTTTGCGCCCCCCAATACCGGTCTGCGGGCACCTCGATTTCGCCCATGGTGTCCTGTTCAGTACGGGTGGTCACTGTTGTAGTCACGATAGATATCCTCCGTGTCAGACGTCAAACTGACCGGGGCGGGAAACCCGGTGCAACAATCCCGTGCGCTTCAACGCGGGACGTCGCCCAGAAATATGGTTCGGAACATGCCCAAAGGCAAATGCAAATAAGATTTGTTTGCATTTATTGCCCGATCGGCCTAGCCCGCCTTTTCCATCTGTTCCTGCCAGGCCAGCAATCTGATGCCGGCCCGTTCAAGCTGGGATGCGATTTCCGGGGCCGGGGCACGGTCGGTTATGATCCCCGTCAGATCTTCGAGTGGTGCGACATTTTCAAGATAGCGCTGATCGAACTTGGTATGATCCACCATCAGCCAGGTTTCGTCTGACCGTTCCATCATGGCGCGTTTGACCGCGACAGCGCGACGGTTGACGTCGCTAAATCCCTGGCGCGATACGCCGGATGCCCCGATAAAGGCGATATTGGCATGAAAACGGCGCAGATATTCGACCGTATCCGTTCCGTAAACCGCATTTTCACGCCGGTCATACTGACCCGGGCACATCAGGACGTCATCATAATCGCAAAGATCAGCCATGCCCTGCACGACCGCATAGCAATTGGTCAAAAAGGTCCGGGGCAAGGGGCTGCGCCGTGCTGCAAGAAACGGGGCGATCTGTGGCACGGTTGATCCGGCATCGATCATCGCAACATCGCCTGAACGCACCATATCGGCGGCCAGCATGCCAATCCGTTCAAACCCGGCAACGGCCGATAACTGGCGTTCGGCCAGATCGGGTTGATGGCCCATCGGCCGGGCCGATGCCCCGCCAAACTCGCGCTTGATCAGGCCTTCATTGCTGAGCGCATCAAGATCGCGGCGAATTGTTTCGGTCGCCACGTCGAATCGCTCGGCCAATGTGGCAACTCTCACATGCGGGTGAACCTGAAGTTCATGGAGAATGCGTTGTTGGCGTTCTTTTTTTCCCAAACGCAAAGCCATATCCCCTTTGAATATTGGCGGCTTTCATGATGATACAGGCATTCTAGCAACCTCTGCTGAAATCTTTTGTTACAGTTTTATGTTGATTTCTCAACTTTTCCGAACCCATAATGTTGTTAAAAGCAACAATAAAACCAACAAAACCACATCACAAATGGCTGAAATCCAGCGTTCACAGGGAAGAAAGGTTCGGTAGCCGTGTTTTCACATCCGAAAAAAACTGACGTTTTGAAACTCACCACACTGCTTGCTGCGGTTGGTATGTTTGGCTTCGCCGCCAGCCCGGCAGCTGCGGCTGACGACTGCATCGCGCGTGGCGATCTTGATCCGATTTATTGCGACATGGATGGCGATCTGGTTGCCGATGCACCGCCCGCCGATCAGCTTGTTGATCCCGACACCCTTGTCTTTGCATATACCCCGGTCGAAGACCCGGCCGTTTATGCCGACATCTGGGAGCCGTTCCTTGAGCATCTTGAAAAAGTAACCGGCAAGGACGTTCACTTCTTTGCGGTTCAGTCGAACTCGGCCGAAGTCGAAGCCATGCGTTCCGGCCGTCTGCATGTTGCCGGCTTCTCGACCGGTCCGACCCCGTTTGCCGTCAACCTTGCCGGTGCGGTTCCGTTCGCCCTGATGGGTGGCGATGATGGTCGTTTCGGTTACACACTTCAGCTTTACACCCGCGTTGACAGCGGCATCAACACCCCGGCCGACCTGAAAGGCAAGCGTGTTGCCCACACTTCGCCGACCTCGAACTCGGGCAACCTGGCACCGCGCGCCCTTCTTCCGGGTCAGGGCATTGTTCCGGAACAGGATTACGAAGTCGTCTATTCCGGTTCCCACGATCAGTCGATCCTCGGTGTTGTCGCCGGTGACTATGACGCAGCCCCGGTTGCCTCCGAAGTTGTCGAACGTATGGCCCAGCGCGACCTTTATGATCCCAAAGAAGTCAAGATCATCTACGAAAGCAAGCCGTTCCCGACCACTTCGTTCAACTATGCCTATAACCTGAAGCCGGAACTGATCGAAAAGATCAAGGAAGCCTTCTTTACCTTCGACATGAAGGGCACCGCCCTTGGTGAAGAATTCAAGGGTGTGTCGAAGTTCCTGCCGGTCACCTATCAGGAAGACTGGGCCGTCATTCGTGAAATCCAGGCTGCCAACGGTGTCAAATACACCCCGGACAACCTGAAGTAATTCACCTCAATCAATTGACGAAAACATCACAGGGCCCGGCTTGCCGTGGCCCTGTGTCGTCTCCCATTCAAACCGGGGTAACGCAATGCTGCGTATCAAAGAACTTGTAAAACGCTATGGCGACGAAAAGGCAGTGTTGAAGAACCTGAACCTTGAAGTACCTGGCGAAAGCGTGGTTTCGATCATTGGCGCATCCGGGGCGGGTAAAAGTACCCTTCTGCGCTGTATCAACCGCCTTGTTGAGCCATCATCGGGCTCCATCGAACTCAATGGCACCGAACTGACCAAGCTTGAAGGAAAGGCGCTGCGTCTGGCGCGCCGCCGTATCGGCATGGTGTTCCAGGGCTTTAACCTTATTGACCGCCTGACGGTCATGGAAAATGTTCAATCCGGGCGCCTTGGCTATCTTCCGGCCTGGCGTGCCGTGACCCGCAAATATCCGCAAGAAGACATCGACCGTGCATTTCATCTGATGGAACGTGTCGGGATCGCCCATTATGCAGACAAACGCGCCGACGAACTTTCCGGCGGCGAACGTCAGCGTGTTGGCGTTGTCCGCGCCCTGATGCAGGAACCAGAAATCCTGCTGGCCGACGAACCGACCGCGTCGCTTGATCCGAAAACGTCGCGCCAGATCATGGAACTGCTGCGCGCCCTGGCGTCCGAGCTGCATCTGCCGGTTCTGATCAACATCCATAACGTCAACGAAGCCAAGGAATATACCCAGCGCATCGTCGGCATGCGGTTTGGCCGCATCATTTTCGACGGCGAACCGACCGATCTGAACAATGACGCGATGGATGAAATCTATGCCGGTGTTCCGGCCGAAGAACGCGGTGGTGCCGAAAGCAACACCCACCTGCGCGAGGTAGCAGCACGATGAGCAGCACCGTTCAATCAACGGGCCGCACATGGAAGAAGCCACCCTTTATTGCCAACCCTGTGTTGCGCTGGGGTCTTCTGATCGCGACTGTGGCCTATGTCTGGTGGGCTATGACCAGCCTGCCCTTTGACTGGGACCGTATCCAGGATGGTGTTCCGCGCGCCATTCGCATTTTCAAGGGTGCCTTCCCGCCAAGCTTCATCCGTGGCGAGTTGCTGTTTGACGGCTTTATGGAAAGCATCAAGATCGCCATTGTCTCGACCCTTCTGGGTCTGGCACTGAGCGTTCCGATTGCCTTTGCATCGGCATCGAACATCGCACCGAAATGGCTTTATACCATCGGGCGTGGCGTGATCATCGTTGCCCGTTCCTTCCACCCGGTCATTGTCGCCATCCTGTTTGTCAAAGCAGTCGGTTTCGGCCCGCTTGCCGGTATCCTGACCCTGACGGTCTATTCCATCGGTTTTGTCGCCAAAATGCTGGCCGAACGGATCGAGGAAATCGACTGGGGACAGGTCGAAGCCATCCGTGCTGCGGGCGGGGCGACCTTTGTCACCCTGCTTTATGCCGTCATTCCGCAAATCATGCCCCGTCAGATCGGTCTTTCGATCTATCAGCTTGATAGCAACCTGCGTGCGTCGGCGATTGTCGGCATTGTCGGTGCTGGCGGCATCGGATCGACGCTTCTGAATGCGTTTGGCCGATATGACTATGACTTTGCGCTGGCCATCACCCTTTGCATCATTGGTGTGATCCTTGTCAGCGAGGCCATCAGCGGCCGGATCAGGAGGAACCTATGGTAGCCACCACTCAACCTACCGGACCGGACGCAATCGCCCATCGCGAATGGTCACGTTACACAACCAAGGAACGCTGGCGCCGCTATGGTGTCATGGCACTGGTTGCACTGGCTGTTGTCTGGTCACTTTCGACCATCAACATCATCTGGCCGTGGCTTTGGGATGCGCCCGAACAGATGGGCGATCTGTTTGCACGTATGTTCCCGCCATCGCTGGACGGCTGGAAAGACATTGCCTGGACGCTGCTTGAAACCGTCAATATCGCAACGATTGCGACATTCTTTGCAGTGTTCCTGTCCTTGCCGATTGCCCTGATCGCCGCCCAGAACACCACGCCGAACCGCTTCACACTGTGGCTTGGCCGGTTCATTCTGGTGTCGTCGCGTTCGGTTAACACCATCATCTGGGCATTGCTGTTTGTGGCGGTGTTCGGCCCCGGTGTGCTTGCCGGTATTCTGGCAATCATTTTCCGGTCTCTTGGTTTCCTTGGCAAATTGCTGGGCGAAGCGATCGAGGAAATCGACCGCGCACCGATCGAAGCCCTGGAATCTGTTGGCGCGTCGCGCTTCAAGATTCTGATCTATGGCATCATTCCGCAAGTCATGCCGACCTTCTTTGCCGTCTCCATTCTGCGCTGGGACATCAACCTGCGTGAAAGTACGGTTCTGGGTCTGGTCGGTGCTGGCGGCATCGGGATCATCCTTCAGGGGGCGATTGACACCTTTGCCTGGCAGACGGTTGCCACCATTCTTCTGGCGATCATCGGTCTGGTGATTATTGGCGAGGCCATTTCAGCTTACCTGCGTAAAAAGGTGATCTGACGTGGATAAAACATACGACCTTCTGGTCGTAGGCGGCGGCATCAATGGTGCAGGTATTGCACGTGATGCCGCCGGTCGCGGACTTTCTGTTCTTCTGGTCGAACAGCGCGACCTTGCCTCGGCCACCTCTTCTTCTTCGACCAAACTCATTCATGGCGGCCTGCGATATCTGGAACATTACGAGTTCCGTCTGGTGCGTGAAGCCCTTCAGGAACGCGAAGTTCTTCTGGCTGCTGCCCCGCATATCATCTGGCCTTTGACATTCGTTCTGCCCCATCACAAGGGTTTGCGCCCGCAATGGATGCTGCGTGCCGGTCTGTTTCTGTATGACCATCTGGCGAAACGCAAACGACTGCCCGGCTCAAAGGCCCTGTCACTGCCCGGAACCCCGGAAGGCAGCCCGTTAAAGCCGCAATTCACCCGTGCCTTTTCCTATTCGGATTGCTGGGTTGATGATGCCCGTCTGGTGGTTCTCAATGCGCAGGATGCCATGGCGCGCGGTGCCGAAATCTGCACGCGCACCAAATGCACAAGCCTGTCGCGCCAGATTGACCACTGGACGGCCGAACTGGCGCAGGCCGACGGATCGCAACGCACCGTCAAGGCGCGCGCGATTGTCAATGCGGCGGGACCATGGGTAACGCAGATGGTGGAAAATGCCGGTCTTGGCGACAAGGCCGCCGGTCTTCGACTGGTCAAGGGCAGCCATATCATCGTGCCGCGCATCCATGACCATGACCATTGCTATATCTTCCAGAATGACGATGGCCGCATTGCCTTTGCCATCCCCTATCAGCGCGATTACAGCCTGATCGGCACGACCGATGTGCCCTATGACGGGGATCCGGCACAGGTAAAGATCAGCGATCAGGAAGTCGATTACCTGCTTGATCTGGTCAATGGCTATCTGGCAACGCCGCTGACACGCGATGATGTTGTCTGGGATTATTCCGGGGTCCGGCCGCTTTATGACGACAAGAATGCCAATGCATCTGCCGTGACCCGCGACTATGTGTTTGATCTTGATACTGGCACTGGGGGCACCGCGCCTGCCATCCTGTCGATTTACGGCGGAAAGATCACGACATATCGCAGGCTTGCCGAACATGCGATGCAAAAGCTGGCCCCGGTCCTTGGCAACAAGGCCCCCGACTGGACCGCATCGGCAACCCTGCCCGGCGGGGATATGGCAGATGGCGACTATGACCGTTTCCTGGGTGATCTTCGCGCAGAGTTTGACTGGTTGCCCCAACCGCTGCTTGAACGCCTTGCACGCTGTTATGGCACCGCAATCAGAACAGTTCTGGGTACTGCCACGTCAGTGGCGCAATTGGGTCAACAGGTTGCCCCAAACCTGTATGAAGCTGAACTGCACTACCTGATTGCCAATGAATGGGCCTGTGACGCAGACGACGTCCTGTGGCGCAGAACCAAGCTTGGTCTCGGGATGCAGCCTGATCAGATCGATGCTGTCCATCATTGGTTTGCCACCCAAGCCCGACTTGGTCAGGCTGCACAGTAAGCCGTCGTATCGACAATCGACACATGAAAAAGGGCAGTGATTTCACTGCCCTTTTTTTGCCGATACGGGATCGCGATGCCCTTAATAGGCGTATTCCTTAAAGAGCGGATCGACCGACCCGTTCCATTCGGTTTCGTATTTATCAAGAAATTCCTCGGCCAGAGTCCGGCCGCTTTGGGCGACGTCGTCAAGACTGTCAAGGAAGTGGCTTTCATCATCGCCATAGCCATCCATGCGGCCACGCGCCTGAAGCCCCTGTCTGGCAACCGCCAGAACATCCTTCGACAGGTCCTGCACCGTGCCATTCTTGAACCTGGTGGCAAGGGCCGTGCGCGGCACATCATTGCGAAGGGCTTCGCGTTCCTCAACCGACAGGTCCTTGACCAGTTCCCAGGCAGCATCAAGGGCCGCATCATCATAAAGAAGCCCGACCCAAAGAGCCGGCAAGGCACAAATGCGTTTCCACGGACCACCATCGGCCCCGCGCATTTCCAGAAACTTCTTAAGGCGCACTTCCGGGAAAGCCGTGGTCATGTGATCGGACCAGTCATTCATGGTCGGACGTTCGCCCGGAACAACATCAAGTTTGCCATTCATGAAGTCACGGAACGACTTGCCTGCCGCATTGATGTATTTGCCGTCGCGATAGACAAAATACATCGGCACATCAAGCATATAGTCGACATAACGTTCAAAGCCGAAACCGTCTTCGAACACGAATGGCAACATGCCGCAACGATCCGGGTCAGTATCGGTCCAGACATTGGATCGCGACGACAGGAAACCGCTTGGCTTGCCATCGACGAACGGGGATGCGGCAAACAGCGCGGTCGCAACCGGCTGAAGCGCCAATGACGTTCTGAACTTCTTGACCATGTCGGCTTCCGAACTGAAATCCAGATTGACCTGAATGGTCGAGGTCCGAAGCATCATATCAAGGCCAAGCTTGCCGACCTTTGGCATATAGTCGCGCATGATCCCGTAACGCCCTTTGGGCATCCAGGGGGTATCTTCGCGCGACCATTTCGGCTGATGACCAACACCAAGCATGTCAATGCCAAGATCACCGCAAATTTCGCGCAATTCATGAAGATGGGTATGAACTTCACCACAGGTCTGGTGAATATTCTTAAGCGGGGCACCCGACAATTCGATCTGACCGCCCGGTTCAAGCGACACAGAACATTTGTCCTTGGTCAGGGCGATGACATTGCCGTTCTCGATGATCGGTTCCCAGTCATAGCGTTCGGCAAGGGCATTAAGCAGGGTTTTGACACCGCGCTCCCCCTCATAGGGGATCGGGCGAAGATCATCGCGGGTGAAGGCGAATTTTTCGTGTTCGGTGCCGATGGCCCAGTCACTTTTCGGTTTACAACCGGACTCAAACCATTCGACAAGCTGGCGCCGGTTTTCAATAACCGGGCTGTCGCCAGTGGAGGCGCTGACAGTCATAAGGGCTTCCCCTAATCTCTCGTAACTGGCCGGTGCGACCAATCGCCGATGCGATCCTGAAATACCGCCAATGCAGCAATTGCCGCTGTTTCGGCACGCAGGATGCGCGGGCCGAGACTGACAGGAGTTGCAAAAGGCTGTTTGCGGATACGTTCAAGTTCGTCGGCGCTAAAGCCGCCTTCAGGTCCAATCACGAGTGCATGGTTAACAACATTGGTATTGTCGATAACCGAGCCAGCGCCCTTTGCCAATAGCTGACTTAACACTTCACCAATTGGTGACCCGGTTCCTGTTTCGTCACAGAACAGAACATGGTGATTTTCAGCACCGTTTGCGACCCAGTCAAGCAACCGTACCGGGGCGGCAATTTCTGGCACAGTCAGGCGTTCGCATTGTTCGGCGGCCTCGATCACCTGTGCCTGCAACCGGTCAAGGCGCACCTTGTCGGTGATGCCATGCTGGGTGATGATGGGTTGAAGTTTTCCGACACCCAGCTCCACCGATTTTTCAATCAGGAAATCAAGCCGCTGCTTTTTGATCGGTGCAAAAACAAGAGTCGGTCCGGTTTCGGTCCCCTGTGCACGCAATCGGGTCTCTGCGGTGATGCGCCCCTTCTTTTTGCGAAGTTCGCTGATCGTGCCTAGCCACTCGCCATCCAGACCGTTAAAAATCTTAACAGGCGTTCCGGGCTTGAGACGCATCACATGTTCAAGGTAATGAGACTGTTCAGGAGCAAGTTCGATCTCGCAACCGGCCGTGATAGGATCGTGAACGAAAAGGCGTTGACGGGCGCGGGTGGCGTCTGCGGTCATGGATGTCCCCAAAGATGCCCGGGCAATGGTCGCGCCGGGATTTTATAAGATTAAATCGTTAGATAGGCCAATTATGACACAGGTCAACCAACCAATACAGAATACCAAAAACGACATGCCGGCAGATGGTTGGATTGACCGCTATATGCCCGTGCCCATACGGCCGTATCTCAAGCTGCTGCGTCTTGATCGCCCGATCGGCACCTGGCTTCTGTTATTGCCGTGCTGGTGGTCAACAGCCATGGCAGGCGGCATCACACCGGGCGTCGATGCCAAACAGATCGTGATCATGATGGCCCTGTTCGGGCTTGGCGCGGTGATTATGCGTGGTGCGGGCTGTGTCATCAATGATCTGGCCGATCGCAATTTTGACGGCAAGGTCGAACGTACCATCACCCGTCCGCTTCCCAGCGGTCAGGTCAAGGTCTGGCAGGCCTTGCTGTTTCTTGGGTTCATGATGTTGCTGGGCCTGGCCATTCTGGTGCAATTCCGGATTGAAGCGATCATTGTCGGGCTGTGTTCGATCCCGATCATCATCGTTTATCCGTTCATGAAACGATACACCTACTGGCCGCAATCTGTTCTGGGACTTGCGTTTAACTGGGGTGCGCTGGTGGGCTGGGCGGCGGTTACCGGCACGGTCGAACCGGCTGCGATTGCCATGTATGCGGCGGGCTTTTTCTGGACGCTTGGCTATGACACCATCTATGCCCATCAAGACAAGGATGATGATGCCAAGATCGGCCTTAAATCCCTTGCCCTGCGCCTGGGGGATGATACCCCGAAATGGGCCAAGGGTTTCTATACCCTGACCACGCTGTTGCTGGGCATTTCCGGGATGCTGGCCGATCTGCACTGGTCCTATTTCATCTTGCTGGGTCTGGCGGGCATTCATCTTGGCTGGCAGGTTGCCACCGTCAAACTCGATGATGCGGCCAATTGCCTGCGGCGTTTCAAATCAAATCGCGACTATGGACTTCTGGTTCTTGTCGCCATCGTTCTTTCGCATCTGATTGCTGCTGCGTGATAGCGTCACAGGTTTGTAAGGATTGCACACTGTCAAAAGATGCTATGAAAACTGTGGGCGTTTGCCTGCGGGATGATCGGGCGCGACCGGATCGAAAGTTTTTGTGCAATTTCAGCCAATTGAATTGAACGCGCCCTATAGGTTTTTGGAAACCAGACACCATCTGTCTGAAACCTTTTTCGATTAACTGATACCAACAACAGAGGCGCATAGATGGCCGCACCGATTGCCTTGATGATTGCAAGCTTGATCCTGGCTGGCGTTGGCGCACAGTGGTTTGCCTGGCGCGCAGGTGTGCCGGCCATTGTGTTGCTGTCTGCACTTGGGCTTATTCTTGGACCGGGGACCGGGCTTCTTGATCCGGTTGCCGATTTTGGTCCGCTATTGCAGCCCCTTGTTGCGGTTGCCGTCGCCGTGATCCTGTTTGAAGGCGGTCTGGCACTTGATTTCCGTGAATTGCGCCACAGTGTCAGCGGCATATTGCGCCTGACGACGATTGCGCCGCTTCTGGCATGGTTGCTTGGTGCTTTTGCCGCCCATTATCTGGCCGGGCTGAGCTGGCCGGTTGCAGCCCTGTTTGGCGGCATCATGATTGTGACCGGGCCGACCGTGATTGCCCCGCTGTTGCGTCATGCCCGTCTGGCCAAACATCCCAGCACACTTCTGAAATGGGAAGGCATCGTCAATGACCCGATCGGGGCGCTGTTTGCCGTTTTGGTCTATGAAATCATCGTCGCCACCGAACATGGCAACGGACTAAGTGGTGTGATCGGCCATCTGGCCTTTAACATCCTTGTCGCCATTGCCATCGGCCTGATTGCCGGCATTTGCACAGCCCAGGTGTTTCGCCGGGGCTGGATACCGGAATTTCTCAAGGCGCCGCTGGTTTTGGGCGTGTTGCTGACCTGTTTTGCCGGGGCCAATATCGTTCAGGAGGAAACCGGTCTTTTGGCCGTGACTGTTCTTGGTCTTGTCATCGGCAACGCCCATCTGATGGCGATTGATGAAATCCGCCGGTTCAAGGAAACCCTGACGGTCATTCTTGTTTCAAGCGTCTTTATCATTCTGACCGCCACCCTGAAATGGTCGATGGTCGAAGAACTGACCCTGGGGCATGGCCTGTTTGTGGCGGCAATGTTGTTGATTGTGCGTCCGGTTTCGATCATTGGCGCGCTCAGTTTTTCGAAGATTGAATGGCGTGAACGGTTGCTGGTCGGCTGGATCGCACCGCGCGGGATTGTCGCGGTTGCCGTTTCCGGTCTTTTTGGCGCCGAGCTTGTCCATCTTGGGTATGCCGATGGGGCGCTTCTGATCCCGCTTGCCTTTGCCATGGTGTTTTCAACCGTGGTTCTGCACGGATTTTCGATCCGGCCGATGGCCCGTTATCTTGATCTTGCGGTCAATGGTCCGCCCGGCGTTCTGATTGTCGGTGCGCATCAATGGACAATTGATCTGGCCACCCGCCTTGATGAACTTGATATTCCGGTCGTGGTGACCGATTCACGCTGGCACGCCTTACGCCCGGCACGTGAAGCGGGCCTGACGACATTTTACGGTGAAGTCCTGTCAGAGGTGTTTGAACATCACCTTGATACCAGCGCATTGGGCAAACTGATCGCGGCCACCGACAATGATGCCTATAACACGCTGGTTTGCACCGACTTCGCCCCGGAATTCGGGCGACGCTCGGTCTTCCAGACCGGCATTCATCGCGGGTCGGATGATCGCAGCCGTCATAGCGCCAGCCAGACACTTGGCGGATTGCCGCTATGTGCCAAGCCGCTGACCACCGATGACATCCGCTATGATTATCGCAGCGGCGTTTCCGTCCGTCAGACACGGTTCACCGACAGCTTTGGCTGGGATGATTTTATTGCCCTGCATGACGAAGCGCCGACCGTTCTTGCCATGGTGCGCGGCAACCAGCTGTTTCTGGGAACCGAAATTCCCAAAGCCAAACCGCGTGACGTGATCCTGTATCTCGGGATGGCTGAAACCGAAACCGCATCATGAAGAACTGCTTGCCCAAGATCGGCAAAGCCGTTACTCCGGCGCAAATGTTCATAGTCAAAGCAGCCCAGCATGACCGATAACGTCTTTGCCGATGCCCTGGTGCCAAATGTCGATGATCCGCAATTTGCCGATCTGATCGAAACTTTCACCGTGCCTGCGCGCGTGCCGCTGGCGCCGGAAATCGAAATGTATCTGGCGACCCATATCACGCCACTGTGGCAGGCGACCGAGGATATTCTGGGCATCCTTGATATCCCGCCCCCCTATTGGGCCTTTGCCTGGCCCGGCGGGCAGGCAATCACGCGCTATATCCTGGACCATCCCGAACTGGTGCGTGGCAAGCGGGTGCTTGATTTTGCTTGTGGCGGCGGCATGCAGGCGATTGCCTGTGTGATGGCGGATGCGGCCGACATCACGGCAAATGACATCGATCCGGTGGCCATCACCGCCACGCGCCTCAATGCCAAACGCAATGGTGTCGAATTTGCCACCACGACGGACAATTTTGTCGGCACCAGCGCCCCGCAGAAACGTTGGGATGTGATTTTTGCCGGCGATGTCTGCTATCAGCAGGATATGGCAAATGCGGTTCTGCAATGGCTGATGGCCCAAGCCCGTCTTGGCACCCGGGTCATTCTGGCCGATCCGGGCCGGACCTATGCGCCGACCCACAATATTGACGAGCTCGAAACATATGATGTGCCCGTCGATGTCGCGGTCGAAGATGCCGACACCAAATTCACCCGCATCTGGCAACTGTTGCCCGATCGCGGCTAGAGCAATTTCTGTTTCGTTAGATTGAAGCGTTTTGTTCGTGTTTGGCGAATTGTTTGGCAGGCACAGCACGCAAGGGCGATGCGCGGCGCCGTTCAAGCGGTGTAACGCCGCAAAACATCGCCAAACTGAAGCCTGCGGACCTTGCGGACCCTGCGGGCCGGGCATTCTAAACGGAAACGGCTCTGTGACCCATTGCAGATCGCCTGAAAAAAGCCCGACCGTCTTTGGGACCGTCGGGCTTTTGCGTGATCAGGGATGTTTGTTGTGCGTCAGCTTGCGATGCTTTTCACACAATCATTCAGTTCGGAAATCCCGTTAAAGACAAACTGGATATTCTTGGAAATATCCTGGGTGACGCTGGTTTGTTCCTCGACGGCTGATGCGATGGAATCGACATAGCTGCTGACCGATTCCGCCGATGTGGAAATCCCGGCGGTCGACGCAACCACCCGCTTGGTAATATTCATCATTGCTTCGATCTGGGTTTCGATTTCATCGGTAGCCTTGGCGGTCTGGTTGGCAAGGTTTTTGACCTCGCCTGCGACCACGGCAAAGCCCTTGCCTGCTTCACCGGCGCGCGCGGCTTCGATCGTCGCGTTAAGCGCAAGCAGGTTCACCTGTTCAGCCAGATCACGGATGATCTGAACCACGCCCGCCATCGATTCCGACGTGGTTTCCAGATCGGCACGTACTTCGTTGGCTTCTTCGGTCTTGGACACGATATCGTTCATCGCGATTTGTGACCGGTGCATGCTTTCGCTGATTTCCTGAATGGCTGCCAGCATTTCCTCGGATGCGCTGGCCACGGCTTCGGCACTGGTGCTTGATCCTTCGGCCAAATCCTTGGCCTTGCGGCGGGCATAGATCTGCTTGGTGATGTCGGTCGCATATTTCACCACCTTGATCGGACGCCCGTTCATATCCATCACCGGGTTATAGCTGGCCTGAATCCAGACTTCCTTGCCGCCTTTGCCAAAGCGCCGGAATTCGGCAACCTTGTGCTCCCCGCGCCGCAAGGCATCCCAGAATTCCTTGTATTCGGTGCTTTGGGCTTCGGCCGGATCCATGAAGATGCTGTGATGCTTGCCGATCACCTCGTCATAACTATATCCCATCGCATTGAGGAAATTGGCATTGGCATTGCGGATGGTGCCATCCATTTCAAACGAAATGACGGCTTGCGATTTGTGGATTGCTTCGATCTGTCCGGCAAAGTTGGCCGCCTGAAGCTTTTGCTCGGTAATGTCGGTGGCGTATTTCACCACCTTGAACGGCCGCCCGGCCATGTCAAAGATCGGGTTATAGCTGGCCTGAATCCAGACTTCCTTGCCGCCTTTGCCAAACCGCTGATATTCGGCCATCAGATGTTTGCCCGCGGCAAGCTGTTTCCAGAAATCCTTGTATTCGTCGCTTTTGGCATAGGCCGGATCAACAAAGATCTGGTGATGCTTTCCTTTGATCTCCGACAGCTTGTAGCCCATCGTCACAAGGAAATTCTCGTTGGCATTAAGGATATTGCCCTTAAGATCAAATTCAATCACGGCTTGCGACTTGCTGATGGCGTCAATCTGCCCGGCATAGTCGGCGGCCTGCAATTTCTGTGCAGTGACATCACTTGCAACCTTGAACACCTTATAGGGCTTGCCATTGCTGCCTTTGACCGAATTATAGGTCGCCTGGATCCAGATTTCCTTGCCACCCTTGCCGAACCTCTGAAATTCGGCGGTGAAGGATTCCCCACCCTTCAGGCGATCCCAGAAATTCTTGTATTCCGCACTTCTGGCGAACTCCGGATCAACAAACATGCTGTGGTGATTGCCACGCACCTCTGACAGATCATATCCGACCAGATCCAGAAAATTCTTGTTTGCATCAAGGATTTTACCATCGAGCGTAAATTCGATCGTACCTTGTGACTGCTTGATAGCCTGAACGATATGACGGTCATCAGAACCAGAGCCAAACATTTAGTTCTCCCTTAATCACGAAGCGTGAAACACGCACGCGAACACATAACGCACGCAAACCGCGTCGTCGGCATTCTCCCAGATTGATTCACCCAAATTTCGGTACCCTTGCTGCACAATTGGTACCTTTGAAATTACAATTCAACCGCTCATTCCGAAATTAGCCGGTTGAATACACCGTTCTTTGGACGGCTTACTGGATCCGATATAAGCATTTACTTTTCAAGTACTTACATAACATCCCGACACAATTTCAAGTGTCAAAACACATTTCCGGAATATATATAGGGTCACACCAATGGCAATTACAGGGTCGGCGCTATTTTGTGTGATCCAGATCGCCAAACGACTTTCTGAAGGCCGGATCGTCAATAAGCCGGATCACCAGATCAGGTCGAAAAACCTGCCCTGCAAGGCGCGCGACATGTGCGACCATCTGCCACTGTTCCAGGGACGGGTATCTGCGCCCGGTTGCTTCAACTGCGTTCAGGGCAAAGATATGGCCAGATGCGAATTCAAACCCGGCAACCGACTGATAAAGACCGACATGGTCGGTCGTAATACCGCAATCAAGGTCAAGATCACGGCCATGCAATTGCTGATAACGGTAATGTGTCGGAACGCTTTCGGTTACATGCATATGTCCAAGCTGCGCCGCCGTAAGCCAGGTCACCGCAACCCGGACCCGTGTCCCCGGTGACGGGGCAAGGGTTGCCGGAAAGGCACCATACCCGGTGACATGTGCCGAATAGACAATATCATGATGGCGCATCCATCCCAGTGTCACCGGAACATCATCGGGCAGGTTTTGATGGGTGAATTTGCGCGTCAACTGAACCGGCGCACGGTTTGACCCGACGGCCAGGACCGGGACCCGCCCGGCGATGGCGTCGCCGACTTCCGATGTATCAAGCGGCGTTACCGATCCACCACGAAACAGGAAATCCCGGTCCGGGGCGGCATAGGGATACAAAAACGCGCGCAGGAGATCCTGCGCGCGTGGATGATGTTCGATCTGTTCACGGAGTACGGGGTCACTGATCGCCCGCACATCGGATATCGAAAACATTGTCTGGTCGATCCGGCTTAGCCTTCAACGACACGGTAGCGGAAGTTGCAGTCATCAACATGCTGCCAGGCCAGTTTCGACCATGCTTTTTCAGCGTCGCTGAATGTGGCGAACGGACCATGGCGTTCTTCGGAACCGCCAACCGGCTTTTCGAAGTCGGTGCTTTCATATTCACCGCCAACGACCCAGTATTCTTCAAGGCGTTCGATGCGATAGCGCGAATTCGCGTCATCGACCGACTGCCAGGCCATTTTCGACCATTCCTGTTCCGCGTCTTCGAAGCTGCCAAACGGACCGACTTTGGTTTCTTCGCCGATCGGCTTGTCGAAACCGGTATCCTGATAGGTGCCCCCGATAACCCAGTATTTGGCCATCTGTGCGTCCTTCATGCTTTTGGTGAGTTGCCATGTCGCGTGTTGTGGGCCACGCGACTCAATTCTAAGCCAATGTATAACCAAATGATGCGTCAACCAAAACCGCAAAATTATGCAACGCAGCATCCCGGTTTCATGTAGGAAGCGATCGATCCAGTTACAAATGGCGTATTTGATAACAGCAAGGTTGTCCAAGCCCGCGTGCACGCGTATGAAGACAATCAGGTTTCAAAGCTTTGCAGATGACAGGTGCCATGCCCTATCAATCCCTTCGTGACTTCATGGATGCGCTGGAAAAGTCCGGCCGTCTTGTTCGTGTCACTGAACCGGTATCCCCCAATCTTGAAATGACGGAAATCCAGACCCGGCTTCTGGCCGAAGACGGCCCGGCGGTTCTGTTTGAAAACGTCGTTGGCGATGACGGCAAAAAATATGACATGCCGGTTCTGGTGAACCTGTTTGGCACGGTGGACCGGGTTGCCGCGGGCATGAACCGCAAACCCGAAGAACTGCGTGAAGTCGGCGAAACGCTGGCCTTCCTCAAACAGCCCGAACCACCGGCAAGCATCCGCGAAGCATTTTCGATGCTGCCACTGGCCAAAACCGTCATGGCGATGAAACCCAAAACGGTTTCCAAGGCCCCCTGTCAGGAAGTGGTGCTTCAGGGCGACGATATCGATTTGTCAAAAATCCCGGTTCAGTCCTGCTGGCCGGGGGAACCCGCCCCGCTGATTACCTGGCCCCTGGTTGTGACCCAGGGCCCGACGGCCGGTGAAAAAGGCGGCGACAAGCGCGATGTGTTTAACCTTGGCATTTACCGCATGCAGGTGCTGGGCAAGAACAAGACCATCATGCGCTGGCTCAAACATCGTGGCGGGGCACAACATCATGCCCGCTGGAAACAGGAAAAGCGTGATCCGCTTCCGGCCGCCATCGTGCTGGGCGCCGATCCCGGTACGATCCTTGCCGCGGTAACACCGGTGCCCGATACCCTTTCGGAATATCAGTTTGCCGGGCTTCTGCGCGGTGAAAAGGTTGAACTGGTTGATTGCAAGACCGTGCCGCTCAAGGTACCGGCAACCGCCGAGATCGTGCTCGAAGGTTACGTATCCTTGGACGAATATGCGCCCGAAGGCCCGTATGGCGATCACACCGGCTATTATAACTCGGTCGAAGATTTCCCGGTCTTTACCGTAACCGCGATCACCATGCGCAAAAAACCGATTTATCTGTCGACCTTCACCGGACGCCCGCCTGATGAGCCGTCGGTTCTGGGCGAGGCACTCAACGACGTGTTCGTGCCACTCCTGCAACAGCAATTCCCCGAAATCGTCGATTTCTGGCTGCCACCTGAAGGATGCAGTTACCGTATCGCAGTTGTATCGATGAAAAAGGCCTATGCCGGTCACGCCAAGCGCGTGATGATGGGTGTGTGGTCATTCCTGCGTCAGTTCATGTACACCAAGTTCGTCATTGTTGTGGATGACGACATTGATGTGCGCGACTGGAAGGACGTCATGTGGGCGATCTCGACCCGGATGGACCCGGTGCGCGATATCACCACGGTTACCGACACCCCGATTGATTATCTTGATTTCGCATCCCCGGTTTCGGGCCTTGGCGGCAAGCTTGGCCTTGATGCCACCAACAAATTCCCGGGCGAAACCGACCGCGAATGGGGTGAAAAAATCTATATGGATGATGACATCATCGACCGGGTTGATCAGAAATGGGAACGCTATGGCCTGCCCGGATCAGGCAAGAAAATCTGGCGGGATTAGTTGACAAAGGCGGGCTTCTAACCCGCCTTTTCTTTTCAAGAACTCACGATCAATTTCGGAAAAAGAACCAGTGATCGCCATTCTCCGCCGGTTTTTCCGAATAGAAGAATTGCGGCGCATCACACATGAAGTCATCCACCCGGATCGCGAAATTGCACATCTCTTTCGATCCGATGACTTCCTCCATGAATTCCTGGCTGTTTTCCTGCCAGCTCATGACCGGCGGGGCGGTTTCATCATGGATGCAAAGTGCATATTGTTCGGACTGCTCGAACGGCAGGTAGCGGATTTCGCTTTGTGCCTTACCGCCATGGTTGGTGACAAACAGCATGGCAAATTTCGGACCGTCGGGACTGTCTAGATCGACCCAGCCCGCAACCCGGTCGACCACATCGTCACAGGTAAAATCCCCGGTCAGCATCTGATGCCGGTAATTGCTGGCATATTGGCCACCCTGGATGCGCATTTCGCTATAAAGCTGTGCGCTTGAAACCGGGTCGGCTTTGCCATTGGCATTCAGTTCCCAAACACCATTTTCGTCGGGACCAGACGGATTACCCGGCTCATCCGCCAAAGCCGGATGGGAAATTCCCAAAATCATTGCCAAGCCGATTGCGCCCGACCTTATGTTCCGCATTTGCATTCTATCCCGTGTGCTTTGTCTGGCGGTATCACCGCCAATTATTTGCTGTTTTCCGGACTATAGCAGAAACAGGGATGAAAACAGAACGTCCAGCCCCTTGCCCCACAGATACATTCACGCCACCTTTGGGAACAAGACCAAGGGCACCTGCAATGCAGATGCATCAAACCGTTTCTGTTCTTTGCGAATACGTCCCTGCCGCCTATAACTAGCCGATAGATACATTCCGAAATAAGGGAGCTTCCATGCCCAAGACCGACATGACACTTGATCGTATCAATGATCTGCTGGCGCGCGCCAAGAAAGCCGGTGCTGATGACGCAGATGCCGTCTATGTCGAAGGAACATCTCTTTCGGTTGCCCAGCGACTGGGCAAGATGGAAAAGCTTGAACGATCCGAAGGAGCCGATCTTGGTCTGCGCGTTCTGATCGGCAAGAAACAGGCTGTCGTGTCATCATCGGACACCAGCGACGCCGCCTTGAACGAACTGGTCGAACGGGCCGTTGCCATGGCCAAGAACGCCCCGGAAGACCCGTATTGCGGCATTGCAGATCCGTCCGAACTTGCCGCAAGTTTTGATGTCGACGCGCTTGAACTTTGTGAACCGGGCGAAGTCAGCCAGGACAAACTGATCGAATGGGCAAGTACCTGCGAAGAAGCCGCCCGTTCCGTCGAAGGCATCACCAATTCCGAAGGATCAGAAGCCGGCTGGGGCCGCCATCAGATCACGCTGGCCGCGACCAATGGCTTTGCCAATTCCTATGCCGGTTCGGGCAGTCACATTTCGGTTTCGGTGCTGGCCGGGACCGGAACGGCAATGGAGCGCGACTATGATTATGACAGCGCGGTCTTTTCGACCGACCTGCGTGACCCGGTCGAAATCGGCAAAAAGGCCGCAGAAAAAACCCTGCGCCGTTTGAACCCGCGCAAAGTCAAAAGCACGCAGGTTCCCGTCATTTATGATCCGCGTGTTTCATCCTCAATCGTTGGCCATCTGTCCGGTGCGATCAACGGATCGGGCATCGCGCGCGGGACCAGCTTCCTGCTTGATGCGATGGGCAAGGAAATCTTTGCCCCGCATATCAATATTGTCGATGATCCCCACCGCAAACGCGGTCTGCGTTCCAAACCGTTTGACGCCGAAGGTGTCGCCAATGAAAAACGCTACCTGATTGAAAACGGCGTTTTGAAAACCTGGATCCTTGATTTGCGCTCGGCCCGCCAGTTGGGGCTGAAATCAACGGGCAACGCATCGCGCGGGGCCGGAAGCCTTCCGGGGCCGTCAACCACCAACCTTTACATGGAACCGGGCACCATTTCGCCCGAAGACATGATCAAGGATATCAAATCGGGTCTCTATATCACCGAAATGATCGGAAGCAGCGTCAATGGCGTTACCGGCGATTATTCGCGCGGTGCGTCGGGCTACTGGATTGAAAATGGTGAACTGGCTTATCCGGTATCGGAAATCACGGTGGCCGGGAACCTCAAGAACATGTTCAAATCCGTGGTCCCGGCCAATGATCTGACCTTCAAATACGGCACCAATGCCCCGACCTTGCGCATTGATGGCATGACACTGGCCGGTCAGTAACCTGACCGACACCAACAGACATCCAGATACAAAAACGCCCGGACTTGAATGTGCCGGGCGTTTTTTTTCGAGTCTTTTGTAATCGACAGGTTACCTCACCGATCAGCTTGCGCGGATCGTGTTGACGAAATTGTCCGTGGCACCTTTCAGGGTCGTGAAGTTTTCCGAAAGCATGCTGACCGCGCGCAAAACGTCACCCGATGCTGTTCCGGCCTCATTGACGGCCGAACTGACGGTTGCGATGTTTGAACTGACCGTGGTGGTGCCGGTTGCCGCCTGTTCTACGTTAAAGGCGATTTCACGGGTTGCTGCGGTCTGTTCTTCGATCGCCGATGAAATGGTGGCAATAATTGCATCCATTTCACTGACGGTTTTGCCGACTGCCTCAACCTGATTGACCGCACTTCCGGTGCGGGCCTGAAGGTTTTCGACATAACGGGTGATTTCCTCGGTCGCCTTGGCGGTCTGATCGGAAAGATTTTTGACCTCATTTGCGACCACGGCAAAACCACGCCCGGCATCACCGGCCCGTGCGGCTTCAATCGTGGCATTAAGGGCCAGCATGTTGGTCTGATCGGCAATATCGGAAATCAGTTTCAGCACATTTGAAATATTTTCCGATGCTTCGACCAGTTGCTGAAGGTCGGCCTGGGTCTTGTTGACTTGCCCGACCGCACTGCGTGCCACATCGGATGAATGGACAACCTGACGGTTGATTTCCTCGATCGAGGAATTGAGTTCCTCTGTGGCCGAGGCAACAGAATGCACATTGCCGCTGGCTTCTTCGGTTGCCGATGCCACAGCCACCGTCTGTTCGGATGCCGAACTTGCCAGACGTGACATACTGTCTGCGGTTGCCTGCAATTCCACTGCCGCTGCGGCAACGGTTTCAATGATTTGCCCGACATCGGAATTGAACGTGTCGGCCGTCTGGTTCATGAATTGGCGCTGGGCTTCCTTGGCGCGTTTTTCATCTTCGATTGCCTTGGCTTCAAGTTCGTCATTGCGAATGGCATTTTCCTTGAAGACCTGAACCGCGCCGGCCATCTGGCCGATTTCATCGCGCCGTTCCTGCCAGGGCACAGTGACCGTCAGATCATGGTCGGCAAGCTTGCGCATGATCTGGGTGATGGCAATGATCGGCTTTGACAGACGATCACCGATCAGAATGGCAATGACGATGCCAAGCCCCATACCGATCAGCGACGCGATCAGGATTTCGGTTTCCGCCAGACCGATTTCATCAACAACCCGTTCAAAAATTGAATGTTCGGTCGCCGAAAATTCAGCCATCAGATCGGCTGCTTCGGACAGCAACAGACTGGATGCCTGTTCCATATCGCCATTGACCGTTTCGATGATGACCAGTTCATTTGACCTGATCTTGTCAAATGCATCACGGTAATCATCAAATAATGTCATGACTTCGCCGATGGTCTTTTTGTATTCCGCATCGGGTACTGTCTGGTTGATTTCAATCAGCCCGGTCTTGAGAAGGCCGAACTCGCTGGCTGCCTTTTCGCCAAAGCTGTCATCCTGACGCCCGATCAGAATATTGGAATAAAGACGCGCCAGAAGCGCATGCTCACGCGCGGCCACCGCCTTTTTCAGGGCATCGATATTCTGGGTGGTTTCTGCACGTGCGATCAATGCATTGAGATCGGAAACGACCTTGATCCCGTCGGGTTCAAGCCGGTCAGTGATCAGGGCGTGATATTCATCGCTCAGATCACGGACTTTTTCGAAATCCTGCATGTAGCGATCAAGTGCCCCGGATATTTTCTCGATCCGGGCACGATGTTCGGCTGACTCGAAACTTTGCAATGCCTTGTCAAGAATTGGGCGGATTTGATCGGCGATGACAAACACCTGTTCCGCGTCATGGGCGCTTGCCTTGTTGGCAAATTCGCGGGCATGGCTTTTGAAACGCAAAAACCGCGTTTCAATCTGGGCAACAAGTGCGGCTTCTTCGACCCGCAGCGCATATTCATCAACATCATGTGCAACTTTGGTGAAGCTGTAGAATGCGAATGCCAGCGCTGAGACAAGAATGACCAGCACTGCTGAAAACCCCAATAGAATCTTTGTCTTAACACCCAAGTTTTCCAAAAACGCCCCCGTCGGCGCAGAAGAAACACGCGACACCATCATACCCTCCGTGTTCGCAGCACCGCGCTACGATCTCTTTGATTACCAAGGTATCTGCTCATGACAGTCACTACCCTCCCCATATGGGGAGTACACAACCCTTGTTTTAGATAATCACAATATTGCAACTAACTTAAAGGTTTGGCGTAACATGCGAAATTACAAGGAAAAGTAAGGCCGACCTATCCAGAAGACCTGTATACCTGTCCTTTCGAATATGCCCGGCAGATCGGCCCAATTCGGCGGATCAGTTTCCCTGTTTGACAACACCAAACACCGTAATTTCCAGACATGCTGGCAGACGCCGCAAAGCAGGGCACAACGCATTGGACCATCCCCAGTTATCAACCCAAGGGCATCGAAAATCAGAACCGGGGCATCGGTCCATAAAACGCCGATTTACACGCGGAAAAACCGCGAAATGGCGGGTAAGATCATGGGAATTTGCAAAAGAATGCCTGATCTTTGCTTTGCGATTTCCAAGCGTGATCACATGCCTTCTGATATCCCGGCCGCAAACAACCGGGATATCGTGCATTTGCTCTGAAGTCCTCGCTTCGGGGTTAACCGCTGGTCAGGCGAAGTGGTTCCGGGCCGGTTTCAACCACGCCCCCCGCGGCCATTGCATAGGCCTGTGGCACCATCAGCCGCACCGGATAGGGCGACAGACTAATTTCGCATGGCAGTTTGCCGGCACTTTCACCGTCAATCTGAAGCGGAGCCGGGCCACAATGGCTGGTGATCGTGATGCGTTCAGACCGCACAACCGAGACATCGCTTTGCTCATGCAACCTGTTTAACGTCAGGGCCAGCCCATAGCGCGACAATGCACCGATACCGTTGCCGGGCATCAGGACAACATCAAAACCGTTATCGGTCAGCTTCGCAGTCGGTGAAATGATGAATTCGCCGCCGTAATGCTGCGCATGGGTCACCACAACCCCGGCCACCCGATAGTTTTCCCGCCCGATATTGACTTCAAAGTCGCGATGACGCGGGAAAAAGATGTTCCGCAATCCTTCAAGAACATAGGCACCCTTGCCGATCATGCGCTTGAGCTTGAGCGACACATTGGCAACCGTATCGGCATCGGCCCCCATTCCAACCATCAAAAAGAAGGCCCGCCCATTGACCAGTCCGGGCCGGATCCAGACCTGACCGGGATTGTTGATATAGTCGGCAATTGCCTTTGCCTTGCGTTCCAGCCCGACTTCGACGGCCAGAACATTCGCCGTCCCGAGCGGGATCACGCCAAGTGGCGGGACTTCGTGACCATCGATCTGGGCATCAAGCAGACCGTTCAGGGCCTCGTTCAATGATCCGTCGCCGCCGGCAACAAACAGGCGTTGATGGGCACGAACCTTGCGCGCCAATTCACGGGCATGGCCGGGATGGGTGGTCTGCAACAATTCCACCCTGATCCCTGCATGTTGCAAAATCTTGGACAGAAACCGCTGTTTGTTCCCCCCCGCACGGGGATTGAAAATCACAGTCACATCGGCATGGGTCATTCAGAACATACTTCCGAAATAAAACCGAAATAAATCATACACACGCACTACCATATGAAAGAAAAAATGTAACAGTTGCTTTACAGAACGACGAAATTTCTGTGAACGGGTTATAAAATCACGTTTTTTATTTTAAACCGATACTGGTTGGGGACAGTATTCGGCACCTCGAAACGCCGAATTCCAGCCATCCTTTTGGCAGGATACGGAGGAGCGGCAATGACAGCGATGACGCTGCAACCGCATTACCGCACGGTCTGGATTTCAGACGTCCATCTGGGGACACGTGGATGTCAGGCAGATCTTCTTTTGGATTTCCTCAATGAAGTAACAGCAGATACCTATTATCTGGTCGGTGACATTATTGATGGCTGGCGGCTCAAGAAAAGCTGGTATTGGCCGGAAAGTCACCATGCTGTTATCACGACAATCATGGATAAGGCAAAAAATGGCGCCAAAGTCATCTTTGTCCCCGGAAACCATGATGAATTTGCCCGCGAATTTGTCGATATGACCTTTGGGCATGTCGATGTCAAAATGAACGATATCCACGAAACAGCCGATGGCAAACGCCTGCTGGTCATCCATGGCGATGAATTTGACGGGGTTGTCAAATATGCCAGATGGCTGGCCTATCTTGGGGACACGGCCTACAACCTGGCCATCGCCCTTAACCGTTACTATAACGGCATTCGCCGCCGCCTTGGATACGGTTACTGGTCGCTTTCGGCTTATCTTAAAAACCGGGTCAAAAACGCCGTTCAGTTCATCTGCAATTTCGAAAATGCCGTCGCCCACGAAGCCGCGAAACGCAAGGTCGATGGCGTGGTCTGCGGTCATATCCATCATGCCGAAAAACGCATGATCGGTGATGTGCTTTATTGCAATGACGGCGACTGGGTCGAAAGCTGCACCGCCCTTGTTGAAGACAAGGATGGCAAGCTTGAACTTCTGCACTGGGCGGAAATGCGCCAGATGGCCATGAGCCATTCCAGCCCCGGCCGGGACGCTGCAAGCACCCCGTCACTGGGTCTTGGCAAACTGATCTCCATGTTCCGCATTGCCCATGGCACGGACAATTCCGCATCGGGTGCTTCCAAAAAGCGCAGCGATGCCCCGATTGGAAAGACTGCATGAAAATACTGATCGTAACCGATGCCTGGTATCCGCAGGTAAACGGTGTTGTCCGTACCCTTGAAACCGTACGTGGCGAGCTGGGCGCGATGGGACATGATGTTCACATCATTTCGCCCGATCAGTTCAAAACTGTTCCATGCCCGACCTATCCGGAAATCCGTCTGGCCCTGTTTGCCAAACGCAAGATGGCCAAAATGATCGAGGCATTGCACCCGGTCGCCATCCACATTTCGACCGAAGGTCCGCTGGGTCAGGCTGCGCGTTCCTATTGCCTGAAACACGGCTTGCCGTTTTCAACCGCCTATCACACGCGGTTTCCGGAATATATTCATGCGCGCTGGCGGCTGCCGCTGTCGATTTCCTATCGCGGGATGCGCAAATTCCATTCCAAATCACGCTCGGTCATGGTCGCCACCGAAAGCCTGCGTCAGGAACTGTCCGACTGGGGCTTTGAAAACCTGCATATCTGGTCGCGCGGGGTGGATCTTGATCTGTTCCGGCCCCGACCGGACGCATCATTTGGCGATTTCCCGAAACCACACTGGCTGTTTGTCGGGCGGGTTGCGGTGGAAAAGAATATCGGCCATTTCCTTGACCTTGATCTGCCCGGGACAAAGTTCGTGGTTGGCGACGGCCCGCAACTTAACGAGCTTAAGGGCAAATATCCCAATGAGCAGTTTCTGGGCAAAAAGGTTGGCGAAGAACTGGCAACAGCCTTTGCTTCGGCGGATGTCTTTGTGTTTCCAAGCAAGACCGACACCTTCGGCCTTGTGATCCTTGAAGCACTGGCATCGGGCACCCCGGTTGCCGTCTTCCCGGTTCAGGGACCAGCCGATATCGTGCGCGGCACCAAGGCCGGTGCGATTGATGCCGACCTGCGTGAAGCAGCCCTGGCCGCACTTGAGCTGACATCCGAAGATGCCCGTGCATTGGCCGAACAATATAGCTGGCAGAATTCCGCCACCCAGTTCCTGCACAATCTGGCACCGTTTTCCGGCGGGTTTGACGGGATCGAGGTCGTCCGGATTTCGGTTGACGATGCCACCCGGCACAATGCGGGCACAAACCCGGCCACATCCCCGGATCAAGATCAGGCAAGCCTTGGCACAACCCCGGTCGGTCAACCCGCCCAGTAAGTGGCTGGTCCCGGAAAAACCGACGGAAAGCGTGGAACGGGTGAAGTTCTATCTGCGATAAAGGCTTTTGCGCAAAGTGCGATAAGCCAGAATACCATTCAATGCGTCCGTTCCCAGCCATCTGCGGAACGGACGCAAAATCATGTAAACCGGTCGCAAAAGCCTGATGACCTTGCGCAAAGGGACAAGTTGCCCGGCAGTCTCGCCCGCTGTGGCAACATAGGTTGCCCATCCTGACCGCAACAATTCCGGACGTTTTTTGAACTCGCGCTGAATGGAAAATACGAACAACAAAATGTCGCGGGCCTGCGCATCTTCCAATGGCATGCGGGCGTTCGGGTCTTCTTCAAAATCAATGAAGCCGATCTGGCCATCATCGCGTATCGTCATGTTACGCAATAAAGGTGCCCCGTGCGACACACCCGATGCGTGCAGTCGCGCCAGTGCGGATGCAGCAGCAGTGATATGCTGTTTGACCCGGTCTTCATTGCCGGACCGAACATCATCTTCGATCCTGGTCTGAAGGATACCGCCATTGTCACCGATTGCGATCCAGTTCGCCCCTTCGCCAATCAGATCAGGCACAAGTACGCCATGTGCGGCCAGTTTGCGCAGGGTATTGGCTTCATTCACAAGCCCCGCTTTGCCGCCGGGCGACACCGTTGGACGCAAAAGCGGAATGCCCGTGACATTGGCCAGAAAGCGCTGCAACCGATGCCAGACTTTTTCCTTTGCCGGCACCGCCTGTTTGACCCATATCCGCCGACCATTCCAGCTTAACGGGAAAACGCGTGCGCCCACGCCCTGGGCTATTGTGTGCTCGACAAGTGCGTGCAGTTGCTCGTTCATTATTTTGTCTTATATGTCGCTCTTTGTGACCTGCTGATCTACAGATCAGTTTTGTGTCCGTATGAAGCTTACTGCGGCTTGCCGCTTATGGCTCGGCGTGCTAGCAACAGCGCGTACATTTGAATATTTATTTGAAGCCTTATCCATATAGACAGTATCAGTTCGATACAATGTGGAAATGGCCTAAACGACCAGGAAGAAGCAATTGCCCAAGAACTCCTTGGACCACACCACAGAACATTGGGGCACATGGCCGTTGGTCAAGCGCATCGTCAAAGATGCCGTTGCTCCATACTTCGGGAAAATTCTTCTTGCTCTTCTGTGTATGGCTTTAATGGCTGGTGCAACCGGCCTTTATGCGCTTCTGATGGACCCCATTATCAATGATGTCTTCATCAACAAGCGCGAAGCGATGCTTGTTCCTGTCGGCGCCGCAGTTCTTGGTTCCTTTGCACTGAAAGGTTTCGCCAATTACGGCCAGACCGTTTTGATGAGCTATGTCGGTGGACGTATTCTGGCCGACATCCAAAACCGTTTGTACGAACATGTCATTCGTCTTGATATCGGCTTCTTCCACAGCACCAATACCGGCAAGCTGATCACGCGCTTTACCAACGACATCACGGCAATGCGTGCGGCCGTTTCCAACTCGCTGACCGGATTTGGCAAGGATTTGTTGACTGCCATCGTCCTGATCAGCGTCATGTTCTACAAGGATTGGCTGCTTGCCATCATTGCATTCACGGTCTTTCCCGCTGCGATCTACCCGATTGCGCGACTGGGTCGCCGGATGCGCAAGGTGTCAGCCAACACCCAGCAGCAAATTGGTGAATTTGCCACCCTGCTTGAACAGACATTCCAGGGCATCCGCCATGTAAAGGCATATGGCATGGAACCTTACGAATGTTCACGTATGGGCAAGCTGGTTGAAACAGTCTTCAAACTGAGCTTCAAGGCACAAACCGTCAGTGCCCGTTCATCCCCCATCATGGAAACGCTTGGGGGTGCGGCGATTACAGCGATTATTATTTATGGCGGCAGCCGGGTGATCGACGGTGCCAGCGATCCCGGAAGCTTCTTTGCCTTTATCACCGCCCTTTTGCTGGCCTATGAGCCGGTAAAACGTCTGGCAAATATCAACATCACACTGCAGCAAGGTCTGGCAGCATCACAGCGCGTTTTCACAGTTCTTGATATAGAACCCGAAATCAAGGATGCGCCGGATGCCAAAGCGCTGACGGTTTCAGGTGGCGATATTAGCTTCAAAAACGTCGCCTTTTCCTACAATCCGGAAATCACCGCCCTTCGCGATATTGATCTGGATATCAAGGCCGGGGAAACCGTCGCACTTGTTGGTCCGTCCGGTGCAGGCAAATCCACCATCCTGAACCTGATCCCGCGTTTCTATGACATTGATGCCGGTGCGATCACCATTGATGGTCAGGATATTCGTGGCGTTACGCTTGAATCCCTGCGCAAGGCAACTGCACTGGTCAGTCAGGAAATCACCCTGTTTGATGATACGGTACGCGCCAATATTGCCTATGGTCGCGCCGGTGCCAGCGACGCCGAGATCGAGGAAGCCGCCCGTCACGCCGCCGCTCATGACTTCATCCTTCAGCTTGAACACGGCTATGACACCATTGTCGGCGAACATGGCGTGAAGCTTTCAGGCGGGCAGCGTCAGCGTATTGCAATTGCGCGCGCGATGCTTAAAAACGCACCGATCCTGCTTCTGGACGAGGCAACATCGGCCCTTGATACGGAATCGGAACGCCATATCCAGGGCGCGCTTTCCGAATTGATGAAGGGGCGCACCACCCTTGTGATTGCGCACCGTCTGTCGACCATTGTTGATGCCGACAAGATTTGTGTCATCAATAACGGGCGCGTCATTGAACAGGGCAAGCACGAAGAATTGCTCGAACTTGGAGGGGCTTACGCAAACCTCTATAATCTGCAATTCTCAGAAGAAAACGGAAACTGATCCGGGCAATTTCGGGATAATCGGGCGTGCAGTGGCATAAGCGGATCATCAAAAGCGACACGATGCGCAGCACCTTGTGCTGGATAGCAGCGGCCTATGTGCGCCTTGTCCGCGTGACCGGCCGCTGGAAAACAGAAGGCGGCGATCTGCCCGCGCAATATTTGCGCGACGGCAAACCGTTCATCGTTGCCTTCTGGCATCAACGTTTGTTGATGATGCCCTATACCTGGCGTGCGGTTGGCGGTGATTTGCCGTTTCATATGCTGATTTCTTCACATCGCGATGGTGAAATCATTTCGCGCACCGTGGCTCATTTCGGCATTCAGACCATCGCGGGCTCCACCGGGGTTGGCAAAGGCGGGGCTGCGGCCCTGCGTCAAATCATCAAGGCACTCAAGGCCGGTGACGTTGTCGGCATGACCCCCGATGGCCCGCGCGGCCCCAGAATGCGGGCATCCGACGGGGTCGTACAGGCAGCCCGCATGGCCGGCGTTCCGGTTTTCCCGCTGACCTATTCCGCATCAAGCCGCAAGATTTTCAAAAGCTGGGACCGTTTTGTCCTGCCCCTGCCGGTGCCATTTGCCCGCGGTGTCTTTCATTGGGGGGAACCGGTTTTCGTTGAGCGCAAACTCGATGATGCCGGTCTTGAAGCCAAACGGCTTGAAATCGAAAACGCCCTGACCAAACTGACCCAGGATACCGACCGCGATCTTGGACTTGACGTCATTGCACCTGCCGGGCCCGATGAATTGCCCAAACAGAAACGGTCCGAAATCGCAGCGGGGGCAACCGGCAAATGAGCCTGTTTTACGCCTATCGCGCGGCGACCCGCCTGCTTGGCCCGGCACTTCATCTTTATCTGAACCGGCGAAAAAAACGCGGCAAGGAAGATCCGGGCCGTATTGGCGAACGGTTCGGTCATCCAAGTGCGGTTCGCCCCAAGGGACATCTTGTCTGGATCCATGGCGCCAGTGTTGGTGAATCATTATCTGCCTTGCCGGTGATTGATGAAATTCGCCGTCGCTATCCCGGCCTGTCCATTCTGGTGACGACGGGGACTGTTACTTCGGCCGAACTGATGAATGCCCGCCTGCCGGAAGGTGTAATCCATCAATTCATTCCAATCGACCGACAGGTCTGCGTTGCCCGTTTCCTGCATCACTGGAAACCCGATGTCGCGCTTTGGCTTGAAAGTGACCTTTGGCCCAATATGCTGACCAAGGCACAAAAGGCCGGTGTGAAACTTGCGCTTCTGAATGGCCGGATTTCGGAAAAAAGCTTTAAGGGTTATTCCCGCTATCCGTCATTCATTCGTCCGGTCATATCGGCGTTTGATCTTGTCCTGACGCAAAGTGATCACGAAACAAATCGGTTTGCCTCACTAGGCGCTGGTAATGTCAAAACGGTCGGGAACCTCAAATTCGCTGCCCCGCCGCTGCCTGCCAATGAAAGTGCACTGGCAAAGCTTCAGGAACAGATCGGACTGCGCCCGGTCTGGCTGGCATCAAGCACATTCGCCGGTGAAGAACGCATTGCCGGGGACATTCACAAAAAGCTCTCAGCTGAACAGGCCGGGCTTTTGACCATCATCGTGCCCCGCCACCCGGACCGCGCAAACGAGATCGAAGCCGAGCTGATCGCACAGGGGTTGCAAGTTGCCCGACGCAGCCTTGGTCACATCATTACCCCGGGCACGGATATCTATCTTGCCGACACAATTGGCGAGCTGGGCCTGTTTTACCGGATCGCGCCGGTCTGCTTCATGGGCAAGACGCTTTGCGCATCGGGCGGGCAAAACCCGCTTGAACCGGCCCGCCTGAATTGCGCCATCCTGCATGGCCCGGATATGAGCAACTTTGCCACCATCAGCGAAGAAATGCGTATTGCGGGTGCATGCCGCCCGGCATCGGATGCAGATGATCTATGCCGTCAGGTCGGCGCCCTGCTGCGTGATCGCGAAACCGCGCGAACGATCGCCGAAGCCGCCCTGCACTATGCCAATTCAAAGGCCGAAGTTCTTGACCGAACCGTTGATGCGCTGCGCCCGCTGATGGCGCAAAAAGCAATCGACGAGGCCGATCATGCGTGATCCCCGCTTCTGGCAGAAAGATGGTCTGGTTCCGAAACTGCTAAGCCCGTTATCATTGCTGTGGCGTGCCGGGGCATGCATGCGCGCAAAAACCACAACCGCGCGTCATCCGGGCTGCCCGGTATTTTGCGTTGGCAATTTCACCGTCGGCGGTGCGGGCAAAACACCAACATCCGTTGCCCTGTTTGATGTTCTAAGCGCATTGGGTCGTCACCCGCATTTTGTCAGCCGCGGCTATGGCGGCTCCATTGCCGGTCCCCATCGCGTCGACCCGGGTCTTGATGACGCATCAAAGGTCGGGGATGAACCGTTGCTTCTGGCGCACCATGGTCCGGCATGGATATCGCGCGAAAGATTTCTGGGTGCGGAAATGGCCCGGGATAACGGCGCGGATGCGATCATTCTTGATGACGGATTACAAAACCCGTCCCTGATCAAGGATTGCAGCTTTGCCGTTATCGACAGCAATTATGGCATCGGAAACGGTCGCGTCATGCCCGCAGGCCCCATGCGCGAACCCCTGATCAGCGGCCTTGAAAAGGTCCATGCGATCATTCTGATCGGCGATAAGACCCCGCACTTCATCACCAATCTTCCGGCATCCGTGCCGATCCTGCGCGCGCGGATCGTGCCGGTAAACGGCGAACGCTTTGCTGGCAAGAATGTGGTCGCCTTTGCCGGCATTGGCCGCCCGCAGAAATTCTATGACAGTCTGGCGTTGGTCGGGGCACGGATCGTCGCCACACAGGATTTTGACGACCATCATGTGTTTGCGCCCGATGAGTTGACAGCTTTGCGCATGACCGCGGCAAAACTCGATGCGGAACTTGTGACCACGCAAAAAGACCTGATGCGCTTGCCATCCGACAGCCGGAACGGCATAAACAGTCTCGACATTCGACTGGTGTTCGAGGCACCCGATCAGCTTTCCCAGATTGTGAAGACAGTACTCGCCGATGGATAAGAACAGCGACCTTTACCGGATGCGCCAAAAATACCTGTCCCACCCGTTGCAAGGGTTCGGGGCCTATCTGCTTTACTGGATGTTCGCCATCATGCCGATCGATATGGCATCGGGATTTGGGGGCTGGCTGCTGCGAACAATCGGCCCCAAACTGGGACAGTCCAAAAAGGCCCGCAACAATCTGGTCAAGGCGTTCCCGGAGAAGTCACCGGCCGAAATTGATCAGATCATCGTTGATATGTGGGACAATCTTGGCCGGTCGGCCGGGGAAATCCCCCATCTTCACAAATTGCGCCCGGGCGGACCTCGCATCGAGATCGTTGGCGTGGAAAACGGCTTGGCGCTCAAGGACGATGGCAAGCCCGGCCTGTTCTTTACCGGTCATATCGGCAACTGGGAAGTCACCATGTGCATTGCCACCGTGCTGGACATGGAAATGATGAGCGTCTATCGCGCGCCCGACAATCCGTGGGTCGATAACCTGTTCATGCGCGCCCGCAAGACATTCCGGGGCGAACTGGTACAAAAAGGTCCAAGCGGCGCCCGCAAACTGACGCGTTGCCTGAAAGACGGCGGCCATGCCTGCATGCTGGTCGATCAGAAAATGAGCGACGGCATCGCGGTCCCGTTCTTTGGCCGCGATGCAATGACGGCCCCCGCACTTGCGCAATTTGCGCTCAAATACGATGCGCCGATTGTTCCGGTGCGTTCAGAACGGATCAATGGCGCGCATTTTCGCATGACGTTCTATCCGCCCGTTCCGGTCACCAAAACCGGCGACCGTCACGCCGATGTCGCCAAAATCATGACCGATGTGAATGCGATGATGGAATCCTGGATCCGCGAACGCCCCGCCCAGTGGCTTTGGGTGCATCGGCGCTGGCCAAATTAGCATTTGCAAATTTTCCGGCATTTATTAACGCATTGAGAACATCATTGCTTCAGACTTGCGGTTCTGAAATTTGAACCCCGGGGTCAGGAGCTACCCTTTCTTGCGCCGCTTATTGATCATTCTGACTTTGATGATCGCCGGATCAATGTTTGTCGTTTGGCCAAGCATGGCGCTTGATCATGACATTGCCGATATCCGCGAAACAGCCCGTGAAATCCGGCTGCGGATATCCGAACTTGATCAGCAGCTCAAGGAACATCTGCGCAAGGCCATCGAGGAATATGGCGACCGCCCGGTCGAATGTTCGGACGAAAATCCAAGATCCACACTTGCCGAATGTGTCGAAGCCGATGCCAACGACCTGACCCGAACGGCAATCACGATTGCACGTGCGGGCGATACTGAAGACGACCTGACAGGCGATCTTGCCGATACCGAAGAACGGTTTGCCCTGTTTACCCAGCAAATGAACAAGACAAATGATCTTTTGGCGCGCGCTGGTGCCAAACTTTACATGAACAGTCTTGATGTCGGCCCCGAAATGGATCAGTTGCGCCACAATGTCATTGCCTATATCGAACTGAAACAGGCCAATCAATTGCGCACCAAGCAGGCCTTACTGATCGCAACAGTGGCGATTATCCTGCTTGCGATCTTTTCGCTGATTTTTGCCGTGATCCAGCGGTTCAGATAGAATTCAACGCCCCATCGCGTTTGTCACAGGACAATTGGCCTTGATCAATCACGCAAAGGTCGTTACCCGGTAACTCACACCTTCACACGCCCGAAACGTCAAAGGGAACCGTCATGACCGAAGCCTATTGGCAGGACATTCTTGTCGCCTTGCGCCAGATTATCCGGGCGACGGATCTCCATTCCAAACGTGTGATGAAGGCATGCGGCCTGACCATCCCGCAAGTCATGGTGTTGCGCGCCATTGACGAATTGCAGAATGTCACGGTCAAGCGCATTTCCAATCACGTGTCGCTTAGCCAGGCGACTGTGACGACCATTTTGAACCGTCTTGAGCAGCGCAACCTTGCCGAACGCCGCCGCAGTTCAACCGACAAACGGGTGGTAAACACCTTCTTGACCGATGCCGGGCGTGACGTTCTGGCAACCGCGCCGACCATGCTGCATGAAGAATTCATTACCCAGTTCGAAGCCCTGCCCGACTGGGAAAAAACACAGCTTTTGTCGTCAATGCAGCGCGTGGCAACCATGATGGATGCAGAACAGATTGACGCCGCCCCGATCCTTGACGTCAAGGCCGCCGACTGGGTGCCGCCGCAAAGCGGCCAGAACGGATAGACCGCACAACCACGCCCAAGTCCGGTCGCGATCAGACGCCTTGTTCGGGCAGACCGATGATCTGGTTGCCATTGCGTCTGGCATCGCCAACCGCCGAAAACCTGGCGCCATCCGCGCTGACCTTGGCGGCGTGAACCCCGCCAAAGAACATGTCTTCGCGGTCCCAGCGGCTTTGATTTTCAAGACTAAGCTGATCAAGCAACGCATCATCAAAGCCCGGCTCCACCGACAGAAGGCTGTCTTCGACATGCATGCGCGGCGCGGATACCGCCCCGTGCAGGGTCATGTCAAACGCATCAATATTCAAAAGCACCTGAAGCATGGTGGACCGGATGCGATTTGATCCCCCCGATCCAAGCGCAATCGCCCCGCCATCATCACCAAGATAAAGCGCGGGCGTCATCATCGATGTCATCCGCACCCCGCAGGGCCACATATGAAACCCGTCGGGCGAAAGATCGGCTTCGCCAAGCATATTGTTCATCATGATGCCGGTTTGCGGCACGATCCGCCCGGAACTTGACCCGTTTGAGATGGTCGCAGCGGCAAGGTTGCCGTCTTCATCGACAACCGAAATATGGGTCGTGCCCTGCTGACTAAGCGGGCGTTCGCCGATCATCAGACGATATCTTTCGCAAAGCTCGTCCGACAGGATCGCCGACGTCGCGCCATATTCCCCGCGCACCAAACCGGTTGCGTGGATGATCTGTGAAATTGCTTCAAGATGGCGGGCCGAACCGAAACCACCCAGTGCCATTTCCCGCGCAAGCTTAAGACCAAATCCCACCAGCACCCCGCCCGATGCCGGGGGCGGGTTCAGGACAAACCGGCCCTTGCGCCCGCCAACCAGAAGCGGGTCCCGCACCAGCACACGATAGGCCGCAAGATCATCCGCCCCAAGATATCCGCCGAATTCCCGGCATTCCCGGATCAGCGCATGTCCGATGTCACCACGATAAAACCCGTCGGCACCGGTCCGCACCAGATATTCAATGCTGTCTGCAAGATCGGATTGAACATGGCGGGCACCCGTTTCAAGCAGTTCAAACCCGGCTTCGTCGGTATGGCCCGGCTTGCCAAAAACGGCACGGCTTTCGGCCGAAAAGCCCAGCAACGGTTCGACAATCCCCATCACATAGCGTTGAAAATCATCCAGAACCACGCCATTGCGGGCCGCATCAATTGCCGGTTCGGCCAGTTGCGCCATTGGCAATGTCGCCAGATCATCATGAATTTCAAACAGGCCGGCAACAACGCCCGGCATTGCCACCGATCCATAACCGCCGTGGAATTCCTGGGTGACACCCCCGGCAAAAGTCGCAAGACGGCTTTCGAATTCAAGATCTTCGCGGGATCGCTTTTCAAGGGGGGTTTCAACAAAGAAATCATAAAGACGCGGCGGTTCCCCGACAGGGCGTGCCATCACAAACCCGCCACCACCAAGGGACGCCAAAACCGGTTCGGCGACACAGGCCGCCCACATGGCCGCCACCACCGCATCGAACGCATTGCCACCATCATCAAGCACACGGGCGGCGGCGCGTGCGGTGACTTCATGTCCTGCGGCGACGGCCCCGTGCTTTTTCATGGTTTGCGTTTCCCGTTAATTATTGGCGTTTGCCGCCTTTTGGGCCTGGTCCATCGGGGGTACAAGCAATTGGGCATCAACGCGTGCCGCTCCGACATTGATCCGCCAGTCCAGATGCGGACCGGTTGCCCGGCCCGATGCGCCCACCTTGGCAATCACATCCCCCTGTTTGACGACATCACCAACTTTGACGTCGATTTCAGACAGATGCAAAAAGGCCGACACCATGCCAAGCCCGTGATCAATAAACAGGGTGGCACCCGAAAAATACATATCGGGATGGGCAAGGGTCACGATCCCGTCTGCCGGGGCCACCACCGGGGTTCCGGTCGGAACGGCGATATCCACCCCCCAATGCGGGGCGCGCGGCTCGCCATTAAGGATACGCTGTGATCCGTAAACCCCGCTGATCGGACCAAGGGCAGGCCAGATAAAGCCGTTCTCAAGAAAATTCTCGGTAAAGCGTTCGGTGCGGGCTTCGCGGGCCTGACGACTGTCATCCTTGATCCGGTTCATGACGTCGGGATCGGGCGTGACCATTTTGGGCGGCAAACCGTCAATGCGCTGAATATCAAATTCGCGATCGGCGATGGCATAGGCGAATTCTTCGGTGCTGCCATCTGCATGGCGAACCGTCAGTTTGGCCGGACCTTCATAATCGCGGGGGAATCCGATGATGAACCGCCCGTCCGGGGCAATCGTATCAATCGCGTCCCCGTCAAGCAGAACAACATCACCGGCAGTTGTCTGACCAAAAACAATCCCGCCCTGAACAAATTGCCCCTGATAGGTCGGCTCGGCCGCCTGTGCGGTGATGCTTGCGCCCAAAAGACCGACAATTGCGATAACGGTTTTAAATGCCAAACGCATTACAGAAGGCTCCCCTGCCTGTCATCTTCCTGTGGACGCGGATTTTTCTTTTTCACCGGTTTGGGTTTGGCAAGCTTTGGCGCCACGGTTGCGCCAGCTGTTTCAACCGCGATGTTAGCGCTATCATCCTTGCGCTGTGCCGGTTCTGTCGGCTCTGACAGTTCTGACAGTTCTGACGGTTTCGCGCTTGCCGGCCCCGACGTCGCGGTACCCTCGCCAGCGGTGACACGGGCGATGCCATCGCCCATTTCAAGATCATAGGACTGCCCGGCAACAAGATCGCCCGACTTGCCAACAAGATTGCCCGCCCCATCACGCACCACGGCAAAGCCGCGTTTAAGAACGTTACGATAGGAATAGCTCTCCAGAAGCCGGTCATAACGCGCCAGTCCTTCGGCCTCACGTTTGACGATATTGCCAACCGCTGCCTGCATCCGGGCACCAAGATCAGCAATCTGTTTTTCCGCCCGAACAACATCACGCTTGGCATCACCGGGGCGCAAGCCCGCAGCCGCGCGGTCAAGACGCGCTTGCTGCATCTGAAGGGCGGATTTCATCGCCCCGTCCAGACGAAGGGCCGCATTTTCAAGACGCCCGCGCTTTTCCGAAAGCTGTTCACGCGGACTGACCAGCCGCGCACTGGCCTCGTTCAGGCGCGCACGCGCCTGCTGCGTCAGGTTGACAGCCGCACGTGGCAAACGATCCGCCCAGTTATCGAGTGTCTGGGCGCGTTCTTCGAGCATCCTTTTGGGATCCCCCAGACCACGTGCAAGACTTTCAAGGGCGGTTTTCTTTTCAAGACCCAGACGACGCACGGCCTGGGCCAGTCGAAGACCGTCTTCTTCGACCTGCCCGATCAGGTCCATGCGCACCGGCACGGCCTTTTCCGCCGCCCCGGTCGGGGTCGGGGCGCGCAGGTCCGACACGAAATCAATCAGGGTGGTGTCGGTTTCATGCCCGACTGCCGAAATCACCGGAATGTCGGAACCGGCGACCGCACGGGCAACGGTTTCCTCGTTAAAGCACCACAAATCTTCAAGCGACCCGCCACCACGCGCCACGATCAGAACGTCTGGTCGCGGGATCTGGCCATAGGGCAACAGATCATTGAAACCGCGCACCGCCTCGGCCACCTGTTCGGCGGCACCCTGGCCCTGAACCAGCACCGGCCACAAAAGAACCCGGCGCGGGAAACGGTCACGCAGTCGATGCATGATATCGCGGATCACCGCCCCGGTCGGCGATGTCACAATGCCAATGACATCGGGCAGAAACGGGATCGGCTTTTTGCGATCGGGGTCAAACAGCCCTTCGGCAGCGAGTTTCTTTTTGCGTTCTTCAAGCAGTTTCAGAAGCGCGCCTTCGCCCGCGACTTCCATGCTTTCAATCACGATCTGATATTTCGAACGGCCCGGGAATGTTGTCAGGCGGCCGGTAACGATGACTTCCATGCCGTCTTCGGGCACCAGACCAAGTTTGGCCGCCTGCCCGCGCCAGCACACGCCATCAAGAACCGCCTTGTCGTCCTTGAGCGCCAGATACATATGGCCGCTGCTGGCCTGTTTGAAGCCGGAAATTTCCCCGCGCACCCGGACAAAGGAAAAGGCATCCTCGACCGTGCGTTTGAGTGCATTGGACAGGTCGGATACCGAAAATTCGGGCGCATTTCCCGATTTCACAGGGGTTTCCGGTACCGGGGCATAAGGGTCGAACAAATCTTGCGTCATCAAGGGCACTTTATGCTAAAAGCCCGCACATTGAATCATTCTGCGGGATGGCGTTTGGGTCTAGCCTAGTTCATCGCGCATGGACCATCAAGCAATCGGACAAGTCGAAGGATAAAGTCATGAAGGTTCTGGTCGTTGGCGGCGGCGGACGTGAACACGCACTATGCTGGGCTATTGCGCGCAGCCCGCGCATTTCCAAACTCTGGTGCGCACCGGGCAATGCCGGCATTGCGGATTCTGCGCAATGTGTCGCGATTTCCGATGGCGATATCGACGGTCTGGTAACCTTCGCCAAGGACAATGCGGTCGATCTGGTTGTTGTCGGCCCCGAGGCCCCGCTGGTTGCAGGGCTTGTCGATGCGCTCGATGCTGTTGGCATAAAGTCGTTCGGTTGTTCCAAGGCGGCTGCACAGCTTGAAGGGTCCAAGGGCTTCATGAAAGACATGGTGGCAAAGTTCGGTGTCCCGACGGCTGCCTATGGCCGTTTCACCAATCCCGCCGATGCCAAGGCATTTGTTGAAAAGCACGGTGCGCCGATTGTCGTTAAGACCGATGGTCTGGCCGCAGGCAAGGGTGTTACGATCTGTCAGACCGCGGACGAAGCATTTGCCGCAATTGATGAATGCATGGTCGGTGGCAAGTTCGGCGACGCGGGGGCGGAAATCGTGATTGAAGAATTCCTCAAAGGTGAGGAAGCCTCATTTTTTGCGGTTTGCGATGGCGAGAACGTCATTCCGCTGGTTGCAGCCCAGGATCACAAGGCGGTTGGCGAAGGCGATACCGGCCCCAATACGGGCGGCATGGGGGCCTATTCCCCGGCCCCGGTCTTTACCGATGCGGTCGAAGCCAAGGTCATGGAACAGATCATCGTCCCGACCGTCAAAGGCATGGCAAACGAAGGCCACCCGTTCAAGGGTGTGCTGTTTGCCGGCCTGATGATTGACGATGAAGGCAACCCGAAACTGATCGAATACAACATTCGTTTCGGTGACCCGGAATGCCAGGTTCTGATGACCCGCCTGAAATCAGATGTGCTTGATATCCTTGATGGTGCGGCCACCGGCACGCTTGATCAGGTCAAACCCGAATGGCACGACGAAACTGCAATGGTCGTTGTCATGGCCGCAAAGGGGTATCCGGGGTCCTATGAAAAAGGGACCGAGATCAAAAACGTCCCGGCAGCCGATGCCATGGACAAGGTCAAGGTCCTTCATGCCGGGACCAAGATGGATGGTGATAAGCTGGTTGCGACCGGTGGTCGTGTTCTTGGCGTCACCGCGCGCGGCGCAACCGTCACCGAAACCCAGAAACGCGCCTATGAGGCGGTTGATGCGATTGACTGGGAAGGTGGTTTTTGCCGCCGTGATATCGGCTGGCGCGCCGTGGCCCGCGAACAGGCATAAGCCCGTATCCAAACCGATTTTTAAAAGACCGGGTTACGCAACCCGGTCTTTTTTTATGCCCGTCTGACCCGATATCCCGACCTGATAGCGGATATGACAGCGGCCCTGATCATCGCGTTCGATATCGGCAGCAACCCCGAAAACATCGCGCAGGTTTTGCGATGTCAAAATCTGTTCGGGCGTGCCAATCGCAATCAGTTTGCCGCGATCCATCATCGCAATCCGGTCACAGAACATCGCCGCATGGTTCAGATCATGCAGGGCCGCCACCACCGTCACCGGAAGGGTCCGGACAAGATCAAGCAATCCCAGTTGATGATGGATATCAAGATGGTTGGTCGGCTCGTCCAGCAACAGGAAATCGGGCTGTTGCGCCAATGTCCGGGCGATATGAACGCGCTGTTTTTCCCCGCCCGACAATGTTTGCCACATCCGGTCAGCCATCAGATGCATCTCAACTGCTTCCAGCGCCTTTTGGACAATCGCCTGGTCATCTTCCGACCAGGGTGACAGCAAACTCAGATACGGCGTTCTGCCCAGCGCCACCGCCTCGCGCACGGTAATGCGGTCAATGGTGTCGGCCTGTTGTTCGACAAAGCCGATCCGTCGCGCCAGATTGCGACGCCCGACTTTTTTCATCGCTTGCCCGTCAAGCAGGGCCTGTCCACGAGACGGGGCACGAATACCGGCCAGAACCGACATCAGACTGGTTTTGCCAGACCCGTTCGGCCCGATCAGACCAAGGAATTCCCCCGGTTCAACCCGCAGCGACACATCACTGATGATTTTCTTGAAACCGGCATTCCAGCCAACATCGCGCAGTTCCAATGTCATCGCAGAACCCTTCCATGACAAAGAATAAGCGCAAAGGCCGGTGCCCCGATCAGGGCGGTAATCACCCCGATGGGAAGAACCTGACCATCCAGGATGATGCGTGAAACAATGTCAGCCGCAACAAGGAATATCGCCCCGATCAGGGCCGAAACCGGCAGCAAAAGCCCATGCCGGGTCCCGACAAAGAACCGTGCCGCATGCGGGATGACCAAACCGACAAAGCCGATCGAACCGACAAGACTGACCATCACAGCCGTCATGGATGCCGCCACCGCAATCAGAACCACATAAACACGGCGCACCGGCACGCCAAGCGATGCCGCCGATTCCACACCAAAGGTAAAAGCATCAAGTGCGCGCGCATACCAAAGACACACAACCAGCCCGCCAAACGCAACGGGCAGCGCAAGATAGACATCGTCCCAGCGCACACCGCTCAGATTGCCAAGCAACCAGAACATGATGCCGCGCGCCTCGTCCGCGGTTGCTGCCTTGGTGACGATAAAGGATGTCAGGGCGTTGAAAAGCTGTGATCCGGCAACCCCGGCCAGAATGATCGCGCCCGCACCACGACCGGCCGGAATGGCCAGAAGCGCTACAAACCCGAATGCCACCAGTGCACCGACAAACGCGCCAAGTGACAGCGAAACCATCCCCGCCCCAAGACCAAGAATGGCAACACTGACCGCGCCGGTAGATGCCCCCGCCGAAATGCCCAGCAAATAGGGATCGGCCAGACTGTTGCGCAAAAGCGCCTGCAACACGGCCCCCGACAACGCAAGTGACGCCCCACAGGCCGCAGCCACAAGTGCACGCGAAATCCGGTAATTCCAGATGATCCCGGAATCGATTGGATCAATCTCATAGCCTGCCTGCCACAGATGATTGGCAATGGTTTGAAGAACCGTGCCAAGGGGAATGTGTGTCTCCCCCTTGGCAGCGGCAATTGCAACCACAGCGGCAAGCAGGATCAAAGCCGCCACGGCCGCACCGCTTCGCGCAAGATATGCCCGCCCCGCCCGCGATCGTGCGGGGGGCTGAGGGGGTGCTTTTTCAAACATTGAAGTCTCCGGGCATATCGAGCGCCATCGGGTTAGGCAATCAGTTCGAGGCACTCAGGCGTTCGACAGCCTGGGCAAGCGTTTCAATACCGTCAATCAGACGAATGGTCGGGTCCATCGATTGCGCATCCATCACAACGATATTGCCGTTTTTAACCGCTTTCATCTGGCGTGTAACCGGATCGGTTTTCAAAAAGTTCATTTTGACTTCCCAATCATCTGCCGGAAACCGGCGACGGCCCATTTTACCGATCACAATGATATCGGGATTGGCGCGCGCAATGGTTTCCCACCCCACGGTCGGCCATTCTTCGTCGCTGTCGATGATGTTTGTTACGCCAAGTTTTTCCGCGATATAGCCCGCCGCCCCGTTTTTGCCCGCGACATAGGGATCGCTTTTAATCTCGGCACTGGAAAACCAGAAGACGGTTGAAACATTGCTGTTCCCGCTGGCATTGACCTGTGCCAGGGACCGGGCTTCACGATCTTTCAACCTGGCAATCAGGGCCGCGCCGCGATCCTCGATATCGAAAATCTGCGCAAGGTCGGAAATTTCCCGATAAATCAGGTCCATGGAGAAACGGTCATGGCGCACCCCGTCGCCGCCGCCGGCATTGTCCTTGCCGACACAATCGGCCGGTGCGGTATAGACCGGGATCGAAAGTTCATTGAACTGTTCGGTGGTGCCGACAATGCCCTTGGGACCGACATGCCATTGATACTGGGTGGCGACCAGTTGCGGTTTTTGCGCAACCACGGTTTCAAAGCCCGGATCATTATCAGCCAGACGCGGCACGGACGCATTCACATCCCTGAATTCATCCATGACCGGACCAAACCAGACCCCGGTGCCTTTGACCTTATCGGCCAGCCCCAGCGAATAGAGGATTTCTGTCGTGCTTTGTCCAAGCGACACAACCCGTTCGGGGGCTGCATCAAAGTGCAGCGTGCTGCCGCAATTTTCGATGGCAAGCGGATATTCCGTCGCAGCCGCAAACGGGGCCGAAATCATAAAACCGGCAGCAAACACCCCGACTGCCAGCGCATTTTTATAGTGACTGATCACTTTGACTTCCTTTCAAAGACATACCGGCAAGGGTCGGCAATTACCGGCCATTGCACAGCATATCGCAAATGTTATGTTATAACATAACATACACTTTACTATCGTCAAGGGACTGGCAAAAGTGTCGGGAAATGGCGGAAGATGTCAGGATCGGTATTCAGGCGCATTTACAAAAAACTGCCGGAAACCGCGACATATGCCGACATTCTCCGGGGCACCCCGCCCGGTCCGTCGCATTCATGTCGGCAGGTCTCCTGGCTCGCGGGTCAAAGCACTTTTCCTGGCCTTCCCGGGTTCATCCCAGTGGCATTGGTCAGAAAAACGCTCACCGCCTACAGTTGCGGGGGCAGCTTCGGTTGATGGGCATGCAGCCCAGATCGAATTCCCTTCATCCGATATCCGGATACCGACATCTGACCGTTAGATTAAAGCCCAAACCCGGTCAAGGAAATTGGCAGATGACCAGAGGCATTTACACAGGGGTCCATGCAGAAATTGCAGTCGACACGACCTTGAATTTGCCATGTTTCATCCCGATTACCTCCACACTGTCTGGTATGCTTGCCGACAAATGAAACCATTGGAACATGATGCACATGACGACTTCTGTTGAACGCAGACGCTTTTTGAAATCCATCGCGGCAGCCGGTCTTATCCTGCCGGGAATGTCGATCTATCAGCATGCATTGGCAGAAGTACCGGGGCTTGACCTTGGTGCGGGACAGCCGTTTGATTTTGCCGATCTGATTGCGCGTGCCAAATCGATGGCGCAGGCCGCCTATGAGCCGCCGGTCGCCCCCAACCCGGAAATTGTCGGGCGGATCGATTACGACACCCATGGAAAATTGCATTACAAACGCGATCATTCGCCATTTTCCGATGGATCGGGCACCTATCCGGTGACGTTCTTCCATCTGGGCATGTATTTCGCCAAGCCCGTGCACATGTATCTTCTTGAGGACGGCACAGCACGCGAAGTCATCTATAAACCCGATTACTTTGACATGCCAGCCGACAGTATTGCCCGCCAGCTGCCCGAAAACAGCGGCTTTGCCGGGTTCCGACTTCATGAAGAACTGTCGCGCGATGACTGGAAAACCCAGGACTGGGCGGCGTTTCTTGGCGCATCCTATTTCCGTGCCATCGGTGATGAAGGCCAGTATGGCCTGTCCGCGCGCGGGATTGCGGTCAATACCGCCACATCCCAACCCGAAGAATTCCCCGATTTCCGCCAGTTCTTTATCGAGCCGGCCAAAAATGCCGAAGACCCGGTCACCATCTATGCGCTGCTTGATGGGCCAAGCATTACGGGTGCATACAAATTCCTGCTCTATCGCGGGCAGGGTGTGACGATGGATATCGAAAAACACCTGTTTGTCCGTCGCGATATCGAACGGCTTGGCATTGCGCCGCTGACCAGCATGTTCTGGTATTCCGAACAGAACAAATCATTCCGGTTTGACTGGCGCCCGGAAGTCCATGACAGCGATGGCCTGGAATTGTGGACCGGCAGTGGTGAACGCATCTGGCGACAGTTGAACAACCCCGAAACCATCCGCGCATCTGCCTTTGCCGATCATAATCCGCGCGGTTTTGGACTGATGCAGCGTGACCGCGATGTGAAGAACTATCTTGATGGTGTGCGCTATCACCGTCGCCCCAGCCTGTGGGTCGAACCCCAGGAAGACTGGAATGACGGTGCTGTACAGTTGATCGAAATCCCGACCGACGATGAAATCCACGATAACATCGCGGCATTCTGGGTTCCGAACGCCCCGGCCAAAGCCGGAAACAGCTATCAGTTCAAATATCGCCTTCACTGGCAGGCCCATAACCCGTTCCCGGTTGCCGAACTGGCAAAGGCAACTTCTACCCGGATGGGACGCGGCGGCGAACCGGGCACCAACCGCCCGAAAGACGAGGTCAAGTTTTCCGTCGAATTCGAAGGCGATGTTCTTGGCACCCTTGCCTATGGCGAGTTCCCGGAAATCGTCGTATCGACATCGCGTGGTGAAATCACCCGCACCAAGATCGAACCGATCATGGATACCCGTATCTGGCGGGCGGCCTTTGACCTGAAGGCGGCCGGCACCGATCCGGTTGATCTGCGTATGTATCTCAAACGCGGGGATGCCCCGCTCAGTGAAACCTGGATGTTCCAGCATCTGCCGGCACTGGGTAATCAGCATCAAGGCTGATCAAAACCTGGCAAGAATGATCAGGGGGCGGCAACACCGCCCCCTGTTTTTTTATTTACGACGCCATGCCTTCGCCCGGGCGCGCTTGGGCCGATTGCCCAAGGATTGCCATGACATCGCGCATCGGTGGTGCACCAAACATGCGGGCATATTCGCGGCTGAACTGCGATGCACTTTCATAGCCGACCGCATAGGCCGCACTGGCCGCGTCCTTCATTTCTGCGAGCATGATCTGACGCGCTGTCGTCAGGCGCAGGCGCTTTTGATATTGCAGCGGACTCATGGCGGTGACCTGTTTGAAATGATGATGGAAGGATGACGGGCTCATATTGGCGAAATCTGCCAGTTCCTCGATCTTCAGCGGCTTGTCGAAATTATCCTTCATCAACCGCAATACCGCCGATATCCGCTGCATGTTGCTGCCACCAATCGCAAGACCGGCAATCAGCGCACCCTTGCCGGTGCGCAACAGTCGGTAATGCACTTCGCGCATCAAAAGCGGCAACATGACCCCAATGTCATCGGGCCTTTCAAGCAACTCGACCACGCGCAACACCGCGTCAATCAGGCTGTCGGTGGTTTGTTCGACAAACAGTCCGCGGGCACTTTCGCCTTCTGCCCCGATCTTGAGATCCATATGCGTGACCAGCTCGCTTAAAATCTTGCCATCAAGATCAAGCGACAAACTGCGATAGGGTTGCTGATCACTTGCCAGTGTCACATGCCCGACAAGGGGCAAATCCACCGATGCCGCAAGAAGCTGTCCGGGTTCATATCGATAGAGTTCCTGACCCAGCGTGACTTCCTTGGCCCCCGACACAATCAGACACAGGCAGGGCTTGTAAATCGTTGGCACCTTAAGGCTTGGCGCGGTTGACCGGAACATCCAGACAGGCTCAACCGCCGTGCGCACCGAGCCATCCGCCTCGCAGTATTTGTCAATCAGATTACAAAGCCGCTGATAGCTATCCATTACCAAATCCCTCGCATTTCCTAGGATGCAGTATACACACCCTCACACCCAGACAAAGCCCGCTTTGACCTACTTGGAGGATTAGGCAATCCAATTCGAGTTCTGTGTATTCAACAAGCCACATCTGATCGGCACAGTAAGCGCCATGACACAAACGCAAAGGAGCATGTCATGACGAACCCGATCAATTATCTCGAAAACAAGACCGTCATCATCACCGGCGCCAGCAGCGGCATCGGGGAGGCCACCGCGCGGCTTCTGGCATCGCGCGGGGCCAAGGTTGTTCTGGGCGCACGGCGTACCGAACGCCTTGATCAGATTGTTACCGAAATCGAGGCCGCCGGTGGCACTGCCATGGCCCGGTCGGTTGATGTCACCAATGCCGACAGTGTCGAGGCACTGGTTTATAACGCCCAGAACCTTTTCGGGCGCGTCGATGCGATTTTCAACAATGCCGGTGTGATGCCGCTTGCCCCGATGTCGGAACTTAAAACCGATGAGTGGGAAAACATGATCAACGTCAATATCCGTGGTGTTTTGAACGGGATTGCTGCTGTTCTTCCGATTTTCAAGGCACAGGGCGGCGGCCATGTCATCAATACCGCATCGATTGGCGCACATGTTGTTGTGCCAAGTGCGGCGGTCTATTGCGGCACCAAATACGCCGTCTGGGCCATTTCCGAAGGCCTGCGCCAGGAAAGCGAAAATGTCCGCGTGACGACCATTTCGCCGGGCGTGGTTGAAACCGAACTGGGCCACGATATTTCCGATCCGACCAGCAAGGAATTGCTGACCCAGTTCCGCCAGATCGCCCTGACACCCGATGCGATTGCCCGTGCGGTTCTTTATGCGCTTGATCAACCCGCCGATGTTGATGTCAACGAAGTCATCGTGCGCCCGACGGCATCGGCCTTCTGATGAGGCAATCCGTCCTTTCATCCGGCTTTGCAACTTTGCTGATGATGCTGGTGGTGCTTGCACCATCAGCATCGGCCCAACAGGAGACAGAGATGCGCAAAACCATCCAAACCGCCCCGCATCCCTATATCGGCATGTGGGTGACCAAGGACGGCCATGTCCGTCAGGAACTGCTGCCCAATGGTCGCTATGACGAAGCCCGTGACACCCGTCAATCGGCCTATCAGGGCGATTATCAGGTATCGGGAAATTACATCACCTATCAGGATGACACCGGCTTTACCGCAGATGGATATTTTGAAAATGACGTTCTTTATCACGGCGGTATGGTGATGTTCCGCGAGGCGACCATAAACTAGGTCAGCCTGCCGACCCCCGGACAATACGGGCGGGCATACGGGCCCGCCCGGTTTTGTCTTACTCAGATACGTTCAAGTGCAATGACCGTATCAATGACCGAGCCCTTTTCACCCTTGGGACCGGTCGCCATGCGTTCGAAATTATCCACCGTGACGGTTTTCCACTGGCTCATATCAAGCCCCAGGGCATCGCGCGCCTGTGCAGGTGACGGGAACACCATGTCTTTGGGGGCCGATGACCATGATGGACGTGATCCGTGGGTGGTAATCAGCAACAAGCCGTTTATCGCGACCTGTTGTGCTGCCCGGTTCAAAATCCTGTCGCGGGCAAATTCGAGTGGCGATTGCAGGAATTGCGCAGTTACCAGATCAAACATGCCGTTGGGCAAGCTTGTATCCAGATCATGGGCCGCGAAGGCAATATTATCCTGCACGCCACTTCGCAGGGCATTGGCCCGCGCATAGCCCAGTGCCGTTTCCGAAATATCAACAGCCGTCACTTGCCACCCGCCTTTTGCCAGCCAGACGGCGTCATCGCCCTTGCCACAACCAAGTTCAAGTGCGCGCCCCACCGGGCGACCGACAACAAACCGCTCAAGAACAGCAGACGGCTTGCCGCTGGTTTGCGGGGACTGCTTTTCATAGGTTTCTTCCCAAAAGGTTCTGGCGTCCATTTTGGGATCAACATTTGGATCAAATTTCATCGGAGTTCTCTTGATAAAGTCGGGGATATCCGTGATTGCGAATCACGTAACATTAAAAGTTACATGATTTGTCGCACCTGTCAATTTCATGTATCTTTGATTGTTACATGTGATAAAAACGACGGAACATCTGATCGACGAACAGGACCGCCTTCATGCGTCAGGACAACCGCCTGCCCCGGGTTTTGCATGCCCTTTTGCATCTGAGCGACATGAAAGACCCCGCCACATCCGAACAACTGGCCGGGATGCTCAATACCAATGCCGCCGTTGTCCGGCGGACAATGGCGGGGCTGCGTGATCGGGGGATATTAACATCCATCAAGGGCCATGGCGGCGGCTGGCAACTGGCACGGCCGCTTGAAAAAATCACGCTGGCGGAAATTTATCAGGCGCTGGGCGCACCGACCCTTTTTGCCCTTGGCTGCGGGGATGAAGAGTCTCAATGCTTGATGGAAAAGGCGGCCAATACGGCGACCGCGCGCGCATTACAATTGGCGTCAGAGACATTCATCACGGCACTATCATCCGTCACCATGGCAGATCTGGCCGTTGATTTTGAAAAGCGGCTGGCGGAATTGGGATTAAGCCCGGATAACCTGCATCATTTTTCTGACCAGCACCACTGAGTCAGCGCAGGCTGCCAAAGAATTCCTTCAGAAGGGTTGCGGCCTCGACCTCGCCAATCCCGCCGTAAACTTCGGGCCGGTGATGACAGCTTGAACTTTCAAACACGCGCGGGCCGTGATCAACCCCGCCGCCCTTGGGGTCGTAGGCCCCGAAATAGACGCGCCGAAGGCGGGCAAATGAAATGGCGGTCGCGCACATCGGACAGGGTTCCAGCGTGACATAGAGATCGCAATTGGGAAGACGTGGCTCACCCTTTGCCCCGGCGGCGGCCCGGATCACCAGAATTTCGGCATGGGCCGTGGGATCGTTCATTTCTTCGGTCAGGTTTCCGGCGCGCGCCAGAACTTCGCCGGTATCGGCATCAACCAGAACCGCCCCGACCGGCACTTCGCCGCGACGTGCGGCCGCGCGGGCTTCTTCAAGGGCCATGTCCATATAGCTGTCTGCGCTCATAGTCTTTCCATCCCGATGATCGAACCAGTGACAGACCGGCGTCATCCCTGCCGGGTCCGGTCTTTTAGTTTGTTTCAGGACATTTGGTCCTTTTTGGGTTCATGACATTGTCCTATCACTTCACAGGGTCGGTCAAGCCATGATCACCGGCATTGGCGGATCAACACACCCTTGCCCGCCTGCGCAGAACGCATAGACTGTCGGCGTGAATTGCCGTTGCCCTTCACGGGTTAGAAAGGTAGTTTCCGCCAAACTTGTTTCGCCATCCCGTCACCAGCATCAAGGTTCGCATCGTCATGACCACGCGCAAGCCGATCATTGGCATTACACTCGATTCCGAAGAACCGGGCGGATATTCCAAATTTCCGTGGTATGCGCTGCGTGAAAACTATGCCGGTGCGGTCACGGCAGCCGGTGGCATTCCCATGCCCCTGCCCCATGAAATTGAACTGGTGCCCGATCTTCTTGATCTGATTGACGGGCTGGTGGTGACCGGTGGCGCGTTTGATGTTGATCCCGGCCTGTTTGGCGCAACCGAAAAACACGACACGGTTGTCACCAAGGATCGGCGCACCAAATTTGAATGGGCGATGGCCGAAGGTGCGCTTAAACGCGACATGCCGGTTTTGGGCATTTGCGGCGGGCAGCAGCTTTTGAACGTTATTCTGGGCGGATCATTGATCCAGCACATCCCAGACGCGATCGAAAACTGCCTTCCCCACGAACAGCCAAACCCGCGCGACGAGGCCGGTCATGACGTCACGGTCGAGCCCGATACGCTTCTGGCCAAAATCGTTGGCGATGTCAAAACACTGTCGGTCAATTCCGCCCACCATCAGGCGGTTGATGGGGTTGGCCCGGATGTGATCATCAATTCCTATGCGCCTGATGGCGTGATTGAGGGGATTGAACATCCGAAATACCGCTATTGTCTCGGGGTCCAGTGGCATCCCGAATTTCATATCAGCTCGGGCGATGCCAAAATCTTTGACGCCCTGATTGCCGAGGCCCGCAAATGAGCGACAAAAACGACACCCAGAACGACAACAAACCCGAACGCATTGCCAAACGCATTGCGCGATCCGGTGTCTGTTCCCGGCGTGATGCCGAACGCATGATCGCCGAAGGTCTGGTGCGCCTGAACGGCAAAAAGCTTGATAGCCCCGCCGTAACGGTCACCGACGAGGACGAGATCATTGTCGATGGCAAGCCATTGCCGGAAAAGGAAAAGCCGCGCCTGTGGCGACTGTTTAAAAAGCGCGGGCTGGTCACCAGCCACCGCGATGAACAGGGCCGCGATACGGTATTTGAACATCTGCCAAGCTATGTGCCGCGCGTGATTTCGGTTGGTCGTCTTGACCTTAACTCCGAAGGGTTGCTGTTGCTGACCAATGACGGGGAACTTGCCCGTTATCTGGAACTTCCGGCAACCGGATGGGCGCGCCGGTACCGTGTGCGCGTGCATGGCCGGATCGAGGAAGAAAAACTTAAACAGCTTGAAGAAGGCATCACGGTTGATGGCGTCCATTACGGATCGATCCAGGCCGAAGTCGACGTTCAGAAAGGCACCAATGCCTGGATGACCGTCACGCTTCGCGAAGGCAAGAACCGCGAAATCCGCCGGGTGATGGAACATCTGGGCTGGCCGGTAACGCGCCTGATGCGCGTATCTTACGGCCCGTTCCAGTTGGGCAGTCTGGCCCCGGGCGAGTGCGAGGAAATCACCGGCAAGGTGATGAAAGAACAGCTCGCCGCGTTCTTCCGCGGTGATTACAGCAAGGTTTCCGAAAAAAAATCGGTTGCCCGTGGCGGCACCGGTCGCCCGAAGGCACCGCGTACCGTATTTGGCCAACCCGCCCAGCGGAAACGCCCGCAAGGCAATCAGGGTGGCCCGGCAGGTACCGCCCAGAACACCAGTGATGGCGAGGATGCGCGCGACAACCGCACGGCTTCCCGCCCAAGTTCCGGTGCCGCCCGCAAGGGCCCGCGCATCGGTGCTGCCCCGCGTCCGGGTGGACGCGGCAAGCCCGCCGCCCAGAATACCCGCCCGGAACGCGAAGAGCGTGATGAACGCGGTGCAGCACGTCCGACCAACAAGGGTCGCGGTCGTTACAGCACCGGCGGCAAGGCCGGTGCATCCGATGACCGCAATGCCCCCGGCAACGGGCGCGGGCGCGGCCGTGGTGCCGGTTCTGGTGCCGGTACGGACGGCCGATCGAATGCAGGTGCAGGCGGTGGTCGTTCAGGCAGCCGTTCGGGTGGCAACTTCAACGATGTCAGCAACAAGCCGGTCGGCCGATCGGGTGGCCGGGGCGGCAAATCCGCATCATCGGGCAATGCAGCACCGGGTCGCAAACCCGCAGGCAACCGCCCGCGCGGCAAAAAGGAATGACCATAAATGCGGATTGTTGGCGGAAGTCATCGTGGACGGGTTTTGAACGCGCCTGAAGGGCGCGACACCCGCCCGACCCTTGATCGTGTGCGCGAGGCCCTTTTTAACATCCTGTCGCACGCATCACGTTGGTATGAGGATGACTTCCATCCGCTTTATGACGGCGTGGTGCTTGATGCCTATGCCGGGTCTGGTGCCTTGGGTCTTGAGGCCCTTTCGCGCGGGGCGTCAAAGGCCGTGTTCTTTGACACCGACCGCAAGGCCATCGCCATTGTCGAGCAGAATATTGACACCCTGAAGGTCGGCAATCAGGCCAAGGCACAACGCGCGGATGCCACCAAACCGCCCCGCGCCATCGAACCGGCCAGCATGATTTTCCTTGATCCGCCCTATGGCAAGGATTTGCTCGACCCCAGCATCAGCGCCCTTGCCACAGCCGGATGGATTGATGCCAATACCCTGATCATTGCCGAACGTGATCCCCGTGATCCGCAAATCGGCCTTGCCGGGTTTGAGCTTTGTGATTCACGCAAATATGGTCGCTGCCAGATTGATATCGGCCGCATGGCAGGCTGATCATCGCCCAAGCGCGACTTACAAGTGCGATTTACAAACGCGATTGAAATGATCGCGCAGATCAGCCATTCCCACCCGCCTGCTGCCAGATTGCGCAATTTGTGATACCGTTCAGACAGCATTGAAACGGTTGATGATCATGAAAGCCCTGTCGACACCCGCCCCGGACAAGGAATTTGGACGCCTGTTGCGCCAATGGCGCCGCATGAGCGACATCAAACAATCGCGTCTGGCCGATATTCTGGGTGTTACACAGGCAACCGTTTCGCGCTGGGAAAACGGCACACAGCGCCCCGCCCCGCTCCAATATGATCTGATCCATCAGATGATGACGCGCAAACGCAATTTCCGTCTTGATCATGCGATCAAGCGGCTGGTCACCCATTCCAGCCAGCGGGTCCACCTGATCGAGGACCGGTCCCACAGACTGCTATGCGCATCCCATGCCCGTGCCCATGAATGGCAGCGCGACTGCACCGAACTGCTTGGCACATCGCTTTGGCGGTTTGCCACGCCGGAAATCGCGACCGCGGAAAAAAGCCTGCATGACATGGGATGGCACGAAGATCAGGCCGATCATCTGACCTTCGAGACGTCCCGACGGGACGGTGCGCCGATGCGCATCGTTGACAGTTTCATCCTGTGGGAACGTTTTTTCCTGTCGGATGGAACGGCGGTGCGCCTGACCACCGGCTATGACCAGGCACCGAACCACATCTGATCCGGTTCGGCTTTCCCGTCCGCACGCATATTTCATACGTGGTCACCGGCCCCCGATTTCGGGTAGTCATAGCGACACCGGAATTGCCATGCATTCGAAGTGCCGCGCATTTCCGGCGATCTGCCATTTCAAACCATAAAAAAACACCACCTGACGGAAACGCCACATGCCACCGATATTTGCCATCATCATTCTGTATGGATTGGGACTGACTGCATCCATGCAGGTTGGCCTGATCGGGCCGATTGCCCCCGATTTGCGGGCGGGCTTTGGCCTTAGCCAGGCGGAATTCGGTCTTGTTGCATCCCTGATCACCGCGGCCGGGGCACTTGCCGCCATTCCAACCGGTGTCTGGGCTGCGCGCGCCGGTTTGCGCAAATCACTGGTCCTGGGCGGGCTTATGATGATTGCCGGTGCCGTGATCTTTGCCACGGCCAATGCGACGCCACTGCTTTATGCCGGGCGGCTGGTCACATCGATCGGCTATTTGCTGATTGTGGTCGGTGCGCCAAGCTGGATGGCGGGCTTTGACAATCCGAAAATGGTCGCCATGGCCATGAGCATCTGGGGCACCTTTATTCCGGTGGGCATTGCATTGGGCAACTGGATCAGTGCGGCGATGGTTGTGTGGCTGGACTGGCGTCTGGCGGTTGCGGCCTGCACGGTTCCAGTTCTTGTTTTATTGCCGCTTCTGGCATTGATGGAAAAACCGCCCACCGCGACCGTACGCAAGTCCCTTGGCAGCGGGGTGATGGGGGTTCTGAAATCACGTTCCGCGCTGAAAGTCGCGCTGACATTTTCCGCCTTTGCCGGGGCAACATCCGCAGCCCTCGCCTTCATGCCGGCAATGATGGTCGACAATCTTGATATCGGGATCGCACCGGCCGCCGGGATCATCGGAACGACCGCGATTGTCGGCAATATTATCGGGAGTATCGGTGCGGGCGTGGCCCTTGGCCGTCAGGTTGCCGGACGGCGCATTCTGATCGCGTTCTTGCCGATGATGGCAGCCGCCATTGCGACCTTGTTTGTCAGCACGGACATGGCAATCAGCCTGATCGCGCTGGTGATTTTCAATATCGGTCAGGGGGCGGTTGCCGGCACCTGTTTTGCCCTGTTGCCGGCCATCGCCAAGGACGGTCTTTCAATGCCCGCCCTTCAGGGGATGCTTGCCCAGTTTGCCGAGATTTTTGTGGTCATTGTCCCGCCGCTTACCGGGGCCATGATTGATTTCAATGGCTGGGGTGGTGCGGCGGTGATCCTTGCCGGTTTCTATTTTGCAGGCTTCATGATCTCGGCGATCAGGTCCCCCATACGCCGCGTAACCGCCTGACCTATACGATACGATGACTTGACCTATCCTGCGAAGCAGGCGACCCTCCAATCCCCTCAATCAAAGAGGCAATGACACACAGGGCAGGGAAGCGGGATGCAGTTGATCAAGGCCATCTTTATCGGAACGATATTGATTGGCCTGTCTGTTGTTGCCGCGTTCTTTATCTGGCTTGCGCCGGTCGGAGCGGCCTATAGCGCAAAGATCATGTGTTCGGCGATTTTTGTGAACGGATTGCCATCCAGCCGTGCGCGCGATGAAGACGTTCTTGCCGACAATAATGCGTTGCTGTCACTGATCACCACCAATGTCGATCTGCGCAACCAGACGGTCAGCGCCCATGCATTCGGTTTCCGGAAACGGTTTGCGGTTTATCGGCCGAATCTGGGCTGTACGCTGGCCGATGATCAGGGCCATATTGCGCGCCTGCGCAATTCGACACCGGTGATCAAACCGATTGCTGCCAAGCCGCTTCTGACCACAAGTCTTCCGGCCGAAGTCGACCGCCGCGCATTGAACAATATCCTGTTTGATGTCATGGACGAACCCGGTGTCCGACCCGAACGGCGCACGCGCGCGGTATTGATCCTGTATCGCGGCAAGGTCATTGCCGAACGATATGCCGACGGCATTACCGCACAGACGCCGCTTCCGGGATGGTCGATGACCAAAAGTGTCTGGAACACCGTTCTGGGCCGCATGCAGAACGAAGGCATGATGCCCGACATTCATGATCCGGTTCTGATCAATGAATGGCAGGCGCAGACAAATGATCCGCGCGCGGCCATTACCTATGACCAGTTGCTTCGGATGCGCAGCGGCATTGAATTTAGCGAATCCTACTGGAACCCGCTTTCCGATGTGGTGCAGATGCTGTTCGTTCAGCCGGCCGCCGCGGGCTATGCCGTGTCCAAACAGCTGGAACACAGCCCGGGTGAAGTCTTTGCCTATAATTCCGGGGCATCAAACATTCTGTCGGCTGCCGTTCGCAATCTGAGCGGTTCACGCAGCACATATCTTGCCCGCCCGACCGAACTTTTGTTCAGGCCGCTTGGCATGAAAAGTGCGGTGATCGAAACCGACCCCGAAGGATATTTCATCGCATCAAGCTTCATGCATGCAACGGCGCGTGACTGGGCCAAGATCGGACAGCTTTATCTTCAGGATGGCGTTTGGGAAGGACAGCGTTTGCTGCCCGAAGGCTGGGTCGATTACACCAGCAGCCCGGATGAAAGTGACCCCGACGTCATTTACGGGGCGCATTGGTGGCTTGATCTGCCCGGCGACCGTGATGACGAAGGCAACCCGCGAAACGGCATCGCCGAATTGCCCGATGATGCGTTCTTTGCACTTGGCCATGATGGCCAGTCACTTAGCGTCATCCCGTCCAAGGAACTGGTCATCGTGCGGCTTGGCGTTACCCGCAAGCGCGAAGCATTCAGCCTGCGCAATTTCGTATCCGATATCAGCAACCTGTTTCCCGATGCCCCGACCGCATCGCAAAACAGTCCGGACGGCGAAGACATCCAGGATGCCACCGGGCCCAGTACTGATTGATTAGCATCGATTGATTTGTGGGGGCCGAATCACGGCTAGAAGAACCAACCGGATTCAGATCCTAGGCCAGCAGCGCCACAACATACCCGGCACCTGCTCCGGTCCCGACCAGCGCCCAGACCGGCATGATCCGCCATTGCAAAACAACAAAGGCGATCGCGACACAGCCAATATCAAACATGTCATGGATTGCACCGGTCCAGATCGGGTCATAAAGAACCGCCGCCAGCAACCCAACCACCGCAGCATTAACGCCCAGCAACCCGGCCCGCATCGCGCCGATATGCCGCACCCGGTCCCAGAACGGCAACAGCCCGACAACCAGCAACCAGGCCGGCAAAAAGATCGCCACCAGGGTAATCATCGACGTCACCGCACTGATCACGATGCCGCCATCCATGGCCGACCCGTTATGCAAGGCAGCACCAAGATACGCCGCAAAGGTAAAGATCGGCCCGGGAACCGCCTGGGTCGCGCCATAACCGGCAAGGAAGGTCTGTGTATCGACCCAGCCCGGATCAACCACCGCATTTTCGAGAAGCGGCAAGACAACATGCCCGCCGCCAAATACCAGCGCCCCGCTGCGATAAAACCCGTCAATCACCGCAAACAGCCCGCTTTGATCAAAATGGGCTGCCAGTGGCAAAATGACCAAAAGGGCAAAGAAACAGCAAAGTGCGGCAATCGCCCCGGTGGCCGAACGGGGGGCCATCGGCGCCATCGGATGGTTATCGACCTTGGCGCGCAGCATCACAAAACCGGCGAGCATCCCGCCCAGAATGACCGCAAATTGCGCAAGCACCGTGTTGCTTGCGATCATGATGGCGGCGGCAACAATGGCCAGAACCGCACGCGCAATATCGGGACAGAGGCTTCGTGCCATGCCAAACAAGGCATGGGCAACCACGCCCACCGCCACCAGCTTGAGACCGCGCAGAACCCCGTCAACCGATGCCAGATCAAACCCGACAAACGCCATGCCAAGAACCGCCAGCACAATGGCCGACGGCATCGTAAAACCAAGCCAGGCCACAAGGGATCCGCGCACACCGCCAAGCGCCATGCCGATCCCCATGCCAACCTGTGAACTGGCCGGTCCGGGTGCGAACTGACACAGTGCAACCAGATCGGCATAGGCCGCATCACTTAGCCATTTGCGCCGGGCGACGAATTCTTCGCGGAAATAACCGATATGGGCGACCGGCCCGCCAAAGCTGGTCAAACCAAGGCGCAGGAAAATCATGAAAATCTGCCACAGCCCCACACCGTTTTCCGGCAGTAAAGCAGGTGAGACAGATGACACCGGCGCAGGGTCAGATTCAGAGTTAGGGTTTGTCATGTTGTCAGACATTGCGGGTTATTGCCCCATGATCACGTTCGTCAGGATCGTTTTGCCTGAACTTACGCAACCGGGCTGCACCTGCAAAGTCAAAAGCAGCCCCCTGCCCGTTCGTCATCAAACCATAATAAAACCCCTGCCACCGGTTTGATGCGGTGACAGGGGCAAGATCAAAGCGCCAGACCGGAAATCCGGGTTTTAGCGGAATGCCGGTTCGTCAAGCGAACGCAATTTGCGTGAATGCAATTGGTTGACGTCCTGACGGAGGGTATCGATGGTATCGAGACCAACCTGAAGATGCTGACCGATCCGCTGGCGATAGAAATTGTTGGCCATGCCCGGCAGTTTCAGTTCGCCATGGACCGGTTTGTCGGAAACACACAGAAGCGTGCCATACGGAACACGGAACCGGAAACCGTTGGCAGCGATTGTCGCACTTTCCATATCCACGGCAATTGCGCGTGACTGGTTCAGACGGCCGAACAGTTCGCTGTAACGCAGTTCCCAATTACGGTTGTCCGTGGTTGCCACCGTGCCGGTTCGCATGCGTGCCTTCATTTCGCGGCCCTTGAGACCGGTGATTTTGGCAACCGAGTCGGCAAGCGCTACCTGTACTTCGGCAATCGGCGGGACCGGAATCCACAAGGGCAAATCCGAATCCAGAACATGGTCGTCACGCACGTAACCATGGGCCAGCACATAATCACCAAGCAACTGACTGCGCCGCAGCCCCGCACAGTGACCAAGCATCAACCAGCAATGCGGACGCAACACAGCAATATGATCCGTTGCCGTTTTTGCATTGGACGGCCCGACACCGATATTGACCAGCGTCACACCAAGCCCGTCTTCACGGATCAGGTGATAGGACGGCATTTGCGGCAGTTGCTTGACCGCCTCGCCCGATTCCTGCCAACCCGCCGGGGCGTCTTTGCGCACATGGACCTTCGGCCCCGGTTCGACAAAGGCGACATAGGGGCTTTGCGGATCTTCGAGCTGCAATTTGGCGAATTCGATGAATTCATCGACATAGCGCTGATAGTTGGTGAACAGCACGAACTTCTGGAAATGTTCCGGTGCGGTCGCCGTGTAATGGCGCAAACGTGCCAGTGAATAATCAACACGTTCCCCGGAAAACAGCGACAGCGGTTTGGGGCCGTCACTGTTGCCGTAATGCACGCCATTGGCGATATCATCATCGGTACGGGCCAGATCGGGCATGTCAAAGATCAGTTGCATCGACCGGATATCGGTCGGACCGATACTGTCGGTTGCCGATTCGACCAGGAATGGCAGCGGGATCGGGCGATCAGACACACCAACCACAACAGGCACGTCGTGGTTCTTAAGCAGAAGTTCGATCTGCTCGCGGTAATATTCTTCAAACAGGTCAGGACGGGTCAGCGTCGTGCCGTAAATGCCCGGGTCGCGTGGTGCGCCGAACGAAAGCGTGCTTTCGACATGCAATTTTTCCGGCGGCACTTCGATGCCAAGATACGGGTAATAGGCACGTACGGGGGAAGATTGCTGACCTTGACCGAAACGGTTAAAGGCCTCCTGGACGGCATTGGCACCGGTCGCATAGATATCCTTGATGCGCGCAAGTGCCTTGTCAGCGTCAGTGAATTCAAACAGATCGCGTACCGATCCGTGTACTCCAGAAACCATAATGGATGCTCCTTTTTGTTATTGTTGTTTCAGAACCCCTGTCTGATCAAGGTGCGTGAAATCACGCCCGATCAATTACAAAGGCCCTTGGAGCGAGAGATTTATCACCGCCCGCCCGCCTTCTGACAACCGAAAACTTTTTCATCCCGTTCTATCCCTGGGTGAATATCCTGAAATACAGGGAACCGGCTGTGCCGAAACAACCCGCTTTTCCGGCGGTTTCAGATGCTTATGACTTATATGTCGGATTTATTTTCAAGAATTCCAAATGACAGTTTTGATGCGCGGCCCATAACAAGGCCGGTCTCAAATATTCTGCGCACCGGTGACGTTATCGCGGGTGCCGGAATCCGGGCAAAAAAAGTGCCGAAACCGGGGGACGGTTTCGGCAATTTCAGGGAGGTGCCTTAGACGTTGAGGGAAAAGACGGTCAACCCTGATGTGAGTTTTATATGACCATTGGTCATTAATGTCAATTTTAATCGACGCGTAGCATCCATTCGCCTGACGCATATCTCATGCTAATATATCGGCGTCTTCGGCGATCTCTTGCAGGTATTCAAGCCTGCGCTTCGCGCCCTGATCAAATGCCCACGAGTCACCTAGATGGGTCATTTTCAAGTCACTTACAATTCTGGCGGCACGCGGGTCACTTTGGACCAGGCTTTCGATTTCGTGTTTCTCTTCGTCGTCCTGAAGTGTCCCGCGTACATAGCCAAGAATGTGCTCCTTGCCATATATCGCAAGAACCGGGCTCATATTATGCGGCCTCTGAGACGTAGCGTGAGGCGTGCTCGCGCGCTTCGATTCGACCAACCGACGCACGCAGTTTGCGGCGTGCACGTCCAACACGCGATTTCACGGTACCGATTTCAACAGACATCTGATCGGCAGCATCCTGATAGGATACTTCTTCAACAGCGGTCAGCAGGATGGCCTGGCGTTCCTGTTCGGGCAATTCTTCAAGAACACGGTCGGCATCACGCAATTGCAGACGCGCCATCTGGTTGCTGCCATGACCATACACATCACCAAGATCATCCCAGTCGACCTGCGGGCCGCGGGTTTTTTCACGGCGCTTGCTGGAAATAAAGGTGTTGAACAGGATCCGGTGCAACCAGGCCTTAAGGCTCGTGCCTTCTTCGAACTGGTCCTTCTTGCTGATGGCTTTCAACAAAGTGTCCTGAACCAGATCCTGCGCAAGATCGGTGCTGCCGGTCAGGCGATATGCATGACGGCGCAGTGCTGGCACATGGTCTTCGATTTCGTTCATCACTTGAGTAGACATCACAACCTCCTTGTTCGGATGAACTTACCGTAACAAAAGAAAATGAAATTTAAAGTAAAATCGTATAGTTAACTTAGGCAATACAATGAACAAACAGCACATACACAACATTATCAAAACACATATCTGACACAATGTAGTTAAGTGCATCACGTTACATTATTTACCGCCTGTGATTACTTTACATTACTTACATCACTGCTCGAACTTACCGAGAGTCAGCAAGATGGTTGTCTTATGGAGGAAACGGAGGTAACGTAAGTTACTCCAAAATTTTTGAATGCCTTGATTTTCAATGGCTTCAGGGGCTAATTAAAGCTCCTGAAATTGACAGGAAACCCCACGTGCCAACGCCGAAAAGAACAGAAAAGCTCCAGATCATGCTGGATGACGAGGAGCTTAAGGTCATTGATGACTGGCGCTTCGATCATCGAATGCCAACGCGTGCCGCCGCAATCCGTGAATTGATCCGCCGCGGTCTTATCGCCGAGGACGTCGAAGAACCGGAGACAGAGGGCAAAAGCACGACAGATTTTCGTGTTGAGCCGGAATAAAACAAATCTTCCATGAACAAGGCCCGTCAAAAGCGGGCCTTTTTCATATCTATTTTTTCCCGATACTGGACTTATTTTCCGGGAACGGAAATGTTTTTGGGTTTCTTTCCTTCGAAAATGCGGGCGATTCCCGCGCCGAATCCCAAAACCAGTGCCCACAATCCGTAATATCGCAAGGCCCGCGATATCGTAATGGCAATCAGAAAAAGCCAAACCGGATAGGACGCGGCCCCGGCTGCCAATGCGGCAATCTGCATGGGAACGGGTGTGACACTGACCAGAAAGACCAGCCAGAACCCGCCATCTTCGAATTTCGCCTGAAGTTCATCAAACTGTTGCTGACTGCCCATCATGTCGATCAGGGGCTGGGCCAGATCATCAAATAATGCCCAGGCCAGGAAATAAAGCCCGACCGCGCCGGCCACACTGCCAGCCAAGGTCACCGTGGCGACGATAAAGCCGCGTGCACGCGATGCCGCCATCACCGGGGCAATCACGATTTCAATCGGAATCGGGATGATGGTTGTTTCAAGAAACGACGCCCCGGCAATACCGGCCAGTCCCTTGCGCCCGGCGGCAAGTTTTGCCAGCCGTTCCTGGGCTGCACGGAAAAAATCCCCGAGCCGTCCGAAAGAACGATTTTGATCGCTTTTCAAGATGATGTCCTTCCTGCCGCACAAAAAAGAACAGCCCGCCCAAAACGGGCGGGCTGTCACCCTCGGACGTCAATCGCCGAGTTCAGGTTGTGACGTCTTATTCGGCGGACTGACTGTCCGAGATGGCTTTCTGCGCATTTTCAAGCGCGTTCAGCGTATCGCGTTTGACGTCTTCCCACGTATCTGCCGATGCATCCTTGGCCGATGCCATGGCATCGCTCAACTCGTCGGTAGCGCTATCCCAGGCTTCTGCCAGTTCATCAACAGCGTCTTCGCTGTCATCTTTCACACGGGCAGACACGTCGTCATACTGATCACCAAGCTGGTCGGATTTTTCATCGACCCATGCCAGGAAATCTTCTTTCTGTTCAAAGGTGAAGTCTTTGGCTTCTTCATACTGGGCCGCAATCTTGTCGCCCAGCTTGTTGGCGTCCGACTTCATTGCATCATCGGTCTTGATCGTGCCCGATGCGTCGGTGGCATTCGCCGAACCGGCATAGGCCGGAACCGCAACACCCATCGACATAAGTACAGTACCAATCATCAGCGTTTTCTTGCTCAACATCACAACCTCCTTATTCATAATAGGCAGCACAATTACTTGCGCGCTGCTTACACTGACAAACGGATGGTGCAAAAGAATGTTCCAATTATGGTCATTTTATTTCATGGAACTTTTGAAAAAGGCCAACGTTTATATGGTCAAAGCGGCCCCGCCAAATCGCAATAAGGCACATGACATATATATATCGTGCCGATGCGGGGGCGCCTCAAAACCAAAGGAGTTTTAAAATGGCACATAGCAGTATGCAGACCGTTGCAAAGGAATTTCCCGTCGAAACCGGCGTGAACCGCAAGGATCGCCGCGAACTGGCCACGATGCTGACCCAGATCATTGGCTCGTCGCACGTACTCTATGCCAAAATGCGCGGTGTTCACTGGAACGTGGTCGGCCCGGCCTTCTATTCGCTGCATAAAATGACCGAAGAGCAGTATGAAGACCTGCATGCCGCCATTGACGATATGGCCGAACGTATTCGCGCCATCGGCTTTGCTGCACCGACCGGCCTTAAGGAAATGATGGAAAATTCTGTCATTTCTGATCAGGATAAGCTGCTTGAAACCAATGACATGGTTGCGGAGCTTGTTGATGACCACGAAAAAATGGCCCGCCTGATCCGTGACGGCGTTGCCGCAGCCGAGGAAGTCGATGACGTAAAAACTGCCGATCTTCTGACCGAACGTATCGGTGTGCATGAAGAAGCAGCCTGGATGCTGCGCGCAACGATTTCCTGATACATATATTATGAACCGGCGCCATCAGGCGCCGGTTCACCCCCGCCCTTCTCATCTTGTGAAAGTCCATTGCCGTGAAAAGTTCCGATCTGACCGGTAAGGTACATTTGCTGTTAACCCGCAAAAAGTTGCCTGATGACTGGCGTACCAATGGCGCAGAACCCCTGCGCACCGTGTTCGAAGATGCCGGTTATCAGACCGATCTTACGCTGTGTGACAATCCGGATGATATTTGCAAACACCTGAAATCCACTGCCAAACCCGGTGACATTGTCGCTGTGGGTGGCGGGGATGGCACCATCAATGCGGTTCTTGAAACCGTGATTGAAACCCGCACCGTTCTGATCCCCGTACCACTTGGCACGGCAAACGACTTTGCGCGGACCCTTGGCCTGCCCGATGATCTGGTTGATGCCGCGCGCGCTGCCATTCACGGTCAGATCAGGATGCTGGATGTCGGACGGGTCAATGACCACAGCTTTATCAATGCGGCCAGCATCGGTGTTCCGGCCGATGCGCGCAAACGGATCAATCCCGATCTTAAGCGTACCCTGGGCGCAATCAGCTATGCCGTTGCCAATTGGCAAAGCTGGCACGAAATGGATCCGCTGGATCTGACGATCACCTGCGGCGATGAGAAACCGCAAAAAATGAAGCTGCGCCAGCTGACCATTACCAATGGCCGGTATTTTGGCGGCGGCCTGCGTCCGAGCGAATCCAAAAGCCCGGAAGACGGTCTTTTGCACATGTTTGCCATTCGCGACAGTGTCGACACACTTAGCGGTCTTGATATCGCCGCCGAACTTTTATTTGGCTCGGTCGATAACAGCAGCTATGCGCTGACCATGGAATGCGACGACATCACGATCGAGGGCGAAGATGGCGCGCCGATCCTTGCCGATGGTGAAATCATCGGCAAATTGCCGGCCCGCTTTACCCTGCGCGCCGGTGCGCTGCCGGTTTTCGCCCCGAACAGCTATGTCGCTGAAGAAAACCGCAATCGCAGCGACATGCCCGAAACCATCGACCAGCAAAACGAAATCAATGATGTCGTGCGTGACACGGTTGATTTCACCTTGCGCCTTGAAGCCATCCTGCCGGTTGTTCATGACGGCCAGCTCAAATCGCTTTGCCATGACAGCACGCGCACATTGCGCGACCTGTATCGTCAGCTGGAATTAAGCTTGCGGCCCTTCGGGATCACTGCACCGTCACCCGATCCGGATTTGCACAGCCTTGAAGAACTTCGGGACCGTGTGATGGAGTGGCTGTTTGACAATGCCGACCAGCGCCTTGCAAACGGGCTTGATCACCGCGCAAAGGAACTTGCAGCCGAACTGGACCATCTTGACCAGAATGCATTGCCAGATGACCTGAAAAAGCCGATTGCGACCCTGACACAGGAAATCGCAAATTTCCGAAAGTCGATCGGCGACATCATCGCGAAATTCTGACGCAAAAAGGCAGCCCCGCGGGGCTGCCTTTTGATTTGGGAAACAGTGCGGTTAAATCAGTCCGAAAGCCCGGCCAGACTGCGGGCGAATGATTTGGCCTCGAACGGACGCAGGTCTTCGGCCGCTTCGCCAACGCCGATGGCATGAACAGGCTTGCCGAATTTTTCAGCCAGCGCGACGACAACACCGCCCTTGGCCGTGCCATCAAGTTTGGTCACGATCAGGCCCGAGACATCGGTCGCCTCGCCAAAGGTTTCGACCTGGGAATGGGCGTTCTGACCGGTCGTTGCATCAAGCACCAAAAGCGTGTCATGCGGCGCACTGTCATCACGTTTCTTGATCACGCGAACGATCTTTTTAAGCTCATCCATCAGATGGGCCTTGTTCTGAAGGCGACCGGCAGTATCAATCAGCAACAGGTCGTAACCTTCGCGCTGGGCCTGATCGATCGCGTCAAAGGCAAGGCCAGCGGCATCCGCGCCGGTATCGCGCGCAATCACCGGGCAATCGGTGCGTTCGCCCCAGACCTTAAGCTGCTCGACCGCGGCCGCACGGAATGTATCGCCCGCCGCCATCATGACCTTGAGCCCCTGATCCTTATAGGTCTTGGCAAGTTTGCCGATCGTTGTGGTCTTGCCCGATCCGTTGACCCCGACAACAAGAACCACATGCGGCTTCTTGGTCGCATCAATAACCAGCGGCCTGGCAACCGGATCAAGGATTTTGGCGACTTCGTCGGCGATGAATTCCTGGATTTCGGCGGAATCAACTTCCTTGTCGAAACGGGTTTTGGCCAGTTCCGCGCTCAGCTTTGCAGCGGTCGTAACACCCAGATCCGATGTAATCAGAAGATCTTCGAATTCTTCAAGCGCATCGTCATCAAGACGGCGCTTGGTGAAGATATCAGCAATCCCGGTGGTCAGTTTTGAGGAGGACCGCTTCAGCCCGTCTTTCAGGCGGCTAAACCAGCTTTTCTTCCCCTCTTCACTCATCCCACAAGCTCCGCTATCAGTTTTCCATCTTCAAGGCCGGTTACCTTGGCCTTGGCTATTGAGCCCGGTTCTATCACGCGATCAAGCAGAACGGGAGCAAAATGCTCGGTATGGCCGGTATTTTCCTTTTCGACCAACACATTCTCGATCATGCCGATGCGTGATTGCAGGAATTTGTTGAGCTGAATATCACCTGCTTCGCGCAGTGCGCTTGCCCGTTCCTTGCGCAGGTCCTTGGGCACCTGGGGCATCCGTGCCGCCGGGGTCCCCGGACGTGCGGAATACGGGAAGACATGCAGATAAATCAGACCGCACTCATCAACCAGACGCAGGGTATTGTCCGCCATTTCGTCAGTTTCGGTCGGGAAACCGGCAATGATATCGGCCCCGAATGTCACATCCGGGCGCAATTGCCGAACTTTTTGACAGAAATCGACCACATCCTGACGCAGATGGCGGCGTTTCATGCGTTTGAGCACCATGTCATCGCCTGCCTGCAAACTGATATGCATATGCGGCATCAGACGCGGTTCGGTTTCGATCAGACGAAACAGGTCTTCGTCCACCTCGACCGGGTCAATTGATGAAATGCGCAAACGCGGCAGTTCGGGCACCTGTGCCAGAAGCCGGCGCGACATCTGGCCCAATGTCGGCTGCCCCGGAAGATCGTGCCCATAGGACGTGATATCAACCCCGGTCAGGACGACTTCGCCATACCCGTTGGCGACCAGTTCGCGCACCTGGCTGACAATTTCCCCCATCGGCACAGAACGTGAATTTCCGCGTCCATAAGGGATAATGCAGAAGGTGCAGCGGTGATCACAGCCGTTTTGAACCTGTACGAAGGCGCGTGCGCGGCCCTCGAACCCCGAGACCAGATGACTTGCCGTTTCTTCGACCGACATGATGTCATTGACGACAACGCGTTCATGTTCGGGCATCAGGAACGTTTCGGCCTTCATCTTGGCGTCATTGCCAAAGATGCGGTCGATCTCGGTCATTTTGGCGAATTTGTCGGGATTGACCTGAACAGCGCACCCGGTCACGAAGATCTTGGCATCGGGGTTTTCCCGGCGCAGGCGGCGGATGCTTTGCCGCGCCTGACGTTCGGCCTCGGTCGTAACCGCACAGGTATTGATAATGATCGCATCATCAAGGCCGGCATTTTTGGCATGGTCGCGCATCACCTCGGATTCATAGGTGTTCAGGCGACATCCAAATGTAACTACGCGCGGCTCTTTGGTGCTTTGCATTCTGCGATCTGCTGTTGGTTCGGGAAACTCTGCGCCTGCGCAACATTGATGATGACTGCAAGTGCGGAACGCCCGGCACAGTCATCAGACCATGCCGGGCGCTGGTTACATACGCTTTTGAACGCTTCAATGCAAGTCTGCCACCGTCATGGCACACATGCATTGAAACGCAAAACCACGCCCATTGCCCCAATCGACAGTAGAACCCGTGTCACTCGGCGGCGAAATTCCGGTTCCGACCATTCTTCTTGGCGCGATAAAGGGCACTGTCGGCACGATCAATCAGCTTTGCCCCGCCTTCATTGGCGATATATTCCGCAGCCCCGACCGAAATGGTCATCTGGCCATAGGATGTCCCGGAACTCTTGGCCTTGATTTCGCGTGCAGCGATGCGTTTGCTCATATCTTCGGCCAGTGCCATGGCATCGCCAAGCGGCGTCTGGGGCAGCAGGATGGCAAATTCATCACCGCCATAACGCGCAACAATGTCACGCCCCTTGATATTGGCCTTCAGCATCGAGGCAATCAGAACCAGAATTTCATCCCCGATGCGATGCCCGAACCGGTCATTGACCGATTTGAACTGATCAAGATCGACCATCATCACACAAAACGGTTCGGGATGATCAGATGCATCATATTCCGCCGCCAGCAAGGTCAGCTGTTCTTCGAAATACATGCGGTTGGACACCCGCGTCAGGCCGTCGGTATAGGATCGCTCTCGGGTTTCATCGAGTTCACGTTGCAACATGGCAACGCGGCTCAGATAGCTATCAAGGCGCTTGTGCAAACCGTCGATTGTCTGGCGCATCTGATCGGTTTGATCGATGACCTCGGTCAGGATCGGGCTTAGTTCACGATGATCCTTAAGGGTCGCAAGTGACCGGCCAAGAAGATCGCCATATTTGCCAAGACCGGCACGCGCCGTACTCAGACATTCGTCGCTGTTTTCCACCAGCTCGGAAAAGTCTTCCATGCCACGTTGCAGGAAATCGGCAGCCTGACGGTCAAAGATATAACGGTAATAAAGCTGAAGCAGGGTGTCTTCGGCAAGTTGGTCGCCGCTGGCCTGGACCGCATCAATGACGCGCAAGATTTCGGGATTTTCTTCGGCGAAATAGACGAACCATACATGGTACAGCTCTGGCGTGGGGCGCAGGCCGCGCTCGCGCAGAGCCCTTAAAGTCGCATCCGCACATTCCCAGTGACGGGTTATCTGTTGGTCCGTCGTCGTCACCACGGTTGCTCCGGCTCGTTTTCGGTAATCATGTCAATGCACTACGCCAGAACGGCGTAAATCTGCGCATCAACATATCACGGAACCCGATATCCGTCGCGGGAAACTATACGAAAGTGGTGGTTCATTGCAGGGATCCGGTCCCGTCCGTCCGGCTGATCATTCAAGCCAGATTGACAGGACCGGTACCCGTTGATCAGTTCCCGCGGATCATGGTTCCGGCACCGCGTTCGGTGAACAGTTCCAGCAACACGGCATGGGGGGCACGCCCATCGACAATCACGGCGGCCTCGACCCCGTTCTGTACCGCATCCATGCAGGTTTCGGTTTTCGGGATCATGCCACCCTGAATGGTGCCATCGGCAATCATCTCGTTGATGTGGTCGGTATCGGCATCCCTTACAAGGTTTTTGTCCTTATCAAGAATGCCCTTCACATCGGTCAGCATATAAAGACGACGCGCACCGACCGCCTTGGCAATCGCCCCGGCCGCCGTGTCGGCGTTGATGTTATAGGTCTGACCATCCTCGCCAACACCGATCGGTGAGATGACCGGGATAATGTCGGTATTGATGAAGCAATCAAGCACATGCGGATTGACCTTTGCCGGTTCACCGACAAAGCCCAGATCAAGCACCTTTTCGATATTGCTTTCCGGGTCGCGCTTGGTCCGGGTCAGTTTGCGCGCCGTGATCAGATGCGCATCCTTTCCGCACAGACCGACACCGATGCCGCCAGCGGCATTGATGTTGGAAACGATTTCCTTGTTGATCTTGCCGGCCAGAACCATTTCGACAACGTCGATGGTTTGCTGATCGGTTACACGAAGACCGTCGACAAATTCCGACTGGATATTGAGCTGCTTGAGCATCTGGCCGATCTGCGGACCACCGCCATGCACCACGATCGGGTTCATGCCGACCTGTTTGAGCAACACCATATCCTGGGCAAACAGGCGGGCCAGTTCCGGGTCACCCATCGCGTGGCCGCCATACTTGATCACGATCGTCTGACCGTTAAATCGTCGCATATAGGGAAGAGCCTCGGAAAGGACTTTGGCACGTGCCAGCGTCCGGTATGCGCTGGATTCCGATTGATCTTCTTCAGAACGGATTTCTTCGTTCATCTCACTTCCCCATAATTAAGCGATGAACCTGACGATGTTACAGCAGCGTGGATATTTCTGCCCGCAATTCCGCAAGTCCGGTATTCTTCTCACTTGATGTCGCAAAAATCTGTGGCAAGGCGGCCGGGTGTTTCACCAGGGCATCGACCACTTCCTTGATGCGTTTTTCAAGCTGTCCCTTTTTTAGCTTGTCCGACTTGGTCAGCACAACCTGATAAGGCACCGCTGACTCATCAAGCAGCTTCATCATGTCCAGATCGGCCTTTTTGAAGCCGTGTCTGGAATCAATCAGCACGAACACACGACGCAGGGTCACACGCCCGCGCAGATACTGTTTGATCAGTGCATGCCAGGTATCGACGATATCCTTTGGCGCCTGGGCAAAACCATAGCCCGGCAAATCGACGACATAGCACGCGCCATCCAGATCAAAATAGTTCAGCTGCTGGGTACGTCCCGGTGTGTTTGACGTCCGGGCAATGTCCTTGCGGCCCGTGATCGCATTGATCAGGCTGGACTTGCCGACATTGGAACGTCCGGCAAAACAGATTTCTGTTTTTTCCTCTGGCGGCAACTGTTCGAGCTGCGCCACACCAAGAACGAAGTTAACCGGGCGGCTAAAAAGCTTCCGCCCGGCTTCGATTACTGAGTCTTCATGCTTCGGAATAGCAGTATCCGAGGGCAAATTTTCTTGTGTCATTGTCATTCCTTCCCCGAACTGGCGGGGATTTTCCCCCGAAGGGAAGATAAACCCGTAAAGGGTAGATGGGGGTTAAACCCCCATCTTGTACATGATGTAGCGCTGCTGAATGATCGACAGCGTGTTGTTCCATGCCCAGTAGATCACCAGACCAGCCGGGAAACTTGCCAGCATGAAGGTAAAGATGAACGGCAGGAACATCATGATCTTCGCCTGGGTCGGATCGGCCGGTGCCGGGTTCAGTTTCTGCTGCAGATACATGGTAAGACCCATGATCAGCGGCCAGACACCAATCATCAACATCTGGGGCGGATCCCACGGGATCAGGCCAAACAGGTTGAAGATCGTGGTCGGATCCGGTGCAGACAAGTCCTGGATCCAGCCAAAGAACGGCGCATGGCGCATTTCAATGTTCACAAACAGGGTCTTATACAGTGCAAAGAAGACCGGGATCTGAACAATAATCGGCAGACAGCCCGAAGCCGGGTTGATCTTCTCGCGCTTGTAAAGCGCCATCATTTCCTGCTGCTGACGCTGACGGTCATCCTTGAACTGTTCGCGCATCGCAGTGATTTTCGGCTGAAGCTTTTTCATCGCACTCATGGATTTGTACGACTTGTTCGCCAGCGGGAACATCACGGCCTTGACCAGAACCGTCAGCAGAAGAATGGCAACGCCGAAGTTGCCAACCAGATGGTTGATCCACTGCAGCATTTCAAAGAACGGAATGGTCAGGAACCAGAACCAGCCAAAGTCGATCGCACGGTCCAGAAGCTTGATCGAAAATTCATCCTGATATTCGACCAGCAGGTTGTATTCCTTGGCACCGGCAAACAGGCGGCTTTCCGAGGATGCAGACGCACCATCGGCAACCGTGCGGGCCGAACCAAGGTAATCTGTCTGGAACTTGTCGGTATTGTTATCGATATGGTGGCTAAAGCGCGTGGTCATCTGTTCATCAGATGCCGGCGCCAGCGCGACCAGCCAATATTTGTCCGAGAAACCAAGCCAGCCGCCGGTGGTTGTTTCTTCAACCGCACCATCATCGGCAAGGGAATCGTATTTGTATTCCTCAAGGCTGCCATTGATGACGCCGATCGGGCCTTCATGCAAAACGGCAAAGCCCGACGTATGGGGCATGCCCTTGCGCGAGATCAGGCCATAGGGATGCAGGGTAACTTCCGCACCGCTATTGTTTTCGACCGACTGTTTGACGGTGAACAGATAATTCTCGTCAATGGCGATTTCACGTTTGAAGGTCAGGCCCGCACCGTTGTCCCAGGACAGGACAACCGGGGTTTCCGAGGTCAGCTTGTCGCTGCTTGCCGTCCAGCGGGTGTCGCTGTTGGGAAGGGCGATGTTCCTGTCAGCGCCGACCCAGCCGAATTCGGCGAAATAGGCATCATCGCTGCCGGTCGGGTTCAGAACATGGATCAGCGGGCTGTCGGGTTCTTCGGTCTCGCGATAATCCTGAAGCTGGATATCGTCGATCACGCCGCCAACAAGGCGAATCGAACCTTCGATGCGTGGGGTATCAATCGCGATGCGCGGCGATTTCGCCAGTGCATCTTCACGTTTGACTGTCGGCACTGCCGGTCCACCGCCCGGTACACGCGGTGTACCGTTTGATACCTGCGGCGTGTTGGTGCCGTTTGCATCAAGCTGTTCACGAACTTGCGCCTCGCGAACCTGGGTATCAGGCTCCGGCGCAAAGAAGAATTGCCACCCGATAAGAATCACAACTGCCGATGCAATTGCCACCCACAGGTTACGTTGTTCGTTCATCGCCTCTTTCCGCTTTGCTCAGCCAGCACGCGCCGACCGCTTATTCTATTTACATGACGAAAGCGCCGGGGACCGGTTTTCACCATCCGACGACGCTTTGTTTTGTTCGCAGCCACATCCGGGCACGGGATCATAACCATGACCACCCCATGGATGGCAACGCATTATCCGTTTAAATCCCATCCAGCCGCCTTTTATTGCCCCGTGACGGGCCAATGCTTCTATCATAAATGCCGAACAGGTCGGCTGATAGCGACAGGACCACCCGATATAAGGCGACAAAAACAGCTGGTAACCGCGAACAGCGATTTGAAGAAGACGGGCTACGAAACCGGGTGCGGGCGTCCGGGAGGTCATTTTGACTGGCCTCCTGCCTTTGTCTGGGCACTGGACGGATTGCCACCGCGTCCCTTGCGGGGACGGCGCGAATCCGGTGCTGACGGTTTGGCATCAGGAACCCGACGCAGAGCAAACTTCATATCATCAATCAGCTTGTCAAACGGCCGATCAATGGTTTGGGCACGACCGATCACGACATAATCCCAACCGGGTAATGCGAGTTCGCTCATCAATTGCTCTGCCACAGCACGCAAACGCCGCCGAACGCGATTGCGGACGACGGCCTTTCCCACCTTTTTGGTGACGGTAAATCCGACTCGTGCGAATCGATCTTCACCGGCGTATTCTGTATCCGGCTTGATCCCCGGGCGCGGTGCGCCCTGAAGGATCAACCCTTGTGTAACCCATTTTCGGCGGGTGCCCGCAACACGGAGGAATTCCGCACGCTTTTTAAGGCGTTCCACCGAAATGGTCACAACATTAGGCCGACAGACGCTTGCGGCCCTTGGCGCGGCGTGCGGTCAGCACACGGCGGCCACCGACGGTCGCGCTGCGGGAACGGAAGCCGTGGCGGCGTTTCCGTACGAGTTTGCTTGGCTGGTAGGTGCGCTTCACTGCACTTACTCCGTTCTAAATAAGGTAATCCGATAAAATTCGAGGTCCGCTGTATAGGGCTTCACACAATGGCTGTCAACTCGTGACAGGGTGATTCCCCCCAGAAAACCGGCAATGCCGCCGGGATTTCGTCCCGACGGCACCCGAAATGTGAATTCGTTACCACTCGATACGTTCGACATTGGAGAAAGTCAACTCAGAACCATCCGAAAAGACGATGGTTCCCGACGAATCGGTGGAAAGTTCAAGCGAGTGTTTCTTCGAATCGGTGATTGTCCCTTCATCAAGAATCAGGGTCCAGTCACACGAATCGAGATGGCCACCCCCAACACCATGCAATTCGATGGTATCGGTCGTCCAGCCGTTGGCACCACCATCTACATGGTCCTTGCCATCGCCCATATTAAAGATGAACAGATCCGAACCGCCGCCGCCATACAGGGTATCATCCCCGATGCCGCCTATCAGCGTATCGTCGTCATCCCCGCCAAGCAGAAGATCGTTACCGTCCCCGCCACTTAGCGTATCGCGCCCGGCACCGCCCGAAAGGGTGTCGTCGCCTTCTTCGCCATACAGCTTGTCGTCACCGCCACCGCTATCGAGTGTGTCGTTGCCCGACCCGCCATAGAACGTATCCTTGCCCCAGCCCCCGGTCAGGGTGTCATTGCCAGAACCACCATCGAAATAGTTGTCACCACCATCGGCATTAAGAATGTCATTGCCATCGCCGCCAAGGAAGGTGTCATCGCCCCAGGCCCCATGGATGGAGTCGTTGCCATCCCCGCCCCAGACGGTGTTTTTGCCGCTGCCAACGTCGATATTGTCGTTGCCCGACCCGGCCGAGACCGTGTCATTGTCACTGCCGGCCGTGATGGTGTCATTGCCGCTGCCGGTTTCGATATAGTTGCGACCTTCGCCAGCACCGATGGTGTTGTTGCCGTCTCCGGCAAAGATTTTGTCATCGCCGGAACCGACACTGATGCTGTCGTCTCCTGCGCCGGTCCAGACGGTATTGCGCCCCTCACCGGCAGAGATTTTGTTGTCTCCGCCTTCGTCATAGATGATGTCGTCGCCAGAGCCGCTGCTGATCGTGTCATTCCCGGTGCCGGTCCAGACGACATTGCGACCTTCGCCTGCACTGACAAAGTTGTCACCGTCGCCGCCAATGATCGTGTCATTGCCACTGCCGGCATACAGGGTGTCCTTGCCGTCACCGGTCTCGATATAGTTATTGCCTTCATTGGCATAAATGATGTTGTCACCATCGCTGGCAAAGATCTTGTCATGACCGCTTCCGGCCGTGATGTAATCATTGCCGGTACCGCCATAGATGGTGTTGTTGCCTTCGCCGCCATGCACCGTGTCATTGCCGGAACCGGCATCGATATAATCATGGCCGTCATCACCGGTGACACTGTCATCACCGTCCCCGGCATAGATCACGTCATTGCCATTGCCACCCCAGATCGTGTCATTGCCGGCATTGGTCGATACCGTGTCATGACCGCCACCGGCACCGATGGTATCGTTGCCCGAACCGGTTTCGAAGGTTTCATTGGCATCGGTCCCCCACAGGGTTTCGTTGCTGTCTGCCAGTTCTTCGATCGTGACTTCCAGAATGGCCGTTGTCGTTGCCGTATCGTCACCATCCCGGGACTGAACAGACACCGTCAGTTCGAACGTACCGGAATAGTCGCTTGCCGCGGTGATGGTCAGCCCGACCAGCTGTGCAGCCCCAAGCGTCCAGCTTCCATCGCCGTTATTGGTCCCGGCCGACAGGCGTGCGCCATCGGGAACCCCGGAAATCGTGATCGACAGGGTTTCACTGCTGTCCGTGACCGCAGCATCAATATCAAGCGGAACACTGTTGCCTTCATCGCCGCTGGCGTCAGACACCTCAAGCGTTGGTGTATCGGCAACGCCGGCAACGTCCACAGTAATGGTGTCATTGACACTTGCACTGTCATTGCCATCGGTTGATGTCACCGTGACGTTCAGATCGAACGATCCGGAATAGTCATCGGGCGGCGTGATGGTCAGACCGTCAAGATCGCCTGCCGACAGGGTCCAGGTGCCATCACCATTATCGGTTCCGGCCGACAGGGTTGCCCCGTCGGGCACACCGGAAATCGTGATCGAAAGGATTTCGGACGCGTCGCTCAACCCGGCACTGATATCAAGGCTGATCGCACTGTCCTCGTTGCCCGATGCATCGGCAACCTCAAGACTTGGCATATCGGCAACCCCGGCCACATCAACCGTGATGACGTCACTGGTTGATGTACTGTCAGCACCAGACGTTGAAACGGCGGTAACCGACAGATCAAACGACCCGGAATAATCATCGGGCGGTGTGATCGTCAGACCTTCAAGCTGGTCCGAGTTCAGCGTCCAGGTGCCATCACCATTGTCGGTTCCGGCCGACAAAGTCGCCCCGTCCGGAACGCCCGAAATCGTGATCGTCAGCGTTTCGGTGCTGTCATTCAGCCCGGCAGCAATATCAAGCGAAATGCTTGTATCTTCATTGCCGCTTGCATCGGCAACCGACAGGGTCGGGCTTTCTGCTGACGGGTCATAAAGTTCGCCATCGACATAGATTTCAAGATTTTCGACATTGTCGACTTCAACACCCAGTGCCTCAAGCGTAAGGCTGCCCTCACCGCCAGATGCAATGTGGTCCTGCAAATCCTGAAGCGCATCAAGGACACCATCGCCCGAAAGCTGTTCCGAGGTCAGATACAGCTTCAGGGTATCGGTCTGGCTGCCCCCGTCAATGATGCCCGTGCCCTCGCCGGTCAGATCGACCGTATAGCGGATTTCATCCGATCCGGATTCGCCATACAGCTTGTCATCGCCCGACCCGATCAGGATATCGTTCGAATTCCCGCCATAAAGCGTATCGGTGCCCTCACCGCCATCAAGGGTGTCATGACCGCTGCCGCCAAGGATGGTGTCGTTGCCCGCACCACCATCAACAGTGTCGCTTGAACTTCCGGCATCGATGTAATCATCCCCGGCACCGCCGGTAATCGTGTCTTTGCCGCCGCCGCCAAAGATGGTGTCATTGCCTTCACCGCCATCGACAGTGTCATGCGAACCACCGGCATTGATGTAATCGTCACCGGCACCACCGGTTATCGTGTCCTTGCCACTGCCGCCAAAGACCCTGTCATCGCCGTCGCCACTATCGATGATGTCATTGCCGCCACCGCCATATACCGTGTCAGCACCTCCACCGGAGCTGATGGTGTCGTGACCGCTTTTGGCGTTGATGTAGTCATCGCCATCACCGGTCGTGATGCGGTCGGTGCCATCCGTGCCAATTACCGTCTCGTTCGGGTTATCAATGACCTCAACCTGAAGGTTCTGCGAAATGCTTGCACTGTCAGCACCATCAACCGAGGTCGCGGTCACCGTCAGGTCAAAATTGCCGGAATAATTGTCTGCGGGCGTGATCTTGAGCTCGGAAAGCTGCGACGCCGACAAGGTCCAGGTGCCATCACCGTTATCGGTTCCGGCCGACAGACTTGCGCCATCGGGCACACCGGCAATCGTTACCGACAGAATTTCGGATGCATCGGTCAGCCCTGCTGCAATCGCAAGGCTGATGGCACTGCCCTCGCCACCACTTGCATTCGATACCGTCAAAGTCGGCGCGTCTGCCACCCCCGCAACATCAACCGTGATGCTGCCCGTGGTCGTCGCGACATCTTCGCCATCAGCTGAAGTCGCGGTCACACCGAGCTCGAACGATCCACTGAAGTCGTCAGCCGGCGTGATCGTCAGGCCTTCCAACTGATCCGGGCTCAGTGTCCAGGTGCCATCGCCATTATCGGTACCAGCCGACAAGGTCACACCATCCGGAACACCACTGATCGTGATCGACAGAACTTCCGAGCTGTCCGTAAGACCTGCGTCGATGTCGAGCGCGATCGCAGAATCTTCGGAGCCAGAGGCATCCGCGACATCAAGCGTCGGGGCGTCTGCGACACCAGCCACATCGACTGTAATGCTGCCCGTGGTTGTCGCGACATCTTCGCCATCAGCTGAAATCGCCGTCACACCCAGATCAAACGATCCACTGAAGTCTTCAGCAGGCGTGATTGTCAGACCTTCAAGCTGATCCGGGCTCAGTGTCCAGGTGCCATCGCCATTGTCCGTACCAGCAGACAAGGTTGCACCGTCCGGAATGCCGGAGATGGTGACGCTTAGAACTTCCGAGCTGTCGGTCAGTCCAGCGTCGATATCAAGTGCAATTGCACTGTCTTCCGAACCGGAAGCATCAGTGACATTCAAAGTTGGCGCATCCGCAACACCAGCCACATCAACCGTGATCAAGCCGGTCGTCGTTGCGACGTCTTCGCCATCAGTTGAGGTTGCCGTCACCCCAAGATCAAACGACCCACTGAAGTCCTCAGCAGGCGTGATCGTCAGGCCTTCCAACTGTTCCGGATTCAGCGTCCAGGTGCCGTCACCATTATCGGTACCCGCCGACAAGGTTGCACCGTCCGGAACGCCGGAAATGGTAACGCTCAGAACTTCAGAGCTGTCCGTCAGGCCTGCATCAATATCGAGTGCAATGGCGCTATCTTCAGAACCAGAGGCATCGGCGACATCCAAGGTCGGTGCATCCGCAACGCCCGCAACATCAACCGTGATCGAACCGGTCGTAGTTGCGACGTCTTCGCCATCAGCTGAAGTCGCCGTCACACCGAGATCAAACGATCCGCTGAAGTCCTCAGCCGGTGTGATCGTCAGACCTTCCAACTGGTCCGGGCTCAGCGTCCAGGTACCATCGCCATTATCGGTACCCGCAGACAAGGTCGCACCGTCAGGAACGCCAGAAATGGTAACGCTTAGAACTTCCGAGCTGTCGGTCAGGCCTGCATCAATATCAAGCGCAATGGCACTATCTTCGTTGCCGGACGCGTCGGACACATCAAGTGTCGGCAGATCCGCATCCCCAATGACATTGACCATCACGGTGTCTGTCACGCTGGCGATATCCACACCATCCTGCGTGCTTGCCGTGATTTCCAGATCGAAACTGCCGCTGAAATCTTCCGGCGGGGTAATCGTCAGGCCTTCAAGATCGTCTGAGGTCAGTGACCAGGTGCCATCGCCATTATCGGTACCGGCGGACAGGCTTGCCCCTTCCGGCACACCGGAAATGGTGATGGTCAATGTTTCGGAACTGTCCGTCAGGCCCGCATCAATATCAAGTGCAATGGCGCTGTCTTCTGTACCCGACGAGTTCGCGGTCTCAAGTGTCGGTGCATCGGCAACACCGGCAACATCAACCGTGATCGATCCGGTTGTTGATGCCGCATCTTCGCCATCAACCGACGTCGCCGTGACGCCAAGATCAAACGTTCCGCTGAAATCTTCCGGCGGCGTGATCGTCAGGCCTTCAAGTTGATCCGGGTTTAGGGTCCAGGTACCGTCACCATTATCGGTTCCGGCCGACAGGGTTGCGCCATCGGGCACGCCCGAGATCGTTACGGTCAATGTTTCCGCGCTATCGGTCAGGGCAGCATCAATATCAAGCGCGATCGCACTGTCTTCGTTGCCCGAAGCATCCGAAGTCTCAAGCGTCGGGGCATTTGCGACATCATCGACTGCGATGCTGCGGCTTACCGATACCGAATTGGTGTCAGTACCGTCGGTTGCCGTCGCCGTAACAACAAGATCGATGCTGCCTTCAAAGTCCGACGGCGTGGTCAGCGTCAAACCCTCAAGATCATCAGGATCAAGGCTCCAGCTGCCATCTTCATTTTGTGTACCGGCACTCAGGGTCGCACCTTCAGGGACCCCGGTGATGGTAATGCTCAGGCTTTCCGAACCATCGGCATCATTCAGGGCCGCCTCGATGGTTACCGGATATGAAATGCCACCTGTTTCAGGGGCCTGGACCAGATCGGCATTTCCGACCACGACGCCGTCACCAAACGAAATCGCCTCGATCTGATTGACGGTCAGGGTTTCGCCGGTATCCAGATCAATGATCTGTGTATTGATGACGCCCTGATTGTTGGTGAAGTTCTGCAGGGAATAGGAAGTGGATGCCTTGCCAAGATACAGGACATCACTACCCGAACCGCCATCCACGGCCGATGTCTCGCCGATATCGCCCTTGATTGTCAGGCTGTCATTGCCATCGCCAAGACGGATATTGTTCCCCAGATTGGTATCGCCATTCAGGATGATCTGATCGTTACCGCCCTGCAGATCAAAATTCTCGTTCATGTTCAGGTTACGGTCGATGACAAATGTATCATCGCCACCGGTGCCCTGATGATTGGAACTGCCATTATCGACAAAGTCGTTCTGGCCCCCGCCAGTCTCCCCACCGGTTGGCGTTCCCTCCCCAATCGAAACACTCAAGGACGGCGCGTCAGCAACAGCGGCAACATCAACGGTGATGCTGCCCGTGGTCGTCGCAACATCTTCACCATCAGCAGAGGTCGCGGTCACGCCAAGATCAAACGAACCGCTGAAATCTTCAGCCGGTGTAATAGTAAGACCTTCAAGGTGGTCCGGGCTCAGGGTCCAGGTGCCATCACCATTATCGGTCCCAGCAGACAAAGTCGCGCCGTCCGGAACACCGCTAATCGTGACACTCAGAACTTCACTGGAATCTGTAAGACCCGCATCGATATCCAATGCGATAGCTGAATCTTCATTGCCAGATGCATCAGCGACATCCAAAGTTGGCGCATCGGCAACACCAGCCACATCAACCGTGATCGAGCCGGTAGTAGTCGCAACGTCTTCGCCATCAGCAGACTGGGCGGTGACGCCGAGATCAAACGATCCGCTGAAATCTTCAGCCGGCGTGATCGTCAGACCTTCAAGCTGGTCCGGGCTCAGGGTCCAGGTGCCGTTGCCATTATCCGTACCCGCTGACAGGGTTGCTCCGTCCGGAACGCCGGAGATGGTGATCGACAGAACTTCCGAGCTGTCGGTAAGACCCGCGTCGATATCCAATGCAATAGCGGAATCCTCAGAACCACTGGCATCAGCCACATCAAGCGTCGGCGCATCAGCAACGCCAGCAACATCAACCGTGATGCTACCCGTGGTCGTCGCAACGTCATCGCCATCGGCGGAAGTCGCGGTAACGCCAAGATCAAAGCTGCCGCTGAAGTCTTCAGCCGGGGTAATCGTCAAACCTTCCAACTGATCCGGGCTCAGTGTCCAGGTGCCATCACCGTTATCGGTACCAGCCGACAAGGTCGCGCCATCAGGAACACCACTGATCGTGACACTTAGAACTTCACTGGCATCCGTAAGGCCAGCATCAATATCGAGTGCGATAGCTGAATCTTCATTACCAGATGCATCGGACACATCAAGCGTCGGAGCATCCGCAACACCCGCTACATCAACCGTAATCGAGCCGGCGGTCGTCGCAACGTCATCGCCATCCGCAGAGGTCGCGGTCACACCAAGATCAAACGAACCGCTAAAGTCCTCAGCCGGTGTGATCGTCAGACCTTCAAGCTGGTCCGGGTTCAGCGTCCAGGTGCCATCACCATTATCGGTACCCGCAGACAAGGTTGCACCGTCCGGAACACCCGAGATGGTGATGCTCAGAACTTCCGAGCTGTCGGTCAGGCCTGCATCGATGTTGAGTGCAATTGCGCTGTCCTCAGAGCCAGATGTATCAGACACATCCAACGTCGGGGCGTCTGCAACACCAGAGACATCAACGGTGATCGACCCGGCCGTGGTTGCGACATCCTCGCCATCGGCGGAAGTCGCGGTAACGCCAAGATCAAAGCTGCCGGAGAAGTCTTCAGCCGGTGTGATCGTCAGACCTTCCAACTGATCCGGATTTAGCGTCCAGGTACCATCGCCATTATCGGTACCCGCAGACAAGGTTGCGCCATGCGGAACGCCACTGATCGTAACGCTGAGAACTTCCGAGCTGTCCGTCAGGCCTGCGTCGATATCAAGTGCAATTGCACTGTCTTCCGAACCGGAAGCATCAGCGACATCCAAAGTCGGGGCGTCTGCAACACCCGCAACATCAACCGTGATCGACCCGGTCGTGGTTGCGACGTCCTCGCCATCAGCTGAGGTCGCGGTCACGCCCAAATCAAACGATCCGCTGAAATCTTCAGCCGGTGTGATTGTCAGACCTTCCAACTGATCCGGGTTCAGCGTCCAGGTGCCATCACCATTGTCGGTACCCGCCGACAAGGTCGTACCATCCGGAACGCCGCTGATCGTGATCGACAAGACTTCCGAACTGTCCGTAAGACCTGCGTCGATATCCAATGCAATTGCGGAATCTTCGCTGCCCGTAGCATCGGACACATCCAAAGTCGGTGCATCGGCAACGCCAGCAACATCAACCGTAATGCTGCCAGTGGTCGTTGCAACATCCTCGCCATCAGCAGATTGTGCCGTCACACCCAGATCAAACGAACCGCTGAAGTCTTCAGCCGGCGTGATTGTCAGACCTTCCAACTGGTCCGGGTTCAAGGTCCAGGTGCCGTCACCATTATCGGTACCCGCAGACAGGGTCGCACCGTCCGGAACGCCACTGATCGTTACCGTCAGCGTTTCGCTGGAATCCATGAGACCAGCATCAATGTCGAGCGCGATGGCAGAATCTTCGGAGCCAGATGCATCTGCAACATCCAAGGTCGGGGCGTCTGCAACACCAGCTACATCAACGGTGATCGACCCGGTCGTGGTTGCGACATCCTCGCCATCGGCGGAAGTCGCGGTAACGCCAAGCTCGAACGATCCGCTGAAGTCTTCAGCCGGCGTGATCGTCAGGCCTTCCAGCTGATCCGGGCTCAGGGTCCAGGTGCCATCACCATTATCAGTCCCCGCAGACAAGGTTGCACCGTCCGGAACACCACTGATCGTTACCGTCAGAACTTCGCTGGAATCCGTGAGACCAGCATCAATGTCGAGCGCGATGGCAGAATCTTCGGAGCCCGAAGCATCAGCCACGTCAAGCGTCGGCGCGTCAGCAACACCAGCTACATCAACCGTGATCGAGCCGGTCATGGTTGCAACGTCTTCACCATCTGCAGAGGTCGCGGTCACACCAAGGTCAAACGACCCGCTGAAGTCCTCAGCCGGCGTGATTGTCAGACCTTCCAACTGATCCGGATTCAGCGTCCAGGTACCGTCACCATTATCAGTACCTGCCGAAAGGGTCGCACCGTCGGGAACACCGCTAATCGTGATCGACAGAACTTCCGAGCTGTCCGTCAGGCCTGCGTCGATATCAAGTGCAATGGCGGAATCTTCGTTACCGGAAGCATCGGACACATCAAGGGTCGGTGCGTCAGCAACACCCGCTACATCAACCGTGATGCTGCCGGTTGTGGTCGCAACATCTTCGCCATCGGCGGAAGTTGCGGTCACACCAAGATCGAAACTGCCGGAGAAGTCTTCAGCCGGGGTAATCGTCAGTCCTTCGAGCTGATCCGGGCTCAGCGTCCAGGTGCCGTCACCATTGTCGGTGCCAGCAGACAAGGTCGCGCCGTCCGGAACACCACTGATCGTAACGCTGAGAACTTCCGAGCTATCGGTAAGACCGGCATCGATATCAAGTGCAATTGCACTGTCTTCCGAACCAGAGGCGTTCGAAGTTTCGAGGGTTGGGGCATCGGCAACGCCCGCCACATCAACAGTGATGCTGCCCGTGGTCGTCGCGACATCTTCACTATCCACAGAAGTCGCAGTCACACCTAGGTCAAACGACCCGCTGAAGTCCTCAGCCGGCGTGATCGTCAGACCTTCCAACTGATCCGGGTTCAGCGTCCAGGTGCCGTCACCGTTATCGGTACCCGCCGACAGGGTCGCACCGTCTGGTACGCCACTGATTGTGACACTCAGAACTTCCGAGCTGTCGGTAAGACCAGCGTCAATGTCGAGTGCAATTGCAGAATCTTCCGAGCCACTGGCATCAGTCACATCCAGCGTCGGTGCATCGGCAACGCCCGCCACATCAACGGTGATCGAGCCGGTCTTGGTGGCAATATCATCGCCGTCGGCAGAGGTCGCGGTGACGCCAAGATCAAACGATCCGCTGAAATCTTCAGCCGGTGTGATCGTCAGACCTTCCAACTGGTCCGGACTCAGCGTCCAGGTGCCATCACCATTGTCGGTACCTGCCGACAGGGTCGCGCCATCGGGAACGCCGGAAATGGTAATGCTCAGAACTTCCGAGCTGTCCGTCAGGCCTGCATCGATGTCGAGCGCAATTGCGGAATCTTCAGAACCAGAAGCGTTCGAGGTTTCGAGGGTTGGCGCATCGGCAACGCCAGCAACATCAACCGTGATCGAACCGGTGGTCGTCGCAATGTCTTCGCCATCAGCAGATTGTGCTGTCACACCGAGATCAAACGACCCGCTGAAATCTTCAGCCGGCGTAATCGTTAGACCTTCCAATTGGTCCGGATTCAGCGTCCAGGTGCCGTCACCATTATCGGTACCAGCCGACAGGGTTGCACCGTCCGGAACACCACTGATCGTAACGCTGAGAACTTCAGAGCTGTCCGTCAGACCGGCGTCGATATCGAGCGCGATCGCACTATCTTCGTTGCCGGACGCATCGGACACATCCAAAGTCGGCGCATCCGCAACACCCGCAACATCAACCGTAATCGAACCAGTCGTCGTTGCAACGTCTTCACCATCGGCGGAGGTCGCCGTAACACCGAGGTCAAACGAACCGCTGAAATCTTCAGCCGGTGTCATTGTCAGACCTTCAAGCTGGTCCGGGCTCAGCGTCCAGGTGCCATCACCATTATCAGTCCCCGCAGACAAGGTTGCACCGTCCGGAACGCCGGAGATCGTGATGCTCAGAACTTCCGAGCTGTCGGTAAGACCCGCGTCGATATCCAATGCAATAGCGGAATCCTCAGAACCACTGGCGTCAGCCACGTCAAGCGTCGGCGCATCAGCAACACCAGCTACATCAATCGTGATGCTGCCGGTTGTCGTCGCAACGTCATCGCCATCAGCTGAAGTCGCGGTAACACCAAGATCAAACGAACCGCTAAAGTCCTCAGCCGGTGTGATCGTCAGTCCTTCGAGCTGATCCGGGCTCAGGGTCCAGGTGCCGCCACCATTATCGGTACCCGCCGACAAGGTCGCTCCGTCCGGAACACCACTGATCGTGATCGATAGAACTTCCGAGCTGTCCGCTAGGCCTGCATCAATATCAAGCGCAATTGCGCTGTCCTCAGAGCCAGATGCATCAGACACATCCAACGTCGGGGCGTCTGCAACACCAGCGACATCAACGGTGATCGAGCCGGTGGTCGTCGCAACATCTTCGCCATCGGCGGAAGTCGCGGTAACGCCAAGATCAAAGCTGCCGGAGAAGTCTTCAGCCGGGGTGATCGTCAGACCTTCCAACTGGTCCGGGTTCAACGTCCAGGTGCCATCACCATTGTCCGTACCCGCCGACAAGGTCGCGCCGTCCGGAACACCACTGATCGTGACACTCAGAACTTCACTGGAATCCGTAAGACCCGCATCGATATCCAATGCAATTGCTGAATCTTCGTTGCCGGAAGCATCGGACACATCAAGCGTCGGCGCGTCAGCAACACCAGCTACATCAACGGTGATCGACCCGGTCGTGGTTGCAACATTCTCACCATCGGCAGAGGTTGCTGTGACACCAAGATCAAATGACCCGCTGAAATCTTCAGCCGGTGTAATCGTCAAGCCTTCAAGCTGATCCGGGCTCAAGGTCCAGGTACCATCACCGTTATCGGTGCCAGCAGACAAGGTTGCACCGTCCGGTACACGGCTGATCGTTACGGTCAGAACTTCGCTGGAATCCGTCAGACCGGCGTCGATATCAAGTGCAATTGCAGAATCTTCGGAGCCAGAGGCATCCGCGACTTCCAAAGTCGGCGCATCGGCAACGCCAGCCACATCAATCGTAATGCTGCCCGTGGTCGTCGCAACGTCTTCGCCATCGGCGGAGGTCGCCGTCACACCAAGGTCAAACGATCCGCTGAAGTCCTCAGCCGGTGTGATTGTCAGACCTTCTAACTGATCCGGATTCAGCGTCCAAGTGCCGTCACCATTGTCGGTACCAGCCGACAGGGTCGCGCCATCTGGAACGCCGGAAATGGTGATGCTAAGAACTTCCGAGCTGTCCGTCAGACCCGCATCGATATCGAGCGCAATCGCTGAGTCTTCAGAACCACTGGCATCAGCCACATTTAAGGTCGGCGCATCTGCAACGCCAGCAACATCAACAGTGATGCTACCCGTGGTCGTCGCAACATCATCGCCATCGGCAGAGGTCGCGGTCACACCAAGATCAAACGATCCACTGAAATCCTCAGCCGGTGTGACCGTCAGACCTTCCAACTGGTCCGGACTTAGCGTCCAGGTGCCATCACCATTGTCGGTGCCAGCTGACAATGTCGCTCCATCCGGAACGCCGGAGACGGTGATCGTTAGAAATTCCGAGCTGTCCGTCAGGCCTGCATCAATATCAAGTGCGATGGCGGAATCTTCGTTGCCGGAAGCATCGGACACATCAAGCGTCGGTGCATCTGCGACACCTGCAACTTCAACCGTGATCGAACCAGTGGTCGTCGCGACGTCTTCACCATCGGCGGAAGTCGCGGTAACGCCAAGATCAAACGACCCGCTGAAGTCGTCAGCCGGTGTAATCGTCAGACCTTCAAGCTGATCCGGGCTCAGCGTCCAGGTCCCGTCACCATTATCGGTACCAGCCGACAGGGTCGCGCCATCTGGCACACCACTGATCGTAACGCTGAGAACTTCACTGGAATCTGTAAGACCCGCATCGATATCCAATGCAATTGCGGAATCTTCGTTGCCCGACGCATCGGCGACATCCAAAGTCGGAGCATCGGCAACGCCCGCGACATCGACAGTGATGCTGCCGATTGTGGTGGCAACGTCATCGCCATCAGCGGAAGTCGCGGTCACGCCAAGATCAAAGCTGCCCCAGAAGTCTTCAGCCGGCGTGATTGTCAGACCTTCCAACTGGTCCGGTGTCAGTGTCCAGGTGCCGTCGCCATTATCTGTACCCGCCGACAAGGTCGCGCCATCCGGCACGCCGCTGATCGTGATGGTCAGAACTTCCGAGCTATCGGTCAGGCCTGCATCAATATCAAGCGCAATGGCAGAATCTTCGGAGCCAGAGGCATCGGCGACATCCAAAGTCGGAGCATCAGCAACACCAGCCACATCAACCGTAATGCTGCCAGTCGTCGTTGCAACATCCTCGCCATCAGCAGATTGTGCCGTCACACCCAGATCAAACGAACCGCTGAAGTCTTCAGCCGGCGTGATCGTCAGGCCTTCGAGCTGGTCCGGGCTCAGGGTCCAGGTACCGTCACCATTGTCAGTACCAGCCGACAGGGCTGCACCGTCCGGAACGCCGGAAATGGTAACGCTCAGAACTTCACTGGAATCCGTGATACCCGCATCGATATCCAAGGCAATAGCGGAGTCTTCAGAACCAGAGGCATCAGCCACGTCAAGCGTCGGTGCGTCCGCAACACCCGCTACATCAACCGTAATAGAACCGGTGGTAGTGGCAATGTCATCGCCATCAGCTGAAGTCGCGGTAACACCAAGATCAAACGAACCGCTAAAGTTCTCAGCCGGTGTGATCGTCAGACCTTCGAGCTGGTCCGGGTTCAACGTCCAGGTGCCGTCACCATTATCGGTACCAGCCGACAAGGTCGCACCGTCCGGAACGCCACTGATCGTGACACTCAGAACTTCGCTGGAATCCGTCAGACCCGCGTCAATGTCGAGTGCAATCGCTGTGTCTTCAGAACCAGAGGCGTTCGAAGTTTCGAGGGTTGGCGCATCGGCAACACCAGCAACATCAACCGTAATGCTGCCCGTGGTCGTCGCAATATCCTCGCCATCCGCCGAGGTCGCCGTCACACCAAGGTCAAACGAACCGCTGTAATCTTCAGCCGGGGTAATCGTCAGACCTTCCAACTGGTCCGGGCTCAGCGTCCAGGTACCATCACCATTATCGGTCCCGGCCGACAGTGTTGCGCCATGCGGAACGCCACTGATCGTTACCGCAAGAACTTCGCTGGAATCCGTGAGATCAGCATAAATGTCGAGCGCGATGGCATTGTCTTCAGAGCCAGAGGCATCAGACACGTCGAGCGTTGGAGCGTCAGCAACGCCCGCCACATCAACCGTGATGCTGCCAGTTGTGGTAGCAATATCCTCGCCATCAACAGACTGAGCCGTCACACCCAGATCGAAGCTGCCGCTGAAATCCTCAGCCGGCGTGATCGTCAGGCCTTCGAGCTGGTCCGGGCTCAGGGTCCAGGTGCCGTCACCATTATCTGTCCCCGCCGATAGGGTCGCGCCATCTGGAACGCCGGAAATGGTGATGCTAAGAACTTCCGAGCTGTCGGTAAGACCCGCGTCAATATCCAATGCAATAGCGGAATCCTCAGAACCACTGGCATCAGCCACATCAAGCGTCGGAGCATCGGCAACGCCAGTTACATCAACCGTGATCGAGCCGGTGGTTGTCGCAACATCTTCACCATCCGCAGAAGTCGCGGTCACGCCAAGATCAAACGATCCGCTGAAGTCTTCCGCCGGTGTAATGGTCAAACCTTCGAGCTGATCCGGGCTCAGTGTCCAAGTGCCATCACCATTGTCCGTACCAGCCGAAAGGGTTGCACCGTCCGGAACGCCGCTGATCGTGATGCTCAGAGCTTCCGAGCTGTCGGTCAGACCTGCATCAATATCGAGCGCAATCGCACTGTCTTCAGAACCAGAGGCATCAGCGACATCCAAGGTCGGCGTATCGGCGACACCTGCAACATCAACGGTGATGCTGCCCGTGGTGGTCGCAACGTCATCGCCATCGGAAGAGGTCGCGGTAACGCCAAGATCGAACGATCCGCTGAAGTCCTCAGCCGGTGTAATCGTCAGACCTTCCAACTGATCCGGGTTCAGCGTCCAGGTGCCGTCACCATTGTCCGTACCAGCCGACAAGGTCGCACCGTCCGGAACGCCGCTGATCGTGATGCTCAGAGCTTCCGAGCTGTCGGTCAGACCTGTATCGATGTCGAGTGCAATTGCTGAATCTTCAGAACCAGAGGCATCGGACACTTCGAGCGTCGGAGCATCGGCAACACCCGCAACATCAACTGTGATGCTGCCGGTCGTGGTTGCGATATCCTCGCCATCGGCAGAGGTTGCGGTTACACCAAGGTCAAACGATCCGCTGAAGTCCTCAGCCGGTGTAATCGTCAGACCTTCCAACTGATCCGGGTTCAGCGTCCAGGTGCCGTCACCATTGTCCGTACCAGCCGACAAGGTCGCACCGTCCGGAACGCCGCTGATCGTGATGCTCAGAGCTTCCGAGCTGTCGGTCAGACCTGCATCAATATCGAGCGCAATCGCACTGTCTTCAGAACCAGAGGCATCAGCGACATCCAAGGTCGGCGTATCGGCGACACCTGCAACATCAACGGTGATGCTGCCCGTGGTGGTCGCAACGTCATCGCCATCGGAAGAGGTCGCGGTAACGCCAAGATCGAACGATCCGCTGAAGTCCTCAGCCGGTGTAATCGTCAGACCTTCCAACTGATCCGGGTTCAGCGTCCAGGTGCCGTCACCATTGTCCGTACCAGCCGACAAGGTCGCACCGTCCGGAACGCCGCTGATCGTGATGCTCAGAGCTTCCGAGCTGTCGGTCAGACCTGTATCGATGTCGAGTGCAATTGCTGAATCTTCAGAACCAGAGGCATCGGACACTTCGAGCGTCGGAGCATCGGCAACACCCGCAACATCAACTGTGATGCTGCCGGTCGTGGTTGCGATATCCTCGCCATCGGCAGAGGTTGCCGTTACACCAAGGTCAAACGATCCGCTGAAGTCCTCAGCCGGTGTAATCGTCAGACCTTCCAACTGATCCGGGTTCAGCGTCCAGGTGCCGTCACCATTGTCCGTACCAGCCGACAAGGTCGCACCGTCCGGAACGCCGCTGATCGTGATGCTCAGAGCTTCCGAGCTGTCGGTCAGACCTGTATCGATGTCGAGTGCAATTGCTGAATCTTCAGAACCAGAGGCATCGGACACTTCGAGCGTCGGAGCATCGGCAACACCCGCAACATCAACTGTGATGCTGCCGGTCGTGGTTGCGATATCCTCGCCATCGGCAGAGGTTGCCGTTACACCAAGGTCAAACGATCCGCTGAAGTCCTCAGCCGGTGTAATCGTCAGACCTTCCAACTGATCCGGGTTCAGCGTCCAGGTGCCGTCACCATTGTCCGTACCAGCCGACAAGGTCGCACCGTCCGGAACGCCGCTGATCGTGATGCTCAGAGCTTCCGAGCTGTCGGTCAGACCTGTATCGATGTCGAGTGCAATTGCTGAATCTTCAGAACCAGAGGCATCACTCACATCCAGCATCGGTGCATCCGCAACCCCAGCCACATCAACCGTGATGCTGCCCGTGGTCGTTGCAACATCCTCTCCATCGGCAGAAGTTGCGGTTACACCAAGATCAAACGAACCGCTGAAGTCCTCAGCCGGTGTAATCGTCAGACCTTCCAACTGGTCCGGGTTCAGCGTCCAGGTGCCGTCGCCATTGTCCGTGCCCGCCGACAAGGTTGCGCCGTCCGGAACGCCACTGATCGTAACGCTCAGAACTTCGCTGGAATCCGTGAGACCAGCATCAATATCAAGTGCGATGGCACTATCTTCAGAGCCAGAGGCATCGGACACTTCGAGCGTCGGAGCATCGGCAACACCCGCAACATCAACTGTGATGCTGCCGGTCGTGGTTGCGATATCCTCGCCATCGGCAGAGGTTGCCGTTACACCAAGGTCAAACGATCCGCTGAAGTCTTCGGCCGGGGTGATCGTCAGACCTTCCAACTGGTCCGGGCTCAGTGTCCAAGTGCCATCACCATTGTCCGTACCTGCCGAAAGGGTTGCACCGTCCGGAACGCCGCTGATCGTGATGCTCAGAGCTTCCGAGCTGTCGGTCAGACCTGTATCGATGTCGAGTGCAATTGCTGAATCTTCAGAACCAGAGGCATCACTCACATCCAGCATCGGTGCATCCGCAACCCCAGCCACATCAACCGTGATGCTACCAGTTGTCGTCGCTACATCTTCACCATCGGCAGAGGTCGCGGTCACGCCCAGATCGAACGACCCGCTGAAATCTTCAGCCGGTGTGATCGTCAGACCTTCAAGCTGATCCGGACTCAGCGTCCAGGTCCCGTCGCCATTGTCCGTGCCCGCCGACAAGGTTGCGCCGTCCGGAACGCCACTGATCGTAACGCTCAGAACTTCGCTGGAATCCGTGAGACCAGCATCAATATCAAGTGCGATGGCACTATCTTCAGAGCCAGAGGCATCGGACACTTCGAGCGTCGGAGCATCGGCAACACCCGCAACATCAACTGTGATGCTGCCGGTCGTGGTTGCGATATCCTCGCCATCGGCAGAGGTTGCCGTTACACCAAGGTCAAACGATCCGCTGAAGTCTTCGGCCGGGGTGATCGTCAGACCTTCCAACTGGTCCGGGCTCAGTGTCCAAGTGCCATCACCATTGTCCGTACCTGCCGAAAGGGTTGCACCGTCCGGAACGCCGCTGATCGTGATGCTCAGAGCTTCCGAGCTGTCGGTCAGACCTGTATCGATGTCGAGTGCAATTGCTGAATCTTCAGAACCAGAGGCATCACTCACATCCAGCATCGGTGCATCCGCAACCCCAGCCACATCAACCGTGATGCTGCCCGTGGTCGTTGCAACATCCTCTCCATCGGCAGAAGTTGCGGTTACACCAAGATCAAACGACCCGCTGAAGTCCTCAGCCGGTGTGATCGTCAGACCTTCCAACTGGTCCGGGCTCAGCGTCCAGGTGCCATCACCATTATCGGTACCAGCAGACAAAGTCGCGCCGTCCGGAACGCCGGAAATGGTAACGCTCAGAACTTCCGAGCTGTCCGTCAGGCCTGCATCAATATCAAGTGCGATGGCAGAATCTTCATTACCCGATGCATCACTCGCATCAAGCGTCGGCGCATCCGCAACACCCGCAACATCAACCGTGATTGAACCGGTCGTGGTCGCAACATCTTCGCCATCAGCAGACTGAGCGGTAACGCCAAGATCAAACGACCCGCTGAAATCTTCAGCCGGTGTGATAGTCAGACCTTCAAGCTGATCCGGGTTCAGCGTCCAGGTGCCGTCACCATTATCGGTACCAGCCGACAGGGTCGCGCCATCCGGCACGCCGGAGATGGTGATCGTCAGAACTTCCGAGCTGTCCGTCAGGCCAGCGTCAATGTCGAGTGCAATTGCCGAATCTTCAGAGCCGCTGGCATCAGTGACATCCAGCGTCGGCGCATCGGCAACGCCCGCAACATCGACAGTGATGCTGCCGGTTGTGGTGGCAACGTCATCGCCATCAGCGGAAATTGCGGTCACACCAAGATCAAACGATCCACTGAAGTCCTCAGCCGGTGTGATCGTCAGACCTTCGAGCTGATCCGCATTCAGCGTCCAGGTTCCGTCACCATTATCCGTACCTGCCGACAGGGTCGCGCCGTCCGGAACTCCGGAAATGGTAATGCTCAGAACTTCCGAACTGTCCGTCAGGCCAGCGTCGATATCGAGTGCAATCGCTGAATCTTCGTTGCCGGAAGCATCGGACACATCAAGCGTCGGGGCGTCTGCAACGCTCGCCACATCAACGGTGATCGAGCCGGTGGTGGTGGCAACGTCTTCACCATCTGCAGATTGTACCGTCACACCCAGATCAAACGAGCCGCTGAAGTCTTCAGCCGGCGTAATCGTCAGACCTTCAAGCTGGTCCGGGTTCAGCGTCCAGGTACCGTCACCATTATCAGTACCTGCCGACAGGGTTGCACCGCCCGGCACGCCACTGATCGTTACTGTCAGAACTTCACTGGAATCCGTGAGGCCTGCATCGATGACCAATGCAATTGCAGAATCTTCCGAGCCAGAGGCATCCGCAACATCCAAAGTCGGTGCATCTGCAACACCCGCAACATCAACCGTAATCGATCCGGTGGTGGTTGCGATATCGCTACCATCAGCTGATTGAGCAGTGACACCAAGATCAAACGATCCGCTGAAGTCTTCAGCCGGCGTGATCGTCAGACCTTCCAGCTGGTCCGGACTCAGCGTCCAGGTGCCATCACCATTATCGGTACCAGCCGACAAGGTCGCACCGTCCGGAACGCCGGAGATGGTAACCGTCAGCGTCTCGCTGGAATCTGTCAGGCCTGCATCGATGTTCAGCGCAATCGCGCTATCCTCGGCGCCCGAAGCATTTGAAGTCTCGAGCGTCGGGGCATCTGCGATGCCTTCGACATCGACTTTGATTTCTTCCATCACAACGGCGGTGTCGTCGCCATCGGTGGTCGAGACAAGGACCGAGAGGTCAATTTCGCCGCTGAAATCCGGTGCCGGGGTAATGGTCAGGCCTTCGAGCTGATCCGGGCTGAGCGTCCAGGTGCCATCGCCATTGTTGGTCCCGGCCGAAAGTGTGGCGCCGTCCGGGACACCGGTAATCTTGACGGAAATGCTTTCGCTGCCATCGAGAAGTTCGGTATCGATATCAAGTGCAATCGCGCTGTCTTCGCGCCCGGAAGCATCCGAAACATCAAGCGTCGCGCCGTCGGCAACACCGGCAACATCAACCGTGAAGCTTGAAGAGGTCGAGCTGGTGCTGCCATTTGCTTCGCGGCTGGTTGCGGTCACGGTGAGGCTGAAACTGCCGCTGTAATTTTCCGGCGGCGTGATTTTCAATCCGCCAAGCTGCCCTGCCGGAACAGACCAGGTGCCATCGCCATTATTGGTACCAGCCGACAAAATAGCGCCTTCCGGCACGCCGGAGATCACCACCGAGAGTGTTTCACTTCCGCCATCAAGGTCATTAAGCGCAGCAGACACATTGAGCGAAATGGCGCTGTCTTCCGACCCGGTAACACTGCCGGCCGACAGTGTCGGCGCGTCGGCGACTTTTTCGACCTCGATCACGTCATCAGTGATCGCTTCATCGGTGATCTCGGACTGGGCGGCATCATCTGCAAGGGCGGGTGCATCCGCATCGGTCGCAGGTGCTTCTTCCCCGGACGGGATGAAATCGGGTCCGCGTTCGCCGCGGCCGGTGCCGCGCGGCTGTTCGCGATCACCACGCAACTGGTTGGTGTCGCTGGTCGAAAGCGGGATTTCAGGCAGCTCGATCGTGCTGGGATCGGATTTCAGCGAAATGTCGTCATGACCGAAGCTGTCAAGATTACCATCAAAGGTTCCATCGACCGTATCAAGATTGTTTTCAATCTCGGCATTTATCGCCTGGGCGATAGACTGTTTTTCGGTGGCTTCTTCTGCCTGGACGCGTTCCTGGCGCTGGGTCGCGGCATTCTGACGACGGAAGGCCTGCTGGGCTTCGGCCTGGGGGTTGAAAACCTGGTTGCCATAATGGACAGAGCCAAGCTCCTCTTCGGGCGGACGCGCAGTATTGTTCAGGTCGTCATGAAGTTCGACCAGTTCATTACTTTCCCCATCCTGTTCCTCCACGCGCATCAGCTCTTCTGGCGTCGCTTCCTCATTGACGCTGCTGATATCTTCACTGCGTGAATTTTCCGTATCGCGAGGATCGTCCGCCATCTAACCCATTCTCCGTGAAACGCAAGACGGGTATAACCCGACTCACACTTCTATACCTTAGTATAGACACCCTGACACATGCCAGAGTTTTGTGCGGCCAGGCAGTAGAAATGGTTTCGGCATTTCCAGCGGGACCAAATGAAAGCTCATCGTTCTTTGAACGCCTGATCAAGCGAGACATACACAGGTTTCAGCAAATACTGAAGAAGGGTACGTTCCCCGGTCTGGATGTCTGCCTGCACAGTCATGCCCGGTATGATCCGTTGAGCCGAAGCGCCTTCACCAACCATGTCGGTATCAAGCGCGACCTTTCCTTTATAATATGGTTGTCCTTCCTCATCAATAAAAGTAGATGCAGAGATCGATACCAATTCGCCGGAAATACCACCATAACGTATAAAGTCAAACGCACTGACCTTGACCGTCACCGGCTGCCCGAGATGGACATGGCCGATATCTTCGGTCGAGATGCGGGTTTCCGCAATCAGGTCATCATCAACCGGCACCAGTTCCATCACGATCTGGGCCGGGGCAATAACCCCGCCGATCGTGGTGAATTGCAGGCCCTTGATGTAGCCACGCGTGGGCGCAACAATTTCAAGGCGGGCAACACGATCACGCAATTTGCGCAATGCCTCGCGGGTCTGGGCAATTTCACCGCCCAGTCGGCCAAGCTCGGTAATTGCTTCTTCGCGCTGGCTTTTTTCAAGTTCATTCAGACGCAGCTTGGCCTCGGCAATGGTTTCGCGGGCCCGGGCCTGTTCGGCAACGACCCCTGAAAGATTGCCCTGGGCTTCGTTCAGTTCGCGCTGGATATTAAGGAACAGCACCTTGGAGTTCAGCCCCTGCTCATAAAGCGAACGGCGCATGGTGACTTCCTGGCTTAGCAAATCAACCGATTTGCGAAGCGTTGCTTCCTGTTCACTGAGCTGGGCAAGTTCGGCGTTGCGTTCCTTGATCTGAACCTGAAGGATTTCGTTCTGGTTGCGATCAAGTTCGGTCTGGATGTTATAGATTTCCTGCTGATTGCGTGCGAGTTCCGGATATTGCGCAAGCAGGCTGGCAAAATCCGGGTCGCGGCCTTCGGCAAGCGCACGATAGCGTTCCGCTTCGAGCTGAAGGTTGCCAAGCTTGGTTTCCGTCTGGGACAGTTCGGCCTGCGCGCCGTCGGCCTTGAGCCGGACAAGAACCTGGCCTTTTTCAACAAGATCGCCGTCACGCACCATGATCTGTTCGATGATGCCGCCTTCAAGATGCTGGATCTTGTTGACCGCACCTGTTGGCATCACCTGGCCAAATGTAATGGCCGTTTCCTTGATCTCGGTGGTGGCAGCCCAGGCAACAAGCGCCAGAAAGCCCACCGATAGCAGCACCATGGCCGAGCGGATAAAGACCGAAATACCGCCTTCTTCAAGCAGCACGGCATGCGAAAGATAACGCGCCATGCGACGGGACCGGCGGAACCGTTCAATCGCAGTATTCTGCACAGCTGCATCACTCATAGGTAGCCTCCGTCTATCACCTGTTGCTTGATCCGTTCGGGCGGGCCGTCGCCGCGCAACTGTCCGGCTTCAAGAACAAGTATGCGGTCGGCCAGATCAAGGTGACTTGGCCGATGGGTAATCAGGAAAATGGTCGACCCGCCACGCAACCGGTTGATTGTGTGCTGAAAAGCGCGATCGGCGCGCTGGTCCAGACCGTTGGTCGGTTCATCAAACAAAATGATCGGGGCTTCACGCACAAAGGCGCGTGCCAGTGCCAGCCGTTGCAGGAAGCTTGCTGAAAACCGCGAGGAATGCTGATCACCGACACGGGTATCAAACCCGTCGGGCAAGGCTTCGACTTCCTGCAAAATGCCCGCAGACATGCACGCCATGCGCAGGTCATCAGGCGACGCCACCGGATTGGCCAGACGCAGGTTCTGGGCGATCGACCCCCGGAAAAATTCGATATCCTGCGGCACATAGGAAATGGCCTGACGCAGGGTTTGCGGATCCATCTGGCGGATATCCGCCCCGTCGATCAGAACCGCGCCGGCCTGGGGCTGATACATGCCGGCCACCAGCTTGATCAGGGACGACTTGCCCGCGCCATTGGCCCCGACCACGGCAACGACCTGTCCGGGTTTGATGTCAAAATTGACCCCGACCAGTGCCGGATCGGAATCCGAGCTGTAGCGGAAACTGACGCGCGAAAACGTAATCGCCCCCTCAAAGCGGCGCTGTTCGACCGAACGCGGCACAAGATCGCCTTCGGGCTGAAGGTTCATCAGCCGGTTGATCTGGCGGACACTCCCGCGCAACTGTGCCAGACGCGGTAAACCAAGGAAGGCCTGGTTGATCGGCCCCAGAACACGCCAGGCCAGCATCATCGAGGCCACAAGCGCACCGACACTCATTTGCGCATTCATCACCTGGTCCGCACCGAATGCCAGAACCAGCGCGCCCGCAGAAATCATCAGGATCTGGGCTGATGTGTTGATGATATTATTGACCATCGAAACCCGGAACCCGGCATAGGCCGTATCGGCCGATATGTCGCGGAACCGTGCCAGCCAGCGCTTTTCGGATGCGGTATATTTCAGAACCGACATCTTGCCGACCGTTTCGACCAGGAATTCCTGGCGGCTGGCCCCATGACGGCCAAGCTCGACCACCCGGCGTGAAACAACCGGAAAGGCAATGACGCCGATCAACAGGAAGACCGCCATCAGGACAATCGGAATGATTGCCAGCCAGCCCCCCAGATAGAACATGGCAATCAGGAAGATCGGCACAAACGGCATTTCAAGCATCACCATGGCCATCGGCCCGGTAAAGAATTCACGCACACTTTCAAAGTCGCGAATACGCGAAATCTGTACCCCGACCGGTGCCCGTTCGGTAAAGGTCGGCGGCAACGACAGCAACCGTTCAAAGATCGCGCCACTGACCAGCGTGTCAAGACGGGCACCAAAATGACTGACGATCTGACTGCGCAAGGATCGCAGGATCCAGCCCAGAACCATGACGATCACGATCCCGATTGAAAACTGGATCAGCATCGGAATGGACCGGGTTCCAATCACCCGATCATAAATGCCCATAACAAAGACCGGCGTTGCCAGTGCCATGATGTTGAGAACAAGCGTAAGCAGCAGCAGCTGATAACCGAGCGAGGAAAACCGTGCGGCAATGCCGCCAAACCAGCCGCGCTTGTCATCTTCGAAATAGCGGGCCCGGCGATCGGCCATCGTGAATTGATAGAGCTTGCCCGGCAGCGAAGACGACCGGATGACCATTTCACGATCCGTTCCGCCATCAAAAACCCGGATACCGTTATCTTCGGGGCGAATGACCACCAGTGCGGTGCCGTTATCGGGCACGAACAGGCAGGGCATCATGCGTTCGTCAATCTGATCGAAGGTCGCGTCAATTTCGCGCGACTGATAGTTCAGATGCGCAAGAACGTTGCGGAAATCGGTGATATCAAGCGTCTGGTCCAGATGCGGCAGGGCTTCTGCGACCTGGCGGGGCAACCCGCGCCAGCCAAGTGCCTGAAGCAGCGGCCAAAGACAGGCATCGAAATCCGACTGGGCATCAATGCTTGCCATTCCCATGCGATAGCCCAGCGCATAGTTCATGTTTTCGAGCTGTTTCATTGTGCCCCCGTCTCTACTGGTGCACTGAAGTTCGATTCCGCACGGGTAACGCGGGCATTGCTGCGCTTGAGAACCGGCACAAGATGATGGTCGACAATCCGGTATTGCTTGTTTGCCAGCGCAATCAGCGACGGTCGATGCGACACCATGACAAGGGTGCAGTGCTTTTTCAGTTCCAGCATCAGACTGGCCATGATGTTGTCACCGGCCATATCAAGCGAACTGTTGGCTTCGTCAAACAGCACGATGCGCGGATAATCAATCAGTGCTCGCGCAACCGCGATACGCTGCTTCACGCCACGCGGCAGTGTTTCGGATGCCTGTCCGCCGACTTCGGTGTCATAGCCTTCGGGCATGCGCATGACAATGTCGTCAAGGCCAAGACGACGGGCAATTTCAACCACCCTGTCCACACCGATTTCCTTGCGGAAGCCGGTAATGTTTTCAAGAATGGTGCCCTTGAACATCACGCCATGTTGCGGCAGATAGGCGATCTGACGGCGCGTTGATTCCGCCGTATAGTCAGACGGATTTTTGCCATCGAGCAATATGTCACCACTGTCAGGGCGCAATGCCCCCATCAAAAGCCACAGCAATGTGGTTTTGCCGGTCCCGTTATCGCCGGTGATCGCCACTGAATCCCCCGGTTCAACCACCAGATCAAGCCGGTCAAAGATCTTCTTTCCGTCGGCATGCGAAAAGCCCAGATTGCGCAATTCGATCTTGCCTTCAAGCAGCGGCATTTCCGCGGTTACCGCGCTGTCTTCGGGTTTGATTTCAAACAGTTCATTGACGCGCTGACGGGCAACACGGATATTCTGGAACTGTGTCCACAGGCTCATGGCGCGCTGCAATGGCTGGATCGAGCGCCCCGACAACATGGTGCAGGCCGCAAGTCCACCAACGGTCAGGTCACCATTGATCACCAGCACACTGCCGATCGCGGCAACCATCACCATGGTCAGCATCGAAAAGGTTGCACTGGCATTGACCGCCGCATGGGCCGAACGCGCCGCAATCAGGTCATCACCCGAACATTGTTCCTGAAGCTGTTCATGACGGCGCACCATCAGGTTTTCCATCGCCATCGACTTGATGGTGTGAATGCCCGTAAGGGTCTCGATGATAAAGTTATACCGGCGTTCGTCAGACTGGCTGCGCTTGTCCAGGGCGGCACGCAACTGATGGCCCAAAATCATCGCGGTCAGAAAGAAGGCAAGCAATATGCCGACAGGCACGGCAACAAGCACCCCGCCAATAACCGCAATCAAGGCCAGAAACAGTACGACGAATGGAAGGTCCACAATCGCGCCGATCGCCTGACCGGAATAGAAATCGCGCAGCAGATTAAGACTGTTCAAACGCTGAAGATGCAGCCCCGGTGCGGTTTTGTCATAGTCGATCAGACTTGCCGAAAGCAAATGACCGACGGCCTTTTGCGAGCTTTCATGTTCGAATTTCGCCGCCGACAACGAAGAAATATAGGCTCGGCCAAGACGCAGCACAGCCTCGATCAAAAGAGCGCCAAGAACGCCCAGGATCAGCAAAGTAAGCGTCGGTATGGAATTATGCGGCAGGACACGGTCATAAACCTGAAGCAGGGTAATCGGCAGCGCAAGCGACAGCAGATTGATCACCAATGCGGCAATCAATAGCGAAAAACGGCCGGTGCGCAGATGCGACAATGTCCCGATATTCAAGCCCGGACGACGTGTCATAAAGCGGGGATGCTCCAGGTTATGCAGAAAATACCATCCTAAAGTGGTGATATTATACCATCAGATAGGATACATAGCCGATCACTAATCCCAGTGCAAGAAATTCGTGCACCAGACACAACCGGATAATTTTGTATTCTTGCCATCCTGGCGTTAAGTCGCAGAGATCACCTAAATATCAGAAAAAACTTAAAAAGTCCTAGCCGACATCCCTGTCACCCCGCAGCCGGTCAAGCGCCCGGCGCTCTGCCTTGGTCGGACGTCCGGCACCGGCTTCGCGTTCCGCAACCGGTGCGGTTCGTATATCTGACGCAACTGCCTTTTTCGGTAATCTTGGGGGGGAATGGTCGACATACAAGCCCTGGGCTTCCGGGGCGGGCCCGCGACGTTCGCCAAGGGCGATGACTTCGACCACACGCAAATGCGGCCCCTGAAAGAACTGCAACCGGTCACCGGCGACGACCGTGGCACTTGCCTTGGAGACGGACTGACCATTCAGAACGATATGCCCGGACTGGCAGGCTTTGCTGGCCAATGACCGGGTTTTGTAAAACCGGGCATGCCAAAGCCATTTGTCGACCCTGAGCTTTTCTGACTGTTCGTTCACAACCATCCGATCCTGCATCAAGTGATTATAAAGACATAGAACGCAGAACGGCGACCCGCAAGGATCGCCGTTCAATTCCGATTTCCAGGATGCTATCAGCCTTTGGCTTCGAGCATCTCCTTAAGCTTGGCAAACGGAGAATCTTCGTTGATCTGGTTGCCTTTGTCCGGGGCCGGGCCACGTCCGCCCGGCTTGCCACCGCGACCACCCTTGCCGCCATGGTTCGGACGGTTGCCGCCCTTGCCCTTGGGACCGCCTTTGCCGCGTGCATCCTGACGCGGACCGCGCTGCTGACCACGACCGGCACCGCCACGCTTGCGGCGATCAACACGGACAAAGTATTTGACCTCGACCAGCTCATCGCCATCCGCATCGGTTTCCGCGGCCTCGGCCGGGGTTGCTTCTGCAGTGTCGGTGGATGCGGCGTCATTTGCCGGTGCTGTTTCGGCGCTTTCAGCCGGTGCAGCTTCTTCGGTTTTGACTTCGGCATCGGCCTTGGCGGTTTCTTCGGCCTTTTTCTCGGCTTCCTTGGCAAGAAGTTCGGATTTCTTGACCTTGGTTACCTCGGCACGCCAGCCAAGAGCGGTAAATACGCCTTCGGCCTGCTCGACCGTGCAGCCCAGAAGTGACAGCAGATCGGGATCAGGACGTACCTTGCCGTCGTTTTCACGGGCCTTCTGACGCAGAAGGGCTGCGAAACGTTCAAGCATGTCCACACGTGCCGCAAGCGGACCAACCGGCATATAGCCAGCAGCAAGGTAAAAGCCCTTGGAATTGGCACGATCGTTCGGAACCGATGTCCGGCCTGCCGGTGGCAATTCCGGAAGCGCATCCAGTTCACGGGCAACCGCCCAAAGAATGCCGCGCAGCTCCACCGGATCGGGTTTGAGCGCATCAAGCACATGGACGGTTTCAACACCCAGACGCACGCCAAGTTTGGCAAGCGCCTTGCGGTCTTCGTCCGACAGGTCCTTGACCAGGCTTTCAAGTTCCGAGCGCGGAACACAGCCCAGACCTTCGTTCAGCTGGAACAGAAGACCGCGAATCGGACCGGACAACTGACAATCGCGCAGGCGGGTCAGCATTTTAAGGCGCGCTTCGATATGGGCATTGACGAAATTCTGCAAACGGGTGCGCACACGCTCACGTGTCGGACCGTCAAAGAACTCGCTGTCGATCACCTGAACTTCGGGCGACAGAACTGTGTCACCTTTTTTCAGCACGCCAACCTGCGCACCGTTCCAAAGGACATCAAGCTGCCCATTCACCGCGAACTTGTCGTCTTCGTCGGTTTCAAGTTGTTTGACACGCTGGGCGATTTCGCCGGTCAGCGCGCGACGTGCGGCACTGGCAATAGCCTTGCCTTCGAAAGCAGCATCGGTTTCATCAGGGATGAAACGGAATCCATCAAGACGGCCGACAAATTCACCTTCGACCTGTACTTCACCATTCGCAGTGATGGTAGACATGAGTTCAGACTTGTCCTTGAGACTTTTCAATAAAACCGAGGTCCGTCTGTCAACGAACCTTTGGGTCAGGCGTTCATGTAGCACATCTGAGAGCTTATCCTCAATGGCCCGCGTGCGTTCCTGCCAATGATTGGCATCTTCGAGCCAGTGATGCTTGTGCGATACATATGTCCAGACGCGAATACCTGCCAAACGTGATGACAACTGATCGATATCACCATCATAACGATCCAGACGCAAGACTTGTTCGCCCAACCAGTCGATAGGCAGTTTGCTTCCGGGTTTCGCAAGATAGCGATAGATAGATGTTAGCAGCCTTGGATGGGCATCGGTATGGATATTTCTGAAGTCGGGAATCTGGCAGACTTCCCACAATAACTGTACACGATCCGGGGCCGAGGCAATGCGCGCGACATCTTCGTTATGCGCCAGATGATCGAGCATGATTTCATCGACCGGCTCGCGCGCCAGAATAAGGGTCGGGTCATCCGACCGACGGCGCAAGGATTTCTGCAACGCATCCACAGACCGGAAATCAAGCCGCGCATTCCGCCAGAAGACTTTGGCAAGCGGCTCGAACTCGTGGGCTTCGATCTGTTCGATGATGTCGGGATCAATGCCCGAAAGGTTGCCGGTAACCCCAAATGTCCCGTCATTCATGTGACGGCCGGCACGCCCGGCAATCTGCGCGGTTTCAGCCGCCGTCAAACCGCGATTGAACTTGCCGTCAAACTTGGTCAGCGCGGCAAAGGCAACGTGGTTAAGATCAAGGTTAAGCCCCATGCCGATGGCATCGGTCGCAATCAGGTGTTCGACCTCGCCATTCTGGAACATTTCGACCTGGGCATTACGGGTGCGCGGGCTCAGCGCGCCAAGAACCACCGCAGCCCCGCCCTTTTGACGGCGCACAAGTTCGGCCACCGCATAGACTTCCTGTGCCGAAAAGGTCACCACAGCCGACTGGGCCGGAAGGCGCTGGATCTTCTTCGATCCGTTATAGCTTAGGGTCGAAAAACGTTCGCGCCGGTCAAATTCGACATTATCAACCAGCTTGCGGATCACCGGGCGGATGGTTTCCGCCCCCATGAACATGGTCTCTGAGCGCCCGCGCGCATGCAACAGCCGGTCGGTAAAGACATGCCCGCGTTCGGGATCGGCACACATCTGGATTTCGTCAATTGCCAGGAAATCGACCTGCTTGGCCACAGGCATGGCTTCGACGGTACACAGGAAATAGCGGGCGGTTTTCGGCAAGATACGCTCTTCGCCGGTGATCAGCGCCACCGCCCCCTTTCCGACCTTGGCCACTGCGCGATCATAGTTTTCACGCGCCAAAAGCCGCAACGGGAACCCGATCATCCCGGTCGTATGCGCCAACATCCGTTCCATGGCCAGATGGGTCTTGCCGGTGTTGGTCGGCCCCAATATGGCAAGGATACGAGGACCGGTTCGGGTTGAAATCTGCATCAAACTTTTCCAATCGACAGCCCATTGATCAGGACCATCGCAATCTTTGGGCCTTTCAACACGCGAACCGGCGCAATGTCAAGCTTTCAGCAAAGTTCGTCACATCGTGTTTCCTCCCCCGTCAACACCCCAAACCATTTGCAGGAGGCCCCGATGAGCAACCCCGATTCTGACGACGACAACGAAGGCCAGGCAGGCACATGGCCATCAGTCGCTGCAAAGGCTGTCAAACGTCAAGTCGAGCCAGAGTGGGAAGAAACCAGTCAAACAAAACCAGTCGACCCTCACAATCCAAACGTTGAACCAGAACTTCCTGCGGATAATGAAGATTGGGAATATTGGTGGCGCAAGCTCCTCCAGCCACCGGCAAAACAGCATAAGCCCGGCTTGCCGAATATCGGTCTCGGACCTTTTGACGCCCCGCTAAAGGAATGGCGTCTATTCCGACGCCCCAAGATCTGACACCCCCAGTACGTACTAGGACCAACACCGAATGATTGTTCTGTTCAAAGTATCGACGCGTGAAAAATTTAGCCCTTTCATCCCCGGTCCTGAAACCGCTGGATACTTCAATGCATGGCGATTTGGCATCGCCAAAGTTCCTGATCAGGATTTCGGGCGCGGCGTAGAAAACTGCTTCAAATGCCCATGCTGCGAGCGCATCTTACCCACCGTATTTGCAGAGGCTGATCATCTGTTTCCCAAATCGGCGCTGCTTCAGGCACTCACTGGTGCCACCTATGCCGGGTGGCGGCGGTTTACAGAACTCGCAAACGAGGCAAACAAAAAGGATAACTATGTCTCGCCGGACGGAAACGTAGCGAACTTGAAGCTTGGTAAATCGGTCTTGCGTCTGCCTGATTACGACAACCTGACCGGGATTCTCGCCGACAACTCGGACGAGGGTTACGAACTTATCAAGGCGATCTACACGACCCCAGACGCCATTGAAAAAGACTATGATTCCGACGAGGTAAAGGTTGCCCACTGGGCAATGTCGGGGATTCAAAACGATAGCGGCATCGTACTCGATAACAGCGGAACAGAAATCCTATTTGCCGACCTTGCCGCCTTTGACATTACGAACATCGCGTTCCTTTGTTCCGTTTGCAATCAAGCCAAGAACAAAGACTTCTTCCCTGCTCACAAGGGGTTTCGAACGCGCATCAACCAACAAAAGCAGCTTGTCCACATTACCAAGGGCAGCATCATGCTGAGCAACTCGGGTAACACCTATATTGAGCAACGCAATTAGGTACTAACGCACACTGAGTGTCACTATTTCCCGTGTTCGAGCAACGGTGCCCCTGGCCCATCCTTTGCCAACTCATCTGCCGGGTTGCGCAGCGGGCAATCTGATATCGACAGGCATCCACAGCCAATACATTGCCCCAACTGATCACGAAGCCGGGTCAGTTGATCGATCCGCTCGTTCAAGTCATCGCGCCATTGCGAAGACAGCTTTTCCCAGTCCTTGGCATTGGGGACCGTGTTATGGGGCAACTTGTCAAAGGCTTCTGCAATTTCAGAAAGCGGTATCCCGGTTTTCTGGGCGACCTTGATGATGGCAAGCTTGCGCAACACGCCGCGGTGAAACCGGCGTTGATTGCCATCGGTGCGGATCGAACTGATCAGACCTTTGCGTTCATAAAAATGCACAGCCGACACCGCAATCCCGCAGCGGCTGGCGACTTCCCCGACGCTCAGATAACGCTGCAATACACCGCTTCCGGCCATTTCCCCCTCCTGCATCCTGCCTTCTGACAGGTATCGAATTTCATTGTTGACCTTAACATTAGTTGAGGTTCTAGAAGCTTACGCATTGAAGCGAAATTATCAAGGTGTCAAATCCGTGAAAGAAACATTCAATGTCACCATCATCTATGGCAGTGCACGAGAGGGGCGGCTTTGTGACATGGTTGCGCGCTGGGTACTGACAACACTTGGATCGGATCGCGATCTTTCACTTGATACGATTGATCCGGCTGTCCTGAACCTTCCGGCGGCACATACGCGTGCAGAACATCCGGGCATTGATGAACTGCACACCGCCCTTTCAGAGGCCGATGCCTTTATCGTCGTGACACCGGAATACAATCACAGCTTTACCGGCGAGCTGAAATTGCTGATTGATGCAGCCAAACAGCCATGGCGTCGCAAGCCGGTCGCCTTTGTTTCCTATGGCGGGATGTCAGGGGGATTGCGCGCCGTCGAGCAATTGCGTCTTGTCTTTGCCGAACTTCATGCCGTGACCATGCGCGATGTGGTGAGCTTTGCAAACGTCTGGGACCGTTTTGACGAAGACGGAAACCCAATCGACCAGGAAAGCACAAACCAGGCACTGCATCACATGGTGGGCGACTTGAAATGGTGGGCCGGCGCATTGCGTGATGCCCGGTATCCGAACAGCAGTCAGCAGCTTCGAAGCGCTGTTGCATCCTGACCGATAAAAACAGCTAAAACCCGGCAGGCGAAAGCCCGATATCCGTCCGACTGCGACTTTTGTGCTTTGCCCTTCTCGCGCCACCACCGCATTTGCCGAAAAACCGCAAGATCAGGCTCAAACAAAATCAGCCCCCAAAAGCAAAACGGGGCGACCATAAGGTCGCCCCGCCAATCAATGCCGGTCGGTCATCATCATTCGACCATCACCGGTCGGGTCATTAATGGTTACGCATCTTGTCCGCATAATCCTTGAGCTGTCGGCGTGCGGCCTGGAAACTGTTTTTAAGCGCGACATAGACATCTTCATGGGCATGATCAGCACTGTCACGCTTTACCATGATTTCCTTGCCCGGCACATTGATCCCGAAATGTACGGCGAAACGGTTACCGTGGTTATGGGAAGCTTGGGGTCGTTCCACCACAACATGACAACTGGTCATGCGATCGAAGGTTTCTTCCAGTTTTTGCACCTTGAAACGGATACGCTCGTCAAGCGCATCAGACTGATCAACATCACGGTAGGTGATTTGAACGGGAACCTTCATGATACGGCCTCCTGTTTAAAGCCTTGGACGCAAAGCAGGGCGTTGCACCCTGCCGTTTACCCCCGGTCCATTTGCTGTCCCGGGAAATTCAGGAACGCTTGGGTTTTGGTTTCGCGCCCCTTTTGAAAAACCGTCTATATCTATACTTAGGATACAGGACTTGCGCTGCAAGGTGCGTTGACGCATATCAAGCGCGGTCAGTAGCAATAACAGGTCACATTGCTATTTCGTGTAGCCCGTTGAAGTGTTGCAACTTCTGCCGATTGCGGGGAAGTTCAACAGACGCTTGAAACAAAGGAGAATAAAGAGGTCATGACGGAAGAAAAAATGCGGTTCGAGGCCGAGGTCAGCCGACTGCTCGATATCGTTGTCCATTCGCTGTATTCAAACAAGGACATCTTCCTGCGCGAGCTGATCTCCAACGCTTCGGATGCGTGCGACAAATTGCGTTACGAAGCGATTGCCAAACCGGAACTGCTCGCAGGCGACGCTGAATTCAAGGTCCGCCTTCTGACAGACAATGTCCGCAATGTTCTGACGATTGCCGATAACGGGATCGGGATGAACAAGGAAGACCTGATCGACAATCTTGGCACCATTGCCAATTCCGGCACTGCCAAGTTCCTTGATGCGGTCTCCAAATCCGACAATCCGAAGGATGTCGACCTGATTGGTCAGTTTGGTGTCGGTTTCTATTCCGCCTTCATGGTGGCAAACCGGGTTGATGTCGTAAGTCGCAAGGCCGGCGAAGACCAGGCATGGAAATGGTCATCGGACGGCAAGGGCGAATACACCATTTCCGAAGCCGAAATGGAAGGCCGCGGCACCCAGATCACCCTGCATCTGACCGACGAGTTCAAGGAATTCACCGAGGAATACAAGCTCCGCCATATCGTCAAAACCTATTCCGATCATATCGGCATTCCGGTGGTTTTGATGAAGGCTGATGGTGACGAGACCCTCAATGAGGCATCCGCCCTTTGGACCCGTCCGAAATCCGAAGTCACCGAGGAACAGTACAAGGAATTCTACAAACACAATTCGCATGCGTTTGATGATCCCTGGAAAACCATCCACTATCAGGCCGAAGGCGCGATTGAATATACCGGCCTTCTTTACCTTCCGACCATGCGGCCGTTTGATCTTTATGATCCGCAGCGCAAAGGCCATCTGAAACTTTATGTCCGCAAGGTCTTCATCACCGAAGGTGCCGACGAATTGCTGCCGCCATGGCTGCGTTTTGTTTCCGGTGTGGTCGATAGTCAGGACCTGCCGCTTAACGTCTCGCGCGAGATGTTGCAGCACAACCCTGTCCTGACCAAGATCAAAAACGGCCTGACCAAAAAGGTCCTGTCCGAACTGGAAACTGCCGCCAAGAAGGACGCCAAAGGGTTTGACACCTTCTGGGAAAACTTTGGTGCCGTGGTCAAGGAAGGGCTTTACGAAGACCAGTCCAACCGTGCGCGCATCCTCAAAATCGCCAAGTTCCGTTCGACCCATGGCGATGGCTGGACCACGCTTTCGGAATATGTCGAACGCATGAAAGAAGGCCAGAAGGCCATCTACTATATCAGCGGCGAAGATATCGAAGCCCTGAAACGCAGCCCGCAGCTTGAAGGCTTTGCCGCCAAGGGGATCGAGGTCCTGCTTCTGACCGATCCGGTCGATGAATTCTGGATGCCGTCAGTTGGCCAGTTTGAAGAAAAGGACTTCAAATCGGTCACCCGTGGCGGTGCCGATCTCAATGACGTCAAATCCGATGACAAGGATGACGCCAAGGACGAGAAAAAGGATGATGCCGCCAGTGACGCGTCACTGGATGCATTGATCGCATCGATCAAGATCGCCCTTGGTACCGGTGTTAAGGACGTTCGGGAATCCGATCGCCTGACCAGTTCGGCCTGCTGCTTGATTGCCGATGAAACCGGCATGGATCTGCGGATGGAACGGTTGATGAAGCAGCATAACCGCGTTGATGAAATCAGCCCGCGTATCCTTGAACTCAATCCGAAGCACAGCCTGATCAAAAAGCTGTCTGACATTGCCATCAAGGATGCCGAGGCACCGATTCTCAATGACGCGGCCCAGTTGCTGCTTGATCAGGCCCGCATTCTCGAAGGCGAAGCCTTGCCCGATCCGGTCAGCTTTGCCCGTCGTCTGGACCTGATCATGGAAAAGGGTCTGGGTGCATAATCCAGCCCGCCCACCGACATTGCGAACGGCGCATCCCCGGATGCGCCGTTTTCTTTTGCATATCGGCAAAATTTAAAATGCTTATTTACCAACAACGGGCATAAAGGCCCCACATTTGAAAGAAGCTCGGAACCGACGGGAAGGCCCAAAACACCATGACTGCGATGATGAACTGGCAAAAACTGTTGTCACCCGCACGGCTTGGCACCCGTCATTCAAGTGTCGGCGCTTTTGGCCGGTCCGATTTTCACAAGGATTACGACCGCATCATTTTCTCTGCCGCGTTCCGGCGCCTGCAACGCAAGACCCAGGTTCACCCGTTGCCCGAAAATGACAATGTCCATACCCGCCTGACCCACAGCCTTGAAGTTTCCTGTATCGGCCGGTCGCTTGGCCTGATGGTTGGTCATCGTCTTTCGGAAAAGGGCAGCCTGCCTGATACCATCGACCCCGATCACATGGCCGCCATCGTTCAGGCCGCCGCCCTGTGTCATGATATCGGCAACCCGCCATTTGGCCATGCCGGTGAATATGCCATCCGCCAATGGTTTATCGATGCCGACCCGGCCTTTACCGGCAGCCTGTCCCGCGAACAGTTTGCCGATCTGACGACCTATGAAGGCAATGCGCAAGGGTTCCGGCTTTTGACCAACAAACGGACTGGTCTGTATGATGGGGGGATGCGGCTGACCTATGCGACGCTGGCAAGTTTCCTGAAATATCCGTGGTCGGCATCGGGAAGCCCGTTTCCCCAGAAAAAGAAATTCGGGACATTCCAGAAGGAATTCGCACTGCTTGAGGAAGTGGCCGATGCCACCGGTCTGATCCGGACAAGCGATCAGGCATTTTGCCGCCATCCGCTGGTTTATCTGGTCGAGGCCGCCGATGATGTTTGCTATGCCCTGATTGATATCGAAGACGGGGTCGAGCTTGAACTGGTGGAATTCGAGACGCTGGAAAAGATGCTGCGCCCCTGTATCGAAGGGGACCTTCCCGCCGAATATCACCGCGAACAGAATATCAGCCGCAAGATATCCTTCCTGCGCGGCAAGATCATGTCGGGTCTTCTTGATGCGCTTGTCGATGCCTTTGTCCGCCACGAAGAAGAACTTCTGGCAGGTGTGTGGAAAGATGATCTTCTTGCCTGTGCCGATGGCCCCTATAACGAGCTGATCGCCACTGCCAAGTCATTCTCGGAGAAACAGATCATCCTGAACCGCCGCAAGGTCCAGATCGAGGTCGGCGCCTTTGCCCATCTTGAAACCCTGCTTGAGACATTCTGCAAAACCGCACTTGAAGTCCACAAAGCCCGATCCGAAGCAGACATTCCCTATCGGGCCGGACGTGTTCGGGAACTGATCGGCAATGATGCCATGCCGATCGGAGCGTCGCTTTATGATCTGTGTCTGGTGATCCTGGATTATGTATCGGGCATGACCGATGATTTTGCCGCCCGCCTTGCGCGCGACATTGGCGGCGGTCAGCACTGATCAATGTGGATGCTTGGCCCCTTTATTGCGCGCTATCGCAGACGGACCGCCTTTATTGCCGCAAGCGCGATGGCTGCCGTCATTTACGGGCTGGTTGATCAAAGTACCCGTCCGGAAGTTCAGGCATGGTATTGGCCCGCCGCCCTTGCCGTGACGAGCTTTATGATCACCCGGCTGGTTGTGTCGCGCCTGATCGGGCGTTTTGTCGGCGGGGTCAGACGCCATCTGCGTTGATGCCAGCGGCCCCGACCACACGTCCGGACAATCAAAAAGGCAGGCCCGAAGGCCTGCCTTTATTCTTGGGAATGTCTGTTTGGCCCATATGGGGCAAACACAGTCAGTTAGTCCTGACCGCCACCCATGGCACTGCTGATTTTCTTGTCAGTATTGTACTGACTAAGCGAATAGACAGCCCAGATCGCCGCCGGTACCCAGCCGATCAGGGTAATCTGCAAAATCAGGCAGATAACGCCTGCGATTGGACGCCCGATGGTAAAGAACAGTAACCAGGGCAGAAGTAGTGCGATCAAAAGACGCATGGATGAAATCCCCTTGTTGCGTTGACGTGCTTACATGCTGTCTTTGAAGGTGACAACAACGACACGGTTACCCTGTTCGGCCACACCGTCTTCGGTTGCGACCGGAACATTGGCTTCGCCGCTGATGCTGATCGCAAGCTTGCTTGCCGGAACACCACCATCACGAAGCGCCTTTACAACCGCATCGACACGCGATTTTGCAAGAATATCGTTATACATTGCATCGCCGGCACGGTCGGCATAGGCAACCAGGCTGATCGCAGCCGGGTCGTATTTGCCATATGCTTCGACAATCCCGTTAATGACCGACATAGCTTTGCCGTCAATTGTGGCACTGTCAAAGCCGAAATAGACATTCATCGGAACCGGCATTGCCATCGCGGCAACCGGGGCCGGTGCGGTGTCGATTTCAGCCTGAACAATTGCCAGCGCCTGATAGAAGGCGGCACGGCAATTGTCGATGTCTTCCTGCTGAATGTTTTCTTCAAGTTCCTGCAACCAGCAATCAAAGCTTGCCTGTGCCCGTGCAGCAGCCGTTGCGGCCTTTTCACGGCCACCGGCATCAAGTGCCGCCAGAAGGTCGCTGCGCGCGACTTCGACTTCACCGGTGCTGCCTTCAGGCAGGGAACGTTCGGAAATCATCTGCGGGCCGGTATCCTGGCTCATTGCAGCCATTTTGGCACGGCTGGTGAAGTACCGCGCATCCGCCCAATCGGCTTCGTCATATTCTGCCTGGGCAAGGTCGGCGTAATTCTGATGGAGGGCTGCGTCAAATGCCGACCCTTCGTCAGCCATCTCACGTACCCCTGGAATGTTCATATTTGCACACGCGCTCAAGAAGGCAGCGGCGGACACAACAGCGAGCAGTTTAGCTTTCATCGGTATTACTCCTTGTCTGACCGACATTTTGATCCCAATCCCAATTTTTTGACGGTGATGTTGGCGTCATCATGTGACGGATTTTTACATGCACCTGACAGGTCGTTTTTGCCTGTCTGTTTTTCCATGTTCTGTTTGCCATCGATCAGATCCCCGGTGCCTCAGATCCCGGAACCGACCCCGAATAGAAGGATGTGAAACCAGTTCATATCCCGAACGCATCATCACAACATGGACGGGGATATAATTACCCCTATCCAAGGATATATAGAAGTCAATTTCATGAAAAAAAGCAGTGGGATAGAGAAAATTCACAATCTTCATACTTCACGGTCGAACACAGACCATTGATCCCGCGCGATTTTATCCCGCCCCATTCCCCGAACAGGTCACAAGCTGTTGCAAAACGCATAAAAAAGCCTGACCGGGCGTTTACCCGATCAGGCCATGATTGATTACATGATTGATTATATGTCCCGGAAATCCGGCAGAAAGAAAAGATCAGTCGGACGATCCGCCAAACAATCCTTTGACAGCCCCGCCAAGCGCATTGGCGCCGTCTTTTAGTTTCTCGCCACCTGTTCCGGCTGCACCGCCAACGGCACCGACTGCACCGACAACGCCCTTGCCAAGATCACCAACACCTTGCAGCAGACCATCAACATTAAGGTTTGAAACCGCCTTGAACACCGATGCGTTGATCGCGGTCAGGATTTCACCGGCAACTTCGGCCGGCGTTGCGCCGTTATCTTCCTTGCCAACGTCCTTGAGATGAATTTCCGGAAGATTGGCCGACAATGACTTGCCCTGAAGCAATGCAGCGGAAACACCGACATTGCCGTTGCGCACATACACATTATCAATGATGATTTTGGGCCCGGACGCGGCGTCTTCGCCAGCAGCACTGTCATCTGTGCCCTGACCACCGGACGGACCGGAAACACGATGGACAAAGCTTTCCACGTTGCGCTGAATGGTCGCGATGTTGGAACTGCCATTGCCAAGTTCATAGGTCACACTTGGCGCATCCACCACCACTTCGATGATGCGGATGGTGTCGCTGGTCAGTGTCGATCCATCAAGACGTACCGAAATATTGCCAAGTGAAAAGGCATGGTCGGTTTTGTATCCTTCGGGATTGCCGATCACCAGCCCCTTGATGGCCGCAGTATTTTGCGTTGTCTCGATCGATACGGCATCGACCGTCACATCCGCAAGGGTCACCCGCGTTCCGGCCTTTTCGATCGTCGTTTTCACGATGTCATCAAGATTGACATAGACATAAACAAGCCCGCCCACGACCAGTACGATGATCGCTGCCAAACCAAACAGTATCTTTTTCATTGCCCGTATCCTGCGTAATTAGTCATCGAAACGGTGCGACATTGACCTTATGGGCACCTGTCCTGCTTCATACTCCCCAAAGAGTTGCGCTGATTGGCAGGACAATCAAGTTATTTCAAATGACAAACAGCGGGCCGGATGACCCGGGCCCGCTGTTTGGAAGTGTGATGGTCCAGCCGTGATTACAAATTGAATTCGACAACCACCGGTGCGTGGTCGGACGGCTTTTCCCAATCACGCGCAAGGTCATAGACCGATGCGGTGCGGACCGTGCCGGCCATGTTCGGTGTCATCCAGACATGATCAAGACGGCGTCCCTTGTTGCTTGCACGCCAGTCGCGCGCCCGGTAGCTCCACCAGCTGAAAAGCTTTTCGGGTTCGGGCACGACTTCACGAACCGAATCAATGAAATCGCCGGACTGACGGAACTTTTCGAGAATTTCGACCTCGATCGGGGTGTGGCTGACGACACGCAGAAGCTGCTTGTGCGACCAGACATCATTTTCCGACGGCGCGATATTGAAATCCCCGACCAGAACCGCCTTGCGGTTCGGGTCTGCGGCACGCCGATCGGACCACCAATTGGTCATTTCATCGATGAAGGACAGTTTGTGGGCGAATTTTTCATTGATCGCCGGATCCGGTTCATCACCGCCTGCCGGGATATAGAAATTGTGAAGCTCGACACCGTTTTCGAATTTCGCCATGCAGTGGCGGCGATCTTCCTTGCCACAGAAATGAGTGATGTCGGTTTCAACGAAGGGCAATCGCGATACGATTGCCACACCGTTATAGCTTTTCATGCCATGGTTATGGCGATGAACATACCCGGCGGCTTCGAATGCCTCATGCGGGAAATGTTCATCCGGGCATTTCAATTCCTGAAGGCACAATGCATCGGGTTGCTGGTCTTCGAGAAACCGGACCACCTGTTCGATGCGCAGGCGCACGGAATTGATATTCCAACTTACAATCTTCAAAACGGGCTCCGTTCAAGTCTTGTTGGGGAAAGGCCCCTGCCCCACAACCCCGGAAAGTCTATAAAAACCAAAAGGCTTATTTCAGCGTTACCGACAGTTCCGCAACATCGGCAATCACCAGATCCATACGGTCACCGCGCACAACCTGACCGACACCTTCGGGCGTACCGGTGAACAGAAGGTCACCCGGCTTCAATTCGATCAGTGTGGACAGATGCACCAGCGCATCGACAACCGGCCAGATCATTTTCGCAGTGGTGTCATTCTGGCGCACATCCCCATTGACCGAAAGTTTCAGATTGGTGGCATGCGGGTTACCGGCATCGGCTTTCGGCTTGATTTCCGAAATCGCCGCACAACCGTCAAAGGATTTTGCCATGTCCCACGGCAAACGGCGTTCCTTGAGACCGGCCTGAACATCGCGGCGCGTCATATCAAGTCCGGCCGCATATCCGAAAATCGCATCTTCGACCGCCGCACGGTCAAGATCCTTGCCCCCCTTGGACAGGGCAACCACCAGTTCGCCTTCGTAATGCAGATCATCGGTTGCCGACGGATAGGGCAGATCACCATCACCAACCACAAGGCAATCGGCCGGTTTCATGAAAACACATGGCGGGGTATCAGACGGGTCAGACCCCATTTCGCGCACATGTTCGGCATAGTTCTTACCAATACAGAAAATGCGGTTCACAGGAAAAACCTGATCCGAACCGGTAACCGGAACCGTTGTATGCTGAGCTGGTTCAAAGACGCTGCGCATTCGAAATCATCCTCAAAAAATCATGTTTGAGATAGTGATAGTCGCTCTGCGTCTAAAAGAAAATGGTCACGTTTTGCCAATTCGATCCGTAACAACACGGATCACCAGTTTTTCCAGTTCCAGAATGACAAACAGCCCGATCCCGGCCCCAATGATCCCGATGCCCGCCACAATGCTGACCGGTCGGGTTTCAAACAGGAAATGCATCACCGGCACATAGGTAAAGATCAGTTGCAGGACAAAGACCGACGATATGGCAATCAAAACCGGTCGCGTCCCGACCATGCCGCGCAAGGTCAAGGATGTACCACCAAGATAACGCACACTGAAAAGATAGAAGACTTCCATCGCGACCAGAACATTGACCGCAACCGTACGCGCAGTTTCAACAGATGCCCCTTGCATCAGCGCCAGTTCGAATGATCCAAAAATGCCCGCCATGAATAACAGCGACACAAACACAATACGCCAGACCAGAAAGCCCGACAAAACCGGTTCGGCAACATTGCGCGGCTTGCGTGCCATCAGGTCGGGTTCGGCCTTTTCAAAGGCCAGCGACAATGCCAACCCGATTGAACTGACCATATTGACCCAAAGAATTTGCAACGGCGAAATCGGCAAAACGACGCCCATCATCAGCGCAACCAGAACACCAAGCGTTTCCCCACCATTGATCGGCAACAGGAACGTGATCGATTTTTTCAGGTTGTCGTAAACCGTGCGTCCTTCGCGTACTGCATTGACGATAGAGGCAAAATTATCATCGACCAGCACCATTTCGGCGGCTTCCTTTGCGGCCTCGGTGCCCGATATGCCCATGGCGATGCCGACATCGGACCGTTTGAGTGCCGGGGCATCATTGACGCCATCCCCGGTCATCGCCACCACCCGTCCTGCGGCCTGCAACGCCATAACCAGTTGCAATTTGTTTTCCGGGCTGGTGCGGGCAAAAATGTCTGTGGTTTCGATGGCCTGTTGAAGGTCGGCCTGGCTCATCGCATCAATTTCGGGGCCGGTCAGGTAGCGTTCGGTATTTTCAAGACCCAGCTGTGCCCCGATCGCCTGTGCGGTAATGCCGTGATCGCCGGTAATCATTTTGACGCGAATGCCGGCCTGCCGACAATTTGCCACCGCGCTGATTGCTTCGGGGCGTGGCGGATCAACAAGCCCCAGCAACCCGATCATCACAAGCCCGTTTTCGACATCATCAAATGTCAATTCCTGATGGCTTGCTGGCATTTCGCGAATGGCAACCGCAAGAACACGCATGCCCTGTGCGGCAAGTCCGGCGATCCCGGCAGTCCATTTTTCCCGATCAATTTCATGATCCTGGCCATCGCTGTTGCGCTGATGGCTTGCCATGGCAACCAGACGATCCGGCGCACCTTTGACAACAATCAGTTTGTGCCCCGCATGATCATGATGAAGGGTCGCCATGTATTTGTAGCTGGAATCAAATGGCAGAACATCAAGACGCGGAACGGTTTCATCAAGCCGGTCATGATCAAACCCCGCCTTCATCGCCAGAACCAGAAGCGCACCTTCCATCGGATCGCCAAGGACGTTCCACGCATCGTCCTTGCGCACCAGTTTGGCATCGTTGCACAACATGGCCGCGCGGGTCAGAAGCGCCAAGCCTGGAATGTCATCGGCATCCTGTTCGACCCCACTGGCAACAAAGCCGCCATGCGGGTCATAGCCGATCCCGGAAACATTCACATTGCAATCAGGCATCCAGACCGATTGCACCGTCATCTCATTGCGCGTCAGTGTCCCGGTCTTGTCCGAACAGATTACCGATACCGCGCCCAGCGTTTCCACCGCCGGCAATCGCCGGATGATGGCGTGCTGGCCGGCCATGCGCTGAACACCGATCGCCATCGCGATGGTCAGAATGGCGGGCAAACCTTCTGGGATGCCGGCCACGGTCAAACTGACGACCGCGACAAAGGTGGCGTCGATGCTCATGCCCTGCACCACAACGCCAAAGGCAAATACCATCACCGCAACCAGCAAAATGATGCCGGTCAGGATCTTGGCGAACTGGCTCATTTGTCGCAGAAGCGGCGTGGTCAGGGCCGCGACATCGCCCAGAAGACGGTTGATTTTGCCGATTTCTGTCTGGAATCCGGTTGCCACCACCAGCCCCTGGGCCTGACCGGTGGTAACCAGTGTTCCGGCATAGGCCATCGATTTGCGATCACCAAGGGCTGCTTCCCTTGCCACCGGATCGGCATTTTTGGTAACCACCAGGGATTCCCCCGTCAGGGCAGATTCAAGCACCCCGAAATTCTTGACCATGAAAAGTCGAATATCCGCCGGGATGCGGTCCCCTGCTTCGAGGCGCACAACGTCCCCCGGGACGAGTTCGGTGGTCGGAATTGTCTTGCGCTGACCATCGCGCAGCACCGATGCGCTTGGCGAAAGCATGTTCTTGATGGCGCGCAGCGTTTCTTCGGCCTTGCCTTCCTGAATGAAGCCGATAGTCGCATTCAAAAAGCACACCGCCAGAATAACCACCGTGTCGATCCAGTGCGCCATCATCGCGGTTACCGATGACGCAATCAGCAATACATAGATCAAAAGATTGTTGAATTGCCTGGCAAAACGTACGAGCGCGCTTTTGGGTTTGGCCGTCGGCAGACTGTTTGGGCCATATTGGCTTTGGCGGGCAATAACGGCGTCATGGGAAAGTCCGGTGCGATCGCATTCAAGCTGATCACAGACCGCATCGATGGCAAGACCATGCCAGGCTGCGGGTGCTGTTTTGTCCTGCGAAGACTGACCGTTGTTGGAACCATTGCGTGACGCCATCAAAGCACCTGCTGCCGAATTCGAACCCGGCATCAATCATAACCATGCTGCACCGCAGCGCAATTACAGACTGTAGCCATGCACGCAATTGGCAACGTCACCACACATTTCAGATGTGGTGACGTGCCGAAATTTGTTGGTCGGATTTTGAAAAACCGGACTGTAACCGGGTCACAGAAGGCCTTCGATCACCCGGTCTGGCGGTGTGTGACCATCAACAAAGGTCTTGATATTGATCAGAACCTTTTCGCCCATATCAACACGGCCTTCGATGGTCGCCGATCCCATATGCGGCAACAGAACTGCATTTTGCAGTTCCAGCAATTTGGGATTAACCGCCGGTTCGTGTTCGAACACATCAAGGCCGGCACCGGCGATCTCGCCATCGGCCAGCATCCGCGTCAGGGCCGGTTCATCAACGATTTCCCCGCGTGCCGTGTTAACCAGAATGGCGTGCGGCTGCATCAGCTTAAGACGGCGTGCCGACAACAGATGATAGGTTGCTGGCGTATGCGGGCAGTTGACCGAAACGATATCGACATGTGCCAACATCTGATCCAGGCTTTCCCAATAGGTCGCATCAAGTTCGTCTTCGATCTCTGGATGAACGCGCCGACGGTTATGGTAATGCACAGACAGACCAAACCCCTTGGCACGGCGCGCCAGCGCACGGCCAATACGGCCCATGCCGACAATCCCCAGACGCTTGCCCCAGATACGATGCCCCAGCATCAGTGTCGGCCCCCATCCGGCCCATTCGCCTTTGCGGATAAGACGCTCGCCCTCGGCAAGGCGGCGCGAAACCGACAGGATCAGCGCCATGGTCATGTCGGCGGTGTCTTCGGTCAGGACATCGGGGGTATTGGTAACCGTAATCCCGCGCGACCGCGCTGTTTGCAGGTCCACATGATCAACACCGGTCCCGAAATTGGCAATCAGTCTAAGGTTCGGCCCCGCATGGGCAAGCACGGCCGCATCAATCTTGTCCGTCACGGTCGGCACCAGAACATCGGCCTCTTTGACGGCATCAATGAGTTCCTGTTTGCTCATTGCAGCGTCATCAATATTCAGACGCGCATCGAACAATTCCATCATGCGGGTTTCAATCGCTTCCGGCAGTTTCCGGGTTACGACGACAAGCGGTTTTTTCTTGGTCATCTGCCGATCCTATGCGGTCTTTTAACTCTTTTTCTGACAAAATGTGGCATGACGCGCTTTTGTGCCCTGCCGCATTGCAGTGATGCCACGCTCAAAGGTACAAAAGCAAGGATTTTGACGCAGTTTTTGTAATTTTATTACACAAAGAAGAGCTCTGGCAGGACGCTGTCAGAGAAAATAAACGAAGGAATACCAACACGATGCCGCAGATTTTGCGCAAATTTCTGTATCGCTTCATGGCTTTGGCGATTTTGGGCAGCCTGACCACCCCGATCGTGGCCAGCGCACAAGAATCCGGCTTGCCCATTCCGCGATTTGTCGCACTGCGGTCAGACAAGGTATTTCTGCGTTCGGGCCCGGGTTTGCGATACCCGAAGGTCTGGATCTATCATCGCCGCAACATGCCGATGGAAGTCGTTTCGGAATTTGATACATGGCGCAAGGTCCGCGACTGGGAAGGCAGCGAAGGCTGGGTTCACCAAAGTCTTTTGGTCGGGTCACGTCATGTCATCGTTACCGATGACAGCATCACGCTTTATTCCGCAGCAGATGAAAACGCCCGGAAAATAGCCATGGTTTCGGCCAGTGTCATCGGTCGCATCGAAGATTGCCCCGCTAACCTGAACTGGTGTCAACTGCGCTTTGGCGATTTCGAAGGCTGGGCCCCCCGTCACGGGTTCTGGGGCGTCTATGAGGATGAAACCGTCGAAGGCTAGGTCGCCACGCCCCGTCCATTTCCAAAGCACGTCCCGCTCAATCACCTTCACGGCCCGGGATGCGCGTGTCATCGCAATTGACCGACTGATTGTAATCACCTGAATACGGCCAAATGGTTGTGGGCAACTAAGGGTGATGACTTCCGGTGCCGTCATTGCCCTGTGCCCCAAAAAGTTCACCGGTTCAGGGCAATAATCCCGCCATAGCCCGGTGCGGCATCAGGCATCAACGGACACCCGGCTTGGGCGCTGTGAATTGCCGCCACCGCCGCTTGAGGTTGCCTGACCACCACTGTCATAACCACCAAAGACCGGCGTGCTGGTGGTTCGTGTGCCTGCGGGGCTGGTTGGTGTCGTGCCGCCAAATCCGGTTTCAAAGCCGGTATCGTCATCAGAATTCGGATCAAAGGCTGCCGTGTCATTCTGTTCAAGGAACGGATCAGGTTGCGGTTCCGGCAGGGCAAAGCCACCGACCGTCACGGTCTGGTTGGCAAGCTGACTGGCGATATCCCCCAGATAGGCCTGAAGGTTTTCAGAAATTCTGGCCTGCACATCGTCAGCCGTCGAAGCATCATTTGCGGCCAGCTGCGCCTGGACAATGTTGTCACCGGCAACCTGCGAAATACGATTCTGATCACGGGCAATCGATATGCTGCCGCCATCAGCCGCCAGCGAGATTTCACGATCACGAAGGGCTTGCTGCGCCTCGTCAATGCGGGTGCGTGCATCGGTGACGCCCGCCACATCCGACAGGTCAATCGATGACAAACCCGCTGCCAGATCATCGGCCGATGACGCATACAGATCGACATTGATCCGGTTATCCGACGAGGTTCCCGAACCGGCCTGAACGGTGATGGTCTGGTCTTCGGCCAAAAGATTGCGACCGTCATAGCTGCTATTTGCCGCGATATCGTCGATTGAGGTCAGATAATCTTCGATCTGGGCATTAAGCTGGGCGCGTTGTTGCCGTGAAAGGGTCGGATTTTCTTCGGCGGTTTTGATCAGCGCATCTATTTCATCAAGCGCATCGCCGATCCGTGACAGATCATTTGCAGCCTGCGAGACCAGATCGCTGGCACTGCCAAGTGTGCCACGCAGCTTTTCAGATGTGTAATTTGCGCCGCGCACCGCATCGGTATTGCGCCCGGCGGATCCGGCATTGGTGGCAGACTGGTTCGCATCGCCCGCAATCAACCTGTTCTGCGGTGCGATTGCACGCGCAGTATTGGTATAGATCGTAAGCTGGCTGGCCAGTGGTTCCATCGCTTTTCCGCACAAACAAGCCGGCGAGGCAACTACATGCTGCGCGGACAAAGAATTTGAAATGCTTTCAAACTTTTGCCCGCCTGACCTTCCTGGTGTCCGGCGGAAATACCAGCCATTAGTATAGATTATTCGGCGTTAAACATTAAGCGCAAATGCACAATCGGCGCGCGATATCGGGATTTCCGGCCTGATCGACCCGCATCAAAGGTGATACCGGCCCCAACCGCACCATAAATCGGCGCCGAATCGATCCCTGATCAAGCGGCCTTTGTGCGTCGCAATACCGCAAACAGTTCAAGATGCGATGACCACAGGAACTGATCGACCGGGACGATTTTCTGGATTTCATAACCGCCATTGCGCAGCACCCGCATGTCACGGGTGAATGTCGCCGGATTGCACGAAACGGCCAAAACCCATTCCGGGCCACCAATCGCCAGTTCCTCGCACTGGGCAAGCGCCCCGGCGCGCGGCGGGTCAAACACAACCAGATCAAATCCCGCCAATTCGGTCGCGGTCAAGGGCTGTCGGAAAAGATCCCGTTTGACGACCTTGATCGGGCTTCCTGATTGTCCGACCGCATATTGCAGCAATTCAACGGCACGCGGATCGCTTTCAACCGCGGTGACCGAACGCCGTTTCCCGGAAAGGGCCAAGGCAAAGGTGAAACTTCCAACCCCGCAAAACAGATCGGCCACCTGTTTGGGGGCAATATCGGCCAGTGCGGCCTTAAGGGCCGTGACGAGTGACTGTTCACCTTCGCGGGTGGCCTGCAAAAAGCCGCCCGGGGCAATCGGCACATCGACATTTTCAAAACCGACCGTTGGCGTATGACGGGCCGCAACCGGTTCGTCGGGGCGATCACCGACCTTCCAGCTCAGGCGGGCAATATTCAGACTGTCTGCAAATTCCGCCAGGTCCTGACGCATATCAAGATCAGGATCGGCTGTCGCATGGATCAGAACATCAAGCCCATTATCGGCATGCGTGACAAAGACTTCCTTGATGTCGCGCGCCTGATCGGGCGGACAGGAGGACAGAAACGTCACGAATGCTTCGCGAAATGCCATCAGCTCAGGGCGCAAAACCACGCAATCCGGAACATTGAGAACAGTATGGCTGAACCGGCCATGGAAGCCGACAAACACGCCAGACGCCCCGACATGAACCGAAAAACCGGCCCGTCGGCGACTTGCCGGCGGGGAGATTTCAACATCGGCAATCAGGTCATCGGCATCTTCGGGGTCAATCCCGGCCCGTACAACCGCCGTTCTGGCCTTGTCGTGTTTCCAGGCGCGGTAATCATCATCATTCATATGCTGAAGCGCGCAGCCACCGCATTCCTTGAAATGCGAACAGCGCGGCGGATTGAATGCGGGGCTTCTTTTCAGTTCCTCGATGACTTCGGCGCCATAGCCATCACCGCGCTTCTGGCGCAGGGCGACACGCACCTCGTCCCCGGGCAAAACGCAATCGACATAGACCAGCACGGACTTGCCGTCCGGCGCCTGGACATGGGCGATACCATCACCACGCGCCCCAACCTGTTCGATTGTGACCGGCGCTTCAAAACCAATCAACGGATCGCGCCGCGACGGCTGACGCTTGCGTCCCCCGCGGGCCCGGGGATTGCGATGATGATGTTTCATAAATTCTCTCTCGGGGGTGATCTTTGTCACGCTTTGCCTGACAGATCGACGCCACTGTCAGATGCCCGCCTGAGATACACCAGTTGACGCACCGCGAACAGGGGCGATCAAAGATTTATCTCCCGATCACGTCGCGCAATCGCCATACAGGCCGGGGCAGCATTACCATGACGCGAAAATTTATCCGCAAATGAACGCGACCAAACCCTTAAAATCGTGTAAGAATAACACCATAAAACATACAGGGAACTGTTAATCGGCCGCGTGACACGACACCATTTGTGCGACATCATGGGTTTGATGATCAGCGCAAATGGCGCGACGGAAACGTTTTCTGCGCGTATTGACGGGTCGGGGGACCTGTTTGGCGGGTCACGTATGGGGGAGATATGGAAGAAGAAAACAAGCAAGCCGACGAAAACACATCCACGCAAACGACCCGTTTGAAAAAGCGGGCCTTGGTGGCTGGTTTTCTGACGGCTCTTTTCTTTGCCTCAGTGACATTCTTTTTCTGGCAGACGTTTGAAAACAACCGCCGGACCATTTTGCTGTCTGCGGCCCAGATCACCGCCAATGCTGTTGCCCAGCAGGTCAATCAGATCGTCACCAGCAATCTGGCTGTGCTCGAAAGTTTTGCCGATAACTGGCAGGACGGCGCACCGGAAGACGAACGCGCATATCTGTCGATTGCAACGCCGTTACAAAGCCGCTTCCCCGCACTTCAGGCCATCAACTGGATTTCGCCCAACTACATCATTCTGTATGTCGCCCCGATCAAGGGCAATGTGCCCGCGATCGGTGCCGACCTTAAACGTCATCCGGTTGCCGGTCCCGTGCTTGATATCGCACTTGATCAACGCCGCACCCAGATCACTCCGACACTTGAACTTCTTCAGGGCGGGCGCGGTTTTGCCGCCTATAGCCCGGTCCTCGGGCGGGATGGGGAAATTATCGGCGTGATTAACGGTGCGTTTCGCATCCGGTCCATGCTGGCAGCAGTGATCAATACCGAACAGGTCGAAGATTACACCGTTCGCGTCCGCGAAGGTGACACCGTCCTGTTTGAAATCCGCGGCGAAGGCGACAATGAATTGTTGCAGCGTACCGTACCGGTCGAAATCGTCGGGCGCCAATGGCTGGTTGATGTGATTGCCGATCCGAAACTGGCAACACAGAGCACCATCAATCCTGAACTGATTCTTGTGTTCGGGGGAACGGCGACCGTCATATTCACCGTTCTGATCTTCATGCTTTGTAACCGGCAAAGACCGGCGGGCCGCCGGACCATGCATCACATCAATGCCGGTGATGACATCAATGATCTGGCGCTGTCGATTACCAAGCTTGATGGTCACCTGAAATCGATGTCACCCGAAACCGCCGAATTCTTTGACCTGCGCGAAGAAGATTACGGCTTTATCCGGTTTTACAATCTGGCCCCCGAATTCCAGTCGGACGGCACCGCATCGCGCCGGTCACAGGAAAAGATGCTGCTTGCGATCAATCGCGGTGACGAAGAATTGCGCCGTGAATGGATTGTGCGCAGCGCCGAGGGCGTTCATGTCGTCTGCAATCTGTCGATGAAGCCATCGACGACCAATGCCGATTGCGTCGATATCACCCTGCATCACAATCCGGCTGCCAATGCATCGGTCAATCGTTTGCGGTATCTGGCAACCCATGATCCGCTGACCGGATTGCCAAACCACGCACTGTTTGAAGACCGCCTTAATCAGGCGGTTGCGCATGCCAAACGCTATGAAAAGCTGTTGTCGGTTCTGGTGGTCGATATCGACAATTTCCGCGCGATCAATGATCGCTTTGGTGCAGATATCGGGGATGAAACCCTTCGGACCATTTCCGGGCGTCTACGCGCGACCGTGCGTGAAAAGGATACCTGTGCGCGGTTTTCCGGCGACATGTTTGCGATCATCGCAACCGACCTGTCAGAAGCCGAAGGTGCCGCACTGGTCGCCGAACGTGTCGTCGAAGCCATGTCGCAACCCATTCAGACGGCAACCGGTGATGAAATCCGGCTGCATGTAAGTGTCGGCGTTGCCCTTTATCCCAATGACGCGCGTGCGCCGTCGCAATTGCTGGCCAATGCCGATGCGGCAATGTATCGCGCGCAAAAATCGGCAGAATCGTCTTATTGCTTCTTTGTTGAAACAATGAACAACGTCATGCATGCGCGCCTGTCGATGGAAACGCAGTTGCGCCGTGCGGTGGATGAAAAACGCTTTGTGCTGGAATATCAGCCGCGCTACCGGACATCGGATCGCAGCCTGACCGGGTTCGAAGCATTGCTGCGCTGGATCGATGACAGTGGCAAACGCCGCCTGCCGCCCGACTTCATCGCGGTTGCCGATCGCACCGGATTGCTGTCCCCGCTTGGTCAATGGATCATTGAAACCGTGTGCAAGCAACTGTCCGACTGGCGGGCACAGGGATATGTCCCGGTTCCGATTGCGCTGAACGTTTCAAGCCGCCAGTTCATTCAGGCCGACCTGATCAAGAACATCATGGATCTGACCACAGAACATGAAATTGATGCGGCCATGATCGAGATCGAGGTATCCGAAGACATCGCCATGCGCGAACCCGAACGGGCACTTGGCCAGTTCTATCGCTTTGCCGAGGCGGGCATTGGCCTGACACTTGATCATTTTGCGGCTGGCAACACGTCCTTGCGCTATCTGAAACGCTTCCCTGTACAGCGTATCAAGCTGTCAAAATCGCTGTTTAATCTTTCACTCGATGAACAGCCCGAAAACAGCATTTTGCAGCCGGCAATCCGCCTGTGCAAAAGCCTGAACCGCAAAGTCGTTGCCGTGGGTGTTGAGACCGAAGAACAGCTGGCCGTCCTGCAAGCCGCCGATTGCGATGAAATGCAGGGCTTCCTGCTTTCAGCCCCGCTTGATGCGCAGGACACGACGGAACTCCTGACCCGTCAGAAAAGCTCGACGCGGGCTCAACCCAAATCAAAACCCAAACAGGATGAACAGTCCGGCAAGTAAAGCTATGCTGGCTGCTGGGCCTTTTGCGGTTCCTGTCATGCGAAATGCCATAATGCCATGACGAAATGACAAAAGCCCCGCTCGGACTGAGGCGGGGCTTTTTATTTTTGGTGTGCGATGTCCGGTCCTAAAGCAGGAATGCCGCGGCCAGTCCCAGAAAGGCAAAGAAGCCGACCACATCGGTAATCGTCGTCAGGAACACCGATGACGATACCGCCGGGTCAATGCCTGCGCGCTCAAGCCCAAGCGGGATCAGCGCTCCGAACAATCCGGCAAACAGCAAATTGACAATCATTGCCACACCAATCACAGCGCCAAGCATGACATCACCAAACCAGAACCAGGTCACCGCCCCCGAAAGCACGGCAAAGGCAAGCCCGTTCAGCCCGCACACGGCCACTTCCTTGCGGATGACGCGCCAGGCGTTGGTGCTGGTCAGTTCACGGGTGGCAATCGCACGCACCGCAACGGTCAGGGTCTGGGTGCCGGCATTGCCGCCCATCGATGCAACAATCGGCATCAGAACGGCAAGTGCCACCAGCTGCTGAATCGTTCCTTCGAACATCCCGATCACAAGCGACGCCATGATCGCGGTGCCCAGATTGACCAGAAGCCAGGTAAAGCGCGACCGCGTGGTATCAAGGATGGCACTGGAAAGGTCATCCTCCTCGCCAACCCCGGCAAGACGCATCATGTCTTCTTCATATTCCTCATCGATAACGTCAACGACGTCATCGACCGTGATCACACCGACCAGACGGCCGCTGTCATCAACCACCGGGGCGGAAATAAGGTCGCGCTGACGGAACAGATGGGCGACGTTTTCCTGTTCCTCGGTAACCAGAACCGTGCGCATTTCTTCTGATTCCATGACATCGCGCACCAGAACCGGCCGGTTGGTGCGGATCACACGCGACAGCGGCACGATCCCGACCGGGCTATAGCGCGGATCGACAACAATGATGTCATAGAAATCATCCGGAAGGCTCTTGGCCGAACGCAGGAAGTCGATCGTCTGGCCGACCGACCAGTAATCAGGGATCGCCACCAGCTCGCGCTGCATGATACGGCCGGCGGTATATTCCGGATAGGACAGCGCTTCTTCAACACGCGCACGTTCGATATCTGACAGTGCACCCAGAAGTTCGCGCTGTTCGTCCTCGTCGAAATCCTCGATGACCTCAACGACGTCATCGGAATCCAGTTCGGTAATGGCCTCGGCCACCACATCGGTGCCAAGCAGATTGATGACTTCTTCGCGAAGTTCGTCATCAAGCTCGGTCAGGAATTCCGGATCGAAATCGGGACGGATCAGTTCGACAAGCTGCGCACGCTGGTTGGAACTTGCCCAGCCAAGCAAGTCGGCAATATCGGCAAAGTGCAGTTCCGAAAGCAGTTCGGACGCGGTGTTGCTGTCATCTTCACCAAGCGCGTCGAAAATCTCGCGCGCATATTCAGGTGTCAGATCGACATATTCATCGCCAGTCGACGTTTCCGCCGGACGGTCCAGTTCTTCAACCTGACCTGTCATCTGCCCCTCCCTGAATGATGTGCTGCTTTTTGGTCCCGCACCAGATTTCGATTGCGCCAAGAAAACGCCGCGCCGGGAAGTTGAGAATCAAAATCCCGACACGGCTGTTTCTGCGCTATCACATGGCCCCGGTCAAGGGCCCCGATAGAAGATTAAAGTCTGAACCCCGCCGAATAATTCAAGTGGGGTTCAGGCTATTTTTTATTGGCCTTCCTGGCTGCGCGTCACCGCGTCAACAACGGCAATCGCCGTCATGTTGACAATACCGCGCACCGTGATGGACGGGCTGACGACGTGTGCGGATTTTGCCGCACCCACCAGAATCGGACCAACCGGCAAACCGTCGCCCAGCATCTTGACGAGATTGTACGAGATGTTGGCGGCATCAAGGGTCGGCATCACCAGAAGGTTTGCAGAACCCTTAAGCATCGAATGCGGGAAGATACGATCACGGATCGGCTGCGAAATTGCGGCATCGGCATGCATTTCACCTTCGACCTCAAGATCGGGGGCCTGGGTGCGGATCAGCTGCAACGCATCACGCATTTTGCAGGCCGACTTGTTTTCGTGGCTGCCAAAGTTGGAATGCGAAATCAGCGCGGCTTTTGGCGTGATGCCAAACCGCTTGACCACATCGGCGGCCATGATCGTGGTTTCGGCCACATGTTCCGGGGTCGGATCCACCGACACATAGGTATCGGTCAGGAAGAATGTCCCCTGCTTCATGATCATCATGTTGACGGTCGAGAAATCGGTGACACCTTTGCGCAGGCCCACAAGGTTGCGGACATAGCGCAGATGACGCAGGAAACCGCCCTGACAGCCGCACAGCATCGCATCGACTTCGCCACGACGCAGCATCAGGGCCGCAATCACGGTCGGACGGGTACGCACGATGGAACGGGCATATTCCGGGTTGATCCCGCGACGGCCCATGATGTTGTGGAAGTCCTGCCAATCCTGTTCGAAATGCGGATTGTCATCGGGATCGTGAATTTCGATCTGTTCATCAGGAACAAGACGCAGGCCAAGCTCGGCAATCCGGTCAAGGATCACTTCACGACGGCCAATCACCACCGGATGGCACACACCGTCATCGACCAGCACCTGGCAGGCCTGAAGCACACGGCGCGATTCGCCTTCGGGATAGACAACGCGTTTCTTGTGCGCACGCGCCATGTCAAAGACCGGCTTCATCACCAGACCGGACCGGAAGACAAAGCCTTCAAGCTGCTGACGGTAATGATCGAAATCCTCGATCGGGCGTTTTGCAACACCGCTATCCATCGCGGCCTTGGCAACGCGCGGCGGAATTTCAAGCATCAGGCGCGGGTCAAACGGCTTGGGAATAAGGTATTCCGGACCGAATTTAAGCTCCTCCCCGCCATAGGCGGTCGCCACCACGTCCGACACTTCGGCGGTTGCCAGATCGGCAATTGCCTCTACCGCGGCAATCTTCATTTCCTCGTTGATCTCGGTCGCGCCGACATCAAGCGCGCCTCGGAACAGGAACGGGAAGCAAAGAACGTTGTTCACCTGGTTCGGATAATCGGTACGCCCGGTTGCCATAACGGCATCGGGGCGGATTTCCTTGACCAGTTCCGGCGATACTTCCGGGGTCGGGTTGGCCAGCGCCATGATGATCGGGCGTTCGCCCATCTTGCGCAGCTCGTCCTCGCCCATGACATTTGGCGCAGAAAGGCCAAGGAAGATATCGGCACCTTCGACCACATCGCTCAGGGTGCGGGCGTTGGTTTCAATGGCATATTCCGCTTTCCACGGATCCATTTCTTCCTGACGGCCCTTATAGACCACACCAAACCGGTCGGTGACCGTGATGTTTTCCTTGGGCAGGCCCATCGACACCAGAAGGTTCAAACACGCCAGTGCCGCGGCACCGGCACCCGATGCCACCAGACGGACCTTGTTGATATCCTTGCCGGTCACACGCAAACCGTTCAGGACGGCCGCGGCCACACAAATTGCCGTGCCGTGCTGGTCATCATGGAAGATCGGAATGTTGCAGCGTTCGCGCAATGCCTTTTCGATGATGAAGCATTCCGGTGCCTTAATGTCTTCGAGGTTAACACCCCCGAAAGTCGGCTCCAGCGCTGCGACAATATCGATAAATTTCTGCGGGTCGGTTTCGGCGACTTCAAGGTCGAAGACATCGATATTGGCGAACTTCTTGAACAGAACCGCCTTGCCTTCCATCACCGGCTTGGATGCCAGCGGGCCGATCGGCCCAAGACCAAGCACAGCCGTACCGTTGGAAATCACACCAACCAGATTGCCGCGAGCGGTAAATTCCGCCGCAGTATCGGGGTTTTTGACGATTTCCTCACATGCGAACGCAACGCCCGGCGAATAGGCCAGCGCAAGGTCACGTTGGTTGGCAAGTGTGGTGGTTGCCGTTACGGACAATTTCCCCGGGGTGGGATACCGGTGATAGTCCAAAGCCGCTTCGCGCAGCTTGTCATTTCTATTTGCCATTATAATACCTTTTAATTTCAGGTATTTACATTAATTAACCACGAAATGGTTAAATCCTGATAATTCACTCTAGCGGGACGCCCAGACTAAAGCAGTTTTCCCTGCGATAGAAGCACTCAGTGTAACGCACGGCCAATGGGCTGCATTGCATAATTCTCAACGCGGCACTGCACAATAAATCAATCAGTTGTATCGCAACTGCGTTGATTACCGGACATCGCCCGACACCGCCTGACCGGAACATTGTAGGACATATATGGGGAAGGTCCAGAAACGAAAAAACCCGCCATTTCTGGCGGGCTCTTTTTCGTGGCTTTCCCGGTCGCCCGGGTGGGCCAGATAATGGTGCGGTCGAGAAGACTCGAACTTCCACGGTATTTCTACCACAGCGACCTCAACGCTGCGCGTCTACCAATTCCGCCACGACCGCATATTGTCTGCAGCAAGTCCCGTGAGGTTTCGAAGTGGGCTTGCCTTGGCGCGGAAAGGGAGATAGCAAATTGATTACCCCTGATCAAGGGATCTTTTCACTTATTTGACAGGAAAAATGCAAAGCATCGCCCCAACCGCGCAAATCCTAGAGTGGCGCACCACCTCCGAGTTGGTTTCGTACCCCGAAGCCCTTGCCGAAATGGAAGCCCGTGCCGAGGCCATCCATGCTGGCGAAGCCAATGAACTTGTTTGGTTTCTTGAACATCCGCCACTTTATACAGCCGGCACCAGCGCCCATCAGGAGGATTTGGTCGATCCGGATCGTTTTCCTGTCTATGACGCGGGCCGTGGCGGCCAATATACCTATCACGGGCCGGGTCAACGTACGGTTTACCTGATGCTCGACCTCAAGAATCGCGGTCGTGACGTACGTGCCTATGTCCATAATCTTGAAGAATGGGTGATTCGCACCCTTGCTCTGCTTGGGGTCAAGGGCGAACGCCGGGACGGCCGTGTCGGCATCTGGGTGGTGCGGGCGGATGGCCGTGAAGACAAGATTGCCGCCATCGGCGTACGTGTGCGCCGCTGGGTGACCTTCCACGGCATTGCCATCAACCTTGCCCCGGATCTTTCGCATTTCGGTGGCATTGTTCCGTGCGGAATTTCCGATCACGGGGTCACAAGCCTTGCCGACCTTGGGGTCGATATTACTATGGATGAACTTGATCGCCTGTTAAAACAGACCTTTACCGAAGTATTTCCCGGGCCAGCTGAATGAATGACACGTCGCAACCAGCATCGAATGCCACCCGATCGGCGAAAGGCAACAGCAAGGGCCACAAAATGCCCGAAAGCGTTGCCGAGGGCGGCATGGCCGATGCTGAACGCGACATCCTGGCCGAGCTCGAAAAGGCACTTGGCGAACATATCGCACTGATATTGCGCTGGAATCGGAAGCTGATGTTTCCCGATTCCCCGCATCCGTCCGAAATGGACGATGACGAACATGACTGCGATTTTGGCGCCTGGTACGAACTTAACCGCAATAACCGCCTGATTGATCAACCCGCCATGCATGCGCTGGCAGCAACCCATCAACAATTGCACGATTCGGCCAAACGGCTTTTAAGTGCGCGCGCTGTTGATGGCGAAATCGATTCGGCCGAATTCGATATGATGGCCCTGCGCGCCGAATCGTTTTTTGCCCAGTTGCGTCGTCTTGAACGCGCATTTCGCACGGCGCGCTCCGATGTTGACCCGCTGACCGGGACCTATAACCGTCAAACCATGATGGGGGATCTGAATTCCGAACGCGAACGTGCGATTCGAACCCAGGTCCCGACCGCCATCGCCCTTGTTGACCTTGATCACTTCAAATCGGTTAATGATACCTATGGCCATCAGGCCGGTGATCTGGTGCTGCAATCGGTTGCCGGTATCCTGCAATCCCATGTCCGCCCGTTCGACAAGGTTTACCGATATGGCGGCGAGGAATTCCTGATCTGTCTGCCCAATGCAGACATGAAACAATGCGCGCGCGTGCTGGAACGTCTGCGCCGGGTGATCGAAGCATCCCCGGTAACAATATCCGATAGCACCACCCTTCCGGTCACTGCCTCCATCGGGGCGGCACCGATGACCAAAAGCCGCACAATCGAACAAATCATCGAAAAGGCCGACAGGGCCCTATATGCCGCCAAGGAAGGCGGCCGCAACCGGGTGCGGGTCTGGCGCAACCCCGACACAAAACCGGCCCCAAAACCGTCTAAATAGCGCGCAAGGCGCATTCCCGATCCCTAAACAGTGACCAAGTGGATGCGAATTGCGCATGCAGGCGTGTTTTCATGCGTCATGATCGGGTTTGTATCGGGTTTAAGGGTGATCATCCCCTGATTTGCCGGTCTGCCGATTTTCACGGAAAAACAGACACCTGGTGCTTTGGTGCGATGTATTTCACACACAGGAATAAAAAATTCTTTCGGTCTGCAATCTTGTCTTCACAAGTTGGAAACATATCTGCAAACTATAATAATAAAAGGCAGCATGGCTTCGGCCCCGACGCCGAGGTGAGAGAGAAAAGCTGCCAGCTTGGGAGGGAATTCGGTTCTATCTGAACGGAGGCCCCTGAATGTCCAGTTCTATGGATTTTGCACCTGGCGATCCCGCGCTGATGCTCACGGTGTTGCGCAGTGCCGAAGCAAATCTTGACCGCAACATGCTGTTGCGGCGCGTTTTATCCCTTTTCTGCACAGACGATGATGGCAATCAGGTTGCCATTGAAGATGGCCCGGATTTGCAACGGCGCATCGACACCGCCATTGCCAATCTGCAAATGGCCGGGCTTATTCGTGTGACCACCGGTGACGAACTTTCGATCACTTCCCTTGGAACAGCCATGATGATGGCCTATCCGCTGGGTATTGATGATGGTGTGCTGTGTTCGCTGCCGGCATTTCGCAATCGGGTCTATGAAACCAATGCCCCTGTGGTGCATGAACGTCATCTGCCCAATTCGGCGTATGGTTCGGGCTTTTCCGCCGGGCTTGATGCGCATCGCCTGACGGAAAATCCCTACCCGTCAGATTCGCGCGATCATGAAGACTGGCTTATGGGCTGGGACGAGGCACTTGATCAAAGCAAACGCGAAGCCGAAACGCTTCTGAACTGATTTCCGGTTCATCCGGAATATCCGCCCAAAAGACCTGTGACCGGCACCGGATCAAAAATGGTTTTGGTGCTGTGATTTGAATTCCCGGCATATCGCCGGTACTGCCGTGCTCATCCGATGTAACGGCCCGAATTTGCCCGCGTGTTTTGCAGTGACGGCATCAGGCCCCTGACACTGTATTTCCGACCCGGGTGACGGCATTCTGCCCCCTGCTTCCCAGTTCAATGTCCCTATTCAATGTCCACGCCCCGTGACGAAGGCGCGCTCAGCCACTCGAGAGCGCACCAGTGATGCCTTGCACGTCCGACATCACCTCCTCCACCCAGCAGGCAGGCAAGACTGCTTAGCGGCCCCATGAAGTAGTACGGCGGGGTACCCCCGAACGCGACTATGAACCACCATCACGCTGTCACACGCAACGACAGGATGGGAAATTTATCTATGACAGGAAGGCTGATCAGGCCGGGTCATTCCCCGGTTTGCCGTGACCGAAAATCGATACGACATTATCCCGCGCGGTTTCGTCTGATCGGCTTTTTGCCAGCCCGGGCTCGGACGGCTGCGGGTTTTGATCGGCATCATGGTCTTTGACACCCGCATCCCGGACATCAGCCGCATCGTCTTTATCCGGTCCATCGGACACTTTGGGCCTATTGGACCGATTGGACGCATCAGGATCATCACGGCGATGACCATCAAGATGCTTGCCCGCCGATTGCTTGCGGGCGTCATTCAGATCGCGTTCATGCCGGGTGCGCCCGTGGAGAACCCGGTTCTCGTCGGCTTTTTTGGCCTTTTCATTGCGCTGCTTACGTTTGCGCACCTGACGCAAATTGACGAGATCACCCATCACACTCTTCTTTGGAACATTATCAAACCGACAGGGGATCTGTCGGGTCACATTATCCAAAACAAACGGGTGCTTCGATTTCCCGAAGCACCCGCCATAGCCGTTCTTAAAATCCGTATGTCCAGCCGGACTTAGCGCACAAAGACATGCACCTCGTTGGCCGAAACAGATGCGCTGGTGGCATCCGATGCGCGCACGCGCGAACTCGGCATGCCCATATCGGTGAGCGAGCGAAGAACCGCCTGCGCATTACGTTTGGATTTGTTGGAATTCAACGCAACCTGCGCCGGGGTACCACGATTCGGGGTCACGGCAACCACGTCAAAGCTTGCCTGCGGGCGACGTTCCAGAACACGGTTTACCGCGTTATAAAGCGCCTGCTCGTATTTCACGTTGGCATTGTCAAACCGGATAACCACCAGCGGACGGTCGCTGGTTGCGGCCATGCGCGGGCTGCTCGATGCCGGTGCGGCCTGTGACTGGAAGACACGCTTGGAAAGCGAATCCCCGAAGATTTCACCGTTTTTAACGGCCAGTGCCAGGGCATTCAGGTTCGCACGTTCGGTGCTGACATAGGATGTCTGACGCGACAGGCTTTCGCTGATTTCATTGAGAAGACGGTCAATCAGCACCGTGGTGCGGTTGGTTTCGTCTTCAAGCAGCGCGAGCTGACGGTGATCTTCGTCAACAGCACCCGATACCTGATAAGCCGAACGAACCGACTCAAGCAGGAAGGTCGAAAGCGTGCTGTCGGCGGCAACCTTGTTTGCCAGCGAATTCAGCGCGGCGATATCGTCATTCACACGATCCAGTTCGGACTGCGCGGTGTTCCACTGCTGCACCAGAACCGGGTTACCCGGGGTGGTACCAACCTGCAGACGCGCGCTGATTGCCGCCACAGTGCCGTGATAGGCCTGCGAGTGCGACACAGTCTGTGCCCGAAGCTGTTGCAATTCGTTGTTGTGTTCATTCAGAGCCGCCTTCAGGCGGTTGAGTTCCTGCTGCATGTTCTCGACTTTGGAACCGACAAAGGTCCCGGTCTGAGAAACACCGGTCAGCGGCTGCGTGCTTGCAGCAACATCGTAACTGGTGGTGGCATTGGCACCAACCGGCTCGGATGCGACCACATTGTTCTGGGTCGTATCTTCTTCACCAGCAAGTGTCGGCCAAAGGGCCTCAGAAGAAAAAGAACATCCCCCCAGCATAAGGGCGGTGCCGATTACGGCAAGGTAGGTTTTACGAACGGCCATTTCGATCTATTACCTAAGTAGAAATATGCGAATCTCCCTGGGCTTGCCTTTTTATGTGGTGAAACAAGCCCCTGCTCCCCCGGGATTGAAAGCATCTTAGTCCACGACCACTTATGGAACAAGACGCATTTGCCCCTTTTTTGCCGAGTCTTGTCCATAAGTCCGACAAACCGGACAAAGCCGGGCAAAACAAGTGCGTAGCAGTCCTGTAAACGGTGGCTTGTGAAAAAATACCTTTTTTTGAAATTTACTGCTTGCAATGCCCTGCTCGTTTGCATAAGTTCCGCTCCGCCGACGGGGAGCACACCCAAGCAAACCGCCGGAAATTAAGGCAATGCGCCCGTAGCTCAGCTGGATAGAGCATCTGACTACGAATCAGAAGGCCGGAGGTTCGAATCCTTCCGGGCGCGCCAGTGAAAGGCTCGACGTTACCGCGTCGAGCCTTTACCATTTACATAAGCTTTAAAAAGCGCCCGTAGCTCAGCTGGATAGAGCATCTGACTACGAATCAGAAGGCCGGAGGTTCGAATCCTTCCGGGCGCGCCAGTCAAAGGCCCGACGTTACCCGTCGGGCCTTTGTGCTTTTTGGGCCTTTGTTGTTTTTGCACTTTGCCGCTGCCCTTCGATCACAATCCCCAAAAGAAAACAGCCCGCCGCAATTGCGCGACGGGCTGCACGGATGCCAATTCTGGCAAGTTGCCATTCCAGCCAATCATAATTCCGGCAAATTACATCGATGGCATGATCACGCTGTCGATCACGTGAATGACACCGTTATCGGCTTCGATATCGGCCGTTACGACCGATGCGTCATCGACCATGACGCCACTGGTGGCGTTCACATCAATGGTGTCGCCCTGCACACTGGCAACCGCCATTTCCTTGCCGGCGATGTCACCCGACATCACCTTGCCCGGCACCACGTGATAGGTCAGGATTGCAACAAGTTTGTCCTTGTTTTCGGGTTTCAGCAGGTCTTCGACCGTGCCTGCCGGCAATTTCGCAAAGGCATCATCAGTCGGGGCAAATACAGTAAACGGTCCGTCACCCTTAAGGGTATCGACCAGGCCTGCTGCCTGTACCGCAGCAACCAGCGTTTTGAACGAACCGGCCGAAACGGCGGTATCGACGATGTCGGCAGCCTTGGCCGATGCCGCGCCAAGCAAAAGGCCCGCAGCGGCGCTAACAGCAATAAGCGAAGTTCTGAAAGCAGTCATGTTTCAATCTCCTTGGAACGTGATTACGGAATTTCGCATTCCGCATTTCGCTGTCAGAGATCGCTTACGCTCAGGGTTTGACGGTTGGTTCAATCATATAAATGTGAACCCGGATACCTCATCGGATGTCTGATCCCGCGCGTACTGACCTTATTTTTCTTTGTTTCGGACAATCGACAAAAGACCGCGCGAAGCGCATATAGCTATTGATAGGATGGCAATTCAAAACAAAGCCTTAGGGAACTTCCACAATACGGAGCGCGACAGATGAACGCCAACGCACGCATTATGATTTCTTGCGATGACCGCGTCGGTCTTATTTCGGACATTACCGGACGCCTGTTTGACATTGGAGCGAACCTTGGCACGACTTCCTTCACCATGAAGGACGCAAAAGCGATCTTTGAAACCGATTGCGAACTGCCTGAAAGCTGTTCCATTGCCGAATGCAAATCCGCTGTCAGCGAACTGCCGATGACCGATGCGGACATTGTTGTTGAACAGATCGCGGCTGCACCGGAACTGACCACCGCCCCCGGCGCGACCCACTTGATCGAATGTTCCGGCATTGATCAGCCGGGCCTGATCGCCCGGCTGTCGGAAATTTTCATCGAATATAATGCCAATATTGTCCGCATGGCGGCATCGGCGACCGATGAAAAGGATGCGCGCATCTATACCACCCGTTTCGCGGTCGAAATCCCGGCCGAACGGGCGGCAAACTGCCTGGCGACCCTTGCCAATACGGCGGGTTCCATGCGGCTTGTTTTCAAATTTGATGAGCTTTGAGTAGCAAGGCAGCCAAGCCTGACACCGGCCCGAACCGATAGTTTTGTTGCCTGATCAGGCAACCACGCGGTTACGGCCGGCCTGCTTGGCTTCATAAAGTTTCTGATCGGCGCGCTTCAAAACGCCCCAGGGATCGGTCGCATCATCGTCGCGTTCGCAAACCCCGACCGAAATCGTCACGGAAACGGTTTTGTTCTTTTCAGGGACAGCAATTTTATTTTCAGCAATCCGTTTGCGCAGCGCTTCGAGCGGCTCTGTAGCCTTTTGCACGGTCCGGCCAGCAAACAGCACGGTGAATTCTTCGCCGCCATAACGGAACGCCTTGCCACCCCCGCCAACACGTGACAATTCACGCGCCACCTTTTTCAGAACAATGTCACCAACATCATGCCCATAGGTGTCGTTGAATTTCTTGAAGTGATCAACGTCAAGCATCGCAACCGTGTATTGATTGCCAAGTTCGGCCATGGCATGGCCAAGGGCGCGCCGCCCGGGCAATCCGGTCAGATCATCGACAAATGCCATTCGCCAGGCTTCCTGGGCCAACCCGGCAAGAACCACCCCCGTCGCGGCGAGATAACCATATTGAATGATGCCCGTACCCATGACAGTCGCGACATCAATGGCAATGATCGCCGCCGCAAAACTGGTTTCAAGCGGCTTGTGACGGATCAGCAACAACACCACCGCCACAAACGAAATAATCATGGCCGGGTGGGGCATCGCGTCGAGGAAACCGGCACTGACGAAAAACCGGGTATCCAGCAGATGATACAGTGCCGATCCAACATCGGGCTGCCCGGCAAGCATCAGCATGACAAAAATCTGCAATCCCAGAACCAGCATCCGGGCGATGCCGCGCGGATTCAGAACACCACGTTCCGCGGTAAAGCCAAGGATCAGCAGATTGATCGGGATCAGATACAGCGTCGCGATGCGTAAAAAGGCCAGCCCGTCGGGCGAAAACCCCGCCCCGTTACCGACCAGAAGCCAATAACAGATCAGCAGCAATAGCATCACAAACACCGCGCGCCCGCGGTTGAACCACCACGCGATCGCACCGCCCAGAACCGCCAGCAAAAACGGACCATACCGGACAAGCCCGGCCAGTTCGTTCGGTACAAGGTTTGGCGAAATCGCCAGAACCAGACATGCCCCCATGATCAGGACAGGTGCCATACCGGCGGAAACAATGATGGAATAAGCGCGACGCATGGGTCGATTTTTACTACCTGCTGATGTGACCATCGGGAATGGCTGCAGTACGCCGCCCCCGGATATCGGCGGTAATCTAGCGGCTGAGCTGTTAAGGGGCTATTGCTTTATCGGGCTTATCTCCACTTTTTCTTATTAAACACCCGTCTGCGTCGAAAGCACAATGGAACGTACGCTTTTTAAGCTTGCCAGCCTTCGCATATGCACCATAAATTGAGATCAGGACTACCGCGACGCACAATGATCGCGGACCACATAACTGTCACGGCGGCCACGGTACGATCCCGAAAACGGGACGCAAAACACGCCAGCGACATTCACGGGATTGCTTGCCCGTGATGTCCACTTGAAATGACAGGTTCTGGAGAGACGTTATCATGAGCTTCACCACACCGACCCCGGCGCCAGCACGCCTGAACAGATCGGAACTTGCCGTCCCCGGCAGCCGGATCGAGCTGTTTGAAAAGGCCGCCAAATCCAAAGCCGATGCCATTTTCCTTGATCTGGAAGACGCGGTAGCGCCCAGCGACAAGGAACAGGCCCGCAAAAACATTATCGCGGCAATCAACGACATTGACTGGGGTGACAAGGTTCTGTCGGTCCGGATCAACGGTCTTGATACACATTATATGTATCGTGATGTTGTCGATGTTCTTGAACAGGCCGGCGACCGGCTTGACCTGATCATGATCCCCAAGGTCGGGACCGCTTCCGACGTCTACGCCCTTGATATGCTGACAACCCAGATCGAAACGGCCAAAGGCCGCAAAAAACGGATCGGGTTTGAATTGATCATTGAAACCGCCCTTGGCATGCAGAACATCCACGAAATTGCCGCGGCCTCCCCGCGCAATGAAAGTCTGCATTTCGGTGTTGCCGATTACGCGGCCTCGACCAAGGCGATGACCACCGGCATTGGTGGCCCGAACCCGCATTATGGTGTTCTAACCGACAAGGATGGCGACAATCCGCGCGACTATCACTGGGGCGATATGTGGCATTATGCCATTGCGCGTATGGTGGTGGCCGCACGTGCCAATGGTCTGCGCCCGATTGATGGTCCGTTTGGTGACTTTTCCGATCCCGATGGCTATCGCGCCCAAGGGGCGCGCGCCATGGTGCTGGGCTGCGAAGGCAAATGGGCCATCCATCCAAGCCAGATCGGCCTTGCCAATGACGTCTATTCACCGTCCGAGGCCGAAGTGACCAAAGCCAAACGCATCCTCGAAGCCATGGCAAAAGCCCAGGCCGAAGGATCCGGCGCTGTCGCCCTTGATGGCCGCTTGATCGATATTGCATCGATCAAACAGGCCGAAGTCATGGTTAAACAGGCCGAAGCCATTGCCGCGCGTGATGCGGGCTAATCCAAAAGCCCGGCGACGTTAAAACGGTAAAAGGGGCGCAGATCACTGCGCCCCTTTTGGCTGTAAAACGCGAATTTTCAGGCGTTCCTAGTCCGGGATCGCATCAAAGGTGATCTTGCCAATCGCCTTGCCGCTTTCAAGAAGCGCATGGGCCTTTTGCAGGCTTTCCGGTGTCAGCGGGCCAAAGCTTTCATTTGCGGTATTGGCAATCACACCGTCATCGACCAGCTGTGCGACAGTTGCCAGCAATTTATGCTGTTCAATCATGTCATCGGTCTGGAACATCGAGCGGGTGAACATGAATTCATAAGAGAAGCTGGCAGACTTTGCTTTCAGAAGGTCGACATTATGATTTTGCGTCGCTTCGGTGATGGTCACGATCCGGCCCTGTGGCGCGATCATGGTTGCCATCACATCGAAATACTGATCCGTTTCCGACGTGCAGAAGATGTAATCGACATTCGACATGCCAAGGACGGCCAATTCTTCATCAAGCGGATTGCGATGATTGATGACGTTGTCCGCGCCGAGTTTCTTGACCCAGGCAACGGTTTCGGGGCGCGATGCGGTCGTGATCACCTTCAAACCGGCAAGTTTTGCCAACTGGATCGCGATCGAGCCGACACCGCCTGCACCGCCAATGATCAGGATGGTTTTTGCGCCATTCGTTGCCACCGCATCGCGATCAATCAGCAAACGGTCAAACATCGCTTCCCACGCGGTGATGGTGGTCAATGGCAAGGCCGCGGCCGCTGCGAAATCAAGTGATTTCGGTTTTGGGGCGACGATGCGTTCGTCCACCAGTTGCAACTGGGCATTCGATCCGGACCGGGTGACATCGCCCGCATACCAGACTTCATCGCCCGGACGGAACAGGGTCACATCTTCGCCGACCGCTTCGACAATACCGGCCGCGTCCCAACCCAAAACCCTGAACGCGCCGTCATCCTGTTTGCCTTTGCGAACTTTGAAATCAACCGGGTTAACCGCAACCCCCTTGACCCGCACAAGAATGTCATGACCGGTCGCGACCGGTGCTTCGGTCTCAATCCGGGTGAACAGCCCGTCGGTATCGACCGGGGCGGATTTGTAAACGCCAATGGCTTTCATCGTAAGTCGTCCTTTTCTTCAAAGGTTTGATTTGTGAATGCCAAAGAGTTAGCGCATAATGACCAAACTGATAAGTACGCACAATTTTTGCATATAGTGACAATTTGTATACTATCGCGGATTTATCCGGTTTTCGCCAACAGTGCTCGCGTTATTTCGACCATGAAGGAGTTTCACGATGACCATCTGTCCGCCCAATCGCAGTCCCGGTTGCCCGGTCGAAGGCGCACTTGATGTCATTGGGGGCAAATGGAAAGGTGTGGTGATGTTCCATCTGCTTGATGGAACAAAACGGTTCAACGAATTGCGCCGCATGATGCCCGGCGTTACCCAGCGCATGCTGACCCGCCAACTCCGCGAGTTGGAGGCCGACGGTCTTGTCCATCGCGAAGTCTATGCCGAAGTTCCCCCGCGGGTCGAATACAGCCTGACGGCCAAGGGCGAAACATTACGCGACATTATCCTGGCCCTTAAGGCATGGGGTGAAACCCATGTGCCCTATTATGCAGTGTCAAAACAGGGGCTTCCGGAAACACAGACCGCCTAGACCGAAAGACGCCGGGCCATTTTCCAGAATGTCGGGCGATCATGTCCGTCGTGAATGCCCTCGCCAGCAATGTCAAATCCGCGGGCGCGAAAGAACGCGATATTGTCGCGCAGTTCCACACGAACATGCAAGCGCATCATCTCCTTGCCGTTCTTTGCCGCCAACGCACAGGCCGCCTCGACCAGTGCACGGCCGATACCCCCGCCCTTGATCGCGGGGTCCACTGACAATTTATATAGGTACGCATCCTTGCCGATATCTTCGATCCAGACCTGTCCGACCACGGTGCCGTTTTGATCTTGGGCCAGAATCAGGGTATCGCGGGCAAATCGCCACTGAAGTTCGGACACATTCACCGACTTTGCCGAGCTTGGCGGATCGACGATGCCATCCTGAAAGGCAAATGCCGCCAGAAGAATTTCCACAAGCCGGTCAAACGGAACTTTTTCAGGTACTTGCGCGACTGTGATCTGGATACTGGACGTCATGGCAACCCGCGTGCAAAATGTCACTGGATGAAGTGCGAACCTTACGCCATAAACGGAAAATATGGATAGCTTATCGGTCAACTCTTGACGTAGCGGGTTGATCAACTATGTTCCGCCCCATTGTTTCCCAGTCGGATATGATGCCCTGATGCATAACTTCCTCGATTTTGAAAAACCGATCGCCGAACTTGAAGGCAAGATCGAAGAGCTCCGTCACCTGACGGGCAATGACGAAGTCAACATCGCAGACGAGGTTGCGCGCCTGCAGGACAAGCTGACCAAGTTGCTGCAAAGCACCTATGGCAAGCTGACCCCGTGGCAGAAGACGCAGGTCGCCCGCCACCCGGATCGTCCGCACTTTACCGACTATATCGCAAACCTGTTTGACGATTTCACCCCGCTTGCCGGCGACCGCCAGTTTGGCGAAGACGCTGCAATCATCGGCGGTTTTGGTCGTCTTCAGGGCCGCACCGTAATGGTGATCGGCCATGAAAAAGGCCGTGATACCGAAACCCGTGTGAAACACAATTTCGGTTCGGCCCGTCCGGAAGGGTACCGCAAGGCCATCCGCCTGATGCGTATGGCTGAACGTTTCAACATTCCGGTTGTGACCCTGGTTGATACGGCCGGCGCCTTCCCGGGTGCCGATGCCGAAGCACGCGGCCAGTCCGAAGCCATCGCGCGTTCGATCGAAGCCTGCCTTGATATCAAGGTTCCGCTGGTATCGGTCATCATCGGCGAAGGCGGTTCTGGTGGTGCGATTGCGCTTGCGGTTGCCAACACGGTGCTGATGCTTGAAAACTCGATCTATTCGGTGATTTCACCAGAAGGCTGTGCCTCCATTCTGTGGCGTTCGGGCGACGAAGCCAAAACCGCTGCCGAGGCCCTGCGCCTTACCGCACAGGATCTTCATCAGCTTGGCGTGATCGACGATATCGTGCCCGAGCCGCTTGGCGGCGCACAGCGCAACGCCAAGGAAGCCTGCAAACGTGTGGGTGATGCCATCATCAAGGCCCTTGAAAGCATGGATGATGTCGAAGGCGGTGTTCTCAAGGCACGCCGTCGCGACAAGTTCCTTGAAATGGGCCGCAAAGGCCTGAACTGATTTTAAATTCAGGGCGCGATACTCGTGGTTTGACGTGTCGCGCCCTGTTTTGCTGATCTCCGGCGCAATGTGTCCGTCGGTTACATCCCGGCAAGAACAGGCGCCCATTTTCTCCCCTTTTCGGTGTCATCATACTCATCGAACGGAGCCTAGACCTGAATGGACGCTCTTCGCCGGATCGTAGAATCCAGTCGCTTTAAAAATTTCATCACCATCGTCATTGCTGTGAATGCCGTGATTCTGGGGTTTGAAACCTCTGAAACGGTCATGGCAAAGGCCGGAACGGTTTTACATGTTCTCGACCAGATTGCCGTTGCGATCTTTGTCGTCGAACTGCTGATGAAACTTGCCGTTTATCGGCTGGCCTTTTTCAAGCGCGCCTGGAACGTCTTTGACTTCACCATTGTCGCGATCACACTGCTTCCGGCCGGACAGGGCATTTCGGTATTGCGGGCATTGCGAATCCTGCGTGCGTTCCGCCTGATTTCGACCGTGCCATCGATGCGCAAGGTGGTCGAAGCCCTGATGCGTGCCATTCCGGGCATGGTGTCGGTGCTGACATTGCTGTCGCTTGTTTTCTATGTTTCTGCTGTCATGGCAACCAAACTGTTCGGTCAGGGTTTCCCCGACTGGTTTGGCACAATCGGCGCGTCGCTTTATTCGCTGTTCCAGATCATGACGCTCGAAAGCTGGTCGATGGGGATCGTCCGTCCGGTCATGGAGTCTTACCCGCTGGCATGGCTGTTTTTCGTTCCTTTCATCCTTGTCACGACATTTGCGGTGCTCAACCTGTTCATCGCAATTGTGGTTGATGCAATGTCGACCCATGTCGATGTCGAAGAAAACAAAACCCGCGACGAGATCGAATTTGATCATCAGGAAATCATGCAGGAACTCCGCGCGTTACGTCAGGAAATGAGCAAACTTTCCGCGGCCCAATCAGCGGCAAACACCGGCCCGAATTCCGATCAAAACAGATCATCCAACACCTAAAAGACAGGTGGTCAGAGCACCATCGACAAGAAAAATTCAAGCTTTGCTCATAAAAGGGGGTGGTTAAACGCCCCGAACCTCGTCTAATCTTTCGACAAAATATCGGGAGAACGGGGAATGAAGCTTACGTTTGCGGGGACGGGCTCAGCCTTTTGCATGGCAGCCGACAATTTTCAGAGCAACATGGTTCTGGAAACGACCCCGTCGGGTAACGCACAACCGCATCGCCTGTTGATTGACTGTGGTTCAGATGCGCGCCATTCGCTGCGCAACCTTGGCTACATGCCCAACGACTTTGATGCGGTCTATATCAGCCATCTGCATTCGGACCATATTGGTGGTCTGGAATGGATGGCGCTTGCCAACTATTTTGTGTTTGACGGGCATCGCGCCACGCTGTTTGCGGTTCAGGAACTGCTGGAACCATTGTGGGAACATTCCCTGCGGGGCGGTCTTGAAACCAGCGACCATGGCAACAGCCAGCTGTCATCCTATTTCGATGTTGCCCCGCTCAGCATCAAGGACGGCTTTGACTGGCAGGGACTGCATCTTGATGTCATCCCCGCACCGCATATCGTGACCAATGAAACCACCATGTATTCCTATGCCCTGTTCGGGCACGGAAAAAAGCAGTCCTTTTTCCTGACGACAGATGCGATTTTCAATCCCGACGACCATATGTCGCTGTATCAAAAAGCAGATATCATTTTTCAGGATTGTGAACTTGGCCCCAGACATTCCGGCGTCCATGCCCATTACAAAGAACTGGTCACGTTGCCCGACGCGGTAAAAGCCAAGATGTGGCTTTATCACTATCAGGCCTATGACAAACCCGATGCGATTGCAGACGGATTTTGCGGTTTTATCGAGCCAGGACAAAGTTTCGATCTTGGCTGATCGGTATCCTTGCGCATAATCTGCACTGCACCCAATAAAAACGAGCGACAGGAACAAAAAGTTCCAATGCAACAGACGGGACGTGCGAATGCCCAAATCGGTCTTTGCCTATATCTGGCGCCATAGTCGCCTTCAGCAGATCATCCTGACCGTGGTGACGCTGCTTTCATTCCCCTTCCTGTATTATTCGCTCGACCTGCCAAAGCAAATCGTCAACGAAGCCATCGGTGGTGCCGGCGCGCCCTATGATATTCTTGGCGTGCCGCTGAACCAGATTGAATATCTGTTTGCGCTGTCGGCAATTTTCCTGTCGCTTGTATTTGTGAATGGCGGGTTCAAATATTTCATCAACGTCTATCAGGGCGTGATGGCAGAACGCATGCTCAGACGGATGCGCTATGAGCTGTTTGATCGTGTCCTGCGTTTTCCCCTACCGCATTTTCGCAAAACCAGTCAGGGTGAAATCGTTTCAATGATCACCGCCGAGGCCGAACCGCTCGGCGGCTTCTTTGGCGAGGCGTTTGCCCTTCCGCTTTATCAGGGCGGTATCCTGATCACGATTTCGGCCTTTATCTTTATCCAGGATCCGCTGATGGGTCTTGCGGCGGTCGCCTTTTATCCGTTGCAGGGATATCTGATCCCCAAATTGCAACGCCGGGTGAACCTGCTTGGCAAACAGCGCGTGCAAAACGTGCGGCGCATGTCCGAGCATATCGGCGAAACCGTTGGCGGTGCGACCGATATTCGCGCCCATGAAACCCAGGGGTTTGAACTTACCCATTTCACCCAGCGTCTGGGCCGGATTTTTGAAATCCGCAAGGAAATCTATTACCGCAAATTCTTTATCAAGTTTCTCAACAACTTCATTGCCCAGATCACGCCGTTCTTTTTCTATTCGATTGGCGGTTATCTGGTTATCACCGGTGACCTCAGCTTCGGGGCGCTGGTTGCGGCCCTTGCCGCCTATAAGGACATGTCAGCACCGTGGAAAGAATTGCTGGCCTATTACCAGCGTCTGGCGGATGCCCACATCAAATATGAACAGCTGCATGAACAGTTCGAACTGCCGGATCTTGCGCCCGAACATCAGCTTAGTGCGCCTTTGTCGCCTTCGCTTTCCGGCCCGCTTGATGTCAGTGCGCTGTCCTGGATCGACGAAGACGGCACCCGCGTTGTTGAAAATGTTTCCTTTAACATGGCGCTTCCGGGCAATGCCCTTCTGACCGGATCCTCCGACAGCGGCAAGTCCCAGCTTGCCCGTCTTTTGGCGCGCATTCTTGATCCGACCAGCGGACGCATCCAGTTCAATGATCTTGATGCAACCGCATTGCCACCCGCGGTCATCGGCCAGCGTCTGGCCTATGTCGGGGCGGATGCGTATCTGTTTAATGGCAGCATCGCCGATAACCTGTTTTACGGATTGAAGCACCGCCCGGTCATCATTGATCAGGATGCGGAAAACGATAATACGGACCCTGAAAAATCCGACGTTAAAAACGCGCTCGCCCGTACCAAACAGGACGCGAAGCGCCAAACAGACGATCCCAAATATCCGCTTCCGAAATTCGTCGAGACCATCGAACTGTCAGATCCGGCCGATCTGCCCTGGAAGTTGACCCGCGAGATGTATGACGAGATCAGGATGTCGGGCAACATCCCCTATGATCCGTCTGCCGAATGGATTGATTATATCGGGCCGGGCTATCAGTCGCTTGATGAATTGCGCAGCGAACTTTTGCGCCTGCTCGAAGTTGTGGGCCTGGATCGGGACATCTACCGGATCGGCCTGTCGCGCCGGATCAATGCCGAAGAACGCCCTGACCTTGTCGAGGCCATTCTTGATGTTCGCCCGCGCCTGAAGGCGATCCTTGAAGAACGGCAATTGTCCGATCTTGTCGAACCCTATGACATCGAAAAATATAATGATAACGCCCCGGTCGGCGTGAACCTGATGTTCGGGTCGCCATCGCGTACCGATTTCAAGCGTTATGAATTCCTGTCTCATCCTTACATTCAGGAAAGCCTGCGGGAAAACGGCCTCTATGACAAAATGGTCAAGATGGGTCGTGAAACACTTGATCTGATGATCGAACTGTTTACCGGCTTGCCGCCCGGGCATGAATTTTTCGATCGTTACAGCTTTGTCTCGGCCGATGAGATTGCCGATGTCAAAAACATCCTGAAACGCACAGACGGCGTTGCTGTCGATGACATGCGCGAAGAAGACCAGCTTCGTCTGCTTGACGTTGCCATGCAACTGACCCCGGCCCGCCATCGTTTGCGGGTGATTGATGATGATTTCCGTGACCTGATTCTCAAGGCGCGCCCGAAAATTCGGGCCAACCTGCCAGAAGAACTGTCACAACATATCGACTTCTTCGAAGCAGACGGTTACGCCCCGGCTGCCCCGATCATTGACAACCTTCTGTTTGGTCGCTTTGCCTATGGCCGAGCGCACTCAGAAGAACGCGTTGGCGAAGTCCTGTTCGAAATCGCCCATGAAGGCCGCCTGTATGAAGGACTGGTTGCACTCGGTCTTGAAAGTCAGGTCGGTGTCGGCGGCAGTCGCATGTCACAGAACCTGCGTCAGAAAATCGCCCTTGTCCGCGCCCTGATCAAAAATCCCGATCTTCTGGTTGTCGACGAAGGGTTGTCGGCACTTGACCGTGAAACCCGTGAAAGCGTCATCAATTATCTGACCGGGGAAAACGACAATACCAGTCTGGTCTGGGTTGATGGCGATGATCAGGACAATGACAAGTTCGATACATTGCTGCATATGTCGAACGGCAAACTGGTCAAACGCCGCAGCCATACCGACGATGAAAGCAGCGACACCACCGAAACCGAAGACGATGCCGCCATTCTTGCCGATGGCAATATCGAACAGGAAGTCCGGCTGCTGCGCACCATTCCGCTGTTTGCCGGTCTTGATCCCAGTGTCGTCAAGCTGCTGGCCTTTACCAGTCCGCGCCTGACCTTCAAACATGGCGAGGTCCTTGTCAAACAGGGCGACCCGGGCGATGCCGCCTTTATCGTGATTTCCGGTCGCGGTGAAATCTGGCTGACCACCGAGGAACAACAAACCCTGAAACTGCGCGATGTCCATCCCAAGGAAGTCATCGGCGAAATCGCCCTTCTGGTCGATGCACCGCGTTCGGCAACCATCCGTGCTGTCGAGGACATGACGGTTCTCAAACTCGACAAAACGGAATTCCTTGGCCTTGTCCGACAGGACCAGGCCGTCGCGGTACAGCTGATCCGTGTCCTTGCAGACAGACTGGATCAAACCACCAAACAACTCAGCAGCCGGACAAGCGACTAAATGTGCCCTGAATTGCTGAAATAGCCGACCATGAACAAAGTTGCTTCCATATTGCTTGCTGCGGTGATGGCCATTGTCATGCTTGGCGGGTTTATGGCCCTTCTGGGCGGCAGCATCGTCGGGGCGCTGGTTTTCATCCTTGGCATTCCCTTTGCCTTTCCGATGTCGACCAGTGTGGTTGTTCTGTTCTTTTTGGTGATTATCATCCGTACCGTGATCGAAAAGCGCCGCCAGAAACGCGAAATGCAGAAATACCTGACATCGCCTGACGACTGAAAACCGGGCGTTTTGCGCCCGCGCAGAAAAAACATCCGGATTTGACCATCGCCGACCAAAAAAAACGCATCATTTGGGTCCGAGTTCGGAAACCTCCTCTGAGAAACTGCTGATAGCTTCCTTGCAGTTCAACAAACAGGCTCGACCGGAAGTGTCGGCTGGTTCTCAAGGAGGTCAAAATGACGGCACAGTCAAAAGAACAGCGTTGTGTGTCGTTAAGCCAGCTTGCCGATTTGCGGCTGCTGCGCGAACACGCCTATATCGATGGACGCTGGTGCTCGGCCGATAATCTTCAGGTTATCGAAGTCACCAACCCGTTCGATGGAAGTTTTATCGGCACAGTCCCGAATATGGGAATCTTCGAAACCCGCAAGGCCATTGCCGCGGCCCGCGCGGCCTTTCCGGCATGGGCCGGGTTGCTGCCCCAGGAACGAGCATCTGCACTGCGCCGCTGGCATGATCTTCTGATCGAGAACAAGGAAGATCTGGCTTTGCTGATGACCCTTGAACAGGGCAAGCCGATCAACGAAGCGCGTGGCGAAATCGATTACGCGGCAAGCTTTGTCGAATTTTACGCCGAAGAAGCCAAACGCGTGAATGTTGAAAACATCACGTCCCACCTTCCCGGCCGCAATATGAGCGTCAAACGCGAACCGATCGGTGTTACCGCAGCCGTCACACCATGGAACTTCCCGTGCGCAATGATCACGCGCAAGGCCGCTGCTGCATTGGCAGCCGGTTGCACCATGATCGTCCGCCCGGCAACCGAAACGCCGTTTTCCGCCACCGCCCTTGCCGAACTGGCCGAACGGGCCGGGATCCCGGCGGGCGTGTTCAATATCGTTACCGGTGACCCCAACCCGGTGGTGGGTGAGCTGTGCGGCAATCCGCTGGTGCGGGCATTGTCCTTTACCGGTTCGACCGAAGTTGGACGTTTGTTGCTGTCACAAGGGGCACAGACCATCAAGAAAATGTCGATGGAACTTGGCGGCCATGCCCCGTTCATCGTGTTTGATGATGTTGATGTCGACGAGGCAGTTGCACATGCAATCAATGCCAAATTCGCCACCAGCGGACAGGATTGCCTTGCAGCCAACCGCATCTTTGTCCAGCGCGGCATTTATGATGCGTTCCTCGACAAATATGCCAAGGCGATTGCTGCCCTTCGGGTTGGAAACGGCATCGAGGAACATGTCGAGATCGGACCTTTGATGCATGATCGCGCCATTACCAAATGCGAACAGCATGTGGCGGATGCCCGCGCCAAAGGTGCGCGCGTTCTGACCGGCGGCAAAAAGATGGGTGGCTTGTTCTATACCCCGACACTTCTGGCCGATGTCACAAGCGATATGCAAATCTATCGCGAAGAAACATTTGGCCCGGTCGCACCGGTCATGGCCTTTGACCACGAAGATGATGTCGTCCAACAGGCCAATGACAGCGAATATGGTCTGGCTGCCTATCTGCTGACCAATGATCATGACCGTGCAGCACGGGTTTCCAACGCCCTGGAATACGGCATGGTCGCGCTTAACTGCGTCAAGATCACCGGCGCCCCCATTCCGTTTGGCGGGGTCAAGCAGTCAGGACTGGGTCGCGAGGGATCGCGTCACGGTCTCGAAGAATTCACCGAACTCAAATATGTCTGCGCCGCCTACAAGGCCTGATGCGCCAGAACGACCACCGCATTCACATGGGAGAAGCAAAATGAATGTCATCAAAAACACCACCGCCGACTTGCAGGAAATGGATCGGGCGCATTTCATGCATCCATCCACCCATATGCGCCAGCACGCCGCCGGGGAAACCCCGAACCGCATCATCAATGGCGGCAAGGGCATCTATATCCATGACACCGAAGGCAAAGAAACCCTTGATGCCTTTGCCGGTCTTTATTGCGTGAATATCGGTTATGGCCGCACCGAGGTCGCCGATGCGATCTATGCCCAGGCCAAGGAACTGGCCTATTATCACACCTATGTCGGGCACAGTAACGAGCCGATCATTCGTCTGTCGGACCGCATTGTCAAAAGCGCACCCGAAGGCATGCAGCGCGTCTATTACGGCATGTCAGGGTCGGATGCGAACGAAACCAATATCAAGCTGATCTGGTACTACAACAATATCCGCGGCCTTCCGCAGAAGAAAAAGATCATCTCGCGCTGGCGCGGCTATCATGGTTCCGGGATCATGACCGGTAGCCTGACCGGCCTTGCGGCCTTCCACAATGCGTTTGACCTTCCACGGGCACCTGTTCTGCACACCACCTGCCCGCACCATTACTGGAACGCCGAGGCCGGCGAGACCGAGGCCGAATTCGCCAAACGTTGCGCCGATGATCTTGAAAAAATGATCCTGCGCGAAGGTCCGGAAACCGTGGCCGCCTTCATTGGCGAACCGGTCATGGGTACGGGCGGCATCATCACCCCGCCCGAAGGCTACTGGGATGCCATTCAGGCGGTTCTGAACAAATATGACGTTCTGCTGGTTGCCGACGAGGTTGTCACCGCGTTTGGTCGTACCGGGTCCTATTTCGGGTCCCAGCATTACAGCATGAAACCCGACCTGATCACGATTGCCAAAGGTGTGTCATCGGGCTATCTGCCGCTTTCGGGTGTGATTATCGGTGAACGCGTCTGGAAGGTCCTGGAACAGGGTTCGGATCAGATGGGCCCGATCGGCCATGGCTGGACCTATTCCGCCCATCCGGTATGTGCGGCTGCTGCCAATGCCAACCTTGATATTGTCGATGGTGAAAACCTGACGGGCAATGCGGCCGAGACCGGTGGCTATTTCCAGCATCTGCTGCGTGAAACCTTCAAGGATCATCCGCTGGTGGGCGAAGCCCGCGGTGTTGGTCTGATGGCGGCCCTGGAATTTGTTGCCGACAAAACCAAAAAGGAACGCTTCGATCCGAACGCAAAGATCGGCCCGCGTGTGTCAGCCGCCTGTCTTGAACGCGGCATGATTGCACGCGCGATGCCGCACGGTGACATCCTTGGCTTTGCCCCGCCGCTTTGCATCACCAAGGCGGAAATCGACAAGGTTGTCGATATCGCCAAACAGGCGGTCGATGCCGTTGCCGACGAAGTCGCCGCGGGTAAATAAGCCGGCGGAACATAATCCCCGCCGCGTCCAACCTTCTTCCCAACGCGGTGCACGAACAGGGGCCGGGCCCATGACCGGCCCCTGTTTTAATTTTTGTCATTGATGGTCACGGCACCGCTGATCCGGGGATCCGGATTACTGACAAACCGTTTCAAACTTGCCAGACGCCCCTTTTTTTGACGATACAGTGCAACTGCCGGTCACACTGCCGGATGCATTGATGATTTGAAGTTTGATTTCGGCATTGCCGCCATTTTCCGCGGGCCACCAGATCGAACCGGCACCGTCAGAACCCGACAGGTTCACATAAGGCGCAGCATTGCTGTTGGTCACCCCTGAAACGACAGTGCTGTTTGCGGAATTGCTAAGCGCATCACGCACAGTCACCGCCGCAGAATCAGGCGACTTTTCCGCCCATTCAGGCGGCGACACAGGCACACCATTGGGGTTGAGGACCTCTGCCTTGGGCGAGGTCACAAATGTTCCAAGCGCCATCAACGCAAACATCAGCACCGGAAAAATAGCATCACGGGCACATTGAAGCAGGTTGAACATATTCACGGCCAGTTCCTTTCACGTCAGTTTCAACACCACAGACCGGTTATCGGAATGGGCACGTATTAGACGCCTGACCCCCGTTATTGTGAGGTTTGCAATAACGTCCGCCCCGCCCGTCAAGCCATCGATCCGGCCATCGATCAAACACCCGCGCATCGAAAACAGACCGGGCATCCGCGATGCATACGTCATTTGCGGCACAGGTTTGAAATGCACGCCAAGATATCAACCATCAAAAAATACAACTTTTGGTATTAAATCTCAAAATACAAAAACCCCGCAGCAAAGTGCTGCGGGGTTTTGTCAGATCACCGTTGAAGACGGCGAGACGTTATTACATCTCGGTGCCGAATTCCTTGCGAAGTGAGTCCAGAACTTCTTTGGTGTCACCACCGACTTCCTCGACCAGGCTTGCGCCAATGCCTTTGGAAGCGTCTTTGAACGCTGCGCGCTGTGCATCGTCAAGACGGATCACCTGGATGTCCGGCTTGGCTTTCTTGATGCGATCAAGTGCTGCGTCGTTGGCTTTTTTCTGGGCTTCATAGATGAAGTCGTCGAGTTCGGATTTCACCTCTGCCAGCATTGCCTTGCGCTCGTCAGACAGACCTGCATAGAAGTCCGCATTCGAGACCACCGTGGTGGTGTATTGCTGCTGACCGGCATAAATCAGATAGTCGGTAACTTCATAGAACTTGGCACTTTCGATGAAGAAGATCGGGTTGACCTGTGCGTCGATCACGCTGGTCTGAAGGCCCGAATAAACTTCACCCCACGGCAGTGCGACCGGATCGGAACCGAACGATTTATAGGTCTCGATCAGGATCGGCGAAGTCATGACGCGGAATTTCACACCGTCGAAATCAGCCGGTTTCTTGACTTCTTTCTTGGTGGTCCAGACCATTTCGCCTTCCGGGTACATGGTATAAAGCTTAAGTCCCTTGGACTCGAAATCCTTCGAAAGACCTTCATAAATGGTCGGGCTGCTCGACAGGACCTTTTTGTTCACATCGTTGTCCTGCGACAACAGATACGGAACACCAAATACCTGGATTTCCGGAACAAAGGTACCAAGGTGACCCGGTGACGCGTTCGAGAACTGAACGGCACCTGCCGCCGTCAATTCGGTAATGTCGTTTTCCGTGCCGAGCTGACCATAGGTGTAAATGGTAACCGTCACATCGCCATTGGTCTTTTCTTCAACAAGGCGTTTGAATTCCTTGGCATAAAGATCCTGAACATCACCCGGGCTTTCCTCGTGGGCGAATTTCCATTCTTCGGCATGGACGGCGGTCCCGGCTACTGCGAACAGGGCGGCAGCAGACAGGGTTGCCTTGAAGAGTTTGTTCAAACTCATATCGAAGTCTCCCTTATTGTTACGCGCAACGACCGAGTTTTGACCCGGATTCAGGGGCGTTTGGTTGGCACATCAATGTCATGAACGCGCAAAGTGTTGAAATGTTCCTGCATCAGGTCAATGCTAGTTTTGTTTCATGACAAAATAACATTGACGTCTACACATTAACCCGCAGCTCATGTTAGGGTTCGACAAAACAACGAGGGTGGAAATCGAACAATGTGGCTGCCAGACATCAATCTCAGCGGCGAAACAGGTCCGAAATACAAGGCACTGGTCGAAGCAATCATCACCGATATCGAGTCGGGCAGATTGCGCCACGACGTTCGCATGCCAACCCATCGCGAACTGGCCTATCGCCTGAAAGTCAGCGTGCAAACCGTCAGTGCGGCCTATAAGGAAGTCGAACGTCAGGGCTATCTCAGATCCGAACGCCGACGCGGCACCTTTGTCCAGGCGCGCCTGACCGACCGGGCATCGACCTTTATCCTCGACAGTCGGCAACCCGACCTGATCGACCTGTCGATCGTGCGCGCCGCCTATACCGATTTTCACAATGATCTGTCGCGTCAGATCAATACCCGCCTGTCCGAAGAACCGCATCACAGCTGGATGGAAAGCTGCCGTCCGGTCGCCGGCTTTGAATATCACCGTGACATCGGCCGCACCTGGCTTGCCGGACATGGTGTTGATGTTGCCATCCCCAATCTTTTGATCACCAATGGCGCGGCACAGGGGGTTTTCACTGCCCTTGCCACCGTTGTTCAGCCCGACGACGTGGTCCTGACCGAAAGTCTGACCGACCATGGGGTCATCGGAACGGCAAGTATCCTGCGTTTTAAACTCGGCGCCCTGCCCACCGATGACGAAGGCATCCTGCCCGATGCCTTTGAACGCGAATGCCGCAACCGGCAGATCCGCGCCCTTGTCGTCACCCCGATTTTCACCAACCCGACCAACTGCCTGATGGGGCTGGAACGGCGCAAGAAGATCGCTGAAATCGCCGAACATTACGGTGTGTATGTCATTGAAGATGACGTCTATCGCCCGCTTCTTGAACAAAACCTGCCCCCGATCACAAGCTTTTTGCCCAAGCTCGGCTTCCATGTTTCAAGCCTGACCAAGATCGTCATGCCGGGCCTGCGCACCGGTTTCCTGACCGTTCCCCAGCACTTGTCGATTCGCGCCAGCAGCGTGTTGCGCGTCACCGGCTGGATGGGGACCCCGATGATGGCAGAGATCGGCGCACGCTGGATTGTCGATGGTACGGTCGAACAGGCCGTCACCGTGCAACGCGCCCTGATGCGCGAACGCCAGGCCCTTGTCGCCGATATTCTGGGCAGTGCGGTCGTGCGCCATCACCCGACATCGCTAAGTGCCTGGGTTCGTATTCCCGCCCATTGGCAGGAAGAATGGTTTGCCTCCGAACTGCGTAAAAACGGCATTGCGGTTACGATTTCCGACCCCTTCATGACCGTAAAGGTCCCCCGCCCCAATGCCATTCGCATCTGCCTTGGCGGAGCCCCCGACACCCCGACATTGCATCACGGGCTGATGCAAATCCGCCATACAATGGAACAGATGCCCGGCGTTCATGCCTTCGACGTTATGTATTGATTTTTGTGCCATGACAAAAATCTGATTGAACCGTCACAAAGCGTTTTTATTCTGACCAGACCGGCGCGAAGCGGACGGCAATACTGTGTGGGAGGGAACCATTCACCGCACATCACGTTCTGCAACAATGTCTCGCACGCGCATCAAGGAGGTCGTATGTCAGGTTCAAACGGGGAGACCCCCGCCCCGAGTGGTGGGGTGTTGGGCATTCTGAAACGTCTTGATGACGGGTTATCCGTGATCGAGCGTCAGCTTCTGGGGTGGAGCATCGTGATCATGGCGGTCAATACCGTCGCCAACGTGATCATGCGCCTTGTCTTCAGTTCGAGCATCTTCTTTTCCGAAGAACTCAATCAGTTTCTGATCATTCTTGTCACATTCGTCGGCATCAGCGAGGCCGCCCGCATGGGGCGCCATATTCGCATGTCCGCCTTTACCGACATGCTCGGCCCGACGACCAGCAAGATCATGATGATCATCATTACCACCGGGACCGCCTGCCTTCTGTTTCTTCTGGCCTGGTATTCCGTCGATTATGTGATGTCCCTGATCAAGTCGAACCGCCTGACCCCGGCCTTGCGCATACCGTATTACTTCACCGTCCTCTGGGTTCCGTTCGGTCTGACCGTTACCGGCATCCAGTTCCTGTTTGCCGCTGCAACGAACATCTTCAAACCGGGGACCCATCTGTCCTATCGGGTCGAAGACACGTTCGAAGCCGAAGATCATCACCTGTAAGGAGGACGGAAAAATGGATCTTGGAACCTCAATCCTTCTGGTGATGCTGGTCCTGCTGGTACTTGGCTTCCCGATGATGGTACCGCTGGCAACCGCCAGTGTTGTGGCATTTGCCTTTTACATGCCGATCCCGGAACGCATCCTGATTCAGCAAATGGTCACCGGCATTTCGCCCGTGGCCCTGATCGCGGTGCCGATGTTTATCTTTGCCGCCGATATCGTGACAAAGGGCCATACAGCCAACCGGCTGATTGACCTTGCCATGACATTTGTCGGCCATGTGCGTGGCGGTCTTGCCGTGACCACCGCCCTTGGCTGTACGCTGTTTGGCGCGGTATCGGGCTCGACCCAGGCAACCGTGGTTGCCATGGGGGGACCGTTGCGTCCCAAGATGCTCAAGGCCGGCTACGAAGACAAATTCGCCATGGCCCTGATCATCAATGCCAGTGACATTGCCTTTTTGATCCCGCCATCAATCGGCATGATCGTGTTTGGTGTGGTTGGCAAGGTTTCGATTGGCGAGCTGTTCCTCGCGGGGATTGGTCCGGGCATTCTGATCCTGATCATGTTCTCGCTTTACTGCATGTATTACGCCAAAAAGAACAATATCCCGACCATCCCGCGCATGACCTGGGCGGAACGCGGACGGGCCGTGATCAATGCCGGTCCGGCGATCATGTTCCCGGTTCTGATTGTCGGGGGCATCTATCTGGGTTGGGTCAGCCCGACCGAGGTCGCAGCCGTTGCCGTGGTATATGCAATCATTCTTGAAGTTCTGATCTTCAAATCGGTCAAATGGTCCGAATTGCTTGAAATTGCGCGCTCCACCGGCCTGATTACCGCGGTTGTGTTTATTCTGGTTGGCGCTGGAACGACATTCTCGTTTGTCATTTCCTTTGCCCAGATCCCGCAGCATGTCATTGGTGCGCTGGGTCTTGAAGGTGCCAACCCCTACATCATTCTGGCCGCGATCTGCATCGCGTTCTTTATCGGTTGCATGTTTGTCGACCCGATTGTCGTCATTCTGGTTCTGACACCGATCTTCATGCCGCTGGTCAATCAGGCCGGTCTTGATCCGGTTCTGGTCGGCACACTGGTCACGCTTCAGGTCGCGATCGGATCGGCCACACCACCATTCGGGTGCGATATCTTTACGGCCATCGCGATCTTCAGGCGACCCTATGCCGAGGTCATTCGCGGGACGCCACCGTTCATTTTCATGCTGCTGCTGGCAGCGGTGATTCTGATTTTCGTTCCGCAGATCGCGTTGTTCCTGCCTGAACTGGCGTTCCGTTAACCGACACCAGTCTGGCAGAAACCGGGCACTGTCCCGGAAACAAATTCGACAGCATGTGAAACCCGGGGCGGTCCCGATCAAAACATAAAGACCGCCCCATCCATGGAGTTCAGGACGATGTCCGTATCCCCAGCGGTCACGCCAGAGCCGGTAGACCTGCCCTATTTTCCTGATCCGGTCGGACCGGCGGGCAAGATCGGGCTGATCACACTGGCGACTGACTTCAACAGCGAGGATGACCTGCGCGGCATCCTGCCTGCCGATATTCGTCTGTTCACCACCCGGATTGAAAATGCCAATCCGGTCACGGTCGAAAACCTGCGTGCGATGGCCGATGACCTGCCACGCGCGGCCCGCACCTTGCTGCCGGGATACGGGGTGGATGTTGCGATATTTGGCTGTACGTCGGGCACGGCTGTCACCGGTTCGGAACGGATCGCATCCCTGATCCATCAGGGGATGCCCGGTGTAAAGGTCACCAACCCGCTTCTTGCCGGTGAATTGGCCCTGCGCGCGGTAAAGGCGCAAAAAATTGCCATCCTGACCCCCTATGTTGCCGACGTTACCCGTTCGGTCGCCGACGGCTTTGCCGCACAGGGTTTCGAGGCCTCCCGTCTGATGGGGTTTGGCCTTGATAGCGATCAGGACATGACCGCTCTGCCCCCGGGCATTCTGCTTGAAGCAGCCCTTAAGGCCGACACACCCGATGCCGATGCAGTTTTCATTTCCTGCACGGCCATTCGATCGGCCGAAATCGCCGCCGAGGCTGAAAAGAAACTCGGCAAACCGGTGATCACCAGCAATCAGGCCCTGATCTGGCATGCGCTGCATCTGCTTGGTTATGACAAACCGGTCACGGGGTTCGGAACCCTGTTTGACCATGCCCCACAACCCGAAGAATAAGTCGAGGTCGCCATGAAAGACCCCATCACATTTGCTGATGTTCTTTCTGCCCGCAAAACCATTGCGGGTCATGTGATCCATACGCCATTGCGCCCCTCTACCGCCCTGTCCGAGCGTGTCGGGAACCCCGTCTGGCTGAAATGCGAACACCAACAATATACCGGAAGCTTCAAGCTGCGCGGTGCTGCCAACGCTGTCTTGCGCCTCAACGACGATCAGAAGGCCAAAGGCGTCGTTGGCGTTTCGACCGGCAATTACGGTCGCGCCCTTGCCTATGCCGCGCGCAATGCCGGGGTGCGATCGGTCATCTGCATGTCCGAACTGGTGCCAAAGAACAAGGTCGACGGCATTCGCGCCCAAGGGGCCGAAGTCCGTATAACCGGACAGTCGCAGGATGAAGCCCAGCTTGAAGTCGACCGTCTGGTCAAGGAAGACGGCATGACCATGCTGCCGCCCTTTGACCATGCCGATATCATTGCCGGGCAGGGCACACTTGGACTTGAAGTCATCGAAGCCCTTCCGGATGTCGATACCCTTCTGGTGCCGTTGTCTGGCGGCGGGCTTCTGGCCGGGGTTGCGCTGGTGGCGAAATCGATCAATCCGGCCATCCGGGTGGTTGGCATTTCGATGGAACGCGGCTGCGCAATGATCACAAGCCTTCAGGAAGGCAAACCAACCGCTGTTCGGGAATTGCCGACACTAGCCGACAGTCTTGGCGGCGGCATTGGCGAAAACAACCAGTACACATTCGATATGTGCGCCGATCTGACCGATGATTTTGTTCTGGTCAACGAAACCCAGATCGCAGACGGCATTCGTGCGGCCTATCACGATGATCAACAGGTGATCGAAGGATCAGGCGCCGTTGGCATCGCCGCCCTGCGCGCCGGTCTGGTGGATAACCCCGGACGGACGGTTGTCCTGACCACGGGCTGCAACATCGATATGGAATTGCACAAACGCATTGCCGGCGGCGAAGACGTCGACCTGATGGCGGAGTAACCGATATGCCCAAAATCAGAATTCTGACCGAAAGCGATCTTCGCAACGTCATCGATCTTGATCGTGATGCGATCAAATGCGTTGAAGATGCCTTTGACGCACTGGCGACCAAGGATGTGCGCATGCCACCGATCCTGCGCCTTGATATCGAAGATCATAATGGCGAGGTCGATGTCAAAACCGCCTATGTGCCGGGCCTTGACAGCTTTGCCATCAAGATCAGCCCGGGCTTCTTTGACAATCCCAAACTGGGCCTGCCGTCGGTTAATGGCATGATGAACCTGTTTTCATCAGAAACCGGCATGCTTGAGGCCGTCCTGCTTGATAACGGCTATCTGACCGATGTGCGAACAGCAGCAGCGGGGGGCGTTGCCGCGAACCATCTTGCGCGCAAGGATGCCAAACATGCCGCCATCTTTGGGGCCGGTGTGCAGGCCCGCCTGCAACTCAAGGCGCTGACACTGGTGCGTGATATCACCTCTGCCACCATTTGGGCCCGTGACATCGCCAAGGCCGAAGCATGTGCCAAAAAGGCATCGCTTGAACTGGGCATCCCGGTATCGGCCACCGATGATGGCAAGGAGGCCGCATCGAACGCCGATATCATCGTCACCACAACCCCGGCCCGTGAACCGGTCTTGATGGCCGACTGGGTTGCACCGGGCACCCATGTCACGGCCATGGGATCGGATGCCGAACATAAAAACGAAGTTGATCCGGCCCTGATCGGCAGGGCGGATCTTTATGTCTGCGACAGTCAGGCACAGACCAGCATCCTTGGCGAACTTCACCACGCCTTGGCTGCCGGGATTGTTGCCCCTGATGCCGCATTCCCCGAACTCGGTCAGATCATCGCCAAATCGGCACCCGGCAGGACATCTGCCGCGCAGATTACGGTCTGTGACCTGACCGGAACCGGTGTCCAGGACACCGCAATCGCCACCCTCGCCCGTCAACGCTGCGACTTGGTCGCTGCTGGCGTCGAGATTTCGTCTTAATAACACAAGGACAATGGGTCAGGAAAAACTGAAACCCGCCTTTTTTGGAGGCCTGCGATGAGCCAGGTTGAATTGAATTTCACGCGCGAGGAATATGCCGAGCGTCTGGAGAAAACCAAAAACGCCATGGTGGAAAGGGGCATCGATCTTTTGATCGTCACCGATCCGTCAAACATGGCCTGGCTGACCGGCTATGACGGCTGGTCCTTTTATGTCCATCAATGTGTGCTTGTCCCGATCGAAGATGATCCGATCTGGTTCGGGCGATCCCAGGATGCCAACGGGGCAAAGCGCACGGTCTATATGACCCATGATCGCATCATCCCCTATGCCGATTACTACGTGCAATCGACGACCCATCACCCGATGGATTATCTGTCGGAGGTCATCGAACATCGCGGCTGGGCAAGTCGCCGTATCGGCGTGGAAATGGATAACTACTATTTCTCGGCCAAGGCGTTCCTTCAACTTCAGACCCATCTGCCCAACGCCAAGTTTTCCGATGCCACCGCACTGGTAAACTGGCAGCGCGCGGTAAAATCCGAGACCGAAATTTTCTATATGCGTCAGGCTGCCCGCATTGTTGAAAACATGCATGAACGCATTTTCGAAATTGTCGAACCGGGCATGCGCAAGAACGAACTGGTTGCCGAAATCTTCCGTACCGGGATTGCCGGGATTGACGGTATTGGCGGCGATTATCCGGCGATCGTGCCGTTGCTGCCATCCGGGCAGGATGCCAGTGCGCCGCATCTGACCTGGGATGAAAAACCCATCCCCGGCGATGCCGGAACCTTTTTCGAGATCGCGGGCTGCTACAAACGCTATCACGCGCCCTTGTCACGCACGATCTTCCTTGGCGATCCGGATCAACGGTTCCTTGATGCCGAAAGTGCACTGATCGAAGGCCTTCAGGCCGGGCTCGAAGCCGCCAAGCCGGGCAATGTTTGCGAAGACATCGCCCTTGCCTTCTTTGGTGTGCTTCAGAAATTCGGCATCGAAAAAGACAGCCGCTGTGGCTATCCGATCGGGCTGTCCTATCCGCCGGACTGGGGCGAACGCACCATGAGCCTGCGCCCCGGCGATCGCACGGTCCTTGAACCGGGCATGACATTCCACTTCATGCCGGGTCTCTGGTTTGATGACTGGGGGATCGAGATCACCGAAAGCATGATGATCACGGAAACCGGCAGCAAAACACTGACCAGCTATCCGCGTCAGCTGTTTGTAAAGAACTAAGCCAAAAGCCGCACCGGGCCGCGCCATCGACATACGATGCGGGGCCCGGTTGCCCGATATCAAAGCCCTTACAAGACGGTCGCAAGACCAAGGACACGACCATGACAAAACCATCCCCCATCAGCCCGACGATCCCCCTTGATCAGGATGGCGTGCATCACGGCTTTTTAAAACTGCCCTATTCGCGCGATGATTCCGCCTGGGGCGCTGTGATGATTCCGATTACCGTTATCCAGAACGGCGATGGCCCGACCGCCCTTTTGACCGGCGGCAACCATGGTGACGAATATGAAGGGCTGGTTTCGCTGTTCAAACTGGCAGGATCGCTTCAACCATCCGACATTACCGGTCGCGTCATTATCCTGCCGGCCATGAATTATCCGGCCTTTCGCAATGCATCGCGCACGTCGCCCATTGATGCCGGCAACCTCAATCGCAGTTTCCCGGGCAAACCCGACGGAACCGTGACCCAAAAGATCGCCGACTACGTTTTCCGCCATCTGGTGCCGATGGCCGATATCGTTCTCGATATCCATTCCGGTGGCAAGACACTTGATTTCATTCCGTTTGCAGCCGCCCACGTCCTGCCAGACAAGGAACAGGAAGCCCGGTGCGTTGCCGCGATGAAGGCATTTGGCGCCCCCTATGCCATGATGATGCTTGAACTTGATGCGGTTGGCATGTTTGACACTGTGGTCGAGGAAGCCGGTAAAACCTTTGTCACCACCGAACTCGGTGGGGGTGGTTCGACCACGGCCGAACGGGTGGCGATTGCCGATCGCGGGGTGCGCAATCTTCTGATCCATGCCGGGATCATCACCGGTGACATTGAACCGGCCCCGTCGGGGACCACCATGCTCGATATGCCCGATGACAGTTGTTTTGTCGCATCCGAGGCCACCGGGCTTTTCGAACCCTGTGTCGATCTGGGTGCAATGGTCAAAAAGGGCGATCTGATCGCACGCATTTATGATGTTGAACGCACCGGCACGCCCCCGCGCGAATATCACGCGGCCCGTGACGGCATTCTGTCATGTCGCCATTTCCCGGGACTTATTAAGACTGGCGACTGCCTGGCAGTGATTGCAAAGGTACTCTGACATGATCAGGCTGGATGAGCTGGATCTGAAAATCCTTAAAACCCTGCAACGCGAAGGGCGCATCACCAAAGTCAAACTGGCCGAGGCGGTGAACCTTTCGCCCAGCCCGTGCTGGGAACGTTTGAAACGCCTTGAAGACCTTGGCGTTATTTCGGGGTATCACGCCCATCTCAACCTTGAAAAGCTGGTCAAACCGACACTGGTGATGACCGAAGTCACCCTGCGTCATCATCAGCATGCCGATTTCGAAATTTTCGAAAAGGCCGTGCAGGACATCCCCGAAATCATCGAATGCTATGCGCTTGGTGGCGGGGTTGATTACATGCTCAAGGTGCTTTGTCATGATGTTGATGCCTATCAACGTCTGATCGACCGGTTGCTGGTGTCCGATATCGGGATTGACCGGTATTTCACCTATATCGTGACCAAAAAGGTCAAAACCACCGCCATCATCCCGGTCGAAAATCTGGTCGAGCCCCCCGAACGGCGATAAGTGCGTGAATATTCCTGGTTATGGGCGTTTGAAACGTCTTAACAGTCAGGGATTATGATATCGCGGGCAATCCCCAACCGGATTGCCCGCATACACGCATTTGGCAGGATAAACCGATGAAAGAAGTAATCGACAGCTGGCAACTCTGGGCCGGGCTTGCGGCCTGTTTTGCCGCATTAACAGCAATCTTCGCCAAGGTCGGGGTCGCCAATATCAATTCCGATTTCGCAACCTTTGTTCGTACCATCATCATTTTGATCATGGTTTGGGTGATCATGCTGACCAAGGGGGCCTGGGAAAATCCGGCCACCATATCGGCGAAAACCTGGTATTTCCTGATCCTGTCGGGACTGGCAACCGGTGCATCCTGGCTGTGTTATTTCCGCGCTCTTAAAATCGGCGAAGCCGCCAAGGTGGCCCCGATTGACAAGCTCAGCGTCGTGCTGGTTGCGGTGTTTGGCGCGATCTTCCTGGGTGAAAAACTGACCATGGTCAGTTGGCTGGGTGTCGCCATGATCGGAAGTGGTGCCGCCCTGATCGCCTGGCGGGGATAGCGTCCCGCCCACCCCAACCAAAAAGCTCCAACCACAAAGCCCTATCGACAAAAAGAGAGGCAGGAATATCTCCCTGCCTCGTCAGTTTGCTCACATCTATCTGTGATCTTCAGGGTATTGGTATTCCCCTGAACAAATCAGTGTTTGTCTTCGGAATGGCCCATGGCAACACGCCAGATGTCCCAACCGGCAAGCCCGATACAGATCGAAACCATGATGGCAAGATCCCAGCGCGGCACATAGGCCACCAGAATGCCGACGAACCCGACCAGAATGACAAACGCCAACAGCGCCATGACCCGATTTAAAAGACCGCTTTGCATTACGCGTCCTCCTGATTTTTGAGGAATTTTTTCAACCAGTTTGCCGTGCGCATCAAACGCGCATCATCGCCAACCCGGCCAACAAGCTGAATGCCCATCGGCATGCCGTTCTGTGACCATAACAGCGGAATGGTAACCGCCGGGGTGCCACAAAACGTCCAGAGACCGTTAAAGATCGGATTGCCGGTTGTCTGAAGATTTTTCGGTGCCGGTCCTGTTGCCGCCGGCGTGATGATCACGTCACACCGGTTAAAGACTTCCTCAAGCCCGGCATTAAGCACCGTGCGCCAGTCAAGTGCCGCAAGATAATCGCGCGCCTTGATGTCATTGCCCTTGTCGATCGCCTCAAGGATTTCGGGGGACAATTGTGCGCGACCGCGCTTTTCATAATCGTAGTAATCCTTGGCCATTTCGGCAAAGTTGATGCGTGCGCGCAACGCATTGGCATCATCAAACGCCTTTGGCAGCGGGGCCTCGAAACATTGATCCCCCAGCATCCCGGTGATTTCCTGAAATGCCATGACAGTTTCTTCGTCTGCAACTTCTTCAAATTGCGGCGGACGAACAAACGCAAACATCGGGGTCACCAGCGGATCGCTTTTTGCGATTTCAAGCAATCTTGGTGCCGGACTTGGCGTCGTTGCAGGATCCTTTGGATCATATCCAAACAGGCTTTCGGCCACCAGCGCCGCACCATTGACCGAATTGGAAAACACTCCGATCGTATCAAGGGTCGGGCTTTGGCTTAGAACGCCGGTCCGGGCAATGGCCCCGAAGGTCGGCTTGAACCCGACGACACCGCAAAACGATGCCGGACGGATCACCGATCCCCCGGTTTGGGTTCCCACGGCAAGTGGCACCATGGCCGCGGCAACTGCGGCGGCCGACCCGGCAGATGACCCGCCCGGGGTATGTTCCGGGTTATGGGGGTTGCGGGTTTTTGACGGATGCATAAAGGCAAGTTCGGTCGAAACCGTCTTGCCCATAATGATCGCACCGGCAGCCTTAAGGCGCGAAACCAGCACGGCATCTTCTTCGGGCACGCGTCCCTCATCAAGAACCGTGCCGTTTGACGTCGGGATTTTGGCCGTATCAATCACATCCTTGAGACCGACCGGAAGCCCGTGCAACGGTCCGATCGGTGCACCGGATTGCCGCCGAATATCAAGTGCTCGCGCCTGGGCAAGGGCATGATCCCCATCCAGCCACGCCCAGGCCTGAACCTGGGGTTCGACCTCGGCGATGCGGGCAAGACAGGCCTCGACATATTCGACTGCACGGACCGCCCCGCTGGCAAGGCGGTCGCGCAGTTCAATAACATCAAGTGTCAGTAACGGGTTGATTTCAGTCATCTGAATGCCCCCGTTACCGTGCGCCATAGAACAGGTCAGGCAGATGGAACACGATCTGCGGGAACGCGTACATCAGAACCATGCTGACAATAACCATGAACAGGAACGGCATGATGCCCTTGAAGATATCGGTCAACAGGATGCCGCTTGGCGCAACCCCCTTCAGATAATAGGCCGACATCGCCATTGGCGGGGTCAGGAAGGAGGTCTGAAGGTTCAGGGCAACAAGAATACCAAAGAACAGCGGATCGATATCAAACAGCGGCAGCAGCGGCAGGAAGATCGGCACGAAGATGATGATGATCTCCGACCATTCCAGCGGCCAGCCAAGCAGGAAGATGATCAGCTGTGCCAGCAGCAGGAACTGAAGCGGGGTCAGGTCCAGTCCACCGACAAATTCCGCAATCACATGTTCGCCGCCAAGATAGGAGAACACAGACGAGAAAGTGTAGGAGCCGACAAACAGCCAGCACACCATCGCCGATGTCCGCACCGTCAGATAAACCGACTCACGCAGGCGATCAAAGGTCAGCGCACGATAAGCCGCAGCAAGGATCATCCCGCCAAGTGCACCGATCGATGCTGCTTCGGTCGGGGTTGCCAGACCAAACAGGATCGAGCCCAGAACCGCCAGAATAAGAAACGCCAGCGGGAAGAACGATGTCGCCAGCATCCACAGAACCTGCGGCAACGGAACTTCCGGAATTTCATCGCTGGTCGGACGCGGTGCGGCTTTGGGCTGCAACATTGCACGGCCCATCACATACAGCAGATACAAACCGACAAGGGTCAGACCCGGCAACAGCGCACCGGCATAAAGGCGCACGATCGACACACCCGATGCGGCGGCATAAACAATCAGCATGATCGAAGGCGGGATCAGAATGCCAAGCGTACCACCGGCACAGATAATGCCCGCAGCAAAGCTTTTGTCATAGCGTGCCTTGAGCATCGCAGGCAGTGCCAGCATCCCCATCAGGGTCACAACCGCACCGACAATACCGGTGGCCGTTGCAAACAATGCACAGGTGATCAGGGCTGCAACACCGAGTGATCCGGGGATATTGCGGGCCGCGATATTCAGGGTCGAGAACAACCGGTTGACGATATTGGCGCGCTCAACGATATAGCCCATGAACAGGAACAGCGGTACTGCGGTCAGCACCTCGTTGGACATCACCGTGTATGTCTGGTTGATAAACAGATCGAAAATTCGGTTATTGAACGCCCCCTCAAACCAGGTCAGCGCAGAGGTAAGGGTATCGCTGTCTTCGGCAAGCCGGTTAAAGGCCCGCCACATACGACCGGCATCAAAATAGGCGTAGTAGCCAAATCCGATCCCCAGCGCCATCAGGGTAAAGGCAACCGGGAAACCCAGAAATACCAGTATAATAAAGATGCCCAACATCATAAGGGCGACATGTGCGTCAATCACTTTGGAAGCTCCGTTCGGGGGCGTGTCTTGCGCGTGTATGACAAAGGCTGATCATCATCAGTCTTCTTTGGTCACACGCTGTTTGATCAGCAGTTCTTCGGTTTCTTCAACATCATCCTCTGCATTGCGCCAGTACCCTTCACGGATACACAGAATGCAGCGCATCACCTGTGCGATGCCCTGAATGAAAAGAAGAATTCCGGCCGCGACCATCACCGCCTTGAATTGGAAAATCGGAACACCCGCCGGGCTGTTCACACTGACTTCGCCATATCCCCACGACCGGATGGCATATTTGCTGCCAACCAGAATGAGCGCCGTCACCCCGGGGAAGAAGAAGAAGATATAAAGTACCAGGTCGACCATGGCCTGTGTTTTGGGTTTCCAGAGACGATACAGGAAATCCCCACGGACATGTCCGCCGCGTGACAGGGTATAAGCCCCACCCATCATAAAGAGCGTGCCATACATGATGAATGAAACATCAAGTGACCAGGTCGTCGGCGCGTTAAAAATATATCGCGCAGCAACCTCATAGCTCATGCCCAGTGTCATCAAAATGATCAGCCAGCCAAAAGCCTTGCCAAACCAGCCCGAAAGCTTGTCCGCGAATTCAATAAATCCAATCATGAAACCCTGTCCGTTAGCATTGACCGCCCCGCCTGATGCACGGGCACCAGACGGGGCAGTCAGATTCATCGCAACACTGAACAACCGTTAATGGTTGATCAGAGTTTCAGCTTGCCCGGGAAGTAGTGATTATAAGCAAGCTGATAATCAGGCGAGTTCATCAGTTCATAATAGGTTACACGCTCGACCCAGGCGCGCTGGCTGTCGAGAACCTTTTTCATGAACGGATCTTCTTCAAGCGTCGGGATCAGTTTGTCCCACGCATCAAGCTGTGCACTCAGGATTTCCTTGGACGTACGATGTACTTCGACACCTTCGGCCTGCAGTTTCTGCAAGTCAGAGGAATAGTTGTCCATCGCAAGTGCGGTGTTCGAGGTCGAAGCTGCTTCAACCGCGTGACGCAGGATCGCCTGCAGATCCGGTTCCAGATCTTCCATCAGCGACTTGTTGAACAGGAATTCAAAGCTTTCGGATGCCTGATGGTACGAAGACAGATAGTAGTTCTTCGCAACGTCCTGTGCGCCGAAACGCATATCCGAAGACGGGTTGTTGAATTCGAACGCGTCAATCACGCCACGTTCCATTGCCGGTACGATCTCGCCGCCCGGAAGCTGTGCAACAGACATGCCCATCGACTGCAGAAGGTCTGCGGCCAGACCGACAGTACGGTATTTGAAGCCCTGGATGTCGGCAACGGAGTTTACCTGGCCCTTGAACCAGCCGAACGGCTGCGCAGGCATCGGGAAACCAAGAAGACCGACAATATCAAGCCCCATCACGTCCTGAATCAGTTCGCGATAGAATTCTTCACCGCCACCGGCATAGAACCAGCTCAGCATGGTGGTTGCAGAACCGCCGAAGACCGGACCGGTACCGAACAGCGATGCTGCCTTGTTCTTGCCGTACCAGTAAACCGGCACGGAATGGGCGATGTCGATCACGCCATCATTGACACCGTCCAGAACCTGGAAGGCTGCGACAACCGCACCAGCCGGCAGAAGGTCGATTTTAAGACGACCACCCGACATTGCTTCGACGCGGTCAACATATTGCTGGGCAAACGTCATCCAGATATCGGACGACGGCCAGGAAGTCTGCATTTTCAGCACCATCGGTGCCGGCTGCGCATGAACTGCCGGTGCGGCAAACAGCCCTGATGCTGCTGCACCGCCGGCAACCACCCCGGTCGCACCTTTGGTAAGGAACGAACGACGGGATACTTCCTTGGACTTCACGTCTTCAGACTTGGTCTTCATATCCATTATTTCCTCCCAGATTTACCGTCTTTGACCAACAACCATTGCCGGAAAAAGAACGATAACTGTCAGCCTTCAAAAGCCCCTGACTTCAGTATTGAAGATCGTAGATCATGCGCTTATCCCGTTTCGGGACCTGAAAAACGGCACGCATTTTGTTATTATTAGAATTACGAACTAACTGAATTACGACGGTTTTCCCGTCTTGTTATGCCACCCGGTCACCCGGTTCACGGCCTGCAAAATAGGCATCAAGATTATCAAGTGCGCGAAAGCCCATCGCATCGCGCGTTTCTTCGGTTGCGGAGCCTATATGTGGCAACAGAAACACGTTTTTCAACGCGCTAATTCGTTGATTTCCACCGGGTTCGTTCCGAAAAACGTCCAGACCGGCAGCAAACAACTTACCACTTTCAAGCGCATCCACCAATGCGTCCTCATCGACAAGATTACCACGTGCTGTATTGACCAGAATGGCCCGGTCCGGCAGCCAGCCGATCGTCTCGGCATTGATGATGCCGGTTGTCTCGGGCGTTGACGGACAATGCAATGACAACACATCGGAATTGGCAAACAGGCCTTCAATCGTGTCGTGATAAATTGCCCCCTTTGCCAGATGTTCGGCAACCGGCTGACGATTATGGTAATGAACAGTCATTCCAAAACCGCGCGCACGTTCGGCGGCAACCTGACCGACACGGCCCATGCCAAGCACACCGAAACGCTTGCCGGTCACCTGACGCCCGACCATAAAGGCCGGCGACCAGAAATCCCAGTTTCCGGCACGGATCATGGCGTCACCCTCGGCCCCGCGACGCGCGGCACCAAGCATGCACAACATGGCGATTTCGGCCGTGGCATCGGACAATACGTCCGGCGTATTCGTCACGACGATGCCGGCCGTCTTGGCAGCCGCCAGATCAACATGATCAACCCCGACCGAATGGTTGGCGATGATTTTGAGACGATCGGGCAATGCCGCAATCACATCGGCAGAAAAATGTTCGGAATGACACGGCAAAACCGCGTCAACCTGCTGACATTTTTCAATAAGCTCTTCCCGGGTAAATACCCGGTCTTCGGCATTGGTAAGCACCTGATAGTCGCGCGCCGCGCGTGCCTGTACGGCATCGCGAAGACGTCGGGTAATCAGAAGCTTTGGTTTCTCGGGCATGCGGACGCTCCCGGTTTTCCCTGATAGGTAGATTTATTTATTATGCTTCAAGGAAACACCTATACGAAAAAACCATCAATAGGCGATCAACCAACCGGTAACTCTTTTTCACTTCGTGGAAAACCATCAGGTTGACGCCCATCGCGCCGCACATGCGAAAATTTAGCTATCACATTGATTCTAATATGTTAAACACGGATTGCAGGTTCCCGTACGGCCAATGTTGCGGCCATCGAAATCCGGACCACCTCCACCATCCAGAAGTATAAAATCATCAGATCCCCGATCGGGAATCGTTACATCAACATTGGTCATTTACCGCACTGCAAGACTCTGATTCGCGGCAAATCGTTGTCAAAATTGATCGATAAAAAAGCCGCTGCCAGATGGCAGCGGCTATATGCCGACATGGCTGTCGGTCGGGAAGAATCCGTTTCAAGGATGTCTCGACATGGTTTGGCGATCCCCAGAAACACCAAGCAATGTCAACGAATATGAGACATCCTCACATTTTGACCCAAACGGCCCCGTCCCGCCCGGACCGCACGACGGCCTCGACAAATTTCATGCCCTTAAGGCCTTCGACCACACCGGGCACCAGAAGCGCGCCGTCATCGGGCTTGGTGCCATTGATATGGGCCGTCAGTTGATCGGCAAAATCGGTGTAAAGGTTGGCAAAGCCCTCAAGATATCCCTCCGGATGTCCCGGCGGGACGCGTACACCACGAAGCCCCTCGGCACCGATCCCCGCACCACCGCGGGTCATCAGTTCCGGACGACCATCAAGGGGACGGAAATGAAGCTGGTTGGGATGTTCCTGGGCCCATTCGATGCCGCCCTTGTCGCCATAGACCCGCAAACGCAGACCGTTTTCATGTCCGACCGCAATCTGGCTTGCCCATAACATGCCACGCGCACCATTGGCATAGCGCAACAGGATTTGCACATTGTCATCAAGCTTGCGGCCCGGAACGATCGCATCGACATCGGCACAAAGTTCACTGATCTCAAGCCCGGTTACGAACTCGGCAAGGTTATGGGCATGGGTTCCGATATCGCCAAGCGCACCGCCCATGCCTGCCTTGGCCGGGTCGGCGCGCCAATGGGCCTGTTTGTTGTCGGTATCTTCAACCCGGGTCGCCATCCAGCCTTGCGGATATTCGACCTGCACCAGACGAATATCGCCAAGCTTGCCATCCGCCACCATTTTGCGGGCCTCGCGGACCATCGGATAGGCGGTGTAATTATGGGTCAGGGCAAACAGAAGTCCGGTTTCCTTGACCTTGGCGGCGATCTTTTCGGCTTCTTCCACTGTCAGGCAAAGCGGCTTGTCACAGATCACGTGAATTCCGGCATCGAGCATCGCCATGGTGATGGGAAAATGCAGATGGTTCGGCGTGACAATCGCACAGACATCAATGCCGTCCTCGCGAGCGGCCTCGGCCTTTGCCATGGTTTCAAAACTGTCATAGCTGCGATCGGCGGCAATGAACAGTTCGGCCGCGGATGCCGCCGCCACATCGGGCTTGGATGACAATGCACCGGCAACCAGTTCATAACGATCATCAAGACGGGCGGCGATGCGATGGACCGCACCGATAAAAGCCCCCTGACCACCGCCAACCATGCCAAGGCGGATGCGACGACCGGGATTGGGAGAATTGCTCATGTCTGTCTCCAGATGTCGTTGACTGTTTTCGAACCGCGAAAGTCTTTTACGACGGCCTATCCAAGGCCAAGGATGCGGCGATTGGCCGCCTCGTCGGTGCCGCCATCGGCAAAATCGTCAAAGGCCTTTTCGGTTACGCGAATGATGTGATTCTTGATGAATTCGGCCCCTTCGCGGGCACCGTCTTCGGGATGTTTAAGGGCGCATTCCCATTCCAGCACGGCCCAGCCATCAAAATCAATGGCCGCCAATTTCGAGAAAATCGCACCGAAATCGACCTGCCCGTCGCCAAGCGACCTGAACCGGCCGGCCCGCCCGACCCAGCTTTGATACCCGGAATAGACACCCTGGCGTCCGGTCGGATTAAACTCGGCATCCTTGACGTGGAACATGCGGATACGATCAGCGTAAATATCGATAAAATCAAGATAATCAAGCTGCTGCAACACAAAGTGACTTGGATCATAAAGGATGTTGGCACGCGGGTGGTTCCTGACGCGTTCAAGGAACATCTCGAATGTCACCCCGTCAAACAAATCCTCGCCCGGATGAATTTCATAGCAGATATCAACCCCGGCATCCTCGGCAGCATCAAGGATCGGGCTCCAGCGTCTGGCAAGTTCATCAAATGCGGTTTCGATCAGACCGGCCGGACGTTGCGGCCACGGATAAACATAGGGCCAGGCAAGTGCGCCCGAGAATGTCGCATGGGCCGAAATACCCATATGGTTTGATGCCTTGATCGCGGCCTTGACCTGATTGACGGCCCATTCCTGACGGGCCTTTGGATTGCCGCGGACTTCCGGTGCGGCAAAACCGTCAAACATTTCATCATAGGCCGGATGAACGGCAACAAGCTGTCCCTGCAAATGGGTGGAAAGTTCGGTTAGCTCGACACCATACTGGCCAAGAATTCCGGTGATTTCGTCGCAGTAATCCTTGCTTGATGCGGCCTTTTCAACATCAAAAAGGCGCTTGTCCCAACTGGGAATTTGCACCCCCTTATATCCAAGCGACGCAGCCCAGCGACCAATGGAATCAAGGCTATCGAACGGGGCTTCATCGCCTGCAAACTGTGCAAGAAAGATTGCCGGTCCCTTAAGTGTTTTCATTGCGGGCCTCTTTAACTGCGTCCTGACGGGATATCGGGGAAAGATGGATGTGTCGGGCGGACAGCCGCCCGACACGCAAGTGTGCTCGTCTCAACCAAACCCGATTAGAACGGGCTGTCCGGGAAATAGAAGTTCTCGGCATTGTCCTGGGTGACAACCGTGGCACCAAGGATGTAACGGCCTTCGACCGGCGCGTTCGAGGTAAACTTCATCACCGTGATATCAATCGCGGTTGCGATCATTGCCGGCGGATAAAGCACATCAATCGGGGTCAGTTTGTCGCCATCCATCACGCGTTTGATGATGTCTTTCATGCCCGCACCGCCAACGATGAACATCTCATCGGTACGATCGGCCTGTTTGACCGCTTCGATCACGCCAAGCGCAATGTCGTCATCCTGTGCCCAAACCGCATCGATTTTCGGGAAGCGCGACAGGAAGTCCTGCATCACTTCATAGCCGTCATCGCGGTTCCAGTTGGCATGTTTCATATCAAGGATTTCGATCTTTGACCCATCAAGCGTTTCGACAAACGCATCAACACGTTCGGTATCAACCGTGGTCGGAATGCCGCGCAAAACAACGATCTTGCCTTCGTCATTCAGACGTTCACGAATATATTCACCCGATACACGGCCCAGTTCCGGGTTGTTGCCCGCAACATAGACATCCTCGATCCCCGGAAGCGAAAGACCACGGTCAACCACCGTGACAAACTTGCCGGCCTGTTTGACCTGCTGGACCGGAACGGTCAGCGGATCGGATTCAAAGGGCAGAACCACAAGCGCGTCGATATTCTGAACCGATACCAGATCTTCAAGATCGTTGGCCTGCTCGGATGCGCCATTCGCGCTGACCACGATGATGTCGATATTCGGATAGGTTGCCTCGATCCGCTTTTCAGCCTGTTCGGCATGCCAGTTCAGGCCACCGGCCCAGCCATGGGTCGCCGCAGGAATGGAAACCCCGATCTTGATTTTATCAGCCGCCAAGGCCGTCGTGGATGCAAGGCCAAGACCCAGCACACAAGCAGCCCCCAGATATTTTGTAAACGTTTTCATCAACGCTTCCTCCTGATCAAAAAATGATGCGTTTTCACATTCTTCCCGGACGTTGATCGCCGGTTATTTGCTCTTTTTGCGTCGCCAGTCCCCGCGTTGCAGGAACACAGCCACGATAATGATCAGCCCCTGAACCGCTCCGTTCAGATAGTTACTGATCGCATCCGTCAAATTCAGGATATTGCCAATGGTGGTCAGCATGATCGCACCAACGACCGTGCCCCAGATCCGGCCATAGCCACCCTTAAGCATCGTGCCGCCAATGATCACTGCGGCAATCGCTTCGAGTTCCCAAAGAACGCCCGTGGAACTGGATGCCGATCCCAAGCGCGGCACATAGATGATGGTGGCAAGCGACACGCAAAGCCCCTGGATCACATAGGTCATGGTCTTGACCCGGTCGACATGGATTGCCGAATACCGCGCGACCTGCTCGTTTGATCCGATGGCAAAGCATTTGCGGCCAAACGGCGTCATGTTCAGCAACACATAACCGGCAACCGCGACGGCAAAGAACACCAGAACCGGCACAGGAATGCCCAGAACATCGCCGTAATAGACCGGGCGATAGACACCGCGCACCTCGAAATCAAGCGACAGCGTCCCGCCATCAGCCATATAGGTCACAAGCGACCGGTAAATCCCCATGGTGCCAAGGGTGACGATGAAAGCTTCGATCTTGCCTTTGGTACTGACAAGCCCGTTGATCGCACCGGCCCCGACACCCAGAACAATGCTGAGCACAACACCGATCAGAACCGTTTCGATCCCGGCGCCAAGGGTTGCGACCAGCGTGTTCATCACAACAATCATCGCACCCGATATAAAGGCCGCCATCGACCCGACCGAAAGATCAATCCCACCAGCGGTAATCACAAAGGTCGCCCCGACCGCGATGATCCCGATAAAGGCCGCACGGGTAAAGATATTGGCAAGATTGCCACCACTCAGGAACGCTTCGTTGATCGCGGTTCCCAGAATGAACAAGCCGACAAGGGCCAGAAACGGACCCAATGCCTTAAAATCAATAGTGAACCCGCTTGAAGCCGATCTTTCGGTTCGCTCAAGGCTATTCATGAACAGACACTCCCTGCTTGCCTGAAATTCCTGTCGCATGCCGCATGATTTCATGTTCGTTGCGGTCGTTTCCTTCAAGAATGCCGGTAATGCATCCGGCTGCCATGACTGCAATACGGTCAGACAAGCCAAGCATCTCGGGCATTTCAGACGACAGGAGGATGACGGATTTTCCGCGATTGGTCAGATCGCCGATGAAATGATAAATCTGGCTTTTGGTGCCGATATCGATGCCGCGCGTCGGCTCGTCGATAATCACGATTTCCGGGTCGGTTTCCATGACCTTGGCCAGCAACAGCTTTTGCTGATTACCGCCGGAAAAATCACCGACCTTGGATTTGCGATCGGCGGCCCGGATGTCGAATGCTTCAATCGCGGTTTCAAGGGCGGCTTCCTCGGCCTTGCGGTCAATGATCACCCGCCCGAATTTCTCCAACGCCAAAAGGGTCAGGTTCGGGCGCATTTCCATATTCAAAAGAAGTCCGCTGCCTTTTCGATCCTTGGTCAGATAGGCAATCCCGCACGTCTTGGCATCCTGAAGACTGTTGATCGCGACCCGATTGCCATTGCGTTCGATTTGGCCTGAACTGCGTTCGCGAAGCCCGATGATCGCTTCCATAAGGGCGGTACGCCCGGCACCGACGATCCCGGCAAAACCAAGAACCTCGCCGCGTCTAAGATCAAAGCTGGCGTCACGGACCTGACCGTCCACCGACAGATTGCGCACCGAAAGCGCAACATCACCGGCATGTCCGGGGGTGCGATCGGGGAACATCTGTTTGATGTCACGTCCGACCATCAGGCGCGCCATATCATCCTTTTCAAGACCCGCGACCGGTTCGGTCGTGATATGGCGGCCATCGCGCAGAACCGTTACCCGGTCGGCGATGGCTTTGATTTCATCAAGCTTGTGGGAAATATAAAGGATCGCGACACCCTGATCGCGCAGGCGCCTGATCTGGTCAAACAGGATATCAACCTCGCGCCCGGTCAGAACCGCGGTCGGTTCATCGAGGATCAGGATATCGGCCTTTTTCGACAGTGCCTTGGCGATCTCGACCATCTGACGATCGGAAACCGACAGATCACGGATACGGGTTTTGGGGTCAACATCACATTGCAACTGGTCCAGAAGCTTTGCGGCTTCCTGTCGCATCGTGGCTTTATCAAGGAACCAGCCACGCTTGATCTCGCGGCCAAGGAAGATGTTTTCTTCAACGGTCAGCTGTTCGGCAAGATTGAGTTCCTGATGGATCAGGATCACACCGTGATTTTCACCGGCTTCGCTGTCATGGAAGGTGACTGGCGCCCCATCAAGAACAAGTTCGCCGCTGCTGGGCTGATGATAACCGGACAGGATTTTCACAAGTGTCGATTTGCCAGCACCGTTTTCCCCCAACAGCGCATGAACTTCACCGGCCATCAGGTCGATGGAAACGTCAAAAAGGACCTGTGCCGATCCGAATGACTTGCAAATCTGCCGACCGGACAGGCGTGTGCGCACCTGCTGATCGGGATTAACGGCGTGAACGGCCGCATCCGTCATGAATGTATCCTCCCTGGCGTCGCATTTTTTGCGATCAGCTTTTAGCACCGCGTGCCGTGATAAATGCCCCGGCCGGGCGCATCGGGCGCCAACAGACCGGCCATTCACCTGAACTGGCGGTATTTACCACTGTGTAAACGTTTTCATTTTGAATGTAAACCTTTACATTTTCATGATTGTGACCAAAATCACCACCGACAACGATGTATCGAATGCCGCTGGACAGGTTTTATCGGGCGGAGTAGGAAGAAGCATGAGTGAAAAAATCGCGACGATTGATGATGTTGCCCGCCATGCAGGGGTGTCTATCGCCACTGTCAGCCGGGCCTTGCACAAACCTGATGTGGTTTCCGAAACCACACGCGAAAAAGTGCAAACTGCAATCGCCGCGACCGGCTATACCGCCAATGTCATGGCCAGAAACCTGCGCCTGAACCGTTCGGGCATGATCCTTTTGCTGGTGCCTGACATCGGAAATCCGTTCTTTTCGGCGATTCTGTCCGGGATCGAAAAAGGTGCTAGCCAGGCGGGCTATAATGTCCTGATCGGCGATACGCAAAACGACCCTGAACGCGAAGCAACCTATGCCGCCTATTTGCGCAGCAATCAGGCCGACGCCATGATCCTGCTGAACGGGCGTCTTCCGGCATCGCTTGCCAATGCACCGGCCAATGCCACCCCGCCGGTGGTGGTTGCCTGCGAACGAATTCCGGGATGTGCCTTGCCAACGGTGATCATTGACAATGACGAGGCATCCTTTATCGCCAACCGTCACCTGACAGAGCTTGGCCATACCCGCATCGCCCATGTCAGCGGCCCATCCACCAACATCCTGACCACGGACCGCGTTGCCGGATATCGCCGCGCACTCGAAGCCGCCGGCATTGCCCATGACCCGGCCCTGATTTATCGCGGGGATTTCTCGATAGATTCGGGTATTGCAGCAGGCCGGGCGCTTCTGGCCGATCCTGAAACCCGGCCGACCGCCGTTTCCTGTGCCAGTGATGGCATGGCCATCGGCGTGATTGTTGCCGCCAAGGAATATGGCCTTAGAATTCCCGAAGATGTATCGGTGGTCGGCTTTGACGATATTCCCCATGCCGCGGCCTATGATCCGCCCATCACCACCGTTCGTCAGCCGCGCCGCCGCCTTGGCGAACAGGCAATCAGCCTGCTTCTTGACCGTCTGGGATCAAAGGGGATGTTTGAACATCGCGAACCCGGTCCGGTCATTATCCCGACCGAACTGATCATCCGCCAAAGCAGCGGCCCCTGCCCGGCATCCTGACACATAAGGCACCATCGCTGCCCGAACCGGTCAGCGATCTTTCATCGGCAGAACGCCCGATCAGTCACCGGAAATCTTTTTCCATTCACCAATGACCGCACGGGCATTGCCTTCGTGATCATGTCCGGACTTGGCACTTTCGGATGCAAAAATCTCGAACCGGATGCCATTGGGATCGCGAATGAAAAGACGCCGCGACTGTCCGTCATCTTCGTTGTGATAGACGACCTTGTGCTGGAACAGATGGTTTTGCCAGGCAATCACATCGCGTGGTGCGGCACAGCGCAACCCGATATGAAAAACGTCATCTGGCATATGCGGATCATCGGGATAAGGCCCGGTATCCGCCGGCCAGTCATAAAAGGACAATCTGGTCCCGTCAGGCAGCGCATAGGTAATCAGCAAATAATCGCTTTTCCAGGATGGGCTGTAACCGCTTTCGGCATGGACAAGCTTGGCCGCCAGCACCTTGGAATAAAAGTGGTCGGTTGCTTCAAGGTCGCGGGTTGGAAACGCAAGATGGTCTACACTGACTGCTGCAGGTTGCATGGTTTCCTCCGTCTTTGTGAGTCCCTACCGCCCCAACGCCCGTGATCGGAAAATGATCCGTCACGGGGTTTGCGTTTTGCCGGTGCATCGGGTTCCGGTCTGGCGGGGGTGCAGGCACACCCGTCCACGAACATTATTCCACCATCACCTTTACCGGCGTCACATTGCGGGGCCGCTCCGTTGGCGGGCGGGTCATGATCGATCAAACCATGCGCACCGCCCATAACTATCAGATAGGCAATGGCAAACCGAAATCAATGCGACCAAATACCAGATGCCCGCGCGCACGAATGACATGTCCCGATGCGCGATACCCCGTGCAAAACCCACGCTGCATCGCGAAAGTCCGGTGGGGCCACCAACCGAATACACATCAAAACAACAACATCGCCCCCATGACCACCGCATCGCATCACGGCTAAGCACTTGGTTATTTTGGCGAATGCGCATCGGTCCGGGGTGTTTTGCAAATCCCGGCAGTGCCGTTACAATCATGTTAAACAGTTCGGACTTTGGAATGCGGTATTGACCACCCTGCCCCCCGCTGCTATTGGGTCGCGGCAGATACGCAGAAACACGCGCAGCCCTTATCGGCTGACTTTGGCAACAACTCAAATGACGGGGACGAAGTGATGAATGAATACAGTTTATCTGTCTCTGTCTATTGGATCACGCATCGTCTTGCTGATCACTAGTTGATCCGGTTGTTTTCCACCAGATTGGTGACTGCCCGAAACCCGGAAACTGGCGCAACCCGCCATGTATCGCGTTTCATCCGCATTTTCCCGTGACATAGTTGTAGAGAGCCGCCTATGCCCGCAACGCCCTATTATCTGATCGACAAATCCAAGCTGCTGCGCAACATGGAAAAGATCGCCTATGTGCGCGAACATTCCGGTGCAAAGGCGCTTTTGGCGCTCAAATGTTTTGCGACCTGGTCGGTTTTTGATTTCATGTCCGATTATATGGATGGCACGACGTCTTCGTCGCTTCATGAAGTCAAACTGGGTCGTCAGAAATTCGGCAAGGAAACCCATGCATACAGCGTGGCCTATTCCGACAGCGAAATCGCCGAAGTCATCGAAAATGCCGACAAGATCATTTTCAATTCGATCAGCCAGCTGACCCGGTTCAGCGCGCAGGCATCGGGCATTGTCCGCGGCCTTCGCCTTAATCCGCAGGTTTCGACTTCAAGCTTTGATCTGGCCGATCCGGCGCGCCCGTTTTCACGTCTGGGCGAATGGGATGTCACCAAGGTCGAAGCGGTGATGGATCAGATTTCCGGCTTCATGATTCACAATAATTGTGAAAATGCCGACTTTGATCTGTTTGACCGGATGCTTGGCAATATCGAGGAAAAATTCGGATCCCTTCTGTCGCGTGTTGAATGGGTCAGTCTTGGTGGCGGCATTCATTTCACCGGTGATGACTACCCGCTCGATAAATTCTGTGCGCGTCTTAAGGCCTTTTCCGAAAAATTCGGCGTGCAGGTCTATCTGGAGCCGGGCGAAGCATCGATCACCAAAAGCACGACCCTTGAAGTCACCGTGCTTGATACCCTGTTTAACGGCAAGAATCTGGCCATCGTTGATAGCTCGATCGAAGCCCACATGCTCGATCTTCTGATCTATCGCGAAAGTGCAAAGGTCCTGCCCAACAAGGGCGACCATCATTACATGATTTGCGGCAAGTCCTGCCTTGCCGGGGATGTCTTTGGCGAATTTGATTTCGAAAACGAGATCAAGGTAGGCGACCGTATCTCCATTCAGGATGCGGCCGGTTACACCATGGTCAAAAAGAACTGGTTCAACGGGGTCGGCATGCCGTCCATCGTGATCCGGGAACTGGACGGAACTGAACGCGTTATTCGCGAGTTCACTTTTGATGACTACGTTTCGAGCCTTTCGTAAATCGAAAGCGCACTTTTCATAGCGAACCGGAGCACGGGTGCTCCACCTCTCAAAACAAGGGAGTTTTTGGCCCGACATGAAAAAGAATGTTCTGATTATCGGCGCAGGTGGCGTCGCACAGGTCGTAGCACATAAATGTGCGCAGCATAATGACGTGCTTGGCGATATCCATATCGCTTCGCGTACTGCTGCGAAGTGCCAGGCAATCATCGACAGCATCCATGAAAAGAAAAACCTCAAGAACCCCGGCGTTCTTGAAGGTCATGCACTTGATGCCACGGATGTCGATGCAACCGCCGCCCTGATCGAGAAAACCGGCAGCCAGATCGTCATCAATGTCGGGTCTGCTTTCATCAATATGCCGGTGATGTCGGCCTGCATCAAAACCGGTGTCGCCTATCTCGATACCGCCATCCATGAAGAGCAGGACAAAATCTGCGAAACCCCGCCATGGTATGCCAACTATGAATGGAAGCGCCGCGAAGAATGCGAAAAGGCCGGTACCACCGCGATCCTCGGTGTCGGCTTTGATCCGGGCGTTGTGAATGCCTATGCCAAACTGGCGGTCGAAGACTATTTCGACAAAATTGACTCGATTGACATCATCGACATCAATGCCGGCAGCCACGGCAAATATTTTGCCACCAACTTCGATCCGGAAATCAATTTCCGCGAATTCACCGGCACCGTCTATTCCTGGCAGGATAACGAGTGGAAATCGAATAAGATGTTCGAGATCAAAAAGATCTGGGACATGCCGGTGGTCGGCGAAAGCCAGACCTTTATGACCGGCCATGACGAAGTCCATTCCCTGTCGCAGAATCTTGACGTTCCGAACGTTCGTTTCTGGATGGGCTTTGGCGATCACTACGTCAATGTGTTCACGGTTCTGAAAAATATCGGCCTTCTGTCCGAACAGCCGGTCAAAACCGCCGAGGGTCTTGAAGTTGTGCCGCTCAAGGTCGTAAAGGCCTGCCTGCCCGATCCGAGCTCGCTTGCACCTGATTACACCGGTAAAACCTGCATCGGTGATCTGGTCAAGGGTACGAAGGATGGCAAGGAAACCGAAGTCCTGATCTATAACGTGGCCGATCACAAGGACGCCTATAACGAAGTCGGAAGCCAGGGCATTTCCTATACCGCCGGCGTGCCGCCGGTTGCCGCTGCGATGCTGATCGCCACGGGCGAATGGGATGTGAAGAAAATGGCCAATGTCGAAGAACTTCCGGCCAAGCCGTTCCTCAACCTGCTCAATGGCATGGGTCTTCCGACCCGCATCAAGGATGCCAATGGCGACCGGGCACTCGACTTTTCCTAAGTCCAAGTGACGTCAGAAATACAAAGAAAATGGCGGGTTTTGACCCGCCATTTTTCATTTAAGCGATCCGAGAACCGCAAGACTTTCATATCGCTTGATATAGGGTTCATGAAACACCCGATCGACAAAGGCACTGTATTCTTCCATGTCACCGACCTGAATGCGCAGCACAAAGTCATGGGCACCGGTGACGTGATGGCACTGCACGACTTCGGGCATTTTGGCGAATTCTTCGCGCATCAGCATGTACCGGTCCGGGCGATCACGTTCCATGGTCAGCAGCACGATCACGGTCATGCGCTTGCCAAATACCTTGGGCGATACCACCGCAACATCACGTTCAATCACACCGGTTTCACGCAAACGCTGAACACGGCGCAGGCATGCCGCCGACGAAAGCCCAACTTTCCCCGCCAGTTCATTGCCTGTCATGCGGCTGTTTTCCTGCAACAGCTCCAGCAGGCGATAGTCGAATTTATCGAGTTCCGCCACGTTTCGAATTCCCGGCTCGTGATGATGCCATGTTAACCCATCAATCGGGTTCGGCCCCTAACACCCTGTAACCAAACATGGCGCAGGCCGCAAACGAAAGAAAATCGTTTTTACAGAATTTTTGCGAAAATCTCGCACGAATTTGCGAAGTTTGCGCGCCAATTCACATAAGTCAGGCGTAAATTGTTTTCGGGTTCAGAGGAAACTCTGCCCCTTATTAGCAAACAAACTAGCGAGCCAGCATCATGCCAGCACAGTTTACGAATGACTCCCTCGTCGCCACCACCAATGTAGCGCCGGTTTCGGGCGCATCCATCTGGCGCTGGCTCGTCCTTTTGCCCCGCAAATGGGCCCATGCCCACAAGGTCGCGCGCGACACCGAAATGCTTCGCCATGCCCCGCGTGAACGCCTTGAAGATATCGGCATTGCCCGCAGTGACATTGACTTTGCCTGCGAACACGGCCACGCCCCGCGGTAATTCACATCCCCCAAAAAAAGATGGCAGACACGTGCCCCACACAGTCTGACCAACTAAAAAAGCCTGTCCATGCAGTGTGCATCGACAGGCTTTTTTTGTTCTGGCAATACACGAATTGCAAAAACCGTAAAACCGCCGCTTCTCCTTGCTGTGGGAACGCGGAATTTCCTGCCCGAAACACCCGTCGCGACCAGCCTGTTTCTGGCCATTTGGAAAAACTGATCACCCTGTTCGCAGCCCACGGGAAATGGGCCAAATACCCGTTTACCGCTTGGTTACCTGTGCCTGCGTGATGATCGCCCATAACAAGCCAAAAGAGAGAGATGAGGCGGTCATGCAATATCAGCTTAAAATCAATGGCGAGACCCGCACCGTTGATGCCGAACCCGGCACACCGTTGCTTTGGGTTTTGCGCGATGAACTTCAACTGACCGGGACCAAGTTCGGTTGCGGTGTTGCCTATTGCGGTGCCTGCACCGTGCATGTGGACGGTTACCCGACCCGTTCCTGCCAGACCTTTGTCGAAGACGCGGTGGATAGTGAAATCACCACCATCGAAGGTGCAACCGACAAGGTTGCCCAGGCCGTTCAGGAAGCGTGGCGTGAAAAAGACGTCGTGCAGTGCGGCTGGTGCCAGTCCGGTCAGATCATGTCGGCCATCGGTCTTTTGACCGAAAACCCGAAACCGACCGATGAAGACATCAAGGATTACATGAATGGCAATGCGTGTCGCTGTGTGACCTATGTCCGCATCAACGAAGCCATCAAGCTCGCATCCCAGAAGCTGGAGGCCTAAGTCATGAACATCAATGTTTCACGTCGCGGTTTCCTTAAGGCATCTGCTGCGGGCACGACCGCCCTTCTGGTCGGGATCAATGCCAAGGGTGTTCTGGCCGCCGGTTCAACGGCGGCGGCGGCAACCGATCTGAACCCGTTTGTCAAAATCGATGCCGATGGCACCGTTACCGTCATCATCAAGCATTTTGAAATGGGCCAGGGCACGACAACCGGCCTGACCACACTGGTCGCCGAAGAACTCGATGCCAATTGGGATACGGTTGTTCCCGAATTCGCCCCGGCCGATGTTGAACGCTACAAGAACCTGTTCTTTGGTGCGCAGGGCACGGGTGGTTCCACCTCGATCGCCAACTCCTTCATGCAATATCGCGAAGCCGGTGCGGCTGCGCGTGATCTTCTGGTCCGTGCTGCCGCCCAAAGCTGGGGGGTGGATGCATCAACCATCACGGTTGAAAACGGCATGCTGTCATCGGGTGGAAAATCCGGTCATTTCGGCGAATTCGTTGCCATCGCCGCAACGCTTTCCCCTGTCGAAAAGCCCGCGGTCAAAACCCCCGATCAGTTCAAACTGATTGGCAGTGACAAACTGCACCGCAAGGACAATACCGGCAAAACCAATGGCACCGCGATGTTTGCCATGGATGTCAATCTGCCTGGCATGATCTATGCCGCCATCATCCGCAGCCCGAAATTCGGCGGCACGGTGGTGTCATTTGATGACAGTGCGGCCAAGGATGTCGGTGGTTTTATCGCTGCACAGGTTCTGCCCAACAAGGCCGGCGTGGTTGCCTTTGGCAAAAATACCTGGGCGGCGTTCCAGGCCCGTGATGCCCTGTCGGTTGATTGGGATTTCAGTGCGGCGGAAACGCGCAGTACCGATGCCATGATTGCCGATCATGTGGCATTGCTTGACGCCCCGCAATTTGATGCCAATCACGAAGTGCCGCTGGCCTCGGTTGCACCGATCCTTGAAGGGGCTACCAAAACGATTGATGCACAATTCACCTTCCCGTTCCTGGCCCATGCGCCGCTGGAACCGGAAAACTGCACGATTGAGCCGGTCGGTGATGGTGTACGCGTTCATGACGGCTGCCAGTTCCCGACCCTGACCCGTCCGATGGTCGCAGCAACCCTGGGCATTGATCCGTCCAAGGTCGAAATCAGAACATTGTATGCCGGTGGTTCGTTCGGGCGTCGTGCCAATGCGGCATCGGATTACAATGTCGAAGCCGCCATGGCCTTTGCCGTTTCCGGGCGCAAGGTCCCGGTCAAACTGGTCTGGAGCCGCGAAGACGATATCAAGGGTGGCTATTATCGCCCGATGTCGGCCCATCGTGCCAAAATCGGCCTTGATGCCGATGGCAAGATTGTCGGCTGGGATCATCGTCTGGCAACCAAGTCGATCGCCAAGGGTGGCCCGTTCGAAATGATGGTTCAGAACGGCGTTGACCCGACCTCGGTCGAAGGGGTCGCCGAAAGTCTTTATACCCTTCCCAATATGGGGATCGGTCTCAGTGACTTTACCACGGCGGTTCCGATCAACTGGTGGCGGTCAGTCGGCCATACCCATACCGGCTTTGTGATGGAAAGCCTGATGGATATGGTCGCGACCGAAACCGGTCAGGACCCGATTGACATGCGTCTTGCCATGCTCGATCCGTCCGGTGCCAATCAGGCCCGCATGATCGAGGCCATCAAACTGGTCCGCGAGATTTCCGGTTGGGAAAGAGGCGACAAGCGCGGCTTTGCGGCCCACTTCTCGTTCAATACCTGTGTCGCAGTGGTTGCCGATGTCACGGTCGAAGACACCACTGTTCACGTCAACAAGCTGTTCATGGCGGTCGAATGCGGGGTTGCCATCAATCCCGATGTCATCCGTGCCCAGATGGAAGGCGGGGCGGGCTATGCCCTTTCAGCCATCTTCCGCAACGAAGTCACCCTGACCGACGGCGAAGTCGATCAGTACAACTTCCCGGACTATGAATTGCTGCGCAATCCGGAAATGCCGGAAATCGAAGTCGCCATTGTTTCATCGAACAATGCACCAACCGGTGTTGGCGAACCGGGCGTTCCCCCGACCGGTCCGGCTGTTGCCAACGCCATCTTTGCCCAAACCGGCAAACGGATCCTTGATCTTCCCATGACCAAGGCCGGTTTCGATTTCGTCTAAGGTATCGTCGGCATTGCCGGCATCGCTGCCCGGGGGACCAAATTTCTTCCCCTTCCCCGGCTCTCCGGGCAACTCCCCTTTTATTGAAAGGGCGTGTGACTGATGAATAACCAACTTTCCGCCATGCTGTCGGCCTGGCAGGAAAACCGCAACAGCACCGAATGGGTGCTGGGCACGGTTTACCGCACCGAAGGATCGGCCTATCGCAAGGCCGGGGCCATGATGCTGATTAACGGGCACGGACAGCAGTTCGGCCTGCTGAGTGGCGGCTGTCTTGAGGCCGACATTATCCGCAATGCCCGCAAGGCCATGCTGACCGGTCGCCCGGTCATGCTGACCTATGACGGCAATGACGAAGACGACCTGTCCTTCAAGCTTGGTGTTGGATGTGGTGGCACGGTCCATATCATGCTGCAACCGGTCAGTGCCGAAAACGATCTTGGCCTGTCGGATTTGCACCGCGCCCTGACCCGACGCCAAAGCGGCCTTTATTTTCAGAAAATCAACGCGGTCGAAGGCTATTTCCAGACCGGTGAAATTCACGCCAACCCGCCCGCCCATATCGAAAATCGTATCGATGGCGACTGGCTGGTTACGCCGATTTCGCCCGAACCCCACATCCTTGTGGTGGGGGGCGGCATTGATGCCCGCCCGGTGATCGGGATTGCCCATACCATGGGCTGGAAAACCACACTGGTCGACCCGCGCCCCGCCAATGCGCGGCCCGAACATTTCCCGCAGGCCGATATGATCCTGCGCACTATTGACCAGGACCTTGCCGCCTATGTCCGCGATCAGCGGGTCGATGCCGTGATCCTGATGGCGCACAGTGTCAGCATTGATGCCAATGCGCTTGGCATTTTGTGCAACACCCCGATCCGGCATCTTTCGGCCCTTGGCCCGCGCCATCGTTTTGCCGATGTGCTTGAACGGGCCGGACTTGAACGCCGTGATCTGCGTTTTGACATTTCAAGCCCGGCGGGTCTGGATATTGGCGGGCAATTGCCCGAAAGCATCGCGCTTTCGATGTTGTCAGGCATCCATCATGCCCTGTTCAAACAGCGCGCCGCACCGGCCATGGCGCAGGCCGCGGAATAAGACTGATGCATTCATGACCCCGCAGACAAATCATCCCGTGCCCAAATGCGCTGCCCTTATTCTGGCTGCGGGTGAAAGTACGCGTTTTGGCGGCCGCAAACAGTTGGCCGACATCCATGGCGTTCCGATGATCCGCCACACGATTGATGCGCTTGCCAGTTTGCCCGGGCTTGATCGCTTTGTCGTGCTGGGTGCTTTTGCCGATGAAATTCGCCCGGTCATTGGTACCGATTGCCATATCGTTGACAATCCGGACTGGGCATCGGGGATGGGAAGCTCGATCGCTGCTGGTATTAAGGCCATTGCGAAAAACGGGGATTATGACGCCGTTCTGATCGCGCTATGTGATCAGGTCAGGCTAGGCCGTCGCGATTATCAAAAACTGATCGGATCCTTTGACGGCGAACACATCATTGCCACGCGCTATTCCGGTGGCTTTGGTGTTCCAGCACTGTTTCCGGTGCGTCTGTTTTCCGAACTTGCGATCCTGTCCGGGCCATCGGGGGCGCGCGCAATCCTGAACGGGGCGGATCATGACGTGATCGGTCTTGAACTTGAAGCCGCGCGTTTTGATATCGATACCCGTGACGATCTGAATGCCGTTCTGAGCATGCCCGCTGGCTCGGCCGTATCTGGCAAGCCGGGCTTTTCCGGCTGACCTGCGGGTGGAAATGCGACATGGTAACCCTGCGCGCTGTTAACGAGATGACGTGAATGAAAGCAACCGCCAACATCATGGTCCTTCTGGTCGAGGACAATATGGATATCGCCGCAACCGTCAGTGACTATCTGACAATTGAAGGGGTCGAATGCGACCATGCCTATGATGGCGAAACCGCGTTCAAAATGGCCCTGACCGGGGAATATGACGTTATCCTGCTTGATCTGATGTTGCCATTTCGCGACGGCATCAGCATTTGCAAGGCGCTGCGCGATGAAGGGATTGATACCCCGGTCTTGATGCTGACCGCGCGCGATACCCTTGATGACAAGATCGAAGGTTTCCATGCCGGTGCCGATGACTATCTGGTCAAACCGTTTGCGCTTGAAGAACTTTTGCTGCGGACCCGCGTTTTGTCACGCCGGCGCAGTGGGGAAGTAAAACGGTTCTCGCTTGGTGACCTTCGGATTGATTTTGAAAATCGTTCGGTCGTGCGGGCCGGGCAAAATATCAACGTATCGCCAACCGGTTGGACGATATTGGAAGTTCTTGCGCAAAACAGCCCGCGCGTTGTCACCCGCTCGCGCCTTTCAATGGCATTGTGGCAGGGCGATCCGCCTGATACCAATGCGCTGAAAACGCATCTTTACAAATTGCGCCATCGGATCGACAAACCGTTCGAGCAAAATCTTATTCACACCATTCCGGGCCAGGGCGTGGCCCTGCGCGAGTAACTGTTATGTCGTCACCCTGCTGTGCCCCCAAGACCCGCTCCTTTTCGCGCTTTGTGCGCAATTACGTGTTGCTGGGTCTGATCATCACGCTGGTTCTTTATACCGCCGTGCTTAATTTCTACATGCTCTATGGCAAGTGGATGGTCGCAGCCTTTCAGCTTCAGCTGATTGCCGAACAATATGACGATCAACTTCTTCGTGACCCGAATGCGCCCCTGCCCAAGGGGTTCAATATTGAATCCTTTGAAAATTTTGATCAGTTGCCCGCCGAATTGCGCGCCCATGTCACACCCGATGATCTGGAAACCGGCGAGCTTTTCTACATCAATACCGATCAATATACCGATCAGAAAACCCCGGAAAATCCGATCTTTCTGGTCTTTCCCCATCAGCTTGCCGATGGGCGCAACATCCTGATTTTGCAGACCTATCACGTTGGTGACGGTGATAGTGTGTTTTTCGAACGCCTGCATAATCTGGCGTGGCTGTCTGTTCCCTTTGCCCTGATCGTGATCTGCATCTTTGCGTGGTTCCTGTGGATCATTGGCAAACGCCTGACCAAACCGTCCGAAGATTTGCAAAGCTGGGCCAATAACCTGACCGCCGACAACCTTGGTGCGCCAATCCCCGACTTCGGGTTCGAGGAACTGAATGACGTTGCCCACGAACTGCATCGGTCCGTTGACCAGATCGACAAATTCGTTGCCCGCGAACGCGAATTCCTGCGTCAGGCCAGCCACGAATTGCGCACGCCTGTCACAATCGTTTCGGGCAATGTCGAATTGCTGGAAAAAAGCCCGCTGAACGCCACCCAGTCACGGGTGATGGCACGCATCAAACGCGCAAACCGCAACATGCAGCAATTGCTTGAAACGCTTTTGTGGCTGGGTCGGGAAAACGCGCCGCTGGGCGAAACCGAGCATATCCATTTCTCAAGCTTTATCGAACAGGAAATCAGCGATCTTTCCTACCTGACCGAGGGCAAACACGTCACATGCCACTTTGTCCCCGATAGCCGGGAAACCGAAATTGCGACATCACGTGCGGCCCTGATGATTGTGGTGTCCAACCTGATCCGCAATGCGTTTCAGCACACCCCAAAAGGCCAGGTCACCATCACCCTGACCGGCACCGAACTGACCGTTGAAAACACCATTTCGACCTGTAATGGCCAATGTACCACGCCGCAGGGCGAAGGCATCGGCTTGCAGCTTGTCCGGCGCATTTGCCAACGGCTGGACTGGCATTGCACATCGACGCATCTGCCCAATGGCGGCATGTCGGTCAGCTTCGACCCCGGTGCCAGAACACTGGTCAAACCGGCCCCCGAACTGGTGGAAAGCTAAGTCCATCTGCATTCCTTGTCACGGTATCGAAAAAACCGCGACAAGGTAACTGCCATCGCCTATCGTGATGGCATCATGGCATTTACCATTCGACAGCTTCAATATTTCGTCGCCGTTGCCGAACAGGGAACTGTATCGGGGGCGGCGCATATTCTGTCGATTTCGCAATCTGCCGTGACCGAGGCGATCAAGGAACTTGAAGCCGATCTTGGCGTCACCCTGTTTGACCGGCATTCGCGGGGCCTCAATATCACCCATAACGGTCACCAGTTCCTGCGCCATGCCACCACGATCCTGGCCAGCGTATCGGACGCCAAACAGGCATTCGAAGACACCGCCAAGGCCGAACAGGGCGAATTGCATCTGGGCGTGACGTCGCTTGTTGCCGGTTATGTTCTGTCTGACATTCTGGCCCGTTATCGCCGCGCCTATCCGCATGTGACGGTCAGTGCGATTGAAGATAACGGTGATTATCTGGAACATCTTCTGATTGGCGGGGAAATTGATGCCGCGGTCATGGTGATTTCCAACCTGCGCGATCGCCTTGCCCTGCAATCGGAAATTCTTGAAGTTTCCCCCTATCGCCTGTGGTTGCCACTTGGTCATCGGTTGGCCACCGCGCAAAGCATCACCCTTGATGATGTGACATCCGAACCCCTGATCATGTTGACCGTTGATGAAATCGAAGAAGCCACCGGCAAGCTTCTTGGTGCGCTGGGCACCCGTCCGCGGGTGGCGTTTCGCACCAGATCGGTCGAGGCAGTACGCAGTCTGGTCGCCACCGGGGCTGGATTGTCGTTGCTGCCCGATCTGGTTTATCGCCCCTGGTCGCTTGAAGGTGACCGGATTGAAAGCCGCGATGTATCGGGCACCCTTCCAATGGTTCAGGTCGGCGTGGTCTGGCGGAAAGGATCACCGCTTTCACAAGCCGCACGCGATTTCATCGGACTTACGCAGGCCCATCGTGCAACACGTTTGCGTTAAAGCATATTGCCTTAAATCTGATCCACTTTGCCGGAGGCATCATTTTGTCCGGCAAGGAAAGGTTTGCAGAGCGTAGCGGGGCTACGATCAAGAACCTTGACGCTGCGGGGCAAAACGATGTCCCGGCCCGAAGGGTTTGATTTTGGCGGCCTTTGGCGAAGTTACATCGCTTGAACGATGCGCCGCATCGTCCTGTGCGCTGTGCCTTGCCAAACGACACGCCAAAAACAAACAAAGTGAACCAGATTTAAGGCAATATGCTTTGGGCCCCCCAATCGCTTTGCCACCATACGCCACAGTATGATATCGGAAAAACCGATAACGCATTTCTGATAAATGAAATTGTGAATGCTCAGGATCGGCGTACCCTTGGCTGCGGGAAATAAAAGTCACACGAATTGACGCCCTGCAACTGGGAGACATCACAATGAAATCGTTACTGAAATCGGGCACGTCCGTCATGGTCGTGCTTGCCTTTGCGGCCAGCCAGGCCGCAGCCGCCGACATGATGACCGAACTTGGCACCCCCGAAGGCAACGTGAATATCGTTGCATGGCCGGGCTATATCGAACGCGGTGAAACCGATGCCAATTTTGACTGGGTGACATCGTTTGAAAAAGAAACCGGATGCAAGGTGAATGTCAAAACCGCCAACACATCCGATGAAATGGTCGCCCTGATGAACGAGGGCGGCTTTGATCTTGTCACCGCATCGGGCGATGCATCGCTTCGCATGATTGCCGGCAAACGCGTTCAGCCAATCAATACCGACCTTATTCCAAGCTGGAACACGGTTGATGACCGTCTGAAAAGTGCACCCTGGCACACGGTTGACGGCAAACATTACGGCACGCCCTATCAGTGGGGGCCGAACGTTTTGATGTATAATACCGAAGCCTTCAAGGAAGCGCCGAAAAGCTGGGATGTTGTTTTCAAGGAAATGACGCTGGCCGATGGCAAATCCAACAAGGGCCGCGTTCAGGCCTATGACGGCCCGATCCATATTGCCGATGCGGCGCAATATCTGATGGCGCATAACCCGGAACTCGGCATCAAAAGCCCCTATGAGCTCAATGCCGATCAATATGCCGCTGCCCTTGATCTTTTGCGCGGACAGCGCGAACTGGTTTCGCGGTACTGGCATGATGCCTTCATCCAGATGGATGATTTCAAAAACGAAGGCGTTGTGGCATCGGGTTCATGGCCGTTCCAGGTCAACCTTTTGAAATCCGAAGGCCTTCCGATTGCATCGACCATCCCCGAAGAAGGTGTGACCGGCTGGGCTGATACCACCATGCTTCATGCCGATGCCGAAAACCCGACCTGTGCCTATTTGTGGATGGAACATTCCCTGTCACCAAAAGTTCAGGGCGACCTTGCCGCATGGTTTGGCTCCAACCCGGCAGTTCCGGCTGCTTGTAAGGGCAATGCCCTTTTGGGTGACGAGGGTTGTGCAACCAACGGCTTTGATGATTTCGACCGCGTAAGCTTCTGGCAGACCCCGGTTTCGAAATGTGAAAGTCAGGGTGAATGCGTCCCCTATTACCGTTGGGTATCTGACTATATCGGTGTGATTGGCGGTCGCTAAGACCTCCTTGTGACCAGACATGGTAGGGCGTCAGGTGTCTCGTACACCCGGCATCTGATGCCTGCCTGCTGAAATGTGCAATCGCTGCCAATCCGGGGGGCTTGGCCGTGCGATGGGCATCAGCCACGGTCACACATCACCCGATTGGGCGCCACCCGCCACCTCCCTTGCGACCCGAAGCCCGCCCTGCGCGGGCGGGCTTCAAACAACTGGTTTACCAATGACGACTGCAGTTTCCTTTTCCAGAGTTTCACGCCATTTCGGCTCGGTTCGCGCCGTTGATGATGTGGATCTGTCAATCGCCGAGGGCGAATTTTTCGCTATGCTCGGCCCGTCAGGATCGGGCAAGACGACCTGCCTGCGCCTGATTGCCGGCTTTGAGCAACCGACAAGCGGCCATATCGAAATCTTCGGCACCAAGGTCGAAAACGTGCCGCCCTATCGGCGCAACGTGAATACCGTGTTTCAGGATTATGCCCTGTTCCCGCATATGAACATCATCGACAATGTGGCCTATGGCCTGATGATCCAGGGAATGGGCAAGGCCGAACGTCACAAGGCCGCCAACGAGGCCCTCGAACTTGTCGCCCTGCCCGGCTATGGCGACCGTCGCCCGGGGCAGCTTTCCGGTGGGCAGCGCCAGCGCGTTGCCCTTGCCCGTGCCTTGGTCAACAAACCCAGGGTCTTACTGCTGGATGAACCGCTGGGCGCGCTTGATCTGAAACTGCGTGAACAGATGCAGGACGAACTCAAAACCCTGCAACGCAAACTTGGCATCACGTTCGTCTTTGTCACCCATGATCAGGGCGAAGCCCTGTCGATGGCCGACCGGGTTGCTGTTTTCAATAACGGTAAAATCCAGCAGATCGGAAGTCCGCAGGATATCTATCAACGTCCGCAAAGCCGCTTTGTCGCCGATTTTGTCGGATCATCAAACGTACTTGAACCGGCCTTTGTCAAACAGCTGACCGGCAAGGCCGCCTATGCCAGCCTGCGCCCCGAAGCCATCCGCTTTGTTCAGTCTGATGGCCACGCAGCAACCGTGACCGGAAGCAGCTATTTGGGCGGCACCACCCGGGTCGGGTTGGCGCTTGGCGATATGCGGATCAATGCCCTGATCGCTGCCGATCAGGTCGTGCCGCAAAATGGCGCCGCTGTTCAAATCAGTTGGCAGGAAAGCGAATTGCATTTGATGGAGGATGCCCAATGACGGCCGCATCCCCCGTCACGGAATCCGCGCAAGGTACGGCCATTCTGCCCGGTCAGGGCGGATGGACCGGATCGCTGTCAGACCGGTTCTGGCGCAATCCCAAACTGCTTTTGATCCTGATGCTGACCCCGCCGGTTCTGTGGCTTGGCATCATCTATCTTGGATCGCTGTTTGCGTTGCTGGCGCAAAGCTTCTTTTCCATCGATGAATTTTCCGGGATGGTTCAGTACGAACTGACGCTTAAAACCTATGGCGAACTGTTCCGTCCGGCCAATCTTGATATCATCATCCGCACCGTTTCCATGGCGGCCATCGTTACGGTTGCCGCGGCCTGTGTGGCATTTCCGATTGCCTATTTCGCCGCGCGTTATGCGCGCGGAAAATGGAAGGCACTGTTTTACATCGGTGTGATGCTGCCGCTTTGGTCTAGTTATCTGGTCAAGGTCTATGCCTGGAAACTGATCCTTGCCAAGGAAGGCATCCTGACATGGATTTTTGCCAAGCTGCATCTGACCTGGCTTCTTGAAGCATGGCTGGCGATCCCGATCATTGGTGGCTATTCCCTGTCGGTCAGCTATACCGGGACCTTCCTTGTGTTCCTGTATGTCTGGTTGCCCTTCATGGTTCTGCCGGTTCAGGCCGCACTTGAACGGGTACCGGGAAGCTATATCGAGGCATCGGGTGATCTTGGTGCGACGCCGGGTCAGACATTCCGCCATGTGATTTTCCCGCTGGCCTTGCCCGGTATTGTCGCGGGGTCGATTTTTACCTTCTCGCTGACCCTTGGCGATTACATCATTCCGCAAATTGTCGGGTCATCGCGCCTGTTTATCGGTCAGGCCGTCTATGCCCAGCAAGGCACAGCAGGCAACATTCCGCTGGCCGCGGCCTTTACAGTCGTGCCGATTGTCATCATGGGCTTCTATCTTTGGGGTGCCAAACGCATGGGGGCTTTCGATGCGATCTGATGGAAAGCAACGCGCACCCTTTGCGCTTAAGGCAGCTGCCGGGCTTGGACTTGCCTTCATGCATCTGCCAATTGCCCTGATCTTTGTCTATGCCTTCACGACCGAGGATAAATCATATCAGTGGCCGCCCCCCGGTTTCACCCTGAAGTGGCTGGAAGTCACATGGAACCGCCCGGATGTCTGGGATGCCCTTAAACTGTCGCTTCAGGTCGCGACCATTTCGACCGTGATTGCCATGGTTTTGGGAACGCTTTGTGCTGCGGCGGTATCGCGGACCAAATTCTTTGGCCGGGAAACCATATCGCTTCTGGTGATCCTGCCGATTGCCTTGCCGGGCATCATCACCGGTATTGCGCTTCGATCCGCCTTCAGCATTGCTGACATCCCGTTCTCGATCTGGACGATCATTCTGGGTCACGCGACGTTCTGTGTTGTCGTTGTCTATAACAACGCCGTCGCACGGTTCCGGCGGACATCGGGATCACTTGTCGAAGCATCAATGGATCTGGGCGCCAACAGTTTCCAGACATTCCGCCATGTCATTCTGCCCAATATCGGCACGGCCCTTTTGGCGGGGGGGATGCTGGCCTTTGCCCTGTCCTTTGACGAGGTGATTGTCACGACCTTTACCGCCGGTCAGCAATCAACATTGCCGATCTGGATGCTCGAAGAACTTGTCCGACCGCGCCAGCGACCTGTCACCAACGTGGTGGCGATGGTTGTGGTTCTGGTCACGGTCCTGCCGATCCTTGCGGCCTATTACCTGACCCGTGATGGCGATCAGGTGGCCGGATCCGGGAAGTAACAACGTAATAACGATAGAAACGGGAGAGCTTATCATGGACACAAAGATGCTGATCGGCAGCAGCCTTGAAACGGGCGTCGAAGCCGAAGAAAACATCATCAATCCCAAAACCGGCGAAACCATCATGATGCTGCCCGAAGCATCGATGGAACAGATCGACCGGGCCGTAAATGCCGCCGAACATGCATTCCAGTCGTGGTCGCGCACCACACCGGCGGAGCGGTCGAATTACCTTCTGAAAATTGCCGACCGGATCGAGGCCGAGGCCGAAGAATTCGTCAAACTGGAATCGCTTAACTGTGGCAAACCGATCAATGCGGTACGCGATGACGAAATCCCCGCCATTGTCGATTGTTATCGTTTCTTTGCCGGTGCCGTGCGCTGCATGCAAGGGTCGCTTGCCGGTGAATATATGCCCGGCCATACATCAATGATCCGTCGCGATCCGATCGGGGTTGTGGGTTCCATCGCGCCGTGGAACTATCCGATGATGATGATGGCCTGGAAACTGGCCCCCGCCATTGCCGGGGGCAACACCGTTGTTTTCAAACCGTCTGAACAAACCCCGCTGACCGCCCTTAAGCTTGCGACCATTCTGGCCGATATCCTGCCCGAAGGCGTGGTCAACATCGTTCTGGGCCGTGGGGCCACGGTTGGCAATGCCCTGATCAACCACCCCAAGGTCGATATGGTTTCGATCACCGGCGATGTCGCGACCGGCAAAAAGGTCCTTCAGGCCGCCGCCAAATCGGTCAAGCGCACCCATCTTGAACTCGGTGGCAAGGCGCCGGTGATTGTATTTGATGACGCGGATGTCGATGCCGTCGTCGAAGGCCTTCGCGCCTTCAGCTACTATAACGCCGGGCAGGATTGCACAGCGGCATGTCGTATCTATGCCGGTCCGAAAATCCATGACAAGCTGGTGGCGGATCTTTCGTCGGCGGTTTCAAGCATTGCTTATGCCCGCCCCGATGATGCTGAAAACGAAATTGGCCCGCTGATTTCCGAACGTCAGCGCGACCGGGTGGCAAGCTTTGTCGCCCGCGCATCCGAACAGAAACACATCGAAATCACCACCGGTGGCAAACTGCATGACGGTCCGGGCTTCTTCTATCAGCCGACCGTGATTGCCGGTGCCCTGCAAAGTGACGAAATCGTCCGTCGCGAGGTCTTTGGCCCGGTGGCATCCATCACCCGCTTTACCGATGTTGACGAGGCCGTCGCATGGGCCAATGATTCCGATTACGGTCTGGCATCGTCAATCTGGACCAAGGATATCTCACGCGCCATGCAAACAAGTGCCCGTCTGCGGTATGGCTGTACCTGGATCAACACCCACTTCATGCTGGTCAATGAAATGCCCCATGGTGGTTTGAAACAGTCCGGCTATGGCAAGGACATGTCGCATTACGCACTCGAAGATTACACCGCTGCTCGTCACATCATGATCGCGCACGGTTAATCCAAAAAGCAATCATCAGACAAAAAGGGCAGCCGATCCGCTGCCCTTTTTTCATTTGTATGATTTATGGGTGAAACAGCCTTGCGGCGGGATGTTCGAACGTGACCCGCCCGTCTTTCATGCCCCACACGGGGCGGCTGATTTCGGAAACCACCTGTGCGCGGCTTTGGGCCGGTAGGATGATGAAGCTCGCAGCTTCGCCCACTGCAATCCGGCTGGATCGCCCCAGAAGTCTGGCCGGGGCATCGGCGATCATGGCAAAGCAGTTTTCAAGTTCGGCTTCTGTCGAAAGCTGACTTACATTGGCATAAAGGTTCGCCATCCGGGACAATGAACAATCCCCAAAGGGCGTAAACGGATTAAGCACATTGTTGGTCGCAATCGTGCAGCAAACCCCGTGCGCGGCAAGTTTATGCGCCGGGGCCACACCCCGCGGCACACTATGATCATGATCGCGCCCGGTCAGGAAAAGATCGGTTGCCGGAAGCACGGTCAATCCGATCCCGGCATCACGCATAATCGCAATCGTGTCTTCAAGTTGCGGTTTGGGCAGAACCGACAGCTTGGTGACATGGCCAATCATCACCCGGCCCTGCCAGCCAAAGGCAATGGATTGGCGGGCCACTTCATCAAGATGACGCCATGAACCGTCCAAATCAAAATCCAGATGGAAATCAAGATCGACATCATATTCCCGCGCCATTTCAAACAGGCGCAGGATCTGACCGTCGGGATCGGTATCCATATAGGGGCAGCCCCCCAAAAGATCCGCCCCGTTTTCAAGGGCCTCGCGCAGCAATTCCTCGGTCCCCGGATAATTCAGCAACCCTTCCTGCGGGAAGACGCAAATTTCGATATCCATCGCCCATGCGTAATCGGCCTTAAGCCGCTTGATGGCGTCAAAGCCCGCAAGCCCGATGCCCGGATCAATTTCCACATGGGTGCGAATGGCGTTGGTGCCCTGGGTGATTGCCTTTTCAATCACCTTGGCCCCGCGGGCATAGACGTCATCTTCGGTAAAGCCGCTTTTGGCATTGGCAACCGCACTGATCGCACCCGAAAGTGTCCCGGTTTCATTCTTGGCACGATCCAGAATGCAGGCCTTATCCAGATGCAGGTGGCTTTCAACAAAGCCCGCCGTCACCAATTGCCCGGCCGCATCAAAAACGGGCCCATCCCCGGTTATCGATTGACCGATTTCAACGATCCTGCCATTGGCGATCCCAAGATCAAGAAGGGTGTTTTCGCCATGCAGGCAGGCATTCTTTACCAGATAATCAAACATCTCCTACCGCCACCTTTTCTTGATTTTTATCGCCCTGTTCACTGCCGCCCAGATAGGCGGCAATCAGGCGTTCATCCTGACGCAAATCCGATGCGGGGCCCTCGGCAACCACCTGTCCCTGTTCCAGGACATAGGCATAATCCGCCACCGAAAGCGCCATGGTCGCCATCTGATCGACCAGAAGAATGGTCACGCCATCATCGCGAAGCTCGCCCAGAATGGCATAAAGTTCTTCGACCATCGCCGGTGCCAGACCAAGGGACGGTTCATCAAGCAAAAGCGCCTTTGGCTTGGCGACCAAGCCACGCGCAATCGCCATCATTTGCTGTTCACCACCGGACAGCAACCCTGCCGGGCTGTTGATGCGGTCACGCAACCGCGGGAAGCGTTTCAGGATGGTTTCAAGTTCCTCGGCACTGACCGGTTTGGGTTGCTTATAGGCCCCAAGTTCGATGTTTTCGCGCACTGTCAGTTCCGGGAAAACCTGACGCCCTTCGGGTACAAGGATCAATCCCTGTTCAACGATCTGATGCGGGGCAAGGGCATGGATATATTCGTTATTAAGAACAATCTGCCCCTTTACCGGGCGCAACAGTCCCGCAAGGGCGGTCAGGAAGGTCGACTTGCCTGCACCATTGGCGCCAAGCAGTGCGACCATCTCGCCCTGACGGACCTTGATATCAACTGATTGCAGAACCGGGGCCGCACCATATCCCGCGGTCAGGCGCAGGGTTTCAATCACCGGGGAGTCCCCGGCTTCGAACGGAATGGGTCGTGGGCGCGCCTTCATCTTTCCATCGCCAAGATAGGCCGCAATAACTTGCGGGTTGCTTTGCACCGCCTGCGGGCTTCCGAAAATGATCGGGGTTCCGGCATCCACCGCCAAAATCTGATCGGAAATGCCCATGACCATTTCCATGTCATGTTCGACCAGAACAACCGCGATCCCGGCATCGGCCAGTTGGCGCAACAGTTTGGAAAGTGCCACCTTATCGGCATGCATCAATCCGGCAGCCGGTTCATCAAGCAGAAGAACACCGGGCCTGGTCGCAAGTGACCGGGCAATTTCGACAAGACGGCGATCCACATGCGGCAAATCACCCGCACGGGCATCGATATCGCCCTGATAGCCGCAAAATGCCAAAAGTCCGGCGGCATGGTTGCGGTTGTCATCTGATGCAATCGCCTTGAACGGCTCGCCAAAACGACCAACCGGAAGACCGGCAATGACGTTATCGACCACCGACATATTTTCAAAAAGCCGGGTTGCCTGATAGGTGCGCGCAATCCCGTTGCGAGCGGCAAAGTCGGTCGGTTTTCCGGCAATGTCCTGATCACCGATACCCACCGCACCCTCGGTCGGTTTGTAAAACCCGCTGATGATGTTCAAAAGCGTGGTCTTGCCTGCCCCGTTCGGACCAATGATCGACGTCACCTGTCCCGGCTTGGCGGTGAAGGATACGGAATTGACCGCCTTCACCCCGCCAAAGGCAATCGAGATATCATCAACCACCAGACCGTCAGACTTGGCGTAGGCTTTAAGCCCTGCCTCGATCTCGACCGCCGGGGTGGCATTGACCGTGCGTTTTTTAAGCGGGATGAACCGTTCGATCACACCGACAATACCGCGCGGCGCGATCAACAGAACGACGATCAGAAGTGCGCCAAAAATCAGCAAACGATATTCGGCAAAATCGGCCAGCATTTCGGGCAGCATCACCGAAACCGTGGCGCCGACCAGCGGCCCCAAAACCGTGCCTGCCCCACCCAGAATGACCGCAAACAGATACAGGATCGATTGACTAAGCGGGAAGTTGCTGGGTGCAATAAACATCATAAGCGGCGCAAACAGCGCCCCGGCAAGACCCGCCATCGCCGCCGCAATGGCAAAGCCGGTCGCCTTGACGACAAAGGCATTATAGCCCAGCGAACTGGCCGCAATTTCGGCATCGCGCATCGATGTCATCGCCATGCCCCAGCCACTTGTCGCCAGACGACGGAATGCCAGCAACGCAACCCCGCCCAGAATAACGCACAGCATCACCAGATCGGTTTCACTGAGCATATAGCCAAACAGTTCGGGCATCGGGAAGCCCATCAAACCGTTCTGCCCGCCGGTCAGGGCACGCCATTCAATCGCGCCATGTTCGACAATAAAGGCAAAGGCAATAGTCACCATGGCAAGGAACGGACCCGCCATCCGCACAGCCGAAAGGGCCAGCAAACACCCGGCAAACCCGGCAATCACCGATGACGCCACCAGCGACAGCCAGAAATTCAAGCCCGCGAGCGTCAGGATCGCACTGGCATAGGCACCAATCGCAAAGAACCCGACCTGCCCCAGTGACACCAGACCCGTCAAACCATAAAGAACGTTCAGCCCCACACACAAAATCGTGGTGATCGCGACAAGGCCAATGATGAACTGCGTATAGCCGCCGGTGATTGAAACACCGATCAACCCGCCAAGCACGGCAAGGATGATCGCAGCGTCAAGAGCAACAGGCTTGTTCAGTTTGGGCATCGGGTTTTTAAGTTGAAACTTCGTTTTCATCATCAGACCTTCTTGATCGCTGCACGACCAAACAGGCCGCTTGGTTTGATGGTCAGGACCGCAATCACAAGTGCGAACACGACGATGAAGGTATAGGACGATCCGAGATAGGTGGTCACAGCGGCCTCGACCAGACCATAGATAAAGCCTGCCAGCATCACGCTATAAGCCGAAGTCATGCCGCCCAGAATGGCGACGGCAAATGCCTTGAGACCAAAAAGCGTGCCCATGTCCGAATGCACCGAAAACAGCGGCGCAATCAACAGCCCGGCACAGCCAGCAAGCATTGATGAAATGGCAAAGGAACCGGTGACCATCACGGTTGTGTTGATCCCCATCAGCTTTGCCGCCTGAAGGTTTTGCACCACCGCCAAAAGCGCGCGGCCCTGCCGGGTATGGCGGAACAGGGCATGAAGGGCCAAGGCCACACCGATGGCCGCAATCGGGATCAGTATTTGTTGCGGATAAACGCCCGTCCCAAAGATATTCCAGGTTTCACCAACAAGGGCGGACGGCAACGTGCGCGGTTCATTGCCAAAGGTAAAAAGCACCGCGTTATCAAGTAAGATACCGCCGGCAACCGTCGCCATCAGCCAGGCTTCGGAATTGCGAATGGCAAAGGGACGGACAAGGAAAAACTCGACCAGAATACCGCCAAGCCCGCAGCACAGAATGGCAAGCGGGTAACCGACAATGACAGGCAAGCCATATTGTTCACAAAAAACAAAGCCCAATACCGCACCCAGCATCACCATCGATCCTTGGGCGAAATTGACCTTTGAGGACACCGAATAGGTGATCTGAAAACCAAGTGCGATCAGTCCGTACATACTGCCCAGACCGATCCCGGTAATCAGGGCTGCGATTAATAATGTCATTGCCAGTCGCCTGTTATGTCGCGCACCAGAAGTGCATCATTCAAAAAAGGAATAAAGCCCTGTGCGATGCAGGGTGGGTCCGCCGCGCACAGGGGTAAAAAGCGGCTTATTTAATCGGAATGATTTCGCCTTCGACGAAATGCGCGAAGGTGTAATCTTCCGGACCAAGCGCGTCCTGATCATCCGGGGTGAACGGCTTGTCATAGGTTTTGATCATGCCTTCGACGCCCGAAATCTCGTACATCGCTTCGCGGATGGCCGGACCGTCGGTCGAACCGGCCTTTTCGATGGCCGCTGCGATCAGAAGGGTCGCGTCATAGGCATTGGCAATACCGGTCGCCGGGGTCACATCGGCAAGGGTTTTGATTTCCGGGAATTTTTCCTGAAGCTTGACGAACATCGGGCTGGTTGCATCGGTAAACAGATAGGTCTGGATGAAATGGACCTTCTCGCCGGATTTGCCTGCCAGTTCGGTAAAGCGACCGCCAGCCGGGCCCCAATGCGAGGAAATCGGCACATCCCAACCCATACGATCAAGCGACTTGATCACCTGTGCGGTCGGGGCAACGTTGGCAACCACGAACAGGGAGTCAGCACCATTCTCCTTAAGACGGGTCAGCTGCGGGACAACATCGACGTCATTTGATTCAAACTTTTCGATCCCGGCATGGGTCATGCCGCGTTTTTCCAGCGCCTTGAGCAAGCCCTTCTCGTTGGACTCCCCCCACGGGTTGTTGATCAGGATCATGCCCGGCTTTTTGGCACCGTAATTTGCAATCAGATATTCGGTGATTGCTTCGTCGACATATTCATCAACGGCGGAAACGCGGAACACATAGTTTTCTTCAGCACCGTTTTTGGTGATGCCGGTACCAGCAGCCCAAGGGCCGATGAACGGAATTTTCTGCTGATTGGCATACGGGACAATGGCAAAGGATACCGGCGTATCAAGACCGCCAATGATCGCAGCAACGCCTTCGCGCTGTGCCAGTTCACGGGCCGCGACCAGACCTTTGCCCGGGTTGCTTTCATCGTCGCGCGATACAAGTTCAAGCGGCTTGCCAAGAACGCCGCCCTCGGCATTGATCTTGTCAATCGCAAGGGTAATGCCGCGCGTGATTGCTTCGCCGGATTTGGCCGACTGGCCACTCAGCGCAGCAACAAGGCCAAGCTTCACGGTGTCTTCGGCACGGGCGTTATGGATGGGCAAGGTGGCAGCGAACATCATCGCAGCAGCGGCCCCCAAAAGGGCGGCACGGCGCGTCAGTTTCGGAATAGGCGAAGAAATAGGCATGTGAGACTCCCTGATTATGTGACTTTCGTATTCCGGTCGCATTCGGTCGTCGCAGTTTCACGATACGCGCCGAACAACCACCGCACTGCAGCAAGGCCCGTGCCAAGAATAAGAATTGATAAATTTCAGATACTTACGAAAATTCAGGTCAATTAACGAAACGCATTTGCCTCATGTATACGCAAATTGCATGCAATTATTGCATAAAATTAGTGCATGCAAATTTTCTGCCTGCGTATTATGCTGATCACAGATCAATTGCAGTGAATGAGGAATTCCAGATGACCGATCAGACTGCGGTAAATGTGCTTGATACACTGCCGCCCGAAGCCCGGACCGTGCGCGATTTTCTTGATGCATCCATGAAGCCCGACCCCGAACTGGCGGCGACTTTCATGTCTGATGATGTTGTCATCACCTTTACCGATGGTCAGAAATACGACCATCCGTCGGGCACCACGGCCTTTAACGCTGCGCGCTATAAATGGGTGAAAAAGAAGTTCGGTCAGTTTGATGTCGCCAATACCAACGGCCAGACCGTGGTTTACAGCACCGGCTGGCTTTATGGCGAATGGCCGGACGGAACGCCGTTTGAAGGCAATCGTTATGTCGACCGTTTCGTGATTGAAAACGGCAAGATCGTCAAAATGGATGTCTGGAATGAAAGTGCCGAACGCATTCTGGTGCGCAAAGGCATCAAGGCCTGATCCCCGATGCATATCCGACGATGCGGCGTATCGATCCATGATCACGTTTGCGGAACTGACCGCCTGCTTTTGCGGGCGGGCGGTTTTGTCCGCGCACGTACTGTTGCATTAGGCCCCGCCGTCACGCACCCTTTTGGCATAGGGTTCAAGCGCATCCAGATACAAAAGCGGCCCGCCTTCCTCGGTCGTGAACAATGCGCGGTCGGCCACGGCGGTCAGGTGATGCCGCATCAATTTGCGCGCGGTTTCCTCATCCCCGGTTTTCAGGGCTTCGATGATTTGCCTATGTTCCTGAATGCCACAATCGGTCGAATGCGGCCTTGCATACAGCGACAGCGTCAAACCGCAGCGATATCCGATTTCCTCGACATAGCGCAGCAAAACCGGGCTTCCCGAAAGCTTGGCCAGCAGGATATGGAACTCGGTCGCCAGCCGGATCGAAATCGGCTCGGACGCATGTTCGGCTGCGACTTCCTTGGCCAGATGGGCTTCGAGTTCGGCCAGAAGTTCCGGGCTCATATTCTTGATCACCCGGCTGATCACAAGGTCTTCGATCTGGGTGCGCAATTCAAACAGATCGCGCGCTTCTTCAAGGCTGGGTTTGGCGACCATCGCACCCTTGTTGCGGCGAAGTTCAACCAGACCTTCGGCGGCAAGTCGTTCAAGGGATTGACGAATAAGGGTACGGCTGACGCCGAAACGTTCACCAAGGGAATCCTCGGGCAATTTCATGCCGGGCATCAAAACGCGTTCCAGGATTGCCGAACGCAATGCCGAACTGATCATGTCCGTGCGGTGTTTAACCTTGTCAGATGCCTTCATGCCTGCCCGCCACGTTTCCCGATGCATACAATAAACTGTTTGCGTTTGTATAATTGATTGCATGCAATTTCGCCACAGCTGATCCGACCTTTGCCAGATCCCGCCCCATCATTTGAAATCGCAGAAAGAAATCCGACCATGCCCGATCCCGCATCCATCCACCGCCATCGCGCCATGATCACAAGCCCCAGCACCGCCGCCAGCGAGGCCGGCGCGCAAGTCCTGCGTGATGGCGGCACCGCGATCGAGGCCGTGGTCGCAACAGCGGCAATGTTAGCGGTAACATACCCGCATTTCTGCGGCATTGGCGGGGATGCGGTCTGGATGGTGTCGGATGCATCGGGGAAGGTCCAATCCTTTATGGGCATTGGGCAGGCCGTTCAAAATCCGGGCAGCTTTGCCGATGCGGGCAAACCGATCCCTCTGCGCGGTGCGGGTTCAACCCTGACCACCGCCTGCACGGTTGATTCCTGGCAGCATGCGCTGGATCATTCGGCACGTCACTGGGACGGCAAAAAGACGCTTTCCGATCTGATTGCACCCGCCATTGATCTTGCCGAAAACGGCTTCCCGATCAGTGCATCACAATGCTTCTGGCTTGATTTCCGCAAAGATGACATCGCGAACTGGCCGGGCTTTATCGATATCTTTGCCCCCAACGGCAAAATGCCGGTAGCGGGCGAGATGTTTTATCAGCCGCAACTCGCTGAAAGCCTGAAACTGATCGCGCAAAACGGCGCGCGCGATTTTTACGAAGGCACCCTGTCGGATCGCATCGTTGCCGGGCTTTCAGCGGTCGGTTCACCAATCACCAAGGCGGATCTTGCCAACACCCGCACCCGGACGGTTGATGCGGTATCCCTTGAATATGGTGATGTCACCCTGTTTGCCCCGCCTGCCCCGACACAGGGTCTGGCAACGCTGATGACCATGGGGGTTTTGGGCGAACTCGGCCCCAAAAACTGGGCCGAAGGCAATAGCGATCATTTCCATCTGGTGGTTGAGGCCATCAAGCAGGCATTTCTCGAACGCGATCAGATCGGTGATCCCGATTTCGCCCAAACCGACTTTACCGCAATGCTTGATCCCGCAAATCTGGCACGCGCAGCCAGGTCTGTTTCGACTGAAACCGCCTTGGACTGGCCCCATCCGTTCCGACATGGCGATACGGTTTTCCTTGCCGCCAGGGACGCGCAGGGCAATTGCGCCAGTGTTCTGCAAAGTACGTATTTCGATTGGGGCAGCGGGGTGGTTGCCGGTGATACCGGCATCGTCTGGCAGAACCGGGGGGCGGCATTTACCACCAATCCGGACCACCCGAACTGCTTCAAACCCGGCAAACGCCCGTTCTATACGCTTAATCCCGGTTTGGCCCTTAGGAACGGCAAACCGCATCTGCTGTATGGGACCCAGGGGGCGGATGGGCAGCCGCAAACATTGGCGATGTTGCTGACCCGTGTTCTTGATTTCGGCCTGTCACCAGCCGACGCCCTTGCCAAGCCACGCTTCCTGTTGGGCAAGACATTTTCCGACAGCAATGACAGCCTGAAACTTGAAGTCGATGCCGGCGATGACGTGTTTGATACACTTTCTAAGCGTGGTCACATCCTGCGCGCGATTGAAGCCCAAAGCGCGCTTGCCGGTCAGGCCGGGATCATTCGCATTGACGATGACGGCTTTGTTGACGGTGCGCATGATCCGCGAAGCGACGGCATGGCAATCGGGGTTTAAGCCCAGAACCGACAGGATTTAAGCACCCGCGTCATTAGCGCGGGCACCTGTCAGGATGGGCATTGGCAAAGGCGTCTATGGCGAGACAGCTTTGTTCGATCGCCCTGATCCGCGGAAAGTGAGAAAGGCTCACATTCCAGCGGCGCGCGTTGTAAAGCTGCGGGATCAGGCAGATATCGGCCATGGACGGGCGATTGCCATGGCAAAATTTTCCACCGTTCGTCTTGTTGCCATCGCCGCCTTCATTCGTGCGCGTCGCCAGCATGGCCTCGAACGCGGCCAGGCCACTGCCGATATATTTCTCCATCCAGTTATGCCGGAACGTATCGGCGTCTTCGCCACTGGCGGATGCCAAATCCATGACATGACGCACCACACCCAGATTGCAGATGGGATGAATATCCATGGCAATAACATGTGTCAGGGCTCGCACGCGTTGCCGGGCAAGGGTTTCGGATGGAAGCAATCCCTGCCCGGGCCTTGTTTCATCAAGATATTCGATGATTGATACCGATTGGGTCATCATGATCCCGTCAATCTCAAGGGCTGGCACCAGCCCCTGGGGATTGCGTTTGAGATAGTCCGGGACCTTGTGAATCCCGGCCAGAAGATCAATCGGCACCGTCCGATAGGGAATATTCATCAGCCCCAACGCAATCCGCACCCGGTAACTTGCCGATGATCGCCAGTAATCATACAGGACGACTTCGCCCATATTCGGTCCTTATGGCTTGTATTGACGAACGGCCTGATCAATCGCACCAAAGACTGACCGGCCATGATCATCAAGCATTTCAATTTTGACCCGGTCGCCAAATTGCAGGAACGGGGTTATCGCCGCACCGGTTTCAATCGTTTCGATCATGCGGATTTCAGCAATACAGGAATACCCAGCCCCGCCTTGATCAACCGGCTTGCCTGGTCCGCCATCAAGTTTGTTTGATACCGTCCCCGACCCGATAACAGTGCCTGCCGCCAGCGGGCGTGTGCGTGCAGCATGGGCAATAAGCTGGGCAAAATCAAATGTCATGTCGATTCCGGCATTTGCCCGTCCAAACGGCTTGCCATTCAGATCAACATGAAGCGGCAGATGAAGCTTCGCCCCATCCCAGGCATCACCGAGTTCATCTGGCGTTACCGCAACCGGCGAAAATGCCGAAGACGGTTTGGACTGGAAAAACCCGAACCCCTTGGCCAGTTCGCCGGGAATAAGACCGCGCAGCGATACGTCATTGACCAGCATGATCAGCCGAATGGCAGAACGGGACTGATCAAGGCTAGCACCCATCGGAACGTCATCGGTGATGACCGCAATCTCGCCTTCCATATCGATGCCCCAGGCGGTATCGGCCATCAGGATATCATCACGCGGCCCAAGGAAACTGTCAGAGCCGCCCTGATACATCAGCGGATCGGTCCAGAAGCTTTGCGGCATTTCGGCCCCGCGGGCCTTGCGCACCAGTTCCACGTGATTGACATAGGCCGACCCATCCGCCCACTGATAAGCGCGCGGCAATGGGGAATGAAGGTTTGCCATATCAAGCGTCACGCGCCTGGCAATCGTGGAACCGGCTTCGATTTCATCGGACAGTTCGCGCAAACGCGGTGCGATCACCGACCAGTTATCAAGGGCGGCCTGAAGGGTTGGCGCGATCGCGCTGGCATCGACATAGGATTCCAGATCACGGGTTACCAGAACCAACTGACCATCACGAGTGCCGTTTTTAAGGGATGCAAGTTTCATCTTATCGTTTTGCCTTTATTTCCGGCCTTCGGGGGTGCCATCAAATTTGCGTTCAAGCCCGGACCAGCAATCAAGATAATCATCCTGAAGGGTTTCAAGTTCGGCGGCGAATTTGGTCAATTGCTGCGGAAAGCGGGTTTCGAACATAAACGCCATGGTGCCATCAAGCTTCTGCGGGCCGAGTTCGGCATTTGATGCCTTGTCAAAGCCGAATGCATCGGGGCCATGGGCCAGCATCATGTTGTGCAAACTCATGCCGCCCGGAACAAATCCCTTTTCCTTGGCATCATATTGCCCGCAAATCAGGCCCATGAATTCCGACATGATGTTGCGGTGATACCATGGCGGGCGGAATGTATGTTCGGCCACCATCCAGCGTGGCGGGAAAATCACGAAATCGACATTTGCCGTGCCTTCCTCCCCCGAAGGTGCGGTCAGAACCGTAAAGATCGACGGATCGGGATGATCAAACAGGATCGCGCCAACCGGCGAGAATGTCCGAAGATCATATTTGAACGGTGTGTAATTGCCGTGCCATGCGACCACGTCGAGTGGTGAATGACCAATCGACGTTTCGTGAAACTGCCCACACCATTTTACCCTTACCCGACACGGGGTTTCCTTATCCTCATAGGCGGCAACGGGTGTTTTGAAATCACGCGGATTGGCCAAACAGTTCGCCCCGATCGGCCCACGGTCTGGCAGCGTGAATTTCGCACCATAATTTTCACAGACATAGCCGCGCGCCCCGCCATCAATCCCGGCGTCAAGGATGCTGACCTTGAACATCATGCCGCGCGGGATCAGGGCGATCTCAAGCGGGCCTACATCCATGATGCCAAGTTCGGTAAATATCCGAAGCGTGCCGGATTCCGGCACGATCAGAAGTTCACCATCGGCATCAAAGAAATAGTCATCGACCATATCGGCATTGCAAACATAGACATGGCTTGCCATGCCCGATTGCGACATCGCATCGCCCGCCGTCGTGATGGTGCGCATGCCCGAAATGAAATCGGTTGCGTCTTTTGGCATCGGCACCGGATCCCAGCGCAATTGACCAAGGGCAAGACTGTGATCATTCAGGCACGGGGCGGTTTTCCAATGCGGGTGATCAAGGACGGTAAAGCGGCCATTATGTTTGACACTGGGCCGGATGCGATACAGCCAGGACCGTTCATTGGTGCCGCGCGGCGCGGTAAAGGGCGAACCGGAAAGCTGTTCGGCATAAAGCCCATAGGCGCATTTTTGCGGGCTGTTTTGCCCTTGTGGCAGGGCGTCGGGCAGGCTTTCGGTTTCGAAATCATTGCCGAAACCGGGCATATATTTCAGATCGGTTTGATCCACGGCCGGATTGGCCGGATCACGGGTCGGTTTATCAAGCATGGCGGTCAATCCAACTGCGATAACAACAAACCGTCAGGGCCGCGTAACACACGACCCTGAACTGGATATGGGGTTGGCGGACCTATTCCGCAGCATCAACTTTCAAAACGCCACGGCGGATCTGGTCTTCTTCGATGCTTTCAAACAGGGCGCGGAAATTGCCCTCGCCAAAGCCTTCGTCGCCTTTGCGCTGGATAAATTCAAAGAAGATCGGTCCGATCACGGTTTTTGAGAAAATCTGAAGCAGGATCTTGGTCATGCCACCATCGACGACCCCTTCGCCGTCGATCAGGATGCCATGCTTTTTCATCCGTTCGATCGGCTCGTCATGCCCATTCACACGGTCATGGGATTTCTCGTAATAGGTTTCCGGCGGACCGGGCATGAATTTCAGATCATTGGCCGCAAGCTTGTCGGTGGCGTCATAGATACCATCCGTACCGACTGCGATATGCTGAATGCCTTCGCCTTTGTATTTGCGAAGATATTCTTCGATCTGGCTTTTATCGTCAGTCGATTCATTCAGCGGAATGCGGATTTTGCCGCAGGGTGATGTGATCGCACGGCTGACCAGGCCGGTGATTTTACCGGCAATGTCAAAGAAGTGGATTTGCTTGAACCCGAACAGATCGCGATAGAAATCCCACCATTTATCCATATTGCCGCGATAGACGTTGTGGGTCAGATGGTCGAGATAATAGAAACCGACACCTTCGGGCTTGGGATCGCGTTCGCCCAGCCAGTCAAATTCCGCGTCATAGGCCGATCCGGTATCGCCATATTTATCGACGAAATACAAAAGCGATCCGCCAATCCCGACAATCGCCGGGACATCAATGGTCTTGTCATCGCCCAGATACGGTTCCGCCCCCTTGGACACCGCGTGATCAAAGGCATGTTTGGCATCAACCACACGCCATGCCATCGACGGTGCGCAGGGGCCGTGTTTTTCAACGAACTTCATCCCATGCGAGCCTGGTTCGGCATTAAGGATGTAGTTGATATCGCCCTGACGCCAGACGGTGATGTTTTTGGTCTTGTGCTTGGCCACCGGGCTATAGCCCATGCGGGCAAACAGGGTTTCGAGTTTTTCGGCATCCTCATGGGCGAATTCGACAAATTCGAACCCGTCGGTTCCGGCAGGGTTATCATCACTGATGGTGGCACGGGGGGCATCATGCGGGAACGGACCCATCGGAAGTCTCCTTTGATTGAAACATTCGAATTTCTGGAACTGTTCGAATTCTTGTTATGTCCCAATCGTGCGCCAAACCGCATGCAACGTGCATGCATTTTGGGTTGATTTCCGCCATTGAATGCACACATCATGCATAATTACGGAAATAGGCGCGGACACCATGCAACTTGATCGACTTGACCTTAAACTGCTTGCGGAATTGCAGCGCGACGGGCGTCTGACCAACAACGATCTGTCGGAACGGATCGGGCTATCGCCGTCGCAATGTTCGCGCCGTCGTGCCCGGCTTGAAGAAGACAAGGTCATTCGCGGATATCGTGCCGATATCGACCGTCAGAAGATGGGTCTGGGGTTGCTGGTGGTGATTTCGGTGACCCTTGCCACCCATAACCGCGACAATGCCAAACGGTTTGCCCGCCTTCTGGCCGATTTACCCGAAGTCCTTGAAGCATTTTCCCTGACCGGGGAAATGGATTATCACCTGAAAGTCGCGACCAAAGACCTGGCAGCACTGTCGCATTTCGTCAACGAGGTGCTGCTGCCCCATGATTCCGTGCAACATGTCAAAACATCGATTGTTTTAAACGTGTTAAAGGATTTCGAAGGACTGGCCGTCAGCCCCGATATTTAGGATCAAAATGGCAAAGGCCGCACCTGCTGGCGCGGCCTTACCTGTCCCGAAGCCCCCCTTACAACAAAGCCTCGGCGACACCCCCCTATTTTTCGGAAATCAGATGGCCAGATACTGGTCACGCAATTCCGCATCATCAAGAACAGCCTGGGCGGTTCCGTCAAAGACGATTTCGCCGCTATCCATGATGATGGCGCGATCGGCAAGTTTCAGGGCCGCGATCGCATTCTGTTCAACGATGATGGTGGTGATGCCCAGTTTCTTGACGTTTTGAAGCGTCTTTTCGATTTCCTGAACAATCACCGGTGCCAGACCTTCGTACGGTTCATCAAGCAGCAATATCTTGATATCGCGTGCCAAAGCCCGCCCGATCGCCAGCATCTGCTGTTCACCACCCGAAAGCGTGATGGCTTCCTGTTCCGCCCTTTCGCCAAGGCGCGGGAACAGCTCATAGATGCGTTCGACCGACCAGCCGATCGGTTCGGCAATCTGGGCCAGCTCAAGATTTTGCTGAACCGTCATGCCCGGAATGATCCGGCGGTCTTCGGGGACAAGCTGCAATCCGAGACGGGCGGCCTGCCACGCCTTCATGGTGTGCAATGGCTGATGATCAAGCCAGATTTCCCCATGTTTGACTTCCGGGTCCGACATGCGGGCCAGCGCACGCAGGGTCGATGTTTTTCCCGCCCCGTTTCGGCCAAGAAGAGCCAGAATTTCGCCTTCGCGGATGTCAAAGGACACCCCCTGAACGATATAGCTTTCACCATAATAGGCATGCAGGTCATAGACCGAGAAAAAGGCCGGGTCGCCGCCCTGTTTGCGGACAGGTTCCTGTTTTGGCAGCGCGTTCATACTGCTTCCCCTCCGAGATAGGCTTCTTTTACTCTGGGATCATTGCGGACTTCTTCTGGCGTGCCTTCGCAAATGATCGCCCCCTGTGCCAGCACACTGATGCGATCAGCCAGACTGAAGACAACATGCATGTCATGTTCAATGATCACTTTGGTCATGCCGCGTTCCTTGATCCGTTTGAGCAGATCAATCGTGCGGTTGGTATCATGACGTGACATGCCCGCCGTCGGCTCATCAAGCAGGAACAGCTTGGGATGCTGTCCCAGACACATGGCCAGTTCGAGACGCCGTTTGTCACCGCGCGACATCGATCCCGCGACATTGTCCTTTTGCGAAATCAGCCCGACATCTTCCAGCAGATGTTCGGCATGTTCGCGGATCTCGTTTTCGGCAAACAGGCTTTTGAGGAAGCCCAGCTTGAACTCGCCATCGCGCTTGGCAAAGGCGGGAACCATCACATTTTGCAAAAGCGAGAGTTCCGGGAAAATTTCCGGGGTCTGGAACACACGCGCCACACCAAGCTGGTTGATTTCGTGAGGCTGCTTGCCGGTCAGAACCTGATCGCCAAGCAGAACCCGCCCGCGATTGGGGGCAAGACGCCCGACAATCACGTTCAGCAAGGTCGATTTCCCGGCACCGTTCGGTCCGATAATGGCGTGAACCGTGCCTTCCTTGACCCGAAGATTGATGTCGGAAAGCGCACGCAAACCGCCAAAATTCTTGTCTACATCGGTTACATCAAGAATGTATTCAGACATTGATCAGATCTCCCCCGCCGATGCTTGTTCTTTTTCTTTGTTTTCATGTGCGCCGGATTTCGGTTCGGCCTTGTTGCGGTTGGTGAGCAGTCGTGCAAGACGGCTGATGCCTTCCATGATGCCACCAGGCAGGAAGATCACGATCAGCATAAAGACCAGACCAAGGGTCAGGTGCCAGCCTTCGCCAACGAACAACCCGACCACAGCCGCAACCGGATGCGCCAGCCAGTCCGGCAGGAACGAAAAGGCATTCAGAAGCACCGTCTCGTTAAAGGCCGAGAAGATGTTTTCGAAATACTTGATGATACCCGCACCAAGCAGCGGACCGATCAGGGTGCCGACGCCGCCAAGAATGGTGATCAGAACCACCTCGCCCGAGGCCGTCCACTGCATGCGTTCCGCACCGGCAAGGGGATCGGTCACCGCCAGAAGGGACCCGGCAAGCCCGGCATACATCCCCGAAATGACAAAGGCCGTCATCAGATAGGGTCGGGTATTGTACCCGGTATAACCCATGCGGTTCTGGTTGGACTTGATCGCGCGCAGTTTAAGCCCGAAGGGCGAACGGAAAATGCGCAGATAGATAAAGAACGAAATCAGCATCAGGGCCGCACAGATATAAAAACCCGAATAGCCGATCCCTTCGATCCCGAACAGGTTCGGGGTCGGAAGCGACGCATCGGCTTCGATCCCGGCCATCCGGTCGAGAACACGCGCATCACCCTGGGTCAATTGCAGACCGGTTTCACCATTGGTGATCGGGGTCAGCACCGAATAGGCCAGGTTATAGGACATCTGCGCAAAGGCCAGCGTCAGGATCGAGAAGTAAATCCCCGACCGGCGCAAGCTGACAAACCCGATGGCAAGAGCAAACAGACCCGACAGAATGGTGCCAAAGATCAAAGCCGGAATGACATTCATCGATAGCAGCTTGAACGACCAGACAGCGGTGTAGGACCCCACCCCGAGAAAGGCCGCATGCCCGAATGACAGATAACCGGTCAACCCGAACAGAATGTTATAACCGATGGCAAAAATGCCAAAGATCATGAATTTCTGCATCAGATCGGGATAGGCCGCACCAAATGGCTGCAACCAGATCGGCATGGTCAGGACCACCACCGACAGGATCGCCATGTAAAGAAGGTCCTGCTTGGGGGAGACGATTTTTGTGTTTGTCATTTTAGCTCTCCATCACGCCCCGACGACCCATCAGACCACGCGGGCGGGTCAGCAGAATGACGACGGCAACAAGGTAAATGATGATCTGGTCAATGCCCGGGAAGATGTCTTTCACCTCGGTCATGGACGAGAAGGATTGCAGAATGCCAAGCAGGAAGCCTGCAAGCACCGCACCGGGCAAGGAGCCCATACCCCCGACAACCACCACAACAAATGACAGCACAAGGAAGTCCATGCCCAGATGATAATCCGGGGGCAGGACAGGCGTGTACATCACCCCGGCAAGACCGGCGACCACCGCCGCGATGCCAAACACAATCGTAAATCGCCGTTCGATATTGATGCCAAGAAGTTCGACCGTTTCGCGGTCTGCCATGCCCGCACGCACCACCATCCCATAGGTGGTAAAATGCAGGAACGAAAAGACAAGCCCGATGGTCAGAAGCGAGAAGGCCAGATAAATCAGACGCCACCAAGGATAGACAACCGACTCACCCAATCCGAAAACCGCACCGATTGCCGCAGAACCCGCCACAATATCCGGGGCACCTTGCGGGATCGGGTTGGCCCCGAAAAAGGATTTGACCAGTTCCTGCAACACAATGGCCAGACCAAAGGTCACAAGGATCTGTTCGGCGTGCGGACGCTTGTAGAAATACCGGATCAGACTGCGTTCCATCACAATACCGATCAACAGCATCACGGGTATCGCCAGTATGATCGAAAGCGGCACGGACCAGTCAATGATTGCCTTGCCGGTTTCACCGAACCAGACTTCGAGATAAGGGGTTTCCTTATAGGCATCAAAGAAGGTCACGGACTCATCCTTGACCCGCACAGACAAGGTCAGGATTTTTTCGAGCGTAACAGCACAAAAGGCGCCCATCATGAAAATGGCGCCATGGGCAAAGTTCACCACGCCAAGCGTGCCGAACACCAAAGTCAGGCCAAGTGCAATCAGCGCATAGGCCCCGCCCTTGTCCAGACCGTTGAGAATTTGAAGAAATATAGCGTCCATCAGTTATCCGCCGCGTATTCGTAAAGGACTTAATGAAAAGACCGTTGGGACATCTTGAGGGGCAAAATGGGCCGACCACTGGGAAATGGCCGGCCCTGCTTGCATCACTTGGGCTGTATCAGACCTGATACGGGCCAAGCTCCCCACCGAACATGTCGGCCGGATACTCAACCTGCGAACGCGGTACCTGTTTGACGACTTCAAGAAGGTCAAAGTTGGACTGCGGTTCCTGTTTACCACGCACCACAAGAACATCCTTGAAGCACTGGTGATCTTCCGCACGATACAGGGTCGGGCCATTGCCCGCGCCATCGAACTCGAACCCTTCGAGCTGCTTGATGACTTCCCAGGGTGCAAACGTGCCGGCCATTTCACAGGCGTTTGCATAAAGCAGCGTCTGGACATAGCAGGTGTGTGCAGCCTGGGACGGCGGGAAGCCGTATTCCTGACCGAAGGATTTGACAAAGGCCTGCGACCCCGGATCGGTCAGCGACCAGTGCCAGTTGGTGGTCCCCAGAATGCCCTTCGCGGCATCACCGGCACCCTGTGCCATCAGGCGCGAATACAGCGGAACAACGATTTCGAAGTTCTTGCCATTGACCTGTTTGTCACGCAGACCGAACTGAACCGCCTGGGTCAGGGAGTTGACCATGTCCTTGCCATAGTGGTTCAGGATCAGAACATCTGCACCCGAGTTCAGAACCGGCGTGATATACTGCGAGAAGTCACCCGCACCAACCGGGGTCCGGACGGTGTTGACGGTTTCCCAACCGATATTCTCGGTCGCGGCCTTGATCGATTCTTCCTGGGTCCAGCCCCAGGTATAATCTGCCGTCAGGTGATAGGCGCGGCGATCGGTGCCATATTCATCCTTGAGCACCGGCGCAATTGCCTGACCGGACATATAAGCGTTGAAGAAGTGGCGGAAGCCATAACGCTTTCTGTCCTTGCCCGTGGTATCGTTGGAGTGGGTAAGACCCGCCATGAAGATGACGCCCATTTCCTGGCAAAGACCCTGAACGGCAATCGCAACACCCGATGACGAACCACCGGTAACCATTGCGACATTGTCTTTTTCGATCATGCGCTTGGCAGATGCACGTGCGGCATCGGACTTGGTCTGGGTATCGCCGGTCACGAACTCGACCTTCTTGCCGAGAATACCGTTTCCTTTGAGTTCAAGCGGCTTGATGGTGTTGAGCATGCCGCCGTCACCTTCACCATTCAGGTGCTTGACTGCAAGCTGATAGGCACGCAATTCGTCAGCGCCTTCGTCGGCATACGGACCGGTCTGCGGTACGTTGAAGCCGAGTTTCACACTGCCTGAACTACCCGGATCGCCACGAAAAGTCTGGGCGTGGGCATTCTTGATGAAATGCATCGGGAACGTGCCACCGATCAGCGCCGCACCGGTCGTCGCAGCTGTCCCCTTCAGGATCGTACGACGAGTTACATTTCGGGTATTTTTAGTCTCCGACATGGTTTTCCTCCCCAATGTCTTGGGATCTGTTTCAGAGAAATCTGAGGTCTGTTTTCTGGTTGGTTTTTTTCACGACCTGTCAAAACAATGGGCACGTTCTGAAAATGAATCAACACTGAGTTGATATATAACGATTTTTTTGTAAATATATTGGCGAGAGAGATGAAAATTTGTAAATTTTGTCAAGATTGAGGTCGCCACATGTCCCGCCAGGCCCCCATCGGACACCGCATTCGCGGCCGCCGCAAAGATATCGGCATGACGCAAAATGCCCTGGCAAAAGCCGCCGGGATTTCGCCGAGCTATCTGAACCTGATTGAACATAACCGCCGGTCAATCGGCGGCGGGTTGCTGATGCGGATCGCAGCCGTTCTGGACATCCATCCCCACACCCTGTCGGGATCGGAAGAAGGCCGCCTGCTTGCAGATCTGAGCGAAGCCGCATCCGATCCGGTTTTTTACAATACCCCGATCGAAAGCCGCGAATTCCCCGCTATGATTGCAGCCGCACCGGGAATGATCAGCGCGTTTCTTGCCCTGTACCGCGCCTATCGCAGCGGCCTTGACGAGGTCGACGCCCTGTCGGAACGCCTGAGCCACGATCCGTTCCTGACCGAGGCCAGCCATTCGATCCTGACGCGGATCACATCGATCCGCACGGTTGCCGAGATTTTTGATGATTATGACAACCTGTCACCGCAACAGCGCGCCCGGTTCAACGCGACACTGGTCAAGGAATCCCATCGGCTGGCGGAATCCGCGACCGAGATCTTCAACTTTCTTGAACGCGGAAATGCCGGGCGCCCGGCCAACAACCCGGCCGAAGAAGTCGATGATCTGCTTTATGACAATGCCAACTACTTTCCAGCCCTTGAAGACAGTGCCGCAAGGCTGCGCCCCGAGATTGATCCCGATGGCGGGCTTTATCTGACCGATCTGATCAACTACCTTGAAAGTGCGCATAATATCCGGGTCGAACGTCTGCCATCCGAAGACTTTGCCACCAACGGATATCACTGGGACACAGAACAAAAAACGCTGCGCATTTCGCGCGCGCTTCCGATCACATCGGCCCGGTTTCAGGCCGCCCGCACCATCTGCAAACTTGAAGCAGGTGATACGGTCAATGCGGTTCTTGCCACCGCCAATATCAGCAGCGAAGCCGGACGCATGCGCGCCTATGAGGCGTTGATATCCTATTGCGCGGCGGCACTTATCCTGCCCTATGATGCGTTTCTGGCCGATGCGCACGATCTGCGCCACGATATCGAATTGCTTCAGCAACGCTATGCGGCAAGCTGGGAGCAAATCTGTCACCGGCTGACCACATTGCGACGCCCCGGCGCGGAAGGCGTTCCTTTTCACCTGATCCGCACCGACATTGCCGGCAATATTTCCAAACGGTTTTCGGCGTCCGGCCTGCAATTGCCGCGATATGGCGGCGCCTGCCCGCGATGGGCCGTGCATGAGGCATATCTGGCCCCGGAACGGGTGATTTCGCAATTCGTGCGCCTGCCTGACAACAGCGAATATCTGTTTGTGGCCCGAGCCTTGCGCACCGGGGCTGGCGGCTATGGCACGCCGCAATCGGTTCATTCGGTCATGATCGGCTGCGACACGGCATTTGCCAATGAAGTGATCTATGCCGATGCCTTGCCGCTTGAACGTCCGGAATCGGCCGTTCCGGTCGGCATTGCCTGTCGCCAGTGCCCGCGTGAAGATTGCGCACAGCGCGCCTATGAAATGTCAGACACCGCCGATGGCCGGTCCAGTCGGGCGTAATGGCGCGCACAGTCGGTACCGCGGGTTGTTTTCACCGGCATTTTGCCGGCTGGCAACCGCACAAACCCGCCAGATTTGCCCCCACCCAAAGTAGCATTATAATTCCTTAAATTAACAGATAGGATTACCATCATAAGAATCAGAAAAATCGGGGAGAATGTCCTTGAATGAGAGACCAAAGGTCCTGATTGCTGAAGATGAGGAAACCATTGTCGAATCCCTAAGCTTTCTTATGGAAAAGGAAGGCTATGACGTGCGTGTGGCCACCGACGGCCAGACCGCGATTTCCATGATCGCCCGCGATGCGCCAGACATGGTTTTGCTTGATGTCATGATGCCCGGCTGTGACGGGTTCGAAGTCGTGCGCGCGGTGCGCAGCGATGCCAATACCAAACTGATCCCGATCATGATGCTGACAGCCAAGACCCGCGAAGTCGACCGGCGCAAGGGGCTGGAACTTGGCGTTGACGATTTTGTCACCAAGCCGTTTTCGACCCGCGATGTGGTGTCGCGGGTGCGCGCCCTGCTTGAACGGGCAGATAACTGAAAACACCGCATAAAGACCGTTTTCCGACCGACAATCAGGAGACATTCCCATCACGCCACCCCGCAGACTGACAGAACGTGCGCTTGCCCTGATGCTGGTCGCCCTGTTTCTCTGGATACCGCCACTTGTCGGGATGTTTTCCCTTGATGGCATGGTATTCGGGTTGCCGATCCTGTTTGTCTATTTCTTTGCCGGCTGGGGAATTCTGATCATATTTTGCGCGCTTTTGACGCGCGCCCTGCGCAACGCGGCACAATCCGAGGGGCGATAAAAATGCTGTCCTCGGAACTGGTGATTTTCGTTTCGCTGTTTTATGTCGGGCTGCTTTACACCATTGCCTGGTGGGGCGACAAACGGGCCCGTGATGGCCATTCCTGGGTCCGGAACCCGACGGTCTATACCCTGTCGATTGCGGTTTACTGCACATCCTGGACATTTTATGGCGCGGTCGGAACGGCGGCGCGCAACGGGCTGGAATATCTGACGATCTATCTTGGTCCGACGGTGATTTTCCTGGGCTGGTGGTTTTTGTTGCGCAAGATGCTGCGCATTTCCAAGGCCCATCGCATCACCTCCATCGCCGACTTCATTTCATCGCGTTACGGCAAAAGCACCCAGCTTTCCGTGCTTGTCACCTTGATCGCGGCTGTCGGCACCACGCCCTATATCGCGCTTCAGCTCAAGGCGATTGCAACCAGCTATACGGTTTTGACCGTCTGGGACCATGGTATGGTCGAAACCGCGCAGCACAGTCTTTCGATCTTTTCCGATAGCGGTTTCTGGGCGGCCCTTGGCCTGGCGCTGTTTGGCATTCTGTTTGGCACGCGTTTTATTGATGCCGATGAACATCACGAAGGCATGGTTGCCGCCATCGCCTTTGAAAGTCTGGTCAAGATGTTCGCCCTTCTGGCGGTCGGTATTTTTGTCTGCTTTGTGATGTATGGCGGGATCGGTGATCTGTTTGCGCAGGCCGCGGCCAATCCCGATACGGCGCAATTGCTGCTTTTGCGCGAAGACAGCGCGCCGCGCTGGTTGACGCTTATGATGCTGTCGATGGCGGCAATCCTGTGCCTGCCCCGCCAGTTTCAGGTGATCATTGTTGAAAATGTCGATGAACGCCATCTTGCCACGGCCAGCTGGGCCTTTCCACTTTATCTGTTGTTGATGAACCTGTTTGTGTTGCCCATCGCCCTTGCCGGGCTTGGCGCCCTGCCCGCCTGGGCGGACCCGGACTTTTTCGTCATTTCCGTGCCATTGTTTGAAAACCAGTCGATGCTGGCACTGCTGGCCTATGTCGGCGGGCTTTCGGCCAGCACAAGCATGGTGATTGTCGCCACCATCGCATTGTCGACCATGGTTTGTAATGACCTGATTGTCCCCGCACTTTTGCGTATCAAGCCGCTGCGCCTGACCGAACGCGATGATCTGACCGGACTTTTGATTTTCATCCGCCGCGCATCGATTGTTGTCGTGGTGTTTTTGGGCTTTGCCTATTACCGGTCGGCGGGGGCCACCGATGCACTGGCAGAAATCGGGCTGATTTCCTTTGCCGCCACCGCGCAATTCATTCCGATCATGATTGGCGGTCTTTACTGGAAAGGCGGCACCAAAACCGGCGCGCAGGTCGGGCTTGTCGTCGGCTTTGCGCTTTGGGGATATACCCTGTTGCTGCCATCCCTTGCCGATAGTGGCTGGATGGACCCGGCCCTGATCCAGAACGGCGCATTCGGGCATCCGTGGTTGCGGCCCGAAAACCTGCTGGGCCTGACCGGATTTGCCCCGCTGACCCATGCGCTGATCTGGTCGATTTCGCTTAATACCGCCTTTTACGTGCTGATCAGCCTGTTCACCCAGCCAAGCGCACTTGAACGTATTCAGGCGACTTTGTTTGTCGATGCCTTTTCACGCAAAGGACAAGACACGGTAATCTGGCGATCATCAGCATCGATTGATGATCTGTATGAACTGGTTGAACGGTTTCTGGGACGCGAACGCGCCTTTCATTCGTTCCGCGAATTCGGCTGGGAAAAAGACACATCCTGGCGCGGCAAAGGCGAAGCAGATGCCGATATGATCGCCTTTACCGAACGATTGCTTGCCGGATCCATCGGGGCAGCATCGGCGCGCGTGATGGTGTCATCGGTTGCCAAGGGCGAAATGGTCAGTCTTGAAGAAGTCCTTGAGATCCTTGAAGAAACATCACATGTGATCGAATATTCCCAGCGGCTTGAACAAAAATCCCATGAACTGGAAAAAGCCGCCGCCGAATTGCGGGCCGCCAATGACCGGCTCAAGGAGCTTGACCGGCTTAAGGATGAATTCCTGACCATGGTCAGCCATGAATTCCGGACACCTTTGACATCGATCCGGTCATTTTCGGAAATTCTGGTCGATACTCCCAACCTTGAACATGACAAGGTCGAACATTTCCTGTCGATCATTGTCCGCGAAAGCGAACGCCTGACCCGCCTGATTGATGACCATCTTGATCTGGCCCGACTTGAAGCCGGACATTCAGACTGGCGCGCAGTTGATGTCGATCCGCGTACCGTACTTGATGAAAGTGTCGAAGCGGTCAAGGGACTGTTTGACAGTCGCGCCGTGCAGCTCACGACCGAGTTTTCACGTCAGTCGGTATTGCTGCATGTTGATCGCGACCGCCTGACACAGGTGTTTATCAATCTTTTGTCCAATGCCGCCAAATTTGCCGATCCCGACCATCCCAGCGTCACGGTACGCGGTGAGGCCATGGATGGCGGATATCTGGTATCGATTACCGATAATGGCCGCGGGGTTGCCCAGACCGAACTTGAAACCATCTTCGACAAGTTTTCGCGCAGCGGCAAATATGCCGATGATCAGCCAAAACCATCCGGGTCGGGCCTTGGACTGGCGATTGCCCGCCATGTTGTCGAACATTGCCAGGGAAAAATATGGGCCGAAAGTCCGCCAGGTCAGGGCGCCACTTTCCGGGTATTCATTCCCGGCCAGATCATGGAGGCCATCGATGCGGTCCGCCCGGGCGTTTTCCGCACGGACAGTTTTGGCACCTGATCCCGAGCCCGTCTTCCCGATAGCGCCGATCAGCTGACCTTTTCCGGATCAAAAACCGTATTATCAAGGAAACTGTCCGGCCCGACAAAGGACCGGTCATCGGCATCATTTGCGCCTTCGACCCGCCAGTCATGTTTGGGCACTGCGACATCAAGATCAGCCACCGCCGCGCGATACAGATCGGGGCGATAAACCTGGCGCACCACGGAATTAAGATCGGAATCCGCAGGCACCTGTCCCCAGCGTTTCATCTGTGTGCCAACCCAGCTTCCCTGCGACAGCCACGGGAAAGTGGCGGTATAGCGATAAAACACATGGCGATCGGGGATATCGGTCGGGGCTTCGCCCGGGCGCAGAACCGGCCGCCCGCCCAGCGACGCCTTAAGAATTTCATAGGGCGCGCCGACATTGGATTCCTCGGACAACATTTGCGCCAGCTCGGAACGGTTGCCCGGCTGATCGGCCCATTCGGCGGCACGCACAAGGGCACGGACAAGACCCGATACCGTTTCCGGGCTGGAATTCACCCAGTCTTCGCGAATGCCCAGAACCTTTTCCGGGCTGCGCGGCCAGATATCATCCTTAAGCGCGACAATCACGCCATCGCCATGAAATACCGCGCGCTGGTTCCAGGGCTCACCGACGCAATAACCATCGACCCAGCCATTGCGCAGACTGTCAAACATGCGCGGCGGGGCAATCACACCGATATTCACGTCCCGATCCGGATCAATCCCGGCCGCCGCCATCCAGTAGCGCAGCTCGTAATTATGGCTGGAGAACGGAAATACCGTCGCAAAGGACATGACCGGCCGACCCGCAGCGCGATCTTCATCAATCACCTTTTTAAGGGCGCGGCCCGAAAGTCCGCGCGGACCATGCATTGCCGCCGGGTCGGCTTCAAGCATGCGCTGATACAGTCTGGTCGAAACCGTGATGGCATTTCCGCCGCGCCCCAATGCCATTGGCACGACAATATGCTGAACCGGGACCCCGCCAAGGCCAAGACGGGCGGCAATCGGGATGCCTGCCAGAAGATGGGCTGCTTCGAACACGCCATAGGACAGCTTGTCGCGAATGGCCGCCCATGACATTTCACGGACCAGTTCCAGATCAATATTTTCCTGCTCGGCAAAGCCCATCGCGCGCGCGACAACCGGTATGGCGCAATCAACAAGCGGGACAAAACCAAGACGAACCTTTTCAGCCATTCCTCAAAACTCCAACTGAAACGCCGTGATGACGCTTTGGGCGATCTCGTAAATCTTGCGATTCTGTTTCATGGCGTTCTTGCGCAACAGCGCATAAGAATCTTCTTCGGACAGGCCTTTTTCCTTCATCAGGATGCCTTTGGCCCGTTCGATCAGTTTGCGTTCATTGAGTTTTGCCTGCGCCTCGTCGCGTTCGCGTCTGAGCTGATCAAAAACATTGAAGCGCGATATCGCCATTTCGACGATGGGACGAATGCGGTCCTGTCGCAGGCCGTCCACCACATAGGCACTGACCCCGGCCGATACGGCTTCCTGGATCATTGAGGCGTCGCTTTGATCAACAAACATCGCGATCGGGCGTGCAATGGCGCGCGACACCTGAAACATCTGTTCAAGCGTGTCACGGTCCGGGTTTTCCAGATCAATAATGATGATATCAGGCGCCAGCGCCTGAATGCGTTCGACCAGATTATGTGACGTCCCGATACGGGCGACGCGGGCATATCCGCTTTCGACCAGGCCACGTTCGACAATGGCTGCGCGATCGGGATTCTCGTCAATTACCAGAATGTTATATTCTTCCAGCTTTACCAAAATTAACTCTAACTCCCTGACAACCCGGGTGGTCGCGTCTCTCTTTTGTTTTTAATTTCCGTCCCGTTTTCGGATCCGGATTGATGTCCGGGATGCGATATCCACCGCATCCCGAAAAGATCTGATTGGCGGAAACCTTATTCCGCCGGTACTGCCTGCGCCGGTGATGACGCGGCCAGGCGTTCGGCCTGTGCGCTTTCAAACCGTGCTTTTTCCTCGGCCTGGGTCGCAGCTGAGAACCGCACCGCCAGGGCCGCGAACGAACAAACGATCACGGCACAGCCCAGATACAGAAGCCCTTCCTGATAGGTAAGTTCTTCGGACTTGAACAGGAAGCCCGCCGCAACCGCACCGGCATTGCCACCGGCACCAACGATACCGGCAACCGAACCCAGTGCCTTGCGATTGACAAACGGTACGATCCCGAAAGTCGCGCCTTCGGACATCTGCACAAACAACGAGAAGACGATCATCACGGCAACCGCAACAGCCAGTGCTTCCATCTGGGAGAAGGCAACAAGTGCCACACCTTCGATGAACAGCGCCATGAACAGGAATTTGACGCGCCCCGAGAGGCCACCCTTGGCGGCAAATTTATCGGAAAACACACCGCCCAGCGTGCGGGCAAAAATGTTCATCAGACCAAACAGACCGGCAATCATGCCCGCCGTTGCCAGCGACAGCTCAAACTTGTCGAAGAAATAGATCGCCGCAATGTTGTTGATGGTCAGCTCAACACCAAAGCAGGCAGCATAGACTAGGAACAATGCCCAGACGCGGTAATCGGAAACCGCGGCCATCATGCCCTTGGCAGCACCGGCGGTATCATCTTCGGGTTTGAGCGCGCCGCTTTTGCGCATCTCGTCATAGTTGCCTTCCGGGCAATCCGTGGTGAAGACCCAGTAAAGAACGGCAACCACCAGCATGATCGCACCCGGGAACACCATCGCCAGACGCCAGCCCATGGTTTCCGCAACCCCGAACCCAAGCACCATGGCAAGGATCAGCGGCATGACCATCTGGGTGACACCACCGCCAAGGTTACCCCAGCCGGCCGTCGTGGCATTTGCCGTACCGACGACATTGGGGGCAAACATCATGGATGTATGATACTGGGTAATCACAAACGATGCCCCGATCGCCCCGATGGCAAGACGCGCCAAAAGGAAGGTTTCATAGCTGTCGGCAAGACCGATCAGCATGACCGGAAGCGACCCCAGAACCAGAAGCCCGGTATAGGTCTTGCGCGGGCCTATCTTGTCGCAAAGCGGCCCGATCAGAAGCCGCACCAGAACCGTGATGGCAACCGATGCAATGATGGTGCTGCCGATTTCGCTTTTGGTAAGTCCAAGATCATCGCGTACCAGCGGCATCAAAGGCGCGATCCCGAACCAGCCAAAGAAGCACAGGAAGAATGAAAGCCAGGTCAGGTGAAAAGTCCGCATCTGAACAGTCTTGAGACTGAAAAGATTTATGCGTGTAGCCTTGTTCTTGATTTCCATAATGTGAAGCCCTTCGTTTAGGTCGCGCAGAGCTTGCGAGATGCTGTGTACGACCGACGGTTTTTCCCCATGGGCCTCTTGCTTCATCTGATGGATTCCGCAGGCGACCCGTCATTCGTATCGGAAAGGCTGCGCGTCCATCGCGCTGCTGCTCCAAACGTCTGATCGTCCGCCGTTGGACGAAGAACTGTGAGCCACCCGTCGTTGGGCCTGCTTTCGTCAAAGCTGCTCACACGGGATGACATGCTGCAAACAGCGCGCCAGTTTTCCCGCGATGCGGGATAAAATTTGCAAATTGCTGGAATCCAATGGTTTTGGACGAACGCGCCTGCAAACAGCGATTTTGAATTTTTGCAAATTTCGAAATTTTGCACATTTTTTAATCTTGTCGATTTTGCGCTGTTTATTTTTTGATCAAATACGATCATTCCCCGCATAACAACTCAACCATCCGGATTGCAATCCCCGTTAAATTACAGACGGTTGCAAGATAATTTTCCCCGTTTCCCATTTTGGCACGGGACTTGAATATATCGGGGTATGAGCGCGGGCAGTGTCGCCTGCGGCTCCGGCCGAAAAGCCGATTGCATATATAAAGAATCCAAAGACGGGTTCACCGGATAACGACGTCCGTTGCGAAATGCCTTTTAAAAGAGCAGGCCGCATCGGGCGTTTTTTTTTGTGCCAACTTCGCATCCCGCGACGAGGAGCCAGAGACAAATGAACCACGTCCCTGCAAACATAAAAGCCGCAAAATCCCGCCTGGTTGTCATTGGCAACGGCATGGCCGGCATGAGAACGGTCGAAGAAATCCTGAACCGCGCACCGGACAAATACGACATCACGGTTTTCGGTGCCGAACCGCGTGTGAACTATAACCGCATCATGCTTTCGCCCCTGCTGTCGGGCGAAAAGAATTTTGACGAAATCGTCATCAACACCCCGGAATGGTATCGCGAAAACAACATCCATCTTTATTCCGGCGACCCGGTTGTTGAAATTGACCGCATCCGCAAGGTCGTCATTTCCAAAAGCGGCACGGAAACCGAATATGACCGCCTGTTGCTGGCCACCGGTTCGGACCCGATCATCATTCCGGTTCCCGGCCACAAACTTTCTGGTGTTGTTACCTTCCGCGATGTCGATGATGTTGACGTCATGCTGGGTGCTGCGGCCAAGGGCGGCCCGGCCGTTGTGATTGGCGGCGGGCTTTTGGGTCTTGAAGCCGCGGTCGGACTTCAGGCACGCGGCATGGATGTGACGGTTTTGCATCTGGCAGGGCACGTCATGGAACGCCAGCTTGATCCGTCTGCGGGTTACCTTTTGGCACAGGAACTTGAACGGCGCGGCATCACTGTAATTACCGAGGCCGACACCGCCGAAATCGTCGGAACGGAAACCGTAACCGGCGTGCGTCTTAAGGACGGACGCATGATCCCGGCTGATCTGGTGGTCATGGCTGTTGGCATTCGCCCCAACGGGCGCCTTGCCGCAGACACCGGCATCGCAGTCGAACGTGGCATTGTCGTTGACGATGTCATGACCACCAGTGATCCGGCGATCTTTGCGGTTGGCGAATGCGTGCAGCATCGCGGCCAGTGCTATGGCCTTGTCGCCCCGCTGTTTGAAATGGCGAAATCCTGTGCCGATCATTTGACCGAGATTGCGACCGATGGCTACGCCGGGTCGGTCACCTCGACCAAGCTTAAGGTCACGGGGGTTGATGTTTTTTCCGCCGGTGATTTTTCAGGTGGCGGCAATACCGAGGAAATCGTGTTCCGCGATGCCGGACGGGGCGTTTACAAACGCATCGTCCTTGAAGACGGCAAGATCAAGGGCGCGGTTCTTTATGGCGATACCACCGATGGTGGCTGGTATTTCCAACTGATGAAAGATGGCGAGGATGTTACGGAACTGCGTGACACCCTTGCCTTTGGTCAGGCGTTTGCCGGGGGATCCGCCGGAAACCCTCTTGACGCCGTTGCAGCCCTGCCAGATGACGCAGAAATTTGTGGCTGTAACGGCGTTTGTAAAGGTTCCATCGTTTCTGCTATCACCGAAAAGGGCCTGACGACCCTTGATGAGGTCAAAGGCCACACCAAGGCATCGGCATCCTGCGGATCATGTGCGGGACTGGTTGAAAACCTGCTTGCCGCAACTCTTGGCGGTGATTATCAGGCCGCAACGGTCAAGCCGATCTGCACCTGCACCGATCATGATCATGACAGCGTGCGCCGCCTGATCATTGCCAAGGGCCTTAAAACCATGCCCGCCATCATGCAGGAACTGGAATGGAAATCATCCGATGGGTGCCATGTTTGCCGCCCGGCATTGAACTATTATCTTCTGGCTGCATGGCCGGGGGAATATGTCGATCATGGCGCATCACGTTTCATCAATGAACGCGTGCATGCCAACATCCAGAAAGACGGCACCTATTCCGTGGTGCCACGCATGTGGGGTGGCCTGACCAACCCGCGCGAACTGCGCGCGATTGCCGATGTCGCCGATAAATTCGACATCCCGACAGTCAAGGTTACCGGCGGTCAGCGCATCGACCTTTTGGGTGTGAAAAAGGAAGACCTTCCGGCGGTTTGGGCCGATCTTAATGCCGCGGGCATGGTATCGGGTCATGCCTATGGCAAGTCGCTTCGGACCGTCAAAACATGCGTCGGACAGGAATGGTGTCGTTTCGGCACCCAGATGTCGATGAGCATGGGGGTCGAACTTGAAAAAATGACCTGGGGATCCTGGATGCCCCACAAGTTCAAAATGGCCGTTTCGGGCTGTCCGCGCAACTGTGCCGAAGCCACCATCAAGGATTTCGGCGTGGTGGCAACCGATGGCGGCTGGGATTTGCATGTTGGCGGCAATGGCGGCATCCATGTCCGCGCGACCGAACTTCTGTGCAAGGTCACAACCGATGAAGAGGTCAAGGAATATTGCGGTGCCTTCATCCAGCTTTACCGCGAAGAGGCCCGTTATCTGGAACGCACCGCACCGTGGATCGAGCGCGTTGGCCTGAAACATGTTCAGGAACGGGTTGTGGATGATGCCGAAAATCGCAAGGCCCTGTTTGATCGATTCATGATCAGTCAGCAAACCGCCCAGAAAGACCCATGGGCCGAACGCGCATCCGAGGGCGTTGACGCCCACGAATTCAAACCCCTTTCGATGGTCGCAGCGGAGTAAGACAGATGACGAACAATCTGACCTGGGTAGAAGTCGGACCCGCTGCCAATATCCCGCAGCAAGGCGCGCGTACCCTGCAAACCCAAACCGATCGCATCGCGATTTTCAGAACCCTTGATGATCAGATCTTTGCCCTGCTTGATCGCTGCCCGCACAAGCAAGGCCCCCTGGCACAAGGCATCGTGCATGGCCATTTCGTCACCTGCCCGCTTCATAACATGGTGTTTTCGCTTGAAACCGGCGAGGCACAGGGCCCCGATGATGGCTGTGCTGCCAAGGTAGAATGCAAGGTCATTGACGGCATGGTGCGGGTTGGCCTGACCGAACTGCAAGCTGGATTGCGCCATGCGGGATGAGGTCAAAACAACCTGCCCCTATTGCGGTGTTGGCTGTGGCCTGATCATTTCGCCAACCCGTGACGGATGGGCTGTCGGCGGCGATCCCGACCACCCCGCAAACCTTGGGCGCATCTGCTCCAAGGGGGCGGCGTTGATCGATACCATCATGGCCGAGACCAAACGCGATTTTCGCCTGCTTGAACCCGAAGTCGATGGCAAACAGGTCGGCTGGAAAACCACCATTGCCGAGACCGCCAATCGCCTGCGCGATACCATTGAAAAACATGGCCCGAAATCGGTGGCCTTTTACGTCTCCGGTCAGCTCCTGACCGAGGATTATTATGTCGCCAACAAACTGATCAAGGGCTTCATCGGGTCACCCCATATCGATACCAATTCAAGGCTTTGCATGGCATCGACCGTGGTCGGGCATAAACGTGCCTTTGGCGCGGATGTGGTGCCCGGATGTTACGAAGACCTTGAAATCGCCGATCTGGTCATTCTGACCGGGTCAAATCTGGCATGGTGCCACCCGGTGCTTAATCAGCGCCTGCGTGCGGCCAGGGAAAAGCACGGCACCAAGATTGTCGTGATTGATCCAAGACGGACGGCAAGTTGCGATATTGCCGATTTGCACCTTGCCATCAAACCGGGCAGCGACGTTGCCCTGTTTAACGGTTTGCTGGCCTGGCTTGACCAGACGGGCAATACCGATCTTCGTTACGTCGCCCGCCATGTCAGCGGCTATGAACAGGCCGTGGCAGAGGCCCGGGCCGACTGCCCGGACATCGAGACAACCGCACAAAAATGCGGGCTCGACCAACAAGACAGCGCCGATGAAACCGGCTCAGGTCTGGGAAAACTGGAAACGTTGTTTAACTGGTTCTCGGCCTTTGATCGTACCGTCACGGTATTTTCACAAGGCGTGAACCAATCATCTAGCGGGTCGGACAAGGTCAATGCGATCCTTAATTGCCATCTGGCAACCGGCCGGGTCGGAAAACCGGGTTCAAGCCCGTTTTCCGTCACCGGCCAACCCAACGCCATGGGCGGACGCGAAGTTGGCGGTCTCGCCAATCAGCTTGCCGCCCATATGAACCCCAATGATCCGGTCGATATTGATCGCGTCAGACGGTTCTGGAAATCCGATGCCCTTGAACCGGGCGAAGGATACAAGGCGGTCGACATGTTCCGCGCCATTGAAACCGGCGAAATCAAGGCCGTCTGGATCATGGCAACCAACCCGGCAGTCAGCCTTCCGGATGCGGATCGTGTGCGCCTTGCCCTGTCACGTTGTCCGCTGGTGATTGCATCCGATGTCGTCAATGACACCGACACATTGCGCCATGCCCATATCAAACTGCCCGCCACCGGATGGGCAGAAAAATCGGGCACCGTCACCAATTCCGAACGGCGCATATCGCGCCAACGCCCGTTCCGCGAGGCCCAGGGCAATGCCAAGCCCGACTGGTGGATCATGACCGAAGTCGCGCGTGCCATGGGATATGGCAAGGCTTTCAAGTACAAGGATCCCGCCGATATCTTTGCCGAACATGCCGCCCTTTCGGAATTTGAAAATGACGGCATGCGGGCCTTTGATATCGGCATCTGGCATAAGGCCAGGAAATCGGCCTATGACGCGATGGAACCGTTTCAATGGCCGGCTTCTCGCAAACATCAACCGGCCAGCGGCTCCCAACGGCTTTATGGTGATGGCATATTCACCACGTCAAGCGGTCGGGCCAAAATGCTGGCAGTTGCGCATATTGCGCCGCAATCCCGAACCAGTCGCGACTTCCCGCTGATTGCCAATAGCGGCCGGTACCGCGATCAATGGCACACCATGACACGCACCGGAACAGCAGCACGTCTTTCGGCCCATCGTCCGGAACCGCTGCTTGAAATCCACCCAAAGGACGCCGCCAAATTCGGGCTTTCGGATGGTGGCATTGCCCGGATCAAAAGCAGCCATGGCGCGTCCCTGATGCGGGTTCTGGTCACAGATGCGCAAATGCCCGGACAGGTTTTCATTCCCATGCACTGGAACGATATCTTTTCGGCAGCAGGCGGGATCGGTCGGCTTTTGCCCCCCAATGTTGATCCCCATTCCGGCCAGCCCGAAAGCAAACATATCCCCGTTGCCCTCGAACCATTTGCCCCGAAATGGCAGGGATTGCTGTTTTCAAGTACCCCGGTTGACCTTGGCAGCCTGCCCTATTGGGTGGCGGCGACCGGGCCGGGCAGCATGATTTATGAAATCGCCGGGTCCGAACCGATGATGTTCAAGTCCCTTTTGCCGATTGCGGCCAATGAGGATGACGAACAGGTCATTGAATATAGCGACAGCAAAAAGGGCGTTCATCGTTATGCCCGATTGAACGGTGATCGCGTTACCGGCGCCCTTTTCATCGGCCCGGACCGCCCGGCCCTTGGCCGTGACTGGGTTTCAAACCTGCTGGCAACCGATCAGGTCGCTCCCCTGGAACGCAATGCCCTTCTGGCCGGGCGGATGCCCGATGCGGGCGCAATCAATGATCGCCTGATCTGTTCATGCTTCTCGGTCGGGCTGGCGGCCATCAGCCGTGCCATTTCTGATCAGAATGCCGTAACCGCCGCCGATATTGGCCGTTTGCTCCAGGCCGGGACCGGGTGCGGTTCGTGCCTGCCGGAAATAAAGGAGATTCTCGATGACGCATTACCGCGCGCCGCAGAATAATCGCGGGCTTACGCCAGATGTTGCTGCCCATGCTGCGACATCTGAAAACTTCGCCTATTTTCCGGCCTTCATACATGTGACCGGCAAAAAGGTATTGGTGCTGGGCGGCGGTGAAGTCGCACTTGGCAAGCTGCGCCTGCTTGTGCGCAGTCAGGCAAAGATCACGGTCGTCGCACCCGAAATCTGCGACGACATTGCCGTGATGGTGGACGAAGGGCGGATCGTTTGGGAAAGCGCGCCCTTCGTCGACACCATGATCAACCGGGCGGTCATGGTATTTGATGCCGCCGATGATCCATATTTGACCGCACGGGTGCAGGCCGCGACCAGACGGCGAAACATCCTTTTGAATGTGGTCGACAAGACCCCGCATTGCGATTTCATCGTGCCGGCAATCCTTGATCGCGCACCGGTAATGATCACGATATCAACCGGCGCCTGCGCCCCGGCGCTTGCACGCATCATCCGGCAGCGCCTTGAAACCGTTCTTCCGGCATCCATGGCACAACTGGCCCGTATTGCCCGCGATGCGCGGCAAAAGGTCGCCGATCACCTTCATGACAATGTGTCACGCCAGCGGTTCTGGACCCATTTTTTCCAGCGCGGATTGCAAGAAACCCCGACCGGCACCCCACGCGACAGCGATATTGACCATGCCCTGCGCCAGTTCGTTCCCGATGGCAGCAGTGCGACCGTCCCCGGCGGGCAGATCATGAATGCCGAAATCCATGCCGATACTGCCTTTGATCTTCCGCACGGCATCGCGCGCGCGATTGAAACCGCCGATATCGTCTTTCACGAAGACCACATTGCGGAAGATATCCTGACGCTTGCCCGGCGCGATGCCACCCTGATCCCGATTGGCTGCATCAGCCTTGATCACGACCCCGACACCAAACGTGACAGCATCGAACAGCAAACCAGAATTTTCGCCCGACAGGGTTTCAATATCGTCACCCTGACCCAGGCGATCACGCACTAGATCATCCTGACGTCCATCCGGTTCACCCTGTGGATTATGGCTCCCCGTATTCCACACAAACTAAAGGCGCGCAAAGTACCCCCTGCGCGCCTTTCTTTTTGCCAGAAGGGCAAAAGTTATTTCATCGTCGGCATGACGAATTCCGCACCTTTGCGAATACCGGTCGGCCAGCGTGAGGTGATGGTTTTCAGTTTGGTGTAGAAACGCACACCTTCGGGACCATGCATGTGATGATCGCCAAACAGCGATGCTTTCCAGCCACCAAACGAATGGAACGCCATCGGAACCGGGATCGGAACGTTAATGCCGACCATACCGGTCTGGGTACGTGCGGCAAATTCACGCGCCGTATCGCCATCACGGGTAAAGATCGCAGTACCGTTGCCATATTCGTGGCTATCGACAAGGTTGGCAGCGGTTTCGTAATCGTCGGCGCGAACAACCGACAGAACCGGGCCAAAGATTTCTTCCTTGTAGATGCTCATATCCGGGGTGACGTCATCAAACAGGGTGCCCCCGACAAAGTAGCCTTCTTCATAGCCCTGGAGCTTTATATCGCGGCCATCAACAACAAGTTTGGCACCTTCTTCGACACCCTTGTTGATATAGCCGACCACCTTGTCACGATGGGCTGCCGTTACCAGCGGCCCCATTTCAGCCGCCGGATCGGTCCCCGGTGCAACGCGCAATTCATTGATGCGCGGAACCAGCTTTTCAATCAGAGTATCTGCCGTTGCCTTGCCAACCGGCACGGCCACCGAAATTGCCATGCAACGTTCGCCAGCCGACCCGTAAGCAGCCCCCATCAGGGCATCGACCGCCTGATCCATGTCGGCGTCCGGCATAATGATCATGTGGTTCTTCGCACCACCAAGGGCCTGACAACGTTTGCCCTGCGCGGTTGCGGTTTCATAGATGTACTTGGCAATCGGGGTCGACCCGACAAAGCTGATCGCGGTGACGTCCGGATCAAACAGAAGCGCATCAACCGCTTCCTTGTCGCCTTGAACAACGTTGAATACGCCATCAGGAAGACCGGCCTCGGTCAGCCATTCCGCCAGCAGAAGGGATGCGGACGGATCACGCTCGGACGGTTTGAGGATAAAGCAGTTACCGCATGCAAGTGCGACCGGGAACATCCACATCGGCACCATGGCCGGGAAGTTGAACGGCGTGATACCGGCAACGATCCCCAAGGGCTGACGCACCGAATGGCTGTCGACCTTGGTGCCGACATTTTCGGTGAATTCACCCTTGAGCAACTGCGGCGCGCCGGTTGCAAATTCGACAACCTCGATCCCGCGGGTGACCTCGCCCAGCGCATCGGACAGAACCTTGCCATGTTCGGCGGTGATTGCCGCGGCCAGTTCTTCGGAACGGTCTTCAAGAATGCCAAGAAACTTGTTGAGGATACGCGAACGGCGAAGTGGTGTGGTGTTGGCCCATTCATCGCGAACAGCTGCCGCCGATTCAACAGCGGCACGTACTTCGGATTTGGATGCAAGATCAACCGTGCCGCTTTGTGCGCCGGTTGCCGGATTAAAGACAGCAGCAGAACGACCGGATTTACCGGCGACGCGCTTGCCATTGATGTAATGGGTGATCTGGGTCGACATGGGGTTCCTCCCGACTAAACCTGATTTCGGATTGCCTGATTTCATCACCGGCAAACTGGACCCATTATGACTATGCACTGCAATGCACATCAATTATCATTCCTGCAAATTCGATGTGCAAAAATTAAAGTCATCAGAGGTCAGTCACCGTAATGGATTGGGATCGCTTCCGCATTTTCCTTGCCGTCGCCAGGCAGGGCCAAATCCTGGCCGCCGCACGCCAGCTTGGCCTGAACCATGCAACGGTCGGACGGCAACTGACCGCCCTTGAGCAGGAACTTGGCACCAAACTGATTGACCGGCGCACCACCGGATCGGAATTGACCACCGCAGGGCGCGAATTGATGGCCGCGGCGGAGGCCGCTGAATCTGCTTTTCTGCGGGCCGGAACCGCTGTTTCGAACCAGTCCGAAGTCATCAGCGGCACGGTCCGGGTTGGTGTGCCCGATGGATTGGGGAACTATTTTCTGGCAAGTGAGTTGGCTCACTTTGCGGCGAATCATCCTGATCTGGTGATCCAGATTGTGCCGCTGCCTCGCACATTTTCCCTGTCACAACGCGAAGCCGACATCGCCATCACCCTTGATCGCCCCAAACAGGGACGGCTGGTGATCAAGAAGCTGACCGACTATACGCTCAGCGTCTATGCCAGCCGGGATTACATTGAGCGTTACGGGGATGTACGGACAGAGGCCGACCTTTCAGATCGGCTGTTTGTCACCCATATCGAAGACCTGATTTACAGCCGTGCACTTGATTATGCTGCCCGGCTTGGCAAATTGATGAAGCGCCGCTTTGAATGCGGCAGCGTGGTCGCCCAGATGGAAGCCGTACGCAACGGACATGGCATCGGCATCCTGCATGATTATGCCACCGATGGTGTGCCTGATCTTGTGCGTTTGCTGCCTGAAATCCGCTTTACCCGCAATTACTGGATGCTTCAGCACCCTGACACCAAAGATACGCGCAGCGTCGCGTCGGTCGCGGAATATATCACGCGGGTTGTCCGCGCAGCGCGCGACCGGTTCGTCATGAGCTAACCCACCAAACCCAAACCCGAACCCAGGGCGACAAACCCGTCCCCACAACGACATCAGGCACAAAGACAGGATTCTGTCCTTGTGCCTGGATGGGGTCCGCTTTTGCGGGCGGATCTGACAGTCAAAGACCGGTCAGATCAAATATTAATGACCAATGGTCAATGTTTACGCCAGTCAAATTCGATCACTTGCTGATCGGACAGGCTCCGCAATTTTTCTTCGAAATAACCGCGGATCTGATCAAGGCCCTTACCGTCGGAAGCCGACATCGCGACAGTCAGGAAAGATGAGCTGGCAGAGATTTCACAAACCCCGTCCTCAAAGGCCAGAAGACCCTTGTTTGCATCGCGCAGTTCACCATGAACCGGTTCCTGCACAGAACCAAGAAAGCCTTCAAGATAGCGGGGGGCGTTGCGTAGATAGATATCCGCAAAACAATAATTGGCGTCCATATCCTGATCCAATTCCATATCCGGATGGTTTGTCATTTCCGATGATTCCGCCGGGGCATCATCATCCTTATCTTGGCCGGTACCCTGTGCCTTGATTATCCGGTCAGACATGCACAAACCCATTTCTTCCAATGGCGCATAAAATGCACCAAACGAATCCCCATTACCCCTATCACCTGCATAGCACAGAATACATGCACGCGACAATAGTGACCAGCAGTCACTAAAATGTGAGCTTTAATGTAAAGACCACATTTTCTAAAGCGGAAAATGTCTCAAAATCGTCGAAGCGCAACCCGTCATGGCGATTTTTTTCATAAAAATCTTATTTTCTGCCAATTCGATGACGATCAAAAATCGAAAATGTCATAAAAATCCCATGAAACCAGCGACCTGTACCTTGAAACGCAGCCGCAAAAAAATCACGAAATGGCGACTCCATGCACGAAACTTACGGCTCTTGGGACCAGCTTTGACCGCATCGGAACAGGGCCAAACCAGATCTTTCCATAACGGCACCCCGGCATGACAACACCAAACCGTTGGCATCGCCAAGCAGTTGCACAGATACATCCGCAATCATGGCTTGGACATACCCAAAGCACGCCATTTCGCCATGCAGGACAACCGGCCTGTACTGAACACGTAACCATGTAAGACAGCGCGCCAACTGATGTGTTTCCGGATGGTTAGCCGCGCGATATCGCGATCCTTCAGGACGCCGTCACAACAAGGTGACCGGCAAAATCCGCTGGCAGTTTCGGTACATGTTCTTCGATTGGCGACACCCTTTTCTGTGCCTGCGGGTCGATAATTCCCGTGGCCTTGAAAACCGCTTCATAGCGGCACCAAGCCTGATAGAAATCATCAGGGCTGGTTGATCGCGGCAGCAACAATTGCTCTGCCATGTCGGCAACCGGCCGGCGGGCGTCCTTATATTCAATGTCGATACCGACCGAAATACCCGGTCGTGTCGCCAGCGCGACCGCAATCACGTGCCGGGAATGGCTGATCGAGGCCGATAGATTTGCCCCATCCCGATCAATCCCCCGAACCCAGGGCCGCCCATCGGCATCCTTGAACACAGGTCCCTGTCCGTCGTCATGTTCATAAACAATGTCATCATGCGGCCCCGCATCCTGTATCCCGGAACGGAGAAAATCAGTACATTCGGAAATGACTTTTCTGGCAAGAAGCCGCAGCAATTCATGTGCGAGCGCGGACATTTCCCGGCGTGATGAGCGGGCAGTCGGCAGCTCGGCCCCAAGGGTGCGGATCGCGTAAACAACCCCTTTATCCAAAGCTGAACAATGCTTCATTCCCGTCAAATTGCCGATCCCCAAAGTGGTACTTGTCGCCACCAGCACAATCCATTATTGCTGAACTCTGGTCACACGAGCACGGTCAGAAGCAATGAAAAATCATGCTTTCCGGCCAATCATGACTGCGATCAATTGAATTCGTTTTCACCAAAGAATCAAGGCAGATCAAAATGCGTAGCTTGAAACTTGCAGCAGTTGCCATCGTTTTTGTGGCACTCAGTGCCTGTACAGCAACTGTTCAGAACTTTTCGAACCAGCCCTTCCCGAGCGATGTCGAAAAGCTCAGCATGGAAGAAATTGAAGCAACCATCATCGAAGCCGCATCTGCACGCGACTGGATTGTTCAGCGCGAAGGCGAAGGACATCTCAAGGCAACCTACGCACCGCGTTCGCATAGCGCAGAAGTTGCCATCTCCTTTGATAAAAAGAACTATTCGATCATTTATGTCGACAGCACCAATCTGAACTATAATGGCACCCAGATTCACCGGAACTATAACCGTTGGGTCAACAACCTGAGACAGGATATCCTGCGTGCGGTCTCTGCCCGCGCCGCACTTGCCAACTAGGACTTCAGATGACGCTGCTTTGCGCCTGCCTGCCCTGCTGGGCTTTTTGGGAAAATACCGATGGTCAGGCCACCCTGACCACAAAGCGTGACGGGGATCCCCGGATCACAACCGAACCATCGGATCCCGCCCAACTGGCGCGCAGCATCAAACCAGCCTGGCGGCGGCGACTGGACCTGTTTGGTCGCGCCGCCGCCGAGGTGCTGTCCCACACACTTCAGACCACCGAAAATCCGCGCATCGTTTTCTGTTCGCGCCACGGCAATATTGACCGCACGGTCAAACTCCTTCATCAGGTTGCCACCGATGATGCCGTTTCCCCCGCCGATTTCAGCATGTCGGTCCATAATGCCTTTATCGGGGTGGCATCCATCAACTGGTCGATCACCGAAAGCCATACGGCCATTTCCGCCGGGGATGACAGCCTGATTGCCGCACTGACCGAAACACTTGCGCAACTTGCATCAGATGCACGGCCGGTCATTCTGTGTTTTGTCGATCTTCCCCTGCCGGAAATCTATAATGATCAAACCGCACAGTCTGATCAGGGCGTGGCACTTGCCATCCGTTTTGATCCGCAAAATGGCGATCGTAATAGCGATCATGATGGCGAGCTGTACCGTTTCAAAAGCCTGACCACAGACGAACGCAGCATGCTTTCGCCCGCAAGCGCCATTGACCATGGCAAGGCACTGGTTGATCTTTTATCGTCACGTCAGAACGATATTCGCATTGCCGGAAAATCAAGCGCCTGGACCATCATACGCCATGACTAAACCCGCCCTGGCCCAGCGCCCCGACGCCCCGGATCATCCCCGCACGCAAGCGCCCGATCAAACGGTGGCAGGCGCCAGACCGGCGCGCGACACACGCCTGGACAACCCCCGCAATACCCGCAAAACCCGCAAAACCCCGTCCCGTCAGGCCCGTGGCCTTAACTGGTACTGGCGGTTATTTGCCACCGGATTTGCCTTTTGCAGTTTCGGGCTTGGCGGGCTGTTGATGGCACTTACGATTTTTCCGGCCATGATGGTGGTTCTGCAAAACCGCGCCAGACGCCGCAAATACGCGCAATTTGTCATTTGCCGCGGATTTCGGCTGTTTACCTGGATGCTCGATATCACCGGGGTCGCCGGTGTAGAAGCACACAATGTTGACCGTTTGCGCACTGCGCGCGGCGCACTGATCATTGCCAATCACCCGACCCTGCTTGATGTGGTGATGATCCTGTCGCGGATGGACAGATGCCAGTGCGTGGTCAAGCACGAGCTGTTTCGCAACCCGTTCCTGTTCGGGGTGGTGCGCGCAGCAGGTTTCATCCGCAATGACGACAATCCGGAATACCTGATTGTTCAGGCCCGTCATCATCTGGCCGCCGGGGCGAATATCATGATCTTTCCCGAAGGCACCCGGACCCCGCCGAAATGCAAGCTCGGCAAGCTTCAGCGCGGGGCTGCAAACATCGCGATAGAGACACAAGCCGACTTGATTCCTGTGGTTGTACACTGTAATCACGATACGTTGAAAAAAGGGGTCCCGTGGTATCGTATTCCGCCGTCCAAAATCCAATTCCGGTTGGAAGTTGATCCCCCCATCTTATTTAACGACATACATGATCCCGGGTTGCCGCGGGCGAAACAATCGCGCGCGCTGACACGGTTCATCAAAGAATATATCTTGAGCAGATTGAAACATGACTTCGCTGGAAACAGAACTTAAAGCCTTCATCATCGAGACCCTTAATCTTGAAGATGTGCAGGTCGACGATATCGACAGCACCGAAGCCCTGTTTGTTGATGGGCTGGGCCTTGATTCCATCGATGCCTTGGAACTTGGCGTCGCGCTTCAGAAAAAATACGATGTGCGCATTGATGCCAAAGACGAAAACGTCAAAACGCATTTTGCCTCTGTACGCAATCTGGCGACCTTCATCCAGTCAGAGAAAGGGGCGTAAACATGCATAGTCGCGACGAAATCTATAACCAGTTGCACGCCTATCTGGTCGAGTTGTTCGAAGTTCCGGCCGAAGACATTTCCCCGGATGCCCATTTGATGGATGACCTTGATCTCGACAGCATCGATGCGGTTGATCTGATTGTGAAATTCCAGGAACTGACCGGCAAGAAAATCCCGGCAACTGAATTCAAATCGGTCCGAACCGTCGATGACGTGGTCGAGAAAATTCATGACCTGGTCAGTTCCTAATCGCATTGGTGCCATACTGCTTGCGATACTGGGTATTGCCTATCCGGTACTGGTCTATTTCGGATTATCGGTCTTTTCACCGCGCCTGATTCTGATTGTGCTGATTGTGGCTGTGTTGCTGCGTGCGGCACTGTTTCTTGGCAGTGGCAAACGCGTGCAGGCAATCACTTTTCTGTTGGTTGCGGTGATCCTTGCCTGTGCGGGGATCGCCAGCGAACTGGTGGCGATCCGGTTTTATCCGGTCATTGTTTCTGCAACGCTTGCCGCGTTGTTCGGGGTGTCTCTTTTGGTCGGGCGTCCGATGATTGAACGCTTTGCGCGGTTGCGCACCCCCGAACTTGACGATTATGCCATCGGCTATACCCGCATACTGACAGCGGTCTGGGTCGGCTTTTTTATTGCGAATGGCAGTATTGCGGCCTGGACGGCCCTTTATGCCAGTATCAAGACATGGACCCTTTATAACGGGCTGATATCCTATGTGCTGATTGCGGTCCTGTTCGTCGGCGAATGGCCGGTGCGCCGTATTCTGCGTGCCCGTCATGATCGCAAAACACAAGACAGCACCGGTCAGGAGAACGCATGAGCGTTTTTTTCACAAATCTCGGCAATCCGCAAAATGCCCATACCGGACTGTGTTTTGAAAATGACACCACGCTTTCGGTTGGTGCGATCAATGCGGATATTGACCGCCTGACCACACAGCTTGATGCGGGCAAACGCATTTCAATTTATTGCCAGTCGACACGCCTGTTCATGATCGCGCTGGCCGCCGTCTGGCGGGCCGGTTCAACCGCGATCCTGCCGGCAACCGACAAAAGCGGGTATCTTGATGAAATCGGCCAACAGTTCGATACCCACCTTGATGATGCCAGAATACAGCAATTGCTGATCGCCGCGAACACCAAGCCCGTCCCGGCAACACCCGGCATTCCGCCTGCAACATCATGCCAGGCGATCTTCTTTACATCCGGATCCAGCGGCACACCGAAACCGGTGATCAAAACCCTGGCCCAGATCGAAGACGAAATCACAATCCAGTCGCCCCTTTGGCGGCCGCTTATGGGCGATGATGCCCGCATCATCGGTCTTGTGTCCCATCAACATATTTACGGTCTGATCTTTCGGGTGATCTGGCCTGTCATGACCAAACAGGTCACCTGCGCCCAGCAGGCCCAGTTCTGGGACATGGTTCTTGGCGAAATGCAGACCGGGGATATGCTGGTCGCAAGCCCGGCACAGCTTAAAAACCTGCATCCTGATCTGGCCACCGCCCCGCGCCCGGCATTGGTCCTGAGTTCCGGTGGACCGCTTGATTTCGCAGCAGCACAGTCGGCCACAGCCATGCTTGGCGTCTGCCCGACCGAGATTTATGGCAGCACGGAAACCGGCGGCATTGCCTGGCGCCAACAGCATCAAGAAGACGCCCCCTGGCACCCATTGCCGCAGCTTGAAACCGGGCTGAACGATGCCGGATGTTTGCGGGTCCGCGCCCCCCATATTGCCGGAACCGACTGGTATCAGACCGAAGACCGCGCGATGCTTGACCGGGAAAAGAACAGCTTTGTCCTTAAGGGGCGTGCGGATCGTGTCGTCAAGATCGGTGGCAAACGGGTGTCGCTTGGCGCGGTCGAAGAACATCTGCGCCGTAATGAACTGATCGAGGATGCGGTTGCCTTGCTGGCACGCGAAGATGATCCGCGGCTTGCCGTCGTTGCGGTCCTGACACCGGACGGAAAGGCCGAACTGGAAAAGCGTGGTCGTTTCCGCATGGGGCGGCTGTTGCGCCGCGAACTTTCAAAATTCGAAGAAGACGCCGCCTTGCCGCAACGCTGGCGGTTTGTCGATCGCCTGCCCACAGACAGCCAGGGCAAAAAGCCGCTTCATCTTTTGCGTGCCCTGTTTGATGACAATGGCAATGCCTTACCCGAGGTCACCGAACATGTACGCGACCACGAACGCGATGCCGTATCACTGACGCTTAAACTTGACGGCGACATGACCTGTTTCAAGGGTCATTTTCCCGGGCAGCCGATCTTACCCGGCGTCATTCAGCTGCATTGGGCCGCCCTGTTCGGGGCATCGGTTTTTGGATCGTCGCGCAATGTTGCCGAAGTCAGCCAGCTGAAATTCCGCAAACCCATCACGCCATCCGACGTGATCCGGCTTGAAATTGATTTCGATGCGTCTGCCCATCGCCTTAAATTCAGCTACCGTTCGGATCAGGACGATCTGCACAGTTCGGGAACGCTGAAATTGCGGGTGCCACAAGATGACGGGGCAAAGGACGAAGGGGAAAAGATCGCGTGAAAATCTGTGCGCTGATCCCGACCTATAATCACCATACCGTTCTGGCCGATGTGGTCGCCAAGGCGCGATCCTTTGATCTGTGTGTTTTCATCATTGATGACGGATCGAACACGCAAACCCGTCAGGTGGTCGCAAACCTTCATGATCCCGATCATGGCGTATTTTGCCATCGTCTTCCGCACAATGGCGGCAAGGGTGTTGCTGTCATGACCGGCATGGAACTGGCCCATCAGGCCGGCTTCACCCACGCCATTCAGATCGATGCCGATGGTCAGCATGATCTTGATCGTATTCCCGAAATGCTGCGCGCTGCGCGAAATGCACCGGATGCACTTGTCACCGGGCTTCCGGTTTATGATGACAGCATCCCGACCGGCCGCAAAATCGGGCGCTGGGTCACCCATTTCTGGGTCTGGATCGAAACATTGTCCTTTGCCATCCGCGACAGCATGTGTGGCTTTCGCGTTTATCCACTTTCGCAAAGTCTTGCAGTCTGGCGCAGCGAAGGCCTTGGCAAAAAGATGGATTTCGACACCGAACTGATGGTGCGGCTTTACTGGCGGGGTGTTCCGGTGATCCACATCCCGACAAAGGTGACCTATCCCGACGGCAACATATCGAATTTCCGGATGTGGAAAGACAATGTCCTGATCAGTGCGATGCATACGCGCCTGGTCTTTGGCATGATCTGGCGACTGCCCGGTTATTTCCGGCGCGGGGCGACCTTTGCCCCGCGACAGCGCGATATTGCACATGACAACCCGCCCGTCTCGTCCCAACACTGGTCGGAAATCGACGAACGCGGCATGTATTTGGGCATGCGTTTTCTGGGGGCCGTGTACCGTTATTTCGGTCGCCGGTTCTGTCTGGCTGTGATGATGCCCATCATCTTCTATTTCTATCTGACCGGAAAAAATGCGCGCCGGGCATCGCATGATTTTCTGATCCGCGCCCAAAAGGCCGGAGCCAACATCACCCCGACCAGAATGAATGTTTTTCGGCATTTCTTGCGGTTCGGGGAAAGTGCACTCGACAAGATTGCGGCATGGTGCGGCAAGCTGGGCGAAGGCAATCTTGACCTTCCTGATGATGCCGAAAGCCTGTTTGACTATCTTCCGCGCGATCAGGCGGTCGTGCTGCTGGTGTCGCATTTCGGCAATATGGAACTGGTCCGCGCGATTGCCAGCCGCGACCGCGACTTTCGTGTCAATGTTTTGCTTCATCAAAAAAATGCGGCCCGGTTTGGCCGGGTTCTTCGGAAATTTGCCCCTGAAAGTCAGGTCGACCTGATTGAAGTAGCCGACATCGGCCCGGACACCGCCATCATGTTGCGCGAACGGGTTGATCGCGGCGAATGGGTGGTGATTGCGGCTGATCGCATTGCGATTGGCGCGCGCGACAAGACCGTGCTGACGCCATTTCTGGGCGAAGATGCCCAATTCCCGCAGGGCCCGTTTATTCTGGCCTATTTGCTGCAATGTCCGGTTTATGCGGCAGCGGCATGGCGATCGGGCAAGACATTCCGGATTGCCTGGCACAAACTGGCCGATCAGATGATCCTGCCACGCGCCAACCGGCAGGCCGCGATCACGAAATATGCCAGTGCCTATGCGCAATGGCTTGAAAAGATTGTTGTTAACGAACCGCTGCAATGGTTCAATTTCTATGACTTCTGGGCGAAGAAAAAGGCTGATAATGACCAATAATCACATCAATATCATTTTTGGCGAAAACGATCTGACGATCGAAGATGTGATTGCCCTGTCCGAGCAACGCGCCCGCCCCGTCCTGTCCGGAAGCAGCGAATTTCGCGCCCGCATCCAGAAGGGGGCCGATTTCCTTGATCAGGAACTGCGCGAACATGGTCATATCTATGGGGTGACAACCGGATATGGCGATTCCGTTTCACGCCGTGTGCCCCCCGAACTGGTGGCCGAACTTCCCCTGCATCTTAGCCGTTTTCACGGTTGCGGACTGGGCAATATCCTGCCCGCGGATCAGGCACGCGCCGTTCTTGCCGTCCGGCTGGCATCACTTTGCAGCGGCTATTCCGCGGTAAGTGTCGATCTGCTTGATCAACTGACCGGGCTTCTGGCCCATGATATCACGCCGCTGATCCCCGAAGAAGGATCGGTTGGTGCATCGGGCGATCTGACCCCGCTTTCCTATGTCGCCGCCGCCCTGATCGGGGAACGTGACGTGCTTTATCGCGGTACCAGAACCACTGCGCGCGACGCCCTTGAACAGGCGGGGCTTCCCCCGCTTGTCCTGCGCCCGAAAGAAGCCCTGGCGATCATGAACGGTACGGCAGTGATGACCGCTTTGATGTGTCAGGCCTTTGTCCGGGCGCAATATCTTTGCAAACTGACCAGCCGCATTACCGCAATGGCCAGCATCGGCTTGCTTGGCAATCCGGCGCATTTTGACAAACGGCTTTTTGCCGCCAAACCCCACCCGGGACAGGCGCAAATTGCGGCATGGATCGAAGGGGACCTTTGCCATCTTGGCGATGATTTCGAACCGGCCCGCTTGCAGGACCGGTATTCATTGCGCTGTGCGCCCCATGTGATTGGTGTGCTGGCCGATATGATGCCGACATTCCGCAAAACGCTGGAAATCGAACTCAATAGCGCCAATGACAATCCGCTTCTTGATGTAGGTGAGAACACCATCCTGCATGGTGGGCATTTCTATGGCGGGCATGTTGCCTTTGTGGCCGATGGCATGAAAACGCTGGTTGCCAATCTTGCCGATCTGATGGATCGCCAGATGGCGCTTCTGGTCGATACCAAGTTCAATCATGGTTTGCCGTCCAACCTGTCGGGATCGAATGCGGAACGCGCGTCAATCAATCACGGTCTTAAGGCTGTTCAGATCGGTGCATCTGCCTGGACGGCCGAAGCATTGAAACAAACCATGCCCGCCAGCGTCTTTTCGCGTTCCACCGAATGCCATAACCAGGACAAGGTCAGCATGGGCACGATTGCCGCGCGCGATTGCCTGCGCGTGCTGCAATTGACCGAACAGGTGGTCGCCGCCAACCTGATCGCCGCCCTTCAGGCCATCCGCCTGCGCGAAAAGTCGGGCGAAATCACGCAAAAGCAGCTTGGTCCGGATCTGGTGGCGTTCATTGACCACCTAAAACAGGACATCGATTTCATCGACGAGGACAAGCCGCTTGAAGCCACCTTGCGTCTGGTGATTTCGCGCATCCAGAACCGCGACTGGACGCTTTATGACGGGGATATCGCATGATCAGCGCATCCGTCACCGAAACCATCCAGTTCTATCATCTTGATCCGATGAATGTGGTATGGCACGGCAATTACGTGCAGTTTTTCGAAAATGCCCGCTGCGCGCTTCTTGACCGGATTGACTATAATTATCCGCAAATGGATGAAAGCGGCTATCTGTGGCCGATCGTCGACATGCGGGTGAAATATGTCCGTCCCTGCCGGTTCGGGCAGAAAATCAAAATCACCGCCACGCTTAAGGAATATGAAAACCGTCTCAAGATCGACTATCTGATCAGCGATGCTGATAGCGGTGAAAAACTGACCAAGGGCTTTACCATTCAGGTTGCCGTTGAAAAGGCCACGGGCGAAATGCTGTTTGCCAGCCCGCAATGTCTGATCGACAAGCTGGAAGCCCGAAAATGATGCAGTTCCTGCCCGCATCAAAGCAGATCATTTTGCACATTGCCCTGATCGTGTTTTTCGCGATGACAGGCCAAGTGGCATCGGCCCGCGCGGATGCTGCGCTGCCCGCCACCAAACTGCAACAGATCGGTGATGATCAGTATCTTGCCGGTGCATTTCGCCTTGATCGGTATCTTGCCGGGTTTGAACAGCCACTGGTTTCAAAGGGGGCCTTTACCCTGTCGCCAGGCGACGGGCTGGTCTGGCAAAACCGTGAACCGTTTCCCGACGTGACTGTCATGACCGATCGCGGCATCACCCGTATCGGGGATGACAGAAGCCGTGAAACCATCGCCAATGGTGCGCAATTCAATCAGTTCATCACCCTGATTTCAGCCGTTCTTTCCGGTAACTGGGATGCACTTTCCCAACATTTCACAGTTACTGAACGGTCTGCTGAAATGGATGTTGAAAAGGGCGTCGAAAATAACGCTGAAACCGATGATGCAACTGGCGGCGACAGTGCCAGCACCTGGCAGATCGAACTGACCCCGATTGCCGGGCGCCCGATTGCCGATCAGATCGCGCATATTACCGCATCAGGCCGTGATTTTGTCGATCATGTCCGGATTGACAAACCCACCGGCGATCATGACGAAATCACTCTGTCAAACCAGACGGTTGCGTCCCAGCCCCTTCCTGACGACATCGCAGCCCTTTTGGCCGGGCAGGCACAATAATGAATGTGCGCGCCGTCATATGGGGTTTGTGCCTGATCGTTATGGGGGTTCTGACCTTCTGGCAGATCAACGCGCAAAACGCCAAAATTGACGGTGATATCCTGTCACTTATCGGGCGCGAACACCATGACCGGGATGCCGACCAACAGGATCGGTCAAGCGACATCAATATTGTACGGGATATTCTGCTGCGTGATGCCAATCAGGTCATCATCATGATGACCCATCCCGACCGCGACCAGCTTGAAAAAGCAAGCCGCACCCTTGCCCAGAACTTCCGCGACATGGACGGCACCACATCGGTCAGTCTGCCCGGGTTTGAAACCGGCGATGCAAGATCCCTTTATGGGTTTTATCTTGATCATGCCGGGGGGCTGTTATCGCAAAAAGACCGTGACCTGCTGACCAATGGTGACGGGCAACGCATTTACAAGCGTGCGGTCCAATCGCTCTATGCGCCGTCATCCATGGTCTCTGCACAATCGCTTGCCAGTGATCCGTTTTCATTGCTGCCCGGCTTTTTGGCTGAACTCGGTGACAAGATCGGGCAAAGCGGCCTTGTGCACCAAGATGACCGGTATGGAACGCCAATCATCATCACCCTTGCCCCGCATGTCCGGACAAGCGGATTTGAAGCCGACTGGGTCAAACATGCCAATGACCTGATTGCCGCTGCGACGGCATCGGATGACAACCTTTTGATTGCCAAAAGCGGACAGATTTTCTTCGCCGTGTCCGAAGCCAGCCACGCAAAATCAGACGTCCAGCGCATTGCCGTGATTGCAACATTCGGGGTGATTGCGATGGTGGTTTGGGTGTTCATGTCGCCACTTCCGATCCTGGCAGCCTTGTTGACGGTCGGAAGCGGGCTTCTTGCCGGTATCACCGCCCTTGTACTGATCTTTGACAGCATCCATGCCATTGCGCTGGTTTTTGGTGCCAGCCTGATTGGGATTTCCATCGATTATGCACTGCATTATCTGGTTTTGCCCGGATCAAGCGGAACGGATGACACGCGGCTTTCGCATGTTAGGCCGGGGCTTCGGCTCGGTCTTTTGACCACGGTTTGCGGATTTTCCGCATTGGCCTTCACACCGACGATCCTGCTTGCGCAAATATCGGTTTATTCAATTGCCGGTCTGATTGCCGCCTATGTCACCGTGGTGACCATTTTGCCATGCCTGCCGGCCCGCAATATCCGCGACCGCGCCGCCATCAGGGTGATCTATCAGAAAATCGATACTGTTCTTTTGGCTGTTCGGCCATCGAACGGACTGCGTCATGTCATGCTGGTTCTGGCGGCTATCGCGTTAATTGGGGCGGCATTTTATCTGCCCGCCAATGATGATATCGCCGCCCTTGGCCATGGGGATGACGCCCTGATTGACGATGCACGGATGATTGGCGAGACCCTTGGCATGGGCGGGAACCCGCAATTCATCCGGGTGGATGGCGATGACATTCAGGACCGCCTTGAAACCGGCGAAGCCGTCCGCGATGCATTGCGTCCGCTGATTGCTGATGGACGGATCGGCAGTTTGTTTGGCCTGTCCGATGTCATACCGTCCATCAGCCGCCAGAATGCCAACCGCGCCCTGATCACATCGCAATTGATTGAACCATTCGGCCCGCAATTGCAGGGCGTCATTCCGGTGGACGTGGCGAGCACACAAGACACCAAAACCCCGCTTGAACCCGCCCCGGAAATTCTTGCAGCCATTCCCGGATTATCCGGCCTGCAACGCGGTAAAACCGATATCATCCGCCTTAATGCGGTAAAGGACGTCGATGCCGTGCGCGATGCGATATCGCATATCGGACAGGCCCGCCTGATCAATCCGCGCGAAACCATTACCGGTCAGTTTGCCCGATACCGTGTCTGGGCCAGCATCGCGCTTGGTGTGTCCCTGCTTGTTGCGGGACTGGTTGCGGTGTTGCGATACGGGTTTCCTGACGGGCTGCATGTCGTGACCGCACCGCTGTTCGCCATCCTTTGTGCTATAAGCGGGGCCTTTGTGCTTGGTGTGACGATCAATTTCTTTGCCATTATGGCGCTGTTTCTGGTGTTTTCCATTGGCGCGGATTACGCGATCTTTACATCCGAAAGCCGCCAGCACGGCACACAGGATGCAACCCGGTTTGCCGTGTTCCTGTCACTGATCAGCAGCGTTTTGGCATTCGGGCTTCTGGCGACAAGTTCGGTTCCGGTGGTCAATGCCATTGGAACCATCATTTCGATCGGGCTGATATCGGCGTGGGTGCTGTCATACTGGATGTGCGCCGGGCATAAAGGCAACGATCACTACACCACCCACCCGCAATCCAGGGGACACCAATAATGCACGATTGCGACATTGCGATCATCGGCGCCGGACCGGCCGGGGCCGTGGCGGCAAAATTGCTTCATGATGCGGGAATGCATGTCACCGTGCTTGAGGCACAGACATTTCCGCGCTTTGTCATTGGCGAAAGCCTGTTGCCCAACTGCATGAACATCCTTGAACGCGCGGGTCTTCTTGATGCGGTTCAAAAGGCCGGGTTTCAGTTCAAGAACGGTGCGGTTTTCGAACGTGGCCCGCTGTATCAGTCCATAGATTTTCGCAAGAATTTCGAACCATCAGGCTGGGGCACCACATTCCAGGTCCAGCGCGCGCGATTTGACAAAATCCTGACCGATACCGCCATTGCCGCGGGCATTGATATCCGGTTCGCGCACAAGGTTACCGAAGCCAGCCTGACCGATGGCGACTGCCAATTGACATTTCAGAATGACCGTGGCGAAACCGGCAAACTGCGCGCGTCATTTGTCCTTGATGCCAGCGGATATGGCCGCGTTCTGCCCCGAATGCTCGGCATTGCGCGGTCCGGCCAATCCATCGAACGGCGCGCACTGTTTACCCATGTTCAAGACAACATGTCGCCCACCGATCACGACCGGAACAAAATCCTGATCACGGTTCACCCGACCCATCAGGAAGTCTGGTACTGGCTGATTCCGTTTTCGGACGGCACATCATCGGTCGGCGTGATTTTCCCCGACCAGGATCCCCGATGGTCATCAATGGATGAACAGGCGATCTTTGATCAACTGATTGCCGATACGCGTCTTGGAACCATCCTTGCCGATGCCAGACCGATCCGTCCGCTTAATGCGATTGCCGGATACAGCGCCCAGTCCGATCAGCTGTTCGGCGACGGATATGCGTTGCTTGGCAATTCGGCGGGGTTCCTTGATCCGGTATTTTCATCGGGTGTCACCATTGCCATGCAGTCGGCCGAAATGGCGGCCAACGTTCTGATCAATCGTCACAATGCCAAGAATGTCGATTGGCAAAACGATTATGCCATTCCGCTTGAACGTGGTGTTGCGACCTTTCGTTCCTATGTCGACGCGTGGTATGACGGTCGGCTTCAGACCATCATTTTCAATCAGCCGACCGAAGACACCAAGGTCAAGCGCATGGTTGTTTCGATCCTTGCCGGATATGCCTGGAATCTCGACAATCCACTTGTAAGCAAAACCGATCATTACCTTAAGATGTTGCACGACCTATGCGATCCGTCCTGACCATCATGGTTGCCGCAATGCTCGGTGCCTGCAGCCCGCAATTTGCCGATCGCCCGGATGGCGATCCGGTGAATGCGTCTGTCCGTGATCTGGTGGTGCCCGATGGTGAAAACGATGTTTTCCTGACCCTGCCTGCCAATCCATGGAAGGCTGCCGACCCGATCAATATCGCCCAACAGGTCAGCGCGACATGGACCGACCCGGAAGCGGCAGAAACCAGGGAACGCACAACCTTTATCGCCCGCATTGCCATCACCACCAGCCACGTCATGGTCACGGTACTTGACGGTTTGGGACGGCGTGCCCTTGATATTGACTGGACGGAAAACGCACTGAATGTCACACGCGCTGACTGGTTACCCGACCGGATCGGTGCGCGCCGTCTGCTGGCTGACATGTTTGTCACCTATTGGCCGCTTGACGATGTCAAAAATGCACTTGGTCACGACATGACGATCCAACAGACCCCGTCAGGCCGGATCATCCATTCCGATCATAGCCAAAATGCCCTGATCACGGTCACCCGTCCCGCGACCGACCCCTGGCAGGGAACGGCAACATTGCATAACGCGCGCCATGGATACACACTGACCATCAATTCACAGCGGATGGCACCATGACAGCGACCGGAAAACCCGCCTTTCTGTCGGCCCTTGGTGTTGTTTCGTCACTGGGATCGGGCAAGGCACAATCATCAGAAACCCTGTTTGGCGATCGCCCCGCCGACATGATCCTGCATGACGATTATCTGGTCGATGCCAGCACCATCCTTGGCACGGTCACAAGTCCGCCCGATGCCCTGCCCGACCATCTTGGCCACTATGATACGCGCAACAATCGCCTGTTATGGACGGCGGCCAACCAGATCACCGATGAAATTTCCGATGTCATCGCAACATTCGGCAAGGATCGGGTGGCGATCATTCTGGGCACCAGCACATCGGGGATCGAAGAAGGCACGTCGGGATATCGTGAAAAACTTGCGACCGGAAAATGGTCGGACACCTTCCGCTATGAACATCAGGAAATCGGATCACCGGCAGATTTCCTGCGCGATGCCCTTGGCCTGCAAAATCAGGCCTATGTGATTTCAACAGCCTGTTCTTCAAGCGCCAAGGCCTTTGCCGCGGCAAGACGCCTGATGAATGCCGGGTTTTGCGATGCCGTGCTGGTCGGGGGTGTGGACAGCCTGTGCCGCCTGACCGTTCGGGGTTTTCATTCGCTAAGCTCGGTTGCAACGGGGATTTGCAATCCACTGAGCATCAATCGCGACGGCATCAATATCGGCGAAGGTGCGGCCCTGTTTGTCATGCGCCCGGACCGGGGGGATATTTCGGTGCTCGGTGTTGGGGAAACATCCGATGCCCATCATCCCAACGCCCCCCATCCCGATGGCATCGGTGCGACCGCGGCCATGCGGGCCGCCCTGGATCAGGCGGGCCTGTCCCCGGCGGCGGTGTCCTATGTCAATATGCATGGCACAGCGACCCCGCTTAATGACAGCATGGAAGCACGCGCCATTCATCAGGTTTTTGATCATGACATTGCCGTCAGTTCGACCAAACCCATGACTGGTCATACACTTGGTGCCGCCGGCGCGATTGAGGCCGCCATTCTTTGGCTGTCCCTGACCGAAATGGAAAACGGCACACCGCTGCCCCGTCATATCTGGGACGGCGTAGCCGACCCGGACATCCCGGAAATCAATCTTGTCAAAACTGTCGGCCAACGACTTGCACCGGCTGAACAATCTGCAATGATGAGCAACTCCTTCGCCTTTGGCGGCAGCAATGTATCCGTCATTCTGGGGCGGGGATTTAACCGTATTGGTCCGTCATCATGACTGCACATAACACCCCGTCCTTGATGCCACCGGTTGACGAACTTGTCCTGCACGCAGCCCCGATGCTGCTGATTGATGAAGTATGTTCTGCCGACCCAGACCGGCTGCATGCCCGTGTTCGCATTCATAAAAACAGCATGTTCTTCGAAGACGGCATTGGGGTTCCGGCCTATGTCGGCATTGAATATATTGCCCAGGCCGTCGCCGCCTATAGTGGCTGGCGCGGCAAACAGGCAGACCCGACCACGCCGCCGCGCATCGGCTATTTGTTGGGGACACGCAAAATGACCCTGGCCTGCGACGGCTTTGCGGCGGGCAGTTGCCTTGATGTCTTTGTTAAAAACATTTTCGAAGATGACCAGATGGGCGTCTTCGAAGGCGATGTCAGAAACGGTGAAACCGTTCTGGTCAACGCCCAGATCAATGTCTTCCAGCCGGCATCTGCCCCGGATCAGCCCGAAAACACCATGACGACCACCAACCAAGAAACGACACAGCCATGACACAGACCATTCTGGTAACCGGTGCCAGCAAGGGCATTGGTGCCGCCACTGCAAGACGCCTTGCCCGTGACGGATTTGACATCATCGTCCATTACAATTCGGACCGCGATGGTGCGCAATCGGTTCTTGATGATGTCATGGCCGCGGGACGCAGCGGGCGTCTGATCAGTTTTGATATCGCCAATCGTGATGCGACACGCACCGCCATCGAAGATGATATTGCGCAACATGGCGCACCATACGGGGTTATCCTGAATGCGGGCCTGACGCGCGATGCCGCGTTTCCGGCCCTTGAAGATGATGATTGGGACAGTGTGCTGCACACCAATCTGGACGGATTTTACAATGTGATCAAACCCGTGATCATGCCAATCATCCAGCGCCGCAAAGGCGGGCGCATTGTCGCATTGACGTCAATTGCCGGACTGGCGGGCAATCGCGGACAGGTCAATTATGCCGCCTCCAAGGCCGGGATTATCGGCGCGGTGAAATCATTGGCGCTGGAACTGGCCAAACGCAAGATCACGGTCAATGCCGTGGCACCGGGCGTCATCGAAACCCGGATGACCGAAGACCTTCCGGAAGACGAGGTCAAGGCAATGATCCCGATGCGCCGTTACGGCACGGCAGACGAAATCGCCGCCGCTGTGGCGTTCCTGTGCAGTGACGATGCATCCTATATCACCCGCCAGGTCATCAGTGTGAACGGGGGAATGCTATGACCAGACGGGTTGTTGTAACCGGCATGGCCGGGATCACCGCACTTGGTGATGACTGGCAAACCATTTCTGCACGTATGAATGCCGGCGAAACCGGGATCCGGCGCATGGATGAATGGGACGGGAAATATGATCTTCGTACCCGGCTTGCCGGCCCGGTAGAAGGCTTTAACCTTAAAGGCAAGTTCACCCGCAAACAGTTGCGCAGCATGGGCCGCGTTGCCCAGATGTCGGTTGCGGCCACGGACAAGGCGCTTGAAATCGCCGGTCTTCGCGATGAAAAGTCGATTTTGCAGGGCGGACGCCTTGGGATTGCCTATGGGTCGTCATTTGGCAGCACCCCGCCGGTGCTGGGTTTCACCCGGTTGATGGAAACCGGTGACAGCAACGCCATCACCGCCACCAGCTATATCCAGATGATGAGCCACACATCAGCGGTCAATATCGGGGTTCTGTATGGCATTTGCGGGCGCATCATCCCGACATCGACCGCCTGCACATCAGGCAGCATGGGCATCGGTTACGCCTATGAAGCCATCAAATACGGCATGCAGGATGTCATGATTGCCGGTGGGGCAGAAGAACTCTGTCCGACCATGGTTGCGGTGTTCGACACCCTGTTTGCCACCAGCGACAATAATGATCAGCCCGATGTTACCCCGCGCCCCTATGACCAGAACCGCGATGGTCTGGTAATTGGCGAAGGTGCCGGAACCCTGATCCTTGAAGAATACGAACATGCGGTTGCCCGTGGTGCGACCATCTTTGGCGAAATTGTCGGATTTGCCTCAAACTCCGACGGCGCACATATCACCCAGCCACAAGCCGACAAGATGGAAATTGCCCTGCGCAAATCACTTGAAGATGCGCGACTGTCGCCGGCCGATATCGATATCGTCAATGGTCACGGCACCGCGACCGATCATGGTGACCTTGCCGAAAGCAAGGCAACCCGTGCCGTATTTGACCGCGCCATTCCGATCCATACACTTAAGGGGCATTTCGGGCATACGCTGGGGGCGTGCGGTGCGATCGAAGCATGGCTTGGTCTTGAAATGATGCGGGACGAAACCTTTGTGCCGACCGCAAATCTTGTTTCGCCCGACCCGGAATGTGCCGATCTTGATTATATCCGGTCCGAACCGCGTACCATTTCCGCCGAATATCTGATGAGCAACAATTTCGCCTTTGGCGGCATCAATACATCGCTGATTTTCGCCAGAATATAAATGCTTTGACCTTATCCCACACAGGACACCCGACCATGCGTATTGCCATTCTTGACGATTACCAAAAACTTGCCCTGCAATCGGCTGACTGGTCTGCTGTCAAGGCGCATGGCGAGATTACGGTCTTTCATGACACAATCACCGACAAGAATGCGTTGCGTGACCGGTTGATGCCGTTTGACATCCTGTGTGTCATGCGCGAACGCACACCGATTTCCGGCGACCTGATCCGCAGTCTGCCCAATCTGAAACTGATCGTCACGTCGGGCAAACGCAATGCGGCAATTGATGTGGCAACCGCCCATGAATGCGGGATTACGGTCTGCGGAACGGAATCGCCGTCGACTGCGACACCGGAACTGGCATTTGCCCTGATGCTGGGACTTGCACGCAATATTGTGGGTGAAAATGCCTCGATGCGCAGTGGCGGCTGGCAGATCGGGCTGGGTCAGGATCTTGCCGGATCGACATTGGGTATTATCGGCCTTGGCCGTCTTGGGGCACAAATCGCCAAAATCGCCCAGGCCTTTGACATGCACATCACCGCATGGAGCACCAACCTGACACCGGAACGCTGTCAGGAAGTCGGTGTTGAATACAAACCCAGCAAGGAAGCCCTGTTGCGCGATGCCGATTTCGTCACCATCCATCAGCGTCTTTCAGACCGCACACGCGGCCTGATCGGCACCGAAGAATTCCGGCAGATGAAGAAAACCGCATTTCTGATCAATACATCACGCGGGCCGATTGTTGATGACGCAGCCCTGATTGATGCCGTCAACCAGGGCGAAATCGCCGGTGCAGGTATTGATGTCTATGATCAGGAACCGCTGCCGGCCGCCCATCCGCTGCGCAAATGCGACAAGCTGTTGCTGACCCCGCATCTGGGCTATGTCACCCGCCATACCTGGGATGTGTTTTATGGCCAGACGGTTGAGGCGGTGCTGGCCTGGATCAATGGTGATCCGATCCGGGTTCTTCCATCATAGCATCATCGCAAACGATATCTGCCGTCGCTTGTCCGGACGGACCGGGATCTTTATGTGACCACGGTTACTTTTTGGCCGTGATAGCGCGTTTGTGACTTGTGAAAAAATCAGGATAGATGACAATCATTCGCACGCAGGGGCCAGGACGCAAAACAGCGCCCCCCGCTGCGACGTGCGTTGATCTGATTTGTCTTTGTTACCGTCACCACCAGCCCCCCAATCCCCGTGTCACTCAGGACAGGAGCGCATGATGGAACGTCTGACTGCCAAGGATTTTTCGCCGGAACTGCTTGAACTATATGATTTTTACGCGCATGGAATGATTGACCGGCGCGAATTTCTTGATCGTGCGGGCCGCTATGCGGTTGGCGGCATGACGGCACTGGCCATCCTTAATGCCATGAGCCCGAATTACGCAATGGCCCATCAGGTTGATTTCACCGATCCCGACATTGTTGCCGAATATATCACCTATCCGTCCCCCAATGGCCATGGCGAGGTACGCGCCTATCTGGTCAAACCGGCCAATGTCACGGGCAAGGTTCCCGGTGTGGTGGTTGTTCACGAAAACCGCGGGCTTAACCCCTATATCGAAGATGTCGCACGCCGGGTCGCCAAGGCGGGCTTTATCGCCCTTGCCCCGGACGGTCTGACATCGGTTGGCGGTTATCCCGGCAATGATGACAAGGGTCGCGAATTGCAACGTACCGTCGATCCGACCAAACTGATGAATGACTTCTTTGCGGCCATTGAATTCCTGACCGCCCACGAAGCCACCACCGGGAAAACCGGCATTACCGGTTTTTGCTATGGTGGCGGGGTCGCCAATGCGGCTGCGGTTGCCTATCCCGATCTTGGTGCTGCTGTCCCGTTCTATGGCCGTCAGGCCGATGCCGCCGATGTTCCGCGCATTCAGGCACCGATCCTTTTGCAATATGGCGAACTTGATGAACGGATCAATGCCGGCTGGCCAGCCTATGAAGAAGCACTGAAAGCCAATAACAAGGTATATGAGGCCCATATCTATCCCGGTGCCAATCATGGTTTCCACAATGATTCCACACCGCGCTATGACAAGGAAGCCGCCGAATTGGCATGGCAACGCACCATCGACTGGTTCAACAAATACCTGAAATAGGCCGGTCCATTTGACGGACCAACCAGCCCGACACAGACAAAAAAAACACCGTGACCGACATCAACCGGTCACGGTGTTTCATCATATGCGCCTTGGGAAATTTCGGGCGGCTTAGTCGCCTGCCCGGTTATGCAGGGCCCAGTCGCCGTCGCTGAATCTGTCGCGGGCAAACTGGCCCTGATGCCAATAGGGATAGATCAAAGGTGGCTGGCTGACCTTGTCCAGACGGGTCAGGTCATCTTCATCAAGTTTAAGGTCAATCGCGCGGAAATTGTTGATGAATTGCTGTTCGGAGCTGCCACCGACAACCAGCGAAGATACCGCCGGGCGCGTCAGCAACCAGGCAAGTGCGACCTGGGCGGCTTCAACGCCGTGTTTTTCACCCACCGAGATCAGGACGTCAACTATATCCCACAAACGTCCTTGATCCCGGATGGGTGGTTCGGTCCAGCCCGCCTCTTGCCTTGACCCTTTTGCAACAGGATTTTGGCGGGTGTGTTTACCGCTCAGCAAACCGGCCGCCAACGGGCTCCAGACCAGAACACCTAACCCCTGATCGACCGAAACCGGAAGCAATTCATATTCCGCTTCGCGGGCTTCAAGGGTGTAATGGATTTGCTGCGTAACGAACCGGACGCGACGGTCGCGTTCGGATGCCTGCAACGATTTCATGATGTGCCAACCCGAATAGTTCGAACAACCGACATAGCGCACCTTGCCCTGTGTCACGAGGGTATCAAGAGCCGCCATCTTTTCTTCGACCGGTGTGACACCATCCCATTCATGCATGTAATAGATATCGATATGATCGGTTCTAAGATTGCGCAGCGACTTTTCGCATTCACGGATCAGGTGATAACGGCTGACACCTTCGTCATTTGGGCCGTCGCCAATGCGCATGCGGGCCTTTGACGTCACCAGAACCTGATCACGCCGCCCGTCAAGAACTTCACCAAGAATCTGTTCTGACAGGCCGGTCGAATACATGTTGGCGGTATCAAAAACATTCACGCCGTGATCAATGCAGCAATCGACAAGACGCCGTGCTTCGGGCACGCCCTGCTTGCCGACCATGGCAAACGGCCCCTGCCCGCCAAAGGTGAATGTGCCCATTGAAATGGCTGAGACTTTCAATCCGGATCGGCCAAGGGTTCTGTATTCCATGGTGGGTTCCTGCATTTATCAAAGACGAAAACTTTTGATGGCACGGCATGCGACCAGATCAGAGGGAGAGGCCAATCTGAACCGCATGCCGCCGCATCAGCGGTTACAAAATTCTGCAACCGTTTCGATCAAAAGGGCCGCGACCGTGCTGCCGGCATCCTGAAGACCTTTGCTTTTTTCGGCAAAGGCGGCTGCCTTGCCATGTTGCGCAACAAGGTTCTTTGTGGCCTCAAGCGCGGCCTTGGCATCGCCGGATGCCTTGCTTGTTGATTCTGCCAGTGACAATCCCGCTGCAACCGATGCTTCGAGGCTTTCGGCAATCGGTACCAGAACGTCGAGAACCGTCTTGTCCCCCAGCTTGGCCTTGCCGCGTTCGGCAATACCATCGGCATAGGCCCGCCAGAATGCGGCCATCTCGGCCGCACCGATTGCATCGGCATCGCCAAGCGCCTTGCCACCGCGCATGAAACCGGTCGCGGTCAGCGTCCCCATGGTTGACGGGGCGGCCTTTGCCATTGCTGCACCGGCCAGCATGAACTGTTTGCCCATCGGTGTATCGGTCTGGGCGGCGACCGTTGCCGCCGCTGCTTCGAAGGCGGCATTCATCGTAATGCCCAGATCGCTGTCACCGACCTTGGCATCAAGGGCGATCAGTTCATCGCGTTTGTCACGGAACGTCGCGTGCAGTGCTTCGAACAATGCGGTGATGTCACCGCTGGTAATCTTGTCCATCTTGGCCTCGGCTTACTTGGCAAAATGTTTGAAGAACGGGGTGTCGGCCTTGGCCGCCATCAGACGATCAAGTTCGTCATCAAGATGCAGCACCGAAACAGATGCCCCGGCCATTTCCATCGATGTCGCGAACTCGCCGATCCAGACATGCTTGACGTTGACCTTGCGTTCGCTCATCAGCTGATGGACGCGACGGAACAGGATATAAAGTTCTTCAAGCGGGGTGCCGCCAAGGCCGTTGACCAGGATGGCAACGCCGTCACCGGCCTTGTAATCCTGTTCGGCAAAGATCTTGTCCATCATCTCGTCAACCAGCGGGTCGGCAGCGGTTAGCTTTTTGCGGCTGATGCCGTTTTCGCCGTGGATACCCATGCCGATTTCCATTTCATCGGCACCGATTTCAAAGGACGGCTTGCCGATTTCCGGGATCACGCAGCTGCTTAGCGCGACACCGATGGTGCGCGTGCGATCCTTTGCCTTTTCGGCAACGCGGGCGACTTCTTCAAGTGACATGCCTTCTTCGGATGCGGCACCGGCGGCCTTATACAGGAAGAAAATCCCGGCAACGCCACGGCGCTTGTGTTCTTCGCCAACCACGGATGATGCAACATCGTCATTGCCGACCACCGAAAGAACCTTGATGTCTTCCATGTCGGCCAGTTCGGTCGCCATATCGAAATTGATGATGTCGCCGGTATAGTTGCCATAGATATAAAGAACGCCCGCACCCTGATCGATATATTTGGTGACTTCGAGCATCTGCTCGGCACTGGGCGACTGGAACACACCGCCTACGGCCGCACCATCAAGCATGCCTTCACCAACATAGCCCAGAAACAGCGGAAGGTGACCCGAACCGCCACCGGTCGCAATGCCGACCTTGCCCGGTTTCGGGGATGCTTTCACATAGCAGCGCTTGTCATCATTGACATAGGTGACGTCGCTGTTGGCGAGATAGATACCCTCAAGCATCTCATCGACGAAATTCTTGGGATCATTCAGAAACTTTTTCATGATTTTCTCTTTTATTTCGCAGGTTTGAATTTGCGCTGTCGGGTGACAAAGAAGGCCGCGGCAAGCAGGATGAACGCGCCGACAAACACACGCTGCCAGGTACTCGGAATGCCGACCATCACCAGAACGTTGTCGACAACAACCACCAGCAAAACACCCAGCATGGTGCCGATAACCGACCCGGTTCCCCCGGTGATCCGCGCCCCGCCAAGTACCACGGCTGCGATCACGGAAATCTCGGTTCCGACAAGATCAAACGGGTTGGCAAGCCGGTTCGCGGTGATATGGACAATCCCCGCCAGACCGGCCAATGCACCGGCATATCCAAAAACAAACAGGTGAACGATTTTGACGTTGTAACCCAGGCGTGCGGTGACTTCCGGATTGCCGCCCAGCGAAAAGATCGCCCGCCCCATCAGGGTACGCCGCATGATCCACCAGGTCAGAACCGCAACCACCGGCAGGATCAGGAAATAAACCGGAAGACTGACAATCGCGCCATTTGCGGTTTCAAACTCCAGAAGCGACAAACGACCGAATGTCGCCATCTCGCCGGGCAGTTCCATGATCCAGGTTGTCCCGATAAAGGCCAGCAACCCGCCCCGGAAGAAATATTGCGTCCCGATGGTCACAATCAGCGATGGCACGCGCAGCGTATAAACCAGAAAACCGTTCACAACGCCCAGAAACACACCGCCGGCAATCGCGATGGCAAACACCACAACAATCGACAGATCCGGCGCATATTTCTGAACCAGCAGCGTGATCGAATACATCGTCAATGCAGCAATGGCGGTAAAGGAAACATCAATCCCGCCCGCCGCAAGAATGACAAACACGCCCAGCGCAAACAGCCCGGTCACGACACTTGCCCGCCCGATATCAATCAGGGTGGAGGGCTGCAAAAATGCCGGATTGGCAATCGTCACGGCGATACAGATCGCCATCAGCAAAACAAGGGTGACAAATTCCGGTCGTTTGGCGATCAGACCGCTCAATCCGCCGCCCGGCCCGGCATTTGCCGCGGCCTGATTATGCGAGGTTCCAGCCGCACTCATGCTGCACCTTCCTGTACTGAACCAAGCATCGCCTGGTAGATCTCGTCTTCATTTGCGCCCGCGCCGTTCAGATCGGCGACGATTTCACCGGCACTCATCACAAGAATGCGGTCGCAATTCTGCAAAAGTTCGGGAAGGTCATCACTGACGATGACAAGTCCGATGCCCTGTTCGGCCATTTTCTGGATGGTCTGGTAAATCGCATCCTTTGATCCGACATCGACACCGACCGTCGGCCCGTGCAGCACCAGAATTTCCGGATCGATGCTCAGCCAGCGGCCAATCAGAACGCGCTGCTGGTTACCGCCCGAAAGCGCCGATACCGGCAATTCGATATCCGCGGTATTCAGGCGCATCTTTTCGGAAATGTCGCGGGCAATTTCCTTGCCCTTTTTCATGTCGAGAATGCCGAACTTGCTGGCAAGTTTGCGCAGGATCAGCGCGATTTCATTCTGATAGATCGACTTGTCAAGAAACAGGCCTTCCGACAGGCGGTCTTCGGGGACATAGCCGATCCCCGCATCAATTGATTCCGACGCGCTATGGATGCGCACCGGCTTGCCATTGACCGAAATCGAACCGCCAGCCGCCGGTTTGATCCCGGCAATCGCCAGTGCCAGTTCGTTCCTGCCGGAATCCGAAAGCCCGGTAATGCCAAGAACCTCGCCCTTATGCAGTTTGAAGCTGACATCGCGAAAACGCCCGGGCACTTCAAGACGATCCAGCACCATCAGGGTTTCGGCCGATGGCGCCCCGGTGCGATAACGTTTTTCACTGATCTTGCGTCCGGTCATCAGTTCGGCAAGATCCGTGCGGCTGTAATTGTTGATCGGCCCCTGGGCAACGCATTGGCCGTCACGGAAGACTATGGCATGGCCACCGATCCGGTAACATTCTTCGAGTTTGTGGGTAACGAACAGCACGGCCACATTTCGCGACCGCAGTTTTGACACCACATCAATCAGGTTTTCGACCTCGCGCCGGGTCAGCGACGTGGTCGGTTCATCCATGATCACAAGACGCGCTTCGCACGCAATGGCGCGCGCAATCGCCACAAGCTGACGAATGGCAAGCGGAAGGTCAGACACAATGGTCGACAACAATTCCGCCGTAACATTCAGCCCGACCTGCGACAGGGCCTTGGTTGCGGTTTCTTTCAAACGTGCGCGGTCAAGCGTGCGCAAAAGGCGACCATGGCCTTCGACAAGCTGCTCGCCAAGCGCAACATTTTCCATCACGGTCAGATTGGGGATCAGCGACAGGTCCTGATAAACCGTCTCGATCCCGAAATCGAGTGACTGGATCGGCGTCAGTTCATCATGAACCTCGCCATCAAGAATGATCTGTCCTTCGCTGGGCGGATGCGCACCAGCCATGATCTTGATTACGGTACTTTTGCCACATCCGTTTTCACCAAGCAGGTGATAGACCTCACCAGCCTGAAGCGACATGTCCACCCCTCTGAGGGCATGCACACCGCCAAACCGTTTGTGGATGTTTCGCAGCTCAAGGAAGCAGCGATTTTGCGGATCTTGCTTGGTCACCAGTTATTCCCTTTCTGCTGACGTTTCTGTCAGGCATAGCCATGCGGTCCGGCGCATTGTGCGTTGCGCCGGACCACTGGCATCAGGTGATCTTAGAAAAGGTAGTCCTTGTAGGTGTCCTTGTCGGCCAGCACCATGCCGTTACCAACAATCAGAAGACCCTTGCCTGCACCCGGTTTGACGGTGACGCTTTCATAGCCTTCAACACCAAGATCCATACCGTCGGTAATTTCCTTGCCTTCGAGCATGAATTTCGCGACCGCATTCATCGCCATGCCGGCTTTCTGCGGATCCCAGAAACCGATCGCGGTGATGGCACCGGAATCCAGATACGCTGCCGACGGGTTCGGAAGACCGGTACCGACCAGGCAAACCTTGCCAGCCAGACCTGCCTCTTCGATCGCACGGCCTACACCCAGAACATCGTTACCAGCCGAGGTCTGGAACCCTTTGATATCGGGATGTTTGCGCAGGATTTCCTTGGCCTTTTCATAGGTGCCGTTGGCATCATCGAACGATTCATTGTTCGGATCGACCAGTTCCATGCCCGGATATTTCTTGGCATTTTCTTCACCGGCACCAACCCACTGCATGTGGGTACGGCTGCCCAGCGAACCGACAAAGGTGGTCCATTTGCCTTCGCCACCCATGCACTGGGCCAGACGTTCGTTCAGTGCCGCACCGTAATCGGCATTGTCAAAGGCCTCGATATCGGCGTGGGTGTTGGCCTGGTTGTCGGCTTCGTGGGTGACGATGATCGTGCCACGATCCATCGCACGGCCCAGGATACCTTCAAGAATATCCGGATCCATCGGCACAACCGCCAGCGCATCCACACCGGTTGCCACCAGATCCTGAACGATCTGAAGCTGCTGTGCGGAATCCGCAGTTGCCGGACCGACTTGGCGAATGTCCATTTCCGGGTTCTGTTCGGCGAATTTGTTCACGCCGGTTTCCATACGGTCAAACCACGGAATACCGCTGATTTTAACAACCGTGGTGATGGCCTTGCCATCCTGTGCCGATGCCGGTGCGGCAGCACCGACCATGGACAGGGCAGCAACCGCAAAGGCAGAGCTTTTCAAAAGTGTCGAAATTTTCATTGTTTTCCTCCCGAATTGGAAAATTCTATTAGGCAGACAGTGCCCTCGTTCCTTGTTTTTATTTCCGTGCTTGAGGGCGTTGCACAGATGCCGTGACCGCGCGAAATTGCGGACTGAAAAAGTCCGTCAGACGGAACCGTCCGATGGCCAGGAAACCAAGAAGCAAGGCACCCCAGGCAAAATCGCGGACAAAATTGGAAAGCCCCATGAAGTTGAGCATGCTCGACATCATCTGAAGGGCGATGGCAGACAGGACCACACAGACAACACGTCCATATCCGCCTTCCGGACGCACCCCGGCCATGACGGCAATCAGGATGGCCACCAGAAGATAGGATGTGCCGTAGTCCCATTTCACATTGATGGTTCGTGCCGCGATGATGATACCGGCCAGCGATGACAGAACGCCGCTGACGGTATAGGTCGCGATAATCACCTTGTTCTGCGGGAAACCTGCATATTCGGACGCCTTGGGGTTCGATCCGTTAAGCATCAGCCACAGACCAAACGGCGTATAGCGCAGAACAAAACCGATCAGACAGGCAACCGCGATGAACAGAAGAAAGCTGATCGGGATTTCAAACAGGAACCCGTTGCCGATTTCATAAAGGGGGCCCGGCGCACCAACACGCACCGACCGCCCGTCGGACAGAACCACCGCCAGTCCGATAAAGAACATCTGCGTACCAAGGGTGCAAAGGATCGCCGTGATTTTCAGATAGGCGATCAGCAATCCATTCAGCAATCCGCCCAGCAGCCCGACCGCCAGCGCAACCAGAATGAAGAACAGCGAAAACATGCCCGGGTCGCTTGATGCCGAAAAGTGACCGGCAACAAGCGTTGCCGCAGCAACGCCGGACAGATTTGCAAGCGCAATACCCGAAAGTTCGATACCGCCATTGCCCACCGACATTGCCAGCATGACACCGATCGCCAGCAACCCGATTTCCGGCACCTGACCGGCCATCGACTGCAGGTTAAACAATGAGAGATAGTTCCCACCAGATACAATGGCGCCAGCTGTCATGAGCACCACAATAAGTGCCACCAGGACAGTGAAATGCCCGTCTTTGGTACGCATAAATCCTCCCTTATGCGTTTAGTAAATTTTTTGTTTTGTTGACTAAAACTACCAACTCATTTTTATGTTGGCAAGCAGGCACTTTCACTAAAATACTCAGTGCAAGGTTGCATTGCGCCGTGCAGAATGTTTATTAAACAAACTAAACAAGAAAAAATCAGGGACGGGACCCCGGGGACAACCATATGAAAAAAAACAATAAAACCACGATCAAAGAGATTGCCGAACGTGCAGGCGTTTCGCCGTCTACCGTGTCGCTCGTGCTGAATGGAAAAGGCGAAATTTCCGGAACCACCCGTTCGCGGGTTCTTGAGGTCGTGTCATCCCTGAACTACACACCGCGCACACCGAAAAAACGCGCAACAACCCAGAAAACCATCAAGTTTCTCAAGATTGCCAAGCACGGTCATACGGTTAACCGCGACCACAGCCACTTCATTTCCGATTACATTGATGGCATGTCGCAAGAAGCGACGAGTCGGGGCTACAAATTACAGGTCCTGAGCTACGAGAATGTTACTGCAGACGACATTACCGACATTCTCGCGACCTCGGATGCGACCGCCGTCATCGTCCTGGGCACGGAATTAAGCCGCGAAGACATTCAGAAAATCCAGGATCTGCACTTACCGATTGTTTTTATTGATACTTTCTATGATCTGGTCGAAGCCAATTTTGTCGATATGAACAATGGCGACGCTGTTTATACAGTCCTTGAGCACCTAAAAAGTCTTGGTTTTACTAAAATTGGCTATGTCGGCAGTGAAACACAGACCCGGAACTTTGCCCTGCGCAAGGACGCCTTTATCAACAACATGGCGACCCTTGGCCTGCCGGTGGCCCCTGAACATGTGCTGTCGATCGGATCGACCCTGTCATCGGCCTATGAGGACAGCGTTGATGCCCTGGGCAAGGACATCGCCGAGGCCTATTTTTGTGCCAATGACATCATGGCCTATGGCTTTACCAAGGCGCTGAAGGAAAAAGGCTACAAGGTACCCGAAGATGTATCGGTGATCGGTTTTGACAACCTTCCCATGAGCATCACACTCGACCCGCCATTGACCACCATTGATGTGTCCAAACGCAAAATCGGCAGCATGGCGATCACAGTACTTGATGAGCTGATCAATGCCGACACCATGCCCCCTGCGGTCAAGGTGCTGGTTGGTGCGCAACTGATCAAACGCGCCAGCACGCGCCCCAAAAACGGATAGCAGCACCCCCAAACCTGTTTGGGCCATCGGCACGGATACAGCATCCTGCGTGACCGGATGATCGGCCGTACTGGACCTTCTGGCGCCGGCGTCTCTGGCGCAGAACCCTCTGCCCTGCATGCACCCGCCAACACCCGCCATCCAAGCCCGTTTGCCCCCAGTTAGCCCACCACCCCAAAAGATGGATCAGGAACTTTCACGCATCCGGGTTCTGAACTGGCGCGGTGTTTCCCCGGCCTGGGCGGAAAAGAACCGGGTGAAATAGGACGGGCTTGAAAATTCAAGCATATAGGCGATCTCGGAAATTGGCAGATCGGAAAAAACCAGCTTGCGCTTGGCAGCCAGCAACAGGCGGTCACTGATCATTTCCCCGGCTGTTTTACCGGTAACCGTCTTGACCGTGCGGCTCAGATGGGTAGTGGTGACCGACAACATGTCGGCATAATCGGCCACCGAAAACTTGTCGGTTTCGTGCTGTTCAAGCAGGGTCTGAAAACGGTTTACCAGTTGCTGTTGGCGACCCGATGACTGATCATTGAAATCGGGGTTGGCCGACAATCCGCGATTAAGCGAAATCAGCAACAACATGAACAGGGATTCGAGTGCGACATTGCGCTCCTCGCCCAGTTTTTTATGTTCCTTTTCAACCTGCTGAACCAGTCCGAGTGTCTCGCTCAAAAGATCACGATGCAACGCCCCGACAACCAGTTGCGGCCGCCCGATCCAGTTCTGGCACCAGCCGTTATGTTTGCCAATCCGCATCACATCAATGGTCGGAACCGTGATCACCCAGCCATTCATGCCAACCTGATAGTCAAAGGCATGACTGCAAAGTGCGGGCAACCACACAATGGCCGGCCCGACGATGTCGCGTGACAGGTAATCGATTTGCCCCTTCACCCGTCCGTCGCCAAACACAAACATCTGGGCCAGACCTTCGTGATAATGCGGCTCGACCGACCAGCCGTGAATATGGCTGCGCTCGACAATACGTTCGCAATTCAAAAAGCCGACATGATCGGACGGATCCCCCAAAACATAACGTTCCCGATCAAGATGCGTCTGGGTCATCGGCCATCCAAATGTTGAAATATTGAAATTTTAAATCCGTTGCGTGGCTTGTTCGAAACCCCGTGTCGCGGAACAATCACCACAACATGGCGCACGGAAGACTTTGCACTCTTTCGTCAGAAAAACAAGGCATACCAAGCTAAATCGGGAGAACATCCATGACAACCATTGCAATTGCGGGCGCTGGCATTGGCGGCCTGACGGCGGCACTTTATCTACATCGCAAGGGCTTCGATGTGAAAGTTTTCGAAGCGGTAAAGGAAATCAAACCGCTGGGGGTCGGCATCAATGTCATGCCCCATTCGTCGAAATTGCTGCATGATCTTGGCTTGGGTGACAAACTTGACTTCACCGGCATTCGCACCCGCTGCATCGAATATCGCACCAAATTCGGGCATGTGATCCAGTCCGACCCGCGTTGCGTCGAAGCAGGCTTTCCCGCCCCGCAATATTCAATCCATCGCGGTGCCTTGCAGTTTCTGTTGCTGTCCGAAGTCCATAACCGCGTCGGCCCCGGATCGGTTCAGACCGGCATCCCGGTGACCGGTTATCGTCAGAATGACGACGGGGTGACCGTCCTGTTTCAGGACGGATCGGAATTTGCCGCCGACTTCCTGATCGGCGCAGAAGGACTGCGTTCCCAAATCCGCCAGCAAATGCATCCCGACGAAGGCCCGCTGAAATATGAAGGCACCATGATGTTCCGCGGTGCTGTTGAAATGGACATGATCGGCGATGGCAAAACCATGGTGATTGCCGGGGATCACGATGTAAAATTCGTCACCTACCCGATCAGTGAAAAACTCCGCAAACAGGGCAAGGCACTGACAAACTGGGTGGCAGAACTGCGCCACAGCAGCCCGCGCCACATTGACGATGCAGACTGGACCCGCGGGGCAACGATTGATTACATCACGCCGTTTCGCGAATTCCAGATGGGGGACATGAATTGCGCCGCCATCATGGAAGCAACCGACATCGTCACCGAATTCCCGATGGTTGATCGCGACCCGCTGGATTTCTGGACCGATGGGCGGGTGACCCTTTTGGGGGATGCGGCCCATCCGATGTATCCGATCGGCGCCAACGGGGCCAGCCAAGCCATTCTTGATGCCCATATGCTGGCCGAATGCCTGGGGCAACAAAACAGTCCCGACGGACTTTTGGCCTATGAAAACAACCGTCGTCCCGCCACGGCCAATGTCGTTCTCAGCAACCGTCAGGGCGGCCCCGAACGGGTTCTTGATATCGCGGCATCACGTGTCACCGGCCCCGATGATCGGATCGAAGACCTGATCACGCCCGAAGAACTCGAACAGGTCGCAGCCGGGTATCGCAATGTCGCCGGTTTCCAGAAAAAGGCGGTGTGATCCATGTCGATTTTCAATGTGGGCTTTGACCGCCAAGGCACCGCCGTCCAGGTCCGTTTCCAAAAGGGCGGGCGTTCCGACCTTGGCCCCGAACTTGATGCGATCAAGGCAAAACGGCCACTGGTTCTGACCACCCCGGAACAGGTTGATCAGGGCGAAGCCCTTATTGACACGCTTGCCGGTCGTGCAGCCGGTCTTTATACCCGCGCCACCATGCACACGCCGGTTGATATCACCCGGGATGCGCTGGAAACGGTCAAGAAATCCAATGCAGATTGCGTGATTGCCATTGGTGGCGGATCGACGATCGGACTGGGCAAGGCGATTGCCTATCACACCGATCTGCCGCAAATCGTGTTGCCCACCACCTATGCCGGGTCCGAAGCAACCCCGGTTCTGGGGCAGACCGAAAACGGGGTCAAATCGACGCTGAAATCCGAACGCGTCCAGCCCGAAGCCATCCTTTATGACGCGGAACTTGTGCGCAGCCTGCCGATTCCGATGTCGGTCACAAGCGGTCTGAACGCCATGGCGCATGCGGTCGAAGCCCTTTACGCCCGCGATGCCAACCGCCTTTCAAGTGAACTTGCGCTTTCGGGTTTGCGGGCCTTTGTCACCGGTCTGCCGGTGGTGGTGTCATCGCCTGATGATCTGGATGCCCGTGAAGACACCCTGTTCGGCGCCTGGACATGCGGGGCGGTGCTGGCACAGGTTGGCATGGCCTTGCATCACAAACTTTGTCACACTCTTGGCGGTACCCTGAACTTACCGCACGCGGCGACCCATGCGATCATACTTCCGCATGCCACCGCCTATAACGAAGCCGCTGCACCTGAAAAACTCGCCCCGCTTGCTGCCATTCTTGGCAGCGATACCGCTGGCGGCGGGCTTTTTGATTTTGCCGGAAAACTTGGCGCACCGACGGATTTGAAGTCCCTTGGCGTTGCCGAGCCTGATCTGGACCGGGTTGCTGATCTGGCTGTGCAAAATCCCTACTGGAATCCTGTCGCAATCGAACGCCGGGCCATTCGGGCCCTGCTGCAAAATGCCTATGACGGGGTTCGTCCAGAAACGGGAGTCACATCATGACCGGCTTTTTCACCGAAGAAAATTCAGCCCAGACCGTCAATGCCCGGATGGGTGATGACATTGACCCGCGTCTGAAAACCATCATGACCGCACTGGTCAAACATTTGCACGCCTTCGTCAAGGAAGTCGAACTGACCGAAGACGAATGGAACAGCGCCATCGCGTTTCTGACCAAAACCGGTCAGATCTGTAGCAATGAACGCCAGGAATACATTCTACTAAGCGACGTTCTGGGTGTCTCGATGCTGGTCGATGCGATCAATAACCGGCGCCCGGACGGTGCCACCGAAAACACTGTTTTCGGTCCCTTCCACGTCAAGGACGCGCCGGTCCGCCAGATGGGCGACAGCATCTCGCTTGATGGCAAAGGCGAACCTTGCCTGTTTACCGGCCGGGTTCTTGATCTGGATGGCAATCCGGTCAAAGGGGCTAAAATTGATGTCTGGTCGGACAATGCCGATGGCTTTTACGACGTCCAGCAACCAGACAGTCAGCCCAAATGGAACAATCGCGGCATCTTCGTCACCGGTTCGGACGGCGCATACAGTTTCGTCGGTATCAAACCAGTCAGCTACCCGATCCCCGATGACGGCCCGGTTGGCAAGATGCTGGCTGCCCTTGGGCGTCATCCGTTTCGCCCGGCCCATACCCATTTTCTGGTTACCGCACCGGGATATCAGAAACTGGTGACCCACACCTTTGTCGGGGACGATCCGTATCTGTCATCCGACACGGTATTTGGCGTCAAGGAAACCCTTGTTGCCCCGTTCGAACCCAACCCGGATGGCACCACAAAATGGGTATCGAAGTTTGACTTCATTCTGGTGCCAGAAACCTGACCGGGATGGCGCACCGCATGAAACACCCGGCACAACAACCATCATAAAACGCTGCAACACCGAATTTGCGCAGCACAGGGAAGGAAATCGCAATGAATATCGACATGCTTATCGGGGGCACCCCGACCCAATCGATCAGCAATGAAATGTTTGATCGCAAGAACCCCGTCACCGGCGAGGTGGTGACAACCGCACCGGCAGCCAAAAGTGGCGATGTCGACCTTGCAGTCAAGGCCGCGGCCGATGCGTTCAAAACCTGGTCGAAAACCGGCCCGTCGGAACGGCGCGCCATCCTGCTTAAGGTTGCCGAAGAATTTCAGGCTGCTGTTGCCGACTTCATGCAGATCGCCGCACAGGAAACCGGTGCAACCAAGGTCTGGCTTGGCTTCAATGTCAAAGTTGCATCGGGCATGATCCGCGAAGCTGCCGCCATGACCACCCAGCTCAAGGGTGAAGTCATTCCGACCGACAAGCCGGGATCACTTGCCATGTCAGTGCGCCGTCCGGTTGGTGTACTGGTGGGCATGGCACCCTGGAACGCGCCGATTATTCTGGCGGTGCGTGCAGTTGTCATGGCGATTGCCTGTGGCAATACCGTGGTGCTCAAGGCATCCGAACGCTGCCCGCATACCCACCGCCTGATTGCCGAAGTTTTCCAGCGCGGCGGGCTGCCCAAGGGGGTGCTTAATGTCATTACCCATTCCGCCGATGACGCGCCCGAGGTTGTCTCGGCCCTGATTGCCCATCCCGATGTTAAACGGATCAATTTCACCGGATCGACCCGGGTTGGACGCATCATTGCCGAACAGGCCGGCAAGCATCTTAAACCCGTGTTGCTTGAACTGGGTGGCAAGGCACCGCTGATTGTTCTTGAAGATGCCGATCTTGATGCCGCGGTTAATGCCGCCGCATTCGGGGCCTTCCTTAATCAGGGGCAAATCTGCATGTCGACCGAACGCATCATTGTCGATGACAGTATTGCGGATGAATTTGTCCGCCGCTTCGCCCAAAAGGCCAAATCCCTGACCTGCGGGGATGCCACCAAGCAGGATGTCATTCTGGGATCAGTCGTTGATCGCGACATCATCGATCGGGTGCGTCAACTGGTTGATGATGCGATGGGCAAGGGGGCTGTCATTGCATCGGGCGGCGTTCCTGATGACAGCACCATCATGCCCGCAACCATTGTCGACAAGGTCACACCGGATATGGACATCTACCGGGATGAAAGTTTCGGTCCGGTTGTCGCGGTGCTGCGTGCCCGCGATGCCGATCACGCCATCGAGCTGGCAAATGACAATGCCTATGGCCTGTCGGCATCGGTGTTCGGATCGGATATCACCCGGGCGATGCGTGTCGCCGACGCCATTGAATCGGGTATCTGCCATATCAATGGCCCGACGGTTGCGGACGAAGCCCAGATGCCATTTGGCGGGGTGAAGGCATCGGGCTACGGCAAGTTCGGCAGTTTGCAGGGTATGGAACAGTTCACCGAACTGCGCTGGATCACCATCGAAGATCCCCATCAGCATTATCCGTTCTGACCTCCCCGGGCCTTATCGCCATGCTTCTGATCGGGTCAGGCACGTCTTGATCTGACCCGATCGATCCAGTTTGCCGGTTGCCGATCCGTATGGGCAACCGACCCCTTTTCGCCACCTCATCGCAGCCAAGGATGCCAACGCATGCCATCTTCACTTAACGCCCGAAAATCCGGTGACTGGACAACCGTTCGCGAAGCAACCTTCGATTTCTTCCGTTCTGTCGGGGTCGATACGTTTTTTGGCAATCCGGGATCAACCGAGCTGGCCATGCTCGATCGCTGGCCGGAGGATATTCGCTATGTGCTGGGCCTGCATGAAGCATCGGTTGTTGGTATGGCTGACGGCTATGCGCGCGCCACCGGCAAGGCGGCCTTTGTCAATGTCCATTCGGCCGCCGGTCTCGGGCATGCACTTGGCAATGTCTATACGGCCTATCGCAACCGGGCGCCGATGGTGATCATTGCCGGTCAGCAATCGCGTGAACTGCTTCCCAATCAGCCATTTCTTGGTGCCAGCAATGCCGCCGATTTTCCAAAACCCTATGTAAAATACAGCATCGAACCCGCCCGGGCCGAAGACGTGCCTGCCGCCATTGCCCATGCCTACCGGATTGCGATGCAGCGCCCCTATGGTCCGACCTTTGTTTCAGTTCCTGCCGATGACTGGAACGTGCGGTGCAAACCGCTTGTCCCGCGCCAGATATCGTCGGTGACCGCCCCTGATCCGCGCATGATTTCCGATGCGGCCAATGCCATTTCATCTGCAAAATCGATTGCCTTTGTGGTTGGCGCTGAAGTTGACGAAGAAGGTGCGGGTGATGCGCTGGTTCGTCTGGTCGAACGTCTTCAGGCCCCGGTCTATGCCGCCCCCTTTGCTGCACGGGTTACATTCCCCGAACATCACGATCTGTTTGCCGGGTTCCTGCCCGCCGCCCCGGCCAAGGTTTCAAGCACCCTGACCAAATATGATCTGGTGATTGCTGTCGGGGCACCGGTCTTTACCTATCACGTGCCCGGCCCGTCCGATCTGCTCGACAGTGACACCACGATCATTCATCTGACCACCGATCCCGATGCCGCATCTTCGGCCCCGCTTGGTACCAGCATCGTCGGAAGTCTTGCATTCGGGTTACCGATGCTGGCTGATCTGATTGATGTCCGCCCGGCACGCAGCGAACCTTTTGCCCGCCCGAAACCGGTTATTCCGGATCGCGGCACGCATATTTCGCCTGATTATTTCCTGCATCGCCTTGGGCAGGAAATGATCGACGATACGGTTCTGTTTGAAGAAACCCCATCCGTGCGCCCCGCTTTGCAGGATCATGTCCGTATTGCGAACTGGAACCGCTTCTTTACCATGGCCAGCGGCGGGCTTGGTTATGGCCTGCCCGGTGCGGTCGGCTTCGGGCTTGCCCAACCCGATCAAAAGGTCGTCTGCCTGATCGGCGACGGGTCATTCATGTATTCGCCCCAGGCCCTTTGGACTGCGGTTCAGCATGATCAGGATCTTGCGGTAATTATCCTTAATAACGGGGGCTATGGCGCGATGCGATCCTTTAGCAAGGTTTTGCAGGTGCGCGACGTGCCGGGGATCGAACTTCGGGGACTTGATTTTGTCGAACTTGCACGCGGCATGGGCTGCCCGGCCGAACGCGTAACGTCATCTGATGAGTTTGATGCCCGGTTTGCGTCCTTCATGGCGCAAAGCGGTCCGCGGCTTCTTGAAGTCGTCATCGATCCGGAAATCCAGATTTTGTATTAGCCCCGCGTCGCAAAACCGCGCAAACCATTCCCCATGTTCAAACCGCCGGTAATCCCATGCCCAATGCCAAACTTTATGTCGATCACAGCGTCTGGAGCGAAAATCAGGCCGAATTGCACGGATCATTGCCCAAACTTCGCGATATCCTGTGCCAGCGGCTGAATGTTGCCCCGAACGCCTGTCAATTGGCGCTGATCCCGGTTTACGGTCTTGCCGATCAGCCCGCCATCAATATCGAATTGCATATCATGCCCCATCCCGAGCGCACCCGGGATCTGCTTGAAACCCTTGGCGGGGATCTTCAAGACATGATCGGGGATCGGGCCGGTTGCCCGTGTGCTGTGCGCATCGCGACCCTTGACCGGCAAACTTATGTTGCGTTGAAATAGCACCAAACCCGCCGCACCACACATCTGATAACCGCCTGCTGTCCCGGTGATGGCAGGCGGTAATTTCAGGAATCCCGGCCATTGCACGATCATCAAGGTTTCGCACAGTTTAACTATGAAAATGCGAAGCATTCCTATATGAAGAAGGGGCCACTTTTTCCTTGGAATCCCCTTGATGATCAATGAATTCTTTTCCTATTACCTGCCCCATAAACGCCTGTTCATGCTTGATTTCGGCTGCGCGGTTCTGTCGGGCGTCCTTGCGCTTGGATTTCCGGTCGCGGTTGCCGGTTTCGTCGATGTGTTGCTGCCCAAACAGGACTGGTTTCTGATTGTTCTTGCCGCAATCGGCTTGCTGATTGTCTATGTCATCAATACCGGTCTGATGGCAGTTGTCACCTATTGGGGGCATGTGCTGGGCATTACCATTGAAACGGAAATGCGCCGGCGTGCCTTTGATCATCTGCAAAAGCTGTCTTTCCGGTTCTATGACAACCAGAAAACCGGCCATCTGGTCGCCCGCGTGACCAAGGATCTCGAAGAAATCGGCGAAGTCGCCCATCACGGTCCCGAGGACCTGTTTGTCGCGGTAATGACCTTTATCGGTGCGCTGATCCTGATGTTCATGGTGCATGTACCACTTGCACTGATTGCCATGACCATTGCCCCGTTGATCATGTGGCTGGTGGTGCGGTTTGGCGGCGATATGACCCGCAACTGGCAAAGCCAGTTTGGCCGGGTGCGCGCCTTCAACGCCCGGATCGAGGAAAATGTTGGCGGTGTTCGCGTTGTGCGTGCCTTTGCCAACGAAGAACATGAACGCGCCCTGTTCCACAAGGACAACGAACAATATCGCACCGTCAAACTTCAGGCCTATGCCATCATGGCGATTAGTCTTGCCATCAATTATCTGGGCATGCGCATTGTCCAGGTGGTGATCCTGCTGGCCGGGACCTATTACGTCGTGACCGGCGGGCTGAGCATCGGCGGTTTTGTCGGGTTCCTGCTGCTGGTCAATGTGTTTTATCAGCCGCTTGAAAAGATCGCGGCCGTTGTTGAAACCTATCCCAAGGGCATTGCCGGTTTCCGCAATTATCAGGAATTGATGGCGACCGAGCCCGACATTATCGACCGGCCGACCGCACGTGATGACATTGTTTTGCGGGGCAATCTGGTGTTTGAAAATGTCGATTTCGGCTATAGCCCCGATCGCACCATCCTCAACAATATCAATATCGCGATCGAAGCCGGCGAAACCGTGGCCTTTGTCGGCCCGTCCGGGGCGGGGAAAACCACCCTGTGTTCGCTGGTGCCGCGCTTTTACGATGTCACTGGTGGCCGCATCATGATTGATGGCTGCGATATCCGTGACATCACCATGAAATCCCTGCGTCAACAGATCGGCATCGTGCAACAGGACGTCTTCCTGTTTGCCGGAACCCTGCGCGAAAATATCGCCTATGGCCGCCTGACAGCCAGCGATGATGAAATCGTCGATGCAGCACGCCGGGCGCGACTGGATGATCTGATTGCGACCCTGCCCGACGGGATTGATACCGTGATTGGTGAACGCGGGGTCAAGCTTTCCGGCGGTCAGAAACAGCGCGTTGCGATTGCCCGGATTTTCCTTAAAAACCCGCCGATCCTGATCCTGGACGAAGCAACTTCGGCCCTTGATACCGAAACCGAACGCGCCATCCAGCAATCGCTTGATGAACTGGCACAGGGGCGCACGACCCTGGTCATTGCCCACCGCCTTGCTACCATCCGCAATGCCAATCGCATCGTTGTCATCACCCAAGACGGCATCGCCGAACAGGGTAGCCACGATGCCCTTCTGGCCAAAGACGGGGCCTATCGCCGCCTGCATGATGCACAGTCCCTGACGACCGGCGGCGACAGCACCCTTAAACGGGCATAAGCCCCTGAAAAAACCAATCCGATCAGGCCGCTTCACCATCCCGAAGCGGCCTGATGACCTGCACCAGCGGTCGTCCGTCGCAATCAAGGGTCACACGTGTTTCCACACGGTAAACCCGTGCCAGGTTCGCAGGCGTCAGGACATGTTTCGGATCGCCAGATGCAATGATCTTTCCCCCGTGCAACAGCACGATCTGGTCGCAATAGCGCGCCGCAAGATCAAGATCATGCAACGCCGCAACAACCACACCACCCCGATCCGAAAGCCGTTCACGCACCAGATCAAGCACCACCATCCGCCAGTGCAGATCAAGTGCCGATGTCGGTTCATCAAGTAACAAGACATCCGGATCACGCATCAGCGCAAGCGCCAATCCAACCAGCTGCCGCTTGCCGCCGGACAAGGTATGCAAGGGCGACAACGCAAATTCCGAAAGCCCGAGCCGGGCAAAAATGCCTTCGATCTGATCGGCCAGTTCGCGGTCCGAAACATCAAGATCAAGCGCGCGTGCCGTGCTCCACATCAATTCGGTCGGCAAAAGCGCCGACGGGTTTGGCGGCGATTGCGGCATGCTGGCCAACCTGTGATGCCATCCGTCATGGCCCATGTCGGCACGGGTCCGCCCATCAATCGTGATGTGCCCGGTCGTGCTTTTTTCCCCGGAAAGACAACGCATCAGGGTCGATTTCCCCGACGCGTTCGGCCCCAAAAGACCAAGAACCTCGTTATCGTTCAGGGTCGGAAGATCAACCAGATCAAGAACCGTGACCTGACCATATTTTGCCGTGATACCGGTTGCACCAAATACCGTCATGCCCGATGCCTCCGCCCGGATAAAAGACCAAGAAACACCGGAACCCCGACAACTGCTGTCAGAATACCGACCGGAATGATCACACCGGGGATCAGCGCCTTTGACAGGAATGACGCACATGACAGGATCAAGGCCCCGCACAATGCCGAACCAGGCACCAGCATCCGATGATCCTCGCCCAGCAACAGTCGCGCAATATGGGGCCCGACCAAGCCGATAAAACCGATTGCGCCGACAAAACAAACCGCGAATGCCGCAAGTACCGACACCCGCAATATCACCCACATGCGCAATCGACCGACATTGATCCCCATGCTGCGTGCGTGCGCCTCACCACCGCGCAACAATGTCATCACCCAGACATGGCGCAATGAAAATGGCAGGACACACACAAAACACGCACTGACAAGCCCGACCTCAATCCAGCCCGCCCGCGTAAGGTTGCCGATGGTCCAGAAAACGATCTGTGCAATCGCTTCTGCACTGGCCAGATATTGCAAACCCGCGGTCAGCGCATTGCACAGAAACACCAGCGCAATCCCGAACAGGACCACCGTTTCGCGTGCCCCGTTCGACCATCGCACAATCATCAGGATCAAGGCCCCCGATCCAAGCGCAAAGACCATCGCCATCACCGGAAGAACCGCTGTCTCGCCCACCAATGGCACGACCGGAACCACAACAATCGCAAGACTTGCGCCCAATACCGCGGCAGATGACACGCCAAGCGTGAACGGACTGGCCAGCGGGTTATCGAGAATGGTCTGGGTTTCAATCCCCGCCAGTCCAAGGGCCGCCCCGACCGCAAGCGCAATCAACGCATCGGGCAGGCGCACATCCCACAAAATGATGCGCGGCCTCAGATCAAGCTGATCGGGCCAGAAAAGCCCGGTCACAATATCGCCAAAACCAAGCCCCGCCGGGCCCGCCCACAGATCCAGCGCAAGCATGGCAACAAGCCCGATTGCAAGCCCCGCCACCGTCAGAACCCGCCGTTTCTGGATGGTTCCGAAACGCTGATAAAGCGACGTTTCCCCGACACTCATTTCTGATGATCAACCGTTGCGCTGTAAACGCCGTTCAATTCGAATGGCAGCCACTTCTCATAGATTTCGGTCAAGGTATCGACCGGATCGATATCGGTAAAAAGATCGGGATGGATCCATTTGGCAAAGGCTTCGAGTGCGACGATATTGAACGGAGAATTATAGAAATTGTGCCATATGCTGTGCGCCCGGCCGTTTCGAACCGCATCAAGGGCGGCAAATTCCGGTGCGGACAAATAGCGCGTCAAACTTTCAGACGCCGTTTCGCGCGTCATGCCCGGGCCAAGTGCGACCGGTTCTGCACCGGCAATGAATTCCTCATAGATGCCCGACGCCGTCCCGATCCACACATCGGGGTTTTCAACCAGAAGAAACTCGGCTGTATGTTGTGCTGTGGGTCCGGGGGCAACCGCATCGGCAATATTAAGCCCGCCTGCAATCCCGACAAACGGACCAAGCATCCCGTCAGCCATCCCCCAGCAGCATTCATACCGCCCCGGATGGGCTTGCAAGAATACGGTCGGCCGGGTTTTGGCCGTCGCGACACGCTGTTTGATCAGGTCAAAGCGTTGCTGATAAAATGCACTATATTCCGCGGCCCGCTTTTCCGCGCCCAAAAGTTGTCCCAGCAATTTGACCGACGGCAATGTGTTATGCAGCGGGTCGGCCCGGAAATCGATGAAAACGATCTTCGTTCCCGCTGCGGTCAGCTGATCAATCAGTTCGGCATTCTTTGCACCGGGCCCATGATCATTCAGGCCGAAAATCGCAAGTTCCGGGGCAAGATCAATGATCTTTTCCACCGAAATGCTGTCTTCGTTGCGCCCCCCGAACAGCGGAATATCAGCAGCCCGCGGAAAGCGTTCATAAAGCTGGGTTTCAAGTCCGGGATGGGTCCAGCTCAGCGGTGTCATCATACCGACAATCCCGGCAACCGGATCATCGGGGCGCAACAATGCCAGCAACGGAATATAGCGTCCCTCGCTAATTACCAGGCGCGTGACCGGCAATTCGATACTGACCTTGCGCCCGGCAAGATCGGTGACCTCGATCGTTTCGGCGCGCGCAGTCGTCATCGCCACGATCAAGAAGAACAGAACAGATAAGGATTTCAGAACAACTGTCATGATCCACCCTTGAAATAGCAAAATCCGGGGCAGCAAACGCTGCCCCGGCAAGACCGGTTATCTTTTGGCAAGATCAGAACTGTGCTTTTGCCATCAGCAGGAACGAACGACCCGGCTCATAAAGCGGGACCACATTGGTGAAGTCCTGCCCATAGCTTCCGCGATCGGCATATTCTTCATCAAAAATGTTGTTGGCTTCGATCCGGAGTGTCAGGTAATCGGCCGCTTCGGGCTTGTATTCGGCATAAAGCCCGACAACTTCATAGGCTTCCTGGGCTGTGCCACCGGCATCGGCGGTATCGGTGTTTTTCAACGCCGCATCAATCGTGCCCCCGATGGTCAGGTTAATGCCTTCGATCATATGGGCTGCTTCAAGGGCAATGACCCGACCCAGCGGCGCACCAAGATACTGTGTGCCATCTGAATCCGCCGGGCTGCCATTCAGGGTGATTTCACTGTCGGTATAGGTTACCCGCGCAAAGCCCGGACCCCAGTTATATCCGGCACCAAGGTTATAGCCCCGGGTTTCGAAATCAACGACGACCGACGGTCCGGTGCTCCAGCCCGGATCACGCGCATTGTCAAATGTGCTGCGGAAAATACCGGCATTGAACGAAAACCCTTCATGCTGAACTTCAAAGCCGGTGGTGTAGTTTTCCGCACGGACCGGTTTGACGCCCTTGCTGTAATCCCAGGCCGGGTTCATCACATAGTTTTCCGCCAGTGCAATACCGCCCCAGACATTGGAATAACCGGCATTGATGGTCAGGAACTCGGTGACATCAACCGCGGCGGCGACATTGCCGCTCAGCCCTTCATTTTCAATTTCGGTGCCGTCAAGACCGACAAATTTCTGGCTGTCGCTGCGCAAACCAAAGGACAGACGCAGCGGATCAAGCGGCTGAAGACGTGCCTGGGCATATCCACCGAAATTGGTCGCCTCTTCCTCGCGGTCTGACGTCGGGCCGTCATATTCGGCCGTGTCGTGATAGAAATCGACACCGGTCGTAATCGTATCGCGTTCCGACAGGTTGAAATCATTTTCAAACTTGCCGGAAAAACTGCCGGTGGTTCCACGACCCTGTTCGGTCAGCGGCGCGTACAGATAGGTCTCGCTATAGGCAAGAACCGCCTTGGGATCCCAAAGACCATCTGCACCGTTTTGTCCGTAATTGAAGGTAAAGTTGCGCCGGCGCATATCATAGCCAAGCTCGTCTGGCTGATTGCGGTTGGTCAGATCCGTCATGTTCGCACGGTACGGACGACGTGCACGGTCGCGTACCTGTTCGCCGGAAAATTCAAACCGGTGACCGCTTTGTGCTTCATAGGCCGACTTGATCAGCCCGGATCGCATATCGGCTTCGGTACCGGGAACCTGATCGCCGTTACCTGCCTCGTAATCATCGCCCTTGGCCCATTTGAAATAGCCAAGAAGCTCAAAACCACCGGCACGGCCATAGGACGCCAGATCGTTGGTAAAGGTTTCACCATTGGTGTCGTAGCTGGCCTTTGCAAACCCGCCAAGCGAACGACCCGGTTCCAGCACATCGGCAACATCGACGGTCTCATAGACAATCGCACCACCAAGTGCCGCCGGTCCGGCATCTGCCGGGGCAACGCCGGGATCAACACGTGCGGCCTTAAGCAGGCTTGGGTCGATCAGGTTGGTACCGCTGTGGTGGAAAACCTTGTTGTTCTGACGCGCACCATCAATGCTGATGGCAAGATTGGTTTCCTCGATCGCGTTGACATAAAGTTTCTGGTTCAATGGCACCGATCCACCAACCGACACGGCGGACTGCCCGGCAAACACGTCCTTGACGTCTTGGGGATTGCGACGTTCAAAATCCTCGGGCGTGACATAGATCGACTGTGCGCGGTCTGCCGCGCCAATGTGGTCATCGGTATGGGTATTTGCCTCAACCAGGATCGGGCTGAGCGATGTCGCACCATCCGAATCACCTTGTGCGGTACTGACGATGGTGATCGCCCCATTCGATCCGATCCGATAGGAAAGCCCGGTTCCGGCGAGAAGACGCTGCAACGCATCTTCGGTGCGCAGATCCCCCGAAACACCCGGCGTTTGCACACCGCGTACCAGATCACCATTTGCAGAAACCTGGACACCGGCCTGCTGGCCGAACAGTGCCAGCGCATCGGCAAGCAATTGACGTTCGATGTCAAAGCTGCGAACGGCGTCGGCCTGTGCAATTTCCTGGTTTGAAATTTCCTGATTTTTCTCCGTCGCTGGCAGGCCGGATGCTTTTGCCTCTGTGGCCATCCCCTGAAGTGCCAGCATTGACAGCGCGGTCGTCACCGCAAGGCGATTTCGCCAGTTCCCCTTAACGACCGACAACTGAACCCCCATCATCAATATTCTCCGCTTGGTATGTTTTACATTCCGGTGAAATGCAAATGCGACTTAAATTCACCATCTAACCAAGCAACGATGCGGGCGTTCTCGATTTTCAAATTTATTTTCGTCTTTTTACGAAAAAAACGCGCAAGCCCCTGTTTTATCGGCGGGAAATCACCATCAGCCACGGCGAAATTTCGCGAATTTCTGCCCCTTGGGCATCGGCCATGACCTGCAGGGCGGCCTTCGGATTTTGCAGATCATAAATCCCGGTCAGCAGCTTTTGCGCCAAATCGGCATCCGAAATCACCACCCATCCATCATAATAGCGGTCAACCGTTTCAACCATTTCGGCAAAGGCGCGATCCTTGGCGATCAACTGACCGTTTCGCCATGCCCCGACCAGTGCCGGCGACAGAGATTGCCGCGTCACATCTCCGTCGGGACCAATATGGGCAACATCCCCGGCCAGCAATTCAGCCCCGTCCCCCAGCGCGTCGCCATCAACGCGCACACGCCCATGTTCGACGGCAACATCAACACCATAATCGCTGCTGCGCACATTGAACGCGGTTCCCAGAACCGTGGTCCTAATACCTTGCGCTTGCACCGTGAACGGGCGTTCCGTCATCGGGACAACCTCAAAGAACGCCTCCCCGTCAAGCAAGGTCACCTGACGATCCGTTGAAAAATCAAATGCCACCGCACTTTCCGGCCCAAGATGCAGTCTTGATCCATCCGGCAGGGTATAAATCCCGGTTTCGTGGGTTGCGGTCGCATAATCCGCTTCAAACTGTGTCAGCCAGCCGGGCATCAGCACCACCAGCAAACAGGCCGCCAATACCGCAACCGACATGCCGATGAAAGTGCGCGACCGCGCAAATGACCGCCGTGTGCACTCCGGTGATGCCGGGCTGATCCGGGCCACCCTATCCCTGCTGACGGCACCGGCGTGATCTGCCGGGCGCAACTGGCGCGCGGGTGAAATCCTGTCCTGTTGCGGGGTTTTGTCCTGCTGATGCAGTTCCCATTCCGCGCTATGGACCGGTACTGTCATTTCAAGCATCTGCCAGACGCGCAGGGTCTCATCCCAGTCGGCACGGTTTTGCGCACTGGCTTTTAGCCATTCATCATGTTCGCGGCGCAAGGTCGCGTTGCCCGGGTCCTCGGACAGGCGGGCGATCCATTCACTTGCAGAACCGGGATGGGTCAATTCCGTCATGGCGTTGTGTCTCTCCATGTGTCAACAGGACACAAGGCACCTTTTTGGTGCTGTTTGCGGGTATCTTTCATGTCCTGGCACATTTTTATTTCTCTCCTGTCCAATAAACGAATGGCACCCTTCGGATTTTCAAATTTTCCGACAGATTTTCCTCGTCTATCTCCCTTTTGCCAGAAACAGTTTGCAGTGTTCGATCGCATCAACAACAAGCGAATGCGCAGTTCCGATAGAAACATCAAGGCGTTGGGCGATTTCCGCATACTTGCATCCGCCAAACCGATGCATCTCAAGTGCAATGCGCGATTTTTCCGGCAACTCGGCCAATGCCTTTTCCAGAAGACGCAATTCACCGCGTGCAATTGCCTTTTCTTCGGGATCGGGGGTGTCTTCGGCGACCATTTCCGCTGATGCTGTGCCATCCCCGTGGATCAGGGCATTTTCCCGACCGATCCGGCGACGGCCATCAATGGCAAGATTGCGAACAATACGGAAAATATAACCAACCGGTTCGTCCAGCTTGGCATCGAGTTTGACCTGCTGGGCGCGTTCGAGCCGAAAATAGGCATCCTGCACAATGTCTTCGGCCAAGGCCTGATCACCAACGATTGCGCGCGCATACTTCACCAGTTCATGCCGACGGGCAATGAACACGGTCAGAAGTTCGTTATCGCACAGGGTCGCAACCATTCCACAAACCAGTCAAACATCGCGATCAAAAGCGATTGCGAATTGTTTGCATTTACGCGGAATATGCAGGGCTGTCAAATCGCCAATATCTGGCAATGCTGATTAATCGATCCGGATTTTCAGATTTTCTGTCTGCTGAACGGGCCCTGTATCACCCGCCAACCGGGTGCACAAAGCCACCATCCAAGCCACAGAAACCGCCAATGATCCGGCATCTTGGCACTATTTCAGTGCCCCGGCATTTTACGGACCGATGGCATCACGATCAGCACACCTGACACATGACGATTGTCACGCACCCGACCTGCAACGCTTTGCCATCGTCGGAAATCAAACGGGCCGTCGTACCAATGGCAACGGCCAAGGAAACTGATACCGGCATTTGCAGCAAATCAGATGGCCGAATGCATGCGGTAGCCCGGCGCAAAAAGCAATCTGGCCGACGTGATCCCGGCGTCATTTTCCCAGGTGGTCCGCTCCATCAGAAACAGGGGCGCGCCGGCATGGGTGCGCAAAATCTTTGCTTCCAGTTCGGATGCCAGCACGGCGGAAAATGATATATCCCCCTTGGTGTACGGGGCATGCAGAACCAACCATTCATTGGCACTGATCTTTGACAGATCGGCATCGACGATTTCCGGAACGGTGTCGATCGATACCCAGCGTTCTTCAAACATATAGGGTTTGCCATCGGCCAGATGCAGCGACGAAATATGGAGCATGTCGCTTTTGGCACTGACGCCAAGATTGGCGCAGATTTCCGGAGTCGGTGTGCGGCGTTCACTCAGAAGCAGGCCATAGCCGTATTTCTGTCCACGACCTTCGATTTCAAGACGGATGACCGGAATATCAAGCTTTGCACGACGGACCGGATGGGTGGCAACCCGTGTGCCTGCCTTGCGCCTGCGATCAAGGAATCCTTCGGCGGCCAGTTCGCGCAGCGCCCGGTTCACCGTGGCACGCGCGCAACCCAGCTGTTCGGCAAGTTCGACTTCCTTGGGGATCTGATCGCCGGGCTTCCATTCGCGTGTATGGATGCGGCGCAAAACCTCATCATGGACCGATTGCCAGTTTGTCTGTTCCGAAGCGCTCACACCACTTCCTTGAGTTGTTCCATCACCTTGCGATACCGGTTGGTGATCGTGTCATGGGCGATGTGGCGGCCTTCGGTCACGACATGGCGACCGGCCGACCAGACATCACGCACCATGCGATCATCTCCGGCAAAGATATATGTATCGAGGATCGTATCGCCTTTCCGGCCGATCAGGTCAACAGCCGAGCCATCCAGCGCCATCAGATCGGCCAGTGCACCAATCTCGATCCGTCCGCAATCGCGCCCGGCAGCACGTGCGCCGCCCTGTGCCACCGCATCATACAAGCGCCGTCCGGTGGATTTTTCCGGTGTTGCCAGGGCCGCACGGGATTTGTCGCGCAGGCGCTGACTGTAATCGAGTGTCCGCAATTCTTCCGAAAGCGAAATCCGGATGTTGGAATCCGATCCGACCCCAATCACCCCGCCGGCCCCCAGATAACGCACACCGTCAAAGATACCGTCGCCAAGGCTGCTTTCGGTGATCGGACAAAGCCCCGCCACAGCACCGGTCTTTGCCAGGCCAAGGGTTTCATGTTCCTGCATCTGGGTGCAATGGATCAGGCACCAGTTTTCATTTACATCAGCATTTTCCAGAAGCCACTCGACCGGGCGCTTGCCCCAGGATGCTTCGACTTCTTCGACCTCGGCCACCTGTTCGGCCAGATGCATATGGATCGGGCCATCCTTGGAAAGCTTTGTGGTCGCAATCAGGTCTTCACGGCCAACTGCACGCAGTGAATGCGGGGCAACGCCAACGCGGGTATCGGCGGGCAAACCTTTAACCGCACGAACCGATTCCTCATACAATTTGGCGAACTGTTCGGGATCGTTGCCAAACCGGATCTGTCCGGCACCCAGCGGACGCTTGTCACAGCCCCCGAATTGATAATGAACCGGCAAAAGAGTCAGACCAATACCAGTAATATTTGCAGCCGCCGCAATGCGTTCGGCCATCTCGCCGATATTGTCATACAAATACCCGCCCGGACGGTGATGCAGATAATGGAATTCAGTATTATTGGCGTAACCAGCTTCCAGCATCTCCATCTGCACAAAGGCTGCGATCGCTTCGACATGATCAGGCGTCAGCTGATCAAGGAAGCGGAACATCAATTGTCGCCACGTCCAGAAGGTATCGCGCGGGTCCGGCCCGCGTTTTTCGGTCAGACCCGCCATCGAGCGTTGAAAGGCATGGCTATGAAGGTTGGCGACAGCGGGCAACAAAACCCCGACGCGATGATCGGCGGTCGATGCCAGTTCGGGTGAATCGGCTTTAATATTGCTGATTTTGCCCGATTGATCGACCTCTACCGCGACGTCCTGCGCCCAGCCATTACTGGTAAGTGCCTGATTTGCCCAAAGAATCGTCATAATCCATACCCGTCTTGACAGAAATATTATGTGCAGACATATTATCGTTAATAACGGACTTATCAAGGGGTGATCCTTCGCATGCTGCTCAGAAATGCAAAAGTCGTCACAATCACGGATGATAATCGCTACGGACTGATTGAATGTGGTGCGATTGCCATTCAGGACGGCTTGATCGACTGGGTCGGCAGCAATGATGAAGTCCCCGCCAAATATCTTGAGCAAGCATCCCGCGACCTTGAAGGCCGCCTGATTACCCCGGCCCTGATTGATTGCCATACCCATGTGGTTTATGGCGGCAACCGCGCGGTTGAATTTGAAATGCGCCTTGAAGGGGCAAGCTACGAAGAAATCGCGCGTGCTGGCGGCGGCATTGTTTCAACCGTCACCGCCACCCGCCAGGCCGATGTGGACCAGCTCGTAAAAACCGCGCTGCCACGGGTTGATGCGCTTTTGGCCGAGGGTGTGTCGGTCATTGAAGTCAAATCGGGCTATGGCCTTGATCGTGACACCGAACTCAACATGCTGCATGCGGCCCGCAAAATCGCGACATTGCGTCCGGTCCGGATCAAAACCACCTTCCTTGGCGCCCATGCGACCCCGGCCGAATTCAAGGGCGAACCCGATCGCTATATTGACGAGGTCTGCATCCCCGCCCTGCGCGCCGCCCACGCAGAAGGGCTGGTTGATGCGGTTGACGGGTTCTGCGAAGGCATTGCCTTTAACACCGATCAGATCAAACGCGTATTTGACGTTGCGCGCGAACTTGGCATTCCGGTCAAGCTCCATGCCGAACAGCTTTCCAACATCGGCGGCACCAGACTGGCCGCCGAATATGGTGCGATTTCAATCGACCATGTTGAATATGCCAACGAAGACGACGCCAGGGCGATGGCAAAATCGGGATCGGTTGCCGTCCTGTTGCCCGGTGCATTTTACACCCTGCATGAAACCCGGTTGCCGCCGATTGCCGATTTTCGCAAGCACGGCGTGCCGATGGCAGTTGCCACCGACTGCAATCCGGGCACATCGCCATTGATGTCGATCCTTCTGACCATGAACATGACCTGCACCCTGTTCCGCCTGACCCCGGAAGAGGCACTTTGCGGTACGACCAAACATGCCGCAACCGCACTTGGCCTTTCCGATACCGGACAGATCAAGGCGGGTCTTCGTGCCGATCTTGCCATCTGGGATATCGAACACCCGGCCGAGCTTTCCTATCGCATCGGGTTCAACCCGCTGTTTGAACGAATTTTCGGCGGCGAAACCGTCGCCCGCAAAGCCGAATAAGACAAACGAAACGCCCCACAACCTGTATTCGACAAGGATGCAAAATGACCGTAACCCTGACGCCCGCCGCAGCAACGCTTGCCGATCTTGAAAATATCTGGCGCAACCAGATTGCCGTCAAACTTGATCCGTCGGCAAAGGCCGGTGTCGAGGCCGCCAGCGACATGGTCCGTGACGCTGCCGAAGGCGAGGATGCGGTTTACGGGGTCAATACCGGGTTTGGCAAACTGGCATCGGTCAAGATTGCCGCCAAGGATACCGAAACCCTTCAACGCAACCTGATCCTGAGCCATTGCTGTGGCGTGGGTGAACCGCTTGATATCGCCACGACGCGCTTGATGATGGCGTTGAAATTGCTGTCACTTGGGCGTGGTGCATCGGGTGTGCGCTGGGACCTGATCGAACTGATCGAAGGCATGCTGGCAAGCGGTGTGACCCCGGTTGTCCCGTCGCAAGGATCGGTCGGCGCATCGGGCGATCTGGCCCCGCTGGCCCATATGGCCGCCGTCATGATCGGTGCGGGCGAAGCGGTCTATGATGGCCAAACCATGCCCGGTGCCGATGCCCTTGCCAAGGCTGGTCTGAACCCGGTTGTTCTGGGTGCGAAAGAAGGCCTTGCCCTGATCAACGGGACACAGTTTTCAACCGCCTGTGCATTGGTCGGGCTGTTTTCGGCATGGCGCAATGCCGCGAGTTCCATCGTCACCGCGTCACTTTCGACCGATGCGATCATGGGTTCGACCGCCCCGCTGGTTGATGAAATCCATACTCTTCGCGGTCATCCGGGTCAGATCAATGTGGCGCGTGCGATGCGCGATCTGATGGAAGGTTCGGAAATCCGCGAAAGCCACCGCGAAGGCGATACCCGCGTTCAGGACCCTTATTGTATCCGTTGCCAGCCGCAAGTCACCGGCGCAGCCATGGATTTGCTGCGCTTTGCCGGGCAGACGCTTGAGATCGAAGCCAATGCGGTTACCGATAACCCGCTGGTTCTGAAAGAAGACGGGCGCATTGTTTCGGGTGGGAACTTCCACGCCGAACCGGTGGCCTTTGCCGCCGATCAGATCGCCCTTGCCGTTGCCGAGATCGGCGCAATTGCCCAGCGTCGCGTGGCCCTGATGGTTGATCCGACGCTTTCGCATGATCTGCCGCCGTTTCTGACCCCGGAGCCGGGCCTGAATTCCGGTCTTATGATTGCCGAGGTCACAACGGCCGCCTTGATGAGTGAAAACAAACATCTTGCCAATCCGTGCTCAACCGACAGCACGCCCACCAGCGCCAATCAGGAAGACCATGTATCAATGGCCGCCCACGGCGCACGCCGTCTGGCAAAGATGAATGCCAATCTTTCCTATATCCTTGGCGTCGAGCTGATCTGTGCTGCACAGGGTGTTGAATTCAGAGCCCCGCTTAAAACCAGTGCCGGTCTTCAGAACGTCCTTAAAACCGTGCGCAAGGATATCCCGACCGTCAAGGAAGACCGCTATATGGCGCCTGATCTTGCCAGGGCGGCCGACCTTGTGACCGGGGGTGCGCTGGTTGCCGCAGCCAAACTGTCCGGCTTCGTGGTCGGGGAAGGTGCATAACATGACCAATCCCGTTGAAATCAAACGCGGCGATGGCCCCATTGTTCTGGGACTGCCCCATACCGGCACCCATGTTCCCGATGATATTGCCGCCAAACTGAATGATCGCGGGCGCGAGCTTGCCGATACCGACTGGCATATCCACACGCTGTATGACGGACTGATCGATAATGTCACGACGGTTCGTGCAACCTTTCATCGTTATGTGATTGATGCCAACCGCGATCCCGAAGGCGTCAGTCTTTATCCCGGTCAGAACACCACGACCTTGGTGCCGCTGACCGATTTTGACGGGGAAAACATCTGGGATGTTACCCCGACCGAGGCCGATATTGCCGCCCGTGCCGCCAATTTCCACGCCCCCTATCACGCGGCACTGGCAGCCGAACTTGAACGGGTGCGCGCCAAACATGGTGTGGCGATCCTGTATGATTGCCATTCGATCAGATCAAACATCCCGTTCCTGTTTGAGGGCACCCTGCCCGATTTCAATATCGGCACCAATCTTGGCACCACCTGTGATCCGGCGATCGAAGAAGCCACGCGCAAAATCTGTGCGAATGCCGATGGATATACCAGCATCGTCAATGGTCGTTTCAAAGGTGGCTGGACCACCCGCCATTACGGTCGTCCAGACATCAATCAGCACGCCATCCAGATGGAACTGGCACAGTCGACATACCTTTCGGCCGAGGAAGCACCCTGGGCCTATGACCAAAGCCGTGCGGCAAAACTGCGCACGCATCTTACCGACATTCTGAAGACACTGGCCGATTTGGCCCCATCACTAAGAGGCAAGTCATGACCAACAATCCGCGTCACAACCAGCGTGATATCTATCCGGCAACCGGAACCGACATCACCGCCAAAAGCTGGCTGACCGAAGCGCCGATGCGCATGCTGATGAACAATCTGCATCCCGACGTTGCCGAAAATCCGCACGAACTGGTGGTGTATGGCGGTATTGGCCGTGCCGCGCGTACCTGGAAAGATTTCGACCAGATTGTTGCCAGCCTCAAGGAACTTGAAGACGACCAGACCCTTTTGGTGCAGTCGGGCAAGCCGGTTGGCGTTTTCCGCACCCACAAGGATGCGCCGCGCGTTCTGATTGCCAACTCCAACCTTGTGCCGCATTGGGCAAACTGGGATCACTTCAACGAACTCGATAAAAAAGGTCTGGCAATGTACGGCCAGATGACGGCCGGTTCGTGGATCTATATCGGATCGCAGGGCATTGTTCAGGGCACCTATGAAACCTTTGTCGAGGCCGGTCGTCAGCATTATGGCGGCAACCTTAAGGGCAAATGGATCCTGACCGGTGGTCTTGGCGGCATGGGTGGCGCACAGCCGCTGGCAGCCGTGATGGCCGGTGCGTGCTGTCTTGCGGTTGAATGCGATGAAACACGTGCGGATTTCCGTCTGCGTACCCGCTATGTCGATGAAAAAACCCATTCCCTTGACGAAGCGCTTGAAATGATCGACCGCTGGACCAAGGCGGGCGAGGCAAAGTCGGTTGCCCTGATCGGCAATGCGGCCGACGTCTTCCCGGAACTGGTCAAACGTGGCGTTCGCCCCGATATCGTCACCGACCAGACATCGGCCCATGACCCGGTTCATGGGTATCTGCCGCAAGGCTGGAGCGTTGCCGAATGGCGCGAAAAACAGGACTCCGATCCCAAGGCGGTTGCCAAAGCCGCCCGTGCATCGATGCGCGTTCAGGTCGAAGCCATGGTTGCCTTCCACGAAGCCGGTATTCCGACCGTGGATTACGGCAACAATATCCGCCAGATGGCGCTTGAAGAAGGCTTGGAAAACGCATTTGCCTTCCCGGGCTTTGTTCCGGCCTATATCCGCCCGCTCTTCTGCAAGGGCATCGGCCCGTTCCGCTGGGCGGCCCTTTCGGGTGATCCGGAAGACATTTACAAGACCGACCAGAAGGTCAAGGAACTGATCCCCGACGACAAACACCTTCATAACTGGCTGGATATGGCGCGTGATCGCATTTCCTTCCAGGGCCTTCCGGCACGGATCTGCTGGGTCGGGCTGGGGCAGCGCCATCGTCTGGGTCTGGCATTTAACGAGATGGTCAAGAATGGTGAACTGAAAGCCCCCGTGGTGATCGGTCGCGACCATCTTGACAGCGGATCGGTCGCAAGTCCGAACCGCGAAACCGAAGCCATGAAAGATGGCTCGGATGCGGTCAGTGACTGGCCGTTGCTTAATGCGCTGCTTAATACCGCATCGGGGGCCACCTGGGTCTCGTTGCATCATGGCGGCGGTGTCGGAATGGGCTTTTCGCAGCATTCCGGCATGGTGATTTGCTGTGACGGCACGGAAGATGCCGCACGCAGGGTTGAACGCGTCCTTTGGAACGATCCGGCAACCGGTGTGATGCGTCACGCCGATGCGGGATATGACATTGCACTGGATTGCGCACGGGAACACGGGCTGAACCTGCCCGGTATTCTCGGCAAGTAATCAAAAACCTTAATGCAGGGGCAATGACGATTGCCCCTTCAAAACCTTTCAGGGTTCAATCAAGGAGGCTCCTTAACATGAAAAGACGTGAATTTCTGACGGCCGGTGTTGCCGGCGTTGGTGCAGCGGCGGCGGCAACCTTTGCCACCCCGGCAATCGCACAGGACAAGCGCCAGTGGAACATGGTTACCGCTTGGCCGAAAAACCTGCCCGGGCCGGGGGTCGCAGCCCAGAAACTGGCCGATCGTATCACCACCCTTTCGGGCGGCCGGATCGAGGTCAAACTGCATGCTGCCGGTGAACTTGTACCGGGCAATGGCGTGTTTGATGCGGTTGCCGAAGGCACGGCTGATATCTATCACGCGGTTCCGGCCTATTGGGGTTCGAAATCCAAAGGCATCCTTCTGTTCGGTTCACAGCCCTTTGGTCTGCGCGCAGACGAACAGGTTGGCTGGCTGACCCATGGTGGCGGTCAGGAACTCTATGATGAAATCTATGGCCAGTTCGGTCTGAAACCGTTCCTGTGCGGCAACTCCGGTCCGCAATGGGCTGGCTGGTTCCGTAATGAAATCAAATCGGTTGACGACCTTAAGGGTCTCAAATTCCGGACCACCGGTCTGGCGTCTGAAATGTGCTCGAAACTGGGCATGGCCGTTCAGGCCATGGGGGGTCGCGACATGTTCCAGGCGCTGCAAAGCGGTGCGCTTGATGCCGGTGAATTCATCGGCCCGTGGAGCGACAGCGCCCTTGGCTTCTATCAGGTTGCCAAGAACTACTACTGGCCGGGTGTCGGCGAGCCGTCCTCGGCCGAGGAATGCGCGGTCAATGCCAAGGCATATGCCGACCTTCCGGACGATCTGAAGGCCGTGGTCAAGTTTGCCTGTGACAGTCTTTATAACGAAGTCTGGACCGAGTACGAGACCAAGCACGCCATGGCGTTGCAGAAACTGGTGGCAGAACAGGACGTCAAGGTCCGCATGCTTCCCGATGATGTGGTTGAAGCCATGGGCAAGGCCGGTGCGGAAGTCATTGCCGAACTGCGCGAAAGCGACGATGCCCTGACCCGCAAGGTCACCGAAAGCTTTGTCGCATATCGTGATCTGATCGGTGGTTATATGACCTATGCCGATAACGGTCAGATGAATGCACGCGCCAAGGTGCTCGGCTTCTGATAAACATGATACCCGGCGCAAGGATACCGATCCTTGCGCCGGTTCTTTTCGTATCCGGGGGGATGTGATGCAACGCCTTGCTGATCGGCTTGATCTGATCAATCACTGGACCGGGATGACAGTGCGCTGGTTTGCGCTGATCATGGTTCTTTTGCAATTTGCCGTGGTTTTGCTGCGCTATGTTTTCGGTTTCAGTTCAATTGCACTGAATGAAAGTGTTCTTTACCTGCATGCCGGGCTTTTCATGCTTGGCGCGGGATATACGCTTTTGGTCGACGGGCATGTGCGGGTCGATATTTTCTATGCCGGGGCCGAAAACCGCACCAAGGCCCGCATTGATGCATTCGGCTATACCATTCTTGCCATTCCGTCGATGATGGCACTGCTATACTGGACATGGCCATCCGTGATCAATTCGATCTCGATGATGGAAGGGGCGATTTCGGTGGGCGGCATTCCGGCCGTGTGGCTTTTGAAATCCCTGATCCCCGCATTTTGTATTCTTTTGATTATTCAGTCGGTTGCCTGTTTGCTCAGGCAGATCATTGCCCTGCGCGATGGTGTTGACGATCAGGGTGCGCAAAGCTGATGGAATATCTTGATCTTTTGATGTTCGCCGCCCTGATGGGCTGCATCCTTCTGGGTTTCCCCGTTTCGTTTTCGATCGCCGGTGTGGCGATCATTTTCGGTTATATCGGCTGGGCCACCGATGCGATGAATATCGGGCTGATGGGCGCATTCGGGCAGCGGGTCTTCGGGACGCTGACCAATGATGTTCTGATCGCCATTCCGCTTTTTGTCGTGATGGGTGTGATCCTTGAACGGTCACGCATTGCCGAAGATCTGCTTCATACCATGGGCCGTCTGTTTGGCCAGCTGCGCGGCGGGCTTGGCATTTCGGTCGTTCTGGTTGGCGCGTTGCTTGCGGCATCGACCGGGATTGTCGGCGCGACAGTGATTGCCATGGGCATGATCGCACTTCCGACCATGTTGCGCACGGGATACAACCCTAAACTGGCATCGGGGCTTGTCTGTACGGCCGGGACGCTGGGCCAGATTATCCCGCCTTCGACGCTTTTGATCATTCTGTCTGACGTCATGTCATCGGCCTATCAGCAGGCCCAATATGAACAGGGCAAATTCACCATCGAAACCATTTCGGTTGGTCAGATTTTTGCAGGTGCGCTGGTGCCGGGCCTGACGCTGGTGGCGATTTACATCCTTTATATCCTGCTGCGCGGGGTGTTTCGCCCCGATGACATGCCGCCAGTGCAAAGCGATGATGGCCGCCCCGATATCGGCGAGGTTTTCCGTGCTGTTTTGCCGCCGATCCTTTTGATCATTGCGGTTCTCGGCGCGATCCTTGGCGGGGTTGCCACCCCGACCGAAGCCGCATCGGTGGGCGCAATTGGCGCGATCCTGATGGCCGGTGCCCGTCAGGGGGCCAATCGCACACTGGTGCTTGCCGGGACGATATCGCTTCTGGTTCTTGCCGTGATGGCGGGGATTGCCCCGGTGCGTTTCCAGCGCAGTGACCTTACCGGTGTCGATTATATGCTGGGCGGGGTTTATGTGGTGCTGGCAATCATTGGCATTGCTGCGATCTTTGCCTGCCTGCGTCAGGCGTGGAAGGCAGATATCCTGAAATCGGCCCTGACATCGACCATGACGGTAACATCGATGATCTTTGCCACCATTCTGACCGCCAGCATGTTCTCGCTGGTGTTTATCGGACTGGGGGGCGAGGACCATGTGGCCGAAATCCTTGAAGCCATGCCAGGTGGTCCGACAGGAGCGCTCCTGTTTTGCATGGCGCTGATCTTTATCCTTGGCTTCTTCCTTGATTTCGTTGAAATCACGGTGATCCTGTTGCCGCTGATTGCTCCGGGCTTGATCATGATGGGCCATGATCCGGTGTGGCTGGCGATCCTGATTGCCATCAACCTGCAGACATCATTCCTGACCCCGCCGTTTGGCTTCTCGCTGTTTTACCTGCGCAGTGCCGCCCCGCCGGAAATCACCACCGGTCAGATCTACAAGGGTGTCGTGCCATTTATCGCACTTCAGGTCTTTGGCATCTTCGTCATCTGGCTGTGGCCATCATTGGCGCGCTGGCTGCCAAGTGTCGTGTTCTGATCGCGCACAAATCCAAACAAAAACGCCCCGGCACGCCGCGGGCGTTTTTTTTATGATCGTTCGGGGAGGAAGCCGTCTTCTAGAAGTTCATTTCTCGTATCAGGTTGGCAGCGACAAATTCGTAAAATTGTCTCGCCCAGCTTACGGCAGCCGAGTCAATTTTCAACACCCCCCTTTGAACATGAGAAAAGCCACCCGCCAACCCGGTAATGTCCGAGCCCCCCAGCACACGCCCTGTTACCTTAAAAACCGGATCAAGCGCGACATACTTCCCAGCCTCGTTCTTGGTCGCAGCAATAACGCCCCCATTAGTTGAGGTCATTATTCGCTCATCAATATAGGAGCTGTTAATCCGTTCAACCGTTTCTATCTGAACATCTATTGCAGCTTGCGATATCTGTTCTGGATAAAAGCGTGCCGAAGCACCTTCAGAAATACGTGTGATGTCCCGTTGCGAGACATAGGCAGTGATTTTCCAGTTCGTATTTTTGTCAGACACAATGCGGACAAATGAAACCTTTTCTCCGACCCAGTGACCAATTCTAAGCTGATCAGATATTTCGCGAACGGTACCGCTTATCGGTGCCGTCAGAGTCAAGAGCTCCTGATGTGCGCTCAATGCATCAATACGTGCGGAAAGACGTCGCATTTCCTGCAATCTGGCACCGTATGCATCTCGCTCCTCGGGATTTGCCTCTGCTCTACTGAGCAGGACACGCGCCTCCTCAAGTTCAAGCTCACGAATATGATACTCGGCTTCAAGTTCTGGCGATCTCATGCGAGCAATCTGTGCACCCGCTTCTACATGATCAAATTTTTTTACATTGATAGCGACCACTTTCCCGGCAAGCGCACTAACGACTTCGGCTTCGTGCTTAGCCTGAAGAATGGCTTGGCCGGTCACCTGACTTTGCCAAGGCACGACGGAAAGCAGAATCATCGCCGCGACAAGCACTCCTAACCCCAATTGGTAACGAGTGAACTGTGCCTTTTGACGTTCTTTCCACCAAACTTGCACTTCCTTGATGACCGGGATCACGATGAACCACGCTATTTCAATGGTAAAAAGGATGATACCCAGAAGTTTAAAAAACAGATGATAGACAATAAGTGCAATGCCAAGGAACAGAAAGAAGCGATAGATCCAAACCGCAATGGCAAAGGCAGCCAGCATTTTTCGTTTTTGTGCAGGCATAGGTTCTGGCGGCGGATACCCAAATGCAAACAGCTGTTCACGAATGGTCCATTTGGCAATAGCAAAAGACCGGCTTTGCAAGTTGGCGATACCAAGAAAGTCTGACAACAAATAGTATCCGTCAAATCTCATAAATGGACTAAGATTTATCAGAAGCGTCGCAATCCAACTTGTCGAGGCCATCAAGAACACAGCGCTTTGCAAGGGTCCAGGCGGCAAAATATGCCAGAAAAAGGTGGCCAACAGCGCTATTGCCAGTTCGACGCGTATGCCCGCAGCTCCAATACGCAGACGTTGGGATTTGCTGGTTAAACGCCAAGCGTCAGACGTGTCAGTGTAAAGAACCGGATACATCACGAGAAACGCCACCCCCATCGATGGCACACGACAGCCGTAACGAGATGCGCTGTAGGCGTGACCAAATTCATGCAGGACTTTAGTCAAACCAAGGGTGATTGCCATCCAAGCGACACCTTGCCAGTTGGCAAACCCCATAAATGTAGCAATGAAAACATCCCATTGCCGCAAAGTCAGAAAAATACCGACCAATCCGACAAGCAAAATAGCAACACCAACTCCCCGTGAGGCGAAGAAATCGGCAATGTGCTGTGTGGCATGTAAAAATCTGTCGGGATGTATCAGTGGAACTCTAAAAAACAGATAGTTGTGGACTATCCACTTCCAGAAACTTTGCTTCCCTGCCTTGGAAATTCGGGAAAACTCGGCAACGACTTCTGCATTGTCTCGCTGTATGAGGCCATTTCCATGCAGGAACTTGATTAGAGCTGTCAGGGAGGCAGTACTTGGTGTCAAGACCGTCTCTTGACGCACCTGATCAAGAATAAGGTCTCCCCGGCGAAAATGCCAACGGCACAACATTGCGAACTGCAGATATCCAATGCGGAAATACCGGTTCCGCACAGGATCATGGATCGTCCAGCATGGAGCCCCGTACTCATCGTTACCAGCAGGAAGCAATTTCAATTCTTCCCTTAGCAAAGGTACAGTCACATTCCCTGCATCTTGCTGCGTTCCTGATGACATCACAATCAGAAACCGATCATTTGACGCAAGGCAGAAAGTGGTCGACGAAGCAGAAAGAGAATCAGTGGAGTGTCTTCCCCCATGACTTTAGCCGAGCCCCTAAGTCCGATCCTCGGCAAAGGTTCATCGGTATGAAAACGCGCAATCGCCCGATACGCAAGGATTCCGTCGGGAGTATCCTCCGGCTGGTATGCGGCATATTCAAGAGTCGCAGAAACAGCATGAAGCGGATCAATATCAAGAAAGAACCTTACCTCTGCCCCGTCTTCCAATGATATCGCATCAGAAACCGGGATATAGATTCCTAGTTCCGCATCCTCTGGACGTGCGATCAACATCACTTGTTCACCAGTCGAGACAGGGCGTCCCCGCCAGTCATTAGGATCACCAAATATTGCAATCCCCGCTTGCGGCGCTTTAACATCAACTTGGGACAATTGATATTCGCTGAAAGCCGCCTGTTCTTTGCGAAGTTCAAGTCGCGTCTGGTGTAAGGCAACCTCAGATCGACCTTTGGCATCGCCAAATGCCTGTTGGGACGCACGTCTTAGCTCAGCAGCAGCCATATCAACTGCTCGCAGTGCAATTTCGTAGTTTGCTCGAAGCTCCGCATCTTCAAGGGAGAATAGTAAGTCACCTTTCCTGACGGTAGCGTTGGGCCGGACCGCAACATCTCTGATGACGCCCCTGATCGGTGCTGCAATCATGATTGGCGCCCGGGGTCGGACTGTTGCGGGCGCGATGATGCTCTGTTGCACTGGCATAACCATCACAAGAATTAATGCAATCAGTGCCAAGTACACCAAGATTCTTCGGCTTTTACTCTCGCCTAGAATGTCTCGGTGTTTTTTCTGGGGTGCTAACGCATTCCAAGCGTGTCCAAGGGCGTCTGTCATCTGCTCTAGCAATAGCGCTTCCGCTTCTTGCCATTGGTCATCTCTGATCAAAAGCAGTGTCCCGAGACGCTTTCCTCCTGGGGCAAAGACCGGTTGATAAAGGATGTTTTCCCTGAGGAACTCCTGCCAGTCATTAGCAAAGTCGCCCCCGTCAGCAGAACGAGACCAGAATGCTGCTTTCTCTTGGTCTCTTGACCGATTGACAAGCTTTTCGACGAACCGGATGAACGGCGCATTGCGATCAACGGTCGGTACATTTGAAACGGCAACCACCCGTTCTTTACCATCAGATCCGCGTATGCACAGAATCGCCTGCAGATATGAAACCAATCGCCTTGTCTCTGTGACTGCAGTAAAGCGCAGTGCCGTCAGATCCGGTGCTTGCCGAATAGATCTCTGAAGGCTTAGTAAAACCGCGGATGCAGAAATGGAATTCATACGCTTTATCAGACTAAACTTGTTTCAAGGCAGAATAGAAATCAGCCACACTCAGGGTTTTGGGTCAAAAATCGCTATACCACTCATACCTGGAAGAAGTTGATCTTCCTTATCGTCAAGAACAGCGAAAACCTTTACAGTTTGACTGACTGCATCAATGAGAGAGCCAATCCGCTCGGTGCGGGCTGTTACAATCATGCCGGTTTCGTCAATACGCGCCTTGAACGTGTCGCCCACCGTAAGCCATGACAACCATTGCGATGGCACAATCAATTCAAGTTCCAGATTCCCCGACCCGATAATTTCAATGATTTCGTCGCCGGGATTGGCGATCTGGTAGGGCTGACTACGCCATTCTACAACTACGCCATCATAAGGAGCGTTAATTTTGCAGCGATCAAGATAGACATCCTGCAACTGCAACTGGGCCTTTGCACTGTCGCGCGCCGACTCAGCCATAATGACATCAAGCTCCCCAACGCTACGCAATTCAAACAACCGCTGTTGCGATTTCAGCTGTGCATCTGCCCTGCGAAGGTCAGCTGCAACAGTTGCCCGTTGGGCCTTGTAAGATTGGCAATCAAACGCAATCAGCAAATCACCCTTCTTGAAACTTGCCCCGGGTCTTACCGCAATGTTTTCAATTCGTGCGGCGAGCTCGCCCGAGAGAACTGCGTGTTCACGCGTTGAGACCAACACCCGACTCTCGAACGCATCCTGAGCAAAACTTGCGGATTGCCCGCCAACAACCAACACGGCAAGCCAACAGAAGTAGCTTGCCACGTTAATCCTCGCTGTCTTGCGAGCGCCAAGAAATTTGCATCCTCGCATCGATGTACGCGTAACAATCATTATTGAAGGACTGCCTGCTGACTTTCCCTGGTGATTTCTTCTCCCTGGTCATCCGCAGTTGCAACTTTTGCACCCGGGGCATCGAATTCGCCGCGGTTCCATCTTGCCAAAACCTCTCCCACTGCCTTGGCCAGACTATCGACACTTTCGTCAGGTATCTCGCTCGGGAAGGGATCAGCGCCAATCGAGGCAAACAACCGGCCATATGATGCTTGCAAATCAGCGTATGCCATGTCGCGCTGCAGATTGCTTAGCAAGGCTCGAACATCGGCACGGATTGATTGAGCTTCACCAACAGTGTTAGCCGACTGGCTGGCATCAATTGTTCTAGCGATATTGCCCTGGACCTCGGCAATCCGTTCGGCCAGTTCGAAGTCGCGCTTGGAATGAGCAAAGCGCAACTGTGCGATATTGACCTGACTGATTACGGCCATGCTCAAGGCCAAACGACGAACTTCTGAAAGTTCAATTTGGCTGTCTGCGAGGCGCATGTTTGCAGGTGCTTTGAACACCTGCATTAAATTCCAGGAGAGGTTAATCGCTCCTTCGTACCATTTCGAATTTACCTTGTAGCTATCAGTTGTGTGATTGATACCTGCGCTGAAATTCAATCCGGGAACCATCTGGACGATCGCAATCTTGGCTTCCTGCTGATTGATCCTCATCTGATAGGCTTCAGACCGCAGTTCGGAGCGGTTCTTCAGGGCTTCGAGCTCAAGTGTCTCTGCTGTTTCTTTAATGACAGGCAACGGCTCACGGTCAGTCTCCGTGGCCGCCTGGAGGGTAAATTCGCTGTCGGGATGAATATTCATCAATACAGCAAGTTCGGTCCGTGCCTCAATCAATTGCCGACGCCGCGTTTCCAGCTCTCGCAATGTCAACAGGAGGTCTTCCTGATAGCTCAGCGCATCAAGCGGTGCCCCCACGCGTTCGCGAACCTGGGTATCAGCACGCGAAAGGGCTTGCCGTACTTCTTCGAGAACCGGTTCAAATTGCGTCAGTGCTCGTTCTGCCGCAGCGGCCCGCCAATAGGCGCTGCGCGTGTCATTTATGACGTTGTGAATAACTTGGCGACGGCGTTCCTTGACGATCAATGCCATATCTGCCTGTTGATTGGCACGCATGTAGCCAATGGCAAAATCAAGAACGTTCCAACTCACTGTTAGATCACTGTCACGAACGTTTTTGTCCGAACTTGTCGAAGTTGATGTCTTATCTTCGTTGTAAGTCGCGTCTTGTTTACTGCGTCGGGTCCAGCCAGATGATGCAACAACATCCGGAAGCAAGTTGACATTAGCTACGTCAAGTTGCCCCATTGCAACGGCTTCTTCCATAAGCTTAAGCCGGTGATCAAGGTTATACTTGAGAGCGCGCGCGATTGCCTCTTCAAGGCTTAGAGGTCCACTGATTTTTTCCTGCTTTGCAAACAGTCGATCAAGATCCTCTGCTACGCGTGCATTGTCATCCGCACTCGTCAGCGGTTCGGGTGTGACAGCACATGCAGATAGAAATGCGACAGCACCTGCCGCAACGACAAGACGTCGCCACTTGCGAATCACTCCCGATTTTTTGACAGTTCCAGCAACCAAGTCCAGTTCCCCCAATAGTCTGTTTTCATTCGGCGTTTCAAATTTAGCCTAACGAAAACCAGATATATTCAATCCAAGTCCAAATCCGATCCGGGCTCATTTCTTGAAGCGTTAAATCACCCGGTGAATCTGTATCTCCCAATTATTCAAACCAAACACCCGTTTGGTCTTCATACTGGCATACGGTGAAGCGTCAATGCTTTGGCAAGAAGTTTCGCCTCTTGATCTGACATACCACCAAAAGCAGCCAGTTGACCGCTGAAATCCCCCTGCCAAGCCGGGGCCAAGTCATCGCCCCCCTCTTTCAGGGCAGCCTGATCACCACCTTCACTTTCAGACGCACCGTTACCTTCAGCTGGCGGAGTGCCATCCTGTCCTTCAGCACCCGGCGAGCCACCTGGCTGTCCTAACGGCAGACCATCAAGGCCGTCCGACGGTCCACCAGCGTCAGAACTCCCACCAAGTCCCGTACCAACACCAACTGGCGCCAGACCGCCAGCAGGTCCAACACCTCCACCAACGCTGGAGCCGCCACTTGCACCGCCAAACCCTCCAGCGCCACCCTGCACTGGACCCACACCAAGACCGCTGCCCAAGCCGCTGCCTATGCCACCGCCAAGGCCGCCCCCCAATCCACCACCGACTGCGCCGCCGGTGCCTAGATTACTGGAAAGGATGGATGTACCACCGTCAAGACCACTGCCCACTTGCGAAGAATTCAAGCCGGCTGATACTGGTGTCCCGGAGTTGCCAATTGGGCTCGTATTGCCAAGCTGACCAGTAACCGTCGTCTGGATATTCCCGCCCGCGATGATCGGACCCGCACTACCGCTTCCGCCAGCATTTGTGGTAATCGCATTACTGACCGGCGTTCCTGCATCACCACCTGCTGTCGTTCCCGGTATTTGCAGGAGCGGCGGCGGCGTCACTACCTTAGCCGGTGTCGGCGTAGGCGGTGTCACTGGTGGCGGCGTTGTTGTGGTCGTCGGTTTGGCCACAACAATCGTAGTCGTGATCGCATTGCTCGTTGCATTGCCATCAGAAAGACTGAAGGTTACAGTTCGGTTCGCATAGGTCGGTGTACCTGCCGTATTCTGGTAAGCAACCGCACGCACTACCTCCTGAACATTCGCCGGCGTTGCATTGGCACCAAGGCTGATAACAAGGTCGCTCCCGGCCTCAATTGCATTCGTCAACGTACCAATCACGATCCCACCAACTGACACATTCGAACCGGCCGTTGTCCCGTCAAGCGTGATCGTCGTACCTGAAGTCGAGATTGTCAGAAGGTCTTCACCCGCCACAAGGCCTGCCGAAATGCTGACGGTTAGGGTTCCTCCATTGAAATCAGTGGAATCAACGTCTGTGACCAATGCATTCTGTCCGACATCAAGCTTAAGTGTCTGGCCGGCAGTGTAATTCACGCTGTCTCCAGAAAGGCTTCCGATAGCAGGAGCATCATTGACCGCAGTAATGTCGATATTGCCACTGCCAATCTGCGGATTGGTCGTGCCGTCATTGGCGTGGATTGTATAGGTCGCCGTCGCCGTGCCACTCGCGTTCGCAGCACCTGTATATTGAATATTCGATGCCGTCGCGAGATAGGTGTTGATATTTGCGGTAGTCCCCTGAAGAGTGATGCTTCCCGTACCTGAGTTGCCAATTGTGACACCGCCCGAAGAGGACGCTGTCAGCGTTCCGCCTGAAACTGCGATAGTCACTGTGAGGCTGGTGTTATCAACGTCGGAAATCGTGATTGCCGACAAATCAAAGTTGCCTGCAGTATCCTCTGTCACAGAAATCGTGGTGGTTCCGCCATTGGCGAGGCTGAGTGTTGGTGCATCGTTAACCGCAGCAACAACAACCGAGCTGACCGCTGCCGTGCTTACAAGCCCGTCGTTGTCCGTTAGCGTAATTGAAACACTGCGTGTAGATGCCGTCGGGTTCTGGCTATCGTTTTGATATGCTACCGCGCGTGCCAAATCCTGCACGCGCGCCACGGTCGCGTTGCTATTGAAGTTGATAACCAGATTGTTACCAGCAGCAATGTTATTGCCCAACGTACCAATCACGGTCCCACCAACTGACACGTTCGAACCGGCCGTTGTCCCGGACAAGGAGACGTTTCCGGTCGTAATCAGGGTCAGAATATCTTCACCGGCCTGTGCATTAGCCGAAACTGTCACCGTCAGATTACCACCATTGAAGTTCGCCGGGTTATCCGCATCCGTGATCGTAAGGTTACCACCGGAATCTAGCGCAACAGCTGAATCCCCCTCGGTGAAGTTCACACTATCACCACCAAGGTTGGCAATTACCGCCGGATTACCCAAGGTCATGGTAAAGGTTGCCGAGGCGGCCTCAGCACCGGAGTTTGCAGTACCATCGGCGTCATTAACAACAAGGTCAAATGACTGCGCACCTGACCCGGCAGAGGCTGACCAGCGCGTGTTTTGAACCAGTGTCTCGACGCGGGCGTTGGTTGCATTGGTGTTAAATGTGATGGTTAGCGTGTTACCACCTTGACCATCGTTGGTCGCGTGCACCGTACCAATCGCAACACCACCAACCAAGATGGTTTCACCTGCTACAATCATCCCATCACCGCCAGAGGTCACATTCGTACCGTCAAAGCTGAAGCTACCATTCGCACTGTTGCCACCGTTTGGCGTGATTACAAGTGACCCGCCATTGTAATCAGCAGAGTCCGCATTGCTCAGCGTGAAGTTACCATCCTTATCAATGTTCGATGTATTACCCGGCTGCAATGCGCTATTGTCACCATTAAGGTTCCCGATTACCGGCGCATCGTTCACAGCTGTCAGCGAAACCGTCGATGTAAGGTTCGGTGCGGCACTGTTGCTACCGCTATTGGCCGTACCACCGTTATCCGTGATGCCGGTAATGGTCACAACGCGGTTTCCGGAAGTCGTCGGATTATCGCTGGTGTTACGATAGGAAAGCCCATCGACCAATGTCTGCATCTGTGCAGCTGTCAGGGTGGCACCAGTGAAGCTAATCGTCGCAGTGCTTCCGGTGACGGATACATTCACGGTCAGACCATTGGTTGCGGATGTCACCGAATTGCCATTGGTCATTGCAACATCGGAACCATCAAAACTGATAATTTCCGATGCACCATCCGAAACGTTTGTGACCGTCATCGTCATCGCACTAAAGCGATCAGCACTTTCAACCGTAGAGGCCGTAACCGTGTTAAACAGGTCAGATCCACCTGCACCCTAGACATAGGTCGGGTTCCCACCCGTCGCAGAGAGGGTCGGCGCGTCATTCACATTGGTGATACTGACCGTGGTCGAGCCGGTCGCAATCAGTGCACCGCCAGTTCCTTGAGCACTACCGGAGTTACCATCACTGAAGGTCCAGTCGATCTGCACGCTTGATGCCGGGTCATTCGATGAGTTGCTATACCGGATCCCCTGCATCACTTCGTTGACAAGCGCAGTGGTCGGGATCGTCCCATTGTTCTGGAACGTGATCGTCAATTGGCCGGATGTTGAGGTATCGAAACTTGCAATGACATTGCCACCGCTTTCAATGTTCGAGCCATTCAGCGTCAGGTTACCACCCGTAAGCATCGAAAAGACGTCAGCAGCATTCGCGCCACCGTTCCGGACCAGAACCAGCGTTGCGCCAGCAAAGTTTCCATTGCCCCCGTTAAGCGCTGCAAGCTCGACATCAGACACTGTCACATTGGAGTCCAGAACAACGGCCGACCCGCCCTCGGTAAAGGCCGGTGTTCCATCAAGGCCCGTCAGAACCGGCGCATCGTTGACAGCGGTCACGTTGATTTGTGTCGTACCCGCGGCAACGTCGCCGCTCCCGTTTCCGTCATTCACCGTCGCAGTAATCGTCGCAACGTTGTTGCCTGTTACATTTGAAGCTGGTGTGTACTGAATACGGCTGGAGGAGTCGAGATACGTGTTGATATCAGCGGCACTGCCGACAAGTGTTATTGTCGTCGCGTTGACCAGCGTTTCCGTCACACCGCCGCCGACCCCAGCACCATCTGCTGGCGTCGCAAAGGTACCTGCTGAAACTGTAAGCGTTACCGTCAACGTATCGCCGTCCACGTCTGCAAAAGTTGCTGCCGACAGATTGACGTTTGAAAGCGTGTCTTCGGTAACCGAGACACTCGCAGGCATAGACGTGCCTGTCGGATCGTCGTTAACCGCCGTAATATTCACCGTGATAGAGCTGGTTGAGGAATCCACCGTGCCATCGTTGACCTTGGCCGAGATGGTCGCTGCGCTGTTCCCGCTCGCATTCGATGCACCCTGATAGCTCACATTTGTTGTGGTATCGAGGTAGGTATTGATGTTCGCAGCTGATCCGGAAAGCGTTAAGGTTCCGGTGCCAGATCCGCTTACAGTCACGCCACCGTTACTGGTCGCGGTCATGACACCTGCGTTCGCTTCAAGCGTTACTGTCAGGTTATCCCCATCACTGTCAGCAACTGTAATGGCCGACAGATCGATGTTGGTCGAAACGTCTTCTGTAACAGTAATACTTGATGGGGCGCCAGTCAGTGTCGGCGCATTATTTGCCGGGGCTGCCGACGCGATCAAATCGTCAAATGCCAATCGCATGTTCCCATCACCACCAGTCAAGGTGACAGTAAATGAACTGACAGCAGTCCATCCCAAAGAGACATTCGTAGCGTGATATCCGCCACCCATGGTCATGGTAACGCCATCCAGGCTGCTAAAAGCCACGTTCACGTTACTGTTTGATGAACCCGAAGTAGTATCACTGAAAACATACGTTGCGCCGGCTTCCGTGGAAACCGATAACATTCCAATACTGGTTATATTTACCGGACTGTTGAAATTAAACGTGTAGCTCGTCCCGTCTCCGGTCGCCTGCCCCCAGAAGTGACCACCAATGAAAGGAACCGTACCTGACCCACCAGAAGTATATGTTACGGTTTGCCCTGAAAACTCAAACCAACTGCCGCCCGATGATGTGGCTATTGTATAGCCAATGCCGTCCACTGTGCTGGTAACGGTCGTACCTGACGCGGTTGCAGAATCCATATTGTCGGTAGCAAGCAGGTGTTCATAGCTTGAGCTATACGCCATGCCCTCCAGCGCACCCGTCGCATATTCAAGTTCCCAATCACCGCCAAGATTTGACGCGCCCGTATCGTCGACAGATGCAGCGATGTCTGCTCCTGTTGCCAGCGCAAGTGCGTCAGCAAAGGCCTTTCCGTCACCACCGGCTACGCGACAGCCATAGAGCAGGATGTCACCACTTTCGGCAAGAGATGAACCGATAGCAGCCAAGTCATCTGCGCGTGAAACGACCGTTTCAGAATTAAGCGCCATATCACCAAGATAGACCACGCCTTCTGCGCCATGACTGATGATGTGAAGCGCATCAAAGTCCGCGTTCTGAGCCGCCCATGCGACGATCTGATCAAGCCCATCGGCATTGCCATCCAGCACAACAATTTCAACGCCGTCACCAATGCCGGTAATCAGGTCGTCAATGTCTGTCAGGCTGCCATCAATGAAGACAACTTCCTTGCGACCACCATTCTGGGCGGCATCGGCCATACGTAGAATATCGAACTCGCTGCCCGACGTCAGAACATCGGACTGATTCGCCACATCTTCTGATTGCAAACCATCGCCGTTGGATGAGGAGGTGTCGCTTTCCTGATGCGTTACCTGCTCGGCTTCAGCATCTGCCTGCGCTTGTTCCGCACTGTCGGCGGCAGTTGCAGCGCCGGCAGCATCAAACATAAAGCGCGGTTCAAGCGCAATCGGGGCGACAGCATCGAAACCAGGAATAGAACGAGGGGCGCTTTCCTGACTTCGCGTAAGAAAATTCTTCAACGTATTCACCGTATGGCAGCACAACAACTAGCGATTGTATATATCGTACCTAGACAACAATATACAACCATCCTTACCCGTATTTGTGCCTCCAAAAACGGCTTTATCCAACAAAGAAATCACCTTGTCAGAATCTGTCAGGTTTTAGGGTGTAGTTTGAACGCGGAATTCAATTCATAGTAAATCCGGGACAGCAAAATCGCTACTAACCGTAAGAATAAAAACAAAAAATGTGCGAGAACCAATTTCAAAATTCTTCATCACGGATTGACACAAATCCGCATTGCCAACGTCAAAAAAGCCCCCCCCCCCTCTAATTCTATCACGCTCGGAACCAATCAACTTTCAAGACCAGTGAAACCAAATCCGACATATTCGTATAAGGGAGTTAATGCTCATGCTCAAATCCACATTCACCAACCGCGCCAAACGCTTCGCCATGGGCACAGCGTCGGGACTTGCGACATTGTTTGTTATCGGAAATTTTGCAAAGGCTTGCCCTACAGATCCTTATCTTGCATCGGTCTGTACAACGGTCGCCAACTTCTGTCCCCGCGGCTATGCGGAGATGAGGGGCCAATTGATGACGATCTCAAGCAACAACGCTCTTTATTCCCTGCTGGGATGTAAATGGGGCGGCGACTGCAGAACCAGTTTCGGGATTCCGGACATGCGCGGCCGTGCGGGTATTGGTACAGGAACCGGACCAGGCCTGACCCCCATCCAGCTCGGACAATCGCGCGGACAGGAAGATGTAACACTTGATATTTCACAACTGCCTGCACACACACATACTGCAACAGCAACCTTGAGCAACCTGTCCGTAACACTCGAAGCCCGTGATGGAGTTGGCGCATCCCCGTCTCCATCAGAAGACAATAATTATCTGCAAACCGTTGGAGAAAATCCGTTCGTTCCAAACGCGACCGCAAACCTGTATGGAACTGGCACCGGAATGCCGATTGAATTGGGCGGCGTAAGCACATCCTCAAGCGGGATAGATGTCACCATTGGCACAACTGGCGGAAAGGTGCCGGTAGATGTTCAGGGGCCGGTAATGGCAATGACCTATTGCATCGCCACAATGGGCATATACCCACCACGCGACTGAAATCAAAACTGACGGTCATATGAGAAAAGGCAGCAGCCAAAACAGCGCCATTTTCTCATGCAATTATCACGAGGATACAATGACAAATTCATTCGGACGCCAGAAGCAACGTCAGTCGAAAATGAAGCTTGCAGCCTGCTCCTTTGCGTTTGTGCTCGCTGGCAGCATCTCTGTCGCTGCATGTCCGACCGAGCCATATCTTGGCGAGGTATGCATGACAGCGGCCAATTTCTGCCCCAGAGGCTATGCCCCACTGGTCGGGCAATATGAGGACGTGAACGAATACTCTGCCTTGTTTTCGCTGACGGGATGCCAATGGGGCGGCAACTGCCGCAGCACATTTCAACTACCAAATATGCAAGGACGCACCCCGATTGGTGTAGGCCAAGGTATCGGCCTCACTGACATAGACCTAGGCCAGTGGCGCGGGCGGGAATATGTCCGCCTTGCTCTTTCACAGATGCCTACGCACAATCATGCTGCAATCGCAGAGGGGGGAGCGACAGCAGAATTAGACGTGTATGATGGGCTTGGCACCTCACCGACACCAAGCGTCTCTGAGAACTACCTTCAAGCAATTGGTCAAAACCCGTTCCAGCCAAACACGACTGCCAATTTGTACGGCGCGGGTACTGGAAGTCCGGTTGAAATTGCCGGCTTTGAAGCAAGTGGTACCGTTGCTGTTGCCCTTGGTGACACTGGTGGAAGTCAACTGGTCAATGTGATGGATCCAACAACGGCACTCACATATTGCATTGCCATGGACGGCACTTATCCACCACGCAGTTAACTTTGCCTGGGTGTGCCAAAATCGGATCAGGTTTCGGCACACCCATCGCCTTGGAAGGGCTAATTTAAACCTGCAACTCGACTTCTTCGCAGAGAACTTGTCGCCAGCAACCACAAGCCACCCAACCGCCACAATCTGCACACGCGCCGTTTCTGAAGGCCCCGCATCAGCAACCACCAATACGATTTTCTCAAGCTGTATCAAACCAGAGAGCATTGTGTGATCAAAGCGCAGGCTGTTGATGAGCAGGATGGGTTTGGTTACCTCATCCATTATCTTACGTTTGCTGGAGATAACTTTAGGCGAAATGGGAATGTGACTAGGAAAAGTGCAAATCAGCGCTATGATCTACACGATTTAGGGATCTCGTCGATCAGGAAGGCATTCAACCAAAAGACACGTAGAAATGTCCATTTGGCCATGTGCTATTCTTCCGCCGTTTCTACACCAGATGAATTTACAAAGCAGAGTTGCTTCTAGAGAATTTTACCTTGGTTAGATTGCTTAAGAAGTCGACCATGCTGGGGGGGGGGCAAAGGGTGCTCAGGTTTCACTGGTCCCGAAACCAACGACTGAGCCTTGTGGGCCGATATACATTGTTATCGGTAGGCGTTGTTGTATGCGCAATTGTCGCAATCAGCTTCTTCTACCAGCGTTTTTCCAATGAACTGATTGACCGGCTTACAGGGGAGAGACTTAGCGCGCAGGTCGCGGCTACGTCAAACAAGCTCTCCGCTTTTCTCGATACGCGCATCTATCAGCTGGTAACATTGTCAAACCATCCAGCCATGCCCGCATTCATTGAGGCTCCAAACTCTCCACAGGCCGAAGAAGCTCTGACCCTGCTTCGGGTCGAGGCGGATTCTCCCGACCTTTATGGTGTCCTGTTTTTTGACTGGTACGATAATCTTGATCGACTGGTCGCCGGGCAAGCTGCATCGGGTCCACCATACTGGTCCAAAAACGGCTGGGATATTTCCGGCCTTCCGCGGGTCGAACATGAAGGCATTGAATTCATCGGTCCCAAATTGCCTGAGAATGGAAATTCCGGCTGGATTTTGATGCGGGCCCACATCCGTGATACCGGTTTGGGGCAGAACACCTCTGTCGGCCTGCATGTCCGTCTGGCATCACTGACCGAACTGTTGGCAAGTGCCGGGGTATCGGGCGTGATTGATCCGCTTTTGCGCACGCCGGGTGGCATTGTTCTTGATGCAACCGGACGCCCCACCGAAGTCAATGGCGAGCTGATCGAAGGTCCAAGCATCCTTCCGGGCTGGAACCTTGTGATGAGTGTTAGACCGGGCACTATCCTGCAACCTATTGACGAAACGCGTTTCTGGCTCGCGGTGACTGCGGCCGTAATCATTGTGGTTATACTGGCAATCTTTTTTGCCTTGTCACGCAGCCTGCGTCGACGGGTCGATACGCTTGTTCAGGGGGCACATAGTATTGCGTCGGGTGATCTCTATTATCGTCTGCCCGAAGGTCGCCGGCGCGATGAAATCAGCACAGTCGCCAAGGCCTTCAACACCATGGCCTGGCAACTTAAAGACCTGATTGATCGTACGGTGCGGGCTGAAAAGCTTGCCGTTCTGGGCCAGTTTGCCACCGGCGTTGCCCATGAAGTCCGCAATCCTCTGGCCACCATGAAAACCACTGTTCAAGCCCTTGTTCGCAAGGAACCTGATGGAGAGCGCAAGACGCTTCTGGATGATATGGGTCATCAGATTGATCGCCTGTCACGCGTGGTGAATGACCTTCTGGCCTATGGCCGACCGGGGGAAGCATGCCCCCAGGTAACAGAAATACGTGATTTGTTCCGCCAATCATCGCGGGTACTGATCCCGGTCGCCGAAGAGGCCCATGTCCGATTTTATACCAGTGGCGATTCCCGTCTGACGATCTTTGTCGACCCGGATCAGATGTTACAGATCCTGCTTAATATCGGGATCAACGCCATTCAGGCATGCCAGCCCGACGGCACGGTTAGCCTGCGAGCAGAACGCCACAAGGACCAGGTAGAAATACGCATCACCGACGATGGAGCCGGCATCCCCAAAGAGCATTTACTTGACGTTGTGCAGCCATTTTTTACCATGAAAAGCAAAGGAACCGGACTTGGCCTGACAATCAGCCAACAACTGGTCGAGTCAAATAACGGTACCATCAATATTGAAAGTGCCCCGCAAGAGGGCACGACAATCACATTGAAGTTCCCGGCAACGAAACCGGAAACTTCAAAGGAGGAAACATCGAAAAATGCCCCGCAAGATCAGGATTCTGATCGTTGATGATGAAGAATCATTCGTCCGATCACTAAACTTTGCGCTTCGTACCGAAGGCATGGATGTCACCGGCGTCCATTCCGGAGAAGATGCGTTTCTGCAAGTCCGTGAAAACAAATTCGATATCATCCTGCTTGATCTGCGCCTGCCCGGTGCGGATGGAATGGAGGTGCTTGATAGCATCCGCAAACTTGATATCGACGTGCCCGTCATCATGATTTCGGCTCATGGCGATACCCGTGCGGCGGTGAAAGCCGTCAAACTCGGTGCAGCTGACTACCTAAGCAAGCCGTTTGAACTCGATGAGTTGATCCATACGATCAACACTACCCTTGATCAAAACCGCACTGCACTTGAGCTTGATTACCACCGCAAGCGCAATGTCCCGACCAACGGACTGATCGGTGAATGTGCGCCGATGCGCGAATTGCGCACGACAATCGGCCGCGTTGCACAAAGCAGTGCCAGCCGTATCCTGCTGCAAGGGGAATCCGGGACTGGCAAGGCGCTGGTTGCGCGCGCCATTCACGGCGAAAGCCCGCGCGCTTCAAACGCCTTTATCGAAGTCAACTGTGCCGCGCTGCCAGAACAGCTGATTGAAAGCGAATTGTTTGGTGCGGAAAAGGGCTCCTACACCGGAGCGCATCAGAAACGTACCGGCCTTGTCCGGCTTGCTGATGGCGGCAGTCTGTTTCTCGATGAAATCGGCGAATTGCCCCTGGCCCTACAGGCGAAGTTTCTGCACTTCCTTGAAAACGGAGACTATCGCCCGGTAGGAAGCGAGCATTCCGCATCGGCTGATGTGCGTGTGATTGCCGCGACCAACCGCGACCTTGCGGAAGAAGTCCGTCAGGGAAATTTCCGTGAAGACCTGTTTTACCGACTGAACGTCATCACCATTGACATTCCCGCACTGCGCCACCGCGGCGAGGACATTATCAGTTTGGTCGATCATTTCGCCGATCATCAGGCCAAAGCCGAAGGTTGCCATCCGATCCACTTTGACGATGCGACCCTTGAACTGCTACGCCATCATCGCTGGCGTGGCAATGTGCGCGAGCTTAAAAACCTGATTGAGCGATTGACCATTCTTTATCCGTCCAAACAGATTTCGCCGGACCTGTTGCCGGCCGAATTCCACGCTACGGATAATAACCCGAATGATCTGCAAAGCGGGTATTCGGATGGCAATGCGCAACTGCAAGACCGCATGGACAATACCGAGCGTCATCTGGTCCAAGATGCGCTTGATCAGGCCGACGGTCATAAAGGCCGCGCAGCAGAAATCCTTGGCATTTCGCGCCATGCCCTGAAACGTCGTCTGCAACGGCTGGGCCTGCAGTAACTTATCCCCAACCCGAAGCATTTTCGACGCACCCTTGAGCGGTTTCCGCTCAAGGGTGTTTTACTGTTTGAGCGCCTAACGCTCAAATTCGCGCTCAAGACCGCTCCATGATTTTGGCCCAAAACGGTCAATCGCGCGGCTTTCCTGACTTTGCGCCGAAATTTCGCAACTGGCACAGCCTTTGCGGAATAGCGAGACAAAGGTACAAACGCGAATGGAACAACCATTCGCAGGGAGGAAAGTCATGGAGATGCTCAAACACCCGGTTTCCGGGTGCATCACCATTATTGTAGCCACGTTCGCACTGTTTGCGGCCAATACCGCACAGGCAGAACGTTTTGAGCTGGGCGCATCTGCACAGAACGCAGATGCTGTCATCGGCTGTTTGTACCCAATGACCGGACGGTCGGCCACATATGGCCGCGACAGTATTTCCGGAATCAAAATCGCACTTCAGGACCTTGAAGCCGAAGCCAAATCCGGCCTTGATGTACCCAATCTTCGCGTCATCGCAGATGATCCGCGATCAAAGGCATCCTATGCGGTTCGTCTGGCGCAGGATTTTATCACCAATGACAATGCCAAATTCTTCTGCGGCATAGTGTCATCTGGTGTTGCCCACGCCGTAAGCGACCTGGCCCGGACTGAAAAAATCATTATGGTCGGAACCGATCATGCATCATCACGGCTAAGCATCGAGGCAGGCCACGATTATTACTTCCGCGTCACCAATGACAGCTGGACATCGATGGCAGCCGGTGCCCGTTATTTACGTGATCTGCAAAAGGAAACCGGGTGGAAACGTCTTGCCTTTGTCGGACCGGATTATGATTACGGCCATGTTTCCTGGACGGATCTGCAACTTGCCCTTGATGAATTGGGTGTCGAATATGAAACCGTCGGCGACCTGTGGCCAAAGCTCTATGAGCCGGACTATTCGATCTACATCAATGCCCTGCAATCAGCAAAAGCCGACGTGGTCGTAACCGCCCTTTGGGGCGGGGATTTCATCGCCTTTATCAAACAGGCAGCCTCAACCCGGTTCTTTGAAACCACCCGTCTGGCCAATTTCGACACAGGCGCCAATTATGATGTGATGATGGCCCTTGGTGATCAACCCTATCCGGGATTGATCCTTTCGGCTCGCCATCACAATAACTGGCCCGAAACGGGCCGGAACAAGCGGTTCGTAAAACAGTTTCACGACATGACCGGGCGTTATCCGACTTATGCGGCCGAAGGCGCCTATACCGGGATCATCGCCATTGCACGCGCCATTGAAAAGGCAGGCGGCGTGGATGATGACCGCGCGCTGATTACCGCCCTTGAAGGATTGCAACTGGCCCTGCCCGAAGATCCGCCGGGCTTTGCATCCTACATCGATCCCGAAACTCACCAGATTGTCCAGGCGCAAGCCGTGGGCACGGTCGTCCACAACGAAGACTTTCCACCATCGAAACTGATGGTCGGGAATTGGGCGATCTACGATGCCGAAGACCTCAAGCCATCCAAAGAGATGGTCAAACGTCGCCGCGATGCCGTGGCAGGCGGGTCGGAGGCAGTTCCACCGCCAACTCCATGACCTTTCCCAAGGGAGGAAATAGTGAAGAACAATAAATCAAAATTCAGCAAACATCTTGTATCGGGCGTCGCAGCGCTTGCCCTTGCAGCAGGTGCAGCCGGTTCTGCATCGGCCGCTGAAAACGGCAAATTCCGCGTCGGGATCGTGACCTTCCTGTCCGGTCCGGCAGCTGGCCCGTTCGGCGTTCCGTCGGCTAATGCCGCCAAGGTTCTTGTTGAAGAACTGAACAAGGGCAACCTGCCTGCACCTTACGACAAGATCGGTATCAATGGCGCCGAAATCGAAGCCGTCATCATCGACGAGGCTGGCGGTGCGACCAAGCAGGTTGAAGAATACCGCAACCTTGTTCAGCGGCAAAAAGTCGATGCTGTCATTGGCTATGTTTCGTCGGGCGACTGCCTGGCAATCGCACCAGTTGCCGAAGAACTGAAAACCTTCACCATCGCATATGATTGCGGTACTCCCCGTCTGTTTGCCGATAACCCGGATGCACAATACATGTTCCGGACCGGTCTTGACGCATCGGTCGATAATATCGGCGCAGTTCGTTATCTGGCCGCGACCCGCCCGGACGTTACCCGTCTTGCCGGCATCCAGCAGAACTATTCGTGGGGTCAGGACAGCTGGGCTGACTTCACCGCGGCCGCATCTGCGCTCCTGCCCGAAGCCGAAATCGTCGAAGAACAGTTCCCGAAAATCTATCAGGGCCAGTACGGCGCAGAAATCTCTGCCCTGTCCGTGAAGCGCCCGGAAATCGTTCACAGCTCCTTCTGGGGTGGCGACATGGAAGCACTGGTTCTTCAGGCAAATGCCCGTGGCCTGCTTGAAGATGCAACCGGTCTTCTGACTTGCGGCGAAGCATCGTTTGCCACCTACAAAGATCAGGCCCCGAACGGCATGATCATCGGTGCTCGTGGCCCGTTCGGCCAGTTTGCCCCGGATAACGAACTGAACACCTGGTTCAAGGGTGTCTATCAAAACGCCTATGACATTGAGCCTGTCTACCCGGCAACCAAGATGGCACAGGCGATCCTTGGTCTGAAATATGCCGCCGAGAACGCCGGTGTCGCCGACAAGGAAATCCCGTCAGCAGAGCAACTTTCTGCTGCGATGAAAGGTGCAACCTTTGAATCGGTTTCAGGCACGGTTGAGATGGCGCGCGGCAATGGCCATCAGGCCATGCAGGGTATTACCTATGGTGAATATCACTACGAAGACGGCGTTGCATCAATCAAGAACGCTGTTTCGTTTGATGGCGAATGCGTAACCCCGCCCGAAGGTGTTGCGGCTGCGGACTGGATCGCAGACGGCTTCCCGGGCGCGAAATGTAACTAAGCACACACGCTCTGTTTCACTGAGCTTCCTGATCCAGCGGGCATCCCTTTTCCCTTGGGATGTCCGCCCCTTTCCCTGCACACTGGATATTTGTGATGACAAGTCTTCTTGCCGTCCTGATTGATGGCTCGATCTATGCATCGTGGCTGTTTCTTGTGGCTGCCGGCCTGACCGTGATTTACGGGGTGATGCGCATCCTGAACATGGCGCATGGCAGCTTTTATGCCATCGGCGCCTATTCAGCAGCGTCACTGGTTGGCTGGTATTTCAACAACGGCATCGGCCCGGCATGGGTCAGTTATTTGATGCTGGTTGGTGCCGCGCTGGTTGCCGGCCTGATTGTCGGTGTGATTATCGAACGCGGATTGCTGCGCCTCATGTATGGCCGCAACGAAATCCTGATGGTGATCATTACCTATGCCCTTCTTCTGATCCTTGAAGACGGTATGAAAATCGTCTGGGGTGTCAGCCCGTATTTCGCATACCAGCCTTATTCCGAACTTGGGCGCACTTCGCTCGGTTTGCTTAAGGTTTCAAATTACGACGTCGCCCTGGTCGGAGTATCCGCACTTCTTGGGCTTGGCCTGTGGGCATGGCTTGAACGCACCAACCAGGGCAAAGTCCTGCGTGCGGTGATCCATGACCGCGAAATCGCGGTTGCCATGGGCGTAAACGTGAAGCTGATGTTCACCATCACCTTTGTTCTGGGCACCACGCTGGGCGCACTTGCCGGTGCATTGACCGCACCTGCGATCTCGGTAGTACCGGGCATAGGTATTGAAGTGATTGTTCTGGCCTTTGCTGTGGTGGTGATTGGCGGCCTTGGCAGCATTGGTGGTGCTGCAGTCGGCGCCCTGCTGGTCGGACTGAGTCGTGCGGCCGCTGTTCACTACGCTCCTGAATTCGAACTATTCGTCATTTATGGCGTGATGTCGCTGGTTCTGGCGTTCCGTCCCGAAGGCCTGTTTGGCCGTACTTTGGCGAGGAAAATCTGACATGCGTCTTGATAAAACTGAAATCTCGCTCGGGCTGATCGCACTTGGCTGCGTTCTGTTCGGCTTCGTTTCGCCGGGTTGGCTGATCTTCCTTTTGACCATCGCACTGGCCAAGGCACTTGTCGTGCAGGGTGTCGTCATGCAGATGCGTTCCGGCCTTGTATCCTTCGGCCAGGGGCTTTTCTATTGCATCGGCGGCTATACTGTCGGCATGGGCGGCCAGTTCTTTGGCATTCATGATGCGGTTGCCGCCCTGTCACTTGGCATGTTTGTCGCGATTATCATCGCAATGCTGTTGGGTCTGTTACTAACGCGCTATCGCGAAATATTTTTTGCCATGCTGTCGCTGGCATTTTCGATGATCCTGTTTGGCATCCTTGTCAAAAGCCAGGAACTGGGAAGCACGGACGGCTTTAACGTTCATGACTGGACCCTGTTCGGCTGGGCTCCCGAAGCCGGTGCTGGCAGCCAGCAAACCGTCTTTACCATGACTGTGATCTCTGGTCTGATCGTTGCTGTTCTGATCCATCGTTACACCAAGGCAGGCATTGGCGTCATTTGCGAAGCTGTTCGCGAAAATGAAGTCCGTGTTGAATATCTCGGTCTTTCACCGCGCTGGTTGCTTTATGGCAACTATGTTGCTGCGGCGGCGGTATCGGCCCTTGGTGGCGGTCTGACGGCCCTGGCGACCGGCCACGTTGATCCGGAGATGGCCTATTGGACCACGTCGGGCGAATTTGTCTTCATCGCGCTTTTGGGTGGTTTGGGCCACGTGGCTGCACCATTTATTGCCGCCATCGTCTTCTCGTTCGTGCGGACATACGCCATCGAATTCGTACCTCATACCTGGCAGATGATCCTCGGTTTCACGCTGCTTGCGGTCATTATCTTCCTGCCCAAAGGGCTGTGGAGCCTGGTCAGCCGTGAAAAAACAGGAGAACGGGCATGACCTGCATTCTTGAAACACGTTCACTGAACAAGGAATTCGGCGCGGTCATCGCCGCAAAGGATTTGAACATTCAGATCAACAAGGGTGAAGTCGTTGGTGTGATCGGCTCCAACGGAGCCGGCAAGACGACCTTCATCAACATGGTGACGGGTTATCTCAAGCCGACCCGGGGCGAGATCCTATTTAATGGCAAGTCGATCATGGGGCATTCTCCGCGTGCCATCACACGTGCTGGAATGGCACGTTCCTTCCAGGTCGCTCAGCTGTTCCCCGAAATGACAGTGCTTGACAATCTGATTGTTGCGCTGGCTGCGGCCGAAAGCGCCCGACCGAGTTTCCTGAGCCCCCTTCGCAGCGATGCACGCATCGCAAGGGCTGAGGAAATCCTCAAGGAATTCGGTGTCGCAAACTATCGCGATTCAATGGTGACCGCCGTCCCGCAGGGGGCGCGTAAACTGGTTGATATCGCTATGGCATTGATCGGCAATCCACAGATGCTGTTGCTTGATGAGCCAACCAGCGGCGTCAGCATGGATGAAAAAACCGGCCTGATGGATACGGTCATGAACGCCGTGCGTCAGCATGGCGTTACCGTTCTGTTTGTCGAACATGACATGGATGTGGTCGAACGCTATGTCTCGCGCGTTCTGGCGTTCTATAGCGGCGAAATCATTGCCGATGGCGAACCTGCGGCAGTTCTCGCCGATCAGCAGGTCCGCGATCTTGTGACCGGCCATCGTCCCACCATCAAACAAGGGAATGGCGCATCATGACCCTGGAAATTCGCAATCTCGATGTTTCGATCGGCAATATTCCGATCCTGCGTGATGTCTCGCTTTCAGTACCGTCCGGCAAGATGTTTGGCCTGATCGGCCATAACGGGGCGGGCAAGACCACCCTGATGCGCGCCATCATGGGCCTTCTGGATGCAGATCAGGGCACCATCACCTTTGATGGTCAGGACCTGCGCAAGCAGCCTGATTTCGCCCGTGCCAAAACCGGCATCAGCTATATGCCCGAAGATCGCCGTCTGATCCCGTCACTGACGGTCGAGGAAAACATTCTTCTTCCGGCCTGGACCAACGGTATTGCAGACGCTGCGGAACGGTTGAAATGGGTCTATGACCTGCTGCCCGAAATCGCCCAGTTCCGGGATCGCCGTGCGTTGCAACTTTCCGGTGGTCAGCAGAAACTGGTCTCGCTCGGGCGTGCATTGATGCCCGGTCGTAATCTTCTGTTGCTTGATGAACCGTTTGAAGGGGTCGCACCGGTGCTGTCACGCCGTTTATCGGAAGTCATTTCCGATCTCGGCAGCAGTGGCCTTTGTGTCCTGATTTCTGAGTCCGATGACACCCACTCTGCCGATTTGGTGGCAGGCAGTTATCGCATCGAACGTGGCACCGTTTCCAAGGCTGAACAGGAAACCGCCTGATCCCGACGACAGCCCCGACAACAGACAAGTCAAAAGACGAGGTTCCCCATGTCAGACTTTGTGTTTGAAACAACCCCTCGCGTCATTTGCGAGTTCGACGGCGCCGTGAAACTCGGTGCGCTTTGCAAGGAGTTCGGCACAAAACGCGCTGTTCTCATCTCTGACCCGGGCTTGCAAAAGGTTGGCCTGATAGATGCTCCCTATGCCGCTCTTAAGGAGGCCGGGATTGAAACCCTGCTGTGGACTGATGTTCAGGCAGACCCGCCCGAGGAAAGCATTCTTGCCGCGGTCAAAGGTGCCCGTGACTTCAAGGCCGATATCGTCATCGGCCTGGGTGGCGGGTCATCGCTTGATACCGCAAAACTGGTCGCCCTTCTGTGTGGCAAGGATCAGAAACTTGACGAGATCTATGGCATCGGTCTGGCGACGGGTCCGCGCCTGCCGCTTATTCAGGTGCCGACCACGGCTGGTACCGGTTCGGAAGTCACCCCGATTTCGATTGTCACCACACCGACGCACGAGAAAAAGGGTGTCGTGTCCAGCCTGCTTTATCCCGATGTCGCACTGCTTGATGCCAAACTGACCATGGGCCTTCCGGCCCCGATCACGGGCATGACCGGCATTGATGCCATGGTGCACGCCATCGAGGCCTATACCACCAAGCACAAGAAAAACGCCCTGTCGGACGGACTTGCCATCCGCGCGATGCAGCTGATGACCGCCCATATCGATGATGCGGTTTCTGCCACCCCATCACGCGAAGCGCGTGAAGCCATGCTTCAGGGGTCCATGCTGGCCGGAATGGCCTTTGCCAATGCCCCGGTCGCGGCTGTTCATGCCCTTGCCTATCCTCTAGGCGGGCATTTCCATGTTCCGCATGGACACAGTAATGCGCTGGTCCTGATCGAAGTTTTGAAATTCAACCGGGATGCGGCCGTATCTCAATATGCCGAACTCGCCCGCGCCATTCTGCCGGATGAAAAGTTCGCAAATGACGATGCTGCCTGTGATCGCTTCATTACTTTCATGACCGACATGGTCGAACGCATGCCGTTCAGCCGCACCTTGCGCGAAGTCGGCGTGGCGGAAAGCGATCTCGACATGCTGGCAACCGATGCGATGAAGGTGGAACGCCTTTTGATCAACAATCCGCGTGAAATGACGTTCGACGCCGCACGCGCGATCTATGCCGCCGTGCTGTAACGAAAAGGAATAGCCACCATGACCATCCAGCTAAATGATACTGGCCTTTGGCAAACCCAGGGGCATATCGACGGCCAATGGGTCGCATCCGACAGCGGCAAGACCTTTGCGGTTGTTGACCCGGCCACCGGCGAACATCTTGCCGATGTGCCCGATATGGGTGCCGCCGAAACCCGCCGTGCGATTGATGCCGCCAATGCCGCCCTTCCGGCGTGGCGGGCCAAAACCGCCAAGGAACGCGCAAATGTGCTGCGCAAATGGTTTGATCTCTGCATGACCGCTCAAGCAGACCTTGCATTGCTGATGACCCGCGAACAGGGCAAACCCCTGGCAGAGGCATCCGGCGAAGTCGCCTATGGTGCGTCCTTCCTTGAATGGTTTGCCGAAGAAGGCAAGCGCATCTATGGCGATGTTATCCCGTCACATGGGGCGGACAAACGCATCATCACCGTCAAACAGCCGATTGGTGTTGTTGCCGCGATCACGCCATGGAACTTTCCGATGGCCATGATCACGCGCAAATGCGCCCCGGCCCTTGCCGCGGGTTGCACGGTCGTCATCAAACCGGCAGAAGATACCCCGCTGACCGCGCTTGCACTGGTCGAACTGGCCAAACGCGCCGGGTTCCCCGATGGCGTAGTCAATATCGTCACCGCATCACATGGTGCTGAAATCGGTGGTGAACTGACTGCCAACCCGATCGTGCGCAAACTGTCCTTCACCGGCTCCACGCAGGTCGGCAAACTTTTGATGCGTCAATGTTCTGATACCGTCAAAAAAGTCAGCCTGGAGCTTGGCGGTAACGCGCCGTTTATTGTCTTTGACGATGCCGATCTGGATGCGGCGGTTGCAGGTGCAATTGCCTCGAAATACCGCAATGCCGGGCAGACCTGCGTCTGTGCCAACCGCATTCTGGTTCAGGAAGGTGTCTATGACGTCTTTGCCGCCAAACTGGCCAAGGCCGTTGGTAAACTGCGCGTGGGTTTGGGCACCGAAGAAGGAGTTACCCAAGGCCCGCTGATCAATGCCAAGGCAATCGAAAAGGTCGAAGCACTGGTCGAGGACGCGGTTTCCCGCGGGGCAAAGGCTGTTCTGGGCGGTGATCGCGCCAAGCCCGACAGCAACTTCTTTACCCCGACCATCCTGACCGGGGTTACATCGGATATGCGGATTTTCTCCGAAGAAATCTTTGGCCCGGTTGCACCGCTGTTCAAATTCAGCAGCGAAGAAGACGCCATTCGCATGGCCAATGACACGCCATTTGGTCTGGCGGCCTATTTCTATGCCCGTGATATCGGCCGCATCTGGCGGGTTGGCGAGGCGCTTGAATACGGCATCGTCGGCATCAACGAAGGCATCATTTCGACCGAAGCAGCACCGTTTGGCGGGGTCAAGGAATCCGGCATCGGCCGCGAAGGGTCAAAATACGGCGTCGATGATTTCGTCGAGATTAAATATATGTGCCTCGGCGGTCTCGCCGGGAATGCCAACTGATCCCGGATAAGGAGACACATCATGAGTTTCATGTTCCGAAGCGCGCCGCGCATCGTCTGCAAAGCCGGTGGCATTGCCAAGACCGGCAGCCTGATGAAGGAACTCGGCGCCAGCCGTGTCACCATTGTCTGCGATCCCGGCATCGTCAAACTGGGCTTTGCGCAAAAGGCGCAAGATGCGCTTGAGGCCGTCGGTATCGCGGTTCAGGTCTTTTCTGACGTCGAAGCCGACCCGCCCCAGAAAATCGTCGAAGCCGCTATTGCGGGGGCACGTGACTGGAAGGCGGATGGCGTAATCGGTCTTGGCGGCGGCAGCTCGCTTGATAGTGCGAAGCTGGTTGCATTGCTCGCCAACAGCGATCAGACCATCGAAGAAATCTATGGGGTGGACAAGGCAAGCGGTGATCGCCTGCCGTTGATCCAGATCCCGACCACCGCCGGGACCGGATCGGAAGTTACATGGGTGTCCGTGATTACCGATAACGACCACCTCAAACAGGTTGTCTACACCCCGCAACTGATGCCCGATATCGCCCTTCTTGATGCGGAACTGACCTATGGCCTGCCGCAAAAGGTCACAGCGGCCACCGGCCTTGATGCCATGGTCCATGCGATCGAAGGCTATACCAGCCGCACACGTAAAAACCCGATTGCCGATGGCATGGCGGTCACCGCCCTTTCGCTGCTTGGCAAGAACCTGATGAAGGTGATTGAAAATCCGGGTGACAAGGAAGCACGCTCTGCCATGTTGCAGGGATCGCTGATTGCCGGGATGGCGTTTGCCAATGCATCGGTTGCCGCCATTCATGGATTGGCCTATCCGCTGGGCGCACGCTTCCACATCCCGCATGGTCATGCCAATGCGCTAGTCATGGCGCAGGTGATCCGCTTTAACCTGCCAGCCGCGAAAAAGCTGTATGCCGAACTCGCCCCGTGCCTGATCGAAGGGGTCGATTTCGACAGCGAAGACGCCGCCGCCGAGGCGTTCGTCAAACGGATTGAAGAAATGGTCCCGGCCAGCGGCCTTGAAATCCGCCTGCGCGATCTTGGCGTCACCGAAGAGTCCCTGCCGGAAATGGCCGAGGAGGTCTTTACAAAAATCCATCGCCTGATCGACAGCAATCCGCGCGACATGACCGCCAAGGAGATCGAGGCGATTTATCGCAGCGTTTATTAATTTGCCCGTCTGCAAACTTCGGTTTGTATCGTGGCACAAGAACCGGCGGCCTGTTTGGTCGCTTGGCCGCCGGTTCTAACGTTATCAAAATGATCAGACCGGCTTAGCGAATGGCAACCGGGTTGATGATCATCTGTACAGCGCCCTTGAGCTTGGCCTGCCCGAGAACGAACAGGAACTCGTGTGCCCGGTCTGCGGCCAGGTCCCTCGTGACGATATTTTCAAGAATATAGACACCGTTTTCTGCCAGAAGCTTCACATGGACCGGGAAGAAAGCACTGGGATCTTCATGGGGAACAGCTTCAAGCCCCCATGTATCGGCACCAACGGCGACAACACCCTGATTTGCCAACCATTCCGCTGCTTCCAGACCAAGGCCCGGTTCGGTCGTTCCGTAAAGCTCATTGTCCTTCCCGACCAAATCAAGCCATCCGGTATGGATCAGAACCACATCTCCCTTGCGAATTTCGGTACCGGCCGCTTTTTGAGCCGCCATGATGTCCTCAAGGGTGATGACATAGCCGCCTTCAAGACGATCAGTCCCCTTGATCGCAGCAACGTCCAGCAAGACTCCACGCGTTGCCATTGGTGGCACGTTTTCAATGCCAAGCTTGGTCAGGCCGGTGGCTGCGACCATGTCTTCGGCGTGGTTATTATTATAATAGGTATGATGATCACCCAGATGACCCAGACCATCAATCTGTGTCCCGACACCGAGCCAGCCGGTGAACATGTCATCGTTATAGGTTCCCGCATTGCTGCCGATTGTTTTGTTACCGCTTTGTCCGGGCGAGAAAACCGTCACAGCGACACCACGTGGTGCAAAGGCCGGCGTATCACGTGAAACTTCCATCCCCAGTGAATAGACCTTGCCTTCGGAAATCAGCTTGCTGGCTGCAAGTGTTATTTCCGAAGTCAGATAGTTCGCAGCCCCGATTTGATCATCAGGTCCAAACGGTGATGTGAACCGGTCATCAGCCGAAGCGGTACCGATTGCGCCGATAAGACCAAGCATCATGGATGCAGAGACAAGCATTTTTGCTTTTTGCATTTCTTCCTCCCTAAGTTGATAAGGACTCAGAGAACAGCAATTATAATGCCAATCAAAAGTGGTGAAAAACCTAGACAAAATGAAGAGACCGGAGCGGAATCCGATCCACCCAGAGTGTAAAATGATCGGTTACCGCTCCGGCAAAACACGCAGCCGATCGGCCTGTCTCACCAAACTGGCAATCTTTGTCATTCTAAATTTTGAGATAAAGCGATGGTGCCCCCGGGGAGAATCGAACTCCCACTCACTAGGTGAAACAGATTTTGAGTCTGCCGCGTCTACCAATTCCGCCACAGGGGCAGGCAATACAGGTGCTGTTGCGCACCGTCCATCGACGGGCGGGATAATAGCTGTAAATTTCGCGGGGTCAATGGGGCTTTGTGCAAAAATGTTACTGATTTTGCGATCCCGAACTGCGTCATTGCGATCATCGGGAAAATGCGCTTTGATCGCGCCAAGTTTCAAGGCCAAGCGCCACCCGTCAAACGATCGTCAAACAAGATAAGGCGCATTTGCCGTGATCCGCAGTCTTTATGATTGGACCATGAATCTGGCCAGCCATCGCCATGCCGGATGGGCATTGTTTTTTATTGCCGTCATTGAAAGTTCGGTTTTTCCGATCCCGCCTGACATCCTTCTGATCCCCATGATCATTGCCGCACCGACCCGGGCGTGGCGCTATGCGCTGATTTGCCTTGTCGGGTCCGTCCTTGGTGGCGTGATCGGTTATGGCATCGGGTATTTTCTGTTTGAAACGGTCGGGCGTCCGGTGCTTGAGCTGTATGGCTATGGTGCCAAGTTCGACCAGTTCCGGGACTATTATAATGACTGGGGGGCCTGGGCTGTATTTATCGCCGGGGTCACACCATTCCCCTATAAGGTGATTACGATCCTGTCCGGGGTAACCGCCCTTGATCCGCTGGTCTTTACCGTGGCATCGATTGCCGCGCGCGGTTTGCGGTTCTTTGTCATTGCGGCATTGATCTGGAAATTCGGCCCGGCGATCCGCGATTTCATCGAAAAGCGTCTGGGCCTCGTTTTCACCATATTTATCGTGGTTCTTGTTGGTGGATTTGCCGCAATCAAACTGATTCCGCACGGCTAGTTCGATGAAGACATTTCAAGGAAGACGGGATTCGGATCTACTGATGTTAAAATTGCTTCGCCCGCACTACATGCCGGCCTTTGCGCCGATTGTGCTGTTTCTGGTATCGACCGGAAGCATCGGCTTTGCCCTATATGCCCAATATGTGCAGAAATTGCTGCCCTGCATCCTGTGCCTTTATCAGCGCAAGCCGTTCTATATCGTGATCGGGCTTTCTGTTCTGGCGCTCCTTCTGATCCGCTTTCCCAAGGCAGCACGTGCCATCGTCTATCTTTGCGGGCTGACCTTTGCGGTCGGTACCGGCATTGCGATTTACCATGTCGGGGTACAGGAACTGTGGTGGCAGGGCCCGGCCATGTGTGGTGGCGTGCAAAGTGGTGCAAGCTCCCTTGCCGAGCTCAAAGCGCAGCTTCTCGCCCAGCCGATCATTCGCTGTGACAAGATCGACTGGACCCTGTTTGGCATCACCATGCCAACGGTCAATGTGTTCTTTTCAGCAGCCCTGACGGTATTTTGCCTGATCGCACCGTCGCGCTGGATGAAAAAGTAACCACATAGCTTAGTCCGAAATCACATCAGACCGCCGGTATTGAAACTGGCGGTATTGAACCGCCCTCATAAACACCGCTTGAACCCGCCCACATCCTGGGCGGGTTTGTTTTTGATCGCAAACCCGCATAACGCGATCATTTGACCACAAAATGAACGATTCTTTATTTGATAATGAGAATTGTTATTGTTTGCACGAAATTCCCGGTTATATTTGCGCAGCGATTCCCTATGCAGAATCGCCATCAGACATCATGGACCACTCGCAGATCAAAGGACCGACCCAGGATTGCCCGACATGACGTTCCATCCGCAAATGACCAGCAGGATCGAAGGTATTTCACTTCTTGATGATTTGCGTTTCCGTCGCTGGAACGCGGCCATCACGGATTTGTGGCATGTCGAATGCGAACAGGAGGCCGGTGGCACCTATGTTTCGCGTGCGCCAAGGCTTGTTGCCATTCTCGACTGCATTGGCGACGGAAATGTCGAAGTTCGGGCATCAAGCGATACAATACAGCGTGGTCACCGTGGACAAGGATGCCTGTCCTATGTCCCGGCCGGGATGGAAGTATCTTCTGAAGTGCTTGGAAAGTGCCGGCTACGCCATCTTGATATTCATCTTGATGTCAATGCGCTTGAACAAAGTATCGGCAATGCATTTGACCGGATCGCGCTTGAAACACCGCGCATCGGTTTTTGCGATCCGCGGATCAATGCACTGGTTCGACTTCTGGCCGAAGAACTCGAGAACGGTCAGCCAAGTCCGCAAATCTATGGCGAGGGTCTGATAACAGCATTGGTATCAGCTCTTCTAACACCGACTCAGACTGAAGAGCCCCAACGCAAACGCGGCAAGCTTGCCCCTTATCAGTTGCGCAAGACTGTTGACTATATTGAACAGAATTGCGGTCGCACGATCCGCCTTGATGAATTGGCGCAACTGACCGGGTTGTCACAATCCTATTTCTGCTCGGCCTTCCGGGAATCCACCGGCATGCCACCCCAGCAATGGCAGATGAAAGCCCGGGTCGAGCGGGCAAAAAACCTTTTGAAAAAGGGTGACACACCGTTGGCATCCGTCGCCGTCGGTCTCGGTTTCGCTGATCAGGCACACCTGACCCGGGTATTTCGCAAAATCGTTGGCACAACCCCTGGCGCCTGGCGCAAGGAACAACTTGCCTAATTTTTGCCAAATTCCGTTCAATCCACCGAAATCCGGTTCAATATTCCACACCCGCGCGCGTGGTATCGAATTCTCATCATGAAAGATGACCCGCCGGTTCCCGCCCTGCTGGTCGTCGCAAAGACAACCTATACAGGGAATCCACAATGCGTTTTACAGGACAGAAACTGTCTTCGACCCTTTTGCTCGGCACGGCGCTTGCGCTGGTTTTTGCCGCCCCTCATTTTGCACTGGCGCAGTCCGCAGATGATGCGACAGCAAGCGAAGGCGAAACCACTAAAGCAGTGATCATCGAAGGCGAAGCCACAGTCGAGGCCGGTGACCCAACCCCGCCGGTTTATGCCGGTGGACAGGTTGCCACCGGGACGCGCCTTGGTGCCTTTGGCAACAAAGACACCATGGACACACCGATTGCAGCGACCGGCTACACCAGCGAACTGATCAAAAACCAGCAGGCACGCGACATTTCCGACGTGATGGATAACGATCCGTCGGTAATTAACACCAACGGGTTTGGCACCTTTGCCAATCGTTTCACCATTCGCGGTTTTGACCTGACGGCCGATGACGTCTCAATTGACGGGCTTTACGGCACAGCACCGCGTCAGTCGGTTGCCCTTGAAATGTTCGACCGCGTCGAGGTGATCAAAGGCGCCTCGGGCTTCTTGAATGGCATGGCACCTTCTTCCGGTGGCTTGGGTGGCAACATCAACCTTGTCCCGAAACGTGCCGGTGATAATCCGGTGACCAGCTTCACCGGCAGCTATGGCGCCACCAGCGAAGTCGGCGGACATTTTGATTTTGGCCGTCGCTTTGGTTCCGAAGATCAGTTCGGGGTGCGCACAAACGTCATGCACCGGGTCGGGGAAGCGTCCATCGAGGATGAAGATCGCGAAACGTCACTAGGTTCCATCGCCCTTGATTATCGCGGCAATGACACACGGATCACCTTTGATGCCGCGATCAACAAGCTCCGTGTTGAAGAAGGGCGCCCGACAGTTGCAGCAGGATCGCTGACGTCTCTTCCAAGCGCACCGTCCGGCTCGCACAACTTTGCTGCAGACGGTACCTATAGCGATCTCGAAGACAAATTTGCACAGCTTCGTTTTGAATATGACGCCACCGACAGCACCATGCTTTACACCGCGATTGGCGCGCATAATTCAGATGAGATCGGCGATTATTCGTCTGTCACCCTGACCGGTACGGATGGCTCCGGCAACTTTGGCAGCCTTGCTACTGTTTATGAACGTGACGATGTCAGCGGTGTTGCCGGTATCCGTCAGGAATTCGAAACCGGCCCGGTCAAGCACGAGATCAATGCCGGAACCACAGCGATGTGGCAGGAAGCGCGTCAGAACTACAACTCGGGTTCCAACGTGGCTGGCAATATCTATAACAGCGGCCCATCAACCGTGGCCTTTGGTGACGCCGGGGACGCCAAGCTGAATGCCCACACAATCCTGACCAGCTATTTCATCGCCGATACCCTGAGCTTCATGGATGATAAAATCCACCTCACCGGCGGTGTACGTCGCCAAAATGTCAAATCGCGTGGTTATGACATTTCAACCGGTGCAAAAAATTCCAATTACGATTCTTCGGCCAACTCGCCAATGGCAGGCATCGTTGGCAACGTCACCGATCAAATTTCAGTCTATGCCAACTATATCGAAGGTCTGGCGAAGGGTGAAACCGTCACCAATGCGTCGGCGACCAACCGTGGCGAAACACTTGCTCCGTTCAAGACCGAACAGATGGAAGTCGGTGCAAAGTTTGACTTTGGCACCTTTGGCGGTAGCATTGCTCTGTTCCAGGCTGAAAAGCCTTCTGCCTTTCTTAATTCCAGCAACGTTTACACAACCGATGGCGAACAGCGTAACCGTGGCCTTGAACTGACGGCATTCGGTGAACCGGTTATTGGCACGCGCATTCTGGGTGGCATCACCTTTGTTGATGCCGAACTGACCAAAACCCAGAACGGCACCAACGATGGCAACACCGCACCGGGTGTACCGGAATATCAGGCAACGCTGGGTGCAGAATATGACCTGCCATTCCTTAACGGTGCAACAGTCGGTGGACGTCTGATCCATACTGCCTCGCAATACGTCAATACTGGCAACACGGTCGAAATTCCGTCCTGGACGCGATTTGACATGAGCGCGCGTTACGTAACCGAGCTTTATGATTATCCGGTCACCTTCCGCGCCAATATCGAAAACCTGACCGATAATGACTATTGGGAAACGGCCAGCACCCAGTGGAGCTATATGACCGTGGGCAAGCCGCTAACTGCAACCTTCTCTCTGACGGCCGACTTCTGATCGTCTGAGCTCTCTCATCACGGAGTAGCTCTGTAACAGCAAAGCCGACGGTGATATCGCCGTCGGCTTTTTTCGTGGCGCTTTTACAGGCTGAAACGGGCTGCCTAGAAGTCGTATTCCAGTTCGGTATCCCAGTACAAAAAATCCCGCCAGCTTTCGTGAAGATAGTTTGGCGGGAAGCGGCGTCCTGTTGACTGGAGTTCGTGCATGGTGGGCTGTCCCGGCGTCCTGCGCAGTCGCAGGCCCGCCTCGCGGACCGATCGGCTGCCCTTGAACAGGTTGCAGTCAGAACAGGCCGTGACGATGTTTTCCCAGTTTGTACGTCCGCCCCGCGCCCGCGGGATCACGTGATCAAAGGTCAGCTCGTTTGTCGGCAGACGATCACCGCAATACTGGCACGAAAATTCATCGCGCAGGAACACGTTGAAACGGGTGAAAGCCGGGCTGCTTTTGAGCGGGACATATTCCTTGAGCGATATGACGCTGGGCAGCTTCATTTTAAAGGATGGGGAACGTACTTCGCGGTCATATTCGGAAAGAACATCGACACGTTCAAGAAAGACCGCCTTGAGCGTATCCTGCCAGGACCAAAGAGACAGCGGGAAGTAGCTCAACGGCCGGAAGTCGGCGTTAAGAACAAGTGCCGGACACGCATTGGGCGATAAATGCATATCATCCGCTCCACCGTGTTTACCGAGTCGCTTGCCTTATTTAGCAGGTTCGGGAATCGCTGGTGATGAACATATCATGACGTTTCACCAAACCGGGCGACGCGGCGACGTAAACCACTGATAGAGCAAAGTATAGACCAATTTAGCAAAAGCGCAAAGCCCGTGTTCCGCCGAGTCGCGTTTTATCGACGTCATGCCGCACCATCGCCCCAGAACAGCGCGGGAACCATGCTTGTGCGCGGCACAAAAAAAGCTGCACCACCGGTGATGGTACAGCTTGTTCTGTGGCCGTTTGACAGGCCAGCGATCAGAAAAACGAAAGGCCCGCCAGAAGCGAGCCCTCGTAAAATCTGTCTGTAAAGCAGAAGCCTGAATTAGGCAGCTTTTGCTTCAACAGCTTTGGCGACCTGGCGTTTGATTTTCACCAAATCTGCCGGCAGCTTTGCATTTGCAGTGCTGAGCAGATATGCATCCAGACCACCACGTTTTTCGATGGTGCGGACAGCATTGGTGGTCAGACGCAGACGCACCGAACGACCGAGCGACTCACTAAGCAGCGAGGTCGGCTGCAGGTTCGGGAGGAAACGACGTTTGGTACGATTGTGGGCGTGGCTCACATTCATGCCGACCAAAACGCCTTTGCCGGATACCGGGCAGCGACGTGCCATGACCTGATCTCCTGGTCTATAAATTCGCAAAAGGACGCTTGGCCTGAACATGCAGGCCCGCGCTTGGAAGCGGGTTAATACTGCCTATGACCAATGTCGTCAAGCCTTCATCAACCGAAAACCGCGACAAAAACGCTTATCCGAGCCGATTTGACGATAATCCGTGGTTTGGGTCGGTTTTTACCCAACTCAACCGCACGGAATCTGCATCTTTTCAAACCGGCGCGACAATATCAAAGGCCACAAAAAGCAGCAATCCCCCCATATTCCAGGCACAAATCAACCGATTCCCCCATGACCCGCAACCGATACCCGCCAGAATCGTGTTTTCAACGCCCCTACACAGTTTCGATTCCACATTCCGTCCACAGACGGCACCAAATCACCCCATATGGCACCACTGGCGGATCAATGGTCGATATGGACAGCTGATTGACACGGATCAAAACGCAAAGCTGCAAAGAATGCTAGCTTCAGCACCATGAGTTAAGAAATCCGTTTGGGGAGCATGACGGAACATGAAAACAGATAGCAAAGTATCACTGCCCCTTCTGGGCATTCTGCTGGTCGCGGTCGCAGGCCTGGTTCTTTATCTTGCCGGGTACGTTCTGGCGCATTTCGGCGTGCCTGTCGCTTCCTTCTGGATTTATGTCGCCTTGGCACTTGTTCCGGTTTGCTTCCTTGTACTGATTGATTTCAGTCGCTGATCTGCCCCCAAGACAGAACAGCACAAAAACGGCCGATCACATGATGTGACAGGCCGTTTTTTTTGTGCGCACAGAGACATTATGCCCGCACTCAGGATACCTGTGATATCAGCCGCCCCCTAACGGTCGGAAAGGGATTTCAGCGGCGGGGTATCTTCGACCTGCCAATGGCAATCCAGACAGGGAAGCGCGCCCGGACGGGCAAAGAAATACCCCTGATAGGCATCAACCCCCAATGATTGCAGAAGGTTTCGCTGCTGGTCAGTTTCCACACCTTCGGCAATCACCTGCAAACCGAAACGATGCGCAATCAGGATCGCGCCTTCGATCACCACACGGGCATTCTCGTCCATTTCAAGGATAAAGGATTTGTCGATCTTGACCGCGTCGATCTGAATTTGATGCAGACGCGACAGGGATGAATATCCGGTCCCGAAATCGTCGATGTGAATGCCGATCCCCATATCGAACAAATCATCAATCACCCGGGAAATCATTGATCGCTGGCGTTCTTCAAAGATTGATTCGGTAACTTCGAGAATAAGCCGCGTTGGTACCAATCCCGTTTCACTCAGGATTTGCGCCACCATTTCGGTAAATCCGGGTGCCACAAGCTGACGGATCGAGACATTGACAGCGATCTTTGTTTCGTCATCCCCGCCCGTTGCAGCACAGATTTCCCGACAGGCTGTCCGCATGCACCATTCGCCAATTTCAACGATCAAGGCACTTTCCTCGGCAATCGGGATGAATTCGTCGGGCGGCACAAGGCCAAGCTCATTGCTGTTCCAGCGCAGCAGGGCCTCGTAAGAGACGATCTGGCCATCATCGGCATCGATGACCGGCTGATATTCAAGATAGAACTCACCAATGCCAAGGGCGCGACGAAGGGCCTGATTGATGGCAAGGCGGCGTTCCTGTTCGGTCAGAAGCGTTTTGTCATAGTTGCGCACACTGCCACGCCCGGATCGTTTGACCTCGGCCGCGGCAAGGTCGGCCCAATGGATCAGTTCGGAAATTCCCGGGTTTTTGGCCGCAGCAAACGCCACACCGGTGCTGAACCCGACATGAAGCGAATGCCCGCAAATCATGATGGGCTGGCTGATTGAAGCACGCGCCTTCTCAATCGTATTTTCAACCAGCCCATGCAGCTCGTCATGCGGAGCTGCAAGCACCATCAGGAATTCATCCCCGCCCCAGCGTCCCACCGCGTGCCGATCATCGACATAAGCCTTCAGACGGTCACTGACAATGCGCAGGACCTCGTCACCGATGGCATGACTAAGCCCGTCATTGATCTGTTTGAAGCGATCAAGATCGATGAACAGAACCGCGTAATCAAGGTCATCAGATGATTGGCGTTTCTGATTGAACCAGGCCGCAATGCCATCGCGGTTCAGAATGCCGGTCAGGGCATCATGTTCGACAAGATTTCGGAGTTCCTCAGTCCGTTCTTCGACCCGCGCTTCAAGCGTCGCATTCCAGTTTTCCATGATGCGGTTTTTCTGGCGCAAATCTTCGACCAGACCGTCATTTCGATGTTTCAGCACCAGTGACCGGAACAGGACAACGTGATTGTTCCGATGCGTAACCAGCATCACCATCAAAAAGATGATGGTCATGATGGCAAGAACATAGTTGGCATCGGCCATGACCGTAAAAATGATTACCGGCGGAAACAGAAGCGCCGTCAGATAGAGCCGCCCGACCAGGAATATCGGCGCAAGAATCCCCGTGGCACCGCCCGCCAGACCGGCAAACATGATCAAAGTCATGAACTGGCTTTCGCCGCGCACGATCGGAATTTCAATAATACCGATCACAGCCCACAAGATGGCAGCTGACAGGACACCAAGCGCATATCGCCGCTGCCAGATATGAAAGGCATCGGCATCGAGTTCCGCGACCTTTGCGCGTTCACGATGATAAAGATACCCGCCCCACAGACGAACAGCGCATAAAACAGCAAGGATAACAGACCACCAAACGGTGATCGCAACCAGATCCCCCAGCAACCCCAGAATGATCACAAGGCCGCCTGCCGCGGCAAGATTGACAATAATATTTGCCCAGTTGTTGCGATAGGCAAGATCCAGCAGGTCACGGCGGACCTTGCCGGTGATCTCGTCACCGGCTTGTAGTGCAATTTGGGGATCAACAAATCGGCTTGCGATCTTTTTGACCAAACCGGCACATTTTTCCATCTGGTCTGGTTGCCTCTGACATCGTCGCTTGAACTTACAATCCTATAGATAGGTACTATTCAACGACAACGAGAATATCGACAACAACAAAGATCGGATAAATCCGCCCCCCTGATTTGGCCATCAAAAGAACGGGATCAGGGGTTTCAGCCCCCGATCCTGTTCGTTCACATCAGAAAATCAAAATATTTCAAAGACCTGGCCGGTCTGAAGACCTTCGACCGATTTGGCATAGCCAAGAGCCGCACGGGCAGCTGGCACCGGATCATGGCCGCGGAAATAGGGGGCGTAGCCTTCCATCGCCTCGGTGATGACGCCGGGGCTGACCGCGTTGATTCGATGTCCCGGCTTCATTTCGATGGCCGCCGACTTAACAAATCCTTCGATTGCGCCATTCACCATGGAGGCCGAACTGCCAAACTCGATCGGATCCTTGGCCAGAATGCCGGTGGTCAGGGTAAAGGACGCCCGGTCCGCAACGTAGTCCCGCCCGATCAGGACCAGATTGATCTGCCCGAACAGTTTGTCATCAATCCCGATGCGGTATTTGTCTTCGTCCATGTCGGCGAAATCGCCAAAATGGACCTTGCCGGTGGTTGAAACCACCGCATCCACTGTGCCGACCTTTTCAAACATCGCGCGAATGGAAGCCTTGTCTTTCAGGTCGACATTCACATCACCGCTGTTGCGTGACGCGCGGATGATTTCGTGACGCGGCGACAATTCGGCATCAACACCTTTGCCAATAAGGCCCGATGCGCCGATCAAAAGAACCTTCATGTCATCCTCCTTAGATGAAAACTGCACTGACTGGATGATTTCACAGAACAGTTGGCGCGATAATCTGGATAATCCCCAACCATTCGTTTAGTATTTTAAACAATGAAAGATTATCTCAGTGAAATGCGCAGCTTTGCCGCGGTTATCAAACAGGGCAGTTTCACCGATGCCGCCCGCGCCACCGGCGTGTCCAAGGGCCTGATCAGCCAACATGTCAAACGGCTTGAAGATGTTCTTGGGGCGCAATTGCTGTTTCGGTCGACCCGGAAACTGGAACTGACCGAAACCGGTGCGACCTTTCTGGAATATTGCGAAACGATCACCCAAAGCGCCGATGCCGCGTTCGAAGCGGTCGAAGCCCTGCGCGGGGAGCCGGTCGGCACTGTGCGCATCACGGTTCCCGTGTCGTTTGGCGAGATGTTTTTGCAAGACATCATCGTGGCCTTTCAACAGGCCCACCCACGTATCCAGATCGAAATGGAACTGGAAAACACGTTCCGCGACCTGCAATCAGCCCATATTGATATCGCCATCCGCGCCGGGCTGACCGATGATCCCGATCAGGTCGCCATTCCGCTGGGTCAACTTTCCGAATTGATCTGTGCCAGCCCCGAATACTGGAAAGCCCACCCCAAACCGCAGACGCCGGCCGATCTTGTCCATCACAACTGTCTGGTCAATTTCCAGTATTACAAGGACCGCAAATGGGTGTTCTTTTCCGATGACGGACCAACATCCATCACGGCCGAAGGCAATTTGCGCCTGAACCACTATCCGCTGATCCGCAATGCCACGGTTCAGGGACTGGGCGTTGCGCGTTTGCCGCGGTATGTCGCCATGCCTGAAATTCGCGCCGGTCGGATTGAAACAGCCCTTGAAAATTATCGGTCACCTTTGCGACCGATCTATCTTGTTTATCCCTATCAGGGAAATCTGCCGATCAAGAACCGGCTGATGATCGATTTCATCCGCAACTGGTTTGCCGATCGCCCGGACTTGCTTGAAACCACATCAGCATCGCAAAGCGATCAGAACTGATCCGCCAACAGCCGGACATCATCGGGGCTCATGCCATCTTCGCGCATTGATCGCAGGGTCTTTGACTTGTCGCGTTTGGCAAACCGTTTGCCATCAGGACCAGTCAGAAGCCCGTGGTGGTGATATTCCGGAACGTCATAGCCCAGAAGTTCCTGCAACAAACGGTGCAGATGGCTGGCAAAGAACAAATCCTGCCCGCGGGTGACAAGACTGATCCCCTGAAGATGATCATCATGGGTCACCGAAACATGATAGCTGGTTGGTGTATCCTTACGCGCCAGAACCACATCGCCAAAGATTTCCGGGGTTGCGATCTGTCGCCCGGCGGCGCGGTCAAACCACACCAGTTCGCGCCCGACACGTTTGATCGCGCCATCCATATCCAGTCGCAGGGCAAAGCTTTCCCCGGCCGCAATCCGGTCTGAACGTTCCTGTGCGGAACAATGGCGACATGTCCCGGGATAAAGCGCCCCATCGGGTCCGTGCGGTGCATTGCCGATCCGTTCGATTTCGGCCTGAATGTCCTTGCGGGTACAGAAACAAGGATACAGCAACCCCATTTCCGTCAGGCGATCAAGCACCGCCTGGTAATCGACGAAATGTTCTGACTGAACACGCACCGGTTCTTCCCATCGCAGGCCAAGCCAGGCCAGGTCTTCGAAAATCGCATGCAGATATTCCGGGCGACAGCGGGTTTGATCGATATCTTCGATCCGCAAAAGAAAACGGCCATGCAGCCCGGCCTGTTTCATTGAAAACAGCGCGGAAGCCGCATGGCCAAGATGCAGATATCCGGTCGGGCTTGGTGCAAATCGGGTGATCGCCGTCATCCTTTGCACACCCTGCCCTTACCAGCGGTCGCGGTCACCCGCAGCGCGGTCGCGTGCCTGCCCGCCATCGGCGGGGACATGGCGCATCGGGCGTTTGGGTTGCCGCGCACCCTGTTCATCAAACAGGTCCGAAAGCTCGGCAAGCATTGTACCGCCAAGTTCTTCGGGATCATTGATCGTCACGGCACGCCGGTAATAGCGTGTCACGTCATGGCCGATACCAATCGCCAGAAGTTCGACCGGTGATCTGGTTTCGATCCATTCGATCACTTCGCGCAAATGCCGTTCCAGATAATTTCCGGAATTGACCGAAAGCGTCGAATCATCGACCGGCGCACCATCGGAAATCACCATCAAAATCCGGCGTTGCTCGGAACGACCAAGCAAACGTTCATGGGCCCACAGCAGTGCTTCGCCGTCGATATTTTCCTTAAGCAGCCCTTCGCGCAGCATCAGACCAAGGTTTTTGCGTGCCCGACGCCACGGCGTATCGGCCGCCTTGTAGATGATGTGACGCAGATCGTTCAGGCGTCCCGGTTTGGGGGGCTTGCCACTGTCGACCCAGCGTTCGCGTGACTGACCACCTTTCCACTGACGGGTGGTGAAGCCGAGAATTTCGACTTTCACCCCGCACCGTTCCAGCGTGCGTGCCAGAATATCTGCCGACAGGGCGGCAATCGTGATCGGACGCCCCCGCATGGAGCCGGAATTGTCGATCAGAAGGGTCACGACCGTATCGCGGAAATCGGTATCCTGTTCCTGCTTGAATGACAGAGACGTCGACGGTGTTGCCACGATACGGGCAAGCTTGGCCGCATCAAGAATGCCTTCTTCCAGATCGAAGTCCCAGCCACGGTTCTGCTGCGCCATCAGGCGGCGCTGCAACCGGTTGGCAAGACGCGACACCACGTTCTGAAGGTTGGCAAGCTGCTTATCAAGCATCGCGCGCAACCGCGACAATTCAAGATTTTCGCACAGGTCATCGGCGGTTACGACTTCGTCATATTCGCGCGTGAAGGGCTCATAGCCACGTTCGACCGGTTCGTTCCGACCATCAAATTCCGGCTGCTCACCCGGTCCGGCAGGCTTTTCTTCCTGCGACATGGCTTCAAGCTGCTGGTCGTCGATATCGCCTTCGCCGGCTTCGGCATCTTCGGACCCGGCTTCCTGTTGCTGGTCACTGCCATCGGGTTCGGAATCGTCATTCTGGCCCTGCTGACCGCCCTGACTTTCCATCTCTTCCTGTTCCGGGTCGTTTTCGCCTTCCTTGTTTTCGTCGTCCTCGCCTTCCTGTTCGGGCGGGGCGTCATCAAGGTCGTCTTCCAGCGACAAATGATCAAGCAAACGGCGCATGCCGCGCGCGAAAGCTTCCTGATCATCAAGAACATCACGCAGGTCCGAAAGATCAGCCCCGGCGTTTTCTTCGATATGGGTCCGCCACAGATCAATCAGCGGACGCGCGCTTTCCGGTGCGCGTTCGCCGGTAAAAATCTCGCGGGCCAGCATGCCGATAGCATCGGCAAATGGTGCATCGTCCCGCGATGTCAGGCGATGAAAGTTCTTGGCGTGGCAATCCTGTTCGGCATGGTCACGCAGGTTTTTGCGCACCCCGGGGAAATAGCGTGATCCCACGGCCTCGACCCGTGCTGTTTCAAGCGCATCGTAAACAGCCTGAGCCTCGGCTGTTTCGGGCATGCGTTTGGCATGCAGGGCAACGTCGTGGTGGCGCATTTTAAGCGCCCAGCCATCGGCAATGCCACGCAGGTCTGCGACTTCGTCCTTGGGCAATGCCTGTTTGGGCATGGGCAAACGGACATGTTCGCCATATCCGCCCGGACGCCCGCCTTTGACAAAGCCGACTTCCAGATCATTGCGCCCGGCAAGCGCGCGAAATGTCGCCGCCGTGCCGCGCAAGAACCCGGAAAGAGCCTCATCATTCTTCATCTTACTACTCGCTTGTGGGACCAGCTCGCCAATCTGCTTTAAGGACACGCCTTAGCGCACCATCACATTGATGGCTTCTTCAGGCAGCTCTTCGCCAAAGCAACGCTGATAATATTCCGCCAGGATCGGGCGTTCGACCTCGTCGCAACGATTAAGGAACGTCACCCGGAACGCATAGGAAATATCACCGAAAATCTTGGCGTTTTCGGCCAGCGTAATCACGGTACGCGGGCTCATAACGGTCGAAATATCGCCAGACACAAATCCCTGACGGGTCAGGTTGGCAAGAGCCACCATTGCTTCGATCTTCTCGCGGCCTTCGGCAGTATCAAACGCCGGAACCTTGGCAGCAACGATGTTGGTTTCATCGGCAACCGACAGATAGTTCAGTGTGGCGACAATCGACCAACGGTCCATCTGGGCCTGGTTGATCTGCTGGGTGCCGTGATACAGGCCGGTGGTATCGCCAAGACCAACCGTGTTTGACGTTGCAAACAGGCGGAAATGCGAATGCGGATGGATGACCTTGTTCTGATCAAGAAGGGTCAGCTTGCCATCGACTTCCAGAACACGCTGGATCACGAACATGACGTCCGGACGACCGGCATCATATTCATCAAACACCATCGCGACAGGGCGTTTGAGCGCCCAGGGCAGAATGCCTTCGCGGAATTCGGTGATCTGTTTGCCATCCCGCAGAACGATTGCGTCCTTGCCGATCAGATCGATACGGCTGATGTGACTGTCAAGGTTGACGCGCACACACGGCCAGTTCAGACGCGATGCCACCTGTTCGATATGGGTCGATTTGCCCGTACCGTGATACCCCTGGATCATCACACGGCGGTTGTGGGCAAAGCCCGCAAGAATGGCCAGCGTGGTGTCGCGGTCAAAACGATAGGTCGGATCAGCGACCGGTACATGTTCGCTGCCCTGGCTGAATGCCGGGACTTCCATATCAACATCAATCCCGAACGTTTCGCGCACGGAAATGGTGGTATCTGGGGCATCAAGCGGATGTTCTGCCGCCGCACCCGTCGCTTCGTAACCTTGGCTCATAAGTACTCGCGCATTTCTCGGACCGACGCTGGTGACGCGGTCGTTTCGTTAAACTTGCTCATTAATAGCGGTTTAGGCGCATCACTCAAAGGGAAGATGCGCAAAAAATCTCTATTACCGCAAAAGGTTTGCTCGATAAGACATCCCCGATACGCAAACCGCAACCAGATTGACCAGATTTTTTGGAATTATTGCAGCGGAACCGGCCCGCTTACAGGGTCACGCGGGCCTCAAGATCGCGGATATAGCTCATAAGCGAACTATAGGCCGCGCTGATCTTTTTAAAGCGTTCCTCGGCAACCTTGTCACCGCCATTGGCGTCGGGATGGTATTTTTTGGACAGTGCCTTGTATTTGGCCTTGAGCTCGTCCCGGGTGAACGGCCAGCCAAGATCAAGGGTCGCCATCGCCTGTTGCTGTTCGCTGGGCATGCCAAGGGCACCTGCACGGCGCTGGGCATCTTCGCTTTTGCGGCGCTGCTCGGCACGGGCATCCCCGCCCGGACCATGATGGGTCTGCTCACCGTCTTCGTTAAAGAAGCCGAACCCGTCCTTGAATTTGAAATTGAACGGCTTTTTCGAACCGCGAATATGTCCGAACTTCCAGGTCGGGCGCTGCCAGTGGGTATCGCGACGCACGTCGTTTTCGATATCCTCGGCTTTCATGCCTTCATAATAGTTCCAGGATTTGTTGTATTCGCGCACGTGATCAAGGCAGAACTTGTAATAGTCGCGCAGCTTGCGATCCTTGGGCGCGCGGAATTCACCATGGCCGTCACAGCCCGGCCAATCACAATCGGGCAGGATCGGTTCATTGTGATACAGCGTCTTGCGCTTGTTGCGGTGTCCTCGGTTCATCTGGGTCTATATGTTCTGAAAATCGATGCACGCAATATCATACGGATCGATTAAATGCGATAAAAGGCTTGAAAAACTGCCATTGCGTGCCAGAACCTGTCACACAGTTCAAATTTTGCACCCGATTGCAAACATCCGCAGAAAACAGAGGCCCTTATCATGCAGGTAGCCAATCAGATCCGTGACATTCTGACCGAACATTTCAGCCCGGTCGAGTTACAGATCATCGACGACTCCTCCAAACATGCCGGTCATTCCGGTGCCGATCCACGCGGCGAGTCCCATTTTTCGGTCCTGGTGGTGTCTGAAAAATTCGAAGGTCAGAACCGTGTCAATCGTCAACGCCTGGTTTATGGCGCACTCGACACCCTGCTTAAGGAACGCGTGCATGCGCTGGCCCTGAAAACCATGACGCCCGATGAATACAAGGCGGCGCTTGCCAATAGAACCAATTAAATACAATTCCATATCGTGAAATCAACCTAGACGTTCACCCCGATTAGGCGCAATGCTTGTGACACAAGCCGGTCCGCAAGCATTGCCGGACCGGCACGGATGCCCGCCAATGGCATCTGTTTCAATCGGGAGGACTACGTAATGACTAAACGCCTGCTGATGGCGAGTATTGCGCTTGCCATTTCCGGATCTGCATATGCCCAGGCACCTGCACCGGACAATCTCGAAAAACTTTCAAACTTCCAATCCACCGGCACCACGGAATTCACCGTCATCGAACAGGGCGGCGATTACGCAGAAGGCATCAAAAGGACGCTTGAACGTATCAAGTTGCCAGCCGGTTTCAAAATCGGCCTTTATGCCATCGTGCCAGATGCGCGCCATATTGCTGTTGGCCCGCAAGGTGTCGTGACATTCGTCGGCACGCGCAAGGACAAGGTCTGGTCCGTCACTGACCGCAACAAGGACAGGGTCGCCGACGAGGTCAAGGACTTCGCCCCGTCGCTTCGTTTCAGCATTCCGAACGGTCCGTGCTTCTCGCCCGACGGGATGCTTTATATCGCCGAACAGAACCGCGTGCTGACCTTCCCGGCGGCCGAGTTCTTTTATGAAAGCCCGGATGTCGCGGCCTTTAATGTTGTCAAACAGGGCGACCTGATCCCGCCATCCGAGGAAAGCTATAACCACACGGCACGCGTCTGCAAAATCGGCCCGGATGGCAAACTTTATATCTCGTTGGGGCAGCCCTTCAACGTTGCGCCCGCCGACAAGCTTGATCTGTATCGCGAAGTCGGGATTGGCGGCATCATCCGCATCAATACCGATGGATCAGGGCGCGAAGTTTATACCTATGGGGTGCGGAACTCTGTCGGTCATGACTTCCACCCGGAAACCGGTGAACTGTGGTGGACCGATAACCAGGTTGACGGCATGGGTGATGATATCCCGCCCGGTGAAATCAACCGTCAGACGGCCGCCGGCCAGCATTTCGGTCATCCGTGGTATGGCGGTGGCGATGTTCGCACCAATGAATATGCCGGTCAGGAAGTCCCCTATGACGTGGTGATGCCCGCGGTTGAAACCGTGGCCCATGCCGCTGATCTTGGCATGACTTTCTATACGGGCAAGATGTTCCCGGCCAAATACAAGAATGCGATTTTCTCGGCCCAGCACGGGTCCTGGAACCGCACGACACCTGTCGGTGCACGCGTGATGGTGACCTTCATTGATGCCGAAGGAAACGCCAGCACCGAACCATTCGCCGAAGGCTGGATCGACGAGAATGAAGAATATCTTGGTCGTCCGGTCGATGTTGCCCAGTTGCGTGACGGATCGATCATTGTTTCCGATGATCTGGCCGGTGCGCTGTATCGCATCTGGTATGAGGGCAATTGATGCGTATTGTGATGATCGCACTTCTCGGCGGGCTTTTGCCCGCCGGGACCTTGATGGCCCAGGACGCATCCACAGACCTTCAGGACGGGCGCAAGGTTGCGGGCATGTGCCGCACCTGTCACGGACTGGATGGCAAGGCCCGTATTCCGATTGCCCCGCATATTGGCGGCGAACCGGTCAATTATCTGATCAGTCAGCTTCAGGCATTCAAAACCGGCAGCCGCGAACATGAAATGATGACGGTGGTCGCACGCGGATTATCCGATGATCAGATCGGCAAGGTCGCCCTGTGGTTCAATCATTTCACGATCAATGCCACCCTGCCTGCCGGTACGTCCGAAGACGACGCGCCGGAACTGTGTGTCGGGTGTCATGGTGTAAACGGTATTTCCGAGCTTGATGATGCGCCCAATCTGGCCGGGGAAACTAACATCTATATCGAAACGCAGCTTAAGGCATTCCGGACCGGCAAACGAACGCATGATGTCATGACCCCGATTGCCCAGGATCTTGACGAAACCGAAATGCAGGAAGCCGCCGACTGGTATAGCAAGATCACCATCGACATCACCGACCCGGCGCCAAAGTAAGGCCCCGATACCCCGGTAAATGTGATCAGCTTTCGGGACGCAAGGCCGCCGAAACATCCAAGCCAACGGTCAGCACTGCCAGTGTCTGACCGTTTTCCGGATCCAGAACCGGCACGGTGATCTGTGACAGGAAAGTACGGGTCGATGCATCAAAGCGGATATCATCAATCAGGGCATGTTCGCGATTGATGCTTTGCGCCATTTGATATTGCGGTTCATCGGACTGATCATAGTCCGACGTCAACCGGTTCATGCCGATCGTCTGGCCATAGATATCAAAAACAAAGGCCTCGGCGACCTGTTCCCCGCTTGCCAGCTGAAAGGCGCGCAGGAATTCCGACAAACTGTTGCCCAATATCTCGCGCGCCCTGTTACTTGGCTGACCAAGCCTTCCCATGGTTGACCATTCCTCGTCAATCAGACGGCGCTGATCAGCCGGCAACCGCCCGGGACCAAGCGCCCCGCGCACATTGCGGATCAGATCCGGGGATTTTGCCAATTGTCGAACCATCGGCAACTGAACCCGTTCAATTGCATCGCGTTCCCAGGGTTCAAGATGCATCGGACTGGTTTCGCAAAATTCCAGCACCGTATTCAAACGGTTCACAAGGTCGGGGAATTCCGCCACATATCGTTTCGAGAAATAGACAACCAGTGGCGCATAACGTTCAAACTGAACCTGAAACTGTTCTGCACCAATGCCAAGTTCATTGCGCGCAATTTCAAAACTGTGTTTATCGACAAGCGCGTAATCAACCCGTCCGGCCGCGACCTGTCCGACCAGGGATGCAATCGATGGCACACGGACAAGGTCGCCATATCCCTGCTCGGCCAGCCATTCGGCTTCGTTTGATCCAAGAATGGCACCAATTGTTTCAAACCCGCCGGGTTTGGGCACATTGGCACTGACCGGTTCGGCCGTGCGGCGTGATGGCGATACCCACACCCACTTTTCCAATGCCAGGGGGTTTGACGCCACCGCATATTCATCCATGAATTCACTGATACGCGCCAAAAAGAAGCCATCGGCCTGCCCGTTGCGCACCATTTCCCGGTTGCGCTGGCGCGGTGCGACGGCCAGACCATAACCGACACCGATATGGTCAAAGGCGCAATCAAGCACCGAAACGGAATAACCGCCAAGCGTCCCGTTGCGAAGTTCCTGATACGGGGGATGAAGGTTGGTTTGCAGGATCAGGAAATTGTCCTGACTGTCATTGTCAGGTTGGGCGACCTCAACCGGGCGTGACACGATATCGTTGGCCAAAACCGCCGGGCCAGCAACACAAAGTGCTGCCATCGCGACCAGACCCGCGCCCAGCGCGTGGCGGGCCGCATCGCGCAGCAGACCGTTTCTTCCCTTATTGTTGTTTTTGGTTATTCCAGCACGCCGTAGGATTGTCATGAGTAACCCGCAAAAACACGTGACGGACCGATTTTGTTGATATTGGGCCCATCGACGGAACTTGCAAGATCGGGCCATTTCCCGGGACGAGGTCGATGCTTGTTGCCACCAGTTCCCGGTAGTTATTTGTCGCCTGTATAGAATTCCGGGGCAATGCGCTTGACCGCGGCGCCATCACTGCGCCACCCATGACAGGTATTGATCAACGGCATCCGGCGGGCCGGTTTTGATGCGCCGTCATCTGACGGGTCGTCCTGTTTTTTGGCTTCCAGTGACTCCCGGGCCAGGATCGGGAACACGGTCTGAAAGGCGGTGGTTGCGACCGGCCCCATCAATTCATTGAGATGGGTACAGCCATGCACGCCGCCGACCCGATCGCGGATCTGTTTGCGCAACCCCGGACCAAGTTTCAAACCGACCAGATTTTCGTAATTCGGGGTGATTGCGTCGCAGCCATGGAACGGCGCGTAATCGGTGACGGCTTCGACGGCACGGATCACCAGATCATCACCAATTGTCACGCGGATCCACATGCCATGTACCGGTTCGCCGGGCGGAATTTCGCCGCGATCATCATTGGTAAAGGCATAGGTTTTGATATCGGTAATGTGACCTTCGATATCCCACAGGCCATCCTTGCGGCGAAACCCCTGACAGGTGACGGTGCGGGTATGAATATGGTCTCGATCTGCGGGGCGGGACAATGGCATGGGAACTCTCTCCTTTACGTAAACGTAAAGACATTCCCCTATGCGCTGTCAAGCAACAAAGCGTGTCGCAGTGCGACATCCAGGCGGTTTCGGGGCAATGCGCACCCCGAAATCCGCCATGCAGGATCGGCGAATTACGGCGCGATCCGATGCAACTGTGATGGGAAACAATCGTCAGGCGACGCCGTAATCGGACCCGAAAATGAACTTTTCGCGTTCACGAACATCTTCTTCGAGCTGGGCCTTCACCACGTTAAACAGATCGCGGATCGACACCATGCCAATGACCTTGTCCCCGTCAACAACGGGCAAGTGACGATATCGCCGCGCACTCATCAGATCGAGTGCGTTCATTGCGGTATCGTTGGGACCAAGGGTATCGGGATCGGCTGTCATGACCTTTGAAAGTGGCACATTGGCCGCATCAAGCCCCTTGCCCACCACACGGTTCACCAGATCGCGTTCTGTGAAAATTCCGGCAAGCTTGGCCTGATTATCAACAATGATCACGGCCCCGATCTTGCGTTCGGTCATAAGGTTCACGGCATCCATCACGGAATCGGCGGGATTGAGTGTCGCGAGCGATTGCTCCTTGACCACACCTGGAACGATTTTCGTATCCATTCATCTCTCTCTGCAGATTGCTGTTGCCACATGCCCAAACCCGATCGGATCATCTGGTCCTGCATCGCAAGTCATTGCAATGCAACGGGGCCCTCATTTGCAAGTGGCCCTGCAATCCTTTGGGTCAAGACCTTGAACCAAGATTTTAACCCATAAGTGGAGAAACTTAAAACATTTTGCGCGACAAAGGATCAAACGGCATCGCCGGTTGGCAATGCCGTTTTGGCGGTTTTATTCCTGATCCTCGGAGGCCAGATCAGTGACTTCGTTCATGCGAACGCGGGTGATCTGGTTGCGGATACGGCGCAGAACTTCGAATTCGAACCCGTGGAACCGGAACTGCTGACCGACATCGGGAATGCGCCGGGTTTCATACAGCAAAAGACCGGCAACCGTTGCGGCTTCTTCGTCTGGCAAACGCCAGCCAAACCGGCGGTTCAGGTCGCGGATCGTCACATCACCACGCACAATCACCGATCCGTCTGCCTGCGGCAGGACACCGACAACCTCGACATCGGTTTCATCGGCAATGTCGCCGACGATTTCTTCAAGAATATCTTCAAGCGACACAACCCCTTCGAACGCACCGTATTCGTCAACGACGATGGCAAAATGTTCGTGCCGCTCCTTGAAGGCCTTGAGCTGGTCGGCAAGGGTTGTTGAATCCGGAATGAACCATGGTTCGGCACTTAGTGCGCGCACATCTGATGCATTGGCGGGCTTTGCACCGCGGACAATCGCCTTAAGAACCTCGCGGGCATGAAGAACACCAACGATATTGTCGGGGTCTTCTTCATAGATCGGAATACGGGTATGCGGACTTGCCAGAACCGTATCCAGAATTTCTTCCATCGGGCGGGTGATATCGATCATCTGCACCTTGCGACGATGGACCATGATTTCCCAGACACCGACATCTTCCAGATCAAGCACGCCATGCAACATGGTGCGTTCGGCATGGTGGTTTCCGACCACGACGTCATCGGCATGCAGTTCGATCGCGCCACGCAATTCGCGTTCGCTGTCCAGTCCCGGACCTTCGCCACTGCCAAACAGGCGCAAGGTTGCCTGCACGATCACCTGAATGCTTTGGGTGACCGGGGCAAAGATCACGACAAGGATGCTCATCGGGCGCGCAACCCGCAATGCCATGGTATCGGCATGTTGCAGGGCATAGGTCTTTGGCAGGATTTCCGAAAAGATCAGAACAAGGGCGGTCATCACGGCGGTCGCATAAACAACGCCGTTTTCCCCGAACAGTTCGATCATCACCGACGTCGCCAGGGCCGAGGCCAGAATATTGACCATATTGTTGCCCAGCAGGATCGCCCCGATCAGGCGTTCCTGATACTGGCGCAGTCTGTTAACGATCCCTGCACGCTGATCACCATCCTGTTCCTTGTGATGCATCACAGGACGTGACGCAGCCGTCAGCGCGGTTTCCGAGCCAGAAAAGAATGCCGATAACATCAGCAGGAAAAAAATCACGATAATCGTGATTGTCATTCAGGGTCGTCTCCAAAGGGTGATCTCAGCCGGACTACTTTGTCCTGTGTTCACCTATAAGGTCAATTGTCGTTAAACAAGTTAACGACATCACAAATTGCAAAAAAGCAATCCCGACGTCCTTTCGCCCGAAAAAGGCGACAAGCCGTCGGGATCGTTATTGTTAGCGGCGGCAGGAACGGGTAATCGCGGCGCGCATTTTCTCGACATCCATTGCCTTGGATGTGAATGCCTTGCCGATACCGCGGGTCATGACAAAGGTGATTTCACCATCGCGGACCTTTTTGTCACGCGACATGTGACCGATCACCTTGTCGATATCCCAATGCATGCCGGTAACTTCGGACGCCGCAACCGGAAGCCCGACCGATTTCAGATGGGAAACGATCCGGTCCTTTTCACCGGCCGGGGCCAAGCCCATTGCACCGCAAACGTCATGGGCAATCACCATGCCCATGGCAACGGCTTCGCCATGCAGAAGCTTTTCGCCATACCCGGTTTCGGCTTCGAAGGCATGACCGAATGTGTGGCCAAGGTTCAAAAGCGCGCGCTTGCCGCCTTCGCGTTCGTCTTCGGAAACGATCCGTGCTTTTGCCGCACAGCTTTTAATTACGGCCTGTCGGCGTTCGGGGCCGTCCGTCGACAGAACCGCCTGACCGTTTTCTTCAAGCCAGGTGAAAAATTCCGGATCATCAATCAGACCGTATTTGACCACCTCGGCATAGCCCGAACGAAGTTCGCGTGCCGGAAGGCTGTCAAGCACCGCTGTATCAGCCAGAACCAGACGCGGCTGATGAAATGCCCCAACAAGGTTCTTGCCCGATTTGGAATTGATCCCGGTTTTGCCGCCAACCGAACTGTCGACCTGCGACAGAAGGGTCGTCGGGATCTGGACGAAATCAAGCCCGCGCAGCAGTGATGCGGCAACATAACCGGCAAGATCACCGACAACACCGCCACCAAGGGCGATGATCAGGGTCGATCGTTCAATCCCCATTGCCAGGATCTGTTCGACGACATCTTCGAACACGGCAAAGCTTTTGGATTTTTCACCTGACGGCACGATGACTTCGCGATGCGCAATCCCTGCTCCGTCAAGCGATGTCAGAACCGTTGCCAGATGATGTTTGGCCACCACGGCATCACTGATCACGACGACACCGGCCTTTTTGACGAACGGTGCGATATATTTGGCGGTATCGGCCAAAAGGTTGCTGCCAACAAGGATGTCATAGCTGCGCGCGCCAAGTTCGACGCGAAGGGTGTCGTGATTGCTCACTCTCAGGTTCCTGTCTTGATAAGTTGACCGTCATCGTCAAAGGATTTCGCCAACAGTTCGAGAACGGCGTCCCGGGTGGCTTCCTTTGAAGATTCATCACAGTCAAAAACAATGTCTGCCCCGGCATAGACCGGATAACGCGTTTCGATCAGGTTCGCCAGAATCTCGCGCGGGTCGCCGCTATTGAGCAACGGACGGTGGGTCCGGCCACTTGTTCGATGCAGCAGCAATTCAAGATCGGCACGCAGCCAGACAGATATGGATTTTTCAAGAATAAGGTCGCGGGTGCGTTCGCGAATAAACGCGCCGCCACCGGTTGCCAACACAATCGGTTCGCCATCAAGCAAACGGGCTATTACACGTTCCTCACCATCGCGAAATGCCTCTTCGCCATACAGCTTGAAGATATCGGCAATCGAGCAGCCGGCGGCTTCTTCGATTTCGCGGTCGGCATCGACAAAATCCAGTTTCAGTTCCTTGGCAACCATCCGGCCGATGCAGCTTTTTCCAGCCCCCATAAGCCCGATGAAAACCAGTGTCCGGCCCTTAAGGCCGTTACGGATTTTGGCGATCACGTCTTCGTGCAAACCCGACTCGGCAATGTTGCTGTCCATGTTCGGTTTGCAGTCCTGTAGTTCAATCGGTTGATATACAAATTACCCAATTCTTTAGGGCAGCTGAACCCCGAACGCAAGCAAACCGCACATGATCGACGACAAAAAACATCCGTCGATTTTGCATTCTTCGTCACATCGAAGATGTTGACCGCGCATTTTGGCTAATGATGTTGCGGGGCGTTTATTAACCCTCTGTGAGGAACAGCGCCCTATACTGCCTTGAAGTTGCCGGATTGAAATGCCATCCACGCGGTTTGATAACGCCACGGCGCGAAGAAAACCGGTGGGAAAATATCTTTGATGCAGGCTGGTCAGGCGGTCATGAGAACAAATGATCGGCCCTTACTTTCCGTTTCTTGCATCTTTGATTTTCGTGGCCATACTGGTAGCTGCGTCATTTGCTTAAACGCTTCGAAGTCTGGATTAAAATGAGAATCTTATCGCGCATCATCCTGTTGCTGGTCATCGCTGTGATTGTTGGCGGTGCGACGTTCCTTGTTACCTGGGACATTCCGGCACCGACCCCCCAAATCGAAGAAACCATCCCGAATTCGAGGTTCAATTAAGATGACGTTGCGTTCCCGCCTGCTGATACAGACCTGTTTACTGGCCATGATGACGGGAACGGGTGTTATCGCCTCTTCTGCGCATGCCCAGACATCGGCCCCTGTGCCGCTGTTTCTCAAACAGGAAGCAGAACGGGACGCAGAACAACGATCTTCTGATCCGGTATCCTCCCCGGACAGTGGCACGGTATCCCAGGGCGGTTTTGGTGCCCCGGCAACCGGGACGCAACCATCGCCCTTCCCCTCCGATCCGAACGCGGTTCAATCACTGTCACTTGGTGCTGTTGATGCCGAGGCGGTCGGGACCCTTGACCGTTCGCGCGGCGGACTGGGCATTGACATGTGGAACGGGGCGACCCGCAAATCCGCAGCCAAGCTGATTTCCGACCTGCCTGCCACACCGGCAACCCATGCCGCACGCGACCTTCAGGTCCGCCTGTTGCTGTCTGCGGCGGCCCTGCCACAAGATTCCAGGGATATCAGCCTGCTTGATGCCCGCGTTGCCAAGCTGATCAATATGGGCGCACTTGACGAGGCGATTGAACTTGTTCGCGCCACACCACAAGGGGCGCGCGGTGAATTGCTTGCCGAGGCCGAGGTCAATGCCCTGATGATCGGGGCACGCCTTGATGAAGCCTGCGCTGCGATCGAAAGTTACAGCGCAAGCTATGACCAGATGTTCTGGCTCAAGGCGGCGGCGATGTGCGCATTTTATGCCAATGATCCGACCGCTGCTGCGTTTTCGGTCGATCTTGTTCGTGAAATGGACGGGGAAAAGGACGCCACCTTCTTTGGGCTGGTTGCGGCCATTCGAAGCGGCACGGTAGTCAAACCCGACCTTCTTGAAGAATTGCGCCCGATCGATCTGGCACTTCTGGCAATTGCCAAACAGGCCATCCCGACCAGCCAGCTTGAATCAGGTAATCCGACGGCCATCATCGGCATTGCCAATGCCGATGCCACCCCGACCGATGTTCGCCTTGAAGCCGCGCGCAAGGCCGAAAGCCTCGGTTTGATTGATGCAGCCAAACTTGGCGAAATCTATGGTTCGGTCAGTTTCGAAGCCGGTGCGCTTGAAAATGCCCTTGATGATGCCGCCGAAGGCATCCAGGCGCGGCAATTTGCCAAACTCTATCAGGCCGCGGCCCAAAGTGACGTGCCTGCGGCACGCGCCGAAATTCTTGCCGCGCTTTATGACACCGCCCAGATCGAAGGCGATTTCATGCAGGCCGCCCGACTGAGCGCACCATTGCTGGCAGACATTCCGGTCAATGGTGATTTTTCATGGTTTGCGGTCGCCGCACTTAAGGCATCCTTGGCGGCAAACAGCCTGGAACGTGCTGCTAACTGGCTTTCGGTGGCGAAAAATGGTGCCAATCCGGGCAATGACATCGCATCGCGGCTTAGCATGCTTTATCCGGTTCTGGCCATTTCCGGCCTTGAAGAAACCGGGGCCATCCCCGCATCGGAACAGGTTTCCCAAGCGGAAAACAACGCGCCATTCGGCCTTGACGCCACCGGATCCAACCAGCACATGATCCCCCAAAGCTTTGGTCTGGGCGGTGCGGTTGCACCGGTAAGCTCGATGGCATCGGCAACCGTGATGCCCAATTCGACGTCCCCCGAAGACATTCAGAAGGCAACCGATCGGGCTGCTGCCCTTGCCCGTCATCGGGCGCGAATGGTCGAATGGCAGGAAATGCAGGCCGCACGCGGTGATCAGGCCGCGGCAAAACGCTATGCCGAACTGGTTTACACCCTGTTTGAAGGGTTCGGGATCGAAGTTCCCGCCGGGCTTTGGGACAGTCTTCTGAGCGCGCCCTATGCCGAGGACCGCCTGACGATCAGCAGTGCGGTTGCCCATAATCTGGCGGCCTCAGCGAGCGCACAGCACAAGGCCAAAACCGTCGCCATGGCCATTCAGGCACAGCAAATTGCCAATGCCCCGAATGCCGATCCCAAGGTTCTGGCAGATACGGTTGCCGCCCTTGAAATGGTTGGACTTCATAGTGATGCCCAGCATTTGGCGACTGAACTGTTGCTGTCATTTGATCAGTAATGGAACCCGGCCATGGCCAAGGCACCGACAAGTTCGCTGATATCGGCCTTTCTTGAAATGTTGGCAGCAGAGCGTGGCGCCAGTGCGCACACGCTTGATGCCTATCGCCGTGATCTTGAAGATTACGCAGCATCACTGTCGGCGGGAAAATCCGATCCGGTGCGTGCAGGTGATGCGGATGTGCGGCGCTATATGTCGCAACTGGGCGCGGCCGGGCTTGCCCCGCGGACACAGGCACGGCGCCTGTCGGCCGTACGTCAGTTTCACAAATTCCTGTATTCGGACGGGTATCGCAATGACGACCCGTCATCAAATATAGAAAGCCCGCAACAGGGTCAGACATTGCCCAAATTCCTGTCGATTGACGAAATCGACCGCCTGATTGCCACCGCGTCTGATCATCCGGGCATCAAGGGCAAGCGTCTTCTGGCGATGGTGGAACTGATGTATGCGACAGGCATGCGTGTTTCCGAACTGGTCGAACTGCCCTATGCCGCTGCGGCCCGCGATCCGCGGATGCTGATTGTCCGGGGCAAGGGCAGCAAGGAACGGCTGGTACCGCTGTCTGATCCGGCACGTGATGCGATGCGCGATTATCTTGATGTGCGCGATGCCTTCATTCCATCAGACAAATCAACCGGCCATGCCGACCGGCCGGGGCAATCCTCATACTTATTTCCGTCGCGCGGTAAAACCGGGCATCTTACCCGTCAGATGTTTCTGAAAATGATCAAGGATCTGGCGATTGAAGCCGGAATTGCGCCGTCACGTGTATCGCCGCACGTACTGCGCCATTCCTTTGCCAGCCATCTTCTGGCCAACGGGGCCGATTTGCGGTCCCTGCAAAAGATGCTGGGCCATTCCGATATTTCGACCACACAGATTTACACCCATGTTCTCGAGTCCCGGCTTCGCGGGCTGGTGCAGGAACATCATCCGCTTGCGCGCGTCAATGCGACCTGATCCGGGGTCGGGATCATCTGATTTGTCTAATACCTTTGCATAGGCAAAAGTCGATTATTTGACAAAAAAACGGACGTTTTCTGCGGATGTCACATATTCGTAATCTAACTGTCATCAAGTTGTTGTCGAACCTGAGCTACCAGCATGATCAAATATTAATGTGACTCCTTCAATCCGGGAATTCAGGCCATTTTTGAAGATCGGGGAACTGCATTGGCGTTTGATGCAGAAGATGAATTGATATCGGATCGACCCAAGACCAAACCGGTCATGCTGCGCAACTGGCAGCAGGTCGTTGAAAAAGTCGACTTTGCGTTCCAGCCCATTGTCAGCCCGCATACGGGTCATGTTTTCGGATATGAGGCATTGTTGCGCCGCTGGGAGGATGCCGGTTTTCCATCCATTCAGGCCCTGTTTGATACCGCGTGGGATACCGGAAACCTGCACAGTGTCGACATGTTGCTGCGCGCCAAGGCCATTCAGAAATTCGCGCGCATGCCTGACGCAAAACGTCTGAAGCTGTTTTACAATTTCGACAATCGCGTCGTAAAAACCGAAGATTACCAACCCGGCCAGACGGCTGCACTTCTGGCCGATGCCGGTCTTGAACGCGATACGATCTTTCTTGAGATTTCCGAACGCCACGAAATCAGCAATGCCGCCTATCTCAAGGATATTCTGGTGCGCTATCGCAGTCAGGGCTTCAAGATCGCCATTGACGATTACGGCAGCGGCTTTGCCCAGTTGCGCGCGCTCTATGAATGCGAACCGGACATCATCAAGATCGACCGGTTCTTTATTGACGGCATTGATCGCGACCGGCGCAAGGAACTGTTTGTCACCCAGATTACGGCCTTTGCCCATATGATCGCAGCCCAGGTCGTTGCCGAAGGCGTTGAAACCCGCGAAGAATTCCTGTGCTGCCGGCGGCTTGGCTGTGATCTGGTACAGGGCTTCTTTATCGCCCGCCCGTCGACCGATCTGCCTGAACGCACCGATCTGGTTCAGGTCGCAGCCGACATCGCGGCCGATACCCGCCGCCAGTCTGATCGCGACGACGATGTTGTGCGATCCTATCTGCTTGATACGCCAGCCATCCCCAGTGACATCAACCCGGTCGATATCCTGACCTATTTTCAGCAGAACCCCGATATCACCCTGGTTCCGGTGGTCAATCAGGATGGCGAACCGATGGGGGTTGTGCGCGATTCCGAATTCAAGGCTTTCATCTATACCCCGTTCGGGCGCGAGTTGCTGCAAAACCCGGCCAATCGCGCCAATATCAAACGGTTTCTGCGCCGCTGTCCGGTTGCCGACATTCGCACCAGCCTGTCAGAACTTCTGGAAACCTTTGTTGCGACCAATGCGCTTGATGGTGTGATCCTGACGGAAAATGGCCGCTATCTCGGTGTGCTGGATCAAAGTGCGCTGTTGCGCGCGGTCAATGAACGCAACACCCTGAATGCGCGCGATGAAAACCCGCTTACCCGTTTGCCCGGCAACAGCGCGATTTACCGCTATGCTGCCCATGCCCTGTCACAGCCACGCAAACGGCGATTTGCCGTCTATTTCGATTTTGACAATTTCAAACCGTTCAATGACCGCTATGGATTCCGCCAAGGGGACCGCGCGATCCTTTTGTTCAAGGATATCCTGGGCAAGGTGCTTAGTCAGAATGACTGGTTTGTCGGCCATATTGGCGGCGATGATTTCTTTGCCTATGTCCAGTCGATCGATTTCGAAGTCGCGGTCGAAGCCGTCCAGCGCGCCCAGGCCATGTTCGATGCCCAGATCAAAAGTTTCTATGACCAGGAAACCCGAGATCGCGGATATCTGATCGGCAAGGGGCGCGACAATAATGTCACCCGGTTTGATCTTATGAGTGTCAGTGCCGCCCTTGTGCGCATTCCCCCGGAACGCACCGACATCACCCTTGATCACATTTCGGTCGAGGCCGCCAAGCTTAAGGCGATTGCAAAAAACAGCGAAAACCGCTTTGCCAGCGGCATTTATGACGCCCCCTGCGCCCCCATTCCGGTCAGTGGGAAATAAGCCGCAATCCCCAACCGGCCACGTTCCCGGTTGGCATTACAATCCAACTACAAATTAACGCTTCAATTTATCAGATTGATGGGTAATATTCCGGTCAAAGAAGACAACATCAACGATACTGAACGAGCATTCCGCATCAATGGTCAGCGTTTCCTCATCCTCTGATCTGCAAACGGCAATTCCGGTCCGTCCGACCAGTCCGATTGCACAACGTCAGCAGTCCGAACAGGAACTTCAGCAACAGAATCAAGCTGTTGAACGCACAAGCCGTGCGGCTTTGACATCGGATCAGGAAATTGACCGTGCCGTTCAGGCCTATGAGCGCGACCGCAACGAACAGCAACGGTTCGTCAAGGAAGGCGCACAGGACACCGTCCTTGAAAACTATATCGACCAGTTCGATCCGTCGGGTTACGGCAAAAGCGGTTCGGCAAATTCCGCCAGCGCCAACAACGCGGCCGGGCGTGGTCAATATATCAATATTCTTGCCTGACCGGGCTTGGCCCATCGGGCCCTATTCGATCAGTCCGACAGCCCCTTTCCAGCCATCCCAATCCCAGATCATTTCAGCAAGCCGGTCATAACCGGCCTTGTCCGGGTGATAGCCATCCCCGCGACGCAGGGCACGCTGCCAGGTTTCGTCTTCAAGTGTTCGTTGGAACAGATCAAGATAGGGCACATCAAACCCGCGTGCGGTTTCCAGATAAATCTGGTTCAGACCTTCAAGACGTTCATTGATTTCCTGGCTTGATTTGCTGCCATTGATCACGGCCTGCGGACCGATCCACAAAGTCGGGGCAAGCGTGGCTGCGGCACCGATGATTTCGGAAGCATTCCCCGCAGATTTCGCCGGTGAAACCCGCATCGTGGTTTCTTCACCGCGATCTTCGGCATGGTTGGCATCATTGACACCAAAGCTGAACATCAGAACTGTCGGGAATTCGGGCACCATGCGAAGCTCGGCCTCGAACTTCCAGCGCGCCTTCAGGCCATCGGTGGTTTCCGCACGAATGCCAAGATTATAGATCGTGACTTCGCGTTTGGCCTCGTCAAGCAACCGACGGCCAAGACGCATCGGCCAGCCGCCCTTTTCCCCGTCGCGCACACCATTGACCAGACTGTCTCCAAAACAGCAAATGCGATGTCCGATTGCGCCTGTGCTCATTGCGTCTCCTGTTCGCCAGCTTTGGAAAGACTGGCAAGATATGCCATCAAGTCGTCCGGACCGGGTGCAAAACCATGATCAAGCCAGTAATTTTCGGCCTGTTTCAAAAGGTCGCCGATCCGGGGTCCCGCCGGGGCGAGCCCGGCGGCAAGAATGTCGCGCCCTTGTATCGGCAATTTGACCGGCTGCCAATTTGTTGCCGCATCAATCAGGCTTTTCCATTCTTCGTTTTCCTGACGCGAACAACGCGGCGGCACGGATGCGCGCGTACTCCAAGCCAGCAACACCGCATCCCGAAATGCATCCGCCCCGATGCGATAAAGATCGCGGCGAATGTCATCAACCGACATGTTCGGATCAATCAGCGGCGCATGGGAAACCATCGCCGCAAACCGTTCCGTTTGTTCATTGGACAGACGCAAGGCGCGGGCAAGCTGTTCGGCGGCTTCAAGATTGTCATTCGCACCATTGTCGCCGGTGACAAACAGGGACGCCAAGCGGCGCAACGGATCAGGACGAATGGCTGGTACAGCAAGTGCCGTACTGTCAAGCCATTGCATGATCCGCAAACAGTCGGTGCGGGCAAGTTGCGGCAAGATCGTCGGCAAGATGCCAAAACCGATCATGTCGCCAACCGTGCCGGCCGGGCTTTTGGCGCGCAGCAGTTTGAACAATTCATCGCGGATGCGTTCAGCCGAAATATCAAGCAGTCCCTGCGCGCCCTTGCGACAGGCTTCTGCCCCGACCGGATCGATCGGGGGCCGCCCGAACCATGCCTGAAACCGGAAAAAGCGCAAAATACGCAGATAATCCTCGGCGATGCGGTTTTCCGCAACGCCGATAAAGCGTACCCGCCCTTCGCGCAGATCGGTTTCCCCGTCAAACGGGTCGTAAACCGTGCCGTCCGGGTCACAGTAGATGGCGTTAAAGGTAAAATCGCGCCGCTTGGCATCGGCAAACCAGCTGTCGGTAAAGGCGACCTCGGCGTGGCGGCCATTGGTTTCGACATCGACCCGCAATGTGGTGATTTCATAGGAACCGGCATCGGTGATCGCGGTGATTGTCCCATGTTTGAGCCCGGTCGGAACAACCCGGATGCCAACCTTTTCAAGGGCGATCACGGTTTCTTCGGGTTTAAGGTCACAGGCAATATCAACGTCATGCAAATCACGTTTGAGCAACGCATCGCGGACAATTCCGCCAACATAGCGCGCCTGACCGCCATGCTGGGCGATGGCGTCAAAAACGCGGGCAGTATCATCGGCAACCATGATCCCGTATGGCTGCAATCTTCCGGTTGGTTCAAGTGCCGTCATCGCACGTTTGGGCTTTCACCGTTTACGGAGTGTAATCTGAAACAGGGGCAGACGGTTGTCTGTCAGACAGGTGTTATTTTTTCGGCTCGAAATAGCCGGGTTCGACAACACCGTCGCGCAATACCGGGGCATGATAAATGGAATCGGGTGGCGCACCAGTCCCCAATGCGGTGAAAATCAAAATCGCCGCCGTCAAGGCGACCCCCGCCCCGAACAGCAAAAGCCACGGGCCCTTGTTCCAGGGCGGAATGATATCGTGGCCTTCACGAATGGCCTTTGCGCGCGCCCATTTCAGCCACAGCCCGTAAATCACAAAGGGCAGGATCAATGGCAGGCCGATCTGGATGATTTGTCGCAACATGTTATTTCGTCCCGAACACTTGGCGTTGGTCGCTTGGCTTATAGTTGCACGCTTGGTGCGTTGGCACGGATCACTTCACTGAAATTCACCAGCATCCCGGCGGTCGCCCCCCAGATGTAATATTCCCGATACGGGATTGCAAAATACCGTCGGCGCGTACCTTCAAACGTGACGGTCTGCAATTTCTGATTTCTGGGATTGAGGATGAATTCAAGGGGTACTTCGAACACTTCGGCCACTTCGTGATCATCCGGTGTCAGGTCAAAAGGCGGCGTCACCAGCCCGATCACCGGGGTCACCTGATAGCCGGTCACCGTATAATAGTCGTCAATACGACCGATCAGATCGATATGGCGGCGTGCCAGACCAATTTCTTCTTCGGTTTCGCGAAGGGCGGTTTCTTCAAGAGTTGCGTCTTCCTGTTCCTGACGTCCGCCGGGAAAACTGATCTGGCCGGCATGATCACTAAGATGGTCGGTGCGTCTGGTCAGGATTACCTGCAAACCGGCATCGCGTTTGACCAGCGGCACCAAAACAGCAGCCGGGCGCGACACCAGTTCGCCTTCGGCAAAGGCACGCGCACGTGATTTCGATCCGGGATAATCCACGGCATGATCACCGCGCCGTTGCAGAATGTCGGTCTGTGGGGCCCTGAGGGCAGCTATGATATCATCCGGGTTCATTCAACCGTCTCCATCCGGCCAATTTCGAAGAACTGACCATGACTGTAAACACCGATACGTACCATATTACTGTTGGGATCTTTAATTTCATCAGCCAGTTCAACCAGTTGATAAAATACCGCGCGGTTCAGGCGCGCTTCAAGTCCGCGTTCCAGCCCGATATAGGGCGACGGTTCACCGGTTTCAGGATCATGTTCAACGCGTAACGGATGATCCGCGTCCAGATCGACCCAATGGTCGATATTGGTGCGAAAACGGATGACCTGATCGGTGCCGTTGCCGTCATTTTGCAATTCGACCGCGATAAAGGCGACATCTTCGACGTCAATCCGGGCCATTTCGGCCGGGGTGACCAGCCAATGGCCGCCTTCATCGTCACGTTGCAACACAGATGAAAAAAGTTTCACCAGTTCAATTCGACCAATCGGACCACCTTGATAGAACCAGGTTCCATCCCGACCTATAGACATAGGAATATCGCCGCAGATTTGCGGATGTCGGCCGTTACCGGGTTTACCCCCGCGCAGGCGCGACCACAATTTTTCGGCGAGATCGATGGTTTGTTGGTTATCAGTCATGCTGTACAGTTGATCCCGAGCCAGACGTGTTCCCGTAAGGTTTATGTGATCCCATCTGCGTTCTTCGATCTGCTGACATCCACACTGCAACAAAGGAAGCAAAGTTTCGCATCATGACAAACGCGCCACGTTTCCCCGAAGAAATGGGTTTTTCCCAAGATAGCAGTCTGGAACGCGACGCCGCTCGCCTGGACGAATGCGTCGCGCGGCTGGCCGAAGCCCGAAAAATGGTTTCATCCATTATATTTGGGCAGAATGACGCCGTAGAGCAAACACTTATCGGCATTTTATCAGGTGGCCATGTCCTGATGGTCGGTGCGCCGGGGCTTGGCAAATCATTGCTGGCCCACACATTGGGCAAGGTTCTGGGGCTTCTGGACAAACGTGTTCAGTTCACCCCGGATTTGATGCCGGCCGATATTCTGGGTTCCGAAGTCCTTGAAGAAGGGGCCGACGGCAAACGCGCGTTCCGCTTTATCAAGGGACCGGTATTTTGCCAGTTGCTTCTGGCCGATGAAATCAACCGTGCCAGCCCGCGCACCCAGTCCGCACTGTTGCAGGCGATGCAGGAACGCGAAGTATCGGTTGCCGGATACAGTCACAAGCTTCCCGAACCGTTCCACGTGGTCGCAACCCAGAACCCGCTTGAACAGGAAGGCACATATCCGCTGCCCGAAGCACAACTTGACCGTTTCCTGCTTGAAGTGCGGCTGGGATATCCGAATGCGGATGAAGAACGCAAAATCGTGACCGAAACCACCGGACGCTATCCCACTCGCCCGCGGCAGGTTCTTCAGGCCGACGATCTGGTCGAAGCACAGGATTTTGTCCGCCGCCTGCCGATGCCCGACCGGGTACTGGATACCATCATCGCGCTGTGTCGCGAATGCCGCCCCGAAAGCACATCAATTGCCGATATTCGCGACAATGTCGCCTGGGGGCCGGGCACCCGTGCGGCACAGGCGCTTTCGCTGGCATGTCGGGCACGTGCGATGCTGTTTGGCCGGTTTGCACCGTCACTCGAAGATATCGAAGAACTGGCCGTCCCGGTCCTGCGTCATCGATTTGGCCTGACCTATGGGGCCCGTGCCGAAGGCTTCACCGCCAAGGGCCTGATTACCGATGCGCTTGCCCACTTGCAGGAGAAACCATAATTGGCCGTCACCGCCGTGCATGATCATGTTGCTGCCGCACGTGCACTTGCCGCCCGGCTGCCCCAGCTGATTGATGAGTCGCGTCGCACGGCCATCAGTTTGCGCAGCGGCCTGCACGGCAATCGCAAAGTCGGCCCGGGCAGTGATTTCTGGCAATTTCGGCCCTATGTCCCCGGTGACCCGACCAACCAGATCGACTGGCGGCGATCCGCACGCAGCGATCATACCTTTATCCGCCAGACCGAATGGCAGGCCAGCCACAATTACTGGATCTGGCCGGTTTTATCGCCATCCATGTACTGGTCATCAAGTGACAAGATCCCCAGCAAAGCCGAGCGTACCCTGATCATTTCGATCGCCCTGGCAGATCTTCTGATTCGCAATGGCGAAACCGTTGGCACATTTGATGGTGAACGCACCCGCATCACATCGGCCGAACATCTTGAAAAACTTGCCCACGCGATGCTGGCAACCCCACACAGTATTGCCGAACAGGGCGGAACCATTCATGCCGGGCGCAAACATTCGATCCTATTGCTTGGTGATTTTCTGGAATTTTCCGATCAGGGGGAAAAAACCGGCAATGTGATCCGCCGTCTGGGCCAATACCAGAATGACGGTGCCTTGGTCCAAATTCTTGATCCGGCCGAAATATCCCCGCCATTTCGCGGGCGGATCAATCTGTTTGATACCGAAGATCAGATGATCTATCGCAGCGAACGTTTTGAAGACATCGCCGATGGATTCAGACAGCGGGCGCAAAAATGGCGGGCATCGGTGCGCGATGCGGCACGCCACAATGACTGGCTTTATGACCGGCATGTCACATCGGAAAGTGCCAGCCCGACATTGCTTGCGCTGTATCAGCATCTTAGCGAACGGCAAAACCAAAGCGGATCGAACGGCCGGGGACGCCCGACCCTGCATCGCCATAACCAGCAGGAGACGTCATGAGCCTTGCGGCCATCACATTCCTGCATCCGGCGATGTTGGCGGGCCTTATGGTTTTGCCGATTGTCTGGCTTTTGATCCGGTCGGCCCCGCGCGCACCCAAAAATGTGATCTTCCCGGCCGCACGTCTGTTGCGCGGCCTTAAAAGCCAGCGCCGTGACATTCAGCGCGCACCGATCTGGCAGACCATTTTACGCTGTATCATTTTGACCTTGCTGATTGTTGCGGCCGCCCGCCCGGTCATGAACCGCAATGACTTTGCCGCCAATGACGGGGCCATTCTGATCATTGCCGACAACGGCTGGGAAAGTGCCGCAAACTGGACCCAATACCGCACCGCCCTGCAACAGATTGCCAATCAGGCCCGGTTTGATTTACAGACCGTCTATCTGGCGCAAACCGCCCCCGAGGCCGCCGGGGCATCCACCTGGAAATTGCCAGAAATTGTCGGTCCGATATCGTCGCAGGGAACGGAAAACCTGATTGACCGGCTGCATCCGCGCCCTTGGAATTCGGATTATGCCGCCCTGTCGGACCTGATTTCCGAAAATCCTGAAATGACCAATGCCATCGGCAGTATTTTGTGGCTGACCGATACTATGAACAGCCCGGGCAAAGCCGACATTGCCAGGGAACTTCTTGATATTGCGCCAATCACCGTCATTTCACCGCCGCGCACTGACCGGATCGCCATTCGGGCTTTGACCCGGTCGCGCACCGGAATGGTTGCAACCATCGCCCATGATCGCAGCGATACCCCGCGTGTGGTCAATCTTCTGGCGCGCGGGGATCGGGGAACGGTGCTTTTGCGCCACAGTGCGGAACTTGCCGCGAATACCGATCAAAGCGACATTGCGATCTTTTTGCCAAGCGACATCGCCAATGCCATTCAGGCAGTCGGCATCGAAGGCATTGAAAGTGCCGCGACCATGTATCAGACCGGGGCACGATGGCAACAACGGCGGGTTGGTGTGATTGTCAGTTCGGGCGACAGTCCCGGCGTATTGTCCGATCAGTATTTCTTCCTTGATCGGGCCTTGTCGCCCTATGCCGATGTTACATATGCCCCGCTTGGCCAGTTGCTTGAACAGAAGGTCGATATTCTGGTGGCAACCGGGCCGATTTCGGGTCTTGGCAGTCAGTTTGAAACCCTTGAACGCTGGGTCAATGACGGGGGGATGCTGGTGCGCTTTGCCGGTGACAGTTCGACTGAAATCGGCAATGAATTCCTTCCGGTGACCTTGCGGCTGGGCAACCGTGATTTTGGCGGGTCGATGTCGTGGGAAAAACCCAAACGGCTGCTTGATTTCCCCGATAACAGCCCGTTTTACGGCATCACCATTCCAAGTGATATCACGGTCAACCGTCAGCTTCTTGCCGAACCGGACCCCGATATCCTTGGCAAAACATGGGCCCGCCTGACAGACGGCACCCCGTTGATCACCAGTGCGGCACGCAATTCGGGCCGGGTGGTTCTGTTTCATGTAACGCCATGGGCGGACTGGTCGAACCTTCCGATGTCGGGGCTGTTTGTGGAACTTTGGCAAAAGATCCTGCCCCTTGCCAGTCCGAGCAACCGGAACGATGCGGAACTGAGCACAAGCCTTCCGCCCCAGTCGGTTCTGGACGGGTTCGGGCAAACCCATCAGCCTGATGCGCTGGTTTTGCCGGTGCGTTCGCCACTGCCAGTGCCGAATCCCCGTCATCCACCGGGCATCTATGGGGAAAACGGACAGGCCGTTGCGCTTAACCTTGGTCCGTCACTGACCAATATCGCCGATACCGTGGTTTGGCCATCCGGGGTCACCACGCGCAAGATCAAAAGTCAGGATCAGGTCGACCTTGCGGCATTGTGCCTGTTGGGGGCACTTTTGCTGTTGCTGGTTGATGCGTTGATCCTCCTTGCCCTTCATCATCTAAGCTTGCGCCGGAACAGCAAACGCAATGCATTTACCACCATCTTGCTGGTCGTCGGGATTTCCGGTGTTGCAACCGCCATGCTTTTGGCAACAAACGGAACCGGTCATGCGGCATCGGTTCAGGAAGCCGCCCTGCAACCGCGGCTTGCCTATCTCAAGACCGGTGTTGCCCCGGTCGATCGGCTTAGCCATGCGGGGATGACCGGCCTTACGGAATATTTGCGCCGGCGCAGTGCCGCGGACCTTAACACGGTGGACGGGGTTGATCCGGAAACCGACGAGCTCAGTTTCTATCCGCTGATCTATTGGCCGCTTGTTGATGGACAGGCCGCGTTTTCCGAACGCGCGCGCGAACGGTTGAACCGGTATCTGAATAATGGTGGCATGATCCTGATCGACAGCCGCGACCGCGAAGTTCAGCCGGCCCGTCTGCGACGCTTGCTGGCCGGGTTGGAAGTTCCGCTTCTTGATCGGGCGCCGGGCGACCATATCCTGTTTCGCAGTTTCTATTTGCTTGATCATGCCTATGGCCGGTTTTCGGCCCCGTTATGGCTTGATGCGCGGCCCAATCAACGCCTGGATGGGGTGGCGTCGGTATTGTTTGGCGGCAATGACTGGGCATCGGCCTGGATGATCCCGGAAGGCCGCGATGAAATCCGCACCGAAGACATCGCCCCACGCCAGCGCGAGCTGGCCGTGCGTTTTGGCATCAATCTTGTGATGTATGCGCTGACGGGCAGTTACAAGGGCGATCAGGTCCACCTGCCCGCCATCCTTGAAAGGCTTGGCCGATGAAACAGGGATGGCAGAATTTCCAGATTGCACCGTTGCTTGACGTCACCCTGCTGCAAGGTCTGGCATTGCTGTGCCTTGCGGCAATCATTCTGTTTACCCTGTTGCGGTTGCGCGGCACGGTTTGGCGGGCGGTTGTGATGGTTCTGGTTTTGCTGGCATTGCTTGCACCGCAATTTACCGACCGCGAAAGCGAAAAGCTTAGCGACATTATCCTGGTTCTGGTCGACAGAACCGCCAGTCAGCGCATCGCAAACCGGGCGGCACAAACCGATGCCGCCATCGCCGAAATCAGGGACCGTTTCGCCGATGACCCGTCGGTCGAACTGCGCATCGAAGAAGTCAGCGGTGAAACCGACACCCGGATGTTTGCCGTTCTCGACCGGCTTTTGGGCGGAATTCCGCGCGAACGTCTTGGCGGGGTGATGATGATCACCGACGGCCAGGTCCATGATGTCCCGACCCGTCTTGATCTCGGCGCGCCGTTGCATGTCTTGATCAGCGGAGCGCGCGATGAACGCGACCGGCGTCTGGTCATTCGCCAAAGTGCCGATTACGGCATTGTCGGCAAACAGGCGGAATTCATGATCGAGGCCATTGATCATGACCTTCCGCCGGGAACGGCAATTCCGGTTCGGATGCTTCTGGAAGACGGCACCGAAGACGAAATCCTTCTTCCGGCCAATGAACAAAGCCGGGTCAGCATTCCGGTACCGCATGCCGGTTCGGTTCTGGCAGAATTGCGCATGGAAGATGCCCCCGAAGAAACCGACAAAAGCAACAATCGCCTGATCCTTGAAACCACGGGCGTGCGTGACCGGTTGCGGGTGTTGTTGCTCTCAGGCGAACCCCATCCGGGGGAACGTGCATGGCGCAACCTGTTGCGCGCGGACCCCGGTGTTGATCTTGTGCATTTCACCATATTGCGCCCCCCTGAAAAGGGCGATGACACCCCGATCAATGAACTTGCCCTGATCCCGTTTCCGATCCGTGACCTGTTTGAAGTCCGTCTGCGGCAATTTGATCTGATCATTTTTGACCGCTATCAGATGCGTGGTGTTTTACCGCCCCACTATCTTGAAAAGGTGGTGGATTACGTCCGTTGGGGCGGGGCGGCACTGGTTGTCGCCGGCCCCGAATATATCGGCCCGGATGGCCTTTCAAGCACAGCACTCGACAAGCTGATGCCTGCCGAGGCAACCGGACGGATCGTTGAACAACCCTTTGTCCCGCGCGTCAATGCGGCGGGCCGGTTGCATCCGGTAACTGCCGCGATTGCCGGATCGCCAACCACGCCCCCCAAATGGGGCCGCTGGTATCGTCAGATCGAAACCCGGGTGTCGGACCCCGATGCCATGACCCTTTTGACCGGGGCCGATGAAATGCCGCTTTTGACCTTGCAACGGGTCGAAGAAGGCCGGGTCGCGATGCTGAGTACCGATCAGATGTGGTTGTGGCAGCGCGGGCATGACGGGGGCGGACCGGTGGCCGAACTTTTGCGCCGCCTGTCCCACTGGCTGATGAAGGAACCGGCCCTTGATGAAAACACCGTCACCACAACGCGTAGCCCGGATGGCGAAAGCCTTATTCTGAACTGGCGTAAAATCGGTGCGGCACCGGAAATGGCCAATGTCATCAACCCGGAAACCGGTGAACAGATCAATGCCCGGTTCGAACAGCTTCCCGATCAGTCATGGCAGGCAACGGTTCCAATTGCCGAACGCGGTCTGATCCGGGTGGGGGTACGCGACCGCAATGACCGGCGGCAAACCGCCTTGCATGTGGACCGCGATGTTCTGACACCTGAAACCCAGAACACCAATTCAACACCGGAACTTCTGGCCGAACTTGTCGCGGCGAATGACGGCTTTATCGGTCGGATCGAAGACGGCCTTCCGGATTTCCGCCAGGTGCCCGATGACCGTGTCTGGCATGGCAGCAACTGGGCCGGATTTGTTGAAACCGACAGCTACAAAACCGTCATTGGCGGCATCACCAATCTGTTGCCGCTGCCTGTGATTGCGCTTCTGATCGGGGGGATTTGTCTGTTGGGATGGCGGGCTGAAAGCAACTAGGCCGCCGGTCGTCATATCTGATTGCACGATCACCTATCGCAATGTGACCAGACAATGCGTGCCTTCCGGCCCCGGTCACGGACCGTACTGATTGCAATGCCCTGCCCCGACGCACAAACGATTGCCAGGTTACCCGGTTTCTGATCCGTTGCTTGCCCGCGTTAACAGGCCTGCTTCTGTTACGGTGCGGGACGTTGACGACCGCGGCCCTGTTTATATTCGTGACAGGCGGCCTGATGGAAATTGCACAAGCCGCCGCGGAATTTCTCGACCAGAAAATCGATAAAGACACGGACCTTACTCGGCAGATGGCGACGTTCCGGATAAACGGCATAGATCCCGCCATTGTTAAGCGGGTCATAATCCTTGAGAATTCGGACAAGGCGGCCTTCGCTTAGTGCTTCGGCGACGATGAATTCCGGTTCGCGCGCAATGCCAAGCCCGCGAATGGCCGCGATCGAGGTGAATTCACCATTATTGCACGACATGACCGGATTGACCCGCACCGTAACCGGGCCGTCCGGCCCTTCGAAATCCCAGATATTCGGGCTGGCAACGTTGGTATAGGCCAGGGTCTTGTGATCGGCCAGTTCCTGGGGCGTTTTGGGTTCACCAAACTGTTCAAGATAGGCCGGTGCAGCAACCACATGCCCGGTATAATCGGCAAGCTTGCGCGCGATCATGCTGGAATCCTTAAGCCGGGTGATACGGATCGCCATATCGAACCCTTCGGCCACCAGATCGACCATATGGTCCGCCAGATGAATATCCACATGCAGCCCCGGATACATTTCCATGAATTCGGTCACCAGTTGCGGCAAATACATCTGGCCAAATGTCAGCGGCGCAGAAATGCGAAGGGTGCCGCGCGGCGTACCGCGCAAATCAGTCAGCGCATGTTCGGCCGTTTCGATTTCTTCGACGACGCGTGCACAATGCTGATAGAAAGTTGATCCGGCATCGGTCAGGCTAAGACGACGGGTGGTACGATTGAGCAACCGGATACCAAGACTGTCTTCAAGCTTGGTCACGTGCTTACTGACAGCAGATTTCGACATGCCAAGCTTGCGCGCCGCACCGGAAAAACTGCTTTCTTCGACGACACGGGCGAAAACGGTCATTCCGTCCAGATTACCGATCAACATGATGATACTCCTGATCGTATCGCAACCCGACTGTTGCGTATTGGGAAACAAATAAATCTCACAACAGCGGATTGTCTTCAACGCGGAAATGGCAACAATAGCTGAAACAGCAAAATTTCAGGTCTGCCTGATATGACCCGATCGGTCATCGGCAGACCAAAAAATCGGAGAGAGAAATGGGCCAACTGGTAGACGGCGTCTGGCAAACGGAGTCCCTGCTTGCCAAGAACCGCAACGGTAAATTCAACCGGCAGGATTCAGCATTTCGCAATTGGCTGTCGGCCGAGCCCGATGCAGAATTTCCCGCAGAGCCCGGGCGTTATCATCTCTATGTTTCCTATGCCTGCCCGTGGGCACATCGCACCCTGATCTTTCGTGCGATCAAGGGCCTTGAAGACATGATTTCGGTCTCGGTCGTGCATTGGCATATGGGCGATGACGGCTGGCAGTTTTCACCAAAAGACGGTTACATCGATGATCTGGGCAACCATGCGCTGCTTCATCAGGTCTATACCGCAGCCAAGCCCGACTACACCGGCAAGGTCACCGTGCCGGTCCTGTGGGATAAGAAATCGGGCCGTATTGTCAGTAATGAGTCATCGGAAATCATCCGCATGCTCAATACCGCCTTTGATGGCCATGGCGCCAAGGAAGGCGATTACTACCCCGAAGATCTGCGCAGTGAAATTGATGCGGTCAATGACCGGGTTTATCACGATGTGAATAACGGGGTTTACAAATCGGGCTTCGCCACCAGCCAGTCGGCCTATGAAGAGGCCGTAACCACCCTTTTTGACACTCTGGACTGGCTTGAAGACCGGTTGGGTCAACAGCCCTACCTTGCGGGCGAGAAGCTGACAGAAGCCGATTGGCGGCTGTTCCCGACCCTGTTGCGGTTTGATGCGGTCTATCACGGGCATTTCAAATGCAATCGCAAGATGCTGCACGAATATCCCAATCTCTGGAATTATACCAAGGCGCTTTATCAGCATCCGGGCGTCCGCCAGACGGTGCATTTCGACCATATCAAGAACCACTATTACCAAAGCCACCCGTCCGTTAACCCATCCGGGGTGGTGCCGGTAGGTCCTGATCTTGATTTTGATGGTCCCCATGATCGCGACCGCTTTTAGGGTCCCGGTCACCTGAACGTTTAACCCCGCCCCCTGACAGCCCGGACGCATCGATACCGTGCCGCGATTTGATCCGCCGCCGGCATCCGGGCAAACAAAAACCCCGCAAGCAATGCTTGCGGGGTTTTCAATTTCCGAAAACGGAAACTCTTAGTTCAGGCGACCTTTGATTTCCGCAATCGCGTTGTTCACCAACTCGTCTGCCTTGGCACCGGAAACCTTGTCAGTAACAAGGGCGGTGGTTGCCTTTGCTGCGATTTCGGCGACATGCGCACGAACTTCGGCAATGGCCTGGCTTTCAAGGTTGGAGATACGTTCCAGAGCCTGCTGTTCACGGCGTTTGAGTGCCGCTTTGAGCTCAGCCTGGGCGCTTTCAAGCATACGGTCGGCTTCTGCCTTGGCATGCGCGCGGATCTCGTCAGCTTCCTTCAGGGCTTCGCGCTGTTTGGCCTGATAATTGGCCAGAAGCTCTTGGGCTTCTTCGCGAAGACGCTGAGCTTCGTCCAGCTCGTCAGAGATCTTCTGTGCACGTTTATCAAGTGCGCTCGAGATACCCTTAACAGCCTTGAAACCGCCAAAACCGGCGACCAGGACGAAAGAAAGCGTAGTCCAGGTGTATGGATCGGTAAGGAAAGTAACCTCTTGGGTTGCCATTGTCTTACTCTCCTACAATCGCCGAAACAGCCTTGTCGGCAGTTTTGGCCTGAACCTTGACACCGATAAGTTTTTCGGTTGCTTCGCGGGCGATTTCCGAAGCTGCTTCTGCAACACCGGTCAGTGCGTCCGTTTTGGCATCCGCAATTGCCTTTTCGGCATCAGATGTCTTTTTAGACAGCTTCTTGACCAGTGCTTCGGTTTTTTTGGCTTGCTCTGCAGCAGCCTTTTCCGACGCTTCGCGAATGTCTGCCTGAGCGGCATCACGAGCTTCTGCCAAAGCAGCCTCGTATTTCGCGATGGCGGCATCGGTTTCGTCTTTCAACGCCCGTGCCTTGCCAAGGTTGTCTTCGATGGTTTTCTGACGGCGCTCAAGCACTTCACCAACTTTCGGCAGCGCGATTTTCGACATCAGGAAATACAAGACGGCGAAAATGACGAACAGCCAGAAGATCTGTGCAGAGAACGTCGCAATATCAAACTGCGGCATAGCCTACTCCCGAATTCAACGACACCGGCGAGGGGGTCCCTCGCCGGGCCGTGTATTCGCTCAAAAGGCGCCGATTAGACGAACAGAACGATCAGCGCAACGACGAGTGCGAACAGTGCAATAGCTTCGGTAACAGCAAAGCCGATCCAGCCATACAGTTCAACGTCGCCTTTTGCAGCCGGGTTACGGCCAACAGTCGCAATCAGGCTCGACCAGATGTTACCAACACCAATACCGGCACCAATCATGCCAATAGCAGCCAGGCCAGCACCGATCATCTTAGCAGCATCGAGTTCCATAACTTCACCCTTTCGAATTTCTTAAAGGCAATCAGAAGAGATCACACCAAACCACACACATCAGTGCATGTGGATTGCATCATGGAGATAGATGCAGGTGAGAATTGTGAACACATAAGCCTGAAGCGCAGCAATGCCGAACTCCAGAACAGTAATCCCCGTCAGCAGAGCAAACGGAAGCACGCCGAGAATGCCAATCAGGCCGACGAACCCACCGATAACTTTCAGCATGATGTGGCCGACGGTCATGTTTGCAAACAGTCGGATAGCCAGGCTGAACGGACGAGAGAAATAGGAGATGATTTCAATCGGGACCAGAATGATCGCGGTCGCAATCGGCGCACCTTCAGGGAAGAACATCCGAAGGTAATGCGTGCCATGACGCATGAAGCCGATGACCGTCACACCGATGAAGATCACCAGAGCCAGCGCGAAGTTAACCGCGATGTGGCTCGTGAAAGTAAAGCTGTGCGGGATCATGCCAAGCAGGTTCCCGAACATGACAAACATGAACAACGTGAAAATGAACGGGAAGTACTTGCGACCCGCGCTTCCGACGTTATCTTTGAGCATATTGGCGACGAATTCGTACATCACCTCGGCAGCACCCTGCCAGCGACCCGGGACCAATGCACCGCGACGCATGGACAGCGTCATAAAGCACGTTACGAGAACGGCTGCGAATACCATCCAAAGTGCGGAGTTGGTGAAGGAAATATCAATGCCGCCAAGCGAAAGCTCGGCCAAGGGCTTGATTTCAAACTGCTCTAGCGGTCCAGCCACCGTAATCCTCGCTCAATATTATAAGGCTTCGGGATTATTTCCCGTCCCCCTGCTTGTGCTCCCTCATCGCACGACCAAGTCCGACAGCACTGTCATAGCCCTTGGCAACACGATAAGCGTTCAAGCCTCCGGCACCTGCCCCGAGAAAGACAAACAGAACAAGCAGCCAAGGCGTCGTATCAAGCACCCGATCCAGCGCCCAGCCGATCAACAAGCCAACAAGAACAGCAGCGATCATTTCCGCCGAAATTCTCATGCCAAGTGCCATCCCCTGGGATGGTTTGCCAGTCGCCCGGTTCGGGCCGTGCTTCTCTTCGCGTTTGCCTGCTACAGCTGCCAGCTTGCTTTCAAGCTCTTCTAATGAAGCGCGATCTTTGTCATCGCTCATTGTCGTGAACCCCGCTTTGGCAACCTTGCAAACGTCGCAAGGAAATGCGCGGGCAACATACTTAGCACCCCATGGGCTGTCAAGCTGTAAAACCCCGCCTGTGAAGGAGGGTCAAAACGCCAATAATTCTTTTCATTACAATAAGTTATATTGAATTATGTGAAGGAAAACACTTTTGCACTTAGGCAATAGTCGCAGACGAATTTGCCCGGGCTTTGGCAATCACGCCAGCTACAACCGGCAGTTTCCCTTGGTTATCATGTGTTTGGCCTGAAACTGCACAACCGGTTGCAATGTGATCTAATTTCACACAGGCCGGTGATTTTCACCTTTTTTGGTCGATATTTTACGACCTTGGCGTCTGTTTTGACGACCAATTGCACCGCAGGTTGGTCGATTCACGCCGCCAACATATCGCAATCGGGAATCAGTACCGGCGTGCCTATTGCTTGCGAACCGTCAGCTGGCGTTCACTTTCGGCTTTTTGCCAACCATCCGGCATGCTGGCCAGCATCCAGTCGAACTTGTGAAACAGTGCCCACACAGCGCCAAGCGTGTTGATGGCAATCGAATTCATATCGATCGGCTGTTTATCAAGGATGTCATCGCGCAAGATCCGGACAAGATCCGCGACCGTGTTCTTGCCATCAAAGACCGCCAAAAGCCGCGCCAGATCAGGTCCCCCCGTCAGGTCGACGGCATTGCCGCTGCCATCTTCGATCAGAACAGGCTGCCCGGCCAGGGCAACAAGATCATCAAAGAAGGACGGGGTCGGTTTGACAAAGAAATAGGGTGCAAGATCCCCATCGGGCAGCATTTCAGCCGCCTGGGCGCGATCATCCCGGGTCAGGTAAAAAGCATGGAGCGGCATAGCACCGCTATATCGTTCGCAAAATGCCTGCTGATCACGAAGCGGCATCGCCGACAGTTCCCGCAACAAAGCCGGATCACGCACCAGATTGCCGATCGCATAATGCGCCTTTCCCGTGCCACCAAAACCGAAAAACCCAGTAAAGGCCGCAACATGCAAATCAGCCGATGCGGCAAAGTCATAGACGCCGTGCACGTCATAGGCACATTCAACGGGATGCAACAGCAAATCGACAATTTCGGGATCGTTTTCAAGCAGGCCTTTGATAAAGCCCGGACCGCCCCCCATCTTGAGCAACATGTTGTCTTCGGGCAAATTGCCAAGCAGCTTGCGCGTCATGGCAAGCTGTTCGGACAGGTCCTTGTTGTTCAGAAGCGGTTCGATCATTTTGCGCCATTCGGTGACGGCAAGACGCCCATGTTCGCCATAGACCATCACCCCCATCGCACCATCGGGCATAAGAACCGATGCCAGATCACGAAGCCCTTCCTGCGGGTCTTCAAGATGATGGAGAACCCCGGCGCAATTGATGTAGTCAAACCGGTCGGGTTTTGAGGCGGCGAATTCGGAAATGGTCGCATTGACATAGGTGACATTTTCAAGGCCGCGGGCCTCGGCACGGGCGCGTGCGACCCGGGTGCTTGCCTCGGACGGTTCAAGATAGGTCACCGATCCACCAACGTCGCGCAGCTGTTCGGCAAGCCAGATCATCGCATCGCCCGTTCCGCCCCCGGCAACAAGGGCGCGAAAAGATGCATCAATCACCTTTGTCCCGCCAAAGCAGTAATGATTGACGCGCGACAGGGTATCAAGCGGCGGCATCAACAAACGGTCTTTTTCCTCCTGCGGGTCGCGCAGCGGATAGGGAAACTGTTCGTAAAGTTCGCGCACTTTCTGGGACATCAATCTATTCACCGTCATTGAATTTCAATGCCGGTGTAACATTGACGGTCCTATCAGTTCATTAATTTCCGATAATCTAATCACCGCATCGCGTTCATGGGCACGAACATCAGCTCGTAAAATCAAGCTCGGTCTGTTCTTTTTTCGAATAGACTTCGGCCTGATGCAGATCGACCGATACCAGTGATGACACCCCGCGTTCGGCCATCGTCACCCCGAACAGGCGGTTCATGCGGGCCATGGTCATACGGTGGTGCGTAATGACCAGGAAGCGGGTATTGGCATGACGGCCAATTGCTTCGAGCAGTTTGCAGAAGCGGTCAACGTTGGCGTCATCAAGCGGTGCGTCAACTTCGTCAAGCACGCAGATCGGGGCCGGGTTGGTCAGGAACACTGCAAACAGCAAGGCAACCGCGGTCAGGGCCTGTTCACCACCAGACAACAGCGACAGGTGCTGAAGCTTCTTGCCCGGCGGGGATGCCATGATTTCAAGCCCGGCTTCAAGCGGATCGTCGGCCTCGGTCAGCATCAGATGCGCACCGCCGCCACCAAACAGGCGGACAAACAATTGCTGGAAATGTTTGTCGACTTCGTCAAACGCCGTCTTGAGACGTGCACGTGCTTCGCGATTGAGCTGATTGATGCCATTGCGCAGCTTTTCAATGGCAGCAATCAAATCATCGCGTTCCGACACCATGGTGTCCTTCTGTTCCTGCAATTCTGCCAGTTCGACTTCGGCACGCAGGTTCACCGCCCCAAGATTTTCGCGTTCGCGCGACTGGCGTTGCAGGCGGGCTTCGATATCGGCCTCGGCCGGGAGTTCCTTGGTCAGATCAATCTGGCCAAGTTCAACCAGCTGGTCGGGCGTTGCATTGACGCGTTCGCGGATACGCTCAATCAAATCGCGGCGATGTTGTTCGGCCTGTTCAAGCAAGGCCTCGCAGCGCACGCGGCCCTCGCGGGCTTCGGCCAGTTTCTGTTCAGCTTCCTTAAGATTATGGTCGGCTTCGCGCTGGGCATTTTCGGCCTTTTGCAATTCGTCGGCCGCGTCCTTGCGGGTCTGATCGGCCAGTTCGACCCGGTCCGACAGGATCGCACGGCGTTCTTCGATCTCTTCGGGCTTGAGTTCAAGCTCCTCGATCTCCATGCGGGCTTCGTCCTGACGGTCGCGCAATTCGGCAACACGTTCCCCCGCGCCTGACGCACGTTCGTTCCAGGTCGCAATTTCGTTTTCAACAAATTCAAGACGCTTGCGCCGGCCCGACATTGCACTTTGCATGCGTTCCAGCATGCTTCTTGCTTCCATCTGATCGGCACGGGCATCGGAAAGATTGGCACGCTGTTCGATCAGCTCGGCCTTGATTTCCATCAGACCTTCGCTGCTTTCTTCAGGCAGTGCTGACAGTTCTTCCTGTTCGGCGATGACTTCATCAAGGTCCTGCTTGGCGCGCTTTTCGGCTTCTTCGGCGTTTTGCAGGCGGCTTTCAATGGCGCTGGCGTCGCGTTTGATATTGGCGATTTCTTCACGGGCGCGCGACAGCGTTCCTTCGGCCTCGCGCACTGCACGGTGGGCTTCCTGTTCGGCGGTGCGGGCGGCTTCGATTTCTTCATCAAGCCGTTCGACATTTTCAGTCGCAATTTCCGAACGCTCAAGTGCGGCTTCGACTACCGCATCGGCTTCTTCAAGTTCGCCGCGCAATTCTTCAAGCCGGTTGCGTTGGCGCAAACGCACCGCTGCGGGCAATTCGGCCCCGGCCAGAATGCGATACCCGTCCCAACGCCAAAGCGCCCCTTCGCGCGACACCAGCCGCTGCCCGACTTTCAAATTCTTGGACAGGAAGTTACCCGTGGCATCATCGTCAACAATCCCGATCTGCCAAAGACGGCGGTTCAAAAGTGCCGGGGCTTCGACAAATTTGGCAAGTGCCGTCACGCCCTCGGGCAAGGCCGGATCATCGGTTGCCGGATCAATCGCCGACCAATGCATCGGCGCATCGGCGGCATCAGGCGCATCAAGATCTTCGCCAAGGGCCGCTGCCATCGCCAGTTCAAGACCGCTTTGCACGGTGATGTCTTCGATCACGCCCGAATATTTGTCGTCATCGCCGCCCTTAAGCAGACTTTCCAGCGCTTCGATTTCCGCCATCAAGCGGGCCTTGCGGCTTTCGGCATCGCGCAGGGCATCACGTGCATCGCTTTCGGCCGTTTTAAGACTGTCTTCGCGGTCGCGCATTTCTGCCAGCCGCATTTCGGCTTCTTCGACCGCCATCTTGCGCTGTTCGCAAAGCTCTTCGCATTCTTCAAGATGCATGTTTGCTTCTTCAAGGGCCTCGGTAAAGTCGGCCTCGATGCGGATATCATCAAGCTTTGCCACTGCCTCGTCATGGCGTTCGGTCAAACGGTTACGGCGCGCATTAAGTTCGCTCAGGCGTTGCTGAACCGATTTAAGACGGGCTTCTTCCTCGGCGACCTTGCTGGTCAATGCTTCGACCGCACCTTCGAGTTCTTCGACACGGATGGCCTTTTCAGCGGCAATTTCACGGGCTTCGTCAAGCTCGTCATCCTCGCCGCCCTGGGCTTCGCTCAGTTCTTCGCGTTCACGTTTAAGCTTTTCAAGCGCGCCCTGGGCATCACTTGCCAGTTCGGCTTCGCGGGCAAGGTCGGCGTCAATTTGCTGAATGCGCGCACGAAGCTGGCTCATCTGGGTTTCGATCTGTGCCTTGTCTTTATCAAGGCCTTCGCGTTCGATCAAAAGTCGTTGCAGGGCGGCGGCCGCATCGGCTTCCTTTTTGCGCAAGTCGGGAAGACTTGCGGCAATATGGGCCTGTACTGTTGTCGCCTCGGTCACAGACGAGGTCAGATCACGGACCGCACTTTCGCCCGCGACCAGCAATTCACGTGCATCATTCTGACGTTTCTGTGCATCGGTCCAGCGGATATGGAACAGCAATGCCTCGGTCTGGCGAATGCTTTCGGACAGTTTGCGATATCGTTCGGCCTGACGGGCCTGCTTTTGCAAACTGGCAATCTGGCCATCAAGCTGCACCAGAACGTCTTCAAGACGTTCCATATTCTGTTCGGCGTTCTTAAGGCGCAATTCGGCTTCGTGGCGGCGTGAATGAAGACCGGTGATACCGGCTGCTTCTTCAAGGATCAGGCGCCGCTGGATCGGTTTGGCCCCGATAAGTGCACCGATCTTGCCCTGGGACACCATGGCATTTGATCGCGCGCCGGTCGCGGCATCGGCAAACAGCAACTGCACGTCGCGTGCGCGGACATCCTTGCCATTGACCTTGTAATTCGATCCGCCGCCGCGTTCGATGCGCCGGGTCACTTCGAGAAGATCGAAATCATTGAACATGGCCGGGGCTTTGCGTTCGCTGTTATCGAGCGTCACGGAAACTTCGGCCACATTGCGCGCAGGACGGGACGATGTCCCGCCAAAGATAACGTCGGACATGTCGGAGCCGCGCATCTGCTTGGCCGATGTTTCACCCATCACCCAGCGCAGCGCTTCAACAAGATTGGATTTGCCACAGCCATTCGGGCCGACAACACCTGTCAGCCCGTCTTCAACCAGCAAGTCTGTTGAATCGACGAAGGATTTGAACCCCGTCAGCCGTAGCGATTTAAACTGGACCAATCATGTCCCCCGGTCCGACCTCTGCCCCTGTTGCCGGACACCGCAATACGGTATCCGGCGAAATTGTTTTGCTTAGTCGATAAGATCTTCGACTTTTTCGATGAAGAATTCTGCTTCACGGGCACCGGCAATGGTTTCACCATCAAGGATGAAGCTCGGTGTCGAGGAAACGTTGAATTCCTGTTCGCCTTTCATGCGCGATGCAACGATGGCATCGATCATTGCCTGATCGGCAAGGCAGGCATCAACCGCGTCGCTGTTCATGCCCCCGAAACGCACGACCTGTTTGATGCCTTCGATCGGGTCTTCCGAACGCGCCCAGCTCAGCTGCGATTTGAACAGCATGCTCAGAACACCGAAATAACGATCATCACCGGCGCACTGGGCAACGGCGGCTGCGCGCAATGCAACAGCATCAAGCGGATAGTCGCGGAAAACCAGCTTCAGCTTGCCGGTATCAATCAGCTTTTCCTTGATCTCGGGCAGAACCTCATTGTGGAAGGCTGCACAATGCGGGCAGGTCAAAGACGCATATTCAATCATGGTTACCGGGGCATTTTCATCACCCAGTACATGTTCTTTCCATTCTGTTGCATGTGCCTGCTGGGTCCCAACGACACCAAGTGCAATCAGAAATGCACCTGCAAGAAACTTAACCGCCTTTAGCAAGGAAACCTCCGTTAAAACAAAGTTTTGTGATTACAAGCCTGTTGCAGCGCGGGAGTCAACACACGCCACAAAACGGCTATTGCACCAACGAGTCGCCAAGGTCGCGTGAAAATGCGGCAAGACCGTGTTCGTTCATTTCAGGAAACTGATTCGATATTTGCAACACGCCAGCCCCGCCATCCAGCACACCGCACAACCATGTCGGCATGCACGCAAAGCATCCCGCGCCCATCATGGAAATATACAATCCGGGTTGATTACTTTTTGCCGGTTTTGGGTTTGAGCCCGCCCGTCGCACCGGCGATATGACGACCAAGCCGGGTCAGAACTTCGCGCAGATGCGGGTCTTCGATCTTGTCGATGCTGGCCTGGTTGTTTTTTGCGATATTGCCTTCGGGAACACTGGTTGGCACATGAACCGTGCGTTCGGGACGGGAAATATCGCCCTGCATCATCTTGATGCGGTCCACCGCCCGATACCCGAAATAGGTATTCACCCGGTCAATGATCTGGGGCATGCGATGTTGCAGTTCGATCGCGACCGGGCCGGTGACACGAATCACCAGCGTTCCGCCACCGGCATTTTCGCCGCGCGGCGGGGAATATTTTACCGGCATGGTGAATTGTTCAAGGTCCCGCCCGACGATTTCGGCCCAATGCAGGATGATTTCCGTCTGGAAAAAACCGCGTTTCCGAACCAGCGGCCGGGTCAGGTTCCCAACCAGCGGCGCGACATTGCGCAAGCCCATCCGGCGTTCGGAACTGCCCATCGGGGTGATGTTCTGACGTTTCTTGACCGCGTTTTTTGCAGCAACCGACGCGGATGTCTGATCCGCACCGGCAGATGTTTTCGTATCAGCCATATCTTTTTGCTTGCTCAAGCCCGGTTCTTTCGTAGGGTCACTCGCAGATTCCAATCACAACATAACACGGGACCGCCGTGCATTTCACCACTGACGATATATCCCGCCTCGGTCAGACCATGCTGGAATGGTATGATCGCCATCACCGCACCTTGCCCTGGCGTGCCGAGCCGGGCGAAACACCCAACCCGTATCACGTCTGGCTTAGCGAAATCATGTTGCAGCAAACCACGGTCCAGACCGTCGGACCATATTTTGCTGCGTTTCTGAAACGCTGGCCGACCGTGACGGATCTGGCCAATGCCGAACTTGATGATGTTCTTCATGCCTGGCAAGGGCTTGGATATTATGCACGGGCGCGCAATCTGCACAAATGCGCCAAGGTGGTCGCGACCGAATATGACGGAATTTTCCCCGATACCGAAGAAGGCTTGCTGAATCTGCCCGGTATTGGTCCCTATACCGCCTGTGCGGTTGCGGCCATTGCCTTTGACCGCCATGCAAGCCCTGTCGATGGCAATATCGAACGGGTGATTTCGCGGCTGTTTGCCCTTGAAACACCGCTTCCGGACGTCAAACCGGAAATCAAGGAAAAGTCCGCGGCCTTGACCCCGTCAAACCGCCCCGGCGATTATGCCCAGGCGCTGATGGATTTGGGGGCAACCGTTTGCACCCCGCGCAATCCGGCCTGCGGCATCTGCCCCTGGCAGGCCGATTGCGAAGGCCGCAAGGCAGGCATTGCAGCCGATCTTCCCAAAAAACGCAAAAAGGAACCGAAACCAACCCGGGTTGGCTATGCATTCTGGATCCGGCGCGAAGATGATGGTCGCATCCTGATCCGCCGCCGCCCGGAAAAGGGATTGCTTGGCGGGCTTTACGAAGTCCCGGGCAGTGACTGGCGCGCGATTGACGCCCCCGATGATGTCATGCTGTCAGACGCACCGGTTAAGGCCGCTTGGTCGGAACTTGATGGCACGGTAGGGCATACATTTACCCATTTCCATCTCAATGTCAGTGTTCTGGCCACCACCATTCCCGCCGCTCAGGCCGATGAAATGGACGGCAGCTGGACAACGATTGACGGCCTGTCCGACTTTGCCCTGCCGACAATCATGAAAAAGATCGTCCGCCATGCCCTGAAATACCGATAGAGGTTCAGACATCCACAGGAACGGACAGACCACGATCACAAATGAAAAGGCCCGCGATTTTCATCACGGGCCTTTTTCTTTTTATATCCTTGCACGGCGCGATCAGGCGTAAATATCGATCACCTGTCCACGTCCCCCGGTCGGGGCCGGTGCGGCCTGCTGCGAGGTCTGCGTTTCTGCTGTTTGCTCGATCCGCTGTGTCTGCGGCGAATTCAGGTCATTGCTACCCGTTTCAGAAATCGGGGCGGCTGCCTGCTGAATCTGGATCGGGTTGGGTGCATATCCTGCACCACCTACGGCACCTGCCTGCATTACGGTCTCCATCTATCCTTACGGATAATATTTGATCGTCATTTCATAGCAAGTTTTCGCGTAAAAAGCAAAAACCGGTGCAATTTTTCAATCGCACCGGCTTTGGGCATCAAAGATTTAATCGGAAAATCCGATCAGGATCAGGCGGGGACCTGTCCCATTTCCTTGCGCAGCTGACTGCGCAGATTGTCGATCGACACCAGACGTCCGTCACATTTGTAATGCCAATAAGTCCAGCCATTACAAGCCTGTGCGCCCTGAACATGTGCGCCGATCTGATGGATCGAGCCGGCATTGTCCTTATGGCTGATCGAGCCATCCGCACGTACCAGTGCCGCAACATTTCCGCGGTTGTCATAGATTTTGTCGCCCGGCGACAACAGACCGCGTTCGATGACCGCACCGAACGGAATCCGCGGCAAGGCGCGTTTCGATTCGGTCAGTTCCAGGCTGTCACCATCAAGCATCTGGACCTTGGCGATGCGATCACGTGCCGCTTCCGCATAGGTTTCTTCGCGCTCAAGCCCGATGAAGTGACGGCCCAGACGGCGCGCAGCAGCACCGGTCGTGCCCGTGCCGAAGAACGGGTCAAGAACCACATCCCCCTGGCGGGTGGTTGCCATCAGAACGCGCTGAAGCAGGGCTTCGGGTTTCTGGGTCGGATGGACCTTTTTGCCCTTTTCATCCTTGAGACGTTCCGAGCCGGAGCAAATCGGCATCAACCAGTCAGAGCGCATCTGCAAGCCTTCATTAAGCTGCTTCATCGCTTCGTAGTTAAAGGTGATGGCTTTTTGCTCTTCGCTTTTGGAACACCACAGAAGCGTTTCATGCGCATTGCAGAAACGTTTGCCGCGGAAATTCGGCATCGGGTTGGTCTTGCGCCAGACAATGTCATTGAGGATCCAGTACCCGATATCCTGAAGCATGTTACCGACGCGGTAAATGTTGTGATACGAGCCGATCACCCAGATCGCACCGGTATCTTTCAACACCCGGCGTGCGGCGGTCAGCCAGTCACGGGTGAATTCGTCATAATGACGGAAACTGTCGAACTGATCCCAATGGTCGTCAACTGCATCGACCTTGGAATTGTTCGGGCGCAGCAGATCGCCCCCAAGCTGCAAGTTATAGGGCGGATCGGCAAAAATCAGATCAACGGATTTTTCCGGCAGGCTGTTCATCAGTTCGATGCAATCGCCGACCAGAACCTGATCAAGTGGTAAAGTTGTTTTTTTAGTCATGATGCCTTCTAGGTTCCCCTCGAAATCTTGAGGAAAGCATCAACCGAAATAGTTAATGAAAGAGTTAACCGACTCCGAAATTTTTCAAGGATTCGCATTGTGTTAGAAAGTGCGCCACCTGTTTAGACAATCTTAACCGGTCTGCTCCAAAAACCGGAAGATTTCAGTCCGGCAATCCCCGTCACCGCGACAGGGTCAAATCCCCGGTCAGACCGGGCGGACTCCGCAGTTCCAAAACAGTCTGCTTATCCTGAAATGCCGGCCCGGAAAGTTCCCCATCGCCTTTCAGGTGAAGAAACAATCACTTATACACGCGCCAAGCCGTATTTCCCCGCCCGGACGCGCTAAATGGCCGGTTTAAATCACAAAAACTGACCGTTCGGACAGAACACGCTTTGCCTCATTTCTGATCGTGTATACAATCTGCCCACAATCTATGCATAAAAGTTGAACTTCGCATAACGGCAATAACCTTCAGGGGGACAAAATGAAGTCTGGCACTTTCAGCCTTTCCCGTCGTGCACTGCTTTCGGCCGTCGCCGCAGCAGCAGCGGTGGTTTCCTTTGGCTTTGGCACACCGGCACAGGCCGACCCGCTTAAAGTTTCGGCAATCTATACGGTTCCGGTCGAACAGCAGTGGGTTTCGCGCATTCACAAGGCGCTGAACGCCGCCAAGGAACGTGGCGATATTTCCTATGAATTTTCCGAAAACGTCGCCAATACCGACTATGAGCGCGTCATGCGCGAATATGCCGAAAATGGTTCTGACCTGATCGTTGGCGAAGTCTTTGGCGTTGAACGCGCAGCACGCAAGGTTGCCGCACAATATCCCGACACCGCCTTCCTGATGGGGTCAAGCTTTGCCCCGGATGGTGACAATTTCTCGGTGTTTGACAACTTCATCCACGAGCCGAGCTATCTGGTCGGTATGGCTGCCGGTGCGGCAACCAAATCGAACAAAATCGGCATGGTTGGCGGTTTCGCCATCCCGGAAGTCAACCGTCTGATGCATGCCTTCATGGAAGGTGCAAAATCGGTCAATCCGGATGTCGAATTCATGGTGACCTTCATCAACAGCTGGTATGACCCGCCCAAGGCAAAAGAAGCATCCTTTGCCATGATCGATAAGGGTGCCGATGTCATGTACGCAGAACGTTTCGGCGTTTCCGATGCCGCCAAGGAACGCGGCATTCTTGCCGTTGGCAACGTGATCGACACTGCGGCGGATTATCCGGGCACGATCCTTGGTTCGGCACTGTGGCACATGGAAGCAACCATTGACCACGCCATCGAAGCCGTCAAAGCCGGTGAATTCAAAGCCGAAGATTACGGCAAGTTCAGCTATATGGAATATGGTGGCGGCAGTGTCGTTCTTGACGGAAGCCTCCTTCCCGAAGGCACGGTTGCCAAGGTCGAAGCCAAACAGGCAGAAATCCTTGACGGGTCATTCACCGTTAACGTGAATGACGAAGAACCGAAATCTTCGATGTAAGATTTCCTTAAATTTCAGGGGCAGTTCGGTGTAGAAGCCGGACTGCCCCTTATCTGTTTGATCCCGATTTCGGGATTGCGACAATTTGGGAACGTCACCGCATCTTTTCAGGCGCTTGATGCATACCGGGCACAGTCGGCAGGTTTGATCAACTTGCGCTTTGTGTTGCGGTCACGCACCATCGTCCTTTCGCCCCACAGCGTGACGCAAAAACAAAACGGAATGCCCGGATGTCATCTGCTGCGCAAACATCACAACAAACGTCCCAAGACCTGCTGCTTGCGCTGGCAGGCATCACCAAACGATTTGGCCCGCTGATTGCCAATGACGCCATCGACCTGACGGTCCACAAAGGCGAAATTGTTGCCCTGCTTGGCGAGAATGGCGCGGGCAAAACCACATTGATGAATATTCTGTTCGGTCACTATGTCGCGGACGAAGGCACGGTTACGGTTGCCGCGCGCGACGGCAACCTTGAACAGCTTGAACCGGGCGCCCCGCAGGCGGCCCTGGATGCCGGGATCGGCATGGTTCATCAGCATTTCACATTGGCCGAAAACCTGACCGGCCTTGATAACATCGTGCTGGGGACCGAACCGATTTTCCGCCTGCGCCGCGACCGCACCAAGGCACGCGCCAAACTGGCGGAATTGATGGCCGGATCGGGGTTGAATGTCGATCTGGATCAACCGGTTCACAAACTGACCGTTGGCGAAAAGCAACGCGTTGAAATCCTTAAGGCCCTTTATCGCGATGCCCGGCTTCTGGTTCTGGATGAACCGACTGCGGTTCTGACCCCGCAAGAAGCCGACAGCCTGTTTGCCGTTCTTCGCAAACTGGCGCAGAACGGTCTGGCAGTCATCATCATCGCCCACAAACTGGCCGAAGTTCTGGCTGTGTCGCACCGGATTGCGGTTTTGCGTGGCGGCAAGAAAGTCGGTGAAATGATGACAAGTGACGCCGATCATCGTTCCATCGCCGAATTGATGGTCGGGCGCGAAGTTCCGGTCAGTCGCCGTATCGCCCGTGAACCGGGCCAACCGGTCCTTACCCTTTCCGAAGTCACCATTGATCGTGGCGATTCAAGACGGTCCCTTCATGGTGTTTCCATCACGGCCCATGAAGGCGAAATTCTCGGTATCGCCGGTGTATCGGGCAACGGTCAGGCCGCCCTTGCGCAATTGATCGCGGGCCTTGATAAACCTGATCACGGTTCGGTCGAGATTTTTGGCCAAAAGGTCGAAAAATTCGACGCCCATCAATTTGCGCAAAACGGCATCGCCCGCATCCCAGAAGACCGCCATCATGATGGCATGGTCGGATCCATGACGGTGGCGGAAAATATCGCCATCGAAGATGTCCGAAATGCCGGTTATCAGAAATTCGGCTTCCTTGATTTTGAGGCAATCCGCAAACGCGCCGAACATGCCATCACCGATTATGATGTACGCTGCCCCGGCCCGGATGCCCCGGCACGACTGTTGTCGGGCGGTAATATCCAGAAACTTATTCTCGCACGCGTTCTGGAAAAATCGCCGAAACTGATTTTGGCCAATCAGCCGTCCCGCGGCCTTGATGTCGGCGCACAATCCGAGGTCCACCGCCGTTTGCTTGAAGCCCGTCAAAACGGGTCGGCCGTGATCCTGATTTCGGAAGACCTTGATGAACTTCTGACCATTTCCGATCAGATCGCCGTCATCCATGCCGGTCACATCACCCCGGCAATGGCGACCGATACCATTGATCGATCCGAACTTGGATTGATGATGGCCGGCCAGAAGAAAGCCCATCATGCCCCGACCAACCAAAAGACCACCACGCATTCGGGAGAAACGGCATGATCCGCTTTGAACCCCGCGCTAATCCCGGACCTGTTCTGACCTATGGCGTTCCGGTCATTGCCGCCGCCATTGCCATTTTGCTGGCGGCCATTCCGCTTGCACTGGCCGACGCCCCGATCATCAAGGCATACGGCCTTATGATCAGTGGTGCATTCGGGTCGGTCTTTTCGATTTCCGAAATGCTGACCCGCGCGACCCCCCTGATCCTGACCGGTCTGGCAGCAGCCATCGCATTCCGCGCAAAACTTTGGAATATCGGTGCCGAAGGCCAGCTTTACATGGGGGCCATGGCCGCTGTGGCCATCGGATCGGGTGTGATTGATGGTCCCAGCTGGATCATGATCCCGGTCGTGATGATTGCCGGCATGGTTGCCGGTGCGCTGATGCTGATCGGCCCGACTTTGATGAAAACCCGGTTGGGTGTTGATGAAGTCGTCACCACGCTTCTTTTGAACTTCATCGTTCTTCTGTTTGTTCAGATGATGCTTGAAGGGGCGCTTAAAGACCCGATGTCGATGGGTTGGCCGCAATCCGAACCGATTATCGACAGTGCGGTTTTCCCGCCACTGATCGAACGGATGCGTGTTCATTTCGGCCTGATCATCGCACTGGTGTCGGCCATTGCCCTGGCCGTCTTTGTCAAACGGACTGTTTGGGGCTTTGAAATTCGTGCAGTCGGCGAAAATGCCGCGGCCGCCAAATTCGCCGGTATTTCGGTCACCAAAACCATGATCCTTGTTGCCGCACTTTCGGGTGGTCTGGCCGGTTTGGCCGGGGTTGCCGAAGTTGCCGGAACACGCGGTTATCTCGCAACCGACCTGTCACCGGGATATGGTTATGCCGGAATTGTCGTTGCCATGCTGGCGCGTTTGTCACCGGTCGGGGTGATCGCATCGGCCCTGTTTGTGGCATCGGTATTTGTCGGTGCAGATTCCATGAGTCGCGCGATTGGCGTTTCCAGCTATCTGGCCGATCTGATTGTGGCGATGGCGTTGCTTTGTGTTTTGATTGGCGGCTTCTTGACCCGGTTTACGGTTCATTTTGATCGCAAGACAGCCGGGTAAGGAGAACAGACATGGAAATCATCGATATTCTTCTTGCTGCCAGCTTTTGGGAAGCCGCCATTCGTATCGCAACCCCGCTGATTTTCGGAGTTCTGGGCGCACTTGTTTGCGAACGTGCCGGGGTGCTTAACCTTGGTATCGAGGGCATCTTTACCGCCGGTGCCATGGCCGGATGGATGGCCGTGTGGCTTGGCGCCGGCCTTTGGGGTGGTGTGCTTGTTGCCGCACTGGCCGGGGCGTTCTTTGGTCTGATCCATGCGATCCTGACAGTGCCGCTTGGCCTTAGTCAGCATGTATCTGGTATTGGGGTGACCCTTCTTGCCACCAGCCTTTCCTATTTCACCTATCGTACGGCCCTTCCCGATGTGTCATCACCGCCGCGCATCGAACCGTTTCGTCCGCTTGATATTCCGTTCCTGTCAGACTTGCCATTCATCGGTCAGGCCCTGTTTTCACAAACCGCGATGACGATGCTGGCACTTGTTCTGGTGTTTGTTACCGGCTGGGTTCTGTATCGCACGCCGCTTGGCCTTGCGATCCGTGCGGTCGGTGATAACCCGTCCTCGGTCGAGGCACAGGGACTTTCGGTTTATGGCCTGCGCATCGGTGCGGTTGTTGTCGGCTCGTCCCTGATGGCACTGGGCGGGGCGTTTCTGACCATGTCGGCCTTTGATGCGTTCTTCTTTGGCATGATCAATGGCCGTGGCTGGGTTTGCATTGCGCTAACCGTGTTTGCAAGCTGGCGACCGGGCAAGGCATTGATCGGTGCCCTGTTATTCGGGGCCTTTGATGCGTTTCAGGTTCGCCTGCAAACCGAAGTGGGCGCATTCCTGCCATCGCAGGTCTTCCTGATGATGCCCTATATCCTGTCGATCATTGCCCTGATTGTTGTTGCCCGTAAGGCCGATTATCCCAAGGCGCTTCTGGTGCCCTGGTTCAAGGGCCAGCGTTAATCACAACAATCCGTTTCTGAACGCCACCACAAGACCAAGGATGACGCCATGCAAGCCGATCTGATTTTGAAAAATGCCAATATCGCCAATGGACAGGCGGGCGTTGATATCGCTTGTAGCAATGGAAAGATTGTCGAGATTGGCCAGAACCTGAACATCCCCGCGACCGAGGAAATCGATTGTGGCGGCATGCTGGTCAGTCCGCCCTTTGTCGACAGTCACTTCCACATGGATGCCACCCTGTCGCTTGGTCTGCCGCGCATGAATGAGTCTGGCACCCTGCTGGAAGGCATCGCACTTTGGGGCGAACTTAAACCGCTTTTGACACCCGAAGCCGTAATTGAACGCGCCCTTAAATATTGCGACCTTGCGGTATCCAAGGGCCTGCTTGCCATTCGCAGTCACGTTGATGTTTGTGATGACCGGTTGCTTGCCGTTGATGCGTTGCTTGAAGTTAAAAAACAGGTCGCACCCTATATCGATCTGCAACTGGTTGCCTTCCCGCAGGATGGCTATCTGCGCAGCAAAACCGCCAAGGAAAACACCATCCGCGCGCTGGACAAGGGCGTTGATGTTGTCGGTGGCATACCGCATTTCGAACGGACCATGGCCGACGGCGCACAAAGCATTGCGGAGCTTTGCGAAATGGCGGCCGACCGTGGCCTGATGGTTGATATGCATTGCGATGAATCTGATGATCCGCTGTCGCGTCATATCGAAATGCTGACTTATGAAACCCAGCGCCTTGGGCTTCAGGGGCGCGTTGCCGGATCGCACCTGACATCGATGCATTCGATGGATAATTACTATGTGTCCAAACTGATTGCCCTGATGGCCGAGGCAGAAGTTTCCGCCATTGCCAATCCGCTGATCAACATCACCCTTCAGGGCCGCCATGATACCTATCCCAAACGCCGTGGCATGACCCGCGTGCCGGAACTGCGCAAGGCGGGCCTGACCGTGGCGTTCGGCCATGATTGTGTGATGGATCCCTGGTATTCGATGGGGTCGGGTGACATGCTTGAAGTCGCATCCATGGGGCTTCATGTTGCCCAGATGACATCACGCGATGATATCCGGGCCTGCTTTGATGCCGTGACCAAGGAACCGGCCAGGATTTTGGGGCTTGATGGATATGGCATCGAGGTTGGCAACAATGCCGATTTCGTTATCCTGCAAGCCCGCGATACGATTGAAGCCATCCGGATGCGGGCCAACCGCCTGTTTGTCATTCGGCGCGGCAAAATCATTGCCGAAACGCCGATGGCCCAGACCCGCCTGCATCTGGCCGACCGTCCGGATCATGTGCGTGAACATGAATATGCGCCGGGCCAGTAATTGGTCCGGTTCGGATTTGAAGACAACCTGCTGCTGAACGGATGCCGCCATGTTCTATGAACCGGGAAAAACGCCACATAACCTGCCCCATGATCCGTTCAAGGCCTGTGTGGCACCGCGTCCGATCGGCTGGGTTTCGACCCTTGATAAAAACGGGCGTCCCAACCTGGCGCCCTATTCGTTTTTCAATGCGGTGCTTGGCACCCCGCCGATGGTGATGTTTTCATCAGGTGGTTCGATTGACAGTCTGCAAAACGCCCGTGATACCGGCGAATTTGTTGTCGGTGTTGCCCCGCGTGCGATGCTTAAGGAACTGAATTTTTCCTCGTCCCCACTGCCGCCGGGTGAAGACGAATTTGAATATGCCGGACTTGAAAAGCTTCCGGCCAAATGCGTCAAACCGCATCTGATCAAGGGTGTTCCGATCCATATGGAATGCACGGTCTATCAGATTGTCGATCTGCCCAGTGCCTTTCCCGATAAACGGCCCTGTGCGATGGTGATCGGCACTGTGGTCGGCTTGCACATTGATGATGACATCATTCGCGATGGCATGGTCGATATCACGCTGTTTGAACCACTGGCCCGGCTTGGCTATCAGGAATATGCCAGCGTATCGGAAACCTTTACGGTCCGCCGCGAGGATTTCTGGAAATAGAAAATCCGTTAACCGGTTGATTGGTTTCATCAAAACGACGCGCAAGCGCAAACAAACTGTCACAGAGAATCTCTAATGTGAACAAGAACACAGTTCGCTCGAACATTTACGGGCTTGAGCTGTGGGTTCTTGCACTTTTTTCAGATTTTTCTGTGGGGGATTTATTCCATGAAACGGACGTTTGCAGCGGGCGTTGCCGGCTTTACAGCCTTGCTTCTTGCCAGCTCGGCCATGGCAGGGGACGCCAGGGTTTTTGAAACCAAAAGCGCGATCAACAATCTTTCGACCGTGATGGTTGATGGCGGCAAGGCCCGTGACCTGACCATTGGTCTGGGCTCCGGTGCATATCGTCGTCCGGGTGATCCGGCCAACATGTTCTATGCGGTTTCCGACCGTGGTCCGAACTTTGTTTGCGGTGACGTTCAGGACGTTCTTGGCGTTGCCGAAGACGTCGTATGCAAGGGCAAGAAAGTCCGTATCTATCCGACCCCGGATTATTCCCCGTCAATCTACACCATTTTCCTCAATGACGATGGCAGCTTTGACATCAAGGATGTCATCACCATCAAGGATCAAAATGGCGTTCCCCTGACCGGCCTTACCAACAAGCTGACCGTTGCCAAAACCGAAAAGCCGGTTGATGCCAACGGCAACCCGCTTGAACAGTCCGTATCGTCAATCGATGCCGAAGGCATCATTCGCCTGTCTGATGGCACTTACTGGATTGGGGAAGAAAACGGCCCGTCCGTTTTGCATGTTGCAGCTGATGGCACCGTGATCGAACGCATCGTTCCGGCCGGATCGGAAAAAGATTTCGATGGTGCGGCCTATAAGGTATCGGGCGGACTTCCGGCCATTCTGGTGACGCGCCAGACCAACCGCGGCATTGAATCCATGGCCGTATCGCCAGACGAAACCAAGCTGTATTTCATGGTTCAGAACCCGCTGGCCAATCCGAATGCAGATGCCTACAAGGCGGCCAAGAACACCCGTCTGTTCGTTTATGACCGTGTGGCTCAGAAGCTGACTGGCGAATATATCTATCAGCTTGATGATCCGCAGACCTTCCGCAACGATCCGTCCAAGAAACAGAATGCCCCGCGCATTTCCGAAGTCCTTGCCCTTGGCAATGACCGTCTGCTGGTTCTCGAACGGACCGACAAGACCACCAAACTGCATGAAATCAAGCTTGATGGCGCGACCAACATTCTTGCAACCCGCTGGGATGACATGTCCACCAGCCCGTCGCTTGAACAGCAAAATGACCTGTCGACCATTGATCTGGTTGCGGTGAACAAGACCCTTCGCTTTGACAGTGCCGACTATCCGGAAGCACCGAACAAGCTTGAAGGTCTTGCCATCATGGGCGACGGCGCACTTGCCATGATCAATGACAATGATTTCGGCATCAAGGGCGACCCGACCAAGGTGATCCTGATTGACGGTCTGGTTCAGGCCGACAAATTCTGATTTGGTCTGTTGCCACCTTGGCAACCGTCACATCGCGGCAGGAAAGCTGTTATGCAGCTTTCCTGCTTTTTTATTGGCTGAAATGGGCGTAAAAGCAGGCCCATGATGACAAACACACAGACATTCGACACCCCGGACGGCATTGATGCCGTTATTGAACCCATGGATGCAACCGGCTACCTCGCCCCTGTCGGGTTTGAGGATCAGCTGTTCAATGAACTGGGCGATGTCGTTGAACGCCATGACCGGTTGATGTTCGCACCCGGCCCGGAACGCCGCGTTTTCTGGGCGCAGAATGTCTGGCGCAATCCGGTCCGGATTGCCATCCCGTCGATCAAGGGTGCGGCCAAGATCCTGAAATTCAATCAGCGCAACTGGGCCCTGTTCAAGTTTGATCATTTTTCCCGCGCCAAGCTGATCGAAGGGCACCTGCCCCATGTATCGGCAAAGCGTCAGGTATTTGGCGAACCGGCCCCGACCGCGCCGCTTGGTTCATGGACGCTGATTGATCCCGATACGATCATCGCATCGGCTGATTGTTCCAGCCCCTGGAAAAACGGCGATGTCGAATTTGAAGAAGACAAGGTCACACCGCCAAACCGCGCGTACCTGAAACTGTGGGAAGCCTTCACACGGCTTGGTGCCTATCCGCAGCCCGGACAACGCACCATGGATCTGGGCGGAAGCCCGGGTGGATGGACCTGGGTTCTGCATGAATTTGGCACCGATGTCATTTCCATCGACAAGGCGCGGCTGGACAGCAAAATTGCCAACTTGCCGCGCGTTGATTTCCGTCAGGAAAGTGCCTTTGGCCTCAATCCACAGGAAATCGGCCATATCGACTGGCTGTGCTCGGACGTGATTTGTTATCCGGATCGCCTGTTCACACTGGTCAATCAGTGGATGGAAACCGGCATGGCGACCAACTTTATCTGCACCATCAAATTGCAGGGCGATACGGATTACTCCGCCATCACCCAGTTTGCCGATATTCCCGGATCAAAGGTCGTGCATTTGTATAACAACAAGCACGAACTGACCTGGATGAAGGTGCCCGGCGTTACCGATCAGGATTGATCAAGCTGTTTGATCGCCGGATCAAGCGGGTAATAGTCACCTTTGTCGGCACAGAAAATCTGACCGGCTGTCGTCATGTTAGCGCTATCATCAAGGGTTCCTGGCATCACCGCCATATGATCGGTGCGCACCGGTCGCCAGAACAAACCGGTGCCGCATTCCTTGCAAAAACCGCGATCGGTTTTTTCCGACAAACGATACCAGCGCAACCCGTCATCGCGGATCAGATCAAGATGATGGCGATCAAACCGGGCATAGGAACTGACATGGCCGTGCAGTTTGCGACACAGATTGCAATGGCACATGACCGTATCATCGACCGGTCCATTGATTTGATAGCGCACGGCGCCGCAATGGCATCCGCCGTGATAGCCGGTTTTTTCGGCTGAGTGTTTGTTCACCGCGACCTCCCCCGATCGGTGATGAATGGTTCCTTTTTTATCTGTCATGGTGTGCCGATAATGCAAGCACTGTGACACAGACTTTCCGTTCAACCCGTATTCATCACACCATTTCAGACAAATATGTTTGAGATTGATGAAAAGCAGTCCTATTCTGCGGCTTCTGTTCGGAGCCAGATGATGACGCCACCGCGCCATTCCCTGCCATCTGACCCCGCCCGAAAGTGATGGGATAAAATGTCCGAAAATTCTTTCCATTATGATGTGCTTGTCATCGGTAGTGGTGCTGCCGGTCTGTCCACTGCACTTAAACTCGCCCCGCATGTAAAGGTCGCTGTCCTGTCCAAGGGCAAGATCGATGACGGATCGACAAACTGGGCCCAGGGCGGGATCGCAGCGGTTCTTGATGCGACTGACAGCATCGAAAACCATGTTCGCGATACCCTGATTGCCGGTGCCGATCTGTGCAAACGTGAAACCGTTGAATTCGTTGCCGCCAATGCGCCGCGTGCGATTGCCTGGCTTGACGAGCTTGGCATTCAGCTGACCCGTGATCCTGATGGCGACAACAGTCAGCCATTCCATCTGACCCGCGAAGGCGGGCACAGCCACCGGCGCATCGTCCATGCCGCCGACGCCACCGGCCGTGCGGTTCAGACCACCCTGCAAAGCCAGGCGGTCAATCATCCGAACATCAAGATTTTTGAAAACTATCTGGCGATTGATCTGGTCACTGATCGCAAATTCGGCGGCGAAGGCCGGCGTTGCATCGGTGCCTATGCGCTTGATCTTGAAACCGGCAAGGTAAAATCATTCAATGCCCGCACGGTTGTTCTGGCAACCGGTGGTGCCAGCAAGGTTTACCGTTTCACATCCAACCCGGACGGATCGACCGGGGATGGTATCGCCATGGCATGGCGTGCGGGTTGCCGTGTGATGAACATGGAATTCAGCCAGTTCCACCCGACCTGTCTTTATCACCCGCAGGCCAAATCATTCCTGATCACCGAGGCCGTGCGCGGTGAAGGCGGCAAGTTGCTGTTGCCAGACGGCACACGTTTCATGGACCGGTTTGACGAACGTGGTGAACTGGCTCCGCGCGATATTGTCGCACGCGCCATTGACCATGAAATGAAGCGTCTGGGTGCTGATTGCGTCTATCTCGACATCACGCACAAGGGCAAGGATTTCATCAAGGAACACTTCCCGACGATTTATGAAACCTGCCTTGGTTATGGCATCGACATGACCAAACAGCCGATCCCGGTTGTTCCGGCCGCCCATTACACCTGTGGCGGGGTTCTGACCGATCTGCGCGGGCGCACCGATTTGACCGGACTTTATGCGATCGGTGAATGTGCAGGCACCGGTCTTCATGGTGCGAACCGTCTGGCATCCAACTCGCTTCTGGAATGTCTGGTCTTTGGCGAGGCCGCGGCCAATGACATTATCGAAGCGCTTCCGGTCGAAGATCATTTCAAACCGATCCCCGATTGGGATGAAACCGGCATCACCGATTCCGACGAGGAAGTCATTGTTGCCCATAACTGGGAACAGTTGCGCAACGTGATGTGGGATTTTGTCGGCATCGTGCGCACCACCAAACGTGTGCAGCGCGCCCAGCACCGTGTTGATTTGCTGTTGTCGGAAATTGACGAATATTACGGCAATTTCCGTGTCACCAATGACCTTCTGGAACTGCGCAACCTGTCAGTGGTGGCCAAGCTGATCATTCAATCGGCCCTGTGGCGTCGCGAAAGCCGTGGTTTGCATTATACCACCGATTATCCCGACCTTGATCAAAGCGGATCACCGCGCCAGACCATTCTGGTGCCTGAAAACTTTGCCGGGCGCTGGGTGATTGCCGGTCAGTGGAAAACCTGACCGGTCACCTGACGACACCAATCCATCCATACCAAAACATGCCCTGATGCCCGCAACGGAACCCCGCCATGACCGCGCACGCCACACTGATCGGAATTGCCCGCAAATCAAAGTCCCATGCGCCAATGGAGACACTGGATCAGGTTCAGGTCAGTACCGAACTTGGCGTTGATGGCGATTATCGCGGCAAGTTGCGCCGTCGGCAGGTGACGATCCTGGCCGAGGAAGGCTGGAACGCCGCCATCAACGAAATCGGCAAACCTGATCTGCCCTGGACGACAAGGCGGGCAAACCTGTTTGTGCGCGGGATCGATCTGCCGCGTGAAAAGGGCCGCAAACTTGTCATCGGCAGCGTAACATTTGAAATTACCGGGGAAACCGATCCCTGCCACCGCATGGATGATGCCGCACCGGGGCTAAAGGACGCCATGACACCCGACTGGCGCGGCGGGGTAACGTGCCGGGTAATTGAAAGCGGCGAACTGGCGATCGGGGACCAGGTCACGATACCGGTGGCCGGATCGGCGCAACCGCACAGGAATTGAATTCGGACATCAGGCATCGGGCAAACAGAATTTACATCAAAGGTTATTGATCAACCGGGGGGAAGATCAGATGAAAAAAGCTGAATTACCAGACAATGAAGCTGCCCGTCAGAAGTCGCTTGAAAGCATGGGCATTCTGACCAGTGATGCCGACCCCGAACTTGATCGTATTACCCGTGTTGCCCAACGCATTTTCGGATCGGAAATCGTGGCGATATCGCTTCTTGATAATGATCGCCAGTTTTTCAAATCCAACATCAATCAGCCGACATCGGAAACCCCGCGCGATATTTCGTTCTGTGGTCATGCCATTCTGGGTGACAAGACATTTGTCGTCGAGGATGCCGAACATGACGAACGGTTCCACGACAGCCCGCTTGTCACCGGCATTCCCAATGTGCGTGCCTATGCCGGTGTGCCGCTGACCAATCCGGATGGCTTCAAGATCGGCGCATTGTGCGTGGTCGATACCCAAACCCGCCATTTCAGCGAAGAAGACCTTCAGATTCTTGAAGATCTGGGCCATTGGGCGGAAACCGCGATTGCCCTGCGCTATGGCGCAAGAACCCCGCAACAGGTTCTTGATGATCTTGACCCGGCCAAACATGAATTGCTGATCGATCCGATGACGCGGACCTGGAATGACGTCGGGATGAAGGAATTCCTGCACCGCGAACTGATCAATGCCCGGCTCAAGCATGACAGTCTTGCGATCTATCGGTTTGAAATTGATGACCACGAAAGACTGCTGCAAACCTATGGCAAGGACACCGTCAACCGGATCGTTCAGGCAATTGCGTCGGTTATCACATCATCATTGCGTGACCGCGATGTTGTCGGGCGGGTTGATGAATGCGGCTTTGCCTGTCTGATGCCCGGTGTGCGTCAGGAACAGACAAGTTTTCTTGGCTTCAAGCTGTGCGATACGGTGCGCGAACAATGCCGCTTTACCGACATGGAAGGCGATCCTGTCCGCATCACCATCAGTGTCGGCGCCACCTGGGCTGACCCCGACACCAAACTGCATTTCAAAGCCAACCGGATCCTTGAACATGCGGCAAATGCCATGGATCAGGCCAAGGCAGACGGGTTCGAAAACGTTGTTTATCGCGCCCTTCCTGCACCAGACCGACCGGTTTGACGCGGTTGGTCCCGGGCATCATTTCCCAACCGTTGATACCAACCGGTCGTGCATTTCACCCGGTGTCATATCCGCCATTTCCGCCAGCAAGATATAAGGATCGCCGTCCAGTCCCAATAGTTGGGCAAAGGCAGGTTCGGTTTTGATCCCGGCCATCTTCAGGGCCAGTACGCCTTTTGCGAAATCCGGACCCATCAAATGCAATATCCGGGCTTCAACCAGCATATGGACAAATCCGAACTGCGACATGACCGGGCAGTTTGTTGCAAATATCTCGACAGGAAAGCCGCCACAGACAAACCGGATAACCACCGCCGCCCCGACATTTGCCGTTGCCGCGCGATCATGACAGGAAAACTGCGCGAACGTATTCAGTCGCGACATGGCAAATTTCCTGAACCGGTCCAAATCGGATGCATGACACAGAATATCGATATCGGAACTGGCGGTATCGATCCCGATCGGCAATGTCCCGGCAACAACCGGATCAAAATCCGAAAGGATGTCCATGACCCCGAATTTTTGCAGAATTTCTGCGGCCTGACGCCCACGCGAAGATGCCGACATCAACCGATCCAGCCCGCGAAAGTCATCACTTCGACACCCGCAAGGCCAATCCATTACTGTTTGGTTCATTGTCAAAACCATTCCGTTTCTTGACCCGATCGACCAATGCGGAGATACCTGATAATCGCAGCCATTCCAATCAGATGGTGCTGCGCCAGCCATTTGCGCATGTTCCTGTGCGCAGCCAACCAGAAAGCCCGTAAGTCACATGCTTGATATTCTGGCGATCACGTCACCGATCTTCATGATCATCGCGATCGGCTATTTTGCAGTCTATCGCAATATCGTGCCGCAAAACATTGTGCGCGGCATGGGGGCATTTGTAATGAATTTCGCGTTGCCATGCCTGTTGATCCGGGCACTGGGGCAGCGTGATCTGACCGAAATTATCGAGCCGGTCTATCTTCTGGCGTACGGGATCGGGTCGCTTCTGGTGTTTGCATTTGGCTATTTCTATGCCTTGAAGGTTGCCGGCAAAAGTCAGGCCAACGCCACCTTGCAAGGCCTTGGCATGTCTATGTGCAATAGCGGCTTTGTCGGATATCCGGTCGTCTCCCAAATCCTTGGTCCGACTGCGGCAATCGGACTTGCGCTGTGTGTCATGATTGAAAACCTTGTGATGATGCCGCTGGTTCTGGTGCTGGGTGACAGTGCACAAAATAACGGGCAAAGCCGCGTACAGGTACTTGGCAAGGCGTTTGTCAATCTGGGGCGCAACCCGATCATTATCGGTATTGCCATCGGACTTGTGATTTCGTTATCGGGCGTCACATTGCCCGGCCCGATTGTCCGGGTGATTGACATGCTGGCATCGGCGTCGGGACCGGTTGCATTGTTTGTCATTGGCGGGGGCCTTGTCGGGCTGAAGCTTAAGGGGCTTCGCGTCGATATGGCACGCATCGTCAGCGCCAAGCTGTTGCTGCACCCGATTCTGGTCTTTGTTCTGGTTTATCTTCTGCCGGATATGGATCCGACTTTGCGGATCGCCTGCGTTGCCTTTGCCTGTTCCCCGATGCTCAGCATCTATCCGATTTTCGGCCAACGTTATGGCCACGAAGGATTGTGTGCAGCATCACTGATGATGGCAACATCCCTGTCATTCATCACCATCAGCACCGCATTGTGGCTTCTCGATACCACCCACGTCTTTGGTCCGCTGCCCTGACATCCAAAACAGCATCATCCGCCGCCACTTAACGGTCTATCTCTACCTGTCACCGGCGCAAGATTTCACCTTGGTGGCTGGCCGAACTTTGGACGTTGCCCGGGGAAACCGCCACCCGGCGGAGGACCACGGCGACCATCCGGGCCTGCACCACCTGGGCCACCACCCGGACCACCCCCTGAACCACCCCCAGGGCCGCCACCTGGTCCATTTCCACCGGGTCCACCGGGCGGCATGCCACCCGGCCCCTTGTTGAAGCTGGGATCGCCAATGCCGGCCAACAGGCGCGGGATGAAGGGGAAACTCTCTGTCACGAAATAGGCATAGGTTCCTTGCGGATATTCCGGTGTCACGGTTTCGCGGCCATTGGCCTCGTCAAGGTCACCAAGACCGGGCACATATTCGAAATCCTCGCCATATGTTCCGTCATATGGCCCGCCCGGACCACCAGGACGCGTGCCGGTTTTGACCCGCCATGAACTGCGCAACGCGACCACCGGTGATCCCGGATCATTGGGGTCGGCATAGCCAAACATCGCATAGATCGGGAAACCGTCGGCCGCAAAACCGATGCGAATGGAATGCTGATCGGGTGACCAGCTTTTTATCAGCCCCTTGGGCACGCCATGATAATGATAGGTGCCATCGGGCTGCACATGGGCATTGTTTTGATCAAGCCCCAGATCAAGGGTTGGTGAAATCGCTTCGTATCGCCAGCCGGACTGGCGATTGCGTTGCCAGAATTCCGCAGTATAGGGATCAAACGGAACCCCGTTTACCGCAACACCGAATGACAGGCGATCAATCGGGGCGAACCGCCCGGTACGAACCGGGTTCAGGGGCAAACGGAATTCAAGGGACTGCGCCTTGATCGCATTGGGGTTGCGCCGGTTCGGGAAACTGCCGGTGGCATGATCGGGAATGGCGTTTGATGTGATGTATCGATACCGACCATCTTCACGCATGCGGACTTCGTTTGACAGTGCCCAGGCCTGCCGGGACGGGTTCAAGACCATACCGGCCAGGGGCAACATGCCAAGCCCAACCAGAAGATTGCGCCGCATTCGGTCGACTTCTTTACGTGTGTCGCCGGTATATCTGCCCTCGTCCATCGGCGCGTGATCATGCTGATGATGGTGATCATGGTGATGATGAGTGAACTGCTGATCCTGCTGCGCGTGAAGTTCGCTTCGTGTCAGTTTCGGCACCGGACTTTCCCCCAAAAGCAGATGTGGCGTCATCCTGATAGTTGGGGATAACGCCACACTGTTCCAGAGAAAAATCTGATATATCCGCCCTAGCCGGGGATTTCCCCCGCATGCGCAAGGATTTCCTCGGCCTCGCGGATTTCCTGTTGCTGGGCCCACATTTCCGAATACAGCCCGTCCTGTGCCAGCAAATCCTGATGGCGGCCACGTTCGGCCACCTGCCCATCGCGCAGGACAATGATTTCATCGGCATCGATCACGGTGGAAAGCCTGTGCGCAATCACAAGGGTCGTGTGACCCCGCGATACATCACGCAGGGCCTGCTGAATGTCCTTTTCCGTTCTGGTATCAAGGGCCGATGTTGCCTCGTCAAAGATCATGATTTTTGGACGTTTCAGCAACATGCGCGCAATCGACACACGTTGCTTTTCCCCACCCGAAAGTTTCAGACCGCGTTCACCCACCATGGTTTTGAACCCGTCGGGAAGACCGGCGACAAAACCGTCGATGCTGGCAAGTTTGGCAGCATTTTCGATTTCTTCCTGCGCGGCACCGGGGCGGCCATAGGAAATGTTATAGGCGATGGTATCGTTAAACAGCACGGTGTCCTGGGGTACGATGCCGATTTCCTGACGCAGTGAATTTTGCGTCACATCGCGGATATCCTGACCGTCAACCGTGATCCGCCCGCCCGATACGTCATAGAAACGGAACATCAGACGCGTCAGCGTCGATTTCCCTGCCCCGCTTGGCCCGACCACGGCGACGGTTTTACCCGCTGGCACCTCAAAGCTGACACCCTTAAGGATCTTTCGATCCGGGTTGTAGGAAAAATGAACATCCTCGAACCGGATCGCTGCATCCTTGCAGGCAAGTGCATTTGCGCCCGGCTTGTCTTCGACTTCCTTGTCGACATCAAGCAACGAGAACATGCGTTCCATATCGGTCAGCGACTGTTTGATCTGGCGATAGACAAAGCCAAGGAAGTTCAGCGGCATATAAAGTTGCAGCAAATAGGTATTCACCAGCACAAAGTCGCCCACCGTCATGGTGCCGTCTTTGACCCCCTGGGCTGCCAGCAACATATTCAGAACAAGACCGACCGCAATGATCGCACCCTGCCCGACATTGAGCTTGGAAAGCGAAACCTGTGACTGGACTGCTGCAATCTCATAGCCCCGCAATGCGGCGTCATACCGCTTTGATTCGTGGGCTTCGTTATTGAAATATTTAACCGTCTCGTAATTGATCAGACTGTCGATCGCCTTGGTATTGGCTTCGTCATCGCGCTTGTTCATTTCACGGCGGAACTTCATCCGCCATTCGGTCACCACCAGCGTAAAGACGATATAGATCACGATGGTGACAAAGGTGATCAGCGCAAACCAGACATCATAAAGCGCCCACAGGATCACCGAAACCATGACGATTTCAAGCAGGGTCGGCAGGATATTGAACAGCATGAAGGACAACAGGAATTCAATACCCTTGACCCCGCGTTCAATCGCACGTGACAGCCCGCCCATCTGACGGTCCAGATGAAAGCGCAGCGACAATCCATGAAGATGTTCAAAAACACCAAGGGCCGATGTGCGAATGGCCCGCTGGGCCACCTTGGCAAAGATCGCATCGCGCATTTCGCCGAATGCCGCCACCAGAATACGCACAAGGCCATAACCGACAATCAGCGCAACTGGCACAACGATCAGTGATGTACCATCCGTCCCGCCCGACTGCGCTGCTGATTGCGCGGCATCACCGGCCTTTTCCCCGCCGCCCAGCGCATCGACCGCGTATTTGTATAATACCGGAATGTAAACGTTTGCGACCTTGGCCCCGACAAGAAACAGCAAGGCCAGAACAACCCGCGCCTTAAGTTCAACTTCGCCGCGTGGCCACAAATAGGGCAGAAATGTTTTGATAACGCCAAACTCCGCGCGCGCGGTTGGCTGATCGGAACCCATATTTTTCAAATTCTTATCCCCAAACAGGTACCGGACAGCATGGCGGGATGCGCACGGTATGTCTTTTCATTCTGTCCCAAACAGATGGACCGGAATGCCCGCTTTGGCAAGCACGCATGGACGTTTATCCACTTAAGATCATTGCGAACTGCGGGTTTGATGTCTATTTTGCCAATTTGTTGATAAAATCTCAAAACGGCGGGTTTGACGCAGGTACGATCAAACCGCTTTCTAGGAACGGAACCAGGATCATGACGGCGCTTGCCAGTATCGAAAGTCAGGACATCGCGACGCTTATGCGCGAAATGGGCATCAATGCCCGCACCGCTGCACTCGAACTTGCACAGGTCCCGTCAGAACCAAAAGTAGCCGCCCTGAAAGCCGCCGCCGCAAAGCTGCGCGAAAATGCCGCTGTCATTCTTGAAGCCAATGCCAAGGATATGGAAGCCGGCCGTGCAAAGGGCCTTACGGCTGCTCTTCTGGACCGTCTTGCCCTTGACGAAGCCCGGATCGAAGGCATTGCATCGGGTGTCGAAGCGGTCGCAGATCTTCCTGATCCCGTCGGTCGTGAACTGGCCCGCTGGAGCCCGGAACATAACGGGCTTGATATCGCACGCGTCTCGGTACCGCTTGGCGTGATTGGCATCATTTATGAAAGCCGCCCGAACGTTACCGCCGATGCCGGTGCGATGTGCATCAAATCAGGCAATGCCGCGATCCTGCGCGGCGGGTCGGAAAGCTTCAACTCGTCGCGCGCGATCTTTGATTGCATGAAAGCCGGCATCATCGAGGCTGGCCTGCCCGAACATGCAATCCAGATGATCCCGGTGACCGATCGTGCCGCGGTTGGCGAAATGCTGAAATTGTCGGACTATATCGATGTCATCGTTCCGCGCGGGGGCAAGTCGCTTATTTCGCGCATTACCGATGAAAGCCGCATTCCGCTGTTCAAACATCTTGAAGGGCTGTGCCACACCTATGTCCATGCCAGTGCCGACCCGCAAAAGGCCGTGGACATCGTGGTCAATGCCAAGATGCGCCGTGTGGGTATCTGTGGTGCGACCGAAACCGTCCTGATTGACAGTTCGGTTGCCGGGCGTCTGTTGCCCCGTATTGCCGAGGCGCTGGTTGCCAAGGGCTGTGAGTTGCGCGGTGATGAAACCGCACAGGCGATTGATGGCCGCATCAAACCGGCGACGGCGGATGACTGGGTCACAGAATATCTTGATGCGATTGTCTCGATCAAGGTCGTCTCGGGTGTTGATGAAGCCGTCAATCACATCAACACATACGGTTCGCACCATACCGATGCGATCATTGCCGAAAACGCCACCGCCACCGCGACCTTCCTCAACGGGGTTGATTCGGGGATCGTGATTGTCAATGCATCGACCCAGTTTGCCGATGGCGGCGAATTTGGCATGGGGGCAGAAATCGGCATTTCGACCGGCAAGCTTCATGCACGCGGTCCGGTCGGAGTCGAACAGCTGACCAGCTATAAATACATCGTGCGCGGTCAGGGTCAGACCCGTCCATGAGCGTCCCTGCGCCAAGATCGCATGTCGCACCAAAACGCGTCGGATTGCTGGGCGGGTCGTTCAACCCCGCCCATGAAGGGCACCTTCATATATCGCTCGAAGCGTTGAAACGCCTGCAATTGGACGCGGTTTGGTGGCTGGTATCCCCGCAGAACCCGCTCAAGTCCAGAACCGGTATGGCCGACCTTGCCGATCGCTTTGATTCTGCACTGATGATGGCAAAGCATCCCCGCATTGTTGTTTCTGCAATTGAAACCGAGCTTGGAACCCGCTATACGGCCGACACTCTTGCAGCCTTGCAGCGTCGTTTTACCCAAACACGGTTCGTTTGGCTGATGGGAGCAGACAACCTGGCCCAGTTCCATAAATGGAAATGGTGGGACAGGTTGATTTTACGTGCTCCCATTGCGGTTATCGACCGTGAGGGGTATTCTAACAAGGCATTGTCCGGAACCGCCGCGCGCCGTATGGAACGCTGGCGTATTCCCATGGACAGGGCGGGTTTGCTGGCCGATCTTGATGTTCCGGCCTGGGTATACCTGCCGATCAAGCGCCATCCGGCCTCTTCGACCGCAATTCGCGCCGAAGGCAGATGGCAGGTGTAAGCAACACGGAGAGGTGCGTTTCGGGTTATCCGACCATCCCGTGGAAAGTTAAGGTGGCGACCATAGGTACCGCAAAACAAACTCTGAAGCCGGGCGAAATGCTTGCGCTGATCCAGAGATCGCTCGAAGACGACAAGGCAGAAGACCTTGTCACCATTGATCTGACCGATAAAACCTCCCTTGCCGATCATATGATCATTGCATCCGGCTCGTCATCACGTCGTGTGGCAGCCATGGCAGAACATATTGTCGAAGCAATCAAGGATGCCGGTCAGGGCCGTGCCCAGGCAGAGGGCAAGGAACAGGGTGACTGGGTTCTGGTTGATACCGGCGATGTCATCGTTCATCTGTTCCGTCCGGAAGTTCGCGCCTTCTACAACATCGAAGAGATGTGGGGCGTTGAAAACCCGGCTCTGAAACAGCAGGCAGCGCGGCTGTATTAACAGCCCGCGCTGTGTGGCGCCTGCCGGTTGCGGGCGTCACTGAACAGATATCTGCATAACGGTCTGGATCTGAGACATGCAAATTACCCTTGCTGCGGTCGGGCGGATGAAAGCCGGCCCCGAAAAAGATCTGTTTGACCATTATGCAGCCCGGCTGCGCTGGCCCTTTGCCGTACGCGAAGTCGAAGAAAAGAAAAAACTCCCCCCCAATCAGCTCAAAGACCGCGAAGCAGAATTGCTGCTTGGCGCCATACCCGACAACGCGTTCCTGATTGCCCTTGATGAACGCGGCAAGGAATATGGTTCGATCGAGTTTGCCCAAAAACTCGAAGGCTGGATGGATCAGTATGCCGGCAATATCGCCTTTGCCATTGGCGGGGCAGACGGACATGGCGCGGCCCTTAAATCCCGCGCCAATACGCTATGGTCACTCGGCAAGGCGACCTGGCCGCATATGCTGGTGCGCGCACTGATCGCCGAACAGCTGTTCCGCGCACATGCTATCCAGACCAACCACCCCTATCACCGCGAATAAAATATCGGGTGCACTGCACCCCCTGTCCTGACGACCTTTTCGTTCAGATCGCAACGGATGACCGAGTGAAGAAATCGCTTCTCTCGTTTTTCGTGCATGTTGCCTTGCAACATATCGCCATTCCCGCTAACATTTTCATGAAAAGAAAAAAACATTCCCAATATCAAAAATACTCTTGGGTAGTGGCGAGGCTTTGAAAATGGAACAAACCGTCTTTTCGGCAGATCAGGCCGCCGATGACGCGCGCAATGGTGGTGCATCCGACGCACAGGTCCGGGATCTGATGCGCGGCATTTCAGCTGCCCTTGATTACATTCAGCATCTTCTGGAATTTGCCAATACGGCCGGCGAAAGCCAGGACAGTCTGATGCGCGAGATTGATGTCCGATCAAACAATTTGCGGGCCGGGCTTGATGAAACCCGCCGTGAAATTGCCAACAGCACCGACGTTGCCCACGAAGTTCAAAACACCACCCGATCAACTGTTGCCAGCAAGACCGACGCCATCCGCACCGATCTTGAACGCATCAGCGCCGAACTTGAAACCAAGGCCGAAGGCGCCAACAAGGTTCTGGGCGCGATCGAGGATATCGGCAAGGGCATCAAACTTCTGGCGCTCAATGCTGCCATCGAAGCGGCCCGGGCCGGGGATCACGGGCGGGGCTTTGCCGTTGTCGCCAAGGAAGTCGGCAATCTGGCCCAAAGCACCATGCAACGCACCAACGAGGCGGTCGATCTGATTGACCTGTCGGAAGTCACACAGGCATTGCGCAAAAGCATGGCCAATATCGGCAGCGACCTTGACAGTCTGGGCAGCGAGATCGAAGCATCCCTTGCCACGCTTCAGGAACGGTTTGCCAATATGTCCGAACGGCTTTCGGACATTTCCGAACATAACCAGGTGGTGTTTGAATTGCTGTCGGGCAGCAAGGACGCATCGGCCCGCACCCGCAACAAGGTGACCTGGGCGCGGACCGATACCAGGACACTGGCCACCACATTGGCCGATGCCGGAACAGCCCAGCAAAAACTTGCAGGCTTTTTGAAAACCAACCACCTGCATGATGACCCGACCTTTGACCGGCTGGCTGATATCAAGGCGCGCGGAAAAATCCGCATTGCCATCGAACCGGCCTTTGTCGGGTTGTCATTCCGCCTTAGACCCGGGGATCCGTTGCGCGGACTGGATGCGGACTATGCGCGCGCATTGGCAAAATGGCTTGGTGTGGAATGTGAATTTGTTGAACATCCTTGGGATTTGCTGACCGAACTTCTGTTTGTCGGCACCAAACCGGGCAGCCCCACCGCCGATGTGGTCTGGAGCGCCCTGCCACCAAGTGAGTTTTACAAAGGTGTCGCCTATTCAGATACTTATACCTATTTGAATTTTGCGCTATGTCGCCGGGCTGGCAATACAAGCATCAACCGCCTTGCCGATCTTGATGGCAAGGTTCTTGGCATCATCAATGATCCGGTGGCCTTTACCGTCCTTGAAGAACAGGGCCTGCGCTGGGCGGAAAATGAAAACAAACCCGGCGGTATCGCCAGACTGTCCAACCTGATCGCCTATAGCGACCAGACCCGCCTGCATGATGCCCTGGCCGACGGGGCCGTTGATGCCTTTGCGGTGGATCAGCCGATTTTCCACTGGGCCGCCAACAACCCCGAAAGCCCTTGGCACGGTCGGATCGAAGTTCTCCCGGGCAGTATTCTGCCCTTGCCTTACTATTATACCGCGGCGGTCGCGGCCGATCCGTCATCATATAACCTGCTTGCCGCGATCAATGAATTCATCGCCGGGTTCCGCGCCACACCGGAACGGGCCGCCATTGAAAAACTGTGGCAGGGACAGGCCATCAATCATCATCTGACCTACAAGGATGAAGCCGGCAATCTGATCGGCGCGGACGAACTCGAAACCCTTTATCACGCCCACTGCCGCAAACACGGCATCCGGATTGACGCATAAGGCAACATGATCACGGCATCGTCGGGCGTTCAGTCCGGACGATGCCGTGATCAACCCGCAAAAACCCTAAAACAGATCACCACCGTCACAGATCCTGTTTCGCAAATTCATAATATGCTGCCTTGCAACATAACTCGCCCGACGGTAGTGTTTCCCTAAAAGAAATAATTATTCCCAATTCAACGGGTAGTGGTGAGGCTTGAAGTATGGAAGAGACCATTCTGGCACCGCGTGATGACAGCATCACGCAAGATGATCACGTTTCGACACTCCAGCAACATGATGCATCCGACCTGGCAAAGGATGCAGAAACCGAAGAAAAATCCGCGGCAAGTTCAAATGATCTGGCCCCGCTGATGCGCGGGATATCTTCGGCACTGGATTATATCGAACATCTTTTGACATTCGCCAATACGGCGGGCGAAAGCCAGGACAGCCTGATGCGCGAAATTGATGTCCGGTCCAATAACCTTCGTACCGGCCTTGATCAGACCAAACGCGAAATTGACGAAAGTACCGCGACCGCCAGCACGGTTCAGGATGCCACCCGCACCACCGTTTCATCCAAGACCGATGCCATTCGAAGCGATCTTGAAAAGATCAGCCAGGACCTTGAAACCAAGGCCGAAGGTGCAACCAAGGTGCTGAGTGCAATCGAAGATATCGGCAAGGGCATCAAGCTTCTGGCGCTCAATGCCACGATCGAGGCGGCGCGCGCAGGCGAACACGGGCGCGGTTTCGCCGTCGTCGCAAAGGAAGTCGGCAATCTGGCCCAAAGCACCATGCAGCGCACCAACGAGGCGGTCGATCTGATTGACCTGTCTGACGTAACCCGGTCCTTGCGCGAAAGCATGGCAAATATCGGAAGCGACCTTGACAGTCTTGGCAGCGAAATCGAAGAAGCCCTTGGCGGGCTTAAGGATCGTTTTGCGGCGATGTCGGGCCGCCTTGACCATATCAGCGGCCATAATCAGGTTGTTTTTGAACTGCTTGATGCCAGCAAGGAATCATCGGCACGCACCCGCAGCAAGGTTTCCTGGGCCACCGGCGAAATTGGCAACCTGTCGGCCTGCACCACCGATGAAACCGCGATCAGCGCCAAGCTTTCGCAGTTTTTGCGCAGCAATCATATCCATGATGACCCGGCCTATGACCGGCTGGCAGATATCAAGTCACGCGGCAAAATCCGGATCGCGATTGATCCGGCACTGGTCGGCGCATCATTCCGCCCCCAAAAGAGTGGCCCGCTTCACGGCATTGATATCGACTATGCCCACGCCTTTGCCAAATCGATCGGTGTTGCCTGCGAATTTGTCGAACATCCCTGGGATTTGCTGACCGAATTGCTGTTTGCCGGCAAAAAGGCCGGGCAACCGCCCGCCGATGTTGTGTGGTGTGCATTGCCACCGAGCGACTTTTACAAGGGTGTCGCGTTTTCAGATACCTACACCTATCTGAACTTTTCTCTGATCCGGCGACCGGAAAACACATCGATCAATACGATCGCCGATCTCGAAGGCAAGGTTCTTGGAACGGTCAATGACCCGGCCGCACTTGCGGTTCTTGAAGATGTCGGATTGCGCTGGGCCGATAATGAAAACAAGCCCGGCGGCATTGCCAAACTGTCGAACATGATTGCCTATGGCGATATTTCGCGGGTTCATGATGCGGTTGCCACCGGTGCGATTGATGCCTTTGCCGGCGACCATCCGGTCTTTCACTGGGCATCAAGCAACCCGCAAAGCCCGTGGCACGGGCGGCTTGAAGTCCTGCCCAAGCCGATCCTGCCCCATCCGTTTTTCTATGTCGCGGCCGTCGCGGCCGACCCGGCTTCCTATACGCTGTTATGCGCGATCAATGATTTCATTGCCCGGTTCCGCACCACCCCGGAACGGGCCGCGATTGAAAAGCTGTGGCAGGGTGAGGCCATAAATCATCACCTGACTTACAAGGACGAAGCCGGCAATCTGATCGGAGCCGACGAACTTGCCAACAGCTATCAGGCCCATTGTCGGAAATTCAACATCGACCCGGCGAAATAAGGCGGGTCCCCATACAACACGCTGGCGCGATGACGGTATCGGCACTATCATCGCGCCATGGCAACAAACAAAAAATCCCTGCGACAACAACGCATTCTGCGTGAACTTGACCATGAACCGTCCCTGCGGATCATTGATCTGGCAGACCGTCTTTCCGTGTCGACAGAAACCATCCGGCGCGACTTTGACGAACTGACCCAACAGGGATTGATCAACCGCACCTATGGCGGGGCGGTGCGTCGCCAGTCAAGCGAACCGGGACTTAATGAACGCCACAAACTTCATATCGCCGAACGTGAACTGATTGCCCGCCACGCCATGCCTGTATTGGCCGGGACCCGCCATATCATGATCGGATCGGGTGCGACCACGGTCCATGTAGCCAAACGGTTGGCCGTAACCATGAATGACCTGACGGTCATCACCCATTCATTCGGCGTGGCAACGGTTCTTGCCATCAACCCGACCATCCGGGTCATTATGGCACCGGGCCTTTATCACGCCCAGGAAGGCGCGATGCATGGTGCGCAAACCATCCGGTTTCTTGAAAATTATCGGGTGGAATGGGCGATCCTTGGCGCCAGCGGCCTTGATGAAGATGGTGCAAGCGACGCCCTGATCGAAGCATCCGAAGTCTATGCCGTCATGATGGAACGGGCGACACGGTCCATGATCGTTGCCGATCATACCAAATTCAATCAGGCCTTCCCGGCGCGCTATTGCGACTGGGGAAATGTCGATATCCTGATCAGTGATCAGACACCGCCCGGATCCCTTGGCGAGACCATCCACGATACCGGTTGCCTGATCAAGGCCGGCTGACTGCCAAGTGCTGATTGCTGAGGGCCGATCACCCCAACCGACTAACCACAAGCACGCAGGGATTTTCCAAGCGCCTCGATAAAGAAATCGACTTCTGATCGTTTCAGGCACAGGGGCGGGCGAATTTTCAAGGTTTGCCCGTATTTTCCCGCCGCTCCGATCAGAACACGGTGACGGCGCATGGCATTGATGACATCGGCCACCAGTTGACCGCTTGGTCGGGTCGGGTCACCGTCTTCTGACAGATCCACCCCCAAAAACAGCCCCGCCCCGCGTATATCACTGATCCGGCCATCCAGTTCGGCCAGATGCTGCAACCCTTCGCGCAAATAGGCCCCGCAAACCGCGGCATTGTTCTGAAGATTTTCATCACGGATGACATCAAGCACCGCAAGCCCCGTGGCCGCGGCAACCGGGCTTGCGGCAAAGGTATTGAAATAGCCGACATCCTCGCAAAATGCGGCCAGCATTTCGGGCCTTACCGCGATCCCGGCCATCGGAAAACCATTGCCCATCGGTTTGCCCATACTGACGATATCAGGGGCGACGTCATGACGTTCAAATCCCCAAAACGCGTCCCCGGTCCGGGCAAATCCGGGCTGGACCTCATCGGCGATGAACACACCGCCTGCACGGTGAATAACCGCGACAGCCAGTCGCAAGAACCCCTTGGGATTGGAAAAGACCCCGTCACTTGAAAAGATGCTGTCGACAATCAGGGCCGCCACCCCGTGCCCGCGCTCCTTCAGGGTGATCGCAGCCGAATGCACCGCATCTGCAAACCCGGCGGCAATATTGTCGCCATAGGCATGCTTGCCCGGTGGCGCGATGGCGATCACATGATCGGGCAAACCACCACGCTTGATTGCCGATGGCGATATCTCGGTCACAGCCGCCGTATTCCCGTGATAGGCACTTTCCGTCACGATGATGCCACGCGCCTTGGCCGCACGTTGCGCAATCCGGATGGCAAGGTCATTGGCCTCGCTACCGCTACAGGTCAGGACGATGTTTTCCAGATGGTCGGGAAATGTCGCCTTAAGGCGATCAAGATAGGCTTCAACTGTCTGATGCAAATAACGACTGTTGATATTCAGCCGGGCGGCCTGATTGGCCATGGCACTGACCACTTTGGGATGGCAATGCCCGACCGAAGGCACATTGTTATAAAAGTCCAGATAGTTGGTGCCATCGGCCGCTGTCATCCAGCATCCCGATGCCGACACCATTTCGATCGGGTCGCGATAAAACAGTACGGAGGCCGCCCCGACATTGCGCAACCGGCGCCCCAAAAGATCGCTTTGGGGGCTGTCTTTTTTTTCCGGGCCATGATTGTCAAAGGCATTCATATCCAGAATGGGGCGCGCCTTGGTCATTACGCCCCCTCTGCTACAAGATAGCTTTGCGCCATGGCAATGGTGCCGTCGGTAAAACCGGTTCCCATTTCCCGGGCGGTCGGCGTTTCGGGATGGCTGGCAATCCAGGCCGTCAGCAACAACCGTCTAAGCATCACAAAACTGTCGAGCATCGCACAATCGGCATCGGAAAACGGCGCAATCGTGCGATATCCCTCTATCCAGGCTTCCTTAAGGGCCGGAACAATCGGGTCCAGTTCGATAAAGCTGATGGCCGCGGCAAAGTCATAACCAAACCAGCCAAACCCGCAGTCATCAAAATCAATAACGCCAAGCCGGTCCCCATCGACCAGAAGATTGGCCAGCCGCAGATCGGCATGGATCAGACCAAACCGGTCATTGCCCATGCCAAACGTCATAAGCTTCTGATCCAGATGCTGGCAAACGCGCGTCAGCACCGCCAGACCGGCCCCATCAAGACCCGGTGCGGCACGCCAGTCCCCCCAATGCGGGGTCGCGCCAAGGGTCGTGTCAAAGGTCCAGCTTTTGCGCACAAAATTGACCGACCGTGCCCATTGCCGCGCATGCCCGTGCAGGCGCGCACTGATCGCGCCCAGCTTGAAAAAACCGTCCACCAGCGCATCATCCGCAGATGGTTCATCGCCTTGCATGAAATCAAAAGCAACAACATGGCGACCAACCCCGTCCTGATCAAACTCGGCAACCAGTGATCCGTCACTGCGCATGCGCGGCTTGGGTGTATCGACCACCTCGGCAGCGCGAAGGGCATTGATCCAGGCCAGCTCAGACTCGATTTCAGACCGTGTGTGATATCCGGGGCGATGAACCCGCAAAATCAGCCGTGCGCCCGTTTTCGGGTCTGTCGCCAAAAACGTCGCATTCTCTGACACGGTCAAAAGCCTGACATCGGCATCCCCGCCCATGCCCCACCCCGGCAGAACCGAAATCGCACCGTCACGCAGGCGGCCAATCAGTTCGTCATCATATATTCCGCCCAATGCAGCCTCCCCTTTTGTGCTGTTCCGGTCCCCGGCTCACCTGTTGGCCTGTACCCGATCCAACAATCTTTAACCTACCGTCATCCAGCCACGGCGCGACCACCGGCATCACTGACATCACCCGCGTCCGCCGCATCGTTGCGTTCCGCCATGTCCCGGCATGCCCCTTCATGTCGCCGCCCTGACTTTGCCGGCCCCTGGCCTTTGGTCGTCCTTACCGGCCATGGCAGCAGGTTCTCCTCGAACTGACGGGCTTTAACTGGCGGGCTTTAACTGGCGGGCTTTAACTGGCGGGCTTTCTGATAAGCCGTCCGAAACTGTGTTCGGTGAATAGTGCGCCTTAAAATGTGTAACTTGCAACATTTTTTGTTGCATCACGGAAAAAATCGCCCAATCATCAAGAAAACACTTCGCAACGCACAATCAGGGTAGCGCCACACCATCCCCGTCGGGGTATCGGACATTGGCACCTTCACGAAAGGATCCACCATGCTGACTTCAATTTCGGGAAAAACTGTCATCGTCACGGGGGGCTCCAAAGGGATCGGCAAGGGCATCGCCAACGTCTTTGCCAAACAGGGGGCCAAAGTCATGATTGCGGCCCGCACAGAAAAGGATGCGGCCATCGCAGTTGGCGAAATTACGGGTTCTGGCGGGACGGCCGATATGGTTTTGTGTGATGTGTCGAACTGGGATCAGGTCGCCGGGATGGCGGAATATACCGCCAAGACGTTTGGCGGCATTGATATCCTGTGCGCCAATGCCGGAATTTTCCCGCAAGTCAAAATGATCGATATGACGGCAGATGACTGGGACCAGGTCATGGCCACCAACCTTAAAAGCAGCTTTCTGTGCGTTAAGGCCTGCATCCCCTATTTCGAAAAAGCGGGCAAGGGACGGGTTGTGATTACCTCATCGATCACAGGCCCCGTAACCGGTTATCCCGGCTGGTCGCATTATGGCGCGTCCAAGGCCGGACAACTTGGCTTTATCCGCACCGCGGCAATGGAACTGTCGCGCTATAACACGACGATCAATGCCGTCATGCCCGGCAATATCATGACCGAAGGCCTTGCCGACCTTGGTCAGGACTATCTGGACTCAATGGCCAGTTCAATCCCGCTCAAACGTCTGGGCAGCGTCGAAGACATCGCCAATGCGGCCCTGTTCTTTGCCTCGGACGAAGCGGCCTATATCACCGGGCAATCCATCATCGTTGACGGCGGCCAAATCCTTCCGGAATCGCTTGATGCCTTGGGCGAGATTTAATCGCCTGCCTGTGCCCAGCCAGAAGTCAAAAACGCGCTGACCAATGTCAGCGCGTTTTCATTTTCGGTTCAGATATCATGCAATCCATACTGGCTGCGCACCACGCCGGAATTATAGCGTTCTGATGCCAGCAACCGTGGTTTGATGCCACCGGCGTCACGCCCGAACAATGATATGCCGTCCCCCAGAACCTCCGGGATCGTAAAGATATCCAGCTGATCGGCAAAGCCGCCAAACAGGAACTGTGTGACCACACTTCCGCCGCCAACAACCCAGATGTCGCCATCGCCATTGCGGCTGTCGCGAAGCTGATCGACAAGTTCGATGATGCTGCCGCCATAGGCCTCGGTATTGGCCGGGCGGTCTTGCGGAAGATCGCGTGATGTCAGAACGATGGTGCGACGGGCCTCATAGGGCCAATCGCCAAATTCCATCACCTGATCAAAGGTGTTTCTGCCAATGATCAGCGTGCCTACGGAGTCCAGAAAATCATCAAAGCCGAATTCGGCCGGATCATATTCATCCAGCCAATCCACCGCACCATTGGTGCGCGCTATGAAGCCATCCAGACTGACCGCGATGTATATGCGGAACAGCTTTTTGCTCATGTCTAGGTCCAACCTTTGGTGGGGTCTTTGCCCCTTGTTTGCTCGCGCAGATCATAACAGATCCCCAACCAAAGGTCGCAAGAAACACATTTCACCAACCGGAAGTGAAATGACTATAACACCCAAGACGTTGATTTAAATCGCGTTTTATCAATGTTGTAACATCAACATTCAACCACGTTGACATTGACGGCAAGGCCACCCTGACTGGTTTCCTTGTACTTGCTTTGCATGTCGAGTCCCGTCTGGCGCATGGTTTCAATCACACGATCCAGCGACACGGTATGCTGCCCGTCGCCACGCATTGCCAGACGCGCGGCATTGATTGCCTTGACCGCGCCCATGGTGTTGCGTTCGATGCATGGTACCTGCACCAGACCGCCAATCGGATCGCATGTCAGGCCAAGATTATGCTCCATCCCGATTTCGGCGGCATTTTCAACCTGTTCGGGCGTGCCGCCCAGAACCGCACAAAGCGCGCCTGCGGCCATTGAACAGGCAACACCGACCTCGCCCTGACAACCGACTTCGGCCGCCGAGATGGATGCGCGTTTTTTATAGATCGACCCAATTGCTGCCGCGGTCAGAAGAAATTCGCGAATTTTGGTCTGACTGACATTCGACCCGAACCGTTCGTAATACCGAAGCACGGCCGGAATGACGCCAGCCGCACCATTGGTCGGTGCGGTCACAACACGTCCGCCGGCGGCATTTTCCTCGTTCACGGCAAGGGCATAAAGATTGACCCAGTCAATCACGGTCAGCGGGTCGCGAAGGCCCGCTTCGGGTTTTTCGGTCAATTCATGATAAAGCTTTGATGCCCGGCGTTTGACATTCAACCCGCCGGGCAAAATGCCATCGGTTTTGCATCCGCGATCAATGCAATCCATCATTGCCCGATGAACACGATCGACAAATTCGTATGTTTCGTCCGGGCTGCGCCAGCTTTGTTCATTGGCCATCATGATTTCGGCAATCGATGCACCTTCGCGTTTGCAAATGGCCATCAATTCATCGGCCGATGAAAACGGATGGGGCAGCGTGATGTTATCGCCGGAATATTCCGCCCCGCGATCATCGCCAGACACGATGAACCCGCCACCGACCGAGAAATATTCCTGTTCATGAATTTTCACGCCATCGCGGTCAAATGCGGTGATCCGCATGCCATTGGGATGCTGTGGCAGGGTTTCGGTAAAGTGAAACACCAGATTGGTTTCACGATTGAAATCAACCGGATGCTTGCCATAAAGCTGCAATTGCGCGCTGCTGTCGATGGCCTGCACGGTTGGCGCGACATCATCGGGGTCCACACTGCGCGGCCGATGGCCCGAAAGCCCCATGATTACGGCCGTATCGGTGGCGTGTCCCTTGCCGGTCAGGGCAAGCGATCCGTAAAGATCGACCACAACACTGCCCGCCTTGGTCAAAAGATTGCGGGCATCAAGTTCAAGACAAAACCTGTATCCGGCGCGCATTGGTCCGACGGTATGCGAACTCGATGGTCCGATCCCGATGGTATAAAGATCAACAACAGAAAGGTTTACGTCTTGCACAGAACCGTCCTGCGATCCCGAACGGGGACCGGTGGCGGGATTGGTGGTCATAAGGGCCTCCTTCACGGCTCTTGAACGCGCGAAAATCGCGCCGTTTACGAACCGGTGTCTTGCCCCCTCTGTCCCTTGACCTGAGATTGTGCGCCCATGGGTCGAAAACAACATCAACCCACAGGTTTTCATCCTTCGGTGGAAGCCGGTTGTCATACATGTTTGATCTGTATGCGTGCCGAATTCTCTCTCCAGAGCCTCTATCCGCGACGGTCCATCTGCCTGAGAGTTTTATGGGGCTATTGCTCCTTCGGCGCCGGTTATGCGGGTAACCGGGCTCTCCCGTCGTGGTGCGAGACGCCATTTCTGCCGCCTCTGAGGATCACCGTTGGGGGCAGATTATCTGTGTCTGATACCCCTGTCAAAAAGCAGCTTTGCACCTGCAAAAAATTCCAGGTCGGGGTACTGTTTCGCGACCACATTCGTGCTAAATTGCCGAAATTACGCATTTGCCTGTTGTGAGTAACGGTTGACCCACCCTGCCCGCGCAACAGGATTGATGGCGAATTACCCGGTAAGTCACCATATTTACGGGTAATTCAGCCTTTATCTCTATCAGTGGGGTTTATGAACGTGACTGTATCGAATTCCGTAAAGCGCCCGCGCCCTGTGGTGCTGTGTATTCTGGATGGCTGGGGGTATCGCGAAGAAACCAAGGACAACGCCGTTGCCTTGGCCAATACGCCTGTCTGGGATGCGCTTTATGCCAATTATCCGACCGGATTCCTCAAGGCTTGCGGTCTGGATGTCGGCCTGCCCGAAGGTCAGATGGGCAATTCGGAAGTCGGTCACATGAACCTCGGTGCCGGTCGTGTCGTCATGCAGGAACTGCCCAAAATTGACGAAGCCGTCAAAACCGGAAGCATCGCCGATACCGACGCCGTCAAAAAGATCATATCGACCCTCAAAGACAGCAAGGGTGTCTGCCACATTGCCGGTCTTCTGTCCGAAGGTGGCGTTCATTCCCATCAGGCCCATATGGCCGCCCTCGCCAAAATCATTGCGGGCGCCGGTGTGCCGGTCAAAATTCACGCCTATCTTGATGGTCGTGATACCGCCCCGAAAAGTGCTGCCAAATTCCTTGAGAAATTCCGCGCCCTGATCGGCGATGCCAATGTCGAGATTGTCACCGTGACCGGGCGTTATTACGCCATGGACCGTGACAACCGTTGGGAACGCGTCAGCCAGGCCTATTTCACCATGGTTCAGGGCAAAAACTATGCCGATGGCCGCACTGCCGAAAGTGCGGAGGCCGCAATTGCCAATGCCTATGCGAATGACACCACCGACGAGTTTGTCCTGCCAACCGTGATTGGTGATTTTGACGGGATCAAGGATGGCGACGGCATTCTGATGACCAATTTCCGTGCCGACCGTGCGCGTGAAATCCTTGCCGCCCTGTGTGCGCCGGAGTTTGACGGGTTTGATCGCGGCACCGCGCCGAAATTTGCCGTGCAGGCCGGCATGGTCGAATATTCGTCCGAACACGCCAAATACATGGATGCGATCTATCCGCCGCAAACCCTTCCCAACATCTTTGGCGAAGTGGTTTCCAAGGCCGGGCTGAAGCAGCTTCGTATTGCCGAAACCGAAAAATATCCACATGTGTCGTTCTTCTTTAACGGCGGCGAAGAACAGGTTTTCGAAGGCGAAGACCGCATTCTGGTCGCATCCCCCAAAGTCGCGACCTATGACCTTCAGCCGGAAATGTCCGCACCCGAAGTCACCGAAAAACTGGTCGATGCCATCAAGTCGGAAAAATATGACGCGATCATCCTGAATTTCGCCAACCCCGACATGGTCGGGCATAGCGGCATTCTGTCGGCTGCAATGAAAGCGGCCGAGGCCGTTGATACCTGCCTTGGCAAGGTGATTGATGCGATCAAGTCGGTTGGCGGCGTTGCCTTTGTCACCGCCGATCACGGCAATTGCGAGGTCATGGTCGATCCGGAAACCGGTGAACCCCATACTGCACATACCCTTAATCTGGTACCGACCATTCTTGTTAACGGTCCGGAAGGGGTAACATTGGAGAATGGGCGCCTTGCCGATGTTGCACCGACTTTGCTGCAACTCCTTGGCGTGCCACAGCCAGCCGAGATGACTGGCAAACCGTTGCTTAAGGGCCTGAAACAGAATGATGCGCTTCTTGCGAGCTAAGTCAGCTTATGAGATCGCCCTGCCTGCCGTGACCGCGCTTGCGCTGTGTCTGGCAGGCGGGGCAGCGCCTTCTTTTGCCCAGTCGCTCCAAAAAGTTGACAAGAAACTTGATCAGCTTGAAAGCCAGCTGTCCGAACAGCAAAAACAGGAAGAATTCCTGTCACGCAAATCGCGGGAACTCTGGACCGAGGAACAGGCCCTGCAATCCGAAGCCATTTCTGTTGCCCGCCGTACCCAGCGTCTGGAGACAACCCTGACCGAACTAGAAGATCAGCTGCAATCGCTTGAAACCCGTGAAAAGGTCGCGGCCACAAGCCTTGAGGACAAGGCCGGTCAATATGCCCGCATCCTGATGGCCTTGCAGCGTCTTTCGACCACCCCGCCCGAAGCGGTCATTGCCCTTCCGACATCGCCGCAGGATACCTTGCGTTCGGCAGTATTGCTCAAGGCTGCCCTGCCCGGCGTTGAACAGCATGCCCGCGACCTGCGTAAGGAACTCGATGAAATTGCACGTTTGCGCGAAGATATCCGCACCCAACGCGCGGACGTCGCCGAAGCCACCCGTGCGCTGCAACAGGAACGTACATCGCTTGCCGCATTGCTGAGTGAAAAGCGCCGCTTGCGCACCGAAACCGAGGCCGAAGCCCACGAAGCCGCCAAGGCCGTAAATGCGCTGGCTGACGAGGCCAAATCACTTGGCGAGTTGCTGAGCACCTTGCGCAAACGGGCCGAAGGTCTGCCCGCACCGCGATCACGCCCGGAAATTGATGTCGCCACCAGGACCGAACCCGATGCCGATACGCTGGGCGCAACCACGATTGCCCGCAATACGCCCCCCGAACCGCCAGCCCGCAAGGAAGAACCGGCCGCAGCCACCCCGAAACAGGATGGCACAAGCGACGAAGAATTCGCGGTTGGCAGTTCGATCACCCTGGCACATGGGCATTTGCGCATGCCTGCCAGTGGCAAAGTCGTCACACTGTTTGGGGAAAAATCGCGTGGTCCGGACGGATTGACCGTCACAAGATCCAAAGGAATTGAGATCAGTACCCGCGCAAATGCGCAGGTTGTCTCGCCCTTTGATGGCAAAGTTGTCTTTGCTGGCCCCTTCCGCGGGTACGGCCGACTCTTGATTATCGAACACGGCGAAGGATACCATAGTCTTATCGCCGGTTTTGATCGGCTCGACAGTGTGGTAGGACAATATCTGTTGGCGGGCGAACCTGTTGGTATTATGGGTGAAACAGCGCCTAAACTCTATCTGGAGATGCGCCAGGACGGAGAAGCGATCAATCCGCTTCCGTGGCTGGCCTCGAAAAACGGCAAGGTAAGTGGATGAAAACCTCTCGATTGGCAGTACTCGCACTCGCGACCGGCATGACTTTCGGCCTTGCGTCCCCAAGTCTGGCGCAATCTTCAACCTCCTCGGCTGAGACATATCGTCTTTTGAACCTGTTTGGTGATGTGTTTGAACAGGTCAAAGCCAAATATGTCGAAGAAGTCGATGACAAGCAGCTGATCGAAGCCGCCATCAACGGCATGCTGACGTCACTTGATCCGCATTCCTCTTATCTGAACATGGATAATTTCGAGGAAATGCAGGTCGATACCCGTGGCGAATTCGGCGGTCTTGGCATCGAAGTCACGATGGAAGACGGCTTTGTCAAAGTCATCGCACCGATCTATGACACGCCCGCCGAAAAGGCCGGCCTGCAACCGGGCGACTTCATCACCCATATCGACGGCACCGCCATTCGCGGCATGACGCTTAATGATGCGGTCGAAATGATGCGCGGCAAGGTCAATACCGACATTGTCCTGACCATCATCCGCAAGGGCGAACAGGCCCCGTTTGATGTCACCCTGACCCGTGCGGTGATCAAGATCCAGTCGGTCCGCGCCGAAGCCAAGGATGATATCGGCTATATCCGCATCACCAAATTCAACGAACAGACCTTTAGCGGCCTGCAACGTGCGATTGGCGACATGCGCGATCAGATCGGCCCGGAAATCAAGGGTCTGGTGATTGACCTGCGCAACAACCCGGGTGGCCTGCTTGATCAGGCGATTTCGGTATCCGATGCCTTCCTGGACAAGGGCGAAATCGTATCGACCCGCCCGCGTGATACCCAGAATACCGAACGCTATAACGCGCGGTCCGGTGATCTGGCCGAAGGACTGCCGATTGTTGTTCTGATCAATGACGGTTCGGCATCGGCATCCGAAATTGTTGCCGGCGCTCTTCAGGATCACCGCCGTGCGGTCATCATGGGCACGCGCAGCTTTGGCAAGGGATCGGTTCAGACAATCCTTCCGATGCCGGGCAATGTTGCACTGCGCCTGACCACCGCGCGTTATTACACGCCATCGGGCAAATCCATTCAGGAAGTCGGCATCGTTCCGGACATCATCGTGCCCCAGGCCCGTGTTGAAAGTATCGAAAGCGATACCCGCCGGTCCGAGGCATCCCTGAACGGTGCGCTTCGCAACGAGGACGCCGCGACCACAGACGCAGAAAAGGATGCAAATTCCCGCCGGGATGAAGCCGAGCAACTTGCGATCGACGATTATCAGCTTTCGCGGGCGCTTGACATGATCCGGGGCATTTCGCTGTTTGGTCCGCGCCCGAAAGGGTAAGGACCATCCGGACATCGTGAGAGACTAGCTGTTCGTGTTCAGGAAAATCCTAAATTCCTTGCCATTCCGAAAGAAGAAGGATGGCGATCTCGACGAGGACATGGCCGGCGCGCTGGCCGACGACCTTGGCGACGGGATGACTGACGCTGAAGAAGTCAATCTTGATGACCTGCCTTTTAACGAACTTCCGATCGAAATTCAGATCAAGCGTCTGCCCAAGCGGCCGAAATCACGGCGCAGCTGGCTGTCGAAAATTCTGATCATTCTGGTCTTCCTGTCGCCCTTCGGGGCGACAGCGGTTGCGCTGATCCCGATCCTTGATCCGGAAACCGGCTGGCGGCTGTTTCATCTTGGCAGTCCCGAGGCCCTGGTGGCTGTCCCGGGGTCCGAGCGCGAACTTCAGGAAGAAATCGCGCGCGGTGTGCGCGACATGCAGGAACGCGAACGCGCCCAGCATAACGGCGATGTCGGTCCCGATGGCACCCCACAATCCGCCGAAGACATCACCAATCAGCTTTCCGGTGTCTCCGATCTGGTCGGGCCGGCCGATCAGGCTGACGGTGTTGCCCCCGATACCGAACTAAGCCCCGAAGAACTGGCCGCCATCATTGCCGAAGAAGGATCGATTGACGATCCGATCGAACCCGATCCTTTGCGCAAGGCCCCGCTGCCCGGTCTGGATGAAGAAGGCAGTTTCGGCCGTGTCCCGCGCATTGCCGATGATGGTACCACACCGTTTGATGCCTATAAGCGGCCCTTTGAAAAAACCGACGGGCAACCCTATGTCGCGATCATTCTGACCGGGGTTGGCCTGAATGAAGCCCGCACCGAAACCGCGATCAATGATCTGCCGCTTAATATTTCGTTGGGCATTTCCCCTTATAGCCGCGACATCAAAACTGTTGCCGAACAGGCCCGCGAAATGGGCCACGAAGTCTTTCTTGAATTACCGATGGAACCGGCCGATTTCCCGCTTTCCGATCCGGGGCCGCGCGCACTTTTGACGTCCCTGTCAGAGGGTGAAAACCTTGTGCGGCTTGAATGGTTGCTCGCACAGTTCCCCGGCTATGCCGGACTGGTCAGCCACGAAGGATCAAAATTCGGAAGCCTTGATAGCGCCATCCGCCCGATCATTGAATTCGTATCGCGTTCGGGTCTGATGTATCTCGAAGGTACGCGCAGCGGCATGGCAAGCTATGGCGCACAACTGGCATCAAATGCCGGAACGCCAAACGCGGTTGGCAACATTCTGATCGATCAGGTTCCCAGCCGCCGCCAGATTGATGCAAGACTTGCCGATCTGGTCCAGCTTGCCAAACGCAACGGTGTTGCTATCGGCTTTGCCCAATCCTATCCGGTCACCATTCAGCGCCTGCGCAACTGGGCCTTGCGCCTGAAACGACAGGGCGTCGAACTGGCACCGGTCAGTGCGATTGCCAATATGCAGGTCACCCCGCAATCCGCCGCCGAAGCAGAAGCCGCACGCCGCGAAGCCGAACAGCGCGAAAGCGAAATCATGGCACAGGAAGCCGAAAACAATCCGGCTGAAAATACCGCAGACGAACCCGCCGCCACCATCGAAAGTCAGTGACCGGACGCCATACGCACCCGGCCCCGATCACCCAGGAGAAATCATGGCTGACAAATCCGCATCCCCGTCCGATACGAACTCAACCGAAGCCACAAGGGTAAAGGCCGAAGACCTGCCCTATCGCCCCTGCGTCGGTATTGCGCTTTTTAACAAGGATGGCCTGGTCTGGGTCGGCAACCGTTTCGGATTTGAAGGCGCATGGCAATTGCCCCAGGGCGGCATTGACGATGGCGAAACCCCGATTGACGCCGCCCTGCGCGAGCTCAAGGAAGAAATCGGCACCGACAAAGCTGAAATCATCGCCGAAACGCCCGACTGGCTGACCTATGATCTGCCAGACCATCTGATTGGCAAGGCGTTCAAGGGCAAGTATCGCGGCCAAAAGCAGAAATGGTTTGCCATGCAGTTCACCGGCAAGGACAAGCATATCAATATCGATGTGCCCAACCCGGAATTTGATGCCTGGCGCTGGAACGACCTGGCGACGCTGCCCGACATGATCGTGCCGTTCAAACGGCCCGTTTATTTGCAACTTGCCGAGGCATTTCGTGATGTACCGCAAAGAATTCGTAAAATGAAAAAGGCATAAAGGATCAGAACGCGGCTTGATCGCTGCTTTCTTTTCGCTAAATTTTACGAATTATCAGACACCTACGACTTAGAGGAGCTCCAATATGGGTACGGATCGGTTTATCTTTGGTGTTCTGACCATTGTGGTCGGTCTTTTCGGACTGTTCTATGCGTCAGGCTCGCATGACGGTTATTCCTATTTTGTCGGCTTGGCCCTGTTTGTCGGTGCTGTGCTGTTCATGTTCCACCTGATCAAGGGGTATTATGATCAGCTTGATGCTGCCGATCACTGATCACGCGCTGTGCCTGATACAGCCGTAACCGGCATCAATGCTTTTAAATTCCCCCAAAAGGCTCTAGGAATTAACCATGAGCAATACACATTGGGATCCTGCCCGTTACGGTCTGTTTGGCAATGAACGCCTGCGACCTGCCATTGATCTGATTGGCCGCCTGCCAAAAGCAGCCAGCGGCTTTTCCCCGCGCCATATCGTTGATCTGGGATGCGGTCCCGGTTCGGTGACCGCAATTCTTGCCGATGCCTTTGCAACGGACAACGATGACAGTCCCCGTATTGTCGGCGTTGATTCATCTGACGAGATGTTGGACACCGCGCGCAAACGATCCGAAAACATTGACTGGCAAAAGGCCGATATCGCCACCTGGCAACCTGACGAGCAGGTCGATCTTCTGTTTTCCAATGCGGCCTTGCATTGGGTGCCCGATCACTCGACCCTGTTTCCCCGCCTTCTGGACTTTGTCCGTCCGGGCGGCATGATCGCCATTCAGGTTCCCAACAATTTCCTGGCGCCAAGTCATCAGCTGATCGGCGAAGCTGGCATGGACTGGCGCAAGGAAGTGGCACAGGCCATGCACGCAGCCCGTATCATGCGTCCGGGCGATTATTTCGATGTTCTCGCACCGTCATGCGATGAGATCGATCTGTGGCAGACGCAATATTGTCATGTCCTGAACGGGCCGGATGCGGTTTATAACTGGACCAGTTCGACCATCCTGCGCCCGGTGATGGCTGCCCTTCCTGATGACGCGGCACGCGCGACCTTTACCGCGAAATACAAGGAACGCCTTAATCAGGTTTATCCGATCCGCGATGATGGCCGCACGCTGTTTCCGTTCAACCGTCTTTTCATGGTTGCGCGCAAACGCCCAAGCTAACCCCACCGAACCATTCCCTGACAAGGAGCCGCACCATGGCAGAATTTCGCGAACATTTCGTCAAATGCTGCGGGTACGAGGTCCATGTCCGGGCATGGGGCAACCCGTCCCGACGGCCATTGATCATGATGCATGGTCTGGCGCGGCTGGCTGATGATTTTGATCATGTCGCCCCCCATTTCACCGATCAGTACTATGTTCTGTGTCCGACCATGATCGGGCGCGGCTTTTCCGGCTGGGCCAAGGACCCCGACCGTGAATATACCGTGCCCTTTTATGTCGCGCAGATGTTCGAGCTTTTCGACCATTTCGGCATAGAAACCTGTGACTGGATCGGGACATCCATGGGGGGCCTGATCGGGCTTTATGCCACCGCCGAAGTTGCCGGACGGATTGAAAAGCTGGTTCTTAACGATATTGGACCCGAACTTGATCCGGACGCGGTGGCGCGTATCAAATCCTATGTCGGCGCATCACCCGAATTTGAAACCATTGATGACGTCGAAAAACTGGTTCGGCTGGTTTATGCCCCGTTCGGGGTGGCCGACGATGCAACATGGGCGTTTTTGGCGTCCCGTTCCGTACGGCGCCTGCCAAACGGCAATTTCATGATGCATTACGATCCCGAAGTCATGCGCATCTTTGCCGAACATATTGATTCCTTTGATGCCTGGGACGTTTTTGACGCCCTGCCCTGCCCGGTCATGCTGATCAGCGGCGAACAATCCGACCTCATCCCCAAGGCGATTGTCGAGAAAATGAAAAATAAAAAACCCGAAATGCCGGTTTTTGCAGTGGCGAACTGCGGACATGCACCCCATTTGAATGACAAAGCACAAATCAACGCTATCAGGGACTTTTTGGGGCGCTAAAGCCAGTGGTGCGCGTAACATACGCGAACCGTCTGTTGACGCCATCTTTTAAAAAAATCCCCTGATGAAGTTCACGCCGTGACAATGCCGCAGTCAATGTAGAGGCACGGACACGACACGGTTGGTACGGGACCGACACCGAAACTTGCCTGACTTCCAGTAATGGGGGTCCCCTGACCAGTGCGCTGATTGCTGTGACCGTTAGATCACCTGTGGGAACAGGCGGCATGATGATGAAACCGCATTTGGCTAAAACCTCGATCTGTACTGCATTTCTGGCCACCGCGATGACTGCGGGTTCGGGTCTGTTTTCGGCTGTTTTCGCCCAGTCGACAGACAGCACACAGGTTCCGGCATCCTCACGCCTGACCTTTGGCACGGATCTTGGCGCGGGCATTCTGCCACCTGCCGGATCAAACGGGATCGGTCGCTATTTTTCCAGCCGCCCACAAAACAGCATCGTGATCGGGCCTGCATTACAGGATGCGCAAGATCTCGAAAATGCCAGTCAGTTCTGGCTTGAAATCGACAGCAACCGAAATACCCGCACCAACGCACTTAGCGCGCAAATCGGCTTGGGCTATGCGCCGGTGCCGGAACTCGGCATTGCTGTTGGGCCGTTTGTCGAACTGGGTTCAACCCGATCGGAAAATATCGGCAACTATCAGACCGGCGGCTATGCGCCCGATCAACGGCGCAGCCAGGTTTTGTTCTCTGACAGTGACAATGCCTTTCACGATGCCGGTCTTGCCGCGTCTCTGTCCTATATGCCGCTTGAAGATATCTGGATCGGGTTGCATGGCAGTGTGTCGCGCAATATGGCACCACCCCATCCGGAACAAAGCATCCTTGACGGTATTGACGCCATGCTGGGATTGACCGCCAGCTACCGGATCGAATTCTGATCATTTGGTGTGTCCCCGGTGTGATCATTTCCGGGCTGTCACGGGAAATCCCTGTTGCACAGGACGGGCAGTCCTGTATGACTCTTGGAAAGATAATCCACCGGGATATTCAGGGACATTTAGACACGCATGAGCCATTCGCTCCCATCAAAGGCCGTACTTGGCGCCCCGTTTGAGGCATGCAATGCACTTGCTGCGGCCAAAAATGCCAATCTTTACCGTGCGGCCATGCGTCTGTCCCCGGAACGCCAGCGTTTCTTTCTGGCAAGCTATGCCTCGATGCGGGTCATTGACGACATTGTTGATGACGGCTTTCTTGAACTGCCCGATGCCGAACGTCATGCACAGCGTGAAACCGTTCTGGAAACCATCAATCAGTGGCAGGCCCAGATCATTTCCGCCAAAGCCGGGGCTGACAACCCGTTGCCGGAAACCGGCCCGCTCAGCGGTGATGTCTATGACGCATTGCGTCTGACCCTTGGACGCAGCGATCTTTCGCCCGAACCATGGGTTGCCCTTGCCGATGCGCTGCATCGCGATGTTGCCGAAGAACCGATGGATGAATGGGATGATTTCATCGCCTATTGCGAAGGGGCAACTGCCGCACCGGCATCGATCTTTGTCTATCTTCTTTCGGCCAGATACGATCCGGAAATCGGCTATACGTCGCCCCTGACCAACCCGCCGATCTATCACGCGCGCGATATGGCAATTTTCTGCTATATCATTCACATCCTGCGTGATCTTCCCGAAGATATCAAAGGCCCGGACCGCCTTGTCACCATTCCGTCCGAAATGCTGATTGCCGCCGACATTACGCTTGGCGAAATCCGCAACGCCATCGGTCAGGCCAAGTTCGAAAATCTTGATTACCTTGGGCGTATCCTGCTTGAACATGCCTGGGAGCATTTCGAAACAGGTCAGGCGCGCTCGGGCGAGCTTCTTTCGATTCTTGATACCGACGAGGCCGATACTTTATCGCGCCTGTTCACGGTCTATATCGAACTGGGCGGTGCCATGATGGAAAACGGTTATGCCAGCTTCCTGAAAGATCGCGATGCGATCATGAAAAGCACGGCACAAAACAGCCTGCCTGACGTCAATCAGCAATAAGTCCCCGGATCGTGCAAACATGCTCGACCTTCCTGCCAGGGTCGCGCATCATATTTCATGCCCCGACAAGACAAGAACCATCGGCCGCATCGAACCGGACTGTGCAAACAGGCCCGCTGCGAAATATTCGGACATTTTGCACAGGCTTGCCAAAGCCAATTGTTTGCGGCCTCTCTTAACGACGTCAAAGAGGTCAAGTGATGTTTCCGCTGCTTAAAAAGGTCGAAACCTGGGTGCGCAATCAGTGGGTTGATGCGACGGTCGGATTTATCCTGTTATTCACCGCCTTAAACGATACGGGCGATACCCTGGTTGATGATGTCATGACCGGCAATGTCGGCACATCCCACGGGGTTCTGGTTCTCGGACTGGCCCATGTGGTCCGATCAATCCCGCCCGTGATCAAAAGCATCGGCATCATTTTCTATCCCGAAAAGACCTAAAGCCGTTTCAGGCTGCCCAAAAGAAAACCCCGCCAGATGGCGGGGTTTGTCGTGAATTCTTGACCGGCAATCTTACTTGGCGCGAAGGGCCGCAACACCCGGAAGGGTTTTGCCTTCCAGCCATTCCAGAAACGCACCGCCCGCGGTCGAGACATAGGAAAAGTCCTGATCTGAATCCGCATGGCGAAGGGCAGCAACCGTGTCACCACCACCGGCAACCGACAGAAGTTTGCCTGCCTTGGTCAGTTTTGCCGCATGCTGGGCAACCGAAACCGTCGCCGTATCAAACGGGGTGATTTCAAACGCACCAAGCGGCCCGTTCCAGACCAGCGTTTCACAAGATTCCAGACGCTTGTTCAAATCGACGATGGTTTCAGGACCGGCATCCAGGATCATGCCGTCGCTGGCAACGTCATTGATGTCTGAAACATCATGTGGTGCATTTGCGGCAAATTCCTTGGCAACCAGACCATCAACCGGCAGAACGATTTCACAATTGGCGGCGTCGGCCTTCTTGAAAATCTCGCGGGCGGTTTCAAGAAGATCATGCTCGCACAGCGATTTGCCAACATTGACACCCTTGGCCGCCAAAAACGTATTGGCCATGCCGCCACCGATCACCAGTTGGTCAACCTTGGCAACAAGGTTCCCCAGAAGATCAAGCTTGGTCGAAATCTTGGCACCGCCAACAATTGCCATCACCGGATGTTTCGGAGCTTCAAGCGCATTGCCCAATGCTTCGAGTTCGGCCTGCATCAAACGGCCGGCATAAGCCGGAAGTGCGCGCGCCAGACCTTCGGTCGAGGCATGGGCACGGTGCGCACAGGAAAACGCGTCATTGACGTAAACATCGCCAAGCTTGGCCAGCTCGGCCACGAATGCCGGGTCGTTCTTTTCTTCTTCTGCATGGTAACGCAGGTTTTCCAAAAGCGCGATTTCACCGTTTTCAAGGCTGTTGACCACGCTTGCGGCCGCATCACCGATGCAATCATCGGCAAATTTCACCGGGCGGCCCAACTGTTTGGCAAGGGCTTCGGCAACCGGTTTGAGCGACATTTCAGCAACGCGCTGGCCCTTCGGGCGGCCAAAATGGGTGATGACGACCAGTTTGGCACCGGCATCAGCCAGTTCGATCAGGCCCGGAACGGTACGGTCGATGCGGGTCGTATCACCAACAACACCATCCTTCATCGGAACGTTAAGATCAGCGCGCAGCAATACGCGCTTGCCAGCGACATTGACACCGTCAAGCGTATTAAAGTCAGCCATTATCTGAACCTGCTTTTGAGTTTCACAAAAGACGGGAGGCGGGCGTCCCGACATGGATCGGACCTGATCCTGTTGGGCCCTGTTTTGCCCGATCACGACAATCGACGCAAGGCCCGAAGGGGTCCGTAAAAGTACCTGTAAAAAATAACCGGCCAACATCACCATGCGGGCCGGTTACATATTTCTGATCAGTGCGCACCCAACAGGGATGAATGCAGGAAGCCCTGGAAACTGGTCGCGACCGGTCCGGTCATCAGGACATGGTCATCGGGCAACCATTCAATCGTAAGCTTGCCCCCGTCAAGAATGACATCGGTTTTGCGCCCGGTCAGTCCGCGACGGGCCGCCGCAATGCCGACCGCACAGGCACCGGTGCCACATGCACGCGTCACACCGACACCACGTTCCCAGACACGCATCCGGATCTGGCTTTCGCCGATGATGCTGCACACTTCGATATTGGCGCGTTCGGGAAACATTTCGTGATGTTCAAGGATCGGTCCGAATTTTTCGATATCGACGGCTTCGGCGTCATCGACAAAAAAGACCGCATGCGGATTGCCGACATTGACCCCGACTGCGTCCGAAAGCGGACCAAGCGACAATGGAATATGGTTGGTATCAACCGCTTCTGACAGCGGGATATCACGCCAGTCCAGCCGGACCTGCCCCATATCCACGGTTACCTGGCCATCAGCCAAACCATTGGCATCAAGAAGGCCAACCACGGTTTCAATGATCGCATCATTGCGGCCAAGCTCGCCCATGACGATGCTGGCAACACAGCGCGTGGCATTGCCACATGCCTCGACCTCGCCGCCATCATTGTTGCGGATGCGCATGAAGGCATCGGCAAGATCATCGCGGGCCGGTTCGATCACGATCAACTGATCGCAGCCCACACCGGTTTTGCGATCTGCAATCCGGGCTGCGGTTGCGTTATCAAGATCAAGCACAGCGGGATCGCGTCGTCCGTCAAAGACAACGAAATCATTTCCCAAACCATGCATTTTGACAAAAGGAATACCGTTCATACCCGCCTTATAGTCCTGTTTCCGGGGCCCGTCCACATATCGCTTACCCGGATGTAGCACGAATATGCCCCGGCGCAAGCTGGCGTTTTTACGGATTTGGAAATGCTGTCAGGCTGACAGTTTCGGGGTTGCCGGCGCGCAATAGCGGACCTTGCTTGGCACGAAGCCGGCCTTGGCGAAATAATCGCGCAAACGCCCGTCACATTCGCCAAGCGAAACATACACATTGGCGCATTTATGATCGCGCGCCAGCCGGTTCATCGCATCGCGCATGGCATCAAACACATACGCACCCGCCACGATTTCCACCGCCATGACATTATCGACATGCAGGACAAGCCCGTCAGTCATGTCATCACGCACATAATAGGAAAACAGACCGTGGATATAGCCGCGCTCGTTGGACAGAACGATGATGCCACGCTGGCGTTGCCATAAAAGCTGGTCGGCATCGGTTGCCCCCGCCAGGCCAGAGTCCGCCCCCGTATCACCAACCGGCAGACAATACCGGTCGACAAAGGCACGCCATCGATCAAAAGACATATCGACCTGCATCATCTGCACCAGCGGATACGTCATATCCGCAGTGTGCGATGTAAGGGGATGTGCCTGATAGGCTTCTGACATGATTACCGTCCTCTGGAATTTACCCGATCATGCCGCAAATAAATCCGGTCAACCTTGATGTGCATCAACACGTTTGGATGCGTTGGGGCGCATAAACAGCCACAACACTTGAGGTCCCCGTCCAGCGACAACATGGAATCCCATGATTGAATTTCCAGCGGGTATTGCGCGCTTGTATTGACGTACATCAATGGCTTTTGGGTCATGTGCCCGCATACTCGCCGGACTGAATGGGAAACCTCGCCAGGTTCAATACGTCCCTGTTTCAAACGGGATGCATTGTGGGTGGGGCTTCAAGTGCAGGTGAATAACCCTTCCTCGGATCGGGTTATTCACGGGGACGGATGAAACTGTCCGAGAGGGTCTGGACAGTTGCCCCGAACACCTTGAACGGGAGTCAAGCATGGGCCAAGGGAGCATGGCACAGACAGCATCGCCTGCGGTTGCTGTTAATTATAATATGGACGTTGTGCGCTGGGCCGCACTCGCGACCGTATTTTGGGGAGTCGTCGGATTTCTGGTGGGTGATGTCATCGCCTGGCAGCTCGCATTTCCGGCGCTCAATTTCGACAATGAATTTCTGAACTTTGGGCGTCTGCGCCCATTGCACACCTCGGCAGTTATCTTTGCCTTTGGTGGTAACGCTTTGCTGGCGACTTCCTTCTATGTGGTTCAACGCACCTGCCGCACCCCGCTTTATGGCGGCACGGCGTTGCCTGCATTTGTATTCTGGGGGTATCAGCTTTTCATCGTGATGGCCGCGATCGGTTACGTGACCGGCACCACCCAGGGCCGCGAATATGCCGAACCGGAATGGTTTGTTGATCTGTGGCTTACCCTGGTTTGGGTCTGCTATCTGGCGATGTTTGTCGGTACCCTGCTGAAACGTCAGGAACCGCACATCTATGTGGCAAACTGGTTCTATCTGGCGTTTATCGTCACGATCGCGATGCTCCATCTTGGCAACAACCTTGCCATTCCGGTATCGCTGACCGGCACCAAGTCCTATTCGATGTTCTCTGGTGTTCAGGATGCCCTGACCCAGTGGTGGTACGGCCATAACGCGGTTGGCTTCTTCCTGACGGCCGGCTTCCTTGGCATGATGTATTACTTCATCCCGAAACGGGCCGAACGTCCGGTTTATTCCTATCGCCTGTCGATCATTCACTTCTGGGCGCTGATCTTCCTCTATATCTGGGCTGGTCCGCACCATCTGCACTACACAGCCCTTCCTGATTGGGCGCAGACCCTTGGCATGACCTTCTCGATCATGTTGTGGATGCCGTCCTGGGGCGGGATGATCAACGGTCTGATGACGCTTTCGGGTGCCTGGGACAAGCTGCGTACCGACCCGGTCCTTCGTTTCATGGTTGCTGCTGTCGGTTTCTATGGCATGTCGACCTTCGAAGGTCCGGTCATGTCGATCAAGGCCGTCAACGGACTTTCGCACTATACCGACTGGACCATTGGTCACGTGCATTCCGGTGCGCTTGGCTGGGTTGCCTTCGTATCGTTCGGTGCGATCTACTTCCTGATCCCGGTTCTGTGGAATCGCGAACGCCTGTATTCGATGCGTCTGGTGTCGCATCACTTCTGGTTGGCGACCATCGGGATTGTTCTTTACATCACCTCGATGTGGGTTTCGGGGATCATGCAGGGCCTGATGTGGCGCGCCTATGACGAACTGGGCTTCCTGCAATATTCCTTCATCGAAACCGTTGAGGCGATGCATCCCTACTACATCATTCGCGCAACCGGCGGCCTGCTGTTTGTTCTTGGTTCGCTGCTGATGGTCTGGAACGTCTACAAGACGATCAAGGGCGATCTGCGTAACGAAGCTCCGATCGGCACACCTGCCACTGTTGCAGCCGAATAAGGGGGGAACGAGATATGCTTCTTAAAAAACACCATATCGTTGAAAAGAACGTCTTCGTTCTGATCCTTGGCATTTTCCTGACCATCATCATTGGTGGCATCGTGGAAATCGTGCCGCTGTTCACGATGGAACAGACCATCGAAAAGGTCGAAGGGGTACGTCCCTATTCGCCGCTCGAACAGGCCGGTCGCAACATCTATATCCGTGAAGGCTGCTATAACTGCCATTCCCAGCAGATCCGTCCGTTCCGTGACGAGGTCGAACGGTATGGCCATTACAGCCTTGCCGCGGAATCGATGTATGACCACCCGTTCCAGTGGGGATCGAAACGCACCGGTCCGGACCTGGCACGTGTCGGCGGGAAATATTCCAATGACTGGCATGTGGCCCACATGAAGGACCCGCGCTCTGTCGTGCCGGAATCAATCATGCCGGGTTATCCGTTCCTTGCTGAACGCAAACTGAACTTCGATGACGCACAGGCCCATCTCGAAACGCTTCGTATGGTCGGGGTTCCCTATACCGACGAAATGATCGAGACGGCCAAGGCAGACCTTTACCTGCAGGCCAGCGAGGATGCGGCCTATGACGATGATTTCCTTGCTCGTTACCCGAATGCGGCAACAGGTGATTTTGACGGCAAACCGGAAGAACTGACCGAAATGGATGCGCTGATTGCGTATCTGCAGGTCCTGGGCCGGATGGTCGACTTCACCACCTATAACCCGCAGATGAACCTGCGCTAGGGCAAAGGGGAACGTCATGGAATTCTTTACGCAACTCGCTGACTTTTTCCGCCCCCTGTGGGGACTGTGGCTGATGCTTCTGTTCAGCGCGATCATTGCCTGGGTCATGTGGCCAAGCAAAAAGCGCAATCGGGACATGGAAGCACACGCCCGGATTCCGCTGCGGGATCAGGATTAAGGGGAGAACAGAGTAATGCCGACACATGTCGAAAAAGACCAGGTATCCGGGCGCGAGACCACCGGCCATGAATGGGACGGTATCAAGGAGCTCAACACACCGCTTCCGTCCTGGTGGGTCTATGTTTTTTGGGTGACCGTAATCTGGTCAATCGGTTACTGGGTGGTTTATCCGTCCTGGCCGACCGCCAATGACTATCTCAAGGGGATGTTCGGGACGACCAACCGTACCCAGCTGCATGAAACCCTGAACAATGTTGCTGCCGAACGCGCTCCGTTCATGGAACGCCTTGCGGCACTCGATGTAACGGAAATCACCAGCGATCCGGAACTTCTGAACTTCTCGATGGCCGGTGGCAAGGCGATCTTTGCCGACAATTGCGCACCGTGTCACGGAACGGGCGGATCGGGCAATCCGGGCTTCCCGTCGCTTCAGGATGACGCATGGCTTTGGGGTGGGACACTTGAAACCATCAACGAAACCCTGCATGTCGGGATCCGCTGGGATGCCAATGAAGACACCCGCATGAATGACATGCCGGCCTTTGGCCGTGACGAATTGCTTGAACGCGATCAGATCGACGATGTTGTGCAATATGTCCTGCACTTCACCGACCGGGCAACCGACAAGGCCGCGGCTGATCGTGGTGCGATCGTGTTCGAAGAAAACTGTGCATCCTGCCATGGCGACAATGCCAAAGGCATTCAGGAACTCGGTGCGCCGAACCTGACAGACGCCATCTGGCTGTATGGGGGCGACAAAGCCACCATCACCGAAACCGTGACCAATTCGCGCCGTGGCGTGATGCCGGCATGGGAAGGCCGTCTTGACGAAGAAACCATCAAGATGCTGACAGTCTATGTCCACTCTTTGGGTGGCGGCCAGTAAAACAGACTGCCAGGGCCGGTGATATCTATCATCGGCCCTTTTTATTCCGGGCACTTTGTCCGAAACGAGATGTCCGTCGCAGTTTTCCCATGATCTTCACGTCGTAAATTGACATGTATCATGGTTACTGAGGCGGACCTTTCGTATTTTCAGGCTCAGATTTGAATAATGAAAGCCTGCCCCGAAAAGCTGCTGACAAATTGAACTTTCTGTCTGACAGCTTGGCCGTTTGCTCCGACTGGCGGTTTCCCGCAAAACCACCGCCATCAGCACGGTAGGGAGCACTAACCAGGTAGCGAAAATGGCCATGTCCAGCTTGCCGCATCCCGATGCCGAACACACCGCCAGCCCGCTTGTCAGTGATGGCAGCGACTATGACGATCAACCGCTTTATAAAACGCGTGACAAGGTCTATCCCAAACGGGTTTCCGGCCGGTTCCGTAACCTCAAATGGTTCGCACTGATCGCGTTATTGTCGATTTACTGGCTGGTGCCATGGATCCGCTGGGATCGTGGACCAAGCGCCCCCGATCAGGCAGTGCTGATCGACATGGACCTTGGCCGCGCCTATTTCTTCTTCATCGAAATCTGGCCCCAGGAAGTCTACTACATCACCGGCATCCTGATCATGGCGGCAATCGGTCTGTTTCTGGCAACCTCGCTGTTTGGACGTATCTGGTGCGGTTATGGCTGCCCGCAAACGGTCTGGACCGATCTTTTCATGCTGGTCGAACGTTATATCCAGGGCGATCGCAACGCGCGTGTCCGCCTTGATCAGTCGAAATGGACGTTCGAGAAATTCTGGAAAATCGGTGCAACCCATCTGGCCTGGATTGCCATTGCCATGGCAACCGGCGGCGCGTTTGTTCTGTATTTCAACGATGCCCCGACCGTGATTGTCGATGTCTTTACCGGCAATGCGACGCTGGCTGTTTATGTCACCATCGCGTTTTTGACTTTCTCGACCTATCTTCTGGCTGGCTGGGCTCGCGAACAGGTTTGCACCTATATGTGTCCCTGGCCGCGTTTTCAGTCGGCAATGCTGGATGATGAAAGCCTGATCGTCACCTATGAAGGATGGCGAGGGGAAGCCCGCGGGCCGCTTAAACGCAAAAACCTGACCCGTGGCGAAGTCCCCGAAACCGGCCACTGCATCGATTGCCGTGCCTGTGTGAATGTCTGTCCGACCGGCATTGATATCCGCGACGGCCTGCAGATGGAATGCATTGGCTGTGGCCTGTGTATTGATGCCTGCAACGACATCATGGACAAGGTCGGCTTTCCGCGTGATCTGGTCCGGTTTGACTCGGTCCAGAACACCCAGCTTCGCGCCCAGGGCAAGGCAACCCGCGTGCGCATCATTCGCCCGCGCACCATTTTCTATGCGGCCATCCTGACCGTGGTGGCATCGGTGATGATGTTCGGTCTTTTGAACCGTTCGGTCCTTGAACTCAATGTGCTGCGTGACCGCAACCCGCTATTTGTGACCCTGTCTGATGGCGATGTCCGCAATGGCTATACGGTCAAGTTGCTCAACAAGGAACAGTCGCTGAAAACCTATGAACTGACGGTTTCCGGCCTGACGATTTCGGATTTCCAGATCATCGGTCAGACCCCGAACCAGAAAGGCACCTTTGATCTTGAAGTGGCGCCAGACCGGGTTGGCAGTTTCCGTGTGTTCATTGCCGCCGATCCGTCGGCACTTGATGGCGATGCAACACCGTTCGAATTCACGGTGACCGATACGGAAACCGGAAACACCGAAACATATGATACAGTATTTGCCGGTCCCAAGACCGACCGCTGATCGTGAAAACGCTTTGGCACAGGAAAGACAAGCAATGGCAACGCATATGACGTCTCCTTCTTCTGATCAAACCGGCCCGCGCAAATCGGATCGCTGGATCCCTTGGTACTTTGTTGGCGGCTTTGCCATCATGCTGATTGCCAATATTTCGCTGATCACTTTTTCCATGACCAGCTGGAACGGCCTTGTCACCAAGCACGCCTTTGAAGAAGGCAACAACTACAATGCTGCAATTTCCGGTGCGGCCCGTCAGGCCGAACTTGGCTGGCGCAGCAAACTGACAGTCGGGGGTGTCATCAATCAGTCGGGCACTGTCACTGTTCTGTTCCGTGACAAGGACAGCAACCCGATCAGTGGTGCAAAAATGTCGATCGTTCTGACCCGTTCTGACCGCGACGACATGGACCAGACCATCCCGATGGCCGAAGTTGCACCGGGCGAATATCGCGCAAGTGCATCTTTCCCGGTATATGGTCGCTGGCAGGTCCGCACCATCGCCCATGCCATGGGTGATGATTACCAGACACTTGAAAACGTCGTCATCAATCCATGACCCAGCCCGCCCTTTGCCGTCACTGCCAGGAACCGGTCACTGCCTCGTCACCGGCGGGGCCTGACTTTTGCTGTGCGGGATGCGCCGGAGCGTATGAGCTGCTGGGCGAATTGGGGCTTTCATCCTATTACAAACGCCGCGCGGTCGATCCCAAAATCCGTGCCCTGCGCCCAGATGAAGAAACGCTTGGCAGTCTTGATTTCACCGAACTGGCCAGCACCGATGACACCGGCACCCACCATCTTAATCTGATGGTGGATGGCATTCATTGTGCGGCCTGTGTCTGGTTGATCGAAACTCTTTTGCAACGCAACGATGCCGTGACGCGTGCCCGGGTCAATATGACGACCCGCCGCCTGCGTCTAAGCTGGCAGGGTGCGTCGTCCGATATCAGTGCCATCCTGTCACCGGTTTTGCAGATGGGCTATCGCCTGATCCCGTTTGATCCCGCCGCCCTTGAACAGGCAACCGTGTCGCGCAACAAGGAATTGCTGCGCTGTCTGGCCGTCGCCGGATTTGCGGCCGGCAATGTGATGTTGTTATCGGTTTCTGTCTGGGCCGGGTATTTTCAGGGCATGGGCGGGGCAACCCGCGATCTGTTTCACTGGTTATCGGCGTTGATTGCTTTGCCTGCCGCTGCCTATGCCGGGATGCCGTTTTATCGCTCCGCACTGGGTGCCATCCGCAACCGGCGGGTCAATATGGATGTGCCGATCAGCCTTGGTGTGATCCTTGCCCTTGGCATGAGCCTTGCCCAAACCATTCGTAGCGAACCGCATGCCTATTTCGACAGTGCGATCACGCTTTTGTTTTTCCTGCTGATCGGTCGTTATCTGGACGGGCGGGCCCGTGGACAGGCACGGTCGGCCGCCGAACATCTTTTGTCGCTGAATGCCCGGTCAATCACCGTCATTGACGATGACGGAACCCGTCGCCTGATCGCCCCGCACAAGGCAGAACCGGGCATGGTCGTTCTGACGGCAGCGGGGGAACGGATCGGCATTGACGGTGAAGTCATCGACGGCCAGTCCGACATTGATACCAGCGTCATCACCGGCGAAAGCATCCCGGTCCTGACCCGCCCGGGCAAAACAGTCTTTGCCGGCACGACCAATATATCCGCGCCTTTGCGCATTCGTGTGACGGCAACCGGCGGCAATACCCTGTTATCGGAAATTGTCCGGCTGATGGAAAATGCCGAACAGGGTCGGGCCAAATATGTCGCCATTGCCGACCGGGTGGCCAAATCCTATGCCCCGGTTGTTCATTTCCTGTCGCTGGCGACTTTTGTCGGCTGGTGGCTGATTGGTGGTCTTGCCTGGCAGGATGCGCTGATGAATGCGATTGCGGTTCTGATCATTACCTGCCCCTGTGCGCTGGCGCTGGCGGTTCCGGTCGTTCAGGTCATTGCCACCGGCCGGTTGTTGCGTGCCGGAATTCTTGTCAAATCGGCAACCGCACTTGAACGGCTGACCAAAATTACCGGTATCGTCTTTGACAAGACCGGAACACTGACCACCGGCAAACCCGAACTGGTCAGCCAGACCGACGCCGAAACGCTTGAACTTGCAGCACGCATTGCCGCAAACAGCAATCATCCGTTGTCCCGCGCCCTGGTGCGTGCGGCTGGCAATGTTGCGGCCATGGCCAATGTTACCGAACAACCGGGCCTTGGCCTGACGGCGCATACACCGTTTGGCACCATTTTGCTTGGCAGTCGCACATTTTGCGATATCGCGGAAAACGCCGATTTGCCGTCTGATGTCACCGGGCCGGAATTATGGTTGGCAGAACCGGGAAAATCACCGACCCGGTTTGTGTTCCGCGACACACCGCGCAGTGACGCGGTCACGGTCGTTGATACCCTGCGTGCGCGCGGATTTGATATGACATTGCTGTCGGGTGACCGCAGCAGCACGGTCCGCCAGCTTGCAGAAACAATCGGCTTGCGTGACTGGCATGCGCGCATGTCCCCGACCGACAAGGCCGGCTTTGTCCAGAAACGTGCAGATGACGGCAAGTTTGATCTGATGGTCGGCGATGGCATCAATGATGCCCCGGCTCTTGCCTGTGCCCATGCATCAATGTCACCTGCAACCGCTGCCGAGATTTCGCAAAACGCGGCTGATATCGTATTTCAGGGTGACAGGCTGGGTGCCGTCATCGAAGCCATCGACGTCGCCCGCAAGGCCGACCGGCTGGTGCGTCAGAACTTCGCCCTGTCCTTTGCCTATAACCTGATTACGATTCCCCTTGCGGTATCGGGCTTTGTCACCCCCCTGATTGCAGCCATCGCCATGTCATCGTCATCGCTGATTGTTATTGCCAATGCCTTGCGCCTGCATGCCAAAACATCCGGACAATCGCCAAACCTTGATATCGCGCCCCTGCGCCCCACATCCCAACAGGCAGGAGCCTAATGGCATGAGCAACCTTCTTCTCCTGATCCCGATCGCACTTTTTCTGGGTCTTTTGGGGCTTGGTGCCTTTTTGTGGTCACTGCGTTCCGGGCAATTCGACGACATGGAAGGGGCCGCCAATCGCATCCTGTTTGACGATGATGACGACCAGTTTGCGCCTAAATCCAAGAAATTCCACCACAATGACAGTTAGAATAACTTGAAACGCTCCTGTCTGTTCGCATAAATTAACGCTACTCAATGTATCGGGTCACCAGTATCGGAGTCTGCGATGGCAGTCCGCCCCCAACTTTGCGAAGCCTGTTCTATCAAGGACTTGACCTTCTGCTCGTCTTTGCACGGGGCTGAACATGATCAGCTGCGCCAACTGCTGACTCACGTCCAGTTTGATTCACACAGCACCATCTTCCACGAAGCCGAAGAAGCCGACTATGTCTTCAACGTCACGTCGGGCTCGGTCAAACTGTACAAATTGCTGGGTGATGGTCGCCGTCAGATCACCGGTTTCCTGTTTGCAGGCGACTTTCTGGGACTGGCCCTGAACGCCAATTACAGCTACACCGCCGAGGCAATCGAACCGGTCACGGCCTGTCGCTTCCCGCGTCAGAAGCTCGAAAAGCTGTTTGATCAGTTCCCGCATCTTGAAAAACGCATGCTGGGCATGGCGGTGGACGAACTTGCCGCCGCACAGGACCAGATGCTGTTGCTCGGCCGCAAGACTGCCAAGGAAAAGGTCGCATCCTTCCTGTTGATGCTGGCCCGCCGTCAGGAACATCGCGGTGAAAATACCGATACCATCAACGTCCCGATGAGCCGGTCCGACATTGCCGATTATCTGGGTCTGACCATCGAAACCGTGTCGCGCACCCTGACGCAACTGCGTAAGGAAGCAACGATTTCGCTCAAGGATAACCGCCATATCGAAGCGGTCGGGCTTGATATGCTCGAAGACCTTGCCGAAGGCCTCTGAATTCTTTTGTGCAACTGCACAGTAATGCTGACTGCGTCTTTGAAATGATGCGAGGAAAAAGCGTAAATTCGGCCAATTGATAACCTGTTGGCCGAATTGCCTATTTCGCGATTGCAAAAAAATATTTCCCGAATACCGTCATCATATTGTAAACATGACGGCACGCCCGACACAGATCGGGCAGCCAAATCCGGTCGAACCGGGGGAGAAACGTCATGAGTGCCACCACAAAAAAGATGGGCCGGGTTTCCGTCCCACAGCTTCGCGCCCGCAAGGGTGGCGAACCGATTGTCTGCCTGACTGCTTACACAACGCCAATGGCCCAGCGCCTTGATGAACATTGCGACCTTCTGCTGGTCGGCGATTCACTGGGCATGGTTGTCTATGGCATGGAAAGCACGCTTGCCGTGACCGTCGACATGATGGTCAATCACGGCAAGGCGGTCATGCGCGGCTCGAAAAATGCCTGTGTCGTGATTGATCTGCCATTTGGCAGCTATCAGGAATCCAAGGAACAGGCTTTCCGGACCGCATCGCATATTCTTGCCGAAACCGGCTGTGCCGCGGTCAAGCTCGAAGGCGGGGCCGAACTGGCCGAAACCATCGAATTTCTGACCCAGCGCGGTGTGCCTGTCATGGGCCATATCGGCCTGATGCCCCAACAGGTCAACACCATGGGCGGTTTCAAAAGTCAGGGTCTCGGCGAAGCTGCTGCTGAAAAAGTCCTGGCCGATGCCCGCGCAGTCGCCGACGCCGGCGCCTTTTCCGTCGTGGTCGAAGGAACGGTTGAACCGGTCGCCCGCCACATCACCGAAACCATCGATATTCCGACCATCGGGATCGGTGCATCGGTGGCCTGTGACGGCCAGGTTCTCGTCACCGAGGACATCCTTGGCCTGTTTTCGGATTTCACGCCAAAATTCGTCAAACGCTATGCCAATCTGGGCGATGCCGTCTCCGAGGCGGTCGGCCAGTATGCAAGCGAAGTGCGCAACCGTCAGTTCCCGGCGGATGAACATTGCTTTGGCGTTACCAAAAAAGGTAACTTGCGCGCGGTCTGATGCCTGATGGTTCTGACCGCCGCGATTTCTTGAAATTTCGATACGACGATTACGATGCCTCTTACGACTGTTCACACTGTCGCAGATTTGCGCGCGACTGTTGCCGACTGGCGCGCGCAGGGTCTGCGTGTTGCCCTGGTGCCAACCATGGGTGCGCTTCATGACGGCCATATCAGCCTGACCCGTCTTGCCCGTGAACATGCCGACCGCGTGATCGTATCGATCTTTGTCAATCCGACCCAGTTCGGCCCGAACGAGGATTTCGGCGCCTATCCCCGCACTCTGCCCGATGATCAGAAACTTCTTGATGCGGCCGGGGTGGAACTGTGTTTTGCCCCCTCGGTCGAGGAAATGTATCCCGACGGCTTTGCCACCAAGGTCAGTGTCGATGGCGCGATGACCAATGTTTTGTGCGGGGCGGCCCGCCCCGGCCATTTCGATGGGGTGGCCCAGATCGTCACCAAATTGCTGCTTCAAGCACTGCCCGATTGCGCGATTTTCGGCCAAAAAGATTATCAGCAGCTGATGGTCATCCGCCGTTTCAGTGCGGATCTCAACATTCCGGTCGACATTATCGGGGCCAAAATCCTGCGCGAAGAAGACGGTCTGGCCATGTCGTCACGCAACCGGTATCTGTCGCCACAGGAACGCGAAACCGCGCCGGTTCTGAACCGGGTTCTGGCCGATATCACCGCCAAGGCCGCCAAGGGTGCCGAACTTGGACCGCTTTTGGCCAAGGGGCGCGAAGATATTCTGGCCGCCGGGTTCAATCCGATCGACTATCTTGAAGTTCGCGATGCGCAAACGCTTGAACTGGTCAGCCAAACCGTCACCAGACCGGCGCGAATCTTTGTTGCTGCGCGTCTTGGCAAGGCCCGCCTGATTGACAATCACGCGATTGATCCGGTCAACCCGGCGGTTTGAACATCCGGTTGGATGCCCCCGGGCACCATCAGAATCGGGGATTGGGTTCGAAATGACTCGAAAAGCGCAGAACATCGCGCTTTTGCGCCCGATTGCGCTTGACTCCCCACCCCCGATCAAATAAACCCTCCTCACCAAAGGTCGCCCAAGGGGTGACTCCCCCAGTCCTCGAGTTTTCGAGCACTGGGTTTTAGTTTTTTGTGCGTACGCGGTGGAAACACCGGCAACACAGACGGGATTTGGAATGTTTGAAGGACTAAGCGATCGCCTTGGCGGAGTTCTCGATAAGCTGCGCAAACGTGGCGCGCTGAAGGAATCCGACGTCAAGGAAGCCATGCGCGAAGTACGCGTCGCCCTGCTTGAGGCTGACGTTGCGCTGCCGGTCGTCAAAACCTTTATCACCAACGCCACCGAACGTGCGGTTGGTCAGGACGTTCTGCGCTCGGTCACCCCGGGTCAGATGGTCGTCAAGATCGTCCATGACGAACTGAAAAACATGCTGGGCGAAGGCGAAGACATCAATCTTGCCTCGACCCCGCCGGTGCCGATCCTGATGGTTGGTCTTCAGGGTTCGGGTAAGACCACCAGTTCTGCCAAGATCGCGCTGCACCTGACCAAGAAGCGCAACAAGAAGGTTCTTCTGGCATCGCTCGATATCTATCGTCCGGCCGCCCAGCAGCAGCTGAAAGTGCTGGCCGACGATAATGGTCTGGGTGTTCTGCCGATCGTTCTTGGCGAAAAGCCGGTTTCGATTGCAAAACGCGCCATGGATACCGGCCGCAAGGAAGGCTATGACGCCGTCATCCTTGATACCGCCGGCCGCCTGCATATCGACATGGAACTGATGAGCGAAGTCGCCCAGGTCCGTGATGCGGTCAACCCGGTTGAAACCCTTCTGGTCACTGATGCGATGACCGGTCAGGACTCGGTCAATGTGGCCAAGGAATTTGCCGAAAAGGTCGGCATCACCGGTATCGTTCTGACCCGTGTTGACGGTGATGCGCGTGGCGGTGCGGCCCTTTCGATGCGTCAGATTACCGGCTGCCCGATCAAGATGATTGGTGTCGGCGAAAAGATCGACGAGATGGAGGCCTTCCACCCCGATCGTATCGCCAACCGTATTCTTGGCATGGGCGACGTTGTCAGCCTGGTTGAAAAAGCCGCTGAAACGATCAAGGCCGAAGACGCCGAGAAAATGGCGAAGAAGCTGCGCAAGGGTCAGTTTGACCTGAACGACCTTCTCGCACAGCTCAAGCAGCTTCAGAAGATGGGTGATCTTTCCGGCATCATGGGGATGTTGCCGGGCATGGGCGCGCTGAAAAAACAGATGTCGCAGACCAAGCTTGATCCGAAACTTCTGACCCATCAGGAAGCGATCATCCTGTCGATGACGCCGAAGGAACGTGAAAACCCGGCCCTGATCAAGGCATCGCGCAAAAAGCGTATTGCCGCGGGCTGTGGCCTGACGGTTCAGGACGTGAACAAGCTGCTCAAGCAATATCAGACCATGTCCACCATGATCAAAAAGATGGGAAAGATGGGCAAAAAGGGTCTGTTTGGCGGCATGCCGAAAATGGATCCGGCAATGCTTGAGGGCGGCGAAATGCCCGACCTCGGCAATCTGCCAAAAGGTTTCCCCGGTGCCGGGGGCGGTTTGCCGCCCGGCCTGCCGGGATTGGGGGGCGGCGGTGGCCTTCCTCCGGGATTCCCGGGATTTGGCAAAAAGAAATAGCCAGACCCCAGGTTCTTAAACAGGTTCTCAAGAATGCCTCTTAGGAACCGAAACGGTCGCAAGACCGCAGACTACAAGACTAGCGAATAGGCCCCTCGGGGCCCTGATTTAGAAGACTACAAACCCAAGCTGAAAGGAACTTATCCGAATGGCTGTCAAGATTCGTCTTTCCCGTGGCGGTGCCAAGAAGCGTCCGTACTACCGTATCGTAGTTGCTGACGTTCGTGCTCCGCGTGACGGCAGCTTCATCGAGAAAGTCGGTACCTATGATCCGATGCTCCCGAAGGATGCTGACAACCGCGTGACCTTCAAAGAAGAGCGCATCAAATACTGGCTGTCTGTTGGTGCACAGCCGACCGATCGTGTTGCACGTTTCCTTGGCAAGGCTGGCCTTGCTGACGCGTTCAAACCGACCGAACAGCCGCAGAAGTCGGCTCCGAAAGCGAAAGCCCAGGAACGTCTTCGTGAGAAAGCTGAAAAAGCTGAAGCTGCTGCTGCCGCTGCTGCGGAAGCCGCTGCCGAAGCAGCAGCACCTGCTGAAGAAGCTGCAGGCGAGTAATCGCTGAACGCACGCTTTGATCAGATACCGGAAACTTGTGAACCGAAATGGCTGATACCCGCAAATCCAAGAACGACGAAGCTTATGTCTGCGTAGGCATGATCACCGCCCCGCACGGGGTGCGTGGTGCCGTGCGCGTCAAAAGCTATACCGTCGACCCGGATAACCTTGTCGGTTACGGCCCGTTGTTCGACGCCAAGGGACGCGTGAAATACAAGCTGTCTCCTGTCGGACATGTCCGCGACCAGCTGATCGCCAAGATCGAAGGTGTGGACGACCGGGACGCCGCCGAACGGCTGCGGGGTACCAAGCTTCATGTACCACGGGCGGCACTGCCCGAGACGGAAGATGAAGACGAATTCTATCTTGCCGACCTTGTCGGTCTGAAGGCCTTCCACATTGATGGATCGCTGTTCGGGACCGTACGGGGCGTGGCTGATTTTGGCGCTGGCGACGTAATCGAAGTCGCGCTTGAAGAAGTCCGTGGCAAGGTTGTCGTTCTTCCGTTTACCAAGGAAGTTGTTCCCGATGTGGTGCTTTCGGAACGCAAGCTGGTGGTAAATCCGCCCGAGGGGCTCCTGCAGGATGAAGACGGACCCGGCAATCGCAGCCGCCGTCCCAACAAATCCCGCAAGGACTCTCAGGCCGACCGCGATTCTGATGCCGTCACTGCCGATGCAGTAGGCGCGGAAACCGCGACCGGCAGCGGAAAGGAGGCCTGATCGATGTCTGTGTGGCAGGCAAAAGTTGCAACCCTGTTCCCGGAAATGTTCCCGGGTGTGCTTGGTCAGTCTTTGGCTGGCAAGGCGCTTGAGAACGGGATCTGGTCGCTTGATGTCAAAGACATCCGCGATCATGCAACCGACCGCCACCGCACTGTTGACGACAATCCTTTCGGGGGCGGGGCCGGCATGGTCATGCGCCCGGATATTGTCGACGCTGCCCTGCGTGAATTGCGTGCCGACGCACCGCAATTGCCGCTGATTTATCTCAGCCCGCGGGGAAAAGTGCTGAACCAGAAACGTTGCCGCGAACTGGCAGCGGGCCCGGGTGCCATCCTGTTGTGCGGTCGTTACGAAGGTATCGACCAGCGTGTACTTGATGAACACCAGGCCGAAGAGATCAGCATCGGCGATTACATCCTCATGGGCGGCGAACTGCCGGCCATGGTCCTGATTGAATCGTGCATTCGCCTCATCGAGGGAACGGTCAACAAGACCGAATCCGTCGACGAGGAAAGCTTTGAAACCGGGTTGCTTGAATATCCGCATTACACGCGCCCGGCCAATTGGAACGGGCGTGACGTGCCGGAGATCTTGCTTTCCGGACATCATGCCAAGGTACAAGCCTGGCGGCATGCACAGGCAGAAGAAATTACTCGTGAGCGACGCCCGGACCTTTGGGACCAGTATGTCGCAAACGGGAACATCAAAGAGGGTTAAACCATGACCAACATCATCCAGCAGCTCGAGAATGAGCAGCTCGACAAAATCGTTGCGCAGCGCGAAGTTCCGGAATTCGACGCAGGTGATACCGTTCGTGTACACCTGAAAGTCGTTGAAGGTACCCGTGAGCGTATCCAGCAGTTCGAAGGCGTTTGCATCGCCAAGAAGAACCGCGGCCTCAACTCTTCCTTCACCGTGCGTAAAATCGCATCGGGCGAAGGCGTTGAGCGTATCTTCCAGTCGTACTCCCCGGCCATCGACAAAATCGAAGTCGTTCGCCGCGGTGACGTTCGTCGCGCGAAACTGTACTACCTGCGTGGTCGTACCGGTAAATCTGCACGTATCGCCGAGCAGACCACCGGCCACAAAGGCAAACTGACCGCAGCAGAACGCGCGAAGAAGTAATTCTCCGCCGTTTGGCTATGTCAGACGAAAAGACGGGCTCACCTTCGGGTGGGCCCGTTTTCTTTTGCACCTTCGTGGACGCCAGCATTTACACCATCGCGCCAACCGGGGGCGAAATAAATACGCAAATGCACCTTAAAGTTGCATTATAGCGAATCGCCCGATTTCCGCCTGATATGATCAGACCCGCAGAAACCATACCATTATTTGATCAGCTTTTTTTATATCAGATATCCCTAACCTATATCGATTTCACTGGATTTGGCTACTCTGGGATGCTGTAATTTTCGCGATTCAATTTCCGGGTGTAAATGACGGTAAAACACGCGCACCGCACCTTGCGATTTAAAGGCCGCGGTGTATAAAGGCACTCCCGCGGCAAAAACAATCAAACCCGCGTGGTTCTGGATAATAAAATTTCGCAAACCGGATTAAGCCGGTTGCGCCGGAGAAAACGCCATAACCGATCTGCTGCCTTGGGCAGGATCACCATGCGTATTTTTCGAGACATTCCGAGCCACACAGACGGGGCGGTTGTTGCTGCTCAAAAGATCGATGTTTTATGAGGAGGTCGAGATGGGTCAACCTAAAACCCTTTTTGACAAGATTTGGGAAAGTCATGTGGTCGATACGCAGGATGATGGCACCTGCCTGCTGTATATTGACCGTCATCTCGTCCACGAAGTTACCAGCCCGCAGGCATTCGAAGGTCTTCGCAATTCCGGCCGCAAAGTGCGCCATCCCGAATTGACCCTTGCTGTGCCCGACCACAACGTTCCGACGTCTGACCGGTCCCAGGGCATCAAGGAAGAAGACAGCCGCATTCAGGTCGAAACCCTTGACCAGAACGCGCGCGAAACCGGCATTCATTATTTCCCGATGAACGACCTGCGTCAGGGTATTGTTCACATTGTCGGCCCGGAAGAAGGCTTTACCCTTCCCGGCGTGACCATGGTTTGTGGTGACAGCCACACCTCGACCCACGGCGCATTCGGTGCCCTGGCATTCGGTATCGGCACGTCCGAAGTCGAACATGTTCTGGCAACCCAGACCCTGGTTCAGAAACCCGCCAAAAACATGCTGGTCAAGGTTGAAGGCGACCTGCATCCGGGCGTTACCGCCAAGGACATCACCCTTGCGATCATCGGTCGTATCGGTACGGCTGGCGGTACCGGCTATGTCATCGAATATGCCGGCTCGGCGATCCGTTCGCTGTCGGTTGAAGGCCGCATGACCGTCTGTAACATGTCGATCGAAGGTGGCGCACGTGCCGGCCTGATCGCACCGGACGAGAAAACCTTTGAATATATCAAAGGCCGTCCGATGGCCCCCAAAGGTGCCGCATTCGAACAGGCTGTTGAATACTGGAAAACCCTGCCGTCTGACGAAGGTGCCCATTACGACAAGATTGTCGAAATTGATGCGGCCGACATCGTCCCGCAGGTTACCTGGGGCACCAGCCCGGAAGACGTCGTACCGGTTACCGGTGTTGTTCCGTCGCCAAGCGACGGCAAGGACGCCGGCAAGCAAAAGGCCATCGCCCGTTCCCTCGAATATATGGGTCTGACGGCTGGCACCCCGATCGAAGAAATCAAGATCGACCGCGTGTTCATCGGTTCGTGCACCAACGGTCGTATCGAAGATCTGCGTGCCGTTGCCGAAGTCGCCAAGGGTCGCAAGGTTTCCCCGTCGGTCAATGCCATGATCGTTCCGGGTTCCGGTCTGGTCAAGGAACAGGCCGAAGCAGAAGGCCTGCATGAAATCTTCATCGAAGCAGGCTTTGACTGGCGCGAGCCGGGCTGCTCGATGTGTCTGGCAATGAACCCGGACCGTCTGGCCCCGGGCGAGCGTTGCGCTTCGACTTCGAACCGTAACTTCGAAGGCCGTCAGGGTCGTGGTGGCCGTACCCACCTCGTCAGCCCGGCCATGGCAGCAGCAGCTGCAATCACCGGTCACCTGACTGACATTCGCAAACTCGGTTAAAGAAGGTTCCCATGGCCGATACCGCATTCATCAATTTTCGCGAAAACGCCCCCCGTATGGGACGTGCTGCCGTGCTGGAGCAACTTCTGCCCCAGCTGACCGGCATCAACCTGCCCGACTTTGTCGCACAGGAACTCGACGCGACCGAAGAATTGATCGAAGCACTGGGCCTGGCCTGGGAAACCGGAAGCAAGGGATAAGACGATGGAAAAATTTACCAAGCTCACCGGTGTTGCTGCACCGCTGCCGATGATCAATGTCGATACCGACATGATCATCCCCAAACAGTTCCTTAAAACCATCAAACGTTCTGGCCTTGGCAAGAACCTGTTTGATGAAATGCGTTACGACGACAATGGCAACGAGATCCCTGATTTCGTTCTGAACAAGCCGGCCTATCGCAATGCGCAGATACTGGTATCTGGCGACAATTTCGGCTGTGGTTCGTCGCGTGAACACGCGCCTTGGTCGCTGCTCGATTTCGGCATTCGTTGCGTGATCGCGCCGAGCTTTGCCGACATTTTCTATAACAACTGCTTCAAGAACGGCATCCTTCCGATCCGTCTGCCGCAGGAAGATGTCGACAAGCTGATGGCCGATGCCGAACGCGGCGCCAATGCCACTGTCACCGTTGATCTGGAAAATCAGGAAATCACCGGTCCGGATGGCGGCTGCATCAAGTTCGAAGTCGAAGAATTCCGCAAGCATTGCCTGCTGAACGGTCTTGATGACATCGGTCTGACCTTGCAGAAATCCGATGCCATCAACGCATTCGAAGCCAAGCGCGCTGCATCGCAGCCCTGGTTGTCGCTCTAATTCAAAAAGGGGTGGCGAACGGTTTCGTTTGCCGCCCCTTTTCTATCGCTACGGGGTGAGCGGCCCCGAAAATATCTGGGAAGGATTCTTTTATGACCACCACCAAAAAAGTATTGATGCTGCCGGGCGACGGAATTGGTCCCGAAGTCATGCGTCAGGTCCAGCGCGTCATGGACTGGATGGCGAAAAAGCGCAATGTGAACTTCGAAATCACCGAAGGCCTGATTGGCGGTGCGTCGATCGATGCACATAACAACCCGCTGACCGACGAAACCCTTGCCGATGCAATGGCAGCGGACGCGGTTCTGCTTGGTGCTGTTGGTGGTCCGAAATGGGACGATCTTCCGTTTGATATCAAACCGGAACGCGGTCTTCTGAAAATCCGCAAGGAAATGGGCCTGTTTGCCAACCTGCGTCCGGCACTGGTGTTTGACGCACTTGTTGGTGCATCGACCCTGAAAGAAGAAGTCGTCAAGGGTCTCGATATCATGATCCTGCGCGAACTGACCGGCGGCATCTATTTCGGCCAGCCGCGCGGCATCGAAGAACGCGACGGTGTTCGCACCGGTTTCAACACCCTTGTCTATTCCGAACCGGAAGTCGAACGCATCGCGCGCGTTGCTTTTGACATGGCCATGAAACGTGACAAGCGTCTGTGCTCGGTCGACAAGGCCAACGTTCTGGAATCCACCGTTCTGTGGCGCGAAGTTGTTGAACGCGTTGCCAAGGACTTCCCGGAAGTCGAAGTCAGCCACATGTATGTCGATAACGCATCCATGCAGCTGGTTCGTAACCCGAAACAGTTCGACGTGATGGTCACCACCAACATGTTTGGCGACATTCTGTCGGATTGCGCTGCCATGCTGACCGGATCGCTCGGCATGCTGCCATCCGCATCGCTTGGTGCGGCCGACGCTGACGGCAAACGCAAAGCACTTTATGAGCCGGTACACGGTTCCGCACCGGACATCGCCGGTCAGGACATCGCCAACCCGCTGGCAACCATTCTGTCCTTTGCCATGATGCTGCGTTACTCGTTCGACATGGGCGACGATGCAACCCTGATCGAAAATGCGGTTCAGAACGTCCTTAAGGGCGGCCTTCGCACCGGCGACATCATGCAGCCGGGCATGGCAAAAGTTTCGACCACCGTCATGGGTGAGTCGCTGATCAACGAACTCGACAAACTTGTCTGATCCTTCGTTCTGATCACAAATTCAAAAGGCCGGGTTTATTGCCCGGCCTTTTTGCTATCCGGGTCGATTTCAACGGCATTGCCGACGACCGCCTCAAACAGCGCAAGCTTGTCGGGATTGCGATGCACGAACAGATCCACAATCCGACCATCCTTTTCCGTTGCGCTTAGTGCGGTTTCAACCACGCCATCCACCATCATCAGAAGCCAGCATTCCCCGTCCAGCACCACATAGAACGCCCGTTCACGTGGATTGCGTTTGCGCCAGACACCAACAAAGAACCGTGCAACATGATCCGGACCATAAAGCGGATTGGCAGTGGCCAGCGCCTTGCCACCGCCATCGGAATGCAAAATGACATCCGGGGCAAGCTGGGTCAGAAGCTGACCGACATCACCAAGACTAAGCGCCGTGACAAAGGCCTGCATGCGTGTCTGATCACATGGCTGTCCGGTGATTTCCGGTGTCGCATCGCGGTCATTTTCACGCTTCATTTTGCGCCGGGCCCGAAACAGGATCTGACGGGTATTGTTCGGGGTGCGTTCGATCACCGGGGCAATATCATCATGTGCCCAGTCAAACACCTCATACAGGACAAGTGCCACCCGTTCGACCGGCGCAAGTCGTTCAAGCATCAAAAGATACGCCTGCCCCAGACCTTCCTGTTCGATCAGGTTGGTTTCGGCTTTGGGCGGTTCTGGCGGCATCCACGGTTCGGGCAACCAGTTGCCGACATAGTTTTCGCGCTGGCGCCGGGCCGATTTCAGAACATCCAGACAAATATTGCTGCACACCCGGACCAGCCAGCCGGTTGCATCCTTGATCTCGGCGTGATCCTGCTTGCGCCATCTGAGCCACACATCCTGCACCGCGTCTTCGGCGTCGGCATGACTGCCCAGCATCCGATAGGCCAGCGCCGTCAGACGTGCGCGATGCTGTTCAAAAATCGTATCTGACATCCTGTACCCATCAAACGGGTGAAGCGGCACGGGATTACCCCGTACCGCCTGATCTTGTTGCTTGCGTTGCTTCATCCTGCCCGATGGACCTTCCTGTTGCAAAGAGACGATATCATCTGTCTCCCGGACAACGGGCGCGGAAAGCCCGGTCATGCAAATTCGTGCTGGGCAATGCCAAGACGGTTCCAGGCATTCATGGTTGAAATCACGCAGGTCAGTTCCGAAATCGCATCGGCTTCAAAATGTGCCAAAAGCGCACGGTGGCTTTGTGCAATGCGTTCCTGACTTTCGACCCGGGTCAGGCATTCCGCCCAGTCAAGTGCGGCGCGTTCGGCATCGTCAAACCCGTCTGCGGCGCGCCAGACCGGCAACATCGTCAGTTTGGCCGCATCGCCACCATGTTCGGCAAAACTTTTGGCATGCATGCGCAGGCAAAACGAACACTGATTGATCTGTGACACGCGGCATTCGATCAAATCACGGAGAACGGCTGGCACCTTGCCATTTTCAACAATGGCCGTGGCCAGACCATACATCGATTTGAACAGGGTCGGGCTGGTATCGGGGAATGAAAAACGGCTCATCATGGTTCTCCTTGCTCGGTAACGGGATCACGTCCCTTCTGCCCACAAGGACGAAACACAAACGGACCGCGTTACACGGCCCGTCCGTCTTTTTTTGTTTTTTCCGCGTTCACCCGGTAAACGCGCCCGAAAAACCTAGGCCATGCCAAGCTTTTTCAATGCATCGGCCAGGGGCGCATGCATGACCCATTGCCAATCCTCCCCCGTCGACTGTTTGCCATCGGCCAGGGTAAAGATCGCCGCAAGATAATCACTGACATCGGATTTGCAGACCGGCAGCCCCGCAGCAGTTGCGATTTTCCCGGCCAGTCGGCCATATTTCTTGTGCCCGATCCGGCAGCCGAAATGCCCGACCGTTTCAGCCAGCTTAAGACCGGTAATTTCGCGCCCCGGTGCCCGTGCGTGGGCACGCAACATGTCCCGTTCGCAACTCGACAGTTCGATCGCACCCAGTGCCTTGACGTAATCTTCCACCTGCCCGATATGCGCGGCCCGGCTTGTTAGCGATGTCTCGCTGCCCTGATGATCAGTGTCATCCCAGTTCATCACTTTCAGCATGTCGTTTCCTCCCGACAAAAGACCGGTTGATCGCTTTTTCACATCTGTCGTGCCGGTCGATCACGCGATGTGTCTTGGGACCCTTAAACAAGTCAGGGCGGGAAACCATCGTTCCCCGCCCTGTATCCTCAGGCATAGTCAAAGCCCGGCTTGGTAAAGACAAACTGGCCAACCCGCATGCCGCCACCGCCTTCTGACTCGTCAAAGGCATTGATGCAGCCCGCCAGATAGAATTCCCACATTCTGCGGAATTCCTCGTCATATTTGACCGGGTCAAGTTCATCACGCACCGCCCGGAACCGGTCACGCCAGGCCCGCAATGTCCGGGCATAGTTGCGCCCGGCATGGAAATGCGATGCCTCGACCATCAGATTGGCGTGCTCGGCGGCTTCGATCACTTCATGAACCGCCGGAATATAGCCGCCCGGGAAGATATATTTGTCGATCCAGGGCGATGTAAATTCGGCGCGCGGCTTGATGATGGTGTGAATGACGGCCCGCCCACCGGCCTTAAGCAGTTGGCCAACCTTTTCGAAATAGGTTTTGAACTGATGGCGACCGACATGTTCGAACATGCCCACCGATACCACCCGGTCATATTTTCCGGCATTGGCATCGGCAAAGACCCGGTAATCAAGCAAATGATAATCCAGTCCGCTTTTGGCATTGTCGCCCATCTCGGCCCGCTTTTGCTGCGCCCAGTTATATTGTTCGGTCGACAATGTGATACCGTGGACCTCGGCCCCTGTTTCGCGGCGGATAAACCGGCTTAACCCGCCCCAGCCGCAACCGATATCGACCACCCGCAATCCCGGCTCGTTGATCTTGAGCCGCTGGGTGGTCAGGCTCATTTTGCGGTGTTGCGCTTCTTCAAGGGTTTGCGCCCCGTCATCCCAGAAGGCACATGAATATTGCATCTCCGGATCAAGGAAGCGGGTATAAAGATCATTGCCGATATCATAGTGATGGCGGACGCGTTTTGATGCTGCCTTGACGGTGGTAAACTGGGCAATCTGGAATTTGAGCGCCTGCAACTTTTCGATAAAGGTGCCAAAGCCGCTCGACGAATGTCCGCCTTCGAAATTAAGGCGCAACACGCGGATCAGATCTTCCATTTCACCGCTGACAAGGTCAAAGCCGCCATGCATATAGGCTTCGCCAAATCCCGGATCGGGACTAAGCGCCATTTTAAGGGTGTTGGTCCAGTCGGGCACGGTCATGCCCGCACGCGGTTCCGAACCATCACCCAGAACGATTTCATGTTTTTCATCCACGCGGAAAACCAGCGTTCCGCGCGTTACATGTTCCCGAAAGAAATCGAGAACCTTTTTCTGTGTCCAATCCAAACTCATCGGGTACGTCATCGGCCGTCCTTTTTGCAAAAGTCGGAAAACTGATCGCCCCATATGCAGCAATGCCGCATATCTGCATCTAACCCTTTGTCAGGATCGTTTTATCTTGCCATTTGGAAGGTCGTCAGATGGTGGCAGCGGTTTCGCGATGCGATCCGAGCCGAAAGCAGAAATCAACCAAGCAGGATGCGAAACGATTCTGATTTCGGGTTCGACACATGAACCCCGTATACGATTTTGCCAGATTTTTCTGCGATCTCAAGTAGTAATCATAGGTGGAATGACAAGGATGCGCTTGCGCAATTGTCGTGAAAGCCTTACATCTCGCGCCAGATTATCAGACATTATCCACAGGCATGCGCCTGCGCCGTCCGAACCGCCATGCGGCTTATTGCCTGCGTTGGCCCGGGTCCGGCCTCCATGCCGACCAGACTGAAAAGAGGCACCTGATGGGCTATAAAATCGCCGTTGTCGGCGCGACCGGAAATGTCGGGCGCGAAATGCTCAACACTCTTGCCGAACGCAAATTTCCCGCCGATGAAGTCTTTGCACTGGCATCCTCGAAATCAATCGGTCGTACCGTTTCCTATGGCGAAGACGATGATCTGAGCGTATCGGACGCGGCCAATTTCGATTTCTCGCGCGTTGATATTGCCCTGTTCTCGGCCGGCGGGGAAACCGCCAAGAAACTGGCTCCCAAGGCCGCCGAGGCCGGCTGTGTTGTTATCGACAATTCCAGCTATTGGCGCATGGAACCGGGCGTTCCGCTGATCGTGCCCGAAGTCAATGGCGATGCCCTTGCCGGTTACGCCAAAAAGAACATCATTGCCAACCCGAACTGCTCGACCATTCAGATGGTGCTGGCCCTTAAGCCGCTTCATGACATGGCATCGATCAAGCGTATCGTGGTTGCGACCTATCAGTCGGTATCCGGGGCCGGCCGTGCCGCCATGGACGAACTGTTCAACCAGACGCGCGGCATCTATGTGAATGATCCCCCGCAAAAGGAAGAATTCACCAAACAGATCGCCTTTAACGTCATTCCGCATATCGACAGCTTCATGGATGATGGCGCGACCCGTGAAGAATGGAAAATGACGGTCGAAACCCGCAAGATCCTGGATCCGGAAATTGCCGTTCACGCAACCTGTGTGCGTGTTCCGGTCTTTGTCGGCCACGGCGAAGCGGTCAATATCGAATTCGAAAAACCGATCACCGTCGAAGATGCCCGCAAGGCAATGAAAGATTTCCCGGGTGTGTCGGTTGTCGATTACCGCCAGGACGAAGGCTATGTCACCCCGCAGGAAGTCCAGGGCGAGGACAATGTCTTTGTCTCGCGCGTGCGCAAGGATCCGACGGTCGAAAACGGCCTGTCACTGTGGTGTGTCGGCGATAACCTGCGCAAGGGTGCGGCCCTTAACGCGGTTCAGATTGCCGAAAAACTGGTTGCGGATTTCCTGCCCAAGAAATAAGGAAAACCAACAGCTTCCTTTGCAAAACCCGCCCTTTTTGGGGCGGGTTTTGTCGTTGATAGACGCATGGACGCTGGTAACAATTCCAAAAAGACGGTAGGGAAAAAGACAAGACTTCAGCGATAAAAGCGTTCATCACCCAGTTGGCGCATGATGAACAAGAAGATATGTCGGGGGGAATCGGATGGTCAAAAGAACGCGCAAGGAAGCAGCCCGTCTGGATGAAGCAGCCCGCGCGGGCTGGCTTTACTATTGTGCCGGGAATACCCAGGACGAAATCGCCCAGAAGCTTGGCGTTTCACGTCCGACCGCGCAACGTCTGGTCTCGGCCGCCGTCAGCGAAGGACTTGTCAAAGTCCGCCTTGATCATCCCATCACCCATTGCATGGAACTGGGCAAGGCGATCTGCGAAAAATACGGTCTGGCCAATTGCGATGTCGTGCCCACCGACCCCTCCGCCCCCGAGGCAATGTTTGGCATGGCACAGGCCGCCGCAACCTATCTTGAGCGCGCCTTGCAGTCTTCTGATCCCAAAATCATCGCCCTTGGCACCGGGCGTGCCATGCGCGCCATGGTCGATGAAATCGGCCGCATTGACGGCAGTCACCACAAGATCGTCTCGCTGGTCGGCACCATCGCCCATGACGGGGCGGCAAGTTTTTATGATGCGGTCACCGATCTGGCCGACCGCACGCGCGCCCCGCATTATCCGTTGCCGATCCCGGTGATCATCGAAGATCCGAAAATGCGCGAACGCATGCAAAAGCAACCGCCGATGGACAATATCCTGAAACTCGCCCGCGAAGCGGATATCCGCTTTATCGGTGTCGGGCATCTGGGCGATGACGCACCGCTTCATATTGACGGATTTATCACCAGGGATGAACTGACATCCCTGCGTCAAAGCGGTGCAATCGGCGAAGTGATCAGCTGGTCCTTTGACGAAGACGGCAATATCCTTGATCACCCGGTCAATCATTGCGTCACCAGTGCCCCGGCGGTTCAGCCGGCCACCAACACCATCGCCGTCGCCAAAGGGGCCAAAAAGGTCGCAGCGATTCGCGGGGCCATGCGCGGAAAACTGATTTCGACCCTGATCACTGACGAAGCCACCGCCGAAGCTTTGCTGCGCTAGCACCGCGCGCCAGGCTGCGACAATATAACGCATAGCCACCCTGTCAGGCCGCCTGACAGGGTTTTGTTTTGTGCGCCGCAAAAACGAATTCGTTTGACAATATGCCGCGAAATTGAGTGAATGCTCATTACCTGAACAAATGATCAAGACGGACAGCCAAAGTTGTCCAACGGGTAGACAGTCCTTTTGGGAGGAAATATGAAACGCGTAATGGGAGCAGCGCTGTGTGCGCTGTTGGCTGGCGGTATCGCACACGCCAATGCCGAAACGAAACTGACCATCGCAACCGTGAACAACGGTGACATGATCCGCATGCAGAAGCTGACGGATGATTTCACCTCCAAGAACCCGGACATCACGCTTGAGTGGGTAACCCTCGAAGAAAACACCCTGCGTCAGCGCGTCACCACTGATATCGCCACCAAGGGCGGTCAGTATGACGTCATGACCATTGGCACCTACGAAGTGCCGATCTGGGCCGAAAAGGGCTGGCTCGCACCGCTCGACAATCTGGGTGCCGACTATGATGTCGATGACATCATGCCGGCCATCCGTTCGGCCGTTTCCAAGGATGACGCGCTTTATGCTGCACCGTTCTACGGTGAAAGCTCGATGATGATGTACCGCAAGGACCTGTTCGATGCGGCCGGCATTACCATCGATGGTCGCCTGACCTGGGACCAGACCCTTGAAATCGCCAAGAAACTCCACAAACCGGACGAAGGCGTCTATGGCATCTGCCTGCGCGGCAAGGCCGGCTGGGGTGAAAACATGGCGCTGATCACCACCATGGGCAATGCCTATGGCGCGCGTCTGTTTGATGAAAACTGGAACCCGACCTTTGACAGTGCCGAGTGGAAAGCAGCACTCGACATGTATACCAACATCCTTGGTAACTATGGTCCTCCGGGTGCAACGTCGAACGGCTTTAACGAAAACCTGTCGCTGTTCAACTCGGGCAAATGCGGCATGTGGATCGATGCAACCGTTGCGGCATCCTTCGTGACCAACCCCAAAGAATCCAAAGTTGCAGACAAGGTCGGCTTCACCGAAGCGCCGTGCGCTGCGACCTGCACCGGTGCCAACTGGCTCTGGGCATGGAACCTTGGCATCCCGATGGGTTCCCAGAAAGTCGAAGCCGCCCAGAAATTCATCGCTTGGGCGACCTCGAAAAACTATCTCGAACTGGTAGCGTCGAAAGAAGGCTGGGCAAACGTACCGCCGGGCACCCGCATGTCGCTTTATCAGAACCCGAAATACCTCGAAGCCGCACCGTTTGCTGACGAGACCCTTCTTGCCATCGACAGTGCAGACCCGATCAATTCGACCATGAAACCGAAACCCTATGTTGGTGTCCAGTTCGCTGCGATCCCGGAATTCCAGGGTATCGGCACCACGGTCGGTCAGCAGTTCTCCGCAGCTCTTGCCGGTCAGATGTCTGTCGATCAGGCCCTTTCGGCCGCACAGTCAAGCACCGACCGCACCATGCGCAAGGCTGGGTACTACTGATACACCACAGGCCGGAAGTCATTTCATCGCACATCTGAAATGATTTCTGGCCTGCGCCTCCTTGACCTGATGAACTTGGGGCGGTGGTTGCAAAACGCACCGCCCTCTTTCCATCCGGAAAAGGATCCGCAACATCAATCTCGGGGAGCACATCATGTCGACACGGGCCTCGACCCTGACCGGGCGTATCATGTCCGCACCGTCGATCATTGTCCTGTTCTTGTGGATGGCCGTCCCGCTGGGCATGACGATTTACTTCTCCTTCCTGCGCTACAACCTGTTGTCGCCGGGAATGGAAGAATGGATCGGCACACTTAATTACGAATTTTTCCTGACCGATCCGGCCTTTTTTGCATCACTGGCAAACACGCTTTTGCTGGTTGGATCTGTTTTGGTCATCACCGTTGTTGGCGGCGTCCTTTTGGGACTGATGCTTGATCAACCGATTTTCGGGCGCGGTATTCTGCGTCTTCTGGTGATTGCCCCCTTCTTTATTATGCCGACCGTGAATGCACTGGTCTGGAAAAACCTTTTGATGGACCCGGTTTCGGGGATGTTTGCGTGGATTGCCAGCCTGTTTGGCCTGCCCGCGATTGACTGGTTTACCAATGCGCCGCTGACCTCGATCATCATCATGGTGTCCTGGCAATGGTTGCCCTTTGCCGTTCTGATCCTGCTGACCGCACTTCAATCGCTGGACCGCGATCAGAAAGAAGCCGCCCAGATGGACGGGGCCGGTCCGGTTGCGATCTTTTTCTATATCACGCTTCCCCATCTTAGCCGTGCGATCACGGTGGTGGTGCTGATCGAAACCATCTTCCTGCTGACCGTCTTTGCCGAAATCTTTGTCACCACCGGTGGTGGCCCGGGTCTGGCAACGACCAATATCGCCTTCCTCGTCTATACCCAGGCGCTGTTGCAGTTCGATGTTGGTGGTGCATCTGCCGGCGGCATTGTCGCGGTCATTCTGGCCAATATCGTGGCGATCTTCCTGATCCGCCTTATCGGCAAAAACCTGGACAAATAAGGGGCGCGACATGGAAAACAAACAAACACCCCTTGGCTATATCAGTTTCTCGGTCTTTGCCTGGATCGTCGGTCTTCTGATCTTCTTCCCGATTTTCTGGATGGTTCTGACCAGCTTCAAGACCGAGCTCGAAGCCGTTTCGATCCCGCCCAGCTTCATCTCCTTTGACTGGACGCTTGAAAACTATGCCGAGGTCCAGGAACGGTCGAACTATTTCAAGTTCGCCATGAACTCGGTGATCCTTGCGGTCGGGTCAACACTGGTCGGGCTGGTCTTTGCCGTGACCTGTGCCTGGGCCATGGCCTTTAACCCGACCAAACGCACCAAGGATGCGCTTCTCTGGATGCTGTCGACCAAAATGATGCCGCCGGTCGGCGTGCTGGTGCCGATCTATCTGGTGTTCCGCGACTGGGGACTGCTTGATACGCGCTTTGGTCTGATCATGGTTCTGTTCCTGATGAACCTGCCGATCATGGTCTGGATGCTTTACACCTATTTCAAGGAAATCCCGACCGACATTCTCGAAGCCGCACGCATGGACGGCGCAACCCTGCCCAAGGAAATCATCTTTGTGCTGTTGCCCATGGCCGTGCCCGGCATTGCCTCGACCATGCTGCTCAATGTGATCCTGGCCTGGAACGAAGCGTTCTGGACGCTCAACCTCACCACGTCCGATGCCGCACCGCTGACCGCTTTCATTGCCTCCTATTCCAGCCCCGAAGGGTTGTTCTGGGCAAAGCTTTCAGCTGCATCGACGCTCGCGGTGGCGCCCATTCTGGTCATTGGCTGGTTCTCTCAGAAGCAGCTTGTTCGTGGTTTGACATTCGGCGCGGTCAAGTAACCGCAGGCCCAATCGAAATAGAGAAAGAAGGAACACCAAAATGGGTGCTATCCGACTGGAAAAAGTCAAGAAAAGCTTCGGAACGCTGGATGTTATTCCCGGTGTCGATCTTGATATCAATGATGGTGAATTCGTGGTCTTTGTCGGTCCGTCGGGCTGCGGGAAATCAACCCTGCTGCGTCTGATTGCCGGTCTCGAAGATGTCACCGATGGCAAAATCCTGATTGACGGCACCGACGTTGCCAACGAAGCCCCGGCCAAACGCGGCCTGTCGATGGTCTTTCAGTCCTATGCGCTGTATCCGCATATGACGGTCTATAACAACATTGCCTTCGGCCTGAAAATGGCGGGCGAAAGCAAGGACGTTATTGATCAGAAAGTCCAGTCCGCGGCCAAAATCCTCAACCTGACCGATTACCTTGACCGTCGCCCCGGCGCGCTTTCGGGCGGGCAACGTCAGCGTGTTGCCATCGGACGTGCGATCGTGCGCAATCCGGCGGCCTTCCTGTTTGATGAACCGCTTTCAAACCTTGATGCCGCCCTTCGCGTCAATATGCGTCTTGAAATCACCGGTCTTCATCAGGAACTCAAAACCACGATGATCTATGTGACCCATGATCAGGTCGAAGCCATGACCATGGCCGACAAGATCGTGGTTCTTCAGGCCGGCCGTGTCGAACAGGTCGGCAAGCCGATGGAACTTTATAACAGCCCGGCCAACAAATTTGTCGCCGGTTTCATCGGCTCACCGAAAATGAACTTCCTGGGCGGGGAGCTTGCAGCAAAACATAACTGCCATGAAATTGGCATCCGTCCCGAACATCTGACGGTCAGCACTGATCGCGGCGATATCGCCGCAACAGTCAAGATCGCCGAACATCTTGGGGCCGAGACATATCTCCATGTCGAAGCTGATGGCCTTGGCCCGATGACGGTCCGCGCCACCGGCGAAATGCCCCTTGGTGAACATGACAAAATCTTCCTGACACCTGAACAGGATCGCATCCACCGCTTTGACGCCCATGGTCTTGCGCTTGGACCTTCCTGATACGTGCACAATCCGGGCCGCACTGCCCCACACCAGCATTGCGGTCCCGCCTTACCAATCAAGCTAACTGTGAGTCCAAAATGTATCTTAAAAAGTTCGATCTTTCCGGGCGTCGTGCCTATGTCACCGGTGGCGGTCGTGCCATTGGTCTGTCCTGCTGCGAAGCACTGGCCGAAGCCGGTGCCCATGTTGTCATCGGCGATATCAGCGAAGCTGTCGCCGAAGAAGGCCGTGATTACCTGAAATCCAAAGGTTACACCGCCGATATCGACATCATGGATGTCACCAACACCGATCAGGTCCGCGCCAGTGCGGAAAAAATGGCCAAGCAGGGCGGCATCGATATTCTGGTCAACAATGCCGGGATTGCCCGGTCGGAAACCCCGGCCGAAACCGTCACTGACGAACATTGGCTGAATGTCATTGACGTCAATCTGAACGGCACTTTCTGGTGCTGCCGCGAATTTGGCAAACAGATGCTGGCCAAAAAGAACGGTGTGATCGTCAATGTCGGTTCCATGTCAGGCTTTATCGTCAACAAGCCCCAGGAACAGGCCTATTACAACGCATCCAAAGCAGCCGTTCATCACCTGACCAAGTCGCTGGCGGCGGAATGGGGCGGTCGTGGTGTGCGCGTCAATGCGGTCGCACCGACCTATATTGCGACCCCGCTGAATGAATTCGTCAAATCCAAGCCGGAAATGTATGACGCCTGGATCAATGGCACCCCGATGGCCCGCCTTGGCCTGACCGAGGAAATCGGATCGGTTGTGCTGTTCCTGGCCTCTGACGCGTCCAGCCTGATGACCGGATCCATTGTTCTGGCTGATGGGGGTTACACCTGCTGGTAAGGCCAGGTGCAACTAATGGCTACAATGTCCTGAAGCTATTTGTAGCCAGGTCGGAACAATGGTGAAACGGGGCGCAGATGTGGGACCTGCGCCCCGTTTACCTGTTTATCCCCTGACCTTTCATAAGGTCGGAACACTGCCCAAATAGCGTGAAAACGCATTGTCGCCCGCGATCTCGACCCCGTTTTCAAGACCAAGGAAGCTGGCCAGACGGCGCAATTCCGTCATCAATGGCCCGGCCACATCCCGCTGATTGCATCCGTCTTCCAGATGCGCACTTTGCACCAGAAGAACGCCCTTTTTGCGCTCCGACTTCAAATCGACACGCGCAACAAATTCGCCATTCAACATGAATGGCAGAACGTAATAACCGTATTGGCGCTTTTCGGCCGGCACATAAATCTCGATCCGGTAATTGAAACCGAATATGCGTTCCACCCGGTCGCGTTCCCACATCACCGGATCAAACGGCACCATTAAACAGGTCGGCTTGGCGCGCGCACGCGGATTGACATGCGGGCACAAATACCCCGCCTGTTTCCATCCTTCGACATCAGCACACAGCAACCGCCCCTCTTCGACCAGCTTGATCAGGCAATCCTTCACATCGGCTGTCGGCAGACGGAAATATTTGCGCAAATCGGCCTCGGTCGCGATGCCCATCGCCGCAATCCCCTTGCAGATCAGGTCTGATTGCGCCTCGATCCTGATCGGTGCCGGGTCATGGGCCGCATCCCCGATGATCCGGTGCGGCAAATCATAAATCCGCTCGAAACTTGACCGGCGTTTTTGCGCCATGACCTGCCCGCTCCAGAACAGATATTCCATCGCGGTCTTGGTTTCCGACCATCCCCACCATTGGGAACTGCTGGCCCCTTTTGCCTCAAGATCACTGGAACCGACCGGGCCGTTGCGTTCGATATGATCAAGAATTCCCTGGATCAGTTCGGGCTTTTCACGCTGGATACGGGCAATCCGACCCCAGGTGCCAACACCCTGTTTTGCATCCTCCATCCGCCAGCGATACAGCGGATAATCCTCGACCGGGATCATCGATGCCTCATGGCCCCAATATTCGAACAATTTGCGTTCGCGCGACTTGCCCCAGACAATGTCATCAAGCATCGCCGGGTCATACACACCCAACCGGCTAAAGACCGGCATGTAATGGGCACGGGTCAAAACATTGACACTATCAACCTGCAGCATATTGGTTTTGCGGATGGCCTTCATGATCCGGCGTTTGGTCACCGGACGGTTGTCATCCTGTTCAAACCCCTGCCCGCACAGTGCAAGATTACGGGCCTGTTTGACCGAAATGGCTACGCTGGCAGTGGGCATTGGGGCAGTGTCAACTGGCATGATACAACATTCAAATTGGCAAATAAAAACAGGATGATGCTACGGTCATGTGCATGGGTCCGAACCCTAACATATTCTCCTGACAAATATGGCAGTAGCAACCAAAACGTAAATTATCCTGCCCCCTTTCGACATCACTTGACCACCCGAACCACCGCACCCTAGCATTCAACATCCCCATACCGGGCACAACAAGATCGGACGGCATAAATGGATAGCGCACAAATCATGATCCTGACTGTCCTTGTCGGCACAGTTGCCCTGTTTTTATGGGGGCGCTGGCGCCATGACATGGTGGCCATGGCATCGCTTTTGATGTGTGTGGTGCTTGGGCTGGTCCCGACTGGCGAGGCCTTTAACGGTTTTGGCCACCCGGCGGTGATTACCGTGGCCTGTATCCTGATCCTGTCATCCGCCCTTCAGCAATCCGGCGCGGTTGATGCCCTGACCCGGACGGTATTGCCGCAATCGGCCGGGCCGTTTGTGACGCTTGCCGCACTCAGTCTTCTGGCCGCCATTCTGTCGGCCTTTATGAACAATGTCGGGGCCCTGGCACTTTTGATGCCTGTTGCCCTTCAGATTGCCAACAAACAGGGCGTGCCACCGGGCAAGATTTTGATGCCGCTTGCTTTCGGCTCGATCCTGGGCGGAATGACCACCCTGATCGGGACGCCGCCAAACCTGATTGTTTCGGGCTTCCGTGCCGGTTTGAATGGCAGCGGATTTTCAATGTTTGATTACAGCCCGGTCGGCATTGCCATCGCCTTGGCCGGTTTGGCCTTTGTCATTCTTGTCGGGCGTTTCCTTGTTCCGACGCGCGAACGTGCCGGTGCCGAAGGATTTGAAACCGGCTCCTACCTGACCGAAGCCCGCATCACCGAAGGCAGCAAAGCCGCCGGCATGTTGCTCCGTGACATCAATGACGAGCTGGAAAAATCCGACGCCCAGGTCATCGGTCTGATCCGCAATGAAAAACGCATTCCGGCCCCGAACCCGTATCGGGAACTTCATGACAATGACATCCTTCTGATCGAAGCAGAGCCCGAAGGCTTGGCAAGTGCCCTTTCCGGTCTTGAGCTCACCCTCGAAGCCGAATGGCGCAGCATTCAGGCCGAAGCCAAGGCCAAAGCTGCCGAGAAAGAGAAGGAAAAAGACAAAGAGGACGCCGGCACAGATGCCAAGGAAGCGGCGACTGAAACGGTCAAGGAAACGACCAAGGCACAAAATGCCCGAAAACCTGACGAAAAGGTAATCTCGACCGACGCAAAACCTGGCGATGAAAAATCACCGGACGGCGAACAAACGGCCGAGCTTCATAAAAAGGCCCTGCAATCGGATGACATTTCCCTGATCGAAGTCGTGATCCTGCCAAATGCCGCCTTTATCGGGCGGTCGGCGGCCGATATTCGCATCCGCAGCCATTATGGCATCAACCTGCTGGCAATTTCACGCCAGGGACAGCGCTCCATGTCGCGCTTGCGCACCATGAAAATGCAGGCCGGCGACGTTCTGCTGATGCAAGGATCGCCCGCCGCCATCAGCGAATTTGGCAATCGCATGGGCTGTGCGCCGCTGGCCGAACGCGCGCTTCATCTTGGCGACAAGTCACAAGCCTTCAAGGCCAGTGCGATCATGGCCATTGCCATCGCCCTTGCGGCCTTTGGCATCGTGCCGGCTGCCATTTCCTTTGCGCTTGGTGTGTTGGCAAGCCTGCTGTTTGGCGTTGTTGCCCCGCGCACCCTTTATGACGCGGTCGACTGGCCGGTCGTGGTCCTGCTGGCGGCCCTGATCCCGGTTGCCACCGCGATGGAAACCACCGGCAGTGCCGACCTGATTGCGCGCTTCCTGCTTGAAACCATCGCCCAGGGCAATGCCGTGATCGCTGTCGGGCTGATCCTGATCGTGACCATGACCCTGTCGGATTTCATGAACAATGCCGCCACCGCGGCCGTCATGTGTCCGATTGCCATTGGCAGTGCTGCCCAACTCGATGCCAGCTCCGACCCGTTCCTGATGGCGGTCGCCATCGGGGCTTCCTGCGCCTTCCTGACCCCGATCGGCCATCAAAACAACACCCTCATCCTCGGCCCCGGCGGCTTCCGCTTCGGCGACTACTGGAAACTCGGCCTACCGATTGAGATCATCGTGGTGGCGGTTGGTGTGCCAATGCTGCTGTGGGTTTGGCCGCTTTAAGCAAAAACAAAAAGGGCAGCCAATGGCTGCCCTTCGCATTCTCAAAACTGTCTACCAGCTTAGCTGTTAAAACCGAGGTTCGGCACATCGAGGCCGTTGGCACGGCAGGCCGAAATCAGGGTGTTGTTGAGCAGGCAGGCAATGGTCATCGGGCCGACACCGCCCGGAACCGGGGTGATGGCACCGGCGACTTTGGATGCGGTTTCAAACTCGACATCGCCAACCAGCTTCATTTTGCCCTCGGCCCCTTCAACCCGGTTGATGCCGACATCAATCACCGTGGCACCCGGGGCGATCCAGTCGCCCTTGACCATGTTCGGGCGGCCAACCGCGGCAACGACGATATCGGCGCGGCGGACTTCTTCGGGCAAATCGCGGGTGCGCGAATGCGCGATGGTCACGGTGCAGCTTTCTTTCAGCAGAAGCTGCGCCATCGGCTTGCCAACGATGTTGGAACGCCCGACCACGACCGCGCGTTTGCCAGACAGATCACCAAGGGTATCTTTGAGCAGCATCAGGCAGCCATAAGGCGTGCAGGGGGCAAAGCCCTCACCGCCGGTGGCCAGTGCGCCGGCATTGACGACATGGAAGCCATCCACATCCTTGGCCGGGTCGATGGCCGCCAGGATCGCCTGTTCGTCGATATGTTTGGGAACCGGAAGCTGACACAGGATGCCATGAACGTTTTCATCGGCATTGAGCTTGGCGATCAGGGCCAGAAGATCTTCCTGGCTGGTCTCGGCCGACAGTTTGTGTTCATAGGAATTCATGCCGCATTCAAGGGTCTGTTTGCCCTTGTTGCGGACATAGACCTGACTGGCCGGGTCTTCGCCGACCAGAATGACGGCAAGACCGGGGGTCACACCGTGGTCCGCTTTCAACTTGGAGACTTCTGCTGCGATGTCTTCGCGCAGTTTGGCTGCGAATGCCTTGCCATCGATGATTTTTGCGTCACTCATGTGTCTGTCCGCCCGTCAGTTCGGTAATTTGCGCCATCAGCTCTGTGGGGGTGCCGGAAATCACCAGCACCTTGTTGCGGTCTGTGTGTCCGCTAACGATCCCGACCGAGGATTTAGGCCATTTGGCCGCTTTTGCCAAAAGTTTTATCAGGGCCTGATTGGCTTTGCCGTTTTCCGGCACTGCTGTCACCGATGCCCTAAGCTGCAAACGCCCGCTGACATCTTCAATCAGACCGTTGATCGCATTACGCGAAGCCTTTGGCGTCAAACGCACAAACAGACGGATCCCGGTTTGATCAGAGAGTATCTCGCAAACGGGATCAGTCATTGTCTGATTGAGACATCTAGTAACCTAAAAGAGCCATCCGGACATCGGTCTGGATCAGCATATTGGCAAATTGCAGCACCAGAATCAGAATGATCGGCGAAATGTCGATGCCGCCAAGGTCCGGCATGATCCGCCGGATCGGGCGCAGGGCCGGTTCGGTCACACGATACAGGAAATCACCGACCATATAGACGAATCGGTTGCTGGTATTGATCACGTTGAATGCCACAAGCCATGACAGGATTGCAGATGCAATCAGCATGAAAATGTAGATCCCAACCACAGTATCAATCAGCCAAAAAATCGCCAGCATCGCCGCTCCTTACGATCGCCGGGCATATTCGATTTTTGCCCGGTAAGATGTTTGCACGCAGCAAAACCTAGTCGGCAATGACCGGCAACGCAAGCGCAGAGCGTTGATTTTACCCCGCCGAAGCACAAGTTTTCGTCGCTTTGTGATCCCCGTCACCCGACAGGTGGCTTCTGCGCCGCTTTCCGTGCCGCACCTGATTGTTTTGCACAGGATGATGTTCCACCGGATTGTGTTGCACCCGATTGTGTTTCATCGGATCGTGTTACCCCGGATTGTGTTGCGCCCGGTTGTGCTGCATCGAAATAAGTAGCACCGGATCAGGTTGGGATGCTGAAGCCTGAAACGCTGAAACCGCACACGCCGGAGCCTCGCATTCCAGGGCCCGGTATTGCGATGCCCCTGCCAGAAACTGTCAGGAGATGTCAGGGCACAGCCGATCTGTGCTTGCAGCAGGGCGGCCTTGGGCCAAGAATGCGCCAAACCATCAAAGGATGAAACACATGCCAGATCAGGTTCACCGGCGTTGCGGCTGGGCGGAAACCCATCACGACAAACCGTTTTATGTCGATTATCACGACACCGAATGGGGTGTTCCGGTCCATGATGACCGGCTTTTCTTTGAAATGCTGATCCTTGAGGGCGCCCAGGCCGGGTTGAGCTGGCTTACGATTCTGGCACGGCGTGATACCTATCGCGCGGCATTTGATAATTTCGATGTGCATAAGGTCGCGGCCTATGACGCGGCCAAGCAGGAAGCACTTTTGGCCGATCCGGGGATTATTAGGAATAAACTAAAAGTCGCGGCGACTATTAAAAATGCCCAAACATTCATTGCCATCCAGAAAGAGTTCGGAAGCTTTGATGCCTATATCTGGAAATTCGTCGATGGCCGCCCGGTGATCAATCACTGGAACACCATGTCCGAAGTTCCGGTATCAACCGAGCTTTCCGACCGGATTTCCAAGGATCTGAAAAAACGCGGCATGAAATTTGTCGGCACCACCATCATCTATTCATTCCTGCAGGCCACCGGCCTTGTGATGGATCACACCAAGGAATGTTACCGCTACCATCAGTTGGCAAAATAGCCATCTGTTCGGAACCGCCAAGGCCTGCTATAGGCTTGGTATGGCAACGGTAATGCATATCATCAACGAACTGGACGCTGGCGGGGCGGAACGTGTCCTGACCCGGATTGCGTGCCATAATGCCCGAAATTCTGATCCCGATGCGCCGCGCCAGATTGTCGTATCGCTGATGGACGAAGGTGTTTATGGCCCGGATTTGATAGAGGCCGGCGTTGAGCTGCATTGTCTTGGCATGACATCGGGCATACGCGATTTACCAGCGGCGTTTTTCAGGCTGTCACGCCTGATGCGACGCAAAAAGCCCGATGCCATCATGTCGTGGCTTTATCATTCCGATTTTATCGCCACCCTTGCTGCATTGCTGTCGGGGCGCGGTACCAGACGGCTGGCCTGGAATATCCGCTGCGCGGAAATGGACCTTGCGCAGTATGGGCGATCAACCCGGATCGTGCTTGGATTGCTGGCAAAATTATCGGGACGACCAGCAATCGTTGCCGCCAATTCACATGCCGGGCAGCGTCACCATATCAGTTGCGGATACCATCCCCGAAAATGGGCCTATCTGCCCAACGGGTTTGATACAGACGAATGGCATCCCGATCCGGGCGCGAAATACCGGCTGTGCAAGCAGATCGGCATCACGCCGGACAAATATCTGATCGGTATGGTCGCCCGCAAAGATCCGGCAAAAGACCACGCCACCCTGTTTGAGGCCATCAGGCTTGTCCGCGCCCAGGGTCATGACGCCCATCTGGTCTTGATCGGTCACGAAACCGATGCGCTGATCATTCCCGACGAGCTTGGCGGACATGTTTCAGCCCTTGGCCTGCGCCGTGATGTGGCTGCGCTGGTACCGGGTTTTGATATTGCAGTCCTGTCATCAAGCTTTGGCGAAGGGTTCCCGAACGTGATCGGTGAAGCCATGGCATGCGGTGTCCCGGCAATTGGCAATGATGTCGGCGATGTTGCAGATATTCTGGGCGGCACGGGCAAGACGGTGCCGCTGCACGCCCCCGACAAATTGGCCAATGCCATCGTCGAATTGCTGACAGAGGATGTGGACAGTCGCAATTATCGCAAAACAGCGGCCCGCATGCGCATCATTGATCATTACAGCCTGCGGGCGATGAATGACCGCTATCTGGCACTTTGGGATGGGCTGGCTGGCAAGCGCGATCTGCCCGATTTCGATTTTACCGGTACCGACAGCAGCAAATAGCCCGCCCGGTCAGATCCCCTTATCCCGAAACGGGGTCAGAGCGGTTTGCTTGATCCGCGGAGTAGTAATGTGGTTTCAAGGGTGATGGTTTTGCCCGGGGTTTCCGACAGGGCCATTTCGGCGGCAAGGCGGCCTTTTTCAACGGAATCCTGATACATGGTGGTCAGGGGCGGGTCGGTGCGTTCGCCAGCGGCAATACCGTCAATTCCGATCACCTTGAGATCGTCCGGCACCTTGCGCCCCGACATGCGTGCGGCATCAATCGCGCCGATGGCAATCACATCAGACATGCCCAGAATGCCATCGATTTCAGGATGGGCTGCCAACAATTCAACAGTCATTTTCGCACTGTGATCGGACTGATTGTCGCATTCGACATGCAGCACATCGGACGGCGCAATGCCCGCACCGGCCAGTGCGGCGTGATAGCCGGCAAGACGTTCGCGCACCACCCGGTGACTGGCAGCACCGACACGGTTGGCATTCATGGGGCCGAAATGATCATGGTCGGTTGCCTGAAGCGACAGAATGGCAAAGCGTTTTGCCCCGCAATCAAGCAAATGCTGCGCAGCATTTTTCCCGGCAGCAAAATCATCCAGTGCGACAGTGCCAGCGGCACCGGCAATATCGGTATCAATGCTGATCAGCGGCTGGTTGCGGCGCTGAATGGCGGCGATGATATCGTTATTGTCGGAATAGCAATGGACCAGAAAAGCATCAACCGCCGCATTATTGACCGCGGCAATTGCCTGTTTCTGGTTCTGGGCCGAAATGATCATGACATTGACGCCCTGCTGGGCACATTCGCGCCCGATCCCGCGCAGCAATTCAATCGCCACCGGATCGGTAAAGGCATATTCGAGATTATCGGGAAATACCACGCCAAGTGCCCCGGCCTTGCCGGTACGCAACATGCGCGCCATGACATGCGGCCCGCGATAGCCAAGTTCCTTGGCCGCGGCGAAAATCCGTTCGCGGACTTCGGGGCGGACCAGATCGGGTTTGCCAAACGCGTTGGACGCCGTTCCTTGCGAAACCCCGGCCGCCTTTGCGACATCCAGAAGTTTTACGCGTTTCGCCATGCGCCTGTTTCCCCGAACCCGTGTGTTTCACACTGATATTGATCTGATTTGCCTACACTATAGCCAAAAGCAGCGCATTACTTCCAGAACACATTATCCGGGTCTTGGACTATCTGGTTTCAGGTTGGGTATTGCGAAATGTCAGATTGATGCGCCCATTGACCTGACGGGCTGTTTTGGGAATTTGATGCAGCCAGCAATGCTGGGTTTCGCCCGCCATGATCAGGGCCGAGTTATGGGGCAAATCGATGCTGATCCGGTCCCCGGTCTTTTTGTGGCGAAAATGAAAGCGGCGTTCTTCGCCAAAGGACAAGCTGGCGATTACCGGATTTTCGCCCAGAACATCTTCATCATCGGCATGCCATGACACACTGTCACGCCCGTCACGATAATAGTTCAAAAGCACCGTATTGAATGGCGCACCAGACAGGTCTTCGGCCAGTTTGCGCAGCGGCGCGACAACCGAAGGAAACGGTGCGGCCGGATGATAGACCCCGCTATAGCGATAGGCGACCTCGCCAAACCATGCCGTCAGACGCGGCACCGGGATTTCCTTGCCATGGATTTTGGCGATTTCCTGTTGCCAGACAATCCCGGTTTTGAGGCGGGCAAAGGCGCGGTCGGCATCATCGGGGGTCATGATTTCACGCAGCAGCAATACTTCGCCGTCAAAGGGCAGAAGATTACGTGGTGGTTCATTGGCAAACAGATCGCCGGTCATGATTATCCCCGGAAGTCACACTGCCAAAGACCTATGCCGAACGATTGAGAAACTCAAGCCACAGTTCGCTGATATATCTGTTTTCACAGGAAGTTGAGGCGCACAATCCCGCAATCCGCGCCGGTTTCCGTGCCCTTGCAGATATTGCCGGTGTCAGCCGTTGATCAGGGTCACGCCATGTTGCGCAGCATAACGTTCGACATCCTCAACACTTAAACCCGCCGCACTGTAAAGATTGATGGTTTCAAGTTCGAGATCGGTTTCGGCATCGGCCAGCGATTGCAGCGCAGATGTCAGGCTGCGCTGGGAATCAAGGACATCCAGAAAATCAGACAGCCCCTGAACATAGCGGACCCGCGATTGTTCAAAGGCATCGCGGTGATGCTGAACAGATGCAATCAGGGAATCACGTTGCTGCATGGCACCGACATAGCCATAGATCGCACTTTCGACATCATCAATCGCATTCAAAAGCGTCTGTCGATAGGTCAGAAACGCCTGCTCGGCTTCTTCTTCGGCTACCGTGATATTGGCACGGCGTTCGCCGCCATCATAAAGGGTCGCGTCAAGAAGTGCGCCAACCGCCGCCATGGCCGTTCGGACAATCGGCCCGGTGCCATACCCCGTTACCCCGAGTGCGAGCGAGCCACTTAGCGTCAATTCCGGATAAAGGGTGGCGGTTTCAACACCGATCTGCGAGGTCGCACCGATCAAAGCCAGTTCGGCAGCACGAACATCGGGTCGGCGGCGCAACAGATCGGCCGGAATGCCGATTGGCGGGCTGCTTTGAAATTCGGGCAATGGCGATGCATCAAGAAGCAAATCACGATGGGTGCCTGGCTGGGCGCCAACCAGAATTGAAATGGCATTGATCGACCGGTCAATGCTGATCTGCAAGGTCGGTACGGTTGCTTCGAGGTCGGAAACTTCGGCACGCGCACGCGACAGATCAAGCTCGGAGCCAAGACCGGTTTGCAAACGGACCTGAACAATGTTGCTGGTCTGGCGTTGCAGATCGAGCGAATCCTGCAAAAGCGCAAGACGTTTCTGGGCACCGCGCAATTCGATATAGTTGGTGATGATATCGGCGATCATGGTGCGATAGACATCTTCGCGCAGATAAACCTGACGGAGATAGTCGGCCTCGGCGACCTGTTCTTCGCGGGCCTGACCACCCCAGATATCCGCCGTCCAGGAAAAATCAATCCCCGCGCCATAGCCCAGTTCATCGACATGATCGCCACTGGCCCGGCTTGATGTTGACCGTTCGGCCGAACCGTCAAGGGACGCGCCAACAGTCGGACCATTGGCCGCGCCGACCCCGCGTGCAGCGGCCGCGGCAGCACGGATACGGCTAATCGCGATTTTAAGGTCGATATTGTTGGCCACACCTTCGTCAATCAGGCTTTGCAGCACCGGATCGGTGGTGCTTTCCCACCAGCGGCCATGATCGGCCTGCGAGGCGGCAATCACCGGAACTTCCGGCGTATAGGCCCCGACCAGATCAAAGTTCGGTGCGGTATAATCCGGCCCGACGGACTGACACCCGGCAAGTGCGGTCAGAAGTGCGATGCCCGAAACAGCAAACAGACGATTTTTGGTCATGTTATTTTGCACTTCCTTCAATGCCACCGCGTCCATCCGGACCATGCGGGAGTTCGTCGGGAATTTCACCCGTATCAGGAATGGATTCCGCAGCCCGCAACTGTGTTTGCAGTTTAAGACCACCATCGGCACGTGCGGAAACAAGCGGTGCCAGCAACAGATACAGAACCGGTGTCAGGAACAAGGTAAAGACGGTGGCAAAGCCAAGCCCGCCAAACACCACCCAACCGATTGCCGCACGGGCTTCTGCCCCGGCACCGGACCCCAGAACCAGCGGCAGCCCGCCCAGAACCGTTGAAATCATCGTCATCATGATCGGGCGCAGACGCACCATTGCCGCGTCATGGACGGCCTCGCGAACGGAGCGTCCGGAATCACGCAGCTGATCTGCAAATTCAACCACCAGAATGCCGTTCTTGGCCATCAGCCCGACCAGCATCACGAGCCCGATCTGGCTATAGATATTGATCGAAGTGCCACTGAGACTGAGCGCAAAGATCGCCGCAGCCAGCCCGAATGGCACGGTCAAAACAACCACAAGTGCGGACATGAAACTTTCGAACTGGGCAGCCAGAACCAGAAGCACCACCAGAACCGCAATCAGGAAGGTGATCTGGACGTCACTTGAAGTTTCACCAAGGGCCGCGGCATCCCCGAGGAACAGAACACCAATCCCGGGCGGCAGCACCTTGTCAGCAGCCGCATTGACGTCATTGACCGCCTGATCAAGGGTGTAGCCCGGTGCTAGGTTGGCCGACACACCAACCGCGCGTTGCTGACCTTCGCGTTCAAGTTCGGATGCGACGGCTTCCTCGCTAAGCGTGATGACAGACGATAGCGGCAGGATGCGACCATTGGTGCCAGTGACAAACAGATTTTCCAGATCAGACGGATCATTGATGCTGCCCACAGCACTGCGCAATTTGACCGGGATGCTTTGGTCATCAACATTGATGTCGGTGACTTCGTATCCTTCGATCATCGCGCGCAAGGTCGTATCAAGTTCATCGATTTCGATGCCCAGATCAAAGGCGCGTTTGCGATCAATATTGACCAGAAGCTGTGGCTGGGTGGTCTGATAGGATACCCGGATACCGGTCAGATTGGGATTGTTTGCTTCGATCTCGGCCTGAAGGGCACGGGCATTGGCAGCAAGATTGCGATAGTTCGTCCCGGTCAGGGCAAACTGCAATCCTTCGCCGGTGCCCCCGCGCAGGCCAAGACTGTTGGGTTGCCACACGAATGCCTGCACACCGGGCAGAGCATTAAGCTTGCCGCGGATGCTGTTGGTGATGTCCTGCTGGCTTCTGGCGCGTTCATCCCATGGCACCAGCGGCGCAATCACCAGCGCACGGTTGGGGTCCCAAAGACCGACAATCGTGTAGATATTCTGGGCTTCGCCCGCATCGACGATCGGGCGAAGAATGTTTTCGACCGCTTCGACCTGACGATCCATGTAATCAATGCCGACACCATCAGGCCCGCGCAGCGATACCAGGATACGGCCGCGATCCTCGTTGGGCAGCAATTCCTTGGTCACGACGTTATAGGCACCAAAGGCCATCCCGCCGGCAATGATACAAATGATCAGGGTGATCACCGGATTGCGCAGCACCCATTCAAGGATCACGCGATAAATCCCGGCAAAGAATATCCCGACCCGTTCAAGCAGGTTGGGTTCGGCCTTTGTATCACCGTCATGCGGATCGATATGTTTCAGGCGCGATGCCAGCATCGGACACAAGGTCAGCGCGACAAAGGAAGATACCGCCACCGAAAAGGCCAGAACGAAACCGAATTCCCGGAACAGACGGCCTGCCGTACTGGGCAGGAAGGAAATCGGCACGAAAACCGAAATCAGGGTCAGCGTGGTGGCAATGACCGCAAAGAAGACCTGACGGGTGCCAAGCACCGCAGCGGCCATGGACCCAAGTCCCTGATGACGGCGGCGCTGAATGTTTTCAAGCACAACAATCGCGTCATCGACAATCATCCCGGTTGCCAGAACAAGAGCCAGCAAGGTCAGGATGTTGATCGAAAAGCCCATCGCCCAGATCGCGGCGACCGTACCAACCAGCGCGATCGGAATGGTTACCGTCGGGATCAGTGTTGCAGAAAAAGAGCGCAGGAACAGATACAGCACGCCGATCACGATAATGATGGCAAGCGCCAGACTGGTGATCACTTCCCAAAGGGCCCCTTCGATGAAGACCGCATCGTCGGAGTTCACGAAGATTTCGATATCGTCATACTGATTGTTGAGCCGTTCGACCGCATCGCGAATGCCATTGGAAATCGCGATGGTGTTTGATTGTGCCTGGCGCACCACACCAAGGCCGATCACCGCACGCCCGTCGAGACGCACATAGGAAGACGCATCATCAGGGCCGTAATAGATATCGGCAACATCGCCAAGCAGGATGCTGTCACGGACCAGCATCTGATTAAGTTTGTCGACTTCCCAGACCGACGCATCGGCACGGACAAAAAGCTTCTGATCGGTGGATTCAAAACTGCCGGCCGGAATATCGAACTGGGCCGTGCGCAACACATCGGCGATGTCTTTGACCGACAGGCCGTAACTTGCAATGCGCAGCGGATCGACACGCACATGCAGGACCTTTTCGCGGTCGCCATTGACCGTGATTTCGGCAACACCGGGCACCGCCAGCAATGCCGGGGAAATCTGGTCATCAACGATATTGGCAAGTTCTTCTTCGGTCAGGCGGTTACTGACCACGGCCATGCGCATGATGGCACTGGCATCGGCGTCGGCCTTGACCACGCGGACTTCCTCGACCTCGTCGGGCAGGCTTCTGGTGGCGCGGCTGACGGCTTCGCGGATGTCACTTGCGGCATCATTGATTTCAACATCGGGAAAGAATTCGATGCGAACCCGTGAACTGCCCTCTTCGCTTTGGGAATTGATGTCCTTGACGCCGCTAACGCGTGAGGCAGCACTTTCAAGAACCGATGTGACTTCGGCATCGACGGTTTCCGGCGATGCGCCGCTATAGGTTGCGGTAATGGTTACGGTCGGCCGGTCAACGTTGGGCAGTTCGCGGATTTCCACACCCAGCATCGCCGCCAGACCGGCAAGGATGATCAGCAGGGAAACAACACAGACCAGCACCGGACGGCGGATACTGAGCGAGGCAAGATCATTCTGATCCTGATTGCCGGAATGATCGGTCATGATCAGGATCCCTCACCGTCACCCTCGCGGGTGGCAACACCGTTACGGGTGTCATTGCGAACATCATTGCGGATACTGGCCGAAACGGTCCGGCCCGGACGCAGGCGCAACACGCCTTCGACTACGATCAGATCGCCATCGGCAATCGGTCCATCAAGCAGGATGCGGCCATTGGTACGTTTGACGACCCGGACCGGAATGCGGGCGACCTTGTCATCATCAATGCGCCAGACATAAGTCCCGCCATCGCCCCACAACACAGAGATTTCAGGAACAGACGGATATCGTTTGCCTTCGATATCGACATAAACCGCAAAGGACATCCCGGCAAGCAGGCGGCCATTGGGATTGGGCACACGGGCCCGAACGGCGAATGTGCGGCTTTCGGGGTCGATACGGCTGCCGATGGAATCAACAACACCGGTAAAGAGCTCGCCGGGCAGGCTCCAGGTTTCGACACGGACAGACTGACCGGGCTTAACATTGTCGAACCGGGTTTCGGCGACTTCGAAATCGACCAGAATGCTTTCAATATTATCAAGGGTTACAAGAACGGTTGAGCTGTCGACACGGTCACCGGCCTCGATTTGCGGGATGCCGACAATGCCGTCAAACGGGGCCAGAATAGTGCGGTCGGCAAGATCGACTTCGGCCTGATCAAGCTGAATGCGGGCTTCGGCAAGGGCCGTCCGCGCAGAATCGACTTCGCTTGCGGCAACAGCACCCAGCGGGCGGGCCTGTTCATAGCGGGCAAGGAGCTGTTCGGCGTCCTTGACCTGAACCGCGGCAAGGTTGCGGGCAAGCCGTTCGCGTTCGGAATTGAGGATAACAAGAACCTGGCCCTTGGTGACCTTGTCACCGGCGCGGACCAAAACGTCTGATACTTCGCCAGAAACAGCCGGATAGATCGAAACCCCGAGTGCGGATTTCCCGGTCCCGACCGATTCAACAACGGTCTTTTCATCCATCAAAGTGGCATATTCGGCAATGACCGGAAGACTGCGTTCACCGCCGGCATCACCGCCGCGTTGCTGCGCCTGCTGGGACGGCGCGCCGGGCGACACAAGTGCCGTGATTTCGTCTTTGGCAAAAATATAGGCAGACGCCGTAACTGCAACCAGTGCGACACCTGCGATCAGAAGCGTTGATTTACGCGCCATCGCATTGATACTTCCAAGTCGGGCAGATCACATGATCTTCCCCAAGAGAGCCCTGTTCCCGTCCGGGAAAGTTTCCGTATTTCAATTCATTACCCGTGATGGGTGCTTGTTCTTTTTATGAAACACTTGTACCGGGAAAGATATTGCAACCGGTTGGGCAGAACCACAGAAAAAGTGTATCAGAAACGTCGCAGTTTGTATCTTTCTGCACGATTTGGTCGCTGTTTTGATCCATGGTGACATCAAAATACAATTGGCCCGCACAGTCAAAGTGACGTGCGGGCCAATCGTTTGAAAACAAAGGCGTGATCAGGCAGCACCCAGCATCCCGGATTTGGGAAATGCCACCAGATTGTCCTGTTGCCAGATGTCAGAACCGTCATCAAGGGCCGGATCATCGTTGCCCGATGCATCATCGTCGCTTGCGGCCGAGGCCACAGCACGATCAAGCGATGCGGTCAGTTCGGTCACATTGCGTTCGACCTCGTCCGCACGACGGTTAAGATCAAGGCTGAGCTTGCGGGTGACTTCGATGTCGTTGGAGACTTCGACAATGGCAGCACCGACATTGCGCACCGCATCCCCGGCCAGTGCGATGGCGCCGGTAATTTCCTCGGTCTCGCGGCGCTGATGTTCGACGTCGCCTGCGACTTCATCGGAAATCGACATCATCGAGCGCACGGTCACGCCGACATCTTCCATCGATGCAACACACCGGTCGGTCACAGCCCCCATGGCATTGACATGTTCGGTGATTTGCTCGGTGGCGCGTTCGGTCTGACCGGCAAGGTTTTTGACCTCGGCCGCAACCACGGCAAAGCCTTTGCCTGCTTCGCCGGCACGCGCAGCCTCGATCGTGGCATTCAGGGCCAGAAGGTTGGTCTGGCCGGCGATGCCCCGGATCAGATCGACAATCTGTTCGATGCTGAGTGCGACTTCGCGCAGGTCATCGACCGCCTTGGCCGATTGTTCGGTGGAGCCAACCGCGTTCTGGGCAATTTCGCGCTGACGTTCGACGCGGTTTGCGATGGACCCGATGGCTTCGGTCAGGCGGATGGCCGCATCGCCAATTGCGTTGGAATGCGACTGGCTGTCCTGTGCGGCATCGGTGGCATTCTGGGTCTGGGTGGTGACACGTTCGGCGGCCGCGGCGACCTCGGTCACCGCTTCGCGCATGCGGGTGACCTGATGGTTGACCGATTTGACCAGACCGGTGGTTTCGCCTTCGATGGTTTCGGCCATGGCACCAAGGGATGCGCGGCGTTTTTCTTCCTCGATCCGTTGCAGGGTGATGCGTTCTTCGGCCATCTGTTCGATCTTGAGCGCATTTTCGCGGAAGATCGCAACAGTACGCGACATGGCACCGAATTCATCACGACGGTCGATATCGACCAGATCAATGTCGGTGTCATTTTCACTCAGGCGTGTCATGTCGCCATTCACACGTTTGAGCGGGCGCAGGATGCTCATGGCGATGCCAAGCGCCAGCGCCAGGGCCAGCGCAACGCCGATTGCCGCAACGATGATGTTGGTCAGTGCAGATTTTTCCGACTGCGCGTGGGCCGCATCAACCAGAATGGTCTGATGTTCCATGGCTTCGGCACGGATATTCTGGGTGATGGTCTGAACTTCGCGGACGGCGGATTTGAAATCATCCATCGACTGGCGGAACCCGCCGATTGAGCCTTCAAGCTGGTTTGCGCCCTGCTTGAGAAGGTCATTGTCACGCACGGCATAGGAGAAAAGCTTTTTGTCATTGCGGGACAATTTGCCGACCGCGTTTTTGATTTCATCCTGAAGATCGGTCAGTGCCGATGTGTTCGCACGCGCCTGATCAAGGGATTCCGGCGTGCGCAGGATGGAATATTGCAGGCTGTTGACGATGGCGGCCAGATTGGCCTCGCCCAGCTTGTCTCCGAACTTGTCGGCGATTTCGGGATCGCGCTTGGCGATGAATTCTTCGAGTTTGGCGGCCGATTTGCCAAGCTGATTGGCACCCAGCAACATGGTGTCGGATGCGGCGGTCAAATTTTCGGCCCGCAGAACCAATGGCTCAAGGGTCGCGATGTAATCGGCACTCAGACTTTCGAGTGTGTCGGCACGGGCAACATCACCCGATGCCCGCAGGGCTTCGACCAGGGTCGCGCCGCTTTGTTCGGCATTCTGGCGGATGGTCGCGATGCCTTCGCGATCAAGCGGATCGACGGTTTGGGCAAACAGAAGAACCTGGTTTGACAGGCGTTCAAGTTTCAGGGCGTAGTCGTTGGCAAGACCAACAAGGCTTGTGCTTTTGGCGATTCGGTCGGCATGGGCCCCGAAGCCAAGCAGATATGTCGAAGACAGTGCACTGAGGCCGACAAGCAGGACAACCAGAACAAAGAAGCCTGCAAAGATGCGTGATCCAATGCGAATTCGATCAAGAAACATGTAAGATCCAAACAGAAAATGGGACGTTTGGCGCGATCCTTACAACGGTGCATCGCTTCGTTTTGTAACACTTAGATGAAATCCGCATTTGTCGCGCCATTCCTGACCGTTCCGATCACTTCGCAGGTGCAAAACAACAGGAATCGCGCATCAAAATGTTCATATGAACATCGCCCTATACATCTGTTGAGGGCGACCGATACCCTGTCAAAGGCGCTGTTTCTGGAACTTTTCAAGGATCGGCGGCGACTCGCAGCTATTCGGGGCGGCGAACATGGGTGAACCCCTGCCCGGCCATCGCCGGACACATGATGGCGGATTGGCAAAAGCAACCGATAGCCAGCAGCGAGCCCCTCGCATGCAGCAAGAACGAGCCCAGGCCGAAAATGTCACGGTGACAATATTGTTCAAGCCGGGGGATTTTTTGGCGCTATACTTGGCGCATGGGAACAGGTTTGCCGCATAATGGTGCCACGCGACCGCATCCGACTGCGGCCCGGCGCCCCCGCGAGATTGCCCGTCACTGGCGGGCAGCTGACGGCATTGATTTGTTCGAAGCCGATTACAAGAATTTCACCTTTCCCAAGCACAGCCATGACTATTACGCGTTCGGCACCATCCTGAACGGGGCGGAACAGTTCATGACGCGCGGGACCAATTATGTCGCATCGCGCGGGCAACTTTTGATGATGAACCCGATGCAGGTCCATGATGGCGGCCCGGCATCCGATGACGGGTATCAGTATCAGATCATGTTCATCGCGCCCGAGATTTTCGGCGATCTGGTGCGTGAACTATCCCCGACCAATACCGGGCTTCCGTTTTTTGGAAATTGTGTGGTCGATGATCGGGAACTGCATCTGCAATTGCAGCAGCTTCATCGCATGTTCCGCCCGGATTTGTCGGCAACGACAAGCTTGCTCGAACGCGACAGCCAGCTTCTTTACAGTGCGGCACGCTTGGCCCTGCGCCATGCGGATGCGCCGCCCTTTGTCTATCGTCCGGGATCGGAAGACAAGCGCGTGCAGACCGTGATCGACTATATGGCGGCCCATCTTGATGAAAATATCGCGCTTGAAGATCTGGCAACCATCACCGGGCTGAGCCGGTTCCATCTGTTGCGCGTATTTCGCGAGGCAACCGGGCTTCCGCCCCATGCTTATTTCAATCACATGCGCTTGCGCCGGGCCAAACGCATGCTGTTTGACGGCGCCACAATCGCCGATGCGGCCGCGGCCACCGGCTTTGCCGATCAAAGTCACCTGAACCGGCATTTCAAAACCATGTGGGGCGTCAGTCCCGGCGCCTTTATCGCAAGCCTTGACCGCAAGGCCTGATCATCACGCCTGATCACAGATCATTTCAAGATGCCTTGATGATGCATCGCGGTTGATCGCGATCCCTGCCCCGATCAGTTTTCGTCGAGCAACCCGGCATAGCTTTCCGGGCGACGATCCGCGAGATAGGGGAATTCCGTGCGCGATTTTTTCAAGGCGTCAAAATCAAGATCGGCAAGGATCAGGCAATCTTCCCCGCCGGCGCGCGCAAGGTCGGACCAGGGGCTGCAAATCACGCTTTTGCCGACATAATCCAGATCGCCTTCCTGATCACAGCGATTGGCATAGGCCAGAAACATCTGACTTTCCATCGCACGGATCGGCACCATCATTTCGGCGACCCGGTCAAAGGGTGCCATCTGGGCGGTCGGCACCAGCAAAAGATCACATCCCTTAAGCGCGATGCTGCGCACCAGTTCGGGAAACTCGACGTCATAGCAAATCAGCATCGATACCTTGATGCCGTTCCAGTCCACCACCAGCGGCAGGTTGTTACCCGGTGCAAAGCAACTGCGATCAAGATCGCCAAACAGCTGGATTTTCCGATGCAGCAACCGGCGTTTACCGGTCTTGTCAAACAGCGCACAGGCATTGTAATTGCGCCCGTCATCGCCCAGTTCGCCAAAGCCGACAACAATGGCAATCCCGGTTTCGCGTGCCATCCGGCTTACCGCAGTAAGGCTGTCACCCGACAGCTTTTCAGATTCCGCAAGAATGGCGGCGCGCCCGATATTATAACCGGTCAGATACATCTCGGGTGCGATGATCAGATCAGCACCGGCATCGCGGGCCTCACGCGCGCGGCGCGCAAGGTTCGCGATCCGGGTCGGTTTATCAATGACTGCGTCCTGGCCGGACTGATAAACCGCGATTTTCATGACTTATCCCTCACCCTTGCGGCGTTTGATTGCATCGGTCACCAGACACAGTTCCTCAAACAGCACCTGGGCACCGACATGGGCGGTATTGGTGGTGGCATCATATTGCGGGGCGACCTCGACAATATCGGCACCAACAAAATCAAGCCCCTTGAGCCCGCGCAAAATCGCCAGTGCCTCGCGCGAGGTCAGACCACCGATTTCAGGCGTGCCTGTCCCCGGCGCAAAGGACGGATCAAGACAATCCACATCAAATGAAAGATAGACCGGGCCATCGCCAATCACTTCGCGTGCCTTGGCAATCACGGCATCAACACCCATTTTCGGGACTTCTTCGGCATGGATGACGGTCATGCCGCTGTCATAGGAAAATTCCCACAGATATTCCGCCCCGCCGCGAATGCCGATCTGGATGGTGCGTTCCGGATCAAGAACCCCGTCCATCACTGACTGGCGGAACGGGCCGCCATGATGGAACTTGGCCCCTTCATATTCGCCGCTGGTATCGCAATGGGCATCAAGATGGATCATGCCGACCGGGCGGTCCTTGCCAACAGCGCGCTGGATCGAATAGCTGATCGAATGATCACCACCAATGGCAATCGGGATCACCCCGGCATCAACGATTTTGGTGAAATAATCGACGATGTCTTCGTGACAGCTTTCAAGCGAGAAGCGGCTGCGGAACGGCACATCGCCGATATCGGCAACATTGCAATGGGCACCGGGCACCATGCGCAAAACATGTTCATACGGGCCAATGCGTTCGATGTTGCGCACTGCACGCGGACCAAGACGTGCGCCGGCCCGGTTCGTCACGCCCAAATCCATCGGCACCCCGACAAGGGCAACATCCAGACCATCAAAGTTGTTTTTTGCCGCATCGGGGGCAAAAGGCGCATCAAGGAAAGTCGGCACGCCGGCAAACGGCCATTTGCGTTCGCCGCTTGCGGAAAACTGGGTTTCGGCCACTTCCTTGAAGTGCGGATCGAACATGTCGCCGCCTTTGGCGTTGCCATATTTCTCGCGCAGTTTTGCGAGTTTTTCACTGTTCATGATGGTGGCCTCCTAGGGTCGGGTGGGACGTTTATTGTTGGGGATATGGCAGATCAAAATTTGCATCAGCCATCCTCGTCATGGCGCCAGGCGCCAAGCAATCGTGGCAAATCGCCAAACCGTGCAATCAGGCCGAACACAATCACCGCCACAGCCACAAACAGGACTGTCACGGACGCCATGGTCGGCGTATAGCCATATCGCAGGGAGTTGAAGATCTTGATCGGCAGGGTCTCGACCGTGAAGCCGACCGCCATATAGGCAACGATATATTCATTGAGCGACAGCACGAACGCAAAGGCCATGCCCGAAATGATATAGGGCAGGATCAAAGGCAGGATCACGGTGCGCAGAATGGTCTTGTCATCAGCGCCCATGGTGGCGGCTGCTTCGACCAGACTGTCATCAACGGCATCAAACCCGAGTGTGAGTGTGACAAGCGGCAAGGTGACAAAGAAAATGCCGTGACTGATCACCACCGTCCATGGCTGCCCATAGGCCCCGGCCGTGGTCCAGAAACTCAGGAACCCAAGCGCGGTTATGACCGGGGGCAAGATAAACGGTGCCAGTCCGAGCACCTGGACAATCCGCGCCCAGGGCGCATGAAACCGCCACAGGAACCATGCCAGCGGAAAAGCGACAATCACCGAAAGACACGATGCCCCGATCGCCACACCGACACTGTTAAACAGGGCCTGACGCCAACCGTCATCGGTGAAAATCTGGGCATACCAGTCCAGCGAGAAACCCTGTGGCGGGAAGGACAGCGATTTCTTTTCGTTGAATGACACCCCGGCAACCACGACAAGCGGCGCCGACAGAAAAAGCACAAGCGATCCAAGAAACAGGCGCAGGACAAATTTGTTGATCATGCCGCGTGCTCCTTTTTGCCATAGAGCAACGAAATCGCGACAAGTGACAAACTGACCAGTACCAGAAATACCGCCATTGCCGCTGCAAATGGCATGTTGGATTGATAGATCGCCTGATCCGTGATCAGAACCGACAATGTCCAGTGAGACGGTTTGCCCAGCAATTGCGGCAACAGATAGCAACCAAGCGCAAAGACAAACACCATGATCAGGGTGGAAACGATGCTGTTGCGAAGGGCTGGCACCACAACATTGGCAAAGCTGCGAACCGGTCCGGATCCCAGAGTCCGGGCGGCTTCGACCAGAGACGGGTCAAGACGCGACAGGGCGGGATACAGCACCAGCACGGTATAGGGGAATGTCTGATAGACCATACCGGTCATGACCGCGCCGAAACCGGGCGACAAGGACATCGGTTTGTCCATGATCCCCAGCGACACCAGAAGATTGGTGATCCCGGCCGTACGTGACAGCAAGGTCGACCAGCCAAAGCCGATCAGGACTTCTGACAGTGACAACACCGATAGAAGAAACACCAGCCAGACAACCTGTGCCTGGCGGCTCATACGGGTCAGGATATAGGTGAACGGGAAGGCCAGAACGACCGAAGCCACCGCCACCAGTGCCGCCAAACCAATCGAAAAGCCCAGAATTCCACCAAAGAACCCGGTCAGAAAGCGCGCATAGTTTTCAAAAACAAAGGCCGGTTCGTAAAACGCCCCCTGCACGCGCTGAAAGAATGAAATGGCAATCATGATCCCGAACGGGATCACAAAGAAAACCGTCAGCATTCCGGCCGGGAATGCGATGGTGGCGTAGTCGGCATATTTTTGCGGTTTAAGCTTCATGCGTCCCCCAACACCACACAGGCTTCCCGCGGGAAGGACACAGAAACCCGGTCACCTGCCGTAACGTCGGGGCGGTCTGACGGGGTGGTTATCGCGGTAATCTGTTGACCGGACACATCAAGATAGAATTCGATACTGGCACCAAGATCACGGATATAGGACACCGTTCCTGTCAAAATCCCCGGGGCATTTGCCCCGTCATCTTTCGCAAGGCGGATATTTTCCGGCCTGACTGAAATGGTCACATCCCCCGATGCCGGGACATCATCGGCCAGCAAGATACCACCGGCAACGGCAATCTGGTCCGCCCCGTTGACCCGCCCCGTAATCAGGTTGGTCATGCCGATAAAGTCGGCAACAAAGGCATCCTTGGGTTTTCGATAAATTTCGACCGGCGGGGCAACCTGATGAACCTTGCCCTGGGACATCACCACCACCAGATCGGCCATGGTCATGGCTTCGCGCTGGTCATGGGTCACGACAATGGTGGTAATTCCCAGCTTTTGCTGAAGCTGTTTGAGTTCGATCTGCATGCTTTCGCGCAATTTGGCATCCAGTGCCGAAAGCGGTTCATCAAGCAGGAAAAGCTTGGGTTCAAGTGCAAGCGCACGGGCAATCGCCACGCGCTGGCGCTGTCCGCCGGACAGTTTGGCGACCGGACGGTCAGCCATATCTGGCAATTGTACCAGTTCGAGAAGACGTTTGACCGCCTTGAAACAATCGGCCTTTGATCCGCCGCGAATACGCAACGGATAGGCGATATTTTCGCCCACCGTCAGATGCGGGAAAAGTGCCAGATTCTGAAACACCATGCCGAAGTCACGCTGATGGGTGGGAATGCGCGTGACATCGTTTCCTTCAAGCAAGATCCGGCCATGGGTCGGATCTTCGAGCCCGGCAATCATCCGCAGCAAGGTCGTCTTTCCACAGCCCGACGGCCCCAGAAGACACACAAATTTCCCGTTGGGGATCGTAAGGCTGGTTTCATGAACGGCGGTAAAGTCACCGAACTTCTTTTCGATGGAATCAAAGACCAGACCAGACATTGGGCATCCTGTTTATGACATTGGACAAGGCAACCAGGCAGCATGCCGTGGCCATGATCGATGACCGGCAGGGTGATTTGCACCCCGGGCATGCTGCCTGTCTGCAAGATCAGCTGTTAAAAGCCGGACCCTGATTGGCAATTAGCCAACAATCAGTTCGGTCCATTTCTGCGACAGCCAGTCGGCGCGCTGCTGATACATGTCATAACGCGGAATGATCGGTTCGATTTCCGAGGAAACCGATGCGAATTCGGCATCGGTCAGGCCGGTTTTGGCCCGCGGAATGGTCGGGGATGTGCCGACCTTGCGCGACAGCAATGCCTGGATTTCCGGCTGGCTCATGAAATCGATAAAGACATGGGCCAGATCGAGCTTTTCAGAAGCCTTGGAAACCGCCCAGCTGCCGGAATCGTTAATGCCGCCTTCTTTGGGGAAGGTCGAGCGCACCGGATAACCATCGGCCGCCGCAAGACCGGCAACATCGTGGTAATACTGGCCCATCGGGATTTCACCCGATTTGAGTGCCTGTTCGAACTGGGCTTCGTCACGATACCAAAGCTGCACGTTGTCTTTGAGTTCGGCCAGCTTGTCCATGACCTTGAGAATGCCTTCTTCGGTATCAAGGATTTCCTGACCACCGAAATAGGTTTTGGCCGTGACATCCAGCAGGAAGGAGTTGGTGACAAGCGCAAGAAGACCAAGCTGGCCTTCACGTTCGGGTTTCCAAAGTTCGGCCCAGCTGGTCGGTGCTTCGCCAATCACGTCAGAGTTGGAAACAAGGGTGATGTACCAGGTAACCGCACCAACCCCGCAAACACTGCCATCATCATATTTGTTGATAAAGGCCGGGATGACATTTGCAACATTGGGCATTTTGGCCGGATCAAGTTTCGCCCAGATGCCAGCGGCTGAACCGCGCAGCATGCTGACCTGTGAAATCATCGATACATCGGCAGGTGCCTGACCGGCGCGCGCTGCCTGTTCAAGCTGCACCAGCCATGCTTCGCCCGTCGGCTGGGCAATCGATTCGACAGCAATGCCGGTCGCCTTGGTGAATTCGGGGAAGATATGCTTGTCAAAGCTGTCTTTGAAATACCCGCCATAAGCCCCGATCTTGAGGCTTTTTTCCTGGGCTTTCAGAATGCCCGGAAAACCCGTGATACCCGCCATCGCAACCGCAGAACCGCCAGCAATCCCTGCCAGCACGGAACGGCGGCTGATACCCTTTTTCATGTCGTCCATGTGATCCACCTCTGATAATTGGCGGGTCTTGGCCCGCCTGTGTTTTTGTTTCTTGCCACCGCCTTTTCCCAGAACAGCGATGTCGTTTGCCTAGCAGATCAAATTGCGCGACCCGAAAAAATCACGTAATGCTGAAACTTACTTTGGGATTCTTCAAAGTAAGTCACGGGGGATGTGTCGGAATGGCGATGGAACAAACCGATCTCAAGCTTTTGCGTATTTTTCTGACCATCGTTGAAGCCGGCGGATTTGCAGCCGCACAAAGCGAACTCAATCTGTCGCTTTCGACCATTTCAAGTTATGTCACCGCCCTTGAAACAAGGCTTGGATTTAGCCTGTGCAAACGCGGGCGCAGCGGCTTTTCCCTGACCCGTGAAGGTCAGGTGGTATTCGAAGAAGCCCACCGCCTGTTCAAATCGGTATCGCATTATGAAACCAAGATGCGGTCGCTCCGCGACAAGCTTAATGGCACATTGACCATCGGTTTGACCGACAACACCATCACCGATCCAGGGGCGCGCCAGATTGAAAAAACCATCGCGCGTTTTGTCGAACAGGCCCCGGATGTAACGTTGAATGTTGTGACCTATCCGCCCAATGATTTGCTGCGCGAAGTCGTGACCGGCGCCATTCAGGTCGGTGTCTGTGCCTTTCCCAAAACGGTTCTGGGGTTAAGCTACATCTCGCTTTATCCGGAAATGCACCGGTTTTATTGCGGGGTGGATCACCCGCTTTATCATCAGCCCGACAGTGAAATCGATATTGACGAAATCCGGCGCTTCCGGATTGTCGGGCGCAAATTCTGGCTTGGCCGCGACCTCAAGGATTTTGCGATCGCCCGCCCGCACGCCACGGTTTCGGATATGGAGGCCGAGGCACGCCTGATTCTGTCGGGTGCGTTTCTGGGTTATTTGCCCGAACATTACGCCAAACAGTTCGTCGAAGCCGGACGGATGCGCCCCATCCGCCCCGATCAGTTCTTTGTCGAGGCAATGTTTCAGGCAAGCTTTGATTCCAACAAGCAGCTTGATCCGGTTGCCGAGCTGTTTCTTGACCTTCTGATCGAAGACTTTGGCGCAAAGCGGGTGTGAATTTCACATCACCGCCTGATCGGGCAATAGCAATATCGTCCAATACGCCCTGTCTGATCTGCCCGATAGTGGAGCCTGTAAGACTTGGCTCCTCGCCCACCAGCAAACCGGAACCGCCAGTCGCCCCCAAATGAACTGGCGCATAAAACAATAGGAAATGTCGGAAATGTCACGCCCCGGACCTGCCCAAATCGGGCATTTCGACCCTGATACCATCAGACGCGGCGCGATTGCGTGCCTGCCACTTTTGCCAAGCACCATTATCTTTGGCGCGGTGCTTGGCGTTCTTGCGTCCCAGCGCGGCTTGTCGCTGGGCGAACTTTTATTCATGAGCCTGACGGTCTTTGCCGGATCGGCCCAATTCGTGTCGGTTGATCTGTGGCGCGAAACCATTCCGGCCGCCACCATCATCATCGCAACAGCGGTGATCAATATGCGCTATATCCTGATCGGTGCGTCGCTTCGTCCGGTATTTCGCGGCCGTCCGCTTTGGGTCAAGATTTGCGGCATGCATATGGTGGCCGATGAAAACTGGGCGGTGACCATGACCCAGCCAAACCTTGCCAATCCGGGCTTTCTGCTGGGTGGCGGGATCTTTCTTGGTGTGGTCTGGGCCACGGGCAATATTGCCGGTTACCTGCTGGGCGGGGGCATTCCCGACCCGGAAGTCTATGCGCTTGATTTCGCCTTTACCGCGGTTTTTGCCGCCCTGACCATTGGCATGTGGAAGGGCAAGGTTGACCTTTTGCCATGGGTGGCCGCCGCGATCGGATCGATCATCGGGCATTATACCCTGCCCGGCACCTGGTCGATCCTGGCCGGTGCAGGGGCCGGTGTTGTCACCGCTGCCCTGACATGGCGCCCGGATATGGATGATGACAGTCTTGAGGCCGAATTTGCCGTGGAAGGCCGCGATGCCTATGGCGCCCCCGAAGGCACCGTCAACACCGGCAAAACAGCGACCCTCAGCCCGGAGGCCGGCAAATGACCCAGTTCCCTGATCTGACGACTTTCAGCCTTGAAGCCGTTTTGACCATCCTTGGCATGGCGGCTGTAACATATGGCATGCGTCTGGGCGGGCTTTTGATGGCCGATCGGTTGCCGCAACACGGCCGCTGGGCGCATGTGCTTGAACGCCTTCCCGGTGCGGTTCTGATTTCGGTCTGGGTGCCCAGTGCGCTTTCAGCCGGGGCCATCGGCATTGCCGGTGCGGCAGCAACAGTCGTTACCATGGCGTTTGCACGTAACCTGTTTGCGGCAATGGCCGTGGGGATGGTTCTGGTGGGTATTGGCCGATATCTCTTCGGCTAGCTACCCCATCCGTTACGCAGGCTGTTTGGCCAACCGGTTGAGTTTGAGGATAGAGAATATCTTTTCAAACAACTGGTTGGCCGCCTTGCGGATGGTTCGATTTTCAAAGGCGAAATACAGCCCCACCGACAAAGCAAGCGTTCCGGCCACAGCACAGGCCACGGCCAGCGCATCGCCAAACCTGGCATCGGTCGCGGCACGAATGATCACCAGGCCGATATTCTGATGCAGCAGATACCAACTATAAGAAATCAGGCCGACCGGCCAAAAAATACTCAGTATCGGCAAGCGCCGCGTGGCGATCACAACAACACCAACCAAAAGAGTCACAGCAGCATAGGGCACCACTGCGTCATAGGCCCCGGTCGTAAAACTTGCGAGATACGCCAGAATAGCAAGCAGGTAATAAGGACGCTGCTGCGCGTCTAAATCCCGGGTATGAGCGAAAAACAGAGCCGCACCGATCAGGAACAGGATGATATGTTCCGGTCGAATGATCCGGTCGAAATGATCAATCCCGACCAACCGCAATCCAAGCCCGATCACAAACAAGCCAACCATTCCGCCCAGAATAATCGACGGGCGGCGGCTGATGCTCAGCAGGAAGCCATAGATAAAGTAGAATTTAAGCTCGACGATCAGGCTCCAATACACGCCATCGACTGGTGGCATGATGGCGGCATTGAGGAAAAGAAGGTTTCCCAGCGCCTGAACAATCGTCACTTCTTTGCCCGGCAGGCCAAAATAGCTGACCAGCGCAAAGGTCAGAACCACGCCCGCAGCATAGGCCGGATAAATCCGTCCGAAACGCCGCCCCCAGAATGTTGCAAGTGATCCCGTCCGTTCCGCCGTCATGGCAATGCAATAGCCACTGATGACAAAGAAAAGATCAACACCAAGCCAGCCAAATTCAAACATCGGCGCAAATGAAAGCCCGGTGTAATCGTTGGGCCAGCGGCCAAGGTAATGGAATGCAACCACCATCAAAACAGCGATGGCGCGCAATCCATCGATTGCCGCCATCCTGCTTTGCTGTGTCTGTGCCGGCATGTTCATGCCTAGGCAGCAACCATGTTTTGTTCGCGGGTGGACTCGAACTTGAGGTTCGGCCAGTCGCGTTGCGTGGTTTCAAGGTGCCAGGCGTTACGCGCGATAAAGACCAGTGTGTCGTCATGGTCTTCAAACAGTGCCGACTGGTTTGAATCGCGGAACTTCTTGATCTCAAGCGGGTCATCGCCCATGACCCAGCGCGCCGCATAGGCCGGGGTCTGTTCGAAATGGACCTTGATGCCATATTCAGCCGCGATGCGTTCCTTGAGAACTTCGAACTGAAGCTGCCCGACCACACCAACGATCCAGTCCGCCCCCATCATCGGTTTAAAGACCTGGGATGCGCCTTCTTCGGCAAGCTGTTCAAGGGCACGCTGAAGGTGCTTGCCCTTAAGCGGGTCATCAAGACGGACTTTCTGCAGCAATTCCGGGGCAAAGGCCGGAACACCACGGAAGCGAAGGTCTTCGCCCTCGGTCAGGGTATCCCCAATACGAAGCGTGCCGTGGTTCGGAATGCCGATAATGTCGCCCGGCCATGCTTCTTCGGCAATGTCACGTTCATTGGCAAAGAACAGCATCGGGTTATGCACCGCCATCTGTTTGCCTGCACGGACATGTTTAAGCTTCATGCCGCGTTTGAAATGGCCCGAACACAGACGGATGAATGCAATACGGTCACGGTGGTTCGGGTCAATATTTGCCTGAACCTTGAACACAAAGCCAGCGACCTTGGGTTCGACTGCTTCGACCAGACGGGTTGCGGCTTCTTGCGGGCGCGGTGTCGGGGCGATATCGCCAATACCGCGCAACAATTCACGCACGCCAAAGTTATTGACTGCCGACCCGAAGAAGACCGGGGTCAGATGCCCTTCGCGATAGCTTTGCAAATCAAATGGCGGGCAGATTTCGCGCACCATTTCGACTTCTTCGCGCAGCTTCTCCAGAAGATAATCCGGGATCAGTTCATCAAGCTTGGGATCATCAAGGCCTTTGATCGGGATGGCTTCCTTGACGACATTGCCGCCTTTTTCCATGAACAGAAGCTGATCATTGACCACATCGTAACAGCCATGGAAATCACGGCCCGACCCGATCGGCCATGTTACCGGTGATACATCAAGGGCCAGGTCCTGTTCGATCTGATCGATCAGTTCGAACGGATCACGGGATTCACGGTCAAGCTTGTTGACGAATGTGGTGATCGGCACGTCACGCAGACGGCAGACTTCAAACAGTTTGCGGGTCTGGGCCTCGATGCCCTTGGCACCGTCAATCACCATGACGGCGGAATCAACTGCGGTCAGCACGCGATAGGTATCTTCGGAAAAGTCTTCGTGGCCCGGCGTATCAAGCAGGTTGAAGATGTTCTTTTCAAACTCGAAGGTCATCACAGCCGAAGACACGGAAATGCCGCGGTCCTGTTCGATCTTCATGAAGTCCGAACGTGCGCCGCGCTGTTCCTTTTTTGCCTTCACCGCACCCGCCATCTGAATGGCACCCCCGAACAGCAGCAGCTTTTCGGTCAGGGTCGTTTTACCCGCATCCGGGTGGGCAATGATGGCGAAGGTACGGCGACGCGATACCTGCTGGTCAATCATCGACATGGTTATCAACTTTAATCCGATATGAATTTCTTGGCGCGCAATGTAGCGATTTTTACGCTCAATGCCACCGTGAAATCGTCATATCGGGCATGTAGGGCTGCAATCAGCCCAGCCAAATCTGCGAAATCACCCCGATTGCGAACGATCCGACCAGCGCATAGGCCAGATACAGGACAAAGACAGGCTTTTTCACCAAGGCAAACACCGCAATCGCCGCCGGAATTGATGACACGCCGCCCGCGACCAGAAACGCCATCGCCGCCCCCGGTTGCATGCCCTGGGCAATCAGGCCCTGCATCACCGGAAGGGCGGCATAACCGTTCAAATAGGCCGGAACACCAACAAGGGTGGCAATGGCAATCGGACCAACGCCATCCCCGCCAAGCAGGCCGCTGACACTTTCGGCCGGGACATAGGACACCATCATGCTTTCGAGCAAAAAGGCAAAAGCCATCCATTTGCCAAGGAAGATCATGTTTGAAAGCGCCGATTTGCGGAACCTGGTCACCCGGTCGCCATCCTGCCAGAATTTCCAGACGACATCCTTGGGCGCGCGCACCTTGGCCCCGCCGCATCCGCCATTGCCAACCCCGTCTCGCAGCGGATCAGTGAGGAACCCACGCCCCACCAGCCACATCGTGACAAAGCCACCCATCAGACCAAGCGCGATGGCAGCAATCATTTTGATCACCGCAAAATCGGTTCCCAAGGTGCCTGCTGTCAAAACAAACATTGCCGGATCAATCACCGGCGATGCCAGCCAGAATGCCATAACCGGGGCAAGCGGAACCCCCATGGCCAGCAGGGCCGCAATCAGCGGAATAACCCCGCAGGAACAGAACGGTGACAAGGCCCCGAATGCGGCAGCGGTAAAGACCATGCGCACCGGATGCCCGGCAAAGGCCCGCGAGATCAGGTTATCCGCCCCGCTTGCCGTGGCATAGGCGGCAATCGCGATCGACAGCAACAAATAGGGCGCGGTTCCGATAAAGGCATCAAGGGTGAATTCAATGCTTGGCACCAGTTGCGCAGGATCGAACAGATAGACCGCCAGCAAAATCGCCAATCCCGCCAACAGAACGCGGTCAAAATGACGGACTGAAACGCCGATGCAGCGGAGTTGGATTGTCAGGGCAGTCATATCCATATCCCTAGAAAATTAGTTATATTTTCCCAAACAAAAGACCCGCTTATGCAAGGGCCTTGGAATCCTTGTTACTTGTGGCATCGGTTTCGGTAGTGGAACCGCCTGATGACAGGGGTGAAAGATCAACACCGCTGCAACATTCATCGGCAATGAAGCCGACGATATTCTGCATCACATCAAAATCCGCCCGGTTGCGGGTTTCACGGCCCTGTTTTTCCTGGGTGACAAGACCGGCCTGAACCAGCGTGCCAAGATGATGCGCCAGGGTCGATGCCGGCAATCCAAGCAAACGGCCAATATCACCGATATTCAACCCATCGCGTCCGGCCTTGACCAGTTGGCGATAGATTTTCAATCGGGCTTCATGACCCAGTGCCGCAAAGGCAGGTGCAATGTCTTTTTCTTTCATGTCGCAATCATAACTATATTTCTAGTTATTTAAACATATTTTTGCGCTGAGAATAAGGCATTGATACTAAAACATAAAAATCGATCTTTGGCCTAAACCAGCATCATGACACGCAATTGTCACTTGCCAATTGATCAATATGTCGATAATTCCAGACATATGGACACAAATAACGCAATTACCGCCCTGGCCGCATTGGCACAGGAACACAGACTGGCTGCTTTTCGCTTGCTGGCCGCGACCGGTGAAACCGGCATGGCCGCCGGGGAACTGGCACGCCAGATCGGCATCCCGCACAACACAATGTCATCGCATCTGGCAACATTGAGCAATGCGGGACTGATCACCGCCACGCGTGATGGCCGATCAATGATTTATCGCATTGTGCCCGTCGCCATGCGGGCATTGCTGGGATTTCTGACCGATGATTGCTGTCAGGGGCGCCCGGAGCTTTGCGGGCTGGCACCGGTGACGGCACCAAAGACAGAATGCTGTTAATTCAATCTGCCTTTCAGGGGACAAACACATGTCTGGTGGAACCTATAACGTGCTTTTTCTGTGCCGGGCCAATTCGGCGCGCAGCATCCTGGCCGAAGCCATCCTGAAAAAGGAAGGTCACGATCATTTCTTTGGCTTTAGCGCGGGGTCCTATCCACGGGGCGAAATTCACCCCTATGCGCAGGAGCTTCTGAGCAGCCTTGGGCACGATATCAGCAGCTTTTCCTCAAAGGGGATGGAAGTTTATTCCGAGCAGGACGAAATCAAATTTGATTTCGTTTTCACCGTTTGCGACGCCACCGCCAATGAAGATTGCCCGATCTTCCCCGGATCCCCGATGACCGCCCATTGGGGTGTGCCCGACCCGGCCGGGATTGAGGGTAGCGAAGCCGAGAAACGGCTGGCCTTTGCCGATACCTATCGGATGTTGCGCAACCGGATTTCGATTTTCACAAGCCTGCCTTTTGCGTCACTTGATCGCCTGTCGCTGCAAAAGGAAATCGACAGGATCGGCCATATTTCAGACCGCGAGGATGCATGACACAGAAAAAGGACACCGTCGCCATGGGATTGTTTGAACGCTACCTTACGGTTTGGGTTGCGGTCAGCATCGTGGCCGGCATTGTGCTTGGCGAACTGTTTCCGGCCCTGTTTCAGGCGATCGGCAATCTGACGGCCTATGAGATCAATTTGCCGGTGACGGTTCTGATCTGGTTGATGATCGTGCCGATGCTGATGAAGGTCGATTTTGGCGCCTTGCACGAAGTCGGTCGGCAATGGCGCGGCATTGGCGTGACGCTTGGCGTGAACTGGCTGATCAAACCGTTCACCATGGCAGCACTTGGCTGGCTGTTTATCGGGTTTCTGTTTCGCCCGCTTTTGCCCGAGGCCCAGATTGAAAGCTATATCGCGGGCCTGATCCTTTTGGGGGCAGCACCGTGCACGGCGATGGTGTTTGTCTGGTCGCACCTGACCAAGGGGGATGCCAATTTCACCCTGACGCAGGTGGCCCTTAACGACACCATCATGATTTTCGCCTTTGCCCCGATTGTTGCGCTGTTGCTTGGTATTTCGGCGATTAGCATTCCATGGGAAACCCTGACCATTTCAGTCGTCGCCTTTATCGTCATCCCGGTGATGGCCGGTCAGGTGATCCGAAGCCGGGTAATGAAGGGCGGCATGGATCATTTCAATGCATTTGATGCCCGGCTCAAACCGGTTTCGATGATTGCGCTGCTGACAACACTGGTCTTGCTGTTTGCCTTTCAGGGGCAACAGATCATTGCCCAGCCGATCATCATCGCGCTTCTGGCCGTGCCGATCATTTTGCAGACCTATTTCATTGCTGCCATCGCCTATGTCGCCAACAAGTTTCTGGGGGTGGAGCACAGGATTGCCGCACCCTCGGCAATGATCGGTGCATCAAACTTCTTTGAACTGGCGGTCGCCACCGCCATTGGCCTGTTCGGCTTTTCATCGGGGGCGGCATTGGCGACCGTGGTCGGCGTTCTGGTCGAAGTCCCGGTGATGTTGTCGCTGGTTGCCATTGCCAACCGGTCACGTGGCTGGTTCGCATCAAACACCGCCCCGCAAAACAAGTAATCAACGCATTCAGGTTATCGAGATGAGCAAGAAAATACGCATCGGCATCAACGGTTTCGGCCGCATGGGGCGGCTGGTTTTACGGGCGGGCTGGGGCCACCCGAACCTTGAATTTGTTCATATCAATGAAATCCGGGGCGGGGCCAAAACCGCGGCCCATCTTCTGGAATTTGATTCGGTTCACGGCCGCTGGTCCAACCGGGTTGATTGCATCAATGACCAGGTGGTGATTGATCAGACCCACAAGATTTCGTTTTCCGAAAACGCCACACCGGCCGACACCGACTGGATCGGCATGGGGTGCGACATCGTTCTGGAATGCACCGGCAAATTCAAAACGCCCGAAACGCTTCAGCCCTATTTTGATCAGGGTGTGAAAAAGGTCATCGTCGCAGCCCCAGTCAAGGAAGGTGCGCTTAATATCGTCTATGGGGTCAATGATGATCTTTACGATCCGGCGACACATCATCTTTTGACAGCGGCAAGCTGCACCACCAATTGTCTGGCCCCGGTGGTCAAGGTCATGCACGAACAACTTGGCATCAAGCATGGTTCGATCACCACCATCCATGATGTGACCAACACCCAGACGATTGTCGATCTTCCGCATAATGACCTGCGCCGGGCGCGGTCGTGTCTGCAATCATTGATCCCGACCAGCACCGGCTCCGCCACCGCGATCACGATGATTTATCCGGAATTGGCAGGCAAATTGAACGGGATCGCCGTGCGTGTGCCGCTTCTGAACGCATCGCTGACCGATTGCGTGTTTGAAGTGGCGCGCGATACCGATGTTGAAACGGTCAATCGCCTGATGCGCGAGGCATCGGAAACCTATCTTGCCGGTATTCTGGGCTATGAAGACCGCCCGCTGGTCAGTGTCGATTACCTTAATGACAGCCGGTCTTCGATCATTGATGCCGGATCGACCATGGTGATCGACAAGCGACAGGTCAAAATACTGGCCTGGTATGACAATGAATGGGGCTATGTCTGTCGTATGGCGGATCTGGCTGCCAAAGTCGCGCAATCGCTTTAGGAATGCCGATCATGTCATCTGCCATTCGCAATTATGCACTTGTGACCGGGGCCTATTGGGGCTTCACCCTGACTGACGGGGCGTTGCGGATGCTGGTGCTGTTGCATTTCCATGCCCTTGGCTATTCGGCATTTGAAATTGCCCTTCTGTTCATCCTCTATGAAGTGGCGGGGATTGTAACCAATCTGGTTGGCGGATGGCTGGCACAAACACGCGGGCTGCGCTTTACCCTTTATAGCGGATTGATCCTTCAGATCGCATCGCTTGCCGCACTTTCGCAAACACAGGCCGATTGGGCACCGGCCATTTCGGTTATCTATGTCATGGGACTTCAGGCCGCATCGGGTGTGGCCAAGGACCTGACCAAGATGTCGAGCAAATCGGCAATCAAGGTTCTGGTGCCCGCAGATGCCGGGGGCGCGCTTTTCAAATGGGTTGCCCTTTTGACCGGCTCGAAAAACGCCCTTAAAGGGGTCGGCTTTTTCATGGGCGGTGCGCTTTTGTCCTGGCTTGGATTTTCCGGGGCATTGCTTGCCATGGCTGTCGGTCTTGCCATCACGCTGATCGCGGTTGCACTGTCACTGGGCAATGCCATGTCCGGACCGTCAGAAAAGATCAAACCCAAATTCCGGGACGTGTTTTCGCGTGACCGCAAGATCAATGTCTTGTCGGCAGCCCGGCTTTTCCTGTTCGGGTCGCGTGATATCTGGTTTGTGGTCGGACTGCCGGTGTTTTTGGCAGCCGAACTGGGCTGGAACCATATCGAGGTAGGCACCTATATGGCGCTTTGGGTGATCGGATACGGCTTCATTCAGGCCTTCGCGCCCAAAATGCTGCGCGCCGGATCACACGAACCCGATGGCCGCACCGCCCGGTTCTGGATCGCAGCCTTGATCGCGGTGACCACTGCCATTGCCGCGGCCGTCACACAGGGGATTGCGCCGCAACTTGCAGTTCTGGGCGGGCTTTTGGTGTTCGGGATTGTCTTTGCCGTGAACTCGTCACTGCATTCCTATTTGATCCTTGCCTATGCCGACGGCGACAAGGTCGCGATGAATGTCGGGTTTTATTACATGTCCAATGCCATCGGGAGGCTTTGCGGGACCATTCTGTCGGGCGTTGCCTATTCCTATGGCGGGCTGGTCGGATGTCTTGTGACGTCGATCGCGTTTTTGACCATCAGCTGGATCATCAGTGCCGCCCTTCCGGCAAGAAGCGCCATCACACCGCAGAGTTGAACAAAAAAGTTCTTTCGCAGATGCGGGATAAATGACTGAAAAGACTCACAATCCGGATTCACGAAAATTTCATCGTGCAAAAAACCGTGACAAGACACTGCATATAGGGGTACGATTCCAATTAACGGTCAATCACTGGACCGCAGGAGGGGTTCCCGAGTGCCGCGAAAAAGCGTCTTACAACGAGAATTTTCGCCCCCCGGATCGCACATGCAACATGTTGTGACCGGCGGAAACTCCTACCGCCACTTCCATCGCAAGATGAAAATTGAATGCGCGCCTTTCCATGACGGAATGGCGCGTTTTGCTTTTTTGGCACATTTGATGAGGTGATCGTCATGGGTAAGCGCGCAGCACGCCGTCGTAACCGTCCGCAACAGTCCGACAACAATGTCCATGAACTGTTTGATGAAAAGAACGCTGACTGGCACCCGCTTCAGGGGGAAGTCGCAGAACAGAAAGGACAACGCGATCAAAGCTACCGCCGCAACATCCGCCCGAAAAGTGAAAACCAAGCCGCATTGATGGAAGCCATTGATGCCTTCAACCTGGTCCTTGCCCTTGGCCCGGCAGGCACCGGTAAAACCTATATCGCCGTTTCCAAGGCAGTCGAAGCCCTTGATAAGGGTGATATTGGTCGTATCGTTCTGGCCCGCCCGGCTGTTGAAGCCGGCGAAAATATCGGCTTCCTGCCCGGCGATGTCGAAGCCAAGATGGCACCTTATCTTCGCCCGCTTTATGACGCGCTTAATGATCGTCTTGGCACCAAGCGCCTGCGCACATACCTTTCGGACGGCACGATTGAGATTGCCCCGATCGGCTATATGCGTGGCCGTACCCTGAACAATGCCTTCGTCGTCATCGACGAAGCCCAGAACTGCACATACGGGCAGCTCAAGATGCTGGTGACCCGTCTGGGCTGGAATTCCACCATGATCCTGACCGGCGACCCGGATCAGACCGACCTACTGCCGGAAATGTCGGGTCTTTCGGAAATGTCCGAGCGACTTGAAAATGTCGAAGATGTCGCCTGTGTCCAGCTGCGCGACAAGGACATTGTTCGCCATCCGCTGGTTGCAAGCATGCTTACGGTTCTCTGATTTCGGTCATCAAGTTCCGACACAGCAAACCAAAGAAGAAAAAAGGACGGGCCCCGAAAGGGCCCGTCACTTTTTTGGATCTGCTTATATAGACTGATAATTCTTGGCTTCGCGCCCGATCACCGGGATCGGTAAAACCTGTCAAGAAAACATATATATTGACGAAATTTTCAATCCGAACCCAATATATAGACATCACGGTCCTTCTTACCGAACCATATCGGTTTGAAGGCTAAGAGGGAATTCGGTGCGTTTTGCATATGCACGACAATGCCGAAGCTGCCCCCGCAACTGTAAGCGGCTAGCATTAATCCAACCATGGTCACTGAAATGCTTGGCATTTCGGGAAGGCCGGATGAAGCATCGATCCGCAAGCCAGGAGACCTGCCGTGAGCGAACGTAAACATTCACGGGCGGGGTGTCCCGGTGGAGTGCTTGTGATCTGACTGGCAGACCGCCAATCATCCCTGCATACCTCCGTTTGGCCTTTGCCCCCATATGATTGGGGCTTACGATGTCAGAAACAGTCGAGTTGGAACGGCCAGCCGTTTCCGATCCTTCATCAAATTCATACACCATCTATCAGGTGATCCGTCGTAACGGATCGGTCACGGCCTTTGATGCAACCAAAATCAAAACAGCCCTGACCAAGGCATTTCTTGCCGCAGAGGGTGAAACCGCGTCGGGATCACATCGGGTACATGACATTGTCGATGGATTGGCCGATCAGGTTACCACGACCTTGTTAAAGCGGGCCGCGCCGGGCCATACCCTTCAGATCGAAGATATACAGGATCAGGTCGAGCTGGCCCTGATGCGCAGCGAACATCACAAGGTTGCGCGCGCCTATGTCCTGTATCGTGAAGACCGTGCGCGCGAACGCGCCAAGCTTGATGCACGCAAGAAAAGCAAAAAGGCCGGGCAGCCCGAACTTCATGTCACCCTGCCCGACGGCAGCAAAAGGTTGCTTGATATTGACCGGTTGGCGACCGTGATTGCCGAGGCCTGTGGCGACCTTGATGGCGTCAGCACAGCACCGATCATGGAAGAAACCAGAAAGAACCTTTATGACGGTGTCACCACCGGGGAATTGGCACTTGCCCCGATCATGGCAGCCCGAACACTGGTAGAGCGCGAACCGAATTACGCCTTTGTCAGCGCACGCCTGTTACTTGACAAGCTTCGGACAGAAGCCCTGAGCTTCGTCTTCGACCAGCCCGAACAAGCCACCCAGGCCGAGATGGGCGCACGATACGCGACCTATTTCCCCGCCGCGATCAAGGCAGGCATCAAGTCCGGCCTGATTGATCCGGAATTGTTAAAGTTTGACCTGAAAAAGATTGCCGCTGCGATCAAACCGGAACGCGATCTGAACTTCCAGTATCTGGGACTTCAGACGCTTTATGACCGTTACTTCCTGCATGTCAAAGGGTCGCGGTTTGAACTGCCACAGGCCTTTTTCATGCGGGTTGCCATGGGTCTTGCCATCCGTGAGATCGACCGCGAAGCCAAGGCAATCGAATTTTATGATCAGCTTTCGACCTTTGTCTTCATGGCATCGACCCCGACCCTGTTCAATGCCGGGACATGCCGCCCGCAACTGTCATCCTGCTTCCTGACCACCGTGCCCGATGACCTTGATGGCATCTTCAAATCGGTCAAGGACAACGCGCTTTTGGCGAAATATTCCGGCGGTCTTGGCAATGACTGGACCCCGGTGCGTGGTCTTGGCGCCCATATCAAGGGTACAAATGGCCAAAGCCAGGGCGTGGTTCCGTTTCTGAAAGTCGCCAATGACACCGCCATTGCGGTTAATCAGGGTGGCAAGCGCAAGGGGGCTGTTTGTGCCTATCTTGAAACCTGGCACATCGATATCGAAGAGTTCCTTGATCTGCGCAAGAACACGGGCGACGACCGCCGCAGGACGCATGACATGAACACGGCCAACTGGGTACCGGACCTGTTCATGGAACGAGTGATGGCAGATGCGCCATGGACCCTGTTTTCGCCCGATGACACGCCGGACTTGCATGATCTTTATGGTGCGAAATTCAAGACCGCGTATAAGGCATATGAAGCCAAGGCCAATAGCGGCCAGATCACGAATTTCAAAACCGTGCGCGCGGTGGATCTTTGGCGGCGCATGTTGACCATGCTGTTTGAAACCGGTCATCCATGGATCACCTTCAAGGACCCGTGCAATATCCGCTCCCCGCAACAACATCGTGGCGTGGTGCATTCATCAAACCTGTGCACGGAAATTACACTCAATACATCGGCAGACGAGGTCGCGGTTTGTAACCTTGGTTCGATCAATCTTCTGGCCCATGTCACCGAAGACGGCCTTGATCACGACAAGCTGGCACAAACGGTGAAAACCGCGATGCGGATGCTTGATAACGTCATTGATATCAACTTCTACACCATCCCCGAAGCACGCTATTCCAACATGCGTCATCGCCCGGTTGGCCTTGGCCTGATGGGCTTCCAGGATGCGTTGCAGAAACTCAAAATCGCCTATGCATCGGAACAGGCAATCGATTTTGCCGATGAGAGCATGGAAGCCATTGCCTTCCACGCCATTTCGGCATCGGTTGACCTTGCCGCCGAACGTGGCCGCTATGAAAGCTTCGACGGATCGCTTTGGTCAAAGGGCATCCTGCCAATCGACTCCCTTGAACTGCTTGCCGACGTTCGTTCGGAATTCAATGTGGACCGGACCCAATGTCTTGATTGGGATGGCCTGCGCGAACGTGTCAAATCGACGGGTATGCGCAATTCCAACACCATGGCGGTTGCCCCGACCGCAACGATTTCCAACATTTGTGGCGTCAGCCAATCAATTGAGCCCGCCTATCGCAACCTATTTGTGAAATCGAACATGTCTGGCGATTTCACGGTGGTCAATGCCGCCCTTGTCCGTGATCTGAAAGAACGCGGTCTTTGGGACGAGGTGATGATATCCGACCTGAAATATTATGATGGCAGCATCGGCCAGATTGACCGCATTCCCGATGACCTCAAGGCGCTTTATGCAACCGCATTTGAACTTGATTCATCCTGGTTGATCGAGGCGGCATCACGTCGTCAGAAGTGGCTTGATCAGGCGCAGTCCCTGAACCTTTATATCGCCAATCCGTCTGGCAAAAAGCTTGATGATCTTTATCGTCTGGCGTGGTTGCGCGGACTCAAAACCACCTATTACCTGCGATCAAGTGCCGCGACCCATGTCGAGAAATCGACACTTAAGGGCACCGATGGTCGGCTGAATGCGGTGGTGAATGCCCCGCAAGCCGCAAACCCTGCCCCGTTGCCTTCGCCTGTCACCGCGCCAGCGCCAGCAACAGCGCCCGCAGTCAGCAATCGTCCATCCGCCGTCATTGATGCGGGCGCCGCATCCGATGCGATCACCAGTGGGGACGTCTGGGGCAAGGCCTGCTCTCTTGACGATCCGGATTGTGAAGCCTGCCAGTAACAAGAAAACGGGAACGAGAACCATGCTAGATTGGGTTGAAAACGACACTCCCGCTGCGACAAACAATGTCACCAGCAACCCGGCATCATCTGATGCCGGGGACGGAACCACAGATGCCACCGGACTTGGCGAGATTGACCGTTCCGGCGGTCGTGTCACGGTCAGTGACAAGGCGATGATCAATTCGCGGGCCGATGTGAACCAGCTTCTGCCGCTCAAATACGGCTGGGCCTGGGACAAGTACCTTGCGGGTTGCAACAATCACTGGATGCCGACCGAGGTTTCCATGCAGGCCGACATCGCGCTTTGGAAATCGCGCGATGGTCTGACCGATGATGAACGTCGGATGCTGAAACGCAATCTTGGCTTCTTTGCCGCATCCGAAAGCCTTGTTGCCAACAACATCGTTCTGGCAATTTATCGCCACCTGACCAACCCGGAATGCCGCCAGTATCTTTTACGACAGGCCTTCGAGGAAGCCGTTCATACCCATACGTTTCAGTATATTGTCGAAAGCCTTGGTCTGGATGAGGGTGAGCTTTTCAACATGTACCGCGAAGTGCCGTCAATCACTGACAAGGCGGCATGGGCGTTAAATTATACCAAGCACCTTGATGATCCGAATTTTGCCACCGGCACGCCCGAACGCGATCAGGATTTCCTGCGCGATCTTGTGGCGTTCTATGTCGTGTTTGAAGGCATGTGGTTTTACACCGGATTTGCGCAAATCCTGTCACTTGGCCGGCGCAACAAGATGGTCGGTATCGCCGAACAATATCAGTACATCCTGCGTGACGAGAGCATCCATCTCAATTTCGGGATTGATGTTATCAACCAGATCAAGGCTGAAAACCCGCATCTTTGGACAGCGGAATTTCAGGAAGAAATTCGTGCGATGTTGCGTGACGCTGCCGAACTTGAAGCGGCCTATGGACGCGACACCATGCCCAATGGCTTCCTTGGCCTGAATGCCGAGCTCTGTGAGCAATATATGCACTTCATCGCCAACCGCCGTTGTGGTCAGCTTGGCCTTGCCCCCGTATTTAACGAGGTCGAAAACCCGTTCCCCTGGATGTCAGAAGCCATGGATCTGAAAAAGGAAAAGAACTTCTTTGAAACCCGGGTGATCGAATATCAGAACGGCGGCGCGCTTAGCTGGGACTGATTGCCACACCCAACATCATCATAAACAAAACGGCTGGGAACATGTTTCCAGCCGTTTTCATTCAAGCCTAGTCTTTTGGCGGTTAGCGCCCCATGGCGGCGACTTCGCTTCCGGCGTTGGAAACCGGGATGTCGTGTTGGCCGGCGCGTTTGGCGCGACCGGTGTGCCAGAATTCCGGGTCTTCGGTATAGCCGCTATATTCATCGAGATGGATGTCTTCGGGCGGTTCGGGATGGATGGTGATATCAAGATCGGGATATTCGGAGCGGATGCTGTCCATTACCTGATGGCAGATGGTGTGGGCTTCGCGCATCAACATCCCGCCATCCATGATCAGTTCGATCTCGGCAAAGCGATGCACGCCCGATGACCGCGTGCGCAGGCGGTGAATGCCGATCACCGATGCGTTTTTCATGGTCAGTTCAATAATGCGCTGGCTGTCGGAATCGGGCAGTTCCGCATCCATCAGGACCTTGACCGAATTGCGTCCGACCTTGATCGCGGAAAACAGCAGGAAGCTTGCCACCAGTGCGCCGATTGCCGGATCGGCCCAGGCAAATCCGGATACCCCGGCAAACAGGGCAATGATCACGGCAAGATTGGCCAGAATGTCGCTGCTGTAATGCATGGAATCGGCATCAACCGCCACCGAGCCCGACATTCGCACTGCCTTGCGCTGCAACAGTACCAGACCGACTGTCATGACAAGTGACACAGCCATGATCCAGATGCCTTCATAGGCAAAGGAAATCTGTTTGGGTTCATTGAGCCTTGATGCGGCCTCGGCCAGGACCAGAACAGCCGCCCCGATCATGAAGGCCGACTGAAACAGCCCGGCAAGGGGTTCTGCCTTGCCATGGCCGAAACGGTGATCATGATCGGCCGGGCGCCATGCCGAACGGACCGCCATGAAGTTGATCACAGACGTGCCGACATCAAGCATACTATCAATCATGGAGGACAGCAGACTAACCGAGTCCGTCAGGAACCAGCCAACAGCCTTGATGATGATCAGGGTCGCAGCAATGACAATGGAGGCCGTCGTTGCACGACGTGCCCACATTTCTTTCTGCGCTATGTCAATGACGGGACATTGACTCATACGTTGTTGACCTCTGGCCGCCCAATCTGCCACCTGACAGCGGTTTTATAGCCTGTTTGAGCATAATATGTAATGACTATTGCCATATTTTCGCCCAGCGTTGTGCAGCAAATAGCGCATATTTGATATTCCGCAAGGTTTCCAAGCCTGTTTTAAGGGATTATATCTCGCAATCGGGCGCACAAGAGAGAACCTAATGATTGTAGAGATCGGACATTACGCACTGATATTGTCACTTGTTGTGGCACTCGCCCAGTCGACCTTGCCGTTTTTGGCCGCATCGCGCAGAGACCCGGTTCTTTTGATGGTGGCGCCGCGACTGGCGATCACCTGTTTTGCACTGGTCGCCGCCAGTTTTCTGGCGCTGACCTATGCATATGTGGCGTCTGACTTCTCTGTTCTCAATGTTCTGTCAAACAGCCATACCTCCAAACCGATGATCTACAAGATCACCGGTGTGTGGGCAAACCACGAAGGATCGATGCTGCTTTGGGTGATGATCCTGACCCTGTTTGGTGGTGCGGTTGCCGCATTCGGGCGCAATCTTCCGCCAACGCTTCTGGCCCGCGTGCTGGGCGTGATGGGGCTGATTGGTGTTGGCTTCATTCTGTTTATCGTTCTGACCTCAAACCCGTTTGAGCGCGTGATCAACCCGCCGCTTGATGGTGAGGGCATGAACCCGTTGCTGCAAGACCCTGGCATCGCCATCCATCCGCCCTTCCTGTATCTGGGCTATGTCGGGTTTTCCGTTGCCTTTGCCTTTGCAGTCGCCGCCCTGATTGAAGGGCGGGTTGATCCGGCATGGGCGCGCTGGGTCCGTCCATGGACGCTTGCGGCATGGGTGTTTCTGACCGCCGGTATCGGGCTTGGTTCCTGGTGGGCCTATTACGAGCTTGGCTGGGGCGGCTGGTGGTTCTGGGATCCGGTGGAAAACGCATCCTTCATGCCCTGGCTTGCCGGTACGGCGCTGTTGCATTCGGCGATTGTGGTCGAAAAGCGTGATGCGCTGAAAAGCTGGACGATCTTTTTGGCGATCCTGGCGTTTTCGTTCTCGTTGCTTGGGACGTTTCTGGTGCGTTCCGGGGCGCTGACATCGGTTCATGCCTTTGCCACCGATCCGACGCGTGGCGTGTTTATTCTGTTCTTGCTGTTTATTACGGTTGGCGGGTCGCTTGGCCTTTATGCATGGCGTGCGCCCAACCTTCGGGGTGGCGGACTGTTCCAGCCGATTTCGCGCGAAGGCGCACTTGTGTTTAACAATGTGCTGCTTTCGATTGCGGCGGCCATGGTGTTACTGGGCACGCTTTATCCGCTGTTGCTTGAAACCGTGACCGGGGAAAAGATTTCGGTAGGTGCGCCGTTCTTCAACGCGACCTTTGTGCCGATCATGACCCCGGTCATCATTGCCATGGCGCTGGGTCCGCTGATGCCTTGGAAACGTGCCGACCTTTTGGGCGTATTCAACAAGCTCAAGATCGCGCTGGCGGCAACGGTTGTGGTCGTTCTGGTCACCTTGTGGCTTGCCGGCGGGCCGGCCTTTGCCCTGTTCGGGCTTGGACTGGCGACCTGGCTATTTGTCGGATCGATCCTTGAATGGGCCGGGCGGATCAAGCTTTTGCGCGAACCGTTCGCCACCAGTCTGCGCCGGATGAAGAACCTTCCGCGTTCGGCCCATGGCACCATGCTGGCCCATGCCGGGGTGGCAATCGTGGTTGCCGGGATTACCGGATCACAAGCCTGGACCGAAGAAGCCGTGCAGTCGCTTGCGGTCGGGGAAAGCGCACATATTGCCGATCATACCTTTACGCTCAGCGCGATCCGGGAATATCAGGGGCCGAACTTTGTCGCCCGTGAAGCAACCATCACCATTGCCACACCGGGTGAACGCACGGTCATTTTGACGCCTGAAAAACGTGTCTATACGGTCGAGGGCATGCCCACCACAGAGGCCGGGATTCAATCAAGCTTTACCGGCGATATCTATGCCGTGATCGGCGATCAGGATGAAAGCGGCAAGTGGATCACGCGGTTCTATGTCAAACCGATGATCCCGTGGATGTGGGCCGGTGGCCTGATCATGGTGTTTGGCGGGCTGATGTCGCTTTCGGACAGACGTTACCGGATTGGTGCGCCGACCCGTTCCCACAAGGCAGCGGCCAAAGCCGTTCCCGCAGAATAAGCGTCAGGGCTAGGAAACCTTCATGACCATCTGGATTGTTCTTGCCGCCATTACGCTGCTTGTTGCGGGCTTTGTCCTTTGGCCGGTCCTGCGTCAGCGTGAAACGGGTGCCGATGCTGCGTCTGATGACGACGATCAAAACGGCAACAGTGAACTGAACCATGATCTTGCGGTTTATCGCGACCAGCTGGCCGAGATCGAGCGCGATATCGAACGCGGTGTCCTCAGCACCGAACAGGCCAATGCGGCACGTATCGAAGTACAACGCCGTATCCTGAATGCGGATCAGCGCATCAAGGCCCGGGAAAGTGGTGCGACATCCGGCATCGGCAAGCCGTCACTTCGGATATATTCCGCCCTTGCGATTGTGCTGTTTCTGATTGGCGGGTTCGGGCTTTATCTTGATCTTGGCAGCCCCGATATGCCCGACCGGCCGATTGCCAGCCGGGCTGATGAAATCAATGCCATCCAACAGGCAGAATCAATCAATAGCGACCGGCTTGCCGCACTCAACCGTGCGGTCAGTGATCTTTCGCAAAAGCTGATTGCCGATCCGGAAAACCTTAAGGGGTGGGAACTGCTTGGCGCCAGCCTGATGGCGCTTGGCCGCCCGGTCGAGGCACAGACTGCGTTTCTTGAGGCCGTCAAACTGTCTGATCGCGATGGCGATTATCTTGCCATGTATGCCGAAAGCCTGATCCGTGGCGACAATGGCCAGATCAATGCGACCGCACGCGGTGTCCTTAAAGAAGCCGCGACAACCCAAAGCGGCGACCCGCGCATCCAGTATTATCTGGGCCTTACCGATGCACAGGATGGCAATATTGCCGCGGCTGTTGATCGCTGGATCGCGCTTGCCAACAGTGCCCCGGCTGATGCGGCCTGGTTACCGATGGTGGTTGCCCGGATCAAGGATGCCGCCCTTGCCCAGGGAATTGATATCGAAGGGCGACTTGATGTCGCAAAGGCCGCGCCATCCAATGGTCCAAGCCAGGACGATGTCGCCGCCGCCCAGCAAATGACACCCGAAGAACGTCAGGACATGATCAATTCGATGGTCGATGGACTGGCCGATCGTCTTGACGGCAATCCGGACGATCCGGAAGGCTGGGCACGGCTGATGCAGGCCTATATGGTGCTGGGGAAACAGGACAAGGCACAGGCCGCCTATCAGAAGGCATCGGATGTATTTGCCGATCAGCCCGATCTGGTCGCCCGGTTTGATGCATTGGCAAAAGAGATCGGGATCACAGCAAACTAGATCCCGACCAAGCAGCCCCCGATGATCTGGGCTGGCAATTCGCGGAATGGCGCTGTAAAACTGTTTGCAGTTGATGAACCTGGCAACCATTCCCCGACACGTTGCCAGCCGGGCGATACCGCCCGTTTTCACCCATCATGATCCGCCCGGAAATCCGGCAGATACGGCGGTGATAAAAATATCCCTTCTCCCCTTCCACCACCACTTATGAGATATTATATTTCATACGTAAGAATAATGATTTCTACCTTAACAAGGCCTTATTGATTTGATTTTCGTGTCAAAGTATGAGAACCAGTCTTAAGGGTAGCTAATTTAGCAAATTGCTATTCTAGGATATGGGGTGCGGTCGGTGGTTGGGGAACCATTGTTCTCTTTTCTTTTTATAATTCAAGAGATTCGCAGAGCGGGAAACAGGGACGGGGTATAGGATAACTACCCACCCGATTGGATAATGGGTGCAATGTCGGCTCACGCAAATGGCATAACGAACAATCTGTTGCTGATTGAAGATAATCCGGGTGACGCACGTCTTGTGCGCGAAGCTCTTCGGGAATTCAAACGCCCGGTGGAGCTGCATCACGTCAAGGATGCCACCACAGCGTTGCAGTTCCTACAGCAAGACGGCCCCTATCGGAATGCGCCGCGCCCGCGCCTGATTCTTCTTGATCTCAATATGCCGCGCAAGGACGGTCGCGAAATGCTGCGCGATATCCGCAATGATCCCAATTCGGCATCAATCCCCGTCATTGTCCTGACCACGTCGGGTGCGGACCACGATGTTGATCTTTGTTATGCTGCCGGGGCAAACTGTTATTTGCGCAAACCGGTCGATGTGACAGAATTCATCGATCTGATGAAAATGATCGAATCCTTCTGGCTGGGGCTGGCTTTAACCCCGACGCCGTAACCCACCTGCCAGCGAGACGCGCATGTCCCGCCTGCCATCATCTTCTTCGCGTTACGCCGCATGCAAAGCCATCGGTCGCTTTGTCCATTGTCAGCTTCGCAGACCGACTGCTGGCATATGGGCACTGTTTGCGACCTTGGTGTTTGCAATCACCACCCTGTCACTGACGGTCAGCATGACCCATTCAGTACGCGATGCGCTGCGCCAGTCGGCCGAACAAACAATCGGTGGCGATATCTCGTTGCGGCTGTTTCACCGACCGCCAACAGATGCGGAGTTGGGGTTTCTTGAAACTTTCGGCATTGTGGGTGTCAGTGCCGAACAACGCGTCATGATCCACCCCGTACCCGATCAACCCGGAATTTTATCGGAACTCAAGGCCGTTGACCGGACATATCCGCTTTTCGGGGATATGAAGCTTTCGCGGCCCGGCCCGGTCAGCGCCATTCTGGCAAACGATGATGATGATCATGCCGGTGGCAACAAAAACCTGCCCGGGGCAATCGTTGATCAGGATTTTCTTGATCAAAGCGGACTTTCGATCGGCGATGTCATTCATCTCGGCGATCAGCAATACCGTATTCGCGCAGGGTTGCTGGCCGAACCGGAACGACAGTTCAGGCTGTTTTCACTGGGGCCGCGCGTTATCGTATCGCTTGATGAATATCGAAAGAACGCCCTGCTATCTTCAGACAAACAGGTTTACTGGTATAGCCGACTGAAACGCAGCCAAGCTGATCCCCGCCCCAACAGTCAGGTGATCGCCGATATCGAAGCCCGTTTTCCCGAAAGTGGCTGGCGCATTGTGAATGCTGCTGATGGCATCCCGGGTATCGAGCGGATCGGCGAGTTCGCTACAGCCTTTGTCAGTTTGATCGGCATTGCGATCTTTGCCATTTCAATGAGCGCGATTGCCAACGCCATTCGAACCGATTTGAACGGGCGGCAGGACCAGTTTGCCCTGATGCGCGCCGTCGGGGTCAGACCGGGGCAGCTTGGCATCACCATCGCCGGGTTGGTCGGGGGAATTTCGGTTGTGGCATTGATTGTATCGGCATTTATCACCCAACTTTTGGCCGGTATGATCGCCCCGATATTTGCAAGCAACCTTGGTGTTACACTTAACCCGTCAGTCCATCAATGGACTGATATTACGGGCTTTGTTGCGTGTTTTGTGGCTTTGCTGTCAATCGGGCCGATACACGCGGCATGCGCGGTCAAGCCGGCCCTGTTGTTTCGCCATCAGACCGACAAAACGCCGCACGGGTCAGGCACGCAACATTCCGGGGCGTGGCTGACCCGCGTAGCAATCCTGGCATCGGCCATCGCTGTTATCTGGTTTGCAATGCGCCTGATCGGGCCCGGTTGGTTTTCCGGTGTTTTGATCGCGGTGCTTGTGCTGTGTCTGTCGGGATTTATCGGCGTCGGATTTTTGGTACGCAAGGTTTCAGCGCTGGCCGCACATCGATGCGCGGGATCGCCATCCTTGAAACTGGCCCTGCGCAATATTGCCCGCCCGACCAGCCCGACAGTTACTGTTGCCGCGTCATTTGGTCTGGCAGTGACATGCCTGTTTGCGGTCATTGTGTTCGGGGCACTGGCGGGACATCACCTTAGATCCGTCTTGCCAACCGAAACACCCGATCTGGTGTTTTTTGACCTGCCCCCCGATCAGCAGGCCACTTTCCGGACTGCCGCCCTTGCCGTGCCATCGGTGGAAGCGATCGAACAAATGCCATTCGTGCATGGTCGGATAACCCATATTAACGGCAAGCCGGTTGTCCTTGATCAGGTGCCACGACGCTATCACTGGTTTATCCGTGGTGACCGGGGTCTGTCCTGGGCGCGTCACCCAAACACAACATTGCAAAAGGCCGAACTTGTGGCTGGTGATTGGTGGCCGGGCGATAGCATCAATGCAAACCTTGTGTCGCTTGATGCCGATATTGCCCATGCACTTGGTCTTGGGCTCGGCGACAGCATTTCGGTCAATATTCTGGGTCAGCGGCATGACCTAAAGATCGCCAATCTGCGCAAGATCGACTGGTCGCGCCTTGGCCTTGATTTTCCGATGGTATTGTCCCCGATGCAGCCGCCATTTGCCCATGGCGTGATCACGACAATTGACCTCGTCCCGTCATCCGCATCCCGAAATACCGCCGCCGCGATCCGCCGCCTTGGCGATCAGTTTCCCGCCGTTCCGATGATCCGGGTATCGGATGTCATGGATCGCCTTGGCACCCTGTTTGACCGGGTGCACGGCGTTCTGTTGCTATTGACGGTATTGGCAACCGTCGGGGCCTTGCTGGTGATTGTGACCGGGTTGATTGCCCTGCGTCAGGATGGCGCGGCCAATCTTGCGATGCTGCGTGCCCTTGGTATTCGACCGGGGCAAATCATTCGAACAGGCGCACTTGAAACCGGCATTGTGGTTGCGGCAAGCGGGGTTCTGGGCACGGTGGCCGGGACAAGTGTCGCGGTGCTGGCAGCATCGCGCATCGGATCATTCGACGTCGCGGAGACCGCGGTAATGATGGCGCCCCTTGCGGCAGGGGCCGTGGCACTGATCGGGATCATCGGGTTTGGTGGCGGATGGATTTTGCAACAGGCATCCCTTCGGGCTCAGTCGGGCTGGCGTCGCGGATAGGACCAGAGAGCACACCAAACAGGGCTCTCTGCCCATGCTGACCTGAGCTGGGCTGGGCTAGGCTAGTTTGGACCGAGCCAGACCGGGCCAGACTTGCCCCACAGCAAAGCAGATAGCAGGCCCCGTCCATGCCACGCATGACTGCGGCATGAATCTGCGCATCAAGGCTGCGAAATTCGGTATGGACATATCCCGATTACAAGGTCAGGGACGCTGCGAAGCCATCCAAAAGCCATGCGCAGCGCATCCTGAATTATGGTGTCACCTTCATGTGATGGACATCTATCAGAACGAGACACCACCAACAAAAAAGGCCGCCCACAAGGGCGGCCTTTTTCAGGAATATTTCAACTGACGATCAGTTGGTCAGGGCAGCAATCTGTGCACGGGCAATTTCGAGCGCGCGCTCGGCATTTGCCTTATCGTGGGCAGTGCTGGCTGCCTTGAGGTCGGCAGTTGCCTGCTCAAGACGTGCCTGTGCTTCGTCAGCTTTCAGATCGGCAACCGGAACCGCTTCTTCTGCCAGAATGGTGCAACGCTCGGGATTAACCTCTGCGACACCACCGGCGACGAAGATACGTTCGGAAACCTTACCACCTGCATAGATGTCGATGACACCCGGACGAATGGTCGAGATCATCGGCGAATGCTTCGGCAGCACACCAAAATTCCCGTCCGTGCCCGGAACAACGACCATCTCGACCGGCTCTGATTTGAGCAGGGCAGACGGTGAAACAAGTTCCAGTACAGTCGTATCAGTCATGACAATCCTCGCTCCTTAGCCGGAGGGGGACCGAAACTGCCTTAGGCAGCTTCGGCCATCTTCTTGGCTTTTTCGATGGCTTCTTCGATGGTGCCGACCATGTAGAATGCCTGTTCCGGCATGTGGTCATATTCACCAGCGCAGATCGCTTTGAAAGCCTTGATGGTGTCTTCGAGCTGAACGAATACGCCCGGAGTACCGGTAAAGACTTCTGCAACGTGGAACGGCTGCGAAAGGAAACGCTGGATCTTACGGGCACGTGCCACGATCAGCTTGTCTTCTTCCGAAAGCTCGTCCATGCCGAGGATGGCGATGATGTCCTGAAGACCTTTGTAGGTCTGGAGAACACGCTGAACTTCACGAGCGGTCTCGTAGTGTTCCTTGCCAATCACGCCCGGATCGAGTGCACGCGAGGTGGAATCGAGCGGGTCAACTGCCGGATAGATGCCAAGCTCGGCAATCTGACGGTTCAGCGTGGTGGTTGCATCAAGGTGAGCAAACGAGGTTGCCGGTGCCGGGTCAGTCAAGTCATCGGCCGGGACGTAAATTGCCTGAACCGAGGTAATGGAACCTTTTTTGGTCGAGGTAATACGTTCCTGCAGCGCACCCATGTCAGTTGCCAGCGTCGGCTGATAACCCACAGCAGACGGGATACGACCGAGAAGTGCCGACACTTCCGAACCAGCCTGGGTGAAGCGGAAGATGTTATCAACGAAGAACAGAACGTCCTGGCCTTCTTCGTCACGGAAGTATTCCGCAAGGGTCAGACCGGTCAGAGCAACACGTGCACGTGCTCCCGGGGGTTCGTTCATCTGGCCATAAACCAGTGCGGCTTTGGATTCGCCTTCCGGATTGATAACGCCCGATTCCATCATCTCGTGATAGAGGTCGTTACCTTCACGGGTACGTTCACCAACACCTGCGAAAACAGAGTAACCGCCGTGGCCTTTGGCAACGTTGTTGATCAGTTCCATGATCAGAACGGTTTTACCAACGCCTGCACCACCGAACAGACCGATTTTACCACCTTTGGTGTACGGTGCGATAAGGTCGATGACCTTAATGCCGGTAACCAGAATTTCGGTGTCGGTTGCCTGATCGATGAAGTCAGGTGCTTCACGGTGGATCGGTGCGGTTTTGGTCGCGGTAACCGGACCACGTTCGTCAACCGGCTCGCCGATCACGTTCAGAATACGACCAAGGGTTTCCGGACCAACCGGAACCGAGATCGCGTCACCGGTGTCGATGACTTCCTGACCGCGCTTCAGACCTTCGGTGGTGTCCATTGCGATCGTACGAACCGCATTTTCACCAAGGTGCTGTGCAACTTCGAGAACCAGACGCTGACCGTTGTTGTCAACATGCAGCGCGTTCAGAATGGGAGGCAGTTCGCCGTCGAATTTAACGTCGACGACGGCGCCCATTACCTGGGAAATTTTCCCCGCCTTCTTGTTCGCCATAGGTATTGTCTCCTGCTCGGACAAAGCTATCCGTTAACTTCCTGCGACCCGCTTACAAAGCCTCGGCGCCGGAAATGATTTCAATCAGTTCATTGGTGATCTGAGCCTGACGTGAGCGGTTGTACTGGATGCTCAGTCGGTCGATCATGTCGCCGGCATTGCGGGTTGCGTTATCCATCGCGGACATACGCGCGCCGTGCTCGGATGCGCTGCTTTCAAGCATTGCACCGAAAATCTGGACGCCAACGTTACGCGGCAGCAAATCAGCCAGAATGGCTTCTTCGGACGGTTCGTAATCATAAACCGCAGAAGAACCAGTAGCTTCTTCCTGCTCAGCAGCTTCTTCACCGACAAACGGGATGAGCTGCTGTGCTGTTGCCACCTGCGAAATCGCGGACACGAACTTGTTGTAGAAGATCGTGCAGACGTCGAATTCGCCTTCGTCATACAGCGCCAGAACTTTATCGCCAACTTCGGAAGCAGAAGAGAAATCAATGCCCTTCTTGCCTTCGATGCCGGTATACCGGGCGACAATACTGTCACCAAATTCACGCTTGAGCGCATCTGCGCCTTTGCGGCCAACACAGATCAGCTTGACCGTTTTGCCTTCGGCCTGCAGGGCCTTGGCTTTCAAACGGGCAGCTTTGACGATCGATGCGTTGAAACCACCGCAAAGGCCACGGTCTGCGGTGAAGACAACGAGCAGATGCACATTGTCTTTACCCGAACCGGCCAGAAGCTTCGGAGCGCCTTCATTGCTACCGACGGCGGCTGCAAGACGACCCAGCATCGTCCCCATGCGTTCAGCATAGGGACGGGCTGCTTCGGCTGCATCCTGTGCACGACGGAGCTTGGAGGCTGCCACCATCTTCATCGCCGAGGTAATCTTCCTCGTCGATTTGACGCTGGCAATGCGCGAGCGCAGATCCTTCAAACTAGCCATTGCGTTTCCTCCTTCGCCTAAGTTTCAGTCTTACGCGAAGGTTTTCGCGAACTTGTCGAGGAACGCTTTAAGCTTGGTTTCGCTGTCTTCCGACAGAACCTTCTCGGTGCGGATCGCATCGAGGATATCAGCACCAGCGGAACGAATTTCCGACAGGAACTGGTCTTCGAAAGCGCGAACTTTGTTCACTGCGATACCGTCGAGATAACCTTTAACACCAGCATAGATCACGACGACCTGCTCTTCGACCTTGAGCGGCGAGTACTGCGGCTGCTTGAGCAGCTCGGTCAGACGTGCACCACGGGCCAGAAGTTTCTGGGTTGCCGGATCAAGATCCGATGCGAACTGTGCGAATGCTTCCATCTCACGATACTGAGCGAGTTCCAGCTTGATCGAGCCGGCAACCTGCTTCATCGCTTTGATCTGTGCGGACGAACCAACACGCGAAACCGACAGACCAACGTTCACAGCCGGGCGTACGCCTTTGTAGAACAGGTCGGTTTCAAGGAAGATCTGACCGTCGGTGATCGAGATCACGTTGGTCGGAATAAACGCCGAAACGTCGTTACCCTGGGTTTCAATGACCGGAAGTGCGGTCAGCGAGCCAGCGCCGTTTTCGTCATTCATCTTCGCAGCACGTTCCAGCAGACGGGAGTGCAGATAGAAGACGTCACCCGGGAATGCTTCACGTCCCGGCGGACGGCGAAGCAGAAGGGACATCTGACGATATGCAACTGCCTGCTTGGACAGATCATCATAGAAGATGGTTGCGTGCATGCCGTTGTCACGGAAGTACTCGCCCATTGCGCAAGCAACGAACGGTGCCAGGAACTGCATCGGCGCCGGGTCGGACGCGGTAGCTGCAACGACAATGGTGTTTTCCATTGCGCCGCGCTCTTCGAGGACCTTGACAACCTGTGCAACGGTCGAACGTTTCTGACCAACTGCAACATAGATGGAGAACATCTTGTCGCTGTCGGTTTTCGCTGCATCGTTCACCGGCTTCTGGTTCAGAATGGTGTCAACGATGATGGCGGTTTTACCGGTCTGACGGTCACCAATGATCAGCTCACGCTGGCCACGGCCGATCGGGATCAGGGAGTCAATCGACTTGATACCGGTCTGTACCGGCTCGTGAACCGATTTACGCGGGATGATGCCCGGTGCTTTGACGTCGGCAAGGCGACGTTCTTTGGTTCCCAGATCGCCTTTACCGTCGATCGGGTTACCCAGCGCGTCAACGACGCGGCCGAGAAGTTCTTTACCAACCGGAACGTCAACGATGGCGCCAGTACGTTTAACCTGGTCACCTTCCTTGATCGAACGGTCAGAACCGAAGATCACGACACCAACGTTGTCTTCTTCGAGGTTAAGGGCCATGCCCTTAATGCCACCCGGGAAGTCAACGAGTTCACCAGCCTGAACATTGTCCAGACCGTAAACACGGGCAATACCATCACCGACGGACAGAACCTGACCGACTTCGGCAACTTCGGCTTCAGCGCCAAAATTGGCAATCTGATCCTTGAGAATAGCGGAGATTTCCGCGGCGCGGATTTCCATCACGCAACCCCTTTCATAGCGAGCTCGAGCTTCTGCAGTTTGGTACGAAGCGAGGCATCAAAAACCCGGGAACCGACCTTGACGACAAGACCGCCAAGAACCGCCGGATCAACTTTAAGGTCCACTTTGACAGTGGCGCCGACAACTTCTTTGAGAGCGCCGGTAACGGCTTCGATTTGCTCTTTTTTCAACTCGGATGCCGAGGTGACCTGTGCGGTTACTTCGCCATTGTGAGCTGAGAGCATGGAAAGGTAGGAATCGATAACACCCGGCAGGGCAAACAGACGACGCTTCTGAGACAGAAGTCCTACGGTCTTCTTGGTCAACTCGGAAACGCCAAGCTTGTCCAGAAGAGCCGCCATCGCCTTGGCCTGCACGTCCCGGGAAATCACGGGACTGCGGAGTACATTCCGGAGGTCATCACTGTTTGCGATGGCCTGGTCGAGCAATTCAAGATCGCCTTTCACAACATCAAGCTGCTTGGCCGAATTGGCCAAGTCAAAAAGTGCAGTGGCATAGCGCCCTTGGAGCCCGGTCGCGGCAGTATTTTGGGACACCGGTGAAAGCCCTCAATTCTGGTTATGAGAACGACTCGGATACGTATAAAAAAATGGTCTCCCGAAAGGGTCTCCTTCCGGGAAGCGAGCGTTTGGTATCACATGTCCATGGCGTGGGCAACCCCCGCGCAAGCGCATTTGGACGCTCTTTTTCATTCTTTGGCAAAGAAGGCCCGAAACACCGCGAAAACACCCGTTTTTGCGGGGGATGTACGACTATTTTATAACGCGCCCTTATCAACCAAACGGCACTTTGGGTATTCGATCACGCTATTTTCGCGACGAATCCCCCGATTTGGACGAACATTCTTTTTGGCCGACCTGCTCAAAACAGATCAAAGCCCGGCAAAAGTGTAACCGAGTTCACACCTGAGATACCCGGCGCACGACCATGAACCGATAAACTTCGCCCCGATATCCTGCGTTTAAATTCGGTATGGGCATTAGGCGTGGGCATCAGGTGCGGACATTAAGCCCGGGCATCCCGCACTTATATAAAGACAGGCGTGCCTAGGACATCATGTCTGGGCACCGGATTGTCAGGCGTCAGATATGAGAACCGGTACCGTCGCCTTTTGACTGCCAGTTTCGCGACCGGTTGATGGCCATCTTTGCATCGCATTGCGAGCCGAGCTCCAGACCGAACTGATCCATCAGCCGATATAGCAATATCATCACGTCGGCGGCCTCTTTGCCGATTTCGGACAGATCACGCTGATCAATGGCATCACCAAGTTCATGCATTTCGAGCATGGCGCGATCCCAAAGTGCTTTCGGATCCATCACCGGACCAAAGGTTTCTTCCGCCCATGCACAGATTGATTGTTGGCTTTCGGTCCGTGCATTATTGTTTTCGCAATGCTTTTTCACTTTAAATCTCTGGCTATATCAAGTTGCACCGGTTCCAGCCGCCCACAACGGACGACAGAAATGAGAAAACCGATCGACACACGCCATGAAACAAATGCCATCTTCCGGATGGCAGCTGTTTGCCTGACCCTGTGTGTCTTGGTGTTTTCATACAGCACCGCCCAGGCACGGACACTGATTATCGAATGTCTGAGCGAACCGCCCCTTAAATGGTGGTCCAATGACAAGGCGCTTGGCATCGATGTCGATATCATGACCGAAGTTCTGCGCGAAATGGGGATCACGGATTACACATTCCGCTTTGTCGATACCGGTCGACGGTTGCTTCATAATGCCGAACAGGGGCAATCCGATATTGTGCTGACCCTGTCGTTGAATGATGAACGCGAACGTTTTCTGACCTATCCGGAAGAAGCCCACCTGCTGCTTGACTGGCGTTTTGCCATTCGCAAGGAAGACAGCAACCATATCCGGTTTTCCGATTTTTCCGATCTGTCCAATGTCCGGATCGGGGCTGCTGCCGGCTATTCCTATACACAGGCATTCTGGGAATCCGGACTGGATATCGAAACGGTTGCCCGCAACGATCTTTTGATTCCGATGCTGTTGCAGGAACGCTTTGACGCCGTACCGGTCAATTATCTGAGCACTGTTTTTGAAACCATCCAAAGCGGTGAACGCAGCAAGATTGCCTTTTTGTATCCACCGCTGCGCCGGGCGGCCTATTACAATCCGTTTTCCAAGGCATCGGATTACCCTGACAAACAGGTTTTTCTGGCCCGCTATGACGAAATCATCCGTGAAATGCGCGATGACGGGCGGCTTCTGGCAATTTTTGAACGCTACCTTGGCCCGGACGGGTTGGACTGGTGGCAGTCACAATATTCCCAATAAGCCGCATCCAATCATTTTTACATGAAGCTATACGGGTCAATATCGACCTGTACGCGGACACTGCCCGGTGTTTTGACCTTTGACAGCCAGTCATGAATAAGCGCCTGCATCTTCACCCCTTTATCCGCACGGATCAGGAAACGACGGCGATAGCGCCCGCGCAACAGCGATAGCGGTGCTGGTGCCGGCCCCAAAATCATCAGGCCATCGCCACGCGGCGCCGCCCGGCCGATCCGCCAGGCGGCTTCGTCGACTTCGTTTTCCTTTTTGCCGCTGATGATAAGGGCGGCAAGTCGCCCATGCGGGGGCATGCCATGGGTCATGCGCTGGGACAGCTCAACCTCGTTAAAGGCATCGCGATCACCAGCAGCAATCGCCTTGATCACCCGGTTGGCCGGATCGGCTGTTTGCAAAATGACCGTACCCGGTCGATCGCCACGCCCGGCACGCCCGGCAACCTGGGTCAGCAATTGATAACTGCGCTCAGCCGCCCGCAAATCCCCGCCCGCCAGACCAAGATCGGCATCGACAACCCCGACCAGGGTCAGCATCGGAAAGTGATACCCTTTGGCAAGGATCTGGGTCCCGATCAAAAGATCGACTTCATGGTTATGAACCCGTTTGACCAGTTCGGCGGCGGCCTTTGGCCCCATGATGTTATCGGATGTCGCGACCTCGACCCGGATATCGGGAAAGGTTTCGACCGCTTCTTCAAACAGGCGCTCCACCCCCGGACCGCACGGGGCAAGCTTGCCCTCGGCCCCGCATTCCGGACAGGTATCAGGGGCCTTGGCCTGATAACCGCAATGATGGCATTGCAGCTTTCCCCAGGCACGATGTTCAACCAGCCATGCCGTACAGTTCGGGCACTGGAACCGATGCCCGCAGGCCCGGCACAGGGTCAATGGCGCATAACCGCGCCGGTTCAGGAACAGCATCGCCTGTTCCCCGCTGGCAAAGGTTTCGACCAGCCGCTTTTTCAGGGTCGGCGTGATCCAGCGATTGCGTTCGGGTTTGTCCGAACGGATATCGATGATTTCGACACTGGGCAAAACCGCCGCCCCGTGACGGCTGCCAAGCTCGACACGCTGATAGCGGCCGGCTTCGACATTGGCCAAAGTTTCAAGCGACGGGGTCGCCGATGCCAGCACCACCGGAATATTGCCAAGATGGGCCCGCGCCACAGCCATGTCGCGCGCGTGATAAATCACGCCGTCTTCCTGTTTGAAGGCGTGTTCATGTTCCTCATCAACCACAATCAGACCAAGATCGTGATAGGGAAGGAACAAGGCCGATCTGGCGCCCACCACAAGTTTTGCCGATCCGTCTGCCACCGCCCGCCAGGTATCGCGACGACGCGCCTGCCCGACTTCCGAATGCCAAAGGGCCGGGTTCACACCGAACCGGTCGCGAAAACGTTGCAACCACTGAGCAGAGAGGGCGATTTCGGGCAACAGGACGACCACCTGCTTGCCTTGGGCAAGGGCGGCACGGATCGGTTCAAAATAGACCTCGGTCTTGCCTGATCCGGTGATGCCATCAAGAAGGGTACAGGAAAACCCGCCACTTTCGACCTGTGCACACAGGGCATCTGCCGCCGCTGTCTGTTCATCCGAAAGATCGGGCCGCGGGATTTCAAGATCCGGCAGATCAAACGGCGATGGCGGGGTCACCATCAAGCGTTGCACGGCACCTGCTTCGACCAGCCCCTTGACCACACTGGCACCGGCCCCGGTTTCGCGCAGGATATCGCCCTGCTCCATGGGGGGATGATCGGCAAGAAACGCCAGAACGCGTTTGCGTGGCGGCGTCATACGCAGCGACGCCGCATCAAAATCCGCATTGAGCGTAAATCTGAAAATCGGTTTGGGGGCTTCAAGGGCGTCAGGCACGCTCATTGCCATGCGCAAAACGGCACCTTGCGGGGCCATGGTATAGGCCGACACCCAGTCAACGAACCGGCGCGTTACATCGGCCATCGGTTCGGTAGGGAGAACGCCGTAAATTTCGCGCAGTTTGGACGACTCGACATCACCCTTGGCCGGTCCCCAGACAACACCGCGCTGGGTTTGCCGCCCCAGCGGGATTTCAACGAAATCGCCGGGCGCCACAGAAATGCCTTCTGGCACCAGATAATCATACGGGCCCGCCAAAGGCAGAGGCGGCAACACAGAAATCGTCTGTGCGGTTACCTGAAAGGCCGGATCATCAGCAAACAGATTTCCAGATGTGGCCTTTGCGGCACTCATATATTATAAACCCCGTGAGATTGCCTGTAGCGCCGAACCTGATTTGCGGGTTCCGGGCCGTCAGGCAAAGACGTAAACGGTCCCACAGCCATGGGTTTGGTCCCGTCATCAGATGGCTCTGACCCTAGCAGCTAACCGCATCATTGAACAACAGGTCCTAAACAGGAAATCCAATGAAGTTTTTCATCGATACCGCTGACATCGACGCAATCCGCGAACTCGCCATGTCCGGCCTCGTGGACGGTGTCACCACCAACCCGTCGCTGGTAGCAAAAACAGGCCGACCGTTTCTCGAACTGATCAAGGAAATTTGTGACGTTGTCGACGGCCCGGTCAGCGCAGAAGTTGCAGCGACCGACTACGACACCATGGTTGCCGAAGGCCGCAAACTGGCGAAAATTGCCGACAATGTTGTCGTCAAACTGCCGCTGACGGCTGATGGCCTCAAAGCTTGCCGTACCTTCACCGACGAAGGCATCCAGACCAACGTAACCCTTTGCTTCTCGGTTGGTCAGGCGATCCTGGCTGCCAAAGCCGGTGCGACCTATGTGTCGCCGTTCGTTGGCCGTCTTGATGACATTTCGTCTGATGGCATGCAGCTGATTGCTGACATCTGTGAAGTTTACAACAACTACCCGAACTGGACGACCGAGGTTCTGGTTGCTTCGGCCCGTGGCCCGCAGCACGTTGTCGACTCGGCACGCCTTGGTGCGGATGTTGTCACCATCCCGCCGCAGGTTCTTGGCCAGCTGACCAAACACCCGCTGACCGACAAGGGTCTTGAGACCTTCCTGGCAGATTGGGAAAAAACCGGCCAGTCGATCCTTTAAGTCGTCCCGTATCCGGCACGACAGATAAAAACCGCGCGGTGCGCCGGTTTTTAACATGCATTTAACCCGGCTGCCCGCATTGTGGCAGCCGGGTTTTTTATTTCTAATTTTTCAAGCCGGAACCGATGGAAAAGACAGCTTTGCGCGCCGACGATGTCGTCAACTACCTTGCCGAGAATCCAGATTTCTTTACGACGCGTCCGGACTTGCTTGAAAGTCTTGAATTGCCGGTGCGCGAGCTGGGCAATGGCGTTGCCGACATGCAGCAATATGTCGTGGCGCGCCTGCGCGATGAACGCGAAAAGCTGCGCGGTGCGACCAGCGAACTGATCAATATTTCCAAATCCAATCTTGAAACCCAAAGCCGCATTCACCGGGCGGTTCTGGCATTGCTGAATGCCCGCGGTTTTGAAACCTTTGTCGAAGCCCTTCAGGATCTTGTGCCCGAACTGCTTGATCTTGATGCGATTGCGCTGTGCTTTGAAGAATGCGACGAGGCCCCGGTGCCAAGCTGTGGCGGTCGTGTTCGGCGCCTCGTTGTTGGTGCGGTTGATCAGGTTCTTGGCGAAGAACAGGATGTCTGGCTGTTGCCGGATGATGCCGGGGATGAGGCGATCTTTGGTCCGCGGGCCGAGGAAATCCGATCAGCAGCAATCGTCCGCCTTGCGCCGTTTTATGGCGATCCGGTCGGTATCGTCGCCTTTGGCGTCAAGGAACCGGGATATTTCAGCCCGGCCCAGGCCAATGATCTGATCATGTTCCTGGCATCCGTGATCGAGTTCGGGGTACGCAGATGGCTGACCCAAACGGTCTGATCGCCCTTAAACTGCCCAACGACCTGCGCGAAGCCATTGCCGACTGGCGGGGGTGGCTTTGCGATGAAAAACGCGCATCCGATCACACCACGGAAAACTATCAGGCCGACCTTTATGCCTTTTTGGGGTTTGTCACCGACCATCTTGGTGCGGTCCCTGATCTGAAAGATTTGCTGCGCCTGAACCCGCGCGATTTTCGAAGCTGGCTTGCCCGGCGCAGCATGGATGGCATGGCCAAAACATCAACGGCGCGTGCGCTGTCATCGCTGCGCAATTTTTACCGTTTTCTGGAACGGTCAGGGCGCGGGCAAAATGCCGCCGTGCAATCCATCCGCAACCCGCGCCTTCCGCAATCCACACCCAAACCGCTGACACCCGATGATGCGATGGCACTGCTTGAAAATGCCGATGCCTGGCAGGATGAGCCATGGCTTGGCAAACGCAATCTGGCATTGTTCACCCTGCTTTATGGATGCGGGTTACGTATTTCCGAAGCACTGGACCTGAACGCCAATCAACGCCCGACCGGGGATTCGATGGTGATCACCGGCAAAGGCAACAAACAGCGCCTTGTCCCGGTCTTGCAGATTGTGCGTGATGCCATCGATGATTATATCCGCGCCTGCCCGTTTGCCCCGGACGGTGATGAACCGCTTTTTGTCGGCGCGCGCGGCAAACGGCTGGTCGCACAGGTCGCCCAACGTGAAATGCGCAAGGTCCGCGAACTTTTGAACCTGCCCGATACGGCGACCCCGCATGCGCTGCGTCATTCCTTTGCCACCCATCTTCTGGCCGGTGGCGGGGATTTGCGCACCATTCAGGATTTGCTCGGCCATGCGTCGCTTTCGACCACCCAGCGCTATACAGCGGTCGATACCGAACAGTTGATGGCGGTCTATAACGGCACCCATCCCCGGGCGCGACGGCGATAAACCATCATTCCCGAAATTTGGCGGAAACGATCCGGGTTTCCATGCGTTGGCACTGTATCATTCACCCAACGGGAGACCGCCATGAAACTGTTTCGCTCACGCCGTTTTGACGCCAGCCCGAAGCACCGCCAGGTCTATAGCGCCTATGAGATTGCCTATTCGACAGTCGATCTGCTTGCTGCGGTGTTGTTCATCATCGGCAGTGTGCTGTTTCTTGATAAGGCCACGATGCATGTCGGGACGTGGCTGTTTATCATCGGCTCGGTCCTTTTCGCGGCACGCCCGGCTGTAAGGCTGGCGCGCGAACTGCATCTTTCGGGACTTGGCGATGGCAAGACCGACCATCAGCATGCCGATCAGTCCGCACAAAGCTGAGCTCTGCTTTGGCCTTAGCGCGCATTTTGCAAAATTTCGTTTCCACCGGCTTGCAGTTCCCCCTTACACTGCCCGCAAACAATTGATTCGACCGGAGGAAAATCATGATTCTGCGCTCCAGTGGCCCGTCGCCGTTTGGCCGGAAAGTCAAAATGGTTGCCAAGATTCTTGGCATCTATGACCGTTTGACCGTCGAGATGTCCAACACCAATGATCCGCAAGACACATTGCGCCAGCAGAACCCGCTGGGCAAAATCCCGATCCTGATTCTGGATGACGGTCGCAAGATTTTTGATAGCCGCGTGATTTGCGAATATCTTGATGCGCAGGTCGATGGCATCACCCTGCATCCGACCGAAAGCGACGCCCGGTGGGAAGCATTAACGCTTCAGGCGCTTGGCGATGGCATTGTCGATGCCTCGATCCTTCAGGTTTATGAAAACCGCATGCGCCCCGAAGACAAGCGCCATGATGACTGGCTGTCCTATCAGGCAGACAAGGTCAAACGATCGCTTGATCAGCTGTCCCAGACCCCGCCATCGCTTGAAGGCGATCTTACGATCGGGCATGTCGCGATTGCCTGTGCACTCGGTTATCTTGATTTGCGCTTTGAGGGCAAATGGCGCGCGAGCTATCCTGCGCTTGTCGCTTGGCTTGATGCCTTCCGGGCGCGTGTCCCGGCCTTTGACGCGACCAAGTTCGAAGGTTGATCTTTTTATCGGCCCCGCCCGTGGCATGATGGACGGGGTCGCAAATGCCCAAACAATAACGACCCGATTTCCCAAAACCCGGAGCCTCACCCGTTATGTCCCGTCTGAACAGCGTTATCCGCCGCCTGCAAGCCCAACGCGACTGCCTGAATGCCGCCGCAGAAATGATCAAGGATCAGGACGGCATCGTACTGGAAGTCGGTCTGGGCAATGGCCGGACATTCGACCATTTGCGCGAAATCATGCCGGATCGGGAAATCTTTGTATTTGATCGTCAGATCGCCGCCCACCCGAAATGCATCCCCGATGACGATCATCTGTTCCTCGGCGATATTTTCGAAACCCTGCCCAAGGCAGTCGAACAGTTCAAAGGCAAGGTTGCCCTTGTCCATTCCGATGTCGGCACCGGGGACGAGGCCCTTAATGCCAAAATCGCGGCCTTTATCGGCCAGACCCTGCCTCCGGCCTTGATGGTCGGGGCGATTGTCGCCTCCGATCAGAAGATCGACGTACCCGGCACGATTGCCGAACCCCTGCCCGAAGGTGTGCCGCAGGACCGCTATTTCTTCCGGCGTTTCAAAGGGCAATAATCCGCCCGCCCGACAACCTGGCCATAATCGGCCACCGCCCGTAATCCACCATCAGGATGCCAGACCGTGACCACCAGTAATGCCTCCTCCCCCAGCGGATCGCAGCTTTCCGAAGCACAGGATTTCCTGGCCAAATATCCCGATGTCGAAGCCATCGACATTATCCTGACCGATTTCCACGGCATCGGGCGCGGCAAGATGATCCGTCGGCACGAGCTGGAAGGCATTTATAAATCCGGTCGCGGCTTGCCAAGCTCCCTGTTCGGACAGGACGTCACGGGCGAGGATGTTGATGATTGCGGTCTGGTCCAGACCGGGGGCGGCGGCGATTGCCGGTGCTGGCCGGTGCCGGGCACGCTTGGCTATCTGCCCCATACCGGTCGCGGGCAGCTTTTGATTGCCATGTATGAAGAAGATGGCACACCCCATGATGTCGACCCGCGCAATGTGTTTGCCGCACAGGTCAACCGGGCCGGGAAACTCGGCTTTCGCCCGATGGGGGCGTTCGAACTTGAATTTTATCTGGTGGATCGCACGCCCGATGCATCGGGCCTTTATCACCCGGCATCCTATGCCATGACCAAACGCGGATCGTCGCTTCGCAATACCATGTCGGTTGACGAGATTGACGAAATGTCACCGCTGTTTGATGCGGTCTATGAAGGCGCAAAGCATCTTGACCTTACCCTGGAAACCCTGATTTCCGAATATGGTCCGGGCCAGTATGAAATGACCATCCGCTATCGCGATCTGATGCGTGCAGCCGATGACGTCATCATTGCCAAGCGCCTTATCCGCACCTGTGCACGGCGTTTCGGCATGGAGGCAGTATTCATGCCAAAACCGTTTGGCAACGAAGCCGGGTCAGGCATGCATTTGCACCTGTCACTGGCCGATCCGGACGGCAACAACCTGTTTGCCGATCAGGCAGACGGATCGCTCAGCCCGCTGATGCTCAATGCCATTGGTGGCATTCGCGGAACCATTGGCGAGACCATGCTGCTCCTCGCCCCGTTCATGAATTCATGGCGCCGATTTGCCTCGGCCATGTATTCACCGGCATCGGATGACTGGGGCGTTGAAAACCGCACCGTGGCGCTCCGCGTACCGGGCACACCGGGCAAAACGCGCCATTTCGAACATCGCATTGCCGGTGTGGACGCCAACCCGTATCTGGTGGCCGCTGTTACCCTCGGTGCCGCCCTTGACGGGATCGAAAACAAGATTGATCCGGGCAAACCCTGCGAAGACGAAATCGGTCAGGCCAAAGCCCCCAACGACCTGCCGCGTCACTGGCTTGATGCGATTGACCAGTTTGGGGCATCCGAGTTCAACAAACGCACGCTTGGCGACCGCTTCCACACGGCCTTTACCAAAATCAAGCAGGCCGAATATGAACATATGGCGCTTAAGGTTTCGGCTGCCGAGTGGGAATGTTACGGGTTTTCCGTTTAAGGAAGATCGGTGATCGACCCGATTGCGCACCAAACCAGCCCGCCATCAAGGTGGCGGGTGGAATTTTATGTCCTGCGTCTGGTGCATGACCGGGTGAATAACTGCCCCATTTCCTTGCCATCCTTGCTTAATGGCGATATTCAGTTCTCAAACTGTCATTAACTTGCAATGCCGGGCCCCGCGACTTATCTCCGGCTTGCAAACAGGCGAGATGAGACAACGCCATGAATGAAATGATCACCATTGCCGAAGCTTCTGCTGACGCAATGTCGGAAATGCAGATTGATCCGACCCTTGATCTGGAAGCTGAGATTCAGCGCCTGAAAAAGGAAAAGAACGCGATCATTCTGGCCCATTACTATCAGGATGGGGAAATTCAGGACCTTGCCGACTTTGTCGGCGATAGTCTGGACCTGTCGCGCAAGGCTGCCGAAACCGATGCCGATGTTATCGTTTTCTGCGGTGTGCGTTTCATGGCCGAGGTTGCCAAAATCCTCAGCCCGAACAAAACCGTTCTGTTGCCGGATTCGAAAGCGGGTTGCTCGCTCGAAGATTCGTGTCAGCCCGAACCGTTCCGCAAATTCCGCGAACAGCATCCTGATCACGTATCCATCACCTATATCAACTGCTCCGCAGAGGTGAAGGCCGCGTCCGATATTATCGTGACCTCGTCCAATGCGGCCGAGATCATCGATCAGATCCCGCTTGATAAACCGATCCTGTGGGCACCTGACCGCCATCTTGGTTCTTACCTTGCCAAGAAAACCGGTCGTGACATGACGCTTTGGAACGGGTCGTGCATCGTGCATGAACAGTTTTCCGAACGCGAACTGATCCGCCTTAAGACCCAGAACCCGGATGCCAAGATCGCAGCCCACCCGGAATGCCATGACGGTATTCTGAAACATGCCGATCACATCGGATCGACCCGGGCCATTCTGGAATATGTGATCAACGGTCCGGATCAGAAATATCTGATCGCGACCGAGCCCCACATTATCCACCAGATGGAAAAGGCAGCCCCGCACAAGGAATTCATTCCTGTACCGGGTGCGGACGGATCATGTGCGTGCAACAATTGCCCGTTCATGGAGCTCAATACGCTCGAGAAGCTTTATCTGTGTCTTGTCAATAACGGCCCGCAGATCGTCATGCCCGAAGACCTGCGTGTAGCAGCGGTCAAACCGCTTGAACGCATGCTTGAAATGTCAAAGCACATTCCGGTCAAAAAAGACGACGCGGCCTAAGCCAGATCACCTTACAGCCCCGCAAATATTGCGGGGCTGTTTGCCTTTCCCATCGCATTTAATACGGCACCCACCATGACCGTCCTGACCCAGGCTGAAATTTCGGAATTCATCGACCGCGCCTTTGCCGAAGACATCGGAACCGGCGACATCACATCTGACAACGTTGTGCCCGCTGATGCGCGCCTGCGTGTTGCCCTTGAAACCCGCGAGGATATCGTGGTTGCCGGGCTTGATATCGCGCTGGACTGTTTCCGCAAACTGGTCCCCGATGCCAAAATCGAAAAGCATTGCGAAGATGGCGATGCGATCAAGGCCAAGGACGTTCTGGCCGTGGTTGAGGGCAATGCGCGCGGTATTCTGACCGCAGAACGTACCGCCCTTAATACGCTTCAGCATCTTTCGGGCATCGCCACCACCACGCGCACCTATGTGGCTGCCATGGGCGAAACAACGGCGAAGCTTTTAGATACCCGCAAAACATTGCCGGGTTGGCGCAAGCTGGAAAAATATGCCACCCGCATGGGGGGTGCCCAGAACCACCGTATGGGCCTTTATGACGGCGTGATGATCAAGGACAACCATATCGGTGTTGTCGGATCGATCACCAAATGCGTCGAAGCGGCCCGTGCGGCCAACCTGCCCAAGATCGAGGTTGAATGCGATACCCTTGATCAGGTGGCCGAGGCCGCCAATGCCGGTGCCGATATCATCCTGCTTGATAATATGGGACCTGATATGCTGCGCGAAGCTGTCGCGATTGTTGACGGCCGCTGCAAGACCGAAGCATCGGGTGGCGTGAACCTTAAAACCATCGGGACGATTGCCGCCACCGGTGTTGATTACGTATCGGTCGGACGCATTACCCAATCGGCCCCGGCGGTTGATATCGGGCTGGATGTTGCCATCCTGTAATCGCACCATGCCCCACCCGGACACACAAAAATCACCGCAAAGGATTATCCGGACCGCAAACTGGATTTTGCGTGACGGGGAAAAAGTGCTTTCGGTGCGCAGTCATGGCCGCGACCGTTTTTATCTTCCGGGCGGGAAAATCGATCCGGGCGAAACCGCCCGCGATGCCATCATTCGCGAAGTCGCCGAGGAACTTGGCGTCACCCTGATTGATGACAGCATCCGGGAAATCGGCACCTTTGCCGGGCATGGCCACAATCAGCCCGACGGGGCGATTGTGCGCATGACCTGTTTCACAGCTGCCTATCGCGGCATGCTTGCCCCGGCCCGCGAGATCGCCGAGCTGCGCTGGCTGACCCAGCGCGACCGTGACCTGATGGCCCCGATGGGCCAAAAGATCACAGCGGCACTTTTTGACATCTGACAGATTTGCATTTCCGGCCCGGGCAATTCCTAGCGCGGGGCATCTGCATCCGGATCACCACCAGCATCCGGGATGCCGCGGCTCGACGCGTCCTGATCGCGTGAAATATCCTTGGCGGCCGATGGCGGTGTTGCCTGCTGGTCGGCACCGTGTTCGTCAACATCATCCGATTGCGGGGCCTGCTTGTCCTCGACCTGCGGGGTTTCGGGGCGCGGTCGGGTCTGACCGCGGCCGGCATCGCGGATTGCCTCGGTCAGCTTATCGATATCACGCAGATTAAGGTCACGCTGCGGGAACGGAATTTCGATGCCTTCGTCACGGAACCGCTGCACAAGTTCAAACCGGATCGAACTTGCAACCGCCATGACATCACCGATATCGCGCAGGAAATAGCGCAGCTCAAAATCAAGCGAGCTGGCACCGAAATCCATGAACACGACCTGTGGTGCCGGATAACTCAGGATTTCGCGACGTTTATCGGCCATCTCAAGCAGGATTTCACGCACCTTGTCGACATCGGCCCCGTATGAAACGCCGATCTTGATGATGCCACGGCCCGACCGTTCCTTAAGCGTCCAGTTCAGGACCCGGTTGGAAATCAGTTCGGAGTTCGGAATGACAACCGATGACCGGTCAAAGGTTTCAATTTCGGTGGCGCGTACCCGGATGTCTTTGACAAAGCCCTGATCGGCACCAACCACGATCCAGTCCCCGACCTTGATCGGTCGTTCGACCAGAAGGATCAGACCCGATACGAAGTTGTTGACGATACTTTGCATGCCAAAACCGATACCGACCGAAATCGCACCGGCAATGATCGCAAGGTTCGAAAGATCCATGCCCGCCGCCGAAATAGCCAGCAGCACCGCAAGACAGATCCCGGCATAACCGAAGATCGCCGAAACAGAATGTTGCAGCCCCTGATCGAGCTTGGTGTTGGGCAGAACCCGCGTACTGAGCATCCGCTGGAAAAACCGCATCGCGCCCAGAACAATGACAAACATCAGGGCCGCAAGCAGGATCGACTTCAGGGAGAAATGAATTCCCCCGACCTGGATGCCGACAAAGGCCTGCTGGACTGCAAGGATGAGGTCAACCCAGGCAATATCGGTAAAGATCATCACCGCGACCGGCACGGCAATCGTCACCATCACCACATCGATCAGAACACGCAGCCAGAAATAAAGGGTGCCATGCACCGCATCGGTGGTTTTGCTGTCTTCGGCCGGTTCGGGCCGTACCAGATAGGTGTGCATCAATGCGCGGCTATAGCCGCGCAGCAACCAGTAACAGGTCAGGAATGCCAGACCCATCATCAGGTTTTCCAGAATGAAGCGCGCCAGCGCCACATAGCCCAGCGCCATCAGAACCGGCATCAGAATGGCGACGGCCTTCAGACCACGGCGACTGCGCCGTTCAAGTTTGGGCCAGAATTCATGCCGGTCCTTTTCGTCATGCACCCAGAAGACGCCAAGCGACGACACAAACAGCAGGACCGAAATGATCAGAACGTTGGAAATGCTTTGGACAAGCGCAATATCAAGCGACGTACCAAGGGTTGTCGCGCCTTGCAACAGCACCATGTCCCAGGCAAAGATCAATGCCACCACCAGCGACGAAACCCCGACAATCCGGGCACCGCGCGGCGTCGTTCCGGCCCGGCGCAGGGTCGGTGAAAATGGGGAATGAACGCTGCGAATGGCCGCGCCGACAAAAAGCAGAAACAGGGCCGCGGCAAAGCATTGATGGATGAAATCGCCCATCGCCCCGTTCAAAAGGTCCTCGCGGGAATCAAGAATGCCGTATGCCACCAGCAACGCGATCCCGGGCACCATTGCAGTAAACAGGAACCGTGTCCCCGATATCAGGGCAACCCGGTCTTCGGACGGCACGGCTTTCCAGCGCGCCGGCATATAGCGCAGGACAAGGACTTCCCCGCCAATCAGGGCCGCAATCACGATAAAGGATAACAGAACAAGTCCAGGCGCAATTTCGGCAAGCTCGTCGGCCGCCTGACCTTCGAGTTCCAGATTGGCATAGCGTGCCTGCACCATGCTGGGCAGACGCACTATTTCACCCCACGCGGTCAACCAGACACCGGGATCAAGCGGCACATCAACCCGGCCCAGAATGCGGCGCGTGAAGCGTTCGCGGGCCAGTGCGGCAAGCTGATCGGAAAGTTCGGTCGCGCGGAAATCGACAAGTTCAAGCTGCTTGATCACCCCGGTAACGCGCGCGATGTCCTGCCCAATGCGTTCACGTTCTCGCGCGACAGCGGGGACTTCTTCCTGGCCTTCTGCCGGGGGTTCGCCAAGCTTGCCAAGGGCGGCTTTAAAGCGCTTCAGCCGCTCATCTGCGCGGTCATGAAGGGTATTCACACCAAGCTGGATGGTTTCGATCTTGTCACGGCCATCGGAAATAAACCGGTTGGTGACTTCGTCACGGGCGATCGTCTTTTCCAGATCGCCAAGCGCATCATCCCATTCGGAAATCCGGTTCTGGGCGTTTTCCAGTTCGATTTTCTGAACGGCTTCCTGAGCCTTGTCGTCGCCTTGCGCCGCCACAGGGTGCGTCGCTGTCATCGCCAACAAACAGATTGCAAGACCTGCGAATACGTGACGAAGAGAAGTCATGCCTGATGATCCATATTGATGCCCAAAGACCGGTATTTGACCGTTTTGCCCGATTTGCAAACAAGTTACACTGAAGAATGTAACGAATCATCAAACGTTTCGTTCCCATGATTGATGAAATCGCCATCTGCTGATTGCCCGCATGATTTTCGGCAAAACAGCCAAGGAGCCCCCAATGCACAAATCGGCCCTGATCAACGCCTTTCAGATCAACCAGGACGGGTCGGCAAAACCGATCGAATGGAGCACCCTGCAAGACGGACTGCCAGCACCAAGCGAGACATCCTATGTCTGGGTTCATCTTGACTGGATGGGCGAAGGGGTGCGCAACTGGCTGATCAATATTGCCGGTATTGACCCGACGATTGCCGATACCCTTGCAACACGCGGAACCCGTCCTGGGGTTTTCTTTTATGATCCGGGTTATTCACTGAACCTGCGCGGGGTCAACCTGAATGCCGAAAACGATCCGGCCGATATGATTTCGGTGCGTTTCTGGGTCACTTCAAACATGGTCATTACCCTTCGCAATCAGTCGCTTAAGGCATTTGACGATATCCGTTCGGCAATTGCACAAAACAGCGCGCCGCGCAGCATCGATGATTTCGTTCTGACCGTGGCTGAAAGGCTGATCCATCGGCTTGAAAATGTCGTGCGCGGCATCGAGGCAGATGTCGAAACCATCGAGGAAGACCAGGAAACCGTTGCCGAGGGCAAGACCCTTGCCCTGCGTCGGCGCGGGTCGGATATCCGCAATTCCGTCTCGCGGCTGCGCCGCCATCTGGCCCCGCAGCGCGACGCGCTTTCAAACTATGTCGAACAGAAACCGGCCTGGTCGGACAAGCGTTTCAAACGGCGCGGACGGGCCCTGACCGACAAGACGATCCGCCTGATCGAAGAATTTGATTCGCTTCGTGAACGCATCCAGATTGTGAACGAGAACCTGATGGCGATCGAAACCGAACAGATGAACCGCACTATGTACTGGCTGACCGTAATTGCCGGTCTGTTTCTGCCGATCAGTTTTGTCACCGGGCTTCTTGGCATCAATGTCGGGGGCATTCCGGCGGCGGACAACCCGTACGGCTTTGTCACGGTTGCGGTGATTTTGACGGCCATTACCGCCTTTGAAATCTGGCTTTTCAAAAAAATGCGTCTGATCTGACAGGCGGGCATCACTGGCGACGCCTGCCCAGGGCAGAATGCGCAATCGCATCAAGCGCCTTGTTGCATTGCAATGCGTCTTGGCGCTATGACATTGCACATTGAGCTGATTTCTTTCACTGCATCCGAGACTTGTTGATGACCGACGGCCCGCTTTCCCGTTATCGCGCGAAAATCACATCTGGCGAGCTGTCCCACGATCCGATGCAGGAGCTGTGCGCGGAAAAACTCCAAAGCCTGAAAAACGCGCTGTCCCATTACGAACCCTCGACCGGGTCGGGCGGCTGGCGTGAACGGTTTGGATTGACCCGGCGCCGTGAAGAACCCACCCCGCCATCCGGGCTTTATATTTATGGCGAAGTCGGGCGTGGCAAATCCATGTTGATGGACCTATTCTATGAAACCATCGACATTGAAAAAAAGCGCCGCGTGCATTTCCACGACTTCATGCAGGACGTGCATGAACGCATGCACCGGTTCCGCAAGACCAAGAAAAAAGATGACGCCGACCCGATCCCGCCCATCGCCAAGGACCTGGCCGATGCGGCCTGGTTGCTGTGTTTTGATGAAATGCAGGTCACCGATATTACCGATGCGATGATCCTTGGTCGGCTGTTCGAACAGCTGTTTGACCATGGGGTGGTGATTGTGACCACCTCGAACCGCGTCCCGGATGACCTTTACAAGGATGGCCTGCAACGTCAGAATTTTCTGCCTTTCATCGATATGATCAAGCAGAAGCTTGATGTGCTTGAACTGGCCAGCCCCACCGATTACCGGATGCGCAATCTGACCGCAGCAGACGTATTTCTGTATCCGTGCCAGCGTGAAGAAGCCGTTGGCAAAATTGATGAAATCTTTGAAACCCTGACACAGGGCGCGCGCGTTGCCCCCGACAGTTTGACCATCAAGGGCCGCAAGATTGAAATCTCGGCGGCGGGGGCCGGTGTGGCCAAATTCAGCTTTGACGAGCTGTGCACACGTCCGCTTGGCCCGGGGGATTACATCGCCCTTGCCACGCATTTTCATACCATCGTCATTGATTTCATTCCCAAACTGCCGGATTCCCGCCGGGACTGGGCCAAACGGTTCGGGACATTGATCGATGCAATGTATGAACACAAAACCAAACTGATCTGCGCAATCGAATGCGACCCGACCGAGATTTACACCGACGGCGATTATTCGTTCGAGTTCCAGCGCACGGTGTCGCGCATGACCGAAATGCGCAGCCAGGAATATCTCGACATGGCGCATTTGACCTGATTTCTGCCCCACAGCGACCGCGCAAATGATCACGGATCGCGCCGCCGGGATGGGTCAAAAAACGACTCCACCCATCAGAGTTTAAAACGGTTGCAATAATTCGCCATATGGGCGCGTATCGCCGGGTGATTCTTGCGTGAGGCATGTCACAAACGCACAATCGCGCAAATTTCATCGTATTAGCGTTTTTTCGTGTACGTGCCCGTCGCATGGCTGATGGCCGTTTCGTGCAATGCTGGGGCGGTGCAATCGGGATCGCACGCCCGAATTGGCAGCAAACGCGCAGACTGCCTTTCCTTTAGGCAGCCCGCAATCGTAAACAGGCTTTGGTTTTGCTGCGCATTCATGCCCCTTCGCAACCGCAACATGAACGGTTTTTAAGCGTTTAGACCATAGTTGCAACAAACCCCGAACCGGCGGTTTTCCTCGTAAAAACAGCGGGGTTTCCCCTTGTAAATCGAGACGATTCAGTTTACGACACTCGATGTTTACGAACGATTATTTCGCGTTCGCAGGTTTAAATTTTCAATCGCGCTCCCAAGTTGAGTTTCGACCCCCAGGAAGCGTAATAGGGAAGAAGGTAACGGAATGGCCCGCAACAAGATCGCGCTCGTCGGTGCTGGCAATATTGGTGGCACGCTTGCTCACCTCGTCGGCCTGAAAGAGCTTGGCGACGTCGTCCTTTTCGACATCGTTGATGGAATGCCACAGGGCAAGTCGCTTGACATTGCTGAATCCTCCCCCGTCGACATGTTTGATGCCGACCTCAAGGGTACCAGTGACTATAAAGACATCGCAGGCGCTGATGTTGTTATCGTCACCGCAGGTGTAGCTCGCAAACCGGGCATGAGCCGTGATGATCTCATCGGCATCAACACCAAAGTCATGACCCAGGTCGGTCAGGGCATCAAAGAACATGCTCCGAATGCATTCGTCATCGTCATCACCAACCCGCTTGATGCGATGGTTTGGGTGATGCAGCAGGCAACCGGCTTCGATCCGAAGAAAGTTGTCGGCATGGCAGGCGTTCTGGATTCGGCACGTTTCCGTTACTTCCTCGCAGAAGAATTCAACGTATCGGTCAAAGACGTTACCGCATTCGTTCTTGGCGGCCACGGCGACACCATGGTCCCGTCCATCCGTTATTCGACCGTTGCCGGTATCCCGGTTCCCGACCTGATCAAAATGGGTTGGACCACGCAGGAGAAAATCGACGAGATCGTACAGCGCACCCGTGATGGCGGTGCAGAGATCGTTGCCCTGCTCAAAACCGGTTCTGCTTTCTATGCCCCGGCTGCTTCGGCAGTTGCGATGGCAGAAAGCTACCTGAAAGACCAGAAACGCGTCATGCCGGTTGCTGCTTATCTGAGCGGCGAATACGGCGTTGATGGTATTTACGTCGGCGTCCCGGTTGTTCTGGGTGCTGGCGGTGTTGAGCGCATCGTCGAGATCAATCTTGACGAGTCCGAAAAAGCAAACTTCGACAATTCCGTGAACGCAGTTCGCGGCCTCGTCGATGCTGCTAAGGGCATGCTCTAAGAACGCGAAGCGGGCTGGTCGTTGACCGGCCCGTTTTTCAATCATTGGTGTTTTTAAAACTTCAATGATCGCGGGCCTCGCAAACAAAGTCCCTCCCGCATATACGGGGACATTGAAATCCCGATTTCTGACCCACAGGAAATCGTACGGAAGGCAAGAAAGCGACCGAACATGAATATTCATGAGTACCAGGCGAAAGAAATTCTTCGCAAATACGGTGTGACCGTGCCGAATGGCAAAGTTGCATATACCGCTCAGGAAGCCATCGAAGCTGCCCAGTCCCAGGCTGGTCCGGTTTACGTGGTGAAATCCCAGATCCATGCAGGTGGCCGCGGTAAAGGCACCTTCAAGGAAGCCAAAGCAGGCGATAAAGGCGGCGTTCGCGTTGTCAAAAGCGTCGAAGAAGTTGGCGCAAACGCCGAACAGATGCTCGGTTCGACCCTGGTGACCCACCAGACCGGTCCGGAAGGCAAAGAAGTCAAACGCGTTTACATCGAAGAAGGCTGCGATATCGCACGCGAACTGTATCTTTCGGTTCTCGTCGACCGCGCTTGCTCGCGCGTGATCTTCATGGCTTCGACCGAAGGCGGCATGGACATCGAAGAAGTTGCCGAAGCAACCCCGGAAAAGATCGTCACCGTTGACATCGATCCGGCTGCCGGCTTCTCGGGCTTCCATGGCCGTAAACTGGCATTCGCACTTGGCCTCGAAGGCAAGCAGGTTTCCAAAGCTGTCAAATTCATGTCGGCAATGTACCAGTGCTTCCTCGACACCGATGCAGCCATGGTTGAAATCAACCCGCTGGTCGTGACCGGCGAAGGCGACATCATCGCGCTCGATTGCAAAATGAACTTCGACGACAACGCGCTGTTCCGTCATCCGGACATCGAAAACCTGCGCGACGAAGACGAAGAAAACCCGGCTGAACTTGAAGCTGCCAAACACAGCCTCAACTACATCAAGCTCGATGGCACCATCGGCTGCATGGTTAACGGCGCAGGCCTGGCCATGGCAACCATGGACATCATCAAGCTTTATGGTGGCGCACCGGCAAACTTCCTTGACGTTGGTGGCGGCGCGACCAAAGAACGCGTTACCACGGCCTTCAAACTGATCCTGTCTGACCCGAATGTCGAAGGCATCCTGGTCAACATCTTTGGTGGCATCATGCGTTGTGACGTGATTGCAGACGGCGTTGTGGCAGCTGCCCGCGAAGTCAGCCTGAACGTTCCGCTGGTTGTTCGCCTTGAAGGTACGAATGTCGAACTTGGCAAGAAGATCCTCGAAGAATCGGGTCTGCCGATTGTTTCGGCTGACAACCTTGCCGATGCCGCCGAGAAGGTGGTCAAAGCTGTGAAGGAGGCCGCGTAACTATGGCTGTTCTCGTCGATAAAAACACCAAAGTTATCTGCCAGGGTTTCACTGGTTCGCAGGGTACTTTCCACAGCGAGCAGGCTCTTGCATATGGCACCAAAATGGTTGGCGGTGTTACCCCGGGTAAAGGCGGCACCAAGCACCTTGACCTGCCGGTCTTCAACACCGTTGCCGAAGCGAAACACGTTACCGAAGCAAATGCTTCTGTAATCTATGTTCCGCCGCCCTTCGCAGCAGATGCAATTCTTGAAGCCATCGATGCAAAAATCGAACTGGCTGTCTGCATCACCGAGGGTATTCCGGTTGCTGACATGGTTCGCGTCAAGCGCGCGCTCGAAGGTTCTTCGACCCGCCTGATCGGCCCGAACTGCCCGGGTATCATTACCCCGGACGAATGCAAAATCGGCATCATGCCGGGTCACATTCACCGCCGCGGCAAAATCGGTATCGTTTCGCGTTCCGGTACGCTCACCTACGAAGCAGTTGCACAGACCACGGCCGCTGGCCTGGGTCAGTCGACCTGTATCGGTATCGGTGGTGACCCGGTCAACGGCACCAACTTCATCGACTGCCTCGACCTGTTCCTGAAGGATCCGGAAACCGAAGGCATCATCATGATCGGTGAAATCGGTGGTTCGGCTGAAGAAGAAGCATGTGAATTCCTGCAGGCTTCCAAAGTCAAGAAACCGGTTGCTGGCTTCATCGCCGGTGTTACCGCACCTCCGGGTAAACGCATGGGCCATGCCGGTGCGATCATCTCGGGTGGCAAGGGAACTGCCGACGCGAAAATGGAAGCCATGCGCAGCGCTGGCGTTCTTGTTGCCGATTCCCCGGCAAGCCTCGGCTCGACCATGCTGAAGGCTTTGAAGGGCTAATCTGGGTAGTCAGAGGAAAGGCAAGGGGGGGCGTGGTCCTGTCTTGGGGACCATGCCTTCCGACCACAAATGAAACCTCAAGATCTCGACACGATTCTTAACGAGTCGAACGCAACCTACATCGCTCAAATCTATGCCCGGTATCTGGAGAACCCGTCTGCGGTTGACCAGAGCTGGGCTGAGTTTTTTGACGGGTTGCAGGACGACGCCTCCGAACTCCTCGCAGAAATGCGTGGGCCGAGCTGGCAGCCGCGGGAAACCAAGGTTGTTGGCGGCATGGAGGGATACGACGTCTCACAGGGACATGCCGAACGTCAGGCCCAGGTGGCCTATGCACCGGCAGCCCTCGCAGCACCGGGAGCGGCACAGGTCAATTCTGATGCCATCCGCGCTGCGGCCAATGATTCCATTCGCGCACTGATGCTGATCCGATCCTTCCGTGTGCGCGGCCATCTGGAAGCAAATCTGGATCCGCTGGGCCTTGCCCCGCGTGAACCACACCCGGAACTTGATCCCAAGACCTATGGCTTCACCGAAGCCGACATGGACCGTCCGATTTTCATCGCGAACGTTCTGGGTCTTGAAACCGCGACCATTCGCCAGATCGTTTCTCTGGCGCGCAAAACCTATTGCGGGTCGATCGGTATCGAATTCATGCACATTCAGGAACCTGAACAGAAGTCATGGATTCAGCAGCGGATCGAAAGCATCGGCAACCAGACGCAGTTTACTGCACGCGGCAAGGAAGCCATCCTTGAGCGCCTGGTAGAAGCCGAAGGCTTTGAAAACTATCTGCATACCAAATATGTCGGCACCAAGCGTTTCGGCGTTGACGGTGGCGAAGCCCTGATCCCGGCGCTCGAACAGATCCTTAAACGTGGCAGCCAGCTTGGCATCCGCGAGGTCGTGTTCGGTATGCCGCACCGTGGTCGTCTGAACGTTCTTGCCAATGTCATGGCCAAGCCGTTCCGCGCGATCTTCTCGGAATTCATGGGCAACCCGTCCAAACCGGACGACGTGATGGGCTCGGGTGACGTTAAATATCACCTTGGTACGTCCGCCGACCGTGAATTTGATGGCAATGTCGTTCACCTTTCGCTGACGGCGAACCCGTCGCACCTTGAAGCGGTGAACACTGTTGTCCTTGGTAAGGTCCGTGCAAAACAGTCCCAGCGCAAAGACACCAATCGCGAGCAGGTCATGGGTATCCTCCTGCATGGTGATGCGGCCTTTGCCGGTCAGGGTCTTGTTGCGGAAACCTTCGATCTGTCGCACCTCAAAGGGTATCGTACCGGTGGTACCATCCACTTTGTTGTGAACAACCAGATCGGTTTCACGACCAAGCCGACCGATTCCCGTTCTTCGCCCTATTGCTCGGACATTGCCAAAGTCGTTCAGGCACCGATCCTGCACGTCAATGGTGACGATCCCGAAGCAGTGGTTCATGCGGCCCGCATCGCGACCGAATTCCGTCAGGAATTCAAACAGGACGTCGTTATCGACATGTTCTGCTATCGCCGCTTTGGCCACAATGAAAGCGACGAGCCGGCCTTCACCCAGCCGAAGATGTATGACGTGATCGGCAAACACCCGACCACCAAGGACATCTATGCACAGCAGCTGATCAAGGAAGGTCTTCTGACCGAAGAACGCGTCAAGGAACTGGACAAGTCGTTCCAGGATTATCTTGATGAAGAGTTCAAGGCGTCCGAAGCATACCGTCCGAACAAGGCTGACTGGCTTGAAGGCAAATGGTCCGGACTTGCATCCTCGCATGGCGAAGATGCCGACTGGATCGGCAAGACCGGCGTCGACGAAGATCTTCTTCAGGAAGTTGGCCGTGCGCTTTCGACCGCACCGGAAGATTTCGACATCAACCGCAAAATCCTTCGTCAGTTGAAGGCCAAGGCGAAGATGTTCGAAACCGGCGAAGGTATTGACTGGGCAACCGCCGAAGCACTGGCGTTCGGTACGCTGATGTGCGAAGGCACCCCGGTCCGTCTTTCGGGTCAGGATTGCCAGCGCGGTACCTTCTCGCAGCGTCATGCCAAACTGGTCGACCAGACCACTGAGGCCAAATACACCCCGCTCAACAACATCCGCACCGGTCAGGCCGAGCTTGAAGTTCTCAACTCGCCGCTGTCCGAAGCCGGTGTTCTGGGCTTTGAATATGGTATTTCCCTTGCCGAGCCGCACTCGCTGGTTCTTTGGGAAGCCCAGTTCGGTGATTTTGCCAACGGTGCACAGGTCATCATTGACCAGTTCATCAGTTCGGGCGAAGCCAAATGGCTGCGTATGTCGGGTCTGGTGATGCTTCTGCCGCACGGTTACGAAGGCCAGGGTCCGGAACATAGTTCGGCCCGTCTGGAACGTTACCTGCAGCTTTGCGGTGAAAACAACATGCAGGTGGCCAACGTCACGACACCGGCAAACTATTACCACATCCTGCGCCGTCAGATCCGTCGCTCGTTCCGTAAGCCGCTGATCCTGATGACACCGAAGTCGCTTCTGCGTCACAAGCAGTGCGTGTCGAACCTGTCCGAATTCGGTCCGGGTACGACATTCAAGCCTGTGATCGAGGAAACCGGCAAGCTGGTAGATGCCAAAAAGGTCAAACGCGTCGTTCTGTCGTCGGGCAAGGTCTATTACGATCTTCTCGCCGAGCGCGAAAACCGCGGCATCGAAGATGTTGCCCTGGTTCGTGTCGAACAGCTTTATCCGTGGCCGGAAAAAGAACTGGCAACGGAACTTGCGAAATACCCGAATGCTGATGTCGTATGGTGTCAGGAAGAATCCGAGAACATGGGTTCCTGGTTCTTCGTCGATCGTCGTATCGAAGCCACCCTGTCGAGCATTTCGCACAAGGCGGGTCGTCCGGTTTACGTTGGTCGCGCAGCTTCGGCTTCGCCGGCAACGGGTCTTCTGAAGGCCCACCTGCGTGAACAGGCCGAACTAGTCGATGCGGCACTAAGCGTAAAATAACTTTACCGAACGGGCGAGCAATCGCCCGTTCAATACGTTCATTTAGAATTCATTCGCATCATGGCAGACCCACACTGCCTGATTGAAAAAACGGTCGAGGAAAAAATGGCGACTGAAGTTAAAGTTCCCGCGCTGGGCGAGTCTGTATCTGAAGCCACGGTGGCAAAATGGTACAAAAAAGTCGGTGAAGCTGTTGCTGCCGATGAACCGATTGTCGAACTTGAAACCGACAAAGTGACCGTTGAAGTCAACGCACCGGTTGCCGGCGCGATTGCTGAACTGGTTGTTGGTGAAGGCGACGAAGTCGAAGTTGGCGCCCTGATCGCCATGATCAACGAAGGTGCCGAAGGCGCTGCTGCTGCTCCGGCAGAAGAAAAAGCAGAAGCCAAGGCGGAAGAAGCTCCGGCCAAGAAAGAAGAAGCCAAACCGGCTCCTGCTGCTGCGCCGGCCGCTGCCACCGCAGCCAACACCGACCATCCGCTGCCGCCGGCAGTTCGCAAACTGGTCGAAGACAACAATCTTGACCCGGCCGCCATCCCGGCAACCGGCAAAGATGGCCGTCTGACCAAAGGCGACGTCATGAACTATCTTGCTGGTGGCGCACCGGCACCACGTGCGGCTGCACCGGTTGCTGCGGCCCCGGCAGCGCCGAAGCCGGAACGTGAACTGCGTGACGGTGAAGAGCGCGTCAAAATGTCCAAGCTGCGCCAGACCATCGCGCGCCGCCTGAAAGAAGCCCAGAACACCGCGGCCATGCTGACCACTTACAACGAAGTGGACATGACCAACCTTCTGGCTTGCCGTAACCAGTACAAAGACGGCTTCGAGAAGAAGCACGGCGTGAAGCTTGGCTTCATGTCCTTCTTCATCAAGGCCTGCACCACGGCCCTGAAAGAATGGCCGGCTGTTAATGCCGAAATCGACGGCAACAGCTTCATCTACAAAAACTACTGCGATATCGGCGTTGCCGTTGGTACCCCGCAGGGTCTTGTTGTTCCGGTTATCCGTTCGGCCGAAGAAAAAACCTTTGCCGAACTCGAAAGCACCATTGTCGATTTCGGCAAACGTGCCCGTGACGGCAAACTTGGCATGGATGAAATGACCGGCGGTTCCTTCACCATCTCCAACGGTGGTGTCTTCGGGTCGCTTCTGTCCTCGCCGATCCTGAACGCACCGCAGTCCGGTATCCTCGGCATGCACAAAACCCAGATGCGCCCGGTCGCAATCGACGGCAAAGTTGAAATTCGTCCGATGATGTATCTGGCACTGTCCTATGACCACCGTATCATTGACGGCCGCGAAGCGGTCTCGTTCCTGGTACGCGTCAAGGAATGCATCGAGAACCCGGAACGCATCCTGCTCGACATCTGATCAGACAAAAGGATCAAAGAACTCATGAGTGAGAACTACGACATTGTCGTGATCGGTGGCGGTCCTGGCGGTTATGTTTGCGCCATCCGCGCCGCACAGCTCGGCCTTAAGGTTGCCTGCGTTGAAAAACGCGGTGCACTTGGCGGTACCTGCCTGAATGTCGGTTGCATTCCGTCCAAGGCACTGCTGCATTCTTCCCACCTGTTCGAAGAAGCTTCGGAACATTTCGATACCCACGGCATCGAAGTTTCCAAGCCGAAGGTCAATCTTGAAAAGATGATGGCCCGCAAGGACAAGGTCGTTGACAGCAACGTCAAAGGCATCGAGTTCCTGTTCAAGAAGAACAAGGTTACCTATGTCAAAGGTGCCGGCGAGATCACCTCGCCGACCTCGGTCAAGGTTGCCCTTCTTGATGGTGGCGAAGAAACCCTGAATGCCAAGAACATCGTCATCGCGACGGGTTCGGAAGTCACCCCGCTGCCGGGTGTTGAAATTGACGAAGAAAAAATCGTCTCTTCGACCGGTGCGCTGACTCTTCCGAAAGTGCCGAAGAAGATGGTTGTGATTGGTGCTGGCGTCATCGGTCTGGAACTTGGTTCCGTCTGGCGTCGTCTGGGTGCCGAAGTCACCGTTGTTGAATTCCTGGACCGCATTCTGCCGGGCATGGATGGCGAGCTGGTCAAACAGACCCAGCGCATCTTTGCCAAGCAGGGTCTTGAATTCAAACTCGGCCACAAGGTAACCGCGGCAAAATCCACCAAGTCCGGCGTGACCCTGACTGTTGAACCGTCCAAAGGCGGCGATGCAGAGGAACTCAAAGCTGACGTGGTTCTGGTTGCCATCGGTCGTCGTCCCTATGTTACCGGTCTTGGCCTGGACAAGGTTGGTGTTGAACTCGACGAACGCGGTCGTGTCAAAACCGACGAATACTTCCAGACCAATGTTGGCGGCATCTTTGCGATTGGCGACACCATTGCCGGTCCGATGCTTGCCCACAAGGCGGAAGAAGACGGCGTTGCCCTTGCAGAAATGATTGCCGGCGAAGAAGGCCATGTCGATTACAGCAAGGTCCCGGGTGTTGTTTACACCTGGCCGGAAGTTGCTTCTGTTGGCAAAACCGAAGAACAGCTTAAGGAAGAAGGTGCCGAATATTCTGTCGGTAAATTCCCCTTCACCGCCAATGGCCGTGCGAAGGCGATGGAAAGCACCGATGGTTTCGTCAAGCTGCTTGAAGACAAGAAAACGCACCGTGTCGTCGGCGCGCATATTGTCGGCCCGGCTGCTGGCGATCTGATTGCCGAAGTGGTTCTGGCGATGGAATACGGCGCATCCGCCGAAGACATCGCACGCACCTGCCACGCCCACCCGGCCCTTGGCGAAGTCGTCAAGGAAGCGGCACTGGACGCGGACAAACGCGCAATCCACATGTAATTGATCAGTCACCTGATCTTCAAACGGCCGTCCCATGCATTTGGGGCGGTCGTTTTGTTTTGGGCAATCCTTGAATCTAAAATACACTTCCCCATAACAAGTGCAGCTAAAGGCGCAAATTAGGCTTGTACTTCACAGTCAAAGGCTTAGTGGACTTAATGAGCAAGTGTGACGAACTCCCGGAACAGAACGTATTACTCGGCAGGCAGTTTGAAGCATCAATAGGCGAGCCTTGGGATTTTGTCTCAAAGGCCGGTCAAAATGTTCTGACAGGCACACTTGTAAGCTTGTCTACCCAACTGAGACCTGATCTACGCCTCCTGCTTGATGTGGCCCCATTTACGTATTCAGGCATCGAAGTTCGGCAGGTGTTTGCGTCCAACCGATACGAACCCGACACGGAGGATTTGCTAGCTGCTCTTGCTGATGGAAAAAGTCTGCATATGAATATGGGATTCCACAAATCTGGGCACATCATCTCGAAGGCGGCTTTCGAGAGCTTAGACTTCATGCGCGTTGGGAGTGACGTATCCTTCTTGGTCGGCGCAATGAAACTTAAACCAAACAGCCTGCTGCGAAGAGCCATAGACACGTTAGGCTTCCGCTCCAAAAAGGCGAACTCCATTCTTCGTCTTAGAGATTGGCTAAGTCGTTCTGACAATGCAGCTTTGCGAAAAGGTCTGACTTTTCGGGCGTGACGCAAACCGGCTTTGAGGATTAGTATGATCATTCAAATTCCAAGGCCCGGAGAGCGCACATGACCCTATCCATCGGCGTGGTTGCCCATGATCGTCGCAAACGCGAAATGGCGGACTGGCTGGAAAAGCACAAGGACGCATTTGCCAACATGCGCATCTTTGCCACTGGCACCACCGGGCGGGTTTTGCAGGAACGGTTTGGAGAACTTGATATCCATCCGCTTAAAAGCGGGCCATTTGGCGGGGATCAGCAACTTGGTTCCATGATTGCACATGGGCAGTTACAGGCCCTGTTCTTTTTCACCGATCCAATGACACCCCATCCACATGATGTCGATGTCCGTGCCCTGATCCGGCTGGCGAACCTGTATGAAGTGCCGATTGCGTGCAACCAAAGCACGGCCGACCTTCTGATCAGCAATCCCCGGTTCGAGGAAATCTGCGAACAATATCGCGATCATTCCCCGGAACAGGTCTTTGCCGATTACAACAATCGAAAAGTCTGATGAATTAATCGCCCCTGCCCGATATACGCCACCCGTCCCGGAGCGCCCCGTCCGCCATGTCACTTGCCTATGAACTGATTGCTGCGATCTTTCCGATTTTTGCCGCCATTCTGGTTGGGGCTGCGCTGAAGCGTTATCTGATTACCGGATCGGATATCTGGGCCGGGATTGATCGGCTGACCTATTACCTGTTGTTGCCATCCCTTCTGATTGTCGAGATTTACCGGGCGGATTTTTCAAGCGGCAATGCAGGCACAGCAGTCGGTGTTACCCTTGCAGCAACCCTTGGGCTGTCGGCCGCCTTGCTGATCCTGCGGCCCCTGATCACGCGCGATACGCCGCTATTTACATCAATCTTTCAGGGGTCGGTTCGATATAACAGCTATGTGCTGCTGGCGGTCGCCGACGCGCTTTACGGGGCCGAGGGCCTGGCACTTGCCATTGTCTTTGTCGCGGTCATGGTGATTGCCACCAACATGCTGGGTGTGGTGGTGTTAAGTGCGTTTAGTGGTGGTAAAAGCAGCCTTACGCGCATCATCAACGGGATTGTCAAAAACCCGATCATTATCGCGGCTGGTGCGGGCGCCATCCTGAATGTGAGTAATATTCACGTTCCGCTACCCATCGAAAATACCGCCGCCCTTTTCAAGACGGCGGCCCTGCCGCTTAGCCTGCTTTCGGTTGGTGCCGGCCTTAAATTTATTCTGAACAAAAAGGCAATCTGGGCCATCACACTGGCCACCACCATCAAGCTTGCCATTCTTCCGCTGATTACGGGCATCTGTCTGCATCTGGCGGGGGTTGATGGCATGGTTTTGGCGATGGGCGTGTTCTATGCCGGAATGCCGTGCGCCGGGAATGCCTATATCCTGGCGCGTCAGCTCAATGGTGATCCCGATGCCATGGCATCGATCATCACGCTTGAGACATTACTCTCCGCCTTCAGCGTCGCTGTCATCGCCGGTATATTGAGCATCAATTGAGCTGGCATGGGCGGCATAATCCCCGTCATAGCCACAGGCAGAAAGCCCCGGACGCATCAGTTCGGGCGGCGGTGCGTCGACCACGACCGGATCACGATCGGCATGAAACGGTACAATGATCTGACGCGATAGCAGCATCAGCGTCGGCGGCGCGCCAAAGATCGGCGGTTCGTCCCCGCGCCCGTAAAACGGATCGCCAACCACCGGATGGCCGATATGGTCAAGATGCACACGCAACTGATGGGTGCGCCCGGTATGGGGCACCAGTTCAAGCCAGGTGATATCGTGACCGTCAGCATCCTTGCCTCGGCCAAGAACCGTGTATTCGGTCTTTGACGGCTGCCCATCGTCATGGACGACCATCTGCCAGCCGCTTTCATCATTGATCTTGCCGATCGGGGCATCAATGAAGCCATGGTCATCTGCCATCGCACCACGCACCACCGCCCAATAGGTCTTGCCGATTTTCTTTTCGGTAAACAGGCGGGTGATTTTCTTGGACGATTTCGGATGACGGCACAGCAACAGACACCCGGCCGTATCGCGATCAAGACGGTGTGCCAGGGTCGGTTCAGGCTGAATACCGAATTTAAGATCCGGCAAATAGGCATCAACATGGAAATAGGTTTTCGGCCCGCCATGCGATGCCAGTCCCGGTGGCTTGTTCAGCACGATGACGCTTGAGTCACGGTGCAATACATGCGCAATAAGATCTTCGGCAATCGGATGGGTCATTGATACGGCCTTTCATACAAGCCCCTGCTTTACCCCATCAGGCGATGCCGGGCAATGATGATGACATTTGATCTAGCGATCCCGTGACAGCGTAACAAGATCAGACAACCGGTCATTCAACCTGTATGCGTGCAACCCGGAACTCTTGATCATGATTGACGTTTCAAAACATGTCAGACCTGTTCTTTGTGCTGTGGCGATATTGGCCGCAATCGGCATTGGGGCCATCCCGAAGATGACCCATGGCAGCCCGATCAAATCCGATGACAGCCCGGTGCCATCAAACGGGCTTGCCACCGATACGGCTTTATCAACCGCCTTTGACCGGCCTGACACATGCAAGGGTTTTGATCCGATCAAACGATACGGTCCGGAACTTAAATTTCAAATCCGCCGCAATGATGCCCCGGTCGGGGTTCATAGTGTGACCTTCAATCGCGGGCGCGACGGGCTTCAGGTCGTGGCCCAAAGCAATATCGATATCAGCATCCTGGGTTTTAATGCCTATCGGTTTGCATATCGATCCGAAAGCATATGGCAAGGTAACCGGTTGATGCGACTGTCGGTAAATGTTGATGATGACGGTGAAAGAACGGATGTCACGGCCACCCGTGAGGCCAATCATCTGGTGGTGAACGGCCCGGGTGGTCGCCAGGTCATCCCGACAGACATCTTTCCGACCGATCACTGGCATTGCGGTGTTCTGGCCCGAAAATCGGTTCTGAACACGATTACCGGCAAACCGAATGAGGTCACCATCACTGCCGGTCAAAGCGAAATGCTGCGCACAATGGACGGATCAATCCGTGCCACCGGCTTTCGTTATAATGGCGAACTCAAGACCGATGCCTGGTACGACCATCTTGGGCGTTGGGTCGGGTTGCAGTTTCGTGCGCGTGACGGATCGACCATCACCTATCGCTGCATGAATTGCCAAACCCGCAATGCCGCAAAGGAACAGGGATGAAAAAGCACTTTCAAACCATCTGGATTGTTGGTGCGTCAGCCGGAATTGGCGCCGCATTGGCCGCCAAATTCGCAAACAACCCGACATCCGAACAGCAGAACATCATCATTTCAGCCCGCAATGGCGACAAATTGCGCGAACTGGCCGATGCATTGCCCGGGGTCATTCCCGTTGCCGTCGATATTACCGATCCGAATGCGGTCAAATCCGCCTTGGCCCGGATCGAGGAGGAATTCGGCCTGCCTGATCTGGCCGTGCTGGCAGCCGGTATCTATTCGCCAATGAAAGTCGCGAATTTTTCGGCAGATACGGTTCGAAGCCATATCGATACCAATTACATGGGCGTGGTCAATTGTCTGGAGCCGCTTTTAACGCGCATGCGCGCGCGTCGGTCCGGGGAAATTGCCGTGGTGTCGTCAGTTGCGGGATATCGCGGATTACCCAATGCGGCGGCCTATGGCCCGACCAAGGCCGCACTAATCAATTTATGCGAGACATTGCACACCGAATTATCGGGCAGTGGCGTTCTGTTGCGGGTAATCAATCCGGGTTTTGTCAAAACGCGTCTGACCGACAAGAACGATTTCGAAATGCCCTATTTGCTGTCACCTGATCAGGCGGCAGACTTCATGTATAAAGACTTGTGCGGCAAGGATGATTTCGAAATCGCGTTTCCGCCGCCCTTTGTCCGGCAACTGAAACTGACGCGTATTTTGCCCTATGGGCTGTTCTTCAAACTGATGCGCAAACTGGTGAAGGCATGAACGAGACTGAAAACAGAAAACGCCATCTGATTGCTGCTTATGGCGCCTATTTTGAAAACCTGTCCCCGGAAACCGTTAACGAGCTTTCCGGGATGGTCACAGACGATTTTACGTTTTCTGATCCCTTTACCACCCGCAAGGGGCCGGATGATGTTTGCGCCTATCTTGGCAAAACATTCACCGATACCGAGAACCCCAATTTTGTTGTCACCCACGAGGCCCTTGATGGTGATATCGGGTTCTTGCGCTGGCAGTTCTCGGCAAAAATTCCGGTGATCGGACATTGGGAATTTTGCGGCATGACCGAACTGACATTCAACCAGGATGGCAGCCTTTTGGCATCCCATGTTGATTACTGGGATTCCGGTCAGCATTTCTATGGAAAATTGCCGATCCTTGGCTGGATCATCAAACGTCTTGCGCGTCGTGTTGCAGGCTAACGCCCGGTTGCTAACCCACACCCCAGCCAAACCCTAGTTCGCTGCAAGACTGTTGTTTCTGTTGAAAAACAGGGTCACTTCGCCAATTTCAAAGCCCCATTTACGAACCCGGGCGCGATTGACCAAAACCCCGTCGGGTTGCAGGAACATCCAGTCATTGAAGCTGACGCGCCAGGCACCGTCACCGACCTTGAGATCCATGTCATAAGACCAGTTCAGCGCATTGCCATACTGGCTTCCGATCGCGGTGCCGATAATGTCGTCAGCCCGTCCTTCATAGGCATGGTCGCCGGTCTTTGTGATCACCCAGACACGACGATCGGTTTCACCATCGTCATACAGAAAATCTTCTTCCAGTGTCAGGGTGCCGTCCTTGACCGTGCCGGTGATATCGACGGTAAATTGACGACGCAAAGTCCCGAACCGGTCTTCGAATATTCCCCATGCCCGGCTGTTGCCTTCGAAATAGTCAAAGACATCGAAGACGGGTTCCTTTTGCGCAAAATCCTGCGGTTTCATCGACCCACATCCGGTTAGTACCAATAAAAAGCTCAGCGCAATCATTTTACGCAGCATAGGCTTGCTCCTGATTCCTGACCCCAAGATCAAACTCTGCGGCGAAGAAGGCGCCGACGAATGGCAACCTGATGCCGACTTCCCAGTGGAAAGCGCCACATCATCCCGATTGCTCCTGCTTTCAATACGACGGGAAACACCGCATAGATCAGAACCAGGACGAGCAAGGCACCGCTTTTTTGCCCGTCCCCCTCGGTCAGGCCATAAGCCCCCAGCACCGGAAGCGCAATTCCGGCCGCCAATGCCATGGCAAGTTTGTTGGTCATGTTCCAAAGGGCGAATAAAAGGGCCGTCCGTCTGACCCCGAACCGGTAACGGTCCCAGTCATCGACATCGGCCTGTATCGCCGGCGGCAATGCCAGATCGGCCCCCAATGCCGCCCCGGTCACAAGGCAAATCACGCCAAAGCCGACAAAATCGCCAGATCCCAGAAACGGCACAAAAGCAAAGGCCGCAATCGCCATGATCATCGCTATACACCAGATGCGATGTTTGCCAAACCGTGCCGACAAACCAACCCAAAGCGGAATGGCAATGATTGCCGCCAGAAAATAGGACAGGATCAGGATATTTTCAGCATCACGATCGAGCTGCAAAAAATACCGCACAAACAGCGGAAAACACACAGCAGGCAGGCCCGCCGCCAGACCGTTGATCATCCATGCAGCAAGCAGTCGCACAAACAGACGGTTGCCCGACAAACTGCGAAGTCCCAGCCGCAAAGTTGTCGTGAACGTCAGATTACCCATCGGGGCCAAGGGTGATGTTGCAACAGTTTGGTGCGCAACAGGATCGGGCACACGCCAGATCAGAAGCACAACAAAAACAGCCCCCAGAACAAGGGTCGTCAGGGCAAGCATCCTGATTTCATCAGACCGGTCGGCAGCATCCAGCAACACGGGAAGCCCACCCGCCAGCACAATGCCGATCAAGCCGGCCCCTTCGCGACAGGCCGTCAAAGAGGTCCGAGTTTTGTAATCGCCCGACAGATCAGCCCCCCATGCAAGATAGGGGACCTGAAACAGGGTCCAGCCCAGAAAGAGGATCGTCGCCCACCAGAACAGATAGGCCACATCGGGATTGTCAGGCGGGGTAAAAAGATTCCACAAACCGATACCGGCAATCACCGCACCGATCGCCACCCAGCTTTTGCGTGACCCGGACCGGTCAGACAACCACCCGATCAACGGATCGGTTGCCATATCAATCACGCGCACCAACAGCAATATGGCCCCGGTGGCCGCAAGCCCCACCCCAAGGTCATCACCATAATAACTTGGCAACAGGACATAGGCCGGGATGGTTGGCACGGCTGCCGCCATCGCCGGAAGCGCATAAAGAAGCGCTGTATTCCGGGAAATATCAGACGCGGGCATTGCCGGGATGTTCGATCACGAACAATCCAACATCGATCGAGCCGCAATCAAACCCGGTTTCGCAATAGGCCAGATAATATTCCCACATGCGTTTGAACCGCTGATCAAAACCCTGTTTGGCGATGTCATCCCAGCGATGCTGAAAACGGCGCTGCCATTCGGCCAGCGTGCGGGCATATGACTTGCCAAAAAACTCACTATGGGCAACGGTCAGGCCTGCCTGATTGACAGCCGCCGAAAGCGCGGTTGGCGACGGCAGCATTCCACCGGGGAAGATATAACGCTGAATAAAGTCGGCACCCTTGCGATAGGTTTCAAATCGCGCATCATCAATGGTGATGATCTGTAAAACCGCACGCCCGCCGGGACGAAGACATTTACGGATCATTTCGAAATAGGTTGGCCAATGTTCTTCGCCGACGGCTTCGAACATTTCGATTGAAACGATCTTGTCGAACTTTCCGTCCTGATGGCGGTAATCGCGCAGCGCTATGTCTGTGCGGTCATTCAGCCCCTGTGTCAGAAGCCTGCGACGTGCATAGGCGTGCTGTTCGGCCGACAAGGTCAGACCGGTTACGTTGCACCGATATTTGCCTGCTGCCAGTTCGGCAAACCCGCCCCAGCCGCATCCGACTTCGAGCACCGTTTCACCGGGCTGCAATTCTGCGAGATCGCAGATGCGCTGATATTTTGCGGTTTGCGCCCCATCAAGTGACATATTCGGGCTGCTGTAATAGCCCGAAGAATATGTCATCCCCGGATCAAGCCACGCAGAATAGAATTCGTTTCCAAGGTCGTAGTGATAGGCAATGTTGCGTCTGGATCCTTCCAGGGTGTTGGCGTTGCGCAAATGCCCAAGACGCGCCACCATCCGTGACAGGAAGCCACCCGCCAGACGGGCACGCACGATGTTTTCATTAAGCATTGCAACGCGCATCAGACGGGTAATGTCCGGACTGCTCCAACTGCCATCCATATAGGCCTCGGCAAAGGCGACATCGCCGCCCGTGGCCAGTTTGCGGATTGCTTGCCAGTCATGGATGTGAATGGCAGCCTGAAGATCCGTTTCCTGATCACCGGTAAAATGCAGATGGTCATTGTCGGGCAGAACGATGGTCAGTCGCCCGAACTGCAAATGCGACAATACCCGTCGCAACATTACCTTAAGCAGGCTGCGATTTCCGGTCATGCTGCCCAGCAAGGGCACAAGACGATCACGCAATGGAACAGACAATTCAGAAGCCGTCGGATTACGGTCAGGCATTGTTCTTATCTCTTTCCTGCTTGGGTCGCTGCGGTCCCGGTTTCCAGAACATAGGTCACCGGTCTTTGTGGTGGTGCCGGTCGTTTATGGAATGTCATCCCCTTGCGCCAAAGATGAAGCGCTTCCCAGTGGATGCCCGCCACGACCTTGAGCGTCATCAAAGGATAGCGAATGAACGCTCCGAACAGTTTACGGTCAGACAGGGCATTTCGATCACCAACAAAAGCCGCATTCAGAAACGCCCCGCGGGCATCGGTTTCGCGGATCGCCACCGCAACATTTTCACCCGGAATGCGAATACGGAAATGGTAATCGGCCACCATATCGATAAAGGGTGAAACATAGAAACCCTTGGCACAGGATTGGCGCAAGACACCCTTGTCATCAATCGCGTCTGGTCCGACCGGGATCAGATAGCTGTGGCGATCACCAAAAGTGTTGGAAACTTCGTACAGCATCGCACCAAGCCCGCCATCCGCCCGATAACAAAAATAAACCGATAGCGGATTGAAAACAAAACCCAGCAGCCGCGGATAGCAAAGAAGTTCAATCCGTGACGCGCAATCAGCCAAATCATGTTCTGCCAGAATGGCTTCGAGACGGGTGCGCAAATTCTGCCCCGCCCCGTCTGCGTGATCACGGTCATGGAAGGAAAACAGATTGAAACCATTGCGGCTGAACAAACGCAATCTGGCGGCAAGATCATCGATCTCGTCAAGGTCGAGCAGGAACGAAAACACCGAATAGCGCAGCTTGTGCCGTTTCGGCCGCAACCGGTTATGGGTGACGACACCTTCATACAGGGCGGATGCCCAAGGGGCTGGCTTCGATGTTGAGGTCATGACACCTCGCTTGATTGCGGGACGATGGTTCCGGTCACGTGGATGCGGCCATTTTCATCGTCAACGATCCAGGGACGGCGCACATTGCCAAGGGCTTCTGCCACCGCAAGGCCGGACTGCAATCCGTCCTCATGGAAACCGTAACCGAAATAGCTTCCGCAATACCAAAGATTATCGACACCCTGGATCGACCAAAGGTCTTTTTGCGCCGCCATTGCGCCCGCATCAAACAGCGGATGATCATACAGGAATGAACGGATAACACTGCCCGATGCGGGATGACGGGGCGGGTTAAGGGTCACAAATAGCGGTTTGGCAGGATCCAGATGCTGCAACCGGTTCATCCAGTACGTAACACAAACCTTTTTCTCGCCGTCCTGTTCTTCGGCCAGATAGTTCCAGCTTGACCAGACCTTTTGGTTTTTGGGCATCAGGGCCGGGTCACTATGCAGTATCGCAAGATTGCGTTCGTATTTGAACGCCGAGAGAAGCGTTTTGACCTTGGGAGCCGGATCATCCTGGAGTGCCAAAGCCTGATCACCATGACAAGCCAGAACCACGTGATCATAGATTTCCCGGTTGCCGTAACGGTCTTCGACAAACGCACCACCGGCCGGGTTTCGACCGACCTTTGCGATTGCACGATCCAGAACCACACCGCCCGAAATGCCTTGGGTCATGCGTTTCACATACTGGCGCGATCCGCCAAGCACCGTCCGCCATTGCGGCCGGTCTTTAAGCTGAAGCAATCCATGGTTCTGACAGAACCGCACGAAGGCCGCCAAGGGATATGCCATCATGGTATCGACCGGTGTCGACCAGATCGCAGCCCCCATCGGCAACAAGTGATCATTGATGAATGCCGATGAATATCGGTTTTCGCGAAGATAATCGCCAAGACTGATTTTTTCAGCACTGCCATCTGCAAGAGCACCGGGTGCTTCGCGGTAGAAGCGCAGAATATCGCGCACAATTTTCCAGAACCGCGGGCGAAGCAGATTGCGTTTTTGCGCAAACAGTGCCCCAAGATCGCCACCACCATATTCCAACCCGCCCCGATCCATCGATGCGGCAAAGGACATGTCGGTTGGCGCAGTCTCAACACCAAGATGATCAAACAGCGCACAGAGATTTGGATAACAGCGCGTATTGTAAACGATAAAGCCCGTATCGACCGGGGTGCTGTCGGCATCCACCGTATTGGAATGACCACCGGGCCGATCATCCTTTTCATACAGGGTCACGTTGTGGGATTGGCTGAGCAACCAGGCTGACGACAGGCCGGAAATGCCAGAACCGACAACCGCAATATTGAGTTTTCCCGAAGTGACAACGTTCATATCGAACCGGCCTGCTTGCAGTTATGTTTTCAAAACTACATATCAATACGCATGGCAATAACATGCGGATCACTTAGCAGTTTATATGTGATGTCATTGTAAGTACCTGTCAGAAAACGTACAATTTCATCTGATCCAAAAGAACACGGCCGCCGTATTAAAGTCATGATGAACATGATCTTGGCGCGGCCCCAAAGGGGACCTGAAACCACAATGACCGGCACCAAGTCCAAACGCCCCGGCCCGGCAGACCCGGTTGAGGCGAAAAAATGTGCCGATTGGATCGTTTCCGTCGCGACAACCCGCGATCGGGAAGCGTTTGCGCAACTGTTCGCGCATTTTGCCCCGCGCGTTAAGGCCTATATGTTCCGGTTTGGCGGAAATGCCGAAACCGCCGAGGAACTGGCCCAGGAAGCGATGATGCAGGTTTGGCGCAAGGCGCATCTGTTTGATCCGTCCAAGGCCGCGGCCAGTACATGGATCTTTACCGTGGCCAGGAACCTGCGCATTGACCGGTTCCGCCAGCGCAAACATATCGAGGTGGATGATTCCGACCCGACGCTTATTGTTGACGAAGATCCGCTGGCCGATGAAGTGGTCGGCCGCGATCAGGAAGCGGTTCTTGTCAAAGCTGCGATGGAAGAATTGCCCGCCGATCAGAAGGTAGTTGTCGAATTGTCGTTTTTTGAAGATTGCTCACACAGCGAAATCGCAGAGCGTCTGAATATCCCGCTTGGGACAGTTAAGTCCCGGTTGCGCCTTGCCCTGGGTAAGCTGCGCGGCGGACTGGAAGGTGTCGCATGAATATCAAGCATCATCCAACTGACCAGACATTGATGGATTATGCCAGCGGGTCGCTGTCACAGGCGATGGAACTGCTGGTGGCAACCCACATGACCCTGTGTCCGCATTGCCGCAACAAGGTAAGCGGGTTCGAAACCATGGGCGGTGCCGTGCTTGAAAATACCGACAGCATGTCAATGAGTGATCATTCACTTGATCACGTGATGGCCATGCTTGAGCGCGAAGCAACCAACGAAAATATTGTGACCGAAAAGCTGCCCACCATGCGCCGGATTGCGGTTGGTGAAAGCATTACCGGCAGCACCATGGCGTCGCTTCCGCGTCCGTTGGCGGAACTTCTGCCCGAGGATGTCACATCCCTTGACGACATCCCGTGGAAGTCGCTGGCGCCGGGTGTGAAACAGTTCCAGCTTAAATCGATCGAAAGCAAGGGTACGGTCCGTTTGCTTAAAATCGCGCCGGGTATTTCGATCCCGGATCACGGACATCATGGTCATGAAATGACCTTGTTGATCAAGGGATCCTATATCGATGAAATCGGCCGGTTCCGGGCCGGCGATGTTGCCGATCTGGATGATGATGTCGATCATCAGCCGATTGCCGATACGGCAGAAGAATGCATCTGCCTGATCGCAACCGATGCCCCGATGAAGTTCAACCGCCTTTTGCCGAAATTGTTGCAGCCATTTTTCGGTATCTGATTTCCGATGCGTCCCAACGCGCCAAGCCCCGCAGGATGAAACTGCGGGGCTTTTTTTTTCGGTTGGTATGGGATTATTGCGCAGCAACCAGCCAGTTGATTCTGTGCTGTGCCGGTCCGGGGAATTTGCAGGTTTTGGCAAGCCAGTCGCCGATGTCGGCAAGCTGCTGATCAAATTGCCAGGGCGGATTGATGACAAGCAAGCCGGTGCCGCGCATCCGTCCCTTTGCCCCGCCCTGATCAGTGGCAAGTTCGGCGCAAAGAACCCCGCCCGATGCCTTGATCGCACCAAATGATGTGCGCAAATCACCGTCAAATCCGTCCTCAAGGATCGGATACCACAGCATGAAGGTGCCATTTGGCCATTTCTCCCATGCATGCTGCACGGCGTTTGCGGCCTTTTGATAATCCTGTTTCACATCATAGCTCGGATCCATCAGGACCAGTCCGCGACGGATCGCAGGCGGCATCATGGCTACAAGGCCTTCATAGCCGTCACGTTTATGCAGATGGATGCGGCCATCGCGTTTGACACGATGATGCAGGGTTTCATGTTCGCGCGGATGAAGTTCCATCAGAATCAGTTCATCTTCTTCGCGCAGCATTTCGCGCACAATGAATGGCGATCCCGGATAAAACGGCCCACGATAGGCATCTTCTTCGCGCACACCATAATCGCGGCCCTTTGCCACCGGATCAAAACGCGCCACATGATCAAGGAACGCTGCCAGCATTTCCGGCGGATTTGGTCCGGCCTTTGCCCGCGCATAGCCGTCCTTCCATTCGCCGGTCTTGGCCGCCTGATCACTGCCAAGATCATACCAACCCGATCCGGCATGGGTATCGATCACACAGAACGGTTTTTTCTTTTTGCGCAAATGACACAGGACAAGCCACAAGGCCGCGTGTTTGTGCATGTCGGCAAAATTCCCGGCATGAAATCCGTGCAGATAGCTCAGCATGTCCCTTTATCCTTTCCCGGGGCGCGTATTGCCGCGCCCACCGCCGCCCGGACGTGATTTTGCCCCGCCCCGTGCAGATGCCCGGTTGCCGGATTTGGCGTTGTCTTTACGTGATCCTTTATGGCGGCCAGACCCTGACTGGTTTGACGTCCCGTTTTCGTCACTCTGCGATGCGCTATGCGATGCCTGATGGCGCTGGCGGGCGGACTTATAGCCACCCTTGCGGCGCGACGGGCGGGCCGGGCTTACTTCGCGCGCGTCGGCATCTGACGCGGCGTCAAGCTCGGTCCGCTTTGGTGGCTTTGCCGATCCGGGCGACAAACGGCGATGGGTTGCCGGTGGGGCATCAACATCAATGATTTTCCATTCGCCCGGGGCAAGACCATCCAGCGCCCAGTCACCGATCGCGTGACGGATCAGGCGCAATGTCGGAAAGCCGACAGCGGCCGTCATGCGGCGAACCTGCCGATTGCGGCCTTCGGTGATGGTCAGTTCGATCCAGCTGGTCGGGATTTCCTTGCGATAACGCACCGGGGGATCGCGTTCCCACAGATTGGCGGGTTCATCGATACGGCGGACCTTGGCAGGCAGGGTCATGCCGTCTTTAAGCTCGACCCCATTGCGCAAATCGTCAAGCGCCTGATCGGTTGGTTCGCCATCGACCTGCACCAGATATGTTTTGGGCTTTTTGTATTTCGGATGGGCGATCTGTGCATTTAGCGGCCCGTGATCGGTCAGCAACAGCAATCCTTCGCTGTCGCGATCAAGGCGACCGGCGGCATAGACCCCCGGCAGATCGATATAGTCAGCAAGCGTCGCCCGGCCATTTTCACGGTCGGTAAACTGGGTCAAAACGCCATACGGCTTGTTAAACAGGATCAATTGCGCCATGGCGCGCATAAAACCAGCTTTGTCGGGTCTGTCAATATGTCCCGGTGATGATCATCGCATAACGGCAATGAACGTACTTAATCCTCGATCAGATATTCCATGGTGGTGACAACACGCACGGTTTTGTTGATCTGGCTGGCTTCGTTCATATTGGGGGCACCATCACCGGCCAATATCTGAAACAGGCCTTGGGTTGCACGGCGGATACCACCAAGCTGCCCACCGGAATCCGTGGCAAATTGCATGGCAGCTTCGCGCGCATTCGCCGTTGCCGCCGCAATCATGTCGGGCTTGATGGCATTCAGACCGGTGAACAGATAGCTCGGCCCGGGATTATAGCCCTGCCCGCCCAGAACAATGCCGCCCTGAAGCAACTTTCCGATATCCTGTGATGCGGCCACCACCGCATCAACATCATCTGTGCGGACCTGAATGGTCTGATTGACAATGAACCGGCTTTCAACCGGGCCGGACCGATATGCCTGCGCCAGTTGATCGGTTACCTGCAGGTTTTGCAATTCTGTCTGATCGCGCGTGATGCCGTGGCTGGCCAGAAAATCCAGAAGGGTTTTGGTATCGGCATCAATTTTGGCCTGGGCATTTTGCAACACATCATCGGTTGCAACATAGGTCATTGGCCAGACGGCCTTGTCTGCCTTGACATCACGTTCTGCCAGCCCTTTGACCGTTACAAAACGATCCAGTGATCGCATGTTTTCGATCCCTTGGCCAACCATCCATCCGGATACCGCGATTCCGCCCGCGACCACAATTGCCGCGAAAACTTTTGCAAAGCCTGAAGATTGCGTCATGTGCCCGTCCTTTTCCCTTGCACGCCAAACGTGAAATTCGCCATCGGATAGCCTATTCTTTATATCATGATATCGCCGTTGAAAGCGGCAATTACGAGGCACCGTTTCGTGAAATCAATGTGCCCGTAAAATTGTGCAAACAGGATTTTGAATGCATTCAAAACTGGTCGCTTTCTGGCCGACATCATGTTAAAAGCGCGCCAACACATTCAGGGTCGGCAAAACCGGCCCACGCCATTCACACGTCACAAGAGGTCATCCATGCTGCGTTCTGAAATCAATGCCTGCATTGAGCACGCCAAAGAGCTGTACGCATCCATCGCATTCAAATTGCCGGAATGGGCCCATTACAGCCCGTCCCAGTGGGACGCCGAACCCGATCTTGCGAAATGGTGCCGTGACCATCAGATGGGCTGGGATGTGACAGATTATGGCGAAGGCAATTTTGACAAGCGCGGCCTGATCCTGTTTTGCCTGCGCAATGGCATCTTGCGTCAGCCGGGCGAAGTTCCCTATGCCGAAAAGATCATGATCGTCGGTGAAAATCAGGAATGCCCGTGGCACTACCACAAGGTCAAAATGGAAGACATCATTGTGCGGGGTGGCGGCAATCTTGTGATCGAACTTTGCAATCTGACCGAAGACGGCCAGATGGATAAGGTCAATGACGTTCGCGTGCGCACGGATGGCAAGCTCAATATCCTGCCCGCAGGTGGCAAGGTTGTGCTTGAACCGGGTCAAAGTGTCACCCTGCCAAGAACGCTTGTGCATCGTTTCTATGGCGAAGAGGGCAAGGGCCCGGTGATTGTTGGCGAAGTATCCCAGGTCAATGACGACCTGACTGACAACTATTTCTTTGATTGCGATGCACGCTTTACCGAAATCGAAGAAGACGTCACGCCCATTCATCCGCTGTGGAATGAACTGCCAAATACGTGATCAAACACCAAACGTTCTGAATACAGAAAAGCCCCGCCGGTAATCCCTGCGGGGCTTTTTATTTGCATATCGGTGCGTACCGGTTGGTCCCGGTCGGCAGAGATGGGTTAGATCATTCCGCCGGCTTGTGATCGTTGGGGTCACCAAGAATATCTGCAAATTCCGGCAGATCACGCAGCGGTTCAAATTCTTCTTCGGTCCACGCGGGCTGACGCATTGATTCGGAAAGTTCGACCGCGCGCTGCAAATCAGCAAGGGCGGCTTCGCGGAAGCCAAGGCCGGCATTGGCGCAGGCACGCTGGTAATAGCCATTGGCACTTTCGGGTTCCTCGGCCAGCAACCGGTTGCACAGGCTTAGTGCCCAGTCACGATCACCGAGCTGCAAGGCCGCATCCGCCTTGTAGGCCATAACTTCCGGATCACCCGGGGCAAGCTCAAGAATCTTGTCATAGGTTTCGATTTTCGAACGCGGATTTGACAGCTGATTGGCCTGCAACCACAGGGCATGGATGGTCTGTGTACGTTCGATTTCGTGCTGATGTTCGTTAATCAGCTTGGATTTCAGGCGCAACTCATCCTCAAGCGAGGACAACCGGGCTTCGAATTCTTCGGAAAGGCGGCGCAGTTCCGTATCCGCCAGATTGCGGACACTGGATTTCAGTTCACGCAAAGACTGCCAGCCCAGCATGGTCAAAAGCGCACCCACCGCAGCCACGAAATAGAAGAAATACGTAACCGTATTGGAGGAATAGGAAATGGCCTTGTCGATGGCTTCGAGCTGACGGTTGACCACTTCGCGCAGCAGTTCGGCGCGCATGCCCTGCATTTCGGTCCTAAGGTTTTTCAATTCATCAAGAACATAACGTTCCATCAGGGGCGGCATGTTTGACCGTTCGGACGGATCAAGTGCTCGGAAATCGATGCCATCAGCAGGAAGGGGACTTTCCGAAGAAGCCGTGCTTTTTGTGTCATCGGTCTGGGCATGGACCGGTTGGGATATTGCGCCAACAGAAAGAAGACCCAGCATCAAAGCCAGAATTAAGAAAGCACATTTTTTTGTCATTGATCCCGCGTCCTGTTTTCCTGCCCGTTCGGTGATGAGACCATAGGTATCAGGAATGAACAAACACTAAAACCGGCAAGCATCCATCCATAAGAAATCACTGATCCACATCAACACAGCAGATCCAAAAACAGCTTAACCTGCCGGTTAGGAAACAGTTCAGGATTATCCCCCAGGTTGGCCATGCATACTTACGGTCTACGTCACGAACATGCCGAAGAACATTCCAAGCTTGCGCTGGACTTGATGGCGCAGCTTGGTGTGATTCCCCATCCTGACAATTTTCTGATTTTCTATTCCTATCTGGCCGGAACCAACCCGGACATGAACCAGACGATTGATATCCTGCGCAGCAACCACCGCGCATTTGACGAATTGCAGTGCAAGGCAATTCATGACCGTTTTTTCAGTACCGAACGCGAACGCAAGATCACCGAACAGATCACGACCGAGCTGCGCCGACAGCTTAACAATGCGCTTAACAACGTCAAAAAGATCGGGGTCGATACCACCAAATACGCCGAGGCGCTTGACCATTTCTGCGACTATATTTCCAGCAAGGATTTCAGCAATCTTGAACAATCCCTGCATACGCTTGTTGGCGCAACGCGGCAGATGGAAGATGTTAGTCATGTCTTTGGCCAAAGCCTTGATAGCAGTTCGACCGAGATTTCACGCCTGCGTCAGGATCTGGCCAAGATGCGCCACGAAGCCATGACAGACGGGCTGACAGGCATTGCCAACCGCAAGGCATTTGACGAGAAACTTCGTGAAGAAGCCATGACCGCAATGGAAAGCGGCAAACCGGTCAGCTTGCTGATCCTGGATATCGATCATTTCAAAAGCTTCAATGACAATCACGGCCATCAGGTCGGTGATCAGGTTCTGCGTCTGATGGCAGAAGCATTGGAGCGAAATGTCAAAGGACAGGATTTCGCCGCACGATATGGCGGTGAAGAATTTGCTATCATTTTGCCGCAAACAACACTGGGTTGCGCCAAACAGGCCGCCAACATGCTGCGCCACAATGTGGAAACCCACAATATTGTCAGCAAATCAAACCAGAAAAAGGTCGGGCGCATCACGGTGTCGATCGGCGTTGCAACATTCCGTTTCGGGGAGCCGTTGGCACGGTTGATCGAACGTGCAGATGATGCGCTTTATCTTGCGAAATCGCGGGGCCGCAATCAGGTGGCAAGCGAACGCGATGTCGAACGCGACGCACAACATCGCAAAGACCAAATCATATCCCCGGCAAAGGGTTCCAAATCAGCCGACGGCAAGCCCGCAAAGCAGCGTTGCGCCTGACAGCGCTGACAACCGGCCGATTTCCACGTATAAGGCAGGCCAACTTATCGAAAATAAACTGGTCTGATTTACGTGAAAAAAATCGATGTTCTGATCATTGGTGCCGGTGCAGCCGGCCTGATGTGTGCAATTGAAGCCGGCAAGCGCGGTCGATCCGTGGTGGTTGCCGATCATTCGGCAAAGCCCGCCGAAAAGATCCGCATTTCCGGCGGCGGTCGATGCAATTTCACCAATATCCATACCAGCCCGGAGAATTTTATCTCCGAAAACAAGCGTTTCTGCGTGTCGGCCCTGAAACGCTATACGCAGCACGACTTCCTTGATCTCGTGAACAGCTACAACATTGCTTGGCATGAAAAGACGCTGGGACAATTATTCTGCGATGAATCATCGTTCCAGATCATTGATATGCTTCTGGACGAATGCGATGCGGCAAATGTCGAAATTCGCCTGAATACCGAAATTTCAAACATCATCCGCCGGGAGAATGGCGGATTTGATGTGACGACGCGCACCGGTGCGCAATGGACCTGTCAGTCGCTTGTCGTTGCCTGTGGCGGATTGTCGATCCCGAAAATCGGCGCCACCGGGTTCGGATATCAGATCGCCCGTCAGTTTGGCATCAATGTCATTCCGACCCGTGCGGCCCTTGTGCCCTTTGTATTCGATCCGGAACTGCGCACAAAAACCGGTGAACTTTCGGGCATTTCGGTTGATGCCGTTGTCGGCTGCAACAAAAAGCAGTTCCGCGAAGGTTTGCTGTTTACCCATCGCGGACTTTCCGGACCATCAATTTTGCAGATTTCGTCTTATTGGAATGAAGGCGACAGTATCACAGTCAACCTCAACCCTGAAGAAGATGCGTTTGAGATCCTGAAAGCCGCCAAGGCCGAAAACCCGAAGCAGGCGGTGCATAATGTTCTGTCGCGCATCCTGCCAAACCGGCTGGCGCAAATGATTACGGCCAATCACGGTCTTGAACGCCCCATCGGGGAAACCGGGGACAAGGCGCTTCGCAAACTGGCAATGGATGTCAATCAATGGTCGGTGATGCCAAGCGGCACCGAAGGATACCGCACAGCCGAAGTCACGATCGGCGGGGTGGACACCAACGCCTTGTCATCAAAAACCATGGAAGCCCGTGACGTGCCCGGACTTTATTTCATCGGCGAGGTCGTCGATGTCACCGGGCATCTTGGCGGCTTTAATTTCCAGTGGGCCTGGTCATCAGGCTGGTCCGCCGGACAGGTCGTCTGACCCTTATTTTAACGCGTAATTAGCAAACAACTTTCCCCTGTCGGGAACAACACCGCATTTCAACCGTTTATCAGACAAGCGCGGCAAAAATCGCCGCAGCAATAAACACGAGGTTGGAACATGCTTGAGTATGGTGGAATTATTGGCCTGTTGGTCCTGATTGCCGACGTGTGGGCCATCATCAACGTTATGGGCAGCGGTGCAAGCACCGGCTCGAAAGTTATCTGGACGGTTCTTATTCTGGTTCTGCCGGTACTGGGACTGATTATCTGGCTGTTTGCCGGTCCGCGTAGCGGCCGCGTCTCAGCATAACATCAGATCGCACCTTCGCGGTTCGCAGATCAAAACACAAAAGGCCGACAGATATCTGTCGGCCTTTTGTCATTTCAGATGTGGTGTCAGATGCCCGCAGCAAAAATCGCCACGGCCCCGGCACAAACCAGCGCCACCCGCGTCACGACGGCGCGCGGCGATATCAGACCGAACGAAATTGCCGTCAGGCCAACCGCAACCTTAAGCCCCGCGGCAATCGCCCAGACCGGATCATTGCCAAGGTCAATCAGCGATGCATTGGCGATCATGGCAAGCGGCACGATATACAGCCCGACACCAAGCGCCATCGCGGTTCCGGCAACCTTGAGCCAGTTTTCTTCGACCATACCCGCCGCAATAAACACTGCACCGCAGACCGGGGGTGTGATGGTCGACAGCAAGGCAAACCAGAACACGAACAGATGTGCCTGCAACGGATCAAGACCAAGTTCGATCAAAGCCGGGCCCGCCACGGATACGCAAATGACATAAGCCGCCGTGGTCGGGACTTCCATACCAAGGATCAGACAGGCCAGTGCCGTCAGCAACAAGGCAGGCCATAACATCCCGCCGGACCCGGATAGCAGGAGCGACGTAATTTTCACCCCAAGCCCAGTCAACCCGAGAACCCCGATCACAATCGAGGCACAAAGAATGATCGACCCGATCATTGCCACCTGACGCCCGGCATTCAGACAAACGTCGGTAAAGCGATCCTTTGCCCGAACCAGATCAAAAGTCAGTGTGCCGTCAAAAAACAGCAAGGCCGCCCCGGCAAGCAGGGCAAGGCATGCGGCATATTGCGGCGTGTAGCCACCCCCGAACATTCCCCACAGCAAAATGGTAAAGGGCACCAGGAAAAAGCATGATGTGATAATCACAGCCCGCATTGTCGGGCGATCTTTTTCCGGCACACCGGGAAGATCGAAACGCTGGGCAAAGGCATTGATCCCCACCCAGACCGCAAGGAAATAAAGAATGGCCGGCAAGATCGCCGCAACCATGATTTCGACATAGGGACGCCCGGTCAGTTCCACCATCACAAACGCACCCGCCCCCATCAAAGGCGGCATGATCTGACCACCTGATGAGGCCACCGCTTCGACCGCGGCCGCCAGCCGTTTGGGATAGCCAAGCCGGGTCATTGCCGGCAATGTAATCGCACCGGTCGATGCCACATTGGCCGATGCCGATCCCGATATCGAACCAAACAGTGCAGACGAAACGACAGATACCTTTGCAGCCCCGCCCTTAAGACGGCCAGCAGCCGCACCGGCAACATTCATGAAGCCCTGTCCGGCTTCGCCAGCATTCAGAACGGCACCAAATATCACAAAGATCGCAACGATACTGACCGACACCCCGGTCAGACTGCCCCAAAGGCCGCCTTCGGCAATGGTCAGGGTCCCCAGCATGCTTTCGACCGGAAGCCCCGCATGCCCAAATTCACCGGGAATATATTCCCCCCACAGCGCATAAAGCAGTGCAATCGACGCCACCAGGGGCAGTGGCCAGCCAATGGCGCGACGCGCCATTTCCAGAACAATCAGCAACAGCGCGGTCGCAATCGCGATTTGCCCGTTGCCCATCAAAAATCCGTACTGATCACCAAGTGCCGAATGATTGGCAACAATCCAGCCACATCCAAACAAACCGACAATGGTCAAAGCGATGCCGGAGATTTTTTGTGCCGGTGTTTTCGCAACAAAAATCAACGCCCATGGCAAGGCAAGCGCCATGTGGATCGGGCGGCTGACAAGGTTGGGAACAAGGCCGGAAAAAATCAGCCACAGGTGAAATGCAATCGAAACTGCACCAAGGATAATCCAGAAGGGACGAGAAATGGCCGACATGTCAGATCAGTACATTTGATAAAGAACGGCCCGGCAAGACTGCCGGGCCTGTGATGCAAGAAAAGATCAGAACTTAACGCTGATCATCACGAACCGGGAAACCTGCCTCGGCGTAGTAACGCAGCGCGCCGGCATGGATTTTACCGGTGATGTTGCCCAACATTTCCGGCGCAACACCGTTCCACCAGGACGAGCTTTCACCCATTTTGGCTTTCTGTTCCCAGAAGGTCTTGGTCAGTTGATAGGCCGTATCATCATCCATCTGGGTGGTCGCAAAGGCGACAACAGACAGTGATGCGGTGGTGATGTCCTTGTCCTGACCGTTATAGGTGCCAGCCGGGATAACCGTCTTGTCACGTTTGGTCAGGGCAAGCTGTTCATCAGACAGCGACAGAACATTCACATCCGTACCCGCAGCCGCTTCGATCACGTTGGGCGCAGGCCAGGAACCTGCAGTGACAAAGCCGTCAATCTGACCGTTTTTAAGGGCGGCAACCGCGTTGGAAAGCTCGGCATCCGCAAGATTGACCTTGCCATCAAGACCGAACAGACCAAGGTACTTTTCGCCTTCCTTGGCCCCGAAGGAGCCCTTGCCCAGCAAAATGGTTTTGCCTTCGAGACCGGCAAAATCGGTCGCGCCGGAATCAGCGCGCATGACGAAATGCATGGTCAGGGACGGGATCGGAAACAGGGCGCGGACGCCTGCAAATTTTTCAGCCGGGCGGTCCTTGAACGGGCCTTTGGCAGCCTGGGCGAGGCTGACCAGACCGGGCGGCGACGTGAAGACATAGTTGCCCGGACGTACCATGGCTTCCATGACGTTCTGAACCGAACCCTGGCTTTCTTCGACCGTGACGATCACATCACCGTTGGTACCGGTTTTCATGGCTTCGGCGAATTGGGCCGCCATCTGGTAATAGGACGATGCGGCTTTTGCCGATTTCAGGGTGACACGGGTTTCGGCCTGTGCGGCAGTCGCCATCGACAGGGCCATGACACCGGCGGCAATGGCGCCAAGAGTACGTTTCATTTTCAAGGTTTCCTCCCCTTGTATGGTGGCCCGCCGGTCGGCTTTGGTTGCCGAACTTGAAGACGAACCGTTTCGCTGGTGGCGAAAACGCGCAAAATCCAGCCCGCTTTCAGGATGGTTTTTGGCAAAAAGAACCAAATTCCCGGTCATAGAAAGCATCTGGGGCGCCAAGGTCAAGCAGCTTGTGGCATTGATTTGCCGTCAATCGAATTCAAGCAGTCCGGATTTCACATGCCAGTTGCGCAAAACCGGCACTATTCGCGGCAGGGCTTCGCCCTTAAAGGAGGCGATGAAATTGCACGGGAACTTCTTGTGCAGACTGGCGTTAGCCCCAAAATGCATGACAATCCTTTTGCTTCAATGGCTTGTTTGGATTGACATGTTTCGTATCCTTGCCGCAGGGTGTCCCTGCCCCACACGAACTCAGACGAGGAAGCCATGCCGCGCTCGCCGGTCGCACTGATTATTGCACTGTCAGCCACTTTGTTTGCCGCATTCGCGCTAAACAGTGGCGCATCGCTGCAATCATCGCTTTTGGCACTGCGTGCATCGGCAGAAGGATTCGCGCCGATCTTCACCGGTATCATTATGGCGTCCTATTATATCGGGTTCGTTGCCGGGATTGTCTGGGGCGCAAGTCTGGTTAACCGGGTCGGGCATATTCGAACCTTTGCCGCCCTGGCATCGACCGGATCCGCGATCACGTTGCTGCATGCCGTTTTTGTCGATCCGATCACCTGGTCGCTGTTTCGTGCGCTGACCGGGCTTTGTGTGTCGGGGCTTTATCTTGTGATTGAAAGCTGGTTGAACGCGCAGGCCGACAACACGTCGCGTGGCGGTACAATTGCCATCTATATGACGGTGTCGCTTGGCGGCCTGGCAATTGGTCAGTTGCTTTTGAATGTATCACCGATCAGCAGTTTCGAGCTGTTTACGGTGGCCTCGGTTCTGTTGTCGCTGTCTCTGGTGCCGCTCGCATTGACGCGCCAGCCGCCCCCCACGGCAGTCAGCGGCGAACGCATGACGTTCCGCCGCCTTTATAATATCTCGCCGCTCGGCTTTGTTGCCGCATCGGGTGCCGGTGTATTGTCCGGGGCCATTTACGGAGTTGGTCCGGTTTTTGCCGCCGACCTTGGTTTGCCGACCCATGATGTCGCCTATTTCATGTTCTTTGTCATTCTGGGCGGCATGATCATGCAGTTTCCGATCGGCAAACTGTCCGATATGGTGCCGCGCCAATATGTGATGATTGTTGTTCTGTTCGGGTTGGCGATCTGTGGGCTGATCCCGCTTGCCGCGCCGGATATGATCCGCAACAACCTGACACTTTGGGGGGGTATTACGGGTGTGTTCATCATGCCGATCTATGGATTGGCTGTGGCCTATGTGAATGACTATCTCGAACCCGAAGACATTGTTCCTGCATCTGGTGGCCTGTTGATCATTTACGGTGCATCCGCCGCCACTGGGCCGCTTCTGGGTGCCAGTGCCATTGGCCATATGGGCCCATGGGCGCTTCCGGTCTGCTTTGCGATTATCGGCATCTGTGTCGCAAGTTTTGCGATCTATCGCGCCGGTTTCGGCCGTCGTATCAGCATCGAGGAACAGGGTCAGTTTGTTGCCGTGCCGCGCACAACGCCAATGGCATTTGAACTGTCCCCGATCACCGATGACCCGGGCCAGGATCAGGAAGATGGCCAAACCGCGGGCAGCAGCCCCCTTGATCCTGATGAAATCGCGGAAATGATGACCCCGGATGGCACCGCACATCCCGATGATTTCGGTCAGGTCGCACTCGACGATCCCCAGTCCGATGACGACACCGAACGGCAATCGGGATCAGGACCGGAAACGGGCCCCGCATCCGGTTCAACATCGCGATAGCTTAAAGGCCATCCGCCGGGATCAGACGGAGATACCGGCGGTATCACTGTGACCGGTCTATTTCCATAATACGGAAAACATCCCGAAATAGTAAAACCGGCTGTGGACCAGCACGGGTTCCAACCCATATGTTGTGGCAAATGAAAGCGTGGGAACGCAAAGAGGACGACGTTCGATAATCGGACGATTTCCCGGCTCCCACGGCGGTTCCAAGTCTGGTGAGAGAAACACATGACCCAACGTATTCAAAAAGGCGGACTTCAGATCGCAACGGTTTTGCATGATCTGGTTGCCAACGAAATCATTCCCGGCACGGGAATCAGTTCTGATCAGTTCTGGGCGTCATTTGAAAAGCTGGTCACCGAACTTGGCCCGCGAAACAAGGAGCTTCTGGCAAAGCGTGACGCGCTTCAGGCAAAGATCGACGAGTGGCACCTTTCGCGCCAGGATCAGGCACGCGACCCGGCCGCCTATAAGGAATTCCTGACCGAAATCGGGTATCTGCTGCCCGAAGGGGATGATTTCTATATCGGCACGACCAATGTTGATCCGGAAATTGCCCGTGTCGCCGGTCCGCAGCTTGTTGTGCCGGTCATGAATGCGCGTTACGCGCTCAATGCTGCCAATGCACGCTGGGGCAGCCTTTATGACGCGCTTTATGGCACCGACGTCATTGATGAAGCCGATGGCAAGGAAAAGACCAAGGGCTTTAACCCGAAACGTGGTGCAGCCGTTGTTTCCTATGCTGCGGACTTCCTTGATCAGGCGGTTCCGCTAGCCAGCGGCAAACATGCCGATGCAGCCAAATATGAAGTCCGTGAAGATGGTTCAGGCTGGTGGACGCTTGTTGTCACGCTTTCCGATGGCAGCGAAAGTGCTCTGGCACAGCCGTCACAGTTCATTGGTTACAATGAAAAGAACGGTGCGCTTTCGGAAATCCTTCTGCGCAACCATGGTCTTCATGTCGAAATCCGGATCGATCCGAGCCACCCGATCGGCAAGGAACATGCCGCAGGCGTTTGTGACGTCATTCTGGAATCGGCCCTGACCACCATTCAGGATTGCGAAGATTCGGTCGCTGCTGTTGATGCCGAAGACAAGACCCTTGTCTATCGCAACTGGCTGGGCCTGATGAAAGGCACGCTTGAGGAAAAATTCGAAAAAGGCGGCAAAACGGTTACCCGTCGCCTGAATGCGGATCGGACCTATCAGGGCTTTGACGGCAACGAGGTTGTCCTTCCGGGGCGCAGCCTGATGCTGGTGCGTAACGTTGGCCATTTGATGACGTCCGATGCGGTTCTTGATGCCAATGGCAATGAAGTGCCCGAAGGTTTCATGGATGCCATGATCACCGGCCTGATTTCCAAGCATGACGTCGAAGGCAAGAACGAGCTTTCGAACTCCCGTCATGGCAGCGTCTATATCGTAAAGCCGAAAATGCACGGCCCCGAAGAAGTCGCACTGACCAACGATCTGTTTGCATTTGTTGAAAACGCGATCGGTGTTCCGGAAAACACCCTTAAGGTTGGCATCATGGACGAGGAACGCCGCACGACGGTGAACCTTAAGGAATGCATCCGTGCAGCCAAAGACCGCGTTGTCTTCATCAATACCGGCTTCCTTGACCGGACCGGTGATGAAATCCATACCAGCATGGAAGCAGGCCCGGTTGTCCGCAAGGAAGCGATGAAAGACCAGTACTGGATCGCGGCCTATGAAAACTGGAACGTTGATGTCGGTCTTGAATGCGGCATGAAGGGCATCGCCCAGATCGGCAAGGGCATGTGGGCAAAACCTGATCGTATGGCCGAAATGATGGTTGCCAAAATCGGCCATCCGAAAGCCGGTGCAAACTGTGCCTGGGTTCCGTCCCCGACGGCTGCGACCCTGCATGTCATGCATTATCATCAGGTCGATGTTCGTGCCGTTCAGGACGAAATCGGCAAGCGCGAACGTGCAAGCCTTGATGACATTCTGGCCATTCCGCGCCTTGGCGACATCAAACCGATGCCAAGCGAAATCCAGGAAGAGCTTGATAACAACGCCCAGGGGATCCTTGGATATGTTGTCCGCTGGATCGATAGTGGTGTGGGTTGTTCCAAGGTGCCTGACATCAATGATGTCGGCCTGATGGAAGACCGTGCAACCCTTCGTATTTCAAGCCAGCATATTGCAAACTGGCTGCATCATGGTCTTTGCACCGAAGAACAGGTCATGGAAACCATGAAGCGCATGGCTGCTGTCGTTGACAAGCAGAATGCCGGTGATCCGACCTATCGCAATATGGCACCGAATTTTGATGACAGTGTCGCCTTTGCTGCGGCCTGTGATCTGGTCTTCAAGGGCCGCGAGCAGCCGAACGGCTATACCGAGCCGGTCCTTCATGCCCGCCGCCGCGAAGCCAAGGCAAAATACGGCGCATAAAACCCGCCAAAAGCATCAAAACAAAAGCCGCCCGGATCATTCGGGCGGCTTTTTTGCTGCAAAAAATGCTGCGCCATCAAGTGCAGCATAAAATCTGCTTATTCGCCAAGCGTCATGATCTCGTAGCCCTTGTCGGTGACAACAAGGGTGTGCTCATACTGCACGGTGGCATCACCGGTATCGGCAAACAGTGTCCAGCCATCTTCACCATCCAGCGCCCATTTCGCGCCATAGGACAGGAATGGCTCAATGGTGATGACCTGTCCCTTTTTCAGGGAACGGCGTTCTTTGGGATCGTCCCAGGTCGGGATGGTGTGCGGATGTTCGTGCAATGACTTGCCAATCCCGTGACTGGCCAGATTGCGGATCAGCGTATAGCCGCCCTTGCGGGCAAAATTTTCAATCTTGAGACCGATTTCACGGATCGGGGCCTTGTCGCGCACCACCTTGATCCCGGCCCACATCGCCTTTTTGCCATCTTCGCACAGCTTGGCAATTTCCGGCTTTGCCGTGCCGCAAATGAAGCTGGCGCCGGTGTCGGAAAAATATCCGTCCAGCGACGCGGACACATCGATATTCACCAGATCGCCATCGGCCAGAACCTGATCGCCGGGAATGCCGTGTGCCACCGCTTCGTTGACACTGATACAGGTCGCACCGGGAAATTTGTATTCGCTTTCGGGTGCGGAAACCGCCCCGGCATCTTCAAGGATTTTGCGTCCGATATGGTCAAGTTCAGCCGTGGTGATCCCGGGAACCGCAGCCGCCCCCATCGTATCGCGGGCACGCGCGCAAATCCGGCCAATCCGGCGCAAATGGTCAAGGTCTTTTTGGGATGAAACTGTCATGAAATGCTTATTGCGATGGCGCGTTGCAAAGTCAAGAAAACCCGCGTCTGACAGGGTTTTATCATTGATGAAATTGTCGTAATGCGGCCCAAACGGCGCGTCAGGCCCGCGAAGTTGAACTGTCGGACGATTTTTCGACAACCGAAAACAGAACATATCCGTTCTTGCCCCGCGCCTTGGCGGTATAAAGCGCAATATCGGCACGTTCCAGAAGCTTTTCCGGGTCATGGCCATGTTCCGGATAGACCGATATCCCGATGCTCATATTGATCGAGACCCGGTTCCCGCCCGTGATGAAGGGCATCAGGATTTCGTGCAGAATGCGTTCGGCAAGCATGGTTGCCTCGGTGGCACCGTTTTTGTCGACATGACAGACAATGACCATCTCGTCACCGCCAAGACGCGCGACAAGATCACCACCCCGCACGCATCGCCGCAACCGCTTTGCCACTTCGCGCAGAACGTCATCACCCGCCGCATGGCCAAACCGGTCGTTGATCGGTTTGAAATCATCCAGATCAAGCATCAGGATCGCCAGTTCGCCTTTTTTGCGATCTGCGCGCGCAATGGCATGTTCAAAATAGGCATCCATCGCCAAACGGTTGCCAAGCCCGGTCAGCTTGTCATGGTGGGCGATATGTTTCATCGCCCCCAATGCCGCATCTTTTTCCGTCAGCTTGGCCAACAGGGACTGGAGGTTTTTGGACAGGATATTGATTTCGCGGGCGCCGCGCACATCCGGCAGCTGGCTGATTTCGCCGCGCTTCATTGCTTCGATCGCGTTGGCCATATGACCGATCGGCCCGACCAGAAAACCGGCCGCCCACCAGGCAATGATACTGAACACGACCGCAAGAACCGTTCCCCAGATCAAAATATCACGGCGCAATTCAAATACCGGTGCAAGGGCATCATCGACATGCTGACGCACGAGGATCGACCAGTTCAGGCCATCATAATCAAGATGCCCGTCAGCAGGCGCATATCCGGTCAGATATTCCCGGCCATCGGGCCAGGTGCTTATTTTCCAGCCGACATGATTGCGCTTTGCCTCGGTCAAGGCATCAAGACGCAGGCTGGTCCCCACCAGTTCCTGATCGGGTCCCAGCAACACCGTGCCTTCCTGCGAAATAACAAAGATATCGACATTCTGATGAATCCCCTGACCACCAAAAAGCGACTTGCGGACCGTATCGGCCCATTCCCAGCTTAGATGTGTTGCCAGGACACCGGTGAATTCATCGCTGTCATTGACCAGTGGTACAGCGATATCGACGAACTGGATGGGTTCACCATTATAAAGCGGGAATTTTTCGGCAAGCAGTTTGGCATCATGCACATCACCGATGAACTGGCCGTTCTTGCCGTACTGGAATACGGGCCGCTGGGCAATATTCATTCCCACAAGCATGTCACCGGTCGCGGCAACCACCGTTCCTTCGTGATCAAGTACACCGATCCAGGTGAAAATCGGAATTTCCCGGCGCAGCCGATTGATGATCGAACTGATTTCGCGCACATCTTCGAAATTGCGCAGGGCACCCAATGTGCTCAGAACTGAGACTTCGCCGCGATGTGTCCACATGGTGCGGTCAAGCTCATCGGCCATCTGAAGTGCGATATCAGACACGCCAAGGCCGATCTGCGTTTGTAAATCTGCACCGGACCGTTTGCCGACCACAAAGCTCATCAATGCCGCCAACCCGACAACCATAAGCGCAGTTGCCAGGGCGACTTGCACACGGATTCCGACTTGAAACAGCTTGTTCAAGGCTGACCCTCTCACTCTCCGGGACCGGGGCATATTGTTTTTACGTGTTTGCCCTCGGTGCGGCTGGTTTGCCATACCGCATTTAATGACGGTGATATAAGGATCAGACAAGCGGTTTTGAAGAAGGACCCAAACAAAATATGACAGCCATCTTATATGGCTGCCATATTCGAATGCACGTGGATCAGCGTCAGACGCGCCGATCAAATATCAAAGAACACCGTTTCGTTTTCACCTTGCAGAACAATGTCAAAGCGATAGACCGGGACAGCGCCGCTGTCATCACGCGTTGCGATCAGAGTTTTGCGGCGTTCGGCTTGCTCAATCAGGTTCAGGACCGGGTCGACTTCATTGGCGTTTTGTTCGTCGCCAAAATACATCCGCGTATTCAGGCCGATATTGATGCCGCGTGCGACAATCCAGAAATTGACATGCGGCGCCATATCCCGACCATTTCGGCCTGTTACCACACCGGGCTTGATGGTTTCAAACCGGTACACCGCAGTATCAAAATCAGTGCCGGTGCGCCCCCAACCACGGAAGTTTGCATCAATCTCGCCCCTGTTCTGGCGATCAAGTTCATGGTTGTAGCGGCCATCTGCATTGGCCTGCCAGATTTCAAGCAACGCATCGCGAAGCGGCGTACCCGTCCCGTCAATCACCCGGCCTTCGATGATGATCCGTTCGCCACGGGTATTTTCATCGGCCATGATATTGGTGAAATCATTTTCAAAAATATCAAAGCCCGCCTGTTTTGGGATCAGGCCGATATGGACATAGGGACCCGCCGTCTGGGATGCGGTTTCTTTGAGATATTCAAGTGGCTGCACCATGGATCAGTTCCCTTCCAGACGGTTTTCAAACAGGGTCGAACGGCGACCGCGCAAAACGATGTCAAACTTGTAGGCAATGGTATCAAGCGGGATCGAGCCATTGAGATCAATTGGCGCAATCAGTCGGTTGATCGCATCTTCATCGGGAATGACATGGACAATCGGGCATTCCTTGATCAGCGGATCGCCTTCGAAATACATCTGGGTGATCAGACGCTGGGCAAAACCCGATCCAAAGACCGAGAAATGGATATGGGCCGGACGCCAGCTATTGACATAGTTGCGCCACGGGTAGGGTCCCGGCTTGATCGTGCGGAAAAAATAATAGCCGCTTTCATCCGTCAGCGCGCGCCCGCACCCGCCAAAGTTCGGATCAATCGGGGCCAGATAGGTATCCTTTTTATGGCGATAGCGCCCACCGGCATTGGCCTGCCAGAATTCAACCAGCGTATGGGGAACAGGGCGATTGTTTTCATCAAGAACCCGACCATGCACGATGATGCGTTCACCAATCGGATCGCCATCCTTGGCATAATTGCGGATCAGATCGTTATCAAGCGGACCAAGTTCGTGCTGACCAAATACCGGTCCGGTTGTTTCGGATAATGATCCCTGAAGCGACAACATCGCCTGACGCGGGGAACGCGCGACTGATGTTTTATAAATCGGCGTATAGCCCGCGGGCTGAAGCGTTCGGTCACGCTGATAGAATTCCATTGATCTTCCTCCGCAAAATGTTTGTTCCGGTTTGTGCCGGCGTTGCGAACATCCTGCGCAGTCGATTGCATAAAATAAATGCATGATTTATCATTTAATTCATGAGCAATTTCGATCATTTGGAACTGGACGGGCATGCGTTGCGGTTGTTTCTGGCCGTCCTTGAAGAAGGATCGGTAACCGCAGCCGCCGAACGGCTTGGCGTGACGCAATCAGCGGTCAGTCACAATCTGACCAAGCTGCGCCGGATCATGCGCGACCCGCTTTTCACCAAATCCGGGCGCGGCATTGTTGCCACCGCCCATGCCCAAAGCCTGGCCGAACAGGCGCGGTTTCTTCTTGATCAGATGCAGGCCTTTGCCAGTGGGGCAGATTTCAATCCCGCCGATGCCCGCCTGTCGCTGACCATTGCCGCAAACGATCTTCAACGCGATCTGTTGTTGCCCAGCCTGTTTGAAAGCCTTGAAAGGCAGCTTGCCGATATCCGGATGACGGTTGTGCCATCCCTTTTGCCCGGTCCGGCCTTGTTGCGCGAAAATCGCTGTGACCTTCTGATTTCGCCGCGCCCGCCCGAAGGTGTCGATATCGTCCAGAAACGTCTTTTGACCGATCATTACATGGTGTTTTTCGACCCCGAAATGCGCGCAGCCCCGGCAAATGCAGATGACTATATGTCAGCCCGCCATATCACGGTTCGTTACGGCAATAACCGCACCCTAGAATTCGATGATATGCTTGAAAATCAGGGGATTGATCGTAACATCGTTTTGCGGGTGCCGAACTTTACCGCCATTGCCGAATTTCTGCGGGGCAGCCAGATGATCGCAACTTTGCCAAGCCTTTTGCAGCAGCACGCCCTGCGTGATTTTGCGCGTGTGCCCATGCCACTCGATACACTTGCCGCCAACGTCATCGATCTTCCGATCTATATGTGTTGGCACCAACGATATCAGCACGATCCATCACACAGATGGCTTCGTTCCCAGCTTGAAGATGTGGTGGCTGCCAAATTGCGTACCCCATCAAACCGCCCGCTTTCGCAACAAACAGGCTAGACAGCACGTCATGACCATTACCCAGATCATTTATTGGCTTGAATTGGCGGGCGTCGCCGTTTTTGCAATAACCGGCGCGCTTGAAGCATCACGACGCCAGATGGATGTTGTCGGCTTTGTTCTGATTGCGACCTTTACCGGTATTGGTGGTGGCACCGTTCGTGACGTGATCACCGGGGCGACGCCGGTTTTCTGGATCCGGGACCCGGCCTGGGTGGTGACGTGTATCGGGGCTGCGATCTTTACCTATTTCACGGCTCATCTTGTGGAACGGCGCTATGTGGCGCTGATCTGGCTTGATGCGCTTGGCCTTGCGCTATTTGGTGTAACCGGGGCTGCAATTGGTCTTAATCTTGGTGTTGCGCCACTGGTCGCGATCATTCTGGGAATGATTTCCGCAACATTTGGCGGCATGGTCCGCGACGTTGTGTGTAACGAAATCCCGCTGATCCTGCGCCCGGAAATCTATATCAGCTGCGCACTTCTGGGGGCGAGCATCTATGTCCTTGGCACGGCCGTTCTGGAATTGCCGCGTGGACCGGTGGCAATCATTGCGTTTTTCTGTGCGTTTTTGCTGCGCGCCTGCGCGATCAAATTCAAGCTGAGCTTCCCGGTTTATAAAGCACGTCCCGGCCGCGAATATTAAGCCAAATGCAGGTGTTTTCAGCCGACGCCTTTGGCCTCAGCACATCCATAGTGAGTTAACTGACTTGATCGCATAACAAGGCTGTTTTGGGCTTATAACCCAGCATAATTTTTGACAAATGCCCAGTAAGCCTTGTCATTCGACAATCAGCTGCACCCGATCACTTGAAAAGGCCGTAACGCCATATTCGATCGGCACCCCGGCAGAATCAACATCGATGCTTTCCGTTGAAATTACCGGGCGGTTTTTGGCCTGTTTCAACAGGCTTGCCACACGTGATGACGGCAAGGCAGCCGAAATTCGCGTTGTTTTGCGGCTGTAATCATCAATGCCAAATCGTTTGAAGGCCTCGGTCAGGGATTTGGTTTGCGTAAAAATGTCAACGATGCCGTCAAAACGGGCTGCCGGCATGTAGCTGGTCGCCACAGCCAATGGAATGCCATCGGCCTCGGAAACAGAAAACAGTTCAATCACGCGGGTACCGGGTTTGACATCAAGACAATTGGCGACCGTTACATTTGCCTTCAGCACCTCTGACGAGATCAGCCGTTTATCGGGAAGACGGTGGCGCCCCGATACGATCTGGGAAAATCGGGTTTTGGATCCCAGCGGATAATCCAGTATCTGCTCCTGGACAAAGGCACCGCGCCCCTGCTCGACACGCACCACATGACTATCGACAAGTGCCGCCATCGCACGGCGCACGGTATGCCTGTTCACGCCGAACCGGCGCACCAGTTCCATCTCCGTCGGCATTTTGTCACCGGGTGAAAACACACCTTCGGCAATATCAGCCAGAAGCTGTTTTTCAATTTGTTTCCAGATAGATAGTCCCGGCTCCCAATCCATCACTTTCCCCGTTCATAAAACTTTCACCGCAAGACCTTTGCCAAGCTCGATGAATCGTCTTATAACGTGAATATGTATAGACGTCTATACAAATTTTGAATTTGTCGACTTGCTGGAAAAGGATCAGACAGATGACGGCGCAAACCGCCCGGACAGACGGGCCCGCCCAGGATCACAATCCCCTTCATCAGAACCAGACAGAGCCTGTTGATCAGGCGACTGCGGCGCGGCAACGCTGGATGTCGGTTCTTGCACGCACACCACGTGCGACACTGGAACGCGAATGGACCACCCGTCATGGCGATCAGAATTGGTCCCTGTTGCGCGAACCACAGATCGGCATGGTGATGGTGCGTGGACGTGCAGGTGGTGCGGGGCAGCGTTTCAATCTTGGTGAAATGACCGTAACGCGCTGTGCTGTGACGCTTTCGGACGGCACCGTTGGCCATGCTTATGTCAAGGGACGCGACCGGGTGCAGGCACAATATGCCGCGCTGTTTGATGCTGTCATGCTGCGCGATGGATCGGCCGGGAATTTCATTGATGACCTTGCCAGTGCACAGGCCGATGCCAAACGCGACCACGCCCGCAAAGTTGCCGCAACCAAAGTTGATTTCTTTACCCTTGTCCGCGGAGAAGACGAATGACCCTGCAATCCCAGACAAGTGACTTGCTGCCGGGCTTTGACCATGCCGCCTTTGATTCGAATGCCGTTTTCCGGGTTTTGCTTGATGCCATGTCGCGGCCCGGGCGCATTTATGACCTGCCGGTTTCGATTGCCACACCTGATGGCCTGAATGCATCTGCCACCGCGACACTCCTTGCCATGGCAGATATGGACACCACCATCTGGCTGTCGCCATCGAGTGCAACAAAATCCGCGAATGATCATCTGAAATTCCATTGCGGCTGCCCGATCAGCGATGACGTTGCGCAGGCCGACTTTGCCGTTGCCCGGATTGATGATGACCTTTCCTTCATCACCCGTCTTTCGATGGGCAATGCCGAATATCCCGATCAATCGGCAACCCTGATCCTGATGGTCGACGACATCACCAATGCACCGGCAATGAAACTGACCGGGCCGGGGATCAAGGACAGCCATGACCTTGCGATCAAGAACCTTCCGGCAAGCTTCCATGCCTGGCGTGCGGAAAACCATCACATGTTCCCGTGCGGGGTTGATGTGATTTTTGCAAGCCCGACCCAGATTACCGCCCTTTCGCGCACCACCCGGATTGAGGTCATTTAACCATGTATGTTGCCGTCAAAGGTGGCGAACGCGCCATCAACAATGCCCACCGGCTGCTTGCCGAACAGCGCCGTGGTGACAAAAAGGTTGCCGAAATCCAAACCGATCAGATCGAACAGCAATTGTCGCTGTCCGTAACCCGCGTCATGGCCGAAGGATCACTTTATGACCGTGATCTGGCCGCCCTTGCCATCAAACAGGCCCGAGGTGATTTGATCGAGGCGATTTTCCTGATGCGTGCCTATCGCACGACATTGCCGCGTTTTGCCTTTTCCAAGCCGATCAAAACTGCGGACATGGATATATCACGCCGCATTTCGGCAACCTTCAAGGACTTGCCCGGCGGGCAGATTTTGGGGCCGACCTTTGACTATACCCATCGCCTGCTGGATTTCACCTTGATGGCCAATGGCGAGGAACCGCTTGATGCGCCATGCGGTGAACAGCCGGTGGATGAACATATGCCCCGCGTTCTGGACGATATCCTGAATGACGAGGGCCTGATACAGGACGAACCGGTCCCGGTTGATGACACTGGACCGGTTGCCGATTTGACCCGCGAACCGGTCAAGTTCCCGGCCGGTCGTGACCTTCGATTACAGAACCTGAGCCGCGGGGATGAGGGATTTGTTCTTGCGCTTGGATATTCGACCCAGCGCGGTTACGCCAACAGCCACGCCTTTGTTGGTGAAATCCGCTATGGCACCGTATCGGTTGAAATCGAACCCGAAGAACTCGGCTTTGCCATCGATATTGGTGATATCGAACTGACCGAATGCGAAACGGTCAACAAGTTCAAGGGATCGAAAACCAAGCTGCCGCAATTTACCCGCGGCTATGGTCTTGTTTTCGGTCAGAACGAGCGCAAGGCAATTTCCATGGCGCTGGTGGATCGCGCCATGCGCGCCGATGAAATGGGCGAACAGATCATGGGGCCGGCGCAGGACAGCGAATTCGTGATGGAACATAGCGATAACGTCCAGTCCACCGGCTTTGTCGAACATATCAAGCTTCCGCACTATGTCGATTTCCAGGGCGAGCTTGAACTTGTTCGCCGCATGCGGGCCGAAGTCGAAGAACGACTGGCCAAGCTTGATACTGAAACCGCCCGATCCCAACCCGAAGCCGCGGAGTAATTCCATGGAACAGACTGTCAATTATTCGGCGGATGGGGCAACGGCCTATAATTTCGCCTATCTCGATGAACAAACCAAACGCATGATCCGGCGCGCGTTGCTTAAGGCCGTTGCGATTCCGGGATATCAGGTCCCGTTTGCGGGTCGTGAAATGCCGATGCCTTATGGTTGGGGTACGGGTGGCGTGCAGGTAACCGCCGCCGTTATTGGTCCGAATGATACCCTTAAGGTCATCGACCAAGGGGCTGATGACACCACCAACGCGGTTTCCATCCGTCAGTTCTTTGCCAAGACGGCAAATGTTGCGACGACCGAAAAAACCGCCGAGGCATCGATCATTCAGACCCGCCACCGCATCCCGGAAAAGGAACTGCGCGAAGATCAGGTTCTTGTCTATCAGGTGCCGATCCCCGAACCGCTTCGTTTCCTTGAACCGCGTGAAACTGAAACGCGCAAGATGCATGCACTTGAAGAATATGGCTTGATGCATGTGAAGCTGTATGAAGACATCGCGCGTCACGGCCACATCGCCACCACTTATGCCTATCCGGTGATGGTGGATGATCGCTATGTGATGGATCCGTCACCGACGCCCAAATTCGACAATCCGAAAATGAACGATATGGCGGCCCTTCAGCTGTTTGGGGCGGGACGTGAAAAACGCATCTATGCCCTGCCGCCCTACACCAAGGTCAAAAGCCTCGATTTCGAAGATCATCCGTTCGAAGTCCAGACCTGGAAAGATGAATGCGGCATGTGCGGCGCCCGCGACAGTTACCTTGATGAGGTCATTCTCGACGATCAGGGCAACCGGATGTTTGTTTGCTCGGACACGGATTACTGTTCCGAACGACAGGAAGCCGGCCATCGCGGCCCGCAACATCATGACCAGCCCCTTGGCAAGGCAGCACGCGAAAAGGCAGCAGAATAATGACCCAGATGAGCAATCCGCTTTTGCGTGTGGACAACCTGACCATGATGTATGGCGACCGGGTTGGTTGCAAGGATGTCAGTTTTGAACTTCGCCCCGGCGAAGTTCTTGGCATTGTTGGAGAATCCGGTTCGGGAAAGTCCACTTTGCTGCGCAGCATTTCCGCCCAGCAGGAACCGACCAAAGGGACGGTCAAATACAATACCCGCATTGACGGTGTGTGCGATGTCTATCAGATGTCCGAAGCCCAGCGCAGGCTTTTGATGCGGACCGACTGGGCGTTTGTGCATCAAAACCCGCGCGACGGGTTGCGCATGAATGTCAGTGCCGGGGCCAATATTGGCGAACGCCTGATGGCGATCGGGGATCGTCATTATGGCAATATCCGCAGCAATGCGGACGCCTGGCTTGGCAAGGTCGAAATTGCGTCCGAACGCCTTGATGATCTGCCATCGACTTTTTCGGGCGGCATGCAGCAACGTTTGCAGATTGCCCGCAACCTCGTAACCAGCCCGCGCCTCGTTTTCATGGACGAACCCACGGGTGGGCTTGATGTTTCTGTTCAGGCCAGATTGCTCGATCTGCTGCGCGGGCTGGTTCACGACCTTAATCTTGCGGTGATTATCGTCACCCACGATCTGGCGGTTGCCCGGCTTCTTTCGCACCGGCTGATGGTGATGCAACAGGGCAAGGTGATTGAACATGGCCTGACCGATCAGGTTCTTGATGACCCGCAGCATCCCTATACGCAGCTGCTTGTTTCTTCCATTCTTCAGAACTGACCGGGGCGGGAAAATGTCTGAAATGCTTCATGCTCAAAACGTCGCCAAAAGCTTTACGCTCCATACCCAGGGCAGCGTAACCATTCCGGTTTTTCAGGGTGTTGATTTCACCCTGTCGGGTGGGGAATGCATCGCGCTGACCGGTGAATCGGGTTCGGGGAAAAGTACCTTTATGCGCATGCTTTATGCCAATTACACGTGTTCTGACGGATCCATCAAGGTGTTCCATGATGGCAACTGGCTTGATATCACCACCGCCAGCCCGCATTCGATCCTTGAGGTGCGCAAACGCACCATGGGCTATGTCAGCCAGTTCCTGCGCGTGATCCCGCGTGTGCCGACCCTTGAAATCGTGGCCGAGCCGCTGGTTGCTCTGGGTACTGCCCGCGAAACCGCGATGGACAAGGCACGCGATCTTTTGACCCGGCTTCGCATTCCGGAACGTTTGTGGCAACTTTCGCCACTGACATTTTCGGGGGGCGAACAGCAACGGGTGAATATTGCCCGTGGTTTTATTGCCGATTACCCGATCATGCTGCTTGATGAACCGACTGCATCGCTTGACGCCCAAAATCGTGCCACTGTTCTGGCATTGATTGAAGAAGCCAAGGGACGTGGGGCGGCGATCGCCGGTATTTTCCATGACCATGAAACCCGTGATGCGGTGTGCACCGGGTCGTTTGATGTGACTTCGTTTAAAGTTGGGGCCAATGACTGAACAGATTTTTACCAATGCCAAACTCGTCCTGGCCAATGAAGTCATTGACGGTGCCGTCCAGATAAAAGACGGACTGATTACAGATGTTTCCGACCGGCCATCCAACATTGCCGGTGCCGAGGATATGGGTGGCGATTACCTGATGCCCGGGCTGGTGGAACTTCATACCGACAACCTTGAAAAGCACCTGACCCCACGCCCCAAAACCCGCTGGCCCGCCACGGCGGCCGTTGTCGCCCATGACAACCAGGTGGCGAGTGCGGGGATCACCACGGTGTTTGATGCCATTTCAGTTGGCGATGTGACCGATGGGTCGGAACGCATCGAACGCCTGATTGAATCGGTTACCGCCCTTGAACATGCGCTTGAAAACCAGCTTCTGCGCGCAGATCATAAACTGCATCTGCGGTGCGAAACGTCTTATGGCGGGCTGATTGAGGCACTTGATAACCTTGTTGATCTGCCTTTGGTCAAGATGCTTTCGGTGATGGACCACACACCCGGTCAGCGCCAGTTCGTCAGCCTTGATGCCTATTACACCTACTATCAGGGCAAATACGGCATGACCGACGAAGAAATGCGGAAATTCATCGCATCGCGCAAACGCGATTCCGAACTTTATTCCGTCAAACATCGCCGTCATGTGGTGGATCTGGCACATGCCAAGAACCTTGCCCTTGCCAGTCATGATGACGCAACTGCCGAACATGTTGCCGAGGCCGTGCAGGACAAGATGACTGTGGCCGAATTCCCGACCACCCTTGAAGCAGCCAAGGCATCGCATGAAGGCGGACTTGGCGTGATGATGGGCGGACCGAACCTTGTACGTGGTGGATCCCATAGCGGCAACGTTGCGGCAGGCGATCTGGCCAGGAATGGCTATCTTGATATCATTTCAAGTGATTATGTCCCGCACAGCCTGCTGCACGGGGCGATGAAACTGTTTGATGATTTTGACGGCTATGATTTGCCGCGCGCCATTCGCACCGTAACGCTTAATCCGGCAACGCAAGTCGGCCTGACAGACCGTGGTGAAATTGCCACGGGCAAGCGCGGCGATCTGATCCGGGTACATCATTCCCCGCATCATCCGATTGTGCGTGGGGTCTGGCGTGAAGGTGTTCGGGTGTCATGACCGAACGCCATACCCATGATGGCGTGATAAAACCGGGACTTCTGGTCCTTGTCGTCGGCCCAAGTGGCGTTGGCAAGGACACCCTTCTGGATGCGGCACGGGAACGGCTGAAAGATGCCGCGCATATCTGCTTTCCGCGGCGTTGCATCACCCGCCCGGCCGGGTCGGTTGGGGAAATCCACATTCCGGTCCGACCGGAAGATTTCGCTCAGATGGCCCGCCAGGGTGCCTTTCTGCTGAGCTGGAAGGCGCATGATCTTTGCTATGGCATTCCGCGCCATGTGCAAGATGATGTGGCAAATGGCAAAACCGTGATCGTCAATGTATCACGCAGTGTGATCGATGATGCCCGATCCCTGATCGGTCATGGTCAGGTCCGGGTTCTGAATATTCGGGCCAGCAGGGATGTTTTGCGCCAACGTCTGGAAGCCCGCGGGCGTGAGGACATTCTTGATATCGAACGACGTCTTGCGCGTGCGTCCGCCTATCAGATCGATGGCGACAATATCGTTCATGTCGATAATGATGCCGATCTTGAAACCGGTATCACACGTTTCATCGCCGCCATCGAGATTGATCACGCGATCGCCAATCGGGCCTGAACCCTGTCCCTCCGACGAAACATTACAAAAAATGCTGCAGTTTTTGCTGCAGCATTTTTGTTTAGCCCTTTAGGGAAAATCTTTGCAAAAACCGGAATGGCTTGCCGTCACCCGGATCCCCGAACAGGCAGATATCGGTAACTTCAAACGGTTCAGTACAAAGCGGCGCAACAACGGGTACCAATGCCTTTTCAAAGCGCGCAACCTGATCGGCTTCAAGCTTGTTGGTCAGGGTCAGATGGAACCGGAATTCTTCCATCACATAGGGATATCCCCATTTGACCAAATTGGCTTCCTGACGATCGGAAAGCCCCACCGCGCGGCGCTTGTTCATTGCCGCTTCGTCTTCGGGTTTGCGAAAATCATCAAGATCACGCACCAGCAATGCTGCAAGCGCGCCAAGGTCGCCCAACGGTTCGGTCGGCACAAGTGCCAGAAACCGACCGATTGCCTTTAACTTAAGGGGACCGCAAGTGACCGGTTTGATTTGTGCTGCAACATCTTTGATCGCGGCTTCAAGGTCGGTTCTGCTTTGCCCGTCATTCAGGGCGAAGGGCGGCTTTAAAGTCCCATGAAAGCCATAACGGGCGGGTGATGTGGTGACAGCAACGACTTCATCATCATCAAGCCCGTCAACAACCGGTCGCGCAACATCCTTTCCGGTTCCGGCATCGCGCCCCAGCCAGGCATTGCCAAAAGCCCCAAGGCCGCTTTGCGGTGCCGGGGCATAATAAAGGGCATAGCGTTGATATTCTGACATGATTTCTCTTTGACGGAATGCCGTGGGACCGAGCCTCATCTTGGGAATTGTCGCGCCAACGCGCAACACCCGTTTGATGAAAAACGCCGAAGAATCTCATCTTCGGCGCATCGCAAAATCAAACATCAATACCGGTTCAAACCGTATCGTATTTCAGGCAAAAATCACGTACCGGAAGGCTTCGGAAATCAACCAGCCGTTCGCGCAACATATCATGGGACCAGTCCCACCATTGGATGCGCAAAAGGGCATCGATGATATCGGCTTCAAACCGGGGACGAAGGGGACTTGCCGGAATGCCGGTCACAATGGTGTATGGCGGCACATCCTTGGTCACCACTGCACCGGAACCGACAACCGATCCAATGCCGATGGTCACCCCGCCCTGCACGATCGCACCATGACCGATCCAGACGTCATGCTTAAGTGTCACGCGTTTTTCCCGACGCCAGTCAAAGAAGGCCGGATCATCATCGCCAAGCTCATAGGCGCTTGATCGATACTGGAAGTGATGCATGGATGCCCGGTCCATCGGATGTTGCCCGGGATTGATTCGGGTATGGGCCGCGATATTCACGAATTTTCCGATATCGGAATAGATGATCTCGCTGTCATTCACGACATAGGAATAATCACCCATTTTCGTTTCGCGCATTGATGTCCGTGGACCGACCTCGGTCCAGACACCCATTTCGCAATCAACAACCGTCGCAGTGGCATCAATGGTCGGATATTCCGAAAGCGCCTTCATGGCCGGTTTGGCCTGCGTGATTTGAAAAGTCATCTGATCACGTCACCAACTTGCGCAGACGCTGGGAAACCATATCCAGCAGGCTGACCGAAATGATTATGATGATCATGACGGCCGCGGTTTCGGCGTAATAGAACCCGCGAATATATTCCCAAAGCACCATGCCAATCCCGCCCGCACCGACGATACCAAGGACCGTGGCCGACCGTACGTTGGACTCAAACCGGTAAAGCGAATAGGAAATCCAAAGCGGCAGGACTTGCGGGATTACGCCAAAAATAACTTCCTGAAGTGCATTGGCCCCGGTTGCGCGGATGCCTTCGACCGGTTCGGGATCAATCGCCTCGACGGCCTCGGAAAACAGTTTGGCAAGAACACCTGTGGTGTGGATCCAAAGTGCAAGAACACCGGCAAACGGACCAAGCCCCACCGCCACAACGAACAGCATGGCAAAGACCATTTCGTTAATGGCACGGAAGGAATCCATCAAACGGCGAACCGGCTGATAAACCCAGACCGGCACGATATTTTCAGAGGACAGAATGCCAAACGGGATCGAACACACGATTGAAAGCGCCGTTCCCCAGATCGCGATCTGGATGGTGATCCACATTTCTTCGACATAGGTCTTCCACATCAGGAAGTCCGGCGGAAAGAAACCTTCTGCGAAATCGACCATATTGCCGCTGTTTTCAAACAGGGCCATCGGGCGCATATCCGCACCTTCCCACGACATGGCCAGAAGACCAAGAATGACCGCCCAAAGCAAAAAGCTTGATGCCGAGCGTTTCCGGTCCCTTGGCGGAAGCTCCGTTGCGACAGATGACGCGGAAGAAATGCTGCTATTCATCATGTTAATCCCGGATGGTAAATGCAAACAGGGAGCACACGGTCCGTGCGCTCCCTGTCGGAAGATCGATTACTCGTAGGAAACGAGGATTTCGAGTTCAGCCAGTTTCTTGTCGATTTCAGCAACGCGTGCTGCTTTTTCGTCTGCTGACAGTTCTTCGGTGTTCTGGATTTTCAGCTTGTTCTTATAAAGTTCAAGCTGACGGATCGGGTAAAGCTGCGCGTTCGAGCTTTCCATGAATTTACCCATACCGTCCTGGATACCTGCCAGAACCTTGTTGGCACCTTCAACATCGCCCATACGGCCATATCCAAGGAAGAAGGCCTTGATTTCGGATTTCAGTTCGCGCGACAGGTCCTTGCGGTAAACCATCGGGTCAGACGGGATCAGCGGCGAGGTCCAGATCACTTTGACCTTTTCGGTGATTTCCGGCTTGTTCATTTCGGTACGTGCGAGCTGCTCGGAATTGTTGGCAGCAACATCAACCTGCTTGTTGGCGGTCGCCATCAGGTTGGTTTCGTGGTTCGCATTGCGAACGGTCTTGAAGCAATCCTTCGGATCAACACCGTTCTGCGCAAAAACGTAATAGGTCGGAACCAGGAAGCCCGAGGTCGAGTTCGGATCACCGATACCGAAATTGAGCGAGCCATCACATTTCAGCATGTCGGCAAGGGTATTGAGCTTGTCGTTATCTGCCTGGGTGATGATGTGGGAATAATATCCGTTCGAACCATCGGATTTGGACGTCTGAACGAAAACTTCACCACCAGCACGGTCAACGGCTTCCATCGCCGACTTGTTGCCAAACCAGCCAACATGAACCTTGCCAAAACGCATGCCTTCGATGATGCCGGCATAGTCCGGGGCAAAGAATGCCTCGATTTCCTTGCCGAGCGCTTTTTCCATGTCGTCGATCATCGGCTGCCACTGGGCTTTGAGGTTCGAGCTCGACTCAGTCGAGATGAAGCCGAAAACCAGCTTTTCCGGATCCTGTTCGAGCGGCTTGTACTCAACATCAGCAGCAGCAATGCCCGATGCCAGCAAGGTTGCAGCCAGTGCTGCAGATGCAATTGTCTTGGCGATCATAAGAAGTCCCCTGTCAAATATGAATTGGACGTGTGTCGATGAGGTAAGGCAGTCAAAACGTGACCCGGCTAGCTTGTCGCGATGGCCAGATCCTTTTTCGCAACCGGCTCAATCGCGGGACGTGTTTCATCCCCGGAACCATCTGCAAAAAGCTCGGAAGAATATTCGCCGTACAATTCGCGCAGGAATTCCGGCGTCAACTGGGTGGAGGGCCCGTCAAATACGACAGCACCATCGCGCATGGCGATGGTGCGTTTGCAATAGTCTTTTGCGTAGTCAACCTGATGAAGGGACACGATCACGGTCACGTTGTCTTCACGGTTCACACGATCAAGGGTATTCATCACCTTGCGCGAGGATGCCGGATCAAGCGACGCGATCGGCTCATCGGCAAGAATAAGACGCGCACCCTGGGTGATGGTCCGGGCAATTGCTGCGCGCTGTTGCTGCCCGCCGGAAAGATTGCGGGCCTTTTTGGTCGCATGCGCATCAATACCGACACGATGCAATGCGGCCATGGCACGCATTTTTTCGGATTTGGTAAACAGGCCAAGTGATCCGCGCCAGGCCGGGACGCGCCCCAAAAGCCCCATCAGCACATTGGTCAAAACCGACAGGCGGCTGACCAGATTGAATTGCTGGAAAACCACACCGATTTCTGCGCGCACCTTGCGGGCGCCGCGCGAAATCTTGCCATTTTCCTGAATTGTTTCGCCAAACACGACGATCTTGCCACCGTCGCGATCACCGCGCAGCAATCCGGCAACATGGCGGATCAATGTTGATTTTCCCGAACCGGAAGCACCGATAAGCGCAACCATTTCGCCTTCCCGCACCTGTAACTTCACATTTTTCAGTGCGCGTTTGTCACGGGTAAAGCTTTTGTTCAGCCCAGAAATATCTACAACCAGCATCAAGAAATCGCCTGCATGTGTTTCGCTGGATGACGAAGCTACGCATGAACGGCGACTCTACGGTGACACTGATGTTACAGTTCGATGATTACGGCGCTCTGTTTACGCCAACAACAATCAAACTCGTCTATACATCAAATATATTTTCAGTAATTTCAAAAGTACATCGATGCAGATAAATCATATTTAAAATGATCTTGTAAAAATAGAAAAATAAATCAGAATATCTCAAAACAAAAAACCTGCACATGCACCATGACCTGCGCAGATTTTCATTCAAAATATATCGTTATTTATTTTACGTGATTTCTTCGATTGCGGAAATCACATCATCTTCGATTTCAAGGCCGTCAATTTCAGCAATGGCGCGCGCTGATTTACCGCGCCGTCCCGGAAGACGCACACCGTCTTCGGCGGCAATTTCATTAGCAATCGCAGCAAGATGATCCATGACACCGGCCCCGCCCGTCGACGCCGGATCAATTGCAATGATCATTTGGCCCAAAGCAGGCGGCTTGCCCTTGTCATCAAACAGGGATGATGACTGATGACCGAATTGCGCCCCGGTGAGACCGGCCGCGAGAAGTTCGACCATCATTGCCAATGCTGCACCCTTGACGCCGCCAGCAGGGACCATGGTTCCATCCAGTGCCTTGACGGGATCGGTTGTCGGGTTCCCGTCCGTGTCAAATGCCCAATCATCGGGAATTTCGACACCCTTTTGCTTTGCCGCCATGATTTTTCCGCGTGCGACTTTCGACAGAGCAAGGTCAATGATCACAGGATCGCCTGCACTTCCGACCGGAACCCCAAAAGCAATCGGGTTGGTCCCGAACATTGGGCGCCGACCGCCCCACGCCGCCATTGCCGCCGGGGCATTGGCAAACATCATCGCCGCCAGGCCCTGTTCTGCAAGGCGTTCGACCGTCAATCCCATAACACCGGCATGATGGGATTTAAAAATTGATGCAACAGCAATCCCCTGCTGGCGGACCATGTCAGGCAAATGATCCATCATCAAATCCAGCGCAGGATAAGCAAACCCGTATTGCGCATCAATCCGCAAGACACCCGGTGCCGGCTTTTCCATTTGCGGCGTAGCATTGCCATCGACTTTTCCTGCGCGGGCCTGTGCGGAATAGGCCGGAACGCGCCGGAAACCGTGACCACCCTGTCCGGATGCTTCTGCGGCAACCAGCGCGGTCGCAACGGATGCTGCATTGTTCCGGCTGACATTGCAACGCATCAAAGCATCGCAAACAAGCGTATGAGCATCTGACAGGGAAATTTTCATGATGGATCTGACCTTGGGTAACAGCGGAAAACGCCATGGGCGGGATTGCTGTTACAATAAGCCGATGCCCGGTCAACAGGCAAAGGTGTTTTACCGTTTTCTTGCACTGCACATCATATGGCCTGTCGGCGCAAACATCTGAAGTTGTGCTAAAATCCTGCCTTAAACTTTCGATACGTTTCATCATCAGCCTCACCCAACACAGGGATAGTGACATGCGCACCACAAAACCGATCATGTTTTCCGCCGTCGCGATGACAGGCGCGCTGCTTTTGTCTGCATGCAATACGACCGGACAGATGAATACCGGGGGTGCCTGGAAAAATGTCACGGGCAAGGACTGGCACCTAACCATGCTGTCCGATGGCGGACAGACATTTACATTTACACCGACATCGCCAATGCAACCCAGTGCTGTCTTTTCAGAGGATGGAAAGGTTAACGGGTCTTCGGGCTGCAACAGTTATTTTGGCACCTATGATCAGGATGGCAATCAACTGACATTTTCGCCACTCGGCGCGACCCGCAAGATGTGTCTTAATGGCGCGATGGCGATCGAGGCAGCTTTTAACAATGCGACAACACAGGTCACGCACTGGAAACTTGGCAATGACCAACTGGTTCTGATTGACCGGGATGGCAAAACCATCATGACGTTTACAACCAAGGCCCCGTAAGCCAATAAACGGCTTGATGAACGCAAATAAAAAGGGCGCCAAACGGCGCCCTTTTGTTGTTTCCGGCGATGTTTTCGATCGCTTTCAAACCGGAAATCAGTCGTCGGTTTTGGTTGCTTCGGATTTCGGACCGACTGCTGCCGGTTCGGTACGCAGCCCCTGAATGATCGAGAAGCAGGCCAATAACAGCACAATCGCAAACGGGAAGCCGGTTGATACGGCCATCGCCTGCAACGAGCCAAGCCCGCCACCCAACAGCAATGCGATCGCAACCAGACCTTCGAAAGTGCACCAGAAAACACGCTGGGGAACCGGTGCATCAACCTTGCCGCCAGCAGTGATCGTATCGATCACAAGCGATCCTGAATCCGATGAAGTCACAAAGAAAACAATCACCAGAATAATGCCCAAGAATGACGTGATCGCATGCATCGGCAATTGTTCAAGCATTGTGAACAGCTTGATCGGAAGACCGGCTTCGGCAATGGCAGTTACACCTTCGCTGACCATGTGAACGGCAGTACCGCCAAATGCGGTCATCCAGAAGACACATACAAGCGACGGAATGATCAGAACACAGGTGATGAATTCACGCACTGTACGCCCGCGCGAAACACGCGCGATGAACATGCCAACAAACGGTGACCAGGAAATCCACCATGCCCAATAGAATGACGTCCATCCCTGGCTGAAGTTGGTATCAGCACGACCAACCGGGTTGGACAGGGCCGGAAGATATTCGACATAGGCAACAAGAGACGTAAAGAACCCCTTGATGATATCCATGGTCGGACCAACCAGAACCACAAACAGCAACAGCAAGGCCGCCAGTACCATATTGATTTCCGACAGACGTTTGACCCCGGCATCAAGCCCGGCCAGAACCGAGATCAGCGCCACACCGGTAATGGCAATGATCAGAAAGACCTTCGATCCGTCGGTCACTGAAATCCCGAACAGGAAATCAAGTCCGGCATTGGCCTGTTCAGCGCCAAAACCAAGGGACGTCGCAAGCCCGAACAGGGTGGCAAATACTGCTAGAATATCAATAACATGACCGGTCCAACCCCACACACGTTCGCCAAAGATCGGATAGAACACCGAGCGCATTGTCAAAGGCAGGCCCTTGTTAAAGGAAAACAGCGCCAAGGCCAGCGCGACCGTCGCGTAAATTGCCCACGGATGAAGTCCCCAGTGGAAAATGGTTGCCGCCATTCCAAGATCAAACGCCGCATCGGCATCACCGACCGCCGCACCCAAAGGTGCCCAGTCCGTACGCATGCCGTCATCGCCGAATGCAGTGCCCCCGATCGAGGACGAGAAATGCGAAATTGGCTCTGATACGCCATAGAACATCAAACCGATGCCCATACCAGCTGCAAACAGCATCGCAAACCAACCCGAATAGGAATAATCGGGTGTCGCATCTGCGCCGCCAAGACGGACCCGTCCAAGCGGCGACACAATCAGAAACAGACACAAAATAACAAAAATGTTGGCCGCAGACAGGAAGAACCAGTCAAAGGTCGAGGTCAACCAGCCACGCAGGTCATTGAACATCGGCCCGACACTTTCCTGAAAGGCCAGTGTCAAAAATACAAAAGCAACAATCGACAACCCGGAAATCATGAAGACCGGGTTGTGCACATCAAGACCAAACGGTCCGATCTCTGTCTGGATATTGTCCTGACCGATTTCATAATCGGTCTCGATCGGGTTCGCTGCACCATCCGGGCTTTCAATGCCCGTATCAGCTTCTGACCCCATTTCAAACTCCCTAGCTTCGTGATTAAACAGCTACCCCTAGCCGTCTTTACTCAAAGGCGTGATTGTTTAACGCACCAGGAACACGGATTGATCCGCGTGTGATGCAACATATCCGCCATGAGATGAAAAAATATGGTCGGCAATGCCGGGAATATGCGACGCCATAACAATCACATCGGCGCCAAGCTCATCGGCTTTGCGCACCAAAATCTTGCTCAGATCTGTTGCCAGATCATGGGCAATTTCCGCATCCGCAGAGACTTTCAACCCGGATTTGCCGGCTGTTTCCCGTGCGAAATCCGACAATTTCTGTTCGAACTCTTTGGGGCTGTGCGCCACCGAAGACGGGGTATTTGTCCCAACCGCAAGGAAACAAAGTTCGGATTTGTAATGTGTTGCCAAATCGATGGCCGTTTGAATGGCCTTTTCCATTTTGTCGATATGGGCCAGATCCACCGGCACAAGCATCTTCTGATACATTCATTCCTCCGTTGTGTGCACGCAAATATACGTGCCAATCCTTCGGTCGAAATCAAAGTTCAGAGATGATAACAGGTCATTGAATACAAATCAAAAATGGGCAGAACCGGAAAAAATCAAAGATATTTGATATTCAAATCACGAATTAAAAGAACACAATGATTTTGCATCAACACTACAATAACCATAAGTGATTTACGCCGCTTACAGCGGTTAAGATTTATTATTTATGATCCGACAATAACATCATCGAAATGGCGGAAAATATCAGAGTGCAGGGCTACGCGGATCACGGAGCATAACAGCGTGCAGTCAATCCTGATTGACCATACGGGTGATGGCCTGACACACATGGGCAAAGCCGTCCTTGGCCCCGGGGCTCATATATCTGGCACGGAGCCAGCCATGGATCATTTGTGGTTCTTCGCGGTATTGAACCCAAATGCCTGCCCGCGCCAGGCGCGCGGTATATTCACGTCCGTCATCACGTAACGGATCAAAATAGGCTGATGTTATATAGGTCGGGGGCAACCCGCGAAGATCATCCACGGACAAGGCATGCGCCACCGGATCATCCATCGGCGCTTTCAAAACATCGCGGTAATAAATGACATCATCGGTGCTTAAACCCGGGGCGCTGGCCATTTGGCCGTAACTTGGCCAGTTAAGATCCCCGCCAAGTGCCGGATAAATAAGAACCTGACCAAGAATACGATCCCCAAATCCATCATCCCTGGCCCTTAATGCCAATCCGGTCGCCAACATGCCGCCCGCACTGTCACCCACCAGAACGATCTTTTTCCCCGCCATCAGCAAACTGTGCATCACGGTGTGACAGTCTTCATGCTGTGCAGGCCAGATATATTCGGGTGCCAACCGGTAATCGATTGCGGTTAGTTCTGCCTGCGCACTTTCTGCAATATCGGCACAGATTGCATCATGGCTGTCACATGATCCAACCACGAACCCGCCACCATGCATGTAAAGAATTCTGTGCGGCGTACCAAGGGTTTCCGGACGGTAATGGCGCACCGGAACCGTTCCGATAACATCGTCCTGAATGTGCATGCCATCCGGACGCGCACGCCCAAAATACGAACATAACACATCATACCAGACGCGCTGTTGCTCGATCCCGGCGGCAACCGCATCAGGTGGATAAAGGCTGTCGCATTTGGCAATGAAAGCACGGATGCCCTCTTCTTCGGGCATCGGGTCATAACTGATATCGAATGAAACCGGGCCGGAATCCGACATTTGGAAACCTTTGCGTGTTGGGACCCCTCAAAACTAGCGCGGTTTTCCGACCTTTAAAAGGGTTCTGTCGTATCAGAGTGAAATGCTTTCCACACGATCCTTCAAAAGCTGTGCACTGCGGCCGAGACCTTCGAGTTCTTCTGCCGCAAGATCCGGCATCAGGTCCTCCGATACGCCGTCCGCACCGATCACCCGTGGAATCGACAAGGCAACATCGCGCACATCCCCGATCTCGGCCATGACACAGGAAACCGTCAGGACATCATGCTGATCACGGGCAATGGCCTTGATAATCCGGGCCAGTCCTGCACCAATCCCGTAATAGGTTGCGCCTTTGCCCTTGATGATTTTATAGGCCGCATTGCGCACACCATCATCAATCCGTGCACGCACATGCTGGGTGATCGGCGATCCCACCTGGGCGGCGACTTCTGCCAGGGACAAAGACCCCACCCGGGCATTGGACCAGGCCAAAACTTCGCTATCACCATGCTCGCCAAGAACATAGGCATGCACCGATTGTGGCGATATTCCCAGATGCCGGCCAAGCAAACTTCTAAACCGGGCCGTATCAAGGATGGTTCCGGAACCAATAACCCGACTTGCCGGCAATCCGGAAATACGCTGCGTGATCTGGGCCATGATATCGACCGGATTGGACGCAATCAGAAGGATCGCATCGGGCGCAACGGCAAGGACATTACCCACAACCTCCTTGAAAACTGCGGCATTGCGCTCCAACAAGGCAAGTCTGGTTTCACCGGGCTTCTGACTGACCCCGGCCGCAAGAATAACAACCCGCGCCCCGGCAAGCCCGTCATAGTCGGCCGCCTCCACAATTGTTGAGGACATGAACGGAACAGCATGGGCAATGTCTTCTGCCTGGGCGACGGCAAGATCATGGTTCTGATCAACCAGGACAACCGAACTGGCAAGTCCCATAACCGCAAGCGCATAGCCCGCTGAACTTCCAACCATTCCGGCCCCGACAATCCCGACCTTCATCACTTAATCTCCCGCATCAAACCCCGTCTTCACATCAATGATGCCACCGGCGAGTGAAGCGGTCAAAAAGGATAAATGTTGCGCAACAAAACATCCCTATTTTGCAGATGAAAAAACCACAGGATCGATTGCGGTCCAGAACGCAATTCTAAATCGAAATTTCAATCACTTAGCCCGGACTAAACCATTCCAATCGCACCCGGTTTACGGTAGAATTTCAACAATATAAGGCCGCATGCGCGCATCATGATTTCCGGGGAAAAATTACCGCCAATAGGTGATTAAAAACAACAACATACACCGGACCAACCTGTCATGATCGGCACATCAAATAACGGGAGGAAATTTTGGGTAATTCGGACATCCGCCAGGTGACTGTTGTCGGAACAGGCATCATTGGCGCAAGCTGGACCTGTCTTTTTTTGGCACATGGTTTTGATGTTGTCGCAACCGATATTCGCGACGGCGCAGAACATGATCTGAATACCGCAATCGACCGGTTCTGGCCAACACTTCCCGAGACAGTTCTGGCCAAAAAACAGCGCGGCAATTTGCGTTTTTCAACCGACCTTGATGATGCTTGCGCAGGCAGCGGATTTATTCAGGAAAATGCGATTGAACGACTGGATGCAAAGATCGAATTGATGCGCCGCATCGATGCCGCGACATCCAAAGATGCCATCATCGCGTCAAGTTCATCGGCCATTTCGGTGACCGATATGCAATCGGCCTGCGCACATCCCGAACGCGTCGTTCTTGGCCATCCGTTCAACCCGCCCCATCTTGTACCGTTGGTCGAACTGGCCGGCGGGGAAAAAACGGGTCAACGGGCGCTGGAACAGGCAGAAGCATTTTATGCTGGTCTTGGGAAAACGCCGGTTTGGCTGGAAAAAGAAATATATGGCCACATTGCCAACCGGTTGCAGGCCGCAATTTTCCGCGAAGCCATTCATATGCTTGATCATGGCATCGCATCGGCCGAAGACATTGACCGCGCCGTGACCGAAGGGCCCGGACCGCGTTGGGCATTGATGGGGCCATTTATGACCTATCGGCTGGCCGGCGGAGACAAGGGCATGCAGGGATTTTGGGACATGTTTGCCCCGATGCAGGAAAAACTTTGGGCTGATCTGGGCAATCCGACACCACAAAAAGATCTTCAGGATCGGGTAACCGCCGCGGTTGAGGACTCCTATGCCGACAAATCAATTTCCACCGTTATTCGGGAACGTGATGCCCGGTTGCGCAAGATACTGGCGGTCAAAAAATCACCCGTTTCCGATTGATGTCGGGATAAAAATCACCCGCAAAAAAAACGGCACAGTGTCAAATACACTGTGCCGTTTTTACTTTGGAACCGGTCAGACATGACAAGCCATATCTGGTGTATCCGCCCTAGAAATTGACCTGATCACCGCCTTTAAGCGACAGCATGGCGCGTGCTTCGTCCGGGGTTGCGATTTCAAGACCAAGACCTTCGAGAACCTGTCGAATGCGCAGAACCTGTGACGCGTTGGACTTTGCAAGCTGACCCGGGCCATTCCAAAGGGAATCTTCAAGCCCGACACGGACATTGCCCCCCATCGAAGCCGCCATTGTCGTGATCGGCAATTGATGGCGTCCTGCGCCAAGCACCGACCAGACATAATCGTCACCAAACAGGCGATCTGCTGTGCGCTTCATATGCGCAACATCTTCGGGATGCGTGCCGATACCGCCAAGAATGCCAAACACTGTCTGAACAAATAACGGCCCCTTGACCAATCCGCGGTCACGGAAATGCGCAAGGTTATAAAGGTGGCTGGTATCATAGCATTCAAATTCGAACCGCGTACCGTTCCCAGAACAGGCTTCGAGAATATATTCAATATCCTTGAAGGTGTTGCGGAACACGATATCTCGGGAATTTTCTAGATATGCCGGTTCCCAGTCATGTTCGAATTTCTGGAACCGATCAAGCATCGGGAACAACCCGAAATTCATCGACCCCATATTCAAGGACGCAACTTCCGGCGCAAATTTAAGCGCAGGCTGCAAACGTTCCTGGACCTGCATCGCAGGACTGCCACCGGTTGTCAGGTTCAAAACCGCATTTGTGGATTGTTTCAGCCGCGGCAGGAAACGGGCAAACATGTCCGGGTCCTGGGTCGGACGGCCGTTTTCAGGATCACGGGCATGAAGGTGCAGGATCGCCGCCCCGGCTTCGGCGGCCTCGATGGCCTGTTCGGCGATCTGGTCCGGGGTCACAGGCAAATGTGGAGACATGCTGGGCGTATGAATACCACCGGTAATGGCACAGGTGACGATGACCTTGCGTGACGTTTTAGCCATGTTGTTTTTCCTTTTTGATCCGCTCAGATGGTTTCGACATTGCCGCAGACACTGATGGCCTGCCCGGAGATATTTGCCCCCGCCGGGGACGACAGGAACAGCGCCATACCGGCCACATCTTCCGGCTCGACCATGCGGCGCAACGAGACCTGTGACAGGTATTGCGCTTCCATTTCCGCGTAACTGATGCCAAGGGATTCAGCGCGGGACCGGATCACGTTTTCAATGCGCGCGCCCCGAACCACACCGGGCAATATGGCATTGACGCTGATGCCATCGGGACCGGCTTCCTTGGCCAGACTTTGCGTCAGTCCGACAATTCCCCATTTCGCTGCGGCATAGGGGGTGCGAAGCGCATATCCAAGCCGCCCGGCCACCGATGAGATATTGATGATCGTTCCGGCCTCATTGGCGCGCAGCAATGGCAAGGCCCGGCGCAGAACCAAAAACTGGCTCATCAGATCGATATCAAGGGTGCGACGGATTTCTTCGACAGAAAGCTCGTCAATGGCACCGGTCGGACCGGAAATGCCCGCATTATTAACCAGGACATCAAGCCCGCCGAGCTGTTCGGATGCCATGGCGAGCAACTGATCAACCTGTGTTTCGTCCGAAACATCGGTCACGCGAGTCAGCACATCGGGAAAGTCTTTGGCAAATGTGCCAAGGGCATCTTCGTCAATGTCACAAATCAGAACCTTGGCACCGGCTTCGCGAAAGGCACAGGCAATCGCCTTGCCAATCCCTGACGCCCCCGCTGTCACCAGAACCCGAAGGCCCGACCGCGGTCGGGTTCGTTCAATCATATTCATTTTCGACCTATTCATGATTTACGCCCACGGCCCGGCCATCAGGCAACTTCAAGCCAGTTGCGCCGCACTTCGGGTGTTTCTTCAAGCTGTTCGGGAGTCCCGCGATAAACCAGTTCGCCATGGCCCATGACCATGACCTGCTGGGCAACTTTCAATGCGATGGTCAGCTTCTGCTCGACCAGGACCACAGCAACGCCGCGACGCCCGATATCAAGGATCACTTCCATCACGACATCGACAATCCGTGGCGCCAGTCCCTCGGTCGGTTCATCAATCAAAAGAAGCCGCGGATTGCCCAGTAACGAGCGGCAAATGGTCAGCATTTGCTGCTCGCCACCGGATAAATATCCGGCCCGAATGCCCCGACGTTCGCGCAGACGCGGGAAATAGTCATACATTTCCTCGATCGTCCATTGATGCGCACCAGGCGCGCCTTTTTGCCCGCCCATAATCAGATTTTCCTCAACCGTCAAATTGGGGAAAACCAGCCGTTCCTCGGGAACATATCCGATCCCCTTTCGGCAAATGTCATAAGGGCGCTTGCCCGCAATCGATTGCCCGTCAAGGGTCACGGTTCCCGCACTTGGCGGTACCAGTCCCATCATTGCCTTTAACAGGGTTGATCGACCCGACCCGTTGCGTCCCAGCAAGGAGACAATACTGGATTCACCGATTTCCATATCGATGCCGTGCAGGATGTGGCTTTTTCCATAGTGGGCATGCAGCCCTTTGACTTCGAGCAAGCTCATTTCGCCCCCTCCTGACCAAGATAGGCTTCCTGGACTTCACGATTGGCACTGATGCGTTCGGGGGTATCGGTCGCAAGAATGCGGCCATATACCAGCACCGAAACCCGGTCACACAGGCTGAAGACGACGCTCATGTCATGTTCAACCATCAAAAGCGTCTTGCCTTCGGTCACCTTGCGGATCAGCTCTGCGGCTTTTGCCGTTTCTTCGCGCGACATGCCCGCAGTCGGTTCATCAAGCAAAATGACATCGGCACCGGTCGTAAGCGTCATGCCGATTTCAAGTGCGCGCTGCTCGGAATATGTCAGGTCCCCGGCCATGCTTTGCGCACGTGCTTCAAGCCCGACCCGGTTCAGAACATCGGCAGTTTCGTCATTGACCCGACGCATCCCCGCTGCCGACCGAAACAGTCCATAGCGCACCTGATGGCGGGCCATGACCCCGATCCGCAGATTTTCAAACACGGTCATGCGATGAAAAATGTTGGTGATCTGGAATGATCGTGCCAATCCGGCGCGATTGATCAAGTGCGGTGAAAGACCGCCAATGCTGTTTCCTTCAAGCCGGATATCGCCCGATGACGGCGCAAACATCCCGGAAATCAGGTTAAACAAGGTCGACTTTCCCGCCCCGTTGGGTCCGATCACTGCATGTCGTTCGCCCGGACGAATATCAAGGTTCAATCCCTGCAAAACATCGATCGGCCCAAATGACTTGCTGACATCCGAAAGCTGCAACGCAGGCGTCTGTGACGTTATCTCATTCATTCTTTGCCTCCTGCACCGACGGTCATATCAGCAGTCGTCGCCTCATCCTTGCGTGCCCAAAGCCGGTCAATCACGCGACGGGCCCGGATCAGGATGAAGACACCCCCGCACAGCAACACAAGCGGCACAAGCCACGTCACCGGGTTAAGCGGGCTCCAGGACAGACCAAACAGGTCATAGGCCGGGAAGCCACCCGATGCCCCGTCGCGGGCCATTGCATAGTCCTGACCGAACAGAACTTCGGCACTTTCGGTCAAAAAGACAGTCCCTGCCGCAATCAGAATGCCGCCGCCCAAGGCCACAAGATACGGACCGCCAATCTTTGCCAGATCGAGCTGGCGACGATTGCGGATATGGTGATCAATCACCCCGCCAATACCTGTTGGTGCATACAACATCACCAGAACGAAAATCAGTCCCTGGTAAAACAGCCAGGACCGGGTCAGATCCGAAATCAGGAAGGAAAACAGGGTAAAGACCGTTGCGCCAATCACCGGACCAAAGAACACGGTCGATCCACCGACAAAGGTCTGCAAGACCACCTGTGCGGATACCGATCCCGAAAACAGCGAATAGTTTGCTGTCTCGTTGGAAATCGCCAGAAGCGCACCGGCAACACCGGTCATCATGGCCGAAACCGCAAAGACGATCACCTTGGCGTAATGGGCGTTATAGCCCAGAAACTTGACGCGCTGCTCATTGTCACGCAGTGCAAGCGTCAAACGCCCGAAAGGCGTTCTGGTATAGGCCCAAAGTGCCAACCCGCACAGCACCACCCAGCCAAGGGTCAGATAATAGACTTCGATGATCGTGCCAAACCCGAACCCCATCCAGGGCATCCGCATCGACGACACGCCTGCTTCACCGCCAAACGTCCCTTCGAGATGCGGGGCCAGCGAATGAAACAGTTCGGCTATTGCCAGGGTCACCAGCGCGAAATACACGCCCGACCGCATGGTCGAAAAATACCCGGCGACCACCCCAACCACGAGCCCGGCCAGCCCCCCAGCCAGCGGCAAAAGCGGCGTTGGAAAGAATAGACCGTCTTCTACCGCGATCATCAGATGCAATGCAGCAAAGGCACCAACCCCGAAATAGGCCGCATGACCAAAGGACAGAAGTCCCGCCTGACCGTTCAGCAGATTGAAGGCAAGGGCAAACAGACTGGAAATCAGGACATTGATCAGCGCATTCTGCCAACCAAGTCCGAGAAATGGCGGTACCGCGATCAACAGAACCAGCAGCAGCGCCAGAAGAATTTTTTGAATGGATGTCATCATTAATTCCGTTCACCCATCAGGCCGGCCGGACGTACCAGCAGGACGATCAACATCAGTGCAAAGGGAATGGTTGCGCTTACCGAAGACAGCTCAAGCGTCAAAAGACCGCCCACCGATCGCGCCCAGTCGCCAAGCCCGACCACGTCAAACATGCTGGCAATTGACCAATCAAGACCGACAGCAAAAGACGAAAACAGGCCAATCAGAAGCGACGCCACCAGCGACCCTTTAAGAGATCCAAGGCCACCAACAACCACAACGACAAAGACGATAACGCCAAGTTCGATACCCATATTCGGGTTGGTCGGATAAAAGGCACCGGCAACAGCACCAGCCAGCCCGGCAAGGGCGGCCCCGGTTCCGAAAACGAACATGAACACAATCGGAATGTTGTGGCCCAGTGCCTCGGCCATTTGCGGCAACCGTTCAGCTGCGCGCACGACAATACCGGTACGTGTCCGCGTCAGCAGAAGCCACAGCACCGTAAACATGATGACCGCAACCGCACCAATGAACATGCGATAGAATGGATATCCGGTGCCGAAAATCTCAAAGGCGGAAAACCGCAATGCTTCGGGCATCTGGTAATTGACCGGGAAATCGCCGAAAAACAGCTTGATCAGCTCTTCAATAATCAGCGCCAGACCAAAGGTCAGCAAAAGCTCGTGCGCATGTCCGTGGGCATGTACCCGCGGCAGTAAAAACCGCTCGACCGCCATACCAACAAGCCCGACCACAACCGGTGCGACCAGAATGCCGGTCCAGAAACCGAAGATCGAAGACACCGCATAGGCGACATAGGCACCGAGCATGTAAAACGAGGCATGGGCGAAGTTCAGCACACCCATCATGCCGAAAATAAGCGTCAACCCGGCCGAGACCATAAACAGCAACAAGCCATAGGTCACGCCGTTCAACGTGGAGATAATCGCGAATTCCATGAGACTTCCGGACTAAAAGAGGCAGAAAAGACCCGGCACAACACGATGAAGGCCGGGTCATGAAGGCGTCGGGATTACGCGTTCGGGCGCTTCATCTGGCAGCTGTCCTGCACCGGATAGATCGCCTTTTCGCCGGGAATTACCTCGACTGTCTCAAAGCCCATATCCGTGCCGTCGGCCGGATATTTTGCGCCCTTGACCACTTTGGAAACCACCACCGGACGAATGGTCTGGTGATCTTCCTTGCGTACCGAAATCGGTCCAAGCGGCGACTGGTAAACACTGTTTTCCAGTGCCAGCGCGATGTCGGTGACATTGATGTCGCCGCCCTTGAAATCAAGCGTGGACAAAGCTTCCTGAAGCTGGCCCAGGGCAAAGGTCGAATGACCTTCGACAAAGATCGGATAGGCTCCCGTGGCTGCCTTGTAGGCTTCCGGGAATTCGTTGGTCGGGGTCGCCGCATTGTCATAGTTGTTGGCGATATAGTGACCCAGTGCCGTCTGACCGGCATTGGCGATGTTGCCCGGCTGATCAAGGAAGGTTGTCGCAAAGGTCACATCAAGACCCGCATCACCGGTCGCCTTCATCAGCAACAACAGGTCATTGGACCAGTTACCGGTAAAGACGGTGTCCGGCTCGGCCGATTTGATGCGTGCAACGAACGGTGCAAAATCCTGGATCTTGTTCACATCATGCAAGACTTCGCCAACAACCTCGTATCCACCCTCGGATGCGGCGGCCTCAACAGCGGCCTGCACATCCTTGCCCCAGGAATAGTTCTGGTTGATGGCATAGGCCTTGCTGCCCAGTGCATCCGACTTTTTCATGGCATTGACCAGGGCGGTAATGCGCATCGGTGCGGTCGTGGTAAAGCGGAAATGATAGAACTGACACTTGTCGCCGGTAAGCTCCATGGCTTCACCGCCAAGGTTCATAAAGATCATTTCCTTGCCGGGATTGCGCAAATTGTGTTTGCGAACATCTTCGGTCAATTGGCCGGCAATTGCCGATGATGCACCCTGAATGATAATATTTACGCCGTCCGCAACAGCCTGACGGAATTTGTCCGCCGCTTCGGACGCGCCGCCGGCATTGTCATATTCCGTCACCTGAACGGGTTCACCGTTAAATCCGCCAGCTGCATTGATACGATCAACACCGTATTTTACAGCGCGCGCATAAAGACGCCCGGTCGAGGTTTGCGACCCTGACAGACTTTCAATAATCCCGATTTTAAGGGGCTCTGCCTGCGACGTAGCGGCACCAAGGGTACCCGCGCCCAGCGCCATCGCGGCACCGAACGCAAATTTTGTCATACGATTCAAGTTTTCCTCCCAGATAACACTTGTTTGTGTACTTGGTCTGCCGCGCTGCGTCAGTTATTCCAACGTCTTGGTTCGGCATTGACGGCAGTATAGACACAAGAATTTGACTGAGTAAAGATATTAGATATGTGATCACACTTTAATTTCGAAGACCTTTTCTCACCCGGTGCACATTGCCATGGCCAACACACTGGACGTAGAATGCCATAGGCAGTACTCCTGTAATCACCTGATTTGGCGTAACTTGTGACCATTGGTGAAATGTTTTGCCACCAGGTCCAACGTTTCTTCACCTTCTTGAGGCACCGAGTACGTGAATACCTTCGACCTGACAAAGAATTCCAAACCGATGCTGGCCCCGGTTGATGTCTCTACCGTTCAGGAACGGGTTTATCAAAGCCTGCGACTGGGCCTGCTCCGGGGCGAGTTCCTGCCTGGCGAACAGGTTTCCATCCGCGCTCTTGCCAATATGCTGGGCACCAGCGCCATGCCGGTCCGCGAAGCGATCGCGCGCCTGATCGCCGAACGTGCCATCGAACAGTCCGGACCGCGCACCCTTCGCGTTGCGCCCTATCATGCCTCCGAACATGAAGCATATATTCGCATCCGCATGCAGCTCGAAGGTTACGCTGCCGAACGCGCCGCCAGTGGCCCCAAAAACCCGAAACTGCTCGACGCCCTGCGTCGCCATAATGACCAGATCAAAGAAGCATTGCAGGTTGATGATTATGACGCGGCCCTGACCGGCAATCAGGCCTTCCATTTCGAACTATACCGCGCCAGCGGCTATAGCCAGCTTCTTGACCTGATTTCCACGCTCTGGCTGCGCACCGGCCCGATTGTCGCCTCCGCACGCAAGGATACTTCGCTGTTCGAACGCGTGTTCACCCATGGCGTCAAGATCCACAGCAATGTCATCGATGCCGTCGCCCAACGCGACCGTGCCGCGGCCCGCTGGTCGGTCAATCTTGATATCCGCTCCTCACATCTGGCCATCCGGCGTTTCTACAAGCTTGCAGATGGCAATGAGGCTGATGTTTCCGGGGCGGATTGATCTGATTTTTGGCCAGGATTAGCGCTCGCATTGCTCGCTCAGCTCTGGCCTTTGACCTTCGCAAAGAACCTTGTGCAAACAGGCCTTGGCCTGTTTGCGATGTTCCAGTCCGCATGCACCCGACAATCGAACATTAAAAAAGCCCGCCCTTGTTGGGGCGAGCTTATTTAATGTTGGTTGCGGGGGCCCGCAGCCGCGTTTGTTAAAGCTTCGGGTGCTGGAGAGCTTTTCTCCTCGGCAACCAAGCCCAGAATCCCAAGCAATTCGCCGCGTAAAACGGCTGTAAACTCGCCCCTGCCCTCGCCTGGAGTGATCACCACCTCGCCGATCAAAGAGCGAACATCCGCAGCCGCCTCGGCATGCGTTTCGGGGCTTGCCAGAGCGCCCGTCAGCTGGACGACTTGCGCGCGGTACAGTTTGGCGACACTCGGGTGCACGTTCGGCATGTCGGCTGGCGCCTCGGTGAGGCGTGCCGTGATCTCGGCCTTCTCCCGCTCCAGTTCCTCCATCCGCGCTTTCATGGAAGGCTGGTACATACCGTCCTCAATGGCCCGCATGATGCCCTGGATCGCGCGCTCGATCTTCTCGAGAGCTTGGCGGTCGACCACCGCCTGGGCACGGCGCTCCTGGTTCTGCCGGTTGGTCTGCTCCACATAGGCGCGCACCGCCCGGGCCACGGCATCGGCCGAAACCAGCTTGTCCTGCAGACCCGCCAGAGCCCGTCGCTCGATCACCTGCCGAGCCACCGTACGGTTGTTGTCGCAGGTACTGCGCCGGTAGTGGTTCAGGCAGCCATAACGGTCCCGCGCGATGATCCCGTACTTGCCGCCGCAGCAACCGCACGTCAGCAGGCCGGACAACAGGAAGGCCGGACGGCGCAAACTGTGGATGCGTTTCGCCCGCGCTTCCCGCACGCCGATGGTCGTTGGCTCGAACTGCTTCGCAAGCTCGGCCTGCCGATTTTTCACCGCTTGCCAGAGCGCGTCATCCACGATGCGCAGTTCCGGGACATCTGTCCTGATCCATTCGGACTCGGGGTTCGGTCGAGAGACGCGCCGCCCGGTGCTCGGATCCTTGACGTAGCGCTGCCGATTCCAGACCAGCACGCCGACGTAGAGCTCGTTGTTGAGAATGCCGGTGCCCCGGGAGACATGCCCCCTGATCGTCGTATCACCCCAGGCGCGGCCGAGTGGACCAGGTATCCCTTCGTGATTCAGGTCAGCCGCGATCCCCCGCGGGCTTCGGCCGGCCGCGAATTCGCGGAAGATGCGCTGGACGATCCGTGCCTCGGCCTCGTTGATCGCGCGCTCGCCGCGAAGCGGCTCGCCGTCGCTGTTGGTGCGCTTGACGACGTCATAGCCGTAGCAGAGTCCCCCACCCGCCTTGCCGTTCTCGACGCGCCCCTGGAGACCGCGATGGGTCTTGGCCGCGAGGTCTTTCAGGAATAGCGCGTTCATCGTGCCTTTCAGGCCGACGTGCAGCTCCGAGATTTCGCCTTCGGCCAGGGTGACGATCTGCACGCCGGCAAAGCGCAGGTGCTTGAATAAAGTTGCGATATCGGCCTGATCACGGGAGATGCGGTCGAGCGCCTCGGCCAGCACGAGGTCGAACTTCCCTTGCCTGGCGTCCTGGAGCAGCGCCTGCATGCCAGGCCGCAAGGTCACGCTGGCGCCCGAGATGGCTGCATCCTGGTAGGTGTCGACGACGCGCCACTTCTCTCGCGTGGCGTAGTCACGGCAAACGCGGAGCTGGTCGTCAATCGAGGTGACGCTCTGATTGTCGGAGGAGTAGCGGGCGTAGAGCGCAACCTTGATCATCCTCAATCCCCTCTATCGGCGGACGCCACTGCTCTGGCGCTGCCCGCTCAACTCAAGGAATTTGTCTTTCACCCGCGCGAAGAGGCGCGGCGGGATGAAGCCGTAACTGAACACGTCGGGGCGACCGGGCAACGGAGCGAGGCCGCCGTTCGGCCATTCATCGACGTTGTATTCCGATACGACCACCCAGCTCGGCGCCTCGTCCAGCCCGAGCGCCTGCCCCACCCTCGCCGGTATCTCGATGCCGGCCGTATCGTCGCCCGGCGGCGCGTGCGTGATCGGCAGAATGACCACGAACCTTGGGCGGAGACTGGAGTCGCTCGCTGCCACCAGGCAGGCTGGACGCTCCTTTCCCTGATCGCGGCCAGCGGCGGCTTCACGGGACCAGAGATAGTCGTAGCGGATCACCAGACCGGGTTTCGGCTCCGGGAGGGCCACCGGACCCGCCTCACTTCATGAGGTCGTCGAGCGGGGCATGTTCCGGGTCCATCTCGGCCCGGCGCACGGCGTCCACGACAACCTCCGGTGCCTCCGTCGTCCGACCGGTCCGGCGCGCCGCCGCCACCAGCCAGTCATAGTGGTCCGCCGACATCAGGACTAGTTCACGCCGGCCATGGCGGGTGATCTCGACGGGCTCACGCTGGGCCTGATGTTGGTATTCGCCGAACTTGCGCTGAAATTCCATCGCGGTGGTTTGCGCCATAGTATCCTCAGCATGCAAATGTCTGATCATCTGTATTCTCCGTATAATACAAGAAATGTCAAGCTCGATCGCTCAAACCCGGCCGTGTCACTCATCTCGCGGCTCGTTGTCATTGACCGGCAGGAGAAGCTTGGCATGCTCTCGTGCCAGATGCCGGCCGATGGCCTCGGCTATCCGGCAGATACGAGGATCGAGGGACTCGTCCCCCGCCCGGCCGTTGTCGTTGGCCGGCGCCCTGGACTCCGATTGGCGATCGCTCCTCTTCATGGCGCATCCCTTCCAAGGGGACCAATTGATCGGTTCGCCCAACAAGGGATCCACCAGAATGGCAGAATCCAAAACTGCCTTTATATGCGCTCTCCTACGCGCTCCTCGTATGACTCTTTGAAAAGCGAATTAGGGCGTAGGAAATCGCCTGGAAGCGGAAATAAATCAGCTCTCGACACGAGGTCCAATGTGCAGTCCCTATGATCTCCCCCCCGAGGCTGTCAACCGGCATGGAAAAGGGCCCCCCTATCGGCGTGGAAAAGGGACCCCTCTGGCGGTTGGGTGAGGTGGGCCTGACGCGCCGGAGCTTTCGGGTGGTGCAGGCGTGTCAGGCCCACCTCTGTTTCGGCTTGGGTGGGTTCAGGCGCGGTTTTTGAAGCGCCAGCTCTCGTTGCCTGTCTCGACGATTTCACAGTGATGGGTGAGGCGATCGAGCAGTGCAGTGGTCATCTTGGCGTCACCGAAGACGCTCGGCCATTCGCCGAAGGCGAGATTGGTGGTGACGATGACGGACGTGCGCTCGTACAGACGGCTGATCAGGTGGAACAGGAGTTGGCCGCCGGACTGGGCGAACGGGAGATAGCCCAGTTCGTCCAGAACGACGAAGTCGAGGCGGGCGCCCTCTTTAGACGCGTGGTCGCCTCCTTAGGCGTCCAGAGCCGACGCACACCCAAGAACGCCTTAAAGTAGTCAGTGATATTCCGCTGATTGGCGCGATCGAATACCGCGAGGCTTCCGCCGTCATCAGTCAGGCAAACAAGCGCCGATTTCTGCATGGCCTTTCGATCCTCGATAAACGTATTGTCAACGGAGGATACGACTGCCCGCATACCACCATCTGCGGTTTGTTCTTGCCGAAAACTGAGTACTGTCTGGTCATCGAATTTTATGAGCGCAAACGCTGGTGCCCCTGCACCGGTGAGTTCCGCGATGATGAAAGCCCCACGTGAGGATGTCGCTCTGTGATTGATGTGGAATGACTCGGCCACTTCTTTCGAACTTTGAACAAAGCGGTCAGGGTCCGCATTCATGGAGCCCAGCGAGCGCCTGACACCTTGATCTGGCCCGATGAACTCGAAGCGATTGCCAATGTTCGTTTCACGGATTCGAGCAAGGAAGAATGCTTCGAAACCGGAGACATCAACCTCGTCCATTAGAACGAGGTCATCCTCCGCGGGTCCGACTACATGGAAAATCATGCGTCTGATGCGCAATCGATCAACGATATCATTATCCAGGAGCCCCATATTCCCCCCATTTTTGCGGTTCCACAGGATGATGACTGATTTTTGCCACACGCGAAAGTCGCAGTACGCCCCTTTCCCCCTGCCCTGGTAGACCAGCAGGAGCCTCAATGCGGTGGCCCAACAGCCACTGGCCCAACTTGTTGCGGCTCGGGAGCCAGCACCGGACTTGCTGCCGGCGCACGTGCTATCACCCATGTACAGTCGCGGACTGTGACATCGTGACCATTTCAAGCTAGCTAGTTCGTGACCAAAGTTCTGCGGCTTGCAGGTTGTACGCAACCGAGAATCGAGCGTCTTCACTTACTAAGAAACCCCCGGCCCGCTCCGCTTGCGTCCCAGGGACCAGGAGATCGTATCGCCGCGGATGATCCCGGATACCTGCTTGCCGAGGTTGCGCTCCAGGACCGGCCGCCACGGCACCAGCGTGAACTCGCGCGCCTTCTCGATCACGGCGAACCGGCCGCTGGCAAGATCGAGCCGCCGACGATAGACGCCCTCGATCCGTTTGCCGGGCTCGCTCTCGGCGTATCGCAGACCAAGCTCGCCCGCGAGCTGATCCGCGACGCGTGTCAGCTCGCGCCGGCGCAGGATGCCGAGCATGTTGGCGCGGTAGACGATCCGATCCTGCTCCTGGCGGGCGAACTCCTGCTCGATCAGCCACTGCCGGCGCCGGTCGAGAGTCTCGCGCACCTCGCGCCCGAAGCCCGCATCACGGAGAGCCGTCGGTGTGTCGGCGAGCAGCTCGCGGTCGAGCCAGGTCGCGCCGTCTGCGCCGAGCTGCCGCTCGAGTGGCACGGCGGACAGCACGTCGACGATGACCGGGCTCGCCCGCACCCGACTTCGTTCGTATGCCGCCGCCCGATCCAGATGATCGGACGCGATCGTCCAGGTGCCGTCCGGCTGCCGCTCGACACCAATGCCGCGCCGACGCATCGCCTCGAGCCGCCGCACGTGCGTCTCGGCGAACGTGATCGTCGCGGCCGGGTCGTGCCGAAGATGAACGTCGACGCTGTAACGCCCCTCGTTCGCGGCGGCGATCTCGGCGATGGTCCGGTCCACGTCTCTCGGCGCGGCCCGCTTCGGCTCAATCGCGACGATCGCGCCGTCCGGCAACGGATCGGTCGCGTCAGCCTTTCCGATGTCCACGTAGTGAGCCCGGCCGTCGACGCCATCGACGATCAGGTAGTGGCGGTCGTTGATCTCGTCGGAGAGGCCGCGCGCAATGACGCGGCCAACCACCCGCCGCGCCTCCGGGCCGGCCGGGTCGTAGATAGTGTAGTCCGAGGCCGCCCGGTCCCGCCCCTCGCGCGCCATCTCCCGGTGCAGGGTCTTGATGATGTCACCCCTCTCGCCCAACCGACGCAGCACCGGCTCCAGGTCCTCGGCGAGCCGCCACCGGCCCGGCCCGACCTCCTCGGCGAGCCCGAGCCGACGCAGCTTCTGCAGCCGGCCGGCGCGCAGGGTCTGGCGAAACGTGTCGCCGGCCGCGGTGCCGGGCCGGACGAGGCCGTCCTCGCCGACGTCGCGCAGCAGGCCGCGGTCGAGGCTGGTGAAGCGCTCCTGCTCCACCTCCCGGCGCAGGCGGTGCTCGATCTCCAGATCGGAGCGCGGCCCCAGGTCGAGGCCGACGATCTCCGCCGCCCGCTCGCGCATGCCCCTGGCGAGGTAGTCGCGGGCGATCACCAGGTCCTTCCCGCGGTCGTCCCGGCCGCGCAGCACAATGTGCGTGTGGGGATGACCGGTGTTGTAGTGGTCGACCGCCACCCAGTCGAGCCGGGTGCCGAGGTCCGCCTCCATCTGGCGCATCAGCCGGCGGGTGAATCCCTTCAGCTCGTCATACTCGGCGGCGTCCTCGGCTGAGACGATGAAGCGGAACTGGTGCCGATCGCCCTCCCCGCGCTCGAGGAACGCCCGGCCGTCGGCCCGGTCGGACTCGGCGTCGTACAGATCGCCGGGCAAACCCTCGCGGGTGACCCCGTCGCGCTGGATGTAACGGAGATGGAGCCGCGCCGCCTTCCGCCCCTGCCCCTTCAGCTTGACGATCCGCGACTTCACGATCACCCGGCGCGCCCGGTAGGCGGCATAGCGGTCACGGGAAGCCAACACCCGGCCCACGCCTGACCCGCGGCCGATGCGGTTGCCCTGGAAGGTACCGCGACCCGACGAGCGGCCGCCGGCGAGCGCCACCGACCGCAGCACCTGGTGCAGGTAGCGGCGTCCGCGCTTGCTGCCGCGGCTGCGGATCCGGCCGAGCCTCGGCGTGAAGTCGTCGTCATCCTTCATGATCGCCGCCGGTCAGTTGGCATCGTGATCCACGAGTAGACGGCGGTCGACCACCGTCGCAAGCCGGCGCCACGAAGATCGCGGCAGACCAACGACTTACGACCACCCTGGCGCCATCCCGGCAGGGCATGGCGCCAGGAAAAACGATGTGCAGGCAAAGACATAGGCGACACATGGCGCCATCCTTTTATCTTGCCCTACCGGGCTTCTGAGCCACCTACCGTCCCTCCTGCGATCACCTGCGATCTCTCACTGAACCTCGGCTCGGGCAACGGGTCGCGCACCGGCCAGGATCACCACACAAAGAAGTCGGGAGCGGCACTTGGCGGTACCGCTCCCAGGGTGGCTCATGGCATCATCCGCCGCCCGCGAAGAACGCCTGATCGGCGCTCTCGAAGCTCTCGAAATGCCGCAGACCGAGCATCCAGTGGACATGCCGATCGGCATCGATGAGGCACGTCGCGACGTAGTAGCGGGCGCGGAAGTAGCCGAGAATCGCCACCCGCTCGAACGTCTCGTCTTCGTCGTCGAGGCTCTCCCAGGCGCCGAGATTCATCTCCGCGATGCGTCCGTCCCAGTGGAAATCGGCCCGCTCGGCGGCGATAAAATGCTCGATAACGGCGTCAATTCCGTCGCTGCCGAACTCGGCGGTCAAGTCGCGGCGGAGCTGCGGGAAGCGGTCGAACGCGGCGTGCGGATGCGTGTGAAGCGTGGTCATCGGAACCTCCGTAGTTGCTGTCCTCCTCATCGAGGACAGCTCCCGCCATCGGCCGGCGAAGCGGCCGTCAAGGACGCCGGAGGCGCCGCGCCAGCGGGGCGCGGGGGAGCCGAAATGCGGAGCGGAGCGCCAGCGCAGCGGAGCATTTTGGGGGGACCGCGCATCCTTGACGGCCGCTTCGTCCTGGCTGGTACGCTGGGACAACCGAGACGAGGTTCTCTCTCTCCGACAGGGCACCGTCCGTGCCGCCGCGGCTCATCGGTCTCTGTCCGGGACGGTGCGCAAGGGCACGAACAGGTTCCCCGAGGCCGGCGCCGCCAAGGGTTTGTGACCGCCCGCGACTGTCGTGCGCAGAGGAAAGAAGAGACGCCGATCCGGAAGGACGATCCCATCGATGCTGGTTGTCAAGCGGGTCGGATCAAGTCGCGCGAGGAATAGACGCGTCTCGCGCGGTAACGGTCGCCCGTCAGTCAGATGCTCCTGGTATCGCCTGGGCCCGGCGTTGTAGGCGGCGAACAGACCCGGGAATCCGAAGCGTTCGTAGAGGGCGCGGAGGTAGGCGGTCCCGGCCAGAATGTTGTCGCTCGGATCGTGCGGATCGTGACCAAGGCCATTTCGCCGGCGCATCTCGTCGTAGGTGTCAGGCATCACCTGCATGAGGCCCATGGCACCGGCGGATGAAGTGATCGGACGGCCGTTGAGCATGGTTCGCCCGGCGCTTTCGGCCTGGATGACCGCGCGTATCCAGAGTGCCGGGACGGCGAACCGGGCGGAGGCCCCGGCGATGAACGGCTCCCAGCGGTCGAGCCGCTGCTTGATGGCGGCCGGTTCGGCGACGGCGGAGGACGGGCACGCCAGCGTCGCGACGGCAACCATGCCCAGCACCCGGACGGTCATCCGGTCCATAGCGGCACGAGCCTCCCAATGATCGTGGCGCACCGCACCGGCCCGAAATACCGGCTGTCGAATGAGCCGCGGACATGTGCCATCAGCAGGAAGACCTCGTCGGCGGCGAGCGTGCGACAGCCGGTCCAGCGCGGCAGCACACGGCCGAAGGAGTCGCGATTGCGACGCGTGGCGACATACGTGCCGTTGACGAAGACGGCATCGCCGACGGCGCAGACGACATCGTCCGCAACCGCCACGAGACGCTTCACCAACGGCACCCCGACCGGCAGATAGCCACGGTCGGCCGCGAGCCGGCGGGCGTCGGGCGGCAAGGTGGCGAGCACCAGATCGTCGCGTGCCGGAGCCGTGCGGCTGACCCAGTAGAGCCCCACGGGCGCGCTGGCGCTGGCGTTCCAGACGAGGCGCGGCGCCGGCGCGGCGAGTGTTGCGAAGCCGAGCGCTGCGAGCCCGAGGCCCGCGAGGACGAGCGGGACGCGCGGGCGGCGACGCCCGCGCCGGCGCCGCGTCGGCCGCAGAACGCCCGACGACAGGAGCCGGTCCTCACGCATCGGAGGTCGAGCCCTTGGACCGGGAGTCCGACCACGCGTCGAGGTCGTCGATGTGGTAGCGGACGTAGCGACCGTGCTTGCGATACTTCGGCCCGCCGCCGGTCACGCGCATTTTCTCGAGCGTGCGGCCCGATAAGCCGACGTAGTGGGCGGCCTGGGCGGTGTTGAGGAAGGGGCTGCCTTTCTTCGCGCGGGCGGCGCGTTCGTGCTCGTCGTCGCTCATCGTCGTCACCTCGTCGTCCGGAGCGCGCGACCGGCAGGATCGCGCCGTTGACGGCGAGGATGGGCGCGCGAGGGGGCGGTCCGGGACCGGCGAAAACCGCCGCCCGGGCATTCGCCGCCCCTTCCGAGACAGGCGAAAGGCCCCGCGCCCGAAGGGCGCGGGGCCGAGGCGGTGGCCGTCAGTCGACCGGGTTCCAGATGATCGCGAAGGTGTCGGGATCGTCCTGCCCGGCGGCGCGGCCGAGGTTGGCGTAGAGCTTGCGCGGCCCGAACTCCGGGGCGGCCAGGCTCAGCGAGACGTAGCTGTTGCCCGAGTTCTGGCCCACCCGCTTCCAGGCGGCGCCGAGTTCCACCCGCTCGCGGTCGTCGGTGAAGACCCGATAGTCCGGCTGGTTGTCGGCGTCCTTGTCGCGGTTCGGCAGGAGCACGACGCTGCGCCGGATGCTGAGGGTGTTGATGAAGCCCTTGTAGGAGCCGTCCGACTGGCGGTTGACGTATCCGATGGCTGCCATTGTTCGATCCTCCGTTTGATCGTGCAGGGCGCCCATCGCCCTGCTTACGGCGGACCGTCCATGGCGGGCGCCGAACCGGTGCACCCGGAGGGCCGGAGCGTCAGCGGAGGACCGGTGGAGGCGGCTATTTTGGAGCGCAGCGGGCGCGAGGAAGCCGCGCGCAGCGCAGCGAGCACGGCGGGGAAAATAGTCGCCGGAGCCGGTTTCGCCGGAACGGGGACCGCCATAGGTCCACAAGCCGGAGCAGGCGCGTGGGCGCTTGCAACGACGGCGGATCGGACTGGAGGCGGCGCGGTCTACGTCCGCGGACGACAGCCCTACAGGCTGCTGGAATCAGACACCGGAACCGGCTGCGGCGTAGCCCCCTGCTGACCGAACGAATGACGCCGAGACCGCATCCGGCCTCGCCACTCGATGTCCGTTGCGAGCGAGCTCAGGGTCGGCCCCCAGACGGCGGCAAGACGCGGCGCCGCGTGCTCGCTGGCCGATTGCCTTGGCGCTGGACCGCACGGCTCGCAGTTTGGCCTCGGCGGGCGGATGCGGACAATAGGCGGATCATCCAAACGCGCGAGCACGGCACCGGCCGACGACGCTTGCGCCGCCGCCCACCCCGTCTGACAGGCGCGGGACCGCTCTCTCGGACCATCATCCGGCAGCCGCATCCGATGAGCCTTGTCTCTGCGCATGGCCACGCGGCAAATTGGGACCATGGCCGACGAACCTTCACCAAATCAGCCCGTGCCGCCCTGGGCCGATGCCGATCTCTCGCGATGCCTGCCGACGCTCGCCGCCGGCGGTGAGCGTCAGGATATGGAGTTCAAGGAACGCTTTCCCGGCCAGGCACGCGATCTCGCCAAGGAGATTGCGGCCTTCGCCACCTCCAATTTCGGCACGATCCTGCTCGGCGTCTCCAAGGCGGGCGGGGTGATCGGCCTCGCGGATTGCGAAAGCGCGTCCGAGCGGGAACGCCTGCTCGACCGCGTCGCGGGCATCTGTGCGAACAGCATCAAACCGTCGGTGACGCCGGCGCTCGCGTTCGCCGTGGTCGAAGACCGCACCGTGCTCGCCATCGCCGTGCCGAAGGGCGATGCGCCGCTCTACTACGTCGCCGGAGTGCCGTACCTCCGCCAGATGGCTACCTCGCGGCCGGCTGAGCCGCACGAGGTGATCGACCGGGTTCTCGATTGGGACCGGGCGAGAAACGGCAGCGGCCGGCCGAGCCCGGAATCCGAGTTCTTGAGCCAGACCGCGTCGCTCGTCGTCGATGTCGTCGTATACGCCGACGAACTCGAAGAACGTCGCGTCAAGCCGTGGCTCAACGAGACACGCCACGGACTCGCATGGGCGGCCGAAACGGCGCGCGACCTCGCGGCCCGGACGCCGGGAGACTTCGCGGAGATGGTCGAGCCGTTGGAGGAGATGGCGAGCAATCTCGACCGTGCTGCACACGAACGTCTCTCCATGGGCGGCGGCTGGGACGAGATGGACGCGGCGGCGCGGGCGGCAAGGGAGACGGCACGGAGCATCTGGACACGCTGGATCGAGCCGCACGGCTTCCATGCTGACTCGGTCGCCGGCGTACGGGAGACGGTCTCGGAAAACGCGCGAAAGCTCTCGAGCCTCGCGGCGCGGCTCCAGGAAATGGACGATCAGGGACGGCTCGACGGCATCCAGTCGTCGGCCGGAGAGATCGGACTGGTGCTGCTCAAGGCCGCAACCTTCGGCGTCGGGCTCGGGGACGATCAGCGGATCGAGGAGTTGACAGCGATCGGCCGCGCCTTGCGCGACGTGGAGACCCGGACGATCTACGCCGACGGCGGCCAGTCAGCCCGGAGAATACTCGACGACGTCCGTGACGCGAGCGCGAGGCTGAACGCTTGGCTCGCCGGCCTTCCGTCTGAAGCGGAAGCGGGAGCATGAACGAGAGCGGGCGGCGGCCGTCGGGCCGCCGCCCGCGACGGATCACGCGGCATCGAACAGGTTGCGGACGCGCGCCCATTCGTCGGCCGTCTTGAGACTGCCGTTCTCAGTGTACGCCCGCACGGGGAACGCTAGCCAGCCGGGCAGCCAGCCCTCGACCTTGGCGCGGCCGTTCGCGCCGTCGAGGCAGTCGCGGATGATCTTCTTCTGCGTCTTCGCTTTCTCCGCGACGTTGGCGTCGGCACACCGCTTGCCCGCGACCTCGGCCAGCATGGCGTTGAGCACGGCCTTGTCGCGGATCATGTCGAAGAACGCGTCATCGGGCTGCCAGTGCTGCCCCGCGTCCACGCCCAAGTGGTTGCCGACCGCCTCGACCACAGCGCTCCCCGCCGCCATCGTTTCGGCCATGACGCAGGCGGCAATACGCAACACGTCGTCATCGGACAGCGCCAGCAGCTTGGCGAATACGACCGCCGTGGGATAAGCGTCGTAGCCCGGCTGGGTCACGCTGTGGTGATAGTCGGGCCGGTCGAGCAAGGCCAGCACTGCCTGCCGCTCGGCGTCGAATGCCTGCTGCGCCGGGCTGTTCGCGACGCTCTCGGCGATGGCGTCACTGCGGGCCTGCTGCGGCTCGGGCTCCACCTGCCAGTGACCGGAGGACGCGACGGCATGCGCCACCATGAGCCGCAACGCCACGCCCGGGTGGGCTACGAGCGCGAGGCGGACCACGGCGTGACGGTGCAGGTCGAGGTAGTTCTGCATCGCCTTGGTGGCCTCGGGGCGCGCGACGGTGGCAGCCTCGGTCGCGTCGCCGTCCGCGTCCGCCGAGGCGGCTTTCTTGGCCGCACGGCGGACCTCCTTGCGGCTGAGCCAGCCCTCGTGGACCTCGACCTCGCCCCGGTGCGAGACGGCGATGAACACCTTGCCGCCCTTCGTCTTCGGGGTCTTCTCGTGCTCCCAGCTATGGAAGTATTGGCCGGGCTCCAGCACGACGACCTCCGCCCATCCGGCTTCCAGAAGCGCGTCCCGCTTCGCCGCGATGGCCTCGTTCTGCTTCTGCCAGAACAGGTCGGCATCGGCGAAGTAGGCGTCCTCGCCGAACAGGTCGGCGACGATCTGGCCGGGATAGTCCTCCACCGGGAACAACGCGGCGCTGGTAGGGATCGACTGGCCGCCGAACAGCCACTGCTTCAACTGGAAGCCGCGCGGCGCGTATTGCTCTGGGTCGGCGAACAGGGCGAGCCAGTCCTTCTGCTGCGCCTTCGAGGCCAGGGTGAGATGGCGCACGGTCTCGGCGTCGATCTCGCCCTTGCGATAGGCCGTCCTGATCCTCGGCATCAGGTTCCCGAGGGCGAGGCGGCGCTTCACCATGACCTCGGTGATGCCGAAGGTCTCGGCGATCTCGGCCACCGACTTCCCTTCCCTCGTGAGCCGCGCGAAGGTCTCGTACTGGCTCATCTCGTCGGGGTCGAGACGCGCGGCGTTCTCGATCAGCGAGGCTTCGAGCGCGTCCGCGTCGTCGCCCGGCTCCATCACGGCGCAGGGCACGGGCTCGACCTCGCCGCCTTCCTCGGCGACCGCCTTGGCGGCGAAGAAGCGCCGCCGCCCGGCGACGATCTCGAAGCGCTCCGGCTCGCCGTTGGGCCGCACCAGCAACGGCTGCAGGATGCCGCGCGCGCGGACGCTCGGCAGGATGTCAGCGACGTCCGGCTCGCGCTTGGCGTTCCGCATATTGCACGCCGAGACGTCCAGCTTGTCGAGGGGGATGTGTTGCAACTGCATAGTCACTCTCCATGGTCTGAGGTTGGCGGCCCCCTCCCCTCGCAGCGCGCAGGCGGGGGCCGTGCGCCGCCTATCGGCGCGTCGGTCCCGCCCCGTCGGGCGGAAGCTCGGGATTGCGGATGCGGAGCGCGGCGGCGGCCTGCGACAGCATGCGCTCGGACTCGGTGATGCGGCCCGCGATGCGCGCCGCCTCGGCATAGACCGAGAGCGGAAAGCGGGCGGCGAAGTGGAGGTCGCGCTCGATGCCGCGCCTGAGCGGTCCCTTGACGCTCTCAAGCTCGGCGAGGCTGACATAGCCAAGCTCGGGACAGCCGAAGCCGAGGTCGCAGAGCCCGAACAGACTGTCGCCGTCCGGCATCATCTCGGTGATCAGCCACGTGGCCGCGCCGGTCGGGTCGAACAGCTTCACGACGGGGACGTGGTCGGTCTCGCGCTCGGCGGCGCCGTTGGCGAGCAGGCGCTGGCGGATGTCGTCAGGGATCAGGATCATGGCGGGCCTCCGGGTCAGAACAGGTCGAGCTGGTTGCGCGCGTCCTCGTCGAACAGGCCGACGTTCAACGGCTTCTGCGGGACGCGCGGGGTGAGCGGCGCGGCCATGCGCGCCTCGATGCGTTCGCGCTGGCTGACCGGGCGGACGCCGGGAACGAGGGTCTGCTCGCCCTCTTGTGTCGGCTCGCTGGCGAGTGGCACGGGAGCGGGCGCGCTCATGCCGCCGCTCCCGCCGCGCCCGCCGTCTCACGGAAAGCCAACAGATAATCGGCGGCCTTGGAGGCGTGGCTCGCGGCGCGGAAGATGGCGCGGTTGTCCTCGCGCAAGACCTCGAGCCATGAGCCGATGTAGTCGGCATGGCGCACGGTGGGCGCGATGGCGAGGCTGGCGCAGACGAACGCGCTCGCCATCTCGGCGACCAGTTCCTCGCGGGCGTAGGCCTTGCAGCCGAACGAGCCCGACAGGTCGCGGGCGAGCCGGGAGGCGTGCCCGGTCCAGTGGCCGAGCTCGTGAAAGCACGTCCGGTAGTAGTTGATCTGTTCGAAAAAGGCGGGCTGCGGCGGTACCTGTATGAAGTCCGCGCTCGGCACGTAGAAGGCGCGCTCGCCGCCGATGCGGAAATCGGCACCGGTCGCGGCAATCAGCGCCTCGGCGTGCGGGACGGTCTCGCGCTCGGGCAGCGGTGCCGCCCCGCCATGGACACGCTCGGGCAGGTCCTCGCACTGCGCGACGTTGAACACGGTGAAGCGTTTGAGGAAGGGCACCGCCTGCGGCTCGTCGCCCGTCTCCGCCGCGCGCTTCCGCTCGTCCTTGGGGATGAAACGGTCGGCGTAGACGACGGTGGTGCCGCGCTCGCCCTTGCGCACGTGCCCGCCCATGGCAAGCGCTTGCCGGAAGGTCAGCCAGTGCTGCGCGGCGTATCCCTTCTCGATGACCGCGCCCCACAGGATCAGGATGTTGATCCCGGAATAGGCGCGCTCGGTTGCGGCGTTCCGGGGCAGGCCGATCCCGGCCTTGGCCTTGCCCCAGGGCTGGACCCATGGCACCCGCCCGGCCTCAAGCTCGGCAATGATCCGGTCGGTGACCTCCTGATAGACCGTCTCCCGCTTGCGCTCCGGCATGGCAAACCTCCGCTCGCAAAACCTCGCGCGCCTTTCCCCGGAAGCGGGGTGGGCGGCGAGATGCGACCGGACAGGCCCGCCGAAGAGGCGGACCGCACCCGGAGGGCCGGAACGGAGTGGAGGACCCGGAGCGCAGCGGAGGGTTGCGGGACGCCGCGGCGGGCCTAGAAGGGAGCGCCGCCCACTCCGCGCCACCGGGAAAGGCAACAGAAACAAGTTCGCCGCCCGCAAGGGCGGCGGCCGTCGGGCAGCCCGCAGGGCTGCCTATCGCGCCAGGGATCGAAGCCCGAAGGGCCGAGACGCCGTCAGGCGGCTCGGTTCACGAGAGCCCGGCGACCGGCCGCGAGGCCGGGCGGGCGCCCTAATCGGAGAACCAAGAGCCGAAATCGATGAACTCGGGGAGCGAGGAACAGCGCCTCAGAGTTGAGGCTCTTTCGCGGATGTGGCGGGCCGGCGCAGGAGATCCGCTGCCTCCACGCCAAGACCCTGGGCGAGCCTGTCCACCACCTCGATGCTGGCGGCGTAAACGCTGCGCTCCAAGGCGCTGATATAGGTGCGGTCGATGTCCGCGCGGTCGGCGAGTTCTTCCTGCGACAGGCCCTGGGCCTGCCGGTATTTTCGCAGATTGAGCGCCAGCACCTCTCGTATTTCCATGGACGAGAGAGCACCGGCTTGTTGAGTATTTCACCACGGAGTATTTTCGACAATCGGCGAGATGTCGGCGTTGCAAGCCTGTTGCGGGCTTTACAGCCGAGACGCGAGCGGCGACGCGGGCAGCAACAATGGCAGAGGAATTCCGCACGATGCCGACGGATAATCAGGCGCCGAAAGCCGCCGACCAAGTCCCTTGGGCGGAGCGGATCACGCCCTACGACGAATCCCATTTCGTGACCTACCTGCGGCTGTTGGATGCCGAGGCGGACGGGGCCGACTGGCGGGAGGTCTCGCGCTTGGTGCTCGGACGGGACCCGGATACCGACGCCGCCGCCCGCCGCTGTTGGGAAGACCACCTCGCGCGGGCGCACTGGATGACGCGATCCGGCTACAGGCAACTACTCGAAGACGCCTGAGCGGCGCCTCAGCGGAGGAGCTTGCGGTATCCGCCGCGCATGAGCTCCCGTCCGCGGCGGACGGCGCGACGCACCTGGTCGCGCAAGTGGTCGCGCGGATCGCGCCAGTCGGCCTCGACGCGCGCCTCGCCGAAGAGCGCCACGGCGATCTCGCGATAGGGTGCGCCGGCGAGCCAGCCGTCCAGCGCCTGCAGCACCACGCGGAGCCGCCGCCCGCGCGGCTCGATCATTCGATAGTCTGGAAATCGGCCGCGCCCAACGATATTGGCGAGGCCTTCGAGCGTAGCGAGACGGGCGCGGAGATGCACGGCCGGGAGAACGGCATCGGTCAGCAGGCGCACCGGCTCGGACAGGCTTGTACCCCGGATGTCGAGTTGAAGCGCGCAGCCGGATTCCGAAAAGAGAAGGTGCTGCCGCCCGTCGGGCATCCGGAGGAGCGCCGCCCGGCACGGGACCTTCGACAAGCTGAAGCGGCCGCTATCGCCCTGCACGGCGGCGGGAAGCGCGCGGATCGGCAGCACGTGCGGACACGCGCGCGAATCCCAGAAGACGACGGCCTCGGTCGCCGTCCGCTCGGGCGCATCGGCGAAAAAACAGGCACCAGTTGGCCAGCTCGGGCAGCTCCGTCCGCGCCGTCATGATTGTCAGGTTCGGCGCGGGCCGTTCGATCGCGACGGCCGCCGAGGCCTCGGACCAGGCGCGCCGGTAGGCCGCGTCGCGGCGCAGGAACTCCCACGCCCACCCCCGCCGCGGCAAGGCGGCGGTGTAGTCGTAGGCCGCGCATCGGCGCCAATCCGCACCGGGGCTGCTGTTCGGCGGCTTAACCATACCGGCAGGCTCCGCGTCGAGCGCGGGAGAAGACCGTCGCCTGCCCCCGATATCCCCCGTTTTCTGCGATCTCCTCCCCAGTGCCTGATTCCGAGCGCCGGGCCGAGCTCACGCGGCGGCGGACGCGACCGGCGCCCAGAGCACCGGGCCCGTAAGGTCGCCGCGCCGTCGCACGTTGGCGAGGCCGGCCGGGGAGACCTCGAGATAGCCGGCGACCGATCGCGTGCCGGCGAACGACCGTGGCGCCGCGATGCGCCGCAGGGGCCAGCCCGCGCGCCGCAGGATCCGTTCCATGGCGACGTCGGTGACGGTGACGATGTCGGAGAGGCCGCGGGACAGCCCGAACTCGATCATGCCCGCGAAGAGCTCGAAGGTCGCCCGGGCGACGCCATGCGCGCCTTCAGGGCCGTCGCGTTCGACGTCGAGCGCGAAGCGGCTGCTCTCCCACACGGCCGGGTCCGACGGCGCCGGCGCCCCGGCCAGCAGCGCGGCGAAGGTCTCCGTCAGCATGGTCGGGCCAATCGTCGGCAACAGCCGCACGCAGCCCTGGACGCGGCCGCCGGCGCCACGCTGCAGGAGATAGACGGGGTGGAGCGCGTCGAAGGTGTCGATCTCCATGTCGCCGCTGACCTCGACGTCCCAGTCGAGCCGCTGCTTGAAGACGCGGTAACGTAGGCGGTACATCTCGGCGAGATCATCGGCGAACGCGCCGTACCGGTCGGACGTGATGAGTTGCATCATGATCGCCTCCTGCGAAGGGGAACTTTCGCGCATTGGAGGCGAACAGCTGGCGCGAGACACCCTGTGCACTTGCACGGGGTGACGAGGTGCCCCCGCTCAGTGCAACGTCGGCTTGGATGCGGACAGGCGTGCCACGGCCTGGCAGACCGTGCGGACGTTGAGCTTCATTTTCGCGTTGTCGAGGTGGAACGCCACCGTGCGGCGGGAGATCCCGAGGATGCGGCCGATTTCCCAGGCGGACTTGCCCTGGGCCGCCCACTCCAGGCACTCGAACTCGCGCGGCGACAGCGCGGCGCCGTCGACGACGCGGTCGGCGGCAAGCTTGCGGCGGGCATGGGCGTGGAAATACAGCGCCATGAGCTGCAGGGCCGTGGCGTGCGCCTCGACGCTGCGGCGGAACGCCGGATGACGCTCGTCGGCGGCGAAGGTCACGGCGGCGACCGGCCCACGCCCGTCGTGGATCGGAATGGTGAAGCCGCAGCGGATGCCGAAGGCGGCCGCCTCGTCGAAGAACTGCTGTTGCCGCTTGGTGAGCTCAGACTGCCCGGCGCCGGGCCCCCATTCGAAGGGATCGGCACCGCGCGTCGCCTGGAGGATGACCGGGTCGACGCGCTCGTAGTGGCTTTCGACGTAGTGGCCGATCCAGGCGGCCGGATAGGTGGAGACCACCAGCGCCTCCGCCCCACGCCGGTGGGGCATGGACAGATAGGCGAAGCAGGTGAGGTCGAGCGCGGCCGCCGCGTCGGCCATGGCCTTGTGCAGGTCGTCGAGGTCGACGCTTTCCGCGAGGCGGTCGATGAAGGTCTGAAAGATGCGATGCATCCGTCTTCCTTCCGATCGACGCGAATGGGGCCTTCCATTTCGGATCGTCTTGCCGTCGCCTGCCCAGGGCCCATACGCGAAATCCGTTGCAGGAATTCTATCGCTGGTGCGCTCGACGAAACAAGCAACGAACCAAAACTTGTGAGGACTGTTATTGGCCATACGCCTCGGAAACAACGGCCGATCTTCGGTTTCCTGCCCTCCTCCGGACGATGTCGGCATCGTCGGCCACCGTCGCCGGCGGTCACCGTGATCGTCGCTTCACGTCACGACGCCAGGGGGTCCCCCTTCCGACCATTGCCGGTCAAACGGCTGCCCTTGGCGGAGCGCTTCCGTGAGCGGCGTGAGGAATTCCCTGATGGAGCCGACCACATCGGGGAGCGCCGGTGGCGGAAGAGCCGGGCGTCCCCGGCGTTGGAATGCCTGCCACTGCTGCTGCTTGCCCCGGTCGCCCGCGAACTCGTCGCTCAGCCCCACCGGGGTGACCTCGGGCAGCGCGGTGCCGCGCCGGTCGAAGGTGACGCGGACCGCCGGGGCGAGCGTCTGTCCATCGAACGGGAAGGACGACGCCAGCACCCAGAGATCGTAGAAGTCCTTCATCCGGCTGTTCAGCATGCCGAGCGAGACGATCGCCTCGTACTTTTCGGCGACTACCGTCTCCCGTGGATAGGCGCGGATGCGCGGGGCGGGAAGCGCGAGAAGCGACGGGGACTCGATCTCCTCGGCCTTCGGCGTCACGGCGTCGCCGAAACCGATGTCGACCTGAACCGATAGGCGGGCACTGGCGAGCTGTGCCTCGAGGCGCACGCGGGCGCCGGGGTGCCCTTCCTCGTCCCGCATCGGCTCGACCTGGACGGACTCGGTGATGAACTCAAGGCCGTCGTCTTCCTCCACGGGCGTATCGCAGAGCGCCCGGAAGGTCGTGGTCAGCGCCTCGATGTCCCGTTCGCCGAAGCCGAGAAGGTCGAGGTCGCGCGTGGCGCGATACGGTTCACCGGCCCAGAGGATGAAGAGCAGGGCGCCTTTCAGGATGAAGCGGTCCCAATGACCAGACGTCCCGAGGCGATAGAGAAGCCGTTCCAGGGCGTAGCGGATGAAGACGAGATCGACGTCCTCGCCGCGCTCGCGGGCGCGGTTGGTGAGGCGCTGGCGAACGGACGCCGAGAGGTGGCTCGGCTTGTCTGAACAGTTTCGGGGCTGTCGCTAAGTGGATGTCCGCCTAGGTTAGGCTGCGGCCGGGATTGGCTGCTGCGTCGTGAGATATGCCTGATCGGGGGCCTGCCCGCCAAGCGATGATTGGGGTCTCCGGCCGTTGTAGAACGCCAGGTACCGGCTGATCGAGGCGCGGGCCTCCGGTACGTTGGCATAGGCGCGCAGTTGGCGTCGAACGCCGCCTTGCCTGCTCTAGCGAGGGGCAGAGCCTCGGAACGGTGACGTCAGTCGTCGTGTCGCGCGACAATGGTGCGATGGCTTTCCATCCGACAAAGACAGCACCGGCAGCGACCACGGTGATGACAAAAATGGCGGCCGGACTTGAACGGCGCTGCAGGTCCGTGGCTGAGCGCTTGTACTTCTTTTGGTTCATGTCTAATCTCTTCCGATGCGTTGGCATCCAGTCGAGAGTCGTGCGGGCGCCGTCGACAACCGGTCATTCCGACTGGTCTATGGAGCCGATAATGAATTCGGCTCATTGTCGGTCCCCCTCAACGGCCGGGCTGGTGAAAATGTCTTTGAGGCGGGGCATGAACCGGGGCACTCTCTCGGCGTAGCGTCGGTACACGTCACCCAATTCGGCTTCGACTTCCCGCTCTTCGCGCAGGGAAAGACGCCAGTACATGACAAGCAGAACGGGAAACATCGCCAGTGTGAGAATGGTCGGCCACTGGAACAGGAACCCAACCAGAATCAGGACGAAGCCGACATATTGAGGATGGCGAATGCGGGCGTAAGGCCCCGTGGTCGCGAGCGTTCCCGTCCGTTGTGCTTGGTAAAGGACGCGCCAAGCGGCGGAGAGCAGGATGAACCCGCCGCCGATAAAGCCGAAACTCAGAATGTGGAAGGGCCCGAGGTGCGGGTTTGCCTTCCAGCCAAACAGCATTTCCAGGAGATGGCCGGAATCATGGGCAAGCCAGTCGACGCTTGGGTAGTTGGTCTGCAACCAGCCCGATAGGAAATATATGGTGAGCGGGAAGCCGTACATCTCAGTGAAAAGCGCGACCAGAAAGGCGCTGAAAGCACCGAATGAGCGCCAGTCCCGGCCAGTCTTCGGCTTAAAGAAGCTAAAGGCGAACAGGATGAAGATCGCCGAGTTGACCACCACCAAGAACCAGAGGCCGTAGGCTGGAACTTCGTTGCTCATCTGTCGTCCTCCCGCGGTTCGTCGCGGTGCGATCCGTGATCGCCCCCGTGGCTGCCATGCATGAAGAAATGCATGCCCACGCAGAGTCCGAGAATGAGGAGGAGCGGCAGATAGCCCAGAATATGCGCGGCATGCTCTTCCCACAGGAAGTAACCCGCCACTGCCAGGAATCCGAGCAACACCATGCCCGAACGGGAGAAAATGAAGCTCCGAAAGCCGCTGGTTTCATGCTGCGCCATGTCGCGTCCCCTCTTCCGACCCTCGTCGTTTCCGAAATACGGTCGAGGTCATCCGCCCGCGCCCTGAACCATCTGATGGCCTTTGCCGCCGATCTGGATCTCTCCGCGAATCCTGAGATCCCGCTGATCGATCACCCAAATTTTCGGCTCGTCGGCGCTGGAGACGTAGAGCTTGCCCGTCCCGCGAATGACGGCGAGGTGGTACGGGGCGGGAGCCGAGGAAACACTGCGCTGGGCGCCGGTAGCGAGATCGATGGCAACCACCTTGTCGCCACCAAGGACCGCGATGAAGAGCGCGCCGCCGTCATCGGACAGGTCGATCCCGTGGAGGGCCGTTTCGAGGCGAATCGTCTTCACAACCGTCTGGTCGCCGACCTCAACGACGGAGACCGTGCCGTCGTCGACGTTGTTGACGTAGAGAGTGACGCCATCTCTGGACAGAACGATGTGTTCGGGGCTGCCGCCGACAACGGTATTCGACCGGACGATCCACCGTGCCGTGTCGATCTCGCTGACCGTGTCGTTGCCGGCGTTGCTGACGTAAAGACGGTCACCGCCAGGAGCGAAGGCCGCGTAATTGGGCAGGGGCCCGGTGGCGACCGTCGCGACCACCTCATAGGAGCCGAGGTCGATGGCACTGATTGATCCGGCGTTGGGATGGGTGACGACGGCGAACCGGCCATCGTCACTGACCGCGACGTGATGGACGGCGCCGGGTACGTCGATGCGCCGGACCACGGACCCGTCGACCGTTCGAACAACCGAGACCGTGCTGACTTCCGCGACGGCGTTCCTGGCATCGGGGGAGGCGGCACCATGGTGCGCGGCATGCTCGTCTTCGGAAACGCCCGCCGGCTTCGCGACAGCTTCGCCGTCTGATGCGCGCGTCTCGAAGCTTCCGGCAATCAAGAACTGTCCGTCGGGCGTTCCGGCGAGCCCATGAACCGCCGCCGGACCAGTCAACGTATCGACGATTTCGTCCGTCGCGGCATCGACAGCGACGATCTTGTTCTCCCCGCCGAGAGGCACATACACGAGCGGTTCAGCAAGAGCCGTCTGCGCTCCCAACGCCAAGGCCATCAGTCCTGTCCAGGCGGCGGCCCGGGAAAACGATATGACGTTCATAGCTTGTGGTTCCTTTCCGTAAAGCGCATTGCCGCGCCGGGATGAGCCCTTCTAGATCTTCACCGAGCGCAGCCGGAGAGCGTTGCCGACTACCGATACGGACGACAGGCTCATCGCCGCGGCTGCGAATATCGGCGAGATCAAAATCCCGAAGAACGGGAACAGAACCCCTGCCGCCACCGGCACGCCTGCGGCGTTGTAGAACAGGGCGAAGAACAGGTTCTGCTTGATGTTGCGCATCGTCGCGCGCGAGAGCTTCCTGGCCCGGACGATGCCGTTGAGATCACCCTTGACCAAGGTGAAACCCGCGCTCTCGATCGCCACGTCGGCGCCGGTGCCCATGGCGATGCCGACATCGGCCTGGGCCAGTGCAGGCGCGTCGTTGACGCCATCGCCTGCCATCACGACCTTTCGGCCTTCGTCTTGCAGATCCTTGATGATGCGCGCCTTGTCTTCGGGCAACACGTCGGCACGGATCTCGTCGATCCCGAGTTTTCCAGCCACCGCCTTCGCGGTACGCTCGTTGTCGCCAGTCGCCATGACGATGCGGAAGCCTTGTTCGTGCAGCGCCTTCAGCGCGTCCGGCGTCGTCTCCTTGACCGGATCGGCAACCGACACGAGACCGGCGATTTCGGACCCGACGATGACGAACATCACCGTTTCGCCTTCGTCACGTCGAGCATTGGCGGTCTCGGAGAGCTTGCCGCCGTCGAGCCCCAGATCGGCGAGCAGCTTTGCGTTGCCGAGCGCCACTGATTTGCCGTCGACGACGCCTTTTACCCCTTTGCCGGTGACGGCTTCGAATTCATCCGCGTTAGCCAGCGCAACATCGCGTTCTTCGGCCCCGGTGACGATGGCTTCGGCGAGTGGGTGCTCCGAGCCCCGCTCCAGGCTTGCGGCCAAGCGCAGCACCTCGTCCTCCTCATGCCCGGGTTGCGGCAAGACCGCGACGAGCTTCGGCTTGCCGACGGTCAGCGTCCCCGTCTTGTCGACGATCAGCGTGTCGACCTTGGCGAAGCGTTCCAGCGCCTCGGCGTTCTTGATGAGCACGCCGGCTTGCGCGCCTCGGCCCGTCGCCGTCATGATCGACATCGGCGTTGCCAGGCCCAGCGCGCACGGACAGGCGATGATCAAAACGGCGACTGCCGAGACCAGTCCGTATGAGAGGGCCGGGGCAGGCCCCCAAAGAGACCATGCGATGAACGAGAGAATTGCAATGACGATCACGGCCGGTACGAACTTGCCCGCCACAGAGTCGGCAAGTTTCTGGATCGGGGCACGGCTGCGCTGCGCGTTCGCGACCATCTCGACGATCTGGCTCAGCATGGTGTCGGAGCCGACGCGTTCGGCTTCGATCACGAGACTGCCCGTGCCGTTGATTGTGGCGCCGGTGACCTTGTCGCCCTCGACTTTCTCGACCGGAACCGGTTCGCCAGAGATCATCGATTCATCGATCGACGAACGTCCCTCGACCACCACGCCGTCGACGGGGACCTTATCGCCCGGGCGGACGCGCAGCCGATCGCCGACCTTGACGTCCTCGAGCGGGATTTCTTCCTCGCTCCCGTCCTTGCGGATCACCCGGGCGGTCTTGGCGGCCATATCCAAAAGGGCGCGAATCGCCGAGCCCGTTCGCTCGCGCGCGCCAAGCTCCATCACCTGGCCGAGCAGCACCAGCACGACGATCACGGCGCCGGCTTCGAAATAAACCCCGACATGGCCCTCCGCATCGCGAAATCCGTCCGGGAAAATCTCCGGCACGAGCACGGCGACGACACTGAAGAGATAGGCCGCGCCGACGCCCATCCCGATGAGCGTGAACATGTTGAGACTGCGGTTGATCACCGACTTGACGCCACGCACGAAGAATGGCCAACCGGCCCAGAGAATGACCGGTGTCCCCAAAGCGAGTTCGATCCACAGCGTCGCACGCTCGCCGAAGATGTCGCGGACGAAACCGAGCCCAACAAAGGGGCCCATCGTCAGCACAAGAAGCGGAACCGTCAGCACGGCGCCGATCCAAAACCGGCGCTTGAAATCAACAAGCTCGGGATTCGGTCCGTCATCGGGGGCTGGAACCCCCATAGGCTCCAGCGCCATGCCGCAGATCGGACATTCTCCCGGTTCGTCCCGCACGATCTCGGGATGCATCGGGCAGGTATATTTCGTGCCCTTAGGCGCTGTTTCGGCCTTGTGCTCGCCGGCGAGATAATGCTCCGGGTCGGCCGCGAACTTGTCGTGGCACTTTTGAGAACAAAAGTGATAGGTCTCACCCTCGTACTCTTGGCTCGGCTTGTCCTGATCCAACTGCACCGTCATTCCGCAAACCGGATCTCTGGCCGTCATAGCCTTGACGGAACCTGTTGTACCGTCAGAGCGATGGCTGTGATCGTGATCATCGTGCTTATTCATTGGCTTGTTCCGGCTTTCCGGTTCGATTGACGATGGATGTGCGGTCTTCCGCGGCTCTGGCTTTTGTTGGAAGACGGTTTCAGTCGGAGAGCAGACGCTTTCGTTCTTCGAACTCTTCCTTGTCGATCTCGCCGCGGGCAAAGCGTTCGTGAAGGATGTCGAGGGGCCCGTTCGTTCGTGATTGCGATCGGGTTACCCGTCCTGAATCGCCACCCAGCCAGCGGACCGCGAGCACGATCGCGAGGATGATCCCGCCCCAGAAGACAATCATCATGACGGAGCCAAAAATCATGTGTCCCCAGCCCCAGCCATAGTGCCAATAGTCGGATCGATCGGCCGAGGTTTGCGCAAGTGCCGGCATCGAGACCACCGCGGTGGGCAGCGCCAGGGCCAAATTCGTCAATCGTCTTCTCATTTGACGCTCCTTTCGTGGTACATGGCCTGTCCAATCATCTCTTCGATGTGAAATGCGACTTCGGCGTACAAACCGTCACCGCTGTCGGTATTCGCGGAAACGTTCGCAGGATCTCTGTTCTCACATCTATAAGGACGACGAGAGACGCTCAGCGTTACAGTGACGGGGATTCACAGGCAGTGGCCGCCGGGCGGGCGGACTGAGGCGGCAGAGATCGTCTGAAGCCCTTTGGGAGCCTCGCCTGCCGTGCCTGAACAGGCGTAGAGCGAAGGCGGAACAGCGGCACTCGGCCCGAAATCGGCTGCCGATCTTCCATAGATCGGTCGTTCGAAACCCTACAAAATTGCGTCCCGGATACTCGTAAAGGTCCTCTGCAAGGGACGCATCGCTCACGCTTTCACGACGATCCGTTCTTCGTCTGACGTCACAGGTCTGCGGCTACGTATCCTTACCGGCCGATGGCTGCGAGAAATAGGCCAGTGAGGAGGAGTATCGTTCCGGCGCTGTAAGAAAGAGCTTGTGACAGCCCTCCGAGCAGAAAAAATACGCCCAGCCCTCACGCTCCTCGTGAGCGACGGCCTTTTCGGGCGTCAGGCGCATGCCGCATACCGGGTCGGTGACCACTACGTCTTTTTCGGGTTCGAAGCCGGCCATCAGTGAAACACCATCCCTTCGATGTGAAAGCCCGCGTCGACGTAGAGCGTTTCCCCGGTGATGGCGCTCGTATAATCGCTCGCCAGCATAAGCGCCGTACGTCCCACCTCGCAGGCGTCCACCGTGCGCCGCAGCGGTGCCTTGCGGACGGTCTCATTCAATAGTTCGTCGAAATGCTCGATGCCCGAGGCGGCGCGTGTCGCGACCGCCCCGGCCGAAATCGCGTTCACCCGGATCGCCTTGCCACCGTGTTCATGGGCCAGGTAGCGTACAGACGCTTCAAGGGCGGCTTTGACTGGCCCCATGACATTGTAATGATCGACCACTTTTTCTGCGCCGTAGTAGCTGAGCGTCGTCAAGCTGCCACCTTTGTCCATGAGCGGCTCGGCGAGCTTCGCCATACGGATGAAGGAGTGGCACGAGATAAGCATCGATTCAGCGAAGCCTTCTCCCGAACAATCGGTCAACCGGCCATGGAGATCTTCCTTACGGGCCCACCCGATCGCATGAAACAGAAAATCCAATCGGCCCCATTTCTGCTCGATCTCCCCGAAGACGGCCTCCAATTGTCCCGGCTCGGCGACATTGCAGGGCAGGAAAAGTTGCGCGTCCACCTGTTGCGAAAGCGGCTCAACAAAGGGCTTGGCCTTGTCGTTCAGATAGGTGATGGCAAGATCGGCGCCGGCGTTCCGAAAATGCTGGGCCGCCGACCAGGCCAAACTGTGTTCGTTGGCAATTCCCACCACCAACCCCTTCCGGCCTTTCATATCGATGAGTTCCATTTTTTGCGCTTGCTCCTTTCTCCGGCCAGGCGGGCCAGGCGCGATCCGTCTCGCCGCGCACGATATTATTCGGGACCAGACATAGCTGCGGACGACAGGGTCACAGCCTGGGTCAGGGCATCAGCACATAGGTGCCGGGCGCTTCGCCCAGCCGCCGATAGCCCTTGCGCGCCGCCCCCAGGCCAGGGGGCTTAACGGGTTCACCCGAATGGTTGCTAAGCCACCCTAGCCAACAGGGCCACCATGAACCCTCATGGTGGGTGGCCCGCGCCTGCCAGGTGTCAGGGTCCAGGTAGGCCGCGAGATCATCGTGGGTGGCGATCTGGTGACGACGCCGGGTGTTGCCAGGTGGGCTCACAATGCCGGCATTGTGGCCGCCATTGGATAGTACGAAGGTAACATCAGCATTGGTTTGGCTGTGGATCTTGTAAACCGACCGCCACGGCGCGACATGGTCCGAGAGCGTGCTGACCGCAAAAATCGGAATGCGGATGTCATGCAACGACACCGGGCGACCGTCGACGCGATAGCGTTCGTCCGCCAGATCATTATCGAGGAACAGCTGCCGGAGATATTCGGAGTGCATCCTGGCAGGCATGCGCGTGGCGTCAGCATTCCACGCCATCAGGTCGAACATCGGTCGGCGCTGTCCCATGAGATAATTCTGAACCATGGCCGACCAGATGAGGTCGTTGGAGCGAAGCAGCTGGAACGTGCCGGCCATCTGCTTGGTATCGAGACAGCCCTGCTCGGCCATGATGTCCTCAAGAAAGCTGACCTGGGCCTCGTCAATGAACAGCATCAATTCGCCGGCTTCCGTGAAGTCCGTCTGCGCGGCGAAGAGGGTCATGGTTGCCAGCCGGTCGTCGCCATCGCGGACCATGGCCGCCGCAGCAATCGATAAGAGCGTTCCACCGAGGCAGTAGCCGACGCCGTGGACGCGGCTTTCCGGCGCGATAGCTGACACCGCGTCGAGCGCGGCCATGACGCCCAGCCGGCGATAGTCCTCCATACCAAGGTCGCGATCTTCGACCGTCGGATTTTTCCAGGAGATCATGAAGACCGTGTGACCCTTCTCGACCAAGTATTTCACCAGCGAGTTCTCGGGGCTAAGGTCGAGGATATAGTATTTCATGATCCAGGCAGGCACGATCAGGATAGGCTCGGGATGAACCTTATCCGTCGCCGGCATGTATTGGATCAGTTCGATCAATTCGTTACGGAAAATCACTTGGCCCGGTGTAACCGCCAGGTTGTCGCCGACCGCAAACCGTTCCGTGCCGGCAGGTGGCCCCCCACGGACCGCGCGTTGCCAGTCCTCGAAGAAGTTCACCGCGCCGCGTACCAGATTTTGGCCCCCGGTATCGAGGGTCTCCTTCAGGACCTCGGGGTTGCTCGACGGAAAATTCGCAGGCGACATCATATCGAGCAACTGCCGGGCAACGAAGGAAACGACCTCTTCATGGTGCCTGGAGACGCCGGAGATGCCGGTTGTGGCGTTGTGCCACCATTGCTGGGTCAGGAGAAAACCCTGATAGATCGCGTTATATGGCCATGCCTGCCACGGATCACCGGCAAAGCGTTTGTCCTGCGGCAGGGGCTCGATGCAGGCCTCGCAATGAGGATCCGAGCAAGCCCGTGAACAGTATTCCAGATAGCGCGCCCATTTGCGGGCGGCCTTCCGAACTAGTTCTATTTGCTTGTCGGGCGACATGACGAGATGCTGCGCCCAGTCCGTATACGCTTGAGCAAGCGCCACGGGCGACACACCGGCGGTGATCTGCCCGAGTGTCGCGTGGAGAGGTTGATCCAGGGATAAACCCCTTCCCATCGGTTCGTTGCGAGGCGTTGCCAGCGCGGTTTGCTCCGTTCGTATTTTCGTTGGATGGTGCCCCATGGTTCACGCTCCCATCGGACAGCACGCGGCTTCAGGTTGAGCCGCGCAATGAATGGCCGATTCCGATTCTCCTTGTTGCAACTGCTGCGACCGAGGCAGCGCAGGTTGATGCATCAGGACGGCGAGCGCCAGCGCCGCCAACCGGGCGGCCGGCGGATCGGCGCGGGAGCTGAGCACCACCGGCGCGGCGAGGCCCATGACGACGCCCGCCGCCGTGGCGCCGGCCAGATATTCGAGATTCTTGGCCAAGATGTTGCCGGAAACGAGATCGGGGACCAGCAGGATATCGACATCTCCGGCGACCTCCGAGACGATGCCTTTCTCGCGGGCTGCGTCGGCTGAGATGGCGTTGTCAAAAGCCATCGGGCCATCGACGATCGCACCTGCAATCTGGCCCCGTTTGGCCATCAAAGCGAGACAGGCCGCGTCGAGGGTCGATGCAATGGCCGGATTGACCGTCTCGACCGCCGACAACACAGCTGCCTTCGGTGCTTCTATGCCAAGGAGCGTGAAAAGTGCGATGGCGTTCTCAAGAATCTGCGCTTTCGCGTTGAGGTCCGGCATGATGTTGATGGCCGCGTCCGTGATCGCGAGGAGCTTCGGATAGGCTGGAATGTCGACCATGAAGACGTGGCTGACGCGGCGACCTGGGAGTCTGAGGCCCTGGTCCGTGTCTAGCAGGGCCCGCATGAAGGCATCGGTGTGAATGTGACCTTTCATGACCGCGTCGGCATCGCCGTTTCGGACGAGATCGACACCGGCGCGGGCTGTCTCGGCGTCGCTCTTTGCGGAGACGATCGCAGCCCGGTCGATCTCCACATTGGAGGAGGCTGCGCAGGCCAGAATCGCGTCGGGATCGCCGACGAGCCGGGGCTCGATCAGGCCAAGCGCCACGGCTTCCTGAACCGTTTCGAGGACAAGGCCTTGATCGGCGGCGACCACGGCGACGCGGATCGGCGTGCGCTCCTTCGCGCGTGCGACGAGATCTTCGAGAGTGGCGGGATGATCAACCATGGGCTCGCACATTCTCCTTTCCGGATGCCCTCAGAATGTTTTGAGTATGGCGCGCGATGGCCAACTCCTCGTCAGTCTTGAAGGCTTCGATGAGCACACCGCTGTCGTCGGTCGAGACAACGCGTTGTTGACCGGCGTTCCGCTCCGCATCAAGCGTGAGACCGAGATAATCGAGCCCCTCGCAGATGCTGGCGCGGATTTCGGGCGAGTTAGCGCCAATACCGCCGGTGAAAATCAACCGATCGAGACCGCCGAGCGCGGCCGTCAGGCCAGCCAGGTGCCGGCGTGCATGGTGGCTGAAGAAGTCGATCGCCTCCGCCGCCTCTGGAACGTCCCGCCGGGCCAGGAGATCGGCCATGTTGCGGCTCAAGCCGGACAGACCGAGCAGGCCCGATTCGGTGTAGAGCACCTGTTGAAGGGCGTCGGGAGTCATTTGCTTTTCGATCAGGAGATGCAGGAGTACGCCGGGATCGAGATCGCCGGGACGCGTCCCCATGGGAAGGCCGGCAAGTGTACTGAAGCCCATGGTGGTCTCGACGCTGTGTCCGTTCCTGATCGCCGCCATCGACGCGCCGTTGCCGAGATGGGCAACAATGATTCGTTCCTCCGCAGCTGCGTCGCCGTCACGCCGGCGTACCTCGCCGATGACATACTCATAAGACAGGCCGTGAAAACCGTAGCGCCGGATACCCTCTTGCTCGAAACGGCGCGGCAAGCCGGTCAAGCGCGCCACACGTGACAAGCCATGGTGAAACGCGGTGTCGAAGCAGGCGACCTGCGGGAGATCGGGCCGTTGTCGTCGGACCGCCGTGATGCCGGCCAGGTTATGGGGCAGATGGAGGGGCGCGAGCGGGACCAGTTGCTTCAGCCGGACCTCAAGCGCGGGCGTGACCACAAGCGAACAATCACAGCCCTCTCCGCCATGTACCAACCGGTGGCCAACGGCAACGGGTGTCGCTTGCGTGTCGCGATCCTCGGCCCAGTTCAGAAGCAGGTCGAGGGCCGCGTCATGGTCGGGAATTGCCCGCGTTTCATCGACCAGTGCCGTCCCGTCCGCTGCCCTCACAAGGAAACGTCCTTCGTCGAAGCCAATGCGTTCCAGAGAACCCGACCAGGTTCGCTGGGGCTCGGCGGGAGCCGCGTCGAACAGCGCGAACTTGACGCTGGAGGATCCACTATTGATGACCAGGATCGCGCCATCAACGGCCATCGTTCTTCGCCTCGCCTTCATTCCCTACTGTTCCCGCCGCGGATGTCTCCTGGCCGTAAAGCTGCCCGAACGCCTGTTCGTAGCCGGCGTCGCGCCACTCGCGGACCTGCTCGATCGCCCCGGAAAATTCGGCGAAAAGCTCCCGTTCCCTTTCCAGCAAAGGATGATCCTCGGGCAGCGGTTTCCGCGTCTTGGCAATACCATCTGCCAGAGCCGCGACACCGCGCATCCATGGGTTGAACGACTCGGAAAACAAGTAACGGCTCGTTCGCATCGGATGCAGCCACTTCAACGACTCCGCGGTCCATGGATTGCTCGCCATCTGAACCCACGGACTGACGAAGCTCCGGTAGAACGCCTCGCCCGCCTCGGAAACAGCCCGCACTTGTTCGAATGCCTGGCTTTGCTCCGGAAACTTCAGATCCTCGACCCGCCGCTCGTCAAACCGCACGGTGAATTGCGGCTTGTGGCAGTCGGGGTCGCCGCTCGGGTTGTCGATCTTCATCTCGTAGAGGCCCGGAGCGAGGGCTTCGATCTCATCGAGGTTTTCGAGAATGGCGCGATGTTCAAGGCGGGCGACCTTGGCCGACACGAAGATGCCGAGATGGCCCACATGCGGATTGGTCAGATAGACGATCCGTTGACCCGCCTTCTTCAGATCGGCCGTATCCTCATATACGGTCGGAATCCAGCCCAGAGCCTGATGCGGCGGCGTGATGTTGTCTCCGTAGGAGGCAAAGATGACCAACGGATTGCGGATGCGGCGCAAATCGGCGATGCAGCCGTCGCAGATGCGCATGATGCCCTGTTCCAGCTTGTTGCCGATGAACAGGTTTTCGACGATCGCCAGTATTTCTTCGCGGCTGAGGAAATAGAACCCGTTCCACCAGCGCTCGAACTCGAGGAAGCGCTCGCTCTCGGTATCGACCTTGTGGAACAGACCGGCGTATTTCTCCCAAATAGCCTTTTCCGGCTTCAGGTTCTCGAAATTCAGGGCCAGCCACGCGCCATCGAAGCGGCCGTTGCCGAGATCGGCCGTCAAATGCGTGAGCCAGGCGCCGCCGAGCAGTCCTCCGGTCACCCGCATCGGATTGACGCCGGCCTCGCCTGACCAATAGGACAGCGGCGAGCCGTTCAGCACAGCAGGGCCAACCAGACCCTCACAGTCGGCCGAGAGCAGAGTCATCGCCCAACCGGCCTGACAGTTGCCGTAAAGGACAGGTGGCGTGCCGGAATGGCGTCCGGCGACCTCCTCCACGAAGCGCCTGAGTGCATGTAACACGTCGGCCAGTGTCTGGCCGGGCGATGGCTCCGGGAAAAAGATCACGAAATATGTTGGATGCCCCTCGTGGAGCGCCATGCCGACTTCGGAATCGTGCTTGAACCCGCCGATCCCCGGCCCGTGCCCGGCGCGCGGATCGACCACGATGACCGGCGGCTTGTCGGGATCGACGCAGTCGTCCCAGCAGTCATCGCCGACTTCCGTAATCCGCAGGAGCGCATAGTTCGCGGGAGGCTCGAAGCGCCGTGCGTCGAGGATCGTCTCGTATTTGAAGTCGAGCAACGGCGGCAAACCGGCGCGTTCATGCTCGAGCATATTGTCGGCGCGTTGTCTGAGCGTGTCCCAGAAAAGGATCGTCCGCTGCCAGAGGTCGACCTGGTAGTCGACGAGATCCTGGCCCGGCAGTCGAGCGTCCGAAGCATCCTCCACACGCTTCTGACGCCGGGCATCCGCCTGGCTTACCAGTTTAAGTGCGGGTGCCCGTTTGTCGCCGGCATCGGTCGTGGCTTTTTGCCTCTTTGCCGTCGTCATGGCCGGCCTCCCCGGCCACTGTGCGCGGCAAAGAAATTGTAAAGCGGCGCGAAGACCAGTGCTACATACCAGCCATAGGCGAAGCTCTCGGCCAGGCCGAGGAAAAAGCTCTGCCAGCTCAGCCAAGTGAAGCCAGGAAGGAGCCGGAACCAGCTTTGATACATCGCCTGGCCGGGAAACAAAAGGTCGAAGCCGACGCAAAGAGCGAAGGTGACGGCCAGGAAGAGGCCTAGGCTCAAGCCGAGCGCCATCACGGGTATTCTTGAAGCAGACTGAACCGGCAGGGGCGTCCCCGCGCGCGGCGGCGTCCTCGAAGAGATATTGAGATCAGACATGGCGGTCCTCCAACTGGGGCGTCGGCGTCTCGGTCTTGGCACCGGGTCCGACATATTGCTCGGGCGCAGCCTCAAAGCGCTCCCGGCATTCCCGCGAGCAAAAATAATAAACACTGCCGTCATGGACGCTCGGCTTGGCCTTGTCGGTACTGACGGTCTTGCCGCAGACGGGATCGACGTCCTTGGTTGGGGGAATCCACCGCAACTCCTCGGCATTCTTTTGCCGGCTGTGGTTCGCATCGCCGTGCTTGGCCTTGCCGTGCCCATGTCCCATGACATGGGCGCCGCAGCCGAAGCGCATCATCACGAAGATGATCACCGCCCAGATCAGGAAGTAGGAAAGCGCGTTCATGAACCCTGCCCGCGACTACTTTTTCGCTGCGCTTGTCTTCGAGGCTGCGGTGCCGTCGTTCTCCGACCGCTTCACGGCAGCGCTCTCGTCGTCCTGGCCCGCCGCCGCTCGGCTCGCCTCGTGCACCAGCCCGGCGCAGCATTTGGACGTGATCTCGGCAAGCTCCCCAACATGGCTGGCGAGCGCCCCGAAGAGATCGCGATAGGCCTCGGCTTGCCGTTCGAAAAGAGCCTTTGGATCCGAAGCGTTTTCGCCAGGCTCGAACGCCGCGCTCATCTGGCCGACGCGGGATTCAAGGAATTCGGCCTGGCGCCTAGTGACCGCTTCCGTCGTGTCGAACATGAGATTCGTCATGCTCCGGAGCGCTTCAACATTACGCATTTGCAGGGCCGTGATGGCTTCGAGGTCGAGCCCCCGATACTGCAGAACTGCGGGATTGGTGGGTTTGGATGTGTTTGGCATGGTCGGCTCCTTCGGATGGTCCATCAGATTGAGAACGGGTGACCTGAAGCTGGTGCGCGACGGCGCGCCAATGTATTCGGGCCGTCGTTCAGATAGACGGTCCGGGGAGCAATTCGTTACAGTTCGGAGGGTCCTTCCCCGATCTCCGCACGAACATGGCCGGCGTAGTCGCACTCGCAATCGAGATAGCCATGAATTGGGCAGGTCCGACAGGTCTCTTCCAGCTGCTGCCGCAAGGCCTGGCGGGCCCGGTGCAGACGCACGCGAAAATTGCTCTCCGTGATGCCGAGCGTGCCAGCGATACTTTGGCGGGACTCGCCGATCAAGTCGGCGCGCCACAAGATTTCCGCATACTCCGACTTTAGGGTCGGAAGAAGTTTGTAAAGGCACACACAGACAAAGAGATCGAGATCGCTCTTGGCTTCGCCGGTCAAGAGCACCGACTCCAGATAGTGGTATTCCGCGTCCCTTTGACGCTTCTTGCCTTGGGCGCGGTAATAGTCGACTAACGTCGTCTCCAACACCCGGCGCATCCAGGCGCGCAGCTTTTCCGTGTCGCGAACATCGCCAACCCGGGCAAGCACCTTGACGTAGAAATCGTGCAGAACGTCGGCGGCCTCCTCTTCATTGCCGAGCCGCCGCGCGAGAAAGCGAAAGAAGTCCTGCTGAATTTCCACCATGACTGCATGGACAGCGTCTCGTGGTGAATCACTGTCTTGATCGTCAGTCATGTTCTCTCCCGGCCTCGTAGATATGGCGAGAGATCATTTTCACCTGTTGCGATATAAATCTCGAAAATAGCGTGATCGCCGGATGATGAGCGGGGCTTGGCAACTGCTCAGTGACCGCCATGTTTTTCCTCCGCGGTCCAGCGCGACAGAAAGACGCGCTCATAGGCGAACACTGCGGCGATGGCGGCGACCGCGATGACCACGATAAGCGGATCTGATTGCAGCTTTATGGCGCCAAAGACGCCGAGCACGAGCGCGTCGAGCGCGATAGCCATAATCAGTACCCAGCCGCTCGCGTCGATCTCGTGGCGCAGGCGGCGGAACACGCCCCAATGGATCAGGATATCCATCACCAGGTAGAAGAAGGCGCCGAGCGATGCGATGCGGCTGAGATCAAAAAGCACCGTCAGGACTCCCGCAATCACCACGGTGTAAACCAACGTGTGCTCGCGGATCGGACCGGACATGCCGAAATGACTGTGGGGGATCATCTTCATGTCGGTCAGCATCGCCAGCATGCGCGAGACGGCAAAGACACTGGCGAGCAGCCCCGAGGCGGTCGCGACAACAGCAAGCGCGATGGTGAAATAGAAACCGTAAGGACCGAGGGCCGGTTCGGCTGCCTCCGCGAGCGAATAGTCTTTCGCGGCGACGATCTCGTCGAGCGAGAGACTGGAACCGACCGCGAACGCGACCAGCAGATAGACCACCACGCAAATCGCGATTGAAATGATGATCGTGCGGCCGACATTGCGATGCGGATCGACGATCTCGGCGCCACTGTTGGTGATCGTCGTGAAGCCCTTGAATGCGAGGATCGAAAACGCGATCGACGCCGTGAAGCCGGCGATCGGGATGGATTGCGACGACCCTGACGCCGGCTCGAAGGTGAAGCCGCCGGCCACCAGCGCGGCAATGCCGAAGGCGGCGATGCCACCGATTTTCAGGAATGCCATGACGACTGAGAACAGGCCAACGGAGCGATTGCCCGATATGTTAACAAGATAGGCGAAGACGATCAGCCCGACGCCAAGCGCGGGCACGAGAATGCTGCCTGCCTCTAATTCGAATGGCCTGAGAACGTAGGCGCCGAAAGTCCGCGCGACGAGACTCTCGTTGATCACCATGGAGAGCGCCATCAGCAAAGCGGCGGCGGCCGCAATTGCCCCCGGCCCATAGGCCTTCTGCAAGATCATTGCGATTCCGCCAGCGGACGGGAAAGCATTCGACATCTTCACATAGGTATAGGCGCTGAATCCGGTAACGATCCCGCCGGCGATGAAGGAAAGCGGAAACCACGGGCCCGCAAGTTCTGCAATCTGACCGGTAAGCGCGAAGATTCCCGCTCCGATCATGACGCCGGTGCCCATCGAGACACCGCCGGTCAGAGTGATGCTGTTCGCCTGGTAATCAGATTTCATCAGATCCTCTCGCCCACTCTATAGAATATGGGCATTCCTATACTGCACATTGTCTCTGCCGTTCTGCCCACACCAGAAATATTCTATGAGCATTTGGAAGGCTAATTCATACTGTCCGTATTTTGAGGTGGCATCGGGGCCGACTTGAACCTCTTGTCCGCGTTGCCGCGAGTCGGCTCGGTGCAGGATCGCCACGGCCAAAGACGTGCCATCGCGATATATATGAAGGATCCCGACCAAGCGATCAGCAACAGGCCGTTCAAGGCCTCAACGCCGGTGATGAAGCGGAGGTGATCAGAAGGAAACACATCGCCGAGCCCGAGCGAGGTGTAGCTCACGATCGAAAAATAGAGGTAGTCGAGCGGCTCGGCGACGGCCAGGCCGCCGAAACCGCCGAGGGCGAGGACGCCATCACCAAGCGCATAGGCGACCGCATAAATCCCAATCTCGATGAGATGCGCTGCGGTCACCATAAGAACGATGACCAGGATACGCACACCAGCGGTCATCGCGATGCGCGCCATGCCACCGGACAGCCAACGCAGAACCGCATAATGAAATAAGAACGTCAATATGGCGAGTGACAGCGCCAGTATTGTCGCGACAAGCATTTTGGCCCCTATCCTTCGGCATTCTTGTTTTTAAGTATCTTTGTGGCCGCTTGAACGCGGAGAAAACGGCATGAAGCACTATGGTCACGCAGCGACGGTAGGTTTGAACGGCATCTTCAAGCTACCTGCCCGTCACCTGCGGATCCGACAGTCAGCATCAGGACGTCCGCTCCAAGGTGAGTGCGATGCCCTGCCCGCCGCCGATGCAGAGCGTCACCAAGCCCCGCTTGACCCCATTGCGCTCCATTGCATGCAGGAGTCGCGTCGTCAAAACGGCCCCCGTTGCGCCGATCGGATGACCGTGGGCAATAGCGCCGCCTTCGACGTTGACGATGTCTTGTTCGATTCCGATCTCACGCGCGAGCGCAACGGCAATGGCGGCAAAGGCCTCATTGATCTCGACGCGGTCGAGATCGCCAACGCTCCAGCCCGCCCGCTCCAGAGCCTGAAAGACGGCCGGTACCGGTCCGAGGCCGAACATGCCGGGATCGACCGCGCCCACACCGTAGGAAACCAACCTGGCCATGGGTTTAAGACCGTTCTTCTCCGCCCAAGTCGCCTCGGCGATTATCATCGCCGCCGCGCCGCTGTTGAGTCCCGGCGCATTGCCAGCCGTAATCGTACCCTCCTTGCGGAAGGCAGGCCTGAGCTTGCTCAGACTGTCGAGGGTCGTGTCGGGTCGGTTGTGTTCATCGGCGTCGAATGTGGTCGTCTCCTTACGAGTCTTGAGTTCTACCGGAGCGATCTCTTGCTTGAAATTGCCAGCAGCCTGCGCCTCGGAAAAGCGCCGCTGAGAGCGTTCGGCCCAGCGATCCTGATCTTCGCGCGTAATCTGAGCCTTCTTCACCAAGTCTTCCGTGTGCCAGCCGGAGTGCTCGCTGGAAAAGGCGTCGTTCAGGCCGTCACGGAGCATGCTGTCGTGCATCTGGGCATCACCCATGCGATAACCCCAGCGCCCGTTTTGAACGATGTAGGGGGCCTGGTCCATGTTCTCCATGCCGCCGGCGACCGCGCAGTCGATATGTCCGAGCATGATCTCCTGGGCCGCCGAGGCGATCGCCTGAGCCCCAGAGCCGCACACCCGATTGACGGTCATCGCTGGCACGCCAACCGGAATGTCAGCACCGATTGCCGCCTGGCGTGAAGGGTTCATTCTGGCGCCCGCCTGGATCACCTGTCCCATGACCACGGTTTGAACGAGCGAGGGATCGACGCCCGACCGCTCGATCGTCGCGCGGATCGCCGTTGCGCCGAGCTCGGTCGCCGGCAGATCTTTCAAGGATCCTCCATAGGTGCCGATCGCGGTGCGCACGGGGGTACAAAGCATAACCTGCTTGTGAGTCATCGGTGTGCTTTCCTTCTTGTCTCGCTTGAGTGGATTGGTTCCTGATTCCGCTCAGATCAGGTACTGGCCGCCATTGACGGTCAGTGTCGAACCCGTGATGAAACCCGCGTCGTCGCTCGCCAGAAACACCACGGCCCGGGCAATTTCCTCGGGTTGGCCGAGGCGGCCGACCGGGATCTGGGCGACGATGCTATCGAGAACCTTAGGGGGAACGTCGGCGACCATGTCGGTCTCGATATAGCCCGGGGCAATGGCGTTGACGGTGACGCCTTTGGCGGCGCTCTCGAGCGCTAGCGCCTTGGTGAATCCCAGAAGACCGGCTTTCGCCGCCGCATAGTTGGTCTGGCCCAGTTGGCCCTTCTGGCCATTAATCGAGCTGATGTTGATAATGCGGCCGTAACCGCGCTCCCGCATCGGGGAAATGACGGTGCGGCACATAGTGAAACAAGCGGTCAAATCGGTATCGATTACCGCGCGCCAGTGCTCTGACGTTAATTTATGGAGCATAGCGTCGCGGGTGATCCCCGCATTGTTCACGAGAATCTCGACCGGGCCATATGCGGTGGTGATTTTCGCGACGGCGGCGGCGCAGGCCTCGTCATCGGCCACATCCCATTTGAAAACAGGGATGCCCGTTGCCGCCTTGAAGTCTTCGGCCGCCAGATCGTTGCCGTGGTAGCTAGCGGCGACCGTATAGCCCGCATCGCGCAGGGTTCTGGCAATCGCGGAGCCGATTCCGCGCGTGCCGCCGGTCACCAATGCCGTTCGTCCCATGATTTCAACCCCCGTAAGAGATACCAGCCGCTCTGCAACGGCCGTTGCAGCCTTGTGCGAAAACTGCAGATTGCGTTGTGTCGCGTTGGGCAAGGTCTTTGATCACGTTCATTCCTCCTGACGGGCTCAATCCTTCGGGGTCCTCCATGTCTAGAAGACGATGCCCGGCTGGCTCCGTTACACAAGGAGCGCTGATCGCATAGTCGTTCGACGGGAAGGAAAGCTCCGACCCGCTCCGGTGGCCGTGAAGGATTTGTGTAACTTTCGGCGACCCATTCACGTCTTATGTGACGCCAATGAAAATCCGGGTGGGCACACCGTCCCGGTTTTGAGCAGCGGAGGAGCGAGGCCAAGTGATCGAGACGATGGAAGATGGAAACCGCGCCGCTTCAAAAGCCGGCCTGATTGATCCAGATAACGAACAGCTCGTTCATCCAGAAGGGTTTTTAACCCCAAGGTGCCAGCCATGCCGACGCCAGCGCGACAGCCTTGATGGTGGCGTTTTGGCGGCACACAAAGGCCGGAACGGAAATAGCGACGGGGAGGGAGATTCTGGGTGTCCACCGGACTCGGACGGCTCCGACGACACCGAGATGGAGGCAATTCTGCAGGAGTTTATCGAAACGCTTATGCGTCTCTTGGAACCCCGCTACGCCGAGGTGGTGTGGCGCGCGGAAATTCTGAATCATCCGCCCACCAGGATCGCCACAGATCTCGGTCTCAGCGAACAGATAGTCATCAGACGACTTCAGCTAGGCCGCCGGACCCTCCTACACCTCGTCATGTTGACGCTGGAACCCCCTCTTAAGGTTTGATGCCCAAACATTTTGACTGTTCCGTGCTGGGAAATAAAACGGCAATCAAGAATTTACTTGGAATCGACAGTAGCGACAGATAAATTGGCAATAACTCTCGAGTTTCTGCGAATTTACCCCTGTCCCGTCCAATCAAGGGATGAGATAGGGGCTGATCTCGAAGAGGGGAGTGACAGGTCGTCTGATGCGATGCAATGATCCTGGATCCTTTCACGCTGAAGCCGGTGGTAGCCGCGGGAGCGTCTGCCTCGCCGTGGCGCGAAATGAACGCAGAACTTTGTAGTCAAAGAGTACGTGAAGAGAGGATAGAATCAATGAGCCAAGCCCATAGCGGCCATGCCGGCCACATGCCGTCAAGCGGACGGGGAATGGTGATCTCGGCTTGGCTGACCGGCATCTATTTCGTAATCGAGATGGGCATCGGCCTCTGGACGGGCTCGATCGCGGTGATTTCCGACGCCTTCCACACCTTCTCGGCGGTGGGTGGCGTACTAGTCGCGATCGTCGCCGCCAAGCTTGCCCGCCGCCCCGCCGACGAGGATCGCAGTTTCGGCTGGTACCGCGCCGAGATTATCGGAGCGCTCGTCAATGGCGGCTTCCTTCTGGGCATGGCGCTCATCGTGATCGTAATGGGTGCGATGCGGCTGTCCGACCCGATCGAGCTGCCTACCGGGCCGATGCTTTGGGCCGCGGCGGGCGGGCTTTTCACCGAGTTTATTTCGCTCGGCTTGATCTGGAAGCAGAGCCAGAGCGACCTGAACGTGAAAGGCGCACTTTGGCACATCATTCAAACCTTCGTCGGCAGCCTGCTCATTATCGTGACGGCACTCGTGATTCAATTCACCGGGTTCCTGCTGATCGATCCGATCCTTGGTATGGGCTTCGGCTTCGTGCTGCTCTGGGCCAGCTGGGGCATTCTGCGCGACGCTGCTCACCTATTGATGGAAGGCACACCGGCCGACGTCGGCCTGTCCGATGTCACCGGCGCGCTGGAGCAGGTCGAAGGCGTTGCGAATGCCCACCACGTTCATGCCTGGGCTCTGACCAGCGGCCGTTACGTCTTCTCCGGTCATGTGCGCGTCGCCGACGAGACCGATCCCCAAGCGGTCCTGGCGGCAGCGCACGCCATGCTCAAAGAAAAATTCGGATTCTTCTTCGTCACCTTGCAGGTCGAGGACACCTGCCTTGATGAGTCCGGGGCTGAAGCCATCGACGTGACGCGCACGGCAGGGGGCCGCAGCCGGAAATGAAGATCGTTCTCCTGCTCCTGCTGATCACGCTGTCGGAGGCCACAATCGGCGTGTTCGTGAAGCTCACCGACGGACTGATCCCGATCCAGACGCTGAATTTCTACGCTCTGAGCTTCGCGGCCGCCTTTCTGATGGCGGTCATGCCGCTGGCGACCGGCCGGCCCTTGCGCTTTCCGAAAGGCAACCTGAAAGACACCGCGATCATCGGCGTGCTGATCGCCACGCAGATCAGCGTTTTCAACTACGCCATGACGCTGGTGCCCATCGCCAATGCGGTGATCTTCTGGAGCGTCGCGCCCTTCTTCGTGTTCATCTTCTCGGCGCTGTTTCTCGGTGAAAAGGCACGCAAGAGCTACATCCTGATCTTCGCCGTCGCGCTGACCGGTATCGTCCTCGCCAAGCCGCTTGAGGGCGGCCACATGATCGGCAACCTCGTCGCACTCGGCGACGGCGCGATCTACGCCGCCATGGTCACCTACATGCGCTACGAAGGAAAGACCGAGGCCGGCAACGACATCGCCTGGTCGATGCTCGCGGGGGCGCTGATCCTGTCGCCAGCGCTCATCCTCGCCGGCCCCGGCACGCCCGCCGCGACCATCTCCTATGCCGCACTCGGGATGGACCTGCCGGTGATGCTCTGGGCAGCGGGGCTGGGCATCGTCTCGACCGGCTTCGCCTATTTCGGCATCTCCATCGTCCTCAAGACGCTCAACGCCAATGTCTATGCGCTCGTCGATATCATCGTCTCGCCGGTCGTGGCGTCAACGCTGGGCTACCTTATCTTCGCCGAAATCCCGGCGCAGGGCATGATCTATGGTGGCGCATTGCTGCTCGGGGCCGGTTTCTGGTTGACCCGCGAGATGTCGCGCGGCGCGGAAAACCGGGCCGTTCATCCCTGCCAGTGTGCGTGAACCGAACGGATCAACTCGTGTGAATCCAATCAGCAACGACACGAGACTTGGCAGACAAACGCCAGTAGGTCGTGATGGTGGTGTCGCGGGACGGATAGACGATGGGATGAAAGTCGAGTGACCGTTGGAATCATCGCGCAAATCATTCTGGTCATGTTGCTTTGGGCTGCCTGCTTCCCGCTGATAACCGTCGGCATTGAATTTGCCCCTCACCTGACATTCGCCACGCTGCGCGCGTTCCTGGCAGGCGCAGCGTTGATCATCGTCGCGCTTGCATTGCGGCAGCCCCTGCCCAAAAGTCGTCGAATCTGGACAATGTTGGCCATCGTTGGCGCAGGTGCCACCAGCCTGGGCTTCTTGGGGATGTTCCATGCCGCGGAATTCGTTTCCCCGGGCATCGCCACTGTAATCGCCAACACCCAACCGCTGTTGGCGGCGGGCCTGGCGGGTATCATCCTCAAAGAACAGTTGACCGCGCTGGGCAAAGCAGGCCTTGCCTTGGGCTTTATGGGGATACTCGTCATCACTTCGCCCCAGATACTCACCGGCGGGCAAGAAAATTACATTCTAGGAGTAGCCTATATTGTCCTGGCTGCACTCGGCGTCACGGTGAGCAACGTTGTAATTAAACGAATTGCCGGAAACGTCGACGCCCTTATGGCAATGGGCCTCCAGTTGCTCATCGGCAGTGTTCCGCTCGCTATTGTCGCCTGGGCCACGGAGGAGCCAACAACGATCCGATGGTCGTTGCCATTTGTAGGCGCGCTCCTTGTTCTCAGTCTGTTCGGGTCGGCGTTAGTATACTGGCTATGGTTCTCCGTGCTGGAGAAAGCGCCTCTCAACCGCGCGAACGCGTTAAGCTTCCTGATCCCGATTTTCGGCCTTGCAATGGGCGCTTTGTTTTACGGTGAGACCCTTGGCTGGATGCAGATCGTCGGCATTGTCCTTGCGATTCTTGGGGTCGTGTTGGTGACGCGCAGAGGGACTAAGCCGGCCAGAATGGCCGGATAAGGGCAACCGTGTTGGTTTGCTGCTGCCCGGCCTAGGTTCGCGCCCGGCGTCCACCACAGATTTCTCTCGACTTACCTTCGACCACGGCGGTTGCCCTTACTGAACTACTGTACCGTTACTCTTTATGGCTTTGATTTAGATCAATGCCGTTGCTCTCGATTCTCGTATTATGAACCCGAAACTCGACCCCTATGGTGGGTTTTAGCGCAAGGCTAGCGTGGGGTGTTTTTGTGCGTTGACCTAAGGCGCTCAGCCCGAAGATGTTTCCAGATCGCCCGATCTTGCCAACTCGGGCCGAGGTTTTGAGCATGACTGTAGCAACACATAAGACGATTGAAACCGACCCACTTTCCGATGAGCTCGACAACACGTCACGGCCGATGACCCCGGAAATAGAAATGGCACTCACCGACTATTATCACGAATTTCGTCGCTATCTCGTGCGCCGGGTCGGCGATTCGGTCACTGCGGAGGATGTGCTTCAAACTTTCTGCGTGCGAGTCATCAACAGCGGGACAGTACTTAGGAATAGCGAAAGTGTGGTCGCCTGGTTGTATACGGTGTTGCGCTCGGTGCTGACCGATCATTACCGCAGTGAGGCTGCACGGCGGCGCCGAAAAGACAGCTACATGCAAGACCAGATGGTATTGGCCGACGGCCAGGTAGATCTAGCGAACGAGAAAGGCGTTTGCAGCTGTCTTCGAAAGCTTGTGCCGGGGTTGCGCCCGGACTATGCAGAGATTCTTGAACGGATCGATCTGTCGGATGAACCGCGTGAACGAGCCGCAGCTGATCTTGGGATCACACCATCGAATGCGAGAGTGCGCCTGCATCGGGCGCGCCAAGCACTGCGTGTTTCTCTAGCAGCGTTCTGCACCGATTGCTCCGAAGGTAGATTTGACGACTGCACTTGTGAATCAATGCGCGACGGCAAGAGCTGTAGCTTGTAACTATCACAAAGTTCTACAACTGCCCTTCTATCGGCGGGCTGAACCGCGCCGGGTTTGCCGAAGGCTTCAACTCTCAAGAGGATGGAGCGATGAAAGAGAACAAACCCCTACTGACATACTCAGGCTGAAGTGCGCGCGAGGTGATGAGCCCATACGATCTCGAAGCCTTCTAGACTGAGACCGACGCGGGATTCGGCGACGGGATATGAAACTGTTTCCACAGCGTCCTTGTCCACGCTCAGGCCAGAATGCGCCGACTTGATGTCGCGTGTAGAGCTGTTGGGAGATCCGCGGAATCGTGCGGCAGCGCCTCGGCGCCGACTTGAAGAATGTCGCTGTGCGGCTGTATCACGGCTAAGCAGGCACTGGAAAAGCAGCAGCAGGGGATTTGTTTGTGCCTGATCTGCCCGATCCATGGTTTCCTCGACTGCCGCTGTGAAGAGACGGATTGTGCACGGGGCCGGATTGTGCACGGGGCCGGCAGGTGGGCTGAAGCTGTAACGGCGGGCAAGTCGTTCCGTCTGTAAGTCCAGGTGGTTGTGCCTTCGGGTCACCATAGCGATCCGATGTCCGACGCAGCACCGGTTGCGCCGTCTCCACCCCTACAGCGTCTTTCATCCCAACCAAGGAGACCGGAGATGACAGATTCAAGAACGATGATACCTTCCAGCACGATGCGTTTGCCGGGTTTGAAAGCTCTCGCCATAGCCGCGGGCCTCACCGTCCTCACCGCGGCAGGTGCGTTGTCGGCCCAGCATGGAGCAAAGCCACAGCAAGGCCAATCTCAGCAGATGCAGCAGCAGATGCAAGGCGGACCGTCCTTCGAGCGCATGCAGGAGATGATGCAGCAGGCCCGCGAGACAACAGACCCTGCCGAGCGCCGGCAGCTCATGCGCCAGCACATGCAGATGATGGTCGAGAAGATGCAGGCGATGCACGGCATGATGGGGAACATGCCCATGCAGGGCCAGATGGGCGGCCGGATGTCGGGCCATCAGGGATCCGGCAGTCAGGGCATGGGCATGTCCGGGGACATGTCGGACGATATGTCCGAACGGATGCAGCAGATGATGGGGCGCATGCAAGAGCAGCAGGGCATGATGCAGCAGATGATGCAACAGATGCTCGAACAGCAGCGCATGATGATGGAGATGGACGAAGACCGCTAACGTCTGGAAGGCGGCTGCCGCATCCTGTATGCGGCAGCCGCCCCCAAGGAGAGAAAGGGACGGTTCTGTAATGCTGGTGCAGTTCGACTTCGTCTGTAACGGTCCCTTCGGCCAGGACGTGGCCGAGGCGATGGACGGGCTGGCGCCCGCCATTGAAAACCTCAACGCCAAGCTGTTCGACGTGCACCGTCCCCTGAGCGAAATCACCAAAGGACCAATGTGAACGAAGGGCAGGACACACGACCCAATCCACCCTGGCCTCGCACCATCGCCGGTCTGGCGGTGTTGGCCGTCTTCCTCGCGACCGTCCTTGTGTTATGGCGCATCGGCATACTGGACCGCCTGCGCGACGGCGCAGCGCTTGAGCAGGCTGTGATGCAATTCGGCCCGCTCGGCCCCTTTTTGATCATCGGCCTGATGACCGTCGCCATTGTCATGAGCCCGATTCCAAGCGCGCCGATCGCGCTCGCCTCCGGCGCGGCCTACGGCCATTACTGGGGCGCGTTCTACGTTGCCATTGGCTCCGAGATCGGCGCCCTAACCGCTTTTGGCGTCGCGCGCCTCATCGGATACGACGCACTCAAGGCATGGCTCGGCACGCGGCTGTCGATGGGTGTCCTGCACCGCTTCATCACGTCCCAGAACGCCCTCATGGCGGTCGTGTTCGCGACACGGCTCATGCCGTTCCTGTCCTTCGACATCATCAGCTACGCCGCCGGTCTGACGCCGCTCAGGACTTGGCGCTTTGCCGTTGCGACCCTGTTCGGTATCATCCCGGCGAGCTTCCTGCTCGCGCATTTCGGAGATGAGCTCGCCTCCGGTGACTGGCGGCGTGCCGGGTTAACGGTGCTCGCCCTTGGGCTCATAACCCTGCTTCCTCTTGCCTGGAAGACTGCTCCGGCGCGCTACCGACTAGCTCTGAAGCGCTTATTAAAGCTTGGATAAGCGAGGAACCCCGCGTCGCAATAGCAGTTCTGGCGGTATGTCAGCGTGAATCCCAACGTGACTTGCTTGTGCAACCTCGCCAAGCCGCATTAGTCGGCCCGATTTTACAGAACACAACCTTGCCATGCGTAGGCGACATCAACACCTATGGCGCCATCGCGCCATGAGCAAAAGTTCCAGAAATACCGAACACTCCTCCTCCGAGTATGGCTACAGCTTGATTTTTAGTGGTTCCCATATGGTACCCGATCGCATTTCCGGACTATAGCTTGAGAGTCGAAAAGCTCGCTAGCGTGCTGTACTAGCGGGCTTAATTTGGTTGCAGGGGCAGGAAGCCACCGGCAGCCAAACTCGCTAGTCGTGGCCGTATGATGGCAGCAAGCCATCCTCCGTAGGATGAAGGACACCGCTCTAATCGGTGCCACGGTGGACAAGAACCTTCTCATGCGGACAACGCATCCACGATCGGACATTCCGGTACGTCGCCGCCATCGCACTTCGCCGCCATGTCCTTGAGCACGCGCTCCATGCGCCTGAGATCGGCAATCTTGCGGCGGATGTCGGCGATGTGGGCCAGCGTCATCTCCTGTACCTCTCCACAGCTGTAGTCGCCACCATCAACGAGCCGCAGCAGTGCGCGGATCTCGTCGAGCGAGAAGCCCAGTTCTCGGCTCCGGCGGATGAAGGCGAGCCGCTTGAGATGCGCGGTTTCATAAATCCGCTGTCCGCCGGCGGTGCGCGGCGGCTTGGGCATGATGCCGATCCGCTCGTAGTAGCGGATCGTCTCGATGTTGACCCCGGTATGTTTCGAGATCGTTCCGATTCCATAACTGGCGGTCGTCATCTCATTGTCCTGTCTCACCATTTTCTCCCTTGAACCTGTAGCGACTACAGCTCCTATCTTAACATGGCAAGACCGAACTGGTGAGGACCAAGCCAATGGCTCGAGCGGACGAAACGGCGGTCGGCGCAATGGAAATCGGGCAGGAAACGGAAGGCGCTCAACGGCGCACCGGCTGGGCGGCTGCCGGCGGCATTCTCGGTGCTGTCGGTGCGTCGTCCTGCTGCATTCTGCCGCTGGTGCTGTTCAGCCTCGGCGCCGGCGGCGCCTGGATCGGCAACCTGACGGCGCTGGCGCCCTATCAGCCGATCTTCGTCGCCGTCACCCTTGGCTTCCTCGGGTACGGTTTCTACGCCGTCTACTGGAAACCGCGGAAAGCCTGTGCCGAAGGCGCGGCGTGTGCGCGCGCCCTCCCGGGCCGCACCGTCAAGGCCGCCCTTTGGGTCGCGACGGCACTGGTCGCCGCCGCGATCGCTTTTCCCTACGTCGCACCGACACTGCTTGGCGTTTGAATGGAAGGAGGTTCGACGGATGATTCGCGCGCTTTTCGCTGCCTTGGTCCTTACAAGCCTCTTTGTCGGTACCGCGGCCATCGCCGCCCAACGGACGGTGACACTCGCCGTCGACGGCATGACGTGCGCGAGCTGCCCCTACATCGTGAAACAGTCGCTATCCCGCGTGCCGGGCGTCGAGCGGGTCGAGGTCTCGTACGCGGACAAGCGGGCCGTCGTAACCTTCGACGACTCGAGAACGGACGTTGCCGCGCTGACGAAGGCGACCGCCGGCGTCGGCTTTCCTTCCGCGCTCGTGGAATAGAGTGATGGCGCTGGACGATCGCAAGGTTCTCGCCACGGGAGTTGTCGGCTCCGTCGTCGCGGCGATCTGCTGCTTCACGCCGGTGCTCGTCGTGGTACTCGGCGCCGCCGGGCTCGCGGCCTGGCTCGGATGGATCGACTACGTGCTGCTGCCCGCGCTCGCGCTTTTCCTAGGAATTACCGCCTACGGCCTGTATCTGCGCCGCTGCCGCGTGAAAGCCGCGGCCGCCGCAACATCGAACCCGGAGCATTCGACATGACCCTGATGACCGACGACTGCTGCACCACCGGCCAGACCGGACTCCGCCGCACCTATGATCTCGCCGTGATCGGAGCGGGCTCGGCCGGCTTCTCGGCCGCGATCACGGCCGCCGAGCTGGGCGCACGGGTGGCGCTCATCGGCCATGGCACGATCGGCGGAACCTGCGTGAACGTCGGCTGCGTGCCCTCCAAGACGCTGATCCGGGCAGCCGAGACACTGCACCAAGGCCGCGCGGCTGAACGATTCGCCGGCATCGAGGCCCGCGTCGGGCTTACCGACTGGTCCGCTACCGTCTCGCAGAAGGACGAGCTGGTGGGCGCGCTGCGTCAGGCGAAGTACAAGGACCTGCTCGCGGCGTACGAAGGGATCACCTACGTCGAAGGACGGGCGCGGCTCGCCACTGACGGCGTCCTGGTCGAGGGAGAGCCGCTGCGGGCCGGCAAGGTGGTGATCACCACTGGGGCCCGCCCTGCCCTGCCGTCGATCCCCGGCATCGAGGAGGTGTCCTATCTCACCAGCACCACGGTGCTCGAGATCGCAGAGCTGCCGCGATCGCTGCTCATCATCGGCGGCGGTTATATCGGCTGCGAGCTGGCACAGCTCTTCGCGCGCGCCGGCGTCGAGGTGACGATCGCCTGCCGCCGCGGCCTGCTGCCGGCGGCCGAGCCGGAGGTCGGCACCGCCCTCACCGGGTACTTCGAGGATGAAGGCATCCGCGTGCGAAGCGGGCTCAAATACCGCCAGATCCGTGAGACGGAAGACGGCGTGATCCTGAACGCGCTCGCGGAGGGCAACGACGTACGCCTCGAGGCAGAGCGGGTCCTGATCGCCAGCGGCCGACGACCGAACACGGAGGAGATGGGCCTCGCCGAGGCAGGCGTTGTCCTGTTACCGAACGGCGGCATCGAGGTCGACGAACGCCTGCGCACGACGAAGGCCGGCATCTACGCCGCCGGCGACGTCACTGGCCGCGACCAGTTCGTCTACATGGCCGCCTATGCTGCCCGGCTCGCGGCGGAGAACGCGCTCAACGGCGACAGCCGGCGCTACGACAACGCGGCGATGCCGGCGGTCGTGTTCACCGATCCCCAGGTCGCCAGCGTCGGCCTGACCGAGGCCGCGGCGGGCCAGGCCGGCCACCGGGTCAAGACCTCTCTCCTGTCGCTCGACCAGGTGCCTCGCGCGTTGGCAGCGCGCGACACGCGCGGCCTGATCAAGCTCGTGGCGGAGGAGGAGACGGACCGGCTGCTCGGCGCGCACATTCTCGCGCCCGAAGGCGCCGACAGCATCCAGACGGCCGTTCTCGCCATCAAGCACGGACTCACGGTCGCCGAGCTTGCGGAGACGATCTTCCCCTATCTCACAACGGTCGAGGGCCTGAAGCTCGCCGCCCAGACGTTCACGCGCGACGTGGCCAAGCTGTCGTGCTGCGCGGGGTAACGGGGGCCATGGAGACCGGCGATAAGGTCCTGGCGTTGCTCGGTGCGAAGGTGCTCTGCTGCGTCGCGTTGGTCCTCGCCGCCACCGGTGTCCTGGGAGGGTTTGGCGCCTGGCTGATCGACGGTGCCGGAGGGTGGCTCGTTGCCGGCCTGATCGTCGCGGCCATCGTGGCGCTCATGCTCGGGCGCCGACAGGAGCGGACGAAGACGCGCCATCCCGGATGAGGCACCCTATATGAGGCGACAGGAACCTGCCGCTACGCGCCCCGTTTTCGACTTAGGACGAGAATAGGATGACCCAACGCTTCGACCTCGTGGTAATCGGCACAGGCACCGCCGCGAGCGGCGTGGCGAGCCGCTGTCGCAATGCTGGCTGGTCGGTGGCCATTGTCGACGAGCGGCCCTTCGGCGGGACCTGCGCGTTGCGTGGGTGCGATCCCAAGAAGGTGCTGCGGCGGGCGGCCGAGGTGGTGGATGCCGCGCGGCTCATGAACGGACACGGAATCGCTGGCCCCGCCCCCACGGTGGATTGGCCCGCCCTCATGGCCTTCAAGCGAAGCTTCACCGATCCGGTCCCCGAGGCGCGGGAGAAGGCCTTCGCGGACAAGGGCATCGCCACCTTCAACGGCACGGCGCAGTTTATTGGCGAAAACACGATTTCCGTCGGCGAGGACCGGCTCGAAGCCCGATACATCGTGATCACAAGCGGGGCGAAGCCGGTGCCGCTCTCCATGCCGGGCGCGGAGCACGTCATCACTAGCGACGACTTCCTCGAGCTGGCGGCTCTGCCGAAGCGCGTGCTTCTGATCGGCGGCGGGTACGTCTCCTTCGAGTTCGCCCATATCGCCGCACGCGCTGGTGCCGAGGTGGTCATGCTCGACCGGGGCGAACGGCCGCTCAAGGCGTTCGATCCCGACCTCGTCGAAATGCTGGTCGAGCGCACGCGGGCCCTCGGCATCACCTTCCGCGCCAAGGCCGAAGTGACGGCGATCGAGCAGGCGAACGGCGGGCTTGGCGTCATTGCCAGGATCGACAGGGCCGAAGAGCGGTTCGAGGCGGACCTCGTCGTGCACGGCGCCGGCCGGGCCGCGGCGATCAGCGCGCTGGAGCCCGACAAGGCGAACGTCAAGGCGGACGGTACGGGCGTCGAGGTCAACGCGTATCTGCAGAGCATTACGAATCCGGCGGTCTATGCCGCTGGCGATGCCGCAGCCACGGCCGGGCCGCCGCTGACACCGGTGGCCAGCCTGGAGGCCAAGGCGGTGGCGGCGAACCTGTTGGAAGGAAACCACGCCACGCCCGACTACACCGGCGTGCCGAGCGCCGTGTTCACCGTTCCCGAATTGGTGCGTGTCGGTCTGAGCGAAGCCGACGCAACGGCGCAGGGCCTCGAATTCGAATGCAAATTCTCAGACATGCGGGGCTGGTTCTCCGTCCGTCGCGTCGGAGAAACCCACGCCGCGGCGAAAGTGCTGGTCGAGCACGGATCGGGACGGATCCTTGGCACGCACATCCTCGGGCCGGAAGCGAGCGAGACCATCAACCTCTTCGGCCTCGCCATGCGCACCGGGCTAAAGGCGGAAGACCTCAAGGGCCTGGTCAGCGCCTATCCGTCGGCAGGCTCGGATATCGGCTCTCTGATCTGACGCCGCGCTCGTCATGGTCTGAGACAGGCGCAAAGCCTTCCACGGCGCTGGAAGCGCTTCCCAGGTCGATGTCGCGTTCCTGACCGGCTTCCCGACGGAATAACCACCGTCTCTCCTTTCCCGGCACGACTCCGATCCCTTGACTCTGTACCGTGGTACGGAGCGTAGGCTTCAATGAGCGATCGAGGTGAGAGACATGATTGGCATGACCATCAGCAGGGCCGCGCAGGCGGCCGGCGTTGGCGTCGAAACGGTCCGCTTCTACGAGCGCAAGGGCCTGATCGAGCAGCCCCCGAAGCCCGCCGCCTCAGGCTTTCGGAGCTATCCCGACGAGACCATCGAGCGCATCCGGTTCATCCGGCAGGCGCAAGAGCTGGGCTTCTCGTTGCGCGAGGTCCGGGAGCTCCTGGAGCTGCGCGCCGATCCCGAGGCGGATGCGGCCGACGTCCGGGCCCGGGCTACGGCGAAGCTCGACGACGTGAACGAGAAGATGCGCCAGCTCCAGCGCATCGGACAGGCCCTGGAGGCACTAATCGCGTCTTGTCCCGGCCACGGTGAGCTCGGCTGCTGCTCGATCATGGAGGCGCTGGAAGGTCACGAAAAGGCGGACGTCGGGGCCACGCAAGCCGTTGATACAAAGCCAAGACCAGGATGACGGACCTCCTCGCACAGTTTCAGCAACTTCCCGCCGTCTCGCTCGCGGCCTTCGCCCTGGTGGCGGCCGCCGGCCTGCTCATGGGCATGGCGCCGAGCTCGCTGCCGCTGGTCTCCGTCGTCGTGGGTTCGGTCGCCGGACGCGGAACCGCGGAGGCCAAGCCGGCGAGCCGACGGGGTCTCGTGTTCGCCGCCGGCTTCGTGCTCGGCATCGCGACGATCGACGCCGCAATCGGCGGGCTGTTCGGGTTCGTCGGATACACGCTCATCCGGGCGCTCGCCGGCTCGCTCGCGATCACGAACCTCGTGCTTGCGGGGCTGCTGGTGACGATGGGGCTCGCCCTTTTAAGGGTCGTCCACGTGCCGTGGCTGCGGCGGCAGGCGCAGCCGCGCGAGGTGAACTCCTTCGCGGGGGCTTACGCGCTCGGCATACCGTTCGGCCTGTCGACCTGTCCCGCCTGCATGCCGATGGTGCTGCCCGTCCTCGGGGCCGCCGCGGCAACCGGCGAGGTCTGGGTCGGCGCAGCCCTGCTGTTCACGTTCGGCATCGCGCGCGGCGTGCCTCTGCTGATCGCCGGAGCGGCGACGGGGGCCGCGATGCGCCTGCGTGGCGCCACCGCCTGGGTGCCGCGTATCGAGCGCGCCGGCGGCGTCCTGCTGCTGCTGGTCGCGGTCTATTTCCTCTATCAGAGCGCGATGTACGCGGGGATCGTCCCGCCTCTGCTCCTTCTTACCGACCTGCCATAGGAGGCAATTTCCATGGACACGACAACCTTCAAGATCGACGGTATGCACTGCGACGGCTGCGCCGAGCGCATCCGGTCGCTTCTGAACAAGGAGCCGGGTGTCCGAGAGGCACGCGTCGCCTTCGCCACGGGCTCGGCGGAGGTCCGCTACAACCCGCATACGGTGGACGGGATGCGGCTTCGCGAGATCATCGAGACGGGGGGCTTCGATGTGGTCGAGACGACGGGGTGACGGAGTTCGGGCTTCCGAATCTGGTGCTGCTGCCGATCGGGCTCGGCCTGCTCGGCTTCGTCGAGCCGTGCTCGATCGGCTCGAGCCTCGTTTTCGTCAGGTACCTGGAGGGCAAAGGCCGGGTCGCCAGGCTGTCGCAAGTCGCCGTCTTCGCGCTGACGCGCGGAGTCTTCATCGGTTTACTCGGAGCGGCAGCGGCCGGCATCGGCACCGCCTTCCTCGGTTTCCAGAAAGCCGCCTGGATCGTGCTCGGCACGATCTATGCCGCGATCGGCCTCTTCTACGTACTGGGCAAGGCCGGGTTCCTGATGCGGACGATCGGACCGCGTCTCTCCGCCCTCTCGGGCGGCAGGGGCTCCGCGACCCTCGGCCTGCTGTTCGGGCTCAACATCCCGGCCTGCGCGGCGCCGCTCATCTTTGCGCTGTTCGGCGCCGCGGCGGCGGGCGGCGCGGCCGGACGGCCGATCGCCAATGGCTTCGTCTCGCTGGGGCTGTTCGGCCTGGCGCTGTCGCTGCCGCTGGTTCTGGCCGCCGCCTTCGGGCCGGCGCGCCGGGCGCTCGACTGGCTCGCCGGCCTGTCGCGCCGCATTCCCTTCTGGACCGGCCTGGTGCTGATCGTCCTCGGCGCGTGGTCGATCTGGTTCGGGCTGTTCGTGAACCCGGAGGACTGGACATGATGGCATTCACCCGCGCTCTTCGCGCCATCGCCATAATCGTTGCCGGCCTGGTGATGGCGACGGCGGCCGGAACTGCCGCCGAGAGAGCCGACGACGACGTCCACTACCGATCGGATACCGTCGACATCGCGGCTCACTGGGCGGCCCGCGCGACGCTCGCCAACGCGGTGATGTTCAGCGGCCTGGGCGAGTCGCTCTCGGTCTCCATGTCGACGGCCGACGACATCCTGAAACACGCGGGCTATGTCGCGCGGCCGGCGATGCCCGATATGGCCACGGTCGGGGCGGTTTACGCCGCCGGCGACCCTACGTTCATGCAAACACCGGATCTCTCCGATCTGCGGACCTTGCGCTGGGATCCCGGAAGCTTCGACCGGACGCTCGAGCCGGCCGCGCAAGCCTGGGCGCTCATCAAGATCACGAGCCCCGGGTTCCACCTCAATTTCCACGACAACAAGGCGGACAAGCGAATCGCCCTGATGATGCTGCCGCAGGCCGAAGCCCTGGCCGGCGTCCTCGCCAAGCGGCTTCTGACGGACCGGGGCCTGTTCGCGGCCCGCGCGCCGGACGGCACCTTCGCCGAGCCCCGTGCCCGCGACCAGGCCGTCGTGCTGTGGGGCGTGTCCAACCTGATCCTCGCCGCGACGAGCGCGCGCGAGGACTACTGGCACACGGCCTATCGCGCGCTCGTCGATGCCGACGATTACCGCAAGCTGGCGGACCGTGCCTTCGCGGCCGTCGAGCAGTTGCCGCCAGAGACCGCCGGCGACCGGGCCCTGGCAGTCGAGGCGCTGGGCCGCTACGCGCTCGCCGCGAACGACAAGCAACGCCGCGAAAAAGCCCTGACGCTGGCGCGTCGCCACGCCAACGCGCTCCAAAAGTTCCAGGATCTGTCCCTGGAAGATGCCGCGCTTGCCGTTTACGGTCTCGTCGAGGCCGGCCGGCTGCTGCGGGACGACCGGTTTGCGAAGGCAGCGGCCGCCGCATTCGAGACCGGGCTGATTCCGAAATGGGACGACCGGCTCGGCGCGTTCCGCACGGGCGAGCCCGTCAGCTACACGCCGTCCACCGCGGCCGCCGTCGCGGCAGCGCTGAACGCCATGCGCCGGCACGGCGCAGGCGATCTCGCGAAGGCAGCGAACCGTCTTTATCCGAGGTTTCTCGAAACGGTTCTGGTCGATGCGAGACTGCAGCTCGCGAGCCCGCTGCCGCTGGTCCCGGCCCGCTACCGCGAGGGCCGGCCTGATACGGCCTTCGCGCATCCGGCGCTGCCGACACCGGAGAAAGCCGGCCTCGCACCGGTCTTCGCCGGCGAGGTCGTACACGAGAACGGGACGGTGCGCGTCTCCGATCGCCGCTTTCGCACGGCAGACGCGATGTTCCTCGCCAACATGCTGGTGATGCCGCACGAGGGACAGGCCGACACGTTCCTGCCCGCGAACCGGCTCGAGAGCCTCGACAGATAGGAGAAGGACATGGCCGAAGCCATCGCGCAACAGGCACAGGAGCGGGGCATCGAGAGCCTGCAACTCAAGATCGGGGGCATGAGCTGCTCGTTCTGCACGAACGCGATCGAGCGCGGACTCCGCCGCGAGAAGGGCATCGAGGAGGTGCATGTCTCCCTCGCCCACGAGGAGGCCCTGGTGCGGTTCCGGTCGGACGAGACCGACGAGACGCGGATCAAGGACACGTTGCGCGCCCTCGGCTTCATCGTGCGCGACCCGCGCAAGGTCGGCGGCTTCGACGAGCAACTCGACCTCAAGCGCAAGGAGCGCAACGACCTGATCTCGGCGGCGAGCCTCGCCCTTCTCATGTTCTGCGCGATGGCCGCCATGTGGCTCGGCCTCTGGCAGATGCAGGACTGGCACGCCTGGACGGCGTGGGCGTTCGCCACTTACACCTTCGGCTGGAACGGCCGGCGCATCATCCGTATGGCGTGGGGCGCCGCGTGGCGCGGCATCACCAACCAGCACGTGCTGCTCTCGGTCGGCGCCATCGGCGCCTATATCGGCGGCCTCCTCGGCGCCCCGCTACCGTTCCTCGGCTGGTACGGCTTCGTCGGGTTCCCGCCCGTCGACTTCTTCGGCGTGGTGGTGTTCCTGACCACCTATCACTTGCTGTCCGGCTACGTCTCGCTCGTGGTGCGCACGAAGGCGTCGGAGAGCGTGCGCCGGCTCCTGGAGATGCAGCCACCGACGGCCCGGGTTGTTCGCGACGGCCGGGAAGAGGACGTCGCGATCGACGAGGTCGCGATCGACGACCGCGTCCGCGTGCGCCCCGGCGACCGCATCCCGGTGGACGGCACGGTGGAGGACGGCACGTCGGCGGTCGACCAGTCGATCGTCACGGGCGAGCCGATCCCCGAGGAAAAGAAGCAGGGCGACGAGGTGATCGGCGGCAGCGTCAACCAGACCGGCACGCTGCTCATCCGCGTCACCCGCACCGGCGAGGACAGCTTCCTGCGCCAGGTCGCGCGCCACGTCGAAGAGGCGAAGGCGATGAAGCCGGGGATCATCGTCCTGGTCGACCGGGTGCTGCTCTACTACGTCCCGGCGGTGCTCGGGATATCGGCGGCGGCGCTCCTGTTCTGGGGCTTTGCGCCGCTGGCCTGGGGCGGCGCCATGCAGTGGGTCACGGCGATCTATGCCGCGGTCACGGTGCTCGTGATGGGCTATCCCTGCGCACTGGGCATGGCGACGCCGCTGGCGCTGATCCGTGGTGGCGGCATGGCGGCCGAGCGCGGCATCCTGATGCGCTCGGGCGAGGCGTTTCAGATCCTCAAGGACATAACCCATGTCGTGCTCGACAAGACCGGCACGCTCACCGAGGGCAAGCCGCGGCTCGTCGCCGCCGAGGCAGTCGGTGATTTCGGCCGGGACGAGGTCCTGCGCCTGGCTGCGGGCACCGAGTCGGCCTCGGAACATCCGCTTGCCAGCGCCATCGTCGACGGCGCGGTGGAACAGGGGCTCGAGATACCGCAAGCGCGCGACTTCCAGGCAACGGCCGGGCAGGGCGTCGAGGCGACCGTCGCGGGGCGCCGGGTCCTGGTCGGCACGACCCGCTTCCTGCGCGCGAGCGGGGTCGACGTCGCGCCGGCAGAAGAGATGCTCGACCGGCACGAGGCACAGGCGCACACCGCCGTGCTTGTCGCGGTCGACGGGGTGGTCGCCGGGGTGCTCGCGATCGCCGACGCGGTCAAGCCGGACGCGAGGGATGCCATCGCGGAGCTCAAGGGGCGCGGCATCACGCCGGTCATGCTGACCGGCGACAACGAACGCACCGCCAGGGCCGTCGCCGGTCAGGTCGGTATCGAAGAGGTCCATGCCCAGATCGTGCCGCAGGACAAGGCAGCGCGGGTCCGCGCGCTCCAGGAGCAAGGCGCGCAGGTCGCCATGGTCGGCGACGGCATCAACGACGCGCCGGCGCTGATGCAGGCGCATGTCGGCATCGCCATCGGCGCGGGCACCGACATCGCGATCGAGTCCTCCGATGTCGTGCTGATCGGCGAACGCCTCGGCGCCGTGCCGGAGGCGATCACGATCGGCGGCATGAGCTATCGCAAGACGGTGCAGAACCTGTGGCTCGCGTTCTTCTTCAACGGCGTCGGCGTGCCGCTCGCGGCCACCGGGGTCGTGCATCCCTCCTGGGCCATGGCCGCCATGGCCGCCAGCGTCACCCTCGTGCTCGCCAACTCGTTCGGCGGGCAGGTCTTCACGCGCGGCAAGGCGCGGACAGATCACGTGCCGGAACATCCCAGGCAGGCCCCCGAGGAAAGCCGGAATACTCCTGACACCAATGGTTCGGAGCTCAGGCTCTCGGTGCCGAGCATTCACTGCCAGGGCTGCATCGAGACCATCGAAGCCAACCTGCGGCTCGAGCCGGGGATCGGTCGTATCGAGGGGGACGTGAGATCAAAGACAATGCGCGTCACCTACGACGACGCCGACACCTCCCCGGACACGATCGAGGCCGCCGTCACAAGGCTGGGGCACAGGGTGGAAAAGCGGTCCGCCTGACGGGCGAAAGGTTGAACCTCCCCCAACAGGAGGTTCTATACGAGTGGACATGGAACAGCATTCGACCCGCGGCCTCTACTCGATCGGCGAGGCGGCCGAGGCCACCGGCCTGTCGGTGAAGGCGATCCGCCATTATGAGGAGGTCGGCCTGATCCCGCGGCCGCGCCGACATGACGGCAATGCGCGGACGGGCGGCAACCGGCTCTATACGGAATCGGAACTCGCCAAGCTCCGGTTCGTCCGGCAGGCCCGGCATCTCGACCTGGGGCTGGACGAGATCCGTCGCCTCCTCGAGATCGCCGAGGAGACGTGCCCGAGCCGGCATCCCGACTATCATCGGATCCTGACCGGCCACCTGGAGACGGTGACCCGCCGCATCGCCCAGTTGAGCGACTTGCAGGCCCGGCTGACGACGCTGCTGTCGAAGGATGGATCCGGGCGTGTCCAACGCTGCTCCGGCGACGGCTGTGGCTGCCTCGACGCGGACCCCGCTCCTGGCCGCCAGCGCGTCGGCGGTGAAGGTGATGCCCGCGGGAGCCGACGGAGAAAGGGCCGGGACCCCGGTTCGCCATGAACCGGTTGATCTGGTCCGCCCTCCGGAGATGGCTTTATCTGCGCCGCGGCCGCATGCCGTCGGCCGATCTCGACGGGCCGGTGTGGTATTTCGCGTTCGGCTCCAACATGAACGAGCGCCTGTTCCGCGAGCGTCGTCACATGACGCCGATCGAGACCCGGATCGCCCGGCTGGACGACTACCGCCTGCGATTCGCCGTCGCGGGGCGGCGGAGTCCGGGCGCTTCGGCCCGTTTCGTGGAGCTTGTCCAGGGGATCGACCAGGTCGCCGCGGGCGGACGCAAGCCGGGCGTCTCGGCTCCGGCCGATATCGTGGAAGCCCTCGGCGAACACGTCTGGGGCGTGCTTTATCTGCTTCCGTTCCGAAAGTTCGTCCGGCTCGACGCGAGCGAGGGGCGGCAGTACGCCTATCTGTGGGTCGACGTCGAGGACCAGGATGGCCAGACCGTCCACGCCCTCACGTATTGCGTCCCCTACCCCGCTCCGGAAGGGCGCCCCTCGCGCGGCTATCTCGAGTTAATCCGCACCGCCGCACAGGAGCGAGGTATGCCCGAAAGCTACGTCGCTTTCCTGGATCGCGTGGAGCCGCGTCCGTGATCGAGCTGGACGAAACCACTCCCGTGGCGACGCGGCAGCCGCGCCGCCGGTGGCTCAACTGGCTGGGCACGGGAATCGGCCTCGGCCTGATCGCCCTTCTCGCCTGGCGGCTCGACTGGCGCCAGTTCGCCGACGTGCTGCAATCCGCCCGGCCGGAGTTCGTGGTCGCCACCTTCCTGGCGATCACGCTGGAGCAGGTCATCCGGGGCTGGAAGTGGCGCCAGATCCTGACACCCGTCTGCGACTGCCGGACATCGCACCTGTTCGGCGCGACCATGGCCGGCTATCTCGCCAACTTCCTCGTCCCGCTCGGCCTCAGCCCCTTCGTCCGGTCGTGGCTCGTCGCCCGCAGACAGAACATTTCAATGAGTTGCGTGCTGGCCACGGTGGCCATCGACCGGCTGGTCGACGGGCTGGTCTTCGCGGGCATCGTTGTTGTCGTGGTGCTGGCCGCGATTATCCCCGACCCGAACGGCAATATCGGCCTCGGCCTTCTCCTCGGCGCCGGAGGCAGCGCGGCGGCGATCGTGGCGGTGCTCTTTCTGCTCGTGCACCACAAGCGCCGATCGGCGTCCGGCATCGGGCTTCTTTTTGCGCTCGCCGACCGCCTGCCGGGGCGCCTGGCAGTCCGCGCGCGGTCGCTCGCGCTCGCCTTCGCCGACGGCATCGTCTGGCCACGGGCGCGCTGGCGCGGCGCCACCATCGTGCTGGCCAGCATCGTCATCAAGCTGATCGCGGCTTCGCATCTCTATTGGGCGGGCCTCGCCTTCGGCGTGGTGCTCGACCCCCTCGTCTACCTAGCGCTGCTGGCGATTCTCGGCTTCATTGTCATCCTCGCGCACACCGCCAGGGTTCCGGCGGGCTTCGTTGTCGGCGCCGTCTTTGCGCTCGGACTATTCGGGGTGGAGGATGCCGCCGCTCTGGCCATGGTGACCGTCGTCATGGCGGCGAACATGCTGACTGTCGGCCTCTTCGGCGGCTGGGGGCTCTGGAATCACGGGGTCGGTCTCGGCGATTTCGGCCGGCGGAAGGTTGCGGCAGATGCGGACCCGTGAACGCACCGGCCGCTTCGCGCGCATCGCCACCGCTGGCGCCTTCTTCCAGGGCGGCGCCGCGGCGGTCGATACCGGCACGATCATGGCGAGCCTCGTCCACGGCCTCACCGGCAGCTTGGTCGCGGTCGGCGCCGCCGCGGCGATCGCCCGCTACGGCTGGTTGTTCCCGCAGTTGTTCGTCGCCTGGTTCGCGCAAGCCCGGCGGCGGCGCATGCCGTTCTACGCCCTGGGCGCGTTCGGCCGGGTCGCCTGCCTGATCGGCGTCGGCGGGATCGTCCTCATTGCCGGTCCTACATCAGCGTCCGGCTTGATCGTTGCCTTCTTCGCGTTGTGGACGCTCTACGCGTTCGTGGGCGGCATCCTCGCGGTTCCCTACAACGACATCGTCGCCCGTTCGATTCCCTCTGCCCGACGCAGCCGTCTCCTGGCGCTCCGGTTCTTCGCGGGCGGACTGCTGGCCCTCGGCGTCGCCGCCGTCGCCGGCCAGGCGATCGACGCACTGGCGTTTCCCGCCGGGCACGCGGTGGTTCTGCTAACCGGGGCCGGGCTGCTTCTGGTCTCGGCGATCTCCTTCGTCTCCGCCGGCGAGCCGTTGGCGCCCGAGCCGAAGCAAGCGACCGGCTTCGGGCCCTTCCTGCGGGAGGGCCTGGACGTGTTTCGGCAGGACCGGCGCTTTCGCCTGTTCGTGGGCGTGCGCTGGCTCGACGGCACCGTCATGATGGCGCTGCCCTTCTACGTGGTGGCAGCGACGGAGGCCGGGGTTACTGCGGCGGAGGTCGCGACCCTGCTCGGCGCGCAGACGGCAGGCGCGCTGCTGTCCAACCCGCTCTGGGGCTGGTGGGGCGACCGGCTCGGCAAGCGCCGGCTGCTCGGCGTCACGGCGGTGCTCGCGATCGTTGCGCCGTTGCTCACGGTCCTCTGGATGGTCGTCGTGCCGCCGGGCGGAACCTCCGCCCTTCCCGCCTTCGCCGCGGTCTTCCTGGTCCTCGGCGCGATGAACAACGGCGGCAACATCGCCCATCTGGGGTATCTCTGGGAGATCTCGCCGGACGACCGACGCCCCGCCTACAGCGGCTACTTCAACGCGTTGGTGGCGCCGGCGGCGCTGTCGCCGATCGCCGGTGCGGCGGTGGTCGAGGCGATCGGGCTGTCCGCGGTCTTCGTGGCAGGCGCCGTGGCCGCCGTCGGCCAGATCATCGCCGTCCATCGCCTTCGCCATGTCGAAGAGGGGATGATGGCGCCATGTTCCTGACCCTGAAACGCGCGCTCCGGCGCGGCATCGCCCGGTCTTGGTGGCTGTCCAGGCTCTGGTATCGGCGCTTCGGTCTCCGGGTCGAGGGACGGCCGGCGGACGAGGTGTGGTACTTCGCCTTCGGCGCCAACATGCACGACAGCGCGTTCCGCGGGCGCCGCCGCATGCATCCGATCGAATGGCGTCCCGGACGGATCAGGGACTACCGCCTGCGCTTCAATCTCGAGGGTCGGCCGAGGGGCAAGGCCGCGCCAGCGAACGTCGAGCCCTCACCAGGCGCCAAGGTCTGGGGCGTGCTCTACAAGATCACGCGCCGCGACCTGATCTGGCTCGACAGCACCGAAGGGGTCCCCGGCCCGCGCTACCGCCAACTCTGGATCGAGGCGGAGGACAGGGAAGGAAACCGTATGCCGTGCGTCACCTATATCGCAGAGGGCGAGGAGACGGATGGCAACCCGTCGCTGCGCTATATCACGCTCCTGCGAGACGGCGCTCGCGCACATGGGTTACCCGAGCATTGGGTTCGGACGCTTGAGCAAGTCAAGCACGCTGAATGATTTGGAACCTTTCATTTTACGTCTCCGGCTCCCCACGGACGCTTGGTCCATTAGTTTTTCAGCCCAGATTTGCGGATCAATGATGGACGGAACAGGCTGGCGAGGTATCGCGCGTGTTCAGATGTCTTCGCTGATATGACACGGCTCCCAAAGAACCCTTTTTTTCGATCTGACGATCTGGCGCCTTGCGCCGCCCCGCGAGGCCTGATAACACGCAAACATGCGTACGCATGTTGTCACGAAAGAAATCCCGCGCGAGGTTCCGGCGCTTGCCCCGGAACAGCTCGCGGAAGTCTCCGAAATCCTGCGGTTGATGGGAGAGCCATCCCGGCTGCGCATCCTGCTGGCCTGCCTTGAGAAGCCCGGGGCGGTTGGCGAGCTGGCCGCCCGCGTCGGCATCCCCCGTTCCCTCGTGAGCCACCACCTGCGGCTGCTGCGCGCGAGCCGCCTGCTGCAGGCCGAGAAGAGCGGCAAGCAGGTGATTTATTCGCCCCTCGACGATCGGGTGCGCTGCATCGTCGTAGACGTCGCCAGCCACGTGCTCGAGATGCCTGAAGACCGCGAGGCCGCTGATGAATGACGCGGCCAAGGACAAGGAGCACGAGGAAGAATACGGTGAGCTGCTGAAATTCACGCTCGCCGGGTTCGCAGGCTGCCTGGTTCTCGGCGCTGTTCTAGACTGGCTCGGCTTTCAGCGCAGCGGTTGGGGTCAGTGGCTGGTGCGCACCCTCTCCGGCGAGGGGGAAAGCATTCTCGAAGGCATCTATGCCCTACGGCAGCGGCTACGCGGGGCCGTGGGTTCGATGGCAGAGGCCTACGGCTGGGGCAAGGTCACGGGCATGGTATTCCCGTGGATCGTCGATGCCGGGAGCCGTCTGGCCGGGATCGATGTCTACGGCGTCGAGGGATTCTACATTCCGTGGCTCTATGCCATGTCGGACCAGATGGGGGCCAACGTAGCGGGCTTCCTTTACCTGCGCCGCAAGGAAGGAGACACTAGGGCAGCCGCCTCGGCCTATGTCCGGAATCCGGTGATGCTCGCCAGCCTGCTCATTGTCGTGATCGCGCCTGTGGGCCTGTTGATCGGGCGGCTGGCCGGGTTTAGTCCGGAAACGCAAATCCTCACCGCTGTTGAAACCATCCTCGGCAATCTGTGCTGGCTGCCGCCCCTGATCGGCTGGTGGATGGAGCGGCGCGAGCGCGGGGAGGCAGCATGAAAACGCGCGATGTTGGACTGGCTTGTGCCCTCTTCGCCTTCACCCTCGATCAGACGACCAAGGCGCTCGCCCTCGCTCAGGCCCCGCGTCTGGCCGATGGAGTCGAGATTTTGCCGATGTTCAATCTCGTGCTCGTCCACAATACCGGGGTCAGCTTTGGCCTCTTTGGTTTGGTGCCATGGTGGGCGCTCGTTCTCCTTGGCCTCGCCATCGTGGCGGGCCTCGCGGTCTGCCTCTGGCGGGCACGGAGCCGCTTGGTCGGCGCTGCCCTGGGGCTGATGATTGGCGGTGCCCTCGGCAACGTGCTGGATCGGGCGCGTCACGGTGCGGTCACGGATTTTCTGGATTTCTACCTCGGAGCTTATCACTGGCCCGCGTTCAATCTAGCTGATGTGGCGGTCGTCAGCGGGGCCGGGCTCCTTCTCCTCGACAGTATTCGCGCCAAGCGGCCTTCTTCAGCGGCGGCTAAGCTGTGAGCACGATCCTTTGGGCCGCCGTTCTGCTGGTTACTGTCTGGGCGACGCATTGGGGGGCGAAGCATCTTGCCGATCCGGTGAAGAAGCTGTGCCGCCAGTGGGGTTCGTCCGCGCAGGCTAAGCGCATTTCGGCGAGCCACACACCAGATCTAATAGGAGCGAAAGAGACGGCCCCGCAAGCGGTTAAACTTGCGGGGCCCTTGTCAGATTTGGACTTCTAGCGAGTTATAACAAAAG